>NZ_JAHBCJ010000009.1:29070-99465 GCF_018390575.1 Bhargavaea massiliensis | reverse complement strand
CAGAGTCCGTGCCGTTTGCTGTTTTTATCCTATTAATGACTTATTGGACAGCCCCATATATATAGGAACGTCACGAGCACCCCCAGAATCTATTAGCGCTCAAACAGCCCAGAATCACAGCCGGCTTCCTCTATTAAACCTTTGGGACGGCAGTAAAGAAATTAATTGACCGAAATTATAGAATTATCATTCTAATGAACCCTCTGTTATGGTATTGTGGAATTGGATGATTCTAAAGACAGGGGGGCTTTTGAATGAAGGGGTTTAAATTTTTGCTGACACTGGCAGCACTTGTTCTGTTCCTTGCAGCCTGCGGAACCGATGATGGGGGAGCTTCCGAAGAAGAAGTCAGCGCAGGGGAAGGCAGCAGCGGCCAGACATACACAGTCGGCATTGACACGACCTATCCGCCATTTGAATTTGAAGACAGCAGCGGGAATTACAAGGGGATTGACGTAGAACTGATCAGGGCCATTGCAGAAAACCAGGGGTTTGAGGTAAAGCTGGAACCAATGGATTTTGGCGGGATCATCCCGGCTCTCCAGGCGGGCCAGTTGGACGTGGCGATTGCGGGGATGAGCATTACGGATGAGCGGAAGGAGATCGTTGATTTCTCCGAACCGTATTTTGAAGCGGGGCTGACGCTTGTCGCCCAGAAAGACAACACTGAAATCGGGACGCTTGAAGACCTTGAAGGCAAAACGGTGGTTGTCAAATCCGGCACGACGGGTGCCCAGTTCGCGCAGGATAATAAGGACAAATATGGCTATGAAATCACCGTGCTTGAAGACAGCCCATCAATGTTCCAGGAAGTGTCGAACGGCAATGCGGATGTTCTGATTGAGGACTATCCGGTGATCGCGTATGCCATTGCGGAAAGCAACCTGGACCTGAAGATTGTAGGGGACCGTCTGAACGGTGACCATTATGGAATCGCTGTCCTGAAGGGTGAAAATGCGGATCTCCTCGATATGATCAATGCGGGGCTGCAGGAACTGAAAGACAGCGGCAAGTATGACGAGATCCTGAACACGTATATCTCGGAATAAGCCGGTCAGGCAAACGGCGCGCTGAGGCGCGCCTTTTCCATTTGATCATCAGAGATGTACACCGACGGGGGAGTGAATAAATGGAAACGATCATTGAGTCTCTTCCCATGCTGTGGGAAGGCTTGAAAATGACACTTTATATTTTTGCCATCGCAATTGTCCTCGGTTTTCTGATCGGCCTGGTCATGGCGCTTCTGCGGCTTGCTCCGCTGAAGATCCTGAACTGGATTGCCAAAGTTTTCGTGGATGCGATACGGGGGACCCCGTTCATCGTCCAGCTGTTCTTTATTTACTTCGGGCTGAACTCGTTTGCCTGGGTGTCCCTGGATAACGTATGGGCCGGAATTGTAACCGTTGCCATCAATGCCGGAGCTTATTTCTCAGAAATCATCCGTGCAGGAATCCAGTCCATCGACAAGGGACAGACGGAAGCGGCGCGGTCGCTTGGGCTGAACCAGTCACAGAATATGCGCTTTATCATCCTGCCCCAGGCGTTCCGCAGGATGCTGCCGACGATCACAAACCAGGCGATTATTTCTCTGAAGGACACTTCGCTTCTGTCGATCATCGGCGTAGCCGATCTGACGCAGCGCGGGCGGGTCATCGTCAGCGCCACGTTTGAGCCATTCACCATTTATCTGGCACTCGGAGTCATGTATTTCGTCATCATCTATCTGTTGTCACTCTTGTCCAGTTATCTGGAAAGGAGGTTTGTGCTCCGATGAGTATGATCCAAGTGAAGAACCTGAAAAAATCATTCGGGGAACTGGAAGTCATCAAAGACATTTCGACTGCCGTGGAGCTTTCTGAAGTGGTATGTGTGATCGGGCCTTCGGGTTCCGGGAAAAGCACGTTTCTGCGGTGCCTGAACCGCCTTGAAGAGATATCGGGAGGGCATGTCTATATCGATGGCGTGGATATCACCGATCCAAAAAACAATATCAATGAAATCCGTCAAAAGGTTGGGATGGTGTTTCAGCATTTTAACCTATTTCCACATATGACGGTGCTCGAGAATCTGACGCTCGCCCCGGTCAAGCTTGGCAAGCTGAAATCGGATGCCGCCAAGAAAAAGGCGCTTGGTCTGCTGGAGAAGGTAGGTTTGGGCGCCAAGGCCGAGGCCTATCCGGGTGAACTGTCGGGCGGCCAGAAGCAGCGTGTGGCTATTGCCAGAGCGCTGGCGATGGATCCGAAAGTGATGCTGTTTGACGAGCCGACTTCTGCTCTTGATCCGGAAATGGTCGGGGATGTTCTCGCGGTCATGAAGGATCTTGCGAAAGAAGGCATGACGATGGTTGTCGTGACCCATGAGATGGGCTTTGCCGCTGAAGTCGCAGACCGGGTGCTGTTCATAGACGGAGGCTACATCGTCGAGGAAAATGTTCCGAACGAACTGTTCGGCAATCCTCAAGAAGTGAGGACAAAAGCATTTCTGAGCAAGGTGCTATAAATTAAGCCGGAAACCGTTTCTCTTCGCCGAGAAGCGGTTTTTCCAGTGTCGGCAGCCGGTTAATATTAGGTTCACAAACGTTCATGAAAGATTATCGAGCGGCGGAGATTGGCATCGCTCCCGCTTGTCCGGCATCCCGCGGTATTGCACAATGGAGTCAGGAAAGAGGGGATGAACGTGAAGATTCTTGTAGTAGATGACGATCCCGGGATCCGTGAACTGGTCCGGATCACCCTCGCGGATGCCGGATACGGAGTGGTGGCTGCACCAGATGCGATTGGGGCACTGATGATGCTGGGTTCCGAAAAACCGGATCTGGCCATTGTCGATGTCATGATGCCCGGAATGGACGGCTTTGCCCTTACGAAAGAGCTTAAGTCGTTCAGGGACATCCCCGTACTGCTTCTGACGGCCAAGGGTGCTCTGGAAGACAAGGAACGCGGTTTCCGGGCAGGATCGGATGACTATGTCGTAAAGCCGTTCGAGCCGAAGGAGCTGCTGTTCCGCGTGGAAGCGATTCTCCGGCGCTACAGGAAGGACGAGGAGGCGCCGATCTTGGCCGGAGCGCTCGAAATCGACCGGCAGAGCTATGAAGTGACTTGCGGCAGCCGGACACTGCTGCTTCCATTGAAAGAATTTGAGCTGCTGGCGATCCTTGCCTCACGGCCAAATGTGGTGTTTGAGCGCGATATGCTTCTGGAGCAGGTGTGGGGATTGGACTATGAGGGAGATGACCGGACGCTTTCAGTCCACATCAAACGGATCCGCGACCGCCTGGAAGGGCTCACGGACCAAGTGGAGATCGTGACTGTCAGGGGTGTCGGGTATAAGCTGGAGGTCCGGCCATGAAGTCGCTTTACGGGAAGTTCGTGCTTTCTTCCGTCCTTGTTCTTGTATCAGGCCTTGTCCTGGCCTATCTGGTCGTCAACACGGTGTATCACCGGGATATGAAGGAAGACAATGACGCAAAGCACGTGGCCATCGCGGAATCGATGGCTGATTTCATCGAGAATACCGATGGACTGGATCTTAACCAATTCCTGAACACACAGGCAGACGCCGGCTATATCCTGTATGCGACGGACCGGGAAGAGGGCGGTTCTTTCTACGGCGGCCCGTTCAAAAGCAGGCAGCTTCCGCCGGAAACGGTCGGATCGGTGCTGTCAGGAGAGATTTACCACGGCATGCGGAATCTGCCGGCGGAGACGTTCTGGTCCGGTTATTTTGCCAATGATCTTGCCAATACAGTCGGCGTTCCATTCACATACGACGGGCGGCCGCATGCGCTATTTATCCGGCCTGATATTGGGCTGCTGTTCAATGAGCTTCACTGGCTGACGGCGATCATGCTTGTGTCGTTTGCGATGGTCGGGTTCCTTGCTGTACTATTCACGGCCAAGCGCCTTATCCGGCCGCTCACGGAGCTGACAGAGGCGACGAACCGGGTGGCGGAGGAGCAGTTCACGGACCTCCCGGATATCCGGAGGAGCGATGAGATCGGCCAGTTATCCGACAGCTTCCACAGGATGGCGGGCAAGCTTGCGGAAAATGATCTGGCGCGCAAGGCATTTATCAGTGACGTCTCGCACGATTTCCAGTCGCCGCTCCAGAATATGAAGGGGTATGCGACACTTCTGATGGATCCTGCTCTGCCGGAGGAGCGGCGGCTGGAATACGCTGGGATCATTCAAAGTGAATCTTCAAGGCTTTCAACCCTTTCCGGACAGCTGCTGCTCCTGACATCGATCGACCAGTTCACCGGGCTGCCGGAGCGGGTCCGCTTCAGTGTCACGGACCAGGTCAAAGAGATGGTCCGCACGATGCGCTGGCCGTTCGAGGAAAAAGGGATTTCTGTCTCGCTTGATGCAGACAGCGCCAGCCTTGCGGGTGACCGGGAATTGCTGGGGAAGATCTGGGAAAACCTCTTGTCAAATGCGGCCAAGTACACGCCGGAGGGCGGAGAAGTGAAGATTTCCGTCAGGGAGACACAGGATGCCGTAGCGGTCATCGTGGATGACTCCGGCCCCGGAATCCCGCCGGAAGAGAGGGAACGGATCTTTGATCGTTTTTACCGGTCCGACAAAGCGCGCGGCCAAGGCGGCACAGGGCTCGGACTATCGATTGCCGGTGAAATTGCATCGCTGCACGGCGGCAGCCTGACGGCTTCGGAATCGCCTGCCGGAGGTGCCAGGTTGACCGTTACCCTGCCCAAGAAAGGCACGGATTGACCATTTTGTCACCCTGAGTTCATCTTCCGTTCAACTTGTGATTCTATAATGAAATCATCAAGTAAACGGAGGGGTTCAATATGCAAGATAAATGGAGTTTGCGCCTGATGCGCATTGCCGCTATTTTTGGTCTGATCGGAACGGTGCTCGGCTCTCACATGGCGGGTTCAGGGTCATATGCGTTCCGCCCGATCCACGCCCATATTCTGCTTGTCGGCTGGCTGTCGCTGTTTGCGTGGGGCGTCTTCTATAATCTGTATGCGATCCGTTCCCAAAAGCTCGTTGCGATTCAGGGGTGGACGGGTATCATCGGTGCAATCGGCCTGACTGCAGGGATGTGGATGCAGTTCATGCAGCCATTCGGCATTGATGAGACGTTCTCGCTCATCTTCTATATCGTCGGAGGAACCATTCTTCTGATTGCGTTTGCCCTGTTCGTCGCGGTCACGTTTATGACAGTCAAAGGACAAGGTCAGCGATGAAAGGAAAACGGAAGTACTGGGCCACCCTGCTGATCTGGGTGATTGCAGCAGCCGTGCTGTCATCAGTGGCACCGGGTGCAAAGGAATTCTTCGTGCCAAATCAAAATTCCGGGCTTCCGGCGGACGAAATGTCGATTGTTGCCACGGATAAAGTCAATGAATACTTTCCTGCAGAACAGGAAGGGGTACCGGCTATTGTCGTCGCAGAAAATGAGGACGGCCTGACAGACGCACAAATCACCGGCTTCGCAGAAGCGATCGGGGGGCTCGAGAAAGACTTCGAGGAGGTGTCCTCTGTCCCTGCACAAGCACTTCTCGGAGAGCGGGATGCGTTTCTATCCGAGGACGGAACGGTGTTTTTTGCACCGGTCAATGTCCCGGGATTGGAAGGCAGCGAGTTGAAGGCGCTCCTTGACGAGATGAAGGAAACGGTTGCGGCGGATGCCGGGGACGGGATGGATATTTACTGGACCGGCCCTGCCGGCATCACGGCGGATGCAGTCGAACTGTTTTCGCGGGCGGATGTGGTCCTCCTCCTGTCTACAGTGGCGATTATCCTCGTTTTGCTGCTGATCATCTACCGCTCGCCGCTGCTCGCGCTCATTCCCCTGGCCGGGGCGTCGATCGTCTACGCGGTCGTCGACAGAGTGGTCGGCCTCGGTGCGGATGCGGGCTGGTACGTCACTGAAAGCCAGTCAAATTCAATCATGCTGGTTCTGTTGTTTGCGGTCGTCACCGACTACTCCCTGCTTGTCTTCTCCCGATTCCGCGAGGAGTTGCGGACACACAAAGATTCCGCAGAAGCAATGGATGCGGCTGTCCGGGGCGTGCGGGAACCGATTTTCTTTAGCGGAAGCACGATTTTCCTCGGCGTCCTGACGCTCTTCTTTACACTTTACGAGTCGTACAGGAATTTTGCACCAATGTTCGCGATTGCGGCAGCAGTCATGCTGATTGCCGGCCTGACACTGATTCCGGCGCTGTTTGCCATCGCGGGCCGCCGTGCGTTCTGGCCAAAAATCCCGTCCTGCGGAGAACAGGCTCGTGAAAAGAAAACAATCTGGGCGCGGGTCGCCGAGAAGGTTTCGGGCCGGCCCGTGGCGTTTCTGGTGCCTGTCCTCGCGCTCATGGTTCTGGCATCCATCAACACAGTGAACTACAAAGAATCGTTTGACCTCATCAAGTCGTTCCCGGAAGACTTGTCATCACGGGAAGGGTTTGAGGTCCTCGGCTCCGCTTTCGGTGAAGGCGAATTGGCTCCGGGCACGGTGCTCGTCGTGTCCGACGAGGAGATCACCCATCAGGAAGCGGAAGCCCTTGCAGAGCGGATCGGGGAAGAGCCGGGAATAGCGGGCACCTCCTTCCAGGGCATCCCGGTGTCCGAAGAAGGCCACGCCGCACGGGTCACCGTCACCTTTGCAGATAACCCATACAGCGGCGAAGCCCTCAATGCGGCGGATCGCCTGAGGGAACACGGCCAGGAGATTGCGAAAGATGCCGGCATCGATGCCGCAGAGTTCCACCTGGCGGGCCAGAGTGCGATCCACGCAGACCTGAGGGACATCAATAACCGCGATACGCTTTTTGTCATGATTTCTGTTGTGCTCCTGATCACGGTGATGCTCGCTTTCCAGACCCGCTCATTGATCGCGCCGCTTTATCTGATCGGCACACTTCTGTTGTCGTATGCGGCGGCTCTGGGACTCTCGATCTTCCTGTTCAAGCTCCTTTTCGGACTGGATGAGATCAGCTACCGCATCCCGCTTTACACGTTCGTCTTCCTCATCGCGCTGGGCGTCGACTACTCCATCATGCTCATCGCCCGGATCCGTGAGGAGAAAACACACAACGAGCTGCATGAGGCCGTGAAGCTCGGCCTGGAGAAGACGGGCGGGGTCATCAGTTCGGCAGGGCTAATCCTTGCCGCGACATTCCTCGTACTCGCGACGATGCCGATTTATGAGCTGAAGCTGTTTGGCATCATGATGGCGCTGGGTATCCTGCTGGATACGTTCGTCATCCGTCCACTGCTGATTCCATCCATTATTCTTCTGCTTGGCAAACGCAGCGGCCTCTAATCATTCAACAAGCCCCGCGGCATGGTCGTTTTGATCATGCCGCGGGGCTTTTTTCGTCTTATTCTACTGTAATTTCCTTGGTCGGCATCGTATGCTGGCCACGTGCGGTCGTATGCGGCGTCACCTTGTAGGTGCCCGGCTCATCGAACGTCTTTTTGATCGTGTACGATTCTTTCCCGTCGAATTCAGCGAGAATCATCTCGCTTTCTCCGGCTTCATTCACGATTTCGTACTTGACTTCATCCGCGTCTTCAACGATTTCATCATTCATCGTGACGATTGAACGGATGGTGACTTCCTCGCCGGTGCCGGACGTTTCGGGAAGCTGCAGATCGACTTCGAGCGGATGCACGCCTTTATCCGATTCCATATCGCCATGCTCTGTGTGGCTGTTTTCTTGGCCGCCGCTGCTTTCAGCGCCTGTTGACTCCTCTTCGCCGGTACCGCAAGCGCCGAGCAGGAGGACCAGAAGGACGGACAGAAAAGTAAATTTGACTGTTTTCATGCAGATGACCTTCTTTCCGTTTTTACTAATTCCATCTAACCATATGAGCAGTCGCCATATATGACAATTAAGGGACGATTACGGCTATTCCGTGACAGGCGCCCTCGCCGGCCGCCTATGCTCGGACAGGGTAGGCAGGACCATGCCGAAGAGGATGACAATGATGCCTGCAAGCTGTATGCCGGAAAACGGCTCGTGCAGGAGCAACACGGAAACGGTGACTGCAACGGGCAGCTCAGCCGAGCTCAAAATCGAAGAAAGACCGGAACCGACGTGTGGCACCGCAAGACCGAACAGGGCTACCGGCAGGACGATTCCAAATACGCCGAGCAGTAGCCCAAACGTCCAGAGGCCGTCCGGCAAGCTTCCGTTCCACAGAATCTCGGGTGATTGGAAAACCGAAATTACTATGACAGCGACAAATGAGGTGACAAGCAGCCGGGTGAGCAAATCCATGCCCCCGACCGCTTTGCGGTTCGAAAAGACAAATAGCGAGAAGGTGAGTGCGGCGGACATTCCCCATGCCCAGCCCTGCCACGGAATCCCGGTCAGGTCGGTGCCGATCAGGCCGGCCGCCAATACCGTACCGGCAAACAGAAGAACCAGGGAAAAGACTTCTGCACGGTTCGGCAGACGCTTTCTGGCGATGCAGTCGATCAGCATCCCGATCCAGGTAAACTGGAACAGCAGGACGACAGCAAGGGATGCGGGCAAATAGACCAGCGACTTCCCGTAGACAATGCCGGTCGCCGCCGTGAATATGCCCGCCGGGATTAATGCCGATGCTCCTTTCAGGTTCGGCAGCCCGCGGTGGACGGCAGCAAACAGCAGCAGCGCCAGGAAAAAGCCTGTCATGTATTGGGCGGTGACCGCTTCGGATGTTGTGAATCCTGCGTTCATGGCAAGCTTGATGATAGTTGAAAGGATGCCGTAGCAGGACGAACCTACTGCGATCATCACGGGATACATCCATTTTGGCATTTCAGCGGTTCCTCCATTCCAACCGATAGTATAGCATGGCTGAGGGGTATGGAGGGAAGGGGAGGCAGGCTAGCCAAGAGACGGAAATATTTTCTCCGGTACGGAACTCCCTGGCCTCCCGGAACGTAGAAGTACTATCTTGATCATGGAGGGATTATCATGTCCTTTACGGAACAGCTTGCGGAGATTCCATGGGGATTGGTCTGGCCGCTGATTGCCATCCAGCTGATTCTCATGACCGCTGCACTGATCGACCTGAACAGAAAACGCTCGACGAACGGCCCGGTCATTCTCTGGGTATTCATCATTATTTTCATTAATACAATCGGTCCGGTGCTTTACTTTACGGTCGGGAGGCGGCATTCGTGAACCCGGTGCTGGAGGTATCAGGTCTCACAAAGCAGTATGAAGGATTTCGTGCGGTCGACGGGCTGACGTTCTCGCTCGCGGAGCATACCGCGACAGCACTGATCGGGCCGAACGGATCAGGCAAGACGACGACGCTCTCCATGCTGGCCGGGCTGCTCCGGCAATCGTCAGGCACGATCCGATTCAGCGGCTCCGGGAAAGATCCTCGCAGCGCCATCGGATTTCTGCCACAGTATCCGAACTTCTTTCCATGGATGACAGCCATGGAGTACATGGAACTCGCAGCCGGACTGAGCGGTCTCGGGGGCCGCGAAGTGCGAACGGCATGCGAGAAGACGCTCGGTTTTGTCGGCCTTGGCGATGCCGGAAAAAAGCGGATCGGCGGCTTTTCAGGAGGGATGAAGCAGCGGCTCGGCCTTGCCCAGGCGATCATCCACCGGCCGGCGCTTCTTCTTCTGGATGAACCGGTGTCCGCGCTTGACCCGGCGGGCCGGCGGGAAGTGATGAAAATGCTGAAGGAACTCGGCGAATCCACAACCATCCTGTACTCGACCCATATCCTGAACGACGCGGAAGAAATGACCGACCAGCTGCTGTTTTTGCGTAACGGCCAGCTGATCGAACAGGGGCCGCTCCGTGAAGTCAGGGAAAAATATGGCGGAACGGGATACCGGGTCCTGTTCGATGATAGGAAAGCGGCGGAGCGGTTCGCCGGAGCGGCGCCGTGGGATGCAAACACAGATGGCTCGGCTGTCACAATCTCGGGGGAAGCAGTCTCGATGGAAGAACTGCTCCGTTTCGCAGCAGAACACCATGAGGATATCACCGACATTGGCAGGGCTTCAGTTAGGCTGGAGGACATCTTCATGAAGGTGGTGGAAAAGCCGTGAAACAGTTCAGCCTTTTTCTCGGCAAGGAATGGCGTGAGCAGGCGAGAAGCTTCAAGCTCGTGTGGGTGCCGCTCGTCTTCATCTTTTTTGGTGCACTCGAGCCGCTCACTTACCATTTTCTTCCCCAGATCCTGGAGAGCGTGGGCAACCTGCCGGAAGGGGCGGCGTTCACGCTGCCGGATATGACAGGAGCGGATGTATACGCTTCGCTCACCGGTCAGTACCAGACAGTGGGGCTGCTTGTCCTCGTGCTGGCATTTATGGGGTCGCTGTCCGGAGAGCGGAAAAGTGGCACCGGAACACTCTTGTACGTAAGGCCGGTCTCCTACACGGCTTATTACCTGTCGAAATGGACGGCGGCCGTAGGGCTCGCGGTATTGTCCGTCTGGCTCGGATACGGCATGGCGGCTACCTATATGGTGCAGCTGTATGATTCGGTGCCCGGATTCCCGGATGTTACCCTGTTTCTCCTTGTCATGGCGGCTTGGATCGCATTTGCCGTCACGCTCACGCTGACGGCAAGCGCAGCGCTTCCAACGGGCGGTGCGGCGGGAGCGGCGCTTGGCATCCTGTTTATCGGGCTGATGATCGACGGACTCGTCGGGACGTATTGGACATGGTCCCCGTGGAAGCTGCAGGCGCACGGGCTGGCGTATCTGACGGGCAGTCCGGACTCCGGCGACCTGGCAGGGTCTCTGATCGTGACGGTTGTATTGACGGCTCTGTTGGTTCTGTTAGGCATCCATCAGTCCCGGAGAAATGCATCAAAAGCTAAAGTTTAAGAGGGGGAGGAAGATGACAACCCGAAATTCCGAACGGTTCCTGGTCGCCTTTAACCGGATTGAAAAGGCGCTCGAGAAAATGACTGGCTCCAGCACGTATGTCTCTTTTTTCAAACTCATCGACTATGCCAAGAGGAAAAACGCCATCATACGCCGTTTCGAGGATGACTTGAGGGAATATGGTGACTTGCGCAATGCGATTGTTCACCACCGGACCGCTGTCGAATACGCCATCGCCGAACCGCATGATGAGGTCGTGGAGAAGATTGAGCGGATTGACCGCACGCTGACCGAGCCGCCTGTTGCAGGAGAGCAGTTCCGCCGGCGGGTACACATTTTCGGCCCGGACGATTCCCTCGCGGATGCACTCCGCATGGCAGAGAAAAAGAAGGACTTTCAGATACCGGTCTATGATCGCGGTGATTTCCGCGGCCTGATCTCTCCTTCCGGGCTGATGGAATACTTGGCCGAAACAGTCGAGGATGACGTCATTTCCCGGGAAATAACGACTCTTTCCGACATTCTCCTCCATATCCGGACCGGCCGCTCTTATGAATTCATCTCCGCTGATCTGTCCATTTATGCGGCCGAGGAAATGTTTTCGGAAACCGTCGTGAAAGGACGCCGGCTGGATGCACTGCTTATTACGGAAAGTGGCAGGCGGGATGAAACGCTTCTGGGCATCATCACGCCGTGGGATCTGATGAAAATAGAGTGACGGCGGGGGGAAGTCTCCTGCACCCAAAAGCCCCCGGGCGGCAACCAGGCCGCCCGGGGGCTTTTTCACACCCTCAGTTTTCGTCTTCAAGCGTCTCTTCGTTTTGCTGATAGTCTGCGCCGGGGAACTTCTGGGTGGTCGAGGAGTCATGTTTGGTCATCCGGTTATGGTTTTCCTCGATCTCCTCCTGTTTCCGGTCTTCTATGGGAATGGCGTCGACATGCTTCATATCCTCATCCCTGTCGTAGATGCTCTCGCCTTCCAGTCCCTTCATGTTTTCCGGGTTGTCCTTATTCTCGGGAGTCAGGTCCAGTTCCTCTTCCATTCCCCAAGTTTCTTCTACCTTTTTCTTTTCTTGGCGTTTTTCCATATTACGCACCTCTTTCCTTTATTGACCGGTTATTGCCTCATTTTTCATGGTGTTCCGGAGGCTTTCCTACCTTTATTATTTCCATGCGGGCAGCGCTTCAAACCAGGAGCGGCAGGGTTCACGGCCATTGACTCTTTCATTTTTGTAATAGTTTCAGACTCTGTTACCCGGGTAAACACCAAGTAGTCGCACCTCAACATCAACAACGAAAAGATGGAGGGATTCAGAATGGTAAACAGAAAGTATATCGGTACGTATCGCACAGAAGAAGAAGTGATGAACAAGATCGAGCAGCTGAAGGCGGAAGGCTATGACGAGTCAAGCCTCTACGTCGTCACGAACAACTCGGACAACCTGAATACACTGCGGGGACGGATGGATGTCGACGCACGCGGCACGGATGATGACCGAGGATGGCTCGACCGCTTCATGGACTTCCTCGGCGGCGACGAAGCAAACCGCGGCGCCTTCAATGACATGGGCTTCACGGAAGAAGAAGCTAACCAGTATTACAACGATGCACGTGACGGCGGCATCCTGCTATTTGCTGATGCAGACTACGGCCATGTTGGCGGAGACACGATGAACAGCACCAATGTCGGCCATTACGACTCCGGTGTGATCGGCGAGAACGGCATGACAGTGGATGCGCCTCCGCTCGGCGAAGGCCGCGGCGAGACAGTCGGCTCCGGGCGCTACACGGAGAGCGAGCATCTCCACACCAATGCGCTTGAACATGACCACCACGACCATCTGCATGACGATGACGATGAAGCACGCCTGCGCCTTCATGAAGAAAAACTGAATGTCGACAAAGAGCGCGTTCAGACAGGCGAAGTGGACATCGACAAGCATGTGGTTACTGACGAACAGACCGTGGAAGTACCGGTCACCCGTGAAGAAGTGTATGTCGAGCGCCGCAAAGTGGATGGCGAATCGGCCACAGGCGAGGTGTTCGAGGACGATGACAGCATCCGCATCCCGGTAACTGAAGAGCGAGTCGAAGTAACGAAGCGTCCGGTCGTCAGCGAGGAGATTGTCGTCGGAAAACGCGAAGTCCAGGATACGGAGACAGTCAGCGAAACAGTACGCCGTGAAGAAGTGGATATCGACAAATCCGGCAACGTGCATGAAGAAATGGGCCGTGCAGGCGGTGAAACCCGTGCGTTCAAAGAATCGGCGGCAGATTTCGATATCAACGACGACGAAGATCTCGAGTTGCGAAATCGTAATCTGAACGACCGCGACCGTCTGTAAAGGAAAGTTACTCATTCAGCAAGGAGGAATGCGAAATGGCAGACAAAGAAAATGGTTTCTCGGATAAGATGAAAGGCGCTGTCAACAAGGTGAAGGGCGAAGCAAAAGACCAGTGGGGCAACGCCACGAACGATACTTCCATGCAGGCTGAAGGCAAGTTCGACAAAGCCAAAGGCGATGTCCAGGACAAAGTCGGTGAATTAAAAGACAAGTTCTCCGATGCCGAGCGCTAAACAACGATCAATCAAACCGGGGGGGCTAAGCCTCCCCGGTATTTTTTAATTAAAAATAGGACGAAGGTCCATGTTGAAAAACCGAAAAAAGACGGAAAAAAACTAAAAACATGACTAACTATCGTTGAATGAATTTTCTAATATCTTTATAATGGAAGAAAAAGAGAATGGGGAAAGGCGGGAGTGGAATGAAGTTGAGAAAGGGCAGGTATGCCAGGTGGCAAGGGAAAGACTATGAGCTTGCATCTTATCAGCGCATTTATTACTTGATGACGGATGATTCTTCCCTGGCGGGCAAGGGATTTCGTCCGCAGGAAGGGCGCCCGGGCCGTTATATCCGGGAAGTCTCCATCAAGGAGCTTGAAGATGCCTATGAAGTCATTCCCTATGCAATGTACAAGAGCCACCGGTTCACCATCGAGGGAGAAACCAAAGAAGGAAAGCTCGTCATGGTCACGAGCGACCCCTATGTGCAAAATGACGTAATGGTAAAGCCGTATGGGCGCCACGAATTCATTGTCGAAGTGTCACCTGATGAGGTTGACGTCGGGGAAGATCGAATAGGGATCCTGGGCTTCACCGCACAGCCTCCCATTTATCAGAAATATCAGAAGTAGTGAAAAAAGGATATGTTATAATAATAAGGTTCACCTAAATGGCGAGCCTTTATATTTGTCAAAAATAAAAAAAGGCGGAGGTTTTGGAATGCTTGTTTTTGATAATGTTTCTAAAGTTTATCCAGGTGGCAAGCGGGCCGTTGACCACCTGCAACTGGAAATTGAGGAAGGGGAATTTGTCTGTCTGATCGGGCCAAGCGGCTGCGGCAAGACAACGACGATGAAGATGATCAACCGGCTTGTCCGGCCGTCAGAAGGAAAGATCCTCCTGAACGGAGAGAACTTGCTTGATAAAAATGTCGTCGAACTTCGTAGGTCAATCGGCTATGTGATCCAGCAGATCGGTCTGTTTCCTCATATGACGATTCGTGACAACATCGCACTGGTCCCGAGACTCAAAGGCATATCTGCCGAAGAGCGCAATAGGCGCGCGGAAGAGCTGATGGAGCTCGTCAACATGCCGAAGGAATTCCTCGACCGTTACCCTCATGAACTGAGCGGTGGCCAGCAACAGCGTATCGGTGTGTTGCGGGCGCTTGCCTCAGACCCGCCGCTCATTCTCATGGATGAGCCGTTCGGTGCCCTCGATCCCATCACACGTGATTCCCTCCAGGCTGAATTCAAGAATCTTCAGCAGTCCCTCGGCAAGACAATCATCTTTGTCACTCATGACATGGACGAAGCACTGAAACTGGCAGATAAGATTGTGATTATGCGGGCAGGAAAGATTGTCCAAGTCGGTTCGCCCGATGAAATTCTCAGGCATCCGGCCGATGAATTTGTTGAAGATTTTATCGGGAAAGAGCGTCTTGCCCAGGCCAGGCAGCAACTCCAGACGGTCGGCCAGATCATGAACCCGAATCCCGTGTCGGTCGGCATGGGAGAAACTCTCTCCCAGGCTGTCAAGCTCATGCGCAAGCGCCGGGTCGATTCCCTGCTTGTCACAGACGGGGCAGGCGTATTTCGCGGCTGGGTGACGGTCGAGATGATCGAGCATCACAAAAGCTGGGATGCAGCAGTTGCGGATATCATGGAGACGGATGTCCCGACGGTCCGTGCAGATACGCTTCTTCGCGATGCGACGCGGAATATCCTTGTCCGTGGCCTGAAGTACGTCCCGGTCGTGGATGAGCGGAAACATCTGGCCGGCATCCTTACCCGGACAAGCCTCGTTGATGTCCTGTACGATTCCGTCTGGGGAGATGCGGAAGACGAGTCTTCCGGTATGACTGACGGGGAGGGAGCCTGATGGACAGCATCCGAAGTTTCTTTTCCGAATACGGGGCGCTCCTTGCCGAAAAGACGTGGGAGCATCTGTACATTTCTTTTGCGGCACTGGCACTGGGCGTGATTGTTGCGGTTCCCCTAGGCATCCTGCTTGTCCGGCTGCCTAAAATCGCGGGAATCATCATGGGCATCGCCGGTGTCGTCCAGACTTTTCCGAGCCTTGCGATCCTCGCATTCTTTATTCCGCTCCTCGGCATCGGGAAAGTACCGGCAATTGTGGCCCTGTTTCTTTACTCGATGCTGCCGATTCTCCGGAATACATATATCGGCGTTAAAAATCTGGATCCGAATCTGCTGGAGGCTTCCCGAGGCATGGGCATGACCACTTTCCAGCGCACAACACGTGTCGAGCTCCCGCTTGCCGTGCCGGTGATCATGGCAGGAATCCGGATGTCCGCGGTTTACCTGATCGGCTGGGCAACCCTTGCCTCGTTTATCGGGGGCGGCGGGCTCGGCGACTTTATCTTTGATGGGCTGAACCTGTTCCGTCCGGATCTGATTATTGGCGGAGCGGTGCCTGTCACGCTTCTAGCCATCCTTCTCGACTGGCTTCTCGGCAAGCTGGAGAAAACGGCGACGCCGATCGGTATCCGTCTGGAAAGGGGGGAAGCGTGATGAAGAACCGTCTGCTCAGGGCCGGTCTGATTGTCATGCTAGCCGCCCTTCTTTCGGGATGCTCGCTTCCGGGGCTCGGAGGCGGCGCGGACGGCACGATCCGCATATCGACCCTGACCCACACCGAGACACAGGTGCTCGGGCATATGCTCCGCCACCTGATTGAAGAGGAAACCGATCTGAAAGTCGAGATGGTCGAGAACCTCGGCACCTCGATCATCCAGCATCAGGCGCTTACCTCGGGACAGGTCGACATCACCGCGGCGCGCTACACGGGAACAGACATGGCGGCGATTCTTGATGTCGAGCCCATGAAAGACCCTGACGAAGCGATGGCATTTGTCCAGAAAGCGTTTGATGAGCGCTTTGACCAGATCTGGTATGACTCGTACGGTTTCCAGAACACATATGCCTTCACCGTGACGGCTGAACTCGCCGAGGAGGAAGGGCTTGAGACGGTCTCCGACCTGGAGAAAGTCGCCGACAGCCTGACGCTTGGTGTCGACAACAACTGGCTGAACCGCCAGGGCGATGGGTACCCGGGCTTTGTTGAGGCTTATGGCTTCGAGTTCGGAGAAGCGCTCCCGATGTCGATCGGCCTTGTCTACACGGCGGTCAAAAGCGGAAAAATGGACGTCGTTCTCGCCTACAGCACCGACGGCCGGCTAAAGGCGTTCAACCTGAAGACACTTGAAGACGATCAGCGCTTTTTCCCGCCTTATGAAACGTCGCCCGTCACACGCAAAGATGTGATCAAGAAACACCCGGAGCTGGATGAGCTGCTCCGGCGGCTGGCCGGCAAGATCGATGCGGAGACGATGACCCAGATGAACTATGAGGCTGACGTCAATAAAAAAGAGCCGGCCATCGTCGCAAAAGAGTTCCTCGAAGAACACAACTATTTCAGGGACAAGGGAGAGTGATGGAATGGAGACCATCCAGGAACTGTGGACTTACTATCAGCTGAACGGATCCTACGTCATGGAACAATTCTTCCGCCATTTCCTCATGTCGGCCTACGGCGTGCTGTTTGCTGCCATTGTCGGCATCCCGGCGGGCATCCTGATTGCCCGCTACGGCAAGCTGAGCGGCTGGGTGCTCACGGCGGCCAACCTGATTCAGACCATCCCGGCGCTTGCCATGCTTGCAGTCCTCATGCTCGCAATGGGGCTTGGCGCCAACACGGTCGTGATGAGTTTGTTCCTTTACTCGCTTTTGCCGATCATCCGGAACACCTACACCGGCATCCGGAGTGTGGACAGTTCGATTCTGGAGGCAGGGCGCGCCATGGGGATGACAGGTGCCCAGCGGCTGTTCATGGTTGAACTGCCGCTGTCGCTCTCGGTTATCATGGCCGGCCTCCGCACAGCGCTCATCATCGCAATCGGTGTCGCGACGATCGGCGCCTTTATAGGCGGCGGGGGCCTCGGGTCCATCATCATCCGAGGCACGAATATCACCGACGGCGCTGCAATTATCCTCGCCGGCGCCATCCCGACCGCCCTCATGGCGGTCGTTGCGGACATCGTCATGAGCTGGATTGAAAAAGCGCTCTCGCCCGCCAACCAGAAGCGGGCCGCCAAAACCGGCACGGCAAAAACATAAGATTGAATGGACTGCCCCCGCATCGACGTGCGGGGGCTTCTTGTGCTGCGGCCGCGGACTGACGTGTTGCTGCCGTGCCGGACGTGCGTCATGTTCTGCCGGTCTTCACCGTACAATTCCGATAACCGGATTTCGTTTCCGTCATCAGTTCTCATGCGGTACAATGAGAACACTTTGAAACTCCCGTTTTCCAAGGGAGAAAGGAAGACTGTTATGAAGAAACTTCTCCTGTTCCTGTTGCTGATCGTGGCGACTGCAGCATATATCTTCTATGATAACGGGCGACTGTCGGTAACCGACTATTCCGTGTCGGACTCCCGGATTCCAGAATCGTTCGACGGGGTGAAGATTGTCCAAGTTTCGGATGTCCATGACGCGGAGTTTGGCGGGGAACAGGCGGACCTGATCGAGACCGTCCGCCGGGAAAATCCGGATTATATTTTCCTGACCGGGGACTTTATCGACAGCAATCGGTATGACCTGGACCGCAGCATGTCGATGATTCCTGCACTTACCGGAATGGCGGAAGTTTTCTATGTGACCGGAAATCATGAAGTCGCGACCAATGAGGTGGAAGAAATCACATCCGCCCTTTTAAATGCAGGGGTCCGCGTGCTCCGCAATCAGGCAATGGTGGTCGGTTCGGGAAACGGCAGCATTGCGATCGCGGGCATCGATGATCCGCTTACCGGCGTCGGCATGGAAGGGGAGGACGCGTTCACCCGCCGTGCGATCGAGCGGGCGACCGCGAATGTGCCGGAAGGGATGTTCACCATCCTGCTGGCCCACCGCCCGGAGCAGTTCGGGACATATGCCGAAATGGGCATTCCGCTCGTGTTTTCAGGACATGCGCACGGCGGCCAGGTCCGCATCCCGTTCGTCGGCGGGCTTAACTCGCCCGGGCAGGGCTGGTTTCCGGAGCTGACTTCAGGCATCCACGAACAGGGCAACACACAGCTTGTCATCAGCCGGGGGCTCGGCAACAGCCAGATTCCGCTCCGTCTCCTCAATACACCGGAGATCGTCTCTGTCACTCTCCAATCCGAATAACGAAACGGCACCCGGGCAAGGCGGCTTCAGCCGCTGCCCGGGTGTCTGATTTCCATGAGGCGGTCGTCTCCTGCCCGGGGTGTTCCCCGACCGTCCGTATTGTTGGTGATGAAATAAACCGAATCGCCGTCCGAGAACACGTCGCGTATCCGGCCGAAGCCCCCGATTTTTCTGAGAAGGCTGCCGGTCTCCGGATCGAACACGAGAACTGCTTCGCCCCTGAGTGCCCCTGCGTAAAGCCGTCCCCGATGATAGGCCAGGCCGGACGGTGCCCAGGTTTCGTCATTGCCGGATGTCGCAATCGGCCGCTCCATGCCTTCCCGTTGTTCCGTCCCCTCGATCACCGGCCATCCGTAGTTTCGCCCTTGTTCGATGCGGTTCAGTTCATCGTTGGCAGACTGGCCATGCTCGGTCGCATACATCACACCATCCTCGTCCCATGCCAGCCCCTGGGGATTCCGGTGTCCGATCGTGTACACCTCGAATTCTCCGCCCGCGTTCATCCTGAGGATTTTGCCGTTCAGCGACTCGGGCTCCTGCGCAGTTCCGGGCTCGAACCTGTCACCGACTGTCGCGAAAAGGCTACCGTCCGGGGACAGGGCTAGCCTGCCGCCGTGGTGCACCGGGCCCGACATGACCATGTCCAGATGGATGTCCGTCTCGTGCCATCCGGCATCGCCGCGCCTGAGCGTGACGATCCGGTTCACCGGCCCGGCCGGCCCCTCAAGCGTGTAGTAAGCATAGGCCTCGCGATTTTCATCGAATCCGGGTTTCAGCACAAAGCCCATGAGACCCGCCTCCGCCGCGCCGGACAGCGGAGCGGAAAGCTCCGTATCCAGCCTTCTCACTGTGCCGTCCGTTCCGACCTCGGCAACGGTCCCGCCCCGCTCCGAAATATAGAAAGTCTCTCCGTGCCGGTCGATCGACCAGGGGGAGCGCAGCCCTGCCGCGACTTCCGTGATCTCTTCCTGCAGTCCGCCCCGATCCTGATCAGCACCTTCATCAATTGGACCTACCGTTTCCACCGCTTTGTCCGAACAGCCTGCCATGATTAGCAGGAGAACAACTGCAGATGCGATTCTCTTCATCCTGATCCTCCCTTAGCCGATGTTTTCTATATCATACCCGCTGCGCCTTCTTCCGTCCTTCCGCCTCTTTGCTATAATGGGAGAATCAGTGGATGGGAAGTGTTGTAAATGGAGAACAGGACGAATCGACCCCCTTATACAATGAGAGATGCCGCATTCTGGAAGGTTATCGGCGCACTCGGGTTTGCCTCGCTGTTCGTGTTCGCGGCGATGTATACGACGCAGCCGCTCCTGCCGCTGTTCACGGAGGAGTTCGGCGTGTCGGTTTCTTCGTCCAGTTTGTCCGTCTCTCTTACGACGCTCGGGCTGATCCTCGGCCTGCTCGTCATCAGTTTTTTGTCCGACCGGCACGGGCGCACGCTTTATATCAAATGGTCGGTCGCGCTTTCGGTGATTCCATTTTTCATCATGCCGCTGACTGACACGTTCGGGTTGATTCTCTTTCTCCGTTTTCTGCAGGGCTTCACGCTCGCAGGGGTTCCCGCGGCCGCAATCGCTTATATTAACGAGGAAGTGGACAGGAGAAGCGTCAGCTTCGCGACTTCGCTTTACATCGCGACAAACGCCCTCGGCGGAATGGTGGGACGTGTGCTGACAGGGTATGTGACCGAGCATTATTCCTGGCAGTCGGCGTTTTACGGCTTGGGCATTTCCGGGGCGCTGGTCGCTGTAGCGGTCATTTTCCTCCTGCCGAAATCAAAACGGTTTGAGGCGGCGGACGGGACCGTCAGGCAGGACATGGAGGCATTCCTGTTTCATCTGAAAAACCCGCTCCTTCTGATCTCATTCGGCCTCGGAATCGTCCTTCAGTTGAGCTTCACCGGTGTCTGGACGTTTTTGCCGTTCCATCTGCAGGGAGATCCCTTTGGCCTGTCGCTTGAGGCGATATCCTATACATACTTTGCCTACGGCATCGGCGTAATCGGCTCGCCGCTGGCCGGCTGGCTGTCCGACCGGCTCGGCATCCGGCCGGTCCGGATGGCAGGCATACTCATCCTTTCGGCAGGAATTCTGATCACGCTTGCGGACAATGTCACGATGATCGTCGTCGGCCTGTGCGTCATCTGCCTTGGCTTTTTTACCGCCCATTCGCTTACGGCAGCCACCGTCGGCCGCGATGCGGCCCATCACAAGGGCAGCGCCTCGAGCCTGTATCTTGTTTCCTATTATGTCGGAGTCGCCGCGGGAAGCACACTTTTGTCGCCGCTCTGGACGGCGGGTGGCTGGAAACTCCTGATTCTGACCACTGCAACCGTCCCGGTCATTTACCTTGCATTTGCCGTCTCCGCGAGAAAGCGGCTTGCGGCACACGCGTAATACTCTATGAAAGCATTAGAAAAGCCATGCACCCGAACGGACGCATGGCTTTTCTTGTATCTTATTTGAGGAAATCCGGCAATGTGTTCAGGTCAATGCCGAACACGACCGGCAGCAGGAACCAGATAAACAGCGGTACAAGGACGACGCCCATGATGTTGAGGGCAAATCCGGCCTTCGCCATATCCGGGATCCTGAGATAACCGGAACCGAACACGACCGCGTTCGGTGGCGTCGCGACCGGCAGCATGAACGCACAGGAAGCGGCAACACCGGCAGCGACCATGAGTGCGAACGGATGGACACCAAGCGCGACTGCAAGTGCTCCCATGATCGGGTACATCATAGCGGCTGTTGCGGTATTGGACGTAATCTCAGTCAGGAAGATGACAAGCGCCGTAACGACAATGATCACGACAATAAGCGGAACCGCATCAAGTGCCGTCAGCTGTCCGCCGATCCATTCAGAAAGCCCTGATCCGACAAAGCCGGCCGCAATCGCGAGGCCGCCGCCGAACAGGAGCAGGATGCCCCATGGCAGCTTGACGGCCGTCTCCCAGTCAAGGAGGCGGTCGCCCTTTACGTTAACCGCTGGGATGACGAACAGGACGATTGCAAAGAGCATGGCAATGACTCCGTCACTGATGCCCGGCAGGAAGTTCTGCAGGAAGAACGAGCGCGTGATCCAAGAAAATGCAGCAAGAACGAAAATTGTGAACACCAGCTTTTCCTCCGTGGAGGCGCTGCCCAGCTTTTCTTTCTCGGCATGGATCATCTCACGGCCGCCGGGCAATTCTTTGATTTTCTGTGGAAAAGCGATCTTTACAAGGTACAGCCAGATCAAGAGGATGAACAGCCAGGCGAATGGAGTTCCGAAAAGCATCCACTGGCCAAAGGAAATCTCGATGCCGTACATTTTTTCCATGGCTGCGGCGAGTGCCGTGTTTGGCGGGGTGCCGATCAGCGTCGCAATCCCGCCAACAGAGGCGGAGTAGGCGATTCCGAGCATAAGCGCCTTGCCGAAACCGAAGTTTTCCTGCGAGGTATCCACAGAAGGGTCGTTTTTAAGCGCATCGGCGACCTGATAGGTAATGGCAAGGCCGATCGGCACCATCATCATTGCAGTCGCCGTATTGGAGATCCACATTGACAGGAATCCGGTGGCGACCATGAAGCCCAGCACAATCCTGTTCACGTTCGTGCCGATCGCCGAGATGATCGTGAGGGCAATGCGCCGGTGAAGATTCCACTTTTCCATCGCGAGCGCAATCATGAAGCCTCCCATGAAGAGGAAGATGTTTTCGTCTCCGTAGGCAGATGCAGTCGCCTTTACGTCCAGCCCGCCGGCAAGAGGAAAGAGGACGAGCGGCAGAAGGGACGTGACCGGAATCGGCACCGCCTCGGTGATCCACCAGGCGGCCATCCAGACGGTTCCCGCCAGAATGGCGCGCGCTTCCGGTGACAGTCCTTCCGGATTAAAGAGGAACAGGATCAGAAAAAAGAGGAGCGGTCCGGCAATGAGGCCAATCAGCTGGGCAGTCGTATAGCTGCGCTCATTCCTTTTGCTGTCCGGGTCCTTCTCCGTGTACCCGAAAGGCGTCCCCGACCCTTCGGCATTCATCATCACTTTGTTTGGACGGATAAAAAATGTAAAAAGCCGTTTGGCTTCATCATGCCAATCCCACATCCGGGACCAGGCGTTCTGGAACATATGTATAACCCCCTTTGTAGTCCGCTGTGACTACACAGCCTACATTATTATACGTTGTGTTGCATCACAGAAACAATCAGTTTTTTAGAAGAATGCAGATTATTGCTACAAACTGCTCCGGAAAAACGAAGATTCCAAGGTTCTTTTATCATAATTTTGGCATGGCGGGGTTTACCTTCATAGGGGCAAGGGAAACGGAAGAAAGACCAGTATATGGGCGAGAAGCATGCATTACCGTATAAAAAGGATAACCGGGAGGTATGCTTCGTTGTAGATTTCCCGTATTGGAAGAACCACAAAGGAGGAATAGGCATGGCGGATGAAAAGAAAGATGTGTCCCGTCGCGATTTTCTCAAGACGGCAGGCGTGGCGACAGGCGCCCTGGTCGGCGGCGGTGTGATCGGCGGCCTGATTGGGTACAACGCAAAGGACGGTGGTTCCGCGACCAAAGAAGGGGAGCGGAGCGGAGGCAGGGCTGACCAGTCGGCGGGCTCACCGAGCGGCAGGATGTTCTTCACGAACGACCATGACTTCAATGTTCTTTCGGAAGCGACTGAGCGGATTTTCCCTGAAGATGACCTTGGTCCTGGGGCGATCGGTCTCGGCGTGCCTTATTTTATCGACCATCAACTGGCCGGGGCTTACGGCAACAATGAAAAAGAGTATATGCAGGGGCCATTCTACGGCGGCGAGGTGACCCAGGGCTATCAGACCCGTCTCCGCCGCAAGGAGATCTTCCTTCAGGGCATCCGAAAGCTGGAGCAGGAAGCTCAGGGCCGGTTCGATAAAAGCTTCACCGATCTCGAAGGCGAGCAGATGGATGAAATCATCACGGCTTTCCAGAAGGACGAAGTTGAAATGGAAGGCGTCACGGCAGGCTTCTTCTTCCGGCTCCTCCGTTCTGCAGTTTTGGAAGGGGCTTATTCCGATCCAATGTACGGCGGCAACCGGGGCATGGAAGGATGGAAGATGAAGAACTTCCCTGGCCACCAGGCAGCCTACATCGACAAAATTGACAGCGAAGAGTTCCAGGAAATCGATCCTCAGTCCCTTGGCGGACATCACTGATTTAGGAGGGGTAATGAATGGCAACTACATTGGACAAAGTTGATGTCGTAACAGTCGGCGCAGGCTGGACGGGCGGCATCATTGCTGCAGAGGCAGCAAAGGCGGGCCTGAAGGTTGTGAGCATCGAGAGGGGCCGCGAGCGGGGGACGGAAGATTATTTGCGTGTCCACGATGAATATCGCTACGCCATCCGTTATGAACTCATGCAGGACCTGTCGAAGGAGACGGTCACCTTCCGGAACCGGCGCGACCAGCGGGCGCTTCCGATGCGGACGATGGGATCATTCCTTCTTGGTGAAGGGCTCGGCGGAGCAGGCACTCACTGGAACGGCCATACATGGCGTTTCCTTCCGTATGATTTTGAGATCAAGACAATGACCGAGAAAAAGTATGGCGCAAACAAGCTTGGAAAGGAGTATCAGCTCCAGGACTGGGGAATTACATACGACGAACTGGAGCCGTACTTTGATAAATTCGAATACACGGCGGGGATTTCCGGCGATGACAAAAACCCGTTTGCCGGAAAACGCTCCAACCCATACCCGACACCGCCAATGAAGAAGACTCCGATCCTGGAGAAGTTTGAAAAGGCGACGAGTGACCTGGGATATACACCGTTCATGCTGCCGTCTGCCAACCTGTCGGAAGCTTACACCAACCCCGACGGCCAGACGATCAATGCCTGCATGTACTGCGGCTTCTGTGAGCGGTTCGGCTGTGAATACGGGGCGAAGACTTCTCCTGAAATCACTGTCATCCCGACCGCCAAGGAAACCGGTAACTTTGAAGTGCGCTTCCATTCGAATGTCGTCGAGATCCTTCATGAAGGCGGCAAGGCAACGGGAGTCCGTTACATCAACTGGATGTCCGGCGAAGAATTTATCCAACCGGCGGAAACGGTCGTTCTGACAAGCTATGTCATGAACAACGCCAAGCTCCTCATGGTATCCGACATCGGCGAGATGTATGATCCGGAGACAGGCCGCGGCACGCTCGGCAAAAACTACTGCTATCAGATTCTTCCTGGAGCGACGGGCTTCTTTGATGAGCAGTTCAACACATTCATGGGAGCGGGCTCGCTCGGCATGTCGATTGATGACTTCAACGGAGATAACTTTGACCACAGCGATCTGGACTTTATCCACGGCGGCAGCATGTCGCTCACCCAGACCGGCGTCCGGCCGATCGCCAGCAACCCGGTTCCGCCGGATACGCCGGCATGGGGAGCGGAATTCAAAAAGGCATCCATCGAAAACTATACACGGACCCTCAACATCGGGACCCAAGGGGCTTCTATGCCTCACCGGGACAACTACCTGACACTGGATCCGAAGTATAAAGACGCTTACGGGGTACCACTCCTGCAGCTCACCTACAACTTTACGGACCAAGACCGTGCCCTCCATAAGTTCATCACGGAGAAAGCGGTGGAGATCATGGAGAAGATGGGAGCAAAGCAGACGGTCGGAAGCAACCCGATCACAGACTACGATATCGTCCCTTACCAGACCACGCACAACACCGGAGGCACAATCATGGGGGCCGACCCGGAAACAAGCGTCGTCAACAACTACCTGCAGCATTGGGACATGGACAACCTGTTTGTCATCGGCGCGGGGAACTTCCCTCACAACGGCGGCTACAACCCGACCGGCACAGTCGGCGCACTCGCCTACCGCTGCGCGGAAGGCATCATCAAATACAGCAAAGAAGGCGGCTCGCTGGTTTAAGTGCGCAAGGCGGCTGCCTAGCTCCGACAGGCATAAGACGATTTGCGCAGGGGGCCTGCCCCACGGAGCGAAACGGCTTATGACCCGAGGAGCTGCCGCCTGGAGCCGGATAGTCTAAGTGCTGAAGGCGCCGCTAAGGGGCGACAGGCATAAGGGCTTCCTGCGCAGCGAGGCCCGCCCCGTCGGAGCGGGAAAGTTAATCGAAGCGGGGAAGTCAAAGAGGTTTACCCTTTCCTCCCCAGTGGAACTCTATTAATAAAAGGAGGCGATCCGCATGGGTGGTATCGCAAGCATCGGTGTTCCGGGGCTGATCATCATCCTTGTCATTGTCCTGATTCTATTTGGCCCGAGAAAGCTTCCTGAAGTCGGTTCGGCCGTCGGCAAGACGCTGTCCGAGTTCAAGAAGTCGGCGAAAGACATCATGGAAGACGATGATGACAAGCACAAGCCGAGAAAAGATGAGTTGAAGGAAGAACGTAAAGAAGCGTAACGGCAGGACCGGCCGGGGCCGCCCGGCGGCTTTGGGCCGGTCTGCCGTTTTTGGCGTTTCACTAAGATCATGAAGCGTTCAAAGACAGGAAGTGATCAAGATGGATCCGTACGGAAATGATTACAATGCCACACTGAGCCCTCTCGACAAACAGAAAGCCGAAGAGAAAAAGGCGGAAATCGAGAAGCAGGGGAAGGTGTCCGGAGAGGCGGCAGAAGAGGAAGCAACTGCTGAAACGCTTGTTCAGGCGGCTCAGGAGCAGGGCGCAGGCACACCGCCTCCAGAAAAGCCTCCACAAGGCGGGGCTGAGGATGGGGATGGGGAAAACTACATCACCCATCTCACTGATCTGCGAAAGTCGCTGGTCAAAAGTACCGTCGTCTTCTTGGTTGTATTCATTGCGGTCTTTTCGACCATCAACCTATGGTTCCCGTATGTCACAAAGGGCCATGAGTTGGTGATTCTCGGCCCGCTTGAGGTCGTGAAGTTTTACATGACCATGTCAGCGGCGATTGCTCTGGGACTCTCTCTGCCGTTCCTGTGCCACTTTATCTGGCAGTTTGTGAAGCCGGGCCTGAACGAAAATGAGTCGAGATTCATCGGACTGTATTCGCCGGTGATGCTGCTTCTCTTTATTGGAGGCGTCGCGTTCGGGTACTTTATCATCCACCCGCTCAGCTACGAGTTCCTCCTCGGATTCGGGGCGGCCAATTTCGATATCATGGTGTCGGCGCAGGAGTACATGCGTTTTCTGCTCATGACGACGATGCCGGTCGGCCTGTTGTTCGAGCTTCCGATTGTGGCACTGTTCCTCGGATCAATCGGTCTGCTGACAGCGGATACGATGAAAAAAGTCCGCAAATGGTCCTATGTTTCCCTTGCGGTCATTTCAGCCCTGATCACGCCCCCGGACTTTATCAGCCAGCTGCTGGTTCTTATTCCGATGGCAGTCCTCTATGAAGCGAGCATTTGGCTTGTCCGTCGAGCGGAACGCAGGCAGGAGCAGGCTGCGGTGGCAGAATAATTCATACGGTTCAACGAGCGGTTCCCGATCAGGGAGCCGCTTTTTTCGTCGTATTAATAGATATAGACTACAAATTGAAAGATTCTGATAAAAAAATTAACTAATATATTGCATTCTTCCTGATTCAGTAGTAGGATAATAAACATCACCTCTACAGAAACCGTCAGAATATTAAATACATCAGTGAGAAAGGGTTTTTCAACATGAGAGAAAGTTTATCTTTTTCCAAATACGTAGCAGTCGGCGTCATGCTGTTTGCCTTGTTTTTCGGAGCAGGTAACCTGATTTTCCCTGCCCAATTAGGCCAGCTGGCTGGTGAAAACTTCTGGCCTGCGATCATCGGATTTCTGATTACGGGAGTGGGCCTGCCGTTCCTTGGTGTCATCGCCATCGGATATTCCGGCAGCAGCAACTTGCAAGATCTTGCAAGCAGAATTCACCCGTTATACGCAGTGATTTTCACGTCAGTCCTTTACTTGACCATTGGTCCGTTCTTTGCGGCACCCCGTACAGGAACAGTTGCATTTGAAGTCGGCATTACTCCCTACGCGGGCAATGGGCCCATGCAGCTCCTGCTGTTTACGGCTGTATTTTTCGGCATCACGCTGTGGCTGTCACTGAATCCGGCGAAAATTGTCGACCGGGTCGGCAAAGTCCTGGCACCTGGCATCGTTGTTCTGCTGGCTGTCCTGATTGTTGTAGCCATCGTGAAACCGATGGGGGCTATTCAGCCGGCTACTGAAAGTTATATAGGAAATGCATTTGCAAAAGGCTTCACGGAAGGCTACAACACGATGGATGCCATCGCAGCGCTTGTGTTTGCCATCATTGTCATCAATGCAGTCAAGGCGATGGGGATGAAGACGAAAAAAGGAATTTTGAACGCGACATTTAAAGCAGGCGTCGTTGCCGCGTCACTTCTCGGTATCCTTTATGTCGGCATCGCCTATATCGGTGCCACCAGCGTTGAGAAATACGGTTTGTTTGATACGGGCGGTCCGGTCCTCAGCAGTTCGGCCGAGCATTTCTTCGGGGCATTCGGCACGGCACTGCTCGCGGTCGTCATCACCCTGGCCTGCCTGACGACTGCAATCGGCCTGATGATTGCGAACGCGGAATATTTCCATTCGCTTTTCCCGAAAGTGAGCTATAAGACATTCGTTATCGTATTTACGGTCTTCACGTTTGTTGTTTCGAACTTTGGGCTGGCGAACATCATCACTTATTCGATTCCGGTGCTGATGCTGATTTATCCGCTTGCGATTTCGCTGCTCCTGCTGGCATTCACTTCTAAGCTGTTCAATCATTCACGACTCGTATATGTGTCGGCGACTGTAGTCGCGTTCGCTATCGGGATTGTGGACGGGCTGAAGGCGCTTGCCGGCACACTTGGAACAGAGTTTGCATGGCTCCAGCCGATTGTGGACTTCTACACCGCCCATCTGCCGTTCTATACGGATGGCCTGGGCTGGCTGATTCCGGTCGTCACGGTCATGGTACTGACGGGCGTTATCGCACGCGCCACGGGAACTGCCGCCAACACGGCGGAAGCCTGATCTTAATCAAAAAATGGACATCCGGCGGATTATTTCCGCCGGATGTTTTCTTTTCAATAAAATATCCCCGAAGAAGTCTCTCCGGGGTGTTGGCGGATGCCGATCAGCTAAAGAAGTTGGTCAGCATTCCGCCTTTTTTGTTATTGTCAGTGGCTGCCTGGCTGCGGTTAGAGTTCTTTGTGCTTCCTGCGAAGTCATTGAACTGGCCTTTTAGCTTGTCACGGGATTCCTTGTTTCTCATGAGATAAGCGGCACCCAATCCGAGGGCAGTCATCATCATCTTATTTCGATTCATGTTCTTTTCCTCCTTGTCTGGTGCGTCTGTCTGTTATATTCCCGCGTGTCGGAACGATAAACCGGAACTGGACAGACATTGTTAAAAGTCAGACTTTGTCTGTTGTCATTTTGCAGAAAATACAGTAGGATGAGAAACATTGGTTTAATAGTCGACAATAATCGGTATTCTTTGACATCCCAGCAGAAAATGCAGCTAAGACAGAAAGGATTGCGTCTCATGCAGGAAAAAATGTCTTTCTCCAACTATATCGCGGTTGGCGCCATGCTGTTCGCCCTGTTTTTCGGTGCGGGCAACCTGATATTCCCGGCACAACTCGGCCAGCAGGCAGGAGATCAGCTGTGGCCGGCGGTGATCGGTTTTCTCATCACTGGCGTCGGCCTCCCTTTCCTTGGAGTTGTTGCGATCGGTTATTCCGGAAGCAATCATCTCCAGGAACTGGCGAGCCGGGTGCATCCGCTTTATGGCGTACTATTCACGTCCCTCCTCTATCTGACGATCGGTCCGTTTTTCGGCACGCCACGTACCGGGACAGTCGCCTACGAAATCGGCATCACGCCGTTTGTCGGACACGACGCCGGTTGGCTGCCGCTCTTCCTGTTTACTCTCCCCTTCTTTTCTCTGGCACTCTGGCTTTCGCTGAACCCGGCTAAAATCGTGGATCGGGTTGGCAAGA
Source organism: Bhargavaea massiliensis (assembly GCF_018390575.1). Classification (GTDB taxonomy): domain Bacteria; phylum Bacillota; class Bacilli; order Bacillales_A; family Planococcaceae; genus Bhargavaea; species Bhargavaea massiliensis. The sequence continues at coordinate 69,944 of NZ_JAHBCJ010000009.1, read as the reverse complement.
TCCTTGCTCCGGGCATTGTTGTCATTTTGATTGCTCTGATTTCGATGACATTCTACAAGCCTATGGGCGCGATCCAGCCCGCTGTGCCTGCATATGCGGACCATGCATTCACGAAAGGAATTATGGAAGGTTATAATACGATGGATGCCATCGCGGCGCTTGTTTTTGCCATTATCGTCATCAACGCACTGAAAGGACTGGGCGTAAAATCTGTAAAAGGGATCACGAATGCCACGTTTGTATCGGGCATTATTGCCAGTCTTTTCTTGACGGGTCTCTATTTCGGAAGCGCTTATATCGGGGCAACGAGCGTCGAGCCGTTTGGCATGTTTGAAACCGGCGGTCCGGTGTTGAGCAACGCCGCTACGCATTACTTTGGGGCGTTTGGGACGTACCTGATGTCAGTTGTCATTATTCTGGCCTGTCTGACAACGGCAATCGGGCTTATCTCGGCAAATGGCGAGTACTTCCACTCGCTGTTCCCTAAAGTCAGCTACAAAGTGTTTGTATGGATGATCACTGTTTTTACGTTCATCGTCGCGAATTTTGGATTATCGAATATCATTACATTTTCAATACCGATGCTGATGTTCTTGTACCCGCTGGCAATTTCTCTTTTGCTGCTGACGTTTACATCAAAGCTGTTCCATCATGCGCAAATGGTCTATGTGGCGGCAACGACCATGGCACTGATCTTTGGGATCATCGATGGCCTGAAGGCTCTGGGCGGATCGCTCGGTACAGAATTTGGCTTCCTTACGCCGATTGATGAATTTCTCATGGCCAATTTGCCTCTTTATGCTGACGGCCTGGGCTGGCTCTTGCCGGTCATAGTGGTCCTGGTGGTTACCGGTCTTTTCGCCCGGCTGGCCGGACCGGCTTCTGAAGAGCAACTTTCTCACAGACAGTAAAAAACAGAAACCCGCAGATAAGCCGATGAGGCTTACCGCGGGTTTCTTTTGGTTATCTCTATCACTGGCCGCGCAATGCGCGGAGCTCGTCAATTGCCGTGAGCCAGTTTTTGGTCATGATGCTGTTTACTTTCCCGGCATCGCCGTCCTTCATGGCACGGATGATGTCAGTGTGTTCCTTGAAGGACTGCTCACGCAAAACGATGGCATCGTGGTAGAACTGGCGCCGTACATGTGCCTGGAGGTTCCCGACGATGTTGGTGATGTACGAGTTGTCGGCAGCTTCGACGATAATCTGGTGGAACTCTTCGTCAATGCGGATGGCAGACAGTTCGTCGCCTTCCCGGATCGCATCCCCGAATCGTTCGTTTGTTTCGGTGAGCCGCCCGATGATTTCATCCGTCAGATGAGGAATGGCAAGCTCTGCGGAAAGGGCCTGCAGGACGGCGAGCGGCGGAAGCAGGTCGTTGATCGCATCCGGATCGATTTCCGTTACTTGAGTCGCCTTGCCGGGATACATCTTGACAAAGCCCTGCGTCTCAAGAAGCTGAAGCGACTCCCGGACCGGTGTCCGGCTGACGCCAAGCGCCTTGGCGATTTCCAGGTCGTTTAATTTCTCTCCGGGACGAAGCGTCCCGTCGATGATCCAGTTCTGGATCTGATTAAAAGCGGTTTCTTTTGCCGTCATGCGAATCGGCTTGGGTAGCTGAGTTGGTAGTGGCATATTCCGGTCCCCCAATCGGAAAGCTTCTTTCATTCATTATACATGAGAACCAATAAAAGGGGTATACAATATATCGCACCCACAGAAATCCGGGATTTCACCGGGAAAAGCCGGTCTGAACTAGGAGAAAGCCGACATTGCATGTTTTTGGATCAATCAAGCCACACCGGGTCAGTTAAAACTTAACGGACGGCAGGCTCTTGTTTTCTTCGTCGGCCTCCTGGGCGGGCAGCCACTCTTGAGACCACTTTTGGATTTCTTCCATGACCGGTGCAAGCGCACGGCCCTTTTCGGTCAGACTGTATTCAATTCTGACAGGGGTTTCCGGATAGACGTTCCGTGTGACGATGCCGTCCTTTTCCAGCTCCTTCAGCCTCTCTGACAGCAGACGGTTACTGATGCCGATCGACTCGGTCATCGTGCAGAACCGCTGTGATTCGCCGAGAAGGGAAAAAATGATCAGCGCGTTCCACCGCTTGCTCAGCATTCCGACCGCCTGTTCAAAACGGGGACATAGTTCTGGCTGTACCATATGCGTTCACTCCTTATCATAAGTGTATCACAGGAATTAATCTGTTCACAGTAATTAGGTTACTTGAAATAACCTTTGATATCCGTTAAGATGGTTACAAATCGTAACTGAGAGGGGAATTCACCAATATGAAATCTTTCCACCAGGCCCCGGCCGTTTATACAGGGGCTGTTTACCTGAATGTACTTGATCTGAATGCCATGAAGAATTTCTATACGGACATCATCGGCTTTCGTGTGCTGAGTGAGACCGATAGCCGGATTGAACTGACCGCTGACGGCAATACACCGCTGCTCGTTCTGGAAAACCGTGAAGGGCTCCACCCGAAGCGACCGAATCGGGCAGGGCTTTATCACTTCGCAATCCTTCTCCCGTCCCGTGAGGACCTGGGCGCGGCCATCCTGCACTTTATCCGTAAAGGCGTGCGCATGGGTGCGAGCGACCATTACGTGAGCGAGGCCCTTTATTTGAACGACCCGGAAGGCAACGGCATCGAAGTGTACCGGGACCGTCCGGCTGATGAATGGAACTGGAACGACGGTCAGGTTGAGATGGCTACTGTCGCACTCGACGGGGACGGGGTTGTCCGGTCCGCTCAGGAAGCGGGACGAACATGGAACGGCCTGCCTGCAGAAACCGTCATGGGACACGTTCATCTCCATGTCTCAAACCTCGATGAAACGGAGCGCTTCTATCGGGATGGGCTCGGATTCGAAGTGGCCACGTACTACCCGGGCGCGCTTTTCATGTCTACGGCCCGTTATCACCACCACCTCGGCCTGAATGTATGGAACGGCGAGGGCGTCCCGGCGCAGGAAAAAGACAGCGCCGGCCTGAAAGCCTATACACTCGTTTTCCCGGACAGCGAAGCGGTCCGGAAGGTATCGGAACAGCTCCGTTCAATCGGTGCAGAAGTCAGTGAAGAGGACGGTCAAACCGTAGCCGCGGACCCGTCCGGCAATCGCATCATCTTGCAGGCAGGCGCCTGATCCGGACCGCCCTCATTACAGGGGCGGTTTTTTTACGTTTGCGGACAGAATTTTTCCTTAAGAACAGGGCGGGGAAATGCGGTTTATGCATGGAATCGGTTATACTGGGAATAGGATTGGTAGAATGCAATACAGCAAAGGGGTCCCTATGACTAAGAAACTCTGGTTCCAGGCGGGAGTCGGTATTCTCCTTGCTCTGCTCATCATTCATTTCTTCATCGATATCAAAGGCCTGTTTGCGCCGATCGGCATCATCCTGAGGACAATCTTCCTCCCGCTTCTCGTGGGCGGACTCCTGTTTTATCTGACGGAGCCCGTGCAGCGCTATCTCGAGAAGCGCAATTTTCCGAGATGGGCAAGTATCCTCAGCGTATTCGTGCTGCTCGTCGGCGTGTTCTGGGGCCTTTCCGCCATGATCGGTCCGATGATCACGAAACAGGTGAATTCCTTCACGAACAATCTTCCGCAGATTACCGAAGATGTCCAGGAGAACGTCAGTTACTGGCTGAACCGGCGGGATGAACTTCCGGAGTTCATGGAAAACGCGATCGACAACGCGCAAAGCCGGGTGAACGAAATCGCCGTCAACCTCGGCGGGGGGATGGTCAACTTTATCACGGGCTTTTTCCAGACCATCTTCATGCTTGTCCTTGCACCGTTCTTCCTCATCTACATGCTGAAGGACCATGAGCGCTTCATCCCGTTCGTTTCCCAATTTTTCACGGGGAAGAAGAAAGGCTTCGTCATCAAGACGTTGGAAGATGTCAACAGGACGATTTCGAACTATGTACAGGGCCAGATGCTCGTCAGTCTCTGTGTCGGCATTATGCTGCTGATCGGCTATCTCATCATCGGCCTGGAGTATGCGCTGATCTTGGCAATTTTCGGTCTCTTCATGAATCTCATTCCGTTTATCGGGCCGTGGATTTCGGTTATCCCGGCGCTTCTCATCGCGCTTATCCAAGATCCGAAGCTCCTGATTGGGGTCAGCATCGTCATGATTGTCGCCCAGCAGGTCGAGAGCAACTTCATTACACCGAACATCATGGGCAAAACGCTTGAAATCCATCCGCTTACTGTCATCACGGTCATTCTCGCCGCAGGGAACATTGCCGGGTTCGTCGGCGTGCTCCTTGGTGTTCCGATATACGCGGTCGGCAAGACGATCGTAAAGAACTTCTATGAAGAAAGAACGAAGATCAGGAAAGCTGCGACGAGTGACGTGGCGGAGGAATAGGCAGATGAAAGCCCGCGCCAAATCCGCGGGCTTTTGCATGTCAATCTTCAAAATACAGATGGTGGTGGAGCTTGCAGCCCGGATTGAAGGCAACACCGCAGGAAGGGCAATTAGAGGCTCCGTCCAGGTATTCTGCCACCGTCAGCTCATGTCCGCAGGCACCGCAGAGGACGGCTTTCTCGGAAAAACGGTCCTCCGGCCAGATCGCATGCCCGCCACAGCCGGATTCCGCATGGCAGGCATGGCAGGGAAACCACTTTCCGCAGCAGAAAAACTTGATCGCAATCCGGTCGGACTCGCTGTGGTAATGGCGGCACCGGGTCTCACCGTCGATGACAGCGCCTTGTATTTCATGCCCATGAATAATGATCGTTAACTCCTCCTCCGATTCAGGTTGACTGATGGTCTTTTCATTATATATGATAAGTTTAGTCAATTTAAGGATGAAGCAAGTTAACCAGACGGGGGAGAAATCGATGGGGAACGAACGACTGAAAATGATGATCATGGCTGCACTATTCGCGGCAATCATGGGAATCGGGGCACAAATCATCATCCCGATTCCGCCGGTGCCATTTACGGCGCAGACATTGGCGCTCGCACTTGCCGCGACAATACTCGGCAAACGCTATGGTACGCTCGCAGCTGCACTATATGTCCTGATCGGGGCAATCGGCGTCCCGGTGTTCGCGGGGATGAAATCCGGCCTTGGCATTTTGCTTGGGCCGACGGGCGGCTATATTCTGAGTTATATACCGGTGGCATTTATCATCGGATGGATTTCGGAAAAAGGGGGATTCCGTGCATCGGCGGTTGTTACGGCAAATATTATCGGGGCACTGGCGATTCTCGTGATCGGCACGGCATGGCTGAAGTTCATGGGCAACCTGTCCTGGACAGGCGCTTTTGCGGGAGGCATGCTTCCGTTCATCATTACAGACTGCATCAAGGCGGTGGCCGCGGCAGTTCTCGGCGTCATGGTCCGGAACCGTCTGGCCTCCGCACGTCTGCTGCCGGCTGCCCAGTAAAGCGATATTGTGGATCCCTGCAGACTTCTGCAGGGATCTTTTGGTACAGTCATTTTATGATAGAGTGAATAAGTGACACATTTATGAAGGGTTATAAACAACTTAGAGAGGGGTTGCCACATGAGAAAATGGCTTTTGATGCTGGCGATGCTGCTGCTTGCAGGTTGCGGCGCGGAACAACCGGCTAACGAAAAGGTAAAAGACGGGAATCAAGAGGGACCTGCTGCAGAAGAATCTGCTACGGATGAGGATGGAGCAGTAGTCGTGGACAAAGGCTTGCTTAATGTAGAGATCACCATCCCCGCCTCGTTTTTCGAAGGTGAAGACATGGATCAAGTCATCAAGCAGGCAAAAGAAGAGGGAATAGGAGAAGCTTCCCTCAACGACGACGGATCGGTCACCTATAAGATGTCAAAAGCAAAACATAAAGAACTGATGAAAGAGCTATCGGAAGAACTCAAGAAGACAATTGCAGATTTTGAAGGTGGAGAGGATTTCCCATCTATCCGCGAGATCTCCTATGACAAGGAATTTGAAACGTTCACCGTAACGGTGGATCAGGAGCAGTTTGAGAACTCGCTGGACGGCTTTTCCCTGTTCGGCCTCGGGCTTGCCGGGTCGTATTATCAGCTTTTCAATGGGAAGGATCCCGAGAATTATCGCGTGACGATTGAATTAAAAGATGAGGCAACCGGAGAATCGTTTGATGAGGTCGTATTCCCGGACGTGCTCGAGGAGATGGAACAAAATCTGGAGGAGGGCGAATAACTCCGCTGACAGATCCGAATCAATTTAAGACGCCTAGCCATTGTGGCGCCGGGATTTCCTTCGGGAGTGCCGGCGCTATTGTTGTTTCCCTTAAATGAATGCAGCATATCAGCCATGAGCATAATGACAAGGAATCCAAAAGGGAGGAGATTTTTGTCGTGACGGAGTTTCCGGAAATCTCCACGAACATCTGGGATATCTTTCTTGCCGTTCCGTTGGTGCTGATAGCTACACAGCTGCTCAAAAACATTTTTCCAATTCCGCCGGCGTTCGTGCCGACAGTCGCTACCTCCATTGGCCTGATCATCTCCGTATTCATCAGTCACAGAGGAGACCTGCCGGCGGCATTGTTTATGGGGGTACTGTACGGAGCAGCGGCGGTATCATTCTACGTATCCACCAAGTTATCCTTCCGCGCTTACCGCTCCCGATAGATTAATTCGCTCCATAAGGGGAATGAATAAGGTGATTTCATCACAGGAGGGATCACCGATGGATATGGAAAGAAGTTCGTCAACCGAGCGTTTTCAGCCGATGACGTCCGTGAACAGCGGAGACGGCATCCCGGTCGGGGAAGATCTGTACAGTTATACGAATCAAATTGTGAATGTCATTTTCTACGGAAAGCCGGGCGTCGGGAATGAATGGGTGCTGATTGATGCAGGCATGCCAAAATCCGGAGGCAAGATTATGGAGGCTGCGGCCGCCCGTTTTGGCGACAATAATCCGCCAAAGGCGATCATCCTGACGCATGCCCATTTCGACCATATCGGCGGATTGATCGATCTGCTCGAGCATTGGGACGTACCGGTTTATGCCCATCCGCTCGAAATTCCGTATATTACGGGCAAAAAGGATTATCCGGACCCGGATATGACCGTGGAGGGCGGCATGGTAGCGAAAATGTCCAGCATGTTCCCGCATGAGGCAATCGATATCGGCGCGAAGGCACATGAACTGCCTTCCGACGGCACGGTGCCGTTTATGGACGGCTGGAGGTGGATTCATACACCGGGACACACCGAGGGCCATGTGTCATTATTCCGTGAATCGGATGGCTCACTGATTGCAGGGGATGCATTCGTCACAGTGAAGCAGGACTCTCTATACAAAGTGATGACCCAGGAGCTTGAGGTCACCGGTCCGCCGGTTTACCTGACCCCTGACTGGGAATCGTCCGAGCAGTCGGTAAAAACACTTGCCCAGCTGCAGCCGCAGGCAGCCCTCACCGGACACGGCGTTCCGGTCACAGGAGAGTACTTGCAGAACGAACTGGCCAATCTTGCGGAACACTTCAAAGAAAAAGCGGTCCCGGATCACGGAAAATTCGTGGACGGCGAGAAATGATGAGCAATTTGCCCCCGATATCCCGCGGGGGCTTTTGTCTTTGTTCGAACGGGTATGGCTGTAAGAGAGTGAAAAAGGGCTGGACGATATCCGGCAAGCATGCCTGTTGACGAATATATACCCCGGGTGGTATATTCTTAATACCCAATAGGGTATAAAAAGGGAAAGGGATGCAGCTGAATATGTTTTTCCAATCATTTTTTGATGAACGTCTTGCTCAATATGCCTATCTTGTAGGCTGCCAGCGCACGGGTGAAGCGATTGTCATTGATCCGCCCCGCCATTCGGAGGCCATCATTGAGCGCGCCAAAAAAGAAGGCCTCAACATCACGGCTACCGCGGAAACCCATATCCATGCCGACTTCACTTCCGGTGCCCGCCAGCTGGCCGAAGACCTTGGCGCCAAACTTTATCTGCCGGGTGAAGGCGGAGAAGACTGGAGCTACCAATACACAGACGGACTTGATCACGTTCTTCTTAAGGACGGGGATACATTCTCGATCGGAAACATCGACTTCAAAGTCATGCACACGCCGGGCCACACGCCGGAAAGTGTCTCGTATCTGCTGACGGACCGCGGAGGCGGCGCGACGGAACCGATGGGCATCTTCACGGGAGACTTTGTCTTTGTCGGAGACATCGGCCGTCCGGACTTGCTTGAAAAAGCGGCAGGCCTTGCGGACACCGCAGAAAAAGGTGCCGTCCAGATGTTTGACTCGGTCCAGAAGTTCAAACAGCTTCCTGACCATATGATCGTCTGGCCGGGCCACGGGGCAGGTTCCGCATGCGGCAAGTCGCTAGGAGCGGTTCCTCTCACGACAGTCGGCTACGAAAAGCAGTTTAACTGGGCGATGAAGGAAAACGACCGGGATGAGTTTGTGAAGCAGCTGCTTGACGGCCAGCCGGAAGCACCGAAATACTTTGCCATGATGAAGAAAGTGAACAAAGAAGGGCCTGCTCTCCTGGACCGGGAAGTTATCCGGACAATTGAAGACGCACAGGAATTCAACCGGCTCCGCGGACAGGACGGCACACTCGTCCTGGATACACGCCCGGCAAAAGATGCCGAAAAAGCGCTCGTCAAAGGTTCCATCAATATCCCGTTCAATAAATCGTTCACCAACTGGGCGGGCTGGCTGATCGGATACGACCAGGATCTTCTCGTCATTGCCGAAGAAGGCCGGGAAGAGGAAATCCGTGAAGCACTCGAATCGATCCACTTTGACCGGATCCTTGCATTTGTCCGCCCGGAAACCGCGGTTTCCGCAGCGGAGACGGATTCGTATGAAACCCTGACCGTCGAAGAGTTTGTGGAAGCGAAAAAAGACGAGAACACGTATGTCCTCGATGTCCGAAACGATTCCGAATGGGAAGGCGGACGGATGTCCGAGGCGACCCACCACTTCCTCGGCCATCTTTGGGATGAAGAACTGCCACAGGATAAGGAACTGCTCGTCCACTGCCAGAGCGGCGCGCGATCCGCAATCGCGTCCAGCATCCTGAAAGCACGCGGTTTTGATAAAGTCTCCCACATGTCCGGAGGATTCGGTGCGTATGAACGAAAAGGTTATGATACAGTGAAGTAAAACCCGACCGCCCGGGCTGGACGGTCCGGAAAGGAGAAAAAAGATGGAATACGATCAGAAAGTCAAAAACCGGATGCGGCGAGTGGAAGGTCAAGTGAAGGGTGTCCTCCAAATGATGGAGGAAGGCCGGGACTGCCGGGATGTCGTCATGCAGCTCCGGGCGATCAAAAGTGCCATCGACCGGACCGTCGGCGTGGTCGTCAGCACCAATCTCGAAGCCTGCGTGCGTGAAAGCATCGAGTCGGGAGAAGAAACCAGTGATAAAGTCCAGGAAGCGATCGACCTGCTCGTCAAATCGAGCTGAGCCGGCGTGAAGCACAGGAAAGGAAGCGAATCACCATGGAATGGCTGATCATTTTGATCATTGTCGCCTTTTTCGCCTGGCGGATGATGCCGGCGAAGGGCGTGCGGACCATTGATGCGGCAGGGTTGAAGGACAAGCTCGGCGATAAGTCGGTACAGTTTGTCGATGTCCGGACTCCTGCGGAATACAAAGCCCGCCACATCAAGGAATTTAAAAATATCCCGCTGAACACATTGCCGTCCAAGACGGATTCCCTCGATAAGTCCAAAGAGACCGTCGTGATCTGCCAGAGCGGCATGCGGAGCGCGCAAGCCGCGCGGATCCTCAAGAAAGACGGCTTTGAGAACGTCGTGAATGTCCGGGGCGGCATGGGAGCCTATAGCGGGTGAGCGGCGCGGAACTCACACTGCCGCTGATCCTGACCCTGTTCGCGATCGGGTTTGCCGGCTCATTCATCTCCGGCATGGTCGGAATCGGCGGGTCGATCATCAAATACCCGATGCTCCTTTATATTCCGCCGATGCTCGGCTTCGCGGCCTTCACGGCCCATGAAGTCGCCGGCATCAGCGCGGTACAGGTGATCTTCGCGACAATCGGCGGGGTCTGGGCATACCGCAGCAGCGGCTACCTGAACAAAAGGCTCATTGTGGTTATGGGCGCGGCCATTCTGGCCGGCAGTTTCATCGGAGGGTTCGAATCCTCCGGCTTGAGTGAAATGACGGTGAACGTTGTCTACGGTGTGTTGGCAGCCATTGCCGCCGTCATGATGTTCATTCCGAAAAAGGAAGTCCCGGACATGCCGGCGGAAGACGTTTCGTTTTCGATTCCGCTGGCGGCAGTGCTCGCGTTTATCGTGGGCATCGGCGCCGGCATCGTCGGCGCGGCCGGTTCCTTCCTGCTCGTGCCGATCATGCTGACGGTGCTGAACATCCCGACAAGGATGACCATCGCGACATCGCTTGCGATTACGTTCATTTCGTCGATCGGCTCGACCGCCGGCAAGGTGTTCACCGGCCAGGTCCTGCTTTGGCCAGCGGTCATCATGATCGTGGCGAGCCTCATTGCAGCACCGATCGGGGCCAAGGCCGGCCAGAAAATGAACACGAAGGTCCTTAAGTGGATCCTTGCGATTCTTATTGCGGCGACCGCCATCAACATTTGGCGCGACCTGTTCATGCAAATGCTGTAACCAATATTTTTTTGAATGTCAATATACCCGAACGGGTAACCGTATATTAGGAGAAATTCAAACATGAAAGTAGCCATCATCGCAGCAAACGGCGGTATGTTCGACGCCTACAAAGTATTCAATATCGCAACCGCGGCAGCGGCAACGGACGGGGAAGTCGAGATCTTCTTCACATTCGAAGGTCTGAACCTGATCCACAAGGAAGGGATGAAGCAGCTTCCGATGCCGGAAGGCAAGGAGCACTTCGCAGAAGGATTCGCGAATGCGAACGTCCCATCGATCGAAGAACTCGTCGGCATGGCGCAGGAACTCGGCGTCAAATTCATTGCTTGCCAGATGACGATGGACGTCATGGGCCTCAAGAAAGAGGATTTCGCGGATGGTACGGAAGTCGGCGGCGCGGTGACGTTCCTCGGGTACGCGAAAGACGCGGACATCACGCTAACGTTCTGATTGAAGGGAATACGGAAAAGATTAATAGAAAGCTCTGGAGGGAATGCAAAAATGGAGAACGTGACGAAGACATTGGATGCAAAAGGGCTCGCGTGCCCGATGCCGGTCGTCCGGACGAAAAAAGCGATTGAAGAGCTGTCGGCCGGAGACATACTGGAAGTGGTGGTGACCGACCGCGGATCGATCGCGGACATTCCCATGTGGGCAAAAAACACAGGGCACGAATACATGGAACTCGTCGAAGAAGGCGATGTATTGAAGCACTATGTCCGCAAAGGCGGAAAGACAACCGACAAGGAGGAATCGCCGTTGAAGACCATTACGAATGAAGAATACCTGGAGATCTCAGAAAAAGGCCCGGTCACGCTGATCGACGTCCGCGAACCGGATGAGTTCGCAGCAGGTCACGCACCGGGCGCGAAAAACATTCCGCTCGGACAGGTTGAACAGCGCGCCGATGAAATCCCTGCAGAGGGCGATGTCTACATCATGTGCCGCTCCGGCGGCCGTGCGGGCATGGCGTGCGACACGCTCGGAACACTCGGACGTAAAAACCTGATCCGTGTGGCACCGGGAATGGGCGAGTGGGACGGCCCGGTCGAATAAATAAAAATTAACCAGAACGGCAACGGAGCGCATCCGTTGCCGTGTTTTTGTAGAGCGAGACGGAGCAGAGGAAGGAAAGTTTGTCCTTGGCTTTTTTTAGGAAGGGCTGGGGTGAGGTTCGAAGCACTCGAGGGAGATTCGGAAGCACTGGGTCTCCCGTTCGAAGCACTCACCACCGTTCTGAAAGCACTCGCCCCATCTTCACCATCCGTCATCCTAACATTAGAGTGATTCACCCCTAACATTAACCTGGTTCCGTGCTACAATGGGAGATGGAGAGCGCCTAACATAAGCAATCAACCGGAAGGAGCAGGACCCTTGGTTAAATACATAGGAGACGTTACAAAAGAATTCAACATTGAGTCGCACACCCTGCGCAACTGGGAGGACCGCGGACTCATCGGAGACGTGGAACAGGACTTCGTCCACGGCCGCATGTACAACGAGGAGCAGATCGAGCGGATCAAGACCATCCAGGAAGTCATCAACGCCCAGCGCGAAAGGGGCATGAAGCGGACCGACTACCGCGAAGTGGAAGACGTCCTGCTGGACCGGTTCGGCGGCCTGGTCGTGGAGCGCCAGGAAAACATTCCGGCAACCCCGGAAACGTTCATCAATCTCCTGAAAAAACTGGAGAAGCAGGAGCAGGCCAACGAGCAGCTGAAAGAACTGCTGATGACAATGGCGAAAAGCCAGGTGGAAGGAAACGACCGGATTCATCAGGCACTCGTTGAAAACACGGCTAAGCAAGAGGAAGAGATCAAGGAGATCCGTGAAGTCCGCGAGATGATCGGTGAGCTGAACAAGAACCTCCCCGAAGAGCCGGCGATTTCCAAGGAACAGGCAGACGCCGTCATCAAGGAAAACCAGTCGCTTAAGCAGGAAGTCCAGCTCATGAAGAAAGTGCTGGATGAAGTATTGATTCAGATTGAGGAAGACCGTGAAAAGCAAGCAGGCATGATCGCCGAACAGGCGGAGGAACCGAAAAAGGGGTTCTTCGCGAAGCTGTTCGGATAAAAAGGAAAGCTGCAGGGATCATTTGGATCCCCGCAGCTTTGTTTTTGTTTTGGCGGAAAAGGGTTATCTCTTCAGCGGACAGTAGCCGCACTGCATGAGACCCGGCACGTCTTTTGAATGGCAGCACGTCGTGCGGACGGTTGTGTTGAGGAGAAGTGACGGATGCGATCCCCGGAGATACCTGGCGAAAAGAGATTCCTTTGCAAGACCCTCCCATGTCCGGCCATCTTTCAGGATGTTCATGACGGCCTCTGCGTCAGGCGAGGTCCCCGGGTCCGACAACAGCACATGCAGGTGGTAGAGCAGGAAGCCGAACATGTTCTCCCAATGGGTGAGGGACGGAGCTGCCGAAACCGTCAGGAGCGCATCGGAGACCTCTTTTACATAAGCCTGCAGGAGTTTCCGGATGATTTCTGTGTAATCCGCTTGTTCTGCCATGGTGTAGTCGCCGCCATTAAGGAACATGCTGACGGAAAGCTTGCCGAATTCCTCTACAGCGCCGAATTGGAGGGCGTCATTCGGCCCTTCCCAAACCTCTTCATAAACGATCAGTGTGTATAGTTGAAAGGCTGTGCACATGCCGGCACGCCTGCTGAAGTAAGAGGCCGCCACGGTCGGGTTTTCTGCCCCGCTAACAGCGCGAACGAGCCGCAATGCGCTTTCCGGGTCGGATTTCAGCGTTTTCAGGGTAAACAGGGGATGTGCAGGTTCGCCGATGTAGATGCTATAGCTATTCAGTTGGCGCTTTTGTTCCTGGGTCAGATTCATCATATCGCCATTATACCGCAATGCGACGGGGTCCGGAATGCGTCCGGCGGTTCATTGTGCTATCTTGAAACTATTCAGAAAGGGGGAGTCCGGCATGCGATTGGCTATCATGACGGTTGGGAAGACACATAGCGGGAAGACCACATTTGCAAACCAACTTTCCGAAGCGCTTGCCGACTCGGTCGTGATTGACCAGGATCTGCAGGCGGAATTTTTGAACCGGCATTATCCGCCACTGCTCCCGGCCCAGGGGCCGAACACGCTCAAATACGCCCTTACACAGACGCTGGTCGAGCACGCGGTCCGGCAAACGGGCCTCCATCTCATTATCTCCAACTCGAATCTGGGCCGGGAAGCGCGGCTGGAGTGGCTGGATTATTACAGGAAACACGGTTTCACGACAGTTCTCGTCTTTTTCAATATTCCTGAAGACCATCTGCGGATCCGCATCAGGGAAAGCGGCCGGAGCACGAAAATCTTCCGGGTGAGCCTTACTTTTGATGAATTGCTTGACCGGCAGAAGGCAGCTTTTCCGGTTGCCGCTCCGTCGGAAGATGAGGCGGAGCATCTTTTCACGGTTCGCCTGCCCGATGACGCGGAATCCGTCATCAGGCGGATTACCGGGCTTGCCGGCGGGGAAACGGAGGACGGGCGATGAAGGTTCTTGTTGACGCGGATGGCTGCCCGGTTGTGGACGAAACGATCCGCACCGCGGGGAAGCATGACATACCGGTCACCTTGCTGTGCGATACCGCGCATGAAATGCACCGGGACGGCGCAGAGACGGTCATCGTCTCCAAAGGTGCCGATGCAGTGGATTTCCTTCTCGTGAACCGGGTGAGTCCGGGGGACATCGTCGTGACGCAGGACTACGGCCTTGCCGCCATGGTGCTCGCCAAAGGCGGACGGCCGATCGACCAGAATGGACGTCTCTATACGGAAGACAATATCGACGGCCTGTTGATGAGCAGGTATGTTTCGAAGAAAGTGCGTGAAGCGGGCGGCCGCATGAAGGGACCAAAAAAACGCAGGCCGGAGGCGAATCTCCGGTTTGAACGCAATCTGGATGCGCTGCTTTCTGGAATTTCAGGCAAGGCAGTGTGTGAGGAAGGGAAGGAAATGTAAATGGCTTTTGTCTGGTTTATCCTGGCCGCCGCCGTAACTGTTTTCGCGGCGATCAAGCTTTCCAATTACGCGGATGTGCTCTCGACAAAAACGGCGATGGGCGGCCTACTTGTCGGTACGCTCCTTCTTGCGGGGGCGACGTCGCTTCCCGAAGTGACGACAAGCGTATCCGCAGTTCTGATCGGCAACCCCGACATCGCGATCGGGAACGTAGTCGGATCCAATATGTTCAACCTGTTTATTTTCGCCTGCTTCGACCTCGCCTACCGCAGGCACCATCTTCTGGAGCTGGCGGGCCGGAACCACCTGTACACGGCAGGCACCGGCCTGGTCCTCATGGCGGTGACGTATCTGTCGCTTCAGTTCCGTCCGGAATGGGAAGTGTTCGGCGTCGGACTGGACTCGATCGCGCTTGTGATTCTGTACGCAATCGGAATGGTGGTCGTCGGACGCATTTCCAGAAACGAAGCACCGACACCTGCTGTCCCGGTGCCCGACACCGCTGTCACTTCCGATGAAGGCGTAGACGATGGCATCACCGTCCGCCGAGCCGTGATCGGCTTCTCCCTTGCGGCGCTGGTCATTATGGGTGCCGGTACCGTCCTGTCAATTATGGGCGACCGGATCGCAGTGATCACCGGTCTCGGATCAAGCTTTGTCGGCAGTTTCCTGATTGCCGCGACCACGTCGCTTCCGGAAGCCGTCTCGGTCTTTGTTGCACTTCGGGCGAAAAATGTCAATCTGGCGCTCGGATCGATTCTCGGGAGCAACATGTTCAACATGCTCATCATTTTCCTGGCCGATCTGTTTTATCGCGATGGGGCGGTCCTCTCGGTTGCGGACCCGTCCCACCGGATCACCGCCTTGGTCGTCATGGCACTATCCGCAGTCCTGCTTCTGGCCATTGCGAGGAAAAAGACCGCATCCCATGCCGCTTACATGGTGCCGGCCATCCTGATTGTCATCGGCTATTTTATCGCCTCTTATCTCATGTTCCAGGGATGAGTGGAAGAAAAATCCGGGTATAGAGTCTAAGAGACCCTCCCGGCGGCCATGATAGGGACAGACGCGGTTCATGCCGCGCCTAAGCATTCATCCGCAGGGAGATGCAAATCTTCTTGGAGAGAGACGGAGATGAGTGAAATGGCCGGTATCTTCGATGAGTTCATGATCATGGTTTATTGCCTGGTGGTCCTTTGGATCAACCTCGGCTATCTTCACGATCAGCCTGAAGAAGCGAGGGGAATTGCCGAACTGTCGCCGAGTGAGGACCTTGCCATCAAACAGGACAGCCTTCCGCTGCTGACCCTTTCGCTTGCGCTCAATTTCAGCCGCAGGTGGCTGTTTTATATGCTGGCATCGCTCGTGACCGCCAGCCCGGCCGTCACGGCCCTGTCGGCGGCCCTTTTCGCAGTCAGCCTGCATAACAGCATGCCGCGACAGAAAACGTCGGTATGGAAAAGGAAGCGGAAGCGGGACCTCGGCCTGTTTTTGGCGATTGCCGACGCGTTCTTCATCACTGGCTTCCTGATCTGGCTGATCTGGACCTGATCGCACCGTCCGCCTGTATGCACAGCCGGACACCCCACTGCCCGCCCCGGCAAACGAGGCGGGCTTTTTGGTGCCCAGACATCCGTCCGGGCGGGCTCATATCCTGTACGGGAAGGGGTGAAGGCGTATGGCATCGGACCATAACCCGGTCGCGGTCGAACGGGCCGAATGGAAAAAACGGCAGATGAAGGAACGGATGAAGCAGCTTCTCACCGTCTCCTCCCCGATCTTCATGCTGCTATTGTGGGAAGTGCTGTCCCGGACAGCGGTCCTCGATCCGAGGTTTTTCCCGCCGCCGACGGCGATCCTCGAGACGTTCTGGAACCTGGCGGCAAGCGGAGAACTGCTCACGCATATCGGAGTCTCGCTCTACCGGATATTCGGCGGTTTCCTGCTCGGGGTCATCCCCGGCGTGATCATCGGCCTCCTCATGGGACTCTATTCGCCGATCCGGCACTTTGTCCAGCCGATCGTCATGGCGATCATGCCGATCCCGACATTGGCGCTTTTGCCGATCATCATCATCCTGTTCGGCATCGGTGACCTGTCGAAGGTTGTGACCATCGCGGGAAGCGTGTTTTTCCCGGTTGTCATCAACACGGCGGCCGGCGTCATGAACATCGACCCGATCCACATGGATCTCGCGAAAAACTACGGGGCCGACTCCAAAGACTACTTTCTCAAAATCGCCTTCCCCGGCGCGCTCCCGGTTATGCTGGAGGGAATCCAGATGGGCCAGGCGATTGCCCTTCTGACGATCGTCGCCGCGGAGATGATGGGATCGGTATCGGGGATCGGATTCCTGATCTGGACTTCCTACAAGGCGTTCCTCCTGCAGGAGATGTATGTCGGACTTATCCTGATCTCATTCTTCGGTTATCTGTTCTCGCTCCTGCTGCGCGGGCTCCAGCGGAAAATCCTGAGATGGAGGTGACGGGATGAAGGATGACGTAAAGATCCGGATCCGCAATCTGACGAAGGTGTTCTACCAGAAGGGTGAAAGCATCACCGCGCTCGACAATGTGACGCTCGACATCCTAGACGGGGAGTTTGTCTGCCTGGTCGGCCCGAGCGGATGCGGCAAGACGACCCTTCTCCGGATACTGGCGGACCTCGAGCAGCCGAGCGCCGGCGGATACGAGATCGCCACGGAAAAGGAGGATAGGCCGCTACAGTCGATGGTGTTCCAGGAGCGGGGGGTCATCCCATGGCTCACGGTCCGAGACAATGTCGCGTTCGGCCTTGAGATGCGGAAGCTTCCGAAGAAGGTCGTGAAAGAACGGACCGACTATTATCTGGAGAAGACCGGGCTGATGGCATTCGCTGACCGCTTCCCGAAGGAGCTGTCCGGCGGCATGAAGCAGCGGGTCGGGATTGCCCGGGCATTTGCAAACGATCCGGAAATCCTCCTCATGGATGAACCGTTCGCCGCGCTTGATGAGCAGAATAAGTTCATCCTCCAGGAAGAGCTTTTGCAGATCTGGGCGGAGACGAGAAAGACGGTACTGTTCATCACTCACAGCATTGACGAGGCTCTGCTCCTGTCCGACCGGATCCTCCTGATGAGCGCCCAGCCGGGAAGGATTTCCGAGGAGATCCGGGTGGCGGCGCCGAGGCCGAGGACGATGGAAGCGATCCGGGCTGACCCGGACATCGCGGAGCAGTTCGTCAGGGTGCTGAAGCACCTCCAGGACGAAGTGCAGCGGTCGAGAGGCTGAATGCCGGTTTTTCCTGCGCCGATTCGGTGATTTCGTAAGCGAACAAGGTCATTGATGGGTCGAAGGCAATTACAGGCCGGCAGTCCGGCCTGTCGGGAAAAGACAGAGAGATGGGGGATCAGTGTGGGGAAACATAAATTGAAGGCCGGCTTCGCCGCGGCTGCGGCAGCCCTTCTGCTTTTGGCCGGATGCACACAAAAAGAGCCCGCGCCGCCGAAGGAGACCGCGGATCCTCCGGAAGGCGAGCATCCATCGGGGGACCTGGCACCGCTTAAAGAGCGTGTGACGGTCACGATCGCGGAGGACGGTGCCGCTTCGGGTGCCGGATTCTATATCGCGAAGGAAAAGGGCTATTTCGAGGACTACAACATCGACGTGGAATTTGCCCAGTTCGCCAACAGTGACGAGATGCTGCCTGCGGTCGCAGCGGGCGAGGTGGACATCGCAGGCGGCGTTTCGACCGCTTCGTTCTTTAACGCGATCGCACAGGGCATCGACGTCCGGATTATCGCCGACAAAGGCCATAACGTCCCGGGCAAGTCGTACTTTACATTCGTCAGGGGCGTGGACAGCGGCATCGAGGAATACGCCGACATCAAGGGCAAGAAGATCGCCGTCTCGTCGCGCAACTCAATCGACAGCTACTTCTTTGACAAGCTGATCGAGCATGCCGGCTTTACGGAGGAGGAAGTGGAATTTGTCCTGATCGCAGACTTCGGCAGCATGCTCGGAGCGGTCGACAACGGAACGGTCGACATGGCGCTCAGCATCGAGCCGCTGATTGCCCAGGGCGTCCTGCAGGGCATGCATGAACGCTTCCGGGATGCAACCGAGTTCGCACCGGAAACCCAGGTGGCGATGGTGCTCGGCTCGCCGCAGTTCATGACGCAGGAGAAAGATATTTCGCTCCGTTTCATGCTCGCCTACCTGAAGGGCCTGCGCGACTACAACGATGCGTTCCAGAAGGATGAAGGCAAGGATGAAATCATCGACATCATGGTGAAGCACACCGCGCTGAAGGATCCGGAAATGTGGGAGCAGGTGCAGGTGACCGGCCTTGATCCGGACGGCAAGATGTTCATCGACAACATCCGGGAGCAGTACGAACACTACAAAGCGGCCGGCGCAATTTCCGGGGAGATCGACTTCGACAAGGCGATCGACACATCGATCGCGGAAGAAGCGCTTGAGATCCTCGGGCCGTATGACCGCGACTGACCGCGCGTTTCAGAAACCGGAGTTTTCTTGAGGCAGCCGGTCCGATAAGGTATAATGACATGAGAAAGAGGAACTACGAAAAGGACCGGATGCGCGAACATCCGGCCCGGTGCAGCCTGTGCCCGAACGGGGCAGGCGGATACGACGAGAGCCGTCCCAACCTTGGCCGAGGGGGACGGCTATTCTTTTTTGCTGATGGCGACGATCAGTGTCACGACAAGCGTCAGCAGGCCGACGATGGCGCCGGCCACCTGAATGATCAATCCGGCCGCTTCGGCGACGGTCAAAGGCATCACCCCCTCCCCGGGGTATGCCGTCCGGACAAGGCTGCTCACTTATTATACCACAAAACAGAACGTACGTTCCTATTCGGGTTAGGGTTTTTCCTCAATGGGGTCTATATACCCCCGGGAAGGGCCGTTTTGGGTGGCGCAAGAAATGATTTCCTCCAAAAGTCTAAGTGTAGCAGCCCCGTTCACCGGGAATGCGTATAGCAAGACACCGAAGGAGGGATCAGGATGAGAGCGAAATTTGCATTCCCGATCGTCATCGCGGGGTCGCTTGCATTGGCGGCATGCGGTTCGGACGGAGCGGAGGAAGCGGTGCCGGAGGAAGAAGCGGAGGCAGCTGAAACCACGGCAGCAGAGAATGGCGACACAGGAGAAGAATCGGCGACCGGCACGGACAGCGAGTCACCGGTTAAATCTCAGGCTTCTGACGGCAGCGGCCAGGCCGACATGAGGAAGAAGATGCAGGCACTGGACTATACGGAGTTTGAACTGGAAGTCGAATATGACAATGATGAAGAGTACGAGGCCCAGCTTGAACTCAAACCGGACAACTCAGTCGTTGCCGGCTATGAGGACGACATGAACGGCATCAAAAAACAGGGTATCCAGGCCTTTAACGACCTTTATCCTCTAGTGGAACAGCTGGAGATCACGCCATCCTCCAACCAGGAAGAAGAGATCCAGAACATTCTCTCAACCTTCAGCCTGCCGGAAGACTTCACCGACTTTTCCCTGGAGCTGAGATTCAGCGACGGGACCAAGCATGAATTTGAAGTGGAAAAATGATCAGGAAAACGTTCGCCACCATTCACAGTGAGCGGGCGTTTTTTTGTGTTTGAAACATTTAGATGGAATTTTCAATATCTTGTCGCGATCAAGCATAAGTGATGCTAATATTAGCATAAAGGCAAATAATGGAGGAGTCATGGTTTTACTAGCGGTCATCAGCAGTCTCGCACTGTTTTCGGCGGGAATAATCGTACTGTATAAGATGAAAAAGGCATGGTTATCCGTGTCTCTGTTTGTTTTGACCATATTGGCTGGTGCTGCAGTATTGGTTTTGGCAGTAATCGGATCAATCCAATGGCCGGAGCGGACCGGCAGGGTACAGGAGTCGGGGCCGTACACAATTCTATATCGTGATGGTGAGGGGGAACTGGCTGATGAGGTGAGTGCTGCATTGCATGAGATGGAGCCGGTGGTCTCCGGACTATTGGGTGAAGCTCCGGAAGCGCGGCTGACTGTCCGTTTCTCGGATCGCCTTTTGGGAGAAGGCGTTGCTGATCAATCAGTAGGTGTGTATAACTGGAAAACGTCTACGGCCACGCTGCGCTCCGGCATTTCCGACTGGAAATCCGTCTTGCTCCACGAATATGTCCATTATCGTTCGCATCAGTATCAGGCCCTTCACGGTACTCCGCCCGGGACAATCCCCCAATGGTTTGAGGAAGGCCTGGCGATGTATGTCCAGCACCCCCTCCCCCCTGCTGACCCAAATGAAGTGGAGATTTCACGTGACCTCAGAGAAATCGGCACTCGCCAAGACTTCTTGGCCGCCCTCGAGCACAGCGACATTTATGCACAGAGCTATTTTGCGGTAGCGCATCTGATTGAGCAGTATGGAAAGGAGTCCGTTTTGCTGCTCATGAATTCTTCATCGCAGGACCAGTTCTATGCCCGGCTGGAGAAGCTCACCGGCAAGAGCAGTGCTGATTTCAGCGGTTCACTCATGAATGCCTATAGGAAAGATGAAGAACAAATGCAGGAAAAGGTGAAGCAATTTCATGATCGTCTGTTCAAAGATGACTTTGAAGGAGCCGGGCAGGTGCTGGCTGCCTGGTCAGCTGCGGAAGGCAGCCGGACAGCCAAAGAGGTGGAAGATTATCAGCACACCCTTTTACTGCATGCCAGGGAATGGAAGGAACTGATGTACAGCCTCGAGCAAAAAAGGGCATCCCGCCCGTATGATATGAGGTTCCTCGACTATGCGCTGCTTGCCGAGCTGACTCTGTTGTTTGATCCTGAACAGGCGTATGACGTGGTCAAAGAAGCACAGGCCCGCATAACTGAGGATGCCACAACTTCTCATTTCATCAATCAGGCGGCAGAACCCTATCAATGGATTTCCGGCAATGACCCGAGTGAGGGATACCGGATGCTGATCGAGGACGATCTTTTTTTCAATCAGGAGATCAAGGAAGCGCTTTTCGAGAAATGGCAGGAAGACTATCCGGACGAGACATGGTGGGAGAGGAGCGGAAAGCGGTAATGTGGCAGGGAGCAGCGGCGGTCTGCCTGGACGAAGCAGGACGGCTTCTGATGGTGCTTCAGGGAACACCTGAAGAGGAGAAGAAATGGGCTGTGCCATCCGGTGGGAAGGAAGCCGGAGAAACGTTTGAAGCATGCTGCCTCCGTGAACTGAAAGAAGAGACCGGGTACGAGGGAATGGTTGTCCGGCCGCTATTCGTGAAGTCGGACGGGGCGGTTGAGGTCCGGTATTTTGAGGTAACGATTATCGGCGGCCGCATGGAGATTTGCGACCCGGACGAACTGATCCATGAGATTGCCTGGAAGGCTAAAGACGAGCTGGGCTCCCTGGAACTCTCTTTCCCGGAAGACCGGCCGGTTCTGCTGTCCCTGCTTGGGGAGACAGAGTCCTCTCAAACGGTATAAGTCCCCATGTGAAAGGACCGCTCCGAAATGATCGGAGCGGTCCTTTGACGTTTGTTCTATGAAGCTTGAGCAATGGATTTTCGCTTCGCAAGCAGGGTCTGAAAGCTGTGCAGCGACATGCCGGCGATGATGACGGCGATGCCGCCGAGGGCGACCGGGCCGGGGAGCGGAAGCGACAGCAGGATCATCTCTCCGGCAAGGGCAAAGACGATCTCGAGCGACTGGGTCGCTTCGACTGCAGCGAGCCTCCCCTGATCGTGCCGGGCAAGGTCGGTGGCCATGAAAAACAGTGTGGTCGCAATGACTCCGGACGAGACCGCGACGATGAACGACTGGACCATCTGTCCCCAGGACGGCCACCCGACTGTCGCAACCGCAATGCCGGCAAGCAGGAGCCAGAACGGAAGCGAGGCCAGCGTCATCGCCAGCACCCGCTGGAACGTGTCAAGCCGCCCGCCGAGTGTCTCCATCATCTTCCGGTTCCCGAGCGGATAGGCAAACGCCGCGATGACAATCGGGAGGATGCCGAGCAGAACAGTCCGACCGTCTACCGTTCCTGCATGCGGCATCTGGATCAGCACGACACCAAGCAGGATGATGCAGGAGATACCGAGGGAGACGACGGGAATCCGGTGACGAGCCCTTTTTTCACCGTCAGCCGTGTGAATCGTGTATAAAAACAGCGGAGCGAGCAGCACGCCCGCCACGATGGTCAGCTGCCACGTTCCCGCAACCAGCCAGCCCGGGCTGTATGCGGCCGCAAACGTGAGCGGCGCGTAGAACAGCACGAACGCAAAAAAGCTCCAGAGGATGAACGGGCCCGGGATGCGCCTGATTTCAGAGAAAGAAGTGCCCAGACCCCTGCGCAATGCGACAATCAGGAGAAGAAACGGCACCATGAAGAAGAACCGGAGCGAGGCGCTCCACATCCAGCTGCCGCCGTCCAGCTCCATCGAGCGGTTCAGGACGAACGTCACTGCAAAAAATAATGCAGCGAAAATGCCAAGCGTAATCTCCTTCATGATACGGCCCCCTTATGCGCGTTCTTCGTAAAGCTTCACCATCTCGATAATGACATTCGCCGCTTTTTCCATATTGTCGGCGGAGATGAATTCATACTTGCCGTGGAAGTTCTCGCCGCCCGTGAAGATGTTCGGTGTCGGCAGACCCATGTAAGAAAGCTGCGAGCCGTCCGTGCCGCCGCGGACCGGGATGATGTTCGGTTCGATGCCGAGGTTTTTGAAGGCGTCGGATGCGATATCCACGATATGCATGACAGGCTCGATTTTTTCCGCCATGTTGTAGTACTGGTCATTCAGCTCAAGTTCGACCGTGCCTTCGCCGTACTGGCTGTTCAGCTTGGCGGCTGTTTCTTCAAGCAGTTGCTTTTTCGCTTCGAACTTCTCGCGGCTATGGTCACGGATGATGTAGGAGAGAGTGGTCTTCTCGACCGAACCGTCTACGTACATGAGGTGGATAAAGCCCTCATAATCATCGGTTTTCTGCGGGATTTCATCCGCCGGCATCGCCGCCTGGAACTCATGGGCAATCAGGATCGAGTTGACCATCTTGTCCTTTGCGGAGCCGGGATGGATGTTCGTGCCGTTGAACGTCACTTTCGCCACAGCTGCGTTGAAGCTTTCATACTGGAGCTCGCCGAGCGGGCCGCCGTCCATCGTGTAGGCGTAGTCCGCACCGAACGCTTCGACGTCAAACTTGTGAGGCCCGCGGCCGATTTCCTCGTCCGGGGAAAATGCAACACGGAGCTTGCCGTGCCTGATATCCGGGTTTTGCGCAAGATATTCCATCGCCGTCATGATCTCTGCAATGCCCGCCTTGTTGTCGGCTCCAAGAAGTGTCGTGCCGTCCGTCGTGATCAGCGTGTGGCCTTTGTAGTTGTCCAGCTGCGGGAACACGGACCTGGCCATGACAGTATTTTCGTTCAGTTTGATGTCGGATCCGTCATAGTTGTCGATGCGCTGCGGATTGACGTTTTTGCCCGTGTAATCCGTCGCCGTATCGACATGCGCGAGGAAGCCGATCACCGGGAGTTCCTTGTCGGTGTTCGCCGGAAGCGTACCGAACAGGTAGCCGTTTTCGTCCAGCGTGATCTCGGTCAGGCCGATCTCCGCCATTTCCTTCTCGAGCAGGCGGAGCAGGTCCCACTGGCCCTCCGTCGACGGCGTCGAAGTGCTTTCTTCATTGGACTGTGTATCAATCTTTGCGTAGCGCACGAGGCGCTCGATCAGTTTCTCTTTCATTTTGACGGTCTCCCCTCTGGAGTTGGGTAAATTCGGAATAGTACCATTTTAGCATGTCTCCCTATGGAGGGTAAGCAAGCCCGTCATTATGTAGTTCGTCCCGACAAATATTTCAAGCTATACGGTGACACTCGAGACAGCTGAAAAATGGGAATTTTGGCTCTCCTCGAGTTTGTGAGATGGGAAAGTCCTTTCTCGCCTCATAGAAATGTGAAACAAATTTACAGCAACTACATACGTCAATGAATTATCCAAAAAATCAAGAAAAGGGTTAAATTTGTTTCTATTCTGTGATATAATAAAACCAAAATGAGGAATAGAATGAAGAATATGGTAAAACTTTTGATGGTAATTGTTGTGGCGTTTGCAGGTGTTTGTGTCTCAGGAAGCGGCGTTGCCTCGGCTTCTAAATTTGAGGTTCAACCCAATTATGGTCAGTATCCTGTACCAATTTACGATAACAACGTGAAGTATAGGGAAACTATTTATATCACAAATACAGATTTAGGTATTTACGGTGCTGGGGCTGGCGGTGTTTCCACTATTCTAGAAAGAAAAAGTATCTTCTCTACGCTAGCAAAAGTTTTCGTTTACGCGGGAGCTGCTAGTGCAATTGCTGCAGCAATTAACCACGGCGCCGGAAACAATGGTTTTAAGGTAGTTATTACATATGACTATAAGTTGCACCGAGATAACCCTTATCAACGTCCATACTATACGCATGTCCCGGTTTCCTGGAGTGTAACCCCATATTAATTAGACTTAGACAAGGGGGTAAGTACATACAGACTCCCTATGAAAAGTGCCGACTAATGTCGGAACTTTTTTATTAGTACTGAAAACTACTTAGAGCCAGTAATGTCAAGACGGTTGTAACCCCGACAAAAATATAACTTTCTTTCTTCTTGTTCTTCTTTATTAATTGGAAGCTATATGTAGCAAAGATAATAGGCAGGATAAAGAAAACAACTGGAATAGAAAACAAATTGTTTGACAACTTTAAAAGCAAGGAAATCACAGAAACAGCAATATTTAATATTAGTAGTACTTTCATGTAACCTCTCCTTTTTGTAGAGTTCAACAATTCTAACATAACGTTTTGTCTCATTAAATGGTATTAAAGCCAAATGGTATGAAAGCCCTTCTCGGAATCAAAGTTCCTCGAGATAATAAGGGAATTACGTGCCGGAGGTGTTTGGAGAGTTGACACCTTGCGTAATGCAATGGATACTCACCCAAAACAGCAGGCCACCTCCTCGCTGAAGCACTCCATACAGCGCAGGCCCATATACCTAAGGACGAATCGCAAATAAGTACTGCAGGCGAAAAAACCTCACCGTCTACAAAAACTACCTCCAAATTAAACAAACAGTAAAACATAAGTGCATCCGGTGTGCCGTTTTATTTCTTCTTGCCGACCGCCTCCAGGAACGCGGATACGGCGGCATGGCCCTGCATCGCCGGTGCATGAAGAACGGAAAACGTCCTCTTCTGCGGCGGGATATTGGCGTCCAGCTGCACGAGACGGCCGGTTTCAAGACCGTCCTGCGCTGCATGGACGGAAACCGCAGCGATGCCGAGTCCTGCGACGACCGCCTGGATAACGCCGCCGTTCGACCCGATGATCATGCGGCCGGGTTTCACATGTCCGAGGGAGCGGAGCAGGTGGTCGGTATGCTCCCTCGTACCGGATCCTTCCTCGCGGGTGATCCAGCGCGCCTGTTGGAGGTCTTCAGGGGTGACGTCGGCCTTTCCGGCAAGCGGATGGCCGGTTCCGCAGACCACAATCAGCTCATCTTCCATGAACGGGACGGCGGTGAGACCGTCAAGCCGGACGGTGCCTTCGATGCAGCCGACATCGCATCGGAACTCGCGCACTTTGGCCTCGACCTCCTCGGTATTGCTGATGGAGATGATGACTTCCAGCTTCGGATGGGCGGCGAGCAGATCTTCCAGCAGGCGGGGGAGCACGTATTCGCCGATCGTGTAGCTGGCAGCGATGGTCAGCGTGCCGGTGAGCTCGCCGCTTTGCCGCATCATGTCTTCCTTCGTTTCCTCCGCAAGCGTCAGCAGCTGCCTGGCGCGCTCGTAAAGCAGTTGCCCGGCCGGCGTGATGCTGAACTGCTTCCGTGACCGGATAAAAAGCGCCGTGCCGAATTCCTCCTCCAGCTGTCTGATGTGCAGGCTGACAGTCGGCTGGGCGAGGTTCAGCGCCTCACCCGCTTTCGTAAAGTTCCTGCGCTCTGCCACTTCGGTGAATGTC
The DNA here is from genome assembly GCF_018390575.1 of Bhargavaea massiliensis. Lineage (GTDB taxonomy): Bacteria > Bacillota > Bacilli > Bacillales_A > Planococcaceae > Bhargavaea > Bhargavaea massiliensis. The sequence continues at coordinate 43,386 of NZ_JAHBCJ010000009.1, read as the reverse complement.
CTTAATTGCTCCAAAAGCATATCCTGCCTCCTTTCCATCAGAATTTCTGATTGATTCTATCATGAAGGTTCATTTTAATGATTGACACCGTAAGTCTATAATGAAGGCAAGGAAAGGGGCAACATTCATGAATAAAGGATTCTGGATCGGAATCGGCCTGACGCTTCTGCTTGCGGTGCTCGCAGAGCTCGCGGCCGGCCTTCCATATATATCGCTGATCGGGCCGCTCGTGTTTGCGATCCTGCTCGGCATGCTCTGGAATACATTCTTGCCGGTGAAGGATGAGTGGGGGAGCGGACTCAAGTTTGCCTCGAAAAAACTGCTCCGGGCGGGGATCATCCTGCTCGGGATGCGGCTGCATCTCGGTGACCTGGCGGAGGCCGGCTGGACAGCTTTTGGGCTCGCGGCCATCAGTGTGGCCGTCGGGATCGCAGCGGTCTGGGCTGCGGCCAAACTGCTGAAGTCGGATCCGGCAATCGGGTTCCTGACCGCGGCGGGCACGGGTATCTGCGGAGCGGCTGCGATCGGCGCGGTTTCTTCTCAGGTCAAGTCCAAGCCGGAAGAGACCGCGGTGAGCGTAGCGATCATTTCAATCGTGGGGACGCTGTTCACTTTCGCCTATGCGCTTCTGCACCCGGTCATGGGACTGACCGAGAAGCAGTACGGCCTGTTTGCCGGCGGTTCGCTGCATGAGATTGCAAACGTCGTCGCGGCCGGGGACGCGGCAGGGGCCGAAGCGCTTGATTTTGCGCTTGTCGTCAAACTGACACGCGTCGTCCTCCTTGTCTTTGTCGCGGCGGGCATCGGCATTTATGCCGCCCGGAAGATGAAGAAAGAAGGACAACAGGGAGGGCGCCTGACGTTCCGGGAACTGCCGATACCTTGGTTTATCCTCGGCTTCCTCGCCGTCAGCGCCGTCCACACAACAGGGATTGTGCCGGAAACGGTCGCCGCGCGCCTCGTCGACCTTGCTTATCTGCTGCTGGCGATGGCGATGGCCGGCATCGGCCTGGGGGTCAGTTTTAATGCGTTCCGGAAAGCGGGATTCAGGCCGTTTGCCGCCTGCCTGATCGGTTCGCTGGTATTGGCTGCCATCGTCTATGGCTATGTACGGCTCGTCGTTTGATGAATAGTTGAACCCCTGCAGCGAAAGTGGCTGCAGGGGTGTTTTGGGTTTTTCGGGATAAGTGAGCTGAGAGTGACGATTCTGCCAGTGAGTATGACGATTCATCACTTGAGAATGACGATTCGCCTCTCGAGAGTGACGATTCCCTGTTTGAGAATGACGATTCGCCGCTTGGCATTCACTCACACGTTAAAGTACCGTGCGTCCGGGTGGGCAAACACGATTGCCGAGACCGAGGCTTCCGGTTCCATCATGAATTCCTCGGTCAGATGGACACCGATGTCTTCGGGCTTCAGGAGGCCGAACAGCTTCGCCTGGTCCTCCAGGTTCGGGCATGCGGGATAGCCGAACGAAAAACGCTGACCCCGGTAGCGGGCGGCAAACCGGTCCTGCATCGTGAAGTCGGTCGCGTCCGGGAAGCCCCACTGGTCGCGGATCTCCTGGTGGATCCGTTCGGCAAAGCCTTCCGCGAGTTCAAGCGCGGTGGCCTGGAAGGCATGGCTCTCCAAGAATTTGCCGTCGGCTTTCAGCTTCTCGGCGAAATCGCGGACGCCATGTCCCGCTGTCACCTGCATCAGCGCGATATAGTCCATTTCGCCGCTGTCCACGGGTTTCAGGTAATCGGCGAGGCACAGGAACGGTTCCTTTTCCTGCCGGGGGAACGAAAAGCGCTCGATTTCCCGTCCGCTGCCTTCCGGGTCGTAGACGACGACATCATCCCCGTCCGCCTGAGCGGGGAAAAACTGATACAGACCGGAGGCGCGCAGGTTGCCTGACTGGAGAAAACTGGTGACCAGTTCCAGTAGCTCATGGGCCCTCGGCTCGCCTTCTTCGAGCATTTTGTTGACGTTGCCCCGGAGTCCGAGGTGGTGGCCGATCAGTGTCCGCATGTTGACATACGGGTAGAGGTGCGAAACGGAGTAGTCCCGGATAATCCGGCGCCGCAAGTCTTTCGGCGCCATCACACTGACATCACTGCGGACGGTCCGGACCGGCCGGGTTGCAACGGCCACCGCGGTTCCGCGCGATTCCCGGTAGGCTTCGGTTTCACGGCGCTTGTCGAGCTGCTGTTCGATTTCCTCCAGCAGCTTCTCGCGGCTGCCTCCCTGCAGGCGGTTGGCAAGGTCCAGCCCCTGCATCGCGTCTTTGGCATACAGGACGGGCCCGTCGTATTCCGGCATGATTTTTGTTTCTGTGAAGCGGCGGGTAAGTGCCGCCCCGCCGACCATGATCGGCAGGTTGATCCCCGCCGACTTGAAGTCTTGGGCGGTCAGCACCATTTGCTGGGCGGATTTGACGAGCAGCCCGGACAGGCCAACGATGTCCGGCTTTTCTTTGCGGATCACATCGATCAGTGTCGCGGGCGTCACCTTGATGCCAATATCCACCACTTTAAAGCCGTTGTTGCTCAGGATGATGTCGACGAGGTTCTTGCCGATATCGTGCACGTCGCCCTTGACGGTGGCGAGCACGATTTTCCCTTTGCCGGAATCATCCTCTTTTTTCTCCATGAACTGTTCGAGGAACGACACCGACGCCTTCATCACCTCGGCGCTTTGGAGCACTTCCGCGACAATCAGCTGGTTGTCGTTGAACAGCCGGCCGACCTCGGCCATGCCGTCCATGAGCGGGCCGTTGATCACATCAAGCGGGGTATCGTAAAGCTGCAGTGCCGCTTCAAGGTCCGGGATGAGGCCTTCCTTCGTGCCCTCGACCACATAATAAGCCAGCCGCTCAGGCACGGTTTTCGGGATGTCGTCTTCTGTTTTCTCCTTCTTTTTGTCACGGTAAAAGTCGGTGAATTCGGCGAGCGTCTCGTCGGTCGTCCGGAACAGGAGATCTTCCGCCATGGTGATTTCTTCTCTTGAAATCGAAGCAAAACGCTCAAGCTTTTCCGTGTTGACAATGGCATAATCGAGGCCCGCCTGTGTGCAGTGGTACAGATAGACGGCGTTCAGCACTTCCCTGCCTACTGGGGGAAGGCCGAACGAGACGTTTGAGACGCCGAGCGTCGTAAGCGTGCGCGGCATTTCCTGTTTGATCAGCCGGATGCCTTCAACGGTTTCGGTGGCGGATCCGATGTATTGCGCATCGCCGGTGCCGACAGGGAAGACGAGCGGGTCGAAGATGATATCTTCGGGGGCGAGACCCCACTTTATCGTGAGCAGGTCATACGAGCGCTTGGCCACTTCCAGCTTGCGCTCGCGTGTGAGCGCCATCCCGGTTTCGTCGATTGTCCCGACGACGACGGCCGCTCCGTACTTTTTCACGAGGGGCATGACCGCGTCGAACCGTTCCTCGCCGTCTTCAAGGTTGATGGAATTGATGATCGCCTTGCCCTGCGTATGCTTGAGCGCTTCCTCAATGACATTTTCGTCAGTCGAGTCGATCACGAGCGGGACCTTCACTTTTTTCACGACTTCCTGCATGAACGCCTTCATGTCGGCCAGCTCGTTGCGGTCCGGGTTTGCGAGGCAGATATCAATTACGTGCGCACCGCCTTTAACCTGGGCGCGTGCGATTTCCGCGGCTTCCTCGTACTTTTCCTCGACGATCAGCCGCTTGAATTTGCGCGAGCCGATGACGTTCGTCCGCTCGCCGATCAGGAGCGGGCGCATCGAGTCGTCGTACAGGAGCGGCTCGATGCCGGATACGGCGTGGCCATGGGCTTCTTCCGGCCGCTTCCGGGGCTCGAGCCCATCGACCGCCGTGCGTAGGGCGCGGATATGGTCCGGTATCGTGCCGCAGCAGCCGCCGACCATGTTGAGCCAGCCTTTTTCTGCGAAACCTTTCAGCTTCAGTGACAGGGACTCAGGAGATTCATGGTAACGTCCTTCATGGTCCGGAAGCCCGGCGTTCGGGTAACAGGTGACGTAGGAATTCGCCAGCTCGGACAGAGAACGCAGATGGTCGGTCATGAACTCGGGGCCGGTTGCGCAGTTCAGCCCGACCGACAGCGGCCGGATATGCTCGATCGACAGGTAAAACGCCTCGATCGACTGGCCGGCAAGCGTCGTGCCCATCGGCTCGATCGTCCCGGAGATCATGATCGGCAGCTCGGTCCCTGTTTCAACGAAGGCGCGGCGGATGCCGATCGTGCCGGCTTTGACGTTCAGCATGTCCTGGCTCGTTTCCATGAGCAGCAGATCCGCACCGCCCTCGATCAGCGCCTTGGCCTGAACATAGAAGTGCTCCGACAAGTCCTCAAAAGTGGTGCCGCCCGTGACGGACAGCGTTTTGGTCGTCGGCCCTATTGCTCCCGCGACAAACCTCGGCCATTCCGGCGTCGAGTAGGCATCGGCCTGTTCCCTGGCGAGAATGGCCGCTTGCCGGTTGATTTCTTCTGCTCTGTCGCCGAGATCGAATTCATCCAGGACAAGCGGAGTGCCGCCAAACGTGTTGGTGGAGATGATATCGGCGCCTGCTTCCAAGTAGGCGGCGTGGATGTTCCGGATTACGTCGGGACGGGTGAGATTGAGGTTTTCGTTGCAGCCATCGTAGGCTTCCCCGCCGAAATCTTCAGGGGACAGGTCCTCGGCCTGCAGCATTGTTCCCATCGCCCCGTCCAGAAGGAGGATGCGCTCGTTCAGCTGTTCGTTAATTCGTGATGTCGGCATAGGATTGGGACTCCTTTCGTCGGTCGATCTGCTGGATGTGGCGGAAAAGGTCGAGCGTCATTTCGTAGCGGAGAAACGGTGTGATCAGGTAAATGCCGTTGAACAGCTCCGCCACAGTATCGATCAGCTCCTTGGCGATCTGAACGCCTTCCGCCGCTCCTGCCGCGCGGTCTTCACCGCATGCCCGCATGCGTTCCAGCACTTCATCGGACAGCTGGATGCCCGGCACTTCGTTGTGGAGGAACTCGGCGTTCCGGATATGCGTGAGCGGCATGATGCCGATGAAAATCGGGACGCCGAGGTGTTTGGTTTCTTCGTGGATCTCGATGACCGTTTCCTTGGAATAGACCGGCTGTGTGATAAAATAATCCGAGCCCGCTTCGATCTTCTTCTCTAGCCTGCGGACCGCTTTGGACAGCACCTTGACGTTCGGGTTGAACGCAGCCGCGACAGAGAAGTTCGTCTTTTTCCGGAGCGATTTGCCGGAAAAGGACATGCCTTCGTTCAACCCCTTGATCAGGCGGATCAGCTCCATGCTGGAGACGTCGTACACATTCGACGCGCCCGGGAAGTCGCCGACTTTCGCCGGGTCTCCGGTGATGGCGAGGATATCGCCGATGCCGAGCGCATCCAGACCCATCAGATGCGACTGCAGGCCGATCAGATTCCGGTCCCGGCACGTAATGTGGATCAGCGGATGGACACCATGGCGGTGTTTGAGCAGCGAGCCCATCGCCACATTGCTGATGCGCGGGGAGGCGAGGGAGTTGTCCGCCAGCGTGACCGCGTCGATTCCCGCTTCATACAGCGTCTGGGCGGCATGAAAGTAAGCGTCCGTCTCAAGGTGGCGGGGAGTGTCCAGTTCGACGATGACCGTCCGCCTTTTTTGGGCCTGCACATGGATCGGCTCACGGGAAAGGGGATCGGCTTCCCGGATTTCCTGCGGCATTCGGGGCACCACGTCTTTTTCCATCACGGGGGCCAGCCCCTCCAGGTGTTTTTTCGCTTCCCGGATATGGTCGGGCGTCGTCCCGCAGCACCCGCCGATCAGCCGCACCCCTTCATTTCGCAGCCGGACAGCAGAACGCCCGAAGTAGTCGGCGCCTGACGAATACACGAACCGGCCTTCCCGGAGCGCGGGCAGGCTTGCATTCGGAGCGGCCGACAAAAAGGCGCGTTCCGGCAGTTCCGCCTGCTCGAATGCCCGGATCGTATGAAACGGGCCAAGCCGGCAGTTGACGCCCACGACATCGGCTCCTTCCGACTCCAACAACCGGAACGCGTCATTCAGGCTGGTGCCGTTTTGAAGATTTTCCGGTTCTTGAAGGGACACTTGCGCGACAATCGGCAGCTCCGTCAGCTTGCGCAACCGCCGGACAACGGCCGCCAGCTCGTCAAGGTCGTAATACGTTTCCAGCAGCAGGCCGTCCGGATCGCCCTCCAAAAGAACCGCCGCCTGGCGAACCGCGGATTCCACAATCTCCCCGAGTTCCGGCCCATTATTCTGAACACCCCGCACCCCGCCGATCGTGCCGAGGACATATCGTCCGTCCGGAGCGGCATCCTTCGCCAGGCGGATCGCCGCCCGGTTGATCGCCTCCATCTGGCCCTCGAGCCCATAGCGTCCAAGCTTGAACAGGCCGGCCCCGTAAGTATTGGTCTGGATCACATCCGCTCCGGCCTCCACATAGTCACGGTGAATTTTCGAGACCGCGTCCGGACGCGTCACGTTCAGTTCCTCATAGCAATAATCGATGCCGTAGGAATACAGCAGCGTGCCCATGGCGCCGTCGGCCACCAGGATGTCGGACTTTAATCGGTCAAGCAGTTTCATGAATGGTCATTCCTTTCATCGGGAATCCGGAAAAACAAAAAAGCCTTCCTGCAAAAACAGGAAGGGCTTGATGCGCTTTTTGTCCTTCCTTATCTTCCGGACACAAATCGGTCCGCTGGAATTAGCACCTTGCCGGATTCCGGCGGGTTGCTGAAGCTTCTTCGGGCCAGCCCCTCCACTTCTCTTGATAAGAAAACGTATTCGGTTGAACCGGGCGGCAGGAACCCCGGGGATAGCTCTTTGACACAATATACAGACAAATGTTAATTCAGTCAATAGACAAAAAGATGATAGGGGAAGGGCGGAACCGCTGCAGTCAGCCGGGCAGGCCAAAACAAAAACAGCGCGCGGTCCCAAAGCAGGGGCCGTGCGCTGTTTTTCTGTAAGCTTATTCAAAGACGTGATAGTTCTTGTGCGACACGACGGTGCGGTCGGAAGGCACGCCGATCGCTTCGGCGTCATCTTTCGTAATCTGCACGATGACCGAGTTCTCGAGAATTTTATCAATCTTCCCGATCACCTCATGATCGTTACGGACGAAAGAAATCACCTCGCCCACTTTACGTGCTGCGACAAACGGCGACTGATCTTTCTGCTTTGCAGGAAAAGCCATCCTTATCCACCCCTTTGAAATTTCTTGGCAAAAAAGAAAAAGCCCGGGTCAAATCCCAAGCATGAGTACGGGAGCGGCGAAATTGCCGGCCCTCCGGACAGGTTGTCCATATACGATTATATCATACTTTGTATTTTTTTGCTTGAATCAGCATTGATTTGACGAAAACAACTGTTTCCTTGGCAGTCCAGGCATTGTACAATGGGGGCAACAATGCATGGACCTTGAATGAGGCCATGACAAGGGGGAAAACGTGATGGTTAAGAAGGAAACTGGCGATCCCCGCTTCAGGGTGGCCCACCGAGAGGCATGGATCGGCGTCGGACTGGCGCTGTTCAACTTCATCTGGTGGTTTGGATTCGCCTATGGCCTTGGTTCCAGGCCAGTCGAGGAATACACCTACATCTGGGGACTTCCGGACTGGTTTTTCTACAGTTGTGTGCTCGGGTTCGTGGTCGTAGCGGTACTCGTCGTGATCGTGGTCCGTTTCTTTTTTACAGAAGTTCCGTTTGAGGAAGAGGAGGGTGCGCAATGAATTGGGCAGTGATTATTCCGCTCCTCATTTTCCTGGTCATCATCTTTTTCATCGGTATCTGGTCGGGCCGTAAGGGGGCAAAGGTAGCCGACGCCGATTTTCTCCAAGATTACTTTCTCGGCGGACGAGGTCTCGGAGGGTTCGTCCTGGCGATGACCATGGTTGCGACATACGGCAGCGCCTCGAGCTTTCTCGGCGGTCCGGGTACCGCCTACACGATGGGCTTCGGATGGGTCCTGCTCGCGATGACACAGGTCGTCACGGGATATTTTGTCCTCATGGTGCTCGGTAAGAAGTTCGCGATCCTCGCCCGTCGTTATGACGCACTGACGCTTGTCGACTTCCTGAAGGCACGATACAACAGCGCGCCCGTCGTCATCTTGTCGGCCGCTGCCATCATCATCTTTTTGTTTTCGGCAATGGCTGCCCAGTGGATCGGTGGTGCCCGCCTTGTCGAATCACTCACGGGAGTCAGCTATAATACGGCACTCTTCATTTTCGCCGTTTCGGTCCTTGTCTATGTGACGATCGGCGGGTTTCGGGCCGTTGCTGTCACGGATGCGGTCCAAGGCGCAGTCATGGTCCTCGGCACACTTATCCTCCTGATCGGGGTCATCATCGCAGGCGGGGGGATTCCGAACATCATTGCAGACCTGGTGTCGGAAAATCCGAACTTGGTCACGCCGTTCGGCGCGGACGGCAATCTCGGAATGGCCTATGTGTCTTCGTTCTGGATCCTGGTCGGCGTCGGTGTCGTCGGCCTGCCGCAAATCGCCGTCAGGTCGATGTCCTACAAGAATTCCCGCTCTATGCACCGTGCGTTGATCATCGGTACCGTCGTCACAGGGGTGATTATGCTCAACATGCACCTGATCGGTGTATTTGCAAGACCAATCCTGCCGGGCATCGACGTCGGCGACAAAGTCATCCCGCTGATTGCAATGGACGTCCTGCCGGCCTGGCTGGCGGGCATCGTGCTTGCAGCACCGATGGCTGCGATCATGTCGACGGTCGACTCCTTGTTGATCCTGGTCTCATCGACCGTCGTGAAAGATGTTTATCTGAATTACATCAGGCCGGAAGCCGGCATTAAAACAGTCAAGCGCATCAGTTTCGGTGTCACCGCGCTTCTCGGCGTCATTGTCTTTATCTTGGCGCTTGACCCGCCGGATCTGCTGATTTTCCTGAACCTGTTTGCATTCGGCGGTCTGGAAGCGGCATTTATCTGGCCGATCGTCCTCGGTCTCTACTGGAAGTACGCCAACAAATACGGCGCCATCGCTTCGATGGCCACCGGGATGGTCAGCTATATCGCAATCTATCAGTGGAGTTCCATAAATGGGAATTTGTTTGGCATGCACCCGGTCGTTCTTCCGGTGGTCTTGTCACTTATCGCCTTCGTTGTCTTCAGTCTGGTGATGAAACGGGAAGCGTATGACTTCAGCCTTGCGGGCAAAGGCGGGGCATGACTGAACCGGAGATATTTTCGATTCAATAGGAAGCGCCCCTTCCGATTTTCGGAAGGGGCGCTTCTCATTTTTTATTCAGGAGAGCGCTGTACATGAACCGGAGCCTGTCCAAGCCCTGCAGCTTCCTGCTTCTTCCGGTAAAACACGAAGTAGATGCCGACGACACCCAGCGCGACGAGGGTGGTCAGGATGACCTGGATCTGCATGGACGGGATAAAGAACATCGCCAGGTAGATGCCTGCGACAGCGATGATTGTCGCGTATGTCAGGTAAGGGAACAGCCACATCTTGACCGGCAGGTGGCCGCGCTCCTGCTCGAGCCGCTTCCGCATTCGCAGCTGCGAGACGCTGATGATCAGGTAGACAAGAAGGGCGACCGCTCCGGACGAGTTGATCAGGAATAGGAAGACCTTATCCGGCGAGATGAAGTTCATGATGCACGCGACATAAGAGAATACGGTGCTGAAAAGGATCGCGCGCACCGGGACGCCTTTTTTGCTGAGCTTCAGGAAGTACTTTGGAGCATCTCCCTTTTTGGCCATTCCGAACAGCATCCGGGAGTTGGCGTAGAGTGCTGAGTTAAGGCAGCTGAGCACGGCAGTCAGAACGACAAAGTTCATGATCTGGGCGGCTGCCGGAATGCCGATATGGTCTAGTACGGCAACGAACGGGCTGACCAGGATGTTTGCTGAGTTCCACGGCAGGAGCGTCACGACGACTGCAATCGAACCGATATAGAAGATGAGGATTCGCCAGACGACGCTGTTGGTCGCGGTTCGAACGGAGCGTACAGGATTCTCTGATTCACCGGCTGCGATGGCGACGATTTCGGTGCCCATGAACGAGAAGATGACGACCGTGATTCCGAGCATGATGGCGCCGAATCCGGACGGCATAAACCCGCCTTCACCGATCAGGTTGACCGTGCCCGGAGCCTCGATGCCCGGGTACCATCCGAACAGGACGGCAACTCCCAGTACGAGGAAAATCGTGATGGCAACGACTTTGATGAGGGAGAACCAGTATTCAAATTCACCGAATGCCTTGACGGAGAACAGGTTCGTCGCAGTCAGCGCCACCGTCAGGATGAGGCTCATGAGCCAGATCGGGAAGTCCGGGATCCAATACTGGATGATGGCCGCGCCGGCAAGTGCCTCGATGGCGATGACGACGACCCAGAAAAACCAGTACAGCCAGCCGATCGTGAATCCTGCCCACTGCCCGATGGCCTCATTGGCGTAGGTCGAGAACGAGCCGCTCGTCGGGTACGCGGCGGCCATCTCGCCAAGCATCCTCATGACCAGGACGACGATCAGTCCGGCAAATGCATAGGAAAGAATGGCGCCCGGACCGACGGAGTTGATGACCGCGCCGCTCCCGATAAAGAGGCCCGCCCCGATCACTCCTGCAATCGAGATCATCGTGATGTGGCGTGTTTTCAAGTCTGACTTCATGCCTGGTTGCCCGGAGGAACCGGGGTCTGTCTGATTTTCTAAGGTCATTAAAAAATCCCCTTTCTCACTGACTGCAATTTAGGAAGCGCTTTCATGAATTGCTTGAAGATACTGACTTTCTCTTATCATAGTGAACCGAAAAGGCCAAAGGAATAGACAAGACGTTAAATGCTCGTTCGGAATGGGTGACGGAATGTAAAAACCCGCCCGGATAACCAGGGCGGACAAAATTAATTGACTCGGCACTCAAAGTACCGGCAACTGTTCTTCAGGTTCGTTCCGTTCCAGCATCCGGTACGCCTGCACAGCAACTTCCAATGCGAGCCTGTTGGCGGGCTCCATAAAATCGGGGCCGAGCAGGCCCTCAAGTTTTCCGAGCCGGTGATAAAGCGTCTGGCGGACGATGAACAGGCGTTCCGCCGCTTCTTTCTTGGCGCCGCCGCATTCCAGATAAACGACGAGTGTCTCGAACAGGCGGCATTCATGGCGGGCGTCATGTTCAATCAGCGTTCCAAGATAATCGTCGACATACGTCTCCAGCTCGCCGCTCCGTTTCAATAGCAGCAGCAGGCGGTGGATTCCGAGCCCTCCATAGAACACCGACTCCGCGATGCCTTCCTTCTGAAGCTGGATGACATCCTCGGTTTCGCGGTAAGCCCGCCGGATGTCGGAGAGGTCCTGATAAGTCTTGCTGATGCCGAATCGGCTATTTTCAAACTGCGGCGGCATGTTCCGAAAGTCACGAATCAGCGGCCGGAACCGGTCGTCGCTGCGGCTTTGCTGCTCTTCCGAGATGAAAAATGCGATGACGGTCATCTCATTTTCACCTGATGTAATAGCGGGGAAGAACCCGTGCCGCTGGAACAGGCTCCTGATGAACAGTGCCCGGTGGACGAGTTCTTCTTCAAGCAGGTCCTGTGACGGGAACGGCGCATTCGGCTCAAGGCGGATGCTGAACGCCCGGTAATACATGTTCCTGCTGTGCGCGGGAAGGACGGAGCGGATTGTATCGGGGTCCACATGGCGATCGGTAATGAGGTTACGGACTACTTTATCCTCCAGGTTCTGTTTGCGTTCTTCGACCGTCCGGTTGCGGAGGAGCACCTGGGAAATAGCAAGACTTGCACGGTCCAGGATCAGAAAATAGAAATCCTCCCGGAGCGGCTCGTCCATGCCGAGGAAGAGCCGCCCCCATATCTGGCCTGGTCCCCGTACCGGTACGCTCGCATACCGCCTGGCCGCAATTTCCACATAGCGCCCGGTGTCCTCCAATCCGCCATCAGCATCGAGGCGGGCCCGCAGCAGGGCTTCGCTTTCTTTGGCCTCCGACGGATAAAAGTAAGGGGCCGGCCGGTCTGTAATGAAGATGGCCTCGCGCCGGAAGTAGGAATGGAGCTCCTGGAGAATCTTCAGGATGCCATTAGATGTAAGGGACAGTTCGATGAATCGCCCGGACAGCCGGTCCAGTTCTGAAATCATCTTATGATGCCGGTTGATCAACGCTGTATGGAGGTCATGCGTAATGTCGACGAACCGGATCACTTCTTTGAATACGATGATCGGAAAGCCAAGCTTGTCCGCGAGCTCCAGCACATCCGGGGCAATCTGTCTCGAAGGATCAGACAGTTCGATGCACAGTGCGGATGCCCCCAGTTCATTAAGCTTCCGGATATAGGAAAGCTGCGTCTCCAGGTCCAGTGCCATACTGATGCCTGTCGTCAGGATCAGTTCACCGCCGTTGATCAGAGATTCAAATTCACGGACTTCAAGAATATGCGACCAGCGGATCTTCCGGGAAAGGCCGGAGGCACCTGCGGCCAGTTGGGCTTTCCGGAAAGACTCCCGTTCCAGTATGTCCCGGACAGTCAGCTCGATGTTCTTCACATTCAGCCACCCTTTCGTTAAATCCCAAAGCCTCTCTATTTGACACATTGTAAAATGACAAACATTCTGATAGTTTGTACAGTAGATTATGAAGTGAACAAGTCAGACCGTCAAGATGACCATTTAACCATGAGGAGGAGTTATCAATGGAAACAGCAGCTGTAAAAACGCAAACGCTTTCAAACTATATCGGTGGACAATGGGTCAAATCGACCACAAAAAAATATGAAGAAGTCCCAAATCCGGCAACAGGTGAAATCATCGCCGAAGTCCCGATTTCCACTAAGGAAGATCTCGACAAAGCAGTTGCCGTGGCGAAAGAGGCATTCAAAACCTGGAAAAAGACACCGGTACCACAGCGTGCACGGGTCATGTTCAAATTCCAGCAGCTGCTCGTCGAAAACTGGGATGAGCTTGCGCGTCTCGTCACGATCGAGAACGGCAAAAGCTTCACTGAAGCGCACGGCGAAGTGCTCCGCGGCATCGAATGCGTCGAGTTCGCCGCAGGCGCGCCGTCACTCATGATGGGCCAGCAGCTTCCGGACATCTCGAAAAACATCGAGTCCGGCATGTACCGCTATCCGATCGGCGTCATCGGCGGCATCACGCCGTTCAACTTCCCGATGATGGTACCTGCATGGATGTTCCCGCTCGCCATCGTCGCAGGAAACACGTTTGTCCTGAAGCCGTCCGAGCGCACGCCGCTCCTGGCAAATCGCCTGGCAGACCTTCTTAAAGAAGCAGGCCTTCCTGACGGGGTATTCAACATCGTCCATGGCGCACATGACGTCGTCAACGGCCTTCTCGAGCATAAAGACGTTCCGGCCATTTCTTTCGTCGGCTCCCAGCCGGTGGCGGAATATGTCTACAAGACGGGCACGGCACATGGTAAGCGCGTCCAGGCGCTGGCAGGCGCGAAAAACCACTCGATCGTCATGCCGGATGCGGACCTCGACAATGCGGTCAAGAACATCACGGGCGCAGCGTTCGGATCCGCGGGCGAGCGCTGCATGGCTGCCGCAGTCGTCGTTGCGGTTGGTGACGTGGCGGACGAACTCGTCGACCGGCTGAAAAAAGCGGCAGACGACATCACGATCGGCAACGGTCTTGAAGACGATGTATTCCTAGGCCCGGTCATCCGCCCGGCCCATAAGGACCGCACAATCGGCTACATCGAATCAGGCGTTGAAGAAGGCGCGAAACTCGTTCGCGACGGCCGCAACGACAAGTCGAGCTCCGAAGGCGGCTACTTTGTCGGCCCGACGATCTTTGACGAAGTCACACAGGAAATGAAGATCTGGAAAGACGAGATCTTTGCACCGGTCCTGTCGGTCGTCCGTGTTGACACCCTCTCGGAAGCGATTGAATTCGCGAACGCCTCGGACTTTGCAAACGGTGCATGCCTGTACACCGACAGCGCATCGGCAATCCGCGAATTCCGCGACGACATCGATGCCGGCATGCTCGGCGTCAACCTCGGCGTACCGGCACCGATGGCCTTCTTCCCGTTCTCGGGCTACAAGAAGTCCTTCTACGGCGACCTCCACGCCAACGGCAAAGACGGCATCGAGTTCTATACACGGAAGAAGATGCTGACTCAAAGGCACTGATAGAAAAGCGGAGCGGGCCTGTTCAGACCCGACAGGCATAAGACGGAATGCGGCGCGGGTCCTGACCCGCAAAGCAGGCCGGCTTATGACCCCGAGGGTTTGGCCCGTGCAGCTGGACAATAGAAAAGCGGAGCGGGCCTGTTCAGACCCGACAGGCATAAGACGGAATGCGGC
>NZ_JAHBCJ010000009.1:0-28972 GCF_018390575.1 Bhargavaea massiliensis | reverse complement strand
TGCGGCGCGGGTCCTGACCCGCAAAGCAGGCCGGCTTATGACCCCGAGGGTCTGGCCCGTGGAGCTGGACAATAGAAAAGCGGAGCGGGCGTGTTCAGACCCGACAAGCATAAGACGGAGCGCGGCGCGGGTCCTGACCCGCAAAGCAGGCCGGCTTATGACCCCGAGGGTCTGGCCAAGTAGAAAAGCGGAGGGCGGCTGGTCAGCGGGACGTGAAAGATCAATAAAGGACCGTGAGAGATCAATAAGTGACCGCGAAAGATCAATAAGGCTCCACGAAAGATCAGCAAGCGGCCGCCCCTACGGCGGCTGACTTTTAAACGAACCCATCCGAAAGGGGATAGTACGATGACCGTTGTAAAAACGGAAGCTCAGTCGCTCGTTGAAAAAGACCGGCAAAATGTCTGGCATCACATTTCTCCATACGTGGAGAAAAGCCCGCCGATGATCTGGGCAAAAGGGGAAGGCGCCTGGGTGACGGACCATGAAGGGAACCGCTATCTGGACGGCATGTCCGGACTGTGGTGTGTCAACGTCGGCTACGGCCGAGAGGAACTGGCCAAAGCGGCCTATGATCAGATGAAGGAACTGTGCTACGTTCCGATGACGCAAAGTCATGAGCCGGCGATCGAGCTTGCGGCGAAGCTGAACGAGTGGCTCGAGGACGATTACATGATCTTCTATTCCAACAGCGGATCTGATGCGAACGAAGTCGCGTTCAAGATCGCCCGCCAGTACCACCAGCAAAAGGGTGAAGCTTCCCGCTACAAGTTCATCAGCCGCTACCGTGCCTATCACGGCAGTTCGATGGGCGCGCTCGCCGCTACCGGCCAGTCGCTCCGCAAGTACAAGTACGAACCGCTCGCACCAGGCTTCCTGCATGTGGCGCCACCGGACAACTACCGCCGTCCGGAAGGCATGAGCGTCGAGGATTACAACATCATGCGGGCGGAAGAGCTCGAGCAGAAGATGATCTGGGAGCAGAAGGAAACGGTTGCCGGGATCATCATGGAGCCGCTTATTACGGGCGGCGGCATCCTCATCCCGCATCCGGTCTATCTTGAGAAGGTACAGGAAATCTGCAACAAGCACGGCGTTCTGCTCATCATCGATGAAGTCATCTGCGGCTTCGGCCGCACGGGCAAGAAGTTCGGCCACCAGAACTTTGGCGTAAAGCCGGACATCGTGACCATGGCAAAAGGGCTCACAAGCGCTTACCTCCCGCTGTCTGTCACCGCAGTTCGGAAGGACATCTATGAGACGTTCAAGGACAGCGCGGATAACAGCCACTTCCGCCACGTGAACACATTCGGCGGCAACCCGGCGGCATGTGCGGTGGCTCTGAAGAACCTCGAGATCATCGAGCGGGAGGGACTCGTTGAGCGGGCGGACCGCCATGGCGAGCGTCTCCGCGCAGAACTGGCGCATCTTGAGGAGCACCCGCATGTAGGTGAAGTCCGGGGAATCGGCTTCCTGCTTGGCGTCGAACTGGTAGAAGATAAAAAGACACGAGAACCGGCAAGTGCCGCGCGCATCGGCAAGATTATCGCCGGCTGCAAGGCGAACGGCCTGATCGTAGGCAAAAACGGAGACACGGTAGCAGGGTATAACAATATCCTGACCTTGTCCCCGCCGCTTTCCTGCACGGACCAGGATGTCGATTTTATTATTTCTGTGATCAGGAAGGTTTTTGAAGAAAACCGTTGAAATAGATAAGTTGGGGACCTAGAATCCGGGAGGCGACTGCCTCCCTTTAACGTGGAGGGGAATGGAAATGAGAATCGGAGTACCTAAAGAGATTAAGAACAACGAAAACCGCGTTGCGATGACACCTGCAGGCGTGGCGACACTGGCCACTGCAGGCCACGATGTGATCATCGAGAAGGGGGCGGGCCTCGGTTCCGGCTTCAAGGATGAGGAATATAAGGCAGAAGGCGCGGTCATCGCGGAGACAGCTGCCGAAGCATGGGCAGCAGACATGGTCATGAAGGTCAAGGAGCCTCTCCCGGAAGAGTACGGCTATTTCAGGGAGGACCTGATTTTGTTCACATATCTGCACCTGGCTGCAGAGCCGGAGCTTGCGGAAGCGCTGGTCGAGAAGAAAGTGACAGCAATCGCCTATGAAACCGTCCAGCTGCCGAACCGTTCGCTTCCGCTCCTTTCGCCGATGAGCGAAGTAGCGGGCCGCATGGCAACACAGATCGGCGCCCAGTTCCTTGAGCGCATCCACGGCGGCAAGGGCATTCTTCTGTCCGGCGTACCGGGCGTCCAGCGAGGAAAAGTCACCGTTATCGGCGGCGGGATGGCCGGCGCGAACGCAGCGCGTGTCGCGATCGGAATGGGCGCACAGGTCACGGTCATCGACTTGAGCCCGGAACGTCTCCGACAGCTGGACGACCAGTTCGGAAATGACATTCAGACGCTTATGTCGAACCCGTTCAACATCGCGGAAGCAGTGAAGGACGCAGACCTCGTCGTCGGGGCTGTACTGATTCCGGGTGCCAAAGCGCCAAAGCTCGTAACAGAAGAGATGGTCAAGTCCATGCAGCCGGGCTCCGTGCTTGTCGACATCGCGATCGACCAGGGTGGCATCTTCGAAACATCCGACCGCATCACGACACATGACGATCCGATCTACGAAAAGCACGGCGTCGTCCATTACGCTGTAGCCAATATGCCGGGTGCAGTGCCGCGCACATCCACGATGGCGCTCACGAACGTGACGGTTCCGTATGCACTCCAGATCGCGAACAAAGGCTGGAAGCAGGCGGCACTCGACAACGAGCCGCTCCGCAAAGGCTTCAACACCTATGCGGGCCGTGTGACTTACAAGTCAGTCGCGGAAGATCTCGGCTACAACCATGCCGACCTTCTCGACCTGGTCGAGCCGGTCGCGCAGCATAACTGAGTATGAAGAAGGGGGACCTGTCCAGACAGGTCCCCCTTCTTTATGAGCGCTAATATTAGTGGAGCTAGGCAGCCTTCTTCCTTCCGAATACCGAGGACACCCGGTTTTCCTCGCCGGCCCGCATCCTGCGGAAGTTCTCGACATGCTTCCAGACCGCCATCGCAAATAATCCGATTGCAATCAGGTCAGGTCCGATACCCGGGGCCAAGAAAACAGCTGTCACGGTAAACGTGACATACAGCATGAGGACACCGAACACGAGAAAGTCGGTCACGAGCGAGACGAGAATGAGAAGAGCGAGTCCCACAAGGCCGATCTTCCAGTCGAAGCCCAGGAGCACGCCAATCACCGTTGCCGTGCCCTTGCCGCCATTAAAGCGCATATGAAACGGGAAGTTATGCCCGAGGATGGTCAGCGCGGACATCGAGAAGACAAGGAGGGCTCCCGCTTCCGGTCCGAGCCCGATTGCCTGGGAAATCCATCTGGCAAGGAGCACGGCCGCGACCCCTTTACCGATGTCGATGGCGGCAACGAGCGCGCCGAATTTCTTGCCGAGCACGATGGCGGCATTTGATGCACCGGCATTTTTCACGCCGGTTTCTTTCAGGTTTACGCCGGACAGCCATCCGGCGACGGTCGATCCGTGGATGTTGCCGATCAGGTAACCGGCCGTCACGGCGATCATGATCCATATCCAGCCCAGCTGCTCGGGCATGTCGTCAGCCTCCTATGATTGTTCTTTTTCCTTATATTAAGCTTCATTCAGCCTAATATAAGGGGTGTTAACCGTCACCCGCACTGCATGATCATCTGTGTCCGGTCAAAGCGCTTCCCGGCAAGATCCTTTTTCCGGATGCAGAAGTACAGCATGCCAAGGTCGCCCCAGACAACATCAAGATCTTCGTCACTGTCCATCTGGAAAAGAAGGACGTAGTCATCCGCTGCTTTTGCAGCTTCATCCCAGTCTTCTATTCCGTCACAGTAGTGGGCGATTTCCGGGAACACCGGGTTCTGGACGGCGAACGGATGGCCAAGCACCCGGTGATGCGGAGCGCCTTCTTCCAGCAGTCCGAAGATAGCGTCTCCGGTGTCGTCGTCGAAATCCATCCCGATCACGGCGTCTGTGTCCAGCATTTCCTGCTCGAGGAACGCTGCAGCGAACTCCGGCAGCATCGCTTCTTCAGGAACTTCACGCCTTTCAAGTTCAGCCGGACTTTCAAAGTACAGCACTTTCCAGCCGTTCCGGTCTTCCGGCTCTCCGCCCCACGGCTGTTCTTCCGTGTCATAGAAAAATGACAGGGCACCGGAACCAGGAAGCGGATGGGCAGTGCCGGCAAGCGCTGCATCCGACAGATTAAGCTGGGCGATCAGCGTAAGCGGCTTGCCGTCCTTGGACGGGATCTCCACATCAGGCGGAAGGTCCGGCGCACCTCCGAACTTCGATGCGCCGGGAGCCAGCGTCCCGGCGGCGTCTTCTTTATTCAGTCGGAAGCCCGGCTTCGTCAGTTCGGAAAATGGCGCAATGTATTCGGCCAGTCCATTTGCTACCAGCTTTTCTTTCCAGGTTTTCATAGAATCCCTCCCAGGAACGGCAGTCTTCTATAATTTAACGGATGAGCCTCGTAAACGTTTCATGTTTTTTCTGAAAAATACACTTGACTTTACCCGCAGCACAGTCCTATACTGTTTACCAGATGGAAAACAAAATCAGAATACTCTTATCAAGAGCGGCGGAGGGAATAGGCCCTGCGAAGCCCGGCAACCGGCAGACCCTGTCTGCAAAGGTGCTAATTCCTACAGATTCGGGAGCGGATCTGACAGATAAGGGGAGGCATGCGGCGTGTTCGCATCGGCCCTCTTCCTATCAGTGAAGAGGGTTTTTCATTTTTCCGAAAAGGTAAACCTCCTCTCCTATCGCGTTTCCATCGAAACCATACCTTAGGAGGCAATCAATATGACAAACTCATTCAAACCAGAAACGATTCTCGTGCACGGAGGCCAGGAGCCGGACCCGGCAACAGGCGCCATCGCCGTACCGGTCTACCGTACGACAGCTTATGCATTCCGTGATACAGAGCACGCCCAGAACCTGTTCGCCCTGAAAGAGCCGGGCAACATCTACTCCCGAATCATGAATCCGACGGTTGACGCGTTCGAGAAGCGGATTGCGGAACTGGAAGGCGGCACCGCTGCAGTCGCGCTGTCTTCGGGCATGGCGGCCATCGCATTCTCGATCCTGAACGTCGCCCAGGCAGGAGATGAAATCGTCTCTGCTGCAAACCTGTACGGGGGCACGTACAACCTGTTCGCGGTCACACTCCCGCGCTATGGCATCAACGTGAAGTTCGTGGATTCGACGGATCCGGAAAACTTCCGCGAGGCGATCACCGACAAGACAAAAGCGATCTTCGGCGAAATCATCGGCAACCCGAGTCTGAATGTCCTCGATGTGGAGGCAGTCGCTAACATTGCACACGAGAACGGCCTGCCGCTCATCATCGACTCCACGTTTGCGTCGCCATACGGCTCAAACCCGATCGAGCACGGGGCGGACGTCGTCGTCCACTCCGCGACGAAATGGATTGGCGGACACGGCCGCGGTGTCGGCGGCGTAGCGGTAGACGCAGGCAAGTTCGACTGGACGCAAGGACGCTTCCCTGGATACACGGAGCCGGATGTGACCTACCATGGCCTCCGTTACGGCATCGACACGCCGAATGCGGCATTCGCGACACGCCTGCGCGTTCAGCTGCTCCGCGACTTCGGCCCGACGCTCAGCCCGGACAATGCGTTCCTGTTCCTCCAGGGGCTTGAGACGCTTCACCTCCGCATCCAGCGCCACAACGAAAACGCACTGAAGGTCGCTCAGTGGCTAAAAGATCACCCATCCGTCGAGTGGGTGCAGTACAACGGCCTCGAAGAGCACCCGTCGTATGAACTCTCGAAAAAGTACCTGAAAAACGGTGCCGGCTCGGTCCTCATTTTCGGTATTAAGGGCGGACGCGAAGCGGGCCGCAAGCTGATCGACAACGTCAAGCTGTTCTCGCATGTTGCGAACGTCGGCGATGCCCGCTCGCTCATCATCCACCCGGCTTCCACGACGCACCAGCAGCTGTCCGCGGAAGACCTGAAAAAGACGGGCACAACCGAAGAACTTGTCCGCCTTTCCATCGGCCTGGAGAATGTCGAAGACATCATCGCCGACCTGAAACAGGCGATCGAGGCCGCAGCACCGGTAAACGCTTGAATGTTTGAATAATTTTAAACTTTTCCCGCCCCGGGGGTTTCCTTGCGGGGCGGAACTTGTTATATTGGAAGGAATCTTTGTGTCGGAGGTGTTTCGCCCATGGCTCCAGTAAAAGCGGCCATCCTTGGATTCGGTACGGTCGGCCAAGGCATTTATACAATCGTGAATGAACGGAAACAACAACTTGAGAAAACGATCGGTACCCCGATCGAAATTGCTGCGATCCTCGTCCGCGACTTGGATAAAACCCGCCCCGAGACACCGGGTGTCCTCATTACCGACCGGTTTGAGGACATCCTCGCCATTCCGGATCTGAAGGTCGTTTTCGAGGCGATCGTCGGCGAAGAGCCGGCGCGCACTTATCTGGAGCAGGCGATTGCGGCCGGCTGCCATGTCGTTACGGCGAACAAGGTCATGTACGCCAAAGCCGCCCCGGCGCTTGAGCGGCAAGCCGGGGAACAGGGAACCGGTGTCGGCTACGAGGCGACCGTCGCAGGCGGCGTCCCCGTAATCAAGACCATCGGCAACCTGAACCTGTCCAACGAAGTGACCGGCATCCAGGGAATCCTGAACGGCACATCGAACTTTATCCTGACGAAAATGCGCAAAGAATCGTGCACATTCGAGGATGCATTAAAGGAAGCTCAGGAACTCGGCTATGCCGAGGCAGACCCGACCAATGACGTGTCCGGGTTTGACGCCTTCTGCAAACTGATGATCCTGAGCGGCCTGTCGTTCGGTGAACAGCCGAACTGGGAAGACGTTCCGATGGATGGCATCGATTTGCTCTCGCTCGAAGAGGTGCTTGATGCCGACCGACAGGGCCTCCGCTACCGCCACATCGCGGATGTCCGCCGCGGGGTGGACGGATCCATCCAGGCGTCCGTCGGCCCGGTGCTGATCGGCCCGGACCATCCGCTCTACGGCATCGACGGCGTCGACAATGCGGTTGCCATCGAAACCGCCTACGCCGGGACGCTCACCGTCATCGGCCCGGGCGCCGGCATGCTGCCGACTGCGAGTGTCATGGTCGAGGACGCGGCGGTGCTGCTCCGCGAACATGCCACCTTTCGCGAACTCGTGACGCGATCATAAATAAAAGCGATGCCCGCAATCAGCTGCGGCGGCATCGCTTTTTGTTTCGAGCTTTGCATGAGCGCGCTCATACTCCGGACAGATTCAATGAAAAACAAAAGCCGGCACCCAAAATAAATTCGGGTGCCGGCTTTCTTTATTTATCCTCATTCCGGAAACAGATCGGACGACAGATAACGCTCTCCCGTATCAGGCGCGAGGCACAGCACGTTGGCGTCCTTCGGCAGTGTCTTGGCGATCTGGACGGCGAAGTGGGCAGATGCCGCCGCAGATGCACCGACAAAGATGCCTTCTTCTGAAGCAAGCCGGCGCGCCATCACCTGGGCGTCGTCATCCTCGATCAGGAAAATTTCATCATAGATCTCCCGGTTAAGGATGGACGGGACGAATCCGGGACCGGTGCCCGGAATTTTGTGCGGGCCGGGTTCTCCGCCGGACAGGACGGGTGACCCTTTCGGTTCAACGACATAGATTTTAAGTTCCGGGATCCGCTTTTTCAGCTCTTCTCCGGTTCCGGTCACGGTGCCGCCGGTCCCTGCCGTCAGCACGAACGCATCCAGCTTGCCGTCGAAGGCATCCAGAATTTCGACGGCGGTCGTGCCGCGGTGGGCGTCTGCGTTCGCCGGGTTCTCGAACTGCATCGGGATGAATGCATCCGGGATATCCGCCGCCAGTTCTTCTGCCTTGGCGATTGCACCGTTCATCCGCTCTGCGGCAGGAGTCGAATACACTTCGGCACCGTATGCTTTCAGGATCTTCACCCGTTCCGCAGTCGCATTGTCCGGCATCGTCATGATGCACCGGTAGCCTTTTGCCGCGCATACCATGGCGAGGCCGATTCCCGTATTGCCGGATGTCGGCTCGATGACCGTGCTTTTGCCGGGGATCAGTTTGCCTTCCGCTTCAGCGCGTTCGATCATATTGAGTGCGGCCCGGTCTTTTACGCTGCCCCCCGGATTGAAGGATTCCAGCTTGATATATACATTCGCGCCCTCCGGATCCGGAATTTTATTGAGCCGGACGGCGGGGGTGTTTCCGATCAGATCCAGAATGGACTGTACTATTTTCATGGCAGATTCCGCCTTTCTCACATACGATGGGGTTAATTCCTATTTACAAAGTATAGATTAAAAAAATATCTCCAGCAACAATCCGCTTTCCAAGTTACATCCATTGACATATCGGCTTTTTGAGGTATGATTATGCTTAAATCTTAGTAAATCCATATGGATTATTAATATAGACTAGAAGGAAGTGCAATGATGTTCCTTAAAATAGATGGAGTCCAAAAAAGCTTCGGGAAGGACGGCCGACGCGAGCAGGTGCTTAAGGATATCAGCATCGATGTCCGGGAAGGCGAATTCGTTTCGCTGCTCGGGCCTTCCGGCTGCGGCAAGTCGACGCTGCTGAACATCGTCGCCGGGCTGAACCGACCGGATACCGGCATCCTGCAACTGGACGGCCGCGATATCGTGAAGCCGGGCAAGGAGCGGGGGATGGTGTTCCAGCAGGCGGCGCTGTTTCCTTGGCTGACCGTCGAGGAAAACGTCATGTTCCCGCTGAAGGGGATGCCGAAAGAGAAGGCGAGGGAAATCGCCAAGAAATACCTCCGGCTCGTGCAGCTGAGCCAGTATGCCGGGCACCATCCGCATGAGCTGTCGGGCGGCATGCAGCAGCGTGTGTCGATCGCGCGTGCGCTTGCGATGGATCCGGCGGTGCTGCTCATGGATGAACCATTCGGCGCACTGGATGAGCAGACCCGTATGCGCCTCCAGGGCGTGCTCGAAGAAATCTGGATCGAGACAAAAAAGACGATCATTTTCGTTACGCACAGCATCCAGGAAGCGGTTCGGCTGTCCGACCGCATCATCGTCATGGGAACCCATCCAGGCCGCATCCTGAAAGACATTGAAGTTTCACTCGGCCGTCCGAGAGAAGGCCAACTGAAAGAAATGGCGGCCTATGAGGAATCGATCCTCGAGATGCTAAAGACGGAAAACGACAAAGTGGAAGAAGAGGAACGAAGCCATGCGGTTGGTTATTAAGCGACTCGTATTCTTCGCCTCTCTGTTTCTAGTATGGGAGCTCGCGGTGCGGCTGTTCCAGGTTCCGGCGGTCCTCCTGCCGGCGCCGACCGATGTGTTCCGCGCACTTGGTGAAATGGTTGCCGACGGCACGCTGTTCCGTGACCTCGGAGCCAGCTTTATGCGGCTCCTCGTCGGCCTGGCGATCGCCCTCCTGATCGGGCTCCTGCTCGGCATTTTGCTCGCAAAATCCAAGACGGCCGATGAAACGCTCGGTTCGCTCATCCTAGCCTTGCAGAGTATCCCGAGCATCGTCTGGCTGCCGCTTGCCATCATGTGGTTCGGCCTGAACGAAAAGTCGGTCATCTTCATTATTGTGCTGGGTGCGGCAATCGTTATGACGATCAATGTGCGCACCGGCATCCAGAACGTCTCGCCAATCTATGTGAAGGCCGCGCAGACGATGGGCGCATCAGGCCCGGATCTGTTTTTCCGGGTCATGCTGCCGGCATCGGTGCCGTATTTCGTCACCGGCACGCGGCTTGCCTGGGCATTCGGCTGGCGCGCCCTTATGGCCGGGGAGCTTCTCAGCACCGGCCCGGGGCTCGGCTATACGCTGAAATACGCATCCGACTTCGGCCGGATGGATATGGTGCTCGGCATCATGATCGTCATCGGCATCATCGGGGTCACAGTCGACCTGCTCCTGTTCCAGCGCTTTGAACAGCAGGTGCGGGTGAAATGGGGACTTGAACCGTCTTCATGACGGAGTTTACAGTTGTGCATTTTCAGTATTAATGAATAACCGGGCTCGGACCCGGAAAGGGGATGTTGGATTTGAAGAAATGGTGGCTTGGAGCACTCATGCTCGGCATCATCACGCTGCTCGCAGCATGCGGGGGCGGAGATTCGGAAAACGCAGGCGGCGGGGACAAGGAAAAGATGGTCATCGGCTACTTCCCGAATATTGACCACGCACCGGCGATGGTGGCCAGGGAAAATGGCTATTACGAAGAAAAACTCGGCGACGATGTCGAACTGAAGTACATCACGTTCCCTGACGGCGGCACATTCATGGCCGCACTCAAGTCGGGTGAGATCGATGCGGGACTCGTCGGACCGGGTCCTGTCCTGAACAACTTCTCGAACGGAGCGGACGTGAAAGTCCTTGCAGGCGCTTCTTCCGGCGGAACGGTCGTGGTCGCGAGCGAGAAAAGCGGCGTCGAATCGGTCGAAGACATGGCAGGCAAAACGTTTATCACGCCCGGCATCGGGTGCACGCATGATGTCCAGTTTGAAACGTACCTCCAGCAGCTCGGCAATGACGAGCTCGCTTCATCCCGGATCGGCGGATCGCTCAACCATGTAACGGGCAACCCGGCATCCTACCAGGCGATGTTCGAATCCGGCAAGGTTGACCTTGCAGCGGTTCCGGAACCATGGGCTTCGATCCTTGTCGACAACGGCGCGAAAGTCATCATCAGCACGGAAGAGATCGCCTACGGTGAAAGCCTTCCGAACACGGTCCTCGTTGCGAACAACAAGCTGACAGAGGAAAAGCCGGAACTCGCGGCGAAACTGCTTGAAGCACACAACGAATCGGTTGCGTTCATCAACGACAACCCTGAAAAGGCTCAGAAGATCGCAATCGACTCCATCAAGGACCTGACAAACCAGGAGATGGACGCGAAGATCGTCGAGCAGGCAATGAGCCGCGTCACGTACACAACAGAAGTCAATGAAGCGGTCCTCAAGGAATTTGGAAACTCTTCTTATGAACTCGAGTTCCTGAAGGAAGCCCCTGAATTCGACGGCCTTGTGGCAGATAAGGAATAACAAAAAGCGATGCCCTCCGCGGCATCGCTTTTTCACGCGGTCACTGAAATCAGTCCTGTTTGTCCGTCGGCATCACGATGGCTGCAATGAGGTAAATCAGCCAGGTGATCCCGGATGTGAAAAAACCGGACAGGACGGTCACGATTCGGAGGATGCTTACGTCGATACCGAACCGTTCACTGAGTCCGCCAAGTACGCCAGACAGCTGCTTTTCCCGTGTGGATCGGTAGTATTTTCTCATCAGATCACTCCTTCTCCTTAATATACGGATGAGTCTGCGGACAGTTCCAAAAAATATAAGCCCCGGCAGGCCGCCGGGGCTTTAAATAAATCAGTCTTCAATCAGTCTGCTGAAGTCGATCCGTTTATTCAACGCATTCATGATCGGCACGCCGACAAGCATGACGACAAATTCGCTGATGGCGAGAGTGGCGTAGGTGAACCAGAACGGAAATCCGAGTGCCAGGTTCAGCGAGATCGCGATGATGAACATCGTGAACGTGAACACGAGTGTGTTCGCGACCATTCCTTTCACGCGCCCTTTTACAAATCTGCAAAGGAAGATTGTGATCGTCAGCGAGATCAGGGAATGCGCCACGCCGAATGTCAGGTCATACCAGCCGAGCGTCGACAGCAGCAGGTTCGAAATGAACACGCCGAGGACGATGCCGACCAGGTACTTTTTGTTGAACACAACAAGATGATTGAACATCTCGGATACACGGAACTGGATATTCGTAAAGCCGAACGGCGCAATCAGCGCGGTGACGGCAAGATAGAGTGCGGCAATGACGGCATTGACGGCCATCGTTTTAACGTTCATTTGTTTTCTCTCCCTTAGTTTTGTTATCGCGGGATGGTTACGAACCGCGCGGGGGGTAAAAAGCCCGAAGTTCAATAATATTACAGACTGGCCATGCGGGTCAATGGGGAATAATGGCGAGAGCGGTCTGTTCTTAGCGTGCGGGGCTTGAATGTTGTTTAGTATGGTTGACTCCTATAGATTAGAAAATGTCTGGATCATCAGTCGTCTTTGCGGTTCCGAAAGAGCCATTTCGGCAACCGGAAAGAAAGTGGACGTACACACCCGCTGCCGGGAGTGAATATAATGACTGACCTTTTAAATCCTATATGGAAAGAAGGAGAAAACATGAAAAAACTGTTTCTGGCGATCCTCTTTACCCTTTCTTGGCCCGCTGCGGCAATGGCCCATTCCCAAATGGAATCGTCAGTGCCTGAAGACGGGGCGACGGTAACGGAACCGCTTGAGGAAGTCAGCCTGACGTTCAGTGCGGGCATTGAGGAAGGAAGCACGTTAACCCTGACCGGAGCGGAAGGGGAAATCGGGTTTACGGAAATCATCATTGAAGGCGTCCAAATGACCGGCACACTCGCCGAGCCGCTGCCGGATGGAGAGTGGACCCTTCTCTGGAATGTCATCAGTGAAGATGGCCATCCGATCGACGGAGAACTCACTTTCGAGGCGGCTGCGGGCATTTCCGCGGACAGCCCGGCAGAAGAGGAAGCGGTCCCCGAAGAAAACACAGCCGATGAAGAAGAGGCTGAAAAGGGAACTGCCGACGAAGGGGAACAAATAGCAGAACAATCCCCTGTTGAGGAAGGGAACGACACGGACCAGCCGGAAGAAGGGAGCAGCGTTTTCCTGACAGTCGGACTGTTGGTTGCGGTGATCCTACTCCTGGGCCTGATCTTTAGGGCGTTACGCAAGAAGAAATGATGATCGTCTTCACGGCACTGTCTGATTTCTTCCTCTATATTGTGATGGCGGTCTTGGCGGGAGCCATTACGCTCAGATTCATTCCTGAAAGCCGCAGGCCGGCTGCCTGGCTGAGCAGAAGGACTGAAGCCTTGCTCGCTGCAGCGATTCCGGTGCTGGGGGCGGCTCCTGTTGTTCAGCTGACATTCCTTCTCGCACCGGAAGGATACCGGCTGCGGGGGTTTATGGACATTACGGCGGGCTTCCGTGCAGGACACAGCTTTCTTGCGCTTTCTGCAGCCGCCCTCATTCTGGCTGCGGCACTCAGGTTCGGCATGAACCGGACTATCCAGTTGCTTCTCATCCTGTCAGCGTTCGGTGCGATCGCATACGGCAGCCATTCGGCAACCATTGATGAACCGGGCGGCCTGATCGCCCATGGAATCCATCTGACGGCACTTTCGGTCTGGGCGGGTATCCTGTTTCATGCAGCGGCAAAGCCCGATACCGTTCCGGACTGGCGCGGTTTCCTTAAATGGTTCACCCCGGCCGCGGCAGGGCTGATGGCCGTCATGATCGTAACAGGAATTTTCCTGATGCTGCTCGTGATGAATGCGGGGGATTATGCAAGCTCCTGGATTCTGCCCTATGGCCAGATGCTGCTGCTCAAGCATTTGAGCATCATTCCGCTTCTTGCAGCGGCGGCGATCAACGGGTTCATTGCAAAAAAAGACCGTCCGCCTTCAGGTTGGCTCAGGACGGAAAGCTTCATGCTCCTGCTCGTGCTCTTCTTCACGGCTGTGATGAGCAAGCTGTCGCCGCCCCACGATATCGACTCGACATTCCGGTCGGAAGGGTCGGCCCCGCTTGCGGAATGGCTGTCCGGCCCTCCGGCTATGCCGATTGATGCCCGGCTTGATCTGTCTCTGGAAGGTCTCCTCTTCCTGGTGATCTCGCTGCTGCTGCTGGCGCTATTTTTTATCGGGAGCAGGCGGGATCTTCCGAAATGGCTGCCGGCCTTTTCGGGGATCGGCTTCGTCATAGCGGCGTATCTGGGCCTGATGATGATCACTTCATTTTGACCGGTTTGCGCTTCGGCTCAGCCGGTAGACTGCCGCTTCCTGGACAGGAGCTGCAGTCTTTTTTTATCTTTAAAATAATCTCCCTTTTTTAACCACGTGTGACGGCGAGGAGACTGGAAACCTTAAGGACATGCACAAAAAATGGACGTCCGGCATCATTCCTGGTGTTATGAAATGTTTGCCATTATTCAAGCCGGGTATTTAGAGGGTACGTTCAAATCTGCAGTGGAAGGAGGCGAATCGACAATGGATGAAACGCGTCATGTGGATCACGGAAAAGCGCTGATGATCAAGGCCGCGCTCGTATTTCCGGTCGTATGGATCCTGCTTTCGCTCTTTAATGATGTTTCGTTCATGGACTCTACGATCATCGCCGCCGGATTGTGGCTGATTTCCTATGCCATGGGCGACCTGATGGTCTTGCCGAAGATGGGCAATATGGCCGCGACGGCCGGAGACTTCGTTCTCAGTTTTCTGATCGTCTGGGGCGGTCTTAATCTTCTCGGCTATGATGAAGCCATGGGCGAGGCCTTGCTGACGGCAGCGATCATTACGGCAGGGGAGTATTTCTACCACTCCTGGCTGCTTCGCACCCAGTACGATGATGCACAAGTCTGATTGATAGGCCCCGGGACACCGGGGTTTTTCTTTTGAACAGATGGATACCCTGTCAAACACAAAAGAAGGAGGAACGCCAGTGAAGATGAACGTGACCCAAAAACTGATCCAGTCTCATCTCGTGTCGGGAGAGATGGTGGCGGGTGAGGAGATCGGGTTGAAGATCGATCAGACGCTCACTCAGGACGCGACCGGCACAATGGTCATGCTTGAGCTGGAAGCAATGGGTGTCGACCGCGCCAAGACGGAGGCGTCAGCACAGTACGTCGACCACAACGTGATCCAGGTCGATAACAAGAATGCCGATGACCACCTGTTCCTGAAAAGCGCGACGGAGCGGTTCGGCCTGTATTACAGCCAGCCGGGCAACGGTGTCAGCCATCCTGTCCACATGCAGCGCCTCGCAGTCCCGGGCAAAACCCTGCTCGGCTCGGACAGCCACACCTGTGCAAACGGGTGCATGGGGATGCTGGCAATGGGGGCAGGAGGACTGGACGTGGCGCTTGCCATTGCAGGTGAGCCGATTTATATCAAGATGCCTCAGGTCTGGGGCGTCCGGCTGACCGGCAAACTGCCGGACTGGGTCAGTGCAAAGGATGTCATCCTCGAGATGCTGCGCCGACACGACGTAAAGGGCGGAGTCGGGAAAATCATCGAGTACTATGGGCCCGGCCTCGACAACCTGAGTGCGATGGACCGGCATGTCATCGCGAACATGGGCGCGGAACTCGGGGCGACGACGACTGTCTTCCCGTCTGACCAGGAAGTTCGGCGCTTCCTCGGGACACAGGGCAGAGAAGATGATTGGGTGGAACTGCTCGCCGATGAAGGCGCGGAATACGACCTCCACGATGAAATCGACCTTTCTGCGCTTGAGCCTTTGATTGCCAAGCCGTCAAGCCCCGGGAATGTCGTCCCCGTAAGCGAAGTGGAAGGGACCGAAATCTATCAGTCCTATATCGGATCATCCGCAAATCCGGGTTACCGGGATTTTGCGGTCGTCGCACGGATCGTCGATGGCAAGCGGATTGCGCCGGGCGTGTCGTTCGATATTAACCCGACGTCGCGCCAGCTGCTGACAGACCTCGTAAAGGAAAGCCACATCGCCAGTCTTCTCCAGTCCGGCGCACGCCTCCATCAGGCGGGATGCAACGGCTGTATCGGGATGGGTCAGGCACCTGCGACCGGGCGCAATAGCCTCCGGACGACGCCGCGGAACTTCCCGGGGCGCTCAGGCACGCTCGAGGACAGCGTTTTCCTGTGCAGTCCGGAGACGGCTGCGGCATCCGCGCTGACCGGAGTCATCACCGATCCGCGTTCACTTGATATGCCGTATCCGACCGACATCGAAGACCCGAAGGAACCGACCGTCGATACGAAGCTGCTTGCCGAGCCTCTTCCATATGAGGAGGCGAAAAAGGTCGAGCTGTATAAGGGCCCGAATATCGCGCTTATCCCGGAAATGGACGAGTTGCAGGACGCGCTGGACATCCCGATCCTCCTGAAGATGGGGAACAATATCTCGACCGACGAAATCCTTGCAGGCGGCGCGCGAGTGTTGCCATTCCGGAGCAACCTTCCGGAAATCAGTAAGTTTCTTTTTGAAATCATAGATCCGAGCTACTATGAGCGGGCGATGGAACAGCGGAATGCCGGCGGCCACGCAATCGTCGGTGGCTATAACTACGGCCAGGGATCGAGCCGGGAGCACGCCGCACTCGCCCCGCGCTATGTCGGTCTCCGTGTCGCACTGGCAAAAGATTTTGCGCGGATCCACTGGCAGAACCTCGTGAATTTCGGCATCCTGCCGCTCACCTTCGCCAACCCGGACGATTATGATTCCCTTGAAGAGGGGGACGTCCTCCAGCTGACCGATCTGAAGGAGACCATCCCCGCGGTGAATGAGTTCTATATCGGCGTGAAGGGCACCGGTAGGAAGATCCTTGTGCGTCACGCGCTCTCCAGGCGGCAGGTGGAGGTCATGCTGAAGGGCGGCATGATCAACTGGGCCAAAGAACGCCAGGAAAAAGAGAAGAAGCGCAAAGGCGCAGACGACAAGATGGAATGTCGCGCCTGCCAGGGCACCGGCATGCGGGCCGATGAAGAAGGCTGGCAGTACGCATGTACGGTGTGCAACGGGAAAGGTTACATTGAGCCGGGTGACGAAGAAGCGCGCGTGGCTGATGTGGATGAAACCAAGCGGATACTCGATTAAATACAGGAACGCCCGCTCCAACAGGGGAGCGGGCGTTCCGTTTTACTTCTTTGATTGCCGGCCTTGTAGTGCCGTGTATTATTTCCCTTTGGCACTCCGTTCGATTCGCCAGCGCTCTTCCCTCAGTGCCTTGAGGATGCCGATCGTCATAAGAATCATGACAAAGGAGAACGGCAGGGCAGCGATGATGATCGTATTCTGGATGGCCTGGAGGCCGCCCACGTACAACAGCAGGACCGCGATGGCCGACTGGGCAACGCCCCAGATCAGCTTAATCTCGTTCGGAGGTGTCAGCGAGCCTTTTGTCGACTGCATGCCGAGGACAAAGGTCGCCGAGTCTGCCGATGTGATGAAGAATGAAGCAATCAGCAGGATGGCGATGACCGACAGGACCATGGACAGCGGAAGCTGGTCAAACATATTGAACAGGACAAGCTCTGTTGAGAATCCGCTCAGGTCCGTGCCGGAGTCCTGGACAAAGGCCGCCGTCGAACCGAACGCGGCAAACCAGAACGATACGAAAACAGTCGGGATGACAATGACGCCAATCAGGAATTCCCTGACCGTACGACCGCGCGATACACGTGCGATGAACATGCCGACAAACGGCGCCCAGGAAATCCACCATGCCCAATAAAAGATGGTCCAGCCGTCGACGAAACTGCGATTATCATCGACGAGCGGCGCAGTCCGGAAACTCATTTCAAGCAGGTTCACGAGGTACAGCCCGAATGTTTCCGTGAAGAGGTTCAGGATCATCAGGGTCGGGCCGACGACGATCACGATAATCAGCAACAGGACAGCGAGCACCATATTCGTATTGGACAGGTACTTGATCCCTTTGCTGAGGCCGGACCACGCGGATATGATAAACAGCACGGTCACAGCCACGATGATCAGGAACTGGGACATGAATCCGATTTCCAGCCCGAACAAATGATTCAGTCCCGCGTTAATTTGGACAGCACCGAAGCCGAGGGAAGTCGCAACGCCGAATGCAGTCGCGAAAACAGCGAGCACATCGACAACCACCCCCCAGGGGCCGTTCATCTTATCACCGAAAATCGGCTTCAATGTTGACGAAATTAACCCGGGTTCGTCTTTGCGGAACTGGAAAAAGGCAAGTGCCAGTGCGGTGATGCCGTACATGGCCCAAATTGGCGCCCCCCAGTGCAGGTAGGAGTAGGTCAGGCCTTCCTTCAGGGCTGCGCCGGTGCCAGGCTCTTCCGTGGCGGGGTTGATGACATAGTGGGAAAGCGGTTCGGAAGCACCGTAGAAAACGAGCCCGATTCCCATCCCGGCAGAAAACAGCATGGCCACCCACGTTGCCGTCGAAAAATCAGGCCGGTCGGTGTCCTTTCCAAGACGGATTTTTCCGTATGGGCTGATTGCGATGATGATTGCGAGAATAAGGAATGCGGCAAACAGCAACAGATAATACCAGCCGAACGACGTAGAGACAAAGGACTGGATATTGCTCGTGATCCGTTCGTATGTTTTTGGCGCGGTGACGCCGAAGATAACGGTCAGCGCAATGATGGCGACAGTAATATAAAAGACATTTGAGACTTTCTTCATGATTCCCCCTGTGAATAGTATGGCCTGACAATCAGCTTTCCACCATACCAGACTTTCAAACCAAACGCAAAGCGGATTATTTGAATTTTTTTGCCATGGCATCTGAAAAAATCGCCTGAAATCAGCAAATTGCCCGTCCCCCGGAAACAGGGATGCGGGCAGTCGGCCTTCACTTGTTGCGGATCGCCTTGCCTTTTGCGAGTTCTTCCATACGGCGGCGTTCCTGTTTTAGTGCTTTGAATGTACTGTATGTCATCAGAATCAGGATGATTGAAAATGGCAGCGCGGCAATGATGATTGTGTTCTGGATCGCCTGCAGCCCGCCGACATACAAAAGAAGGGCGGCTATGCCGGATTGGGCAATTCCCCAGATCAGCTTGACCTGGTTTGGCGGAGTCAGGGAACCGTTGGTCGACTGGATGCCGAGGACAAACGTCGCTGAATCCGCGGAAGTGATAAAGAACGAAGCGATCAGCAGGATGGCGATGCCGGACAAGATGATCGACAACGGAAGATGATCAAACACATTAAATAGAACAAGTTCTGTCGCCAACCCGCTCAGATCTGTTCCCGAATCCTGGACGTGGGCAGCCGTCGTGCCGAAGGAGGCAAACCAGAAAATAGAGAACAGCGTCGGGACGAAGATGACGACAAGCAGAAACTCGCGGATGGTGCGCCCGCGTGAAACCCTTGCGATAAACATGCCGACAAACGGCGCCCAGGAAATCCACCACGCCCAATAGAAGATCGTCCAGCCCTCAACAAAGCTGCGGTTGTCTCCGGAAAGCGGGGCGGAGCGGAAACTCAGCTGGATCAGGTTCTGGAAGTGGGTGCCGAGGGTATCCGTGAAAAGGTTGAAAATCATGAGCGTCGGACCGACAATGACCACGAAAATCAGGAGGAGCACGGCAAGCACCATATTCGTGTTCGATAAGTATTTGATTCCTTTGCTGAGTCCTGTCCAGGCAGAAATCATAAACAGCACAGTCACAACAGAGATGATTGCAAATTGCGCGGCAAATCCAACTTCCACGCCGAACAGGTGATTAAGTCCCCCGTTAATTTGTACAGCACCGAAGCCGAGGGACGAGGCGACCCCGAATGCAGTTGCAAAAACAGCAAGCACATCGACAGCAATCCCCCACGGGCCGTTCATCTTGTCGCCGAAGATCGGCTTCATTGTTGCAGAAATTAAACCGGGTTCATTTTTGCGGAATTGGAAAAATGCCAGCGCAAGCGCGGTGAGGCCGTACATGGCCCAAGGAGGAACGCCCCAGTGAAGGTAGGTTGACACGAGACTGTCTTTAAGCGCAGCTTCCGTTCCGGGTTCTTCTGTAGGCGGATTCACCACGTAATGAGTCAGCGGCTCGGCTGCCCCGTAGAAAACAAGCCCGATTCCCATGCCCGCGGAAAAAAGCATCGCGACCCACGTGACTGTCGAAAAATCAGGCCGGTCGGTGTCTTTGCCGAGCCGGATCCTGCCGTACGGGCTTAGCGCGATGATCAGTGAGATGAGTACGAATGCGGCCATGATCAGCAGGTAATACCAGCCGAAGTTCGTAAGGATAAAGGACTGGATATTGCCGGTGACCATTTCGTATTGTTCGGGCACAATAACGCCGAACAGGACAGCCATGGCAATCAGTGCGAGTGTGATGTAAAAGACGTTTGTGACTTTTTTCATGGTTCCCCCTTAAAAAGTGCGGATTAGTATGAATACAGTTACCCACCCTAACAAAATAGAAAACTGATTGCAAATGGGCTTCAGGAAAAATGAGGCACCGGATGCTCTCCTGATTATGCTATAGTCGAATCAGAATAGTGGAACAAAGGAGGAACCATGATGAATTTGCTGCCGTTTATCAGTGTGCTGATCGGCGCCATTTTATGGGGGACGACAGGGACGGCACAGTCCTATCTTCCCGAGAGCGTCCATCCGCTGACGGTTGGTGCGCTAAGGCTCGCCGGCGGCGGATTGATCCTCCTGTTTTTCGCGGTTGCCATGCGCCAGGCGAACTTCGGGGAGTGGCCGTGGCGGGCGACTTTGATCGCGGCTGTCGCGATGGCGCTGTTCCAGCCGTTTTTCTTCGGCTCGGTCCGCCTGACGGGCGTCGCGGTCGGCACGGTCACCGGCATCGGCAGTGCGCCTGTTTTTGCCGGTCTGATCGAATGGGTCATCCTGAAACGCAGGCCGACCCAAAGGTGGGCGATGGCCACAGTACTCGCCGTCGCGGGGTGTGCGCTCCTGCTTTTGACAGGTGACAACGTCACGGTCAATCCCGCCGGTGTCCTGCTTGCGCTGGGAGCGGGGCTGACGTTCGCCGTTTATTCCATGACCAGCAAGATTGTTCTGGAGTTTGCAAAGCCAGCAGCATCGGTAGGGGTCATCTTTACGATCAGTGCCTTGCTCCTGTCGCCGTTTCTCTTCATTTATCCGATGGACGGCCTCCGTTCCCAGGAAGGCATCTCGGTCATCGTCTACATTGCGATTGCTGCGACCGCGGTCGCCTATCTGCTTTTTTCATCCGGCCTGAAGGAGATCCCGGCGGCAACCGCCGTCACGCTGTCGCTCGCAGAGCCGCTCACCGCGGCGATTCTCGGCGTTGCCATCGTCGGCGAGGAACTGAACTTTTTCGCCTGGATGGGCGTCGGACTGCTTTTGGCGGGACTTATTGTCCTGACATTCGGCAGGCGCGGTGCCGATGAAACGAGAGCACCATATTTCCGGAAACAGGTCCAGGACAAAAAAGAATAATTTATCAAACGGGCAGCCGTCCTGGACGGCCGCCCGTTTTCAGCGTTCTTCCTTTTTATTGCCGCGGGGCTTCTGCTTTTTCGCGGCATCATTCTGTCCGATGACGCCCATGTCATCGATGCTGATGTCATAGCCGTAGCCGAATTCCTCGCGGTTTAGCGTGCTGCCGGGTTTGTTCTGTTGCTTCTTGTTTTTGCTCATGATGCACCTCCAATCCCAGAATGCCCGGTAAGGGAGCGCTTCATACACCGGGCCCGCCGGGCAAGGACCGGCTCCGCATTTCTTCCTTAAGAAATTCTTCATCTTTCCCCTCCTAATTTCTTCAGTTTTCCGCGGTACAATGAAATCAACGAGAAAGGGGCGGCTCGATATGCGGTACACAGTGCTCGTCGTCGACGATGATAAGGAGATCCGTGACGGCATCGAAATCTATCTTAAAAATGAAGGTTACGGCGTTCTGAAGGCGGGAGACGGGCAGGAAGCGCTCCGGCTGTTGGAGGACAATGAGGTGCATCTCATTATCCTCGACATCATGATGCCGGAAATGGACGGCATCCAGGCGACGTTCCGCATCCGGGATTCGCGGAATATCCCGATCATCATGCTGAGCGCGAAGTCCGAGGAGACGGATAAGATCCACGGGCTGTCGGTCGGGGCGGACGATTACGTGACGAAGCCATTCCACCCGATGGAACTGATGGCGCGGGTAAAATCGCAGCTCCGCCGTTATGTCCGTCTTGGCACGTACGCCGACACGGGTGGAGAAATCCGCGTGGGCGGACTGACGCTCAATCCCGATTCCAAGGAACTGCTCGTGGACGGCGAGCCTGCGAAGCTTACACCAATAGAGTTCCGCATCACTGAATTGCTCATGCAGAATGCGGGCCGTGTGTTTTCAATCAATGACATTTACGAGCGGGTGTGGAACGAACAGGCGTACAACGCTGACAACATCGTCGCTGTCCATATCCGAAAAATCCGCGAGAAAATCGAGGCGGACCCGAAAAATCCGAGATACCTGAAGGTGGTGTGGGGCATTGGCTACAAAATCGAAAAGTGATATCTGGCTGTCGCTGATAGCGCTGGCGGTTGCGGTCGCGAGCCTCATCTACTGCTCGGGCTTTATCGGTGAGTTTTTCGACAGCCGGGGCGTGGATGCGTCGGAGACAATCGCCCGGCTGCGTGATGTGCTGAAAGGGAGTGCGCTCTGATGCGTAAGAATAAGTGGACACAGGCCGTCTGGCTGTTTCTTGCCGCGTTTGTCCTGTTTTCCGTGATGGTGCTGATTGAGGCGGGGCCGCGGATCATCGGGAAAACGTATACCGAGTCGGACGATTTCCGGAACGGCCTGGATTTTTTCTACAACCAAATCGGGCCGCATGTCCTGAACCCGGTTGATCCGGAAGAGGCGAAGAAAGCAATCGGGGTGACGGAAGAGGAATTGGATGAACACCGGTACCGGTACGGGAACCTGGAAGATCAGCTGGCGTCGATCAGGGACCAGTACGAGGGCCGGATCGAGGCGGCGGAGGGTGCCGGGGAAAAAGAGAATCTCGCGGCGGAGCGTGATGAGAAACTGGAGGATATCCGCCAGAATTTCCTGGATGATGACCACGTCGCAGAAAAGGTCCGTGCCGAGAAGGGCCGGGCTATTGATGAGTATATGACAGCGCTCAGGGAAAACCGGCCATCCTTCGAGCACCATGTGCGTCACATTTACTACGAGCTGACCGACACGGCAACCGGGAAAACCTATACAAACGGTAATATCCGTGAGAAATCGGCCTACAAGCGGGATTTCAACGAGAAAAACGGCTACCTCCGGGCTTCACAGTTCACGGGGGATTTGGACTACACAGGCGAGGCGAGCAGCCTGATCCCGGATGAGGTGAAAACTTTCGAGGGAACGGTAATCGTCCCGCAGTCGGTGTTGACTGAAGCCGCGGAGCGGGGGATGGAAGATGCCGTTTACCTGAACGATGACCAGCTGGCCTGGGGGTACACCGTATTCAAAGCGGAACAGCGGTCGTACATGGGCGTATGGCTGGCCGGCATTTTGGCGTTGGCGCTCCTGCTGACGGTGTTCCGGCTCCAGCCTTCTGTCTGGACAGGAAGCGCGCTGTCAATGAAGTTGGAACGCTTCCCGATAGACGTGGTGACGGCCGCGGCGGCGGTGGCGTCGCTGATCGCGCTCGCATTCGCGGAGTATATGAAGGAAACCTTCATGAATTTCGTGCACCATACCGGCAGTTTCCTGTACTCGGAACTGACCGTGAACGCCGCATTCTTTATGATGGCCCTCGGGGTGGCCGTGTTCCTGATCCTACATGTCGTCCGCCGGTTCACCGACAGCGCCCGGATCGGGCAGGACCTGGAGCACGCCTATATCCGGAAAGCGGCGGACGATATACGGGCGTTCTTCCTGAACCGAAAGCTCGGAACGCAGGTGCTTTTCCTGCTCGTTGTCGTGTTCCTTGCGGGGCTTGGGTTCGGGGGCATTGTTTTATCGGTGCTTTCCGGGTTTGGCAGTGAAGCTGCGGTGCTTGGCGCCATCTGGCTGTTCCTTTTCTTCACGGTCGCCCTGCCGGTGCTGCTGTTCATGATCAGGAGAACCGGCTATCTGAACCGGATCATCGATGCGACCGGCCGGATGGCGTCGGGCCGCTTTACCGAGGAGGTTCCGGTCAAGGGAACCAGTGTGTTCGCGAAGCACGCATCGGACCTGAACCGGCTCCGGGAAGGCGTCCGGCTCTCGATGTCCGAACAGGCCAGGAGCGAGCGGCTAAAGACGGAGCTCATCACCAACGTCAGCCACGACCTGCGCACCCCGCTGACATCGATCATCACGTATACGGATCTTTTGAAGAAACCAGGGTTGACTGAGGAGGAGCACGCGGAATATGTGGATGTCCTCGACCGCAAATCCCAGCGGCTGAAGACGCTGATCGATGATCTGTTTGACGTCTCCAAGATGGCAACCGGCAACGTGGAGCTGAACCGCCAGCGAGTCGACCTCGGGGAACTCGTCCGGCAGGCGATCGCCGAACACGGCGAGGAAATCGCCGCATCCCCGCTCGACTTCCGAATCAGCATCGCCGACGGACCGCTCCCGGCCTCAGTCGACGGCCAAAAGTGGTGGCGCGTCATCGACAACCTCATCCAGAACGCGCTCAAGTACGCGATGCCGGGCACGCGGGTGTATGCCTCACTGGACGGGGACGATGAAAGCATCTGCTTCACCATCAAAAACGTCTCGAAATACGAACTCGGTGACAACGCGGATGAACTGTTCGAACGCTTCAAGCGCGGCGACGCTTCCCGCCACACCGAAGGCTCCGGCCTCGGCCTCGCCATCGCCCAATCGATTGTTGACCTGCACGGCGGCCGGATGACAATTGACCTGGACGGGGATCTGTTCAAGGTGACGGTTGTGGTGCCAAGGGCGTGAAGAGAGGGTATCGGGGCGAGTGCTTCGGATTCGGGCGTGAGTGCTTCCAAAGTGAAGCTCAATGACGAAACTGGTTGGGCGAATGACGAGATTGAGACTCTGAATGACGAAACCATAGTGTGGATAAAAAATCGGGAGTATTTACTCCGATGAAAAGCGCTCCTGCAGGTTGATCTGCAGGAGCGCTTTTTCCGATTGTCCAAGGACTATGGATGAGAGGTCATCAAGCCGAGTGACGAAACCGGTGGGATGAATGACGAACTGGCGCCGGGCATGCCCCGGCTTATCCGTAAATCATGAACGCTCCGATCACGAGAATCGCCAGGTCGGCGGCCATATGGATGATCCAGGAAGGCAGAATGGTGCCGTCCCGGCCGTTCACCAGCTGGAAAACCACTCCGCCTGCCCACAAACCGGCCACGGCCAGCAGGAGGATCGGCAAATCAAACCAGGGCAGGAAAATCGCAATGTGGTAAACGGCGAACAGGAGCGGCGGAACGGTGAGGCCGAGACGCGGATGCCCCCTGAACTGCGCGGGGAGCACGCCCCGGAAAAAGAATTCCTCAAGCAGTGAGTTGCCGAACAGGATATAAAGCGCGATAAACGGATAAATCGTACCGGTCACGCCGACGCGACCGGCAAGATCCTCGGTGAGCGCCTCCGCATCGATCAGGCTGCTGAGCAGAAAATACGCGGTAAATAGGACCGCCATCACACCTGCTCCCGTCCAGAGGGCAATCCGGATCCGCCTCTGATCGGTTCGCCCGAAAGCCATGAACCGCCGCACTTCTCCCCTGAAGATGAGGAGAGGGATGACGAGGAATAGAAGCATCTTCGCAACCGTCTTCCATCCGTATGAAACCGCGAGCCCCTGCTCGACCCAAAGCAGAACGACGATACCCGCCAGCGCGATGAACAGCCCCCGCTTCATTCGGCCTGCCTCCTTCATTTGTTTTCCAATAGGACGGGGGTGCAGCGAAAGGAGTTGCGGAAAATAGAAAAAGAGCTTCCGGCTCAATCCGGAAGCTCTTTTCCTTACAAAGCGGCCTGAAGCAGTGCGGGGAAATCACCGGGCAGCTCCTTCAGATAGACGATGAACATGAAAAAGAGCCAGACGAGGGCGGGGACGGCGAGACTCTTGAAGGTTGCCGGCCATCCGGGGGCAGGCCGCTTCCTGAGCAGCCGGTCGGCGATGAAGCCAAGAAGCGCCGCCGCGACGCCGTAGCCGAGAGCGATCAGTCCGAACACGGCATGCAGCACGCCGGAAATCAACGGTTCAGCGTCCGGCTTCCTCACCCGGCTTGCTAGACGCTTGGCAAGAAAGTCTGCAAACAACGAAGCCGGCACGCCGAACAAAAGGATGACCGGAAAGCTGTACAACAGGTAAACCGGGACGGTGAGCGTAAAGGCATTCAGGAAGCCGCCGGGTGTTGCCGGAAATTCCCCGAACGGATCGGGCGCTAGGAGGCCGAGCAAAACGGCGAAGGCAGCGCCTCCCAGGGAAGCGGCGATGACTTTCCTGCGGAGCGGCGCGCTAACGGCCGTCATTCCGAATCCTCAATGGACAGGCAGTTGTCGTCAAATACCGCGTGTGCCCAGGATGTCCCGTCTTCCAGCTTCACTGGCTTGGTTTGCCGGGCGCCAAGCCCTGTTCCGACTGTACTGACCGACAGGGCGACTGCCGTCGTACTTTTCCATTCCCCGGGCTGGATATCAAACCAGATGACCTCGCCGTCCTCGAATTGGCTGCCGTCCGCGTTTACCACATTTTCATCCGGAACTTTCTCGCCATTTTCGTAACGGATCAATTGGACGTGCCGGTACTGGCCGCCCGATTGCATCTCCACCGACAGGCCGCTGCCGTGGTCCGCGGCGGTTTTCGCCGCTCCGCATCCGGAAAGCAGCATCATGGCGGTGATGGATGCTGCAAGCAGCAGGTTTTTCATCTGCTTTCCCTCCTTTAGGCGCCAAAGAGTTTGATCTTTCCATTAATAGGACGCACGGTCCTCCGGTGAGTTGCGGTTACCGGCACGACACCCGGGGTAAAAGAAAAAGACCAGACCCCGGAAGGAAGAGTGTTTTATGTTCAGGAAAAAATGGCTCGATATCCCGGTCGGCTACCGGCGGCTGTTGTTTCTCAGCCTGTTGGTCATCATCCTCGTGGGACTCGGGGTCACCGGATTCATGCATTATGAAAGCCTGACCTTTTTTGATTCCCTCTGGATGACAATCATTTCGGTCATGACGATCGGCTATGGGGATATGTATCCGGTAACCGATGAAGGCCGGCGTTTTGCGCTGCTCATCGTGCCGCTCGGAGCGGGCATCGTGACATACGGGCTCGGCACTGCGGCTTCCTATCTGATCGAAAAACAATTGTCGCAGAAAGTGTGGGATAAGCAAATGGACCATGAGATCGACAAGCTGGAGGATCATATTATCGTATGCGGATTCGGCCGGGTCGCCCAGCAGGTGTACCGGGAATTGCGCGGCATGGAAGAGGAAATGAAGGTCTTGTACATACATGACAATGAAGATGAACTTCTTGAAGTGGTCGATCAGGGGACGCTCCGGCTTGTCGGTGATCCGACCGACAGGGACATCCTCGAGAAGGCAAGGGCGGACAAGGCGCGCGGCCTGATCGCCGCACTCGACAGCGACGCGGACAACGTGTTCATTACGCTGACTGCGAAAGGCATGAACGAAGAAATCGAGATTGCCGCGCGTGCCGAGAAGGAAGGTTCCGAGGAAGTATTGAAGCGTGCAGGCGCCACCCGGGTCATCAACCCGTCCAGCATCGGCGGCCGGGAGCTCGCGCTTTCCGTTGTGAGCCCGTCCGGCATCGACTACATCAACGACCTGATGATGGCCGAGAAAAAGGAATTTGTCGTCGGCGAAGTGATCCTCGGAGACCGTTGCCCGCTTGTCGGCAAGTCGGTCGAGTCATCGAAACTCCGGCGGGAATACGGGGTTACGCTGCTTGCGATCAACCGGGAAAAAGACGTGCTCAGCAATCCGGATCCTGACGAGCGGTTCGAGGCCGGGGACAAGATGATTGTCGCCGGCAACCAGGAAAGCATTGCCTCTCTGGACGGGAAAATGAACGGGACGATCGGCTGATGCGATTAAGGCCTTTTGTTACACGGGTCCTTTAGTTCATTTCCGGCACTGTAGGTTTGAATGGCTGTGTAAAAAAGGAATAGTCTATCACGCAGTGTTGTCTTCCGTCTGCCTGCTTCCGGTCCGGCTTTGTTGAGTTTCTGTAAATTTAGTTGCCTTGCGCAGGAATTTAAATGGGAATCAAGAAAAGGATAAGAGAAATCAGGCGGTTGCAGCAGACAGGGGAGACTGGGAGGGATCCGGCCGGCAGCCCGGCGATTGCCGGTGTACTGGCCATTCGGGTCCGCACATCAATCCATGGACTGACGGAGGTCATCCGGGGAAAGGAGCATGAAAGATGACAAAACACGAAAACTATCCGAACGCACGGGATTATGATCCGCAGCGCGGAGACCGCAACGAAGGTGAGCTGCCTCTGGCCGATCCGTCCGAATCCAATTCGACGGACACTTTCCGGGAAAACGAAACCGACGATACGGGCAAGGGCGAGCCATCCGCATTCGAGGGGGATGAAGGCCTGGATAAGGGCTATAACGACACCGCGCCGAACGAGCGCCGCCCCGGAAAAGAGTAAAGCAGAACCGCTGACCTGGTGAGGGCAGCGGTTTTGTGTGTTTTGGTTCAAAAAACCTGTCAGATGGGCGACAATGGAAGCAGTACATAACAAGGAGGAGTTCAGATGGCAACGATTAAACAGATGAAGTTTGCGCGTGGTTACACGCTCGGCCAGCTGTCGAAGCTGGAAGGTGCCGACTGGGACAAGCTGCACCCCGGCTTCAGCAACAACATCCGCTGGAACGCGGGCCACATTTTCGTCTCGCTCGAGAATTTTGCGAAGATGATCGCCCCGGACTTTGAAGTCGTCCACCCGGAATGGGACGGCCTCTTCAATACCGGGACCAGCCCGGACAACTGGGGTGAAGGTGTTCCTTCTAATGAAGAACTGGTGTCCGCGCTGAAGGAGCAGACCGACCGCATCGCCGGGGCGCTCGAAGGAAAGCTCGACGCCCAGATCGCCCGCCCGCTCGAGATTGCCGGCCACCACATGGACACCGGAGAAAAACTCCTGCAGTTTGCCGTCTGGCATGAAGGCGTCCATGCGGGCATCCTGAACGCTATGGCGAACCTGGCGAAGGCATAATTGGATACGTGAAAAAAGCCGCTTCCGGGCGCGAAGCG
The DNA here is from genome assembly GCF_018390575.1 of Bhargavaea massiliensis. GTDB lineage: Bacteria > Bacillota > Bacilli > Bacillales_A > Planococcaceae > Bhargavaea > Bhargavaea massiliensis. The sequence goes on along the minus strand of NZ_JAHBCJ010000009.1, from coordinate 150 downwards.
GGCCTTTTCACGTATACAAATATGCCTCCCTCACGCGCGCCCTCTCTCTTCGGGTTCCCGCACTGGCCCCCTCCTGGCCCACGTCTGCATGCAGTGGATTTTCCTCGGCGTCCCAGTGCGTGCCCGGCAACACGCGCGGTGGCGCGAGCG
>NZ_JAHBCJ010000008.1 GCF_018390575.1 Bhargavaea massiliensis | reverse complement strand
GTAAGGCAACGGACTTTGACTCCGTCATTCGTTGGTTCGAATCCAGCTACCCCAGTTTTATGCGGAAGTAGTTCAGTGGCTAGAATACCACCTTGCCAAGGTGGGGGTCGCGGGTTCGAATCCCGTCTTCCGCTCCATTTTTATATACGGCGGCATAGCCAAGCGGTAAGGCAAGGGACTGCAACTCCCTTATCACCGGTTCGATTCCGGTTGCCGCCTCCATTTTTTTATTTCTGCCTGATTTTCAATCATGCCGGTGTGGCGGAATTGGCAGACGCGCACGACTCAAAATCGTGTTCCTTACGGAGTGTCGGTTCGATCCCGACCACCGGTACCAACGACTATATAAATCCTAGTTAGCCAATGCTTTGAGCAATCAGAGCATTGGCTTTTTTGTGCTTTTCGGAGTAGATCTTCAGTGGGCACCGTGACGCGTACATTCTGAAGCTGCCAAGCAGTGAAAGATCAATAAGTGTTCTTGAATGATCACCAACAGTCGGTGAATGATCATCAGCGGCTTGTGAATGATCACCAAACGGTTATCAGGCCGGAGGCGACCCGGGGAAATCTGCCCGCATCAAAAAAACCGCCCATTTGGACGGTTCCGGAATAAATGATTATAAAAAGTCTTTCCGCAGTTCTTCAGCGGACCGCGGAGAGATGTAGCCCGGTGCGACATCGTAGACGGTTTTGGCTCCGTACTGCTTTTCCCGGCTCATGCGGTGGGCGGCCCGTGCATAGGCGACGAGAACGCTTGCGGTGAATTCAGGGTTGCTGTCGAGCTTCAGGGAAAACTCGAAGATCTGCTTGTTGCCGTCTCCGGTGTTTCCGCCGCGGATGACAAATCCGCCGTGAGGGGCTTTGGAGTGGTCGCGCTTGAGTTCTTCTTCGGTGATGAAGTTCACTTCCGTGTCGTACTCGGAGAAGTAGTTGGGCATCGTTTTGATTTCGTTTTCGATTGCTGCCTGGTCGGCGCCTTCTTCGGGCACGACGTAGCAGACGCGGCGGTGTTTTTCCGAAGTCGTCAGTTCCGGGTTTTGCCCGCTGCGGACTTTTTCGATAGCGGGATCGGCAGGGATGGTGTACTGTACGCCGTTTTTGACGCCGCCTACGCGGCGTACCGCATCGGAGTGGCCCTGGCTGAGGCCCTTGCCCCAGAACGTATAGTTCTCGCCGTTCGGCAGGATGGCATCGGCCATGACGCGATTGATGGAGAAGAGGCCCGGATCCCAGCCGACCGAGATGATGGCTGTGGTGTTGTGCTTCACGGCCACTTCATTGACGGATTGGTAGAATCCGGGGATTTTCGCATGGGTATCAAAGCTGTCGACCGTATTGAACAGGCTGGCAAAATGCGGCGTCTGTTCCGGCAGGTCATGGGCGGAGCCGCCGCACAGCAGCATGACGTCGATTTTATCCTGATAGTCGGCGGCCTCTGAAATTTGGGCGACGCGTATGGACGGATCGTCCAGTTTCAGGGATTCCGGTTCTCTTCGCGTGAAGATGGCGGTAAGCTCCATGTCCGGTGTCTGCCGGATAGCTGCCACTGCGCCTTTTCCGAGATTGCCGTAACCGACGATGCCGATTCTGATTTTTGGTTCCATATTCTCATCTCCCATTGTCTAAAGTTGATCACTATTGCCGATTGCCCAAAACTTCGGGTTTTATCATTATAACACTAGTATCGTGCAGTGATAAATGGTTCGCGGAATGGGGAAAGCGGGGGGCCCGGGGTATGGATGTTTATCCTTACTGCAGGGTGGGTATAGACCATTGAGCGGAAGGCAGGTGGTGTAAATGACACGTCAATGGAATTTTATTTTCGGCAACAAGTTGATCACTGTCTATGACCGAAATCAGGAACAGGCTAAACAGAAAGCAAAGCAGCTTTACGAAGAACTCAACCAGTCAGCCTGAATCCCAGACAGTCCATCCATCTTTGGATGGTGTTTTTTATTACCGAAAAAAAGTGTTAACCGACCGGCAAGAAAAGCTTCGAGTGCGAATGCTGTCTTGCCTACATACTTAGCGGTCCCGGTGCTGGGCCCCAAAACATGAATGTGCAGGTGGAAATGATGGATGTGTTATCGGTTGCTGTATTTGTGTTCATTGTCGGCGGTATTTGGCTATATGCCTATAAACGAAGCCGATCCGTGGACAACAATAGCGGAGAAGGCTTTTTTTTGGGCGGCCGGAGCCTGACGGGGCTGACAATTGCCGGGACGATTATCATGACCAACCTGTCCACGGAACAGATTGTCGGCCAAAACGGCCAAAGTTTTGCCGGGGGCATGCAGGTCATGGCGTGGGAAGTGACCTCCGCCTTCGCATGTGTGATTCTGGCGCTGGTCTTTCTTCCGAAGTATTTTAAGTACGGAGTGGATACGGTCTCGGATTTTGTGGAGATCCGCTATGACACGACAACAAAGCGGATTGTTTCTTTGTTGTTCATCGTGACCTATATGGTCTCGTTCCTTCCGGTGGTCCTTTATTCCGGGGCGCTCGTCTTCAATAAGATTTTCCATATCGACGAGACGTTCGGACTGGATCCGCTCGTCGCTATTGCCTTGATCGCTGCATTTATCGGTGTCATCGGCCTCGCGTACCTGATGCTTGGCGGCCTGTCACTCAGTGCATACAGTGACACGCTTTACGGGGCGGGTTTATTTGCAGGCGGTCTTGCCGTTCTCGTCCTTGGTCTGTCTGCGCTTGGCCAGGGCAATCCGATTGAAGGGATCGTCACAGTGAAAGAACAGTCACCGGAGATGCTGAACGCCATCGGACCGGGTGATTCCGAGCTGGTTCCGTGGCCGACGCTGTTCACCGGGATGCTCTTCAACAACCTGTTTTTCTGGTGTGCGAACCAGATGATCGTCCAGAAGACACTTGCCGGGAAGAGCCTGAAGGAAGGGCAGAAGGGGGCGCTTTATGTAGGTTTCTTCAAGATTTTTGGTGCGCTGTTCCTCGTCCTTCCCGGGATTGTGGCCTTTAATCTGTACGGCGACGGCATCTCCAATCCGGACAATGCCTATCCGACACTGGTGTCTGACGTGTTGCCGGAATGGGCATACGGGATTTTTGCGGCAATCATTTTCGGCGCCATTCTCAGTTCGTTCGTGGGCTCGCTGAATGCCACGGCGACACTGTTTACTCTCGATTTCTACAAGCCGATCTTCAAGCCGGGCGCAACTGATCGGCAAGTGGCCAGGGCAGGAAAGCTGGTGACCGTCATCGTCGGCTTTGTGGCTGTTGTGATTGCACCGCTGATTTCCTTTGCCCCGTCAGGATTGTATGCGGTCGTACAGGAATTTAACGGGATCTACAGCATGCCGGTGCTTGCGATCATCTTATTCGGCTTCTATTCAAAAACCGTGACACCGTTCGCTGCCAAGGTGACATTCGGGTTCCATATTGTGACTTACATACTGTCCAAAGTGTTTCTCGATATCCACTATCTCTATGTGTTTGGCATCCTGTTTGCATTGGACTGCCTGCTGCTGTGGGCCATCGCGAAAATGAAGCCTCTCGAGCAGCCATTCCATCTGGAAGGAAAGCACAATAAAGTCGACCTGACTCCCTGGAAGCACAGAAAAGGGGTGGCGGCACTCGTTGTCATCACGATGGTCGGCATGTACATCCTCTTTTCCCCTCTCGGGATCGCCTCATAGGCTCTCGCTCGAGAAAATATGGGCGGAGCGGTATGATCAAGTTGTAATAAACCAGATTCGGAGGGATGCAGGATGGGCAAGTTGGAAGGAAAGGTTGCCATTGTCACGGGCGGAGCACGCGGCATGGGGGAATCCCATGTCCGGAAGTTCGTGGCTGAAGGCGCGAAGGTGGTCTTGACGGACCTGAATGAAGAAGGCGGCCGTGCGCTCGCCGAAGAACTCGGTGAGTCGGTGCGGTTTGTCAGGCAGGATGTGACGAAGGCGGAGGACTGGCAGACGGTCGTTGAAGAAACGGAAGCGGCATTCGGGCCGGTAACGATCCTCGTCAATAACGCCGGCATCAGCATGGCGAAGACGATTTTCGACATGACGGAGGAAGAGTACCGCAAGATTGTGGACATCAACCAGGTTTCCGTCTTTCTCGGCATCAAGGCGGTCACCCCGTCGATGCAGAAAGCCGGCGGCGGCTCGATCGTCAACATTTCCTCGATAAATGGCCTTGTCGGGGGCGCGCCGGGCTATACGGATACGAAGTTCGCTGTGCGCGGCCTCACGAAGGCGGCGGCTCTCCAGCTGGCCGGCCTCGGCATCCGCGTCAACTCGGTCCACCCGGGTGTAATCGAGACGCCGATGGTCACGGAGGGGGATGCCATCGAGCAGATCAGGGAGTTTGCCAAGCACATTCCGCTCCGCCGGATGGCCCAGTCGGAGGAAGTATCGAACATGGTGCTGTTTCTCGCATCGGATGATTCAAGTTACTCGACGGGGTCCGAATTTGTCATCGACGGCGGCCTGACCGCCATGTAAATCATGAAAGAAGCTGCCTGACATGCGGGCAGCTTCTTTTCGTGATGCCGGCGTCGGTCCGGGAAGTGTTCCTCGGGATTGTGCAATGGAAGGTCCCCACTTATACTGGATGATATCTTCATACATATAGAAAAGAGGACATGCACATGCAGCAACCTGCACAGCCCCCCTACAACCGGACCGTCATTCTCATTGTCCTGATCACGGGAGCCTTTGTGGCCCTCTTGAATCAGACGCTGCTGATCGTGGCGCTGCCGCCTGTCATGGAGGACTTCTCCATTGATGCAAACGAGGCGCAGTGGGTGACGACGGCTTATCTGCTGACCAACGGCATCCTGATTCCGATCACGGCATTTCTGATCGACCGCTTTTCAAGCAGGCGGCTGCTGATGGCGGCAAGCGGCCTGTTTGCCGCAGGCACGCTCGTCGCGGCCGTGGCCCCGGACTTTTCCTTCCTGCTGGCCGGCCGGGTGATCCAGGCGGCGGGGGCGGGGATGATGATGCCGCTGATGCAGACGATCCTCCTGACCATCTTCCCGGTGAACCGGCGGGGCTCCGTCATGGGGCTCGTCGGCCTGGCCATCGGATTTGCCCCCGCCATCGGGCCGACGCTGGCCGGCTGGGTGCTCAGCTTCGGTTCCTGGCGGATGCTTTTCACGATTGTTCTGCCGCTGGCCGTGCTGCACCTGGTTGCCGTCTTGATCTTCATGAAGAATGTCACGCAGCAGCGACCGGTAAAAATCGATCTCCCGTCCGTCGTCCTGTCGACGCTTGGCTTCGGCGGATTGCTGTATGCCTTCAGCAGCATCGGCGGGGAAGGCTGGCTGAGCCCGAACGTGCTGATTTCCACAGCCGTCGGTTCTGTCTCGCTGTTCCTGTTTATCCGCCGGCAGCTGAGTCTTGAAACGCCGATCCTGAATTTTGGCGTGTTCCGCTCCGGTGTCTATCGGCTCATCATTCCGATGGGCATGATCACCTTCGCGCTCCTCATCGGCACGGAAACACTGCTCCCGCTTTATGTCCAGAATGTCCGCGGGGGGACGGCGTTCGAATCCGGGCTGCTGCTTTTGCCCGGCGCCATTGCGATGGGGGCGATGTCCCCGTTTTCCGGGCGGATCTTTGACCGTTTCGGAGCCGGCTGGCTCGTGGTTGCCGGATTTGCCCTGCAGGTCGTGACGACGGTCCCGTTCGTCCTCATGACGCCGGATACACCGCTTGTCCTGCTTGGGCTGGTCTTCGGCCTCCGGATGCTCGGCCTGTCCATGCTGATGATGCCGCTCAGCACGGCGGGGATCAACTCGCTCCCGGGCCGGCTGATCGCCCATGGCACGGCGATGGACAATACATTCCGGCAAATCGGGGGATCGATCGGTACGGCCCTTCTCGTGTCCGTCATGACCGGAACGGCAGCCGCCATACAGCCGCTGCCGGACCCTCCTCCGGATGCGCTCATGACCGGTGTCCGTGTTGCATTCCTGGTCGGGGGCAGCTTGGCAGTGGCCGGTTTCATCCTGGCGCTACGGCTGAAAAAGCTTCCGGCAATACCCATTCATGAAGATTAAACGGGCATGCTCCTGTTCCGTTTGGTGAACGGCATCCGGGCGAAACGGAATATTGATAAACGGCTTCCGTCCTGTATTCAGGGGACTGGGGCCGTTTATTCGTTTCTGGCGATATACGGTTAATAATATGGAGTACTTGAATGATTGCTATTTTATAAAATATTCTTGCGTAATCTGTTATAAGTGATAGAATTTTGTAATACAACAGAGATAAGGGGGATGAACAGATGATTACTTTCTTGCTAAGCATCTTGCTATTAATCGTTGGTTATTTTACATACGGGAAATATGTCGAGAAGGTCTTCGGCCCGAAGAACGAACGGCCGACACCAGCCTATGTCAACTCGGACGGTGTGGATTATGTACCGATGTCGACTCCCAAGAACTCACTGATCCAGCTATTGAACATCGCCGGGACAGGCCCGGTGTTCGGACCCATCGCGGGGGCCTTATATGGTCCGGTTGCATTCATCTGGATTGTCGTCGGTTGTATTTTTGCAGGAGCGGTCCATGATTATTTGACGGGCATGATTTCGATCCGGAATAAAGGGGCTCATCTTCCGGAGCTGGCGTCCAAATTCTTGGGCAATTTCATGAAGCATGTCGTCAATATTTTTGCGCTTCTTCTGCTGATCCTGGTCGGGACTGTGTTTGTCACATCTCCTGCGATGTTGATGAATGTCATCCTTGACGGGAAAGTGGCCCTCGGTATCTTGGTTGCCATCATCTTCTTGTACTATGTCTTGGCGACTTTGCTTCCGATCGATAAGATTATCGGGCGCTTTTATCCTTGGTTCGGCGCATTGCTTGTAATTTCGGCCCTGGGTGTCGGAATTGGCCTCGTGGTGACGGGGGCCCCGATTCCGGAGCTGTCGTTCACCAACATGCATCCGGGTGACCTTCCGATCTTCCCGCTGCTTTTCTTCACCATCACTTGCGGGGCACTATCCGGTTTTCATGCGACACAGACGCCGATCATCTCAAGGACGACCAAGCAGGAAAAGGAAGGACGCAAGATTTTCTATGGCATGATGATTGCTGAAGGCATTATCGCCATGATCTGGGCGGCTGCCGCCATGAGTCTCTTCGGCGGCTACGGCGGACTGAATGAACTGCTTGCTGCCGGCGGGCCTGCAGCGGTGGTCAGCGATGTCTCTGTCATGATGCTGGGCGCTTTCGGAGGGACCCTTGCAGTCCTCGGCGTAATCATCCTTCCGATCACTTCGGGGGATACCGCATTCCGTGCGGCCCGCATGATCATTGCCGATTACTTTAAAATCGGCCAGGCGAAGATTCTGAGCCGCCTCTGGATCGCAACTCCGCTTTTCGTTATCTCTTTCGTGCTGACGAAAATCGACTTCAACTTGCTTTGGCGCTATTTCTCGTGGGCAAACGGCGTGACCGCGATGATCGCGCTCTGGGTCGGCGCGATGTATCTGTTCCTGCAGCATAAAAATCATTGGATTGCGACGATTCCGGCGATCTTTATGACGTCGATGGTGTTCATTTATATCCTGTTTGAGCCGACGATGGGCTTCGGGATCGACTTGACCGTGTCTTATATCGGCGGCACCATTGCGACACTATTCGTCACGGCATCGTTCTTCATCACAGCAAACAGGAAGCGGGGGACGGGACTGCTGCTGGACGAGGATGTATCCGGGTTTAACCAGGTCACAATCTAAACCGGACTTATACGAAAGCCATATAAACGCCCCGTTCCGCCGAAGCGGAAGGGGCGTTTTCCATGGTGGTCATTGGTGAAGGGTCGCAGTGTGACAGTTGTCCGCAGGTTAATCTTACCCATTGGGATTCCCATCAGATTTCAACTGCTCGGTTGCCTGCGTGCAGAATCTCACCCGTGAACGCGCCGCCGGTTGCAGAGGTAAAGAAGATGCCTGTCTCCTCCAGAAGACCTTCCGCTTCTTCGACCGACATGGACGGCTGGAGGAAGAGGACATGGAGCGCCTCTGTCGTCTGCTCGGTGACGGCGGTTCTCTTCGAGTCGACAAACGGGCTGCCGAACGGTCCCTGAGCATCGGAAGTCAGCAGGAGATTCTCGAGGTTGTTGAGCCTGCCGTTCAGGCCCTCGTATTCGTCCTCCGCAATGCCTGTGCGTATCGTGATGTCGCCGGAGACCGCCGACAGGTCGTACAGGCCACACGGAATGCCTTCTCGTATGGAGAAGAAATTGTTCAGGTCCACGCCGAGATTGATTTCGCCCGGCATCTGGCCTTTTTTCAAACGGCGGATCAGCGCCTCGGCGGAAGGGCGGTATCGGCCGGGATCCTTGCCGAATGCTTTCCACACCTTGCGCCATTCGGCGACACCCGGGATATCGGTCACATTCTTGTCCTCCAGGTCGATCTGCATCTCCTGGTAAAAGTAGCCGATTCGTCCCTTCAGCATTCCGGGAGCTTCAGCGGTGCTGATTCTGTTATAATGGAGGATGCCGAATTTCAGATCCGGCACTTTTTCAAATAACGTCTGATCTGCTTGAATCTTCATGTCAATCACCTGTATTTTGCGACTTTTCATATATCGTACCATAACAGAAAGGAGCAGTCCCAATGGATACCGTCACACTGCAGCGGGAGCTCCGGGCATTTGCGCGGGAAGCAGGCATCGACAAGATCGGCTTCACGACCGCCGATCCTTTCCGGGAGATGAAGAACCGGCTGCGCCGCCAGCAGGAATCGGGCTTCCAGTCCGGGTTTGAGAAAGGCTCCCTTGATGAGCGGACCGACCCCGCGCTGCTCCTGGAGGAACCGGAAAGCATCATCGCAATCGCAGTCGCCTATCCGTCGAAGCTGGATGACGCGCCGAAGGGCATGAAAGGCGCGAGGCGGGGGATGTTCTGCCGTGCTTCCTGGGGCCGGGACTACCACGACGTTCTCAGGGAAAAGCTTGCACTTCTCGAAGCGTTCATCCTGGAGCGGGTGCCCGGTGCCCGTCTCCGTTCCATGGTCGACACGGGAGAGCTTGTCGACCGTGCGGTGGCGGAGCGGGCCGGCATCGGATGGTCGGGGAAAAACTGCTCGATCATCACTCCGGAATTCGGTTCTTATGTCTATCTTGGCGAAATGATCACGAACATCCCTTTCGCGCCAGACGAGCCGATAGAAGACGGATGCGGCGACTGTACACTCTGCCTCGATATCTGTCCGACAGGCGCCCTGATCGAAGGAGGGAGGCTGAACGCGCAGCGCTGCATCGCTTTTCTCACTCAGACCAAGGGCAGCCTCCCGGAGGAGTTCCGGACCGAGATCGGCAACCGGGTGTACGGCTGTGACACCTGCCAGACGATCTGCCCGAAAAACAAAGGCATGCATAACCGGATCCATGAGGCATTCAGCCCCGATCCGGAACTGGTGAAGCCGCTCCTCAAACCGCTCCTGGCCTTGTCGAACCGTGAGTTCAAGGAAACGTTCGGCCACATGTCGGGCTCGTGGCGCGGGAAGAACCCGATCCAGCGAAATGCAATCTACGCACTCGGCCATTTCAAGGAGGAATCAGCACTGCCTGAACTGTCCCGCATCCTCCGCGAGGATGTCCGGCCGTACATGCGGGGCGCCGCAGCCTATGCGCTAGGCAAAATCGGCACGGAGGAAGCGGAGACCGCTCTCCGGCATGGCGAATCACGCGAAAGGGAAGAAGAGGTCCTGGAAGAGATCCGGGCCGCACTTCGCCGCATCGCAAACCAGAAGAAGGAAGTGCACGAATGATTCACGTCGTTTTACATGAACCGCTGATTCCGGCAAACACCGGGAATATCTCCCGCACCTGTGCGGGCACCGGGACCCGGCTCCACCTTGTCCGTCCGCTCGGTTTCTCGACCGATGACAAGATGCTCAAGCGGGCCGGGCTCGATTACTGGGAACATGTCGACCTGGAATATCATGACCGGATCGAGGAGTTGTTCTCCGCCTATCCGGCAGGTGATTTCTACTATCTGACGAAATTCGGGGAAGGGAACTATGCTGACCGGGACTTTTCGGATCCTGGCCGGGATATCTTCTTCGTCTTCGGCAAAGAGACGAGCGGGCTGCCGAAGGACCTGCTGGCCGCCCATCCGGAGCGCTGTCTGCGCATCCCGATGAATGACCATATCCGTTCGCTCAATCTGTCGAACACGGCTGCAGTCCTCGTGTTTGAGGCGCTGCGCCAGCAAGGCTTCCCGGGCCTCCATTGAGGAAAATGCGCATACAAAAAGGGACTGCCTGAGCGGCAGCCCCTTTTTCTCAGCGGCTTGTCGTGTTATCTTTCGCCGTGCCCGGCTTGTCCTCATAACCGCCTGTGAAGATTGCGGAAAGGAAAGCGAAGCACACGCCTAGGATCAAGAGAGTGTTCATGACGTTACCTCCTGGTTCGAAGTTCGATCTTCAACCAGTATAACGCATCCCGCATAAAAAGAAAATGGGGGGCGGCCATACAACCGCACAGCTCGCCGGAATCGCCAAAAATCCGACACGAAATCACTGTAGAAAATGAAACTTTCGGCCTGTCCGGCCGTATTACAGTTAAGACTAAACGAAAGCAGGGATTACTCATGAGAGCATCCACCATCATGCGCTGGGTCACAGGGCTGGGAGAAGCCTTTCTCGCCATTCCGTTCCTGGGCGGCCTTTATGTCATCGGCTCGGGCTACTCATTGCTCGGTGTCATGTTTGTCCTTCATGCCATCACGCTCATCCTCGCCATCCGGGACTACTCCGCCAAGTCCGGCTCCATTGTCGGCCTCGTGACTAGCGCGATTGCCTGGATTCCGGTCATCGGCTGGTTCATGCACGCAGTGTCCGCAGTGCTGCTCATCATTCAGGCCGTCATCTCGCATCCGAAGCGGCATTATTGATGGCTGATTACAAAATAGGGAGACCCGTACACGTATGAACTCTATGACTACAATGATGCTCCTCGGCATGGCGCTAATTTCTGGCGGCCTGTTCGGGGTCATCTTTATGACGCTGTATCAGAAAAACAGAAAAGCCGGACTGGCCATGCTGGCCACCGCATTGCTCGCCGCGCTTTTTCAGCTTTATCTGCTCTTTACCCTGTCCCCATGGCTCACCGCGGCCGTCTTCGTGATTTACGCAGTCATTGGGGCAGTTGTCGCTATGAAACTCAAGACAAAGCGTCAAGTGGCGCCCGGCAGACCCTATAAATAATAAACGGTCCGGTACCTCTCACGAGGCGCCGGACCGTTGCTTTTGGTTGAGGAAGCCCTTAAGGTGAGTGCTTCGAAATCGATGGTGAGTGCATCCAAACTCGTCTTGAGTGCTTCCAAGGCCACCGCGAGTGCTATGACAAGCGGGCGAGTGTCCAAGGGCGCCCCTCAGTGCGGCAGGAACAGAAGCTGATAGGCGAACATGGCCGCAAACAGATAGAGGAGCGGGTGGACATCCCGCCATCTGCCCTTGACGATCTTGATGATCGGATAGGAGATGAACCCGAGCGCAATCCCGGTCGCGATGCTTGAAGTAAGCGGCATTGTAAGGATGATCAGAAACGCCGGGAAGGCCTCATCAAACGATTCCCACTCGATTTCCTTGACGATGCCGATCATGAGACTGCCGACGATAATCAGCGCCGGAGCGGTGATTGCCGCAACGCCGGACAGCGAACCGACAAGCGGTCCGAAAAACGATGCAACGATGAACAGCACGCCGACAGTCAGGGTCGTGAGCCCGGTACGTCCGCCGACAGCTACACCGGAAGACGATTCCACGTAGGCCGATGTCGGGCTCGTCCCGAACATCGCACCGGCCGTCGCTGCAACGGAATCGGCCAAGAGGGCCGGACGGACTCTTGGCATCTTTCCGTCTTTCATCAGTCCGGCCTGGCGGGCAACGCCGAGCATCGTGCCCGTCGTATCGAAAAGCGTCACCATGAGGAAGGCGAACACGACGCCGTACAAGCCGTGTGAAATTACATCACCAAACGCGTCAATCGGATTCCAAACGATCAGGCCTTCCGGCAGATGCGGCATCCTCACGAGCCCGTCAATGAAACGGAGCTGGCCGGTCAGGTAAGCGACGATACCGGTGACGGCCATACCGATGAAGATCGCTCCATATACATTGCGCGCCATCAGAATGACCGTGATAAACAGCCCAAACAGAGAAAGCAGGACGGGCGGGGAAGTCAGGTCGCCAAGCTTCACCAGGTTGGTCTCGTGGTGGGCAACGATCCCGGATAGGCGGAGGCCGATAAAAGCGATGAAAAGCCCGATCCCTGCGGTAATGCCATGCTTCAGGTTTTCCGGAATGGCATCGATCAGTTTCTCACGGATCGGTGTGAGCGAGAGAATGATAAAGATGATGCCTGCGACGAACACCGCGGAAAACGCTGCGGCATAGTCAAGCGCACCGTCGGAAGCGATGATGACCGAAGTAAAGTACGCATTCAGCCCCATGCCGGGTGCGATGGCGATCGGATAGTTGGCGAAAAGCGCCATCCAGAGCGTCCCGATCACTGAGGCGATGATGGTCGCCATGAACACCTGGTCGAACGGGACACCGGCATCAGCCAGGATGATCGGGTTGACGATAATGATATAGGCCATTGTCAGGAATGTTGTCATGCCGGCCAGAACTTCAGTTTTTACGGATGTATCATGCTGTTTCAGTTGAAACATCAATTTTCCTCCTTTGAAAACACGAACGATAAAAAGGACCATCAATCATATTATTCGTTTTATCGATGGATTTCAACCAAAACTTTAAAAAACAGATGAGTCGATTTCATTCTTGTGCTCCGATAAAATGAAAGAGGACCAAAAGGAGGGAATGGCATGGAACTGAATCTGCAATCGAAGAAAACACTTGCCAACGGTGTGGAAATGCCGCGGCTTGGCCTTGGCGTGTACAAGATGACCGAACCGGCCGAGGCGGTCGAAGCGATGACGGCGGCGCTTGGGGCGGGCTATCTTGCCATCGACACTGCGTCCCTGTATGGCAATGAAGTTCAGGTCGGCGAAGCGGTCCGCGCATCCGGGGTAAAGCGGGAAGACCTCTTTATCACCTCGAAAATCTGGAACACCGATCAGGGTTACGATGAGACACTGCGCGCGTTCGAAAAGACGCTAGAAAACCTCAAGATGGATTATCTCGATCTGTATCTCACGCACTGGCCGGTGGAAGGGAAGTTTACGGATACATACCGGGCCATCGAGAGGCTCTTTGAGGAAAAGCTGATTCGCGTGCCGGGTGTCTCGAACCACCATCGCCATCACCTGGAGGCCGTGTTTGCAAAGGCCAACGTAAAGCCGATGGTCAATCAGATCGAGCTTCATCCATATCTGAGCCAGGAGCCGCTCCGCGAATTCTGCCAGGAAGAGAAGATAGCAGTGACGGCATGGTCGCCGCTCGCACGCGGGAAACTACTGGAGGAACCGGTCGTCAAACGCATCGCGGAATCGCACGGCAAGGCACCGGCCCAGGTCGTCATCCGCTGGCACCTCCAACACGACATCATCGTCATCCCGAAATCTGTCCGTCCGGATCGCGTACGTTCGAATGCGGACGTGTTCGACTTCACGCTTTCGGATGAGGATATGCAGCAGCTCGATGCTCTGAACCGCAATGAACGTACCGGCAAAGACCCCGACAATATGGATTTCTGAACAACAAAAGACAGGGCCCGGATGAAAAATCCGGCCCTGTCTTATTTTATGGAAGCCATTCCGGCCGCACGGAATCTTCGATGTCCAGTGACTTGCCGGTAAATGGATGGATAAAAGAGAGTCTTTCTGCATGTAACCTGTACGAACCATCGCCTGAAAGACGTCCCCCGTACAACACATCCCCTATGATCGGATGGCCGAGATGCGCCAGATGGACACGGATCTGATGGGTGCGGCCGGTGTCGAGTTCAAGCTGCACGATTGCACGATCGCCATCTTCCCGGATCACGTCATAATGGGTGACCGCGTGCTGGCCGGAAGGGGAGACTCTCCTGCGGGTAGCATGATGGCGGTCACGGCCGATCGGAGCGGAGACGGTTCCGCTCCGTTTTTTGAAAGCTCCCGCCGTTTCTGCGACATAGGTGCGCCGGATCGCCTTTTCCTCGAGCATCCGGTCGAACACAGCCTTTGCCACCGGGTGCCGGGCAATCAGAACCAGCCCGGATGTGCCTTTGTCGAGCCGGTGGACGTGTTCCGCATAGGGCCCGAACCGGGCAATGACCCGGTTCATCAGCGTGCCGGTCCCGCCCGGTTCATTCGGGTGAACAGCGAGGGCAGCCGGCTTATGAACAATCAGGCAGTGGGGATCGTCATGGATCACATTTAGCTCACAGGTTTCCGGAACATAATCCGACTTGGCGTCGGGCGTCCGGATGGAAAGGAATGTGCCGGCGGGGAGCGGTTCATTCCACCGGGTCCGTCCGCCGTCCGGAGCTTTCACGGCATCCTGCATTCTCATTTCATGGACGATTTTTCGGCCAAGACGCCAGCGATCTCTTAGAAGGTTTTCGATGGTCCATCCATCTTCTGCAGTCACAACAGTGAATTCCATGTTCTCACCTCTTGAAAAAAGCCGCGCTTGCCGCGCGGCTTTGGGTTATTTGGCGTATTCGTTCAGGAAGGCTTCGATGTTCTCGTCCGGCTGGGCGCCGACCATGCGGCCTACTTCCACGCCGTCTTCAAAGTGTATCAAGGTCGGGGTGGCTTCAATCTGGTACTGAATATAGCCATCATCATACTCAAGCAGGTTAAATTGGTCAATCCGGACGTCCATGTCCTTTGCAATCGGCATCAGTCGCGGCGTCATCTCTTGGCAGTATTGGCAGGTCGGGCTGAAGAAATAAGCGGTGACCGCTTCGCCGGACTCGATCTTCTTTTCCAATTCGTCAGGGAGGATGATGCTCTGATAGTTCTCGTCATCTAGCTGGTCGATGGTCGCCTGGTCCAGTTTTTTATCGCCGTAGGGGCTGTTTTTCAGCTTGGACTGGTTGGACTGGTTTGTGAGGAAAATGATCAAAGCGAAAACGACGATGACCGCTCCTCCGATGATCAGCAGTTTTTTCATGAGAAATTAGTTCGTCTCCTTTTGCCGTTTCAGCATGAGCAGGCTGACGACGGCGATGATGATGAATGAGGTAAGTGCCAGAAACGGGATTGTCACAAACCCGAACCAGTTGATGTAGGCACCCGTGCAGCTCACCTGGCCGCAGGACGGTGCGGAGTCCTGGAGGGCAGGAAGCTTCTGGATCCCGTAATGATAAAGCGAGATCAGGCCTCCGATGACCGACAGCGCGAGTGTATAGACGGCTGCCCGGAAATCCTTGCGGAAAAAAGCGACGGCACCAATGACGACGATCGGATACATCAGGATCCTCTGGTACCAGCACATCTCGCACGGGATGTATCCGCGGACCTCCGAGAAGTAAAGAGATCCGGCCGTCGCGACAAGCGATACGGTCCAGATGGCGAGCAACATATTTTCAAGTCGTTTTTCCATGCAAGGCGCTCCTGACTTTTGATTTCATTCTGATTATAGGGGGAGTGTTCCGGGCTTGACAATAATTTTGTCCCGGATCCGGCTGGGACATTGACAATCTGATGGCTTGTCCGGCAACAAAAACGGTTTATCTATCAGCCCGCAGGGGAAAAGAAATAGAGTTTTCCAGTTGGGCCCTGACATCGTATAATGGGTCCAACGCAATGAAAAGGGGGCTCTGTCATGTCGGAGCAATTTGATCTATCATCATTTGAAAAAAGCATGGTTATCCGGGAGATGACCCATGACGATATTGACTCGATCCTGCGGATGCAGGATGAGTGCTTCCCCGGAATGGATCCGTGGGAAAGGGCGCATCTTGAAAGCCACTTAAGCATATTCCCGGAAGGCCAGTTCGTGGCGGAGCTCGACGGTAAGATTATCGGATCCTGCTCAAGCCTCATCATCAACTTTGATGAATACGACGACCGGCATACATGGGATGATGTGACCGACGAGGGTTTCATCACCAACCACAACCCGGACGGCTACAACCTGTACGGGATCGAAGTGATGGTGCATCCGGACTACCGGCGAATGCGCGTTGGGCAGCGTCTGTATGAAGCACGCAAGGATCTTGCCCGCGCGCTTAACCTGAAGTCGATCGTCATCGGCGGACGGATCCCGAACTACTACAAGTACGAGAAGGAAATGACACCGCGGGAGTATGTCGATGCCGTATCCCGCCACAAAATCTATGATCCGGTGCTGTCATTCCAGCTGATGAACGACTTTACGCTCATGCGTGTCAATCCGGACTACCTTCCGGACGACAAGGCATCACGGAAGTACGCGACGCTCATGGAATGGAACAACATCGATTACAAGCCGCAATCCAAGCGACACTTCAAGACCAGTTATCCCGTCCGGATCTGCGTGGTCCAGTACCAGATGCGCCAGATTTCGAGCTTCGAGGACCTGGCCGGCCAGGTGGAGTATTTCGTGGACGTGGCGTCGGACGCCTATTCCGACTTTGTCGTCTTCCCGGAAATCTTCACGACACAGCTGATGTCATTTCTTGACGAGCCGGTTCCGAGCATTGCCGTCCGGAAGATGACCGACTACACGGAGCCATACATCGAGCTTTTCACGGACCTTGCCGTGCGCTACAACGTCAACATCATCGGCGGCTCACACTTCGTAATGGAAGAGGATGAGGAAATATACAACATCGCCTACCTGTTCCGCCGTGACGGCTCGATCGAAAAACAGTACAAGATCCACATCACGCCGAACGAACGGAAATGGTGGGGGATTTCTGCAGGGGACGCGGTCCGCGTGTTTGATACCGACTGCGGCAAGATCGCGATTCAGATTTGCTACGATATCGAATTCCCGGAACTGGCACGTATCGCGACAGACATGGGCGCGAACATCATTTTCACGCCTTTCAACACGGAGGACCGCCAGGGGTACTTGCGCGTCCGGTACTGCGCGCAGGCCCGTGCCGTCGAGAACCAGGTATACACCGTCATCTCGGGGACGGTCGGCAACCTGCCGCAGACCGAGAACATGGACATTCAATATGCCCAGTCGGCCATTTTCGCGCCGTCCGATTTTGAATTTGCACGTGACGGCATCGTCGGCGAAACCAACGCCAACGTTGAGATGGTGATGATTGGGGATGTCGACCTTGAGATCCTCCGTCGCCAGCGCCAGGACGGCACCGTCAAGCAGCTGAAGGACCGGAGACATGATGTGTACCGGGTGGAATATAAAAAAGACTGAACAAGAAAGGAGCCCCCGAGTCGGAGGCTCTTTTCTGTTTACGGCGTCCTCCTTAGGAAAAAAGAGGGTTAGCCACTCCCCATTCGGGTAAGGATGGATAGGCACAGCACAGTTCACAAGGAGGAATTCATCATGGAAACCAGCAAGTGGCTAAAACTCGGTGCAGCGGCCTTTCTGTCTGCAGGCATGCTCGCTGCATGCGGCGGCGGAGATAACGAGGATGACAACTTGGACGAAGAGGATCCGGTTGAAGAGCAGGCACCTGCCGGCAATGGAGGCACCGACGGCGGCGAGGGTACCGGTGGAAACGATGATATGGATTCGGAATCCGATACTGAAACGGAAACCGACACCGATTCGACCGATGGGGATAAAAACGACGCCGATACGGATGACACGACAGATGATGAAGATATGCTGAATGAAACCGATGAGGAAAACGACAACTCCTGATGATCGGTAATGAAAAGCCCGGGGGCTCATCCCCGGGTTTTCGGTATTTCGGGAAATATCATTCCCCATTCCGGATATGCTTGCCGCCGCTTGCCGTGACAGCGCCGACGATCGGCTGATATTGCTGGAGCATCCTTCCGCGGTCAAACTGATACGTTTTTCCGTCTTTCATTTTAAATTCCAGGGATTGGACGAACAAAGTTCCGCCTTCTTTTGTCAGATTCTCTGTCACACTTTCGAAATCCGTCCACTCATAGGCCTGAGCCGTCAAGGTGAATGGCCCATTGATCACAAAATGATCGGACGTGTAGTAATAGTAGTCTTTCATGGTTAGGAGGATGCCGGCAACGCCGACGGCAAACAGGACGAGCGAAAACGCCCACTTTTTCTTTTTGTCTTCCATCGCGGCAAACAGGACGAAAACAGCGGCCAGCGCGAGAAATCCGATTCCTCCCGTGATCAGGGACCAGCCGCTTGTGCCGATCAATTGGGCTTCCCGGGTGATGAAGCCGGTCTTCAGCGGAAGAAGAATTGCTGCGGGACCCAGGAAGGCAAGAATGAACAAGATAATGGCGATGGTGAAGGAAATGACCCTGCGCTGATCCACCACATCATACAACATGAAAACCCCCTTTTTGTTCCTGCTCAGAAAATACCCGAATCATTCCGTTCAGAATGTTTCCAACTTTAATACGACGATGCGCAAGAAAGGTTTCAAATTTCTTGCGGAAGAGCAGATCGTGTTCTTTTTCGAAACATGAACGGGTAATCGGCATGCATAGGATAAAAGACAAAAAGGGGGAGTTCGTCTTGTCAAAAAGGAGGCTTTGCCTGTACGGAGTCACTGTGTTGGCCGGCTTGGTGATCGGAGTAATCATCACGTATCTCTCGGCTTTATGAGAGAAGAGCCTGGCCATCAGCAAAGTGAACGGAAAATCGATGGCTTTCTCAACACCCGCGGCAAGCGAGGGCCAGGTGCAGAAATCCGTGGGATTCATAGTGAAAAATACAAAGAAGCTGTCATACAGCCTAAAAAGCCATGAACCCTCGGGGCTCATGGCTTATTTGGAATTTCCGGCTCAATATGGACGAGCACGGTGGAGAATGGTTTTGCTTTCTGTAACCGCCTCTCAATCTGCTCGGTGATGCGGTGGCTTTCGATTACATTCAGTGAGGGGTCAACGGTGACCGTCAAATCGATGAACATCATGTTGCCGTGCATCCGGCCCTTAAAGTCTTTGAGGCGGATGACACCGGGGACGGAAGCGGCAAGATGGGCAAGCGCTTCCCCCTCGTCTTCGTCAAAACCGTCGGTAAGCGTGTAAACGGCTTCCTTGAAGATCGATGCCGCAGCAAGCAAAATCAGCAAGGCGATAATAAGCGCCGTGATCGTATCAATTACCGGAAAGCCGAAGATGGCTCCTGCAATCCCTACGGCTGCGCCAAAACTCACGAGGGCATCGGAGCGGTTATCAAGTGCCGCCGCCCGCAGCGCGGAACTTCCGATCTTTTTGGCCAGGCGCAGGTTATACAAATAGACCCCATACATGACGAGCCCGCTTGCAAGGGCGACAAAACCGGTAAACACAGAAGGAGTGTGGGCATCCTCGCTAAAAATGGAACCGATGGCGTCGGCCAGCACTTGCAGCCCGACGACCGCCATAATGAAGGAAGCGATGAGCGAAGCGATCGTTTCGGCGCGGAGATGGCCATAACGGTGATTGTCATCCGGCGGCTTCTGGGAAATCCGGAGTCCGATCAGGACAGCGATGGATGCGACGACGTCTGTCGTATTGTTTAGTGCATCCGCTTTCAGTGCCTCGGATGATCCGGCCACCCCTGCGATAAACTTCACGGTGCTCAGCACAAGGTAGCTGAGAATGCTGATCCAGGCGCCGCGCTCCCCCTGTTTCAGATTTGAGTAAAGGTCCATGTTCCCACCTCCGGATTGTTCAGTATACCCCAATTTTTGAATGGATGTTTTCCTGGGGGAAACTTCAATCACGACAAAATAAAAACTCCCGGAAGCAAGGCTTCCGGGAGCAATCAGGACTCTGCGGCAGTGGCATCTTCAGCCGTCAGGAATTCGGGTTCCTCTTCGATCTTCTGGACTTCAATATACAAGATGTGATGGCCTTCCATGTCTTTGACAAGGAATTCATAGCCCTGTTCAATCATCTTTTCGCCTTTGACGATATCGAAACGTTTGGCCATGAACCAGCCGCCGATTGTATCGATGTCCTCTTCGTCGATGTGGATGCCGAGGATGTCGTTGATGTCCTCGATCAGCATTTTCGCATCAAAGATGTAGTGTCCATCACCGATTGCCTGAACATCAGGCACTTCATCAACGTCAAACTCATCCTGGATGTCGCCGACAATTTCTTCGAGGATATCTTCAATCGTGACAAGACCGCTTGTGCCGCCGTATTCATCCATCAGCACGGCCATATGGATCCGTTCGCGCTGGATTTTCAGGAGCAGGTCGCCGATCGGAATGGACTCGATGACGCGGATAATCGGCTGAAGAAAGTCCGACACCGGCCGGTCACCGGACGAGGGATCTTTGATGTAGGCAGTGAGGAGATGCTTCATATTGACGAGGCCGATGATGTGGTCCTTATCACCGTCAGTGACCGGATAGCGCGTGTACTGCTCCACGCCCATGACATCGAACACTTCCCTGAGCGTCATGTCCTGCTCGACCGTCATCATTTCGGTGCGGGGGACCATAATCTCCCGGGCGATGCGGTCGTCAAACTCGAAGATCTTGTTTACATATTTATATTCGGACTGGTTGATCTCACCGCTTTTTAGGCTGTCGGAGAGAATCATCCGCAATTCCTCTTCAGAGTGGGCCGCTTCGGATTCCGACATCGGCTTGAAGCCGAACAGCCGGATCAGTCCTTGCGCTGCACCGTTCATCGTATGAATGAATGGGTACATAAGACGGTAAAACGCAATAAGCGGGCCGGAAAAACTCAGGGTGATCGCTTCCGCCTTCTGGATGGCCATGGATTTCGGGGCCAGTTCGCCGACGACGACGTGAAGGAATGTCACAACGGAAAAGGCGATGACAAAGGAAAGAAGCGATGCGACGTTGCCTTCGATCTCAAATCGCTCGAACAGGGGACGGAGCAACCGCTCGACTGTCGGCTCGCCAAGCCAACCGAGGCCGAGTGCCGTGATGGTGATGCCAAGCTGGCAGGCGGAAAGGTATTCATCCAAGTTGGTGATGACCTTTTTTGCCCGGATTGCTTTCCGGTTTCCTTCAGCGATCAGCTGATCGATGCGTGTCGTCCTGACTTTCACAATTGCGAATTCACTCGCGACAAAAAACGCGGTGAGGGCGATTAAGGCAGCAAATGCTGCCAATCGTATGGCAATGTCCAAATAAAGCCTTTGTCCATGACCCGAATGAGGGGGAGGACAAAGTGTACACCTCCTGTGAATGTAAAAAATAGTGAGTTACTACTTATAATAATTCCGAGACTTCAAAAAGACAATCATAAAATCTTGCCAGCGGGCGGAAATTCGTCTATTTTGTGCAGGAATGCGATAATGGAAAAAACTGAATCCTGGAGTTGGAATGATGAACATAATCAGCGTAAAAGTAGATGCAAAAACAGCAGAAGCAATCCGGGCAGGCCAGCCGGTTATCCCAAAGGATGCCGTTCGGAACCCGTCTTTATTCGGAACTGAAGGGACGTTGCTCCGTTTGCAGGATCCTTCGGGCAACTATGTGGCGACCGGCTATCATGGCCTGCAGAACAAAGGGGCAGGATGGGTGCTTTCGCGAAATGAGCAGGAAATCATCGACAAGGCATTTTTCTCACGGAAGATCCGTGAAGCGGCCGATCGCCGAAAGGCATTCTTCGAAAATCCGGACACGACGGCGTTCCGCGTGTTCAACGGGGAGGGGGACGGCATCGGCGGGATGACGATCGACCACTATGCCGGCCACTGGATGGTCAGCTGGTACAGCGAGGGTATTTATTCGCTGCGGGAATTCGTTTACGGAGTCCTGAAAGAGATGCCGGAAATCCGATCCGTCCACGAGAAAAAACGATTTGACTCAAAAGGACAATACATGGAGCAAGACGATTTTGTCATGGGTGATCAGCCGGACTTCCCTCTGATTGTGAAGGAAAACGGCATGAACTTCGCCGTCGACCTGAATGATGGGGCGATGACCGGGATTTTCCTGGACCAGCGGGATGTCAGGAAAGCAATCCTGGACGAATACGTAGCCGGCCGCCGGGTGCTCAATACGTTTTCCTATACAGGCGCATTCTCGGTGGCGGCTGTTCTCGGAGGTGCCGTGGGAACGGTGAGCGTCGACCTTGCGAAGCGGAGTCTTCCGAAGACGATCGAACAGTTTGCCGTCAATGGCATTGACTATGAGGCTCAGGATATCGTGGTGATGGATGTGTTTGATTATTTCCGGTATGCCGGGCGGAAGGGGCTTGAGTTCGATCTGGTCGTCCTGGATCCGCCGAGCTTTGCCCGGTCCAAAAAACGCACGTTCAGCGCGGCGAAAGACTATGCCGCTCTGCTGGAGGACGTGCTTGCCGTCACGGCAAAGGGCGGAACCGTGATCGCCTCGACGAACCATGCCGGATTCGGAATGAAGAAGTTTAAGACGTTTATCGACAAGGCATTCCGTTCAGTCGGCAGAAAGTACCGCATCGTGAAGGAGTACCGTCTGCCGGACGATTTCCGCACACCAAGAAACTCTCCGGAATCCGATTATCTGAAAGTGGCGGTCATCCGGGCGGACGGGTGACGAAAAGTTTGTTAAGAGTTTGTGAAGATGCCCCACCCCCCGTGCAGATTCCGTTAGGATAGGGTGGACATCTTTTTGGGAGGGTTTTTAATGGAAAAGAAGGAAAGAGGGCGGTATGGCGAAATCTTGTCGGCGTCGCTCAAGCTGGGCCTGACGTCTTTCGGGGGGCCTGCCGCCCATCTCGGCTATTTTAGGGACGAATACGTGAAAAAACGGAAGTGGCTCGATGACCGGGCATACGCTGATCTGGTGGCGCTGTGCCAGTTTCTCCCCGGACCGGCCAGCTCACAGGTCGGCATCGGAGTGGGCCTGATCCGAGGCGGGGTCGGCGGCGCGATGCTGTCGTGGTTCGGCTTTACGATGCCGTCTGTCATCATTCTCATGCTGTTTGCATATCTTGTTGCTGGTGATGTGCCGTTTGATACCGGCTGGATCCGCGGCCTTAAGATTGTCGCGGTCGCGATCATCCTCCACGCACTGATCGGCATGGGGAAAAACCTGACGCCTGATGCGCCAAGAATAGCGCTTGCGGTTTTGGCGGGAGCGGGCGTGCTGCTCGTGCCGACGGCCTGGGGCCAGATCGGCGTCATCGTTCTTGCAGGCCTGATCGGTTATATCTTATACAGGAACAGGCAGGACGGGAACGGCGGAGAAGATGCGACGATCCCGATGCCGATCGGGAAAAAAGCCGGCGCACTGGCATGGGCGCTGTTCTTCGGTCTTCTCGCGCTGCTGCCGGTGATCAGCCGGGCAGCGGATCATATTCTCGTCTCAATCACCGATATTTTCTATCGGGTCGGTTCAATCGTCTTCGGCGGCGGCCACGTCGTCCTGCCGATGCTCGAGCGGGAAGTGGTGCCGCAAGGGTACATGGACGCAGAAACTTTCATTGCGGGCTATGGTGCCGCACAAGCCGTGCCCGGACCGCTGTTTACGCTGTCCGCATACATCGGCATGATCATGGACAGTGTGCCCGGAGCGCTTGTCGCGGTTGTTGCGATGTTCCTGCCGTCGTTCCTTCTCGTGATCGGAGCTCTGCCGTTCTGGTCGATTCTCCGCAAGAAAACTTGGCTGAGGGCGGCGCTGACCGGCGTTAATGCCGCTGTCGTCGGGATTCTCGCGGCGGCTCTGATCAACCCGGTCATCCCGAGCTCGATCTTCTCGGTTTGGGACGTCGGAGTCGCTGCACTTTGTTTTTGGCTGCTTCAGTTCAGGAAAACACCGCCATGGGTCGTCGTGGTGGTCGCTGGCGTACTCGGTGCCCTGCTCCATGCGTTTCTCTGAAGCTGGCCTCCACAAATAAAGAATCTTGTTTAACTGCACCCATTCTCGGGCAAGATTAATAAGTCAAGTGCAAATTGAGAAATTTATCTGAAAACAGTTGACATGGGCTGATCCGTAAGGGTAGTCTGTTAAGGCAAACAAACTAACGGAAAGGGAGGTATGGACGATGTACAACATGATCATTCCAATCGGACACGACAACAATTGCATATCGCCATGCCTGCCCGCACTGCGGCCGTAATCTGACGGCACCAGTGTCAATACACGGGGTCCGGCATGCCTGCCGGACCCTTTTTCATTGAGCGCGCCTCCATGATTCGGGGGCGCGTTTTTGTGCCTTTTTAGGTATCACCGTGCACTTGCGCGCTGAATACAAAACAAAAACCGGAGAGGAGAAATGGTGATGTGCATCACAAAAGAACGCAAAATTCTCGTCAAGGAATCTAAAGAAGGCGGGTAGTCCCCGCCTGGAGAGAAGGGATAACCAATGTTCTCAGTCTTATTCAAACTGAACTGGTTCTTCAAGGAAAATTGGAAGCGGTACACGGTGGCGCTTATTTTGCTTACGTTCACCAATATCCTCGTCGTCGTCCCGCCGTGGCTGATCGGCCGGGCGATCGACACGATGTACCGCGGCGACATGACAAAGGGGCTGCTCATGACCTTTGCCGGACTGATGCTCCTCGTCATGGCGGTCAACTACGCCTCGAACTTTATCTGGCAGTACCAGCTGTTCGGCGGGGCGAACGTGATCGAGCGTGTTCTCAGGAGCCGGCTCATGAAGCACTTCCTGAAGATGACGCCGACATTCTACGAAAAAAACCGGACGGGCGACCTGATGGCGCGCTCGACAAACGACCTGCGCGCAATTTCGGAAACGGCGGGATTCGGCATCATGACGCTGATCGACTCGACGCTTTACCTGGCGACGATCTTGCTGACTGCCGGCTTCCTCGTCTCGTGGAAGCTGACACTGGCGGCCATCCTGCCGTTGCCGATCCTGGCCATCGTCATGCAGGTGCTCGGCAAGAAAATCCATGAGCGGTATGTCGTGGCACAGGACGCCTTCGGTGAACTCAACGATGACGTGCTCGAGGCGGTTGCCGGTGTCCGTGTTGTCAGGGCCTATGTCCAAGAACGTGCCACTGAAGAAAAGTTCAGAAAGAAAACGGAAGAAGTGTACGAGAAAAACATGGCGGTCGAGCGCATCGATGCGCTGTTCGCACCGACATCAAAAGTGCTCACCGCGGCCAGCTACGCAATCGGGCTAGGCTATGGTGCCTTCCTCGTCTCGACTGGCGAGATGACGCTCGGCAACCTCGTCACATTCAACGTCTATCTCGGGATGGCCGTCTGGCCGATGATTGCGATCGGCGAGCTGATCAACGTCATGCAGAGGGGGAATGCCTCCCTCGACCGGGTCCACGAGACACTGTCCTATCTGGAAGACGTGCGGGATCCGGACCGGCCAAAACGGGCCGGACAGCCGGATGACGTCACGTTCGATGACGTGACATTCCGCTACCCGCAGTCGTCGTCGGTCAACCTGGACCGCGTCAAAGTACGCCTTGAGCGTGGCGGAACACTCGGCATCGTCGGAAAAACGGGCAGCGGAAAGACGACCTTCATCCGCCAGCTGCTCCGGGAATATCCGGCAGGGGACGGGGAACTCCGTTTTTCCGGGGTCTCCGTCAGTGACCTGACAAAAGACGAAGTGCGGGACTGGATCGGTTATGTTCCGCAGGATCATGTCTTGTTTTCACGGTCCATCCGGGACAATATCCTGTTCGGCAAGCCGGACGCGACCGATGCGGAAATCGATGAGGCAATTCGCCTGTCGCATTTCCGAAAAGACCTGGCGATGCTGCCGCAAGGGCTTGAAACGCTCGTCGGAGAAAAGGGCGTCGCGCTGTCAGGCGGCCAGAAACAGCGGATCTCGATTGCCCGGGCACTCATCAAGGACCCGGATATCCTGATCCTCGATGACTCCCTGTCGGCGGTCGACGCCAAGACCGAGACGGCCATCATTGAAAACATCCGGCAGGGCCGGAAAGACAAAACGACGATCATCACGACACACCGGCTGTCGGCGATCGAGCATGCCGACTGGATCATCGTCCTGGAAGACGGCAAAGTCACCGAAGAAGGGACACACGCCTCCTTGCTCGAATCGGGTGGCTGGTACCGAGAACAATTTGACCGGCAGCAAATCGGGGAGGTGGATCACCATGAATAAGGGAAAACGGCTGGTCCGCTATGCGACGGGCCAGAAACGCTATGTCATTCCCGGCGTGATCTGCCTGGCGCTTGCTGTCGCGGCCGATCTTGCCGGACCGCTGATTGCGAAACGGATCATCGATGACCATATCGCCGGCAGCGAAGGGGGCGGAATGGAATTCGCACCGATCCTGATGCTGCTTGCGGTCTTTATGGGCCTGGCCATAGTCACGGCGGTGTTCCGCTACTCGGAATACCTGCTCCTCCAGAAAGGAGCGAACCGCATCATCCAGAAGATGCGGAACGAAGTTTACGGCAAAATCCAGACGCTTCCGGTCCGCTACTTCGACAACCTGCCGGCGGGCAAGGTAGTCGCGCGCATCACAAACGACACGGAAGCGATCCGCGACATGTACGTCACAGTGCTGTCCCAGTTTGCGACAAGCGGCATGTACATGATCGGGATCTTTGCCGCACTACTGTATCTCGAACCGGCGATGGGAGCGATCACGCTTCTGCTCATTCCGGTACTTTATATCTGGATGATCTCCTACAGGAAGTACGCCTCCAAGTACAACAGGATCATCCGCAGCAAGGTCAGTGACCTGAATGCCATGATCAACGAAGCCATCCAGGGCATGACGATCATCCAGGCTTTCCGCAGGGAAAAGCAGATGAAACAGGAATTCGATGAGCTGAACGATGAGCACTTCAAGTACAACAACAAGCTGCTGTTCCTCGACTCGGCGACGTCGTTCAACCTGGTCGACGTCCTCAGATCGATGACGTTCATCGCGTTTATCCTGTACTTCGGCAACGTGGCGCTTTCCGCTCCGGCGGCGATCTCCGTCGGTGCACTGTACGCCTTCGTCGACTATATCACACGCCTCTTCAATCCGATCACGGGCATCGTCAACCAGTTTTCCCGCCTCGAGCATTCGCTTGTCGCGGCGGAGCGGGTATTCGAACTGCTCGACCAGGAAGGCGAGGACGTGAGCGACGAGAAGATCACCCGTTACCGCGGGAACGTCCGGTTCGAGAATGTCTGGTTCGCCTACAAGAATGAGGAGTATGTCCTGAAAGGCATCGACTTCGAAGCCAAGCAGGGCGAGACGGTGGCGCTCGTCGGCCACACCGGATCCGGAAAAAGTTCGATCATGAACCTGCTGTTCCGGTTCTACGACCCGACAAAGGGCCGGATCTTGATCGACGGGACGGACATCACCAAACTGTCCCGCCAGACAGTGCGCGACCATATGGGCATCGTCCTGCAGGATCCGTACCTGTTCACGGGAACGATCGGGTCGAACATCAGCCTGGACGATCCGCGGATTTCACGGGAAGACGTGGAACGTGCCCTTGAGGCCGTCGGCGGCGACCGGGTGCTGAAGCATCTGCCGGACGGCATCGATGAGCCGGTCGTGGAAAAGGGCAGCACCCTGTCCGCCGGCCAGCGCCAGCTTGTTTCATTCGCCCGCGCGCTCGCGTTCGACCCGGCGATCCTCATTCTCGATGAGGCGACGTCGAACATCGACACCGAGACAGAAGAAATCATCCAGCATGCGATGGACGTGCTGAAAAAAGGGCGGACAACATTCGTCATCGCCCACCGGCTGTCCACGATCAAAAACGCGGACCGCATCATCGTGCTCGACCGCGGCGAAATTGTCGAGCTCGGCACCCATGACCAGCTTCTCGCCTATGGCGGCCAGTACGCGCAGATGTATAAGCTCCAGGCCGGTTCGCAAGCTGCGGGGAAAACCGGATAAACGCAGGGGCTGGGCAATTGCCCAGCATTTGTCAGTCTCGTCATTCCACCGCTTAATTTCGTCATTCGTCAGTTCAGTTTCGTCATTCGCACGTTTAGTCTCGTCATTCACAGCCGTCCGGTTGCGAATGGCGAGACTTTTGACGTGAATGACGAAATCGGAGTCGCGAATGCTGAAATCGGGCCTGTGATTGCCGAAATCGATTGGACCGTTTCCGGCATATATAACGGGAGAAGATTGACTCCAGCTCTTGTTTCAATAATAATCTGAATAAACATATAGAGTTCTAAGGGGGAAACAAATGATGAAGTCGAGCCGGGAGGAAGTCCTGTCCATAACAAAAACACTGGTCCGGCAGGAAAGCATTGTGAACACGGACGGGGAAAAGCTGCTTGCGCAAAAGCTGCACACCATGATTGCCGGCTTTTCTTATTTCCGGCACCATCCGGATCAGCTGGTCCTTGCCCGGACAACGGATGATGAACGGGAACGGCACAATGTCATGGCGTTTGTCAAAGGTACGAAAGGTAAAAGTAAGCGCACCGTGCTTCTGATGGGCCACTTGGACACGGTCGGTACAGATGACTTTGTCCATTTGCAGGAAGATGCCTGCCATCCTGACCGGCTGATGGAAAAACTCCAGGAAGAGGCACTTCCCGATACCGTGAAGGAACAGTTGGATTCCGGCGACTGGCTTTTTGGCCGGGGTGTCCTCGATATGAAAAGCGGCTTGGCCAGCAATACATACTTGCTGAAGTATTATTCCGAGCACCCCGAAAAGCTGGACGGGAATCTTGTCTATCTGGCGGAGTGTGATGAGGAGGACAGCTCACACGGAATTTTGTCCGCGCTGAACATTCTCAGCCAATGGAAAGAAGAACACAGTTTCCGCTATGTGGGGGCCATCAATGCGGACTTCGTGTCTCCGCGTCACACGGAAGACAGGAACCGTTATGTCTATAAGGGAACCGTCGGGAAATTGCTTCCTTCCTTTTTCATCGCGGGAGCCGAAAGTCATGTGGGTTCCTGTTTTGAGGGACTGGATCCCAACCTGATTGCGGCGGAACTGACGAGGCAG
This sequence comes from Bhargavaea massiliensis, assembly GCF_018390575.1. Lineage (GTDB taxonomy): Bacteria > Bacillota > Bacilli > Bacillales_A > Planococcaceae > Bhargavaea > Bhargavaea massiliensis. Next base: position 106,572 of record NZ_JAHBCJ010000008.1, on the reverse strand, counting down.
ATCAGCTACAATCCTGAACTTTGCGATGAAGCTGATGGGGAAGTGACCGTCCCTCCGGTTTCCCTGAAACAGACCGATCTCAAGCCGGGCTATACCGTTCAGACCGCCTTGTCCGCATTTGCCTATTACAATTTCTTCGTCCATTCATGGTCCCCGAAAGACGTATTGGAGAAGTTAAAAGGGCAGGCCCTCGCGGCATTTGAGAATGCCTTATCAATTTACGATGAGAGGTATCATCAATACTGCAAAACCGCCGGAGAGCCTGTTCGCCGGATACCTTGGCCACCGAGAGTGTTCACCTTTGAGGAGATGGAAACACTCCTGATCAAGGAGCACGGAAAATCGTTCACTGATCATATGGATCGCTTTAAAGAGAACCTCCTGGAAGACACCAGTCTGGATGTCAGGATGTTTTCCGTGAAGGTGGTGGAAGAAGTGTGGAAGTGGATGGCCGACCGGTCGCCGGCGATTGTCCTGTTCTATTCCTCCCTCTACTCGCCAAGAATCCGGATCACCGGAGAAACCCCGGAGGAAGCAGCGCTGAACAGGGCACTGGACCGGGCCATTGAGGAAGTGCAGCCCATGTATCCCCACCCGATCAAGGCCAGAAATTTCTTCCCCCATATATCCGACATGAGCTTCGTGGCCATCAGTGACGATGAAGAGGGGATCGAGGCAGTCAGGGACAACAATCCGGCATGGGGAACCAAACATTTCGTCGACTACGGAGCGGTGCGTGAACTCCAGATTCCCGTCATCAACATCGGACCATACGGGATGGATGCCCACAGCAAGCTGGAACGGGCCGAAATGACTTATTCGTTTGAAGTCGTTCCGACATTGACCCGCAGAGTGATTGAACGGCTGATCGGCACAGAGGAAGAGGACGCCAGAATCGGCGCGCCGGAAACAGAGTCCGGCTTCCGGTAAGAGACCGAATAACGATTCAAAGAGAGAAGCAAATAGAAAAAGAGGATTCTGCCGTTATGGAATCCTCTTTTTCATTTTGCCATGAAATCAACTATTTAGTGTTCAGGACCTGAGTGATTACCTCGCAATTCCGAGTGATTACCCCGGGCCAGATACCGTCCAATGCAATGATTTGATTGTGTTTTCCGTATGATTTGCATATAATCCGATTAACGAAATAATCGGAAGGCGAAGATTTCTTATGATGACTTGGTTTCGGGACTGGAAGCGAAAGATTTTAGCATTCAACCGGAATGTCCGGCTGTTTATACTGGCCAATATCCTCATCCAGATCGGGATGGGGGTATTTGCCGTGATGTACAACTTATACATCAAAGCCCTCGGTATGCCTGAAACCGTAAACGGCAGCATCATCTCGATGACGGCACTCGCAACGGCGATCATCCTCATTCCGGCAGGGTTGCTCAGCGACCGGTTCGGCAGAAAATGGCTGCTGATCGGCGGGTCCGTGCTGACGATGCTGACGCTGTTCTACCGTTCAGTGGAAACGGCTGAGGGCACACTTGTGGCGGCCGCGTTCGTAACCGGGCTCACGATGGCATTTGTGCAAGTATCGGGCGTCCCATTCCTCGCGGAAAACTCGACCGCATCGGAACGGGTCCATCTGTTCAGCCTTTATTTCTCACTCGTTACTGTGGCCGGAGTGATCGGCAGCCTTGGCGGGGGAGTGATCGCGGACGTATTGGAAAAATCGTTCGGTCTGTTCGAAGTGGATTCGATCCGCTGGTCACTCCTCGCAGGAGCGGCAATCTTCGCTGCTGGGATTCTGCCGCTTTTCTTCCTGTCTGGAGGAAAACAGGCGGACCAGCCGCAAGCGACTTCGGACCGGATTCCCGAACCGCCTGAATCCGGGGAGCCGGAAGAGGCGGCGCTCGGCCGCAACGTCAGGCTCATTTTCCATTTGGGACTCGCCAACCTGCTGATCGGTTTCGGATCGGGGCTTGTGATTCCGTACTTGAACCTGTACTTCGCGAACCGGTTCGCCGCGTCAAACGCTTATATCGGGCTGATTTTGTCACTCGGCTCTGCCATGACGGCTGTTGCGATGATGATCGGCCCCATGCTTGTCAAACGGATCGGCAAAGTAAAGGCGCTCATCTTTTTCCAGCTGGCGTCAATCCCGTTTCTGTTCCTGACGGCATATACGATGTCGCTCGGCCTAGCATCACTCGGATTCCTCATGCGCCAGGCGCTCATGAACGCCGGCAACCCGATCCAGAGCGCCATCTCGATGGAAATCGTTCATGACAAATACAAAGGCCTTGCAAACTCCGTTAACCAGACCGTGTTCCAGATAGGCTGGGCGGCAATGGGTCCCGTTTCCGCAGGACTGGTCGTCGCATACGGATCCTACTGGGGATACGCATGGGCGTTTACGATTACAGGCGTGCTGTATATGATTTCGTCAACGTACTATTACTTTGTGTTTGGAAGGAGGAAACTGTTGGGGGAATGAGAGTGACTGGCTGAATCTTAACGCGCTGCTTATCCGTATCAGTGTGAAAGGGGGAACGGCAATGATTCGGATTCTTCTGGTCATAGGCGTCATCGGATTTCTCGTTTCTGCAATTACCCTCGAGGCGTGGTCGGGAGGAGAGCGTGCACGGAATCGTTTTGACGGAGAAAGTGAAGCATCAAAGGAAGTTCGGGCGAAAGTGACTCTCTTCTCTGCGATCTGCGGCTTCGTTGCGTTTGGAGCAGCGGCATTCATGTACTTTTTGTGAGAACGAAAAAAGACTAAATGTAGTGTAGCCATCTAGTTGGGAGAGTGGTGGAGATGTCATGAATGTTCAAGCTCATCTGCTGTTCCGTCTTTTCGTCCATGTCACTCTGATTTTAATGTTTTCCCTATTAAGTCTCCCTGCCGCTTGTGCCGCATCAGACCGGCAAACGGTAGAAGATCGATTATCGGATTATCTAAAAACGCATCAGGAAACGGCGGCAGGAGTCGCCGTGATTGTCTTCAATGATGGTGAACTCACCTATCTGATGGACGGGTTTGCAGATCGTAATCGAAAAATCCTGATTGATGAGGACACGATTTTTGAATGGGGTTCCGTTTCCAAAATCCTCGTCTGGATCAGTGTTTTGCAGTTGGCCGAGGCCGGGCGGCTTGATTTGGATGAAGATATCGCGACATATCTGCCAGAGGATTTCCGGCCGGAAATTTCGTACGATAAACCCGTTACATTGGAACACCTCATGAATCACACAGCGGGCTATGATGACAGCTACACGGATTTAATGGTCCTGAATCCACCTGAGGTGAAATCATTAAGAGAAGTACTCGAAGCCGCGGACGTACGGCAAGTGTTTCCTCCTGGCCAAGTCGTTGCGTATTCCAACTACGGGGCAGGGCTTGCTGCTTACATTGTTGAACATGTGAGCGGGATGGATTACCGGGAGTATGTTGAGACCCAAATTTTCCAGCCTCTTCAGATGACGAAAACCGCAATAGACCCCGAACAGGACGACCATGATTGGGTAAAAAAGCAAAGGAAAAACGTGCAGGGTTACACAGAGGATCTGCAGCTGATCGAACAAAACCGGTATGTGATCCCGGTGTATCCGGCCGGAAGTGTCATGGGCGTCGCCCCGGATCTTCAAAAGCTGATGCTGGCGCTGCTTAGTGAAGATGGCGCCCCCTTGTTCCGATATCGCCATACGGCTGATTCTTTGTTGGAGCCCACTTTATATTATCCGGGTACGGATATTCCCAGGATTGCCAATGGACTGTTTTTCTTGCCGTCCGCCAGCGGACAAGTTTTTGGCCACGGCGGAAATACGTTTGCTTTCAGCTCTTCATTTTATGTGGATCGGCAGGCGGACACCGGTGTAGTGGTCGTGACAAATATGGCGGGTGAGAGTACCTTCACTCTGGGGATTCCTGAAATCATTTTCGGGGACTACAAACACAAGGAAGGCCACCGAGCGCTGGAGGCATCATCAAAATGGGCAGGAATTTACGAGCCCGCCCGCGTGCCTCGCCACGGATTCAGCAAGGTGTATGGACTGTTTCTCAGAAGCGAAGCGAAGCCGTCCAGCGCACACGAATTAACGATGAACGACCTCCGTTATTCACAGGCAGAGCCGGGAATTTACCTGACTGAGGACGACTTCAGTGCTTATGCGCTGGATGTGTATTCGGAGCATTGGGGAAATGGCAAAACATTATCATCCGCGCAGACGGACTTGTTCCGCATCCCTCTTTACCGACATCTCCTTGAATGGGGTGCGATTGTTCTGGGGGGCCTCGCTGCGCTGCTGTCCCTTTGTTTCGTGCTCTTCTCCATGGTAAGAAGAGTGCGGAAAAACTCATTCCTGTTGGCGCAGCATAGTTTAAATCTCCTGGTGGTCCTCAACATCATCTGGGTCGGTTATCAGACAGGATCAATGACCACCTATCGATCGATTCAGCCGTTCTTGACCGTTAATTTGTTTTACATGGTCGGATCACTGATCATCAGCGGCATCTTAATTTTTCAAATGAGATTTAACCCGATCAGCAAGCGGGATAGATTAGCAAGCATTCTGACTGTAATGACCGCTCTGATAGTGACGGGCAACATCCTGTACTGGGAATTTTATTTTTGATTCATTCCAGAAAAAGCCTCCACGTCCGATTCGGCCGTGGAGGCTTTTAGCGCTTATCGTTTTTGGTTGTCCGCAGTATTGATCATGCGGTTCTGCTCGTTCGGCTCGCGGGCCTTGTCCTTCATCGCTTCCTGTTCGCGCCGCTGCTGTTCGTTCAGCCGGTCCTTCTCTTCAAAGTTGTTCTGCGATTTACTGTCTCCCATCGGGAATTCCTCCTTCCGGTAATACTCAAAGTATTCCCGGCAAAGGCCCGAATCAAACGGTCCTGTCCTTTTGTAATGAAAGATCAGCAAGGTGCCCCGAAAGATCAGTAAGAGTCCGTGAAAGATCAATAAGGTGTCCCGAAACATCAGAATCCGGCGGTGAAAGATCACCAAGGGGCCGGGGCATTTCGGTCACTCATAGACGTGGAACGTCATGAGTTCATGGATCATTTCTTTGACCTGGTCCTCATCCGGCGGCGTGTCGCCCGACCAGACGATCGATCCGTCCTGGCGGTAGTCGCCGCCGTATCGCTTATTTTTATAATGGAAGGAAAATGTCCAGCCCGGAAGCTGGCCTCCTTCGAACATCGGCTTGTACGTGAAATGCTGCAGCATGTCCCTCATCCCTTTCATGATGGCCGCCCCGAACGCATACCTTGGTGGAAAGGTGACGAAAGGATGCGACCGCGTGTTTACCGATCAGCTTCGCGAGGCGATTGAGGACGAGTACAAGGCGTACTACTTCTACAAGTCGATGGCTTCGCTCACGAATGACCGGTATTGGCTCGACTTCATCCAGCATGCGATGGATGATGAGAAGAGCCATTACGAAATGTTCCAGCAACTCTATTATATGCTGACGGGCGCCTACGTTCAAAGCCTCAGGAAGCCGGGACCGGTGGACAACCTGAAAGGCGCACTCAAGCAGGCGATCCGGGATGAGCTGGAGGCGACCGATAAGTACAAAATCATGATGCTGGAATCCCCGCTCCAGGAAGGGGTCAATCCGCTGTTTATCGCAATGCACGACGAAATGGAGCACGCCATCCGGTTCTCGATGATGTACAACGCCATCTGAGCGGTGGCGTTCCTTTTTCTGTATAAGACTCTGTCTGTTATAATAGGACGGACACCAACAGAAAAAGGTGAAGTGATTGAACGCATTTCTGACCATCGCGCTGATGGCCATAATCGGCGCCATCATTGGGGGCATGACGAACCATCTGGCGATCAAGATGCTGTTCCGCCCCCACGAGGCAAAATATATCGGAAACTGGCGGGTGCCGTTCACCCCGGGACTGATCCCGAAGCGGCGTGACGAGCTGGCCAGGCAGTTCGGCCGCATTGTCGTCGATTATCTCCTGACGCCGGATACGTTCCGCAACAAGCTGTTTACGCCGGCTGTCCGGAAAAAGGCGGAGGGCGTTATCGGCCGCCTGATCGGCAAGCATGTATTCGGCGGGGACAAGACGTTATCGGACTGGCTGGACATGGCTGGCATGCGGGATGCGGACACCAAAATCGAGGCGGCCGCACTCCGGCTTGTCGATGGCAAGTTCGAGGAAGCGAAAAAGCGGCTCCTCACCGGCACGGTCGCGGAACAAGTGCCCGCCCGCTGGATGGAGGAGGCGGAAGAAAGGCTTCCTGAAATCCGCCGTTATATCCTGTCTCGCGCCATGGAATATGTAAACTCCTTCGAAGGACGGCAGACGATCCGAAAGATGCTCGACGACTTCCTTGAATCCCGCGGGACGTTCGGCGGCATGCTGCAGTCGCTGTTCGGAAATTCGGAAACCCTCGTCGATAAAATCCAGAGGGAAGGGCTTAAATTCCTATCGGCTCCAGGGACAGCGCGTCTTTTGGATGGACTGATCGAAGGCGAGTATGAGAAGCTGAAGAACCGTCCGGTCGAAGAGCTGATCGGCGGGTTTGACTGGGACGGCCTTAAGGCATCGGTCCTCGACTATGTCCGCAAAGAGCTGGCCGCTGGCGAGCGGCTGGACCGTACACTGAAAGACTATTGGCCTGAAGGGGAACCATGGGTGGCACGCAATGTGACACCCGCCCTCACCGACTTCGCTTTCAGGCAAGCGGAAGCGAAGATGGAAGAGGCGCTTGGCCGTCTGAAAATTGACCAGATGGTAAAAGAGCAGGTCGACTCGTTCCCAGTATCCAGGCTGGAAGATCTGGTTCTCGGGATCTCCAGACGGGAATTCAAGATGATCACGGTTCTTGGAGCGGTGCTTGGCGGCCTGATCGGGATCATCCAGGGTCTGATCGTATTTCTGATTAACTGATTGGAGTGGTGAAAATGGCAGTGAATATTTATGATGATATCAACCGGCTGGAAGCGACATTCCGCAAGACGGATGAGTTCGCAGCACTGGTCCAGGCAATCAATGACGTCAAGGCGGATGAAGAGGCACTGAACATCTTCCGTAACTTCCGGAAGATCCAGATGGACCTCCAGCAAAAGCAGATGGCAGGCGAGGAGATTGACGGGGACGTCATGGAATACGCGCAGAAAACGGCGCAGCTGGCCCAAAACAATCCGAAGATCGCCGGCATGCTGCAGGCTGAAATGCAGCTGAGCCGCATCATCGAAGATGTCAACCGGATTCTCATGAAGCCGGTGCAGACGCTTTACGAAGAAATCTGATTGACGACCAGGCCGTCCGGGGCATTCCGCTCCCGGGCGGCTTTTTCGTATCCGTAAATCGGACGGCTTCTGTCGTGAATCGCTCCGCCTGTCCATACAATGTAGGAAAGTCTTTTGAATAGTGACGGGCGCAGGCGAACGGGAGGGGAGCGGCAAATGAATGAGCTGAATGTCTGTGTGATCGGCACCGGGATGATTTCTGATTTTCATTTGCAGGCGTACAAGCGGAACAATCGGGTGAAGTTGTACGGGGTGTATGACCTGTCGGCGGAACGGGCGAAGGAAAAGGCGGCGCGTTACGGAGTAGAGAAGGTATTCTGTTCCGTTGATGAGGTGTTTGCGGATCCGGAAGTGGATGCGGTCAGCATTTGTACGTGGAACCACACCCATGCGGAACTTGGCGTGGATGCCCTGCGGAGCGGGAAGCACGTGCTGATGGAAAAACCGCTCGCGATGACTTATCCGGAAGCGCTTCGGATCCGGGATGCCGCAAAGGACCCGGACGTTGTATTCCAGGTCGGGTTTGTCCGCCGTTTCGCTGCGGGGACCCGTGTGCTGAAAACGTTCATCGATGACGGACTGCTCGGTGAGATTTACTATGCGAAGGGCACGCATCTCCGCAGGGTCGGCAATCCCGGCGGGTGGTTCGCGGACCGCTCCAGGTCAGGCGGCGGGCCGCTCATCGATCTCGGGGTGCACCTTCTGGATGTCTGCTGGTACTTGATGGGGAAACCGGAAGTCGCACGGATCAAAGGGGTGACGTTCAGCGAACTCGGAAACCGCGGTAATGTGGAGGCTCTTTCATTTTACAAGGCGGCGGACTACAGTGCCGACCGGAATGACGTGGAAGACCTGGCGGCGGCGATGATCATGTTTAAAAACGGAGCGACGCTCATGCTCGATACCTCGTTCAGCCTCCATGCCAAAAAGGACGAAACCGCAATCCGGCTCTACGGGAAGAAAGGAGGGGCGGAGCTCGAACCGGAACTCGTGCTCATAACAGAACAGAACGATACGATTTTGAACATCCACCCCCAGATCGACCATTTGACGATCGATTTTGACGAGGCGTTCGGCGCTGAAATCGACCATTTTGTCGCCTGCTGCCTGGACGGCAGAAAATCGGAAGCGCCGCTTGAGGACGGGCTTGAAGTGATGAAGATGCTGGACGGTGTCTATGAATCATCAAAAACCGGACGGGAGGTCGTTTACGATCAGGCTGACGAATAAAGTCGGGGTCATCACGGACAACTTGAGGCTGCCGGTGCGGGAAGCATTGACGAAGGCGAAGGAGATGGGGGCTGACGGCGTCCAGATGTATGCCGTGTCGGGAGAGCTCGACCCAAAGGAAATGAGCCCGGCCAAAAGGCGTGAGCTGAAGGAGTTTATCGATGGCCTTGGCCTTGAAGTCTCGGCGCTTTGCGGGGATCTGGGCGGGCACGGATTCCAGGACCCGGCGGCGAACCGGGAGAAGATCGAGAAATCCAAGCGGATCATTGACCTTGCCAAAGACCTTGGAACGGACATTGTGACGACGCATATCGGGATTGTGCCGGAAGATAAGGCGGGCAGGACATATGCCGTTATGCAGGAGGCCTGTGGGGAGCTCGCTTCCTATGCGAAGGAGATGGACGGGTATTTCGCGATCGAGACGGGGCCGGAGACGAGCGCCAAGCTGAAAGCGTTTTTGGACAGCCTCCCGGGGGATGGGGTTTCAGTGAACTTCGATCCGGCTAATCTCGTCATGGTCACCGGAGACGATCCTGTACAGGGGGTGCATGTGCTGAAGGAGTATATCGTCCATACCCATGTAAAAGACGGCATCCGGCTGCGTGCGGCCGACCCGCGGGATGTGTATGGGATGTACGGGTACAGGCCGGGCGGCTCTCACGGGGATATTGCGGAGATGGTGGAGCGGGGAGACTATTTCCGCGAGGTCCCGCCCGGCGAGGGGGCGGTCGATTTTGACGCCTACTTCCGGGCGCTGCAGGAGATCGGATATGGCGGATACCTGACCGTGGAGCGGGAAGTCAGGACGGATCCGGTCCGGGATATATCGGAAGCTGTCCGCTTCATCAACAAGTACCGGCATCCGCCGTGAGAAAGGAAGACTCATATGGCGGAAGAAAATGAATTCGGCGGACCTGTCTGCTATAATAAACGGAGATTTTTCATTCCACTGAAACAAGGAGCACAACATGAAACCAGTTTATATACAAGAATCGTTCGAGCAGGACTGGGTCCGCATGTTCCAAAACATTGCCAATTTGTTCTTTGAGGAAACCGAGATGGTCAAGGAGGAACCGGAGGATGGCGTCAGCGTCACTTTCCACTGGTCCGAGGAAGGCGGCATCATCCGCGGACGGGCCATGCTCCGGGATGGCGGCCTCGAATACACCGCTGCCTATGAAGAAGAATCTGCGCATTGCGGCGATCCGAAAGCGGAAAAGCGCCAGCTGAAGCGGGTGCTTTCCCACGTCTTCCTTGATGTCCTCGAGCAGTCGACGGGACTCATCCAGCCATGGGGCATCCTGACCGGCATGAGGCCGACAAAGCTGTACCACAAGATGCGCCGGGAGGGACTCACGCACGAAGAAATCTCGGAGCGGCTGATCAGTGACTACCGCATCACACCGGAAAAGATCGAACTCATGAAAGACATCGTCGCGCGGCAGCTGAAGATGATCCCGGACCTCGACCAGATCGGCGAGGAGGTCAGCGTCTACATCGGCATCCCGTTTTGCCCGACGAAATGTGCTTACTGCACGTTCCCGGCCTACGCACTTCCGCGCCGGGGCACGCGCGTCCAGTCGTTCCTGGACGGGCTTCACGTGGAGATCGAGGAAATCGGCGCCTGGCTGAAGGAGCGCGGAATCAAAGTGACGTCCGTCTACTTTGGCGGCGGCACGCCGACGTCGATCGAAGCGCATGAGATGGACGCGCTCTACGAGACGCTTTACAAGTCCTTCCCGGACATCGAAAACGTCCGCGAGATCACGGTCGAGGCGGGACGTCCCGACACGATCACGCCTGAGAAGATCGATGTCCTGAAAAAGTGGAACATCGACCGGATCAGCGTCAACCCGCAGTCGTACACCGACGAGACCCTCAAGGCGATCGGCCGGTTCCATACGGTACAGGAGACGATCGACAAATTCCACCTTTCCCGCGACATGGGGATGAACAACATCAACATGGACCTGATCATCGGCCTGCCGAACGAAGGGACGGAGGAGTTTGCGCACTCGCTCGCCGAGACGGAAAAGCTCCAGCCGGAATCGCTGACCGTCCATACGCTGTCGTTCAAGCGGGCATCCGAGATGACGCGCAACCGCTCCAAGTACACAGTGGCGGACCGCGACACCGTCGTCGACATGATGCACATGGCGCAAAACTGGACCGCGCGGAATGGTTACGTCCCGTACTACCTGTACCGCCAGAAAAACATCCTCGGCAACCTCGAGAACGTCGGCTATTCCAAGCCGGGCGAGGAAAGCATCTATAACATCGTCATCATGGAAGAGGTCCAGACGATCATCGGGCTCGGCTGTGGCGCGTCAAGCAAGTTCGTCAATCCTGAAACCGGCCGCATCACCCAGTTCCACAACCCGAAAGACCCGTCGGCGTACATCCTGAGCTATTCGGAATCGATCGACAAAAAGATCGAAATGCTTGATGAGCTGTTCGGCGGAGCGGTAACGGCAAAATAAGGGGCAGGAAATCCGGTTTGAATGCACTCACGGCAAGTTTCGAAGCACTCGCCCGGAATTTCGAGTCACCCGGCTGTCATTTTCACAAATAAGACCCGACCGGATTGCCGGTCGGGTCCAAATTTTAGCTTTTCACATTGTCCGGATGAAATGGCGAGTCCGGATTTTCTTCCACCACGCTGAACGTATTGCCATCCAGGTCGAAAAAGTCGAAGTACTTCATGCCGTTTTCTTCCTTGACCGGCGTCGTGACGACCGCGCGGGTGCTGAGCTTCAGGTGCAGGGCGCGGACATCCGGGACGAGCAGGTTGTAAAAGACATGTTGCTCTTTTTCATCCAAAAGGAATTCCGTGCCTTGGCGGGTCTTCGTGCGCACGAGCGCAAGCTGAGAAGAGCCGCCCGGCAGCGCGTAGCCGATGCCGCCTTCCCATTCACCGATCCGCTTGAGCCCGAGATGGGATTCGAACCATTCGGCAGAATGATCCAAATCCGATACCGGAACAAAAATGCTGCCGATTTTCATGATCAAGTTCCTCCCTGAGAACATTTCTTCCTGTTTATTATAGCGAATCTACCGAAAGTATTGGTGAGCTGGACTTGGAAAGAAGTGTTTTTCATAAATAATTCTCCTTGGAATAAAGGAAAACGCCTTAGCGGCACCGAAAGCCTACAGTGGTGAACGACTATTCATATCTATAGGAAGAGGTGTCGTTTTTGGCATACGAAACAATCCGCCTTGAACGGGACGGAAGACTGGCGCGAGTCGTCCTCAACCGTCCCGATGCGATGAATGCGATGAACAGCACGATGATGAAGGAACTGGCCGATGCATTTGAAGAACTTAAAGAGGACCGTTCCGTCCAGGTCGTCATCCTGAAAGGCGAAGGCCGGGCGTTTTCCGCTGGCGGCGACATCAAGCAGATGATCGATCCGGAAAACCCGATGGACCTGAGTGTTGTCATGAAAGACATCAGCCGCCTGGCAATTGCGCTTTATACGCTGCCGCAAATTACGATCGCTTCCGTGCATGGCGCCGCGGCGGGCCTCGGCTTCAGCATGGTCCTTGCTTGCGATGTGATCATCGCGGAACAGTCGTCGAAACTTGCGATGAACTTTATCGGCATCGGACTCGTGCCTGACGGAGGCGGCCACTTCTTCCTGAAGGAGCGGATCGGCGTTCCGAAAGCGAAGCAGATGATCTGGACGGGCGATGTCATGCCGGCCGAGCAGGCGGCGGGCTGGGGACTGATCGACGAGGTCGCCCAGGACGGCACAGCGCATAAGGAATCGGAAGGGATGGCGAAGAAACTTCTGTCCACACCGATCAGCGCGATGATCGCTTCAAAGGGAATCCTCCACACGTCCCGTCTTGAGGAGTTGCGGAGCATCCTGGAACTTGAAAGCGACGCCCAGCAGGCTATGAGGGAAACTGCCGACCATAAAGAAGGCATCAAGGCATTCGTTGAAAAACGAAAGCCGGCATTTACAGGACAATAAAAGAAACCCGCAGCATCCGTTGAACGGATGCCGCGGGTTTTTCTGTGTCAGGAATGGAACAGCAGCAATTTGCCTTCCGGAGAGGCCAGGCGGTGGGTCTGTTCGGACAAATCCTTTTCATCGAGGAGTGCGCGCCCCTTTTCCTTCGCCGCGTCGTCATGCTCCGCTTCGAATGTTTCCTCCGTGATCAGTTCCCCGTCCTGCTTGTAAGCCGTCAATTTGTACGTCTTCATATCAGCATCCCCCTTTCGATTCTATCCCCATTATAAAAGATATTCTGAAAAAATGAACGAATTTTGTAAAGGTTGCTTGACGCCTTGAATAAAGTAAAGTAGGCTTTACGTAAAGTTAGGTTTACGTAAAGGAGGCTTTACCTTGCGCATACAGCGTATTGCCGTGCTGAAAACACCGGGAAAAGGCGTCTTTACCGGACTTGCAATTTACCAGTCCGCAGTGGCGGGGCTGTTCATCCTTTCATCGGTTCTGTCGGGAAAGTTTCCGGTCGGGCATGAGCTGCTGCTGGCCTCCACGGCGATCATGCTGTGGTGCCTGTCCGCGCTGCACCCGCATTTTGCAGCAGATGATGAGCGCTGGAGAAAGATCCGGGAACGCGGGATGTTCTACAACTACTTTATCCTGCTCGTGTTCCTGGCGGTTCTCCTGACAGTTTTTGCTCTGACACCATTGGAGATGAACGGTTACCAAACTGTATCCGTCATCGCTTCATTTCTCATTTCATCTGTATTTATCACTTTTGTCGCCTTGTCCAGGAAGATGTAGGAGGTGGACATGATGAAGCCCAGTGAAAAGTTTACCACGTGGTTCTTGATCGCCCTGATGATCATCATTGGATTTTGGGGCTTAGCCAGAGTGATCAGTCAGCTCCAACACGGAGAGCTCGGCTGGTTCGCGGCACTGCTTCCTTTTATGATGTTGATCCCACTGTTCTACAACCTGATGGTTTTCCCGCATTGGGACATGAAGGATGAGCGGTGGCGCCGGATTATCGAAGGTTCGTCTTTCTTCAGTTCCCAAATCTTCATCCTGGTGCTGGCCGGTCTGATTCTCGTGTTGGCAACCTACCCGACCAATTGGACGGCGCTGCAGGCTGTGCTTGCCATCTTCGTGTTTTTCGGATTGACCAATGCAGTGACCACGATTGTCTTGACGAAAAGGATGTAGGAGGAAGCCATGAAAAACTATATCAGGGACAATCGGTCCGAGCGCGGGATGACGCAGGACGATCTCGCCGAAGCGCTCGGTGTTTCAAGACAGACGATCATCTCACTGGAAAAGGGACGGTACAATCCGTCGCTGGAACTGGCATTCAAGCTGGCTGGCGTATTCGGCTGCCGCATCGAAGACTTATTTGACCCGGAGGAGGAGTGAAAGATGCGTGAAGGATTTGAACTTGGTTCGTTTTTGGCAGGCCTGCCGCTCGGTTTCCTGGTCGCAGCCATCGTCCTGTTCTTTAGCTGGAGGAAAGGCAAGAAGGAGCGGCGGTATGATGAACGGTTCCATGCGATTCATAACTGGGCACGGTCGTTTTCCTGGGTCGTCACGACGATTGTGATACTCATCGCCTGGGCGGTCGTGATGATCATCGAGCCGGTCGGGACGGCCTTTTTCGTCCTGATGACGATCTATATGCTGCATATGATTTCATATATTGTCGGCGCAGCCATTGCCTCAAGACGGTATTAAGTTGAAACCTGCAGTTCGGATGAACCGTAAAGGAAATGAAAGGGGAGAGACGATGGCGCTCGAATTAAATCACGTTACGAAGAAGTTCGGGGAGTTTACGGCGGTCGACAACCTGTCGCTCGCAATTGGGGAAGGGACGATGTACGGTTTTCTCGGGGCGAACGGGGCGGGCAAGACGACGACGTTCCGGATGATCCTCGGGCTCCTCAACCCGACTGAAGGACGCATCACCTGGAAGGGGAAGCCGATCGACTACGGAACAAGCCACAAGATCGGCTACCTGCCGGAAGAACGCGGCCTTTATCCAAAAATGAAGGTGGAAGAACAGCTGATCTTCCTCGGAAAACTCCGCGGCATGCACCGGCTTGATGCCAAAGCGGCAATTCGCGAATGGCTGGACCGCTTTGAAGTCCCCCACTATCTCAACAAAAAAGTCGAAGAGCTTTCCAAAGGGAACCAGCAGAAAATCCAGGTCATTGCAGCCCTGATGCACAAGCCGGAGCTGGTCATCCTCGATGAACCGTTCTCAGGCCTCGATCCGGTTAATGTGGAAATACTGAAAAGCGCAGTCAAGGATGTGCGCAATCAGGGCGCGACAATCGTGTTCTCCAGCCACCGGATGGACCATGTCGAGGAATTGTGTGAACAGCTGAGCATCGTCCACAAAGGACAGCAGATCGTGGAAGGGTCCCTGCGAGATGTCAAGCGGTCGTTCGGCAGACAGAATGTCCGGATCCGCTCCGACTATGACCTGACGGCCCTGCAGACCGTACCTGGTGTCCGCAACGCATCCTATGCGCTGAATGGGGCAGTCTTCCAGGTGTCCGACGACGAGACGGCGCACCGCCTGCTCCAGGAGGCGCTGAAGGCCGGACCGGTCCGCCACTTCAGCATCGAGGAGCCGTCGCTGCAGGATATCTTCATCGCGAAAGTGGGGAACGAGCATGCGTGAATTCTGGATCATCTTCAAGCAGGCATTCATGAGCAAGGCAAAGTCGAAAACTTTCCTCATCACGACCGCCGTGGTCGTCGCCGGAATCTTCCTCCTGGCGAACATCACGACGATCATCGGGGCGTTTGACGACGGGGAGGAGGACAGCAAGGCCATTCCGGTCGTGACGGACAATGAAGCGGTCGTGGACCGGCTCGCTCAGCAGCTAGCAGCTATGGGGGAGGAAGCTGAGTTTAAAGTGACCGGAGATTTGCGCGGTGCACTCGAAGATCAGCTGAAGGAAGGCGAAATCGAGTCGTTCCTCATTCTCCAAGTCCCGGATGGCAATTCAATCGAAGCCGAATATGTTTCGGAGAGCTCGGAAATGTTCGGCTTCCCGATGATGCTGCAGGAGGCCCTGCAGTCGATGCAGACCGAGATGCGTGCAGAAGAGATGGAACTCGAACCGGAACAGGCAGCCGCGCTGTTCGAGCCGGTCGTCTTTGAGCAGACAGCAATTTCTTCCTCCGGCAAGACAGAAGAGGAAATGAACCAGGCACGGATCCTCGTGTATGTCCTCATGTTCCTCATCTACTTCGCGGTCATCATGTATTCCAACATGATTGCGACGGAAGTGGCGACCGAGAAGTCCTCACGCGTCATGGAAATCCTGATTTCCAGCGTTTCTCCGGTCAAGCACATGTTCGCGAAGGTGCTCGGCATCGGCATGCTCGGCCTTGTGCAGATGCTGCTGTTCGGCATCACTGGGTACTTGGCGATGAAGTCGTCCTCCTCCGTTTCCGACATGTCGGAGGAGCTGTTCTCGACACTGGGCCTCGGGAACATCCCTGCCAGCACCATCATCTACGCCATTTTGTTCTTTGTCCTCGGCTACTTCCTGTATGCGGTGCTTGCTGCTCTGCTCGGGTCACTCGTCAGCCGGACAGAGGACGTGAACTCTTTGGTCATGCCATTGACATTGATCATCGTCGTGGCGTTCATCATCGCGGCTTCCGGCCTGTCGACTCCGGATGCGGCATTCGTGACCTATTCGTCCTATGTGCCGTTTTTCGCCCCGCTCGTCATGTTCCTCCGCGTCGGGCTGCTTGATCTCCCATGGTGGGAGCCGGCGCTTGCAATCGGGCTCATGGTACTGACGATTGGGGTGCTCGGCTGGTTTGGCGCACGCGTCTACAAAGGCGGCGTTCTCATGTACGGCCCGTCCCGTTCGCTGAAAGACCTGAAAAAGGCAATGCAGCTCGGGAAGGAATAATGGCATTTCTCCTCCGCTCCGGCGGGGGTTTTTTAATGTATGATTCCTGAAAATGATGAAACAGGATTTGAGTATGATGAACGAGTGCTTGAAAGTGCCGAAAGAGCGTTTGAATGTGCTGAATAAGTGCCTGAAAGTGATGATGGGGTTTCTAGCTACTAGTGCGTACATTCCCAAAGTAGAATTCGAAGATCTCATTTCCAAGCCCTCCCTGATATGATAGAATAAGAACAAACATTCGCTTTAAGAGGAGGTGTCCGGATGACGATCCGATTCATCCATTCGGCTGACCTGCACTTGGGGAGTCCGTTCAAAGGTTTTACCGGTTTGCCGGGCAAGATGGCAGAAACTGTCCGTGAAAGCACGTTTACGGCGTTCCGCAATCTGATCGACCATGCCGCCAGGACGCGGCCGGATTTTCTGCTGATTGCAGGAGACATATACGACGGCGAGGACCGGAGCCTGCGGGCGCAGGAGCGATTCCGCCAAGGCATGGAAACGCTCCGCGGGGCGGGCATTCCCGTCTTTGTCAGCCACGGGAACCATGACCATCTGGCGGGTTCCTGGGTCCGGTTTTCCCTGCCGGACAATGTCCGTGTGTTCGGACCGGACGTGGAAACGGCTGAATTGATCATTCGCGGGACCGCCGTGAAGATCCACGGCTTCAGCTACCCGGAACGTCATGTTACAGAACCGGTCATCCGGCATTATCCGCAGGCGGGCGGCGATGCCGTCGAAATCGGAATGCTTCACGGAAGCATCCGCGGGGACGAGGCGCACGATGTGTACGCGCCGTTCACGAAAGACGAGCTCCTCGATAAAGGCTATGACTACTGGGCGCTCGGCCATATCCATAAGCGCCATGTGCTCCACGGTCAGCCGCCGATTGTCTACCCGGGAAGCCTTCAGGGACTTCACCGGAAGGAAAGCGGCGTAAAGGGATTTTATGACGTGACGATCGGGCAGGAGAAAGCGTCACTTGATTTCATTCCCGCGGGCGCGCTCGTCTTCGGCGAAGCAGAAGTGGAGTGCGCCGGCATTCGCCATGCGGACGAGTGGCTGGACCGCTGTGTGGAACAGATCCGGGTATTCCGTGAAGCGAACGGTCCCGGGCTGGTCGACCTCCGGCTTACCGGGATCGACGAAGTGGCGGAAGGGATGTTCGGCGATGCTCCGGAATCCGAATGGCTGGAATTCATCCGGGAAGCGGCCATGCGCGATTGCCCGGATGTCGGTATCCACCGGATCACATGGGAGCGTGCTGCCGCTCCCGCGGTTCCCGGCGGGCTGTTCCGGGATGTGATGGATGAACTCGTCAACTGGGACGGGGACGGCTGGAAAAGCCGGCTGTCCGACCTGTACGGTCACCGCCAGGCGTACCGGTTCACCGGCCGGCTGGATGAGGAAAGCCTCAGGGAGATCAGGGAAGAAGCGGAGCGGCTGCTCACCGACGGACTGATGAAAGGGGGACGGGCGGAATGATGACCATCACGAAGCTCGTCATCTATGGGTTCGGCAAGCATGAGAACGTGACAATCAACCTTCAGTCGGGCATCAACGTGCTGTACGGGCCGAACGAAGCAGGAAAGACGACGATCCGGCAGTTTATCCTCCACACGCTTTTCGGTTTTCCGCAGCGGGGAAGTTCGCTTCTCCGGTACGAACCGAAGACAGGCGGCGCATACGGCGGACAGGTCCACGTGACCGACAGCGATTTCGGCCCCTGTGTGATCGAACGGATTGCCGGCCGCTCCGCCGGTGAAGTGACCGTCCGCTTTCAGGACGGCAGGGAAGAAGGTGAGGAAGCGCTCGGGCGGCTGCTCCGTGGATACGACCGGCAATCGTTCGAATCCATCTTCTCTTTCTCGCTCCTGCAGCTTCAGGAAATCGGCCGGATGAATGAAGAAGAACTCGGCCAGGCGCTGATCGCTTCCGGAACGACCGGTGCTGAGGATCTTGCAGGGTTCAAAGCGCAAATGGAAAAAGAGATGGATGGGCTGTTCAAAAAATCCGGCCGTGTTCCCCGGATGAATGTCTTATTAAATGAGCTGAAGGAAATCGAGGACAAGATCGGGGAGTATCGGAAAAAGTCGGATGATTATGCCCCCATGAAAAAGCGAGCGGCAGACCTCGCCCTTCGATTAAAGGAGATTGCAGAAGAGGAAGCGGCACTCACAGCCGATCAGGAACGGCTGTCGGTCCTCAGGCAGGCTGCTCCGCTTGAAATCGAGCGTCTGCAGGCGGAAAAAGAGTTGCGGGAAATCGGCGATGCGCCATTCCCGGCAGATGGGATCCGCCGGTATGAGGCGCTGAAGGACCGCAAGATGGCAGCAGATGCAGCGATCCGGAATCTTCAGGAGCGGATCGCCGCTGTTGGCAGAGAAATGCCGGAAGAGCCGGATGCGGAGCGGCTATCAAGCCTCCGGTCGGTTCTCGCGGAAGAAGCGGCCTGGCATGAAGCACGTTCCATGGAGTCAGGTGCGGAACAGTCGCTGCGGGAGTTTGCCGGCATGAGGGACGGCCACCTTGCGCGTCTCGGTCTGGATGACGGAGAGACAGTCGCACGGGCGGACGCCTCGATCCGGAAAGAGGAAGAACTTCACGGTCTGTCCCAAGAGCATGACCGTGCCTTAAGAAATCTTGAGCGGCTGGATGAGCGAATTGCCGAAAAGACAGCCGAGGCCGGCCGGCTTGCCGAACAACGGACCGGGCTTGAGGCATCCGGGCCGGATGACGAGGAGATTGAATGGGCGTCGAAATGGCCCTCGCTCAAAAAGCGCCTCGCGGCCGCGGAAGCCAAGCAAATCGCTGGGCAAACCGATAGCCGGCTGCCGATCCTGATTCTCTTAGGTCTCGCCATACTGATCATTGCCATGGCCATCTTTTCGGAAAACTGGCTGTTTGCTGCTGCCGGAGTGGTAGCGGGTGTCGCTTCCGTGTACTTCCTCTTAAAGGGAGGAGGCGGTGATGACGGACTGACGGAGGACGAGCGTCGGCTTCTCAGCCATTATGGCGGAAGGGAAGAGGAACTGGACCGCAGGGCAGAACGGGTCGGACGGCACTTTGCTGAATTGGACCGGCTTATCGAAGCCGAAGAACGGATCCGGAGCGAGGTGGCGGAACTCCGCAGTTTAAGGAAAAACGCTGCCGCGGCCCTTGACCATACCGAAAACCGTTTAGGAGCATTTCTCGAAGCCTACGGCATTACCGGCAGGCTGCCTGCCGCCATCGTGCCGGAACTTTTTCGGCTGGTCCGGGAACTTCAGGAAACAATGCGCCGTTTCCGTGCCGAAGAAGAAAAGCGGGACCGGGCAATCCGGACATCCGGTTCCATCAGGAGCCGCGCGCATCAGCTGATCGGGCATCCGGTCCCGGATCCGCTTCTGTTTTCCGCTCTTAAAGAAGCGGAGAGGGACCTTGTGCGGGCTGCCGAGACGAGGGTGCGGCTGCTTGAGGAACAGAAGAGGCTGATAGAGGAGCGGGCCGAGGCGAAAAGCCTCACTGCAGCTTTCGAGACCGAAATCGGGACGCTGTTTGATGCAGCTGCAGCTGCCGATGAGCAATCGTTTTATGAAGCCTCCGGGAAAGCCGAGAGAAAAGCGGAACTCCGGGAGACGCTCAGACGCATCGGCGAGCAGTTCAAGCAGGTCGGCGCTCCCGGTGAGACAGATATTCCGGACATCGAGAAAATTGGTCTTCGGATGGAGAGGAACCGAGTATCCCTGCAGTCACTCTCGGATGACCGGAGCCGTCTGCTCAAAGAGCAGGCTGAATTGGAAGCTCGAATGAGTCATCTTGTGACGGACACCGCATATGATGCCCTGTTGCAGGAATTCGAAGACAAGAAGGCAATGTTCCGCGAGCTCGCCGTAGAATGGGCTGCCCGGAAAGCCGCCGTCTCTGCGATTGAGGGTGCCACGGGAAAACTCAAGGAACAGAAACTTCCGGACGTCATCGGGCGGGCTTCCGATTGGTTCAGAAATCTCACCGGCGGTGCCCACGCGGCACTTGTGCTGACTCACGGCGGACGGATCGAGGCCGAAGGGGAGAACGGTCTGCGGTTTGATTTGCATGAGCTGAGCCAGGCGACAAAGGAGCAGGCCTATATCTCCATGAGGCTGTCACTTGCCGCTTCTCTGCTGGATTCAGCCCCGTTCCCGATCATCATGGACGATCCGTTCGTCCACTTCGACCGGATGCGGCTCGGCAATATGATAAACTTATTGGAAGAATTGAAGATTCATCACCAGTTCCTGTATTTCACCTGCCACAAGGAGATGGCGGGCGCCTTCAGCGAGGCCGCCGTCATCCGCGTGGCCGAAGCCGGGAGCGAAAGGGGAGTGCTCAAATGAAAGGAATCGGAACCGAAACCAAAGGAATCGGAACCTATAAAACAGGCGAGCGTGTCGATCTGTTCATGCTCATCAAGCAGGCGACCAAGGGTATCACGACGACGGGAAGCCCATTTATGACGCTTATCCTGCAAGACAAAACGGGGGATATCGAAGCAAAGCTGTGGGATGCGAAAGAGGAGCACGAGAAGATGTTCCAGCCGGCATCGATTGTGCGAGTCGGCGGCGATGTCCATGAATACCGGGGCAGAAACCAGCTCCGCATCAAAAGCATCCGTCCTGCCAAGCCGGATGAGCCGATCCAGATTTCCGACCTTGTGCCGAGCGCCGAGAAGTCAAAAGAGGAACTTTATGAAGAACTGTCTCCCTATATCTTCGAGATTACTAACCCGAACATCCAGCGCATCACCAGGCATTTGCTGAAGCAGCATCGGGAGGCGTTCCTCGTCTACCCTGCGGCAACGAAAAATCACCACGACTACGTATCAGGCCTGCTCGACCATGTCGTCTCGATGCTGCGCCTCGGCAAGGCGATCGCCGAACTGTATCCTACCCTGAACAAGGACCTTCTGTATGCGGGGATCATCCTCCATGATGTCGGCAAGGTCGTGGAACTGTCCGGCCCGGTCGGCACCGTTTATACGCCAACGGGCAATCTCCTTGGACATATCACGATCATGGTCAACGAAATCGCCATGGCCGCAAAAGAGCTCGGCATCGAAGGAGAGGAAGTCGTACTCCTGCAGCATATGGTGTTGAGCCACCATGGCAAGGAAGAATGGGGCAGCCCGAAGCGCCCGATGCTGAAAGAAGCTGAAATCCTCCATTACATCGACAATATCGACGCCAAGATGAACATGCTTAACCGGGCACTGTCGAAGGCAGAGCCAGGTGAATTCACGGAGCGGCTGTTCCCGCTGGATAACCGCCAGTTCTACAAGCCGACGTTCGAATGAGCATGGCCTTATATCAAAAGAGCCCGACTCGATGAGTCGGGCTCTTTTAGATGACGCTACATGTTTTTGCTTTGCTGAAGCAGTTTTGAAACACCTGTCCGTTCCCATTCCTCCACTGTCTCATACGCTTCTTCAGGGGAATACCCTTTGCCTACAAGAACCCCCATGAGGATGAACTCCTGGAGGATATGCGTTGAGTTGATCCCTCTTCTGACGTCGTTCAGCCCTTCATTCACTAAATACTCCGTGTGCCTGACCCATTCATCGGGAGTTTTTCCGTCTATCGTGACGCTAGTTCCTGCGCTGGGAGACTTACTGTTTTCTGCAGCCATCGCGTCTGCTTTTGTAGGATGTACCGTGTTGAACGGGTGGTGGGGTGGAGCATAAATGGAATAGAGTTTTAGCGGAATCGTGCCGGTGTTGGTCAGATTATGCCAGGTGCCGGCTGGAACCATGATTGCTGAGTCTTCACGGACATGTCGTACATCGTCTAACCGGTCTTTCCTTTTGCCCATCTGGACCATTCCCTGACCTTGTTCAATCCGTAAAAACTGATCATCGTCGGGATGGATCTCCAAGCCGATGTCCTCGCCAGGATTCAGGGACATTAAGGTGACCTGCAAATGAGGACCGGTCCATAATGCAGTCCGGTAATTTTGGTTAAGCCTGGCTGCCCGGTTGATATTGATGGTAAACGGGTCGGGTCCGTAATCTCTCAGTATTTGTGCGGACATCCCCTGATTTACCGGGTCATGTGCTGGCGGGTAGGCATAAGGAGTTCCTGCGGTGTAGGACCAATAGTACGGGGTCCCGGCATAATAACCCGGAAAAGGGGGAGGATGATATCCGTAATGCTGACTGTACACATATTCCAATCCCTTCAAACAGACTTGGGACCATCATATGCCAAGGAATCTAAATCGTTCTTGAATGCAAAAAGCCGAACAGAATGTCCGGCTCTGGGTAAAGTCAATTTTGCTGCTGTTCGGCCATCAATTGGGTCCGCAACTGCTGAAACACTTCTTTTGAGGCGGGTGCGGCGGGTTTGTAGTACCCTTTCTGGAGGGCATAGCTGTAGAGTGTCCGCTGACGCGACTCATCCTGGTTCCTCAACTGGATCAATGTCTGCCTGAGTTCTGAGTTGTTCGTCTGTGCAATGATGTTGGCATAGCCGGCCAGGCTTGCATTTAAGCCAGCGAGATAGTCATTAACCATTTCTTTATCCTGGAACATGCACATCCTCCTTAATTCAAATAGGACAAGAGCTCCTGTTGCGCTTGCTTGGGGGCCTGGGCGTCCCGTTCGAAAATGGTATTCAGCTCAGGATCTGAGCAGCGCTGAGCATAATCCTCCAATTTTTTGGAGACGTTGCCATGACCGCCGATCAGACTCCGCAGATGTTCGACCTCGAGTTCAGTTAGATCGTGGTTCATATCGCACCTTCTTTTCAATAAATATCCCCAATCCTATGGGAATCCATCCTGCATGCTGCGCCAATGCATCCACACCAAATATGCCCCGGCGCTATTTGTCCGGGGCAGAGGATGTTTATCAGAGAGGGCGCATCATCCGTACACTGTTCAGGATGTGTCCGCCAAAGTCTTCTTCGAATTCAGCGACAGTGCTAAAGCCCCGCGCTTCATAGAACCGTCTTGCGTTCCCGTTGTCCCGCTCCACTGTGATGTACAGGCGCTCGGTTTCCGTCAGGTCGGCCATACCGCTTTCAAGCAGGGCGGTCCCAATTTTTTGTCCCTGGCAGGCGGGAAGAAGGTAGATTGCCGAGAGCTCGGCGTCACCTGGTTCCGGCAAGAGGAAGAAGTTGGCGAAGCCGACAACGGCACCGTTTTGTTCGGCTACATAGAGAGTGGATTGCTCCAGCCGTCTCTGCAAGGAAGCCGGGCTATAAGCCGCTTCCAGGAAACGCCCCCGGATTTCCTGTGGAATGATGCCTTCATACGTGTCATGCCAGCTTTCAATGGCAACCTGTCGGACCGCAGTGATGTCTTGTTGCTCCATTTTGCGGATCATGGCCATCCCTCCCCGGATGAATTTCAACCATTATAACAAAAATGAACCGGCATCCGTATTGGTTGCCGGTTCTTTATCCATTATTTTTTCTCTTCGGAATCTGCTGCCGGACCGTAGAACTGGTCAAGCGCATCTTTCAGATCTTCATCTTTAATTTTGATGTCAGCATCTTTGAGCATCTTGGACAGCTTGTCCATCAGTGCGTTCGGATCGGCCTTTTTCTGGATCAGCTCGTCCTTGATTTCGGCGCGGCGCTCGTCGGTGATGTCTTCTTTCTTCTCGGCATCTTCCGCTTTGCGTGTATCGGTCACCTGAATAATGTGGTAGCCGAAGTCGGACTTGACCGGGTCGCTGATCTCATCGACTTTAAGGCTATAAGCTGCATCTGTGAAATCGGCGACCATTTTGTCAGGACCGAACCAGCCGAGATCGCCGCCGGATTCCTGAGCAGCCGGCTCTGTAGAGTATTCCTTCGCCAGCTCGGCAAAGTCTCCGCCCTCATCCAGCTTGGCCTTGACTTCTTTTGCTGTTTCTTCATCGTCGACGAGGATGTGGCGGGCATTCAGCTCAGTGCCCATGCGGTCGATGTACTGGTCGACTTCTTCATCGGTCACTTCAACGCCGTCTGTCAGCGCCTTTTCCTGAAGCAGATTGAGCTTGATCATGTCTTTGTAGCTTTCTTCCGTGTACCCTTGCTGGGCCAGGAAGGAGTCAAAGCCGTCGCCGGCCTGTTCTTTCATATCGTTAAATTGCTTGTCGATTTCTTTCTGGTCAACATCGTATTTATCGTCGAGTACCTTTTCAATGACCATCAGCTGGAGCGCTTGCTCGCCGACAGTTGTCTTCATTTCCTCATACAGATCCTGCTGTGTGATGTCGCCCACTTTGGACGTAACGAGCACGTCTTCTCCTGCGTTGTTGCTGCAGGCGGAGAGGGCAAGCACCGATGCGGCGAAAGTGGCCGCGATTACAGATTTCTTCATTTTAAACTCCCCTTCTGGTTGTGTAAACAAAAGTAAATATATCATAAAAACGCTCCGTCTACAAAAAGGTTCCCGGCAAATGCCCACAGACCCCTTCCTCCCGCGCATACGATACGGGAGAGAAGGGAGGTGATCACATGAGCGGAGGTTTCAACTACGGCGGCGGCTTCGCCTTGATCGTCGTCCTTTTCATCCTGCTGATCATCGTCGGGGCAGCGTACGTCTACTGATGAGTGAGGGCCGGCCGGCATGATCCCCCTTCGGCCGCGCCGCCTGTATAACAGCAGCGAAGGGAAAGGACCGGTATGGCCGGCAGATTGTCCGGTGTACTAAAGGAGATGCCGGCACAAAATACCGTCCTACCGTCGAATGAAAAACGTCCATCCCCCGGAAAGCCGGGCGGATGGACGTTTATTATTTATATTAGGAGATAGCAGTCATAATCTCGACAAAAAACGAGATGATTAAAATGGTAATGAGGATGTTAACCGTCTGATAAATTTTCGGTTGCTTTTCCTCGGGGATTTCCCTGACTTCACAGAGGGCATAGGTCATCTTGTTGATCTGGAACAGATAGAAGATCGAAAACAGCACAGTGACAAGAATGATCATTCCATTTCCCCCTTTCTACATGACTATTGACTTAGCATAACAGAAGAAGAGCGAAAATAAAACTGCTCATTCTGGCAATGGAACCAAAATTTCGTAACCATCGTCATTTTCCTCGATGTAGGATGATTTAGGCGAACGGGAGAGGTTCTTGACATAGACAAAGTCGATCAGGCAGATGCCGCAGTGAAAAGCGAGCAGCGCCGTGAAATAATGCGAGAATACCGGGAACAGGATTCCACCAGTAACAAACAGCGGATTAAGGATAAAAAACGGTGCTACGAGCGAGACGGCAAACCGCTTTTTCGGGATCGGTTCGCAAATGCGCAGCAGGAAGAGCGGGAAAAACGCCCAGTCCCGGTTGACGACAAGCGTGATCCGTTTGCGGTATTTCCACAGGACCGCAAAGTGCAGCGCTTTGTGTACAGGATAAAGCAGGACCACCGCGACTAGAAACAGTGCGAAAAACGCATCTGTTTTTCCGCTTTCCCTTGTCAGTTCAAACCCGATATATGAAACAATGAAGACGGCAATCATCAGGATGGAAGAAAGCAGGAACAAACGGCTGAGTCCGTAGTGCTTCTTCACATTGATGGTCTTCCAGCATCGCATCAGCTGCATCTCCTTTAGTGGCTTCCCAAGATGGATGATACATACCGTACTGCGATTCGCGACAAAAATCAACCGTTTTAAACGAAAAAATACGAGATTAGGAAACTCCGTCTTTTTCCTCTGCGGAAAGCTCTTCTGCATCATCCGGGGAGCCGGCGCTTTCGCTCAAAGCTGCATCGTTAGCTTCTCTCCCGTACAGCTGTTCCATGTTCCTGAATCCCTGTTCGAAAATATCCATGAAGTCGTTGCCATAGATGTTGCGGATCACCGCCATCAGTTCGATAAATTCAGGGAAGCGGCCGTAAAGTTCCCGTACGGGAAGAGAGCCTTCCAAAACAGTGTGTTCTGTGTCAAAGTAGTGATTGTTGATCTCGAGCAAGAGCCCATGGCCCTGCCCGGTCACTTCAACATATGTACTGCGCTTGTCATCTTCGCGCTTGGAGAAAGACAGATATCCGCGTTCCTCCAATTTTTTAGAGAAGTTGAACGCTGTTGAAACATGCATGACGCCGAACTTCGCAACTTCGGAGATTGTCGCGCCTTTAAGATGCGCCGCAATCCAGAGAATGTGGTGTTCGTTGATGTTCAGGCCGAATGGCTTGATCCACTGTTGCCAGTCTTTTTCTACGGCTTTCCACAGTGCCTTTGAAAGCTGTGCCATCCGCTGGCTATACAACATGGCTTCAGGCATCGTATAGGATTGTTCCGCCAAGTTCCCACCTTCTTTCTCAATCTTCGGATAGTTTATAAATAGTATATCAGTAAAATAGATAGGAAAGAAGGGGTTCTGTAACAATCGTCACATTTTAAGAGCAAAAGAGGAAATCCCGGGGAGTTTCACGGTGGGCAAGGTAAGGAGAGAATCACAATAGAGAAGGACTCCGGCCGGATTTACCGGTTTTTGGAGTCCTTTTGACCCGGAGGAACCGCCGGGTGAATGCAGTTTTTTGGGGAGACGGCCAAATGGCGGATTCGTCTCCGCTCGCCGGAATATTATTATCGGCAGAGCCTCATTTCTTGATTGAGCTGACCGCCTGTTCCAGCTCGGCAATGGAGGTCTGGATCTGCTGGACACGCTTCTGGATTCTTTCGCGGTTTAGTTCCGTGTCGCGATTCCAGATATCAACCGATGTTTTCAGCTCGTCCGCGACTTCCGGGAAGCGTTCTTTCGCTTCATTGACCAGATGTTTGACCGAAGCCTTCAGGTCATTTGTTTTTGCCTTCACATCTTCGATTTTCGGTTTCAGATTGTCGGACGAGTTCTTGACCGAATAGCGCAGCTCTTTGCCGGACTGAGGCGCACTCAGCAGGACTGCTGCTGCGCTCCCGGCGGCACCGGCTAGGAGTCCGAGGAAAAATGATGATGCCTTCATGAGAGCACTCTCCCTTCTCTATATCATTCAATATTCCTTTCCGCATCTTTATTAAAACATGCGAAGAGTGGAGGGCACAACAAACGAACACCCCGGCCGCATCCCGGCCGGGGTGTTTGTTCCGATCAGTGGGACACAGCAGGCGTGTAGTTCGAGCGTTGCGCGAGCCGGAGAACGATCGGATAGATGATAAAGAAGGCGATGGCATTCATGGCAATTGCCGGCAGGACAACCGTCAGGAACAGCGCCAGAAACGGGAAATCCCCGCCGAGCAGGAAGATCGCGACGGACAGGAAGATCGAACCCGACATAACGGTTCCGAGAGCGGCCAGAACTGTTGCCGCGGCCAGCTTATCGGCGAACTTTCCGAGAAGAAGCACGACGCCGAAGAAGACAATCCCGGTCACCGTCTTGTCGATGACGTTCGGGATGAATCCGCCGGGGAATGTCGTGAACAGGCCGGACAGAATGCCGGTCGATACCGACATGACGAGCACGCTCCTGATATCGCGGAACAGCAGGATGCCGATGAACATCATCGTCAGCATGAAGTCGGGCTTCATGCCCCCGTTGATCCCCGGAATCACCAGATACAGCGCCGTCCCGATCCCGATCAGTAAAGCCATCAAAACCAGATTTTTCGTTTTCATTGCTCATCTCTCCTCAGCTAAGCTAAATTTGCTACCCCCGGCGTGCCCTTATGGCCGACAGCGGGTTGCGTAGTCCGATTGTACCGCTTTTGGCTGGGATTTTCAATCCATCAGTTTTTGATCTGCGCACCAATTGCCGTAGCGATTTCCTGCAGTTTTTCTTTCGGGAACTCGTCTTCTTTCGTTTCCCAATGCAGCCCGAACCCGTCCGTCTGGCGGTCGTAGCGCGGGATGAAGTGGAGATGGAAATGGTAGACGCTCTGGCTGGCAGCCGCTCCGGTGTTGTTCAGGAGGTTCATGCCGGCCGGCTCGAACTCGGCTTTGAGTGCGCGTGCGATTTTCGGCGCCGCCGAGAACAGCTGTGCCGCTTCGTCTTCGCTGAACTCATAGATGTTTTCGCGGTGCACTTTCGGAATCAGCAGGACATGGCCCTTCGTAGTCGGCATGATGTCCATAAAGGCGAGGACATGCTCGTCCTCATATACTTTGGCTGCCGGAATTTCCCCTTCCACCATCTTGCAGAAAATGCATTCGGTCATCGGTCAACATCTCCTTTTTTCATATCATGACAACAGTTTAACATATATTATTCTGAAAACAGAGGACAGGCGCGGAAGGAAAACCCGTCCGGGATTTGATAAAATGGAGGCAAGAATGGGGTGGAAGCATGAACGTATTGGAAGTGGAAAAGATTACCGGCGGTTACACGCGTAAGCCGGTTCTTCATGATCTGTCATTTGAAGTGGGCCCCGGCGAACTGGTCGGGCTGATCGGCCTGAACGGAGCCGGGAAAAGTACGACGATCAAGCACATTATCGGTCTCATGGAGCCTTCGGAAGGCGAGATCCGGATCGGCGGGACGGCTTTCCGGGATGATCCCGAGAAATACAGGAGCTCATTTTCCTATATCCCTGAGACGCCGGTGCTTTATGACGAGCTGACGCTCCGCGAGCACTTGGAGCTGACAGCGATGGCTTACGGCATTCCGAAAGATGTGTTCGAGGCAAGGTCCGCGGCGCTCCTGCGCGAATTCCGGATGGAAAAGCGGCTCCGCTGGTTCCCGTCGCATTTCTCGAAGGGGATGCGGCAAAAGGTGATGATCATGTGCGCGTTCCTCGTGAACCCGTCGCTCTACATCATCGACGAGCCGTTTGTCGGGCTCGACCCGCTCGGCATCCGCTCTTTGCTTGAGCAGATGAGCGAGAAAAAGGCGGACGGGGCGTCCGTCCTCATGTCGACGCATATTCTCGCGACCGCCGAGAAGTACTGTGACCGGATCCTGCTGCTGCATGATGGCCGCCTGCGTGCAGCGGGAACGATGGCCGAGCTGCGTGAGCAGTTTGGCATGCCGGGCGCGACGCTCGACGACTTGTATATCGAGATGGCAGGGGAGCCGGATGATGGGCAGCCTGCGTGACGTGTGGCGCAGTCGCTTCACCCATTACACGGAGGAGCTGCAGCGCTACACGAAGTTCATCTTTACCGGTCACCTTGCCATCGTCCTGGTATTCCTGATCGGAGCGGGGGGGTATGCATACAGCGGCTGGCTCAAGAATGTGTCCGAAGACTTTCCGGCTGCTCCGCTGGCAGGAATCATCCTGGCCGCGCTTCTCGCCTACGCGCCGCCTGCCACCCTGCTGAAAGAAGCGGATGCCGTCTTTTTCCTGCCGATGGAAGAAAAGCTTGGCGGCTATATGCAGAGCGCCCTTAAGTGGACGTCCGTCACGGGGATTCTGCTGCCGGTCCTTGCGTTTGTCGTCTCTGTTCCTTTACTGAATGCGGTTTACGGACTTAAAGGGATTGGGCTGCTCGCGCTTGTGTTCGGCATTGCGGCACTCCATGTCTGGAACGTTCGAACCGAATTCGCCCACCGCTGGGCTGAGCAGGGCGAAGGGGCGTGGGGTGACCGCGCCATCCGCTTTGTCCTGACGGCGATCCCGCTTGTTGCCGCCATGTACGGCAAATGGTGGCTCGGTGCGGCACTGCTGATCCCGATCGTAGTGTACGGTGTACTGAAACAGCGGACGAGCGAAGGCAAGCCATTCCCGTTCCTCCACTTTATCGAGCTGGAGCGCGGGCGGATGAGCCGGTTCTACCGGTTCGCCAACCAGTTCACGGACGTTCCGCATCTGCGCGGAGCAGTCCACAGGAGGGCGTGGCTCGACTGGGCGTACGGAAGCGCAACGTTTGAATCCAAAGCCGCCCCGCGCTACCTCGCGATGCGGACCTTTATCCGTTCGGATGACCTGTTCCTGCTGTGGGTTCGCCTGACCGCCATCTCAATGATCGGCGCGTTCTTCATTCCGATGCCGGCGGTCGCCGCCATCTTCAGCGGTACACTCGCCTTCGCGACGGCTTATCAGCTGTGGGACGCACTTGCCAGCCAGCATGAATTCCGGATGGACCGGCTGTATCCGGTGACGGAGACGGTGCGTGCATCGGCAGTACGCCGGACGGTCCGCAGTGTACAGGTTGTGCAGGCTTTGCTTGTACTGATTGCGGCGTGGTTCCAGTACGGGATGGGGACGGGATTGCTGTTGCTCGCGTTCGCCGTTTTGGTTGTGTCGGAAGTCACGCTCCGGATGTCGGGGAAGAAAGAATAGAAGTGAAAAGGCTTCGCGTCCATAGTGGATGCGGAGCCTTTTGATGGTAAATTGGGGTGATTGCTTCGGAAGCGGGGGCGAGTGCTTCGTGAGAGCTCGTGAGTGCATCGAAACGGTAGGCGGGTGCATCGAATGGAGATGCACCCGCCTATCAGCAATTCCGCTCAGTTCCGCAGCTTGTCCATGTTTGCAAATCCGATGTCCGTGTCGACGTGACCCGTGATCATCGTCCGTTCTTCGTCTTTCCCGCTGAGCCAGGCCCCGAAGTCCAATTCGATCGGATCCGTGTCTCCTCCGAGTGCGAACCAGGCGGTGAGCGTCTCCGGGAAGTAGGCGGAAGTGTGGATGGTGCCTGCCCAGCTTCTGTAATTGTCGGCGAAGACGCCTTTGTCGGTATCATTCAGGAGACGCCAAGCCTGCCGTGCATCCGTCAGGGCTTCGGGCCGCTCTTTCATGGCGTCCATCCGCTCGATGGAATCTTTCAGATAGCGGCGGTTTTCTTCGGTCTGGTGCTCGAAGTGGTTGGTGCAGTAAGCGGAATCGCGGACAATGACGCCTCGCGGTCCCGCTTCGACAAGGGCGCGGTTGCCGGTTTTGTCGAGCAGGTTGTAGCTGAACGAGCCCCGGTGGGGGAGGTCCTGGAGAAAACGGACGGCTTCTTCCGCGTCCGCACAGGTTTCCAGGATCAGGCGGCCGACCATCCAGCAGACGAATCCGTCGCCGGGCCGCTTCCGGTTCGTGAAGTTGTAGCCCATCGAGAGGCCCTTCTCGTTCAGGCCGTCCATCCGGCCGGTGATCCGCTGGGCGGGGCCGATGATGGCGTAGCCCCCGTCATCAGGCTGGAAGACGGTATAAAGCCCTTCGTATGTGTTCGGATGGAAGTCGTAGTTCCGTACGATGAAGTCGCTCCCTGTCAGCACCGAACATCCCGCGCGGACAACTTCCGTCCGGTAACCGCCGAAGTCGCGGAGAACTTCTTCCATCGGCAGGCCGAGTGCGTCCCGCATGCCGTTCAGTTCATTCCATAATTGCGGTGCATACCTGTCAAAGATGGCTTGTGCTTCCTGGACATCAATCCGAAAACGGGGCTTCATCGTCCGCCACTTGGTCCTGCGGTTATGGAGCGTGAGGGAA
Organism: Bhargavaea massiliensis; assembly: GCF_018390575.1. Taxonomy (GTDB): domain Bacteria; phylum Bacillota; class Bacilli; order Bacillales_A; family Planococcaceae; genus Bhargavaea; species Bhargavaea massiliensis. The sequence continues at coordinate 74,930 of NZ_JAHBCJ010000008.1, read as the reverse complement.
TCGCGAAGCCGCTCGCCCAGGAGAAAGCCGAAATCATAATGCGACCCCCGGAACTGGACCACGTCGGTGTAAATCTCTCTCATCTGATTCTCATCCTTTACAACAGTCGTCTTTGTTCATCTTGGAACAGCATCCGGCAAGGGTCAAGAATTGAACCCGATAAAAAACCGGACCTTATTAGGAAAAGGTCCGGATGGTGCGGTCTTTATTCAGCCTGGTAGTCGGTTGCGGCGGTACCGAGGATTTTTGCTGCCAGGAGCATCGCCCGCTCATCAAAGTCGAAGCGCGGGTGGTGGTGAGGATACGGCTCTTCCGGAGCGGCGCCGGTGAAGAAGAATGTGCCGGGCACGTTCTCGAGATAGTAGGCGAAGTCCTCGCCGCCCATCTGCGGCGCGCCTTCCACAGCTTCCACGCCTTGGAGCCCTTCGACCGTCTTCACGAGGAAGTCGGTTTCGGCCGCATGGTTGACCACTGCCGGGTAACCGCGGAAGTATTTGCAGTCGATTTCGCTGTCCGTCGAGATGGCGGTTCCTTCGACGACACGGGCAATCTCGGTCTCCATGAGGTCACGGATTTCCGGGTGGAACGTACGGACTGTACCTTTGAGCTCAGCGGAGTCGGCGATTACGTTGAAGGCGTTTTCGGCTACGAACGAACCGACCGAAAGCACGGCCGATTCAATCGGATCTACGCGGCGGGAAACGAGCTGCTGGAGGTTCTGCACCAGCTGGGAGCCGATGACGACAGCGTCTTTTGTCTGGTGCGGGTTCGCGCCGTGTCCGCCGCGGCCCTGTACTTTGATCTCGAACCGGTCGGCCGCCGCCATGATCGGGCCGGTGCGGTACTCCACCGTACCGTATGGTGTCTGCGACCAGAGGTGCGTGCCGAAGATGGCATCGACGCCGTCCAGGCAGCCGTCTTCAATCATTGAAATGGCGCCGCCCGGGGCAAATTCCTCCGCGTGCTGGTGAATCATGACATACTCGCCGGCCAGTTCATCGCGCAGTTCGTGGAGCGCTTTGGCAAGTGTCAGGAGCGTGGCTGTATGGCCGTCATGTCCGCATGCGTGCATGACGCCGTCAACGGTCGACTTGTACTCGACATCTTTCTGGTCTTGGATCGGCAGGGCATCGAAGTCGGCGCGGAGTGCGACCGTCTTGCCCGGCTTGGCACCCTTGATGCGTGCGACGACGCCGTTGCCGCCGACATTCGCGCGGAACTCTACGCCGAGTTCCTTATAGAAATCCTGAATATATTGTGCGGTCTTGTATTCTTTGAATGAAAGCTCCGGATGCATATGCAGGTAGCGGCGGATCTTGATCATGTCCTCATTGGAAGCTTCCAGCTTGGAGAAGAGCTGTTCCTGCAAGTTCTCGGTGCTTACTGTCTGTTCGGTCATTGGAATCCCTCCGGAAAGCGAAATAATTAGAATGTTAGTTAATTATAGACCTCATCCGGAAGAAGAGCAATAGCACGTGACCAGACAAAAAGTGTCACAACCAAGGGGACGCTCGAAAACAGGAGCGCTTCGGGGGGTGCGAACGAAAAATGCCTCACCCCGGGGTTCGCGTGCGAAAAACTCCACGCCCCGGGGTTCGGGTACGAATGGGAGAAGTTTACGTACGAAAAATGCCTCACCCCCCGGAAGCTCGCGTACTTAAAACCTTCACACCCGCCCACATCCTCCTCCAACAAAAAACGGCGCCGGGGCGCCGTTCTGTCAGCCGGCTCAGAGGTTTTCGTCTTCCGGCTTTTCCGTTTCATATTCAGTGATGTAGGAGGCCGCGCTGAAAATGTTCTGCACCTTCTCCGCAGGCGGCGTCTGTTCTTTTCGTTCATGCGCGCCCTTGAATGCCTGCGAGCCTTTCCACAGTTCGTAGTGGTCCTTCGACTCCCATGCGGTCACGACGCGGTAGGTGTCGTCCTTGACCGGACGGAGAAGACGGAATGTGAGAAAGCCCGGCTGGCCGTCAACCATGTTTGCGCGGTTCTGGAAGCGGTGTTCGAAGATCGGACGTCCCTCGTCGGTCACAGGAATGTTGTTCACAATGTAATAGCCGTGTTTGGCGAGCGGTCCGCTGGCGCCGATCACTTCATAGTGCTTCGGGGTTTGGAAGACGGTCTTGCCTTCCGTTTCGTGCAGAAGAAGCGAGTTCCCCGCACCATGGAGGAGCACCATGTTTTCCCCGCTGTGTTTTTCTTTGATTTTCTCCATGAATTCCGGTGTTCCGGATGTTGTGTAAAAGTTCATTTGACTAACCTCCCGTATCTGCCTGTTCTTGCCTTAATTTTCCCATAGGCGGGCCGCTTAAAACAAGTGTGACCAATCCTTGACAAGATGTATGTCCAAACCATGTCGGGAAAGGTTAAATTCTATGACATTTGTGCGTCCAATCTATACAATAAATAATGGACAGCCTATAGTTAAAACGGAATGATTACGAATGAAAGTAGGAATCATCACATGACCAAGTTTAACGACACGCTGCTTCGCGCAGCTCGCGGGGAGAAAACGGAACACACGCCGGTATGGTATATGCGCCAGGCCGGACGTTCCCAGCCGGAATACCGGAAGCTGAAGGAAAAGTATTCGCTGGAGGAAATCACTCACCAGCCGGAGCTTTGCGCCTATGTGACGAAGCTTCCGGTCGACCAGTACAACGTCGATGGGGCGATCCTCTACAAAGACATCGTCACGCCGCTTGTAGGCATCGGGGTGGATGTGAAGATCAAGTCCGGCGTCGGCCCGGTGATCTCCAACCCGATCCGTTCGCGCGCGGACATCGACCGTCTCGGCGAGTTCCATGCGGAAGAACAGGTGCCGTATGTGCTTGAGACCATCAAAATCCTGACACAGGAACAGCTTAATGTGCCGCTGATCGGCTTTGCGGGCGCGCCGTTCACGCTTGCCAGCTACATGATCGAAGGCGGCCCGTCGCGGAGCTACAACTTGACCAAATCGTTCATGGTGTCGGAGCCGGAAGCCTGGCAGGCGCTCATGGACAAGCTCGGGGACATGACCATCGCTTATCTGAAGGCGCAAATCGCGGCAGGCGCGAAAATCGTTCAGATCTTTGACTCGTGGGTCGGAGCACTGCACGTCGCGGACTACCGGACATTCATCAAGCCGACGATGACGCGCATCGTCTCCGAAGTGAAAAAGACCGGCGTGTCGGTGATCACATTCGGTGTCGGGGCAAGCCACCTCGTCAACGAGTGGCATGACCTTCCTGTTGACGTCGTCGGACTCGACTGGCGCATGCAGATCCGTGAAGCGGAAGAACGCGGCGTGACAAAGCCGGTCCAGGGCAACCTGGATCCGACGCTTCTCATCGCGGACTGGAATGTTATTGAAGAACGTGCAAAGGACATCATCGAGCAGGGTGTCGAACACGGTGCGCACATCTTCAACCTCGGCCACGGCGTTTTCCCGGACGTCAAGCCGGCAACGCTGAAAAAGCTGACAGAGCTCGTTCACACGCATTCGGCACAGCTGAGGAAGTAATCCCAACTCCTTAATCGGAAGGTGAGATAAATGGCGAAAAAGACGATGGGCCTGCTCGTCATGGCCTACGGAACCCCATATAAAGAAGAAGACATCGAGCCGTACTACACGCATATCCGCCGGGGTCGCCCGCCGGAGCCGGAGCAGCTGCAGGATCTGAAGGACCGCTACGAGGCGATCGGCGGAATCTCCCCGCTCGCCAAGACGACCGACGAACAGGCGGAAGCGCTCGGCAAGCGGCTCAATGAAGTGCAGGACGACATCGAGTTTAAAGTGTATGTCGGCCTGAAGCATATCCATCCGTTCATCGAAGACACTGTGGAGAAAATGCATAAGGACGGCATCACCGAAGCGGTCACAATCGTCCTCGCGCCGCATTACTCGACGTTCTCCGTCGAGTCGTACAACAAGCGTGCAAAAGAGAAGGCGGCGGAACTCGGCAACATGGAGATCCGCTCGGTCAAGGACTTCTACCGCCAGCCGAAGTTCATCCAGTACTGGGAAGAGAAGATCCGTGAAGCGTACGGTTCGATGACGGACGACGAGCGCGAAAACGCGTGCCTCGTCGTCTCCGCTCACTCGCTTCCTGAGAAAATCAAGGAGCACGGCGACCCGTATCCGGACCAGCTGGACGAAACGGCCAAGCTCGTCGCGGAAGCGGCAGACGTGAAAACCTACGCGGTCGGCTGGCAGTCCGAGGGCAACACGCCGGACCCGTGGCTCGGCCCGGACGTCCAGGACCTGACCCGCGACCTTCATAAGGAACACGGCTACAAGGCATTCGTCTACACGCCGCTCGGATTCGTTGCGGAGCACCTTGAAGTGCTTTATGACAACGACTACGAGTGCAAAGTCGTCTGCGATGAAGTCGGCGCTTCCTACTACCGTCCGGAAATGCCGAAAACGCACCCGCTGTTCGTGGATGCGATGGCAGATGCCGTGATGGACGTACTGAAATAAGAAATGAATGGATCGGGAACGGCTATGTGCCGTTCCCGATTTTGTTTTGGGAGGGCCGAGTGGTTCGAAAACAGGCCCGAGTGCTCTGTGTGCGACTTTGAGTGCGTCGAAAAAATGTTTGGGTGCGTCCGTTTCCCCCTTCAACGCTTTCTTAAGCGAGGAAGCATAGGAAAAATACCTTCTGAGGTTCCCGGATTGGTAGCGTTGGGATAATGTCTGTTTCTCCAGTATGATAGTCTTAGCAACTTCGATCCGGATCCGATCCGGATCGAATGGAGGAGGAGATTGTTGATGATTACGGATGTAGATCTGAAACATTTGCGGCGCTGTGTGGAATTGGCGGAAACAGCGCTGAAAAAAGGGGATGAGCCATTTGGTTCGGTCCTTGTCTCCGCAGACGGGGAAGTGCTTGCCGAAGATCATAACCACGTGGCAGGGGGTGACCATACCCAACACCCGGAATTCGCGCTGGCGCGCTGGGCGGCGCAAAACCTGACACCTGAAGAAAGAAGCGGGGCGACCGTCTACACATCCGGCGAACACTGCCCGATGTGTGCTGCGGCCCACGGCTGGGTCGGGTTGGGCCGCATCGTCTATGCTTCTTCTTCGCAGCAGCTGGCCGAATGGCTCGGTGAACTGGGCGTTGCCCCGTCACGCGTCCGGAACCTTTCCATTCAGGAAGTGATCCGGGATACTCAGGTGGACGGCCCGGTTCCTGAACTCGCGGAGCAGGTACGGGAGCTTCATCGTGAGTTCCACAGTAGTTCGGGAAGATGAGAAGGAGTATTTAGCTCTCATGATCATGGGTACTGCGGTTTCGTCATTCGCGGTCGCGGTCTCATCATTCAAGGCTTCCTTTTCGTCATTCGCCCGGCCGGATTCATCGAATGACGAAACAATCGAAACGAATGACGAAATTATTTGGTCGAATGACGAAACCTGAACGCTGAATGCGGAAACCGGCACAAATCGAGGATTACATTCCAACCGACTGATTAAGCGATTCTGTATGATCCGATACAAGTAAAGTGTTGCTTACTGTCCATCCTACAAAAAGAAATCTGAAAAACAAGAAACGCCGTTCCGGACCCAACCGGAACGGCGTTTTCCATTTCAGAATCCGAGAATTTTCCTTAAAGTGGGGGCGTGGGTCTGGCTGACCGGGATTTCCGATCCGTCCGAGGTCGTGATGAGGAGTCCTGAGGTGAAGTCGTCTTTGCGGATGCGGCTGATGAAATCTGTGTTGATCAGATAGGAGCGGTGCACCCGGAGGAAGGAGCCCGGCAGTTCCGCCTCTAGCTGTTTCAATGTCCGGGTGGAGGCGAATTCTTCCCCGTCCGCGTAGAACCAGGTTTTCTTTTCGGCGCTTTCGATGTGGGTGATGCGGCTGACGGAGACCGGCACCCAGTCTTCGTCATTGCGGCCGGTCAGGTAGCGGATGGGGGCGGCCTTTTTCCGTTCTTCGGGAAGAAGGACGATGACGGCGCCGGGAAGCGTGCCGATCTCGACCGGGTAGCCGATTCCATAATAGGAAGTGTTCTGATCAGGGAAGGACAGCCGGTCTTCCGCTCGCCGGCCTGTCTTCATCACTTGATGGGCGATATCCCCGGGGATGACGGGATGGCCGGCGGCGAGCGGAATGTCCAGGCCCCGCTGGTCGAGGTGAATGTACCGCCCGTCTGCCGCCACAGCAAATGCCGCCTTTTCCGGAATCCACTCAAAAACAAACTGCGCCAACTGTTCTAACACACCGTTTTTCATCTAATCTCCTCCATTCATCGGCGAACCGCCCATGTTGATCAAAGAATTTCCCCTTTTAGTCCGAAAACCCAGACAAAAAAGACGATTCTGTTATATAGTAATTTACAACAACAACAGCTGTTATGAAACAGTCAGAAAGAACTATTTTATAACAGCGTTAATAAACCCTCTGAAAGGTGTGTTTCGGATGACGACAAAACAAGCGGAAATCGAACAGATTGAAATGGGATGGCAGGATGAGCGCTGGAACGGAATCACAAGGCCTTACACGGCGGAAGATGTGTACCGCCTCCGCGGCTCCGTCCAGATTGAACATACACTTGCAAAGCGCGGAGCGGCCCGGCTCTGGAAGTCCCTCCATGAAGAACCGTTCATCAACGCACTGGGCGCCCTCACCGGGAACCAGGCGATGCAGCAGGTCAAGGCAGGGCTGCAGGCCATCTACTTGAGCGGCTGGCAGGTCGCGGCGGATGCCAACATCTCCGGTCATATGTACCCGGACCAGAGCCTGTACCCGGCCAACAGCGTGCCGCATGTCGTGAAGCGCATCAACCAGGCGCTCCAGCGCGCTGACCAGATCGACCGCGCGGAAGGCCGTGAAGGGTTTGACTGGTTCGCGCCGATCGTCGCAGATGCGGAAGCCGGATTCGGCGGGCCGCTGAACGTCTTCGAACTGATGAAGGGCATGATCGAGGCCGGCGCGGCAGGCGTCCACTTCGAGGACCAGCTTGCATCCGAGAAGAAATGCGGCCACCTTGGCGGCAAGGTTCTCCTTCCGACACAGAACGCGATCAAGAATCTGATCTCCGCACGTCTCGCAGCAGACGTCATGGGCGTACCGACCGTTATCATCGCCCGAACCGACGCGGATGCGGCGGACCTGATCACAAGCGACATCGACCCGGCGGACCATGAATTCATCACCGGGGAGCGCACGCCGGAAGGCTTCTACCGCACACGTGCCGGAATCGACCAGGCGATCGCACGCGGTCTAGCGTACGCCCCGTATGCCGATCTGATCTGGTGCGAGACATCGAAACCGTCGCTTGAGGAAGCGAAAAAGTTCGCCGATGCGATTCACGAGAAGTTCCCGGGCAAGATGCTCGCGTACAACTGCTCACCTTCATTCAACTGGGAAGCGAACCTCGACAAGGAAACGATTGCCGAGTACCAGAGGGAAATCGCGAAGATGGGCTACAAGTTCCAGTTCGTCACGCTCGCCGGCTTCCACTCGCTGAACCACAGCATGTTCGAACTGGCAAATGCCTACAGGGACGAAGGCATGGCGGCCTACTCCCGCCTCCAGCAGGCCGAGTTTGCCTCCGAAGAAAAAGGCTACACGGCGACACGCCACCAGCGCGAAGTCGGCACCGGCTACTTTGACGAAGTCGCGCAAGTCATCTCAGGCGGCCAGTCGTCAACGACCGCGATGGCCGGGTCCACGGAAACCGCGCAGTTCGCATAAGGAAAGGAGCGGGTGCACATGACGACGAACGAAACGGCAAGGGAGCGGCAGGTCAATGTCACGGGCGGCAGGACGCCGTCATCGGACACAATCCTGACCGAAGACGCCCTCCGATTCATCGGCGAGCTGCATGAGCGGTTCAACGACCGGCGGCTTGAGCTGCTGGAAAAGCGGATGGAACGGCAGGCGAGGTTTGACGCGGGGGAGCAGCCGGACTTTCTTCCGGAAACGGAACAGATCAGGGAGGGCGATTGGGAAGTCGCCCCGATCCCTGAAGACCTGAAGGACCGCCGGGTGGAAATCACCGGGCCGGTCGACCGGAAGATGGTCATAAACGCGCTCAATTCCGGAGCGAAAACATTCATGGTGTGCTTCGAGGACGCGACTTCTCCGACATGGGAGAACATGATCGAAGGCCAGAAGAATATGCATGATGCCGTGCGGCGGACGATTTCCTACACCCGTCCGTCCGACGGCAAGGAATATCGGTTGGACGAAGAGACGGCGGTCCTGATTGTCCGCCCGCGCGGCTGGCATCTGGAAGAGCGCCACGTGACGGTCGGCGGGGAGCCGGTGTCCGGCAGCCTGTTCGACTTCGGGCTGTTCTTCTACCACAACGCCAAAGAACAGGTCGCCCGCGGGACGGGGCCGTATTTCTACCTGCCGAAGGTGGAAAGTCATCTGGAGGCGCGCCTCTGGAATGACGTCTTCACCTATGCGCAGGAGCGGCTCGGCATCCCGCACGGAACGATCCGGGCGACCGTCCTGATCGAGACGATCCTCGCCGCGTTCGAGATGGATGAAATCCTCTATGAACTGCGCGATCACGCGGCAGGTCTCAACTGCGGCCGCTGGGACTACATCTTCAGCTTCCTGAAGCGGTTCCGGAACCAGGATGATGTACTCTTGCCGGACCGCGGCCAGGTCACAATGACGGCACCGTTCATGAGGGCCTATACGCAACTGTGCATCAAGACGTGCCATAAGCGCGGCGCGATGGCGATCGGCGGCATGGCTGCCCAGATTCCAGTCAAAGGGGACGAAGAGGCCAATGCCGACGCCTTCAGGAAGGTCGCCGAAGATAAGCGGCGCGAGGCGACCGACGGCCATGATGGCACGTGGGTCGCGCATCCTGGACTGGTTCCGGTCGCGATGAAGGAATTCGATGCCGTCATCGGCGACGGGCAAAACCAGGTGGAACGGAAACGGGAAGACGTCCAGGTGACCGGCCAGGATCTTCTGAAGGTGCCGGACGGGACAATCACGGAAGGCGGCATCCGGACGAACATCAACGTCGGCATCCGCTACATCGCCGCCTGGCTGTGCGGCAGCGGAGCGGTCCCAATCAATAATCTGATGGAAGACGCCGCCACGGCAGAGATTTCCCGCTCGCAGATCTGGCAATGGATCCGCCACCCGGAGGCCCGCCTGGACGACGGCAGGGAAATCACGGAAAGCCTGTTCCGGCAGTTGCTTCAGGAAGAACTGTGGAAAATCCGCAAATCGGAAGGCGCCGAACGGTTCGCCGAGGGCCGTTTCCAGGAAGCCGCCGACCTGTTCAAGGAACTCACGGAAAACGATGAATTTGAAGAATTCCTGACCGTGCCGGGCTACAGCCGGCTGGCATAACCCCAAACCCATAAGGAGGAGATCAATATGATGAAAAACCAGCAGAAGATTGAAAAGTCCCGGAAGATCTGTGTCGAGTGCGGTTGCGAAATCGTCGAGAAAGTCGAGTCCCTCCACCATGAATGCGAACGCTGCGTCGGGAAATCGGAGCAGTAAGGGGAGTAACGGGGAGCCGTCATCGTGGATGACGGCTTCTTTTGGTTCCAACAAAAAGGTGAATACTGTCTGGGAACAGAAAACTATATTCAACACTCTAATGAAAGGAGGGCCTGTTATGGAGATTCTGCAAGCCTGGCAGCCCGTCACTTACTTGAAAGGAAGAAGTCGTGGGGACTTGGGATTTTTTGAAATCCTCACCCATTTTGATTATCTGAAACTCTCGTTCAGTGATTTGGCGGACACGAAAGTCGAAGTCATTTACGACCAGCTTGTTTCACCAGTCGAGTATTATGTTTGGTCTTATCGGTTCTCCACCGAATATGGCCGGTTTGATTTGCTCAGCAAGGATGAAGATTTGTCGACCGTGAAAGATAAAAGCTCGCTGTATTTCTATAAAGTCCTGAACTCGGAATACCTGAAATGGTTCGATCACAATCCACTGATTAACAGAAAGACGCACCCGAAACTGGAACATCATCTATATATGAACGGTGATCAGGTCTTTGAGGTCTTGTCCGAGTACGAGCCGAAATTCATTAAAGTATAACAACCTCAAGGGGAACTGCCCATGATCAGTCATGGGGCTTCCGCTTGAGGTTGTTTTTATGTTTATTGTTCCTTCACAACCGTCCCTGAAATCCGGTCGTGGGGGAATAGCGCTCCGCCCTGCGACTCGAAGGCTTCACGGTCTTTCAGGTACTGGAATGTGCTGATGGTGTCCCGGTAGGCCATGCGTTTCACAATCTGGCCGGGGGTCGGTTCGGTGCCGTCCGCGTTTTCGATGGCCAGTCCCATTGTCTTGTAGCCGATGGTCCGTCCGCTGTTGCGCAACTGTGCATATTCCAGCGCCCACATGACGGCGGTCGGGGTTACGAGCGCGTGGAAAGCCTCGCTTTTGATTTTCTTTCGCAACAGGTACTCGACGCCTGCGGTTGCGGCGGTTGATACGGCCAGATCGATCAAATAAGCCTTGAATCGTTTCTTGGTGATCGTTTTCACTGTGATTCCTCCAACTCGGGTCTTGTATGTATGGAATACGTAATAACAGAATGATTGGTTTCACCCATTGCAACGGATATAGGGGATAAACTGAATCTCTCAATTCTGTTTTATCGAAAGTTTATACTGTCTCGTCTCCAAATAACCTGTTTCATCGGAATTTAGCAGGACAAGCTGTACTGATACAAAAGAAAACTGTCTGTACTATAAAAGAATTTTCATCATTGTTTTGAAACAGAAGGAAAGCGCCCCGGACAGAAGGTCCGGGGCGCTGTTAAGGTCGATTGGCTTTTATTATTCGCAGTTGCACTTATCGCACTTATTGCTGTAGCACTCGTGCTGCTCCTCGATCTTTTCACCGCATTCAGTGCACATTTTCGGAGGCAGGTTCTTGAAGAACTCGACGACATTTTCAATCATTCCGCATTCTCCTCTCGAGGTGGTTTCATAACCATCTACTGTTATTGTACACAGTGTATTATAACAGTGTTGAGGGTGTCAATGGTTTTCACCTAATTTTACAAATATTTTTTCAGATTGCTTCCGGACAATTTCGGGCAACCTAATCGCGGGAGCGTTTCGGGGGTGTGTGATAAACTAAATGAAGGAAAATTACAGGAGGTCGATCCAATGAAATTCATCGACAACAAGGGCAACCACGACCCGTACATCAACCTCGCGATCGAGGAATATATCCTGAACACATTTGATACGGACAAGGATTCTTATCTGCTGTTCTACATTAACGGTCCGTCCATCATCGTCGGCCGCAACCAGAACACCATCGAGGAGATCGACGCGGGTTACGTGGACAAAAACGGCATCAAGGTCGTCCGCAGGCTGTCCGGCGGCGGAGCGGTATACCACGACCTCGGCAACCTGAATTACAGCTTCATCACGAAGGATGACGGGGAGAGCTTCCGCAACTTCAGGAAGTTCACGCAGCCGGTCGTCGACGCGCTCAACAATCTCGGTGTAAAGGCCGAGCTCCAAGGGCGCAACGACCTGCTCGTCGAAGGGCGCAAAATCTCCGGGAACGCCCAGTTCTCCACGCAGGGCCGCATGTACAGCCATGGCACGCTCATGTTCGATACGGACATCGGCGAAGTTGTGAACGCGCTCAAAGTAAAAAAGGACAAGATCGAATCCAAGGGCATCAAGTCGATCCGGTCCCGTGTGGCGAATATTTCCGAATTTCTCGAGGAGCCGATGACGATCGAAGAGTTCCGCCAGTACATCCTCGAACAGATCTTCGGCGGCAAGGACAAGATCGAGTATATCGAGCTCACGGAAGACGACTGGGAAAATATCAGGAAACTGTCCGAGAAGCGCTACGGCAATTGGGACTGGAATTACGGCAAGTCACCGAAGTTCAACATGTCCCATTCCAAACGCTTCCCGGTCGGCGGCATCGACGTGAAGCTGAATGTGAACAAAGGCCAGATCGAGGATGCGGCAATCTTCGGCGACTTTTTTGGCGTCGGCGAGGTGGCCGAGATCGAAGAAGCACTGAAAGGCGCGCAATACAGCACAGAAGGCATCGAGAAGGCCATCGAGGGCATCGACATCGAGAAGCGGCTCGGCGGCATTACGAAAGAAGAATTCATCGATCTGATCTACTGATCAGCTTCAGCTATACGAAGGGGACCCGACAGACGCCGGGTCCCTTTTCTGCTATCATAAAAGCAGTGAAAATCACGGATTCCGGCCGGATTCACAGGCCGGAACCGGAATGGGAAAAGAGGGAAAGACCGTGGAACAACACCGGATCCTCATCATTGAAGACGACCGGAAGATTGCCTCGCTGCTTGCCGAGACGCTCCGGAAATACCATTACGATGTGAAGACCGCAGATGACTTCGATCGGATCTTGGAGGCGGAGGCCGAGTTCTCACCTCACCTGATCCTTCTCGACATCAACCTGCCGTCCTATGACGGCTATTACTGGTGCCGCCAGTTGCGCCAGCGGACGACCGTTCCAATCCTGTTTATCTCGGCACGCTCCGGCGAGATGGACCAGGTGTTTGCGCTCGAGAACGGAGGGGACGACTTTATCACAAAGCCGTTCAACTATGAGATCGTCCTGGCAAAGATCAGGAGTCATTTGCGGCGGTCGTTCGGCGAATACGCGCCGAAAATGGAGGAGCGGACGATCCGCCTCGGCCGTCTGGAGCTGTACCCGGAGCGGATGGAACTGCATGCGCATGGGGAGGAAATCCCGCTCCAAAAAAAGGAGTGCGTCATCCTCGAGCTGCTTTTGTCCGAGTCGCCGAAGGTCGTGTCGCGTGAACGGTTCCTCGAGGAGCTGTGGGATGACCAGGCGTTTGTCGACGAAAACACGCTGAACGTCAATATGACCCGAGTGCGCAAAAAGCTCGCCGACTACGGCATCCAATCCCAGATTGAAACGGTGCGCGGGGCGGGCTACCGGTTTATCGCCGCTCCGGAGGAAGCATGAAGGCGCTCCGCCTGTTTGTCCGGGAGCACTCCGCCTATATTGTGTTCCATGCGCTGCTGACGGTTTTCATCCTGTCGCTGTACTGGCTGGACGGCTTCCGGAATGTGGACACGGCCGTGTATTCGGTCGTGATGGTTCTCATCCTGACCACGCTTTTCCTGGCGGCCCGCTTTATCGGACGGAGGGCGTACTACAATCGCATCCTGAGGCATCCGGCCAAGATGGAGGATCTGCTCATGCGGACCTCGAAATCCCCGGAAACTATCGAAGCGGAGCGATTCGGCCATGAATTGTACGGCATCTACCAGAAGGAAGTGCAGGCGCTGCGATCGGAAAATGAGCGCCATGAGACGTTCATGAACCAGTGGGTGCACCAGATGAAAACGCCGCTGTCTGTCATCTCACTGCTCCTGCAGGAAGAGGAAGTGGACCGGGAGGCGATCGGTGAAGAGGCCGACCGGATCCGGCGCGGCCTTGAGACCGTCCTATTGAATGCACGGCTCGGCACATTCGAGCGGGACATGCAGATTGCCCGTGCGGATCTTGCATCACTTGTGCGTGAAGTGATCTCGGAGCACAAGAAGCTGTTCATCACCAACCGGGTCTACCCGTCTTCCTCGATCGAAGCGGGACTCACCGTCACGACCGATCCGAAGTGGATGAAAACGATCATCGCCCAGTTCATCACGAATGCCGTGAAATACACGCGAGGTGAAGGCAGGCATGTCTACTTCAGCGCGGACCGGACAGAAGACGGCATCCGGCTGACCGTCCGTGATGAAGGAATCGGTATCCCGGCATCTGACCTGAAGCGCGTGACCCACGCATTCTTTACGGGGGAAAACGGAAGGCTGACGGGCGAGTCCACCGGGATGGGACTTTTTATCGCAAAGGAAGTGTGCGACCAGCTCGGACACGGCCTGGAGATTGAATCGGAACCCGGTGAGGGGACGGCGGTGTCCGTCCTCTTCAGGGAGAAGAAGGAAGAAGGAAAGGAAGAGGCGCATGCCGATCGTCAGCATTGAAGACGTCATCAAGATCTATGAGGGGAAAGTGACCCACCGGGCGCTCGACCGCCTCAGCTTTGACGTGGAGGAAGGGGAATTTCTTGCCGTCATGGGCCCTTCCGGAAGCGGCAAGACGACGCTTTTGAACCTGATTTCCGGCATCGACCTGCCGACATCGGGAAGGGTCCTCATCAAAGGCACCGATCCGTCGGTGCTCCGGCCGGATGACCTGGCCCGTTTCCGCCGCCGCGAGCTTGGTTTCGTCTTCCAGGACTTTAACCTGCTCCGTATGCTGACCGTCGAGGAAAACATCGTGCTTCCGCTGACGCTCGACCGGCTCCCCGTCGCGGAAATGGACGCCCGGGTCAAGGCGATCACGGCACGGCTCGGACTGGAAGGCATTCTGCACAAACGTCCGGATGAAATCTCTGGCGGACAGGAACAGCGTGTCGCGATTGCGCGCGCCCTTGTCCACCGGCCATCGATCGTGCTGGCCGACGAGCCGACAGGGAACCTCGACTCGAACGCGGCGCGCGAAGTACTGGACCTGCTCGGGACGATCAACCGGGAAAACCGCACGACGTTCATCATGGTGACGCATGACCCGATTGCCGCCAGTTACTGTGACCGTGTGCTCTTTATCAAGGACGGCGCCTACTACAATGAAATTCACAAGGACGACCGCCGCAGGACATTCTTCCAGCGCATCCTGAACATGCTGTCACTTCTGGGGGGCAACGTCGATGACCTTTCGTCAGTTCGCCTACCGTAATGTTGTCCGGAACCGCCGGATCTACGCGGCTTTCTTCCTGGCCAGTGTTTTTTCCGTCATGGTGTTTTTCCTTTACTCGATGCTCATGTTCCACCCGGGCATCGGGGAGCGGTTCATCACCGGCATCACGCTGATCGGGATGACCGTTGCGGATGTCGTCCTTTATGTGTTCATGCTGTTTTTCCTGTTTTACTCGATGCGGGCGTTTATGCAGGCGCGTTCGGGTGAATTTGCACTGCTGCTGCAGATCGGCATGGAGCGCCGGCAGCTCGGAAAACTGCTGCTTCTTGAGATGCTGCTGCTTGGTGCCGCCTCGACCGCCAGCGGCATCGTGCTCGGGTTCGCGTTCTCAAAGTACTTTTTCATGATCGTCAGGGAACTGCTCCAGCTGCCGACCCTGCCGCTCTATGTATCATGGGAACCGTTCCTCATGACTGCGGGTGCGTTCTTTAGCTTGTTCCTCCTGATCGGACTGCTGTCCGCCTACATCGTCTCCAACCGGGACATCTCTGAATTCAGGAAAGGGATCGGCGGGGAAGCGGATCCCTTCGGCTATTCACCGGGGAGGGCTGCTGCCGGCATCCTCCTGCTGCTGTCGTCCTACGGAGCGGCGCTTCTGGCAGGACGGGTGAACGTCCTGTACCTGTCGGTGCTGCTTCCGCCGGCGGCCACTCTCGGGACGTATTATTTCTTTTCGCACTCGATTTTGTATCTGCTCGACCTGTTCAGGGACCAGAAAAGCCTTTATTGGAAGCGCACAAGGCTGGTGTCGCTCGCCGAGACCGCAGCGAAGCTCCGCGACAATGCGAACATGTTCTTTATCGTCGCGATCGTCTCGACGGTCGCCTTCCTTTCAGTGGGGACGCTTGCGAGCCTGGCCACCTACACCGCCCAGTACCGGGCGCTGAACCCGCTCGGCCTCGTTTACGAAAGCTACCCGGGCAACCCGCATGAGTATGAGCATGTGACCGGGCTGATGAAGGAGCTGGAAAACGCGGGTCTCGAGTACACCCACGTGCCGCTCATCGTCGCCAGGGAGGAGTCTTCCTTCTCGGGGCAGCCCATCAATATCCTTCGTGAGGGTGAGGTAAACCTGCTCGCGGAAACGCTGGGCGCGGGCCCGGTGCAGTTAAGGCCGGGCGAGGCCGTCTTCCTTCCCTATTCGACGGAAGCCGCCCCGAGACTGCAGGATGCGGATATACAAACGGAACTTGAGGAGAGCGGAGTCGAAGTCCATGTAAAGGGCGTAGTCGGCGGCCTGCTGCTGCCGGCATACAGCCTCGGGACGAATTCGATTGTTGTCAGCGAGACCGACTTTGTGAAAGTCGCCTCCGCCCAGACTGACAGCCTGCTCCACATCCATGCATTCGACGTGCCGGATTGGGAAGAGACCGTCGGCATCGGGCTGTCGATCGAGCAGCAGATGGTCATGTCCGAAATCCGGGAAGGGGAGGCGCTGCCGTTCTACTTTAAGAACCCCGGCCTCGACTATTCGATCATCCGGTCGACTTTCCACTTGCTGCTCCTGACCGGCCTGCTGGTCGCCATGGTCTTCCTGCTGGCCGCGGGCAGTTTTATCTACTTCAAGCTTTACACGATGCTCGACCGCGACCGTCGCCAGGCGGCCGTCCTGAAGCGGCTCGGCATGACGGAGCGCGAATTCATCAAGATCGTCAACCGCCAGCTGATCCCGCAGTTTTTCCTGCCTTGGGGGATCGCGATGCTGCACAGCACATTCGCCTTCATCTCCCTTCAGGCGATCTGGAAGGAATTCGCCGACATTTCGATTCTGAACGAGATGGCCCTCGTCCTTGTGGGCTTCACGGTGATTCAGCTGCTGTATTTCTATCTGATCCGCTGGCGATATCTGGCGCATGTAAAAGGACCGGCCTGAGCGGTCCTTTTTATGTGGATTCAAGTGGCGGCTGATTGGTCTCTCGGCAAGTCCGATTGGTCTTTCAGTACGATTATTTGGTCTTTCATGCATCTTGTCTGTGCATTCAGCCGGCTGTATTAAATTTCTGTCTTCCGGTTGTCCGGTCTATATTATTGCTCTATAATAGTTAATGGGGATAGTGAATGACTATTCATTCAATTCAAACAAGGGGGATGGCTATGAATCTCGTGAAGCGCGTCCATCATACAGCGCTCGAGGAACCACAGAAGATTGCCTATCATTTCATGGGGAAAGACACGACTTACGCAGAGTTTGACCAGACAGTCGGGCTGCTGGCGGCCGGTTTGGAGAAAATCGGCATCGGCAAAGGGGACCATGTCGTCTTCCTGCTCGGCAACACGCCGCACTTCCTGGTCTCGCTGTATGCCACGATGCGCATCGGGGCGACTGCGGTGCCGGTCAACCCGATCTACTCGCCGGAGGAGATCTCATTCATCGTCCGCAACAGCGACGCCAAGGCGGTCATCGCACTGGACAAGCTGCTGCCGATGATCCGGCAGGCATCGGCAGCGTTCCCGGCGGTGGAAAGCTATGTGATCTGCGAAACTGAGCCGGGGACGGAGGAGAAAATCTCTTCTCTGCCGGAAGACATCAGAGGCAAAGTGAAACCGTTTACACATGTGGAGGCGCTCGGCGGGGCTCCGGCTGAAGCGGTGGAGGTGGATGACGACGACACAGCGGTCATCCTTTACACTTCCGGAACGACGGGGAATCCCAAGGGCGCCATGCTTACACACAAGAACCTGTATTCCAATGCGCGTGACGTTGCGGACTATCTCCAATTCAACCCGGATGACCGGGTCGTTGCCACACTTCCGGTGTTCCATGTGTTCGCCCTCACGGTTGTCGTGAACGCGCCGCTCCTGCGCGGCGCACAGATTCTGCTTGTTCCGAAGTTCAGCCCGGCGGACGTGTTCCGGATCATCCGGGAAAAAGAGGCGACGATTTTCGCCGGCGTGCCGACGATGTACAACTTCCTCTATCAATATCCGGAAGGCAACCCGGAGGACTTCAAGTCGATCAGGCGCGCGATTTCCGGCGGCTCGTCACTCCCGGTCGCGCTTCTCCACAACTTCGAAGAGAAATTCAACGTCCGTGTCTCGGAAGGCTACGGCCTGAGCGAAGCGTCCCCGGTCACCTGTTTTAACCCGCTCGACCGTGAGCGCGTGCCTGGATCGATCGGCACGAACATCATCAACGTGGAGAATAAAGTCGTCAATGAATATGGCGAAGAAGTGCCGGACGGGGAAGTGGGCGAACTCGTCGTCCGCGGCCCGAACGTCATGAAAGGCTATTACAAGATGCCTGAAGAAACGGCCGTCGCGCTCCGTGATGGGTGGCTCTACACAGGCGACCTCGCCCGACGCGATGAAAATGGCTACTTTTATATCGTTGATCGCAAAAAAGACCTCGTCATCGTCGGCGGTTATAACGTCTACCCGCGTGAAGTGGAGGAAGTCCTCTATACGCATCCGGACGTGGTCGAAGCCGCGGTCGTCGGCGTGCCGGACGCCAACTACGGCGAAGCCATCCAGGCCTATGTGGTGAAGAAGGACGGATCCGCCCTGACCGAACAAGAACTGAAAGCCTTTAGCACGGAAAAACTTGCGAAATATAAAATCCCGGCATCCATCGAATTCCTCGATGAACTTCCGAAAAACACAACCGGTAAAATCCTCCGGCGCTCGCTGAAGGACATGGCGGTGAATAGCAGATAAACCTGAATTGGCCCGCGGACGCGGGCTATTTTTGCGTGAGTGCCGAGTGTGACGATTCGGGCCGTGAGAATGATGAATGCGGCCTTGAGAATGACGAATCGCGCCGCGAAAGTGATGATTGTAGCATTGAGAGTGACGAACGGTTCCTGGAGGGCAAAGCTGATGGAGGAGCGGTAACGTCTTTTGATGTATTCGAGAGGGAGTGAAGGGATGGACTGGACGGGGTTGAATCTGAATTTATGGCAGAGGGAGTGTAACGCATGAAATATTTACAGGAAGTGATCTTGATTGTGTCCGGTCTGTGGATGATTATCTATTTCTTTTACCCAGCCGGTTCCCAGTTGTTACAGCTGGCATTCTGGGCCATTCCGTTCGCAATGATTTACACGGCAATCCTGATGATTGCCGTAAAGAGGAAACGCGGCTCTTCAACGCCTCCATGAACTTCAGCGGTGTTCTCCTCCTCATTCCCTGCTGACACTTAAGTAAAGAACGATATTGTTCCGCAAGTCGAAATAGTTTAGACTTATCAGTAGGTTTAGATAAAGGGGGAGTTACTGATGAGCAAGAAGAACATTACTGCTGAATCGCTGTTTGACCTTTATTCCGTGGCGAATCCGAACTTGTCGCCGGAGGGCGGCCGGGCGGTGTTCGTGCGGACGCATATGGACAAAGAAGAAAACAAGTACGTTTCGAATCTGTTCCATGCAGATTTGGCATCCGGAGAGGTGACGCAGTGGACGTATGGCAAGGACCGGGTGAGCAGTCCGGCTTGGGCCGCTGACGGCAGCAAGATCGCCTTCCTTTCCGACCGTGACGGCAAGAATCAGCTTTACGTGCTGAGTGCTGCAGGAGGCGAGGCGGAGCGGGTGACCGATTTTGCAAACGGGGTCTCGGCATTTGCATGGTCACCTTGCGGCAAGAAAGTGTGGGTGAACGGAGCGGTCAAGAAAGACAAGTCGTTCACGGACAAGGAAGAGGAGAAAAAGGACAAAAAGCCGGAGCCGGTCGTCATCAAGAAGATGAAGTACAAGGCGGACGGGCTCGGACTCCTGCCGCAGGATCAGTTCCGCCAGATCGGTGTCGTGGACCTCGAGTCGGGAGAGGTGACGCAGTTCACGGAAGGCGATCACCAATACGGCCTGAACACGGTGTCACCAGACGGCAAGAAAATCGTGTTCAGCGTCAACCGCGCTGAAAACCAGGACTTCGAATTCCGCGGTGCGCTTTATCTCGCCGATGTGGAGTCGAAACAAGAGACGACCATCATCGACCGGGACGGATACTACGGCGGTGCGACATTCTCCCCGGACGGCAAGAAGATCGCCTTTATCGGTGCGGATCGCAGGCTCGAGAATGCGACCCATGCAGATGTATACGTCTATGACATGGCATCCGGTTCGCTCACTGTTCTGACGGAATCACTCGATGCACCGGTCGGAGACCTTGTTGCGGCCGATTTCCAGCAGGGCGCCGAAGCTCCGGTTGCCGTCTGGGCGGGGAACGATGCGCTCTATTTCCAGGTGTCCGTAATGGGCGACGTCCGCCTATACTACGCGACGCTCGAGGGCGAATTGTACCCGGCGACACCGGAAAACGAGCATGTTTACGGCTATGACGTCACAAAAGACGGGAAGACGGCGGTTCTTACGGTAAGCAATCCGCTCCACCCGGGTGAGCTGTACCTCCAGGAAATTACGACCGGAGAACGCAAGGCGCTGACCTCATTTAACCAGGCGTTCATCGAAGAACATGAACTCGCAAAGCCGGAGCCGATCGTCTTCAAGGGTCCGAAAGATTGGGATGTCCACGGCTGGATCATGAAGCCTGCCGGATTCGAAGAAGGGAAGAAGTACCCCCTGATCACGGAGATCCATGGCGGGCCGCACACGATGTATGCGAACACGTTCTTCCACGAATTCCAGGTGCTCGCCTCCGAAGGTTATGGCGTCCTGTTCGTCAATCCGCGCGGCAGCCACGGCTACAGTCAGGAATTCGTCGATGCAGTGCGCCGCGACTATGGTAACGGCGATTATCAGGACATTATGGCGGGCGTCGATTACGCCATTGAAAATAATGACTGGATCGATACCGACCGTCTCGGCGTCACCGGAGGCAGCTACGGCGGCTTCATGACGAACTGGATCGTCGGCCACACCGACCGGTTCAAGGCGGCGGTCACACAGCGCTCGATCTCTAACTGGATCAGCTTCTTCGGGGTCTCCGACATCGGCTACTACTTTAGCGAATGGCAACACGGCGCGGTCATGGATGACGTGGAAGGGCTCTGGGACATCTCGCCGCTCAAGTACGCGTCCAACGTTAACACGCCGCTCCTCATCCTTCACAGCGAGAAAGACTTCCGCTGCCCGATCGAGCAGGCGGAGCAGCTGTTCATCACACTGAAGCACATGGGCAAAGAGACGGTCTTCGTCCGTTTCCCGGAAGCCGACCACAACCTGTCGCGAACCGGCAAGCCGAACCTGCGCATCGAGCGACTGGACCAGATCACCGGATGGTTCGAGAAGTACCTGTAAGAAAGGGACGAATCCGTTGACCTACACCGAAAACGGCACGACGATCCGCCCGGTCAAAGAAGCGGATCTCCGCCGCATGTGGGAGCTCAGCTTCCGGGACGAAAACCCGGAATGGAAAAAGTGGGACGCCCCGTATTATCCCCACGAAACGATGGAGTGGGAAGCGTTCTATGAGAAGAAAGACAAGCTCGTCGACCAGGACGACTACTGGCTGATGGAGCACGAAGGCACGATCATCGGCATGGTCGGCTACTACTGGGAACACAAACCATCACTCTGGCTTGAGATGGGCATCGCCATCTACGACCCGGCCTACTGGAACGGCGGCATCGGCACGACCGCTTTCAAGTTGTGGCGCGACCACCTGTTCAACACGATGCCGCTCGTCCGGACGGGCTACACCACCTGGTCAGGAAATGAACGAATGATCCGGGCCGGCGAGAAACTCGGCTTCAAGATGGAAGCCCGCATCCGCAAAGTCCGCTACTGGAACGGGACGTACTACGACTCGATCCGGATGGGGATGCTGCGGAAGGAGTGGGAGGAACTTCAGGAATAGAGATTGCGGGAAAACAGGCAGGGCGGCGACGTCCCGCCTGTTTTCTTCTGTTAAGATAGTAAGAAAAGAGATAGGGGAAAACGGAATGCTAGCCGCTTTGATTCACGGAATTGTTTTGGCTTTCGGACTGATCTTGCCGCTTGGCGTACAAAATGTCTTCATCTTTAACCAAGGGGCGACGCATCGCAGGTTTTCAAGGGCTTTGCCGGCAGTTATTACCGCCGGTATCTGCGATATGCTCCTGATTCTGCTTGCGGTGATGGGCGTGTCGCTGATCGTCTTCAGCTTTGCTTGGTTGAAGAACCTGATCTTCATGGTCGGCTTTGTCTTTATGGTGTATATGGGCTGGTCAATTTTCAGGAGTGCTCCCGGAACCGGGGAAGGCAGGAGGGAGGCGCTCACCACCAAGCAGCAGATCCTCTTCGCCGCTTCGGTCTCCCTGCTTAATCCACACGCTATTCTCGACCTGATCGGTGTCATCGGACCGAGTTCGCTGGCGTACGAGGGGGACCGGCTCATTGTGTTCACGGCAGCATGTATCGTGGTTTCCTTCACTTGGTTTTTCGGCTTGGCAATAGCCGGCCGGTTGATCGGAGGCTTCGATACAGACGGCAAGATCATCAGAAGGCTCAATCAGATCTCTGCACTCATCATCTGGGGGATTGCCGTTTATTTGGGGGTCCAGCTTATGGAGAGCTTGTAGTTCCGCATCCAAGAGACAGTACTCAAAGAGGCAGCGCACTGGGCGCTGCCTCTTTCCTTTGGATTATTTTCGAAACGCGATGGCCACCGCGATTGAAGACAGACCTGCGACAAGCGCAAGGGGAATAGTCCTTGCGCTTAATTCGTCGGCGATATACGAGGATTGAAGGATGGCAACCAGGGCGATGGTTGTGCCGGCCAGGAGGGTAACCAATCCCCATTTCACAATTTGTACCGACATGGGCAGACCTTCTTTCCAGTGGTTTTCCCGGATCACTCATACCTCAACGCGTCGATCGGGCTCAGCTTGGACGCTTTGTTGGCCGGCAGGATGCCGAATACGATTCCGATCATCGAAGAAAAGAGGATCCCGATAATGACGACTAACGGGTTGATGATCGGCGAGAATGGCAGGAACTGTGCGGCGACGGCGGTTACGAGTGCCGCGAAGCCGATTCCGATCATCCCGCCGAGAGAAGTGAGCGTCACGGATTCGATCAGGAACTGCCGGAGGATCTGGCCGCGCGTCGCGCCGAGCGCTTTGCGGAGACCGATCTCCCTCGTGCGTTCCGTGACGGAGACGAGCATGATGTTCATGACGCCGATGCCGCCGACCAAAAGCGAGATGCCGGCGATGCTGCTGATGAACAGCGTGATGGTTGCATAGAAGCTGTCGAATTCCTCGACGTACGCGGACATGTCTTCGGCGACATACATGCCTTCTTCGCTGCCGACGACTTCAGTCAGCTTATCGGCAGCGGCAAAGCCGGTTTCCGTCAAGGTGTCGGGCTGATCAGCGATGACGTTGATCGTATCGATCTCCGGGCTCCCGAACATCATGGAAATGAGCGTGCGGGGCATCAGCATCTGTCCGTTCGAGAATTCATCCATGTGCCGGAACTCCGGGGGCAGTGTAGATTCATATACACCGACCACTTTATACGGATTGTCGTTGATGTCGATGATCGCCCCCACCGCTTCTTCATCCGCCCCGAACATATTCTCTCTTGTAAGGGAATCAATCATCGCAACGCGTGAATAGCTGTCGTTGTCGCGTGTATTCAGGCGGCGGCCCTCCAGAAGCGTGAGGTCTTTGGCGATAAAGTATTGGTTGTCGACGCCGATGATTTCCATTTCGGCCGAGTGTTCGTTATGGTTCATCGTGCCCCAGCCGCTGTTTGTGCCGAGGACATATTTCACGCCGGGCACATCCAAGACCTGATCCAGATGCTCACCGGTAACCGGCGGCGGTCCGGTCCACAGCATTTCTTCGCCGCTTTCGTCGAACACCGGCTCAAAGTAGAGGGGGATGGCATTCTCGTCCGTGCTGAAGAGCTCATCCGACATCTGTTGCCGGGCGCCGTCGCCGATCGCCACGACGATGATGACGGCGCTGACGCCGATGATGATGCCGAGCATCGTCAGAACGGAGCGGATCTTATGGTTCCAGATGGAAGAAAGGGCGAGGGAGAAACTTTCCCATATGTTCATGAGGTCACCTTCCTGTCATCCACGATCAGCCCGTCACGCAAGACGATGATGCGGTCTGTGTAGGCCGCGATCTCTTCTTCGTGGGTGACGATGATGACGGTCTTGCCTTCGCGGTTCAGTTCGGTGAGCAGCTCCATGATCTGTGCGCCGGTCTTTGAGTCCAAAGCGCCTGTCGGTTCATCCGCCAAAATGACGGTGGGCTGGTTGACGAGCGCCCGGGCGATGGCGACCCGCTGCTTCTGGCCTCCGGACAGTTCACTCGGAAGATGCCCTGTCCTGTCTGTGAGGCCGACCTTTTCCAGCAGGCCCAGAGCTCGCTCAGCCCGTTCTTTTTTCGAAACCCCGGAATAGAGCAAAGGTGTTTCGACGTTTTTCTGGGCGTTCAGGCGGGGGAGCAGGAAGAACTGCTGGAAAACAAAACCGATATGTTTGTTGCGCAGGCCCGCCAGCTGCTTTTCATTGGCCTGCTTCACGTCTTCTCCGTTCAGGGTATATGTGCCGCCAGTCTGCTTGTCGAGGAAACCGATGATGTTCATCAGCGTCGATTTGCCGGAACCGGACGGCCCCATGATCGCCACGAATTCGCCGTCCCCGATTTCCAGGTCCAGACCCCGGAGCACAGGGACGGAAAGGCTTCCGCTCCCGTAGGTCTTGGTAATCTGAGAAAGCCTGATCATGTTAGGCCTCCTCCGATTCGTCAGCTTCCGGCTCCGTTTCTTCAGGGGCGTCCCCGCCTTCTGCCGGCTCTGTTTCTGATTCTTCCACTGTGGACGGCTCTTCCATGCCTTCGTCCATCGTCACGAAATCCGGAACTTCCTGGCCGGGTTCCAAGTTTTTCACCGCGATGATGTATGGGTTCGTGATGACCAGATCCCCGGGTTCCAGTCCTTCCGCAACGCCTGCAAACTCGTCATTCATCTCGCCGAGCACCACCGGGCGTTTTTCCAGAATGTTTTCCTGGCTGATTACATAGACGAACTCATTGCCTTCCTCATCCATATCCATCGCCATATGGGGGATGGCCAATTGTTTGCTCTGTTCAAGGTCGGAGACATTAATTTCGAGTGATACATGGAATCCCTGGCGTAAGTCTTTCGTATCGCCGGCAATCGTCACCGTGAACGGATACATCGTCACATTGCCGCCGCCTCCTCCGAATTCATCCATGGCGCTCTGGTCGCCTTCAGGAAACTGGGAGACCGATTCGATGCTGCCGTCCCATGTCTGGTCTTTAAAGACCTTGGGGCGGATGACGACGGGCTGTTCGGGTTTGACTTTCACCGTGTCAAACTCGCTCATTGTACCAATCACCTTAAATGGGCCATTGGAAATAATGTGGACAACCGGTTCGGCGGATCCGTTTTCGGACGGCTCCACATTTTTATTGACCTTCACGACAGTGCCGGCAATTTTGCTTTTGACGGTCAGTTTTTCTTTCTGGATGGCCAGTTCATCGATCGACTGCTGGGCGGAACCGACTTCATCTTTGATACTCTCGATATCCATTTCCAACTGGACGATTTCCTTGGATGCCGCACCAATCTCTTCTTTTGTGACATCCGGATTTTTCTTCATATCCTTCAGTTGTTTTCGCGCTGACGTCAATTCATCGTTCGCGATGGCCAGGCGCTTATTCGTCAGATCGCGCGTGCGGACCGCTTTATTGTATTCGCTGTTCACAGCCGAGTCGTCGTATGCAAACAGCGGGGTGTCCGCTTCGACCACCTGGTTTTCAGATACAAGAAACTCCTTTACTTCACCGTTTTCTGTCTCATGGAACACTTTCTGCTCATCGCTCGGGATGATCTGGCCCGTGACAAGAATGCTCTCACCCAGTTCCTGCGTCGCGGCAGGCTGCACCATCACCGGCTCATCATGTTCTTCTGAGGCACCGGAAGCAAACAGCCGGTCCTTGAAGACAAATGCCGCTGCTCCCAGCAGCCCTACGGCGAGAACGGCGATGCCTGTCCAAATCAATAGTTTCTTTTTCATCTTTCCCCCCTGAATAATCTGGCGACCTCATATCTGTTTGTCTGCGCGCCTTTTATTTTTGCCGGCCTCTTATCGAAGCCAAAAAAAAATGCTCCGCCCGCCATTGGTCCAACAGTCGCTTGAAATCCAAAAAACGGGAGAACACTTTTCAACATGATTATACAATATTTTCCGTTTAAAAGAACCATATAAAAAGGGGATATTTGATAAATATTTGATGTTCTGCGGAGTTTTTTATGAATTCATTTCGAATGAGCCCTTGTCCATCTATAATGGAGATTCAAAAAGGTCGCATGGCTCGAACGAAAGGACGGCGCTGCTCACATGACTTGGGATGTATTGAATATTATCGGCACCCTCGCCTTCGCCATCAGCGGCGCACTCGTCGCGATGGAGGAGGACTTTGATATCTTCGGCGTGATGATCCTGGGGTTCACCACGGCGTTCGGTGGAGGGACGGTCCGCAATCTGCTGATCGGAATCCCGGTTGATCTGATTTGGACACAGGGCAACCTGTTTATCCTGGCCTTCAGCGCCATCCTGGTGGTGTTTCTGTTTCCCAATCAATGGTGGATCCACTATTGGAACCGTTGGGGCATCTTTTTCGATGCCATCGGACTGGCCGCCTTCGCCATCCAGGGCGCCTTCATGGCCGTCAACTCCGGCGCGTCGCTCTCCGGAGTCATTGTCGCCGCGACCATGACCGGGGCAGGCGGAGGGATGATCCGCGATCTCTTCGCAGGAAGGAAACCGATGATCTTCCGGGATGAAATCTATGCGCTCTGGGCAGCGCTCGGGGGCCTGCTGATCGGCCTCGGCATGATCGAAGGCGCCTGGATGACGGGCGGCCTGCTCGTGGCGATCGTGATTCTGCGGATGCTGTCAGTGAACTATAAGTGGCACTTGCCGAAAAGTTCCATGACGTGATGGGGCGCGAGTGCTTTCAAATGGGGGCTGAGTGCATCGGAATTTAGGGTGAGTGCTTTCAAGTGAAGCGTGAGTGGGCGTAGCGGCGCTGATTGTTTTCTCCAGCAGGAAGACCTTGGTCACCAAGACCCGGAAAATCAGCTCCGGTTTGGATACACGCAGGCATTGCTCCACATTGCCTGCTTGTTTAATTGAAAGGACTCAGTCAAAGGCGGCGGGAAAAAGTCTGATTTTGTGGTAATTGGTCCTTCAAAAAGGAACCGTTGAATGGCATCGTGATTTAAGGCAGGATGCTCCATTTGCATTTGTATCATAAAGCTGTTTCTGAACAATTAATCTGGCCGGTTGCTGAACCATAAGTCCCGTTTATAGCTTAAGTTGAAGGATTTTCCTATTCCATTTAGAATAAGAGATGACAAATGTCGTCAGTAACAAACGTTTTTTATCATCATTTTGATTTGTGGAACTAATGATTGAATACATATAGGGCAGGAGGTCTTTCAATGAAAGCTGACTTCGGGCAAGTGGCGAAGGGCTATGCACTCTACAGGAATGACCTGACGGAAGAATTGTTTGATGGCCTGGAAGTGAGGGGGATTAACTTTCGGGGCCGATCGGTCGCAGACCTCGGATCGGGCACCGGCATCCTTTCGCGGATGCTTCGGGAGCAGGGGGCAAAGGTGACGGGCGTCGAGCCGTCCGCCGAACTGATCAGGGAAGCCAAGCTCATAGATGCGGAATGCGATGCGAACATTGACTACATAAATCGGTACGCGGAAGATACCGGTCTGCCCGGACAATTTTTTGATGCCGTGACTGCTTTGCGTGCGTGGCACTGGTTCGATGGGCCGACCGTTCTCAAAGAAGCAAAGAGGATTCTGAAGCCTGGCGGGGATCTTCTGATTATGGACTCCGGATTTGTCAGTGCCGACCCGGTCGTCCAGGAAACGATGGGCCACCTGAAAAAGGCGATTCCCGGCCGGATCAAACCTGCCGGAAGAAAAGCCGATTCCGCTCAATCCATCAGTAGTTTCCCGGTGGAGTGGTTCGCGGAATGGCAGGCGCACGGCTTCGACCTGAAAGAATTGTACAACGAGGACTACACGGTGGCTTTCACGTTGGACACCTGGTGCGAGCGGCTCAAGACGCTTTCCTGGATGCTGCATTTGGAAGAG
Source organism: Bhargavaea massiliensis (assembly GCF_018390575.1). Classification (GTDB taxonomy): domain Bacteria; phylum Bacillota; class Bacilli; order Bacillales_A; family Planococcaceae; genus Bhargavaea; species Bhargavaea massiliensis. The sequence continues at coordinate 47,157 of NZ_JAHBCJ010000008.1, read as the reverse complement.
GGTGAACGGGACCAGATTATGGACAGCCTGAAGCTCCATCTGTCCAATCTGTTCGGAGACCGGACCTATGAGATTGACCATAAACTTCATGTGGTCTTGCTCAAAAATGTCTGAGGAGGATTTACAATGCTGAAAAATAGCTTGGGCTACGGCCTCTTCCTCTTCGCCGGTCTGACGCTGTGGCAGTTTATTTTTAAAAGGGAAGTCGACTGGGGGATGGTGACCGCTGTGAGTACCCTGGGCGGTCTGTTTAACCTTTTATGGGATTGGGCGAAAGAGCCCTACGACTGGAAAAAGCGGAGCGGAGATTGAGCGGCATCCGTCCAGGCGGTGGTATACTCGGGAGGATAAATGATTGACCGGAGGAGCGGAAGCACGTGTTGATAACAGAAGAAGCCAAAGAGCTTTTGAAGCCATTTCTCGAGGCGCACGGCTTGGGAGGGGTGCGTCTGACGGTGGAGACGGGCGAATTTGGACCCCAGTTCGCCATCACATTCGACGAGCCGCAGGAGTTCGATGTTGTGCAGGAAATCAAGGGAATTCGCGTGGCGGTCGATGCACAGCTGAGCGACACGGACCTTCTCACGCTGGACGTCGAGGAAACGGCGGAAGGGCGGGGCATCGTCCTGCGGAGCTGAAACGAAAAAACAGGAGCATCCCCGACGGATAACCCGTTCAGTTGAGTGGTGCAAAACAAGAAATAACAAAGGTTTTAGACCCCAAACTAGCAACGATTTCGGCGGTCTTTTTTTGTTGCTATGTATGGGTTTATCCCTTTTGACAATGCTTTTAACACGCTAATTAGCATGTGTTCTGATGCACGTACAAAAATTATTGCACGTTCGAAAAATCGTGCTAAAACGACTGCTGAAAACCCTGCTAATTTTGTTGATTAACCATAGTGTAGGGACACCTAGCCAACATCAGATAAATGTGCTGTTTTGGTATTTACGTTAAAAGAAGAACAAGTTTGTGAAGGTTTACACTTAAACTAACGAAGAACGTTATTTAACTTGTGTTCAGCAATCGGACCATTATGTTGTAAAGGGGGAAGACATTTGGAGCACCGTATTTTCAAAATTCCTGCTATATTTTTTAGTTCTTTTCATCGGAAACCTTATGATTAATGCTATTTTTAAAGATGATTTGAATATATTAACAGCATTTTCAGTTGCACTAGGTGTGAGTTGGGGACTCATCTATTTTGGTCCATACATGTACGAGAAGCTTAGTAAAAGGTGAGCGTATACATAAACAAACGGGCGCGTTTACTCCATAAGTTGCACTTCAAACGGACCAATTAGGGGAAGGGGGTAATTGAAATGGGGAAACGAGGTGCTGGAATTGCATTTATTGCTATATCTGCTTTTTTAATATCAACAAAATATATAAGTGCTGCAATTTTTGGGTCAGGGGTTTCAAGTTGGAGTCAAGAATTATTCGATGGGATGTTATCCTATTTAGGATATACTTTAAACATTTTTAGTGTGTTATCTCTACTTGTAGGTATTCTTTATCTCGTATGGGGAGAATATAAAGAATTAAAACGTCAAAGATAAAGTGATACTTAAAGTTCAGCAATCGGGCGCGATTTTTTAATATGCGTTTTTTTCTTGTTCAACTAACGGATGCTTTAGTAAAAATGGACGTCAAATTACAATGAGCTTGGAGATAGAGTTCCCAGCTCATTTTTATGTGCATTTCTTTAAGCCATAAAAAAGCACCCATTTGGGTGCTAAAAAGATGTTCATGTCTTGCTAAAACCTCTGCTATTTGCGGTGCTAATTCGCTTGTTTGCACCACTCAACCGAACGGGTTACCCGACGGATGCTCCTGCTTTTTTGTCACTGAAGCAAATACGTGCTCAGTTCCTCTTTTAATGAATGATTAAACTGGACCCACTGGTCGAGGGGATGGTGATTCAGCTCTTTTGCGAGGTTCGGCCTGATGCCGATCAGTTTGATGACATTGCCGGTCATAAAGTTCAGTGTCTTGACCAGATGGATACATTTTGCCCTCACCAGTCAAACAGCCGGCCGAACGATCGGCCGATCCACGTCAGCAGCCCCCAGAGCATCCTGAACGGCCACACAAGCAGTTCAGGGAACCAGAGAAAAAATTCCGCAATGTCGCTTCTGTCTTTTTTCCTTTTGTATCTTTGCCCGTCCCGTTCCTTGCCGTGCATGAGCCGATCGCCTCCTGTTTGGATGCATGTCTTTCCGGTTAATACGGTTCAACGGCCGGTGAGGTTTCAGGAAATCCGTGGGAGGGGGGAAGAAAACAAGTTTATAGCGCACAATATTATCATGTTCGTTTGAGTGTTCGATTGACATTCAAGAGAAAGCTTGAATACAATGAAAACAAACATTCAAACGAATATCATAATGAGGTGAAATCATGTCATCCGAAAAGGTTACGAGCCTTTCCAAAGATACATGCGATACAGTTTGTTACGATGAAGAGAAAGTCAGCCGCATCCAGTCGAAAATCGACCAGGTCAGCGGCGTCGAGATGATTTTCAAGGCATTGGCGGATGCCACCCGGCTCAAGATCGCCTACGCGCTCACATTGGAAAAAGAGCTGTGCGTGTGTGACGTGGCCCAGATCATCGGCGCCACGACCGCCACGGCTTCGCATCACTTGAGGCTGCTCCGGAACATGGGGCTAGCCAGATACCGAAAAGAAGGCAAAATGGTGTTTTATTCGCTGGAGGACGACCACGTCCGGCAGCTTGTGGCGATTGCCATGATCCACGAACAGGAAGGGATCCGTCATGGAAGATAACCGGAATGTTTACCGTCTGCAGGGGCTGTCCTGCGCAAACTGCGCCGCCAAGTTCGAGAAAAACATCCGTGCGATTGAATCGGTGGAAGACGTCCAGCTGAACTTCGGGGCAATGAAGGTCACGGTCAAAGGCGACGCCTCCATCGAGCAGCTCGAGAAGGCGGGCGCATTTGACGGGATCAAGGTATATCCGGAGCGGGAACGGCTGGAAAAGTCGGAGCCGTTCTGGAAAAAGCGTGAGAACGTCGCAGCGATGATCTCCCTCGTGTTCATCATCGCGGGGTATGTCTCCTACTTCCAGGCGGGAGAAAAGAGTCCCGTGACGATCGGTCTGTTCGGTTTGGCGATTCTCATCGGCGGATTCGATCTGTTCAAGGTGGGGCTGCAGAACCTGACAAAGCTCGAGTTCGACATGAAGACGCTGATGACGGTCGCGGTCATCGGGGCGGCTCTGATCGGCGAGTGGGCCGAGGGAGCGGTCGTCGTGTTCCTCTTTGCGGTCAGTGAAGCGCTTGAAGCGTACTCCATCGACAAGGCCCGCCAATCGATCAAGGCGCTGATGGATATCGCGCCTAACCGGGCCACGGTCAGACGCGGAACAGAAGTCATGGAAATCGATGTGGAAGAAGTCCGCATCGGCGACATCATGCTGATCAAGCCCGGTCAGAAGCTCGCCATGGACGGCCAAGTCATTAAAGGGCAGTCTTCCATCAACCAGGCCGCCATCACCGGCGAATCGATCCCGGTCCATAAAATGGCCGGTGACGAAGTGTTCGCCGGCACGCTGAACGAAGAAGGTGCACTGGAAGTCCGGGTCACCAAGCGGTCGGAAGACACGACGATCGCGAAGATCATCCACCTGGTGGAAGAAGCGCAGGCTGAACGCGCGCCTTCCCAGCAGTTTGTCGACAAGTTCGCCAAGTACTACACCCCCGCGATCATGGTGGTCGCTTTGCTTGTGGCCGTCGTTCCGCCGCTGCTGTTCGGAGCCACCTGGTCTGAGTGGGTGTACAGCGGGCTCGCGGTCCTCGTCGTGGGCTGCCCTTGCGCACTCGTCATCTCCACGCCGGTCGCCATCGTCACCGCGATCGGGAACGCGGCCCGAAAAGGCGTCCTCATCAAAGGCGGCATCCACCTTGAAGAAACAGGGAAGCTGAAAGTGGTGGCCTTCGACAAGACCGGAACGCTCACGGAAGGCAAGCCGGTCGTTACAGACGTGGTGAGTTTGTCTGGCATGGACACCGGTGAAATTCTGGCTGTTTCAAGGGCGATCGAATCCTACTCCCAGCACCCGCTCGCTTCAGCGATTGTCCGCAAAGCGGAGGAAGCCGGGGCAGAAGCCGTCCAGGCGGCCGATTTTCAGTCGATCACCGGCAAAGGCGCAAAAGCGTCGGTTGGGAACGACGTCTACTACATCGGAAGCCCGATTCTGTTTGATGAGCTCCTCTCTGTACCGGAGACTGTGGCCCGGCAGGTAAAGGATCTTCAGAAACAGGGTAAAACCGTCATGCTGCTCGGAACCGGGCAGGAAATCAAAGGGTTGGTCGCGGTGGCCGACCAGGTGAGGAAGAGCAGTGCCTCCATTATTCAAAAGCTTCATCATTTGGGAATCGAGAAGACCGTCATGCTGACGGGCGACAACGAGGCCACCGGCCAGGCGATCGGCAGCCAGCTGGGCCTGAGTGAAACGAGGGCCGAACTGCTGCCTGAAGATAAGTTGGATTACATCAGAACTCTCCGCGGCCAAAACGGCAATGTCGCCATGGTCGGTGACGGCGTCAATGATGCCCCGGCATTGGCCGCCGCTACGGTCGGAATAGCCATGGGCGGCGCCGGAACGGACGCCGCACTCGAAACAGCCGACGTCGCCCTGATGGCCGATGACCTTGAAAAACTGCCGTACACGATTGCACTAAGCAGAAAAACGCTGGCGATCATCAAGCAGAACATCTCGTTTGCCATTTTGGTCAAGATCGCCGCACTGCTGCTCGTGGTCCCGGGATGGCTCACGCTCTGGCTCGCCATCTTCGCCGACATGGGCGCGACGCTGATCGTCGTCGCCAACTCGCTGAGACTGTTGAGGATGAAAGAATAAAAAGCTGGCCCGGAACTTTCCGTAACCCGTTCAGTTCAGTGGTACAAAAGAAGTTTTAAACCCGTAAATAACCTCCAAACCAGCATTGGTTTTGGAGGTTATTTTTATTGATACATCAAGCTTTTATGTTATTTTGACGTGTAAATCAGCAATGAAATCAACAGACTTACAATGGCTATTGTAATGTGAAAAAATGGTGCTGAAATGATTGCTGATTTCGATGCTAATTTGCATGTTAAAACCGTTGCTGAAAAACTTGATAAAATGAACCGAAGTGGCTGTAATTAGCGAAATTATAAAAAAAGCACCCGTTTTGGGTGCTTGTATAAAATACACTTATCTAATTATCTTTTGCTCTTTACTCAGATTTAGGATTTCTTTTTAAGACCACAAAAGAGGGCAGGTATAAGAGAGGGGAAGGAAAAGAAGTTGCTATTAATCTCGATCCCTCTTTCTACTTAAATATATAATACTGAATATCGCACTCAAAAAAATAATATTTCCCATAATAGTCATAACCAGATTACCTTGTTCTCCCAATTTACCGAACGTTATAACTACCATAAAAGCACCAATTACTGCTAAAATTAATAAAAAAGTGTTTTTAATTATACCAACACCACATTTCAATTAATTTTTTTAATTACATAATTCCTCTATTATCTTAAAGAAGGTTGTGAAGAAAATCTAACGTTTACGCTATGCCACAAAGTGTCTACGTTCGTTGTAATCCCCACTAATTTGATACGTTCTCAACGGCCAATAAGTTTCGTTAATTGGAAATAAACTACTTACTATCATCATTTTTCTCCTCGCTCTATCATCATTGGATTCAGCTCGGTTTATCGACTGTGCTAATGAACGTTTTTGATTGATAAAAAAAGCACCCATTTGGGTGCTGAAAACGATGTTAATGTCTTGCTAATACCTCTGCTAATTCCTGTGCTAATTCGCCTGTTTGCACCACACAACTGAACGGGTTAAACTTTCCGGGCCTGCTTTTATTTTGAGATACCGAGCGCTTCTTGTGTGCAGGCGGAATGCGGGGGATAGCCCAACTCCTCGGCTTCGCCCAAGGTTGAATCCTCAATGAAATTGGTCGGGTCCGATTCCTCGAAACAGGAAGGCGCGATGTACGTTTTATGGGTGTGATCCAAGATCACCCTTGAATTTGATTGATCGTCTTTTAGCAGGTTGAAAGCAACAACAGCAATAATGAACAGTAAGATGAGCGAGACAATCAGCACTTTCACGTTTTTCTGCATGTCCCTCCTCCTTCCCATGGATGTGCGTTCTAAAAACTCAGCATAACATTGCTTCTATGATTAAGGATGATGGTCTCCATCATGTTCGAAAACTGTCATAAACATTCGGGAAACCTTAACTAGGGTAACCCGGCTGCTGAATATAAAAACAGAAAGAAGGAAGGAAAGGGAAGATGAAGAATATGGTGAAATGACGTTAAAAAAGCAAACGAGAGGAGAAAAAATGTTTCCGACATTAGATACGGGAAGATTGCAATTAAGAGAAATAACCAAGGCTGATGCCGGCGATGTATTCGCGTGTTTTTCTAATGAACGTGTCACCCGATTTTATGGGCAGGAAACATTGGACAGCATCGAGCAGGCAGAAGCGTTTATTGATTTTTTTGCAAACAGCTACAATGAAAAACGGGGAATCCGCTGGGGAATTGAAGTAAATGAGCACCCGGGCATCATTGGGACCATCGGATTTAATGCCTGGTCAGCGAAACATAAGCGCGCAGAAATAGGATATGAAATTCTCCCTGAACATTGGAGGAAGGGTTACACTTTCGAAGCTGTAACCAGTGTCATCCAATATGGGTTTGACCAATTGGGCCTGACCCGCATCGGTGCCGTTGTGTTTATGGAAAATGAAGCATCCAACCAATTACTGAGCAAAGCCGGATTTCAACGAGAGGGCATCTTAAGACAGTACATGTATCAAAATGGAAAGGCGTATGACACCTATGTCTATTCAATCCTAAAATGATTCAGTCCCGCTCCATACAAAAGCAGCAGAGGAACCTTAATCTGAAGGGTCCGCTGCTGCTTTTTTTCCGTTCGAGTTCAATAAGGTGACGCCGCCGATGATCAGGATGAGCCCTGCGATTTTAAGCGCTCCGAACAGCTCGCCCCAGACGAGAACACCGAGAAGCGCGGTCAGGGCTGTCCCGATGCCTGACCAGATGGCGTAGGCAAGGCTAAGCGGAACGGTTTTCAAGCAGAGCGACAGGCAGTAAAACGACAGCCCGTAAGCCGCCGCAACTCCGATCGCAGGGAGGGGGACGGTAAATCCTTCCGACAGCTTCAGCATGGCGGTGCCGAACACTTCGGTGATGATGGAGATGGCGAGATACAGATAGCCTTTCATTCGGCACCTCCAATATTCAGCAGGATGACGCCTGCGATGATCATGGCAAGCCCGGCAAGCTTCCGGCCGTCGAATGCTTCTTTATAGACGATGACGCCGACCATCGCGGTCAGCGCGGTCCCGAGCCCCGACCAGACGGCGTAGGTCAGGCCGAGCGGCAGCGTGAGCAAGGTCAGCGACAGGGCATAGAAGGCGAGGCCGTAGCCGGCGACGACGCCGAGCGTCGGCAGTGGCCTTCTGAACCCATCGGTCGCCTTGAGGAGAGAACTGCCGATCACCTCGCAAATGATCGCAAAGAGCAATAATAGGTAGGCATTCATCAGATGAACCTCTCTTTCTTTCCCATTTAAAACTCTATCAACCGGGTGCCGGTTTGGGAAGAAAAAGAATCCTACGTGAGTAAAGCCGGGAGCGCTTTGGCTCCCGGCAGTTTCATCTATTGTATTTTGGGGGCCATCATAGAGGAGGCAGGCCGACCAGCGCTTTGCCGATTTGGTCCAGTGCGATATTGTTTGACGGCGCCATCGGAATGCCGCCGCGCGCATCACGATAAAGCTTTTCGAAAATGCCGGTATGATAGCCGTAGCCGCCCGCAACATCCATGGCCATTCTGGCTGCAAAATCGGCAAGCTCGGTGACCTGGACTTTACACTCGTTCACTTCAGCGGTGACTGTATTTAATGGCTCTCCCGCTTCCTTCAGATCATCCAGATGGCGGGCGATGTCGGTCAGCCATGCGCGGGAAGACTTGATGCGGATGGCGACCTTTGCAAGTTTGGTCCGGATCACCTGATGATCGGCAAGTGTATTCTGTAAGCCTTCATTTTTTGTTTTCACCACATAATCGGTGGCTGCATCCAGCGCAGCCTGGGCGACGCCCAGCCAGACGGCGTTCAGGCCGATGATGGCCGCGGAGTTTTGGTAGATATCTTCAGGCGTCGCGTTCAATAAGTCGCTCTTGTGCACGCGTACATTTTCAAAAGTAAGCGGACCGCTGCGATTCCCCCTTACGCCCAATGCACTCCATGGCGCAGCGTGAATTCCCTCATGCCGGCCATCCACGATGAAATAGCTTTGTGCGCTCAACTCTGCCGTGTTTGCCGTTCCGGTCTGGGTAACATAGAAATCCGCATGGCCGCCGCTTGTGGTAAAGGACTTTGTGAGATTTAAAATGTACTCATCGCCATCTTGGACAGCGCGGCTCAGATTGTACCAGACGTGTCCGCCTGTGGACTTTTCGCTGATGGCGAATGTCGTGATTGCTCCCTTTTCCCGGACCGGGAGCAGCCAACGCCGCTTCTGGTCTTCTGTACCATAAAGGTACACTTTCTCTGAGGCGGCGATGTGCATGGCATAGACGAGGCCGGTCGATGCATCTGCCTTCGCGATTTCTTCCGCAGCGATCACAAACTCCGTATAGCCCAAACCCAGACCTTTCAGGCTCTCATCAAACAGGACTGAATTCCAGCCAGCCAAGCCCAATGCCGTCAGACTCTCTCGCGGGAACAGCCCGTCCCGGTCGTCCACCTTTACATGGGGAACCACGTTCAGCGCTACGAATTCTTTTATCTCACTTCTGACAGACTGCAAATACTGACGGTCATACCGTTCTATATCGACTGCACTGATCACATGTATTCCTCCCATCAGAAGTAGACCTCATGAATCGGCAGTTCTTCACCATTTACCAGATAATTGCCGATCCATCGTTCTTTGTAGACAGTCGGATTATGGGAAGCGACCGTGCGGATATTGCGCCAGTGTCTGTCGTATTGCTTGCCCGCCCGGACGGCGGACGAGCCGCCGACTTCAAACAGCAGGCTCGCGGACTGCAGGGCCAGTTCGTCGACGATCACTTTTGCCTCTGCAGCTTCCAGTGCCGCCTGGTGCGTAGCGCTTACCTGCACCTCGCCATTTAGAGCGCTGTCCACGGTTCTTTGCAGGGCATGGGCTGCCTGCAGGACAATCGCTTTTGCCGCATAGGCATTGCTCGAGAGGCGGCCGAGCACTTGCTGAAGCTGAGGATCTTCTGCAGGTGTATTGGACGTTGCATAGGTAAAGGTCCGGTTGCGGGAAAGGATGATCTCCTTTGCATCAGATACAATTTCTTGCGTAATGCCGGCAATCACTGCCTGCAAGAATAGCTGCAGATACGAATTGAATGGAGTTTTGGCTTCCATGAGACTGAACTCATCAGGGGAAACTTCTACATGACGGAAATGAGTGGTTCCGCTGCCGGTAGAACGCTGCCCGAATCCGTCCCAGTCATCCACAATCTCCACGCCCTCACGGTCAGCGGGGACCACAGCCGCCACAGCATCGTTTTGTTCATTGGCCGCGGTTACGACGATATAGTCAGCGTACATCGTGCCTGTGCTGTAGTATTTCGTCCCGTTCAATACATAGCCGTCCCCGTCCGGGAGGAGGGTCGTGTTGAACTGCAATTTTCCTACGTTCTTCGATGAGATTTCGGTGTAGGCATTGCCCAGGATTGCGCCGTCTGCGACTTTTTCAAGCCACTTTTTATTGCCGGGGGCTTCAGTGTCCATTAAATAGGCTTCCACCTGCCAGAAGTGGGCTCGCAAAATATGTGCGACATCCGGATCCGCTTCCGCCAGCCGGATCAGGGCTTCAAAAAGTTCCGGAATGGTGGCACCACCGCCTCCAAGGGCAACCGGCAGGCGCAATGCGCCGAACCTTGCCTCTTTCAGCAGGCGGATTGACGGATAGGGATGTTCAGTTTCAGGCAATTCACGTCTCCGTTTTGCATCATTCCGGACAGCAGCAATCAGTTCGTCGAATTCAGCAGTGCCATATTGGATGGCTTGTTCTTTAACTGTCAATTTGCAAAGCCTCCTGTCTTTTGGTTATTTAACGGGTTCAGCAATTCGTTTATAGCTGTGTCCGATATGATCTCTCCGGAGATAAGGAGACTCACCGAAAAGTTTTTCGCGCAGTGTGCCTTCACCGTATTCTTTCTTGAAGATTCCGCGCTTCTGCAGTTCCGGGATCACCAGCTCGACGATATCTTCAAAGGTGCCTGGCGTAATGGCGTATGCCAGGTTAAAGCCGTCAATGTCGGTATCATCGATCCACTCTTCAAACAGATCTGCGATCGACTCCGGCGTCCCGATGAACACAGGTCCCAATCCGCCGATGCCGGCAAAGTTGGCGAGCTCACGCGGTGTCCATTTTTTGTTCGGGCTGGCTTTCGTCAGACCTTCCAGCATGGACTTGATTGCGTTTGTTTCGATGTACTGCAGCTCTTGGTCGGGGTCAAACTTGGAAAAATCGATGCCCGACCATCCGCTCAGCAGGGTCATCGCACCCTCATAGCTCACATATTGGGCCAGGTCCTCATATTTGGCTTGGGCTTCTTCTTCTGTTTCCCCGACAATAACAGTTGCCAACGCGAGAACCTTGAGGCTTTCCGGGTCTCTGCCTTGTTTTGCGGATTCGGCACGCAAGGTTTTCACATAGGTCGCGGTCGCTTCCTTCGACGGTGTCGAAATGAACGTCAGCTCCGCATGTTTGGCGGCGAATTGTGTGCCGCGAGGGGAGGCACCTGCCTGGTAAAGGACCGGGGTACGCTGCGGCGACGGCTCGCATAAGTGAATCCCGGGAACGCTGAAGTATTCTCCCTGGTGACCGATTTCGTGAACCTTTTCCGGGTCTGTAAATACGCCGCGGCCGGCGTCCCTGACAACGGCGCCTTCTTCCCAGCTGGATTCCCACAGTTTATAGCAGACCTCCAGGTATTCGTCCGCGATGTCGTAGCGCTTCGTATGCTCGAACTTGTCGCCGATCTCAATGTTTTTGGTCCCGCTTTCCAGGTAGGAAGTAACGATATTCCAGGCGATCCGTCCTTTTGTCAGGTGGTCCAGTGCGGAGATGCGGCGGGCGAATGTATACGGATGTTCGAATGTGCTCGATGCCGTCAGGCCGAAGCCGATATGCTCGGTGGCGTAGGCCATGGCAGAAATCAGCATGGCAGGATCATTGACCGGAACCTGTGTCGCTTCGCGGATGGTGGCTTCACGGCTGTTTTGGTAGACGTCATACAGTCCTATCACATCTGCGATAAACAGCCCGTCAAATTTGCCCTTTTCCAATAACCTGGCCAGATTCACCCAATACTCGATCGTGTTGTAGGTGTCTGATTGATCGTTGGGATGCTTCCACAGCCCGGGGGACTGATGCCCGACACAGTTCATGTCAAATGCGTTCAGATAGATTCTTTTTTTGCTCACCTAAAAACCTCCATTACTGTTTTTCTCGCCAATTACTCTTATCAGTCTAGTCGGGATAAATGCTGATGGGGGCTCGGTGTTTTTCTCTGATGGGTTTCAGGCGCTCTGCATGGGAACGACAACAAAAAGCCCCTTCCCGATGAGGAAGGGGCAATCATTATGATATTCCGCCCTCATCTTTCAAGCATACGCTTGCTGGACTTAGCACCTTGTTACATCGTAACGGTTGCTGCGGGATCTCAGGACCAGGTTCCTCCCCCGACTCTTGATAAGGAAATCGAGCTATTCAATTAGCGAGTATCCACATCGTAACCGAAAAGAATTTGACTGTCAACAATGAATTTTCTTGAAATTAAAATCAGCCCAAACCCGCCTGAGGGGTGGAACGGGGAGTCGCCAGAGGCTTGCTGAACCCGCCGGCCGGTTCCCGTGTGATCAGATCATATGATAGTATTGGAAATAAGAGGGGAGGAGTGGGGCCGATGTATCTGAAATCGCGTATCAAGCACTACGTGCCGGTGCTTTTGGCCATGGCGGCCGCGTTTGCGGTGATTTTCATGGTGGTGGAGAAGCCTGACTATCCGACGGCCCTGATTGCAATTGGGACCGGCTTCGTGGCGGGGGAAACAATCCATTACCTGAATTCGAAAAAGACCGGTCGGATCACCGATTAACCCTTCAGATAAGTGGTGCTGCAAACTATATACCAAAAAAAGACCGCCGAATCAGCAATTGATTCGGCGGTCCCCATTTAAAATTAAGCTTTTTGAACGTTAGCTGCCTGAGCTCCGCGAGCACCTTGCTCAACGTCAAACGTTACTTTTTGGCCTTCGTCCAAAGATTTGAATCCGTCGCTTTGGATTGCGGAGAAGTGTACGAATACATCGTCTCCACCTTCACGTTCGATGAAGCCAAAACCTTTTTCTGCGTTGAACCATTTAACTGTACCTTGTTCCATTTTTGTTGCCTCCTAGTGCATTCCCGCACAATGTATTACTATCGTTGCTCAAAGTATTCTCAAGATGAAGAGTGGATATTCATCTTATCCTTTACGCCGAACAAGAATAATTATTTGTATCATATCACGTATCGGAAAAAAATGCAAATTATAATGATGACTGGGAAAACTTCTTCCCGATAAGTTACCAACCGCTATTTCCGGTTCATCAGATAAACCATCATACTGTTACTTTTAGCGCAGGGGCAGAAAGTAAAGACGAGGATAAATTCTATATGATCTAGTTGTTTTCCGCAAAGCATAAATAAAAACGGTTCACCATGCGAATAATGAAATGAAGCTATGATTCAGGGCAGACGTTTCCGAAGCATTAGCGGAGGGGAAATGATGGGATTGTGAGTGCAACGTGTATAGGCCTTTCGCTTGCGGCCCCTGCATATTGTTAAATACCATATCTCCACATAATAACGAGGGCAACATCCCACATGCATAAACAGTGACTTGCTATTTGGAAAAGTAAGTCACCGACATGCTTTCTTAGTTTTGATTGCTATAAAGATTAATTTGAGGATCGGTGAAAGAAAAAGGAGATTACAATGTTTCCAGGATGGAAAGAGGCAGATGAAGCATTAAAGAACATTGAAGTGCAGGGACATGAAAATAATCAACCTGTTACCATTATAGGGTTTGCTGAAGGCCTAACTTGCGTTGGGATCGGAACGGATGCAGCAGTCTTTCGATATGATCAGATACCGAACTACGTATTTAAAGTATATTCTCCTAAAGCATTAAAGAAAAAAGAGGTCGAGACAGATGTATACGAGTGTTTAAAATGGTCTTGTTTCTTCCCTCAATATTACGGGGCTGGGTCCAACTACATTGTTTTAAGCTTTGAACAAGGAATAACTTTGTATGATTGTTTATTGCAAGGCATTCCGATTTCTGATCAAGTAATCCAAGACGTTGAGGATGCTCGTGAGTTTGTCAGGAGCCGGGGATTAAATCCGAGAGATATTCATTTGAAAAATATAATTTTACAAGATGGTAGAGGGAAAATCATAGACGTATCGGAATATATGAAAGAAGGAAATGATCATCGCTGGGAACACCTTGTCTGGGCATATAAAAATTTCTATCCGCTAATTTCCGGAATTCAAATGCCTTTATGGATTTTAGAAACCATTAAACGTTGGTACTTTCGCATAGGCTCAGCAAGTTTAAGGATAAAAAATTTTTCCCGGCGAGTGAGTCAACTTTTTTTCGAGGGGCGCAAATAGACTGGGTTGATTTTATGTTTACAACTTTCCCCAGAATATCTCGGCAAAAAAGACAGCCGGAAACATGACGGAGCGTCCTTTTGGGCGCTCTATTGATTTGAAACCAAGACTCGTGTTGTAAACGTTTTCTGTTTCTATTAAAATAATTCTGATAAGATGAACTGTTCTGAAGGGAGAGGGTTACATGTTTGCTGCGCTGACGCCGCTTGACTGGAAGCGGAGGGCGGTCAAGTACTACCCGGACAAAATTGCGGTGATTGATGAAGACAAACAATTTACTTATAAAGAGTTTGCGGAGCGGGCGGACCGGCTGTCCATCGCGCTGCACAACGCCGGCATCCGCGAGGGGGACCATGTCGCGGTCATGCTGCCGAACACGCATTACATGCTCGAGGCGTTCTACGGCATCTGCCAGATCGGGGCGGTCATGGTGCCGCTCAACTATCGGATCTCGCCTGCGGATATGGAATACATCCTGAACCACAGCGATTCCAGGATGCTTATCGTTGACGAGGAGTTCACGGCTCCGATCAAGGAGATCGAGGACAAGCTGAACTTTGACCAATTCGTCGTCGTGAAGGTGGATGGAGCGGAACACGGCCTGCCTGCAGCGGACTATGAGGCATTTATCGGGGACATTCCGGAAAACGCCGAGGTGCCGGAAGTGAAGATTGACGAGAATCAGCTGCTCACGCTCAACTACACAAGCGGCACGACGTCCCGTCCGAAGGGCGTCATGCTGACGCACCGGGGCAACTACCTGAACGCGGCGAACTTTATGTACCATCTGAGCGTGAGGCATGACGATGTCTACCTTCACACGCTCCCGATGTTCCATGCAAACGGCTGGGGCGGGGTATGGGCGATCACGGCGGCCGGCGGAACGCATGTGTGCCTCCGTAAAGTCATTCCGTCGCTGATTCTCGACCTGTTCGAAGACAAGAAGATCAGCCTGCTGTGCGGCGCTCCGACTGTCGTCAACATGCTCGTCAACGAACCGAAGGCCCAGGAAGTGAAGATCACGACAAAGCCGCGCATGGCGACTGCGGGCTCTCCGCCGGCGGCAGCGCTGATCCAGCGCGCCCAGGACCTTCTAGGCCTTGACATGATGCACGTCTACGGTCTCACGGAGACGTCGCCGTTCATCCTGTATAACGAGTGGAAGCCCGAATTTGACGAGAAATCCGCCGACGAGCAGGCGGCGATCAAGGCGCGCCAGGGCATCGAGCTCGCCTTTAACGGCGAGACGAAAGTCGTCCGCGAAGACGGCACCGAAGTGGACTGGGACGGCATGGAGCTTGGCGAGATCGTCACACGAGGCAACGTCGTCATGGAAGGCTACTACAAGGACCCGGAAAAGACCGCAGAAGCGATCAGGGACGGCTGGTTCCATACCGGCGACCTTGCCGTCACGTATCCGGACGGCTATATCGAGATCCGCGATCGCGCCAAGGACATGATCATCTCCGGCGGCGAGAACATCTCCTCGACCGAGATTGAAGGCGTCCTCTACAAGCACGGATCCGTCCTGGAAGCCGCCGTCATCGCCGTGCCGGACGAGAAGTGGGGCGAAGTCCCGAAAGCAATCGTCGTCCTGCACAAGGACCGCCCGGCGACCGAACAGGAAATCATCCAGTTCTGCCGCGACAATATGGCCCACTTCAAGGCGCCGAAGTCTGTAGAGATTGTCGACGCCCTCCCGAAAACCGCAACAGGGAAACTCCAGAAGTTCAGGCTGCGTGAAATGTACTGGGAAGGCGCGACGAAGGTGAACTGAATCAACATGAAAAGCCGCCATTCCTATTTGGCGGCTTTTTGATATGGGGGATGCTCGATATACTTGTGGAAGTGCCCGATATCCGTTTGAAAGTGATTGATATTCGTTGGAAAGTGCTTGATACCTTGATTTTACACTTTAAGGGATCCGCGGAATCCTCTGGCGGCATAGTACGAATCGGCGCCGTTATGGTAAGTGAAGACCGTATCATACCGGCGGTCGCAGAAAAGGGCGCCTCCCAGCTTGCGGATGCGCTCCGGAGTCTGCACCCAGCTGGACGTTTTCTTGTCGACCTGCTCCAGCTCCTGCAGATGCCGGTACTCGTCTTCCGTCAGCATCTCGATGCCCATCTCGGCGGCCAGAGCCATTGCGGAGGTCTCCGGCTTGTTCTTTTTTCTCTTCTCGAGTGCTTCCCGGTCATAGCAGATGCTCCGACGGCCTTTCGGGCTTTCCGGCGAGCAGTCGTAGAACAGATACTCGCCCGTTTCCGGATCTTTCCCGACCACGTCCGGCTCGCCTTCGGTGTCTTCCATGGCTTGGAGGGAGCGGAGCTTGTCCGGGTTTGCTTCCAGCCTGGATTGGACATCTGCCCATTCGAGGCCTTCGTGGCGGTGCATGTTATCTTCGAAGCGTGTTTTCAGTACGTTGAGCAGTTCTTCATGGTTTTGTGTCATGGAGGAGCCTCCTTGATCAAGGGATAGATTCAGTATACCGAATTTCCAACGGGCGGTCTGTTTACGAATGAGGGCTTACTTGCCACATGGGATCGGAAGTCGCCACATGGCATCCGGAGTTGCCACATGGGGCTTGGACTTGCCACATGGGCTTCGAAGTTGCCACATGGGCTCCGAACTTGCCATATGGGATCCGAACTTGCCACATGGGCTTCGAAGTTGCCATATGGGCTCCGAAGTTGCCTCAAGGAGTCCTAACTTGCCACATGGTCCCAAAATCGCTGCAAGACTCGATTTGCCACATGCGGATCATCTCAAACAAAGCCGGAGAGTCCCGCAGCGGACTTTCCGGCTTTCACTTTATCTCCCTTTAAACTCCGGCTTGCGCTTTTCCGCAAAAGCGTTCAGCGCCTCGATCCGGTCTTCTGTCGGAATCGTCACTTCATATGCCTTGCGCTCGATGGCGAGGCCGGTCTGGATGTCGGCGTTCATACCGTGCTTGACGGCGAATTTTGCCTGCTGGAGGCCGATCGGGCCGTTGGCGAGCATCTGGTCGGCGAGTTCATAAGCCGCGTTCACCAGTTGTGCAGCAGGCACGACTTTTGTGACGACGCCATACTGATACGCTTCCTCCGCCTTCATCCGCTTCGCGGTCAGGATGAGTTCGAGCGCTTTCGCTTCGCCGATCAGGCGGGGCAGGCGCTGTGTGCCGCCGGCGCCGGGGATGATGGCGAGGCTTGTCTCGGTCAGGCCCATGACCGCCGTTTCCGAGGCGACGCGGAAGTCGCAGGCGAGTGCCAGTTCCATCCCGCCGCCGAATGCGTATCCGCCAATCACGGCGATGGTCGGCTGCGGAAGGTTTTCGATGGCGGTGAATACTTCGCCGATTTTATACAGGTTCCGTTTGACGTGTTGCTCGGGAAGGGTTTTGCGTTCCTTCAGGTCCGCGCCGACACTGAATGCGCGGTCGCCTGATGCCGTAAACAGCACGACACGGATGTCCGGATTGATTCGGATCGATTCGACGACCTGTCCCAGATCGGTGATGAGTTCATAGTTAAATGCATTCATTGCGGCCGGCCGGTCGAGCGTCACGATTCCGAGATGCCCTTTTTGTTCGTAGCGGATCGTTTCCATATTCAGTCCCCCTTATTGTTCGAAAAATCCCCTGTTTACAAAAACATTACCATGAGGCGGCACGTTCCGCCACCACATGACAGAAAAAGGTCATTGCATAAACATGAAGGAATGGGGTAGAATAAAAACACGAACAGATGTTCTTTTTCTTCGGAAGGAGGGGAAGGGACGATGCCGCTGATCCCGCCGGAGGCACTGCCTCACTTTGAAAACCAGATCTACCTGCCGATGCTCCTGATCATCCTGGAGCGCGACCGGCTCGCATTCGAAAAAGGCCCGTTCAAGCTCAAGCGCCCGTACCTCGCGATGATCGCGGAGGCGGAAAAGCTTGTGCAGAAGGACCTGAAGGAATCCCGTCTCTACATGCGCCGCCACTCGATGAAGGTGATCAAGGGGGACCATGACGACATGTTTACGGAGTATGTATTCATCCATGGCGGCTACGAGGACCACCGGCGCTACCTGAACGTCCGGCTGCGGAACCGGTCGGAGGAACTGCTGGGCGTGTATCTGGCAATGGGGGACCGCGCCATCTAAATGAATTCCCGGTCGAGCCCGGGGTGGCGGAGATAATACTGCATCCGGGAAAATTTTTTGTCGAGCCGGCATGCGAGGGCATACTGTCGGTTCATCGTCTGGATGGAGACGTTCACCCGGATGGTGTCACCGTTTTCCAACAGTATCTCACAGGAGCCGGAGTCTCCCCAATAATCCTCGATGCCATGAAGGCCAATCCAGACATTGCTCTCGGATTGCGGCGAGAGGGTCGGGAGGAAAATGCATGGCATCCCCATATCCTGGACGATGAGCACAGGAACTTTATGATGGTTTCCGATCAGTTTGCTGGAAATCTGGATCGCCTGGCGAAGTGTGGTCCCGTACATCTCGCAAGCTCGCTTCAGGTTATTGAGCGGCCTGTTGTCGAGAAGGAGCTTGTCTTTCTTCTCCGTAACAACTGTGCAGACTTTGCCATCAATCACTTTTGGCTCAAGAGCCAGTGTGTCAAACGAGATATAATAAGGAGATGCCAGCCGTTTCAATTCCAAAATAGATGACCCCCTGACCATGTATACTTCTAATTATAGAAATCGTTGGAAGAAAAGCAAGGCTTATTTCTTACTATTTTTAATTAACTGTGAATATCGAATTTTTAAAAATAACCGTTGCATTCGCCGGCCTTTTGCATATATAATAGGAAAAAGCGCCAGGTGGTGAATGGAATGGAACATTACTATTCGTACGCGGAATTCCTGAAGGCGGTCGGCAAGGGCAAGGCGAGTCCGTCCGAGCAGCTGCTGAACGACATTTACATGGACCTTTTCCTGAAGCATGTGCACCGTGAGCAGAACCGGGAACGCCTGCTTAACCTAATCGACGAAGCCCTCGACAAGAAGGACATGGAGGCCTTCAATTTGTACACCGGACAGCTGAATGAGCTGGACGACGATGAAACCGGGAAACCGTAACTTGGAGGATTGCTGACATCATGCCGAAATCATATTGTTGAACCGTCCGTACAAAAGGGGATCTGAGCCCTGTGTGCGGGCGGTTTTGTGTGTCCGGACCCGTTCGGACCGGCCGCCCGGAGAAGAGAATGACCGCTCCGCTTCCCCAAAAAGCCGGCACGAGAATGATAGAAAACACCTGTTCGCTTTTTACTCGAGAAGAATAGGGGAATATGGTACGATAGTGACATTATCGTAAGTTTTATGAACGCAATCGGAAGGGGACGGGACATGGTCCAGAAATTTGAACTGCAGGCGCCGTATGAGCCTTTGGGCGACCAGCCGAGGGCGATCGAACAGCTGGTGGCCGGAGTCAAGGAAGGCAAGCGGCATCAGACATTGCTCGGGGCGACGGGAACGGGGAAAACGTTCACCGTCTCGAACGTGCTGACGGAGATCAACCGGCCGACGCTCGTCATCGCACATAACAAGACGCTCGCCGGACAACTGTACAGCGAGTTCAAGGAGTTTTTCCCGAACAACGCCGTCGAATACTTTGTCAGCTACTACGACTACTACCAGCCGGAAGCCTACGTGCCGTCGACGGATACGTATATCGAAAAAGACGCAAGCATCAATGATGAGATCGACAAGCTGCGCCACTCGGCGACGTCTTCGCTGTTCGAACGGAACGACGTCCTGATCGTGGCGTCGGTGTCTTGTATCTACGGCCTCGGTAACCCGGACGAATACCGCGAGATGCTCGTGTCGCTCCGGGTGGGCATGGAAATCAGCCGAAACGATCTGCTCCGGCGGTTCGTCGACATCCAGTACACCCGCAATGACATGAACTTCATCCGCGGGACGTTCCGCGTACGCGGGGATGTCGTGGAGATCTTCCCGGCATCGCGCGACGAACGGTGCATCCGCATCGAGTTTTTCGGCGACGAAATCGACCGGCTGCGCGAGGTCGATGCACTGACCGGCGAGATCCTGGGAGACCGCGACCACGTGGCGATCTTCCCGGCGTCCCACTTCGTCACACGCGAAGCGAAGATGAAAAAGGCGATTGAGAACATCGAGGCCGAGCTGGAAGAGCAGCTGAAAGCGATGCGCGCGGAGGACAAGCTGCTGGAGGCCCAGCGGCTCGAGCAGCGCACGCGCTATGACCTGGAGATGATGAAGGAGATGGGCTTCTGTTCGGGGATCGAGAACTATTCCCGCCACCTGAACCTGAAGCCGGCCGGCGCGACGCCTTATACGCTGCTCGACTACTTCCCGGACGACTTCCTCATGATTATCGACGAAAGCCACGTCACGCTTCCGCAGATCCGCGGCATGTACAACGGGGACCAGGCGCGCAAGCAGGTGCTCGTGGACCACGGGTTCCGCCTGCCGTCGGCGCTCGACAACCGTCCGCTGAAGTTTGAAGAGTTCGAGGCGCGGCTCCGTCAGGCAATCTATGTGTCGGCAACCCCGGGCCCATACGAACTGGAGCATTCCCCGGAAATGGTCGAGCAGATCATCCGGCCGACCGGGCTGCTTGATCCGGTCATCGAAGTCCGTCCGATCGAAGGCCAGATCGATGACCTGATCGACGAGATCCAGGAGCGCATCAAGAAAAACGAGCGTGTGCTGATCACAACTCTGACGAAAAAGATGTCCGAAGACCTCACCGACTACCTGAAGGAGATCGGCATTAAGGTCAACTACCTCCACTCCGAGATCAAGACGCTCGAGCGCATCGAAATCATCCGCGAACTGCGGCTTGGCACGTACGATGTGCTTGTCGGGATCAACCTCCTGCGGGAAGGCCTGGACATCCCGGAAGTATCGCTTGTCGCCATACTCGACGCCGACAAGGAAGGGTTCCTGCGCTCCTCGCGATCGCTGATCCAGACCATCGGCCGGGCTGCACGGAACTCGAACGGGCACGTCATCATGTACGCCGACCGGATGACCGACTCGATGCGCATCGCGATCGACGAAACGGCACGGAGGCGCGAGAAGCAGATTGCCTACAACGAAGAGCACGGCATCACGCCGACGACGATCAATAAGCAGATTCGCGAATCGATCCGTGCAACGCACGAGGCCGACGAAACGGCAACGTATGCGGAAAAGGCGACACAAGGGAAGAAGCTGACAAAGGACGAGAAGGCGGCCCTCCTTGCTTCCCTCGAAAAGGAAATGAAAGAGGCGGCAAAGGCGCTCGACTTCGAACGGGCCGCCACGCTCCGCGATACGATACTCGAACTGAAAGCAGAGGGGTGAGATCCGCATGAGAAACCAGGAAATCATCATTCAGGGCGCGCGTGCGCATAACCTGAAGGACATCAATGTCACTATTCCGAGGGACAAGCTGGTCGTCGTGACTGGCCTGTCCGGGTCGGGCAAATCTTCGCTCGCCTTTGACACGATCTACGCAGAAGGCCAGCGGCGCTATGTGGAGTCGTTGTCCGCCTACGCCCGCATGTTCCTCGGTCAGATGGACAAGCCGGACGTGGATGCGATCGAAGGGCTGTCGCCGGCAATCGCCATCGACCAGAAAACGACGAGCCGAAACCCGCGGTCGACCGTCGGGACAGTCACGGAAATCTCCGACTATCTCCGGCTGCTGTACGCGAGGATCGGCAAGCCGATCTGCCCGAACCACGGGATCGAGATATCTTCCCAGACGGTCGAGCAGATGGTCGACCGCGTGATGGAACTTCCGGAGCGAACACGCCTCCAGATTCTTGCGCCCGTTGTTGCGGGACGCAAGGGCACGCACAAAAAGCTTCTGGAAGACATCAAGAAGCAGGGCTACGTCCGCGTGCGGGTCAACGGGGAACTGTATGATCTGGACGATGACATCGACCTGAACAAAAATAAAAAACACGATATCGAAGTCGTCATCGACCGGATCGTCGTGAAGGATGACGTGGAAGGGCGCCTCTCGGATTCGCTCGAGACGGCATCGTCCCTCGCCGGTGGGCGCGCGATCATTGACATCATCGGCGGGGAAGAACTGATTTACAACGAACACCATGCCTGCCCGGTGTGCGGATTTTCCATCGGCGAGCTTGAGCCGCGGCTGTTTTCGTTCAACAGCCCGTTCGGCGCCTGCCCGGAATGCGACGGGCTCGGCTCCAGGCAGGAAGTCGATCCGGAACTTGTCATTCCGGACAAGAGCCTGTCGCTCGCTGAAGGTGCCATCGCCCCGTGGGAGCCGACAAGTTCCCAGTATTATCCGGAACTTCTGAAGGCGGTCTGCAAGCATTATGGGATTTCTATGGACGTGCCCGTCAGCGAGCTTCCGGACAGCCAGTTGGACAAGATCCTCTACGGCTCGGCCAACGACCGGATCCATTTCCGCTATACGAATGAGTTCGGGAAAACACGCGACAACCATATCTACTTTGAGGGGGTCCTCAAGAACGTCGAGCGGCGTTACCGGGAGACGAGCTCCGACTGGATTCGCGAGCAGATGGAAAAGTACATGGCGGAGCGTCCATGTCCGGTCTGCCGCGGCGACCGGCTGAAGGAAGAGGCCCTTGCGGTGAAAATTGCCGGCCTCAATATCTCCCAGGTGACCCGCTTCCCGATCACGGAAGCTGCCGACTTTTTCGGCAGCCTCAACCTGTCGGAAAACGACCGGGCGATCGCGAACCTGATCCTGAAAGAGATCAACTCCAGGCTCGGCTTCCTCGTGAACGTCGGGCTGGATTATCTGTCGATGTCCCGCTCGGCGGGCACGCTGTCAGGCGGCGAGGCGCAGCGGATCCGCCTGGCGACTCAGATCGGCTCGAAGCTGTCGGGCGTCCTCTACATTCTCGATGAGCCGTCGATCGGGCTTCACCAGCGTGACAACGACAAGCTGATCGGCACGCTGAAAGAAATGCGTGACCTGGGCAATACGCTCATCGTCGTCGAGCACGACGAAGATACGATGATGGCCGCCGACCATCTGATCGACATCGGGCCGGGCGCCGGCCTGCACGGCGGGGAAATTATCGCGCAGGGCACACCGCAGGAAGTGGCGGAGGACCCGGATTCGATTACGGGTGCTTATTTAAGCGGCAGGAAGTTCATTCCGATTCCTGTCGAGCGGCGCAAATCGGACGGCCGTTTTGTCCGCATCAAAGGCGCGTCGGAAAACAACCTGAAGACCATCGACGCCGACTTCCCGCTTGGCCAGTTTATCGCCGTCACGGGCGTATCGGGTTCCGGGAAGTCCACGCTCGTCAATGAAATCCTATATAAGGCACTTGCCCAGAAGCTGAACCGGGCCAAAGCGAAGCCTGGCACCTATGCGTCAATCTCGGGTCTGGAAGAGCTTGAAAAAGTGATTGACATCGACCAGTCCCCGATTGGGCGCACGCCGCGCTCGAACCCCGCCACGTATACCGGCGTGTTCGACAACATCCGTGACCTGTTCGCTTCGACCAACGATGCCAAGGTCCGCGGGTTCCAGAAGGGCCGCTTCAGCTTTAACGTCAAGGGCGGACGATGCGAGGCGTGCAGGGGAGACGGCATCATCAAAATTGAGATGCACTTCCTGCCGGATGTCTACGTGCCGTGCGAGGTGTGCCACGGCCGCCGGTATAACAGGGAGACGCTCGAAGTCCGCTATAAAAGCAAGAACATTTCCGATGTGCTTGATATG
Organism: Bhargavaea massiliensis; assembly: GCF_018390575.1. Classification (GTDB taxonomy): domain Bacteria; phylum Bacillota; class Bacilli; order Bacillales_A; family Planococcaceae; genus Bhargavaea; species Bhargavaea massiliensis. The sequence continues at coordinate 23,718 of NZ_JAHBCJ010000008.1, read as the reverse complement.
ACCGTTTCCGATGCGGCAGTGTTTTTCGAGAACATCCAGAAAATCCACCGGAAGCTTCAGACGCTCGTCGATGTCGGCCTCGGCTACATCAAACTTGGCCAGCCGGCGACGACACTGTCAGGCGGGGAAGCCCAGCGGGTCAAGCTCGCATCCGAACTTCACCGCCGGTCCAACGGCAAGACGTTCTATATCCTGGACGAGCCGACCACGGGGCTCCATGCGCATGACATTTCGCGCCTGCTGGAAGTGCTCCACCGGCTTGTCGACAACGGCAATACGGTCTTGGTCATCGAGCACAACCTCGACGTCATCAAGACGGTCGACCATATCATCGACCTCGGGCCTGAAGGCGGCGACCGCGGCGGCCAGATCATCGCGACCGGCACGCCGGAACAAGTGGCGGAAGTCCGGGAATCCTATACCGGCCGCTATCTGAAGCCGATTCTCGAGCGTGACCGCAGGCGGACCGAGGCGCTTCTCGCGGAAGCGGAAAGCCGGGCGTGACGAATTTCCGCGCACGGCAGTGAAACTTTTCCTGTTCCCGGAACGTACCATAACTATCAACGGAAGCGCGAAGCCGCTTTCGAAGGAGGAACGCACATGAAAGACGAGAAAAGCCGTATTCTGGACATGCTGGAACAAGGGACAATCAGCGCAGACGAAGCATTGCGTCTTTTGGAGAAGTTCGAGAGCAATCGCGAGGCCGTGAAGGAAAGCCATCCGGAAATCCGTGAGGGGCAGACGGACAAGCGGGATGCGGAACCTCAGCCGGCAGCCGCTGGTGAGGAAGCGGACAACTGGCAGGGGGACTTTCAGCAGGATGCCCAGCCGGAAAGTGAAGAGCAACGCTCCGGGAAACAGGCTTCGATGGATGACTTCCTGGACGACGTCCGGCGTGATTTCACAACGATCGGCAACCGGTTCATGCAGTTCATGCAGACGGCCGTCGACCGCGTAAAGACATTCGACCTCGACAAGCCGTTCGGCGAGCCGATCGTCTTTCATGAAACCTTCTCGAAAAACGCGGAAGGCATCGAGGAAATCGTTGTCGACCTTTCCATGGGCAGCTTTGACATCCGACTTGGCGAAGGGGAAGAGCTCCGCGCCGAGTGTGAAGTGAAAGTGCACCGGGCAGAGGATGAGGCAGAAGCCAAGCGTGAATTCGAGGAACGTTTTCTCTTCGCCGCGGACGGCAGCCGTCTCCGGATCTCGAACGACCAGAAAATGACCCAGGTGAATGTCGTGCTCCATGTGCCGGAAAAGCAGTATAAGAAGCTTTCCGTTCGCATGTTCAACGGCACGTTCAAATCCGGAGCCGGGCTGACGGCGGCAAACGTGCGGGTACGCACAGCCAACGGCAAGATCGAGGCGGATAACCTCCACTTTGACGAAGCCGAGTTCGAGACCGCAAACGGCGCGATCCGGCTGACGGACATCCATGGTGAGCAGGTCGAAGCGGAAACGCTCAACGGCCGAATCGACATCGATGGGATGCTGAAGGACATCGAGGCCCAGTCGGTGAACGGACACGTCATCGTCACGACGCGTGATGCCGAATCCCGCAAGGTAGAAGCGACCGCCATGTCCGGAAGCGTAGAAGTGTACGTACCGCAGGATGCCGGCATCGAAGGGGAAGTCTCTTCGAACTTCGGCCGCATGGATATCCGCATGCAGGACGTCACCCGCACGAAGGAACAGGAACAGCTGCTCCAGAAATCCATCCGCTTCAGCAAACAGGGCGGAAATCCCGACCTGCCTCCGCTCCGCATCAAGGGCGAAGCCAAGACCGGAACCGTCATCGTCGGCTATATCGGAAACTGAAGCATGTTTAAAGGACGGAAGGCCTCGTGGCCTTCCGTCCTTTTTTTCATATGGGGCCTTTTGCGCGAGAATGACGAATCGGTCCGCGAGTGTGATGAATGGCGCTCTGAGAATGACGAATCGGTCCGCGAGAATGATGAATGGCGTTCCGAAAGTGTCGAATCGCCTTCCACGCATGATGAATTGCCACACCAGGCGCGAGCCTGCCGATTATAGTCCCTTCCCGTAGTACCAGTTCACCACGGCGAATGCGATGGCATTGGCGCATTGTCTCCTGTACCGGTCGTGTTTCAGGAGTCCGGCTTCCTGGCGGTTGGTCATGAAACCGCACTCAAGCAGGACGGCGGGCATGCGGGTGTCACGGACAACGGCGAAGTCGGCGCGCTTCACGCCACGGTTTTTCCGGCCGGTGGCGGAGACGAGTGCTGCCTGCATGTGGCCCGCCAGCAGTTCCGACTGGCGTTGTGCACGCGGATAAATATAGGACTCGATACCATTCGCCGCATTCCAGCCGGAGCCGAACGCGTTGGCATGGATCGAGACATAAGCATCGGCTCCCCAGTTGTTCGCCTTGCGAATGCGTTCTGCAAGAGGAACGTCGCGCCCCGGTTCGTGTGCCGTCATCACCGCAATTCCTTCGGCTTGGAGAAGCTTTTCCGCATAAGCGGAAACCGAAGCGTTGAACGCAAATTCCAGCATCGTTCCGTCGGGCGTCCTCTTGCCTGGTGTTGCCGGACCATGGCCGGCATCCAACATGATTTTCTTCAATTCACTCCACCTCCGACTGTTACATAGATACATTCCGGCGGATGTATACGCTTGCAAAAGGCATTCCGGATAAAAGCGATGTTCATTGACCGAATCTTTGTTAGAATATAGGGCATGGCCGACATTCGGCAGTGAAGGGGGCAATGCCGATGGATCACGTGACGGTAAAAGACGTGATGGAACGTTTCGGACTTGAACTGTCAGCGGGAGCGGAAGGAATCGGGCGGCACATCGCCAGCAGCGATATTTCCCGTCCCGGACTTGAAGTGGCCGGTTTCTTCGAATATTATCCGGCGAACCGTATCCAGCTTCTTGGGAAAAGCGAGATATCCTTTTTCTCGATGCTTCCCCGTCTTGATAAAATGGAGCGTGCCCGGAAGCTTTGCTCTCCGGACACGCCGATGATCGTCATCTGCCACAGTATGCGGATTCCGCCGGAGATGGTGGCGGCAGCGGAAGAGGAGCAGGTTCCGCTTCTCTCCTCGCCAATGACGACGACCAAACTGTCGAACAAACTGAGCGACTTTCTCGAAAACCGCCTGGCTCCGATGACAGCGGTGCACGGCGTCCTTCTCGACATCTACGGGCTCGGCGTCCTGATCACGGGCAAGAGCGGCATCGGCAAAAGCGAAGTGGCGCTCGACCTCGTCAAGCGCGGACACCGGCTTGTCGCGGATGACATGGTGGAAATCCGCCAGGTAGCTGAAGACACATTGGTGGGCAATCCGCCTGAACTGCTCCGTCATCTGCTTGAAATCCGCGGGCTCGGGATCATTGATGTACAGATGCTGTTCGGGGCAAGCGCCATCCGTGACTTTAAGCGGATCACGCTCATCATCGACCTGGAATCATGGGATCCTGAGCGCACCTACGACCGGCTCGGCCTCGAGGAAGAGAAGCTGAAAATCCTCGACACCGAACTGACGCGGCTCACCGTGCCGGTGCGTCCGGGGCGGAACATGTCGTCGATCGTCGAAGTGGCGGCGATGAACCATCGCATGAAGCAAATGGGCATGAACGCAGCAGAACAATTTTCTGACCGGCTGAACGATATGATCGGACGGGAACAGGACCCGTCCTACTAAGCCGGCATTTTTGCCGGCACGCACGGAAGAAGGGATCAGTGTATGCAGTTTTCTCTTGCGGCGATCAATCCGATCGCCTTTTCTCTCGGACCGATTGATGTCCGCTGGTACGGCATCCTCATTGCGACAGGAATCGTGCTCGGGTTCCTCGTCGTTCAGCGGGAAGCGGTGAAGCGGGGGCTCCACCCCGACTTCATGACAGACTTCCTGATCTGGGCGGTGCCGATCTCCATCGTTGGTGCCCGACTTTACTATGTCATCTTCCAGTGGGAGTACTACCGGAACGACCTCGGAAAAATCTTCAGGATTTGGGAAGGCGGGCTCGCCATCCACGGCGCGCTGATTGCGGCGGTGATTACGGCCGTTATATATACGAGGAAGCATGGCGTGTCGTTCTGGAAAGTCGCAGACATCACTGCGCCCGGCCTGCTCATCGGCCAGATTCTCGGCCGGTGGGGCAACTTCGTGAACCAGGAAGCGCACGGCGGGCCGGTCGCCGATGACTGGTGGGGCTATTCGGCTCTGCCGGATTGGATCGTCAATCAGATGACGATCGACGGCGTCACCTACCATCCGACGTTTCTTTATGAGTCGGTCTGGAACTTGATCGGACTTCTTCTGATCCTGTTTGTGCTCCGCCGGGTGAATCCGTATCGCGGCGTCATTTTCCTGTTTTACATCGCCTGGTATTCATTTGGCCGCTTTTTCATCGAAGGGATGCGGACGGACAGCCTGATGGCTTCGGGCCTGAAGGCGGCGCAAATCGTCTCGTTGCTCGGTTTCTTCGGCGCGATTCTGATTTACCTGATCCGCCGGTTCGCATTGAATATCCGTACTCGCTATAAAGAATAATTCAGCAGACGGCCCGGCTCGTGGGCCGGAACGATAGGAAAAGGATGTCGAACTGAAACATGTCTACTCTACGCATAGGAATCCAGGCAGGGCTGAATACGACGTGGACGCTCGGTAAGATCATTTTCCCGATCACACTGCTGGTCGTCATCCTGCAGCACACGCCCGTCCTGCCGTGGATCATTGATCTTGTTGCACCGCTCATGGGACTGTTCGGACTTCGCGGGGAGGCGGCGATTCCGCTCGTCCTCGGCAATGCACTGAATCTGTATGCCGGCATCGCCGGCATCCTGTCGCTGGAACTGACGGTGAAGGAAGTATTCATCCTGGCCGTCATGCTGTCGTTCTCGCATAACCTGTTTATCGAATCGGGCGTCGCGATGCGCGTCGGGGTCAAGCTCTGGGTCATCCTGGTCGTGCGCCTCGGACTTGCATCGGTTTCCGCCATTCTGATCAACCTGTTCTGGAAGGGCGGATCTGAAATTGCGCAGTACGGGATGGCGCCGGCACCGGAAGCGGCACCTGAAACCTGGGGAGCCATTGCCCTGCTCGGATTTGAAAAAGCAGGATTCGGAGTCCTGCAGCTTGCGGTGATTGTGATTCCGCTCATGGTCGCCATCCAGTTCCTGAAAGACGGAGGCTGGATGCAGAGGCTCTCCGCCAAGCTCGGACCGCTTACGAAGCTGATCGGCGTCCAGCCAAACGCCGGCATGACACTGGCCACCGGACTTGTCGCGGGACTGGCAATGGGAGCGGGCGTCATGATCCAGGCTGTGGAAGAGGACGGCGTCAGCAAAAAGGACGCGACACTCGTCCTTATCTTCCTCGTCAGCTGCCACGCGGTCATCGAAGACACACTGATCTTCGTTCCGCTCGGTATTCCGGTCTGGCCGCTCCTGCTGATCCGTGTGGTGACCGCGTTTGCGCTGACGATGGCGGTTGCTTGGGCATGGAAGCGGGCAGAACTATCCAAAGGGAAGGGAGTCGTGCTGCCGCATGGCCAATAAAATCGAAACCATCCTGTTTGACTTTGATGGGACTCTGTTTGATACGAACGATCTGATTATCGAAACCTTCATGGCGGTGCTCGGCAAGCATTTCCCGGGCCGCTATTCACGCGAGGACTGCCTACCGTTCATGGGGCCTCCGCTGCGTGAGACGTTCGAGGCGCTTGCGCCTGAGAATGTCGAGCAGATGATGGAAGAGTACGTGAACTGGAACCTGGAAAACCATGACAGACTGACGACGGAGTTCCCGGGCGTGTCTGACGTCCTCAAGAAGCTGAAGGAGCGCGGCCTCAAGATGGCAATCGTCTCCACCAAGAGGAACAAAACCATTCACAGGGGCCTCGGCCTCATGGATGCGGACGGTATCTTCGACGTTGTGATCGGATTGGACGACGTCACTCACGCGAAACCCCATCCGGAACCGCTTCAGAAAGCGATGGACGCGCTTGGCGCCGACCCGGCGACAACACTGATGGTTGGCGATAACTCTCATGACATCGAAGGCGGCCGCAATGCCGGCACACTTACGGCAGGCGTTGCCTGGAGCGCGAAGGGAAGGGAGTTCATGGAATCCCTCAAGCCGGACTATATGCTGGATGCAATCGAGGATCTGCTGGAGATTGCGGATGGGAAGGTCCGGGCGGAATGAGGCGGACCGACCGCCATCCTGCGCCGGTCAAAGGGACGAATCCGCTCTGGCACATGTACCGGACGGTCTCATTCTTCAAGGTTGCCAAGAATTTCATCGTCATCCAGATTGGGCGGTATACCCCGTTCCTGTCCGTGAAGCGTTGGCTTTACCAAACGTTTCTCGGCATGAACATCGGGGAAAAGTCGGCGCTCGCCCTGATGGTCGTCCCGGACACGATGTTTCCGGAGCGCATCCGCATCGGCCGTAATTCGATCATCGGGTTTAACACGACGATTCTCGCGCACGAATACCTGACCGACGAATACCGGCTCGGCGATGTTGTCATCGGCGACAATGTGATGATCGGAGCCAATACGACGATCCTGCCGGGCGTGGAGATTGGGGACGGCGCCACCGTCTCAGCGGCCTCACTCGTCAACCGCGACATTCCGCCCGGCAGCCTCGCCGGGGGAAACCCGGTACGCATCATCTACACCGCGGAAGAACTGAAGGCACGGAAGAGAACCCCCCGTCAGAAATGACGGGGGGTTCAGTATGTCAACGTCTCAACCCGTCCCACACCGCCTCCGGAACGGCCCCCTTCAGCATCGCATCCATCCATTACCGGCGACCGGCTCACATGTCTGTGATATAATGGGAAGCTGAAACCATTGACCATTCTGACCATTACGCGGCTTTGCCGCTTCCATAATCCGGAGGAATCTTTATTGAACAATCACTCTCAACAGGGAAATCATAAGAAAGTCATCAATTTCATTCCGAATGGTGAATTTTACTATAAAAAAGCACTCGGTGCGCTGAAGCGCGACGAGGTGGAGAAGGCCCACAAGTTTCTCAGCAGGGCGGCGGACCTAAGCCCGGAGGATGCTGACATCCTCCTGCAGTACGCCATTCTGGAAATTGACATGGGCCGTTTTGAGCATGCCCGCGACCTCCTGATGACCGCCCATGATTCGGGCGCGGAAGATCCGGACACCCTGTTCTACCTATCCGAAGTGCATGCGAATCTCGGCTATCTCCGGGATGCGATCCGATATGCGCAGCGTTACCTCAAACTCGCGCCGGAAGGGCTGTATCGAGACGAGGCGATGGACATTATCGAATTCTCGGAGCATGAGCTGTACGGACTGCCGGATGACGCCGAGGGAGACGGGCGTCTTGACTACATTCTCGATCGCGGGCGCCGCCTGATGGAATCCGGTGAATTCCGTGAAGCCGTCAGCCTGCTTGAGTCGGCGATCGAGGAACACCCCGATTTCTGGGCAGCCTACAATAACCTGGCGCTTGCCTATTTCTATATCGGTGAGACCGAGCAGGCCGAGGCGCTCCTGAATCAGGTGCTCCGGGGAGACAACGGAAATCTTCACGCCCTTTGCAATTTTGCAGTGTTCCACTTTTACAAGCAGGATGCGGAAGCGCTCAACAGGACGGTATCCATCTTGCTGAAGATTCACCCGATGCTCGTCGACCACCGCTACAAGCTTGGGGCGACGCTCGCATTGGTCGGCCGCCATCAGGAGGCGTACGGTTGGCTGCGCGGACTTCAGCGGATCGGCTTCGAAGGCGATCCGGGCTTTTACTTTTGGCTGGCGCATGCTGCGGCGATGATTGGAGAAGATAAGGTTGCCCAAGATGCGTGGGCGGTGCTCGTCTCGATGGATCCGTCCAAGGTAGGCAAGGAACCTTGGCTGCGTGCCCGGATTCCCGATACGCCCGAAAACGATCCGAAGTTCATCATCGGCAAGCTGAACAGCGGGGAAGAGGGACTGCGGCTTCTCGGCCTTTTCCTGACCGGCAAATCGATGCGCCGCGAAGACATCCTGACCCATCCCGAATGGCCGGATGTCGAGAACATGTCGACTACCGAAAAGCTGTTCCTCGCGCATGGTCTCGGCCACCGGCTCCCGGGCAGGGACCGCGGGGAACTCCTTTATAATCGTGTGTTCGAAGCGACTGATATGCTATACAGCCGCTATGAACCTCTTGTCGAAGAGGAAATGCCGATTCTCGAGATGTGGTTCCTCATGTGCAGCCGCGCCATTGAAGAAAGCTATGCCTTCCGAAATCCGCGTGCCATTGCAGCGTCGGCGGAGTACATGTACCGTTCTTCCCGGCATGCGGGCACGACGAAAAAAGAAATTGCGGAAGCTTACGGCATTTCGGTGAAGACACTCACGAAGTATGTCAACGAACTGTTCCGCTTCCTGCCGTTCCCGCGCAGCTAAGCAAAAATGTTGAGCCCTGTCTGCAAATGGAATAGCATGGGGGCAGATAGGCGTTCACATTTAAGGAGGAACTTTTCATGGCTGAAGATAAAATTTATGATGTCATCATCATCGGTGCCGGACCTGCCGGGATGACGGCTGCGGTATACACAAGCCGCGCCAATATGTCCACGCTCATGCTGGAGCGAGGCATTCCCGGAGGCCAGATGGCCAACACTGAAGACATCGAGAACTATCCGGGATTCGACAGCATCCTCGGTCCGGACCTCTCCAATAAAATGTTCGAACACGCGAAGAAGTTCGGCGCCGAGTATGCATACGGCGACGTATCCGAAGTCCGTGACGGTGAAGCGTACAAGACGATTGTCGCGGGCGGCAAGGAATATAAGGCCCGCTCGATCATCATCGGCACAGGCGCGGAATACAAAAAAATGGGCATTCCGGGCGAATCGGAGCTGGGCGGCCGCGGTGTCAGCTACTGTGCTGTCTGTGACGGTGCGTTCTTCAAAAACAAGGACCTCGTTGTGGTCGGCGGCGGCGACTCCGCCGTCGAAGAAGGCAACTTCCTGACACGATTCGCAGACAAGGTGACCATCGTCCACCGCCGCGATGAGCTTCGTGCACAGAAGATCCTGCAGGACCGTGCTTTTGCGAATCCGAAGATCGACTTTATCTGGAGCCACACGGTCAAGTCAATCAACGACCAGGACGGCAAAGTCGGCAGCGTCACGCTCGTTTCGACAAAAGACGGAAGCGAGCGCGAATTTCAAGCGGACGGCGTGTTCATCTACATCGGCATGGTTCCGCTTACCGCTCCGTTCAAAACGCTCGGCATCACCGACGAGAACGGCTATATCCCGACGGACGAACACATGAAGACCACGATTCCAGGCATCTTCGCCGCTGGGGACGTTCGGGCGAAAACGCTGCGTCAGGTCGTCACGGCGACAGGGGACGGAAGCATCGCCGCGGAAACCGCGCAGAAGTATGTTGAGGAACTAAAGGAAAAAATCAGCACAGAAGTCTGATTTAACACGTTCTTAACCGCGCTGTAACAGCGTTGCAATAAATAGTGTGTATAGTTATAAGTGTAAATTGACCCCCCTTTATGATAGCAACACCTTTTTGACGGCACCGGCACTCCCGGCTGCCGTCCTTTTTTTCATTCCTTTTGTATCCCCCTTCGGATGCATAGTATAATAAAGGGTAGAATGTTTTCCGGGAAGGTGGGAGACCGATGCAGCGGATCGCCAATCTGTTGGTTGTACAGGACGGAAAAGTCCTGTTGTTGAAGAAGCCCCGCCGCGGCTGGTATGTCGCGCCGGGCGGAAAAATGGAAGCGGGAGAGTCCGTTTATTCGGCCGCTTTCCGGGAGTTTACGGAAGAGACCGGTGCGACACCGGTCGAACCGCACCTGAAAGGGGTCTATACGATGGTGATCCGGGATGAAGAAAACTCCCGGACGCTCGATGAATGGATGCTTTATACATTCACGGCACGCAGCCTCAAAGGGGTGCCGTTTGAGGAAAATCGTGAGGGCAAACTTGAATGGCATGAGGTCGGCGAACTGGATACTTTGCCGATGGCTGAAGGAGACCGGATGAACTTGAAGTTCGCAGCCGGAAGCCCGGGCACCCAGTACGGCACGTTCACCTATACGGAAGAATTCAGGCTGCTTGGGGCGGACCTCCAGCAGTCGGCAGAAAGGATGGGACCATGACAAAGCAGACGAAAGAAAACAGCGGCAACATGGAACTGGTCGTCATCACCGGGATGTCGGGAGCCGGCAAAACGGTCGCCATGCAGAGTTTCGAGGACCTCGGCTACTACTGCATCGATAATCTTCCGCCCGAGCTGCTTTTGACGTTCCTGAAGCTGCTCGCTGATTCGGACCGGAATCAGAAGCGGGTGGCTGCCGTCATGGACATGCGGGGCAGGGAATACTTTGATTCGCTGATCGGAACGCTTGACCAGATCGAAGCGGCGGATGGATTCGACCTTCAGGTGCTGTTCCTCGACGCCGACGACAGCACGCTCGTCAAGCGATACAAGGAAACCCGCCGCAAGCACCCGCTGTCACACGGCGGGCTGGTCAGCGACGGCATCCGCAAAGAGCGGGAGATGCTATCCGAACTCAAGGGCAGGGCGCGCTACATGTTCAACACTTCCTATCTGCGCCCCCGCGAACTCAGGGAAAAGATTGTAGAAAGCTTTTCGGGTACGGAAAAAGGCGCGTTCACGGTCAATGTCATGTCGTTCGGTTATAAGCACGGCATCCCGATTGATGCGGATATTGCGCTTGACGTGAGGTTTTTGCCAAATCCGTATTATATCGAGGAGTTGAAGCCTCTGACCGGCCTACAGTCCGAAGTCTATGATTACGTCATGAAGCAGAACGACACAAAAGAACTGATCACGAGGCTGGAAGATCTCTTCCGCTTCCTCATCCCGAGATACAAGGAAGAAGGCAAGGCACAGCTTGTTATTGCTTTTGGCTGCACGGGCGGCCAGCACCGCTCCGTCTCTCTAGCTGAGTATTTCGCGGAGAAGCTGAGCGGCGAGTACAAAACGTCAGTGACCCATCGGGATATCAAACACAGAAAGGGCTGATCCCATGCCCGGAAAAAAGGGGAAAAAGCGCATTGTGGCGATTGGCGGGGGGACCGGCCTGTCCACGATCCTGCGCGGCCTGAAACAGTATGATGTCGACCTGACTGCCATTGTGACCGTCGCGGATGACGGGGGCAGCTCGGGGAAAATCCGCAAAGATTACATGATTCCGCCGCCGGGTGACGTGAGGAACGTCATCGCGGCGCTTTCCGATGTGGAGCCGCTCGTACTGGAAATGTTCCAGTACCGCTTTTCTTCTTCCGAGGGTCTCGGCGGCCACTCGCTCGGAAACCTGATGCTCGCTGCAATGACGAACATCACCGGTGATTTTTCGAACGCGGTGGCTGAAATGAGCAGGATCCTCAACATCAAAGGCCGTGTGCTTCCTGCCGCGAATCAGATCATCACCCTCGGAGCGGAGCTGGAAGACGGCTCGATCATCAACGGCGAATCGAAAATTCCGGTCTACGGACACCGGATCCGGCGGGTGTTCCTGCTTCCGGACGAGGTCGAGCCGCTGGAAGATGCGGTCCGCGCAATCCGCAAGGCCGACATGATTGTTGTTGGGCCCGGCAGCCTGTATACCAGCATTTTGCCGAACCTGCTCGTACCCGGCATCGGGGATGCCGTACTCAGGTCCAATGCGCGCAGGCTCTACATATGCAACATCATGACGCAGCCGGGTGAGACGTCGTCGTTCAGCGCATCGGACCATGTCCGTGTAATGTACGACCATCTGGGCGGCAGGTTCCTTGACGGCGTCGTCGTCAACGACGGCACCGGCCTGGATGCCGTGGCGGAAGAATACCGCCAGAACCAGTCCGTTCCGGTCCCGGGTGATGTGGAACGTCTTGAAGAACTGGCGGCTCATGTCATTCTGGCAGATATTGCGACCATCGTCGCAGGGCATGTCCGGCACGATGCGGGCAAGGTCGCAAAGCTGATCTGCAGCTACCTGGACAGCCCGGACGGGGCGGCCGTCTGAACAGGATGGCCGTTCGTGAAAGGAGAGGAAGCCGGTGTCATTCGCATCGGAAACGAAAAAAGAACTGACTCAGGTGGAGATGGACGAGTGCTGCACACGTGCCGAACTGTCCGCATTCATCAAGATGAACGGTGTGCTGTCGTTTTCCAACCGTCAGATGAGCCTCGATGTGCAGACGGAGAACGCGGCGATCGCCCGCAGAATGTACTCGAACATGCGGAAACTCTACCCGTACAAAGTGGAGCTGCTCGTCCGGAAGAAAATGCGCCTAAAGAAAAACAATGTCTATATATGCAGGATCCGTGAAGGCGCGAAGACGATGCTTGAAGATCTGAAGATTACAGGAGAAGGGATCGGTTTTGACGAAGGCGTTTCGGAGGATATCGTCAAGGACGACTGCTGCAGGCGTTCCTACCTGCGCGGCGCTTTCCTCGCGGGCGGTTCGGTCAATAACCCGGAAACTTCATCCTACCACCTGGAGATTTTCTCTCTCTACCAGGAGCACAGCGAGGCACTGGTCGAGCTGATGAATGCCTACGGCCTCAATGCAAAATCAATCGAGCGCAAAAAAGGCTTTATCGCGTACCTGAAGGAAGCAGAGAAAATTTCCGACTTCCTCAGCCTGATCGGCGCCCACTCGGCGCTGTTCAAGTTCGAGGACGTCCGCATCGTGAGGGACATGCGCAATAGCGTCAACCGGCTCGTCAACTGCGAGACGGCAAACCTGAACAAGACGATCGGCGCCGCCATGCGCCAGGTGGAAAATATCCAGTACATCGACCGGATGATCGGCATCGAAGGACTGCCGGACCGTCTGCAGGAAATTGCCCGGCTCCGTGTCGAGTACCAGGATATCACGCTGAAAGAACTCGGAGAGATGGTATCGGGCGCGCCGATCAGCAAGTCGGGCGTCAACCATCGCCTGCGCAAGATTGACGAGATCGCGGAAAAGCTGCGCAAAGGCGGAGTCTCGCTGAAGTAAGTTTGTCCTTGTCCTTTTCGGGCTTCTCCGATACGATAAAGGAATAGACAAGCAACCGGTTGCAAAGGAGGAAGTCGGCCATGACCGAACGGACACTAGAGGTGAAACTGAAATCCGGCCTGCAGGCCAGGCAGGCGGCGCTGTTCGTCCAGGAAGCGAACCGTTTCTCCTCGGACATCTACCTTGAAAAGGGTGCGCGCAAGGTGAATGCCAAGAGCATCATGGGCATCATGAGCCTGGCGATCGCAAGAGGGGTCGAAGTGACGCTGAGCGCGGACGGCCACGATGAGGAAGACGCCGTAACAGCTCTTGCTGCGATCATTGAAGATGAAGCGGCCAAGTAGGCAGCGGCCGTTTTTAAAATCGGCAAAATCAAAAGACCCGGCGGGATGCCGGGTCTTTTAATTTTTTACTTGTCTTCTTTTTTCTTGTCCGGAAGTTCGTTCCGTTCGATGATGTGGTCGATGAGGCCATATTCCTTCGCGCGCTCGGCTGTCATGAAGTTGTCGCGCTCTGTGTCGCGCTCAAGCACTTCAAGCGGCTGGCCGGTGCGCTCTGCGAGAATCGTGTTAAGCTTCTCGCGGAGGAAGAGAATGCGTTTTGCCGCAATCTCGATTTCCGTCGCCTGGCCCTGTGCGCCGCCGAGCGGCTGGTGGATCATCACTTCCGCGTTCGGGAGAGCATAGCGCTTGCCCTTCGTGCCTGCCGCAAGAAGGAAGGCGCCCATCGATGCAGCCATGCCGATGCAGATTGTCTGCACGTCCGGCTTGATGAACTGCATCGTATCGAAGATCGCCATTCCGGCCGTGATGCTGCCTCCCGGGCTGTTGATGTAGATTGAGATGTCCTTGTCCGGATCTTCAGCTTCAAGGAAGAGAAGCTGCGCGACAATTGAGTTTGCCACGTTATCGTCAATGCCCGAGCCGAGCATGATGATGCGGTCTTTCAGGAGCCGCGAGTAAATGTCGTATGCCCGCTCACCGCGGTTCGTCTGTTCGATTACTGTAGGGATGAGATTCATCTGTTCGTCCTCCTTTTAGTGGATGAGTAAATACCTGCACTGGAACACTATACCCTCCAGCCCTTGAAATTATCATAAGCTATTTGGTCAATGAAGGTCAAATGGGACGCTTAACCAAAAATGAAAAAGGGGCTTGCATCCCGGATAACATACTTGTATAATAAAAAATGTCGTCCGGTAAGGAGACTATGAATGTTCTGCCCTCGTGGTGCAACGGATAGCACGTAAGATTCCGGTTCTTAAGATGTGGGTTCGATTCCTGCCGAGGGCGCTGACAGACGCATCACCTTAATAGGTGGTGCGTTTTTTCGTTGTACCGGAAATCTGTGTCTGCCTGTTGTTCCCTAAGCTTGATTCCACATCTCCTGAATCTTTTCCTTCTTTTGTCCGTAGAGAATAACGAACCGGCCGTTGTTTCAAGGGGAAACGGGTTAGGGTAAGGTAGGGTTAGATATGCAGGTAAGAGAGGGGACTGAAGCGAATGAGAAAAATGATGGGCCCACTGTTGATTATAGTGGGAATCTTGGTCGTACTGGCCATCATGCTGGTGCCGAAGTACAATTCTTTCGTGAATCTGGAGGAAGATGTGAACCAGGCGTACAGCCAGATCGAAAACCAGCTGCAGCGTCGGATGGATCTGATTCCGAACCTCGTGGAGACAGCGAAAGGCTATGCCAAGCATGAAGAAGAAGTGTTTACGGACATCGCGGACGCACGCTCGCGTCTGGCAGGGGCAGGTTCGCCCGAAGAACAAGCCAATGCCAACGAAGAACTGACCGGTGCGCTCAGCCGGCTTCTCGTCATCGCAGAAAATTATCCGGACCTTAAGGCGAACGAAAACTTCCGCCAGCTCATGGACGAACTGGCCGGTACGGAAAACCGTCTTGCTGTCGCAAGGATGGACTATAATGAGGCGGCCACCCAGTTTAACAGGAATGTCCGGAGCTTCCCGGGCAATCTCGTCGCCGGCATTTTCGGATTCGACCAAAAAGAGTATTTCGAAGCGTCGGAGGCCGCCCGTGAAGTGCCGAAAGTCGATTTCGGGGAGTACGGTAACTGATGAAGCAGCTCGGCAGGACCCTTTTGTTCGTCCTGCTTCTGTTTACCGGAGCGCCTGCTCTGGCGGCGGAGCCGGACGTACCGGAACCGATCGGCGACAATATCTATGTGCAGGACCACGCCGGCATCCTGACAGCTGATCAGCGATCACAGATTGTCTCTATGGCCTCGGCGCTTGACCGGGGAACAGGCGCGCAAATTGCCGTACTGACCGTCCCGTTCGCGGTGGAAATACCCGAGATGTACGCTCTCGAAGCGCTGCGAGAGTACGGGCTCGGTGCGGCAGAAGAGGACAACGGCGTTTTGCTGCTTGTCTCGACTGTCCCTGACTCCTCAGGCAAACGTGCTTTCGAAGTGTCAGTCGGGTATGGCCTTGAGGGTGCCCTTCCGGACGGGAAGGTGGGAAGGATCCTCGACGAGTATGGAGTCCCTTACCTCGCCAACGAGCAGCCGGCAACCGCCATCATGAACGTGTACCGCGTTCTCCACAACGAAGTGGCCAAAGAGTACAACTGGGACGGCACCGTCGAGCAGCCGGCGCCTAATTCCGATTCCGGGAGCGGCGGCGGTGGCGGTATCAACCCGATCGTCGCCATCATCATCATCTACGTCCTCATCAACATGTTCTTTGGCGGCGGAGGACGGGGAGGTGGCGGCGGTCCCGGCGGCAGACGCCGCAGGGGCGGACCGGTCATCTTCATCCCGGGCTCCTTCGGCGGCGGAGGCGGATTCGGAGGTGGATTCGGAGGTGGCGGGTTCGGCGGCGGCGGTGGCGGCTCCGGCGGCGGAGGCGGAGCAGGCCGAGGCTGGTAACCTGACAGGAAAGAAGGATGACCTCATGAATATCACACTGTTTGTCGGCAACGACTGCCCGCTCTGTGAAGAGGCGTTGCTGAATCTGAGACTGGCAGCGGAAGACATCCCGCTCGATATCGAAGTGATCGACATCGGGCAGGATGACCGGCTGCATGAGAAATATATGCTGATGATCCCCGTCTTGGAGAAGGACGGCGAAATCCTGCTCTATGGGAACATCGGCTATGGTGATGTGATGGAAGCGCTCCTGTAGCGCTTCCTTTTTATTTTGGGTAAAAAGTTTGCAACTGGCCGATCCGTGGAATACAATAAATACGAAGTGGGACATAATTTATATCACTGGGACGTAAAGTGTCCCGAAGTGAGGAGGATGTCCATGGATGCAGTGACGCAGTCATTGCTCAGTGTTCTCCCCGAAATGCCGGAGATGCTATCCGTGCGCTGCGGTATCCTGAATGCCATCCGGCAGGAAGGACCCGTCGGCAGGCGTTCGCTGGTCGGCCGGGAAGGTCTCAGTGAACGGGAAGTCCGCGCGGTATGCGATCTTTTTCGGAAACAGGGGCTGATTACAGCGGAGACTTCGGGCATGAAACTGACGCCCGAAGGAAAAGCTGTGCTGGATGCGCTGCAACCGGTGATTTGGCAATGGACAGGACTTGAAGAAATGGGGACTGAACTATGCCTGAAATTGGGTATACAGAAAGTGATGGTCGTTCCCGGCGGGAATGACCATGACCTTACAAAACGCAGGATGGCGAGGGCCGCATGCGGCCATATGGCCGGCGTCCTCAAAGAAGGGTCTGTGGTGGCCGTCACCGGCGGAAGCACTGTCGCGGCGGTTGCCGACGAGGCAGCGACTGCCGGACTGCCCGCAGGAATGCGCTTTATCGCGGCCCGCGGCGGCACAAGCGGTGATGTGAAGTCACAGGCCAATATGATTGCGGCCATGCTTGCAGCTGCAACAGGAGGCGGGTGGACGCCGCTCCATCTGCCCGAAGCGCTTGCAGAAACATCGGTCGGACCGCTTCTGGAAGAGCCGTCGGTGAAGGAAGCGCTGGACCTGTATGACCGGACGGACTGTATCGTCCATGGCATCGGGGATGCGCTCGAACTGGCACGGCGCCGAGGTGCCGATGATGGGACCATGGGGAAACTGGCTGCTGAAGGCGCGGCAGCAGAAGCGTTCGGATATTATCTTGGCCGGGACGGTTCGGTGATTGACCGCCTCTGCACGATCGGGCTCAGCAGGAGCCAGATTGACCGCATCCCTCATCCGCTTGCAGTGGCAGGCGGGCAGGAAAAAGCGGGACCGATACTCGCTTATATGAAGCAGGCCCCGGCACAGACGGTCCTTGTGACCGATGAAGGGGCCGCAAGAGAAATTCTCCGCCTGTCCGGCGGGGAGGCTGAGGAAAGAAACTGACGAATGAATGATAAAAAACCGGAGGGATTCAGATATGGCATTGAAAGTGGCAATCAACGGATTTGGTCGGATTGGACGCGTTGTCTTCCGTCAGGCTTGGGACAACCCGGAACTTGAAATTGTGGCGGTCAACGATCTGACCGATGCGGCGATGCTCGCCCACCTTCTGAAATATGATTCCGTGCACGGTATCTTCGACGCGGAAGTGGACAGTGACGAGCAGCACCTGATCGTGGCGGGCAAGAAAATCCGCGTATTTGCTGAAAAGGATCCTGCGGCTCTTCCGTGGGGTGACCTGGGAGTCGACGTCGTCCTTGAATCGACGGGCGTTTTCCGCGACCGCGAATCGGCCGGCAAGCACCTGGAGGCGGGCGCGAAGCGCGTGCTCCTTTCCGCACCGGGCAAGGGTGACATCAAGACCCTCGTCATGGGCATCAACGAAAATGACTACAATCCGGAAACGGACCAGATCGTCTCGAATGCATCCTGCACGACGAACTGCCTGGCACCGGTCGTTAAAGTGCTCAATGATACGTTCGGCGTGAAAAAGGGCCTGATGACAACCGTCCATTCGTACACAAACGACCAACGGATCCTCGACCTTCCGCACAGCGACTACCGCCGGGCGCGTGCCGCAGCGGAATCGATGATTCCGACAACAACAGGCGCCGCGACCGCCGTCACCAAAGTGCTTCCGGAACTGAAGGGCAAGCTGGACGGCATGGCGGTCCGGGTACCGACACCGAACGTCTCCCTCGTCGACTTCACAGCGCAACTTGAAAAGACGGCGACTCCGGAAGATGTCAACGCGGCGATGAAGGAAGCGGCGGAGGGCGACCTCAAGGGCCTCCTGTTTGTATCCGATCTGCCGCTCGTCTCCAAGGACTACAACGGCGTGCCGGCATCGTCCACTGTTGATGCGCTGTCGACGATGGCGATCGGCGACGATATGGTCAAAGTCATTAGCTGGTATGACAATGAGAGCGGCTATTCCGCCCGCTGTATCGATCTGATGATCCACATGTCGAAGGCAGGAATCTGATAGCCTTCCCATAAAGAAACCACTATAATGGAATGGGGCCTGGAACGGACGCCCCGTTCCTTTTTACATACGGAAAAAATGGAGGGGTTTTCATGATCCGAAAAAAATCCATCAATGATCTCGACGTCGCCGGCAAGCGTGTGTTTGTCCGTGTCGACTTCAACGTGCCGCTCGACGGCGGCCATATCACGGACGACACCCGGATCCGCGCGGCGTTGCCGACAATTGAGAAGTTGGCCGATTCGGGTGCAAAAGTTATTCTCGCCAGCCACCTCGGACGGCCGAAAGGCCAGGTCAACGAAGACATGCGCCTTGCTCCTGCCGGCAAGCGCCTGTCCGAGCTGCTCGGTAAAGATGTCCGGATCCTGCCGGAATCGACGGGTGACACTGTGAAGGAAGCAGTGGCATCCATGCAGGACGGCGATGTCGTCCTGCTTGAGAACGTCCGATTCCATGAAGGGGAAGAAAAGAACGACCCGGAACTGGCGAAGCAATTTGCCGAGCTTGCGGATGTGTATGTGAATGACGCGTTCGGCGCCGCCCACCGTGCGCATGCGTCGACGGCGGGCATCGCGGAACATCTTCCTGCGGCTTCCGGCCTGCTGATGGAGAAGGAACTGGACGTTCTAGGCAAGGCGCTGGCGGAACCGGAGCGTCCGTTCACCGCCATCATCGGGGGTGCCAAAGTCAAGGATAAAATCGGTGTCATCGATCACCTCCTGGACAAGGTCGATCATCTGCTTCTCGGCGGCGGTCTTTCCTACACCTTTACAAAGGCACAGGGCCATGATGTCGGAAACTCGCTTGTCGAGGAAGATAAAATCGACCTGGCCAAGTCGTTTATCCATAAAGCCGAGGAAAAGGGCGTGAAGCTGCATATTCCGACTGACGCGGTGGTGGCTTCCGAATTCAAGGCGGATGCGGAGACCAAAATCGTCCGAACCGATTCGATTCCTGAAGGCTGGATGGGGCTGGATATCGGACCTGAGACAGCGGCCGAGTATGCAGATGTCATCCGCCAATCAAAAACCATCCTTTGGAACGGGCCGATGGGCGTATTCGAAATGGATGCTTTTGCGGAAGGCACCAAGACAGTCGCACAGGCGGTTGCTGAAACGGAAGGCTATACCATCATCGGCGGCGGAGACTCTGCGGCTGCAGTCGAAAAGTTTGGTTTGGCAGACCGGATGGACCATGTGTCCACGGGCGGCGGAGCTTCCCTCGAGTTCATGGAAGGAAAAGAGCTTCCGGGCGTGTCTGCCCTGGACGACAAGTAAACGGCTAAAAATTGGAGGGAACGGATATGCGAAAACCGATCATTGCAGGCAACTGGAAAATGCACAAAACCCTCGGTGAAGCGGAATCGTTCTTTGACTCGGTCAAAGGAAAGCTCCCGGATGCCGGCCGGGCGGATACGGTAGTATGCGCACCGGCGCTTTTCCTGGCTAATCTCGCGGAACGTGCCGGTGACGGGATGCCCGCAGTGGGTGCGCAAACGATGCACGAGGAAGAAAAAGGAGCCTTTACCGGAGAGATCAGCCCGGTGATGCTGGCAGACCTGGGCGTCAAGTACGTCATCATTGGACACTCAGAGCGCCGCGAATACTTTAACGAAACCGACGAGTCGGTCAACCGGAAGGTAAAGTCCGCATTTGTCCACGGACTCGTTCCGATTGTCTGTGTCGGCGAGTCGCTGGAAGAGCGCGAAGGCAATAAGACCGCCGAGAAAATTTCCGGACAGGTGCGCGCTGCGCTGGAAGGTGTCAGCGCGGAAGAGGCAGCTGGGGCAGTGATCGCCTATGAACCGATTTGGGCGATCGGGACAGGGAAGACCGCGACTTCCGATATGGCGAATGAGGCATGTGCCGAAATCCGGAGTACGCTTGCGGAGCTGTACGGGCGAGAAACAGCCGAGCAGATCCGGATCCAGTATGGCGGCAGTGTGAAGCCGGATAATATTGCGGAACTTCTTGCGCAACCGGATATCGATGGCGCTTTGGTCGGAGGCGCCAGCCTGGAGCCGGAGTCGTTCATCGCGCTGGCGGAGGCGGCGGGCCATGAATAAACGCCCTGTCGCGCTGATCATCCTTGATGGCTTCGGCCTGAGGAACGAGTCGGCCGGCAACGCCGTCGCGCAGGCGGACAAGCCGAATTTCGACCGCTACCATGCAGACTATCCGACGACGACGCTCACGGCGAGCGGAGAGGCGGTCGGCCTTCCGGAAGGCCAGATGGGCAATTCCGAAGTCGGCCACCTGAACATCGGCGCAGGCCGGATTGTCTACCAGAGCCTGACCCGCATCAACAAATCGATCCGGGAAGGCGATTTCTTCGAGAATGAAATGCTCCTTTCCGCTGTCCGGAACGCCAAGCAGCCGGGGCGGTCCCTTCATATCATGGGGCTCCTTTCGGATGGCGGCGTCCACAGCCATGTCAGCCACTTGCACGCCCTCATTGACCTGGCGGAACAGCACGGTCTGGAGCGCGTCTATCTGCACGCCTTCCTGGACGGCCGGGACGTCGGGCCGAAAACGGCCCTCGGCTACATCGAGGAGACCGAACGGCATCTGAAAGCAGCTGGCGTCGGCCAATTCGCTTCGGTCAGCGGACGCTACTATGCAATGGACCGTGACCGGCGCTGGGACCGGGTCAAGCTCGCCTACGATGCCATCACGGAAGGCACGGGCGCCATGGCACGCTCTGCCGCGGAAGGCGTCGAAGCCGCCTACGGCCGGGGGGAGACGGATGAGTTCGTCATCCCGTTCGTTGTTTCCGGTGAAGACGGGAAGCCGGTCGCCACGGTCAATGATGGCGATTCGATCATCTTCTTCAACTTCCGTCCGGACCGTGCGATCCAGCTGACATCCGCGTTTGTTTCTGATGACTTCAGCGGGTTTGGCACAACCTATCGCCGTCCGGCGGAACTCACCTATGTGACGTTTACGCAGTACAGCGAGGATTTCGAAGGACAGGCACGGGTCGTTTATCCGAACGTGAACCTGAGAAAGACTGCGGGTGAAGTGATTTCCGAGGCGGGACTCCGTCAGCTCCGGATTGCGGAGACGGAAAAGTATCCGCACGTCACGTTCTTCATGAGCGGCGGCAGGGAAGAGGTCTTTCCGGGCGAGCAGCGGATCCTCATCGACTCTCCGAAGGTCGCGACGTATGACCTGAAGCCGGAGATGAGCGCCTATGAAGTGACGGAAGCACTTGTCGGCGTGATTGAACGGGACGAGACGGATGCCATTTTCCTGAATTTCGCCAATCCCGACATGGTCGGACACAGCGGCATGCTGGAGCCGACGGTCAAGGCGATTGAAGCCGTTGATGAATGTCTCGGCCGGGTCGTCGATGCCATCCTCGCAAAAGGCGGGGCGGCCATTATCACTGCGGACCACGGGAATGCTGACGAAGTCGTCACGATCGACGGCCGTCCGATGACTGCGCATACGACAAACCCGGTTCCGGTCATCGTGACGGAAAAGGGACTTGAACTGCGGGAAGGCATTCTTGCCGACCTGGCACCGACCATGCTCAAGCTTCTCGGTGTCGAACAGCCGGAAGATATGACAGGCAAACCACTATTCTAATCAGAGGGAGTGTCAATGTAATGCCAATCATCAGCCATATTCAAGCACGTGAAGTACTCGATTCCCGAGGGAATCCGACAGTGGAAGTGGAAGTCTTCACGGACAGCGGCGCCTATGGCCGCGCCATCGTGCCATCGGGCGCGTCGACCGGCGAATACGAAGCGGTAGAACTGCGTGACGGGGACAAGTCCCGTTACCTCGGCAAAGGTGTTCTGAAAGCCGTCGACAATGTCAATGGTGTGATCGCAGATGAACTGTCAGGCATGTACTCGGTACTTGATCAGGTATCGATCGATCAGGCGCTCATCGAGCTGGACGGAACAGAAAACAAAGGCAAGCTAGGCGCCAATGCGATTCTGGGCGTATCCATCGCGGTCGCGCACGCGGCAGCGGATTACCTTGACCTGCCGCTTTACCAGTACCTCGGCGGAGTCAACGCCAAGCAACTGCCGGTTCCGATGATGAACATCCTGAACGGCGGCGAGCACGCAGACAACAACGTCGACATCCAGGAATTCATGGTCATGCCGGTCGGAGCGGAATCGTTCCGGCAGGCACTCCGCATGGGCACGGAAGTGTTCCACTCCCTGAAAGCGGTTCTGAAGGAAAAGGGCCTGAACACGGCAGTCGGCGACGAGGGCGGATTTGCCCCGAACCTCGGTTCCAACGAAGAGGCGCTTTCCACCATCATGGAAGCGATCGAAAAAGCGGGCTACAAACCTGGTGAAGACCTCGTTCTTGCGATGGATGTGGCTTCTTCCGAGTTCTATGACAAGGAATCCGGCAAGTACAACCTGTCGGGCGAAGGCATCTCTCGCACTTCCGAAGAAATGGTTTCCTGGTACGAGGAACTGTGCAACAAGTATCCGATCGTCTCGATCGAGGACGGCCTGGACGAAAACGACTGGGACGGACACCGCATGCTGACCGAGCGCATCGGAAGCAAAGTCCAGCTTGTCGGCGACGACCTGTTCGTCACCAACACGAAAAAGCTGTCTCGCGGCATCGAAGAAGGCGTCGGCAACTCGATCCTCGTTAAGGTCAACCAGATCGGCACGCTGACCGAAACATTTGACGCAATCGAAATGGCGAAGCGCGCGGGCTATACGGCTGTCATCTCCCACCGCTCCGGCGAGTCGGAAGATGTGACGATCGCCGACATCGCAGTCGCGGTCAATGCAGGCCAGATCAAGACCGGTGCGCCATCACGTACCGACCGTGTCGCCAAGTACAACCAGCTTCTCCGCATCGAAGACCAGCTGGCGGCAACTGCGCAGTACCCGGGCAACAACGCATTCTACAACCTGAAGAAGTAATCGAAAGGACCGGCTTGTATGCCGGTCCTTTTTCTATGGATGGGATAAAAACGGGAACCCGGGGATCCGGGGTGCAATAAGGCGTGCCGACTTGCAATAAGGGGCTCCAGCTTGCAACAAAGGTTGACGAGTTGCTACATGGCTTGACGACTTGCAATATGGCATGCCCACTTGCCACATGGCACCCGAACTTGCCACATGGCGCACGGACTTGCCGCATGGCCCACGAACTTGCCACATGGCGCACGAACTTGCCACATGGCGCACGAACTTGCCACATGGCACCCGGACTTGCCACATGGCACACGGACTTGCCACATGGCACACGGACTTGCCACATGGCCCACGAACTTGCCACATGGCCCACGGACTTGCCACATGGCGCACGGACTTGCCACATGGCGCACGGACTTGCCACATGGCGCACGGACTTGCCACATGGCGCACGGACTTGCCACATGGCG
>NZ_JAHBCJ010000007.1:109928-226798 GCF_018390575.1 Bhargavaea massiliensis | reverse complement strand
CGGGGATCGGGAACTCATTTCATCAGCGTTTTGCTGTTCAGTTTTCAAGGTTCATTATTCCGCCGCTCCGAAAGCGACTTCTCTATATTAGCACCGGCTCTCACCGAAGTCAACACTCTTTTTCAAGAAGTTTGACGCCGCGATCTTGCCGGCCGCCGCTCACAAGCGACGTTTACTATCATACTCAGTATCCGTCATTCCGTCAAGCGGTTTTTCAAATAAAAATACGGGGACTCCCGATCACTGTTCCGTGATCGGGGCCACCCGGTAGTTTCGATGCTCGATCCTGCCGTCCTTGGCCTGCTGCCGGACGACTTCTATAAGTCCTCTCTCAATCAGGTATTCAACAAACACTTCCAGATTCACAGAGTAGTTCCGGAGCTCATCGTGCTCGTGCAGTTCTTGGATCGTCCAGTCCTTTTTCTCTGACATGGCTGAAAGAATGTGGCGTGCTCCGTCCGTCACTTTGGAATTGATGAAGAATTCCCCTGCGAGGAACAAAAGCTCCAACCGCTTTTCAAGCGTCTCGTCACTCAAAACCAATTCCTCATACAACTTATAGATGGCAGGGTCGATCTTCTTGACCTGCGACCAGACAGTCACTTCTGGAAACAGTCCGCTTTCGAGCACAGCCAGCCGGGCGAGTCCATGGAGGGAACGGACAACATGATTATAGGCGTCCAGGTAGTTCTGCTGTTCGAAAAACATGCGTCCCTCCATATAATGCCGGATCAGGCGGGAGAATTCGAGGCCGGCTTTGATCTGCCTTCCATAGAACGGAAAATCTTTTAGTTCCGTCTTCAGGTTTTCAATATATTCATTTCTATCAAAGAGGATGCGCCCGAAAAAGAGCCAGTCCACGATTTTGCGGTTCGTGCCCAGCAGGAGCCACTTTTTAAGCTGCCGCTCCGCGACAACATGCATGGCCGCCTTTTCCAGGCCATCCGTGTAATGTTTTGTGAAGACGGGCCGCTCCGCATCCTGTACAAGGATGAGAAGAATCGCATCGAACGTATCCGTGACGGGATCCAACTTGTCCCGCTTCTCGACCAGAATGACACCGAGCGTGTCCGGGTCACCTGCACGTTCCTGATAAATCGGCCGCAGTAGATGCTCCATGGGGGATTCCTCCTTTTATCTCTGTGTGCAAATTCGACAAGCATTCCGGGATTCCTTCCCGCCCCGGAAAAAAGGAAAGCCAAATTCGCCTTCCCATCATAAAATCGTCAATCTTGTGGAGGCCTGATGGGAAACGGTGCCGGAGATATGTGGTATAGTAGACGGGAAATGAGGAGGAAAGTCGATACATGAAACCATATAAGAATAAAATCAACCGGATCCGGTCCTTTGCTCTGGCACTGATCTTTATCGGATTTGTTGTAATGTACTTCGGTATCTTCTTTAAGCAGCACCCGATCGTGATGATCATCTTCATGGTCCTCGGGCTTCTCTGCATCATCGCGAGCACCGTCGTGTACTTTTGGATCGGGATGTTGTCGACCAAAGCTGTCCAGGTCGTCTGTCCAAACTGCGGGAAAGAGACGAAGATGCTCGGCCGGGTCGATATGTGCGGCCACTGCCGGGAACCGCTTACGCTTGACCCTGAACTGGAAGGCAAAGAGTTCGACGAAGCCTACAACCGAAAAAATCATGCACAAACAGAAAAATGATTTGCCAAGCCGCCCTTCCGAAGGCGGCTTTTTTTAATGGAAAATAAAAAACTCACGGGGCGAAGGCCTCGTGAGTCCGGTCCCTTACTGGACCACTGAATTGGTTTTGTTTTCTGCGCAGTCCGGGCATTTGCCGTAGACCTCCATCCTGTGGGAGTCTACCTGGAACCCGGTAATGTGGGAAGCCAGATGCTCGACTTCGTCCAATCCCGGATAGTGGAAATCGACAATCTTGCCGCAGTCACTGCAGATGATGTGGTAATGGTCATGAGTCACAAAATCGAACCGGCTCGAAGAATCTCCGTACGGAAGTTCCTTTACCAGGCCGGCCTCGCGAAAAACTCGGAGGTTGTTATAGACGGTAGCGACACTCATATTCGGGAACTTATCCTCCAGCGCACGATAAATTTCATCGGCAGTCGGATGGGACATGGAAGTTACAAGAAATTCAAGAATCGCATGCCGTTGTGGCGTGATCCTCACGCCGCTTGTCTTCAACGTATCCAGCGCTTCCTGAAGCACAGTTTCAGACATGGACATGCCCACCTCTTTCCATAGAGATTCCTTTGTAATAATTGTTATAAACAGTTTATAAGAAAGAAGGCATGCCTGTCAATGAAACCCCCTTGCCTCTTTACTCCGCGTGAAGAACATCCTCCGAGCGCCCGAGCTTCGTGTTGACATAGCGTGCTGCGACGAACAGGAAATCCGATAAGCGGTTCAGGTAGGCAAGAACATCCGGATTCACATGGTCGCCGGTAAGGATAGCAGCCCGCTCCGCCCTGCGGACCACTGTTCTTGCGTAGTGAAGTCCCGCCGATGCCGGGTGTCCGCCCGGCAGGATGAAATTCTTAAGCGGTGCCAGCTCTGCGTCATATCCGTCGATCCATTCTTCGAGCTGTTCAATCTCGGTCTTTTCCAGTTTCCACTTGACCTCTTTCCCCTCCGGCGTCGCCAGCTCCGCGCCGACATGGAACAGCACCGTCTGAATCCGGCGGAAAGCGGCCAAAAGCTCGTCTTTCCCGTCAAAGAACTCTTGGTGGAGATGTGAAAGCGCAAGACCGATTGCGCTGTTGGCTTCATCGCAAGTGCCGTAAGCATCGACGAGCGGATCCGTCTTGGATACCCTCTTCCCGTAGATGAGGGAAGTCTGCCCCTTATCACCTGTCCGCGTGTAAATCTTCATATTTAATATCCCCTTTCCGGATCGACCCGGTTTACCATTTCATCCGTCCTGCCATCCAGATAGGCGCGGAGGTTCGGCATGAAGATTTCAAGCGACCGCTCGACGTATTTGCCGGACAGCGCCGAGATATGCGGGGAAACCGTCACATTCCCCATCTTCCAGAAGGGACTGTCCGAAGGAAGAGGCTCGGTTTCGAATACATCCAAAACTGCAGCGGCCGGGCGGCCTTGCTCCAGTCCTTCGATCAGCACCTTTTCATCGTAAAGGTCGCCTCTTCCGAAGTTGAGGAACAACGCCGTGTCCTTCATTGCCGCAAAATGCTCGCGGCCCAGAAGCCTTTTTGTTTCCGGGGTGCTCGGAAGAACCGAGATGATGGTATCCATCTCTGGGAGTGCCTCCAAAAGCCCCTCAAAAGAAACCATCTCATCCATATGCTCCGCCTGCCTGCCGGAACGGTTGCATCCGTAAGTCCGGACACCGAACGCCTGGAGAAGCCTGCCCGTCTCGCCGCCGATTGCCCCCGGCCCCAAAATCAGTGCCTTCGAGCCGAGCAGCTCTGTCCCGCGTATTTTCTTGTTCCATTCGCTTCTGGATTGCTGCGCATACACATCCTGCAGCTTTTTCCTGTATGCCAAAATATGCGCAAGCATGGTTTCTGCCATCGGCGTTTTATGGATTCCCCGCACATTTGTTACCTGTATGCCCATATTCGCAATCTGCCCCAGAGGCATTTGTTCCATCCCGGCCGAAGCAACCATGATCCACTTCAGGTTTTTGGCGCGAGCCAGGACGCTTTCATCGATATCCGTACCGTACGTGACGATGACTTCACTCGATTCGATTGCAGGATCGTCCGCTTTCCGTCCGAACAGGAAATTGTTCTCCGGAAACTCATTCCTGAGCATTTCTTCCTGATGCTCTTTGATTCTGAACAAAAACAATACGTCCATGCCCGACTCCCCCTTAGTTATCCGTCAGTTGCCTGAGCGTTTCGAGTGCATCCTCGACATGTCCCTTCACACGCACTTTCCGCCATTCTTTCACGACCGTGCCTGTCGGGTCGATCAGGAATGTCGACCGCTCGATCCCCATATATTCCTTTCCAAAGTTCTTTTTCAGCGTCCAGACCCCATACTGTTCCGCCACCTTATGATCTTCATCCACCAGCAGCCTGAACGGCAGGCCGTGCTTGCCGATGAATTTCGCATGGGATGTCTCACTGTCCGGGCTTACGCCGAGAATGACCGCATTCAGCTTTTCAAACTCATCGTGGCTGTCGCGGAAGTCACATGCTTGGGTCGTGCAGCCCGGCGTGTTGTCTTTTGGATAAAAATAAAGCACAACATACTGCTTCCCTTTGAATTCGGACAGCGAGACCGTATTCCCTTCGCTGTCTTTTAGTGAAAAGTCCGGTGCGGACAGCCCTTCCAATGTTTCTGCCATTCCCAATCCCTCCGTTAAGTCATTTTCTTCATCGTACCGGAGCGCACGGGGCATGACAATTTTTTTGGTGTTCCCCGTCCTCTTTGTCTACAATAAGAATCGGAGAATATGAATGGAGGGGTTCCATTGGAACGGAAACAGTCTGAACAGGTCTACAGCGAAGCGCTGAAGCATATTGTGGGCGGGGTCAACAGCCCGTCGCGCGCATACAAGGCGGTCGGCGGCGGTGCACCGACTGTGATGGAGCGTGCGGAAGGTGCGTACTTCTGGGATGTCGACGGCAACAAATACATCGACTACCTCGCAGCATACGGCCCGATCATCACCGGCCATGCGCACCCGCATATTACAGAAGCGATCACGCGTGCCGCACAGACGGGAGTGCTCTATGGGACGCCGACCCGCCATGAAGTGAAGTTCGCGGAAATGCTGAAGGAAGCCATCCACTCGCTGGATAAGGTGCGCTTTACGAACTCCGGAACGGAATCCGTCATGTCGACGATCCGTGTCGCCCGCGCCTATACCGGCCGGACGAAAGTACTGAAGTTTGCCGGATGCTACCACGGGCACTCTGATCTCGTTCTTGTTGCGGCGGGCTCTGGTCCTGCGACACTCGGCACACCGGATTCTGCGGGAGTTCCGAAATCGATTGCGGAAGAGATGATCACGATCCCGTTCAACGATGAGGAGTCCTACCGCAAAGCGATGGA
The DNA here is from genome assembly GCF_018390575.1 of Bhargavaea massiliensis. Classification (GTDB taxonomy): domain Bacteria; phylum Bacillota; class Bacilli; order Bacillales_A; family Planococcaceae; genus Bhargavaea; species Bhargavaea massiliensis. The sequence continues at coordinate 221,789 of NZ_JAHBCJ010000007.1, read as the reverse complement.
ACAGTGGGGAGACGAGCTGGCGTGCATCCTCATCGAACCGATTGTCGGCAACTTCGGGATTGTCGAGCCGGAGAAGGGCTTCCTCGAACTGGTTCATGAGCTTGCGAAGAAACATGGCGCGCTTACGATCTATGATGAAGTGATCACGGCGTTCCGCTTCCACTATGGCGGCGCACAGGACCTCCTCGGCCTGACACCGGACCTTACCGCGATGGGCAAGATCATCGGCGGCGGCCTGCCGATCGGTGCTTACGGCGGCCGGAAGGAAATCATGGACCATGTTGCGCCGCTCGGCCCTGCCTACCAGGCAGGTACGATGGCCGGCAACCCGGCATCGATGTTGTCCGGCATCGCCTGCCTGGAAGTGCTGAAAAAGCCGGGCATCTACGATGAACTGGATCGTCTCGGCGCCATCCTAGAGGAAGGCCTTCTCGAATCCGCCCGGAAGCATGGCATCCCGATTACGATCAACCGGCTAAAAGGGGCGCTCGCCGTGTTCTTCACGGACCAAACCGTTAAAAACTACAAGCAGGCCGAAGACAGCGACGGTGAACAGTTCGCGGAATTCTTCCGCCTCATGCTGGAACGCGGCATCAATCTTGCCCCTTCAAAGTATGAGGCATGGTTCCTCACAACCGCCCATACAGAAGAAGATATCCGCGAAACCATCAAGGCTGCAGACGAATCCTTCGCCGAAATGGCGCGCGGATAACCGGGATGCAAGGGAACGATTGATTTCCCTTCCGCCGTTGGGGTAAAGTATGAGAACAAATAAACAGCGCGGAAAGGACAATCACTGAATGAAACTCGGTGCACGAATTTTAAAAACCGGTGTCGCGATCGTCCTCGCCCTGTTCCTTGCCCAGATGATGGGGCTGCCGACACCTCTTTTCGCTGGGATTGCGGCAATTTTCGCGATCCAGCCTTCGATTTACCGCTCTTTCCGGACAATCATCCAGCAAGTCCAGGGAAATGTCATCGGAGCATTTATCGCGATCATTTTCGCCCTGATCTTCGGTGACCACCTGATCGGCGTGGGGTTCGCAGCCGTCACGATCATCGCCATCATGCTGAAGCTGAAGCTGGGCGATGCGGTGACACTCGCGCTCGTCATGATGATCGGGATCATGGAACTGCCGGATGAAAACTTCATCATGTATGCCGTGCTTCGGTTTTCAACGATGCTGACCGGTATCTTCTCCGCTTTCCTGGTGAATATGTTATTCCTGCCGCCAAAATACGAGCCGCGACTGTTCCAGTCTCTATACGACGTGCAGGATGAAATCATCCGCTGGACGCGTCTGACGGGACGCCAGGCCTCCGAGCATTCCGCAACGAAAAAGGCCATGGCCAAAATCAGCGAACGGTACGACAAGATCGACACGTATTTTTCCCTTTTCAAGGAGGAGCGCGGCCTATCGAAGGCATTCACCTTCCAGAAAGCGCGCAAGCTCGTCATCTACCGGCAGATGCTCGCCACGTCCCGTGACGGCTTTGATATCTTGAAGCAGCTTCACCTCTACGAAAATGAGCTGATCGACATGCCGCCGCATTTCCGGATGATGATCCAGGAATTGCTGGATGAGCTGCTTACCTATCATGAGCAGATTCTGCTGAAGTTTGCAGGCAAGCTGAAGGATGACCGGATGAGCCATACCGGACTGGACGGCAGGATGGACCGGCATGAAGTGATGGACATCTTCGTCAAGGAAATCAATATCGCCAAACAGGAAGAGGAGCAAGACTTCTCCGCCTATCATCTTTTGCACCTTCTTTCTTCGCTCCTTCAATATGAAGAGCAGTTGGAAGATCTCGACCGGATGATCGTCCGGTATGTGAAACGGCATGGAGACGAGATGGACGAAAAACTGCAGGAAGACATCATCTGATGTTGAAAAGGCCCGAGGCAATGGATGCCCGGGCTTTTTCTGCATTACGCCCCTATAGATATCGAGCATTCATCAGGAAATATCGTGCAATTCCCCGGAGATATCGATCACTTCCGCAACAATATCGACCACCGGCAAATAGCCGCCGCAGGCCCTGACTACGGGTTGCGGCGGCTCTATCTATCCTTACTGGCTGTCAGCAATTGAGATCAGTTCTTCATCTTCGGGTCAAGCGCATCCCGCAGCCCGTCCCCCATCAGATTGAACCCTAGGACGGTGAGCATGATGGCGAGTCCAGGGAAGATCATTGTCCATGGGGCGTCGCGCAGGTAGTTGCGGGCATCCGACAGCATTTTACCCCATTCCGGAGCGGGTGCCTGGGCACCGAGGCCGAGAAATCCGAGCGCCGCCGCTTCGAGGATCGCCGTGGCGACCGCAAGCGTCCCCTGGACGATGACCGGTGCCATCGAATTCGGAAGGATATGCGAGAACAGGATTCTCGAATCTCTCATGCCGATTCCTTTTGCCGCCGTGATGTATTCATCCTGCTTGATGCTCAGCACCCTGGAACGGATGAGCCGCCCGAAATTCGGGACGTTGATGACGGCGATTGCAATGAGCGCGTTCTGTAGCGAAGGCCCGAGAACGGACACGATTGCGATGGCGAGCAGGATTGACGGGAACGCGAGCATGATATCGAACAGGCGGGAAATGATCGTATCCACCCATCGCCCGTAATAACCGGCGATGATTCCGAGAAGGCTTCCGACGATCACCGATCCGATCACCGAGAAGAATCCGACCCAGAGTGAAATCCTGGCCCCGTGGATGACCCGGGAAAAAATATCGCGCCCAAAGTCATCCGTGCCGAACCAGTGCTCGGCGCCCGGTGCCATCAGCCGTTTGGACATGTCCTGTTCATTGATGCCTTCAGGCGCAATCAGCGGACCGACAAACGCGAGCAAAACAAACATCAGGACAATCGCCGCGCCAAAGAGGGCGGCCTTGCTTTTTCTGAAACCTGTCCAGGCCTCCCTCCAGGGGCCGGCCGCTTTTTCTTCCGGCGCCTCGGGTACCGGCTGTGTGACTGCTTCAGACATGGCGCATCCCCCTTTCCTCAGTCATATTTGATGCGCGGGTCGACCACGCTGTAAAGAATGTCGACGAGCAGGTTGATCATGACAAAGATAAACGCGACAACGAGGATTCCCGACTGGATCACCGGATAGTCCCGGAATCCGATCGCATCGTAAATGTAACGGCCGATCCCCGGCCACCCGAAGATCGTCTCGGTCAGTATGGCCCCGCCGAGCAGGATTCCCATCTGCAGGCCGATGACCGTAAGCACCGGGATAATCGCGTTTTTGAGCGCGTGCTTGTACACGACAAGCGACATCCGCTGGCCCTTTGAGCGTGCCGTGCGGACAAAGTCCGAGCGCATGACCTCGAGCATGCTTGAGCGCGTCATCCGTGCGATGATCGCCATCGGGATGGTCGCAAGCGCGATTCCCGGCAGAATCAGGTGCCGGACCACTTCGCCAAGCTGGTCAAAGCGTCCCTGGATGATCGTATCGATTACATACAGCCCGGTAATCGCCGAGACGGGATTCCGCACTTCCTCGCGGCCTGTCGTCGGAAGCATGTTCAGCTCGATTCCGAAGATCCACTGCTCCATTAGGCCGAGCCAGAAGATCGGCATCGACACCCCGATCAGCGCGATCACCATCGCGGCATAGTCGAACCACGAGTTCTGGAACCAGGCGGAGATGATGCCGGCATTTACTCCGACGATCACTGCGATGATCATGGCGAACACCGCAAGTTCGATGGTCGCCGCGAGATACGGCCAGATTTCCTGGGCTACGGGAGCCCGCGTCCTTAGTGACTCGCCGAGGTCACCGGTCAGGATGCCCGCGAGGAATTCAAAGTACTGGGTATACCACGGCTGATCGAGGCCGAGCTTGGCTTCAAGCGAGGCAACCGCCTCCGGGGATGCCTGCTGGCCGAGAATGACCTGCGCCGGATTGCCCGGAATCGCCCGGATGATCATGAAGACGATGAATGTCATGCCAAGAAGTACCGGGATCAGCTGCAGCAGCCGCTTTCCGATGTATTGGAGCATGGTTACCACTCCCTGAGTTCAGATTCTATAAACGGGAAAGGGGAAGAGGCGGTCACGCCCTTCCCCTCCTCCATCAGTTGAAGTCGACGTTGCTCAAGATGTCCGAACCCGTCGGATGCGCCTTGAAGCCGGTGATGTCAGCCGAGCCTGCAAGGAGCGGTGTGGAGTGAGCGAGCGGCACCCACGGAGCATCCTCATGGATGAGTTCCTGTGCCTTGGCATACAGCTCATTCCGCTTGTCTTCATCCACTTCGGTCTGAGCCTCGATCAGGATGTCGTGAAGCTCATCGTTGTCGTAGTACGTATAGTTGTTGCTGCCGATATTGTCCCCGTCAAGAAGGGCATAGATGAAGTTGTCCGCATCCCCGTTGTCCCCTGTCCAGCCGAGAAGGAATGCGTCCGCTTCCCCTTTGCTCGCCTTTTCAAGGTATGTGGCCCACTCATAGGAGACGATCTCTGCCGTCACGCCGATATCGGCCAGGTTCTTCTGGATGACTTCCGCCACCTTGGCGCCGTCCGGCATGTACGGGCGAGGGACCGGCATGGCCCACAGTTCCATTTCAAAACCGTCCGGGTAGCCTGCCTCGGCGAGGAGTTCTTTCGCTTTCTCAGGATCATACTCATAGCCTTCGATGCTGTCGTTGTATGCAGGAATCGACGGCGGGAGCGGGTTCTTTGCCGGCTCTGCCGCACCTTCGAAGAATGCATCGATGATTGCCTGCTTATCGATCGCGTGGTTGAATGCCTGGCGGACGAGCTTGTCGCCGAACGGCTCGCGCGTCACGGTCATGCCGAGGTATCCGATATTGAGCGACGGGCGCTCGAACAGCTGCAGGTTGTCATCGCCGCTGATGGTCGCCTGGTCAGATGGATTGATGCCGTCCGCAAGGTCGATGTCACCTGTGATGAGCGCGTTCAGCCGCGCTCCGTTGTCCGGAATGGAGCGGAAGACGACGCGGTCCAGTTTCGGAAGACCTTCCTTCCAGTAGTCTTCGTTTTTCTCGATCGTGATGGAATCGTTGCGCTTCCACTCTACAAACTTGAACGGTCCCGTACCGACCGGATTTTCACCGAATGCTTCGGGGTCCGCCTCGAATGCGTCGGGGCTTCCGATACCGAACATCGTCATCGCCAGGTTTTTCAGGAATGGAGCCTGCGGGCGCTTCAGTGTGAAGATTACGGTATGATCGCCCTCAGCGGTCACTGATTCGATGACATGGCTCTCATCCCCTTTGAATCCGCCGAACATCGACTGGTAGTAAGGGAAGGTGTCCGCATCACCATTTGCCCAGCGCTCGAAATTCTTTACAACCGCTTCCGCGTTGAAGTCGGTGCCATCGTGGAACTTGACGCCTTCCTCAAGCTGCAGCGTATACGTCAGGCCGTCCTCGGATGCTTCCCACTCCTTGGCGAGACCCGGCTGGAGCGTTGTATCTTGCTCCCCGAAATTAATCAGTGTCTCAAAGATATTGGCTGCGACTTTCATCGATTCGCCGTCCGTCACACGGGACGGATCGAGCGAGACAGAGTCACCGCCGCGTCCGAAGACAAGTGTCTTGCTTCCCCCACTGCTCTCTCCTGCACTTTCATCTTCCGTCCCGGCTTCACCGCCGTTGCCTGATTGGCAAGCCGCAAGGACCATGGAGACGATCAGCAGGACGGCAAGCGTCCATAATTTCCCCTTTTTCACAATGACCCCTCCGTCACTAGTGTTTTATTATCATCGCCTCGCGCTTCCTCCGTGTAGAGGTGGCACGCGACAGAATGACCGGTTTCCTGTTCCGTAAGTGCCGGAACCTTTGACTGGCAGATATCCATCCTGAATGGGCAGCGGGAATGGAACGGGCAGCCCAGAGGCGGATCCGCCGGGCTCGGAATGTCGCCTTCAAGGACAATCTGCTCCCTGACGAACCCCGGATCCGGCACGGGCACTGCTGAAAGCAGCGCCTGCGTATACGGATGGAGCGGCATCTCATAGAGCCTGTCGCTTTCCGCCATCTCGACGATACGGCCAAGATACATGACCGCCACCCTGTCGCTGATGTGCCGGACGACGCTAAGGTCGTGCGAGATGAAAATGTAGGTCAGCCCGAACTCCCGCTGCAGATCCTGCATCAGGTTCAGGACCTGTGATTGTATCGAAACATCAAGCGCCGATACCGGTTCGTCGGCGATGATCAGCTTCGGGTTCGTCATGAGTGCTCTCGCAATGCCGATCCGCTGTCGTTGTCCCCCGCTGAATTGGTGCGGATACCGGTTGACATGGTAGCCGCTCAGCCCGACAATCTCCAAAAACTCCCGCACTTTACGTTTCCGTTCTTTCGGATCCTTCACCCCGTGCACAAGCAGCGGCTCTTCCAAGATCTTACCGATTGTGTGCCGAGGGTTAAGCGATGCATAAGGGTCCTGGAACACCATCTGGATATCCCTTCGCATCTTCCTCATATCGTCATTCCCGAGTGCTGTCAATTCCCTGCCGTTGAAAGTGACTTTCCCTTCCGTCGGCTCCAGAAGTCTCATCAAAAGCCGGCCTGTCGTTGACTTCCCGCATCCTGACTCGCCGACGATGCCGAGCGTCTCACCAGGCAGCACATCGAAACTGACACCGTCGACCGCCTTGATATGCCCTTTCACGCGGCCGAGCGCCCCCTTCTTCACGGGGAAGTGCTTTTTCAGCCCTTCAACCTTCAGCAAGGGCTCCTTCATATGCAGCCGCCTCCTTTCTTTCTCTCAGGAAGCAGCGGGCACTGTGGCCATCTCCCGTATCGTAAAGTTCAGGGTCTTCCTCGGTGCACCGTCCGAAAGCATACGGGCAGCGCGCCGCAAAACGGCATCCCGTTCGGATCGAACCAGGGCGTGGGACATTGCCCGGAATCGGGTCGAGCCGCTCCTGCTTGAACCGCATGTCCGGAACCGATTTCAGCAGCCCTTCCGTGTACGGGTGCTGCGGATTCTGAAAAATCTCCCTGACCGGGCCTTCCTCGACCACCTTGCCCGCATACATGACGATGACCCGGCTGCATGTTTCCGCGACAACTCCGAGATCGTGGGTGATCAGCAGTACCGCCGTATCCAGCCTCTCGTTCAGGTCTTTCATGAGCTTGAGGATCTGCGCCTGGATCGTCACGTCCAGAGCAGTCGTCGGCTCATCGGCGATCAGCACTTTCGGCTCGCAGATCAGTGCCATCGCAATCATGACCCGTTGCCGCATTCCGCCCGACAGCTGATGCGGATAGTCGTCCATGATTTCCCCGGCCCGAGGAAGCCCGACGAGCCGGAGCATGTCGATTGCCTTTTTGCGGGCGGCCTTCTTGCTGGTTTTCCGGTGAATGCGGAGCGGTTCGATCATCTGGTCGCCGATTGTGAACAGCGGGTTCAGTGAAGTCATCGGTTCCTGAAAAATCATGGCGATTTCATTTCCCCGGACTTTTCGCATTTTCCGCTCATTCAGCTTCAGGAGATCCGTTCCCCCGTACAGGATCTCCCCGCCGGTCACTTTGCCGGGCGGATTGGGGACCAGTCCCATGACGGAGAGCGATGTGACACTCTTGCCGCAGCCCGATTCTCCGACAATGCCGAGCACCTCGCCCCGGTACAGGTCAAAGTCCACTCCGTCCACCGCCGGCACGACGCCGCCGTCCGTGAAGAATGACGTGCGCAGCCCGCTCACCTCGAGCACTTTCTGTCGGCTGTCCAATGCCGTCTCCCCCCTTTGTCTCTCTGCAGGTTGATTGCCATATGAATTGCATGCGCTTACATTTTTCAGATGATTCTGCGTTATCTTATTATACAAATCTATCCGTGAGATTCAAGACTTTCTTTGAAAGTCATACCTCTAACATGGAGAAAAAGTCCCGAAACGACAAAAATCCCGCTTCTCATGTGAGAAACGGGATCGAATAACACGGATACAAACCAAGACGGGATTATTGTTCCGGCACACCAAGTTCCTGGACCTGGAACAGGTCGTGATAGATGCCTCCACGCTCCAGCAGTTCGGCATGTGTGCCGCTTTCCTTGAGTTCGCCGTGGTCGATGACGAAAATGTTGTCGGCATGGGTGATCGTGGAAAGGCGGTGGGCCACGATAATCGTCGTCCGGTCATGCGCGAGCCGTTCCAGCGAGTCCTGGATGAGTGCTTCGCTCTCAAGGTCGAGCGCGGATGTTGCTTCATCGAGGATCAGGATCGATGGATTTTTCAGGAACACGCGGGCGATCGCGATGCGCTGTTTTTGCCCGCCTGAAAGCTTGACGCCTCGCTCCCCGACTTCCGTGTCATAGCCTTCCGGGAGGCCCATGATAAAGTCGTGCGCGTTTGCGGCTTTCGCTGCCCCGATCACTTCTTCATCGGTGGCATCCGGCTTGCCCATCAGAATGTTTGATTTGACCGACGAGCTGAACAGCAGGTTATCCTGCAGGACAATCCCGATATTTTTACGGAGCGACCGGACGGTCACATCGCGGATATCATGGCCGTCGATCCGGACCGCTCCGCCGGTAACATCATAAAACCGCGGAATCAGGCTGATGATCGTCGACTTTCCGCCCCCGCTCATGCCGACGAATGCGACCGTTTCACCCGGACGGACGGTGAGGTTGATGCCCTTAAGCACATCTCCGTCCTCTTCTTCATACCGGAAGCGGACATTGTCGAATTCCACTTTGCCCTTGGCTTCCGGCATGATGGATGCTCCCGGTTTGTCGGTGATGTCATAGTTCTCATCCATGAGTTCGAACACCCGGTCCATCGACGCGACTGACTGGGTAAGTGTCGTGGACGAGTTGACGAGCCGCCGGAGCGGACTGTACAGACGGTCGATGTAGGCGATAAACGCGACCATCGTCCCAATCGTGAGATCCCCGCCGATCACATGCCATCCCGCATAGGCGATGACGAGAAGCGGCGCAACATCGGTAATCGTGTTGACGACTGCGAACGCCTTGGCATTCCACTTTGTATGGTCGATCGCGGCATCCAGGAATTCGCCGTTCGTCTCATCGAACAGCCCCTTTTCCCGCTTTTCAAGGGAAAAGCTTTTGATGACACTCATCCCGGACACCCGTTCGTGAAGATAACTCTGCACATTCGCAAGCGCCTGGGAACGCACCCGTGTCAGTTCACGCAGTCTGCCAAAAAAGTGCTTGACGCTCCAAGCGTAGAACGGGAATGCGAGAAGCGTTACGAGTGTCAGCTTCACATCCATTGTCAGCATGATGCCGACAGCGATCAGGATCGTGGCAAGATCGAGCCAGACGTTCATGAGTCCGATCATGACAAAGTTCTTGGTCTGCTCGACGTCGTTGATGACCCGGGAGATGACCTCTCCCGCCCGGGTATTGGAATAATACTTGAGGCTTAATTTTTGCAGATGTTCGTAAATCTGGCTCCGGATATCAAAAAGAATTTTGTTCGATGTGTACTGGGCGTAGTACTGCCGGAAATACTCGACCGGCGGACGGATCAGGAAAAACAGCAGCATCGTGCCGCCGAGCCACCAGAGAAGCTGTTCCCGCTTTTCCGCTGCGCTCAGCGTATCCGCGATGATGATGTTGTCAATGACGAGTTTGATGAGGTAAGGGATAAAAAGCGGGATTGCAAACTTCAAGATCCCGATGAGTAACGTGAAAATGATCATCCAGGTGTACGGCTTGACGAACGCCATGTACCGTTTCATGCTGCCGATGCTGCATCATCCTTTCAAAGAAGACAACGGAACAGCCCGCCCGGTTGGGGGCAGGCTGTCATTTCCGTGTCTGGAACTGTTTCTGGAATTCATAACGGGATGTCCAGACGTCGATAAAGTCCGGTGCGAACGGTCCGCGCCGCTGCTTGATCCATCCGATCAGCTTATCGACGTTGCGCTTCAGGATCTTATCGATGACGTCGGGATACTTCATCTTCGCCTTATGGTCTTCATATTCATCTTCATCCAGGATGTTGTACGACATGTCCGGGAATACCTTCACATCCAGGTCGTAGTCGATATACTTGACCGTGTTGTTGTCGAAGACGAATGGAGAACTCATGTTGCAGTAGTAATAGACGCCGTCGTCCCTCAGCATGCAGATGATATTGAACCAGTGCTGTGCATGGAAATAGACGATCGACGGTTCCCTCGTCAGCCATGTGCGTCCGTCGGATTCGATGACCAGCGTCCGCTCGTTTGCTCCGATCACTACATTGCGCGTTCCTTTCAGCACCGTCGTTTCCTGCCAGACCCGATGGATTTTCCCATCGTGCTTGTAGCTGTGTATCTGGATCGTTTCCCCTTCTTTCGGGTTTGCCATAATCAACCCACCTTTGTCTGACGGCTGCTCGGAATGTTTTTGTATCTACCTATTATAACAATGAACCCATGAAAGCGAAATCAAAAAGAGCCGGCAGGGCTTATTGCCCCGCCGGCCGGTGGTTTCCATCCATTCCGTTATTTGTTGAAGCGATTGTTCGCGCGACCAGAGTTCTGTTGCTTTTTGGCTTCAGACTGCTGGTTTTGGCGACGAACCTGCTGCACGTCCGTTTCAGAACCGAACTCTTCGTTACGGATCTGTTTGCGAACTTGCTGGATGTCCGTCTCCGAGCCAAATTCTTCGCGCTGAGGCTGCTGCTGGTTGTTGCGCTGGTTGTTGCGTTGGTTGCGCTCATCCTGCTGGTTACGCTGCCTGTCGTTGTTCTTCGTCATGGATTTCTCACCTCCGTGCTCATTAAGATGGCTCGGAGACGAGTGGAATATTCATCTGGATTATTTTTCATTTTTTAATGTGGACAATCCGCCAGTAAAGAGCCTTTTTCAAAAAGTATATTGTTCCCAGCCGGCAGTTTACGGCCTGAGTGCCTATATACCGAGCGCTGCCCGCACTTTTTTCGTCGGATTGGGCAACGTAAGGGTGTCCAGTTGTTCCGGGCGGAACCATCCGCTGCGCCCGCCAGGTGTTCCTCCGTCCGGAACGGATGCAATGTATGCGGTAACTTCCCAGATCCGGTGGGTGAACACATGCCGGAAGCGGACTACTTCTTCAAGAGGGCCGACCGACAGGCCATGGCGATCTGAAATAATCCGGGCAGCCTCGTCAGGATCGGCCGTTTCTGACGTGGGGAACTGCCACATGCCTGCCAGAAGCCCTTCTTCGGGCCGCTGTTCCATAAGCCAGCGGCCTTCTCCGTCACATACGGCGATGACGGTATGCGGGAACGACTGTTGCTTTTTCTTTTTCGATTTCACCGGCAGCTCCTCTTCCCTGCCTTCATGATAAGCGCCACAATATTCCCTCACCGGGCAGAGCAGGCACTTTGGCCGTCTCGGCGTGCAAACGACGGCTCCAAGCTCCATCAGTCCCTGATTAAACGAAGACGGATCAACTGTGTCGATCAGCTCCATGACGGCCTCTTCGAAAAGGCGGCGGGTTTTTGGCTTTGCGATGTCTTCATCAATCAATAAGACACGGGATAAAACACGCATGACGTTTCCGTCCACAGCAGGCGCCGGGATGCCGTAGGCGATACTCATGACCGCGCCCTCTGTGTAAGGCCCGACGCCCTTCAGCTTTCCGAACTTTTCAGGATCGGCCGGCACTTCTCCGTAAGTCTCGTAGGCCTCCCTGACGGCCGACTGCAGATTGCGGGCCCGTGAATAATAGCCTAGCCCTTCCCACATTTTCATCAGTTCTTCTTCCGGTGCGTAGGCAAGTTCCTTCATATCGGAAAAGCGCTCGGTAAACCGGGCATAATAAGGGATAACCGTATCGACCCGTGTCTGCTGGAGCATCACTTCCGAAATCCAGATATGGTACGGGTTCTGGGTGCGCCGCCATGGCAGGTCCCGCTTTTCTTCACGGTACCATCCGGTCAGTGCGTCCCGAAAATCTTCTTTCCAATTCAACGGCTTCACGTGTTGCCTCCTGTTCGTGGTATGCTACGATTACGCTGAAACATTCAAGGGTATATTATTGTGTAGATTCCGGATGCCAAAAAGGCGCCCGGACGGAAAGGGGGAAGCCGCGGATGGACACAGGAACCCATATCGTTATGGGGCTTGCGCTTTGCGGTCTGGCACAGGCCGACCCTCTTGTGGCGGAACATGTGCCGACGGCGACCGCCGTTTATGCAGGGCTCATGCTCGGCTCACAAGCGCCGGACGTGGACACGGTCCTGAAGCTCAGGAACAATGCGGTCTATATCCGGAACCACCGGGGATTCACCCATTCGATCCCGATGGTGCTCGCCTGGCCGCTCATCATCTCGCTCCCCCTCGCTCTGATCCTGCCTGAGGCGGATCTTCTCCATCTCTGGCTTTGGACACAGCTTGCGGTCTTTCTCCATGTGTTCGTGGATATTTTCAACTCATACGGGACGCAGGCTCTCCGGCCTTTTTCCAATCGGTGGGTGGCACTCGGTGTCATCAACACCTTCGATCCGGTCATTTTCTTTGCACATATCGTGGCGCTTGCCGCATGGTTTTTCGGAGCGGACCCTGTCTTGACGATGCTGATGCTGTACGCATTGCTGGCACTTTACTATGTCGTCAGGTTTTCCGTCCAGGCAGCCGTCCGCCGCGCCGTCCGGAATACGATCCCGGACGCGGGCGATATCATCATCGCCCCGACGATGCGGTTTTACCAGTGGCGGATTGCGGCCTGCTCCGATACCCATCATTACGTGGGCCGCGCGTATGGCCGTTCCATCACAATCCTCGACAAATTCCCGCGTCGGCCGATTCCTGACAACGAACTCGTCAGGACCGCTTTCAAAGACCCGAATTTCCGGGCGTTTATCGCGTTCTCCCCGATTTACCGCTGGGAGATCACTGATCTCGGGACGGTCTGCGAAGTGCGGCTGATTGACTTGCGCTATCGCAGCAAAGAATATTATCCGTTTGTCGCAGTTGCCCATATCGATGACGAAATGGAGATTCGCAATTCGTTCACCGGCTGGATCTTCAGCGAGGATAAATTAAGGAAGAAACTGAGCTTTGCACACGAAGAGGGCTGAACACGGAAACCGCCGGGCCGGGATGGCCAGGCGGTTTTTTCGTTCATGGATTCAGTGAAGCGGGCCGTCTTCACCGAGCAGTTCCCTGATCCTCGGGTTCGAGGCGACAAATTCATCAAGACGGCTCCCGTAGGCATCAATCCAACGAAGAATCATCTGGGTCACCTGTTCCTCGTCCATCATTCCGTATCCGGCCTTGGCATAGGAGGACTCGATATCTGATGCCATGAGCTCGATCCAGTTCCTCGCCTTGTGGGCGGACAGCTGTTCGTTTCCCTCCATCAGGCGGACGGCCAGTTGTTCGATCAGATCCGGTGACATCCGATCACTTCCCTTTCTTGAGGTTCTGGAGCATCGAAATCGGCAAAGCTTCCGTGTGCAGCTCGCCGCCGAGTCGGTGGCCCCAGGCAAAACGTCCTTTCAGATAATCCACCTGAAAAAAGTTCCCTTCGTCACCCAGGATCCGGTACACTTCCCCCGGCACGATTTCTTTCGGGTCCATCATGTAAGCCTGCGCCATCAGCGCCTTTCGCTCATAGACGGCAAATTCGTTGATGATGCCGAGCTGCTCGGCCTTTCGGGCCTTTTCTTTCAGGCGGGCGATTTCCTGCCTGAGTTCGTGCTCGGTCATCTCGCTATAGTTTTTTTCATTCATCTTTCAATTCTTCCTCCTTCGCCTCGATGAACCGGCTGATCCTCTCCGGTGGAATCCCTTTTTGGTACATCGCCTGCTGCACGCGGCGACGGAGCTCGTTGCCGCTGTGCTTTCTGCTGTAGGTGCGCCATGCTTTTTCGCCTGTCTTTTCCGTCAGATCGTCCCATTCGTCTTCTTCCGGCTCGAGTTCGGATTCGATTCGCTCGATGGCCGTGCTGATGATGTCGTAGGAATAGCCTTTTCGCATGAGCGAGTCCTGTATTTTCTGGCGGATCTGCTGCGGCGTTCTTCCGGAAGAGCGCGCGGCCACTTTCCTTGCCAGCTCTTCCGCCAGTTCCAGCTGCTCGTCCCGTGGAAACGATTCGAGGGCCTCTTCCTGGAGTTCCTTGCTGATCCCTTTTCTGGCCAGTTCCTGCTTGATCGCCCCAGGACCTTTTTTGGCGGTCCGTTTGCGGGTCTCGAGAAGCGCTTTGGAAAACGAGTCGTCATCCAGGAATTTCTGCTCCTTCAGCTTGCTGATCGCCTCGAGAGCGACTGCTTCGCCGAATCCGGACGCCAACAGCTTCTCTTTTACCTCCAGCTCGCTGCGCATGCGGAATCCAAGAAAATGGAGCGCCTTGTTATAAGCTTTGCGGATCTCGTCTCCAAAAATGATCTCATCAATCTCCCAGTCGTCGAGAACCTTCCCTTTCACGAGGCCATATTGAATCAGCACCTGTTCATCGGCGCTGAATGAGTATTTTCCGTCAAGGAAGATATTGTATCGTTCCGCGCTGTTTTTCTGCGTTGAAATCTTTGTGATTTCGGGCATTGCCATACCCCCCATCTTCTTTTCCATTATACCTGTTCGGGGAGATTCCTTCATCCATGCGGCACGGGCGTGAAAACGGGTATACTGGTTGAAAATGGAGGGATGCGGACATGAGAGTGGCAATCGCTGGAGGAACAGGTTTTCTCGGTTCCGTCCTTGCAAGACTGCTGGAAGAAAACGGACATGAGGCCATCGTCCTGACGAGGCGGCAGGAGACTTCAGGTGAGTTCCGGAAGGTCGGTTACCTCAATGAAGGTGCCTGCCCCGAACAGGAACTCGGAAAAGTCGATGCATTTGTCAACCTGGCCGGCACGTCAATCAATGCCGGCAGGTGGACGGAGCGCAGAAAACAGGACATCCTTTCAAGCCGGATTACGGCGACGGATGAAGTCGTCAGGATCATCAGCAAGATGGAAAAAAAGCCTGGCGTGCTTGTAAATGCAAGTGCGATCGGCCTTTACCCGACGTCCGAAACCGCCATCTATAATGAAGATAGCCCATCCGGCAACGATTTTCTTGCAGATGTTGTGAAAGCCTGGGAGCACCGCGCGGCAGAAGCCGGAAGAGAAGGCGTGAGGACCGTATTCATGCGGTTTGGCGTCATTCTCGGCAAAGAAGAAGGCGCCCTTCCTCTCATCGCATTGCCATACCGGCTCTACGCCGGCGGAACGGTCGGTTCCGGCCGTCAGTGGATCAGCTGGATCCATGTGCAGGATGCCGCGCGCGCCATCCTATTTGCTATCGAAGACAAATCTCTCGCTGGGCCTGTTAACGCTGTTGCGCCGAACCCGCTCCGAATGAAAGAGTTCGGACAGGCGGTGGGACGTGTGCTCGGCAGGCCCCACTTCCTGCCGGCCCCGGCATTTGCACTGAAAGCGGTGCTCGGCGAAAAAAGCACACTTGTCCTTGAAGGCCAATGCGTCGCCCCGTCAAGGCTTGGAAGCCACGGTTTCCGTTTTCTGTTTCCCGACGCGGAAGAGGCACTCCTGGATATTTTAAAAAGCGAATAATCCCGAACCGTATGCGCAACCTAACGAAAAATGAAAGGTTGCGTTTTTTATGTTCAGAAACCATCTTGCCGGACTCGGGCTGGCGGCGGTGCTCGTTGCCGCGGGACTGGTAATGAGCCCGTTCACGGCAGAAGCGGGCGAATTCCACTGGGGCTTCAAAAAGGCGACAGACGGAATCCCTCCTGATGCGGGTGCGGAGATGAACACCCTCCTTGAGAACAACGGCGCTCTCTACAAGGGGTCGCCCGACAAAAAGATCGTCTATCTCACGTTCGACAACGGCTATGAAGCCGGATATACTGAGCCGATCCTGGATACGCTAGAAGAGGAAAACATCTCGGCGACTTTCTTCCTCACAGGCCATTACCTGGAGAGCGCGGGCGACCTCGTCAACCGGATGGTCAAGGACGGACACACGATCGGGAACCATTCATACGGGCATCCGAATATGGCGCAAATGTCCCCGTCTGAGATGGAAGCCGAGTGGAAAAAGTTCGATGACCGCCTGCGGGAAGTCGCGGGAGTGAAGCGAACACACTATGCGCGGCCTCCCGAAGGGATCTTCAACGAGCAGGTTCTAAAGACAGGCAATAAGCTTGGCTATCGCCACATCTTCTGGTCGGTGGCGTTCGTCGACTGGCACCGGGACCGGAAACTGGGCGGCCAGTATGCTTATAATGAGCTGATGAAGCAGCTTCATCCGGGTGCAGTCATCCTGATGCATACCGTTTCCCCCGATAACTCGGACGGGCTGCCTGACTTTATCCGAGATGCCAAAAAGCAGGGCTACACGTTCGGCACGCTCGATGAATTGGTGGAAGAAGCATTTATGCCGGACCTGTAAGTCAATGAAACGGGGCTGTCCGAAAAGTCGGATTCAGCACATGATATAGCAAACGGCACGGACGCCGGGAGACACCTGCGGGAAAAGCCGGGCTGTCGAGACCCGCTTTACGCGGGGCTCGGCGCCGGCCCGCGGTAAGCGACCAGAGTCCGTGCCGTTTGCTGTTTTTATCGTATTAATGACTTATTGGACAGCCCCGTTTCTTATGTATGTACTATGAAACACATTCCTTCGTTTTCGGCTTCCCCAACAGGAAAACCGCGAACAGCGCAGCGATGAACAGCGAAATGAAGGTCAGATAGTCCGTGCCCGATTCGACGATGACACCGCCAAGAATCGGGCCTGTCAGGCTGCCGATGCTGAAAAAGATTCCGCACAGGAGGTTGCCCATCGGAAGGAATGGCTTCGGAGTAAGGTCGGTCATGTAGGCGATGCCAAGGGTGAATGTGGAGCCGACGAGCATGCCTGCAATCATGACGGCAGCCAGCACGCCCCATTCGCTGCTTCCTGCAAGGCCGCCCGCGAAGAATGCGGCCGTTCCCCCGATCAGTGCAAAAAGCAGCACATTGCGGCGCCCGATCCGGTCACTCAGCATGCCGAGCGGGATCTGGGACAGGATCGCCCCGACCGAAAAGGATGCGAGAATAACAGAGACCATGCCCACGTCAATTCCCGTCCGGAGGGCATACACCGGATAGATGGCGTTCAGGGAAGACTCCAGAAACCCATAGCCGAATGGAGGGATGAACGCGACCCATGCATATCCCATCGTCGCACGCACCCTTTTGTGGAACGGCATCGCGGCTTCCTTTTCCTGAACCGCTTCCGGCCGGTCATTATCGAGGAAAAAGACGAGCGACCAGGCCGCCATGCAAAGTGCACCCGACACGATGAAAGGCAGGCCTTCAAAAATGCCGATGAGCGGCACGAAAAGCGGGCCGACCGCAAACCCCGCACTGAACATCAGTCCGTAGACGGCGATGTTGCGACCGAGCCTCGCCTGTGGTGAAGTGCTCGTGATCCACGTCTGGGTGGCGAAATGGAGGGCATTGTCCCCCATGCCAATCAGGAGCCGAAGGACAAACCAGAAGGTCACGCTTTTATAAAGGGGAAACAGGAAAAGCGCCAGGAACACGGCCAGGCCGCCCAAGATAATGACCGGCTTGTAGCCGAACCGCCGGAGCGGCGCTTCCATGAACGGGGAAATCAGCAACGTTCCGATATATAGGCCCGTTGCATTAAGGCCGTTGAGCGTGGAGGAGATTCCGTCTTGCTCGAAAATAACAGAGATCAGCGGCAGGAGCATTCCCTGCGAGAACCCGGATATGGATACGATGATGACGAGAATCCAGAATCTCGCCCTTCCCGATCTTACTGCAGCCATGACAAAGCCTCCCGCGCCGGCATTCCATTCGAATCCGGCAGTTAAATCCTGTACAATTCTATCATACCGAGGAGGGATTCAGATGAAGTTTTCGATGACTGATCACGGCTTTGAAACGACCACTCAATACGGCACGCTGGCCATTTCGCCCAAAGACGAACACGGCTTCAGGCCCTATCAGCTGCTCGTCTCATCGGTGGCAGTCTGCAGCGGAGGCGTCATGAGGAAAGTGCTTCAAAAAATGCGCATGCCTGCAGAGGACATCCAGATTGAAGTGAAGGAAGTGCACCGCAACCCCGACATTGCGGACCGCGTTGAACGCATCCATCTCCACTTCACGATCAGG
The DNA here is from genome assembly GCF_018390575.1 of Bhargavaea massiliensis. GTDB lineage: Bacteria > Bacillota > Bacilli > Bacillales_A > Planococcaceae > Bhargavaea > Bhargavaea massiliensis. The sequence continues at coordinate 203,742 of NZ_JAHBCJ010000007.1, read as the reverse complement.
GGAGCGGACATCGATGAAGCCAAGATGCCCAGGATCATGGAGCTGACGTCAAAAAACTGCTCGATGGTCCAGTCCGTCAAAGACGCCATCGAAATCCGGGAGACTTATGAAGTTATCCGCTGAACATTTATAAGAAGCGCACCAAGAAAGCCCAGTCCCTCCGGCGTTCCGGACGGCTGGGCTTCAGCTTCTATTGCACCTATTTAAATTGTCCATTTTTTATCGTATTCAAGGGACGCGTGCTCCCGTGAAATGTCCGAATCCCCTCCTTCGCTTTCGTTCAGGATTTCAATTCCGACTTTTTCACCTTGGCCTCCCCTCTGTGTTTAAGTTAAGTACATATTAACACGTTATTAAACTCTTGTAAATATTCAAACATCATTTTTTCGAATTTCTTTTTCCGGCCGGCATCCTTCTCTGTATGGCCGGGTAAAGTGAAGCAACGCCCTTTTCATGCACGCATGTCTTCCTGCCGTTGAATCACAAACAGTTTCCCTTTAAAATCAACAATAGGAATTGAGGTGTACTGATGAAACCGAATGAACACAAACAGCAGGTGAACCTGCTCAAAGAACGGCTGAACGATTTTCTCGAGACGCTTGATCATCTGGAACCGGAAACCGCCGACTTGGAGGAAATCGACCGGCTGATCCTGATGATTGACGAGATCGACGCCAAAGTGGCACAGCTCAGGAACAGCGAAAACTGAACCTGGGCAAAAACCGTGCCGGCTCCATAATATGGAGGTAAGCTAAAGGTATCAAATTGAGCATTGGCACGAGATATAGAATAAAAGCTGGTTTCCCGACCCGGGAAGCCGGCTTTTGCGCTATATGGGGGACTCTGATAACCACTCTCATTCTCAATGATAGGAGGGATTTGCGTTGACAGTTGCCGACGGGATTGCCGCTCATGCAAAGCCGGAACGTTTCGCGTGGCTGAATGGTGAAATGCTTGCCGCCCTGGGTGCAGGTGCTCTGATTGTCACGGCTTATCTCGCCGGAGCATCCGGCTTTGGGAAGGCATCAGCCATTATCTACCTTCTCGCTTTTGTGATCGGCGGCTATGCCAAGGCGAAAGAAGGAATGACCGAAACCATCCGCAGCAAATCGCTTAACGTGGAGATTCTGATGATTCTTGCCGCAGTCGGCTCCGCCGCAATCGGCTATTGGACGGAGGGTGCCATCCTCATCTTCATCTTCGCCGTGAGCGGGGCACTTGAAACGTACTCGATGGAAAAGAGCCGTAAAGAGATATCGGCCCTGCTTAACCTGAAGCCGGAAGAGGCCTGGCGGCTGAAAGAAGACGGGTCGACCGAGCGCATCCCAGTCGCTGACATCCGGATCGGCGATTCAGTGCTTGTCCGGCCCGGAGAACGGATTCCGGTCGATGGCCAGATATTGAGCGGTATCAGCTCAATTGACGAATCTGCCATCAGCGGCGAATCCTTGCCTCTCGAAAAAGGCAGGGACCAGGAAGTGTTTGCCGGAACAGTGAACCTCAGCGGCGCGCTGACTGTCCGGGTCAACAAAAACAGCTCAGATACGCTCTTCCAGAAAATCATCGATCTTGTAGGAGAGGCACAAAGCCAGCGCTCACCTTCCCAGCAGTTTATCGAGAAGTTCGAGGGCGCCTACGTCTATGTGGTGCTCGGCATCGTCGCGCTAATGCTGTTCCTGCCCCATTACTTGTTCGGCTGGGACTGGACGACGACAATTTACAGGGCGATGGTGCTGCTCGTTGTCGCATCGCCTTGTGCACTGGTCGCTTCGATTATGCCCGCCACTTTATCCGCCATATCAAATGGCGCCCGTCATGGCGTGTTGTTTAAAGGCGGCAGCCACCTGGAAAGCTTGTCCTCGGTCAAAGTCATTGCGTTCGATAAAACCGGCACACTGACAAAAGGACGTCCCGCGGTGACCGATCTGATTGTCAGGGACGGCTTGGACCGCAAGGAGACGCTGTCCTTGCTTGGCACAATCGAATCGCTCTCCTCCCATCCGCTCGCCGTGGCCATTCAGGCTTTCGCGGAGCAAGAAGGGGCCGGTCTGCTGAAAGGCGTTGAAATCCTTGACGTGCCGGGTTCGGGCCTCGAAGCGGATTGGGAAGGAAAAACCTACCGCGTCGGAAAGCCTGGATTCATCGGCAAGGCCGAAGCTGCCGAATTTGCCGACGGCGCGCTGGAAAGGCTCGGAAACGAAGGGAAGACAGTCGTCTTTCTGCGTGACGAAGACGGGATTCTGGCCCTGGCCGCTCTTAAAGACACACTGCGCCCGGAAGCTCCCGAAGCTCTGGAGTCCCTGCGCGCACTAGGAATCCGCACGGTGATGCTGACCGGAGACAATGAACAGACGGCACATGCGATCGCCAAGGAAGCGGGAATCGATGAATACACGGCGGAATGCCTGCCGGAAACGAAGGTCGCCAGGCTTAAGGAGCTTGAACACAAATACGGACCGGTCGCGATGATCGGCGATGGAATCAATGATGCCCCGGCTCTTGCCACCGCATCAATCGGAATCGCGATGGGCGACGGCACGGGAGTGGCACTGGAGACCGCGGACGTTGTCCTCATGAAAAACGACCTGAGACGACTTCCATACGCCCGCAGACTGTCCGGCAAGATGAACCGGATCGTCAAGCAGAACGTAGTCTTTTCGATTTCTGTGATCATGCTCCTTGTCCTGACCAACTTCCTGCAGGTGATCGACTTGCCACTCGGTGTTCTCGGGCATGAAGGCAGCACCATCCTGGTCATTCTGAACGGTCTCCGGCTGCTGAGAAATGACGGCTGAATGAAAAAAGGCATAAGAAAAGCGGCGGTGCCGGGGGTCATGCCCCGACAGCGCCGCTTTTGGCTTTCGCTTCCTTTTCTTCCCGTCTTTCCTGCATGACGGCATTAACCTGCCCGCCGAGAATGAGGATGATGGCCGAGAAATACATCCAGACCATCAGCACGATGATGCCCCCGATACTGCCGTACGTGTTCGAATAGTTCGCAAAGTTCCCGACGTAGAACGAAAATGCCAGGGATGCAAGAATCCACCCTACTGTCGCGAATACCGCTCCGGGAATCGCATCTTTGATTCTCATTTTCACCGCCGGGACCAGCCAATAGACCAGCGTGAATACAACAAAGATCAAGAGCGGCGGAATCGTCCAGCGGATGCTGTTCCACACCGTCAGGAATTCTTCATCCAGCCCCATGTAGGAAAAGATTGTTTTTCCGATCTGCTCGCCGAAAACCGGGAGCACGAGGGCCACCGCCACCACGCCGATCAGCATGAGAGTAAACACGATCGACAGGACCCTTTTCTTGACGAATGAGCGCTTCTCATGTGAGAAATACGACTGGTTAAGCGCCCGTGTCAGGGCATTCATGCCGTTTGAAGCCGACCAGATGGTACCGATGACACCGAGTGACAGCAGGCCGCCGCTGCGGTTGTTCAGCACCTCACTTAATGTATTTTCAACGACATTAAACACATTGGTCGGCGCATACTCCTTAATGAAGTCGAATAGTGCCGACTGGTCGATGTTCAGGTACGGCAAAAGCGTCAGCAGGAAGATGAGGAGCGGAAACAGGGATAGAAGAAAGAAGTAAGCGAGCTGTGAACCCAATCCGACGACATCCACCAGCTTGATCCGGGTGATGAGTTCTTTAAAGAAGCCCTGGCGCGTCGTCACGTCGAAACGCTCCAGATCGCCTTCCTTCACATCTTCGACAAAACCCATCACTTTGTCTTTCAGGCTGTCGTCCCCATTATCCGGGTTTTCCGCACCCGTACTCAACTTCTTGTCATCGGTCATCTGCTATCCGCCCCCTTCCCGTTCAATCAGTTTTTCATATTATCTCGTGCTTCTCCGGCCACTTGGCCTTCACGATACGCCGCATCGGGCACGAAGGTTCCTTTGGAGGTCCCTCCGCCCATCGAGCCGCCGTCCACCTGGCCTTCAGCGTATGCCTCTTCCGGCACAAATGGTTGATCCGTGCCCGGATGGCCGCCTTTGATCGCTTCAGTCGCCATCTGCTTGTAGTCGTCTTTGGCTTCCATGACTGCATCCTTCGAGTCGACGAATGCCGTCTTGGTGTCCTCAACCAGAGTCTTGACGGTCGGCGTGAGTTGCTTAAGTTCCGAAGCCTTCGATTGAAGGTAGCGCTTGTCCGAGTCAAACTGTTCATAGAGCGCCTTCAGCTTGTCCGACTTGTCCTGGAGCTTCCAACGCAGAACGTCCGGGTTCTTCATGTAATACTTGGCATCCTCGCTGAGTCCCTGGGCGCGGCGTGACATTTCAGACCTTGTTGTTTTGTCGAACATGCTGATGACCGCACCGGTAAGCGCACCAATAAAGACCATTTTGCCAAACTTGCTTCCTGCCATCAAAAATCCCTCCATTACTGTGATTAGACTATTTGCATACTCCATTATACCCTCACCCTTGCAGAGACAAACAAGGAGGACGGATGCCCTTTTTTAAAATTGGGTCTTGACTGGCAGGCCGAACTTTCGGAATATATAGAAAGGGGTGATATACAACAGATGCCTCTTGCTTAACAAAAATGAGAGAAAAGGGGGAAAAAGATGGAAGCAATCGAGAACATTCTGGGTTCCGCCAGCAGTCTGATTTGGGGGCCGCCGCTCCTCGTCCTGCTTGTCGGCACCGGGATTTACCTCACCTTCAGGCTCGCATTTATCCAAGTACGTTTACTGCCTTACTCCCTGAAGCAGGTATTTTCCCGCAAGCACGACAAAAAAGCGGAAGGGGATATTTCCCAGTTCCAAGCACTCACCACCGCAATGGCGGCGACCGTCGGGGTCGGTAACATCGTCGGGGTTGCCACGGCGATCGTCCTCGGGGGGCCGGGGGCAGTCTTCTGGATGTGGCTTGCCGGCTTCTTCGGAATGGCCACCAAGTACGGTGAAGCCATTCTTGCTGTCAAATACCGGACAACCGATGCAAACGGCCAAATGGCCGGCGGACCGATGTACTACCTCGAACACGGCCTCAAGGCACGTTGGCTCGGTGTCAGCTTCGCCCTGTTCGGCATGCTGGCCGCATTCGGAATCGGAAACGGGACCCAGTCCAAGGCTGTGGCGGATGCCATGAACATGAACTTCAACACGCCTTATTGGATTACGGGTCTCATCCTGATGATTGTCGCGGCGCTAGTCATCCTCGGAGGCATCAAATCGATCGGAAGGGTTACGGCCTTTTTCGTGCCGATCATGGCGGTCTTCTACTTCGGGGCCGGCCTGGTCGTCATGATTACGAACTTCAGCCTCGTTCCGGGCGCGTTCGGAATCATCTTCCAGGAGGCATTCGGGTTTGGGGCAGCTGCAGGGGGCGCGATCGGCGCTGTTATCCGGTATGGAATTGCCCGCGGTCTCTTCTCCAACGAAGCCGGGCTCGGTTCCGCACCGATTGCGGCGGCTGCAGCCAGAACTGATATGCCAGGCCGCCAGGCGCTTATCTCCATGACGCAAGTGCTCTTTGACACTCTGATCATCTGCTCGATCACTGCAGTCACCATCGTCATGTCCGGTGCCTACATGGCAGAAGACGTCGAAGCGGGCACACTAACCGCCACTGCATTCGGGACCTTCTTCGGCCAGACCGGCCAGTACATCGTCGGTGTGGGAATCGTATTTTTTGCGGCATCCACAATCTTCGGCTGGGCTTATTACGGAGAAAAGTGCTTCCAGTACCTTTTCCCGAATCCGAGACTCCTCTTGTTCTATAGGCTGGTCTTCGTTGCCGTCATCTACTTTGGCGCAACGGCTTCGCTTGATATCGTCTGGCTCTTCTCCGATGTCATGAACGGACTCATGGCCATTCCGAACCTGATCGGCCTCCTCGGCCTGTCCGGTGTCATCGTAGCCGAAACGAAACGCTTCCAGAACAAGATCAAGGAAGAAAAAGCAGCCGAGCTGGCCGCTGTGCCGGCTGTCGAGCCATCCAACGACTGATCGCTTCCCTTCAGACAGCCTCCGGAATTCTTGCTTCCCGGAGGCTGTTTGACTTTGCATTCTATTAGTGTGAGAATGATGGCAATCCGATGAAAGGCAGGAACACCAACTATGGACCTTACCAATCCCTCTGCGGAAAATGTGGAGCATATGATCAGCGCGATCAAGGATAAGCTTCGGATGGTCAATGTCGATGCAATGAAGTCCGAGCACTTCAACACGTCCGACTACGAGGATCTGCGCGATATCTACGACATGGTCATGAAACGCAGCAACTTCAGCCCGAGCGAAATGCAGGCGATTGCAGCCGAACTCGGCAGCCTTCGTAAATAAGCTATTCTGATCCCCCGCACTGCTTCGGCAGCCGGGGGATTTTCCGTTGCCTGCCATAGCCGGCTATTGGTAAACTATTGTTAGAACAGAAAGGGGATTTGGACAATGGGGAATTTCGAAGAGAATCTTGAGAAGTACGCAGAGTTGGCAGTTAAAGTCGGTGTCAATATCCAGCCAGGGCAGCCTCTCTATATCGGCGCCTCGACTGAGTCAGCGGAATTCGTACGGCTTGTTACGAAAAAGGCGTATGAGGCCGGTGCCCGGCATGTCTTTGTCGACTGGCAGGATGATGAAATTTCGCGCCTCCGATATGAGATGGCACCGGAAGATTCTTTCAGTGACTTCCCATCCTGGATTCCTAAAATGCGCGAAGAACTGGTCGGGATGAATGCTGCGTTCATGAATATAGTTTCGCAAAGCCCCGATCTCCTGAAAGGGATCGACCCGAAGCGGATTGCCAACTTCCAGAAGGCTGCAGGCCAGGCTCTGGAGTCATACCGCCAGGCCATCCAGTCCGACAAGGTGAGCTGGACGGTCATCGCGGCCCCGTCAAAGGCATGGGCCGCAAAGGTGTTTGCCGACCTTCCTGAACAGGACCAGATCCCTGCCCTTTGGGATGCCATCTTCAAGGCTGTACGTGCCGACGTTGAAGATCCGGTCGCGGCTTGGAAAATGCATGATGAAACGCTTCACGAAAAAGCAGACCACCTGAACAAGAAAAAATATGCGAAGCTTCATTATACAGCTCCGGGAACCGACCTGACCATCGGCCTGCCGGAAGGCCATATCTGGGCCGGTGCCGGCAGCATCAATGCACAGGGTGCTACGTTCATGGCCAACATGCCGACGGAGGAAGTGTTCACTGTTCCTCACAAGGAACGCGTTGACGGCTATGTCTCAAGCACAAAGCCGCTCAGCTATGGCGGCAATATCATCGATAATTTCAAGATCACGTTCAAAGACGGACGAATCACAGAAGTTGAAGCCGAACAGGGCGAAGATGTCCTGAAACATCTCATTGAAGCGGATGAAGGGGCCAAATCCCTGGGTGAAGTAGCGCTGGTCCCCCACTCTTCCCCGATCTCGACGTCCGGACTGCTCTTCTACAATACGCTGTTTGATGAAAACGCCTCAAACCACCTTGCTATCGGAAGCGCATATGCATTCTGCATCGAAGGCGGCAAGGAAATGGACAGCGGGGAACTACAGAAGCACGGGCTGAACCAAAGCATCACCCATGTCGATTTCATGATCGGCTCCGACAAAATGGACATCGACGGCATCCTTGAAGACGGGACTGCTGAACCGATTCTCCGCGGCGGCGAGTGGGCATTCTGATTCCTGTTCCCCGGCAGAATCATCCACGATGGATGCGGCCGGTTCACATTTGTCACATTTCAGCCGGATTCCAGCAATGTCCTATTAAAAACAGGCGTATTCTGTAGTATAATGAGCTATAGATATAGATAGGACTACGCTTTAGAGAGGAGCATTCTGCTATGTGGCTGTTGTATACAACCGTTTTCGGTTTTATGGTGCTAATGATCTTCGGTATGATGATCATGATGCACTTCCTTAAGAGGAGCATGATCGCGGAAGACTCGACGACTATCGACGAAAGACCTGAAACAAATTACAACTTCGATTCCTAAAAGAATTGCCGGTTTTTCCGGCAGTTCTTTTTTATTTCAGATGAAATTTCTCTTACAATCTGATTTCAAAAGGTGACTGTTTCTGTAATATTTTGCTCTTATCGCTTTAATAAAGTTCCACTTTAAGGATGATGGTGAAACTAAAGACCCAAAACCTGTCGTCATAATCCAATAACTACTAATTTGCGGACAATCTATTTTCCACTATACTTATCATCAGCAGAAAGTACCGTCACCGGGAGGCAATTTAAATGTGGAATTCTACTGATATCGGCATCGATCTTGGCACAGCCAATTTACTCATCTATACAAACTCCAAAGAAATCGTTTTTGACGAACCGTCTGTCGTCGCCATTGACAAGGCCGGACGGCTGATTGCCATCGGCAACGAGGCAAAAGTGATGCTAGGAAAAACACCCGAGCAGATCACCGCCATCCGTCCGCTTCGTGATGGCGTCATCGCGGACTATGACATGACTGCCGAACTGCTTAAATCCGCAATGGCCAAGGCATCCAAGAAACTCGGACAAACCCTCCGGAAGCCCCGAGTGGTCGTTTCAATCCCATGCGGCGCAACTTCCGTCGAACAGCGCGCGATCGTGGACGCCGTAAAATCCGGCGGCGCAAAAGAAGTTCACCTGATCGAAGAACCGGTCGCTGCGGCTATCGGAGCGGAGCTTCCGGTGAGCGAACCGATTGCGAACGTCATCGTCGACATCGGCGGCGGCACAACCGAAGTGGCCATCATCTCATTCGGAGGAGTCGTCTCTTCCAACTCCGTAAAATTCGCCGGCGATAAGATGGACGAGGAAATTATCCATCACATCCGGAAACGCCACAACCTCATCATCGGCGAGCAGACAGCGGAAGCCATCAAAAAAGAAATCGGGTTTGCGCCAATCGCCCACGAAGCGAAAACGATGGACATCCGTGGCCGCGACGTCGTCACCGGCCTGCCGAAGACGATCACACTCCACTCCCGCGATATCCAGCAATGCCTGAAAGAAGGCATGGGAACGATCCTTGAAGCCATCCGCACAACGCTTGAGCAATGCCCGGCGGAACTCTCCGGCGACATCGTCGACCAGGGGATCGTCCTCACCGGGGGCGGCGCCCTTATGAACGGCATGCAGGACTGGCTGTCACAAGTGATCTCTGTCCCGGTCCACACCTCCCCTGATCCGATGAAGGCAGTCGTGTTCGGCACTGGGAAAGCACTGGGAACAATCAAAACGATGCGTAAAGTGGCTAACTGAACTGGTGATCCTCCAGGAGTGAAGAGCTGTATTGAGAGGTGCTAAGTACGGATTCCGTCCAACGGATCTTTACCAGCGCGAGTGGTTACCCGGGACACCTGAGTGGTTACCCCGCACACCTTCTACCGGACACAAATAAACCCTGCCTACCAACGCTTTGCTTTTGGTCGCAAAAAGAGCTCTGCTTACCAACGCTCCGCTTTTGGTCGCAACAAGGACCCTGCTTACCAACGCTTTGCTTTTGGTCGCAACAAGGACCCTGTCCCGGCTTATGGCCGGAACAGGGTCCTTAGTTTTGCAATGGGTTTCCGCAGAGCGGCCTTACCCTTTCAATGGCTGTCCTCAAGAATGGCGTAGAGGTAGTGATCCTCCCATACACCGTTAATAAAAAGCAGCTGGCGCAGGAGGCCTTCCCGCTGCATGCCGGCTTTTTCAAGCACACGGACCGACCCCTGATTTCTCGGTGATACATAGGCCTCGATCCGGTGGAGCCCGGCGCGTTCGAAGCCGAACTTCAGCACGAGTTTCAGTGCTTCGGTTGCGATGCCGCGTCCTGCCTCCCCCTGATCGACCGAGTAACCGACAAAAGCGCTCAGGAAAGGCAGGCGTTTCAGCCCGTACAGGGAAATATGGCCGATCAGCCGGCCGTCTTCCGCCCGGAAAATGCCGAAGCTGTACTCCCGCTTTTCCCTGAGCTGCTGGAGCGATTCGCGGATTTTTTCCCGCTGGACGCCGACTGTGTAATACGAACTGTCGTGCCGCGGCTCATACACCGACCAGTAGTGCTTGTTCCTGGATACGAGGTTTGTCATGGCAAGTGCGTCATCGTCGGTCAGGACGCGCAAAATGATCTTCTCGCCTTTCAGCGTAATCAAGGCGGATCACCCTTCATCGGATGTCAGGCTGAGGAATTCTTCCACATCACGGATGCAGAGCCGGACACCCTTTTCCCAGAAGTCCTGCTTTGTGATGTCTTCGCCGAGATGCTTCATCGCCAGGTCCTCCGTTGTCATGACGGCCGTGTCGCGCAGGAGTGCCATGTACTTTTCTTCGAACGACTCCCCTTCCTCAAGCGCTTTCGCATAGATGCTGAGGGAGAACAGGTAGCCGAACGTGTACGGGAAGTTGTAGAACGGAACGCCCGTAATGTAGAAGTGCAATTTGGAGGCCCAGAAGTGTGGATGGGCTTCGCCAATTGCGCCGGCATATGCCTCGCGCTGCGCTTCTTCCATCAGTTCGTTCAGGCGTTCAGAAGAGACGACGCCCTTTTTCCGTTCTTCATAGAAACGCGTTTCGAACAGGAAGCGCGCATGAATGTTCATGAAGAAGGCCACACTGCGCTGAGCCTTGTCTTCAAGGAGGGCAATCTTTTCTTCCCTGGACTGTGCTTCTTTTACCGCCGCGTCCGCCACGATCATCTCGGCGAATGTCGAAGCAGTCTCCGCCACATTCATCGCATATTGCCTGTTCAGCTGATGGACGGGCCGAAGCGCATAGGAATGGAAAGCGTGGCCAAGCTCGTGCGCGAGTGTAGCGACGTTCGACATCGAACCGCTGTAGGTCATAAAGATGCGCGATTCCTCGGACAGCGGCATGCCGGTGCAAAATCCGCCCGGACGCTTGTTCGGCCGGTCTTCCGCCTCGATCCAGCCGTTCTCGAACGCCATGCGCGCGAACGATTCAAGTTCCGGGCCGAACTTCCCGAAATGCTTCAGGATGAATTCCGCGCCTTCCTGATAATCCATTTTTGCCGTGGATTCGGAAACCGGCGCAGACATGTCATGCCAGTCAAGCCGTTCCTTGCCGAGAAGTGCGGCCTTCCGGTTCAGATATTCTGCAAACGGCTGCTTATTCGCCGAAATCGCGCCCCACATCGCATCAAGCGTCTCCTGCTTCATGCGGTTATACTCAAGCGGTTCGCGGAGGACATGGTCCCAGCCCCGCTTCTCGTAAACCTGAAGGCGGAACCCTGCAAGGGAGTTGAGTGTTTTTGCGAAGAACTCTTCTTTTTCGGCCCATGCCGCTTCCAGCTTTTCAAACGCTTCTTTGCGGACAGCGGGATCGGGATGGGTGCCGAGGTTGTTCGCCTGTCCGACGGAAAGAACCTTCTCCTCTCCGTCAACCGTGACCTTCACATGCATGTCTCCGACAAGCAGGTCGTACAGTTCGCCCCAGCCGTGGTAGCCGTCGACCGACAGCGCCGTGATGAGCGCTTCCTGCTCTTCCGGGAGCTTGGCCCCGGCTTTTTTGCGCCATTCACCCAGGATGAACGAGAATTCCTTTAATCCCTCGGAGGCCAGCAGTTCTTCCCATACCTTCTCATCGGTCTTTGACAGCTTCTGCTGGAACGACATGAACGCCGTCTGGAACTTTGCGCCGAGCGCGGACGATTCTCCCTGCAGAAGGTGCGCCTTTTTATCTGTGGTGTCCTGTGCCAGGAAGCAGCCGATGACGGCGCCGGATTCTCTCAGGTGGGCCGAGGTGTTTTTCGTCTCTTCGATCAGATCCCCGACTTTCTCTGCAGCGTCTGCAGTTTCAGGCGTGCGGAAATCCGCGACCGCTTCCGCATAGCCGCGGACCTTTTTAGCCCCTTCATCAAGATGGGCACGGAGTTCTTCCGATTCGCTGCCGCCGCTGAAAAATGCCTCCAGGTCCCAGGTGACCGGATACGTAGTGGTTGACATCCCAATTCCCCCTGACTGTTTGCCAATTTTCTAACAACAATTTCCTTTACAATTATAACACGGTTGTTCGGAAGGCGAAACTTGCCATCTGGCAAAAAAGCGTCACACTTTCCGCCGTTAACACCGAAAATCCCATGTATACTAATACGGGTAGGAGGTGAAGAAGATTGATCCGAAAACTGTTGATGGGGATCGCCCTGCTGGCGGCGGTCGGCTTTCATGCATCGGCGATGTTCATGCCGGCATTCGGGCGGCCCGTCGGGGAGATTGCTGCGCGGCTTCCGGTCGTCTTCATGCCGTCAATATACGCATCGCTGATTTTGCTGATCCTTGTCCCGCTTCTGGGATTGTATGTCATACGCGGCGGCGGGCCGGCGGAGCGCCCGGCAACCGCCAATCTGCGAACTGCTCTTTTCATCGCCGCCTCCATGTTCCATATGATCGAACTCATCGCTTGGCAGGAAGAACGCTTTCTCCTGTTCCTCGTATCTGATGTTGCCATGCTGGCGGTACTGGCCGCTCTCTACTTTACTTATCCCAAAACGGAGAATCGCCTTTCCGGACGGGTTCCCATATCGGGGATCTTCTCCTATTTCTTCTTCAGCCTCCTGGTAGGAATTCATTATACGCTTGAGGAGAATGACTGGGGCGGTCTTGGCCTGAGTGATGCACTATGGGCAATCATTACGCTCACCTTTGCAGCTGCAGTCGCGCTTCATTTCCTTTACCATCATAAGGACGATGTGTTTGCAGGGGTCTTTGCGTGGATGTCTCTCATGGTCGCATTGAGGAACGGGCTGGACGAGCCACTTGTATCCGCAGCTTCCCTATTCCTTGCGGGTGCTGTGATTGCCTGGATGATCATCAGCAAAAGACAAAGCAGAAATGTGCCGCGAACGGCGGAAGATTAATGATTCAACATATGCAAAACGGTCCCGGGATTTTTCCCCGGGACCGTTTTTACTCTTCGCTGATGTCAGTGATCAGAAGCGGGCCGTCCGCCGTGACGATGACGGTGTGTTCGATCTGGGCCACGAGCGACTTGTCAGGCGTAATGAACGCCCAGCCGTCGCCGCCTTCGATGATGTGCTCCGCCTTCTGGGAGATGAACGGCTCGACCGCGAGGACCATGCCTTCTTTCAGCAGGGTGGTATCCCAGCGGTCATAATAGTTCAGCACATGACTTGGTTCTTCATGCAGGGAGCGGCCGACACCGTGGCCCGTCAGGTTTTTGATGACGTGAAGGCCGTGGTCGCTCGCTTCCCGGCTGACCGCCTTGCCGAGCTGGTTCAGCCTGCCGCCGGGCCTCACTTTCTCCATCGCCTTGTCAAAAGCAGACTTCGCGACATCGATCAGCTTCTGCTTTTCTTCGTCCGGCTCCCCGGCCACGATCGAAATGCCGGTATCGGCAAAGTAGCCGTTGTACGATCCGGACACATCGATGTTGACCATGTCGCCGTCCTTGATCACATAGTTGTCCGGTATGCCGTGAGCCACCACTTCGTTGACGCTGATGCACGTAAAGCCCGGGAAATCATACTCGCCTTTGGGACCGGAGATGGCTCCCTTTTCCTCGAACATGCGCCCGGCCATGTCATCCAGCTGTTTGGTTGTGACGCCGGGTTTCGCGGCATCTTTCAGCGCATCGCGGATCTCCGCACAGATGCGCCCAATTTTCTTGAGATTCTCGAAGTCTTCGGTCGTCTTCGCGATCATTCGATTCAGCACTTCCTTCTGTGGATTCAGATTCCACTATACCACAGACCGGACCGCCGCCAAACAGTCACGTTTTCAGCGCGCGGATCCCCGCCGCGGCACACCAGACAAACGCAGCTCCCTGAAAAACGGCATACAGCAAGGACAGCACGGCCGCCGTCCCTGCATGGCCGAGTGTCGGCGCCATACCGGTGAACGCCGCTTCCCTCACTTCGTTGGCCGCGATGAAAGTTGTCATAAGAAGCGCTGCGAGCGGTACGGCAGGAAGAAGCTGGATGGCTAGCGCCCGCTTTGCGTGGCGCCGGACAAGCCCGTCTCCCGAAGCGAAAAGGAGGATAAGCGGGAACAGGACGGGAGCGAAAAGGATGCTGAAGTAGTTGAATGAGGCGATCAGGCGCGGATTGTCCATGGTGATGCCCTCCTTCAGAAACGTGGCACAGCTGTCTCCATCCTATGCCGGGGCGGCTTGAAAACAGCGGGCGGGTAGTCTACACTTGAAGGGTCCATACTGAATAGTTGAACCACGAGGGGAGCCGCGGATGCGGCTGAGAGTGGGCGGCCGGCGCCCAGACCCTTTGAACCTGTAAGGTCATGCTTGCGCAGGGATGTGGATGGAAAACGATGCCCGAAGGCGTCCGGTTCTGTCCCGGACGCCTTTTCCATTGGCCATCCCCTTCTGCGACATTATAAAAATGGGGGAGAATCTTCCGATGCAACGCAATAAACGTCTTCAATTGCTGATCGAGGTCGCGATCTTTTCCGCAATCGGCTTCGTACTTGATCAGATTTCCATCAAACTCTGGTTTCAAGGCGGCTCTATCAGCCTCACAATGGTGCCGATCGTCCTGATGGCCTTTCGCTGGGGGCTCGGGGGCGGCCTGCTCACCGGCCTGGTCCTCGGCATTCTCCAGACATTTGCCGGCGCCTACATCATCCACCCGGTGCAAGGCTTCCTGGATTACATCGCGGCATTTGTCGTGATCGGCGCTGCCGCTTTCCTGCGGCCGATGGTGCTGCGCGGTGCCGACTCCGGCGAAAAGGGCCGGATGGTGACCGGCATCGTGATCGGCACAGTCATCGGCGGCCTGCTTCGCTACATCATGCATGTGTTGTCGGGCGTCGTATTCTTCGGTGCCGCGGCGCTTGATGCGGGCGACAATGTCTGGTGGTATTCAATCGTCTACAACGCCGGCTACATGATCCCGTCCATCATCCTGACAGCCGCCGCCTGCGCCCTCCTGTTCGGCACCGCGCCGCGGCTCCTCAAGCGATAAGTCCAGTCTGCCCGCCTGCCATCTGGAATAAACCGGAATTCAGATGGACAGACCCACCCCCCGCCGGAATCGGCGGGGGTTTTGTGTGTATGGGGCTGGAACGGCCTACGTTTTTCTCGAGTATAGCAGTGTCTCACAAGAGTATGGCAACACCCCAGTTCGCAAGGCTTCGTTTCACACCTTATAAAAACCCCTCCGGCAAATCGGAGGGGTTAAAGTAGATGGCATGGATGTCCTGAAGGTGTTTATCGAGTGCTATTCGGGACGGTGTTGCATCGCCGGAATCGGCACTGCGCCCGTCCGCTTGCTTCATCCGGCGATTCATTTCCTCAAACGAGACCGGGTTCGGCTGCGGCACTTCCCATGGCTGTACGGACAGCCGGTAGGGAGAGTTTTCAAAGAAGGCGTTCGCCATCCGGCGGTACCCTTCCAGTGACGGATGGACGTCCGCCGGGTTCGGAAGCAACTGGCTGCCTTCAGCGGCAAATGTCTCTTCAACCGGTACGAAAACAGCTCCCTCAGCTTCCGTCTCCTGCTTCAAGAGGGCATTGAGCCTGCCCAATTCTTTGCGGAGGCCCGGCTTCATCTTGTCACGTGCATGGGGGTACGGGAAATAATAGCCCATGATATATACTTTCGCCCCTGGCGCCCGCTCCGCCAGCTCATCCAGGATGGCCGCCATATTCTTCCTTACTCCGTTCAGCGCATAATCTGCCGGTATCCGGTCATAGGCGAGCGTGCCGGATCTGGGATCATGGCGCACGAGGCTGAGCAAGTCATTGGCGCCCGCGGAAACGGTGATCAGTGTGGCCCTTTCCAGAACAGGCCGAGCTTCATCAGACCGGATCCGCTCCAGCACCTGGCCGCTCGTGAATCCCGGATAGCTGAGGTCCTTCGAATAAAAGGCGAGTCCGATGTGCTGCCGCAGCTTCATCGCAATCATGTCCGCGTAGCCGAGGTCAATCGCGCGGTTCGGCGTCTGCCCTGCAGCCAGCGAATCGCCGAGTGCCACATAAGATGCCGGAGCGGCTGCCTGTGCGGGACCTGGCTGCGGGAATAGCAACAACAGCGTGCCGACAAGGAGCACCAGCCGCCTCATCGCCGTTTTCCGCCCTTGTTCCCTTCCTTTCTCTGTCCGCTGCGCTGGCCTTTCCCGGCATTGCCCGCGGGTTTTCCGGCACCTGCAGCTTGCACGGTCTTGGATGAGCCTTCAATAAGGCCTCCCTTGTGCCAGACTTTCTGGACCGGTTTGCCGGGCAGTGCACGGGTCAGCTTCCGGTATGTCTTTTCGTCCGGATAGGATACAAACGACAGCACTTCACCGTCGGCGCCTGCGCGGCCTGTCCTGCCCGAACGGTGCGTGTACTGCTCCTCGGTGCGGGGCACATCGACATGGATCACATGCGTGAGGCCTGTAATATCGAGGCCGCGGGCAGCCACATCGGTCGCGATCAGGATGCGCACTGTGCCGTCCCGGAATCCGTCCAGCGCCTGTTTCCGCTCCATCTTGTTCATACCGGAGTGGAGGACGGAAACCGGCGCGTCCTGGAACTTCAGCTTCGACTCTTTCATGACGAGCTGGTCCGTGTTATTGATGAAGGCCAGTCCCCGCAAACCTTCCACATGGGAAAGCCTGCGGATCAGGTCTGTTTTATCGCGCTCGTCGACCTTGATATAGGAATGGGTGATTTTCCCCTTTTTCGGAAGCTCTTCGGCAGTCACGCTCAGCTGTAGCGGGTCATCCATGAAACGCTCTGCAACAAGCCGGATCTCATCGGTGATCGTCGCCGAGACGACCGCGACCTGGCAGTCGGATGCCGCGGCTGCGACCAGCGACTTGACATCGGTCCGGTGGTCGCGCCCGAGAAGCTGGTCACCTTCATCCAGGACGATGTGGCGGATGTCGTGCATTTTCAGCTTCCGGTCATTGGCGAGTTCCCAGACGCGCCCCGGCGTTCCAACGACAATCGTCGGCTTCTTTTTCAGCTTTTCGATCTGGCGCTGCTTGTTCGCGCCGCCGATCAGCTGCGTGACCGTGACATCGGTGCCTTCCGTCCACTCGCGGAATACTTCGACGATCTGCATGCAGAGTTCCTGCGATGGCGCCATCACAAGCGCTTCCGTTTTCTTTGACGTTCCGTCAGCGAGCGTCAATAGCGGGATTACATAGGCGAGCGTCTTGCCCGATCCGGTCGGCGATTTCGCCACGATGTCCCGTCCGTCGATCATCGCAGGAATCATCTTGGACTGGATCGGCATCTCCTCTTCAAATGTCCATTTTTCCCGGAATTGCGGTTCCAGCCGTTCAATCCAATTCATCTTCCATTCCCCGTTTCACAACAATATTTTTCTCCATTCCAGTGTTTCTCCGGATTAATCAACGATATACAAAACGGATGGCAGAGAACGTTTACCATCCGCATGATCTTTATTTATGCTTTCTGAGACTGTGGCCGCATGCCAGTATGCCCTTTTCTGCAAGGACGAGAAGCGAATCGATGTAATGTTCATTCAACGACAGCTCCTTTTTTACAATCGACAATTCGGTGCAGCCAAGCACGATCTTGTCACAGCCTTTTTCCTTCATATTCTCTTCCACCTTCGCCCACAAAGCAGGGTCTGCCGGGCGTCCAGCCTTTACATAATCATAAATTATTGACATGACGGCTTCCTGAATATCTGCATCCGGCAATACTGGCATGATTCCTTTGGATTCACACGCATCCTGGTAAACCCGGCTGATGATCGTTCCGTCTGTTGCCAGGATACCTAGCGTCTCGGCTCCCTCTTCAGCGGCACGTTTTATCGTTTCTTCAATCATATTCAGAACCGGCACCGGTGAAACAGCTGCGATTTCCCGATAGAATGTGTGGGCGGTATTGCATGGGATAGCAATCATATCCGCTCCGGCCGCAGCAAGTCTCTCTGTATCGCGTACAATAAAAGGAACCGGGTCAGTCATTTCCGGATCGATGATGAAGGCTGTACGGTCAGGAATGGCGGTATTATTTGTAATCACCATGTCCACGTGATCCTGATCACGATCGGCATCCGTATGCCGGACTATCATCTCCCCGATATACATAGTGGCGAGCGGTCCGACTCCTCCCAGGATTCCAAGTGTTTTCTTCTCCATGTTGTCCAATCCTTTGCTGTCTATCAGTTTATGGGTGTAAATTATATCACAGAAGGCATTCGTTCCGATAGAAATGCCATCACTCATTCGGTGGCTTGATCCGCCCGTGTTCCCGTTGCTCAAAGGCATAGGCAAAACTGATCAAGAGCGGTTCTGCAAACGCCCTGCCATAGAAAGCGATGCCGAATGGCTCGCCTTCCTCCGTCTTTCCTGCCGGAACCGCAACGCCAGGATATCCGGCTGCGGCGCCAAAGCTGAGCCCGTGGTAGTGGGGAAAGACAAGCGCGCTGATGTCATGTTCCCGGAATGCCCGTTCCAGTGCCACCTCGGATGACAGATGCCGGTTCCGCTCAAGCGCTTCCAAGTAGGCCCGTTCCGTCAATGTCCCCGAAGTCCGGTCCGACTGCTCCAGCATGTTCTGGCCGTACTTCAGCGTTTCCTCCGGATGCCGGCTGTTGAATTCAATCACGTCGGATAGGGTCCGGATCGGATTGCTTGCAGGCGTCCTGCCCAAGTAGGCGTTCACAGCCGCCTTGAATTCGTGCATGAGCACATCGTAGCCCAGGTCATCTTCCATAACGCCGAGATCGATGTCCTCGATGATTTCCGCACCGCACGCTTTTAGGACTTCCAGCTTTTGGTCGAACACTTCCTGAATCTCACTGTCGGCTTCATTTTCGAAAATGTTGCGGGCGACACCGATCCGTGTTCCCGTTAGCGCGTCTGGGTCAAGGCAGGCTTCCCAGTCGCGCCCCTCCCATACACTACTCAGGGAAGTGACGGGGTCTGCCGGATCCTCACCGATCATTTCACGGAATACAAGCAGCGCGTCTTCCACGGTCCGGGCAAGCGGGCCGGCAATGTCTTGCGTGATGGATAGCGGAATGAGCCCCGTCCGGCTGATGGCGCCGACAGTCGGCTTGATTCCGACAAGGCTGTTTTGCACGGCCGGTTCGATGATGGATCCGGTTGTTTCGGTACCGATCGATGCTGCCGCCAGATTTGCAGCAACGGCCACGGCCGATCCCGAGCTTGAGCCCCCGCAGTCAAACTGGCCGTAAGGGTTTTTGACCTGTCCGCCCCTTGAGCTGTAGCCGTTCGTCATTTTGTCGGACATGAAGTTGGCCCATTCGGTCATGTTCGCTTTACCGAGAATGACCGCCCCCGCTTCCCTCAGCTTCTTGACGAGGAAGGCATCTTCCGCCGCGTAATGGTTTGCTAGGGCAAGCGACCCGCAGCTGGTGTGCATCTTATCCCCGGTGTCCATATTATCCTTTAGCAGGATCGGGATGCCGTGGAGCGGCGAACGGACGCCCTTCATCTTTCGCTCATAGTCAAGCTTCTTGGCGATCTGGAGTGCGTCAGGGTTCACTTCGAGGACGGCATTGACATTTTGGCCATATTCCGAAATCCGGGACAGATACATAATCGTCAGTTCCTCGGCCGTGACCTCCCCTTTCTCCATCTTTACCTGCATCTCCCGGATGCTTGCCTCATCCAGCCATTTGTCCCGGATGCGTTCCAGTCGTTCGTTGTGCATCCTCATCCCTCCATAACAAAAGCCGGCCGGCTGATGGCCGTCCGGCAATGATTATTGTTCCTGCAGTTCGGTATATTGTTTCAGCAATGTATAAATAGGCAGCTCGTACAGTTGCTTGCCGTCAATCTTGAAAACCCCTTCATCCACCAGTTTATCGATGATGGACTGCTTTTTCTCATCCATCGGACCTTCTTGCAATTCTCTCATGGTGCATTCTTCTCCTTGCTCATGATGATACCGATTTCATAATTCCCCGATTGGACGAAAACGAAACCGGATTTGTTCCATCGGTCAAAGGAAGAAGAACCCGATGCCCATGATCAGATAGGCGGCAAGCAGGGTCAGCCCCTCGAACCAGTTTGACTCCCCATCCAGCGTGATGACGACCGTAAGAAGTGCTGCCGTAATCATCGCAACCAATTCCGCAACAGTGAACACCAGCGGCATCTGGACCGGCATCATCAGCGAGACGAGAACAAGGGCAGGTGCTACGAACATCGCGACCTGGAGTGTCGAACCGACGGCAATCTCGACGGATACATCCATCTTGTCCTTGACAGCCAGGATCAGGGCAGAGGCATGCTCCGCAGCATTTCCGACGATGGCAACGATGATGACCCCAATAAAGAGCTCCGACCAGCCAAAGCGCTCTCCGATATCCTCGAATGTATGTACAAGGTTTTCGGAGACAAATGCCACTGCGGCGGTTGCCATCAGCAGAACGAGGATCGCCTTGCCCTTTGACCATTCCGCTTCTTCCTCTTCTTCCGGCTTGCCGCCACTTTCTTTGTCGGAACCCGTGAAGAACCCGCGGTGGGTGACCAACTTAAAGAACAGACCCGCCAAGTAAAGGAGGATCATGATCACCGAGATCCCGACACTCAGGCTGATGGTGCCCCGGTCATCCATCCCCTGGGAGAAAATCTCCGGGATGACGAACGCAACAATGATGGCAAAAATCAGGAGCCCGGCATTATAGCGGGCATCCCGCAAACTGAAGTTCTGCCGCTTATGCTTAAGCCCGCCGAGGAAAAATGACAGCCCGAGCACAAGAAGCAGGTTCCCAATCACCGAACCGGTGAGGGAAGCCAGCACAATGCCGATCAGTCCCGCCTTGAGCGCAAAGATCGAAATGATCAGCTCGACCGCATTCCCGAACGTCGCATTCAGCAGCCCGCCGATCCGCGGTCCCGAAATGATGGCGAGCGATTCCGTCGCCCTCCCCATGATCGCCGACAGGCCGATGATGCTCACACAGCAAAGAATGAACATCACCAGACTGGTCCAGTGCAGGAAAGAGCCCGCTACTACGAGCGGGACACCAATGAAAGAAACGATTGTGAAGATTTTATTCAACTCTATTCCCTCCGTTACCTCGGCCGTATGGTGAACTATACCCCGCTGCATTTGGGTAATAACATCAGTTGGGGCCTTCAATCAAGAGCAGTCAGCAGGCGACCCCAAATCAGGCGGAAAAGCGGTATCATGCTATGTATGACCAAAGCGGGGTTGCCCTGAAAACAGCTAAGCGGCCCCAGTCCTATAGATACAGGACTGAGGCCGCTTGAATTGGCCGGGTAGGGTGGTGTGACTTCGGCAGTGTTTTAAACTTTCGGAGGATGCTTCCGGAACTTCCTGTAGTAATTCACTGTGGAGGCCCAGACGACCGCCCTGCGCTTTAGATTGGTCTCAAAGTCCGCCTTTAGCGGATGAAACGCCCGCCCCCGCCTGTAAAGCATTTTCACTTTCGAACGGAGCTTCGCCGACTTGATCTGCTTCAGGAGTAGACGTTTCGGTACGACATTGAAAAGCGCTTCCTCTTTGTTCACGACCGCGCCGAGGTTCAGCTTTCTGATCCGGTCATCGACATAATAGGTCGCCGGGTTATGCCCGGCTGCTGTGACGTAGTAATTGCTGACACCGAGCCTGCCATTCAGTTCGAAGAACACGTACTTGCCTGTTCTCTCATCATATTTCAGGTCGAAGTTCGAGAATCCGGTGAACTCAGTTTCGGCGATCAGTTTCCGCACGTCTTCCGCGACGCTGTCTTCCGGCCTTGCAAGGATGGCGAGGTGATTGCCGATGCCTGAAGGAGTGTGGTCTTCCAGCAGGATTTGACCGAACACGATCAGCTTGACTTCCCGATCTTCAGGAGAGGTATATGCCGTTACCACGGCAAGCGACCGGTCATCACCGGGTATATATTCCTGCAGCACAATCGGCTTCTGGTAGCCGCCTTCTCTCATCATCCGGTAGAATCGGCGATACTCGTCTTCGGATTTCGCAAAAAACACTTTTTCTTTTCCTGCAAAATAGAGCGCCTGGTAGGACGGCGAGTCAGCAGGCTTCATCACAATCGGGAACTCGAAGGGCAACTTCTCTTCGAATTCCGTAATCACCAATGTCTTCGGGTAAGGCACGCCGGCTCTTTCACACGCCGCGTAAAAACTTTCCTTATTGGTTGCCCGTTCAAATACTTCTTCGGAGACGTACGGAACAATCCAATGCTCCGGAAAGTTGTGCTGAAGATGGACAAGCATCTCGGCGTAGCGGTCATCCGCACCAAGGATAATTTTCTTCATTCCTGGAAAGTCCCGGTCGATTTTTCCGATCGTTTCAAAAAAACGATCGGGCTGGCTGATTTCCGGTTGTACATAGTTTTTTAGAATCTTGGAATTTTTTATTGGCCCGATGATCATGGGGCTAATCACATTCGTCTTCACATGGTAGGCTTCGTAAAATGCACGCGCCAGGCTGTATGCACCCCTGTTGCCTCCTACGATGACCGGGATGAATTGAATGGTTGATTCAGACTTGCTTTTCATTAATGGACCCCTCTCACGCCGATCCGCTCTTCTGCTAGCTGCCGACGCTTTAAATTCCACTCAATCATATGAAATAGGTTTTAATTCGTCAATGATTACTCGTTTATCCACCAATCACTTCTATCAGCGGCACGCCCATCTCTAAAAGCCATATTTAACGGAGCAAAGGGGATTTCCGGGAGAAAGGTAAAGCCGCCTGGCTGCAGCAGATGTTGACGACTGCTTCATCTTACGGATTCATAAGGATATTTATTATTAATAATAGGGCTGATTTTGTGTTTTAATTATTCAAGTATAATTATTCTATTCAGAATCCCCTTTAATTCTCTCATATTTATTGGAATAAATTATTTTTGACAATTGAAAATGCGGGGAGTAGTATAATATGGTCTACAATTAAGGAGGTAGCACAATATGTCGCGTCTATCGCACCGTGAAATTGTGGAGAGTGTCCCTCAAAAAGGGTTCTTCGGACACCCGAAAGGACTGTTCACTCTTTTCTTCACGGAATTCTGGGAACGCTTTTCTTACTATGGGATGAGGGCCATCCTCGTATTCTATATGTATTACGAAGTTTCGGAAGGCGGCCTTGGCCTGAGTGAACCGCTTGCCCTTTCGATCATGTCGATCTACGGATCGCTCGTCTACATGTCCGGTATTATTGGCGGCTGGCTTGCCGACCGGGTCTTCGGTACATCAAAAGCCGTATTTTATGGCGGAGTCCTTATCATGCTCGGTCATATCGCCCTTGCCATTCCGGGAAATATCGCTCTGTTCTTCGTCTCGATGGTGCTGATTGTCATCGGTACGGGTCTCCTGAAACCGAACGTATCGAGTGTTGTCGGGGAGATTTATCCGAAGGATGACCACCGCCTTGACGCAGGCTTCTCCATCTTCTACATGGGGATCAACCTGGGCGGTTTCCTTGCACCGCTCATCGTCGGGGAACTCATGAAAACGAGCTTCCACCTCGGATTTGCCGTAGCAGCTGTCGGGATGTTTATCGGACTGGTCATGTTTGTCATGACAAAAAAGAAAAATCTCGGTCTTGCCGGCACACAGGTGCCGAACCCGCTTTCTTCTAAAGAAAAGAAAAATTGGATCAAATACACGATCATCGGCCTGGTGGTTATCGCAGTTGTATTGGCTGTGATGATTCCGCAGGGCTGGGTCACAATCGAAGGTGTCATCGCGCTTGTAGGTGTGCTCGGGATCCTGATTCCGACTCTTTACTTCATCGTCATGTACCGCAGTCCGAAGACGACACCGACAGAGCAGTCACGGCTGATCGCCTATATCCCGCTGTTCATCGCGTCGGTGATGTTCTGGGCCATCCAGGAACAGGGCTCGACGATCCTCGCGCGGTACGCGGATAAGCGGACAGACCTTCACGCATTCGGCTTCGAGATTTCGCCGGCTTGGTTCCAGTCGCTAAACCCGCTGTTCATCATCGTCCTGGCACCGGTGTTTGCCTGGATGTGGACACGTCTGGGTGACCGGAACCCATCGATTCCGCGTAAGTTCTCATTCGGACTCCTGTTTGCGGGCCTGTCGTTCCTCGTAATCCTGCTTCCGGGCATGCTCGGCGGTGGAGACGCGCTCGTCAACCCGATGTGGCTTGTATTGAGCTACTTCCTTGTTGTCCTTGGTGAGCTTTGCCTGTCGCCTGTCGGCCTTGCCGCTACCACGCGCCTGGCGCCTGCGGCATTTTCCGCACAGACGATGAGCCTCTGGTTCCTGTCAAACGCAGCAGCACAGGCGATCAACGCCCAGATCGTCAAGCTGAACACACCGGAAACGGAAACCCTTTACTTCGGAACCATCGGAGGACTGTCGATTGTCCTCGGGATCATCCTTTTCCTCGTTGCTCCGAAAATCGTCCGATTCATCAAAGACTAATGCGAAAGATGTCCGGCCATTGTGGCGGGACCGCTGAAAAAGTCCGAAGTAAGAGCCGTCATTCAGCGTGGCGGCTCCTTTCTATAGCATCCGGTTGATTTCCGCTGCGGGTGCTTGCTTTCCGCGGGCGGTCCGCGAGCCTCCTCAGACCTCTGCGGGGTCCTGCGGGGTCTCGCCTGGCCCACTTTTCCCGACAAGGAGTCAAGCACCCTCCGCTTCAATCAATAAATATCTCAAGATATATAGGAACCTGTCCGATGTACTGACGATGAGCTGGACTATTGTCACCAACTGATCGACGTCATCGAACAGGAGGAAACCCTTCCGAATGTCCCTAAGGTCAAGGAACGGCTGAACCGCCTGAAAGAAATCGTTGCTGATGACGTGGAGCAATTGCGAGCCTCTGAAGATGAAAATGCCCGTGTCGGTCATAAATCTGCGGATCATGCAATATTCTCAGTCAATCTGAAAAGAATCTTGAAACTGTTGGACACAAAGAAGGGACTATAACGTGACTTTCTGGTGTTTCCATATAAAAAGAGCCGCCATTTCATCCGGAAACCGGATAACAATGGTGGCTCTTTTTAGCCCATAGGATATTCAAATAGCTTTTCAGTGGCCTCATTTGGGCCGGACGTCTTTTCCTGTTATTTCAAAAGTTCGCTGAAGGTGTCGCCGTGATCGAGGTCACCGTATTTAAAGCCGCGGTTAAACCATTCCATCCGCTGTGCCGAGGATCCGTGGGTAAAGCTTTCCGGTACCACGTATCCGCGGGCGCGGCGCTGGATGGTGTCGTCCCCGATGGCGCTGGCCGCATTCATCGCTTCCTCGAAATCGCCTTCCTCCAGATATCCTTTTTCCTGGGCATGCTTTGCCCAGACACCGGCCAGGTAATCGGCCTGAAGTTCCATTGCCACCGAATAGCGGTTGTACTCTTCTTCACTCACCCGCTGGCGGATCCGGTTCACTTCCTCATTGACGCCGAGAAGCGTCTGGACATGGTGGCCGACCTCATGGGCTACGACATACGCCATGGCAAAGTCTCCCGGCGCATTAAAGCGGTTTTTCAATTCGTTGTAAAAACTCAAATCGATATAGAGCTTGTGGTCTCCCGGACAGTAAAACGGGCCGACCGCAGCGCTGTTAAATCCGCAGGCCGATTGGACGCTTCCGGTATACAGGACCAGTGTCGGCTCCTGGTAGGCCATTCCGTTTTCCTCGAAGACCTCGCCCCAGATTTCCTCGGTGTCTGCGAGAACGACGGCCACAAAGTCAGCAAGTTCCTCTTCCTCTGCAGTTTCCACATAACCGCTGCCGCCGTCCTGGATGCCCGCTCCGGACTCGTCAGAACCGCCCACCCCGAACAGGCCGTCCAGACCGCCTCCGAACAGCAGAAACAAGATAATTCCGACAATCCCGAGACCTCCGCCTCCTATTGCAACCGGGCCGCCTAAACCGCCCGCTCCGCCCTGCCCTCTGCGGTCCTCGATATTTGAACTGCGTCTTCTGCCTCTGGTCTTCATGATGCTTCCTCCCCGTCCGATCATGTTGCGGCTGTTGTTAATTGTCCTTTACCCAAAAACCGCCCGGGTCATACTTGAGGTGAGGATTTACTGTATCGGACGACTCCGGGAAGTGCCGGACGGCGGATTTCCTCGATCTACCTTTTTGAATCAGGGGTATTTTCCAACGCCTGCTGGAGAGAGCTGTAGGTGGCAATTGAGTTGAAATCGAGCCCAAGATGGATGGATGTCTGTGCAATTTCGGGACGGATTCCTGTGATAGTGGAACGGATACCGAGCAGGCTCAAGATTTGGGTAAACTCGAACATCTGCTGGGCAACCATCGTATCGATAATGGACACGCCCGACAGGTCGATGAACAGATGGATGATATCCAATTGCGCACAACGTTCAGGAACGGTCATCTTGAGGATACGTGCCCGATCGGTGTCAATGTCACCGATCAGCGGAAGAATGCCCCTCTCCCAGTCAATCTTGATGACAGGCGTACCAAGCTCCCGGATCAGCGTCTGCTGGGCAATCAGCCGTTCTTCTGTCATTTCATGATAGCTTCTGGAGAACTCATGGAACAGCTCGTCAAAAGCCTGATTCATCTCGCTGCCCCACCTCAGGACATCCGTACGCTGGACCTCTTCATTATTCGCGCGAATAAACCGTTCGATAAATGACCAGTAGACCGTGCGGAACCGCATGACTGCGTCGAACACTTCATGGATCGGCGTATTGCTCCTGATGCGGCTTTCCGCCACCAACTCCGCCCATTTTCTTTTCATCGCCTCAAACTGGCCTGTCTGGCCTGATAACCGGGTTGCGATGGAACGGATCGTCAGCCGATTTTGTTTACGGAGCATCTTGACCGCATCATCGCCGGCTGCCGCCGAATAGACGGAGCCAAGTTTAAGTATGCGATTCGACAGCCACTCGTCGGTCATTTTATCCGCATTCTCCAGCAGATTTTCGTAAAGCTTTTCGTTGAGCGTCTTCATCAGAACATTTCCCCCTTCTCCGCTTAGTGTTTCACATTGCCCTTGTTTCTTCAGTCTACCATTATCTTCGTTTCGTTTCAGAGCAGGCGACAAGCCCTAATGCGGACAGGGGCAGAGACGTATAAACTTAGAAAGAAGGGATCCGATGGAACGGTTTCACGTCAACGGAAAGATTGACGGCAAAAAATGGGCTTCCGGCCTCGCCGGGCCGGTTTTCGGCGGCGCCGCAGTGTGCTGGCTGGCCAACCGGAATGGCAGACGATCTTGCTTGGCGCCATCGCCTTGACAGCGGAACGCGTCTACAAGGTAGACAAGACCGCCGGAATGCTGATCATCCCTTATATGGGGTGGGTTTTGTACGCGCTTGCGCTGAATGCCTCCATCTGGAAAAAGAATGATTGGAAGTAAGCAAAATCCGGCACGTCTCCTGCGTGGAGCGTGCCGGATTGTTTATAGATATCGTGGTTATTGCCGTTCAGCCATCAGGTTGGCAAAATCCGATTTTACGGTAACTTTCAGATCCTGTACTCTTTTGTCTCGCTGGGCCGTCCGTTTTGCCGCAAGTTCATCGCGGACGGTTTTTTCCAGCCGGTCCTGAAGGTTTCGGGCATGCTCGATCTCTTCCTGGACTTCCGCGGCGCCGAACCGCTCGGTAACAACGTTGTAGCCGCCGAACAGCTGGTCAACCGGTGTCTGGTCCAATTCCTGCACAACCGCGATGATGGCGATATGCTCGTCCTTCATCCGCAGTGTCATCGACCAGAAAAGATTGGCGTCAGGCATCATGTGAGGCGCGTTTTCCTCCGTGCCGACAGAGCCTCCGACACCAACGCTGAGCAGCGTTCCGACAGGCCCGGCAACGACACCAGTGATGCCTCCGATAATTCCGCCAATAATGGATTCATCCGCCTCCGCTCCCGAATCGAATGAACGGCGCAGGCTGATCATTCCATGATCTTTCTTGAAAATGCCGACCTGCGCAATCTGCGTCTCACCTCCCGCATTCTGCATACTTTCCAGTTTAGCCAGTGCATCAAGCGCGGCCTGCTCTTCGCTGAAATAACCTACAATGACATTTTCCAACGTGATAAACTCCTTTCGCCTGTAAAATCCTCTGATCTTTCTTGGTATTCCCGCTTCACGGAAATTCAAGCCAACGGATTCTGATCAGTGCGAAAAAGAGTCAATCGAGTAAAGCATGCCAACTGCCCAGTGCTGGCGGGCGGCAGCCGATCAAGATTTCTATCGAACGTCCTGCCCCGATGTTTGAATCGCTAAAACCGAACATTAAAGAATGAAATGACGATAAAGATATGTTTTCAAGGTGAAAACCCTTACAAAAGTGAGTCACAAGAAATTCAACCCTCCAAAACACGAATGATGGGTTGACATCCGATTTCAGCGTGTTATGATAGTCACAACTTAAGCAATCGTTCAACAATTTTGAAGGAGACATGCGTCCGGGATCGGGGATCCCAAGAGAGCCGGTGGATGGTGCGAACCGGCGATCCACCCCGGACGTTCCGCTCCTGATATTGGCGGGCTGAACCAAGTAAGCCTGTCCGGTCATGGCCGTTATCCATGTCAATGAAGACCGCCGGATTCCGGCGGTGAATGAGGGTGGCACCGCGTGGCTAAATGCCGTTCGCCCCTTGCAGACTGCAGGGGGACGAATGGCTTTTTTCATTCAATTTTCATCAGACCGAGGAGGAAACAGACATGCTGAAAGACCAACAATTTCTTCGAATTCCAGGACCGACTCCGGTACCGCCGAGCGTGCAGCGCGCGATGGCGCAGCCGATGGTCGGGCACCGTGCCAGCGAGACGGCCGAACTGATCCGGCGTATCCGCCCGGGACTCAAGAACGTGTTCGGCACAGAACAGGACGTGATGATTTTCGCGGGAAGCGGAACGTCCGGACTTGAAGCGGCGGTCGTCAACACGGTCGGCGAAGGCGATGAGGTCATTGTTGCCGTCACCGGCGCCTTCGGCAGGCGCTTCGTGAAGATTCTCGATGCTTACGGCGTGACCGTCCATGAGATTGAAACGGAATGGGGACATTCGGTCTCGCCCGGCGAAATCCGCGAAGCTTTAAAGAAGAACCCGGAAACCAAAGCAGTCTTCGCCACTTTCTGCGAGACGTCAACCGGAGTTCTGAACCCGGTGGCCGAACTGGCGAAAACGGTCCATGATGAATCGGACGCACTGTTTATCGTCGATGGCGTTTCGTGCATCGGCGGTGTTGAATCGAAGATGGATGAATGGGGAATCGACATTCTTGTCACCGGCTCCCAGAAAGCGATGATGCTCCCGGGCGGCCTCATGTTCGCCGCCTGCAGCGACCGCGCCTGGAAAGTGATCGAGGCGAACCCGCGCCGCGGTTTCTATCTCGACTTCACGAAATACCGGGATAACCTGAAAAAAGACTCGACGCCGTTCACTCCTGCCACTTCCCTCCTCTACGGTCTCGAGCAGGCACTCCAGCTGATCGAGGAAGAAGGATTCGGGGAAGTCATCGCCCGGCACGAACTCATGAAAGACATGACCCGCGCCGCGTTCAAGGCACTCGGCATCCCGCTTCTCGCCAATGACGAAGACGCCTCCCCGACCGTCACGGCGGTCCGGCCGGATGGCTTCGATGCCGCCAAGCTGCGAAAAGTGCTCAAGGAAGAATTTAACCTTGTCATCGCAGGCGGCCAGGAACACCTGAAGGATGCCATCTTCCGGATCGGGCATATGGGCTATGCATCTCCGGGTGATGTGCTCCAGACACTTGCACTGATCGAAATCGGCATTCAAAAAGCGGGGCAGAACATTCAGCTTGGCACAGGCGTCGCCGCAGCTCAGCAGATTTATTTAGGGAAAGGGGATCCACAATGATGACTACAACAATCGAAAAGGAAAACGCAGTGAAAAACGCCGTCATCCTCATCAGCGACCCGCTCAGCGAAGAAGGGCTTCAGCCGCTCCGTGAAGCGGAAGGCGTCGAACTCAAGATCCGGACCGGCATGACACCTGCTGAACTCCTCCTTGCCGTGAAAGAAGTTGATGCTCTTCTTGTCCGCAGCCAGACCCAGGTGACCCGCGAAGTGATCGAAGCGGCCGGCAACCTGAAAATCATCGGACGCGCCGGTGTCGGCGTCGACAACATCGACCTGGAAGCGGCGACCGAGCGAGGCATCATCGTTGTGAATGCGCCCGACGGCAACACAAATTCTGCCGCGGAGCATACGATCGCCATGATGACCGCCCTCGCCCGGAACATTCCCCAAGCCTTCCTATCTCTGAAGGAAGGCAAATGGGACCGGAAAAGGTTCGTCGGGGTCGAACTCAAGGAAAAGACGCTCGGCGTCGTCGGCCTCGGCAGGATCGGCGCGGAAGTCGCCCGCCGTGCCAAGGGACAGCGCATGTCGGTCATCGCCTATGACCCGTTCCTGACAGAAGAGCGCGCCAAGGAAATGGGCATTGCAGTCGGCACGCTGGATGAAGTCGTGGCCGCAGCCGACTTCATCACCGTCCACACGCCGCTCATGAAGGAAACCCGCCACCTCATCAATGCGGACCGGTTTGCCAAAATGAAAGACGGCGTGCGCATCATCAACTGCGCCCGGGGCGGCATTATCGACGAGGTTGCGCTTTATGATGCAATCGAATCGGGCAAAGTCGCGGGAGCGGCGCTCGATGTATTCGAGACCGAACCATTCACAGGCCACCGCCTGCTCGACCTGCCTCAGGTCATCGCCACGCCTCACCTCGGCGCGAGCACAATCGAGGCCCAGGAAAGCGTTGCGATTGATGTAGGCCGGGATGTCGTCCGCTTCTTCGGCGGCAATCCGGTACGCAATCCGGTCAACATGCCGTCCGTGTCGCACGAGGTGCTGGCAAAAATCGGGCCGTTCTTCGACCTGGCCGAAGATCTCGGCGCCTTCATCTCTCACCTGGCCGACAAGCCGCTGACCGAAGTGAACATCCGATATGCCGGCGACCTGGCCGAATTCGACGTCCGCCCGCTCACGCGCAATGCGCTGAAAGGAATCCTGAAGCGCAACCTCGGCACACATGTAAACGACGTGAACGCAAAGTACCTCGCCGATTCGATCGGCATCGGGGTCACCGAGCATAAATCTGCACAGACAAAGGGCTTCCAGCACCTGATCACCGTAGAGGTGAAAGCCGGTGACGAGACGCACAGCGTGTCGGGCACACTGCTCAACGTGCTCGGCGAACGGATCGTCAAAGTGGATGATTATGTCGTTGACGTCGTTCCGGCCGGCCATCTGCTTCTTATCAAGCACAAAGACCAGCCGGGTGCGATCGGCCGTGTCGGCACCCTTCTTGCAGAAGAAAACATCAACATCGCGACCATGCAGGTAGGCCGTTCAACTGCAGGCGGAGATGCAATCATGATGATCACCGTCGACAATGAAGTCAAACCCGAAGAAGTCGGCCGACTCCTCGAAATCGAAGACATCCACGCAGTCCGGACGATTGATCTTTAATAGAAGGAAAAAAGGCTCCCGCAGCAAGCGGGAGCCTTTTCTGGCTTTCTTTATCGGTTTGCGTCACTGATCACGTCGGCGAGTTGGCCGAGGTGGCTGATTTCGTAGGCCGGTTTTACTTCCGCGTGCGGTTCGTTGCCTTCGCGGTTCAGCCAGACGGAGCGGATGCCGGCCCGGTTTGCGCCGAGAATATCGGTCATCAGGTTGTCGCCGACCATGAGCGCTTCTTCGGCACGCGTGTCCGTTCGTTCAAGGACATGATGAAAAATCGAAGCATCCGGCTTGCCGCGTCCAAAGTCTCCCGAGATGACGATCAGGTCAAAGTACTGTGAAATCTCAGGCGTGATGGTCAGTTTCTCATTTTGCAGGCTCGGCGCACCATTTGTAAGAAGCACGAGCCGGTGGTCGTTTTTCAAGGTTTCCAATACCTCGAACGATTCCTCATAGACGAACGGAGCTTTCCGGCGTTCCGAGATAAACTTGGCGACCAGTTCATTCGCCAGCTCGTAATCTTCCACGCCGACTTTCTTCAGCCCTTTTGTCCACGTGTCTTTCTGGTAAGTGCGGATGATGTCGCGCATGCGGCGGAAATCATCGCCCGGATCTTCGAACGATCCCCAAAGACCCTCGAACGGATTAATGCCGATCATTTGGGTGAATTCGTATGTATCATACGAGGAATAAAGTTCCCGTGCCGATTCACGCACTTTTTCCTCCAGGTTTTTCGGATCCACCTTTGCTTTTTCCGCTGCAAACTCGCATGTGCGGTCAAATGCCGTCTGGATGCTTTTCTTGTCCCACAGAATCGTATCGTCCAGGTCGAAAATAATCGTCCGGATCATCGGGAACGCCCCCCTTTCTACTGCTACCCATTATACCGGATTTCAGGTTAAGCCGGCGTAAAAGTTGGAATGTTCTGCTCTCCCTCCTATCAGCTCCTGATAATTGTACTGATTGGATTCATCACATGTACCTCTTTGGTCCGCCTGCTTCAGATAAATTTCAATTTGCACCTCCTTCCTTCCGGTCCGTTAGCCCCATTTTTATCCTTCTCATCATTTCCTCATGATTCTCTCAGTGGATTCTTCCCTTCAGCGGTTAAAGTGGCGATGACATGAAAGAGAAACGGGAGGAATTCAAATGGATATGAAAATTGTAATGGTGCCTTCAGGATTCAAAGAGTGCATGCAAGCAGAAGAAGTGGCAGAAGCAATGGCAAGAGGTGCGAGACGGGCCGGGAGCAGGATCCAGGTGGAAATGCTGCCGATGGTCGATGGCGGAGAAGGTTTCGCAAAGGCGATCACAAAATTGAAAAACGGAAAGCTGCTCTACCGAACTGTCACCGGGCCGGTCGGGGAACCCGTGCCAAGCTATTTCGGGCTGTTTACGGAGCATGGAATCAAAACCGCCGTGATTGAAATGGCCGCGGTTGCCGGGCTTTCCCTCGTTCCGCGTGACAGGAGGAATCCGCTCCTGACCACGACCTATGGCGTCGGTGAACTGATCCGCTCGGCAATGGACGCGGGTGCGGAGCGCATTTTGATCGGATGCGGGGATTCCGGTACGTCGGACGGCGGCGCCGGGATGGCCCAGGCACTGGGTGTCCGCTTTCTTGATCAGCATGGCCTGTCTGTGTCCATCGCAGGGGGCGGCGACCTCTCCAAGGCAGAGCGGATCGACGTTTCCGGCATCGACCCTCGCCTGGAGCAGGTCCAAATCGATGTGGCCTGCAACCACCGGAACATTCTATGCGGCGAACGCGGTGTCGCCCGTGTGTTCGGCCCGCAAAAAGGCGCGACGCCCGAGCAGGTCGGACAGTTGGCTGCGGCACTTGAGCACTATGCTGGGATGATCATGAATGTACTAGGCAAAGATGTGCGCTTCCAGCCGGGCAGCGGCGCATCGGGCGGGCTTGGCGCGGGCCTTGCCGCTTTTACCGGCGCCCGTCTGCATTCCCGCTTCGACATCATCCGCCAGTACATCAATATGGAGCGGGTCATTGCAGGTGCGGACCTCGTCATCACAGCTGAAGGAAGCCTCGACTTCCAGACGCCCGATGGCAAGATTCCGGCTGAAGTCGCCCGCATCGCCAAACAGTACAATATCCCGGTCGTCGCCATCGCCGGGACGATCGGAAAAGGGGCAAACCTGAACTATGATGCCGGCATCGATGCGTATATGAGCATCATCCAAAAGCCGACAACACTGGAGAAATCGATCCTGAAAGCCCCGAAATGGATTGAAGACACAACGGAGTGCGTGATCCGGCAGATATCCATCGGCCTTTCGATTGCCGAGAAAAGCAGGATGGTTTACGGGGTTGCTGCGCAATGACCACCCGTGCAGAACTTCACCGGAAGCAGAGGTCCTGGACAGCGGAATCGTTAGAAAAAGTACCGAAGCCGGTACTCGTGGTTTCCGGTCTTCACCTTTTGTATGCCGCACTCATCGTGCCGGCGGGCAGTCTCGGATATGATGCCAAAATATCACTTTTTGCATTTTTGTCCGCCATGACCCTTTGGGCCGCCACCCGGCTTCCCGCTGGGTATGTGGCCCTCTCCCTCGTCCTCTTCATCATCCTGATGAAAGCGGGCGAACCGGATCTGCTTTATCAGTCGATGGCCGAGCCTGTAGTCTGGCTGATGATCGGGGCCTTTGTCATCGGAGAAGCCTTTACGCGTTCGGGACTTGCGGACCGGCTGACCCATTCGGCACTTCGCCGCTTCGAGAAAAAAGGCAGCCTGCTGAACGCGCTGACCGCACTGCTTTTCGCTACTTCGTTTTTCATCCCGTCCACGTCCGGGCGGGCGGCGCTTGCCAGACCCATTCTCAACCAGCTCGGCAACCGCTTTTCTCCCAGAGAACGGCAGGTTCTTTCGGTCCTTGCCCCTTCGGTGATCCTGATGAGCACATCCGCG
Organism: Bhargavaea massiliensis; assembly: GCF_018390575.1. Taxonomy (GTDB): domain Bacteria; phylum Bacillota; class Bacilli; order Bacillales_A; family Planococcaceae; genus Bhargavaea; species Bhargavaea massiliensis. The sequence continues at coordinate 169,532 of NZ_JAHBCJ010000007.1, read as the reverse complement.
ACACTTCTGGGAGCGGGTTCACACCTGATCGGGATCGGGCTGCTTGAAACGGCTTCCGGACAGTCGATCTCTTTTGTCCGCTGGCTGGTCTGGGGTGTGCCTTTTGCTGCGGCCGCAACAGTGGTCACGGTCGCGGCCATCCGGCTGACGATGTGGCCGAAAAGAGAATCGGAAGCCAGTGTTCCGGAAGACTCCCTGCCCGCACCGCAAACCCCGGAAAAAATGAGCGATCCGGAAAAGCGGACACTCCTTCTGATTTCTGTCATGTTGCTCGGCTGGATGACGGACGGCCTCCATGGCTACGGGATTGCGTTTGTAACGATGGCAGGGGCCGCTTTGGCGATGGTTCCCGGATATGGAATTCTGTCATTCAAAGACGGGATCCGGTCGGTTTCCTGGAATCTGATTCTCTTTGTAGCCGCCGCTACGGCACTTGGCACAGCCCTGATCCAGACAGGTGTCGTCAGTGTGGCCGAAGAAAAGCTGTCCGGACTGCTTCTGGCTGCCGGCCAGGCTCCCGAGTGGCTGCTTGTTCTCATTCTCGCCGCGGTGTCGGTATCGAGCCACCTTTACATCACGTCACACACAACTCGCGCCGTGGTGTTGGTGCCGACGCTGATCGTGACTGCGAAAAGCATCGGCGCCGATCCGGCCGCAGCCGTATTCCTGGGGCTGATCGGCATGAACTATTGCCTGACGATGCCGGTCAGTTCCAAGGCACTGCTCCTGTTTTACGAGGAAGGTGATGGCTCCTTCAGCGCCAGGGATCTGGCAAAGCTCAGCAGCCTTCTCGCGCCAGCCTATATCGCAATCATGGTGCTGTTCTACTTCACCTACTGGAAGTGGACGGGGCTCGGGTTATAAGGAAGGGAAGCGTGCACCCGGAGTCCGGCTGCATGCTTCTTTCTTTATCAGCCGGGCAGAGTTTCAGTGAATGAAAGCACACCATCCCACAAGCCGCAAATTCCATAGAACCAACAAAAACTTTCATATTTGTCTGAGTTCTCTACTGAACTGTGCTACGATAAGACACAGTCGAGACGATAGACTTTGGAGGGATGCATCATCAGACGAATGGATCCGGAAACTCAAATCAAACTCCTGGAAGCCATGCTGGATGGCAGCCGGGCTGCCGCGCTTTTTACCGATCCTTCACAGGAAGACCACCCCATCATCTATGCCAATAAAACATTCGAGAAATTGACCGGATATACTCTTGATGAAACCATCGGCCACAACTGCCGGTTTCTTCAGGGCAAAGATACCGACCCTGAAGCCGTGGAGAAGATGCGTGAGTCGATCAGACAAGAAAATTCCGTCACTGTCACCCTGAAAAATTATAAGAAAGACGGCACTCCTTTCTGGAACCGTGTGCATATCGATCCTGTCCGTGCCGGTGGACGTCTTTTCTTCATCGGCACCCAGACGGATGTCACAGTGGAGATTCATCAGAAAAAGCGCCTGGAAGAAAAGGAACGTGAAATTGAACGCCTCTCGCTGCCGGTCCTGGAAATCGATGACGGCATCGCGGCCATTTCCCTGAACGGGGAAATGAGTGTCGAGCGCTATCGCCGGTTGACGGTCAAGTTGAGCGAATACGTCCAGGAACACCACTCCCATTCGGTGATCATCGATATTTCGGGACTTTATTGGGATGAGGATACACCCGTATTTGACCTGCTGCATATCCAGGATGTCCTGAGGCTGATGGGCTGCCGGCTGTTCGTCACCGGGATTTCTCCCAAAGCGGCACGGGATATTGCCACGGAGGCGGGATCGGAACGCCCGCTCACCGCTTTCTCCTCGTTTAAACAGGCGGTGGAAACCGCAAAGGTCGCCGGCTCTTTTTCCTGAACCATCCCGATACAAATACCCCTTTCCGCAACCCATGTTTTGCGGAAAGGGGTATTTTAGACGTTGCTAAGCCATGCGCTTTTTGATGACTCCCTGAATCACATGACCGGTTCCGGTATGTCTTTTGCCTTCGTGCCGGTCTGCTTTCCCGCAGTAAAAATGAGGAATGTCTTGGGAGCCAAGCCATGGCCCGTGTTTCGATAGCAACACCCAGGCGTTCGGCCAGCTGATTTGCTTTGTGGAGGCCGACTTCGGATTGGTCGTAAGCTGTAACCTCGTGCCCCCCTGCCAGGTAAACCGCAAAGGCCTTCACAAAACATCCGAACCAGTCACTCACATCAAATCGATCCGTAAAAACCAGTCGCGATTGCACTGCCGAGCAGAACCGTACCGAAGATCACTTCAAAAAGCGTAGCGGCCATTGCTTTTCGATCGTCCACGAACCGGTATTCCATATAAGCCCTCAGCAGTTCGGTCACGACCACGAAGACGAAGATCAGCCACCAAACTTCCATGTACCAGGGCGGATCCTCAACAGCACCTGTTGCAAAGACGATGACAGTGTTAAGAAGGATGATGATGATGAATCCGATCCGGACTCTCCATTCCAGCTTCCTATGCCGCTCGTTGATGTGATCATAGGAAAACCACTTCCGCTGTCTGACACCCATCATTCGACGGATGACCAAGGAAAAAAGCGCTATCGCCAATATGATCAGAACTGCCGTCAAAATCATTCGCAGCATCTCTCTTCACCCCCGTTTTTCTGTATATTACCATATTTTAACGGAAATCGATTGATGCCTCCATAAAAAGCCCGCTCCGCAGATCGTCTGCAGAGCGGGGCTTCAATGTTAAATTATTTGGTGACTGCTTGTTTTTCGCGGACTGTTTTCAGAGCGCCCGCCCATGCATTCACTTCGTCAAGCATGGCAGTAACGTTCGTGAGGTGCAGTTCAGCCGGCTTGAACTCGGAGAAATTTTCAAAATCCGTGAAGAGTGAGAGTGTCGGATGCGTGCGCACGTCTGCCACTTTCAGCTCGCCGAGGATGCCGCGGAGGTGTTCCGCCGCACGCGCGCCGCCGGTGGAACCGTAGCTGACGATCCCTGCCGCTTTGTCGAACCAGGCTTCACGGGCGAAATCGATCGCGTTCTTCAAAGCCCCGGAGATGCTGTGGTTGTATTCCTGTACGACGAAGACGAAGCCGTCGAGACTCGCCAGCTTTTCGTTCCATTTCGCGATGCCCGGTTCCGTGCCGTCGGTAGTCCCGAGGAATGGAAGCTGGTAGTCAGCGATATCAACGATTTCATAGTTTGCATCGCCGCGGCCGTCCGCGATGCCTTTAATCCATTGTCCGACCTGCGGGCTTACGCGGCCTTCACGTGTTGAGCCGAGGATAATGCCGATGTTGAGTTTTTCTGCCATGTTGTTTGGCCTCCTTGTTATTGGTTACTTTACGTTACTCACTATACAATGATTTAATCTCGAAATCAAGACATTTATCTTGAGTTCTTTTTTTGTTCAATTGATGTTTTGAAGATTCCGCCCCTTTTGATAGGATAAATGTATCTTAGTGGATGGAGGCCAAACAATGACAGACGAGTTGATTGTCCGCTTTGCAACGATTCCGACCACGGCGATTTCCGATGCGACGGGCGGGATGAACAATATGGATGCCGCGCTTAAGCCGCTCCGCGAGGAATACCGGATTGCGGGCCGCGCGGTCACGGTGAAGCTTCCCGGCGGCGACAATCCGGCGATGCTGCGCGCGATGCGGACGGCAAGTCCCGGTGATGTGCTAGTTGTGGACGCAAAAGCGGATCTTACCAAGGCGGTGGCCGGGGATTTTGTCGTCGGCATGATGAAGACGCTCGGTCTTGCGGGACTGGTCGTGGACGGGGCCATCCGGGATGTCCGCGATATCAAGGCACTCGGCTTCCCGGTTTTCGTGCGGGGAACGACTGTCGCGGCAAGCAGCAAGACAGGTGAAGGCGAAGTGAATGTCCCGATTTCGTGCGGCGGCGCGGCTGTCCGCCCGGGTGACCTGGTCATCGGTGACGCGGATGGGGTCACCGTCATTCCGCGCGAACAGGAACAGGAGATTTTGCAGAAAGCACTAGCCAAGCTGGAAAAAGACGAGGCACGCGAATGTGAAGTCGCGGGCGACATCGATGCCGTCCGCCGCTATCTGGACAAGGCGGCCTCCAAGTAAAAAGCTGTGCGGCACTTATGCCACACAGCTTTTATTTTCCTCCGAATACGTTTTTATACGCTGCTTCGTCTTCATCGGCGAATACGTTGAAGACGATCATGCTGAACCGGTCCGGATGATGGTCGAGCCATCCGCTTACCGCCTCCACCGCTACACGTGCGGCCTCGCTTTTCGGGTAGCCAAAGGCGCCCGTGGAAATCGCGCAGAAGGTGACCGTCCTGATGGCCTCCACTTCCGCAGCGGCATCCAGGCAGGCTATGTAACAGGAAGCAAGCTGTTCAGTTTCTTCCTTTGTCGGTGTCTGCCCGCCTTCAATGATCGGGCCGACCGTATGGAGGACGAATTTCGAAGGCAGGTTGTAGGCCCTCGTCACTTTGGCACCTCCGGTTTTTTCCGGTTCCTGCTGCATCGCCATGATCGTGTTGCAGTCTTCCCGGAGCTCCGGGCCCGCGGCGGAATGAATGGCATTGTCGATGCATTCATGGAGCGGCTGCCAGCACCCCAGGAGCTGCTCGTTCGCAGCGTTGACGATGGCATCCGTATCGATACGCGTGATGTCCCCCTGCCAAAGTGCCAGTTTGTCTCCGTGTGAAACAGGAGCTTCCGGGAACTGCTCCGATACAAGCGGAAGCGACGAGGATCTGACCACACCCATTTCTTTCAGCTCCAGCTGCAACAGCCCGTCCAAACTGTTCAGGAAGTCCGGTTCCATCGGATATGGCGGCCGAATATTGAGGAGCCCTCTCAGGAGTTTCCGCTTTTCTTCATATGACTCAGGAACCTCGGCGCTTTCCGGCATTTCCGGCTCTCCCACCAATGCATCGATCAGGCTATCCGTTACCCGCACCCGGTCCAGCGGGTTGATCGGCTCTATCGGGATGACCCGTTCATTGAGGTGGATGGCCGGCCCGTATTCGTTGATCGGCAATTGTGCCACTTGATCAGCTCCTTCTCATGGATGATGATTTGGCTTTCTTTGCTCAGCTATCCTTTATAGGGGTTTTCCCCGGTTTCCAACAATGCCTTTAATCCTTGGAACATCAGGTTCCAGCCTTGTTCTGTACTGTCATAGAATTCCTGCTGCGCCTTCCCAATCTCCGATTCCCCCCACACCTCCTCATGGGGAACGGTGATGTGTTGAGTGAAGGTCATCTCGGTGCCGGCCGGAACGGGCTTTAGGCTGATGATCAATTCGTCGGTCGCATCACCAAATTGCGGCATTTCGAATGTCATGACAATCCGGTTCGGCCGGTTGAGTTCCAAGTACGTTCCGATCGCCCTGTAGTTCTTTCCTTCACGTCGGTCGATGATCTCCCAGCTTCCGCCGACTTCCGGTTGATTCTCGGCCACCTGATTGGTGTTTTCTGCAGTGAACAGCCACTTCCTGAAGTTATCCGGCACCAGCCATGCGTCATAAACCTTTTCCGGCAAGCTGGCAAACGTACGGGTCATTGTAAGTGGAATCATTGAGCTGTCGGTCATGGAATCCTCCTCTGGTCATTTCTATCCCTTATTGTACTGGATAATGGTGCCCGGACGTCCCGTCCAACCGGATTTCTCAGCCTGCGGAGTGTCTTTCAGCATCATAATTTTCGACGAATTCCACAAATTCCCTGACCGCCTTCAGCTCCATTGATTGTTCCCTGCAGAACATCCACGAACCTCTTGTAATCCGTTTCCCAGCCCGGTCTTTTAGTTCAGTCTTATGGATGTCATCCATATCCCGGACGACGAGACTCGTGACGATCGAGTAGCCGAGGCCGTTCCGGATCATTTCCCTGCAGCTTTCCGCATTGTCCAGGACCATCGAGACCTTCGGGATTTCACGGAAGTTCCAGTCCCACCACGAGTCGATCATCCCAGCAAGCTTTGCGTCCTTTTTATAGTCGATCCTTGAGGCGGCCGGCAATGCCTCAAGCGGAAGCGGCTCTTTTGATGCCACACAAAGGGTTTCTTCGAAGAGAAGATGTTTTCTTCCCCGCCACTGATAATCCCCCCTGATGAAGCTGACATGCACCTCATCGCTCCGGACCCGTTCATACATGTCCCGGCTCCATCCGGTGGTAATCCGGAAATCCACTTCCGGATACATTTCCTTGAAGGCGCGGATCACATCAAAAAGCATAAAGCTGGTCAGAAAGTTTGAAACGGCGATCTTGATCGTCCCTTTGACCTCTTCTTCCATATTCCACAGCGTATCCTTCATCGCCTCAATTTCCTTCAGGATGGATCTTGCACACGCGGCAAGGTACTCCCCCTCCGGAGTAAAGTGGATGCCCTTTTTTCCCCGGTGGACGATCTGTACGTCAAAACCGGCCTCCATCTGCTTCAGCCGCTTGGTGATCGTCGACTGGGAAAGCTGCATGGCTTCCGCGGCCTTTGTGATCGTTTGATGCCTGGATAGCTGATCCAATAGTTCACATTCCAGATGATTCATAGGTTCTCCTTTCTAAAAGATCAGTTTGGACAGATAGACGGCCATTGTGACCGTCAGCGCACTGAACACCGTCGTGACCAGCACAATCTGGCCGGCCACTTCCGGATAGTTGTTGTATTCCAGTGCAAATTGGGCACTGTTTCTGGACGACGGGAACGAGCTTGCGATAAAGAGCGCCTGTGCCACGATTCCGTCCAGCCCGAGCAGAAAGATGACACCCAGCGAGACGACCGGCCCGATCATCAGCCGGCCGATGCAACTGGCAATGATCACTTTGCTGAGTTTCCCGATCTTGATGAAGGCGACCTGCGCCCCCAAAGCCAGGAGCGCTACCGCCAGAAAGGCATCCGCTGACCGTTCGATCGGCTCCATGATAAAGAACGGCAGCCCGATATCAAAGCTTTTCAGGATCACTCCGAGAAGCAGTGCATACAGCACCGGCATCTTCAGGAACTCCCGGATCGCCTTTGCCCCGCCGTGCCGGGCGGACAGCGAGTTGTAGAGCCCATATGTATACGTGATGAGGTTCTGGATGATCATCACAATCACCTGCACCGCGACACCGACCGGCTGGCCCTGGAAGACCAGCTGGCTGACCGGAACGCCGTAGTTGCCGGAGTTCATCAGCACCACGCTGTTCTTGAATGTCGCGTCCATGCCCTTGTCCAGTTTGAGAAGCCGTGACATCCCTGAAGAGATTCCGGCCATCACTGCCGCGACGAGCAGCTGGACGAGGACAATGATGAAAAACATGTCCCCGGTCACCTGGCTGTCGTAGACATTGACAAACGCCACGACGGGAAGAAAATAATACGTCAGCAACTTTGAAAGTGTTGCCAGATTCAAGTTGAAAATCCTGTGCATCATAGCCCCCGCCCCGATCAGAACAAAGACGGGGGCGATGACTTTCAGGAGGATGGTGATCAAAATATCCATGGGAAAAACCTCAGTTCATTCTATAAAATCGGCATGTTCTTTTTTCATAAAATCAAGGAACGCCCCGACCAGTCTGATTTCCCGGAACTCTTCCGGATAATATAGATAAATTCCCGAAGAGACCGGTGAGCCGTTGCGGTCTTTGATTTCATAACGGCATAACTGGTCCCGGACCCCGATGACCAATTCCGGCAAGATGGCGTAGCCGACACCGCTTTTCACCAGTTCCTTCGCTGTATCGGCTTTGTCGACGTGAAAACCTGTTTTTGGAGGCAAACTGAAATTCTCGGTCCACCACTGCTCCGCCAATTTCTCCGACAGATGTTCGGTCTGGTATTCGATCCTTGTCAGCGCCGGCAGTTCCTCTTTCCGGATTTCTCTCCTTGCCACGGCGACAAGCGGGTCATTCATCAAAAGTTCGGCCCGGTGGACCCGGTCGAATTCACCGTTTACGATTCCGGCATGCACCTGCTTGTTGTTCACCATGCCGACGATTTCTTTGCTCCACCCGGCATGCACCTGGTAGTCGATCTGCGGAAACAGCTGTCGGAACCGGTTCAAAAGGGGAGGGAGACGGTTTTTGGAAAAGTGGTTGGACACACCGATTTTCAGCGTTCCGGCCACTTCGTTTTTCATCTGCATGACGTTTTTCCGGATCTCGGCGAAACGGTCCAGCATCCGGTCCGCCTGCGCGGCCAGGTACTCGCCCTGCGGGGTGAAGCCGACACCTCTCCTGCCGCGCATGACAAGCTCAACTCCAAACGCTTCTTCGATCTGCCTGAGACGCTTGGTCAGATAAGGCTGGGAGAGATAAAGCTCATCTGCTGTTCTCGTAATATTCTGGTGGACAAACAGCGTTTTCAAAATCAGCCAGTCCCGCTCTTCCATTCCCGCTCACCTCTCCGATTCCATCTACTCTTTAGTATAGTCTTTGTTTTGACATAACTGAAATACCGTTTATCCATCGATATGCATGAAGAAATGGAATACCTGAAAATGCCCGACCCGGCAATGGCCGGGTCGGGCGAGTGATAATGGATAAATTTATTTACGTAAAGTCCCGGGGAATCTCTGTTTCCCATGTCTTATCAAATACTTTTTCCTCACCTTCATAGGCGGTCAGGCGGTTCGTCAGGTAATAGTTTACCTCGTCCGCAGTCATAATGCTTTTCGTGACCAGGTGGGTTTGCCAGTCTCCGCGGCCGACATCCAGCGTCCAGTCGCATTCGACCCTGGCGCTAAGCGGGTCTCCGCCTCTGATTGTATAAACGTTTCGGTTCGTGCTGCCGTATTCCAGGCCGTTGACATGCAGTCGGCGGGAGCCTTCATCGGAGAAGTCATCCAGCGTCCAGACGTCTGTTACGACATCATGCTTGATCTCGCGTGTCCGGCCGGCTTCCCGCAGGATGTCCTTCGTCAGGACCGGAGCCGTTTCCGCAGGCAAGAATGGCTTTAGCTCCGCGTCGATGTCCTTTCCCCCGCGGACCGGCAGCGACAGGTAGGTGTTCTTGGAAGGGTAGACCGTGAGTGTCGCCTCTTCCGGGGACGGCCATGCATGCGGCCAGTAGTTCGGTGAAATGGCCAGCTGCCACCGGTTCCCTTTGGCCAGCGTGTAGCCGATGACGTCCATTTTCACGTCGACCGTGTACTTTTTCCCCGGCTCGAGCTCTTCCGGGAATTCATCGCTGTTGCGATGGGACAGGTTCAGCATTCCCCAGGTCACCCGTGTGGATGATCCATCCGGCGCGACATCGTTCAGGCGTACGGCAATCAGTGCATGCGGTTTGTCGGAAGACAGTTCGACGCGGAACGCGGGATGGCCCAGAATGGCCGTCTCCTCCCGCACAGGTTCGGATTCAAAGACGACGGCATAGCCGTTTTCATTCCGCTGGTCCGCCGGCAGATCTCCCGGCTGCCCGAACGGACAGAAAACCCCCGCGTGCATACCGTGCTGCTGGACACTTCCGACTTTGATGGAAACACCTTCCGTCGGACTTTCTGTGAGTTTGTTATCATCCAGGTATAGCCTCTGGTCTTTGATTGCCGCAGGCGGCCACTGGTTTTCCGCGACCCAGTGTCCCGGGCGGTAGTCATAGCTGGTCTGCGGCGGCACGCTGTCCTGAAGGTAAGCCCGGAGCATCGGCTCTTCCATGATGCCGGTGTCTTCCCCCTTCAGCCACTGATCCCACCAGCGCAGACATTCTTGGAGGAAGCCGATCTGCGGGCCGGGCACCGCCATTTCCGGATATTCATGCGCCCATGGCCCGATAAGTCCCTTTCGTGGAACATCGAGATTCTCAAGCATTCTCGGGATGGCATTCGGATAGCCGTCCGCCCAGCCCCCGACGGCGAACACCGGAATTTCAATTGCGCGATAGTCCTCGCAAACGGAACCGTGTTTCCAATAGGCGTCACGGCGCTGGTGGCGGACCCATTCTTCGACGAACGGCGGTGTCTTTTCCATGCGCTCCAGCCAGTTCGCCTTCCAGGACTCGCCGACCACTTCGGGATCTTGCGGGCGGGCGTTGTAGGCGAACATCGTCGAGGCCCACCAGAGCATGTCCGATGCAAGCATCGCGCCGCCCTTGTAGTGAACATCGTCCGCATACCGGTCGTCGGTCGAGCAGATTGTGATGATCGTCTTGAGCTGCTTGGGACGGCGCGCGGCCACCTGCAGTCCGTTAAAACCGCCCCACGACTTGCCGATCATGCCCACACTTCCTGTCGACCACGGCTGTTGCTCGATCCATTCAAGGATTTCAAGCGCGTCATCCTGCTCCTGCTTCAAGTATTCGTCATACAGGATACCGTCCGAATCACCGGTACCGCGAATGTCGACCCGGATGCTTGCATAGCCGTGCCCCGCAAAATATGGGTGACGGAGCGAGTCACGCAGTGCCGTGAATTCATTTTTCCTGTAAGGCAAGTATTCAAGGATCGCCGGAACCGGATTGTTCTCCGCGTCTTCAGGCAGCCAGATTTTCGCGGACAGCTTCGTCCCATCAGACATCGGTATCCATAGGTTGTTCAATTCCTTTATTTTGTGGGGAAATTCATCCCTGATTGAGCGGTTTGTTTCTCGGACGTTAAAAACCAACAGCTATTCCTCCTTGGAAGCTTATAATCAAATCCGTGATTTTGCGGGAAAGTCCTTTTTCAGCCATCTCACGAGTGAAACAATCAGCAGAAGATAAAACACGAAGATCGGGATCGACACGACGACTGCGGATGTCTGGACAACCCTCAGCCCTCCGACGAGGAGAAGCGAAATTCCCATGACCGCAAGCACGCCGCCCCAGATCATCCGGTGCCATCGGGCAGGCTCCTGTCCGGGCAGCAACTCTTTCGTCGCGATGGCTGCAAGGACGTAGGTGGCCGAGTCGAGCGAAGTGGACAGGAAAATCACAGCCAGGACGATGAAGAACGGCAGGACGACGGCACTCAGCGGCAATGAACTTAAAATCTCGACAACTGCCGCGTCGCCGCCCTTTTCCGCAAGAATCCCGGAAAGATCCAGCTTGCCGGTCAGTTCGGCATTCATCGAATAGCCCCCAAAGACCATGAAGTAAATCCACGCGCCGACCGAACCCCAGAGAAGCATATGCATGATCAATTGGCGGATCGTGCGGCCCCTGGAGATCCGCGCAACAAACAGCCCCATGAACGGTGCCGTCGCAGCGAACCACGCCCAGTAAAAGACTGTCCACGCCTGCGGGAATCCGCCCTTCGCGATCGGATCCGTATAAAAGCTCATCATGGCGAAGTTCTGGATCATCATGCCGAAGCTGTTCGTGAAGTAAGTCAGGATGAACAGCGTAGGACCCGCAAGCAGCACGAAGATTGCCAGTGCCAGAGCGAGATAGACGTTCAGGTCACTCAGTCGGCGGATCCCTTTATGAAGGCCGAGGTAGGCACTTGCCGAATAAACGACCGTAATCAGGACGACAAGAATGGCATCCAGCATCAGTGACGGCTCGAGGCCAAACACCCGGGCAACAACTTGCGATACCATCGGCACCCCGAGGCCAAGTGTCGTTCCGAGTCCGCCGATCAGGCTCCAGATGACGAGAATGTCAATTATCTTGCCAAGCCAGCCGTCCGCGTATTTTCCGAGTGCGCCGCGAAGCGCCACGCTCATCTTCAGGGACGGCTGCTTCCTGATAAAATAGGAGTAGGCGATAACGACTGTCGGGAATGCGTACAAGGACCATGCGGATATCCCCCAATGGAATAGCGCATAAGTCAGCGACCACTCTGCCGCCGCCTGGCTCCCGGGTTCAATTCCGAATGGAGGTCCGGAGTAGTAGTAGAGCGGCTCCACCATGGACCAGTACATGATACTTGTTCCCATTCCCGCTGTGAACAGCATGGTGCCCCAGCTGAATGTCGAGAACTCGGGCTTTTCGTCACCCAACCGGATTTTTCCGAAACGGCTGAACGCCAGCCAGATCAGAAAGACAAATAGGCCGATCGTCAGGAACTGCCAGGCCCAGTCCATTTTAAATGTAATGCCCGTCATGATGTCATCAAGCACCGGTTCAGCACTTTCCCGGAAAACTACCAGAGACGTCGTGGCCAGCAGGACGACAATAATCGCAAACCAGAAGATAAAAGAATCGATTCGTGTTTTCTGCACCCAATCACCTCTCAATTGTTTTTGGCCAATCCAATTGCTTTATAAAATGTCACACTTGCAATCAGAGAACATTTTAATCATGATATAGTAAATAATCATGATTATTTTTATGCCAGTGATTATCCTAACATACGAGAAAGCGGTTTGCAAAAGCGCTTTCAATTTTTTCACTAGACTTACAGAGAATACGGAGGTGCTGATCCAAATTGAGAAATAAACAGCTGCAGATGAGCCGGATGTGGAAATATTTCGTGGAAGCGACAGTCGAGATCATTCACGAGGAAGGGATCGACAAAGTGACGATCCGCAAAGTTGCGGATCGCGCAGGCTACAACAGTGCCACGCTTTATAACTATTTCAGCGAACTGTCCCATCTGAAATTTTTCGCAGCGATGCGGCTGCTGGGCGGTTATACCGAAGAAGTGACGGCACGGATGGAAGACGGAGAAACGCCGCTGGACAAGTACTTAATCGCGTGGGAATGCTTTATCCGACATTCGTTCAGGTCGCCCAAACTGTTTAATGCGGTGTTTATCATGGACCTCGGGGACCAGCCCGGGAAACTTATGCAGCGCTATTATGAGGTTTACCCGGCGGAACTGGTCAATGTCCCTGACGAACTGCAGCCCACCCTGTTTGAACGCAGTGTGATGCAGCGTGGCAAATCCATGCTGCAGATGGCGGCCGAGGAAGGCCAGATACCGATGGAGCAGATGAATCCGGTCAATGAAAAAACGAATCTGATCTGGCAGGGCATGATGACGAACATCCTCAACCACCGCCTGGACTATGACATCGGCCAGGCGGAACGGAATACCATGAATTACATCCGCGAAATTATTGAAGACGCCCGCACGCAATGACACACAAAAGCCCGATCCGGCAAAAGCCGGATCAGGCTTGTTTTTCTTTCGGTCAGGTACGGTCCCAGAATCGTTTCATCGCAAGTGCTTCGATGTACTGGTCCGCAAATTCAGGGTTGTTTTCCGCCATGACGACGCCGTCCAGGTTGTTGGCTTCCGTGCTCACCGCGTACTGGGCGGCACCTGCTCCGACGGCGATCGGCTTCATGAACATATAGTGCATCTTGAAGAAGTCCATCGCCCCCTGGTCGAACTTGAGCTGGTTCATCTTCGCCTTGCCGCCGACGAGGTAGACCGAATCATACAGCGCAGGGTGGATGGTCAGGAAAGTGTTGGTCGGCGTGAGTTCCATGCCGTCTTTCCCCTTGACCGGCGAGAGTGTCTCGGAAATGATGTCGATCACCGCTCCGACGCCTTTGAGTGCCGCCATCGCCTGGTCAACTTCCTTCTCGTCGAACCCGTCGCCGATCACGACCGCGACTCTTGACGTCATCGCGGAATGCGGCGTATTCATCTGGCTCAGGGACGGATAGCTTTTTTCGTAGTCGACGTGCTTGGTCTCAGGCGGCGTGACGCCGACGTTTTCCGCAATCATCGTCGCCAGTTCGGTGTCGACGTTCGCGAACATTTCAACTGTCCTTTGGCGGATGTCCTTGTTTTTCACCCCGCCGACGTGGAAGCTGAACGACTCGACAAGGTCCTGCTTCTCCGGCATCGACAGGCTGTTCCAGAACATACGCGGCTGAGAGTAGTAGTCTTGGAAGGAATCGCTCGGGTGTTCTCTCGTCACATGGCCTTCCACTTCGGCCGGATAGTTTTCATAACCTTCCGGTGCCGGAGTTTCATGAGGGGTGCCGTCCTCCTGCATGTTGTTATGGAAGTGGACATTGTCCTGCTCGATCGGGTACTTCAGGTAGCTGTCCCGCAGGTTGTGGTTCACGTCGGACACCGGGCGGTTGATCGGCAGCTCTTCGTAGTTCGCCGAGTGATGGCGGTGGAGCTCCGTATCACGGTAGGCAAATGAACGGCCCTGCAGCACCGGGTCATTCGTGAACTCGATTCCCGGCACGAGGTTTGCCGGGTTGAACGCGGATTGTTCCGTCTCCGAGAAGAAATTGTCCTGGAGACGGTTCAGCACCATCTTCCCGATGACCTTCGGCGGAACTTCTTCCTGCGGCCACAGCTTGGTGTCATCCAGAATGTCAAAGTCAAACTTGAATTCATCTTCCTCATCAATCAGCTGGACGCATAGTTCGTATTCCGGATACGCACCGCTCTCGATCGCTTCGATGATGTCCCGGCGGTGGAAGTCCGGGTCGACGCCCCCGATGATATTCCCTTCTTCCAGGGTGATGGAATGGACGCCGAGCTTCGGCTTCCAGATAAACCGGACAAACGTCGATTTGCCCTTTTCATTGACTAAGCGGAACGTGTTGACCGGATAGCCTTCCATCATGCGCCAGCTGCGCGGCCGGCCGCGCATCGACATGAGCCACATGACCATATGTGCCGATTCCGGGTTGCTCGTCACGTAATCCCAGAAGTTGTCGTGCGCCACCGTTGCCTGCGGCATGTGCTGCCTTGGTTCCGGCTTGGCGGCGTGTGTGACATCCATGAACTTCATCGCATCAGCGAGGATGAATACAGGGAACTGGAGGGCAAGCATGTCATAGTTGCCTTCCTCTGTGTAGAATTTTGTCGCGAATCCGCGGATGTCAACCGCCGTGTCCTTGGATCCGCGGTTTCCGACAAAGTTGGAGAAGCGCACGAATACCGGTGTTTTCTTGCCGGGCTCCAGGAACTTCGCCATCGTGTAGTCCTTCATCGACTCCGTCGCCACGAATTCTCCGTGCACGCCGTAGCCCCGTGCGTGGACGACCTTCTCCGGAATCCGCTCACGGTTAAAGTGTGACTGCTTTTTGTAGAAGTGGAAATCCTGCATGAGGAGCGGGCCGCGTCTGCCCGCACGCAATGTCTTCTGGTCATTCGCGACTTTATTGCCGTTGATGTCGGTCATCGGCTGGCCGGTGTTCTGGCGGCGGAACTGTTCCAGCTGCTCGTGTTTCTTGTTTGTCGTGCCCTCGTGTTTGTGATCCATGTCTTCACCCTTTTCCCGTAATCATTCATTTAAGATGCCGAATACTCCCGTGTGCCGGGATCACCTTCTGCATCTGATTCTCTTCCCTTCTTCCCGTAGATAAATAGATTTAAACAACTTCGATTGGTGAATATGGAAAGGGCGGCCCGGATCGTTCCTCGGGCCGCCCTGCATGTCACCGCTTATTGGTGTTCGGTTTTGTTTTCCTGGGATTGATTATAATACTGGACGCTTGTCATCGCCCCTTCCGCCACCATCTTTGCATCGTCAATGTCGGCCGGCTTGCCAAGCTCCTTCTTGTAATCCGGACTAAACACACGGATTGCCTCGTCAATCTGCTTTTTGACTTTCTTTCGGTTTTCTTCTTTCGTGAGATACGCCGCCCCGGCAACCAGTCCGGCTGCGCCCGCAAGCTTTGTCAGTTTCCCCATCCATCTCCCCGTCCTTTCCTGACCATTTATCCACTGCCTCAGAATCTATAACTAGCCAAGTACTCTATTCCCTTCTCTCCCGGTCCATAAACAACGTGGCCGGACGGGCAGATTGGGAGGAGTGTTGTTCCGGTTTCGTCATTCGCCACCATCCGGGGAACCAATGACGAAATCGACGAGATAGCCCCTGTCCGTTCAGTTGAAAAAGCCACCATCCTTTTGGGGATGATGGCTTTTATGCTCAGTGCATGTGGATCATACGCGAGCCGGTTCTTTTGCGCCTTCGCGGAGCGTCTTGAACGCAGCGGCCCAATCGTTGACTTCGGTCAGCATCGCGGTGACATTTTCAAGATGCAGATCGGCCGGCTTGAACTCGGAGAAGTTCTCGAAGTCGGTAAAGAGGGAGAGGGTCGGGTGTGTCCGGACATCGGCAACGGAAAGTTCGCCCAGGATGCCGCGGAGGTGTTCCGCAGCACGCGCGCCGCCGGTCGAGCCGTAGCTGACGATTCCTGCCGGTTTGTTCGCCCATGCTTCCCGCGCCGTATCAATCGCGTTTTTCAGGACACCGGAAATACTGTGGTTGTACTCTTGGACGATGAAGACGAACCCGTCTAGGCTGGCGAGCTTTTCGTTCCATTTAGCAATGCCAGGTTCAGAACCGTCGGTGGTTCCGACAAACGGGAGCTGGTAGTCCTGGATGTCGATGATTTCATAGTTGGCATCATTTCGACCTTTCGCGATGCCTTTGAGCCACTCGCCGACCTGAGGGCTCACACGGCCTTCGCGTGTAGAGCCGAGGATGATACCGATTTTGAGTTTTTCCGGCACTACTGGTGCCGCTTCCTGTTTTTTGCCGAAAAGTTTAGAGAAAAATCCCATGATGATCACTCCTGATTAATTGTTTCCAAAGTCTGAGAAACGAGTTTATATTGAGCCGATCGCTTTCCGGACAGCCGGTGCGACCTCTGTTGCGAGGAGCTCGATGCTCCGGGCGACCTGCTCATACGGCTGGCCGCCGATGTCCAGCTGTGCGAGGAAGCGGGTATGGCCGAACATTTCATGCTGGCGTAGGATCTTCTCCGTCACTTCTTCCGCGCTGCCTACAAATAGTGCATTGTCCGGTCCGGTGACTTGATCGAAGTCCTCACGGCTCATACGGAAGGCCATGCCCCGCTGGCGGTTCACCTCTTCCCAATATCCCGAGTAGTAAGGATAGAATGTGTCCCGTGCGGTTTCCCCGTCTTCTGCAAGGAAGCCGTGCCCGGTGACGCCGACACGGAGTGAATCCGGATCATGCCCTGCCGCCGCGCCCGCCTGCCTGTACAGATCGGCGAAAGGCTTGAACCGTCCAAGCGGACCGCCGAGGATGGCAAGTGCCATCCCGGCACCAAGCCTTCCTGAACGGATGGCGCTTTCCGGCGTACCGCCAACACCGATCCAGAACGGGATTTCGGGCTGCACGGGACGCGGTGCGATTTCTGCATTCCGGAGAGGAGAGCGGTACTGCCCGCTCCAGTCCACGACTTCGTTTTCATTGAGCACACTGAACAGTTCCGCGTTCTCTTCGAACAATGCATCATAGTCCGCCGTATCGAAACCGAACAGAGGGAACGATTCAATAAAGGCCCCGCGGCCGGCCATGACTTCTGCCCGTCCGTCCGACAGAAGGTCGAGTGTCGCGAAGTCTTCAAAAAGCCGGACAGGATCGACGGTACTGAGGACGGTTGTCGTGCTCGTCAGCCGGATCCGTTCCGTCGCCTGAGCGATGGAGGCCAAAACGACCGGCGGCGAAGAGACCGCGTAGTCCAGCCGGTGATGTTCCCCGACTCCGAACACATCAAGGCCGAGACGGTCGGCGAGCTTTGCCGCCTCCAGAATCTCTTTCAGGCGCTGGCCTGCAGAAACTGTGTTTCCGGTATGAGGATCCGGAACAATGTCACCAAGTGTATAGACGCCGATCTCAAATGGCGGCTTTTCATTTTTTGAATTCATCTTCCTGTTTCACTCCAAAGCCAGAGATTGAAAGGTATTGATTAAACGGAGCGGATGCTTCCGGCTCCAATAGTTACTTTTCGTAATTAAATATATTTTAATATCTCGAATTCGTCAAGTCTCCCGTTCAGGGAAGTGTTGCCTGCCAAAAACGGACGGTATGCAAAAAGCCATCATCCCGTATACGGACGATGGCTTTTAAATAAATATGATGAGGGGGTTGTTGCTTGCTTGGTAGTCAGGAGACCGGTTAACCGATTTCCGTTAGGGTACCGAAAAGGGTCGTCCGATTGTCGCCGTTGTTATCGAACCCGATCCTTTCCTTTTCTCCGCAGAAGAGCACGTCTCCTTTTGTCGCCATGATCTCTTCCCCGTCTACCGTGAACGTGCCGCTCCCCTCCGTCACGACAAGGTACAGTTCCTTTCCGGGATGGCTGTGCGCTTTCATAGACTGACCCGGAAGGAAGTTCAGCGTGAATGCCGTGCTGTTCTCGTTTTTCATGAAATCGACTTTCGTGAACCGATTATCGTCAAACTGCTGGAACGCCTTGAGTGCCTGGTGATCCATGTGCATGCCTCCTCCATAATGGTACTTGTACTATACCGTTACCGCCTCTCCGGGAAACCACTTATCAGAAAATCCACACTTCCTGTTTGAATACAGTGAGCTGTCTGACGACATCCCGGATCGCCTGCCCGCCCGGTGGCAGGTCAACCGTCCCGCGGGAGCGCTGCACCGATCCGTTATCATAACGGACAGTCACCTCGTATGTCCTTCCTTCCAGAACCGGCGAACCGAAATCCGATTTCCACTCATTGATCCGGAATTCGGTGACGAGTGAATTAAGAAAAGCAGATGTACGACCGGAATCAATTTTGTATTGATCTCTAGTGTGGTGCATGCCGGGTTCGTTTTCCCCTTTAGTTGAAAGGACCTCATGGTCAATCACGCCTTTCCGGGTGATCCGCAAGTCATGGACCCGTTCCTGATTGGGCATAATAGGGCCGCTTTCAGTCGTTTCAATACGAATTTCAGTGATCACTGTTGTCTCCCCTAGTTTGCCTTCTGAATGATTAAGTGATGCTAGGTTATAGTGTAGCCATGATATTACGTGCTGTTGTAAATACCGTAAACTTCTTCACACAGACTTTTGTAGAATTGAGGTCTGTCCCTATTTACTGCAAGGCTTAAGAATTCCCCTCAATTTAGATATGTGTAATAGTTTGTGAAATAACCTTACTGACACTCTTTAATGAATAAATTTCATGAAACATTGCATGGTTGACTTCTTTCCATTTTTCTACTGCCTTTATCTCGGTTACTGCTTCAACTAATGTGAGAACGCCATTAGCTTCTATTATGTATAAATTTGTTATTTGGCAGGAATCACAGATCAACAATGTTGATTCATTCATTTCTAGCAAATCTAAGCTACTAAATTGCACACCACATTCTCTACATTTCACATAACCCTTCCCCTTTATCTAAGTAATGCTCTTATAAGAATTTTAATGTTTTTTGAAAACTCCTTGTAAATTGTTACTCGATTATTTTTATTTGAAATTCCTTTTACATTAACTCCTACCCCAACTATGTTTACATTTTTTATTTTAATTCTCTCAAATATTCTAGTACTCTCGTCATTTGAACTATCAAAATGAGGATATATTAAAAAAATCACATTACTATTTAATGCAGTAGCAAAAGCTAAACTCTGATAAATATCTGCTTCACTAATTTTAAGATCAACTCTTGAGGAGGTATTTTTGTACTTTGCATCAACTACAATTTTTGTTGCTCCATTTTTTGTATTCCATAAGAGGACAGAATCCGGTTTTACCTTAACAGGCTCAATTGCTGGTTTTCTTATACCTAACGAATACTCATGTTGATTTAAAACCTCTTGGTTTGGAAAGGAATTACTAACTAGAGAAGACACAAATTTTTCCCACGTCCTCCAAGTGTTCACCGTATAACCGAGAACCGTATTTTGTCCACTACCAAACTTATTACCTTTTAACTTTAATATATCTCTCGAAAGTTCGTATACACTCTCCCATTTTCTATGCCTAATAGGTAACGGTGCTATTGGCAATTTGTAAATGTCTTGTGGTGATAGTTCATCTATAACTTTTTGCAACTTAACTTTTATTGTTATATTTGAAACTAAAGATTTCAAAATAAGTGCTGCACCCAATATTACAGCATTATATTGATTCTTTTTTGTAAGGTTTATTGTTGTCTGACTAAATCCTTGTTCACTAGGCATTAAAATAGTTTCGGCTTCAAGTGTCCCATGAATGATAAAGTCTTCATATTTCTTTTTGTTATACTTCCTAATAATATTCCTATGATTTTTCAAATAACCCATGATAAACTCGTTACCAATTAAGTCAAATAGACTTTTGTTGTTAGAAACTTGAGAAGAGACTTTTCCCATCGAATCACCGTACTTTGACATGTTCGATAAGAAATAAAAGTCTTCCCTCCAATCATCCGATTCCGGCTGAAGGAATTTAGGAACAATTTCTATTTCAATGCCTTTGTAACTTATAATACCCGCCAAGCCTTGGGCCCTTATAGTATTATCAGATAGTTTAAAAGGATTATCCAAGCTTAACTTACTTTTTAATACAACATTCATTTCTTGAACAGTTTTAATAAGACGTTCTTTTGGTATTCCTAACTCAGTAGATAAAGTCTCTATTCCTTGCGTACGACCATATTCATACAAAGTTATTTTCTTCAAACTTTTTCACCTATAACATTGGCTAGTATTGTACAAATATTAGCTGTTGTTATATCTGGTTCAACTAACAAAGTATGTATTTCGTCATTCACATCTACTTCTTGCAAGAAAAAACCATTACTTTTAGTATTAGAAGCATTTAAAATGTAAGCTAGGCTCTCTACGTCTCCAAAGAACAATTCAAAAATATGCTCTTTAATGTAAGCCCATATCTCAATAATATCTTTGAGTGCATCAGTAATATCCTTGAAAGGTGTGTTTGGGGAAATCATGAAAATTCCATGTCCAAGACGATAATCCTTTCCTCTTAATATAACTATTCTCTCATTAATCGCTATTAGGGCTTTGACAGCTACTAAGTATACTTCCTTTGGCGAAGTGACCTTATTTGTTACGGGGTCCTTAAAATTAATATTTAAGTATCCCTCTAACAATTTATAATTAGGAGCTACTTCATAAGTACTCCACCTTCTTAAAAATGCTACGTCTAAAGGTTCTATTGAAGAATCGGCTTGATTCATCGCAGCCAGTATAAATAAATTTTCAGGTAAAGAATATTCTATAAACTTACCGGATTTAGGATCTAATAGCTCAAACGCTTGAGTTTTATCCGTTTTATTATTATTAGCGTCCAGCCTCTTTTCCGGCTCTATAGCAGCAATGCTCCCTCCAAAAATTTGAACAGCAGGCCCCCTATTCAATTCATCAATAATGAGTAGTGCTGCTCCATCTTGTTGCTTAGCAAACTCACTAGCTCTATACAATATTCCTTCAATAACTTCAAAACCGTAACCACCGCCTATTTTAGGAGACAATCCGGTAACAAACTCTCTATTTTTGTATTCTTGATGAAATACCGTTCTGAAAACTTTCCTGTTCCTCCTTGTTCCCCCGATCCAATTCTTGTCTAATGAGGCAGAGGTACCTTTAGGAATTCCGACATCTTCTGCAGGTATCAGTTTTGGTCTTCCTTTCCCAGTGGAAGCACCAACTAAGGTAGGAGGGTTGAGAAAAGCTTTTTCTATCTCATTAAGAAGCATAGATTTCCCGCTTGCGGGAGGGCCAGTGAGTATTACATTTTTGCGTTTTTGTAGCAACTCAACAACCTGGCTACACTGCTGAGAAAAACTACCCCTCATGTTTGCACTTCCTTTCGCCAGTTGCTGCTTCGATAAAACCTGCAGTAGCCATATTTTCTCTCTTCTTTGATTTGTGACACAATAATATAGGTTCAGCAATATCTTCATGCCATTTTTCAATTAATGATTTTTTACTTGCAAACTTTGGCCAAATCTCTCCATTTTCATCCTGGATTAGGATAACAAAAGCTTCCCCCTCATCTTCTGGAGGTAGTTTTCCGAAAGGAAGGTATTTATTAATATTTGCTATCCTCCACTCACCAGGCCTGGCTTTAGTGGGTTCGTGTAGAAGTGCAGGTTCTGATTTTGGTCCTTTGAAATCTTCTTCATACCATCTAAAAGTATTTGTTCGAATTCGATCCGATTTTTTCTCCGGAAACATTCTTACTAAGAAATCTTTAAAAAGATCGTACGGACTAAAGCGCAAATCCATTGCTCCGCCACCACTAGGTGTATCATTTGATTCTCCCTTAAACTTGCGACGATCCCCCGGTGTAATTTCCTTATATAGAATTCGTTGGAAGTTTGTCAATTGGAAATCCTCCTTAACCCGGGATATAGGCGATTGCTCCTATCTCCCTATAATGATTTATTCTTTTGTTTAGATTTCTAGGTTCGCTTAATAACTCCTTCTCCTCTATAGACATTTCTAAATAAACCTCTGAGTTTTCAATCTTTTTCTTAGAAGTATGCGACTTTTGAAAGTGGTAGAGCACAGTATCTCTTGTAACAAAAGACTTGCCAGAGCCAATACTAGGTTGACTCCGATCTAACAGAGGAAATTGACCTAAAACATATAGCAGTTCAAATGAATTCAAACCAAATAATTCTGCAACTAAGGCGTCTATCTTTGCCCTTAAATGTTGTCTTTCCTCTAAAGTTTGAACTGGGAATATTTCTTCCCCATAAATTCTCCCTAATTCCTCCCTCTCCCTCTCAAATACGTGGCCAAATAAAGACAATTTACCAGACAAAATCGCTAATTTCTTACCAATCGATGATTTTTCATCTAAGACAGGCATAGGAACTTGATTCCAGTGAAAATAATTAATAGTTGTAGTAATTCTTTGTCTCATTATCCAATCAAATACAAATGAATTTGTAATTGCTACCCAGATCAAATCTAAAGCAATACTTCCTTTACTTAACCTATTGCTAACTGTAAATGTGGGGACCTTGTTCCCACAAATTACTCCACTTGGTAAAAGAGCAGTTTGAACTGCTCTTTCATTCGTTTGTCCTGCAATATCGCAATAACACGGTCTAACCCTATTATAACTTTGGAATTTTTTCACTGCATCGGATTCTCTTAAATAATAGTGTGGCTTAATTTTTTTCTCATCCCAATTCAAGTTCCTCCATATAGCTTTTCTACCTTCCCCACTAATATATTCTTTCGCAGCATAATCAAATTGATTTACCATCCTACCTTCATAAAGTGGAACGAACTTTTCTTTTCTATCTAAAAGATTTTCGTGAATAAAATATTTGCTATCATTAGTCATATCTAATTCTCTATGAATTGATATTTTCCAACCATTGCTTGTATTAATTAATGGGAATTTATCATAAATTTCTTTTATTACAGAGTACTCTATCCGATTTTTAAAATCAGGAACTGTTAGATAAATAGGGCTGATATTTTCGATAGTTTTTAATGGAATGACCAAAAAATCATTTTCTGCAAAGACTCTCTTTATTTCTTTAACAGAATTAAGCATAAATCTGCCTTGAATACTCTCAGTAGGTTCCTTCTTTTCAAAAATTAAAATACTGTACTTAAATCTGCTATCTATTGGAAAAACTTTATCTCGATTTTCTACTGTAATAATATTTTTAACTCTTGCATTTTTAAACAGTAGTTCACGAATACCAGTTGTTGACTGTGTTTGAAATACAGATGCAGGGATTAATAACCCAACTATCCCATCCTCTTTGACCAAATTATAAGATAACTCAACGAAATATTTATATAAATCTTTATCTCCACCAGAAACCTTGCCACCAATAACTTTCTTTTGAAATCTATAATGCTCTATTTCATCAAGCCTTTTAGTATAAAGTTTGATGGTTTGCGTGTAAGCTACCCACTTTTTCTTACTCACTTCCTCAGTGAGGATATTTTCATTTATGTATCTTTTCAAATCGCTTCCTTGCATTCCTATGACAGAAGGGTCAATTTTCGAGAAAAATTCTTTAGTGTGAACTTTTATCTTATTCCATGGTGGATTACCTATAATTACATCAAATCCTGACGAAGAACCAAAAACAGCAGGAAAAACTTCTTCCCAGGAAAAACTAAATATTTTGTTATTGGATACTTCTGATTCGACCTTATATTTGGTAGCAATCAATGAATCACCATGTATTAAATTATTACTAATCTTTTTTAAGTCTGTGCTTGGGTCACCGACAATCAACCATAAAGAATAAGCAGTCACTTTTAGAGCATTTACATTTACATCTACACCGTAAAGACAATTTTCCACTATTGTCCGATATAAGTTATTGTTTCGCTCTCCTAAATGTGTTGCCACCCAATTATATGCCGAAATTAAAAATGCTCCTCCTCCTACTGCAGGATCAAGTATTTTTAAATTCAATATCTGTTCAACATCTTTATTGACACTTAATTTGTTCATAGTGTTATTGACTATTAAATCCACCAATTCTTGTTGAGTATAATAAGAACCTTTTTCTTTCCTGTTGTCAGAGAAATCGAAAAGATTCTCTTGCGAGTTGGATTCTACTAACTTACTCAATGACTCATATGAGTCTTGATTTGAAACAATGGAAAGAGATTGAGTCAGAACTTCCCTTACAAATGAAGATTTCCAATGAATGTTTTCATTTCCGCTCAATGTCTTTAATTGCTCAAACAAAGAATTAGATAAATCCTTATCATTTGAACTATTGAACAGTCCTTTTTTATATGCCAATGATATAAATCCTATATCTAGTATTATTTCAATTGAATCTTTGAGCAACTCATCATCATCACTATTAGGATATATTTCTTTAAAATATATATAGAGACGAGAAATTGAACTTTTTAAAAAAAACTCAAATCCATCTTCAGTTGATTTCTTATTCTTGGATTCGAAACCTACGACCATTTAAACTAACTCCTTTCAACTTTCACACAATAAAGCATCTCATTTACAGTTCTCTTATTATTTACGTTGTTACTCTTAAATCTAACGTATTCTTCACTCCAAAACATTGGGGTTCCTCTTATTGAGAGTATGTCCATAATTTCTTCATGAGTAATATGGCCATCTGAACTGTAGCTTAAAAATATAAATTTCGAATCAATATTTACTATTAAATCTAACAATTCTTTTCCAGCCTTGCTTTTGTAACAGTAATTAGATACATCATCTTCTCTACGAGGGCGCTGCCCTGTTTTTCCCCATAACTTCGGATTATCACCAATAGCAATAGTCTCTGGTATGTGATAATAAGCTTGGTACTGTCGTTTAGTATAAGGCGGATCTATATACACGATATCTGTATGAGGAAGCTTTTTCACAAGTGTGTTTGCATCTTCTTTATAAACCTCAAAATTTCTGTCAGAGAAATGTAGTGGATATCTATTTAATGTAATTGGTTGTAATGATCTTTCATACCATTTCTTTAGATAGGCTCCATATGTCCCACTAACATTCGCTACTGAATTGACTGCTAATAAGAGGCTAGAAAGTAAAAGCGATCTTTCAAGGTCACTAATTAAATTTTTTTCTTCCCATAACTTAATCTTATTTCTAATAGCGTCTATTTTTTTCGCATTACTTTCAGTGAAATATTGTCTTTTATGCTGGCTATTTGGTGAGTATTCATTGTAAAAAAGGCCTTCTGCGCCTTGAAGCAAATTCAATTCACTTATTATTTGATTATAAGGTAAATCAAATAAATCCTTTTGGATTATTTCTTCGCGTTCTATTAATTTAGAAAAAGTTGGCTCCTTGTTAACTAATAGCCCTGACTTAGCATATAAATATGAGCTTTCCAATTTATCATTGGCGATTACATTAAACCCAAGTTTTTTAAATGCAACTGCTACAGTTGTAGTACCAGTAAATAGGTCTACAAAGGTTCCATTAACTAGCCCCGTTTCTGACATTATCTTCCGAATTAAAAAGTCTAGTAATTTTGTCTTATTACCGATAAATTTAATTGACATATGCCTTCACCTTGTCTCATTTTAATTAGATTATAACATACTTCACCTTTTATAAGAACGCATGTTCCTGTTATTTATTGTAAAAGGTATGGATCTCCATAAAAAAAAGACATGCCGCATGCCCCACTAATTTACGTGTGAAACGTATAGAGGTAAGGGGACATAGCCAGCGATGTCTAGGCAATTATTATAGCAAATTCAGGCTTAACATTAAAGTTTGAGCTTATTTTTAAAATACCTTTTCCTAAATAAAGATTACCACTCCATAAATTATTTGTTGAGGCATTTTCTCCTTTGAGCGAAAGGGCTTCATGGACAATATAGGCAGGGAGCGCCCCGCTTTTGGTGGTTTCTAAACGGATTTCAGTGATCACGGAAATCCCTTCTCTCCTAAACCGCTGACTTTCTGTTTTTGATTTGAATGTTATTCAATCGTTTTCCATAAGCCAGCGCCATCATGCCCATCACTACCGTATAAAGCAGTAACTTGGACAGTTCCTCCTGTTCTGCTGTTACGGATTGCAGCCCGCCGGACAGGTAGAAGACATTCAGCATCCGTGCAGGACGGCCGCCGGGATGACCGATCGGCCAATTTCTCTAACATAGGTGAGCGTAATGGAGATCAAGAACAACAGGCCGAGGTAAGAAATGATTCCCACCCACAAATCCCCGTATCCTTTATAAAAAACGGCAATCGGCAAGTGCCACCGTGACCAGACTTAGCCGTGATGACAGCTGCCCGGAGCAAAGAATAGTTTTTCCGCAGGTGGTGATGCAAGTTCACGCGCCAAACGACACCTTCCAGTAATGCAGATAAGGACGCAACAGTCAGGCCTATCACGAACAGCAGAACCAGTTCCTTCTCCTGCTCGAACAGAAACCGCATACCCTGAAAGCTGGGATAGACGTGAAGAGTGATTCCGAGCAATACCGGCAAGAGTATGGAAAACACCATGCTCTTCAAGGTCGGACGGTGCAGGCCCAATGTGGATCTGACCTGGAGTTTGCAATAAACTGCCTGATAGGCGAGGACGACGACCAGCGAGACTGCCATCACCGCACCCAGAAACGTGCGTCCGTCTTCCAACCTGATGAGGATGGCATAGATGAGAAAAGTGACCAGGCAGATGAAGACTATCGTCATTCCAACAATATTCTTCCGGCTTTGCTTCATCCGGACACTCCCCTTCGGCTATTCTTCAGCAAGCTTACCCAACCCGATCCGCTAAAGCGATATCCCCTTTTAAAATGGAATACATATACAGATCATCGAATCTGCCCCGTCCGTATTCATAATGCCGCAGCAGACCTTCTCTCAGGAAGCTGTTTTTCTCCACCAGTCGGAGAGAAGGTTCGTTTTCGGGTTCGATCAGCGCTTCGATCCGCTCGAGCTGGAGATGGCTGAATCCGTATCGGATCACTGCCCGCAAGGCTTCACTTGCAATGCCCTTCCCCCAATGCTCGGGGCTGAGTTCATACCCGATTTCAGCACGGAAATGTTTGGGTTCCCGGTTATGGAAACCGCAGCTTCCGATCATCTTGCCGGACTCTTTGAGCGTGATGCCCCATCGGATGCCGCTGCCTTCTTCGACAAGGGAGTGATACCAGTTGATTTCGTCCAATACGTCCTCCGTGTTTTGGAACGGCTCCATGCCCGTATGCTTCATCACCTCCGGATCGGACAGGTAACGCAGCATATCATGTGCATCAGCGGGAGTGGCGGCTCTCAAGTGCAGTCTTTCGGTCGTGAGTTCAGGGAATTTTGGATCCATTTGAATCACCTCTCATCAGAATGCAGGCCCGATCGCTTGGGCCGGCTCACTTTTATCTATGCTGGTCCACCAGGATCGGATTGCCGTCCGGATCCTCGATCACGAAGTGGGCCGGCCCTTCCGTCGACGGGTAGGCTTCCGTTACAAACCTGATTCCCTTTGCCTTGAGTTCTTCCTGAAGCTCCCTCACGTCCCTGAACGGGTTCACTTCTTCAGCACTGCTGTTCCATCCCGGGTTGAACGTCAGCATGTTCTTCTCGAACATCCCCTGGAAAAGTCCGATCACGCAGTCTTCGTTTTTCAGAATCAGCCAGCCGCTTTCCTCGTCTCCGCCGAGCGCGGAAAAGCCAAGCTTTTCATAGAATTCCTTGGATGCCTGAAGATCCTTGACAGTCAGGCTAAGCGAAAATGCCCCGATTCCCATTTACAAATCCTCCTCCAGATTCGTTGCTTTCTTCAAATAACGGATCCTTGTCCCATAGGGGTCCGTATGGGTCATGCTTTGCTGCTGCAGGTCAATGATCAATTCATCGTTTAAATGTTTGCCCTTGAAACTCACCTGTCCGCAGTCAGCGGCGACAGGTATGATTTCACAGTTATAGACGACCCCGTACATCTTCGGCAGAGCAGCAAATACCCGGTCCCCTTCCGAAAAGATATTCAGCTGCCCCTTCTCCGAACTGTACGTTCCGGTAATGGCGGCAATGAGTCGCTCATCAGGAACGATTGAAGCTGGCGAATCAAGTACATAGTCTTTCTGCTCAAACACAATGGAAGCAACATCTTTCGCGATTCGGTCTACCGGTGTCAGGCCGAAATTACTCAGAACAATGACCGATAACTCTTCTTCCGGATACCGGAGGTAATATGACGCGAAGCCGTTGACGTCACCAAAGTGTTCCCAGCTGGTGCGACTGATGCCATCTATTTCTTCGTCGGTAAAGAACCAGTCGTATCCGCACAGTTCGTTGTGCCGGGCGAACATCTTCACGAACGGTTCCCGACCGAAAATGCTTTCCCCGTCGAGGGCCCGGTCCCAGCGAAGCAGGTCTTCTGCTGTCGAATATATACTGTACGCACCCGTCGCCACTGTCATGTCGATCCACTCTGCACGCCTGATATCCCGGTCGAGCGTGTAGCCCTGGGCATACTGGCTGATGACCTTCCTTCCGTCATCAGTCCCGGTGTTTTCCATGCCGAGCGGCTTGAATACGTTTTCGTCCATATATTCTCCGTAGCTGAGCCCGGTCACTTTTTCGATGATGGCTGCCAGGATCGTATAGCCGGAGTTGGAATAGCCGGCATGGCTGCCGGGCCCGAATTCCGGAGGCAGTTCTTTAATGGCTTCCATCAACGTTTGCATCGTGGCCGGGAGTCGCATCATCCGTGTCCAATAGTCCGGATGTGAAGCAAAATCGGCCACGCCGCTCATATGGGAAAGCAGATGGTGGACGGTGATCTGGTCACCGCCCGGAAAATCACTGAAGAAACGGCTGATCGGTTCTTCCCTCCGAAGAACGCCCTGCTTCTCCAGTGGAAGAATCGCCATCGCAGTGAACGCTTTTGATAATGAGCCGATTTTGAACCTGGTATTGGAGGTATTGTGGACACCAAACCCGTAATCTGCCATGCCGTAACCTTTGCAAAAGATGGTCTTCCCCTTGTGCCGGACTGCAATGGCCCCGTTAAAATAGCCATTAGCATCCAGTGAATCGACGTAATTCCTGATTAATTCTGTTTCCATAAAATCCTCCGGGTTAGTTCCGGAACCTTCATTCAAAGTCCCTTTAGGTGAATTGAAACTCTTATAGACGGCTTAAATGGGTGTCCTTAAAGCGGGTCGGATACTTGAGTCCGTAGCCGAGCATGCGGTCCATCCCGATATGGGCCAGCCAGATCAGGCCGATTGCCAGAATGACCCCACTGTCGAAGAGGAGTCCTGCGATGATGAAGACGAACGGAACAGATGTGGTATGAAAATAGTTATACATCTTGGCCCCTGTTTTCAGATCGACCAGGTATCCGAGCGCAGCAAGATCCGGTGCAAAAAGCAGGATGAAAAACATCGGCCAGCTGAACGAATGGGAAGCATACAGGTACAGGGCAAACAGCAGCATGGCCAAACCTTCGACATGCAGAAGAATCCTCACCATGACGCCTGCCTCCTGTCAGTCATGCGGCAGCCGTATTGCCTGCGGATATCAAACAGCAGCCGGATCAGGCTCGGGTAATACGGGATGAACGTGCCATCCTCGATCATCACTTCGATTTCATCTGCTGTTGCCCATTTGGCGTCCCGGACTTCCTCGTATTGGAGAGTGAGCTGTTCAAGATCGATCTCTTTTTCGACCAGATAGACGTCATTGAACCCCCGTTCGAAGTTGATGGTCAGCTGCGGCCTGACGTTTTCCAGGTCCAGACGGATCCCCAGCTCCTCCTCGAGTTCCCTTGCCGCTGCAGCCTGGCTGCTGTCGCCAACTGTCGCGCTTCCTCCTGCCGTCAGGTCCCACATGCCGGGCCAGCTTTCCTTGAACGTCTGCCTTTGCTGGATCAGCATCTTTCCTTCCTGGTTGAAGATACACACATGAACGACCAGATGAAGGTCCCCCTCTTTGAATTCGCCGCCGCGCGTCATCGTCCTGCCTGTTTTCATTCTTTCCGCATCATAGATGTCCCACAGCTCCGCCATGTCATCTCCCCTTAGCACTCCTGTTTATGGATCAATTTCTGACGCTCCAGTAGATCTCTGTCCGGTCGTCGCAGTAGAAGCCTTCCAAGTTACAGTCTTGGACGATCCGCTCCAGCCTCTTTCTGTCATTTGAGCAGATCATCGAAAAATGGCTGTCCCAATGGGTAGTGATGAGAAGAGATTGGTCATGTGTAAATAGATTACTCCTTTCCATCATGTCACCCGTGATCAGGTCATCAATATATTCAAGTTTCCGCTCCGTGCAAAATTCGTCGCCAACCCAGAGCCACTCGTACCCTTCTTTCTTCACGGCACCCAATACGTCATTGATCAGCAGCTCCGGCAAGAACCCTTCGGTTGGCGGAATCAGACGGTGCTCCTCGCACACTGCAAAGACTCTTTCAGCAAGCTGTTCGTCGGCATGTTTTTCTTGTAGCCCGCTGATCCCTGTGCGAAGGCCGATATCCAGATGGCGAATCGATTTGATTCCGGACAGCGAAAGAAACTCCTGCCACCCGACAGCTTCACAGTGCCGCATGATCTCTTGCTTTCCCAGTCGAGGGTCTGAAAAATACTGTTCAAGCGGTAAGGTCACCGGCTTGATGAACGGATGGAAGAAGATAAAGACATCACTGAATATATCCTGATAGAACGACTTGATCGGGACCTCATCATTTGAACAGACCGCGTACCTATGCGGTGGTGGCAAGTACCTGACTTCTTCCTCCATTCGGCTCCCCCTCTTTTCTGATACGATTTCCTATCGTTTATTTAGACATCACATTCTCCGCATTGTTCATCGATTGCCTTTATCGCAAGCTCCAATGATTTCAACCTTCGTTCCAGAAGTGTCCGCTGGGGGCTGCCGGTCTTTGAATTAGCATATGCCTTCTCGACGGATGGAATCAGACCGCGGTGCACATCTCGGGCTTTTGATAATGCCTCTTTCCCGTATGGATAAGGCTGCCGGTTCCAAGTGCTCTCCAAGACAGCCAGCCCGATCCTCATTGCATGGAGCCGCTTCCCGATCAGGGTCGTATTGGCTCCTTTTTCCTTCATCTGAGCCCACCCCTTTTCCATCTTGCGGATGGTTGATTGGAAAGATTGGATGGACTCCGTTCTGACGGTTTCCGGAATGTCTCCCAAACCGGGGCACCACCTTTTGTTTTAAATTATCACACAACGACAAATGCAGTTGAAGATGAACCCACAAAAAAACGAATCCCCTTCCAAGGGGATTCGCATCAGATAACAATTTCTAAAAGGTCTTCCAGCCGGCTGATTTCATAAGTCGGCTTGATTGATGTTTTATTTTCCTTACCACCTGGATTAAACCAACATGTGTCCACCCCGGCGTTCAGCCCGCCCTGAATGTCGGATGTGAGCGAGTCGCCCACCATGAGGACAGTCGAGGGATCCGTGACTTGCAGTTGTCGGAACGCATACTCGAAAATTTCTTTTTGCGGTTTCCGGTATCCCGTGGCTTCGGAGATGATGACTTGCTCGAATGCATCGCGGAATGGAGAGTTTCGGATTCTGGATGTCTGAACAGCCTCGAAGCCATTGGTGATGATGGCGAGGCGCTTGTGGGATAGGGATTCGATGACTTTTTCGGCTCCCGGGATAAGATGTCTCTGTTCTCCAAGAAAACCAAGGTAGTCCTGATTAAAGACGACCGCATCCAGATCCAGTTCATGTTCCAAGAACAGTCTCCTGAACCGTTCCGAACCCAATTCGCTTAGTCCAAGATTCCCGTTTTCCAAATCCCTCCACAGGCCCTCACTGATGGTCCGGTAGCTGGACCTGTATTGGCTGAGGCCATCAGGCATTTCATATTTCCCGAACACACTGCTGAATGCCGCCTGCTCTGACTGGTCGAAGTCCATAAGCGTGTCATCTACATCGAACACGATCACATCGTATTGTTTCATCACATTCTCCCCCTTGCCGCCTATTCGGGACGGCCAATCAAAATAAAAGAGCCTTCCCGTTCAGAAAAGGCTCTGTCCTGCTTATCCGATCAGGCTTCCACATTGTACTGATCGAGCAATGCCCGTACTTCGTCAGTCGATTTCGTCTGCATCAGCTGGTTTCTCAGCTCACCCGCTCCGCGGAATCCTTTGACATAAATCTTAAAGAATCGGTGAAGCGCGGTGACGGAACGTGGTATGTCTTTGATGTATTGATCATGCAGATCAAGATGCAGCCTCAGAAGATCCAGGTATTCCTTCGTGCTGTGCTCTGCCGGCTCTTTCTCGAAGGCAAATGGATTCTTGAAAATGCCGCGGCCGATCATGACGCCGTCCACGCCGTACTTCTCGGCGAGCTCAAGGCCCTTCTGGCGGTCAGGGATGTCTCCGTTGATCGTCAGCAAGGTGTCCGGCGCCACCCGGTCACGCAGTTCCTTGATTTCGGGGATCAGTTCCCAGTGTGCATCTACCTGGCTCATTTCCTTTCTCGTCCGCAGGTGAATCGAAAGGTTTGCGATGTCCTGCTCGAGAATATGCGCCAGCCATTCCTGCCACTCGTCGACCTCATTGAAGCCGAGACGGGTTTTTACGCTGACCGGCAATCCGCCCGCTTTGGCTGCCTGGATCAGTTCCGCCGCAGTGTCCGGGCGCAGGATCAGGCCACTGCCCTTCCCTCTTGTCGCCACGTTCGGCACAGGGCAGCCCATATTGATATCAAGGCCGCTGAATCCCATTTCCGCCATGCCGATGCTCATCTGACGGAAATACTCGGGCTTGTCCCCCCAGATATGCGCGACCATCGGCTGCTCGTCTTCCGTGAACAGCAGGCGGCCGCGAACACTGTTGATGCCTTCCGGATGGCAATAGCTGTCCGAATTCGTGAACTCGGTGAAAAACACATCCGGCCTGCCGGCTTCAGCGACGACGTGGCGGAACACGACATCCGTCACATCTTCCATCGGGGCAAGCACAAAAAATGGCCGTGGTAAATCACGCCAAAAATTCTCTTTCATTTCTTACTCCAGTCCTCTCGTTGCGGATACCATCCAATCAATTATTTTTGAATCGTATCAATTAACAAAGCGAATTTCCAGCCAGGTGACCGGATTAATCGTCAGTTTAATTTCAGATGTTTTGTTTAATCGTCCAGTGGCTGTTCACTTCTACACCGGCGTCTTTCAGAAGATTGTACAAAGGACATCTTTTTTCTACCGCTTCTTTAAGACGTTCCAAAGCATCCTCATCTTCCCCGGTCTCGACCACTATATTCAGCTCGACAGACTGGAAATAAGTCTGGACGCCTTCTATGCCACGGAAACCACGCGGATCCAAAGTTCCGGAAGCTTCGTACTCAAGTCCTTCGTAATTGAAACTCTGTTCCTTGGCTACATAGGCAACCATGATCGATGTGCAGGCAGACAGCGCGCCAAGGAAATATTCAAGTGGGTGCGGCCCCATATTAGTGCCGCCGAGCCGCTCCGGTTCATCAACAGAAAAAGCCGGGAGATCCCTCACATTGACCGTATTCTCCAAGCCCTTTTCCGCCTTGCCGTTTACGCGCAGTACCGCCGTCTGATGTTGTGTCATGCTGACTCTCCTCGCAGTGAAATTTGTGCGCATGTCCTGTTCGAACAACCAATGGATCGATTGTCTATAGTGTAGCATGATTTTTCTCGTATACGCGATTCCTTAGTTCGGGCCTTCCTGCTCAGACTACAAGTTTGTTCCGTCTGATTTAGAGGAATCATGATACGAGTATGATGGATTCTATTGAGGAGGTTATCCAAGTTGGCTCAAACAGAACGAACCGTTGCAGACCTAATGCTTGAACAATTGTCCATGTACGGCGTGAAACGGATATATGGAGTTGTGGGCGATGCCACGATCGGGTTCATCGACGCACTGGCCAAACAGGATCAGATCCAGTTCATTACAACCAAACATGAGTCGACGGCGGCCTTTATGGCATCCGCCGAAGCGAAGCTGACTGGAGGGCTCGGCGTCTGTACGGCGACGATGGGTCCTGGTGCGACGAACCTGCTGAATGGCCTGGGTGACGCCCATGCAGACCGCGCCCCTGTCCTTGCGCTCACCGGACAGGCACCCACTGACAAATTCGGAACAGCGACCCCACAATTCATCAACCAGCAGGACTTGGTGAAGCCGTTTGCTGCCTACTCTGCGAACTTGGCCAGCCCGGATGCAACAGTCGACCTTTTGGAAAAAGCGGTGGGGACCGCTCTCAGGCAGCGGGACGTCACCCATCTGTCCGTGCCGAAGGATCTGTTTATGGAAAAGACGACAGAAACACCGCGCCCACTCGCTGAAGTTCTCGAAGGCACCACCGTCTTTACGAAAGAAAGCCTGGAAAAGGCGGCGACCATCATGAAATCAGCGAAACGACCGATGATTCTTGCAGGATCCGGAGCTGCCGGGTCTGCAGAAGACCTCCAGAAACTGGCCGAGTTATGGGGAGCCGGCATCCTGGTGAGCCTCGGCGGTAAAGGCCTGATTGAAGAATCCGCCCCTAACATGCTGCAAGGCATCGGTGAAGGCGGCAACCCGCATGCCTCTGAACTGTTCAAAGAAGCGGACGTCGTCCTTCTCGCAGGCACGACCTGGTGGCCTGAGGGTCACGTTCCGACTGACGCGCGGGTGATCCAGATTGACCGCTACTTTAACCAGATCGAAAAGAACATCCCCGTCGAACTTGGGATCGCCGGTACAACGGAAGAAGTCCTTCCTTTATTAAATGAGCTTCTTGAAGGCTTCTCCCCTTCTGACGACTGGGTGGCCCGGTGCCAGGAAGTGAAAGAACAATGGGCCCGAGACAATGAAGAAGAAGGCAATTCCGAAGGGTATCCCGTCCACCCTTCGCGAATCATCCGGGCGCTTGACCGCACCGTCGCGCCGGACGCCATCCTCGCGCTGGATACAGGAGACAACACAGTTTGGACAAACCGCAACTTCCGGCAGACCAATCAAAAGACTGTATTCTCCGGCTACTGGCGGACCATGGGCTTCGGCCTCCCTGCCGCCATGACCGCCAAACTGATCCATCCGGACAAACAAGTCGTCGCGATTGTCGGGGACGGCGGCCTCCAGATGGTGCTCGCGGATCTAATGACCGCCATCCGGTACGGACTCGGTATAACTGTCGTGGTCCTGAACAACGAATCCCTGCAGATGGAAAAAGACAAAATCGATGTCATGGGAACAAAAGACATCGGGACAGACCTCACCAACCCCGACTTCGTCAAACTCGCAGAAGCGTGTGGTTGGAAAGCATTCCGGCCGGAGTCGGATGATGAGCTTGAATTGGTGTTGAAGGAAGCACTTAATGTAGGTGGCCCCTCGCTTGTTGATATCAAAACGGCTCAGGTGTTTTTCCCTGAGACTGAATAACGAAAAACAGCTTCCAAAACCGTATTAGGTTTTGGAAGCTGTTTGACATAAATCATATTATTTTCACGAACTCAACTTTTCTTTCCTCCAGCCTTGGCTTAGCTTTGTAACCGGCCTCAATCCAAGAGAATACATGATTTCGTGCACCACTCCACCATGCGGCATGTTTGTATGCAGATGCCGGAAGCTTAAATCCGAGAACTACTTCCACTTGAGAGAGAGTCATCATTACGCTGTTTGAGTCCTCAAAACCCAAGAATTTTCGGAGCGGGTCAAAATTATTTCCTCTTCCGTCCGCTGTTAATTTATTTTCTTGAATTTGATGAGGATGGTCTTTCCGTTTGCTTTGGTCATTCCTGCCTCCAGGTACAAATTCACCTTCACACCATCTAGCAAAGTTATTCGCATGCAGCAAGTATGTTTTCGCTGTGTTTTCTGTTAAGAGACCTTGTGTCTTAGCTTGATCAACTACATTTTCATACTCTTTCAACTTACCTTGGAGTAGGCGATTAAACTCCATACTATCACTCATAATCCTTAACTCCTTTGTATATTTATTGTAATTCCATCCAAGTAATAGCTTCCACATGCGACTATAGGAGATTCTCTACTCAAAGTATTGCTATCAGCCTTTTTCTAACGATACTTATGCTTAAGAGCATCAGTTACTGTTTCAATAATGGAAAATTCAAAATTCTTTTTTGTTATTCCTATCGAAGATAAAAACTCCTTGTTTCCTTTGAAAGACTTCCACAATAGTGTCTTATCTTTTTCATCCAGATCTATTTTAAACAAGAGATTAGAGAGGGAAACAATCAAAGATTCCTGCTTATCATCAAACTTCTTTTTACTGAAAGCTATGTATTCCTGCAGATCAACTATGTCGTATTTTGGTTGCAACCCAGTTATCGGATTAACCAACAATTGAGTAGAGGAATTCATCAGATTTACATAAGAACCCAATTCATATTGTTGTTTCTCTGTCATTAAGTTGTAGTCCATTCCAAATTCTCTTGTTCTTTCGCTTGCATTATTGAGTTTTTGGCTTTCATCTTTAATGCGGCTTATACGCTCATTTATTTCTACAATAGCAAGTTCGTATGATTTAACATCACGCCCGCTGATGAGGGTGAAAATTTCCACAAGACGGTTCTGATCACTTTTTCCTTTCCATAGCAGAAACCCGCTTCCCACAAGTGCAACTCCTGCAATCGCCCAACCTACAGGTCCGGCTAGGACTAAGAATGCATTTCCAGCAGCCATTCCTCCACCACCGGCCGCAAGCGCACCTCCACCTAACCAGGCTAATGCCGCGTTGGTAGCCGCAGCGCCACTCAATGCAGATATGGCTGTTCCTGTTGAAGCAATACCGAATGTTGTCGCAATACCCATTGCGGCAGTAGGACCCAAGGCAGTAATTGCGATTCCGGCACCTATACCAGCAACACCTTTTCCAGCATTTTTCGCGACGGCATTTTTGTAATCTGATTCAATCTTTTCTGCTTGCTGTTTCCAGTTCAGACGGTTTTTTTTCAGTTCTTCGTACTCTAATCGCTTCTCGCCTGGAACATTTCTAATATCGTCAAAGAGTTTTTGTATGGTGTTCAATTCATCATAAAGCTGGCTTGTGTGTGTGCCCAACTCGCCAATTTTATCGTTTGTTTTCTTGATAGCCGATTCTGCCTGATCTTGGGCAAGTTTTAACCTCGATTTTTTCTTGCTCATTACCTGTTACCCCCAAAATATAAATCTATATCGGATTTTGTCCTGAGTATATTAGGGACCTTTCTGAGTTCTGCCAATCGGACAGATTTCTGGAATGACTGAACATACATATCGCTGTTCTTAAAGTCATTAACAAAATCTACAAGTTCCTTATCATCGTATAATTCAGATAATAATGAGAGTCCGCTTAGATAGTTTTCTACGATGGTTATTTCTCTTCTTGCAAACTGAGCTTCAGACTCAGCTTTTCGTATTACAACGACCCGCTTTGCCTCGCCATACAATGAAATCGTGAAACGGCCCTCCCCCGCTATGTTAAGCCGAAGGAAAAATTCAGTCACATTGAAGGTACCACCTCCGGTTATGAAGGCCCGTATGGTGGCATCGCCGAGATCCATCATGCAGAAGGTGCCGTGCGCTATTGTTAGCATTCTCTTTACACTGGGATTTGAGAATGGTTCACAAGCTTTCCACATAGCGGATGCCGAATATTCCTCTTTCTCTGTTGTTACGAAATATCTTACCAATCGCCTTATTGCATATACCATCCTGACAATGGTTTCATTGATAAAGACTGGAATGACCTGGGTGGCGTTAAAGCGGATATCGTATCCTTCTTTGTATATGCTCAGAGCCAACTCATTTATTGTGTTGTCAAACTGTGAAACGGGAATGTCCAGATTCCTCTTTATTGCAATAATATCGTTCGTCCATGCCCAAAACGGTGAAGGTATTCCCATACCTCGACCTTTACTGCTGGATGATCCAGACATATCGGAAATCAAATGGCCAAACCAGTTGACAAACCCACTAAATAATTTCTCTGGAACGTTATTACCTCGAAGTTCAAATTTTCCATCCGTGTTCTGTAAAGATATCAGTTCACCTCCGGAAACAAAGTGCGATTGAATTGTAAATTGATCTAATATCGAAAAAAACAAACCAAGCAAAGTCGGATTATGGCCAAGTGATTTGAAATGATGATTTGAAGGATTCAAGTCAAATACTATACTTCCAGCATCACCGGCTCCGCGCTGATCATATGGGATTTTAAATTTCTTCTCAAGAAAGCCAATTGCTGATGACAGTGAATCATTCCTTTTGCCTTTCCATCCGCAAAGTTTAGCGAAATCAGTTGTCCGATTTTCAAACCACTTAT
Source organism: Bhargavaea massiliensis (assembly GCF_018390575.1). GTDB lineage: Bacteria > Bacillota > Bacilli > Bacillales_A > Planococcaceae > Bhargavaea > Bhargavaea massiliensis. The sequence continues at coordinate 131,280 of NZ_JAHBCJ010000007.1, read as the reverse complement.
CCGTAACACCCCCAGCTGGTGACTCCCCAGGTTTTCCAACCAAGAAAATATCAATGATGCCACAGAGAACTCCTGAACTTGCAGCCAACGCATAATCCAACTTATCACAGTCCGATCTGAGACTCTCAACTGACATGATTGTCTCTTTCAGACTCTGAATTTCAGTTTCGGCGGATGATAATGCTGTCTCGATGGAAGATGAAAAGCTGAACCCATCGTCAGCAACACTCATTGTACTAACGAGTCGGTCTGTTCTTTCTGCCTGATTCATTCTGTTATACTCCCTCCTTCTATCGTCAGGCCGGTCCCTGCCTTCCTTTTACTCCATGATCAAAATTTAAGAGTTCAGCATTTCGGTGAATCAGGTTTAATCTCCTCTTTTTTTCTTTCCATAGTTTTTCGGGAAGTAATCCTTGCCAAGTAGCCAAACATACTGGTCGATTTGCTTTAAGTCATAATTATCCAAGCCATAGAAGGCACGGAAATCAATCAGTATAACTTTGAATTTAATATAGTCCTTCAAATCGTCATCTTGGAAATCTGAGAAACTATCACGATTCCTAAAATAGCGAAGCACCTCATAAACGTAGCTGTCATAAATCGGATAATCAAGTGGGTTGTGATGGCTACAATACTTTGTAGCAAAAGAGTAAAAATTCTTTTCTGAATCACCGATAGTTACATATTGGATATCACGTACTAAGGTAACGTCACCGGCTTTAAGTCTTGAATCAATATCCAGAGCGCAAATGTGCTTAGCCACCGGATAGATTGAGAAAATATTCGTACTATAAAAGTCATTAAGCGTTGATGCCTTCAAAAGAACATCGATAATGTCTGTGTTCTTCGGGCATAACTCAAAGAACAGTTTATTAAGTGCATCCTCCTGCAGATGGTAATTCTCAAGACCATCCCACTTAGCAAGATAAAACTCAACCTGCTCAATTGATGGAGCGGGAACATTTATTTTCATCTTACGATTAGAAGTACTTTCTTTCATGGGCATAGATTGTTCGGCAGCTGCTCCATCAGAAGCTAAGAATAAACGGAACCTTCTTAGATGAGACAAGTAACCATTAACAAGTGATTTAGCATTACCAGTCGAGTTCTCAGAAAGTGCTTTTATCAATGAATTCTTCGCCTCATTCTCGAAATCAATGGCGGTCACTGTATCCCAGAACAGGTCTTTGCTTCCTTTCCTCCAAAGGTAAAAGGTGTCTGAGTGAGCAGTATTGATTGTTGGATTTGAGATGTTCTGGCTCTGTAAGAATTCTTTGTATAAAGAACGCAGCTCATCATACGGTAAAGATTTCATTTTGTTTGTATCCAAAGTCGATTCCCCTTTACTCAATGCTTTTTAATCTATTCTAGCCACTTCAACACGCAACTACTTTTAAAGGAACTGAATGGTGCACCATCCCAGACCCATTAAAGTTATCCACAAGCACGACAAGCAGTTGTCCAATACATCATTGGCCGGGTATTATGCGGTCGGATTGGCTGTTCACCTGAAGACCTGGGGTTGCTCGCCTAAGGACAGACAGAAGTAGTCCCATTTCTGCCCTTCCATAATTTAATAGTAGTATAATCTTACCAGTACTTCAGTAAATATTTCTTAAATTTCCATCAAAAAGACGAGACTTTTATGCTTCCAAGGTAAATAAATATGAAAAGATCGCTTCCTTTTGTAGTTACTACATCACAAAGGAGCGATCTATTATTCACAGTCTTAAGCTACTAAAAATCAGTTCATGTTGTCGGGTTCTCAAGTTCCAACCAAGTAGCCGCTTCCACATGACTCGACTGCGGGGACATATCCACCGGCTGGACTCCCTTCGTTTTGGAGCATTCGTCTTCGAGAATGCGGAGATTGCGGGCGAGTGTGGCCGGGTGCAGCTAACGTAGACGAGGCGCTTTGCGCGGTACTCAAGGATGGTCCTGAGAAGGGGCTCGTCGCATCCTTTTCTTGGTGGGTCGACGACGAGGACGTCGAAGCGCTTGGCGTCTTCAATTTCCTGCGGGACGATTTCGACGCCGTATACTTCCTTCGCTTTCTTCGCGAGGAAGAGGGAAATGGTGCCGATGCCGCAGTAGGCGTCGATGACGGTTCGTTCCCGCTGAGGTCGGCGTAGTCGAGTGCCTGAGAATACAGGACTTCCGTCTGGTCGGGGTTGATCTGGTAGATCGAGCGGGCAGAGACTTCGAATGTCACGCCGCCAATTTTGTCCGTGATGACGGGCGGTCCATGGAACGGAATTATTTCTTTGCTCATTATGGCGTCGTTGACAATCTGGACGATCAAATTTCTTATTTGTCTTTATGAATCCCATCATCCCTTCTGCTGGATGCTTTTCCGTCGCCTGGCAAATACCCCGATAGTTAAATCTTTTAACTAATTCAGAAATTGATTTGTAATAAAAGTTAGAGCGTGGTACGCTTGTCGTGGAAATAGCAACTAACCACAATTTCATATCGATACACTAGGGGTGTTTTTTAACTGAGATGAGTGTGTACTCAAACCCTTTGAACCTGATCTAGGTAAAACTAGCGTAGGAAAGTGTGAACTTTAATGCATCCGTAAAGGGCCATGTGTCTTTTCATCATGACGTTATCGTTTTACGCAATCTTCCTATGGAAGGTTGCGTTTTTTACTTTTCAATCGCTATTTATTTTTTTGTTTCTCACTATCAAAAACATGGGGGTTGTTATGATGACAAGGGTTGTATTGGTGACGGGCGGCAGCCGGGGTTTGGGAGCATCTATTGTGAAGACATTGGCCGGTCAAGGGTTTCAGGTGGTGATCAACTACTATCAAAGCAAGGATGCTGCGGAAAAGCTGGTTTCGGAAATCGGCAAAGAGAATGCGATTGCGATCCAGGCGGATGTAACCAATCGTGAGGAAGTCGATCACATGATCGAACAGGCGACAGCCTACTTTGGCCCGATTCATGTGGTGGTCAATAATGCATTGGTCGATTTTAAGTTCGATCCAAACAAGCAGAAACCTTTCACAGAGCTCACATGGGATGACTATCAAAAACAACTGGACGGTACGTTAAAGGCTGCATTTAACATCGCTCAAAGCGTCATGCCTCAATTTATTGAACGGCAAAGCGGAAACATCATAAGCATCGGCACCAATCTCTATCAAAACCCTGTTGTTCCTTATCACGAATACACGACTGCAAAAGCCGGACTGATCGGTTTTACACGCAATCTCGCTTCCGAATTGGGGCAATACGGGATCAGGGCGAATGTCGTTTCAGGCGGATTACTGAAAACGACAAATGCCAGTGCTGTGACCACACCGGAGGTATTTGATTTAATTGCCCAGTCGACCCCATTGAAGAAAGTGACCACTCCCCAAGATGTAGCGAATATGGTCGCTTTTCTCTGCTCGGAAAGTGCTGATGGGATTACGGGTCAGAATATCACGGTGGACGGCGGGCTGACCATGAACTGATTCCCGCGCTCAAATGAAAAACAATGGTTCTGATGATGAGGTGTAAAACAATGAAATCGACTCAAGATCAACAGCTGAACATCGGGGTTTTGCTTTATGGCTGCGGGCACCATCAGGCCGCTTGGTTAATGCCGGACTCAAGCATCGAGCGCATCGGAGACATTTCCTATTACCAGTCATTGGCGCAGCTGGCCGAAAGGGGTTACTTCGATGCGGTGTTCTTTGCGGACAATCAGTCGTTTCCCGGCAAACATTCCACTGACATGCCTGCCTTTTGGTTTGATCCGGTCGTCAATTTGACGGCCATTTCTCAAGTGACGGAACATGTGGGATTGGTTTCGACGATTTCAAGTACGTTTTCCAATCCTTTTACCGCTTCCCGCCAGCTGTTAAGCCTGGACCACATTACGAATGGGCGTGTCGGCTGGAATCTGGTTACGTCCATGACCGATTTGGAAGCACTGAATCACGGGATGGAGAAACTGCCTTCACATGACAAACGTTACGAGAAAGCGGATGAGTTTGCTGATTTAATGAATAAGCTGTTTGTTTCATGGGACGGCAATGACTTCGTCCATCAGCGGGAAACAGGGGAACTGATCGATCCTTCCGGCATCCGGCCAATCAGCCACGAGGGCACCTATTTTAAGGTGCATGGGCCGTCCACTACACCAAAAAGCCCACAGGGTAAACCGGTACTGATGCAAGCGGGGGCATCCAAACCAGGCATCGCATTGGCGGCCAAATACGCCGATGCCGTTTATTCGGTGTCCTGGAACCTCAAGCAAGCCAAAAGGTTCCGCGGAAAATTAGATGAACAAGTTCACCGGCAAGATGCCAATCAAAGACACATCAAAGTGTTTCCGGGGCTGGTTACCTATGTGGGGCACACACGCGAAGAGGCGTTGGCCAAAAAAGCAGCCTTAGATGAGCAATTGCCGCTTGAAACGGCTTTAAAGCAGTTAAGCTACTTTATCCGGCAAGACTGTTCGGGCTGGGAGATCGATCAGCCCGTGCCTCCCCTTCCCCCGGTTGAGGAATTTACCGGCCCGGTCGGCCGTTACGAAACGATCCTGGAGATTATAAACGATACACAGCCTACAGTAAGGGAGCTGTTGGGATACCTGAGTGCAGGAGGCGGGCATCTCACCCTGATCGGCACGCCCGACGAAATTGCAGATCAGATGGAGCTGTGGTTTAAAGCAGGCGTGGCTGATGGATTCAACCTCATGCCCCCTACGTTACCCGGAAGCTTAGAGGACTTTGTGGAATTGATTGTCCCTGAACTGCAAAAGAGAGGTCTGTTCAGAACGAACTATGAAGGTCAGACCTTACGTGAGCATTTTGGGTTGCCGCTTAAGTAGCTCCTCCCAACTCGACAAAAATACCGGGCAACCAAGTGACTTCAGATCACTCGGATGCCCGGTGCTAATTTTAGTTCTCGTTGTTCATGACGCAGATAAGCGAGTACATATGCGCAATTGATTTCCATCAGGATCCACAACTGTCATCATGCGAAGTCCTTCCAGATCTTCGTTTGGAGGTTCCGCTAGATTTTTTAATTCGTCGTACCATCTATCAACATCGGGAACAAAAAAGTGAATTAGCCCGCCAGCTTCACAGTCACCAGCATGTTCGGTCAAATAAATGGCCATCCCCTCCTTAGAAATCTGAACAAAGGCAGGGAAATCAGGTTCAAATCGATGCTCCCAATCGACTTGAAACCCCATTCCTTCCACGTAAAACGCCTTACTTCTTTGATAGTCAGCAATGCGGAATGCAGGAATTACATTTTGCATCTGGACATCCTCCATCTAATTCCTTTATTTTTAGCAGCCGATAAGATGAGTTAGACTGAGAAACGGCTTAATTGATTAGTTACCTATCGAGTTCCAGCCAAGTAACAGCTTCCACGTGACTCGACTGCGGGAACATGTCCACCGGCTGGACTTCCTTCGTTTTGTAGCCGCCGTCCTCTAAGATGCGGAGGTCGCGGGCGAGTGTGGCCGGGTTGCAGCTGACGTACACGAGGCGCTTCGGACGGTACTCGAGGATGGTCCGGAGAAGGTGCTCGTCGCAGCCTTTTCTAGGCGGGTCGACGACGAGGACGTCGAATCGTTTGCCTTCCTTGTACCAGCTCGGGATGACGGCTTCTGCCGCTCCGGCTTCGAAACGAGTGTTCGTAAAGCCGTTCAGCTCGGCATTGCGCTTGGCGTCTTCGATTGCTTGAGGGACAATTTCGACACCGTACACTTCTTTCGCCTGCTTCGCGAGGAATAGTGAGATGGTGCCGATGCCGCAGTAGGCGTCGATGACGGTTTCGTTTCCGCTGAGGTTGGCGTAGTCGAGAGCCTGTGAGTACAGGACTTCCGTCTGGTCGGGGTTGATCTGGTAGAACGAGCGGGCGGAGATTTCGAATGTCACACCGCCAATTTTGTCGGTGATGACGGGCGGTCCGTAGAGCGTGATGGTCTCGTCCCCCATGATGACGTTCGTTTTCCGGTCATTGACGTTCTGGACGATCGATGTGACGTCCGGCAACACGCCGCGGATCAGGTCGACAACTTCGTCTTTTTTCTTGAATTTGCGATTCCGGGTAACGAGGACGACCATCGTCTCACCGGTCGCCTTCCCTTTCCGGATGACCACGTGGCGCAGGAAGCCCTTGTCCTTTTGTTCGTCATACGCCTTGATCCCGAGCTCGTGCAAGCTGTGCTTGATCGTGCGCATGACGACGTCGGCCTCGGTCGACTGGATCAGGCACGTCTCGGTGTCCATGATCGTGTGGGTGCCTCGGCGGAAAAATCCTGCGACAACTTTTCCGTCCCGCTCCGCGAACGGGATCTGGGACTTGTTCCGATAGCGCCACGGGTGCTCCATGCCCTTAACCGGATGAACCGGGACATCAGGCAGCTTCGCGATCCGGTCCATGACGTCCCGGACCATTTTGCGCTTGCGCTCCAGCTGGCCCTCATAGGACAGGTGCTGGATCTGGCAGCCCCCGCACTCCGGAAATACCGGGCACGGCGGCTCGACGCGGTCTTCGGACGGTTCGATGATGTTGAGGAGCTTGGCGAAGCCATATTTCTTGAGCGTTTTGGTGACCTTGAATTCGACGGTCTCGCCCGGGAGCGCCCCGGGAATGAAAAGCGGATAGCCGTCGATCTTCGCCACGCCTGAGCCGTCATGGGTCAGGTCGGTGATCTCGCCGGTGAGCCGGTCGTTCGGTTGGACTGCGTAAGCCATGTATGTTTTCCTCCGATTCAGTGCAGTTGGGTTTATTTTAGCAGAACGGAGCGGGTTTTATTAGATTCTGCCGGTCCTTAAATAAGTTTAGACACATATTCGAAGCGCTGAGCGAAGATTTGGATGCACTCGGCCTGAGTTTGGACGCACTCATCGCACATTTTGAAGCACTCGCCCCTTTCTAATAAAACTCACAAAGAATCCGGCGATTAGTTGAATGGAGTCACTCGGGAAACTTTTCGAAGCACCCGCAACAAATCCCGAAGCACTCGCCCAAAGCTTCGAAGCACTCCCCTCCTCACCCCAAAAGAAAGCCGCCCCGCAAACCCGGGACGGCTTCCTTCCTTCACTTCTTCTTTTCCTTCGGTGGCCTTGTCGCCGCTCCGTCCATCGGGGCGACGATGAAGGCGAGGATGATCGCGCCGATCAGCACGATGAATGGTGCGTAGAACATGAGGAATTCATCCATTGGTTTTGCCTCCTTCGCCCTTTAGGCGTGTTCGTCTTTTTTGCGCCCTTTCACGTAGTCCTTGTTGAAGAGGAACAGGCGCAGGAGCAGGTAGAGCGACGGGATGAGCAGCCCGAGCCCGAGGATGAAGGCGATGATCAGAGCGGTCGCCATTGCCGGGTTAGTAAAGCTGTCATGGATCGTCAGGTGCGGATACAGCAGGTACGGGTAGTGGGCGATTCCGTAACCGTAGAAGGCGAGCGCGAACTGGCCGATCAGGAGCCAGACTGCGAGGCCGTAGTTATGCCGTTTCCAGAGCAGGTAAACTGTGCCGATAAAGAGCGCGCCGGACAGTGCGAACATCCACCAGAGGCCGAGCAGCTGATTGTAGTGTTCTGCGTTGTGGCTGCGAAGCTCCCAGACGATGCCGCCTGCCGTGATGATCGTCGGAAGCGACCAGATGAGCGCATATTTCCTAAGCAGTTCCGTCGCATCGCGGTCCCCCGCCTTGTCGGCATACCAGGTGAGGAACACCGCCGAGATGTAGAGGGTCGCAGCTATCGACAGGAAGACGATTGACCAGGTAAGCGGACTCGTGAACAGTGCCCCGTAATCCAGCACCGGCTGGCCGTCGACCATGTCGATAAAACCGCCCTCAGAGATCGTGAGTACGATCGAGAGTGAAGCCGGGAGCAGCAAGCCGGCGAGCCCGTACATGAACGAGTAGCCTTTGTGGCCGCGGGCGCCATACGTTTCAAACGCGTAATACGATCCGCGTATTGCCAGCAGGATCAGAGCGATACTTAAAGGTACAAGCATGGTCGTTCCATAGTAGAACGCCGTTGACGGGAAGAATCCGACCATCCCGACAAAGAAGAACACGAGGAAAACGTTCGTCACTTCCCATACGGGCGACAGGTAGCGCTGGATGACATTCGTCAGGATGCGTTCTTTTCCCGTCAGCAGGCTGTAGGCGTTGAAGAACCCGGCGCCGAAGTCGATGGCGCCGACGATGATGTAGCCGAACAGGAACGTCATGAGGACCGTGATTCCCAGCACTTCAAGGCTCATCGGTGATCACCGCCTTTCCGGTTGCCTTCAATGGCTTCCGCTTCGCGGTCGGCGATCTCGCGCTCAACCGGATTGTTGCGGAACATCCGTCTCAGGACGACGACGCTTCCGACGCCGAGGACGAGATAAAGCGCCGCAAACAGATAAAGCATTGTGTCGACATGGCCGCTTGTTGTGGCGGCTTCCGGCACTTTCATGATGTCGCGGAGAATCCACGGCTGGCGCCCGACTTCCGCGAACCACCATCCGGCTTCAATCGCAATGATGGTTAGCGGTCCGCCCGCGACAATCAGCCAGCGGTACCATCTGGAATGAATGAACTGCCAGCGCAGGTGCCTGCCGAGCCAGTACAGCCCGGAGATGAGGATCATGAACATACCGATCATGACCATCGTGTCGAACAGGTAGTGGATGTAGAGCGGCGGGATTTCATCTTCCGGGAATTCATTCAGCCCGATCACTTCAGCAGTCGGATCCGAGTGCGCGAGAATGCTGAGCGCGTATGGAATCTTTATCGCGTATTTGACTTCCTGGCCATCGAGCACGCCGTACAGCATGAGCGGCGCCTCGCCTTCGGTCTCAAAGTGCCATTCAGCGGCGGCCAGTTTTTCAGGCTGGTACTCGGCCAGGTATTTCCCCGAGAAGTCGCCGATGACAGCGGCCCCGATCGAGAAGATCAGTCCGAGTTTCATCGTCAGGAACAGCGCCTTTTTGTGGTATTCGTGATTGGAGCCCTTGAGAAGCCGGAACGCCGCGATGGCTGCAAGGACAAACGCGGAGGTCATGTATGCCGTGATGACGACGTGGGCAACCTTGGTCGGCATCGCCGGGTTGAACATCGCAACGAGCGGCTGGATGTTGACGAGGTTTCCGTCCACGATGTCAAAGCCTTGCGGCGCGTTCATGAAGGCATTCACGATGGTGATGAACACGGCCGAGAACGATGCACCGAGCGCCACCGGAACGAGCAGCAGGAGATGCTTTTTCTGATTATCAAACCGGTCCCAGGTGTAGAGATAGATTCCAAGGAAGATCGCTTCAAAGAAGAACGCAAAAGTTTCCATAAACAGCGGAAGCGCAATGACATGCCCCGCCAGTTCCATGAAGTTCGGCCACAGCAGCGACAACTGCATCCCGATGGCCGTTCCGGTCACGACCCCGACCGCGACCGTGATGACAAATCCTCTTGCCCAGCGGCGGGCGAGGAGAATGTAATGTTCGTCATTTTTCTTGATGCCCACCCATTGGGCAATCATGATCATGAGCGGCACACCGACGCCGATCGTCGCGTAGATGATGTGAAAGCTCAAGGTCAGCTCAGTAAGGACTCTTGAAAAAAACACAGCTTCTTCGTTTCCCATTATGTCAGCTCCCTCGTTTGGTACGCATTGATTTGGGGTATGTACACGTAGTCATCCCCCAAAGATCCTGCCGGCAATCGACAGCAGCATAATGGCTGCCACGGCGAATGCAAGCCACATGAGCCAGCGTTCCTGCTTCTTATACACGAGGCATCCCTCTCCTTCTTAAAACAGTATACCCCCGCTAGTAGAGGGATTAACGCTTTAAATAAGGCAGAACTCTGAGCTTGCTATGACAATATTGTTAGGGTCAAGTGACAAACTCGTGACATTTAGAGTTGCGAACTTTCAAAGAATTGGATATACTGAATAAATCACACTATACAGGAGGTGCCGGCCGTTATGATGGTTGAGCTTAGAAAAAAAGTACTGGCTTATATTACTCGCGGAAACGGGCCGGACCAGCAGTTGCTCGTTTACACGATGAAGGATCATCCCGAATCGGGTGTGCAAGTGCCGGGCGGAACGATCGACCGCGGCGAACTCTTGATGGATGCACTTTATCGCGAGATTGAAGAAGAGACAGGCATTCAGAAGGATGACCTGGTCCTGATTGGCAAGCTCGCGAAAAACACGTACTTCCCCCGTCACCGTGACAGGAAGTACGAACGCACAATCTTCCAGCTGGAATACCGGGGAGACGGCCCTGACCAATGGGAACACACCGTCACCGGAGATGGCAAAGACCAGGGGCTCAAACTCCAAATCCGCTGGATGCCCGTCTGCGACATCCACGGACTCGCGGAAAAACAGGATATGGCGATTGACGCGCTTTAATGAAACGAAAAGATCCGGCCGTGTGCCGGATCTTTTTTTGTATGGGCGAGGGGCTCGGGACGAGAGTGAGGGCGAATCGTCACTCTCAAGGGACGATTCATCATTCTCAGGACCGGAACCGTCATTCTCAGAGGCTGAATCGTCACTCTCAGGACCGGAATCGTCATTCTCAGAGGCTGAATCATCATTCTCAGACCCGGATTCATCATTCTCGCCAAGCCAATCATCATTTCCACTTTTTTATCCGCTTCAGTCGTCCTTTATAATCCCATATGTATCGTGTCGCCTTTCCCTGGCCGACCTTCTGTAACGGGTATTTGCTAAGCAGGTTAGCGGCAGCTGTCTGTGAAATCCCAAAGAGTTCTCTTACTTGCTCATTCGTGATTGAAGAGCTTCTCAGCAGGAACCATCTTTCCAAAGTCCGTGTATACGGATCTGTTGTTTCCCAATTACATTGGCATCTCCAGCGCCGCTCTGAGACTCTCTCCAACCTCCGCCAGCACTTTTCACATACGGGCGTCCAAAGAAGATCCATGACTGCTATTCCAATGATCTCGAGCAAAGGAAAAGGGAAATAAGGTTCATTGCGAGTCCTGATATATTCAGCAAGCGCTACAATCTCCTGCCGTGTTCTGCCCCCATCCCCATAATAATCCCCGGAAATATGATTCCTTATTTGACGGATTCTAAATAACTTTCCGCTAGCTGGAGGCTTTTCAAGCATCGCACTTCCGGTCATGATCACTGCTCCGTCAACTGCACACGCAATTTTGTGATCATCAAACCATTTGCGCAGATTGGCCATCTCTTCCTGCAGTTGAAGCATTGGACATTCATAGCTGGCTATAAGCCTGCCTTCAGAATCCAACTTGTCCAAACGGGAAGGGCCGGATTCAAACCTGAGCCGATCCGCCATGTTCTTGGCTTCATAAATAATCGCGTGGAAAGGCGTGAGCACAAGCACGTCAATCTGCAGATAATGCCCCGGAGCAAGCCTCAGATTAACATCCCATAATATCTCGGCCGGCAACCCCAGATTGAACAAGTATTGCAACACCTTCCGCTCGCCGGCTATCCCTGCCCTCAGCGAATATAACCGTTTCTCGACGGCGCTTTTTGACCGGTGTTGCGGGGCCAACAAATTGAGCACCATATCCAATGCAACCTCATGCAACAGTCGAATCGATTCCCCCAAATCGCTACCTCCGCCTCCTTATTTCTCTCAACATACCATGCATGAAGAAGATAGAGAATAGCGTTGGAATCTCAGCGATTGAGCATATTTTGATTTTGACATCGGAAGTTGTTTCATATTCCAAACTTGACCCTCGAAATAGCGGCAAAATACAAAGATGGCTTTTTATAAAATTAATTTCGACTCGTCACTCTCAAGGGGCGAATCATCACACTCAGGGAGCGAATCGTCATTCCCGGGAGCCTGAATCATCATTCTCGAGGCGACCGTCACTCTCAGGGCCGGAATCATCACTCTCAAATGCTGAATCGTCACACTCAGCCCCCGAATCATCACACTCCGCCCCCAAATCGTCACTCTCACAGCCCCATCCAAAAGCAAAAACCCCCGCCGAAGCGGAGGCTCATCAATCACACTCGATCCTGTTCCTTGATCTGGTCGATCGGAACAAACATTTCAATGTGGCGGTGGAGGTTTTCGAACTTGGCCGGCAGCAGGCCGCCAAATTCGCCGTCGAGGTTCAGCTGCACCTTTTCATCGGAGGTGACTTGGATTTTCGACGGTTTCGCATGGATGACGAGCGGGTCGCTCAGGTGCTCGCCGCGGAGCGCCAGGCTGACGACGCGGATGAATTCATACAGATTGCACTTTTTCAGGATGAACATGCTGAATTTCCCGTCGTTGATGCTTGCGTCGGGGGACAGTTTTTCGAATCCGCCGACCGAGTTGGTGAGGCCGACGAGGAACAGCATCGCCTCGTCATCAAACACTTCGCCGTCATACTCGATTCGGACGCGCGACGCCCGAATGGAAGGGAGCATCTCGATGCCCTTCAGGTAATAGGCGAGCTGTCCGAGGACGGTCTTCAGCTTGCTCGGCACCTCGTAGGTGAGCTCGGTGATCTTGCCGCCGCCGGCAATGTTGATGAATTGGCGGTCGTTCACGATCCCGACATCCACCGGAATCGTATCGCCTGCGAGAATGATGTCCACTGCTGCATCGATATCGCGCGGGATGTGTACGGCGCGGGCAAAGTCGTTGGTCGTGCCCATCGGAATCAGCCCGATTTTCGGGCGTTTTTCATAACCGCTCACCCCGGCGACCACTTCGTTCAGGGTTCCGTCGCCTCCGACGGCGATGATGATATCAAATCCGCGCTCGACAGCAGTCTTGGCGGCCTCTGTGGCGTCACCTTCGCAAGTCGTTGCGTGGCAGGACGTCTCATAGCCGGCCTCCTCCAGCCGGACAAGCACTTCCGGAAGGTGTTTCCGGAAGATTTCGCGGCCGGATGTCGGATTATAAATAATGCGTGCACGTTTCGTCATGGTTGTCCTCTCGCTTCTTGAGTACTTATATAGGATATGACGGCGGGTCCCGTCAGATGTTGCGGTATCCACCAAAAAGAAGCCGGCTGCAGCCGACTCCCCTTTCCTTCATCATATGCCTGTCCGGCCGGACGTGCAAGCCGGACGTTCAGTCTTGTTTCTGGAGTGCCGTCATGAACGTGCGGCGGATATCTTCATACACCCAAAGCCAGTAGTCCGCGTTGGTCGTATATTCGCCGTAAAGTTTTTTGAACAGCTCCTTCTGCTTTTCTTCAAAGTCCGGGGCGTCCTTTGGCGGAAGCGCCTCGCGCTGCTCCATGACGTAGTCCTGCACTTGCGGCGCGCGCGGTCCCCACTTGGCGAGCACATCTCCGTCCTGATCCAGAAGCAGGTAAACCGGAATCGAGCGGCCGCCGTTCGTCAGCCAGCGGTCAATCAGTTCGGTGTCCGCGTCGCGATAGGCGATGCGCGCCTCGACGCCGGCCGCCTCGACGATGTGCCGGAGAATCGGATTGTTCATCATCGCATCCCCGCACCAGTCCTCGGTAATGACGAGGATATGCGGCTGCTTTTCCTTGAGAAGCGTGAGAAACTCATCGTCCTGCGGCAGTTTAAAGCCTTCGTACACTTTCTGGCTGTTTTCCTTATGGGTCGTCATGCCCTCCATGTAGTCGGCGAGCGCAATTCCCTCTTGGTAATACTGCTCTTCTGTTTTGATTGGTATCCCCTCCTATCCAAATTGTACGGAAATGAAAACGGTTAGGCAAATGGAAGAAGTGCGGTGCCCCATCGCGCAATACTTTGCCGAAAACCGAAAAACTGCAGACCGGATGGGCTGCAGTTCAACAGTTGCCTTATTTCTCGATGACACCGCACGCAATGCGCGGACCCGCGTCTCCCGCAGGCTGTGACTCGTAGTCGTCTTCGCCGCCATGGATTACGAGGGACGTGCCTTCAGCGGTGAACAGGGTGTTGTCCGCATTTTCGTCCAACGTTACCTGGTCGGTATCAAATTCAACATGGGCTGTGCCGTCTTCACCGACTTCGATGTTGTCAAAGTCTCCCGCATGCGGCCCATTCTCGCTGTTCTTGCCGTGGTCCTTGTCTTCCGGATTGTAATGCCCGCCGGCCGACTCAAAGTCCGGTGCTTCGCAGGCGCCTTTTTCATGGATGTGGAATGCATGTGGGCCTTCCGGCAGATTGCTTACCTTCATATCCACATGCACGCCGCCGTCTTCATTTGCCGTCAGGACCGCGGTTCCGACTTCAGCCCCCTCTACATCATTAAGTTTCACGGTGACTTCCTGGCCTTCCTGATCCGTGCCTTCTTCCGTGTCTGTATCCTGATCGGTGCCGGTACCTTCAGCGTCCTCGCCCGCGTCAGTGGCTTCTTCAGCAGCCTTGTCTTCCGTTGCACCCGTATCCCCGTTTTCCGCTTCCTGATCCGCATTCTGGTTTCCGCAACCCGCGAGAATGGCCATCAGAAATCCGATTGCCGCAAGCAACTTCCATCGGTTCATCTCCACATTTCTCCCCTCTAATGATCTCACTTTACTATTCACTTCCGGGGCAAAGATAAACTGAGCATTCCCTCTCCTTTTCATTGTGCAGATTCAGGATGTTGGGTGGATTGACGGCCGGAATTTCACTTGTCTGGGCCCGGGTCACCTATGAGGAAGGACCGTTCCGGAAAAGGTTGCGCAGTTGAGATTACACGTTCGCTCCCCGGGTTTACACGTTCAGTCGCCGAGTTTACACGTTCCCTTCGCGAGCTTACACATTCGCCCTGCCCCGCGCATCCGTACGCAAACAGAAAAAGACCGCCCCGGAGGACGGTCTGCGGAATCAGCGTTTGCGGATTTCCTGGTTGATGAGTTTGTTGACGAGCGGCGGGTTCGCCTGGCCTTTCGTCGCTTTCATGACCTGGCCGACGAGGAAACCGACGGCGCGGTCTTTCCCTTCCTTGAAGTCGTCGATCGACTGCTGGTTGTTGTCCAGCACTTCAGTGACGACTTTCAGGAGTTCGCCTTCGTCGGAGATTTGGACGAGGCCCTTCTCCTTGACGATCTTTTCCGGATCGCCGCCGTTGTCAGCGAGTTCCTGGAACACTTTCTTCGCGATCTTCGAGGAGATCGTGCCTTCCTCGATCAGTTTGATCATGCCTGCGAGATTGTTCGGCGTGAGACCGGTGTCGGAAAGCTCTTTCTGGTTTGTGTTCATATAGGCGGACACTTCACCCATGAGCCAGTTCGACGCAAGCTTCGGATCCGCTCCGGCCCGGACCGTCGCGTCGAAGAAGTCCGACATGTCTTTTGTGAGCGTCAGGACCATTGCATCGTAAGACGGGAGGCCGAGTTCGTTCACATAGCGCTCTTTCCGGGCATCCGGAAGTTCCGGGATTTCCGCGCGGACACGCTCCATCCATTCGTCGTCGATGGACAGGTCAGTGAGATCCGGTTCCGGGAAGTAGCGGTAGTCGTCGGAGCCTTCCTTGATGCGCATGAGGATCGTCTTGCCGGTCGATTCATCGAAGCGGCGTGTTTCTTGCTCGATGATGCCTCCCGAAAGCAGCACTTCCGCCTGGCGCTTTTGTTCGTGCTCGAGTCCCCTGCGGACGAAGTTGAAGGAGTTCAGGTTCTTCAGCTCGGCTTTCGTGCCGAACTCTTCCTGTCCGTACGGGCGCAGCGAGATGTTGGCATCGCAGCGGAGCGAGCCTTCTTCCATCTTCACGTCGGAAACGCCCGTGTACTGGATGATCGACTTGAGCTTTTCAAGATACGCGTAAGCCTCTTCCGGCGTGCGGATGTCCGGCTCGGAAACGATCTCGATCAGCGGCGTGCCCTGACGGTTGTAGTCGACTAGTGAATAGCCTTTGTCGGTGTGGTTCAGCTTGCCCGCATCTTCCTCAAGGTGGAGGCGCGTGATGCCGATGCGCTTTTTCTTGCCTTCGACTTCGATCTCGATCCAGCCGTGCTCGCCGATCGGCTTATCGAACTGGGAGATCTGGTAGGCTTTCGGGTTGTCCGGATAAAAGTAGTTTTTCCGGTCAAACTTCGTCTCCTGGTTAATCTGGCAGTTAAGGGCCATCGCGGCCTTCATGCCAAATTCGACAGCGCGCTTGTTGATCACCGGAAGGACGCCCGGGTAGCCGAGGTCGATTACGTGCGTATTCATATTCGGTCCCGCGCCGAAATGGTTCGGGGCAGGAGAGAAAATTTTCGAGTCGGTTTTCAGTTCAACGTGGACTTCAAGTCCGATGACGGTTTCAAAGTTCATTTTTCCAGTCCCTCCCGAATTTCCGGCATCTTCTTGTGGAAGTCGGTCGCCTGCTCGAATGCGTGGGCGACACGGTAGACGGTTGATTCGTCAAAGTGGCGGCCGATGATCTGGAGGCCGAGCGGCAGGCCATTGTCGAATCCGCAAGGAACCGAGATCGCGGGCACGCCGGCAAGGTTGACCGGAATCGTCAGGATGTCGTTTGCGTACATCGTGAGCGGGTCGTCGATCTGTTCGCCGATCCTGAACGCAGCTGTCGGCGAAGTCGGGCCGATGACGACATCGTACTTCTCGAATGCGTTCGTGAAGTCGTCGCGCACGAGCGTGCGGACCTTCTGCGCCTTTTTGTAGTAGGCGTCATAAAAGCCGGAGCTGAGGGCGAATGTGCCGAGCATGATCCGGGTCTTGACTTCGTCGCCGAAGCCTTCGGAGCGTGTCTTCTTGTAGAGTTCTTCCAGGTTCCCGAAGCCTTCCGCGCGATATCCGTAACGGATGCCGTCAAAGCGGGCCAGGTTCGAGGATGCTTCGGAAGAGCTGAGCAGGTAGTACGCAGGAAGCGCGTACTTCGTGTGCGGAAGCGATACTTCCTCCACTTCCGCACCGAGCGATTCGAGCACTTTGATGGCGTCTTTTACCGCATTGCGGGATGCTTCCCCGACGCCCTCCCCGAGGTATTCGGACGCGATGCCGATCTTGAGTCCCTTGATGTCGCCTGTCAGTGCCGATGCAAAGTCAGGCACATCAACGTCAAACGACGTGGCATCGTACGGGTCATGTCCGGAAATCGCGGACAGGAGGAACGCATTGTCCTCGACGGTGCGCGTGATCGGGCCGATCTGGTCTAGCGACGAAGCGAATGCGACAAGGCCGTAGCGCGAGACGCGGCCGTAAGTCGGCTTCATGCCGACGACGCCGCAGTACGCTGCCGGCTGGCGGATCGAGCCGCCCGTGTCGGAGCCGAGCGTGAACGGCACTTCGCCTGCCGCGACCGCAGCTGCGGAACCGCCGGACGAGCCCCCCGGGACATAGTCGAGGTTCCACGGGTTCGCCGTCTTTTTGTAGTACGAGTTCTCGGTCGAGCCGCCCATTGCGAACTCGTCCATGTTCACTTTCCCGACTGTGATGAGGCCGGCGTCGTCCAGCTTTTTCGCGGCCGTCGCGTGGTAGATCGGGTCAAAGCCGCCGAGCATGCGGCTCGCGCATGTCGTCTCGAGGCCTTCGGTCACGATGTTGTCTTTTACGCCGACAGGCAGGCCGTGGAGCGGGCCGCGCTGGTCCGCCGGCGTGTTGTCGAGCTCAGCAGCGCGCGCCTTCGCCTGCTCTTCGTTGAGCGCCAGGAAGGCCTTGACGTCACCGTCGACCTTGCCGATGCGGCGGAACGCCTCGTCCGTCAGTTCGGTGACGGACACTTCCTTGCTATGTAGGAGCTGCTGGAGCTCTTTCGCGGAATGATTGAATAGCGTCATCTTTCTGGTTTCCTCCTCTGTCCGTCAGCCCAGGATGGACGGCACTTTGACCATGCCATCTTCATGCTCGGGTACGTTTTTCAGCATCAGGTCGCGGTCGAGCCCTTTGACCGGCTCGTCTTCCCGGAACACATTGACGAGCGGCACCGGGTGTGTCGTCGGTTCGACACCCGCCGTGTCCACTTCGTTCAGCTGTTCGGCAAACTCGATGATCGTCGCGAGTTTGCCGGTGTAGTATTCCGCTTCTTCTTCGGTGATGGCGAGCCTCGCGAGGTTCGCGACGTGCTTCACCTGATCCTTTGTGATCGCTGCCATTTGTGTCTCCTCCAATCGCGCAAATGTCCTGTGTGTCTGCCTCCGCTATCATATCACGAAAGCCTTCGTCAGTTGTGATAAATATGGGTGTAGGGCTCGGCTTCCCCGCGCTTTTTCACGATGAGCGCTTCCGGTCCCTTTGTGGAAGTGATGCTCACCTCGACCTGGATGTCAGGGAAATGGTCCACAAGCAGCCCGGTCAGGTATTGGGTGAATCCGATAATTTCCGCATTGCCGTAGAATTCGATCGGGACATCGATATCCAACGAGGCAATCTGCCCGTCCTTGTAATAGCCGGTGCCGATCACGTTGACGAAGGATGAAAAGTACTTCTCGACATCCTGCTTAAAGTTCCGGAAGCTGGTGTCGACGTCCCGGTAACGGTCCTTGCTGGAGCGGGTCGGGAACAGAACGTACTCCTCATTGATCGGATCCCAGCCGGACAGCACATCCTTGCCTTTTTCCGCAACTCCGACGGCAAAGTAGTTCCCCGGTACGATTTCGGTCTTCGGGCTCTGCTTGAACAGGCCGACGACAATCGGCACTTCTTTCAAGCCTTCGATGCTCCGCATCCGCTTGACGATTGCCGCGGCTGCTTTTTTGCCGTTTTCCTCGACCTGCTCAGCCGGCAGCTTATCACCGGTGATGGTATTCACCGTATTCAGCGCGACTCCGACCGAGACGCCTTCCAGGCGGATCTTGTCCTCGGATGTACGCTTCAGGTAGTTCTGTTCAAGAATATGGGCGACGTAGCGGGGGGCATCCTGTCCCCCCGGGTTCAGCCCTTCGGGGTTATTCTCTTTATCTTTGCCGCCGAGCCAGGAAAGGATCGTTTCCTGGTCGAGGTGCTGGCCTTCCTGGTAATAGTACTCATCCGTCGGGAAGTGCTGCCGGGACAGGCGCATGAGGCCGCCCTCGACTTCCGCGATATTGTACTGCGAGTTCAGCATGCTGACGACAAGGCCGTACGAGGCACTTTTCTTATAGGGCAGAAGCATCCGGTAGTAGTCTTCCTCAAGCTGATGGGTCGGAATGATAACCCGTGTCTCCTGCGCCTCTTTTTCCTGGTCCGCGGCGTCTTCCGGCTCCTCGCTTTTTGGCAGGCAGCCGGAAAGCAGCAGCGCGGCGATGGCGGCCGCGGTGATTGTCTTGATCTTCAATGGTGCAAATCCCCTTTGGTCACTGGATGGCTTCGATAAGTGCGGCTTCGTCCCATACTTCGATACCGAGCTCTTCCGCCTTCTGGAGCTTCGAGCCGGCGTCTTCTCCCGCCACGACAAGGTCGGTCTTTTTGCTGACGCTCCCGGTCACTTTTGCCCCGAGGGACTCAAGCGCCGCCTTCGCCTCGCTCCGTGAAAACTGTTCGAGCTTACCGGTCAGGACAACGGTCTTGCCCGCGAGCAGCCCGTCTTCCGGGATGTCCTGCTTGCGCGGCCCGTTGTAGACCGTGTTGACGCCGGCTGCCGTGAGCTTATCAAGTACATTCTGGACGTCTTCGTTGTCGAAGTAGTTCACGACGGAGTCCGCCACTTTCTCTCCGATCTCGTGGATCGTGGTCAGCTGTTCTTCCGTCGCTTCTTTTAGTGCGTCGAGCGTGCCGAATTCCTGTGCAAGAATCTGTGCGGCCTTTTGTCCGACATGGCGGATGCCGAGGCCGAACAGCAGCTTCTCGAGCGAGTTTTCCTTTGAACGGGTAATGGCATTCACGAGATTTGATGCGGACTTCTCGCCCATCCGCTCGAGTTTCATCAGCTGGGCTACGGTCAGGCTATATAGATCTGCCGCGTCCTTGATCAGTCCTTCATTGAACAGCTGGGCGACGACTTTTTCGCCGAGGCCTTCGATGTTCATGGCGTTGCGGGAGACAAAATGGATGACCGACTCCTGGAGCTGCGCCGGGCACTGCGGATTCACACAGCGGAGCGCGACTTCATCTTCCAGATGGACCAATTCGCTTCCGCAAGCCGGACATTCCGTCGGCATCTTGTATTCTTCTTCATCGCCTTTGCGCTGATCGGCAAGCGACATGACGATTTCCGGGATGATGTCCCCGGCTTTTCGGACGACGACCCGATCACCGATCCGGATATCCTTTTCACGGATCAGGTCTCCATTGTGGAGGGATGCCCGCGCGACGGTCGTCCCCGCGACACGCACCGGCTCCAGGATCGCCGTCGGGGTGACGGCGCCCGTCCGCCCGACGGTCAGCTCGATATCGAGAAGTTCGGTCACCACTTCTTCCGCCGGGAACTTGTAGGCCGTCGCCCAACGCGGGCTCTTGGCCGTGAAGCCGAGGTCATCCTGGCGGGAAAAACTGTCCACCTTGATGACGATGCCGTCGATCTCATAAGAGAGGTCCTGCCGGCGGTCCTGCCACGACTCGATATAGGCGATGACTTCGTCAATGTCTTTGCAGCGACGGCGTTCCGGGTTTGTCCGGAAACCGAGCCGGTCCAGATAGTCGAGCGCGTCGGAATGGGCATCGAGCCCATAGGCCGCTCCGTCTCCTCCGATACCGTACATAAAGACGGACAAATTGCGCTGTGCGGCGATTTTCGGGTCCAACTGGCGGAGAGAACCGGCTGCCGCGTTGCGTGGATTCGCGAAAATATCCAGTCCTTCTTCTTCACGGTGTTCATTCAGCTTCATGAAGCTTTTCTTCGGCATA
Source organism: Bhargavaea massiliensis (assembly GCF_018390575.1). Classification (GTDB taxonomy): domain Bacteria; phylum Bacillota; class Bacilli; order Bacillales_A; family Planococcaceae; genus Bhargavaea; species Bhargavaea massiliensis. Next base: position 110,669 of record NZ_JAHBCJ010000007.1, on the reverse strand, counting down.
TACGCTTCCCCGCGCGCTTCGATCGTGACGTCTTCCGTCAGCTTCAGCGGGATGGCGCGGATTGTCCGGAGATTGGAGGTGATGTCCTCGCCGACCGTGCCGTCCCCGCGTGTCGCGCCCTGCTTGAACCGGCCGTTCTCATATTTCAGTGAGATGGCCAGACCGTCGATTTTCAGCTCACATACATAGGTGACCTCCCCCGCGTCCGACCGCACTCGCCGGTCGAATTCGCGGATGTCCTCTTCATTGAAGACGTTGGAGAGACTCAGCATCGGCGTATCATGCACGACTTTGCTGAAGCCCGGAAGCACCTCCCCGCCGACCCGCTGCGTCGGGGAATCCGGCATGATCAGGTCCGGGTGACGTTCTTCCAGATCAATGAGCTCCCTCATCCGGGCGTCATATTCCGAATCCGGCACGAGCGGCTTATCAAGGACGTAATAGGCATGCCCGTATTCATTGAGGAGCTGGTGGAGCTCCTTTACACGCTGTTCAAGTTGAAGTTGATCTTCCATAAAACGGATCCCTCCGGAACGACGATATAAGAAATCGAGATGATGATGAGTTTAGAGCTGACGGGACAGCCATGTGGCAACTCGGGCAGCCATGTGGCAACTCCGGGCGCCATGTGGCAACTCCGGGTGCCATGTGGCAATTCCGGGCGCCATGTGGCAAATCGGGCAGCCATGTGGCAACTCCGGGCGCCATGTGGCAACTCCGGGCGCCATGTGGCAAATCGCG
>NZ_JAHBCJ010000007.1:0-109832 GCF_018390575.1 Bhargavaea massiliensis | reverse complement strand
CATGTGGCAACTCCGGGCGCCATGTGGCAACTCCGGGCGCCATGTGGCAACTCCGGGCGCCATGTGGCAACTCCGGGCGCCATGTGGCAACTCCGGGCGCTATGTGGCAACTCCGGGCGCCATGTGGCAACTCCGGGTGCCATGTGGCAAATCGGGCAGCCATGTGGCAAATCCGGGCGCCATGTGGCAACTCCGGGTGCCATGTGGCAAAACGGGCAGCCATGCGGCAATTTCAAGCCCCTAGTGGCAATTCCGCGCCCACTTAAGCCTTCTCGATCGGTGCGAATTTGGCGAGGAGGCGCTTGATGCCGACCGGTTCCGGGAAGGCGATGTCGAGTTCCTGGTCTTCGCCTTGGCCGCGGACGCTGACGACCATCCCTTCTCCCCACTTTTTGTGTTTGGCTTTGTCGCCGGCTTGCCAGCCGACGGATGCGCCGTTTTTACGGGCGGCCGGGCGCCGGACGGCAGGGCGTGCCGCAGGGCGGCCGCCAAAGCCGCCGGAGATCGGCGTGCGGCTGTAGTCCGGCTGTGAGCCGCCGGCGCCGACGGTTTCGATGATGTCCTGGGAGATTTCATTTATGAAACGGGACGGGCTGTTATAGCTTGTCCGTCCGTAGAGCGTGCGATACTGCGCGGCCGTGAGGAAAAGCTTCTCCTCCGCCCGGGTGATCCCGACATAGGCCAGCCGCCGCTCTTCTTCCATTTCCTCGTCGTCTCCGATTGAACGGGAGTGCGGGAAGACGTTTTCTTCCATCCCGATGATGAAGACGACCGGGAACTCGAGGCCCTTTGCCGAGTGCATCGTCATGAGGACGATCTGCTCGTTCGACGCATTTTCTTCCTTATCAAGGGAGTCGATGTCCGCGATCAGCGCGAGGTCGGTCAGGAATGCGACCAGTGACTTGTCGCCCTCGTCTTCATCGGCGCGCTTCTCGAACGACTCCGTGACGGACAGGAATTCGTTGATGTTCTCGAGGCGGCTTTCCGACTCGATCGTCTTTTCATTGTGCAGCATCGCGCGATAGCCGGACTTCTCGAGCACTTCCTCGACGAGTTCGGTGACCGACAGGTATTCCTGCATCTGCGTGAATCCGGCGATCAGGTCGCGGAACTCGGCCGCCTGGTTGATCGCCCGCGGCTGAAGGCCCGGGATAAAGTCGACTTCTTTAAGTGCATCGAAGATTGACAGGTCGTTCTGGATCGCGTAAGTCGCAATCTTATCGAATGTCGTCGCCCCAATGCTGCGCTTTGGTTCATTGATGATCCTGGCAAGCGACAGGTCGTCGTCATTGTTTGCAATCAGACGGAGATAGGCAAGCAGGTCCTTGATCTCCTTGCGGTCGTAGAACTTCGTGCCGCCGACGATCGTATATTCCAGGTTCGACTTGACGAGGTATTCCTCGATCATCCGAGACTGGGCGTTTGTCCGGTAAAGGACCGCAAAGTCGGTGAGCTTGCGGTTCTCCTTTTCCTGCAGCTCGAGAATCTTCGAGACGACAAACTGGGACTCGTCCTTTTCATCGGACGCTTTGTAGACGTAGATGTGCTCCCCTTCGGCGTTTTCCGTCCGGAGGTTTTTGTCGTAGCGGCTCGCATTGTTCTTGATGACGTCATTGGCCGCCTTCAGGATCCGCTGTGTGGAACGATAGTTCTGCTCGAGCATGATGACTTTGGCGTCCGGATAGTCTTTCTCGAACGACAGGATGTTGCCGATGTCGGCCCCCCGCCATCTGTAGATCGACTGGTCGGAATCGCCGACGACGCACAGGTTCTTGAACTTGTCGGCAAGCATGCGGACCAGTTTGTACTGCGCGTGGTTCGTATCCTGATACTCGTCCACGTGGATGTACTGGAACTTGTTCTGATAGAACTCAAGCACTTCCGGCATCTGCTCGAACAGCTTGATCGTGACCATGATCAGGTCATCAAAGTCGAGCGACTGGTTTTTCCTGAGACGTTTTTCGTAGGCGGCATACACCTCTCCTGCCGTTTTCTCAAACGGGTTAAACGGATTCGCCTGCTCCTGGAATGACTTTGCATCGATCAGTTCGTTTTTCGCATTTGAAATTGTCCCGAGCAGCGAGCGCGGCTCATATTGCTTCGGGTCAAGGTTCTGCTCTTTCAGGATGTTCTTGATGACAGTCAGCTGGTCGGAGCCGTCGAGGATCGAGAAGTTTTTCGAGTAGCCGATCCTGTCGATCTCGCGGCGCAGGATCCGGACGCACATCGAGTGGAATGTCGAAACCCACATGCGCTCGCCCGTGCCCGGCCCGAGCAGGCCATCGATCCGCTCCCGCATTTCGCGTGCCGCCTTGTTCGTGAACGTGATCGCGAGGATCTTCGAAGGATACACCTGCTTCTCCACGATCAGATAGGCGATCCGGTGAGTCAGGACACGCGTCTTGCCGGATCCCGCTCCCGCCATGATGAGAAGCGGCCCTTCGGTGGTGCGGACCGCTTTCGCCTGTTCGGGGTTCATGCCATTGAGGAGGTTGTTTGAGATGGTTTCCATGGGTGGCTCCTTTCTGATGAAGCGTGCGAGCAGACGGGAGTTTGGCTCCAGTCTGCTCTATTTTTATATCAAATAGTCTTTTTCATTTCTTTCACAGCGCGGACGGTTTTCAGAGCTGCTTTCAGGTCGTCATACACAATATTGCCGACAACGACCGTGTCGGCGTATCGCGCCATCTCTGCGGCCTGTTCCGTCCCGCGGATGCCGCCGCCGTAAACGAGGCGGGTGTCTTTCAGCACTTGGGCCGTGCGGCTCACCGTCTCCGGGTCGCCATAAGTGCCGCTGTACTCCAGGTATAGGACGGGCAAGCGGAAGAAATGCTCCGCGAGCCGGGCATAGGCGATAACGTCCTCTGTTTCGAGGGGCGCATCAGCACCGGTAAGCTGTGCCGCCTTGCAGTCAGGATTCAGGATGACATAGCCTTCCGCCAAGATCTCGCTGAAGTCCATCAGGTCGCCGTACTCCCGGATCGCCGCGAACTGATGCCCCTTGATCCACGAGGCGTCGCCGGTGTTCAGGACAGTCGGAATGAGGAAGCCGTCGAAGCCCGGCGTGATCGCCTCCACGTCCGACACCTCGAGGACGACCGGCACCGAATACCTGCGGATCCTCATGAGAAGCGCCAGCACATTATCGAGCGTGACGCCGTCCGTTCCGCCGACGATCAGCCCGTCCGTCCCCGACTCGCACAACCGCTCCAGCGCCTCATCACTGATCTCCTTGGCCGGGTCCAGTTTAAACACATGCCGCCATTCTAGAAATTCCATGATGCAGTACCACCTGTCTATAGTTTGCGTCCCCCCATTATAACAAAAAAGACTCCATCCGGCGGCTGTTTTGGAGCCGTCCGGAAAGGAGTGTTTCATTGCGGGTATTCTTGTGGAGTGAGACGGGAGAGAGAGACCTTTCGTCCGAAGGCAAAGCGTACATCAGGCGACATAGCGCCTGATGCCGGGATGGCGGGGGTCCGATGCCCACGCCCAGCCCGCCTTCCTCCATGAGAGAAGCCCGGTGATTTGGTGAACTTCGAGATCACGAATACAGCCAAAAGTCATATGTGAAGAACAAGCAACAACCTCACCAAGCTTTTTTTAGTAACTATAAACACTTTCGCATGTATTAGCCTGTGGCTCATAATAACAATGTTGTTTAAATTGTCCTGAAAATGGTTGCCCATACCATGTAGGCGGGCACGGAGCATACGGATTAAAATACCAAAGAGCATACTTAGAAGGATGTTGTCCCCAATAATTTACTACTTGTCGTGCCAATCTTCTCTCTACTTCTCTTGCTGGACTATAAAATAAATTACCTTTTTGCACTGCTTCAAAGGAATAATTTCCGCCTTGAACCTGAAAAATTACATCCTCTATGGTTCTTACATCCCTAAAATCTAAACAATCAGCTACAGTTCGATTTACAATGACATTCCCAACCATAAGCATCCCAAGTCGCCCTTCACCCTCAGCCTCTGCCCGCATCATTCGTGCAATTAAATCGATGTCCTTCTCCCTATATTTCACTCTCGGCACTTTACATCACCTCTACCGAGAATTGTATTCAAAACAGCCTACAAAGATGTTAAGCAGTTACATCTTATTTGGGAAAATTGTTAATAAAACGCGTGACCGCGCATAGGTTTCTATGCGCGGTTTGAATGGTGTTATGCGCGGTTGAAGCAGTTCTATGCGCGCTCAGCCGGTTTCTATGCGCGCTTGCGGCAAGCCTATGCGCGCTTTCCCCAAGACGAACGCCAAAAGCGCCGGCACATGGCAGGCGCCCAATCCTTTTATTCTCTTCCCTTCTCAATATACGACTCCATCACATCATCCGGCACCATGCCCCCGCCGGTCGCCCAGGCGATATGGACGGCGCGGTCCATCCGGTCCGTCATCCCCGGTTGCAACGCTGCCTCGAATCCGGACTCGGCAACATGCACCGCCCCCGGCACACCGGCTAATGCGGACGGCTCGAGCCGGATGCCTTCAAGTTCGCTCATTTTCGCCAGAAGGCTATACAACTTGTCATCGCTGACGGTAAACGAACCGGCGAGCAGCCGCTCCATCACTTTGCCGACGAACCCTGACGGGCGGCCGACTGCGAGGCCGTCCGCATCCGTCTTGTTGTCCAGACCGAATTCCTGTACCGACACTTCGTCGTGCTTGCCGGTGACGAGGCCGAGCAGCATGCACGGGGCATGGGTCGGCTCCGCAAAGAAGCAGTGGACATGATCGCCGAACACCTGCTTGAGCCCGAACGCGATGCCACCGGGCCCGCCACCGACACCACACGGCAGATAGACGAACAGCGGCCGCTCCTCGCCGATTTCGATTCCCTGATCCTCAAGCTGCCCCTTCAGACGCAGTGCCGCGACGGAATAGCCGAAGAACAGGGTCTTCGAGTTTTCATCATCGACGAAGTGGTCGTTCGGGTCCGCTTCCGACTGGCGCCGTCCCTCTTCAACTGCCTTGCTGTAATCGTCCGGATGCTCGACGACGTTCACGCCCTTTTCACGGAGCATGTTCTTTTTCCACTCTTTCGCATCACTCGACATATGCACCGTCACGCGGAAGCCCATTTTGGCGCTCATGATGCCGATGCTGAGCCCGAGGTTCCCGGTGGAGCCGACCGTGATTGAATACTTGGAGAAGAATTCGCGGAAACGCGGTTCGGCAAGCACCGAATAATCATCTGACTCGCTTAGGAGGCCATGCCCGATCGCCAGGTCCTCCGCATGCTTCAGCACCTCGTAGATGCCGCCGCGCGCCTTCACGGAACCGGAAATCGGCAGATGGCTGTCACACTTGAGCATCAGCTGTCCCGGAATTCGGACGCCCGCCTCCCGTTCCAGCCAGTTCTTCATTTCAGGGATTTCCTTTAAAGGCGATTCGATGATTCCGCCTGAAGGCCCCGTCTCAGGAAACACCGTCGCGATGTAAGGCGCAAACCGCCGCAGGCGCGCTTCGGCGTCTTTCATATCATCAATCGACAATCCGGTCTCCGCCTCCCCGACCGGCCCATATGCCGGGTTAACCCAAAACACTTCTTCCGCCTTCATCATCTCGCCGATAACCGGATAGGCACCGGTCCATTCATCAATGGTCTTTCCTGCAATGTTTTTCATAATGCTTTTCCCCCAGACTAAATTGTCATTTTCACGAAACGCCGAAAAGCCTCTTCTTCTTCATCGTAAGGATGATGATTGCTATGGTTAAAAAGTGTAAAAGAAGCGTTCGGCATCAGATTTGCAACTTCTTTTCCAAACTTCGGCGGGCATTGGGCGTCGTAATTACCGCAATAAATAAAAGCCGGAGTCTGAACACTCCTTAATTCCTTACGAACATCAAAGCGAGCGCAGTCATGCTGTCTGAAATAATCCAAACGCTGGCCAACTGTCTTGCCACTATTTATTTTCTTCATGGCCTGCAGAAGTTTTTCCTCAGAATGATAAGACATCAGCGCCCACTCGAAGCTTAGTGCTTTTCGCTTTTCTGTGTTGGTGGCTGGATCGTTAAGCAAGTCCATTATTTCTACTATCCGGCTGAAGTGCAGATTTTCTTTGCAATAAATGCTATCCGGGTCCATACAGTATTCATAACTGGCCGCCGTTCCTCCGGCGATGATTTTTTCCAAAGAATCGGGAGCGGCAATCGCGTATTTCAGTGCAAGCATTCCACCTGTAGAGTGACCGGCAAATGACCAGCTCCTGCATCCCAGCGCTTTGCGGATTGCCTCAAGATCCAGAACAGATGCATCCATGCTATATTCCTCCGGATCTTCGGCGTGGCAAGAATTTCCGGCACCGCGCAGGTTAATCAGGTAAACATGATAATGTTCAGAAAAAGGAGCGGCAAAAGTATGGCCTCTTTCATCAAATTCACTGTAGAGGTGGGTGGCGGCTAACAGCGGCCCCTCCCCAAATTCAAAAAACTCGAAGGTTCCTCTGGCGGTATCGACAAAACGCCTGATCCAAGACCTTTCTTTCAAGACTTTTCCCCCTTCACAATCTCCCTCTCTCTATTAAAGCAGGAATCCCGCAAACTTTCTCGAACTTCTTGAAATGAATGACTATTCACCAAAAAGGAAGTGAAGGTTTTGCTCCGTTCGTATGAACACGATGGCGTGACCTGTCTTGAATTGACGCACCCCGTCATGGGAAAGGTGTTTGCTTTTCTCACGGATGGCCTGCTGGTCGACACCGGGCCGCAATCACTTGAAGCTGATCTCATGCCGTATCTTGAACAGGCATCATTCGATCAGATTGTCCTGACACATAGCCACGAAGACCATTCCGGGAATGTGCCGGCCATCCTTGGGCGCCGGGATGTACCGGTCTTCATTCATGAGAAAGGAATCGATATCTGTGCCGAGGACACGCCGTATCCGGCATACCGTCAGGCGGTCTGGGGAAAGCGCAAGCCCTTCAAAGCCCGGCCGATTCCCGATCCCCTCCGTTCCCGCACGCACGAGTGGACAGTGATTGAAACGCCGGGGCATGCGGCGGATCATATCAGCTTGTTTAACCCGCAAACAGGCACTCTCTTCTCAGGTGACCTTTTCGTCGCAACAAAGACAAAGGTCATTATGGCGGATGAATCGATTCCTGAGCGGATGGACTCGATCCGCAGGCTGCTTTCTCTCGACTTCGGGCCGCTGTTCTGCTGCCATGCCGGCTATGTGGCGGATGGCCAAGATAAACTGCGGCAAAAGCTGGACCATCTTGAGTATATTTATAGCGAAGTGGAAACGCTCCACAAAAAAGGACTGCCGGCTGAAGAAATCCGAAAGTCCCTGTACCCGAAAGACTACCCGATCATCAACGTTTCAGGCGGAGAATGGGACTCCCTGCATATCGTGAATTCGATCATAGCCGACATCATGAAAAAGACGCCCCGACTGATTTGAGTCAGGGCGTCTTGCCTTTCCGACCGTCCATCCACTTTTCAGCTCTCTCCTGCAATTCAAGGACCGTTGGTGCTTTCAGATCCTGGTAAAGTTTAACGTCCTCCACGCCATCGTCTACAAGCTGCATTTTCAGGTTGTGGTACCGCTCCGCTTCATCGGGATACTCCCTGAGATAATCACGGAATGCGAGATGGCGCATTACGTGTTCCGATCCTTTTCCGAACACATGAACATGATGAGTGTGGACATTTTCCGTTGCCCTGACAAAATACCGCCTTCCGGGAATACCGTGCTCTCCCCTCGGCACAAATCCCGCACGTTCCATTTCAGAAACAAATGCATCCACTTCTCCGATATCACGCACTTCTGCAAGAATATCGATCACCGGTTTGGCGGCCATCCCCGGGATCGATGTGCTGCCGATGTGTTGGATGTCCATCAGTACATCTCCCAAAACCCCTTTCAGCTTTTCGGATGCCTCTTTGAATTGCAGCGCCCACTCTTTCTGATAGGGCCAGATTTCCAGCCTCCGCATCCTGCCCCTCCCTTCCGAAACGAAAAAGAGAAGGCAATTACGCCTCCTCTTCCTCTTTTTCCTTTTCCTCCATGCGAGCCAGGATCTCACCGTAGCCGCCGGAGCCGTAGTCGAAGCAGCGGCGGACGCGGGAGATGGTGGCGGTGGAGGCGCCAGTTTCGTTCTTGATGTTTTCGTAGGTATAGCCCATTTTCAGCATCCGCGCGACATTCAGCCGCTGTGAGAGCGACTGGACCTCGCTGATGGTCGCGAGGTCGTCAAAGAAGCGGTAGCATTCGTCCAGATCTCGCAGTTCGAGGATTGCCTCAAACAGGGCGTCGGTCTGTGGGCCGCGCAGCTTTTCGAGTGCCATATCGGCACCTCCTTTATCTCTGTTCAATCACTTACGGTGTATAGGTCACATGCTGTGAAGGTGTTTCGGGCACGAAGTGGATCCACGTCTTGCCCGGCGCGAGCGGGAACGGTCCGGATCCGTCCGTGACAGTCGGGATGCCGCCGCGGCTTTCCCATAACATTTCATAAACGTTGCCGTCCCGGAAGACGAGCGCGGTGCCGCCCGCCTCCAGGTCAAGTGCCCGCCGGCCCTTCCCGTCAATGGTGCGGTGAGGGACTTGGAGGACGAGTATATTCGACAGGCGGACCGCCTCGCCATCATCCAGGTCCACCGTTTCCGCCCCGCCGGATTCCCGTGAATACATGCTTTCGGCGGAGTCGAACGCATAGCGGCTCGTGAAATTGGAATCGGCACCATGGGTCACTTCCGTCTCACCGGCCGGTTCACCGCCGGCAGGAGGCGAGGAGTCAAACACCCAGTCCGGCGAATCCGGCCTGTCCATCCGGAAACCGCTGTCCAAGGCGCCCTCCATCACCGCGTCTCCGGTGATATACGAATTGTGCGGCGCAACCCGGTCAGGCGAGCGCTTGAACAACGTCCCGTCAAAGCGCATGCCGTTCAGGTGGTCGACTGTGCCCGTGCCAAGCAGCGCCTCCGCATCCGGGCTGTAGCCGTGTGCAAGATAAAGCGCATTGTGGGCCGCCGCCAGTTCCACGAAATAATCGCGGGCGCTCCGCACCGGCCCGATCGATTCCGGAAGCTCCGACTGGTAAAGCGCAAGGAGCCGGGTAATGTCTCCTTCGGCCAGCATTTCATAGACGACATCCGCTTCCGAAAGGCCTGACTGGGGCCGCGCTTTCGGATGGTTATTGATGGTCGCCATCACCGGGCGCATATCCGGAATCTCTTCGGCCTCCATCCCCGTGAACGGCTCGGTATAGGTGACGTCTGCAACGGCCTCCTCCGATTTTTCGGAGCCGGGCCCATCATCTGTGCTTTCCGAACAGCCGGCTAGAAACATCGAGACGGCAGCCGCCGCGATCCAGTTCCTTTTCTTCAAATTGGTTCCCCCTATGCTTGAACTCGGTCATCCATGTATATGCCGACCTTGTCCTACCGCATGAGTGCAGGGAACATCACTTTGCCGTTCATGACATCGTAAATGCCTTTTTGTGTGATGCGGACATACGGCAGATGCGTCGCCTGGAGGAACAGAAGCGTGTAGACCGCATCACCGTGCTTGTATCCGCGCGCCTTCAGTTCCTCTTTGAGTTTTGTTTCCTGGCTGATCAGTTTGTCCATCGGGAGATCCGACATGAGGCCGCCGAGCGTGAGCGGAAGTTCTGAGATGATTTTTCCGTTCTCGGCCAGCGCCATCCCTCCGCCGATTTCTTTCAGGCGGTCGAACGCCAGCTTCATGTCGGCCATGTTCTTGCCGATCATGATGATGTCGCCGGTGTTCGAATAGGACGAAGCGAACCCGAGAACATCGTCGGCGAATCCTTTGATGAGCGTGTTCACCCGCCAATTGCCCTCCCGGTCGATCAGGAGCAGGAAGCTTTGGTCCTGACCGGACGGCAGCCTCTGATCCGACGGGTCGACATCGACACTGTACGGCTTCGTGATGACGTCGTTCACCATCTCGATTCCGAATGGGAACGAGAATTGGAAATCGTTTTCATCCAGCTCGTACGGCGGATTGTATGGCTCGAGCCACGACCAGTCGATTTCCGGGAATTCATAAGCGTCTTCTCCGTCCCGCTTCATCCACACACCTTTGGACAGGACATCGGTCGGTACCGGGTTGTCCGGGCTCTCCAGGAAGTTCAGGTTTGCATAGCGCCCGGTTGCGATCAGGCCGTGCAGGTTCTCCATATCGTAATAGCGCGCAATGTTGTATGTTGCCATTGCATACGCATCTTCCGGCCTGACGCCGACATCCATCGCAGCCCGGATGCACTTGTCCATGACGCCGTCCTCGTGGAACGAAGGCGTCGAGCCGTCGGTCGTCATCATGAGGTGGTCAAAGATGTCGAGGTCCTTCTCAAGGATCCCTTTCAGCATCTCCGGAAGGTCCGGCCGGATTGAGGAATAGCGTAGCGTCACGGCGTAGCCCTGCAGGATGCGCCGTTCCACTTCTTCCGCTGTCATCGCCTCATGGTCGCCGTCCGCCCCGAGCAGGCGGAGCCGAGCGAGCGTCCGCTCGGAAGCCCCCGGAAGATGCGCCTCGATTTTCATGCCGGACTGCTTGGCGTTCTGCATCCAGTACAGCATCTGGTCGTCGCCCGCGACAAGCCGCGGCCAGGCGGTGAGTTCGCCGCCCATGAGGACGTCCGGACGCGCGATCCATTCACCGACAGACTGGGTTGAGTACAGCTCCTCTTCTCTATCCATCTGAGTCTGCGAATCAAACCGGGACCACCAGTAGAACGAAAACGGCAAAGCCTTCAGCTGGTCAAGGATTGCAAACGCTTTCCAATTCTCCATCGTCAAAAATAGAACGCTGTTGTCCGAGATAAAGGTCGTCGTTCCCCGGCGTAATGCATATTCCGCAAAAGATTGGGGATTATATAACTGGTACGGATGCACATGCGGCTCGATATACCCCGGCACGATCACCTTGCCGGACGCATCGATCACTTCCGTGCCTTCCGTTTTTTTCGGCATGTCCGGACCCGCATAAACGATCCGGTCGCCCGAAATCCAGATGTTGCCGGAAATCCACTTTTTCAGGATCCCGTGCAGGTATGTAGCATTCGTGATCAGGAGATCCGGTGCCCGCCTGCCGTCGATGACCGCAGTGTGGTTACGGAGCTCCCTGATTTTCCATGGTGCTTGAGCCATCGTCGCTGCCCCCTGACTTATCTATCTGTTACTTCATCTTATCACAGTGTGAAAGTGAAAAAAAGGCACGCGGCCGAAACCGTGTGTTCGGAAGGAGAAGTTTTCTATGAAACCAACTGACCAGACGATCAACGTCGGTACGAAAAGCGCCTACCTCCGCATCAGCTCCGGACTCGCGATGCTTGCCTGGGGCACGACGCGCATGATTAAGGATCCCCGCAGCATGGCCGGCCCGATCCTTGTCCTGTCCGGCGCCTGCAAGACCGCGGAAGGCATCGCCCGCTATTGCCCGATGAAGGAAATGATGAGCGGCGGCATGGACGCCCTGATGAAGCCGGAAGTCAGCGGCGGAACGCTGCCGGCCATTTCCGCAGGCGGAACAGAGTCCGGTGAATCCGGCGAGAAAATCCAGGCATTTTCATACGGCGGTTTTGACGGGGCCGGGTCGGAACGGAACGTCCCCTCCGGACAGAATGAATCCGCTTACAAAAATGGTGTCGGATCAGGGCAAGGCCAGAAAAAAGACCCGATGCAATCAATCTGAAAACCGGCGGACGGCAATGCCCGTCCGTTTTTCTTATGTTCTCCGTCAGTCCTATTCTATCGCATTTTTCTGAATGTTGTAAGGGTTGAAATGAATCATTAAACCAAAAGCCGCCCCATCAATCACGGGACGGCTTGTTTCTCATTTCATCGCGCGTTTTCCGATGTCGGAGCGGTAGAAGAATCCGTTCCATTCCATCGAATCAAGCGCAGCGTATGCTTTTTCGCTTGCTTCCCGGAGGCTTTCGCCTTCCGCCGAGACGAGGATGACGCGGCCGCCGCTTCCTGCGAAGCGTCCGCCTTCCGCTTTTGTTCCGGCGTGGAACACATCGAGGCCGGCTTCCTCAAGTGGTTTCAGGTCCGGAAGCAGTGCGCCTTTCTGAACGTCGCCCGGATAACCGTCCGCGGCGATCACGACGCCGAGGCGGGCGCCTCCTTCCCATTCCGGTTCAATCGGGTTGCCGTCAAGCAGTCCGACCAGGAATTCCGCAAGATCGGATTTCAGCTGCGGCAGGACGACCTGGGTTTCGGGGTCTCCGAAGCGGGCGTTGAATTCGATCGTTTTCGGGCCGTCTCCGGTGAGGATCAGGCCGGCGTAAAGAATTCCCGTGAACGGCGTGCCTTCCGCGTCCATCGCGCGGACGGTCGCTTCGACGATCTGTTCGTGTGCTGTGCGGACGGCTTCTTCCGGCAAATGCGGAACCGGAGAATAGGCGCCCATGCCGCCCGTGTTCGGTCCTTCGTCATTGTCGAACGCACGCTTATGGTCCTGCGACATCGGCATCGGGAAAATCTTGCCGCCGTGGACGAACGACATGTAGCTGAACTCTTCCCCGTCGAGGAATTCCTCGATGACGACACGGGAGGAGGAGTCGCCGAACTTGCGTCCGCCGATCATGTCGTCGACTGCCGCGAGCGCTTCATCCATTGTCATCGCGACGACGACACCCTTCCCTGCCGCGAGCCCGTCAGCCTTGATGACGATTGGCGCACCCTGTTCGCGGATGTATTCTTTTGCCTGCTCCGCATCGGTAAACGTCTCGTACTTCGCAGTCGGGATGTTGTATTTCTTCATGAGCTCTTTGGCAAATGCCTTGGAGCCTTCAAGCCGGGCGGCTGCTTTGTCAGGTCCGAAGATGCGCAGGCCCGCCTCCTGAAAGTGATTGACGATGCCGCCGGCAAGCGGCTGCTCAGGCCCGACAAATGTCAGGCCGATGTTTTTTTCTTTCGCAAACTCTGCGAGCTTGCCGAATTCCATGACACCGATCGGGACAATTTCGGCGTCATCCCGCATGCCGTCATTGCCCGGCGCGACGTAAACCTTGCCCACCGACGGGGACTTTTTAAACTGGCGGACGAGCGCGTGCTCGCGGCCGCCGCTTCCGATGACGAGTACATCCATTTGGGGTCACTCCTTATGAAAACAACCTGCACAGCCGGCAGGTTGTTTTTCTTGATTGGTGAGGTCGTTTGCTTAACACTCGGCCCGCCGGGAATCAGTGCTTGAAGTGGCGGATGCCGGTGAAGACCATCGCGATGCCGTATTCATCGGCTTTCTTGATGGAGTCTTCATCCTTCTTCGAGCCGCCCGGCTGGATGATTGCCGTGATGCCGGCTTTCGCAGCCGCTTCGACGGTATCGTCCATCGGGAAGAATGCGTCGGATGCAAGGCCTGCGCCTTTCGCGCGGTCGCCTGCCTGCTCAAGTGCAATCTTGGCCGCACCGACACGGTTCATCTGTCCGGCACCGACGCCGAGCGTGCGGTTGGCGTCCGAGACGACAATGGCGTTCGACTTCACGTGCTTGACGACTTTCCAGCCAAGCTTCAGCGCTTCCCATTCTTCTTCGGTCGGCTTGCGCTTGGTCGCAACTTTAATATCCGCGTCCTCCAGTGACTCGGTGTCCGGATTCTGCATGAGGAGGCCGCCCTCGACGGAAACGGTCGCCCACTCGTCGCGCTTGCCTTCCGCCCCGTCCAGTTTCAGGAGACGGATATTCTTCTTCTGGGTGAGGATCTCGAATGCCTCGTCCGTGTAGGCGGGCGCGATGATGATCTCGAGGAAGATGCCCGCCAGCTGCTCGGCCGTCGCCGCATCGATTTCCCGGTTCAGCGCGATGATGCCGCCGAAAATTGAGACAGGATCCGCTTCGTAGGCTGCCTTGAACGCATCGGAAAGTGTTGCCGCTGTTCCCACGCCGCAAGGGTTCATGTGCTTGACCGCAACAGCTGCCGGCTCGCTGAATTCGCGGACGATGCCGATCGCGGCATTGGCGTCCTGGATATTGTTGTAGGAGAGTTCCTTCCCGTGAAGCTGTTCCGCGCGGGCGATCGAGAACTGCCCGCCGAGCGGACGGCTGTAGAATGCCGCTTTCTGGTGCGGGTTCTCGCCGTAGCGGAGCGGCTGTTTGAGTTCGTAGGTCATCGTGACGCTTTCCGGGAATTCCTCTCCGGAAAGCTCGGTCAGGTAGCCGGAGATGAGCGCATCGTAAGCGGCTGTATGACGGAACACTTTTGCCGCAAGCCGGCGGCGGGTTTCAGAAGTCGTCGCCCCGTCATTTTTCAGCTCTTCCAAAACCGCCGGGTAATCCGCCGAGTCGACGAGCACGGTGAGATACGCGTGGTTCTTCGCGGATGCGCGCAGCATCGTCGGGCCGCCGATGTCGATATTCTCGATGGCGTCTTCGACCGTCACATCCGGCTTCGAGATCGTCGACTTGAACGGGTACAGGTTCACACAGACGATGTCGATCGGAAGGATTCCGTGCTCCTCCAGTTCGGCCTGGTGTCCCGGGTCGTCATGCTTGGCGAGCAGGCCGCCGTGGATATACGGATGGAGCGTCTTGACGCGTCCCCCGAGGATTTCCGGGAAGCCGGTCACATCCCCGACTGCGGTGACGGCGACGCCGTTTTCCTTCAGATGGTTCATCGTCCCGCCGGTCGACAGGATTTCATAGCCGAGCCCTTCAAGTTCTTTCGCGAACTCGAGGACACCGGATTTATCCGATACGCTGAGCAATGCTCGTTTTTTCACGGTTGGGGCCTCCTTATGTAAATCAGAACGCCGGCTTTTTGGGTGCCGGCGGCTGTTGTAAAGTCGTCGTCAGATTCAGAAGCGGAGCGGTTCGTCACTTTCGGATGGCGAATCGTCACTTTCAGGCGGGCAATCGTCACTCTCACAGGACGAATCATCACTCTCAGGCGGGCAATCGTCACTCTCGCCCAAGACACGCCCTATTCCGTAACCGCACTTTCCGCCAGCACTTTCCGCAAAGCTTCCTTATAAAGATCGTGCTCGACCGCATGGATGGCGGCTTCGGTCTTCTCGCGGTCACCCGCCACAACGGGGACTTCGCGCTGAAGAATCGCCGGGCCGGTGTCCATCCCTTCGTCGACGTAGTGGACGGTGACGCCGGTTACGTCCACTCCGGCGTCCATCGCCTGGCCGATCGCGTCCTTGCCCGGAAAGGCCGGGAGGAGCGACGGGTGGATGTTGATGATGCGGTTCGGATAGGCGTCGAGCAGTGTAGGGCCGATCAGGCGCATATAGCCGGCCAGGGCGATCCAGTCCACTTCCTCTTCCTGTAGCCGCCCGAGGACGGTTTGCTCATAGGCAGCCTTGTCCGGGTAGGCTTTCGGATTAAAGGCGACAGACGGGATGCGGAACCGCTCCGCCCGCTCCATCACTTTGGCGAGCGGCTTGTCGGTGACGAGAAGCACGACTTCCGCTTCCAGCTCGCCGTCTGCCGCCGCCTGGGCGATCGCTTCGAAGTTCGAACCGCTTCCCGATGCGAAGACGGCGATACGCGGTTTCCGGCTCATGCTTCCGGACCTCCCGCAAGCGTGCCGTCATGTTCGCCGTTAAAGCGGACACCTTCGCCCGCAACAACGCGGCCGATGACCGACGCCTTCTCGCCGTGGGCTTCCGCAATGCGGATCGCTTCCGCCGCTTCCGACTCGGGCAGGGCGACGATGAATCCGATGCCCATGTTAAAGACGGAGTACAGGTCACGGTCGGCAAGCTGCCCTTTTTCCTTCAGCATGCGGAACACCGGGAGCACTTCCCACGAGCCGAGGTCGATCTCGGCAGCCAAGCCTTCCGGCAGCATGCGCGGGACGTTCTCATAGAATCCGCCGCCTGTCACGTGCGCCATGCCGTGGACGTCCAGGCTCCGTGCCATCTCAAGAACCGGCTTTGCGTAAATCTTCGTCGGGGTCAGCAGCGCTTCCGCCGAACTCCCCAGCTCCTCATACCCGGGAACCGGTTCGTCCGCTTTGACACCAGTTTGATCGAAGACAATTTTCCGGACGAGCGAGTAGCCGTTTGAGTGAATGCCGCTGGACGCGATGCCGACGAGGACGTCGCCTTCTGCGACCTTTTCGCCGGTCACAATATTCTTCTTCTCGGCAGCGCCGACAGCGAATCCTGCGAGGTCGTATTCGTCCTCGTCATACAGACCCGGCATCTCCGCCGTCTCGCCGCCGATCAGCGCCGCCCCTGCCTGGACGCAGCCATCGGCGACTCCCTTGACGATCGCTTCGACCCGTGCCGGTACGGCTTTGCCGAGTGCGACATAGTCGAGGAAATAAAGCGGCTCCGCGCCCTGTGCGACGATATCATTCACACACATCGCGACGCAGTCGACGCCGATTGTGTCATGCTTGTCCGCCATAAAGGCGACTTTCAGCTTCGTGCCGACGCCGTCTGTCCCCGAAACGAGGACCGGCTGGCTGTAGCCGAGCTCGGACAGGTCGAACATCCCGCCGAATCCGCCGAACGCCCCCATGACACCCTTTCGCTCTGTACGGGCGACATGGGATTTCATCCGCTCGACCGACTCATATCCGGCTTCGATGTTTACGCCGGCCTGTTCATATGCTTTTGACATGCCAGTGGCCTCCTCTTAAACGAGTTCCTTTTCATGCGGCAGTTTCGTGTCCGCGAAGATGTCCGTCGGGTAATTGCCTGTGAAACATCCGAGGCAGTGGCCCCGGTTCGGATCTTGGTCGTTCCGTCCGACCGCTTCGATCAGCCCTTCCGCCGACAGGAACTGGAGCGAGTCCGCCCCGATCAGTTCACAGATTTCTTCCGGCGTGCGCCCTGTCGCGATCAGTTCGGAGTCGGTGCTGATATCGACGCCGTAGAAGCACGGTGAGATCAGCGGCGGTGCGCTGATCGCGACGTGGACTTCCTTCGCGCCCGCGTCACGCAGCATTTTGACGATCCGCTTCGAAGTGGTGCCCCGGACGATCGAGTCGTCGACCATGACGACCCGCTTGCCCTCGACAACCTGACGGACCGGAGACAGCTTCATCTTCACTCCGCGCTCCCGCAGTTCCTGGGACGGCTGGATGAATGTCCGGCCGACATAGCGGTTCTTGATCAGGCCCATCTCGTACGGGATGCCGCTTTCCTCCGCAAATCCGATTGCTGCGGAAATGCTGGAGTCCGGCACGCCCGTGACGACATCCGCATCAATGGTGACTTCCTGCGCAAGCCGCTTGCCGAGGCGCTTCCTGGCCATGTGGATGTTGATGCCGTCGATGTCGGAATCGGGACGGGAGAAATAAATATATTCCATCGAGCAGATGGCACGATTCGCCTTCGGTGCGAAGCGGTCGCTCCGGATGCCGTTGTCATCGATGATGACGAGCTCACCCGGCTCGACCGAACGCACCGTCTCCGCGCCGATCAGGTCGAACGCAGACGTCTCGGATGCAACGACCCACGTTTCCCCGCCGATGCAGCCGAGGGACAGCGGGCGCATGCCGTTCGGGTCCTGCGCGACATAAAGGGCATCCTCGGTCAGGAGGACGAAGGCAAAAGCGCCCTGCAATTGGGCAAGTGCCTTTTTCAGCCGCTCGTTTTGCGGATAGCTGATGTTTTTCTTGATCAGATGGGCAAGCACTTCCGTGTCGGAAGTCGACTGGAAGATGCTGCCCTGGCGCTCAAGATGGCGCTTGAGTTCGCCCGCATTCGTGACGTTGCCGTTGTGCGCAATCGCCAGGCTGCCTGTTGTCGAGCGGAACACAAGAGGCTGGACGTTCTCGATGCCGCGCCCGCCATCCGTCGTGTAGCGGACATGGCCGATCGCCGCATGGCCCGGCAGCTTGTTTAGCCGGTCGCCCTGGAACACGTCGTTGACAAGCCCTTCCCCTTTTTCAACGAGCAGATGGTCGTCATGCACCGTGCAGATCCCGGCTGCTTCCTGCCCCCTGTGCTGGAGGGCATGAAGGCCGTAGTACGCCATCTGGGCCGCATTGTCATGGCCCCAGATGCCGAACACGCCGCATTCTTCATTTAGCCCTCTGAGTTCACTAAGCACGGGATCGCCCCTTTCCAGGCGGATTCGAGCAGGGAGACGTCCTGGTCGACCAACGGATTGCCTTCTGTGTCGCGGATGACCAGGCGTCCCGCTTGCGTGATTTCACCGATTTTCCGTGCATCTGCAGCCAGTTCTTCGAAGCGGGCCGCGTGCTCCGGCTTGACGGTCACGATAAAGCGGGACTGTGTTTCACTAAAGAGTGCAGTGACGGCGGAGCCTTCGAGTTTCACATCAGCGCCGAGCCCGGTACCGAACACCTTCTCGGCAAGCGCCACTGCGACGCCGCCTTCCGCGACATCATGCGCGGAGCGGACGATGCCTTCACGGATTGCCGCGAGGAGCGCTTCCTGGCGGGATGCTTCCACATCGAGGTCGATTGCCGGCGCCTTGCCGGAAATCTTGCCGCCGTTCAGCATTTTCTGCAGCTCGGAACCGCCGAATTCGGTTTTTGTCTCGCCGATCAGGTAAACCATGTCCCCGGCCGCTTTCGCAACCTGAGTCGTCGTGTGTTCCAGGTTCTCGACGAGGCCGACCATGCCGATTGTCGGTGTCGGGTAGACCGGCTTGCCGGCGCGTTCGTTGTAAAGGGAGACGTTCCCGCTGATGACCGGCGCGTCGAGTGCGAGGCAGGCCGCGCTGATGCCGTCTGCCGACTTTTCCAGCTGCCAGAAGATCTCCGGATTATCCGGGCTGCCGAAGTTCAGGCAGTCCGTGATGGCAAGCGGCTTGCCGCCAGAGCAGATGATGTTCCGCGCCGCTTCAGCGACCGCGATCTTTCCGCCTGTTTCCGGATCAAGATAGATGTAGCGGGAGTTACAGTCGGCGGTGATGGCCAGGCCCTTCTCGGTACCGCGGACACGCACGACAGCAGCATCCGAACCCGGGGCAACGACCGTGTTGGTGCGCGCCTGATGGTCAAACTGGCTGTACACCCATTCCTTCGACGCGATCGTAGGCTGCTTCAGGAGGGAAGCCAGTGTTTCACTGTAGTCGTCCACTTCCGGCTCCTGCTGCTCCATCTCCTGGAATTCGCGGAAGTATTCCGGCTCGCGGGACGGCTTGTGGTAGACCGGTGCATCCTCTGCAAGCGCATCGGCAGAGACTTCCGCGACGACTTCACCTTTGTGGAGCAGGCGCAGCATCTTGTCTTCTGTGACATGACCGATCGATACCGCTTCAAGATCGTACTTGGAGAACAGGTCGATGACTTCCTGCTCACGGCCTTTCTGCACGACGATCAGCATGCGCTCCTGGGATTCGGAAAGCATCATTTCGTAGGCAGTCATGTCTTCATCGCGCTGAGGGACGAGATCAAGGTTCATCTCGATTCCGAAGCCCGCCTTCGAAGCCATTTCGGCGGAAGAAGACGTCAGGCCGGCAGCTCCCATGTCCTGGATGCCGATAAGCGCGTCGGATTTGACGAGTTCAAGGCATGCATCCATGAGGAGTTTTTCAGTAAACGGATCGCCCGCCTGGACCGGCGCGCGTTCCTTGCCCGGGTCATCCGAAATTTCTTCCGACGAGGAAGTTGCGCCGTGGATTCCGTCGCGGCCAGTTTTCGCGCCGACATACATGACGGTGTTGCCGACGCCGGCAGCCAAGCCGCGCTGGATGTCTTCGTGGTTAAGAAGGCCGATTGCCATCGCGTTGACGAGCGGCTTTCCTGCATAGGAAGGGTCGAACTGGATTTCACCGGCGACTGTCGGAATGCCGATGCGGTTGCCGTAGCCGGCGATTCCCGCGACGGCTTCCTCGAACAGCCAGCGGTCACGGTCGTTGTCGAGTTCACCAAACCGGAGCGAGTTCACTGCCGCAATCGGCTGGGCGCCCATCGAGAAGACGTCACGGAGAACCCCGCCCACGCCGGTCGCTGCCCCTTCATACGGCTCGATCGCCGATGGGCTGTTGTGCGACTCCATCTTGAAGACGACTGCCTGGTTATCGCCGATGTCGACGATGCCCGCGCCTTCGCCGGGTCCCATGAGAACCTGTGGGCCTTCGGTCGGGAACTTGCGGAGAACGGGCTTGGAGCTCTTATACGAGCAGTGCTCCGACCACATGCTGGAGAACAGGCCGGTTTCCGTATAGTTCGGCAGGCGTCCGAGAAGCTTGACCGCCATTTCGAATTCTTCCGTGGTCATGCCCATCTGTGCGTAGATCTGTTCATCGCGGATTTGTTCCGCCGTCGGCTCAAGCTTGGTTGGCATGGGATTCCCTCCACTCATTCACAATCGATTTGAATACGTTCAGTCCGTCTTCGGAGCCCAGGATGGACTCGGCAGCCCGCTCAGGGTGGGGCATCATGCCGAGAACATTGCCCTTTTCGTTCACGAGGCCCGCGATGTCACCGACGGATCCGTTCGGATTGCCGTCCGAGTAAACAAAGACAATCTGGTTGTTTTCTTTGAGTCGGCCGTAGGTCTCTTCATCGCAGTAGAAATTGCCTTCGCCGTGGGCGATCGGGATGTTGAGCTCCTCGCCCTCGGTGTACTCGCTTGTGAACAGGGTGCGGTTGTTCACGACCTGGACTTTGACGTTGCGGCAGATGAATTTCTGGTCACGGTTCTTAAGGAATGCGCCCGGCAGCAGGCCCGCTTCCGTCAGGATCTGGAAGCCGTTGCCCACCCCGAGGACGGGCTTGCCTTCTTTCGCTGCAGCGATGATTCCTTCCATGACAGGTGCTGTCCGCGCAAGGGCTCCCGCACGCACGGCGTCGCCGTAGGAAGCGCCGCCCGGCAGGAGGATAGCGTCATAGGCGGACAGGTCCGTTTCATGGTGAGGGACGTATTCCGCCTTTTCTCCAAGAACGTCGGTTACGGCATGGTAGAGGTCGAGGTCGCAGCTGGATCCGGGAAATTGAATGACGGCGAATTTCATGCCTCTTCAACCTCCAGCACTTCGTACCGGTAGTCTTCGACGTTGGTGTTTACGAAGAGCTTTTCACACATTTCCCTGACGGCCGTGTCGAGATCTTGCCCCGTGTCTTCGATGGTCAGTTCGATGTATTTGCCGATGCGGACGTCTTTTACGTTGTCATGGCCTTTGGCGTGGAGGACGTTGATGGCTGCAGTCCCCTGAGGATCGATTACACTTTCACGGAGCGTCACGTACACATTTGCTTTTTTCATTTTGGTTGGCCTCCCAATTGGTGAGTGTGTGGTGGTTTAGATGAAGTGCGGAGATACTCCGCTCCGGGCTCTTCGCTTTCCGCGGGCGGGCGCCAAGCCTCCTCGGCGTCCCGCCTGCGGGGTCTCGGCTGTCCCGCTTTTCCCGCAGGAGTCTTCGAGCCCTGCGCTGCGTTTAATCAATTTCAAGAAAATGTATTGCCGTCCATCGGGTTACTCTCTGTCAGTCATTCAGTCCGCAGCGTTCGAAGATGTCGTCGATGCGCTGGAGGTGGTGGTTGTAGTCGAAGGCGTCGTCGAGTTCTTCTTTGGTCAGTTTTTCGGAGATGACCGGGTCGGATTCGACGAGGTCCCGGAATGGAACCTGTTCTTCCCAGGCTTGCATCGCGAGCGGCTGGACGGTGTCGTAGGCTGCTTCTCGTGCCATGCCTTTGTCGATGAGCGACAGAAGGACGCGCTGGGAGTAGATGAGCCCGAGCGTGCGGTCCATATTGCGCTTCATGTTTTCCGGGAAGACGGTGAGGTTCTTCACGATGTTGCCGAAGCGGTTCAGCATGTAGTTCAGCGTGATCGTGGCGTCCGGGATGATGACACGCTCCGCGCTCGAGTGCGAAATGTCGCGTTCATGCCAGAGGGCGACGTTTTCGAAGGCGGTGACCATGTAGCCGCGCATCAGGCGGGACAGGCCGGTCATGTTCTCGGAGCCGATCGGGTTGCGCTTGTGCGGCATTGCGGACGAGCCTTTCTGGCCCTTCGCGAAGAATTCCTCGACTTCGCGCGTTTCCGATTTCTGAAGGCCGCGAATCTCGACTGCGAACTTCTCGATCGATGTCGCGATCAGTGCAAGTGTCGAGATGTACTGGGCGTGGCGGTCACGCTGGAGGGTCTGTGTGGACACCGGCGCCGGCGCGAGGCCGAGCCGCTCGCACACATACTCCTCGACGAACGGCGGAATGTTGGCGAATGTGCCGACCGCGCCGGACATCTTGCCCGTCTCGATCACGGCAGCCGCCGCTTCGAAGCGCTCAAGATTCCGCTTCATTTCTTCGTACCAAAGGGCCATCTTCAGGCCGAATGTCGTCGGCTCCGCGTGCACGCCGTGCGTGCGGCCCATCATCACGGTGTACTTATGCTCTTTCGCCTTCGCAGCGAGGATGTCGATGAAGTTGTGCAGGTCTTTCCGGATGATTTCGTTTGCCTGCTTGATGAGATACGAGAGCGCCGTGTCGACGACGTCCGTTGACGTGAGGCCGTAATGGACCCATTTGCGCTCTTCCCCAAGCGTTTCGGATACCGCGCGGGTAAAGGCGACGACATCGTGGCGGGTTTCATTCTCGATCTCCGCGATTCGCGCTACGTCGAACGAGGCGTTTTCCCGGAGTTTTTTCACGTCTTCCTTCGGGATATCGCCAAGCTCCGCCCATGCTTCGCATGCGAGGATTTCGACTTCCAGCCACGCATTGTATTTGTTTTCTTCCTTCCAGACATTGCCCATTTCGGGGCGTGTATAGCGTTCGATCATTCGGTTTTTGCCTCCATTAGCGCCAGATTCCGCTTTCGTCGATCCGGCGAAGCGTTTCTTCATTATCATCTGCAAGGATGGTCACATGGCCCATCTTGCGGTTGTGCTTGGCCCCGGCCTTGCCGTACAGGTGAATCGACCAGTCCGGCTGTTCAGGGATGGCATCGAGGACCGGCGCGACGTGCTGGCCGAGCAGGTTCACCATGACTGCCGGGCGGTGGAGCTCCGGCGTGCGGAGCGGCCATCCGCAGATGGCGCGGATGTGCTGGCCAAACTGGGAGATCGTGCATGCCTCGATCGAATAGTGGCCCGAGTTGTGCGGGCGCGGCGCAAGCTCATTGATGAGGATGCTGCCGTCTTCGAGGACGAACATCTCGACCGCCAGCGTCCCGATCAGGTCCAGGTGGTCGGCGATCTGCCCGGCCGCTGTGATGGCGGCCTCAGCCGTAGCATCCGCGATCCGTGCCGGGACGATCGTCTCGTGCAGGATATGGTTTTTGTGGATGTTCTCCTGAACCGGCAGGCAGCGGGATTCGCCGTTTGTTCCGCGCTGGATGATGACCGAGATTTCCATTTTGAATGGGATGAACTTCTCGGCCACGCATGCGGAATGAGCGAACAGCTCTTCCGCTCCGGCAAGTTCGGATTCCTCTTTCAGGATGACCTGCCCCTTGCCGTCGTAACCGCCACGCGCGGTCTTTACGACGCACGGGAAGCCGATCTCTCCGATGCGTTCCTTCAGCTCTTCAAATGTCCGGGCTTCCACATAGGGAGCGACCGGTGCGCCCGCATCGTGGATCGCCGCTTTTTCCGCGATCCGGTCCTGGGTGATGCGGATGATTTCCGCGCCCTGCGGGACGTAGGCTTTCCCGGTCAGCCGCTTGAGCCCTTCGTAGTCGATATTCTCAAATTCAAAGGTGATGACGTCGCTCACTTCCGCAAGGCGGTCGAGCGCTTCTTCGTCGTCGTATGGGGCGACGATTTTCACATCGGCCACCTGGCCTGTCGGAGAGTCTTCCGCCGGGTCAAGCACTGCGACGCGGAAGCCGGCCTCCTTGGCGGAAAGGGCCATCATGCGGCCGAGCTGCCCGCCGCCGATGATGCCGATCGTCTGTCCGGGAAGAATCATGGTCATACGAGATCACCTGTGCTTTCAATAGATTGCTCTGCGAGCCGGCTGCGCCGCTCTTGGATGCGTCCGCGGAGCGCTTCGTCCTGCACTGCGAGCATCTGAGCCGCAAATAGGCCGGCGTTTGTAGCGCCGGAGTCGCCGATTGCCATCGTCGCGACCGGGACGCCGCCCGGCATCTGGACGATCGACAGGAGCGAGTCCATGCCACTCAGCGCGCGCGACTTGACCGGAACGCCGATGACCGGCACGAGAGTTTTTGCGGCGACCATTCCCGGCAGGTGGGCTGCGCCCCCCGCCCCCGCGATGATGACTTCGATTCCCCGCTCATGTGCCCGTTCCGCATAGGTGAACATTTCATCCGGCGTTCGGTGCGCGGAGACGACCTTCTTCTCGTATCCGACTCCCAGTTCGTCCAGGATATCGCATGCTTTCTTCATCGTTTCCCAGTCGCTTTTGCTTCCCATGATGACGCCCACTTTCACGTCCATTGCAATCGCTCCTTCCGGCAGTTTGCCGCCAATAAATAAAAGCCCCGAATAGACTGCTTCCTATTCAATAGGAGGAAAGCAGTCGATCCGGGACCTGAACATGTTCAGATAAGTCGGTAGCGTCATGATCATTTCCATGCGTCGCACACCTTCCATTCCGAGTCCTGAAATCCGCTTTCCCGCATAGTCCCGGCATTCCGGTGCCGGGGTAGAGACTCCGAGGCCGATTCCTCGGGATATATGGGGAATGTTCTTAACGTGTTTTATTTTAACAGTGGTTTTTATTGAAGTCAACGCAATAACCGAACAATAAATTTTAGAACGTCATAGATCGTTCGTATTTATTCGGCATTCTGCATGAAAGCGCTGTCCCCTTACTTCATATGACATCAAAGGGAATTCTCGGATTTCAATCAAAAAATCCCGGCGCTTCACCGGGATAAGCTTAGGATTCTTCTATACGCACACCTTTGAATCGGATGCGCTGGCGGATGGGGACGGGTTTTCCGTTCCGCTCTTCGAAAACCGGTTCTTCTTTGCGGCCGGCGGCCATGTAGCCTTCTTTTTGCATCCGTTCCAGGCACTGCTCGATTGTCTCGCCTTCCTGCACTTCGAACCACACGGTTTTTTTGCTCATTTGAATAATTTTCCTCTCCGTACCTGCCTGACCCAAAAGCCGCCATGGATGTTCCGGGCTTCATATGTAATGATGAATGCTTTCGGATCGAGTTCCTTGATCAGCATGTAGAGCTTGAGTTCATAGCGCTTCGGGGTCAGGATCTGCATCGCGTGCCGCGCTCCGTCACGCCCGTTCGCTTCCCAGTCGGTGATGCCATAGCCGTTCTCGCGGATCACCCGGACCATTTTGCGCTCGATGTCTTCCGTGATGACATTGACCATCACATAGCCGAGGGCCAGCTTTTCTTCGATGATCGAGCCGATTATAACACCTGTTCCATAGCCGACCGCGTAGGCGATCAAGTTCTGGATTTCATTCAGGTTGTCCAGAACGAGCCCGAGCCCGACGACATAAATCACAATTTCCACCATGCTGAGCCCGGCCGCCGCATAACGGTAGCCTTTCAGTGTCAAAATCATCCGTACCGTGAAGAACGTCACGTAGACGACGTTGATCGCAAAGATGATCAGCACCATCGTCATTTCCAATCACCCTTTCCCGCTCTATGCCGTTGCCCCCAATGTTATCGGAACTGCCCTTCCCGGACAAGGGAGTAAATCAAAAAACCGCTCCCCGCCGTTTGACGGAAGGAGCGGTATTGATCATCTGCCCTGAACAAAGACGAAATACGCAACAAAGATCAGGAACAGGCCGTACATGATCGGGTGAATCTCTTTGCGGCGGCCCGCCAGGATCATCGTGATCGGGTAGAAAATGAAGCCGATCGCGATCCCCGTGGCGATCGAGTAA
Organism: Bhargavaea massiliensis; assembly: GCF_018390575.1. Lineage (GTDB taxonomy): Bacteria > Bacillota > Bacilli > Bacillales_A > Planococcaceae > Bhargavaea > Bhargavaea massiliensis. The sequence goes on along the minus strand of NZ_JAHBCJ010000007.1, from coordinate 84,139 downwards.
CCGAGCGGCATCATGATCACCGTGAGGAATGCCGGAACGGCGATCTCGAACCGGTTCCATTCGATATGGCCGAGCGCCGACACCATCAGCACGCCGACAATGATAAGGGCCGGCGCCGTGACTGCCGATGTAATGACTGACAAGAGCGGATAAAACAGCAGCGAGACGAGGAACATGACGCCGGTGACGACGGCTGCAAACCCGGTCCGGGCACCAGCCGCCACCCCTGCGGTCGACTCGACGTAGGAAGTTGTCGTCGAGGTGCCGAAGATGGCGCCGGTCACCGTTGCGAGGGAGTCGGCAAGAAGCGCCTTGCCGGCACGCGGCAACTTGTCGCCTTTCATGAGCCCGGCCTTCTGGGCGACAGCAATGAGGGTCCCCGCCGTATCGAAGAAGTCGACGAACAGGAACGTCAGGACGACAACGAGGAATTGAATCGTTACGAGTGAAGCCGGATCGTTCATGAGCGGCTGGAATGCAGCACCGAAAGTCGGGCTCACATCCGGAATGGCTCCGACAACCCCGTCAGGAAGCGGGACGACTTTGAAAATCATGCCGACAACCGCGGTGATCAGCATTCCGAAGAAAATGGCGCCCTTTACATTCAGCACCATGAGGCCGACTGTCAGGATCAGGCCGAAGATGGCAAGGAGAGTCGCCGGCTGCGACAGATCGCCGAGACCGGTGAGTGTCGCGTCATTGTTCGCGATGATGCCGGCATTCTGGAAGCCGAGGAAAGCAATGAACAGCCCGATCCCTGCTCCGACCGCGAACTTCAGCTGAGACGGGATGGCATTGATGATTTTTTCACGCAGACCCGACAGTGACAGGAGGATAAAAATGATTCCCGAGAACAGGACGCCGGTGAGCGCCGTCTGCCATGGAATGCCGTACGTGAGGATGACGGTGTAGGCGAAGAACGCATTCAGCCCCATCCCGGGCGCGAGACCGATCGGATATTTCGCGATCAGCCCCATAAACAGGGAACCGACGGCTGCCGCGAGCGCAGTGGCAACGAAGACCGCTCCCGCATCCATCCGCATATCCGCCGGAAGGTCCGGTACGGACTCGAGCGACAGCGTGAGCGGGTTGACGACAAGGATGTACGCCATCGACAGGAACGTCGTCAGGCCGCCGATGATCTCGCGGCGGTAGTTCGTGCCGAGCTCATCGAAGTTGAAATAGTTTTTCATGAGTGCCTCCTATTTTTGTCCGCCGTCCCGGAAAATAGGAAAAGGCATGCCACAATATTGTGTCGCATGCCCTTCCGGAAAGGAGGCGCGCCCAACTGAAGAAAATACAAAGAAGCACGCCCCCGATCGTAGTCGAGCCATTTACGGCGGCTCGGTAGAAACTTCCGGACCCTATCTCCGGGATTATACGACGGGTGAAATTATGTTTGATGATAAAGAGAGTATAGCGGAATAATGATAGATAGGCAAGACAAAAACGAACATTACCCAATATTAACAGGGTAATGTTCGTTTTCTAACAACTTTCAATTTGACCTGGGGCCCTCCGCTTTTCTTCCGTCCAGCTTCGGGCAGAGGCTCGGTGTCAATAGCTGTTCTTCTCTGCGAGACAGGTCTCGCTCTGCAGAAAGTATTGTGCCTGTCGCCTATATCAGGCTTGAAATGTGAGTACCCAAAGAATAATAATGCTTCAATCAACCCTTGTATTATGTTAAATAACGAAAAACAAAAAACTTTATACAAAGCAAGTTTTCAAACAAATCTAAGCGGTTTTATTCACTAGAGGTACTATCAATTATTTCTTTAAGTTTAACCGCTTCTAATTTCATGCTCTTTATAATTCCCTCAATATAGGCGGGTTTCATATGTTCACTTAGACCCTCGTGTATAACAGAATTGGCGAACCTTAATAGATCCCTTAAGTTTGCATATAAATCCCTATCGATAGTCTTGTTATCCCGTAAGATCATTAATGCCTTAATTGGAGAGTAATTCTTTTGAACATCTTTATCAGTGTTTCTTAATAATTCATTAATTAAATTTTCTAGTATAAACCGCTGTTTAAAAACCTCTAGCAAAGCTGGTGCATCTTCAACAAAACTAGTAAATTCTATTTCCTTATCAGGAGAAGAAAAACTATGAGTGTTATTTATTATAGCCGGGACAGTGTTCACATTTATTTGACTACTATTAGTCGTTAAAGTTGAACTCTCTTTTGCATTCTTATAATTTCTTACTATTGGCTGTACTATTTTTATAATTATCAAAGGAATAATCACAATAAATACTAATACTACAAGCAACAATAAAACGTTACTGACTGTACCCTTACCAGGTTCTACATATCCAATAATCCATGATGGAATTAATGATACAGTCGCTGCTGTTACAACCGAAATAGACAATGACCATACGCTTCTCTTATCACCATTATTAGGTAAGTCAACTTCTTCGTACGTTAAATAATTAATTCTATCTTCAATTTCAGATAATAAACTAGGTCTTATCTCCATACTTATATGTTCGTTTTCATAAACTTTAGCATACACCATTTTAAGAATTTGTTCTGTATTATGCCTTAAGTTGAAATCCTTCGAATACATCATTCCCTCAAGCATATAAGTTAAATTAACATTCGATATGTTAAGATCTCGGTTTACTGAATTACGAATGATAAGATTCACTAGCTCTTCTGTTAAGCGAATTGTTTCTTTTGTACTGTGCTTTTTTTGTCTTACCTCTTGGAATGAAAAAAAACCTATTGTTAATAACACCGAAAGAATCGCAATGGTTGCACTAAATTCAGATGTAGATATAACACGAAAAAATTGCTCCAAAACCTCCCACCCCCATGATGAAGTTATAAGCATGACTTCCTTTTCTCAATCTCAATAAAGAATCTTTCATCTCGATTTGTAATTTCATCACTTAAACCTAGATAGCGTGCGAGAGACAAAACAATTAATACAACACCAATAAAGACTTGAAAAACATGCAAAATACCCCAAATCGGTAAAGTATATGTAGTATAAGAAAAATTAAAAATATTAATTGAAAAACTATAGATGAAAAATTCCCAATACAAAGAATCACATTCTACTGGTAGTTGGCTACTCGGGGCAATAGATGCAACAAAGTAATACAATAATGCAAAAGTTAAAATCATTTCAAAAAGCGTATAACAAGCAAGAGATATTCTTGCTGGCTTTCTTATAGCAGAGGATTTCCAATTGTTTATATAAATAGTGTGTATCCCGTTATTTGTATATTTATTAAATATTATTGAATCTACTCTAACAACATCCTTATAGTATGCGTAAACAATTTCAATTGAACGAGAAAACAACCTAATTAACAAGAAATAAAAAACAATATCTACAATAAATCCGTGGAAACCCCATATCCCCACTATTAAAAACGTAACAGCAATAATAATACAAACATTTAGCCAATTTGAATATTCCACAAAAAATTTTCTTTCAATCTTAATTCTATCCCATTCCATTACGCCTCTTTTATTCTTATCCCTAAATTCCCCCCAAACACAAGAAATACCAACTTCATTTTTAAGTTTGACTTTGTATAATATGGCATATAAATAGTCTGGCGAGAAGATAAAATATATCATTACTTTTGTTAATCCTAATTCCTTAACCAAGTTCGAAAAATTAATTTCTATGATCAAGCAAAGTAAAATCCATCTTTCTTTAAACGAAAGAATTTTATTGTTTTTATCTCTTTTCACAATTCTATAAGCTATAAAATGTATTAATAGAGAAATTAGATGATTTAATTACAAAGGCAGTCAAAATTAATTTCCATAAACTAAAATTATAATTCCATGATTGAGGAAGGGAAATTAAATTAAAATGCAAAGGCATAAACAAGTTTAATATGGATTCAAAAAATAGAAATAAAAACAAAAACACCATGATACTTTTCAATTTAATTATTCCCGTTTTTGTATCTAAATCCACATAGATATTCACGTTTTCAATTGACACATCTTTACTTTCTTTATACAGCTTATTATAACCATTTGATATTACGGACACGAATATCACACCACCTTAACTTTCGAATAACACATTAAAATATCTGATTTTCAGTTATTAACATATAATAACTAATAAATTGCTTATGCCTCTATGGTGATGTTCTCTATCTAAGACTAAGACATTTAGGAAATAGCCATTAAATTATGGATATCCTTGAGTGAATTGGTATAGTCATTAAATAAGTCTAGTATACCAAATCCCCTCTTATTACCTACATAAGAATATTTGAATTTTCCACTTTTAGTGCAAAAGCGCGTTCAAAGGACTAAAGATCCCAAGTTAAATCCATGCTCTAATCCCCTTAGATACTTAGCTGCATTTGGGTACCACAGTGCCCAGTAACCAAACAAGATTATAAAAGTCAATTCCATTGCATATCGAAGTTCTGCCTATAATCCTGAGTAAAGCGGCGTATCACTTTCCAGTTATAAAAAAGACCCCCTATTTTCACAAATAATGCGAAGAAAGAGAGTCCCTTTATTTTCTAATAAAATAATTCCAAGTAAACAGCTATCTTATACTAACAGAGGTAGACCAGATTGTAATTTTTATCCATTTACAAATCCGTAGTTATTCCCACTCAATCGTCGCAGGCGGCTTGCTCGTGACATCGTAGAGGACGCGGTTGATGTGGTCCACTTCGTTCACGAGGCGCGTGCTGATCTTCTCGAGCACGTCCCAAGGGATGCGCGCCCAGTCGGAGGTCATGCCGTCGATCGAGGTGACGGCGCGGATGCCGATCGCATAGTCGTACGTGCGCTCGTCGCCCATGACGCCGACGCTGCGGATGTCCGGGAGCACGGTGAAGTATTGCCAGATATCACGGTCGAGGCCGGCTTTTGCAATTTCTTCGCGCAGGATGAAGTCGGATTCACGGACGATCTCCAGCTTCTCTTCGGTGATTTCGCCGAGGACGCGGATACCGAGGCCCGGTCCCGGGAACGGCTGGCGCCAGACGATTTCATCTGGAAGTCCGAGTTCCGAACCGAGTGCCCGCACTTCATCCTTGAAGAGCGTGTTCAGCGGCTCGATCAGCTTAAACGTCATGTCTTCCGGCAGGCCGCCGACGTTGTGGTGCGACTTGATCGTCTGGGCGGTCGCTGTGCCCGATTCGATGATGTCCGTGTAGAGCGTGCCCTGCGCCAGGAAGTCCATATCCTTCAGCTTGGCTGCTTCCTCGTCAAACACGTAGATGAATTCATTACCGATGATCTTGCGCTTTTTCTCCGGATCCGATACGCCTGCCAGCTTCGAAAGGAAGCGTTCCTGCGCATCGATCTTGATCACTTTCATATCGAACTTGCCGACGAACGTCTCCATGACGCTGTCCGCTTCGCCTTTGCGCAGCAGGCCGTGGTCCACGAACATGCACGTCAGCTGGTCGCCGATCGCACGGTGGATGAGGGCTGCGACAACGGAGGAATCCACTCCGCCGCTCAGTGCGCAGAGAACCTGCTTGTCGCCGACTTCCTGGCGGATCTTTTCGATCTCCAATTCGATGAAGTTGCCGATCGTCCAGCCGCCTTCCGCCTTGCAGATGCCGAAGACGAAGTGGCGGAGCAGGTCGTTGCCGTTGACGGAGTGGCGGACTTCCGGGTGGTACTGGACCGCGTACATGCCGAGGGAAGGGTTTTCCATCGCAGCGATCGCACAGCTCGGGCTGGTCGCGACCGTCGTGAAGCCTTCCGGAACCGCCGTGACATGGTCACCATGGCTCATCCAGACGACCTGGTCGGACGGCTGGTCTTCGAACAGGCTAGCGCCTTCTTTAATGTTCATTTCCGCTTTGCCGTACTCGCGGCGGGACGACCTCTCCACCTTGCCGCCGAAGTGATGGGCCATGAGCTGCATGCCGTAGCAGATGCCGAGCACCGGAATGCCGAGGTCGAAGATAGCCGGGTCAACGGTGAAGGCCGTTTCGCCATAGACCGAGTTCGGACCGCCGGAGAAGATGATGCCGGCCGCGTTCATTCCTTTGATGTCTTCTGCGGTGACGGTGTGCGGGTGAAGCTCGGAGTAGACACCGAACTCACGGATGCGGCGGGTGATGAGCTGATTGTACTGGCTGCCGAAATCAAGGACGACAATCTTTTCCTGTTCCAGCAAGAGGGATTCTGCAGACACGTGTATTCCACCTTTTTCTGTAAGACCGGGTCAAAATAAAAAAGCGCAGAAAAAGCTTCCGCGCGTTCTCATCTCCATCCAAAAAGCGGATGCCCCGTGCACGCACGTCTAGCATCCGCCTTCATAGACAGGCCATTTACGGCGGCCTGGTAGAGACATCCGGACCATATTTCCGGACTTATATGAGGGCGACCCGGTCTATCCGATTTTTAGTCAGTTTACCCCTTGCCGCCCAGAAAATCAACCGATGGTCCTGTTGATTAAATTTTCCCAACTTTCCCGTACCGCCTGCTCTTGCCGGACGGCGTCCCGCCCGCCATAGACGACCGCTTCGTACGCTTCGGTTAGCCGCCTCATGTCCGTTCCGCCAAAGTGCGCATCCACTTCGCGCGCAAAGGCGGACAGCGTCTTGCCATCCTCCTTCGGAAGTCCGTAGTGCCGGAGCCTTCCGAGCAGCCGGCCATACGCCCGCTCGAATCCTTCACGGTCAAGCTCCTGTTTTCGGAACCGGGCGACCATCACTCTAGGCAGCCATTTGTCCCGCAGCAGGAACGCGGCAAACGCCGCCGCCGCAAGCACGGCAAGCCCGATGTAGATTGCGCGGCTGTTTTCCGCGATCCGGTCCCCGAGGGATTTCCAGAATCCGTCCCCCTTGGATACGGCCGGAGCTTCATCCTCTTCAGGCTCCTCCGGCTTGGCTGACTCTTCCATCTCCTGTGTTTCCTGTTCGGTCATTTCATCCAGATCGAGGTCGTAGTCGATGCCGCCTGCGCCGTCAAAACCGATGGTTGGCTCGAACGGCATCCAGCCGACACCCGGCATGTACGCTTCCACCCAGGAGTGGGCGTTGTTGTTCGTCACTTCAAACTGTCGGCCGGCATCCGTGCGGCCGACTTCCTCGCCTTCATTGAATCCTTTGACCCAGCGGGCCGGCACGCCGGCCGAGCGGAGAAGGACGACCATCGATGTCGAGAAGTGGTCGCAGTATCCGCGCTTCGTCTCGAACAGGAAATGGTCGGTGAAATCCTCTCCGGCTCCCGGAGCAGCCACATTTGCCTGGTCATAGACGAAACCGTTTTGCCTGAAGTACTGCTCGACCGCCCGGGCTTTTTCGTATAACGTCTCTTCCCTGCCCGTGATTTCAAGAGCGAGGTCATGAACGCGCTGCGGAAGCCCGTCCGGCAGCTGCAGATACGGGTCGAACTCCCCTTCCGGAAGCGTGTCCGGCGACGTGTTCCGAAGGGCGGTCAGGCTGTATGCCGGCTCATCATAAGTCACGCTGTACGCGTCCAGCACGGCAGGGGCGTTGTTCACGAATGGAATGACTTTTCCCGTGCCGGCTTCCTGCAGGAACTCGGTGCCTTCAGGTCCTGAGGGTGCAATCGCCCCGTACGGCCGGACGATGAATTCAAAGTCCAGCTGCATCGAAAGCGTCGCCGTATCCTCCCCGCGGGTCGTACCGGCAAGCAGCGGCTCGTCGATCGGCCGCCTTTCCCCGACTGGATGCAGTTCCTGCTCTTCCGAGGAATGAATCCAGCCGCGCGACGTGTACGTGTCTTTCGTCTCGACTTTCCAGTATTGGCCCCGCTCCGCCGTTGCCTCGAAGACGACCGTATCGTCTCCGACAAACGGCCCGCCGAGCATCGAGTCGTCCTCGCCGTACCCGATCTTTCCGGCATCGCGGCCGAGGCCGTCTCCAGCCCCTTCGGCAAACGACTTGATAAACGGAACCGGGTCCGGCCAGGCAGGGTCGGACTTTGGCAGGAACTGGCTCACTGCGCCCGCCGCCGTGACCAGCACAAGCAGCGGGATCGTCATCAGCAGGAACGCCGGCAGGCCCGGACGCTTTTTCTGGCCATCCGCCAGCTTCGCGAGGAACGTGAGCCCGAGCAGCAGGAAGCCGATCACCAGGATGCGGAGAATCGCCGCATCCGCGCTGTACGGGCTGAATGTGTCCAGTACCGTGATAAAGACGACGGTCATCCCGTAGAAAATGAGGACCGACATTTTCAGGTTGATCCAATACTGGATCAGGTAGGACGCCATCCATAAGAGCGCAAGAAACAGCACCGTCCGGAACGGGTCGGTGATTCTTCCGAGCTCGCCCGTGACGAGAAGCCCGGCATTCTTGAATAAGTCTCCCAGGAAAAAGGACACCGTCGCAGCAGGGGTCGCCGGTCCGTCCATATGGGCATGCGCCACAAACCAGACGGCATAGATCAGCTTCACCGGCCCCGAGACCCACCAGGGCACCCCGAAAAGCGGGAAGGCAAAACAGAGGCCGACGAAGACAACAAAGAGTGCCAGGTGGCCCGCCCCGGTCAGTTCGATGATCGGGAGGAGCCACTCCCTGACGAGGAGGACCACCAGAACATAAATGAGGCCAAGAAATATCCGGTCGACCGCTTTCTGGTTCATCTGCGCACCCCTCCTCTTTCCGGATCCCCGAATTCCCGCTCCGTGACAAACCGCACGTCAAATCCGGCGGCAATGGCTGCACGCGCGGCTTCAAGGGCACCACGTCCCGGGTACTCTCCTTTTCCGATGACGGAAAAGAGGATGCCGCCCGATGCCTGCCGGGCTTCACGGAGAAACGCGGACACCCACGCCTCCGTGAGCGGACCCGTTATGACGGTCATCGTGCGGGCCGCGGCAAGCGATCGGCTGCCAGCCGGCGGCAGGTACCCGCCGGCTGGCGTTGGGCTGAACCGCGCCAGGTGAAGCATCGCCGCCCGCAGGCTGTCCGGCCCTTCCACCCGCGGGATCGCGATACCCGACTCCCCGAGGCTCAGGAAGCCGGCGGCCGAGCGCGTTTCAACCGACTTTTTCAGTATGGACGCCGCAAATCCGACCTGTTCTTCAAACTGCGGGGACGGCGATCCGTCCAGGACGAGCAGAAGGTCCTGAGCCCGCCTGTCCTCAAGCTCTTTCGAGTGGAGCTCGCCTGTCCTGGCGAACGCCGGCCAGTGGATCCTGGACAGCCGGTCTCCCGGCTGATAGTCGCGGATCCCGGTCGCGACTGACGATTCCTTCACCGAAGCGAATGAGGCCGCCGCGCTGCCCCGCTCTTCGGATGCGGCGGAGGGGACCTCCTGCATGTCGGTCACCTTCGGCAGGACGGTGATGGTCTGGCGGAGCGGGATGAACCGGCGTTTCCTCATCCATCCGAAAAAGTCCGCCGCTTCAATTTCGATCCCTTCCAGCACATGCTCCCCGCGCCTTAGCGGTTCTGTTTCATAGGACCATTCCTTCTGTCTGCGGAATCCCCAAACAAACAGTGTCGAAGGCATCGGGATCTGTGTCGCGCTTCCGGTAACCTCTTTCACGGAGATGTAGAGAAGCGGGAACATAAACCGCCGGCCGAGCCGGACGGTCGACCTGAGGGGGCTGCCGTACGGAATCTCCCTGCGGCCCACTTCCCGCTCCGCGGTGACCGCCCGAAGCGGATAAATGTACAGAAGGATTCCGTAAAGTCCGAATGGCAACACCATATAAAACACCGTCCAGCTGACGGCGCCTCCCTGGAACCGGGCGTAGGCAAACGCCCCGGCAAGGACGGCAATGATCCCGATGAGGCGGAACAGCGGACCCGCCTTGCGGAGAAACGGCTTCATCGCGTGCCGGCTCTCCGGACCGGTACTTTCGTTCTTGTGATGATGCGCTCCACCAATTCTTCTGCGTCGATCCCCTCGTAGCGGACTTCCGGCTGCAGGATCATCCTGTGGCTGAATACATAGGGCGCAAGATGCTGGACATCATCCGGCAATACATACTCGCGCCCTTTCAGGAATGCGAGCGCACGCGCCGCGCGCATGAGCGCGATCGAGCCGCGCGGGCTCACGCCGAGCCGGATATCCGGGCTTTTCCGGGTGCTTTCGGCAAGATCAACGATATAACCCTTTACGGTGTCATCGACCGGCACCTCGGCTGCCCGGATGCGGATATCCCGCAGCTCATCAAGCGTGATGACCGCCTCAATCCGATCGATCGGCGGCTGCTTTTCTGCGCGGCGAAGCACTTCCACTTCATCTTCGCGGACGGGATAGCCCATCTTCACTTTCAGAAGGAACCGGTCCAGCTGCGCCTCCGGCAACGGATAAGTGCCTTCATGCTCTATCGGGTTCTGTGTCGCCATGACGAAAAACGGATCCGGAAGCGACAGTGTACGGCCATCGACCGTGACGGAAGCTTCTTCCATCCCTTCCAGAAGAGCAGACTGTGTTTTCGGCGATGTCCGGTTGATTTCATCCGCAAGCACGATATTTCCCATGATCGGGCCCGGACGGAACTGGAACTCCATCTCCTTCGGATTATAGATCGAGACGCCGATCACATCAGACGGCAACAAGTCCGGGGTAAACTGGATCCGCTTGAAATCGGCCCCGACGGACCGTGCCAGCGCCCGCACCATCATCGTCTTCCCGACGCCCGGAACGTCTTCAAGCAGCACATGCCCTCCCGCGAGCAGGGCGACCACACTCAGCTCCGCCACCTCACGTTTCCCGATCATCACTTGTTCGATATTTTCAATGACTTTAAGCAGTTTTCGGTGTTCCTCCACTATCGGGTTCCCCCTGTCTTTATCCGGTTTTCCGGCCGGTCTGCTGGAAATTTATTAGTCTGTTTTCAGTTTAGTGGAAGGCAGGTCATGGGTCAATCTGAGGAGGTTCCAAAGGAGGATGCCATGGATGGGGCATTGGATGGGCGAGTGACGCAAGCGGGCGGGTGAATGACGAGACCGGGAGCACGAATGACGAAACTGCGCGGACGAATGACGAGACCGGGAGCCCGAATGACGAAACCCGGAGCCCTTTGGCCAGGTTCCCGCTTCTTGGCAATTAACTAAACCCGCCGGCGGCCAGCCAGGCGGGTTTGTCCTCAATCATCAGTTTCTCCAGAAGTCGTCATAGACGGTAATCGGAAGGTGGCGCTTGTGGCGCGACTTCATGTAGTAATCTTCCAGTTTCTCCTGCGCTTCCGGAGAAATCTTTTTGCCTTCCAGGTAATCGTCGATGTCATCATACGTCAGGCCGAGGGCGACTTCGTCCGGGATGGCCGGGCGGTCCTCCTCGAGATCGGCGGTCGGAACCTTGTTGTAAAGATGCTCCGGACATCCGAGTTCCTTCAGCAACGCCCGACCCTGCCGCTTGTTCAGACGGAAGATCGGCATGATGTCGGCCGCTCCGTCGCCGAATTTCGTGTAGAAGCCGGTGATCGCTTCCGCCCCGTGGTCGGTTCCGATGACGACCGCCTTTTTCATTGCGGCAACTGCGAACTGTGCCTTCATCCGTTCGCGTGCCTTTTCATTCCCCTTCACATAGTCGGAAAGGGGCACTCCGGCTTCTGCCAATGCTGCCGCGCTTGCATCGACCGCAGGCTTGATGTTAACCCGATACGATTCGGACGGTGAGATGAACGCCATGGCGTCATCGACATCCTTTTCGTCGAATTGCTCGCCGTACGGCAGGCGGATCGCATGGAACTTATACCGGTCGGTGTTCTCCTCTTCGTTCAGCTCATCCACCGCCATCTGGGCAAGCTTGCCGGCGAGCGTTGAGTCCTGGCCGCCGGAGATGCCGAGCACGAACCCTTCGAGGAACGGATGGGCGCGCGCATAGTCTTTCATGAAATCAACCGACACGCGGATTTCTTCCCGCGGGTCGATCTCGGGCTTTACTTTCAGTTCTCTGATAATCTCTTCCTGCAGTGTCATGGTGTTTCTTCCTCCTTTAACTCAGGCAGGGGTCAGCCTTCCGCTCCGTTCGCCTGGAACTCGCGGATGCGGTCCTGGACCTCGTGGATGTTCCGCATCTTGTTGTCCCAGCACTTCTGGCTGAGGTCAACCGGGTATTCCTCCGGGTTGAGCGAGCGCTTGTACTCGTCCCAAAGCAGGCCAAGCTGTCCGCGGGCAAACTCCGCGATTTCCGGAAGTTCCGGCAGATCGTAGATGATCTTCCCTTCGCGGACAACTTGCTGATGAAGGTTAATCGCCTCGAAGTTAGTCACGAACTTTGAGATGAACGTATGGACCGGGTGGAACATTTTTATGCGCTCTTCCTCTTCCGGCTTTTCGTCCCACATCGTGATGTAGTCGCCTTCCGCCCGGCCGTTTTCCCGGTCGATGATCCGGTACACTTTCTTGACGCCGGGTGTCGTCACTTTTTCGGCGGTCGAGGAAATCTTGATCCGGTCCTCCATCACGCCTTTGTCGTTTTCGATTGCGACGAGCTTGTACACCGCACCGAGCGCCGGCTGGTCATAGGCGGTGATCAGCTTCGTGCCGATTCCCCACTGATCCACCTTCGCCCCCTGCATCTGCAGGTTCATGATCGTGTACTCATCGAGGTCATTCGAGACGATGATCTTTGCATCCGGGAAGCCGGCCTCATCCAGCATGCGGCGGGATTCCTTCGACAGATAGGCGATGTCCCCGCTGTCGAGGCGGATGCCGATAAAATTGATTTTATCCCCGAGTTCCTTCGCCACCCGGATGGCTGTCGGCACGCCGATCTTGATCGTGTCGTACGTATCGACAAGGAACACGCAATCTTTGTGCCTGCGCGCATACGCATGGAACGCCTCATACTCGCTCTCATAGGCCTGCACCATCGAGTGGGCATGCGTTCCGGCGACAGGAATGCCGAACAGCTTGCCCGCCCGGACATTGCTCGTCGCCTCGACACCGCCGATCACGGCAGCACGGGCACCCCAGATCGCCGCATCCATCTCTTGTGCGCGGCGCGAGCCGAACTCCATGACGACATCGTCTTTCACGACTTGCTTGATGCGGCTTGCCTTTGTCGCGATGAGCGTCTGGTAGTTCACGATATTCAGAACAGCTGTCTCGACCAGCTGCGCCTGGATCAGCGGCGCCTCGATCCGGATGATCGGCTCATTGCTGAAAACCAGCTCCCCCTCGACCATGGAATACACATCCCCGGTAAAGCGCAGATCTGCCAGATACGACAGGAAATCATCGCGGTAGCCCACATTATCCCGGAGATAAGCCAGATCGCTCTCCGTGAAGCGGAACCCCTTTAAATATTCCAATACCCGTTCCAGCCCGGCAAACACCGCATAACCGTTTCCGAACGGCAACTTGCGGAAATACAGATCGAAAACCGCGCGCCGCTCATGGACGCCGTCCGCCCAGTACGTCTCGGCCATGTTGATCTGATACAAGTCGGTATGGAGCATCAGACTGTCGTCTGCGTATTTTGTCGACATCAGAATCCCTTCTTCCAAGTTCAGAATTTACACTAACTATATAGTAACATGACTATACCCCGCCATCACCCGACACAATCAGCGGCGGATCCAGTCCGTCGCCGAGTGGTATCGGCCGAAAATAAAACAAAGGAGCCCCCCTTTTCGGGAAGGCTCCTCCTTTTCCGGTTGCTGCATCACAGGGCTCCGTTTGCCGGGGCTTCACACGGCGGCAGGAAGAAGATGATCAGGTACGTGACCACCTTTTTGTTGTCGACTGCCAATTGCGCAATCGGGCAAGTCTTGCATCGGATCGCAATGGAACGGACTTTGCACAGATCCATTTCCGGACATCTTGCCAGGTCTGTTACATTCCTGCAAAGAATGTTGTCGACACAAGTCGTGCCGGCAGCCGAGAACGGCAGATAATTTGTACTGCCGCAGGCATCGTATTTTCCGATCAGTGTTGTGTTGAGGCAAAGCTTGAGGTACCAGTTGATGAACCCGCAGGCTTTCAGGTCGAATGTCTCTGTCGGAACCGGGCCTGGTCCTGGGCCACAGCCGCACGGATTGTAGACTTGGCCGTTTGTCTGGCCGGCAGCCGGTGCTGATGCAGCTGCAAGGCAGCACTCCAGAACAGCATCGGTTTTGGGCCAGATGACAGGCGGCGCGTAGCTGTAAGGTCCATCCATGATGGATGCCTCAGGCAGAGTGAAGGTGGCCAGATCGAAGACCAGGCGGTCAATGATCCCGTTGATATCCGTTTGTGCAAATTCTGCGCGGAGTGCCTGAAGTTCCCGCACTTCTTCCATATTGCCTGCTGCTTTTGCAACGGCCATCTGCTCATCGATGTTGTACATGATCCTTGGCATCTCGTCCTTGATCATGGCCATCAGTTGTTGTTCTTTTCCCATGTTTCTCACCTCCTCTGCTTTTTCTCGCAAGGCCTTTTCACCTTGCTCTATCACTGTATTCGGAAAGCAAGCACCAGCTCGGGCGAATCTATCGGTGCCTTCCGATGATTTCGCCCGTTTTGCGCACATAAAAAGCCGCACGGTGTCAATCGCCGTGCGGCCCATGGGAGTTTACCCCCTATTTCGGGAACCGGAATGGGTTATTCCCCACCCTTGTCCCGCTTTATGCTTTGTTCTGCCTGTTCAACCTGTCCTTCCGGGCTCTGATCGGGCTCGAGGTCCGGCATCTGCTTGTCCGGCATGCCGGTAAAGTCATTTTTGCCGTCCGGTCCGAGCGCCTGGTCTTCCGCCTTGCCCGCACGGTCTTTCTTATCGTTCATGGCAATCGCTCCTTCCATTGATCTCTCAACCATAGTTTACCCGCAAGTGCCCGGAAGCAATCAGCCATGGACCCCTAATGAAAAAGCCCACCCGGCAAAGCCGGATGGACGATATGGTCAGTTAGCAGCCGCAGCCGCTTTTTCCTTCTCGTAAAACTTGATGAAGTTGTCAACGACAATATCGAGGAACGCGACAGTCCCTTCGTCGGTCAGGTTGCCCGCTTCATCCAGCTTTTCATGGACAGCCCCGATATAGACTTCGTTTTGCGGCAAAATCGCGGGAGCGAGGTTCGGGTTCGACAGGATTTCGCGCAGATGCTGCTGGGCACGGACGGATCCGAGCACGCCCATCGACGCGCCGATGATGAATGTCGGCTTATTGTTCAGCACGAGTTCGCCCCGGCTCATCCAGTCGATCGCATTTTTCAGCTGGCCCGGGATGGAGAAGTTGTATTCCGGCACGGCAAAAAGCACCGCATCCGAATCAGCCACGTCTTTCTTGAAGTCGATAACGTCTTCAGACGGATTGTTTTCGTTATCGATCGAAAACGGCTCAAGGGCATTGATGAAGATCGGCATGATCTCCAGGCGGTCCGCATATCGTTTGCGCATGGCTTCGACGACTTTCAGGTTATATGAAGTGGAGCTGGTGCTCCCGATGATTGCTTTCACTTTAATCGGCATATGATCAGACACTCCTTCGGCAATTGTGTATTCATGTCGTAAGTTATCATATACGAAATGTCCGGATCTATCCGCAAAACTGCTCGCCCGGAAAAGGAATCGCTTACATTTTTCATTTTCAAAAAAAGGCTTGCCGCCCGCCTGAAAGGGTGCTAAAGTGAGAGCAATCACTTTTTTCAAACAATTGAATCAGGCAATTCTTATCAAGAGAGACGGAGGGACTGGCCCTATGATGTCTCAGCAACCAGCCGCAAGGCAAAGGTGCTACTTCCAGCGGATCCTGCAAGGTTCCGGAAGATAAGAAGATCATCTGTTCACCCGCAGAGTCCTCTTCTTATTCGGAGGGCTCTTTTTTATACCCTCCCGACCCAACCATTGAAAGGATGACGAATCCATGACTACGAAAAAGACAGCCACTCTCTTGGCACAACTCGGCAACCGGAAAGACCCGCGGACCGGTGCGGTGAATCCTCCGCTCCATCTGTCCACTGCCTACGAGCATCCCGGGCTCGGGCAATCAACCGGCTATGACTATTCACGCACGAAGAATCCGACCCGCTCCCTCCTTGAGGAAGGGTTTGCGGAGCTGGAAGAGGGCGACGCAGCGTTTGCCTGCAGTTCCGGCATGGCGGCAATCGGGCTCGTGCTGTCCCTTTTCCGTCCGGGAGACGGCATCCTGGCTCCCGAGGACCTGTACGGCGGAACGTACCGGCTGTTGGAACATTACCGGAAGCAGTACGGGGTTCCGGTCGATTACCTGACGTTCCGCAATCCCGATGAAGTGGAACGGGCGATCACCGGCACGACAAAAGCGCTTTTCATCGAATCCCCCACGAACCCGCTTTTGCAGGAGATCGACATCGAAGCCTATGCAGGGATCGCGAAAAAGCACGGCCTCCTGCTGATCGTCGACAACACATTCTACACGCCGATCCTCCAAAAGCCGATCGCCCTGGGCGCGGATATCGTCGTCCACAGCGCGACCAAATACATCGGCGGCCACAATGATGTGCTGGCCGGGCTTGTCGTGGCAAAAGGCGAAGCCCTTTGCGAACAGCTTGCTGCCCAGCACAACGCGGAAGGGGCGGTTCTCTCCCCGTTCGACTCATGGCTCGTCATCCGGGGGCTGAAGACACTCCCGCTCCGCATGAAGCAACATGAAGCCAATGCCAAAGAGATCGCCGCCTACCTGGAAACGGAGCCGGCAGTGACCGAGGTCCTTTATCCCGGCCGGGGCGGGATGCTGTCGTTCAGGACGGCGGATTCCGCCATCGTCGCACCGCTTCTTGAAGAACTCCGCCTGATCGCGTTTGCGGAAAGCCTCGGCGGCGTCGAAAGTTTTATCACCTACCCTTCCACGCAGACCCACGCGGACATCCCGCTTGAAGAACGCACGAGACGCGGCATCGACAGCACGCTTCTTCGGCTGTCCGTCGGCATTGAGGACGCAGAGGATCTCATCGATGACCTGAAGCAGGCCTTCCAGGTCGCCTTGGCCAAAGCCGGACAGCCATCTGTTTGAGTCGAAAAAATCAAACGAAAAGAGGAATCATGATGACCGCCAATCTTCCGGAAACAAAATCTGTCCGTACACCTTTCAAAGCCGACCATGTCGGCAGCTTCCTCCGCCCCGAACGCCTGAAAAAAGCACGTGAGCAGTTTAAAGAAGACTTGATCCCCCGTGAGGAACTGACCCGTGTGGAAGATGAAGAAATTACAAAGCTCGTCAGTGCACAACTTGAAAACGGGCTCACCGCTGTCACGGACGGGGAATTCCGCCGGACCTGGTGGCATATGGACTTCCTTCTTGGCCTGGACGGCATCGAGTACACTGAAACTGGCGAAGGCATCCCGTTCAACGGGGTCAAAACAAAAGCCCACGGCTATAAGGTGACCGGCAAGATCGGCTATTCCGGAAACCATCCATTCCTGGACCACTTCCGCAAGCTCCAGGAAATCGCAGGCGAAGGGGTCAAAGTGAAATATACGATCCCGAGCCCAAACATGCTCTTTTTCCATAGCGGAATCGAAACCGACCTTTATCAGAACGGCGAAGACTTCTATAAAGACCTTATTCCGGCTTACCGCGCATTCATCAAAGACTTGTATGATGCCGGATGCCGCTACCTTCAGCTGGATGACACGGCATGGTCGCTGTTCTTCTCCGAAGAAAGCCGCGCGCTTGCACGCGTCTTCGGTTCCGACCCGGATCAGCTTGTCCACAAGTTTGCAGAGGCGATCAATGGAGCCATCGATGGCCGGCCGGATGACCTGCTGGTGACGATGCACATTTGCCGAGGCAATTTCCGCTCTTCCTATGCTTCAAGCGGAAGCTACGAAGGTGCCTCAGAGGTCATCTTCAGCAAACTGAACGTCGACGCCCTGTTCCTCGAGTTCGATGACGAGCGCTCCGGAGGTTTTGAACCACTCCGCTTCGTCAACCGTCCGGACCTGACCATCGTACTCGGCCTCGTCACTTCGAAGTTTCCTGAGCTTGAAGATGAAGAACAGATCAAGGCAAGAATCCGCGAGGCGGCCACTTATGTGCCGCTCAGTCAGCTCGCACTCAGCCCGCAGTGCGGGTTCGCATCCACTGAGGAAGGAAACATCCTCACCGAGGAAGAGCAATGGGCGAAGGTCCGGCATGTTGCCAAGATCGCCAAGGACGTCTGGGATCCTGAGGCCTGAACATCGCTTCCCTGAATCATAGACTATCACCCACAGAAAGAAGGAATCATAATGACAACATCCATCAACGAACAGAAAAAAACCCGTGCACCATTTCGCGCCGACCATGTCGGGAGCTTCCTCCGCCCCGCTGCTCTGAAGGAAGCCCGCGCAAAGTTCCAGCAGGGAGAGATTACCCGAGACGAGCTGACACGTGTCGAAGACGAAGAGATCCGCCGGCTCGTCGAAGCCCAGAAAGCGAACGGCCTCCGCGGCGTCACGGACGGGGAATTCCGCCGAAGCTGGTGGCACTTTGACTTTCTTGCGGGGCTCGACGGCATTGAGTTCCGTGAAGGCGAAAACGGCACGCGCAAGTTCACTGGCGTTGAGGTGCGTCCCGTCGGCATCAAAGTCACGGGGAAAATCGGCTACAGCGGCAACCATCCGTTCATCGACCATTTCAAGAAACTGAAAGAAATTGCCGGTGATGATACAACCGTGAAGTTCACAATCCCTAGCCCGAACCTTGTTTTTGGCCGTGCAGTGCTGGAAACGGATTTCTATGATAAGAAAGAAGATTTCTACCGTGACGTGATTCCGGCATACCACGCGCTGATCCGCGACCTGTACGATGCCGGATGCCGCTACTTGCAGATCGACGACACAGCCTGGACGTCTTTCTTCACGGAAGAAGAACGCGACCGGCTGAGGGCGGAAGGTTCCGACCCTGATCAGCTGATTCATCAGTTCGCCGATGCCATTAACGGGGCCATCGCGGATCGCCCGGACGACCTGCTGGTCACGATGCACATCTGCCGAGGCAACTTCCGTTCGACGTTCTTCACAAGCGGAAGCTACGAGGATGCGGGCAAGATCATCTTTGGAGGCCTGGATGTGGACGGCCTGTTCCTCGAGTTTGACGATGAGCGTTCCGGAGGATTCGAACCGCTTCGCCATGTCAATCGCCCGGACCTCACCGTTGTTCTCGGACTGGTCACGTCCAAGCATCCGGAACTGGAAGATGAAGAAGCCATCAAGGCCCGCATCCGGGAAGCGTCCGAGTATCTGCCGCTTGAGCAGCTCGCCCTCAGCCCCCAGTGCGGATTCGCATCGACGGAAGAAGGCAATAACCTGACGGAAGACGAACAATGGGCGAAGATCCGCCACGTCGTGAAAATCGCAGAAGATATCTGGGGCAAAGACACCAACTGATCGTTTGCTGAACAGAGGCACCGCCAATAGATGACACTCTTATGAAGAGCGGCTGAGGGACCGGCCCGTTGAAGCCCGGCAACCGCGCGGAGAAACCACTCCGGCAAGGTGCCAATTCCGGAGGCGTGATTTCGCCTGAACATGAGAGCGATGGGAATGAGGAGCCCCGCGCTTTGCGGGGCTTTTGCCATTTGCTCCAACCCAATTAAACGGACGGAGTGACCGACATGATCAAATCTGGAAACTGGAAGCAGTACCATACCATCTGGACCATGCTGTTTCTCGGATGGTTCGTTTCATATATCGACCGGACGGCCACCGGCCCGCTCATCACCTACATGATCGAGCATGAGGTCGCCTTTTTTGCCGGCGTGGACAATCCCCATGCGATCGGCGGCCTGATCGGCAGCCTGTTCTTTGCGGGATTCATGCTGATGCAGTTCCCCGGCGGATATCTCGGTGACCGGTTCGGCTACCGCGCCATCATCGTCCTGAGTATTTTCTGGGCCGGCATTGCGACGCTCCTCACAGGCATCGCGGGCGGGCTCATCACCTTCATCCTCCTGCGTGTGCTGCTCGGGCTTGGGGAAGGCGTCTTTTATTCCAATGACCGTTCCTACATCTCCTTCCACTCCCCGCCAAACAAAATCGGGCTGGGGATGGGAGTTGCACTTACCGGGGTCTCGGTCGGATTGACCGTTGCGACACTTGGGGTCCCACTGCTGCTCAGCTGGGCGGAACCTCATTTTGGCGAACATGCATGGCGGGTCCCGTTTTTCGTCCTCGGGAGCATCACGCTATTATCAGGAGTACTGATCACAATTTACCTTAAACCGAAGCAGCTTCCCGCCAACCTGGATCCTCAATCACCAGCCATCAAGGCGGAATACCGCAAAGCGCTCCCCCCTCTATTCGGCTATAGCGCTGTTTTCCTGGTAATCGTGATGGGCATTTACCTGCTTGCCACAAAATTCGGGGTCTCCGATGTCGGCATCGCCGTTCTCCTGACTGCACTCTGCCCGATCCTGATTGTGTACGTCTACCGGCGAAGAAAGGAAGAAATCGGACCGATCCTGAAAAACCGGAATCTTCTCCTCATGTACGTGTTCTTTATCCCGGTCATGTGGCACCTTTGGTTCTACGGGTTCTGGGCAGTATCGATTGTCAGGGACTTCGGCAGTAACGCCCTCGTCACCGCTGCGCTGATTGCATCGTTTAACGGACTGGCCGGCATCATCGGTTTCCCGCTTGGGGGCATGATTTCGGACCGGGCAGCATCCCGGCCGAATGGCCGCCGGAATGTGCTTGCGCTTCAGACCGGCATTGTCGCAGTCCTGACATTTGCCTTCGCCGGATATGTGATGGCCGGTTACAGCAACCCGGTTGTCCTATCCCTGCTGCTGTTCACTTCAGGGCTCTTCTTCTTTGCTCTCCAGCCTGTGGCCCACGCGCTTGCATCGGAACATGCACCGGAAGCACAGCGTGGCTCCATGTTCGGCATGCTGAACCTGGTCGCCGAAATCGGCGCAATCCTTTCGCCTGTTGTTTCCGGAGCTCTCCGGGATGCTTCGGGGAACTGGGGCGTCCCGCTTCTGTTGGACGGCACCCTGATGGCAGCCGCCTTCCTGTGTGCCATTGCGGTAACGGCCAAGAGCCGGAAAGCCGTCCCGTCGGCGGCCTGACTGAGCCAAAGCGTTTACTTTACAATACCTATTGACTTTATAGGTAATTTTATATAAAGTGTTTTCGGACAACAATATTTGCCTTATCGAGAGAAGCGGAGGGACTGGCCCGGTGATGCTTCAGCAACCACTGCCAAAGGCAGAAAGGTGCTAACTCCAGACCGGCACGGCCGGAAAGATGAGGGATTCCGTCTTTTTCTAAACCGGTCCCTTCTTCCTGCGGGATGAAGGGCTTTCGTTTTCCATAATTTTCTCCGTCTCGGCGGAGAAAACTTTTTTACACAAAAAACCGACTAAACCACTATATTATAAATAGTTTGGAATTCGGTGATCAGCAGGAGGGCAAAAAGATGGAACTATTCATCAGGACGGAACTGCAGAGAGAATGGGTGGCCAAGTTAAATGCACTTGGCATGGTGTTCGCTGAAGACGCACAGGAACGGGATGAGGCAGGGACTTATCCGGCAGAGCAGATCCGGGCATTGGCCGATTCCGGCTATACGGCGCTTGCCGTACCGGAGGAGTTCGGCGGAGCCGGCGCGGGTGTCCATGACATGGTCCTGTTTCAGGAGACCCTTGCCAAGTACGATGAAAATGTCGCGCTCTCAATCGGCTGGAACCTCGGTGTTCCCGGCGGCATTTTCGAACAGCGCAGCTGGCCGGAAGAAATGCTCCAATTTTTCGCGGGCGAGCTGCTCGGAGGCGCGCTCGTCAACCGGGCCGTGAGCGAAGCGGCCACGGGAAGCCCGTCACGCGGCGGCCGTCCGGGAACCGTCGCGGTCCGGGACGGCGATTCCTACATCGTCAGCGGGCGGAAATCGTTCTCGACCGGTTCCCCTGCCCTGACTTATTTTCTTACATCGGCATGGATCGAGGAAAAAGAACGCATCGGGTTCTTCCTCCTGCATAAAGACCTTGATGGACTTTCTATTGATGAAACGTGGGATGTCGTCTCCATGCGCGGTACCGGAAGCCATGACCTCGTTCTGGACGGCGTTCGGGTCGACGAAGGAGCGCTGGTCGAACTTCCGGTGAAGAATGCCGGCGGACCGAAGTTTGATGGCTGGCTGCTCCACCTTCCTGCCACCTATCTCGGGATTGCGCAGGCAGCCAGGGATTACGCGGTGGAATTTGCCGGAAGCCATGCGCCAAACAGCGTGAAGGGGCCGATCAGCCAGCTGCCGAACGTGCGCCAGCTGATCGGAGAAATCGACCTGGAACTCTCGCAGGCCCGCCATGTGCTGTACAGCGTGGCGGATGCGCATGACGATCCTGCACGCCGGCCGCATCTCGGAAATGAAGTACCGGTTGCCAAAACGGCTGTCACGAATGCCGCCATCTCAATTGTCGACAAAGCGATGCGCGTTGTCGGCGCGAAAAGCCTGCAGCGGACCAATCCGCTCCAGCGTTATTATCGGAACGTCCGGGCAGGTCTTCACAATCCGCCCGCCGATGACATGACCATCCGGTCGCTTGCGGAAGAAGCACTCGGCCACGGGATTAACGAACCTTCTGTCGGCAAATAAACGACCGGCACATGCTGAACAACTTCCGCTCACGGAGCGGCAAAACAAAACCAAGGGGGAAATGAAAATGACGATCGGAAAAGGATTGAAAATGGCATTGTTGGGAACGGCCGCGGCAGTGATGCTGGCGGCGTGCGGGTCAGGAGAAGCAACCGAAGGTGATCAGGATGTCCGCAAAGTGAAGATCGCTTATGACCAGCAGTCAAAGCCGATGTCCTGGCTGGACGAAAACGGTGAGGCGACCGGCTATGACGTGGAAGTGATGAAACTGGTCGATGAGCTGCTGCCGGAATATGAATTTGAATTTGTCGGCACAACAAGCGATGATCTTCTGATCGGCGTTGAGCAGGGCAAGTTCCAGGCCGGCGTGAAAAATGCCTTCTGGACGGAAGAACGAACGAAGAAGTTTACTTATCCGGAAGAGTTTCTCGGCCTGAGCAGCGCAGGACTCGTCCTCCGGAAAGAAGACGAGAACATCAAGTCCTTGGAAGACTTTGCGTCAGCCGGCTACTCGCTTGCTCCGATTGCAGCGAACAACGCCCAGTACACGGTCATCGAAGAATACAACACAGCAAACCCGGATAATCCTGTAAAACTTGAAGCGGGCGATTCCTTCACGGTCGACGTGGTCCAGTGGGTCAATGAAGGCCGTGTAGACGGAGGCGTCATGATCGAAGGACCGTTTGAAAAGCAGGTCACTGCAGAAGACGGCCCTTATCACCATCTGAAAGACGAAGTCGTTTACAACGAATTCGCAGTCATCAAGACATGGCCGCTCTTTAATAAAAATGAGCAGGAACTGGCGGCTGCCTATGATGAAGCCATCAAAAAGCTTGCGGACGAGAAAAAACGCGAGGAACTCAGTGAGAAGTTTTACGGCCGCAACCTGTTCGAAGTGCTTGAAGAGGTCGAGCGCTGAGCGGTCACGCAACCTTTGAATATGGAGTGGGATGATGGAAAAGTATTTTGATGCCTCTTATATCTGGAGCTCGATTCCCGCGCTCCTGCCCTTTCTCAAAGTGACCTTTCTGGTCGCCGGTCTCTCGGTTTTGTTCGGCACGCTTCTGGGACTGCTGCTTGCATCGATGAAGCTCGGAAGGAACCGGCCGGCAAAAGCCTTCGCGGAAGGATACACGACAATCATGCGCTGTACGCCATCGATTGTCCTCCTGTTTCTTGTCTATTACGGCGTACCGTTTCTTGCCGGACAGTTCGGACTGTATCTGCAAGATCTGCACACTGCCGTATTCGTCGTAATCACGTTCACATTACAGTTTGCGGCAATCATGTCGGAAGTGATCCGCTCGGCTTACCTCTCTGTCGGGAGGGGACAGTTCGAGGCGGCAGTCAGCGTAGGCCTCACACCGATGCAGGCCTACCGGCGGATCATGTTTCCGCAAGCCTTTGTCGTCGCCCTGCCGAATTTCGCGAACGGCCTGCTCGCCCTCCTGCAGGAAGGTGCGCTCGCTTATACGATCGGCCTGATCGATATTGTCGGCAAGGCCAACCTGATCATCGCATCCAACTACAATGCCCATGCACTTGAGGTTTTTATCGCCCTTGCTCTCATCTACTGGGGGCTGTCCATCTTCATCGAGCAATTTTTCGGCCTGCTTGAGCGATTGTTCAGCAAAGGCAAACGTTCCATCAAGACTACGTAAGGAGGAGCACCCGTGCAGCAAGGACTTAATATCCCATTCATGATTGACACGTTCTTTGTCGCTTTGTCCGGTGTGCCCGTCACACTTTTCGTGACGGCCGTGGCGCTCCTCACCGCCATACCGGCGGGCTTTCTTCTCGCCCTTTCGCGGGTTAATGAGATCCCCGTCATCCGACAGATCACCAAGGTCTATGTGTCCTTTGTCAGGGGCACGCCGATCATCGTCCAGATTTTCATCACGTATGCGAGCGTGCCGCTGCTCCTGACGGCCCTTTTTGAGAGGTATGACATTCAGGCGAATGTCTATGACATCCACCCGATCTGGTACGCGTTTATCGTCTTCTCCTTCAGCACGACGGCGGTTTTATCGGAAGTGTTCCGCTCCTCGCTCGGTACGGTCGACCGGGGACAGCTGGAAGCCGCCCAGTCTGTAGGACTGACTTCGTTCCAGGCATTCCGCCGGATCATCATCCCTCAGGCGCTCGTTTCGGCGCTGCCGAACCTCGCCACAGCGACTGTCAACCTGATCAAGGCGACTTCCCTCGGGTATGCGATGAGCCTGCAGGAGATTACATTAAAAGCCAAAGTCGCGGCAAACGCCGGTTATAACTATATTGAGGCATACATCGATATTTTCCTGGTCTATCTGATTTTGTGCAGCATCGTTGAATTCGCATTTAAGTGGTATGAACGGCGGGCTTCCCGCTATAAAGTGCAGCATGCCTGACGAAAGGAGTTTCGCTCATGCTTGAAATTACCGGTATCCATAAATCATTCGGGCCCCTGGAGATCCTGAAGGGGGTGGATCTCGAGGTCGGTAAAGGTGATGTCGTCGTCATTTTGGGGCCCAGCGGATCCGGGAAGACGACATTGCTGCGGTGCATCAACTTCCTGGAGCGGGCGGATGCAGGCACAGCCAGGATCGGCGGCATGCAGGTAGACCTCCGCTCAGCCTCAAAAAAAGAAGTCCATTCGGTCCGGCAGAAAACGGCGTTCGTCTTCCAGAACTATAATCTGTTCAACAATAAAACAGCGATCGAAAACGTGGCGGAAGGCCTCATCACCGGACGCAGAATCCCAAAAAAGAAAGCCCAGGAAACAGCCAGGCAGGCACTGAATAAAGTCGGGCTATCCGACAAATATGACGCCTACCCTTCCCAGCTTTCCGGCGGCCAGCAGCAGCGCGTCGGCATTGCCCGCGCAGTGGCGCTGAATCCGGAAATCATCCTGTTCGACGAACCGACTTCCGCGCTCGACCCGGAACTGGTCGGCGAAGTACTCGGCGTCATGCGCCAGATCGCCGCCGAAGGCACGACGATGCTCGTCGTCACCCATGAGATGCAGTTTGCGCGGGATGTAGCGAACAAAGTGATTTTTATGGACGGCGGAGTCGTCGTGGAATCCGGCACTCCCGATGAAATCTTCGGACGGCCAAAAGAGGAACGGACCAAACAGTTCCTCCGCAGGGTCCTGCCGGAGGAATACAACTACTCGATCTGATCCCATTACTGCACCCTCTCCCTAAAACGGCGGAGAGGGTGTTTTTGTAATCTGCACATGAACGCGCACCTGAGAATGATGATTCGGTCTCCGAGAATGACGATTCGGCTCCTGAGAATGATGATTCCCTCTCCGAGAATGACGATTCGACCCGACTTCCTTGAATGTGGGGAACGGGAAGTCGCCGTAAAACGTTTCAATAATTTCGGCATGTCATACATATCTTTTAACGATGAGGGGGGATTCTTATGGATGATCGTCAAGATGAGCGCAATCGCAGCCAAGAGCAAAACAGCAAAGACAAGCAATTGGAGTTATTCCGAACGGATGACAAAGGCAAGGCACTGACGACCAACCAGGGATTAAAAATGTCAGAAGATGAATTTTCCCTGAAAGCGGGTGCCCGGGGACCGACGCTCATGGAAGACTTCCATTTCCGTGAAAAGCTGACGCACTTTGACCACGAACGGATTCCGGAGCGGGTGGTCCATGCTCGAGGCTTTGCGGCGCATGGAGAGTTTCAGCTCTACAACAACATGAAAAAGTATACAAGCGCGAAATTCCTGCAGGACACTTCCAAGAAGACCCCTGTATTCGTCCGGTTTTCTACGGTAAACGGCTCCCGCGGCTCTGCGGACACTGCCCGCGATGCCAGAGGGTTTGCAACGAAATTTTATACGGAGGAAGGCAACTACGACCTGGTTGCCAATAACATCCCTGTTTTCTTCATCCAGGATGCCATTAAATTCCCCGATGTTGTGCATTCCTTCAAACCCGAACCGGACAACGATATCCCGCAAGCGTCCACAGCGCATGATACATTTTGGGACTTTGTCGCCAATAACCAGGAATCCGCCCATATGATCATGTGGATCATGTCGGACCGGGCCATTCCCAGAAGCTTCCGGATGATGGAAGGTTTCGGGGTCCATGCGTTCCGCTTTGTCAATGATAAGGGAAAAGCCCATTTTGTGAAATTCCATTGGAAGCCTGCACTGGGTACCCATTCTCTCGTTTGGGATGAAGCCCATAAATTGATGGGCATCGATCCCGACTACCACCGCAACGATCTATGGAATGCGATTGAACAAGGGTTCTATCCGGAATATGAACTTGGTGTCCAGATTCTTGCCGAAGAAGATGAATTCAGCCTCGGGTTCGACATCCTGGATCCGACCAAGATCTGGCCGGAAGAAGACATTCCGGTGACCATCATCGGTAAAATGACCCTGAATCGGAATGTGGACAATTTCTTTGCCGAAACAGAGCAGGTGGCGTTTCATGTGGGCAATGTCGTGCCAGGAATCGATTTCACCAATGACCCGCTATTGCAGGGGCGTCTGTTTTCGTACACGGACACTCAGTTAATCCGCCTTGGCGGACCGAACTTCCATGAGATTCCGATCAACCGGCCGGTTGTGCCGTTTCATAACAATCAGCGGGAAGGCTATCACCGCCAGACAATCAATCTCGGGAAAGTGAGTTATCACCGGAATTCCCTGGCCGGCAACACCCCATCGCCTGTTCCCCCGGAGCAAGGCGGTTATGCCACCTATCAGGAAAAAGTGGAAGGCCGTAAAATCCGGGCACGCAGCGAAAGTTTCGGAGATCACTTTTCACAGGCGACGCTTTTCTGGAACAGCATGACCAATCATGAAAAAGCGCATATCATCGAAGCGTTCAGCTTCGAGCTCGGAAAAGTCAAAAGCCAGTCGGTCAAACAGCAGGTGGTCGATATGTTTGCAAATGTGAGCGTGGAATTGGCAACCGCGTTTGCAGTTAACATCGGAGCGGCGCCACCTGAAGGGGGCGGTTCGGGTGTCACCAAATCTTCCCCTGCCCTCAGCCAGGAAAACACGCCGAAAACCGCTGAGACCCGTAAAGTCGCCGTTATCCTGACCGCCGGATTCAACGGTCCAGAAGTGAAGTATGTGCTGAAAAGGCTGAGCTCCGAAGGCATTATGCCCGAGATCATCAGTGAAACGATCGGGACTGTACAGGGCACGAACGGCGTAACGGTAAAAGCGCAGCACACCTTCCTGACTGCGAAATCGGTGTTATTCGATGCGGTCTACATGATCAGGGGGAGCCGCCAGAATAAAAAGTTCAACAAAGATGCCGCCTATTTTATCGACGAGGCCTTTTCACACTATAAGCCGATTGGCGCCACCGGCGAAGGAATCAGTTGGCTGACAGTCAACCATCTCGATGGCAAGCCCGGCGTCATTGCCGGAACAGATATCGCGGAATTTACCGAAGAATTCGTGGAAGCGATCGCTGCCCACCGGTTTTGGGAAAGAGTGATCGTGTGAATACCTAAATGATGATGGACACCCCGCCCTCTGAATTCAGCTGACGGGGTGTTTTTGTGTGTCTCCGAGAAAGTCATCTATCTGTTTCCGATGATGGTGGTCGTGATCGATAAAGTCCCCGATGATGGTAATGAGCGAGTATGGCCGGCCTGTATGAGGACAATGGGGTTCCCCATTGGATGCTGCTGGTCTTTCCAGCACTTGCTCCGGCAATTCTATCAGACGGGAAACCAGCTGATTACGAATATCCTGTGTCTCGGCAATTATATTTGCAGGCGTTACTTTCTGCGCGTAAGCCGCGGCACTTTCATTGAATGGCCCGAATTCCGGAAACTTCATCCCATCTCCCCTCAGCACTGCCGGAATCACCTGCTCTGACAAATGCTCATCCCATTTTAGAATATGCGCAATGATTTCGTGTGCTGACCATGTCCCTTCCATTATCGGCTGTTTCAAGAGCTGCGGCTCAATAGCTTTGACCCCTTCCAGCCAGTCTGAATACGCACCGAACTTGCGGATGATTCTCTCTGTTTCTCTACCCGTCCCCATCTCGCATCCCCTCTCCCTAAACAGACTCCAATCTCACATAATCTTTCTCCAATACGAGCTGCTTCCCCTTCAATCGCCCCGGTGCCGGAAAAAAACCGGAATAGACTGTGGTTGATAAGGAGGTGAAAATCATGGCAACCTATCCAAATCCAAATTCCTGTTCCAGTTGTAAAGATGTCTGGTGCTTGCTGGCCGGCGTCTTGGCAGGGCTCGTACTGCTCGGGCTGTTCTTCCTTGTGCCTTTCCTTCTGGGATTGGCGGCAATTACAGGGGGCTGGGTGATCCTGCTGATTATCTTGGTGATTCTGGTGGTCCTTCTGGCGCTTGCTATCCTATTAAAAGCGCTGTTTTGCCTCCTCAGAAAACTTAGGATTTTAACCTGATCACCCAGACAGGCGGCTGCTTCCTGCAGCCGTCTTTTTTTAATCACAGGTTGGCAGCCCCTCCCTTCTCTCCGTTCAGCAAACACCCCCACCCTCCTGTATAATGAAGACAACAGAAATTTGAGGGTGTGGATGGATTGGACCGATTGGACGGCCGGCACGGTGAACTGGAGCCGGAAGAAAAGAAAGACGCCCGCCTCTCGGGAAAGGACGATTCCCGGGACAGGGCCTTTGATGAGGAACTGGATGATAAAAGCGATCCATACGAGGAAGACATCTGGGAGCCCGACGACTGGGTCGTATGGGATGCCATCGCGGAAGGCGATGTCCTCGAGGAGGAAGAGGACCCCGGAGAAGATGGTTATTATAATTATGATGATCCTGCTGACCAGCAACTGCCTTTGGCAGACCCGAAAAAACCGGAAGATCCGGAAGACGAAGAGATCCGGCGGCTCGTCCTGGAAGCCCAGCGCGAGGCATTGCTGAAGGAACAGACAGAGGAAGCCCCGCGCCGCGGACCGTCTTTCGGCACGAAGGCGATGATCTGGATCATCGCGCTTACGATGGTCGTCAGCACTTTCGCCTTTGTCCTGGAACTGTTCCCGCTGTCCGCGGTTGACTTCCTGCGCACGTCCTCCCAGCTTTCCCAGCAGGAGACCGTGCAGGCACAGAAGGAATCCGTCGTCTCCGTCGTCACGCCGGACGGCTCCGGGACGGGCTTTATCATTTCCGAAGACGGGACCATCCTGACGAACCATCACGTGATCGAAGGCTACGACCGGGTATCAGTCGTCCTTTCAGACGACCGGCGCTTCATGGCGGATGTGACGGAATCTTATCCGGAATCCGATATGGCCGTGCTGGAAGCAGAAGATGAATCCGGGCTCCCTTCCCTTGAGCTGGCAGACGCCTACCGCCTGCAGGAAGGGGATCCGGTCACCTTTATCGGGAATCCGCTCAGCTTCCGGGGCGTGGCGAACAAAGGCAATGTGATCGGTCCGGTGCAGGTCAGCGGCCTGGATGAGCCGGTCATCATGATGGAGGCGCCTGTCTACCGCGGGAACAGCGGAAGCCCTGTCCTTGATTCGGACGGCCTGGTTGTCGGCATCGTCTTTGCGACGCTCAACCATGAAGAAGAAGGCACTGTCGGTTTGTTCGTTCCTGTGGACGAGCTGTACCGGCAGCGCCAGAATAACGAATGAAAAACCGCAGCGGCCTGGTTAAGAAGGCTACTGCGGTTTTTTCATCGTTCATGATCAGGCTGTTTCTGTTTCGGCCGGAACGCCCTCCGCGTCCGGCTCGCCGAGCACGCCTTCCGACTGGGAGATGACGACCGCGGCGGCGGCGTCTCCAGTGATGTTGACGGCTGTGCGCACCATATCGAGCAGACGGTCGACCCCGAGGACAAGCGCGATTCCTTCAACCGGCAGGCCGACAGACGTCAGGACCATCGCCAGCATAATGAGGCCGGCACCCGGCACCGCTGCCGTCCCGATGCTCGCAAGCACCGCGGTCAGCACAACCGTCAGAAGAGCGCCCATCGACAGGTCAATGCCGTACGCCTGGGCGATAAAGACCACCGCAGCCCCCTGCATGATCGCAGTGCCGTCCATGTTGATCGTGGCTCCGAGCGACTGGGTAAAGGAACTGATTGACTCCGGTACCTTCAGCCGCTCCTGCGCCGTCTTCATGGATACCGGGAGCGTGGCAGCAGAACTTGCCGTACTGAACGCCACAACCTGAGCCGGGAAGAAATTCTTGAAGAACCAGACCGGGCTCCGTTTACCCATCAGGGAAACTGCGCCTCCGTACACGACCAGAGTGTGGATCAGCAGCGCACCAAGGACCACTCCCATGTACATCCCCATCGCCTGGATGGCATCGAAGCCCTGGCTTCCGACCGCGGACGCGATCAGGCCAAATGCCCCGTAAGGCGCAAACTTCATGACAAACGTGATAAGGTACATGATCAGCTCATTGGCTTGTTCAAGCACTTCCGTGACCCGCTCCACTTTTTTGCCGAGCATGGCGATGCCGAAACCGACCAATGCCGAGAAGAAGATCAGCTGGAGCATGTTCCCTTCAGCCATCGCTGCGATCGGGTTGGTCGGGATGATGCCGAGAAGCGTATCCATGACAGGCGGCGCTTCCTGGGCCTCATAGCTGATGCCGGCCGTGTCGAAGTCACCCGCCAATCCAGGTTTCAGGACAAGCGCCAAGGCCAGGGCAATCACGATAGCCACAGCAGTCGTGATCAGGAAAAATCCGAGTGTCTTTCCGCCGATCCGGCCCAGTTTCTTTGGATCACCGATTCCCGCGGTTCCAAGCGCGATTGCGACAAACACGACAGGAACAACGAGCATCTTCATCAGGTTCAGGAAGATGGTACCAAGCGGACCGAACAAGTACGTGTCTACCGGACCAAACACATTCGGAGCGAACAAGTTAAGTGCAAGACCGACGATGACACCGGCAATCAGGGCAATGATGATATTTCGTGCCAGTTTCATATTGATCCCTCCTTGATCCAGTTTATTCTCATTTCACAACATTAATGAAAGCGCTTTCTACAATATTATCTGTAAAGTCCTAAAATGTCAAACTATGTTTATAAAAAACAGGCCCGTTCAAGACGTGCCTGCGGCAAACATTTTCGGTTTCTTCCAGACATAAGACAAGATCACGCCTGCAGCCAGCGTGGCAGTCGCAAAGTAAAACGGATAGTCCAGCTGAATATCAAAGAGGATGCCCCCGATCACCGGGCCGAACACGTTGCCGAGGCTTGTAAACATCGAGTTCATGCCGCCGGCAAAGCCTTGCTCATTCCCTGCCACTTTCGACAGATAGGTTGTGACTGCCGGCCGCACGAGGTCGAAGCCGACAAACACGGTCATCGTCACAAGCAAAATCATGAAGTACGAGCTGACCAGCGTCACACAGTAAACCAGGACCGCCGAGACGATGAGGCACCACCGGATCAGCCGGATTTCGCCGAGCCATTTGTTCAGCCGGTCGAACAGGAAGATCTGCGCGACCGCTCCGACAATGCCGCCGCCCGTGACCATGATGGCAATGTCCTTTGGAGTGAAGCCGTATTTATGGTCGGTATAAAGCGCAAACAGCGACTCGAATGCCGCCAGCCCGAATGACAGGATGAAAATGATGACGAATGCGATGAAAAATACAGGTGCGAATATTTTGCGGATACCGGTCGCACCGGGCACCATCTCTTCCGCTTCCGTCTCCTGCCGGTGAGGCTCTCGGAGCGCGAACAGGGAGAACATCGCTGCTATAAATGCCAGGCCGAATGCGGCGAAGAAGGGGATGCGCGTCCCGATTTCAGCCAGGAATCCTCCGAATCCGGGCCCGACGATGAATCCGGTCGAGATGGCGGCAGACATGTAACCAAGCGCCTTCGGCCGTTCTTCGATCGTCGTGATATCGGCGATAAATGCCGTGACGGCCGGCATGATGAATGCCGCGCTGACTCCTCCAAGCAGCCGGGAAACAAACAAAAGCGAGATGGACTGTGCAAGCCCGAACAGAAGCTCGGACAAGCTGAACAAAATCAGACCGATCACGATCATCCGCTTGCGTCCGTATCTGTCCGTCCATTTCCCTGCGATCGGTGATACGATCAGTTGGGTAAGAGCAAACGCTGCAACAAGGTTGGCGGCGGCCGATCCGCTCAGGCCCAGCTCGTTGATCAGGGCGGGCAGCACCGGAATGACCAGTCCGATGCCCATAAAGGCGATGAACAGGTTGATGAGCACCGTCGTAAGCATGATGTTTTTCTTCATTGAAGTTTTCCCCTTTAAATCCGGTTCTTCCTATCATAGCCGGACATCATAGCGCTCTGCCACTTTGACGGCGCCGCTCCGAAAAAGACTGACGGCTCGGATGTACTTCCTTCCGATTCAGGAAAGTTCCCAGTAGCTCCACGGCTCCGTTTCCGGCGGCAGACTCGTGACAAACAGCGGCTCCTTTTTCACAGGATGGGTAAAGGCAAGAGCCTTTGACCAAAGTGCGATTTGCTGTCCAGGGCGGTTGACGGAAGCCCCGTATTTCTGGTCTCCGTAGAGCGGACAGCCGACCGAAGACAGCTGGACGCGGATCTGGTGGGGGCGGCCGGTCTCCAAACGCACGGAGACAAGGGTCAGGTCCCCCTTCCGTCCGAGAACTTCGTAGTCCAGCACCGCTTTTTTTGCGTCTTTCACACCTGGTTTCACAACAGACACCTTGTTCTCTTTTTTATCCTTGAGCAAATGATGCTCAAGGCGGCCCTTTTCTTTTTGAGGAGTGCCGCGGACAACCGCGATATACTCCCGGTCCATGTCACGGCGACGGAGTGCATCAGACAGGCGCGATGCCGCCTTGGATGTTTTTGCGAAGACGATCGACCCTCCGACAGGCCTGTCCAGCCGGTGGACAAGGCCGAGGTAAACATTGCCGGGCTTGTTGTCGCGGTCCTTGATCATTTCCTTCAGGGCCGTCAACAGGTCCTTGTCTCCCGTCCGGTCCTCCTGGACGGGCATGTTCACCGGCTTTTCCACGATCAGCAGATGATTGTCTTCAAAAAGTATTGGGATATTCATTATCGTCAGCTCCTTTTAAATTGATCTGAGAGGAATTATCGTGAGGATCAGCCCTCTTCCACTTTTCGCACGCAAACTTCTGGGATTCGTAAGCGAACACGGACAGCGCTCCACTTTCACACGCGAACTTCTATAATTCGTACGCAAACACGGAAAGCCTTCCACTTTTCGCACGCAAATTCCGGGATTCGCATACAAACCTTGGAGGCTCTCCGCTTCCTCATTCATTTTACCAGAGGCGGGTTGCCCGCTGTCTGATATACTGGACGCAATCACGCCGGCCAGCCATATCCGGCTGGCAGACCATCCCAGCACAAGGAAGGACCTGACCATGAGCTCACTTCTTAACCGTATCGAACAAAGCCTCACCAGTTTGTCAGACGCCGAGCGGGCCATCGGGGAGTACATCCTGAAGCATCCCGACCTGGTGCCCAACATGACGACACGGGACCTGTCCAAAAACAGCGGAGTCAGCGAATCAAGTGTCGTCCGCTTCTGTAAATCAATCGGCATCGGCAGTTTCAAGTCCTTCAAGCTGGAACTCGTCAAGGACCTGACGCTTACCGGCATGAATTTGACGGATTTCGATATACTGCATCATCAGGACACGCCGTACGATCTGTTCCGGAAGGTCACCCACGTCAACAAGTCGGCCATCGAGGCCATCCCTTCGTCCCTCGACCGCAAAGAATTCGAAAAAGCCGTCAGCATCCTGAAAGACGCGGGCCGGCTCCTGTTCTACGGCGTGGGCGGTTCGGCAACGGCCGCAACGGACGCCTATTATAAGTTCACGAAGCTCGGTTACTCTTGCCAGAGCCATCATGACTTTCACTTCATGCTGTCCGCAATTCCCTACCTGGACGGGCGCTCCGTGTTTTTCGCAATCAGCAACTCCGGAAAAACCAAAGACGTGCTGGAGCTTGCGCGCTTCGCGCAATCCAAAGGGGCCACAGTCATTGCCATCACCAACCTGGACAAGTCCCCTCTCTATAGAGAGGCGGATATCCGGCTGTGCACGCCGGTCGTGGAGCAGGACCACCGGATCGGCAGCATCTCCTCCCGGATGACCCAGCTGACCATTATCGACGCCCTCTATCTCAGCCTTTTTCACGCAATCGGCGAATCCGTCATCGATCAGTATCACGAGGCCCGGAACGAAGTCCTCCGCCTACGCAGATAATCACCGGCAAGGAATTGGCGATCAGGCCTTTCCTGCCGGTTTTTTCGACAGATGAAGAAAAAATATTCTCCATATTGACAATTAATTTCTTTTTAATAGAATGAATTCATGAAACATAATTTCATAACAGTAGGTGAAGACATGCTGGAAAAACTCACGACAGAATCAAGAAATCCGAGGAGCATGAACATCGATACACTTCCGGTCAGGGAGCGCCTGCTGCTCATGGTCGAAGAGGATGCCGGGATTCCGGAAGCCATCCGGAAAGAGATCGATTCAATTGAAAACGCTGTCAGCCTCGTGATCCAAGCATTCCAAAAAGGCGGCCGCCTGATTTATGCCGGTGCCGGGACAAGCGGCAGGCTCGGCATTCTCGATGCTTCCGAGTGCCCGCCGACTTTCGGTGTGGAACCGGGCATGGTCCGCGGTCTGATCGCCGGCGGTGAACAGGCGATCACGACGGCCATCGAAGGGGCCGAAGACGACGCGGAACAGGGCGCCGAAGACATCGCCTCCCTATCCGTAGGCCGGGATGATGTCGTCGTCGGAATCGCCGCAAGCGGCCGCACGCCTTACGTTATCGGCGTGCTGAACCGGGCAAAGGAATCGGGTGCGAAAACCGTGGCACTCAGCAACAACAGCGGCTCCCAAATCGGACGCGTCGCCGACGTGGCCATCGAAGTCGTGACCGGGCCAGAAGTCATCACCGGCTCGACCCGTCTCAAAGCCGGCACTGCCCAGAAGCTGGTGCTGAACATGATTTCCACCATCGCGATGACGGGAATCGGAAAAGTTTACGGAAACCTGATGGTCGACGTGCAGCCCACCAATGAAAAGCTCGTCAAACGTGCCAAACACATCATCATGGAAGCAGCCGGCGTGGACTTTGAAACGGCGGAGGAAGCCTACCAAAAAGCCGGTGAGCAGGTGAAGCCGGCCATCGTCATGCTGCTCCTCGGCTGCACGCTCGAGGAAGCACATGCACGGCTAAAGGAAGCGAAGGGGTTTATCAGGGAAACTCAGAGATAATCTGGAGGGGAAATGATGAAAAAAGAAGAAAAGCTCGCAAGGGGGATCCTGGACCATATTGGCGGCGGGGACAACATTCGCTCCTTCACCCACTGCATGACCCGTGTCCGGCTGGATCTGAAAAATGACAGCAAAGCAGATATCCAGGCATTGAAAAACATCGACGGAGTCATGGGGGTCATCGAGGACGAAACGCTTCAGGTCGTCGTCGGCCCGGGCACCGTCAACAAAGTGTCCGACCACATCACGAAGATGACCGGCATACGGATGGGGGAAACCGTGGATGCCAATGAAGACGACACCGTCAGCCTGAAAAAGGCTGAGCTTAAAAAGAAAAACAACACGCCCGTCAAAAACCTGCTCAGGAAAATCGGAAGCATCTTCATCCCGCTCATTCCGGGGCTGGTCGCTTCCGGGATCATCAACGGGATTGCCGGTTTCGCGAAGAACGCAGGAGTGTCTGAAACAGAGACGTGGATTCAGATCCTCACTCTCCTCGGCGGGAGCATCTTCGGTTACCTGGCGATTGTCGTCGGCTGGAACACCGCGAAGGAGTTCGGGGGAACCCCGGTCCTCGGGGCCATTGCGGGTATTATTACCATTCACCCGGGCCTTGCGGACATTGTCCTGTTCGGGGAAAACTTGCTTCCCGGACGCGGCGGCTTGTTCGGAGCCATGTTCGCCGCCTGGCTGATGGTCGTCTTTGAACGCTTTTACAGACGGTTCATACCAAATGCCGTGGACATCATCGTTACGCCGCTCCTCACGGTTTTATCCGTCGGGCTGCTGACGATTGTGGCCGTCATGCCGGCCGCGGGCGTCTTGTCTGACGGCATCACAAGCGGCATCCATGCCGTCCTGGAAGTCGGCGGTCCCGTTGCGGGAGGACTGCTTGCCGGATTCTTCCTGCCGCTCGTCATGCTCGGGCTTCACCACGGACTTACTCCAATCCATATGGAACTGATCAACTCCATGAATGCAACGTCACTCCTCCCGATCCTGGCCATGGCCGGGGCCGGCCAGGTCGGAGCATCAATCGCCATTTTCGTGAAGTCCCGGAACCAGCGCCTGAAGAATGTCATCAAGGGCGGCCTTCCGGCAGGCTTCCTCGGCATCGGGGAACCGCTCTTGTACGGGGTGACGCTCCCGCTCGGCCGGCCGTTCATCACCGCCTGCATGGGCGCTGCCGTCGGCGGCGCCTACCAGGCAATCATGCATACGGCGGCGAGCGGCATCGGGGTGTCGGGACTGTCCCTCATTCCGCTGATCGTGGAAAACAAGTATCTGATGTATTTCTTCGGACTTGTCATCACTTATACGGCCGGATTCATTTTCACGTATTTCTTTGGCTTCAAGAAGGAAATGGACGAAGGCTTCTGATCATAGTCCCTTATAGAAGCAGGAGGAGAACGTCCGCCATAGGGCCTCTCCCCCTGCTTTTGTCTTCTTAAGTTCCACATAGAAAGGAACCTGTTTATGCTAGGAATCTCTGTTTATCTGAACGAACCGTCTGCTGAAAAGCAGGAAGCGTATATCCGAAAGATACGGGCCGCCGGTTTCCGTGGCATCTTCACTTCTCTCCATATCCCGGAGGAGGACCCGGGGCAATACGCCGGACGGCTCCGGACGCTCGGCAACCTCGCCGCAACCTATGGAATGGAGCTGACTGCAGACATCTCTCCGGCTTCACTCGGCCATCTCGGTCTCACCTTCAGGACGGCTGACCGCCTGCTTGACTGGGGAGTGACCGGACTGCGGGTGGACTACGGAATCAGCGAAGAAGAAACGGCCGCCCTGTCACAGCGGATGACGGTCGCCCTGAATGCCAGTACGCTGACGGCAAAAACGATCCGCAAACTGAAGAAATGCGGCCTCCGTCTTTCTGCGGCTGAAGCATGGCATAACTTCTATCCGAGGCCTGAAACCGGACTCGGTGTGGAGGATTTCCAGATGCGGAACAGCTGGCTGCAAAGCGAAGGCCTGAAAGTCATGGCATTCGTTCCCGGGGACGGTGAGCGGCGGGGTCCTCTATTCAAAGGGCTCCCGACCCTCGAAGACCACAGGGACCGTACGTCCTTTTCCGCCTATCTTGACCTTCTGGACAGCGGATGCGTGGACCACATCTATATCGGCGACCCATCATTGAGTGAACGCTCGCTTGAACAGTTCAGCAGCCATGCGGAGGGTGTATTCCTTCTCAATGCCATACCGGCTTTCCCAGATGCAGCAGCCGCCCTGCCCGGAACCGACCATACAAACCGGCTGGATGCCGCCCGGGATGTAATTCGCTCTGCAGAGTCCCGCATGAACACAAATGTCGGCGATCGACCGATCACGCCTGCCAACACGGCAACACGGCCTGTCGGTTCAGTCACTATCGATAATTCCCTGTACGGACGCTATCAGGGGGAGTTACAGATCATGAAGCGGGATCTGCCCGCGGATGAAAAAGTGAATGTCATCGGCCGCGTGATCGAGGAAGACATGCCGGTGCTCCGGCACGTCAAAGGCGGGGATGTATTCCGCATCCGAATGGCAGACGTACCGCAAGGCTAACACGATTCTGCTATACTATTGAGCAGAATCCGGCCAGGAAGAAGGAATGGACATGTACATGACAATCGGCATTCTCGCCCATGTGGATGCCGGAAAAACAACATTCTCCGAGCAATTGCTCTATCATATGGAAGCCATCCGGACCCGTGGACGGGTGGACCACAAAGATGCCTTCCTCGACAGCCATGCCATCGAGAAAAACCGAGGCATCACCGTATTCGCCGACCAGGCCGTGTTCCGCCATAACGGGACCGAATACACGCTGATCGACACACCCGGCCACGTAGATTTCTCCCCGGAAATGGAGCGGGCAATCCGTGTGATGGATGCGGCCATCCTCGTGGTCAGCGCGGCGGATGGCGTCGAGGGCCATACCGAGACAGTTTGGGACCTGCTCCGGAAGCACCGCGTCCCGACATTCATCTTCCTCAACAAAATCGACCGGGATGGCGCGGAGCGCGAGGCGACCCTGACCGAGATCCGGAAGTCCCTGTCGGAAAACGTGGTCCTCTTGAATGACGGGCTGACCCCTGATGTCATCGAATGGCTGGCGGAACGGGATGAAACGCTTCTTGGGCATTACCTCGAGGAAGGCTTCGATGAGGATGTGTGGATCTGCGCCATGCGCCGCATGACGGAATCTGGGCTGGTCTTCCCTGCAGGAAGCGGCTCGGCTTTGAAAGACATCGGCATCACCGAATTCTTCAATTGGCTTGACCGGCTGTCCGGCCGAAACAGCCCTGATGCGGACGGGCCGTTTGCAGGCCGGGTCTATAAAATCCGCCATGACGAAGGCGGCCAGCGCATCACCTTCCTGAAGATAACCGGCGGAAGGCTTTCGGTCCGGGATGAAATCCGGATTGCGGGCGAACTCCAAAAAACTACTCAGATCAGGAAGTACAGCGGCCGCAAGTACACCGTCCAAGACACGGCGAACTCTGGAGAACTGGTGGCGGTCATGGGGCTTTCAGGCGTCGAGGCCGGCGAGCCCCTGGGAGCGGAAACAAGACGGGCCGCCTTTTCACTCACCCCTTCCCTTTCGGCCGCTGTCCGCTTTAGTAAATCGGTCCACCCGAAAGACATGCTGGCCCATTTCATGCAGCTGGATGCAGAAGACCCTTCCCTTTCCGTCACATGGGATGAGCATGCCAGGGAGATTCGCGTCCGTGTCATGGGTCTGATCCAACTGGACGTACTGAAAGAAGTCGTGTCTGACCGGTTCGGAGAGGACATCACATTCGGCGAGCCGTCGATCCTCTACAAGGAAACGGTTCGCTCCGCAGTCAGGGGCTATGGACATTTTGAACCGCTCCGCCACTACGCGGAAGTCCATCTGTCCATCGTCCCGGCAGAGCGTGGATCAGGTATTACATTCAAGAGCGACTGCCATCCGAATGACCTTCCCCCGGGCTACCAGAACCTCGTCGGCCAGGTGCTCACCGAGAAGCCCCACCGCGGCCTGCTCACGGGATCAACGCTTACGGACTTGGCAATCAGCCTCATTGCAGGCCGTGCGCACAATGAACACACTTCCGGCGGAGACTTCAGGGAAGCAACCCTCCGCGCCCTCCGGCAAGGTCTCGAGAAAGCGGAAAATGTCCTGCTCGAACCGGTGTACGATGTGAAGATCAAAGTAGCGACCGAATTGATGGGCCGTGTGCTGAATGACATCCGGAAAGCACATGGACAGTTCGGGGATCCCGAAACTGACGGAGATGCCACCAGGATCGATGCGCGCGTCCCGGTCTCCACATTCATGGATTATCCTGCTGCCTTCGCTTCTTTTACCAACGGTAAAGGCGCGATTTCACTTCGTCCCGGCGGCTACGAAACTTGCCACAATCCCGAGGAAGTGAAGGCACGGTTCGGCTATGACAAAGATGCCGACCCTGACTATTCCTCATCATCGATCTTCTGCGCCAAAGGCAAAGGCTATTCCGTTCCCTGGCACGAAGCGGAAGCAGCGATGCACCTTCTATAGATTGGTTTTTCGATGCAAGAAGCCGCCCGGCAGGCTTTTCTGCTTGGGCGGCTTTGATGTCCATATTATTTGTAAATTCCCTATTAAGGAGCCAAGATATTGATCGTTGTGATGATGATCGGAGCGGAGAATACATCAATCAGGAAGGCCGTCCGGGAAGGACCATACTTGCCGACGGTCGATGACATATTCGCCATCGCATTTGGCGTTGCCCCAGGCCATGTCCGAGGAACCCGGAAATCATGACCGCTGCATCATAATCTTTGCCGAGCAGCCGGAACAGCACAAACACGGCAAACAGGACGATCAAGCTCCGCCCGTTAGCATGCAGATACAAAAAACCTTTCAGTCCGAACTTGCTTCGGCTGAAAGGTTTTTTGGTTTTATTTTCTTAAGGCGCAAACATATTGATGGTTGTGATAATAATCGGAGCACCAAAGAGGACATCCTGCAGGAAGCCTCCGACGATCGGGACAACCAGGAACGCTGTACGGGATGGGCCGAACTTGTTGACTGTAGCCCCCATGTTCGCCATCGCGTTTGGCGTGGCACCGAGTCCGTGGCCGAGCATGCCGGAAATCATGACAGCCGCATCGTAGTTCTTCCCGAGGAAACGGAAAACCACGAAGATGGCAAACAGAGCGACAAATGCAACCTGCACGAGGACGATTCCGATAAGCGGGAGTGCCAGTCCGACAACTTCCCAAATCTTGATGCTCATCAGAGCCATTGATAAGAAGATGGCCAGGGAGATTTCGCCGATCAAGTTGATTTCCTTCATATTGACAGTGCCGGGGAGCGTACGGTCAGCGACGTTCCGTACAATGACGGCAACGAACATCGCTCCAATATAAGCCGGCAGGACGAATCCTGTTGCTTCGGAAAACACATCGCCGATCATGGTTCCGCCCGCCATCGAAAGAGTGATCAGCGCGATCTGGATCATGAACGAGCGCTCGGTGACCGGCTTTTCCGCCTCTTCGACAAACTCTTCGACTTTCCCCTCAGATGGCTTCAAGTCGTGTTTCTTAATAAGGAACCTTGCCACCGGTCCGCCGGAAAGGCTACCGAAAATCAGACCGAGTGTAGCAGCGGCCATACCGATCGTAACTGCGGAAGAAACGCCCAACTCTTCAATCGTTTGCCCGTAAGCGGCCGCTCCGCCATGGCCGCCGCTCATCGAGACGGCACCGCTCATGACTCCGAGAAGCGGGTCGATACCGAACACTTTGGAAAGCGAGACACCGATGACATTCTGCATGAAGATGAGAATCCCGCAGAAAATCAGGTAAATGATGAGCAGCTTCCCGCCCAGCTTGATCAGCTTCATGCTGGCTCCCAGCCCGACCGTCGTAAAGAATGCGACCATGAAGAGCGACTGCAGGGAAGTGTCCAACGCAATTTCAACGACGCCCGTCGATTGCAGAATAAATGCCAGAATGGCGAAAATAAGTCCGCCGACGACCGGCGCCGGAATCAGGAACCGGTCCAGGATGCCGATCCGGTTAACGAGAGCCATCCCCAACAGGTAGAGGGCCACTGCCAGGAACAATGTAGTAATCTGGTTGATCTCAATCATACTCTGTCACCTTTCTTGAAAAAAATGATACGGTTTCCGGACCCGTCCGCATCCGATCCAAGACCGGCCCCCCTGCGGACTCTCAAGCGGTCCAGAAAACCGCAACGATAATAACGTTTTCAACAATGGCTGAACACGTTTTCATGTATGTGTGCTTTACCCCTTGCTTACTTAATCAACCCTTCTCATGAACGAAAAATTCCGATGTACAATCGCACGGAATTTCATGGAATCGCTTTCGTAATTGTTAAAGGATCGTTTCTTTAGCGATTCACTGTTTTAAAGTATAATCAGTTCCGCTAAATGATTGCAATAGAAAAACTTAATTCCGTACTATTCCAAAAAGTGAATCCGCCAGTTTCTTCAAGGTGCGGCAAGAAAAAGAGACGCCTCCGCATCCTACAAAAAAGGATGCGGAGGCGTCTTTGAAATTCTTGATTAATTGCCGTAAGCGTTCAGCGCATTTACGCTATGCGCAATCGCGGAACCTGCTTTGAGTGCTACCGCCACGAAAATCGCCTCGGAAATCTCTTCGAGGCTGGCGCCGGCTTTCTTGGCGTTTTTCGTGTGAAGGTCGATGCAGTAGGCGCAGCCGGTGGTGTGTGCCGAAGCAACTGCAATCAGTTCCTTTTCTTTCACGCTCAGTTTCCCTGCCTTGAGGGCAGCGCCGTCAAACTTCACGAATGTTTTAAAGGACTCTTCGTCCAGCTCCGCGAACTCCGGCAGGCGATTGAAGTAGGATGCTTTGTAGAACTCTCCGTCACCGCTGCCGTCGTAGGCATTCAGCCCGTTCACCCCGTGTGCAAGGGCAGAGCCCGCTTTGAGCGCTGTCGCGACAAAGATCGCTTCAGCCACTTCTTCCTTGGAGGAATCATTCTTTTTGGCATTGACTACATGCAAGTCGATGCAGTACGGGCAGCCGGTGATATGGGCCACGGCAACTGCAATCAGCTCTT
The DNA here is from genome assembly GCF_018390575.1 of Bhargavaea massiliensis. Classification (GTDB taxonomy): domain Bacteria; phylum Bacillota; class Bacilli; order Bacillales_A; family Planococcaceae; genus Bhargavaea; species Bhargavaea massiliensis. The sequence continues at coordinate 41,434 of NZ_JAHBCJ010000007.1, read as the reverse complement.
TTAATTTGACGGACAGCTTCCCTTCCGCCAACGCCTGGTCATTGAACTTGAAGAACGTTTCAAACGCTTCCGGAGCGTATTTTTTCAGTTCAAAAATTCTTCCGAAGTATTCCTTTTTGTACAGGCTGTCTGTTTTGGTGGTAGTCGTCATCTCAAATTCTCCCCTTTTCCTCTTTTCTTACTGCCGCTCGGTATTGAGTATCGGATCCGGCCGCAGCAGGCTGTGATCATCAAAAAGCCCCTTCCCGAGGGGGGAAGAGGCGATTGCATCTATTCCACCCTCATCTTTCAAGCATGCGCTTGCTGGAATGAGCACCTTGTTACAGCCGTAACGGTTGCTGCGGGATCATTGGACCAGTTTCCTCCCCCGGCTCTTGATAAGGTCAAAACCTATTCAATTAGTAAGATTATTTTAACCTTATCGGAATAAGACTAGTCTGTCAACATCAAACTTTCAATCTACTTTTCAGATATGATTTCTAACCCTGTTAGTTGAAATACCATTTCCACAATGCAAGTCCGACAATGATATAAGTTATGACAAATCCGTAAAGCCAGATGGTCAGCATCTCATTTACAAACATCCAAACGCCCCCTCATTGCCCCTGTTCTGCATTGGCCAGCTGAATTTCTTTTTTGTCTGCCGCCAGAACATTGGCAAGTACAACCATGACGACAATGCCAATTCCCGTTGCCACAGCTCCGGCTGACATCGTGCTCGGAATCAGGCCGCCAAAGTAAAGGATCAGATAGGCCGCGAGTCCGGTGACCATCGAACTTTCGGCTGCCTTGGCAGAAGCTTTCCGTCTCCCGTATACCGCGTATAAGATCGGGCCCAATGTCCCTGCCGCGACTCCGGAAATACCGATCCACATGATATCTCCCATATAGACGGGCGGTTTCATGACGATGAGAAGGGCGGCGATTCCCACAACCGGAACAGTCAGCCTGCTGATCTGCAGGGCAATCTTCTCCGCCTTTTCCTCGCTGACGCGGACATACCCTCGTCTGACCAGGAATTTCAGGAAAATATCGTTTGCAAACACTGTAGAGATCGAAACGAACAGACCGTCGGTCGTTGACATTGCTGCAGCCAGGATCACGACGCCAAACAATGCGACAATAACGGCGGGAAATGCCCATGCCACGTACTCCATCAAAGCCAGATCCGCTACGATGCCTGCAGATCCCAATGCCACTCTGCTGTATAACCCTCCGAAAAGGACCAATACACACAGCGAAGCGGTGATGACGTAAGTCAGAATCATTTTCCCCAAGTCTTTTTCATTTTTAAGACCCAGGACTTTATTAAATAGATGTGGAGCGGAAGCAAACGCCCATTGGATGCAGATCGCCCCGATTACTGCTCCGATTGAATAGAAGTGAGCGGAATCCGGATTAAAGACGGCCACCAGGTTCGTATCCTGGGCTGCCAGATTATCGGCGATTCCGGCAAACGTGGCCGAGATGCCGTTTTTCCAAAAAATCACGATTCCGGATATGAATATAGCAATCCCCGCAATCGCCATCAGGATCACTTGGACGGCATCCGTGTAAATATCCGCAAACGCCCCGCCGCCGAAAACATACAGAACCACAATGACGGTGATCAGGATCAGCCCGGTGCGGTAATCCATTCCCAATAAGTATTCAAAGATTCTGGCTCCCGCAACAAACTGGGCAGCAATGTAGAAGACATTGAACAGCAAAATGAGGCCGGTCCCCACCCGCAGCAGGTCACTCTTGTAGTAATCCCCCAGCCAATCCGGCAATGAGAGAGATTTCTGTTCCTCGTTCAGCGAGCGGATCTTTTTGGCGACCATCAGAACTCCAATCGCCCCTCCCCCAATCATTGCCAAGGCAAGCCAAAGATTCGTAAGCCCCCACTCATGTGACCAGCCGGGGTACCCCAGGAAAGTCGCGGCACTCAGGTAGGTGGCGGCGAAAGACAGTCCCAGGACGACAGGCCCGAGACTTCCTCCTCCAATCGCGAAGTCCCGGATGTTCTTCGTCTTCTTCGTTCCGATGTAACCGAGAATAAGCATGATTATGAGAAATACAATAAAGCCGATCCAAATAAACAGTTTGACGGTATCCATGGCATCTCCTTCCCTTTCCGACTTCTACTTCACTAATGCAGATATCTGCATTGCGGGATGGCTGTCAGGAAGGCGAGGCGAGTCTGTGCCGAAGAGATTTTCCCGCAACGTCTTTCCTTCATATTCCGTCCGGTAAATTCCCCGTTTCTGCAATTCCGGAACAACATGATCGACAAACTCCCGGAATGTCTCCAGTGAATAGCTTTGTGCGATATTAAAACCGTCTGCATCCCCCACTGTCGCCCATTCTTCAATGCGGTCCGCAATCTGTTCGGGAGTCCCGATAAATTTGGCGGTTCCGTTGCCGAGTCCGTGGTTCAGCACTGCCTCCCGGAGCGTCCATTTCTTGTTCGGGTCTTTTGTGTACATGTCCAGATTCCCCTGTACCGCATCTGTTTCAATGTCCTCGATGTATTGGTCGGGATCATATTTCGAGAAGTCAATGCCTGTATGCCCGGAAAGAAGTGCCGCGGTCCCTTCATAGCTCACATGGTTTTTCAGGTCCTCGTATTTGGCGTGGGCTTCCTCCTCCGTGGAACCGACAATCGGCAGGATCATCGGGAAAATCCGGATGTCATGCGGTTTCCTGCCAAAAGCGGCGGTGCGTTTCCGCAGATCCGCAGAGTAATCCTTCAACGCCTGCAGGGCATGGCCTTTCGTAAAGACTGCCTCTGCATGCTTGGCCGCAAAATCCCTCCCCCTCGGAGATGCACCGGCCTGGAACAGCACCGGCGTCCGCTGAGGCGATGGCTCCGTCAGATGAATTCCCGGGACATCAAAGAATTCACCTTGGTGCCGGACCGGATGAACTTTGGAAGGATCGGCAAATGTATCCCTTTCTCTGTCGTAAACCACTGCGTCATCTTCCCAGCTATGCTCCCAGAGTTTATACACGACTTCCAAAAACTCATCAGCACGATCGTAGCGCTGATGTTTCGGGAGGCGGCCCGACAGCCCCAGGTTGACCGCTTCACTTTCCAAGTAGGAAGTGACGACGTTCCAACCGAGGCGGCCTTCCGTCAGGTGATCCAACGTCGATAGCTGGCGGGCCAATGCATACGGTTGGGCATAGGTCGTGGAAACTGTCGGGGCAAAACCGATATGTTCGGTCACCTGGGCCATCGCAGAAATAATCAGCAGCGGGTCATGGGCAGGCAACTGAACAGCATGGCGGACCGCTGCCTCATGATTGTTTCCATATACTGAATAAGTTCCCAGCACGTCCGCGATAAAGACGGCATCGAATTTTCCGCGTTCCAATACTTTTGCGGTTTCCGTCCAAAAACTTAGCCGGTTATGCTTCATCCCCTGGTCTTTTTCGTGCTTCCATAAACCCGTCGAATGCGGTGACGGCGAGTTTTGAACAAAACCGTTAAGATGAATCTGTTTTTTCTCCCCCATAGGTCGTATCCCCTTTCCGTATCTTTCTTACTAACTGCCCTTATTGAAATAGTCGGAATAAATCTTGTCATGTGCCACTTTGGTCAGTAAGCTGCGCACCAGCCAGCCCCTTTCCTGACAATGGCAATCAAAACGCCCCTTCCCGAGGGGGGAAGAGGCGATATCATCTATTCCACCCTCATCTTTCAAGCGTGCGCTTGCTGGAGTGAGCACCTTGTTACAATCGTAACGGTTGCTGCGGGATCATTGGACCAGATTCCTCCCCCGACTCTTGATAAGGAAATTATTTAATTAGTAAGACTAGTCTCATGTTATCGCTAATCAATTAATCAGTCAACAACGAATATTTAAAATGGTGAAAAAGGAGGATGCATGCTCCTCTGCATACATCCCCCGATTCAAGCGTCATCAGAAGTTGGACAGCCTATGATGACCGGAATTTTTTACTGATTAGTAGCCGTCTGTTTCCCGGCTCTTTTCTATTGCTTCATCGACCGCTTCGTTCTGGGCAGTTGTGCCGCCTTCACCGTATTTCGACTTGACGCCGGCTTCCTGGCCCGGGAGACGATGGTCATCTCCTTTTTCTTCAAGTTCCTTCATCTTCGCCTCGATGCCTTCCTTCACGCGGCGGCCGTAATCTTCATCGGCCTGTGTGAAGTGGTGAATCATTGCATCTTGGATGCGCTTATCGCAGATTGCCAGCACATCGGACAGGTTGGAGATGAGTTCTTCACGCTCCCACTCTTCGAATGCGCGGTAGGTTTCGCCGGCCTGTCCGTAGTTGTTCGGACGGTCAATCGGCTCGCTCATGACTTTGCCGCTGTATTCCGGGTTGTGAGGCGTACGCTCGGACGTGTCCGCTTCCTGCAGGCCGCCGATCATGGACGGCTCGTAGTTGATGTGCGGATTGCCGCCCGCTTCTTCAGGTGTACGGTAGCTCATCGCACCGCGGTGCTGGTTCGTGCGGACTTTCGCTTTCGGTGCGTTGACCGGCAGGTGGAGGTAGTTGGCACCCACACGGTAACGCTGCGTATCGGAGTAGGAGAATGTCCGGCCCTGGAGCATCTTATCATCGGAGAAGTCCATGCCGTCTACGAGGACGCCCGTACCGAATGCCGCCTGCTCAATCTGGGAGTGGAAATCCGTCGGGTTTTCGTTCAGGACCATTTTGCCGACCGGCAGCCATGGGAACTTGTCTTCCGGCCAGAGTTTCGTGTCATCCAGCGGATCGAAGTCGAGTTCCGGATGGTAGCCGTCTTCCATGATCTGGACGTAAAGTTCCCATTCAGGATACTCGCCGCGCTCGATCGCTTCGTAAAGATCCTGGGTCATGTGTCCGACGCTTTTCGCCTGGATTTCTGCCGCTTCTTTTGTAGTCAGGTTGCGGATGCCCTGTTTCGGCTCCCAGTGGTACTTGACGAGGACCGCTTCGCCTTTGTCGTTGACCCACTTGTACGTATTGACACCTGAGCCCTGCATGTGGCGGTACGTCGCGGGACGGCCCCATGGGGAGAACAGGAATGTGATCATGTGTGTCGCTTCAGGCGAGCGGGACACGAAGTCGAACATGCGGCGCGGGTCCGGAACGTTCGACGCCGGGTCTGCCTTAAAAGCGTGGATCATGTCAGGGAACTTCATCGCGTCGCGGATAAAGAAGATTTTCAGGTTGTTTCCGACGAGGTCCCAGTTGCCGTCTTCGGTGTAGAATTTCACCGCGAATCCGCGTGGGTCACGGTCGGTTTCCGGCGAATCCTTCGAACCCGCAACCGTGGAGAAGCGGACGAGGACAGGCGTCTTTTTGCCTGCTCCCTGGAATACTTTGGCTCGGGTGTACTTTTCGACCGGCTCGTCACCGACTTTACCGTATGTCTCAAAATAACCGAATGCGCCTGTGCCGCGTGCGTGAACGACGCGCTCCGGTACTTCTTCACGGTCGAAATGAGAAATTTTTTCGATGAAGTGATAGTTCTCCATCATTGCAGGACCGCGATTGCCAAGCGTTTTGATGTTTTGGTTGTCGATTACGGGATGCCCCTGGCGAGTGGTCAGAGACTCGCGTTCAACCTGTTCATTGGAACCATTCATCTTTTTGTCTTCAGCCAACATGAAAACCTCCTTGTGGTGTCGATACCCTTATACTACCTGTTTTCAGAATGTTTTTAAAGTAGAAAGGGGCTTCTTGTTTAGAATGAGTTTCTTTCTATAATCATTCTAAACAACTTCAAATCAAGTATAATGAACCTCCGGAGAATCTGCAAATGATTTGAGCCAGACAATTGATTGTCTTCCCCTATTCGTATGTAATTATGCATTTTCTTCATATAATGTCCGGTTTCATCACCGCACCATATGTAACAGCTCGGATTGAGAATCAAAAACCATAAATGAGAGCCCTTTTACCATAATTGTCAAGCGGGATGATAGTGCCATATTCCTTCATCCGACGTTTTTGTGATTTTCCCCTGTTCCTCGAGATAGTCAAGGTGGCCGATGATTTCCGACATGACGAGCGGGAACTGCGTCCTGTACAAGTCCCGGTAATAGGCCTCGGTAATCCGGGCGGGGACTGAAATACCGCTCCCGATCAGCTTTAGAAGTTTCTCGCATTTACGGTCCATCCGGGAAATCCTGTCTCGGACAAGTTCTTCGATATTGCGGATAGGCTCATGATGACCCGTATACAGGATGTCTGCACCGAGTCCGGCCAATCTTTCGAGAGAGCGGCGCTGCTGGCTGACCGACGGGAGCCGGCTGCCACTGAGCGCAGGATCGATGATTGCATTGACCGAGGAACCGTCGATCAGCACATCGCCCGTGAAAGCCGTGCGGCCCGCTGCATCCAGGAACGTGATGCTGTCCGGCGAGTGGCCGGGTGTCTCGATCACCTCGAAGCCGAATACCTGATCTCCCTCGCCAATTTCGTTGATTTCCGTTTGAAGCGCATGCCGGGGCGCTTCCCGTATGGTCTGTTCAAGCCGGGCAAAGCGCTCCGCTCCCATATCCCCGCCGCCCATTTCGCTGTATAGACGTCTGAAAAATTCAAGCCGCATCTCCAGAAAACCCCTGTCCAATTTCAGCCTCGGAACCGCTTCCCGATGGGCGTAAACCGGAATGTCTTTGATGTCCAAGATTCTTGGCACGAGCCCCGCATGGTCCTCGTGATGGTGCGTCAGTAAAATCGCGTCCAAGTCGCTGATTTCAGCACCTGCCTGCTCCAGTGTGTTTTCGAGGAGCTTCATACAAGCATCGGTATCCACTCCCGCATCAATCAGGGCAAGTCCGCCTTCCCTTTGGATCAGGTAGAAGTTAATCGTCTTTAAAGCCGGATAATCCGACGGCTGAATGATCGGATAAATGGTATAGGTCTGTTGTCTGATGGCTTCTGCCATGTCCCCACTTCCTTCCCCACTCGCTAAATCGCTGCCATCTTTCCAGCAGCAACCATCACCGATTCGGCAAACCGGCCGATGGCCCCCATATGTTCTTCATCAAGCCGGGTGTTGAACTCCGCCTCCACTCGGTTCTTCCACCCCGTATCCCCTTGGGGGTAGTCGAAGCTCAGTGTTTGTTTAATCCTGATATCGCGCTCCCATAGTTCTGCAAGCATGGCGCCGATTTGTTCGCATTGTTTGGCAGGGGCAGTGACCAGCTTTTCGAACCGCACCCGGAGTGTTACTCCCGGCTCAGCTTCCTGCATCTCGAGAATTTCACCGGCAAGATCGCTCGCGGATGCGCTTAGCTCCACTTCCACCGGAACTTCCGGCCGTTCTGTCCGGACAAACCGGATGACAAGCGTCCGTGACAAGTCGGCGAGATCCATGACGTCTGACCGTCCCGTGATCAGGATCCTGCCCTCCAGATTGTCCAGGTTATAGAAATGGTTTTCAAAAGCGACCTTGAGGTTTTCAAAAATCGTCGGGTCTGACATACCGGCCGCCTCCTTTTTCGTTGTATTGTCTTCCATCTTACGGAAAAGCGCGAAATAGTTCAATAATTCAAAACTCAAGCTTCCGCTCCATGTCTATCCTCATGACTGCCGCCGCCTTCGCGGGTGTCGTGACGCCTATTGTCGCGACATCGATGATGGTGAGCATCTGATGGCGGCAAATGTTCCTGATCTTTGGGGCTGTCGGGTTAGACGGCGATGCCGATACTCCGGCGGTCGATCAGCCCGCTCCGGGAAGTGTTCCTGTGTGAGTGTGCTCATTGCGTAAAGCGAATAGCAAACGGCACGGACTCTGGTCTTACCTGCGGGCCGGCGGCCGTGCCGTTTGCTTTATGCTGCCCATGAACCTTCGTCTTCGGACAGCCTCTGACTTATACCTCTGATTTAGACAGGCCGTATGGTGATTTCGTTCACGTTGACATGAGCCGGCTGGGTAAGTGCGTAGACGATGGCATCCGCGATGTTTTCAGGATCGAGGATTTTCCGGTCGACGCTTCTTGACCCCATCAGCGGGGTATCGACCATGCCCGGAGAGATGTTGGTCACCCGGACTCCGGTGCGGGCCAGCTCCTTTTCAAGCCCCATCGAGATCGCCCGGACGGCAAACTTGGTCGCGCTGTAAACGGTGCTCGTCTTTGTCACCTCATGGCCCGAAACAGAGTCGATGTTCAAGAGATGTCCGGAACCCCGCTGAATCATCTCCGGCAGCACGGCATCCACACCGTACAGGACGCCCTTGATGTTGACGTCGATCATGCTGTCCCATTCATTCGTTTTCCCGGAGCGAACCGTCCCGGCAAGCATCTGTCCGGCATTGTTGACGAGGACATCGACAGCGCTGTATGCATTCCTGGCCTGTTGGACAAGTGCCCGGACACTTGATTGATCGGCCATATCCGTCGGAACCGCAATGGCTTCACCGCTCCCGCCGCTGTTAATCTCCTCTTCCACGTCCGCCAGCTTTTCCGCGCTTCTCGCCGCCAGCACGACATTCATTCCCTCTTTAGCAAGCCGCCTGGCAATCGACTTCCCGATTCCGCTGCTCGCTCCCGTTACGATGGCTGTTTTGCCGCTTAAGTTCTCCATTTTGCCGCCTCCTTTTCATTCATCCTATACCCGGGGACGGGGTAGTTAGACAGTTCTTGTCGGGGAGAATGTGTGGTTAGCGGAAGGTTCGGCGGGGTCGGCGGTTTCGCCATTCATGAGCTTAGTTTCGGCATTCGTCACTCCGGTTTCAGCATTCGCGGCGATTTTCTCGTCACTCGCCCAGGCCTGGCGTTCCAATGACGAAATGATTTGGCGGAATGACGAAACCGGCCCCTTAAATGACGTAATCAAACGGGCGAATGACGACACTGGTGATGGCACCTGGGCAGTAGAATATCTCCCTATCTATGCTGCCTTCTTAACTGAATCGCACCAGATGAAGAGCGGCCTGCGGACTTTTCATCACCCTCTCCATTACCGGGGAAGACCGGTTTCGTCATTCATGAGCTTGGTTTCGTCATTCGTCACTCCAGTTTCAGCATTCACGGCGATTGTCTCGTCACTCGCCCGGGCCTGCATGACCAATAACGAAACCGGTCTACCGAATGACGAAACTGCCCCTGCCGGCGAAATAAAAAAACTTCCGGATCATATCCGGAAGCAAAAGGCGTCGCAGGAAATCAGTTTCCACTGATTTTCTGGACAGCCCCGAATGACTCTCTTTATTCCCCATCATCTCTCTGCAATGTTCTCGAATAAATGAGGCCCGCCGCGCCGACCGCGGTAAAGAGGATGGCGCGGATGACGACCGAGACCGATGCCAGGTCAACGATGAAGAGTTTCAGGAAGCTGATGGCCAGCAGGACAAACCCTGCAATCCGCACCGCTTTCCAATCCATCTTCCGGCCGACTGAGATCGAAACAAACGCGAACAGGAAAAGGAGAAAAGTATGGACAAATAGCACCGTCTCACTTTCCCAGCCATATTCCCTGACTGCGGAAAAAAGCCATTTGTTGATCAGGAAGAAGTAGAAAATTTGAAGCAGAAACGCGGCTGCAGGCACTTCCAGACCCTCTTTGGAGACCCGCCTCCCGCGGATTTCTTTTATGAGCAGATCAGTCACTCCCGTTGCGAACAGCAGGCTGACGATCAGGCTGAGCCAGTAGCCGCCTCCCTGCCAGCCGGTCATCGGCAGGAACAAGAGGAGCATGCCGAGCACAACGAATTCTACCTTCCCGGCTATTGCTACATACTTGCCGCGTGCGCTCCGCCTCAGGAACGTGCTGCCGAATGCCAGCAGCCCCAGGATTCCGATCCGGAGGTGCGACTCCGGTCCGAATGCGAGATCCGCATCCCGGAGAAGAACACCTGACAGCCGGAACAGATAGATCAGGACGACGATCTGTCCCACAATCAGTGCAGCATCGATCTGCGGGGTCTTGATCCAGGCCGGCGGATGCTGGTAAAACGCGGCGAAAATCAGCATCAGCGTACCGATGAACATGAGCCATACCGCATGTTCCGCGGAGAAAACTTCATGGAACCAGCCGAATGATAGCGCGGACAACGCACCGAGTGCATACAGCCCGCCTGACACCGCAAGCGTGCGCATCGCACCGGAGCGGAGCGCCGCCCAGATGCCGGCCGCTCCGGCCACAAACAGCAGCATCAGCTTGAAGGCCGGTTCATCCATCCGGAAGCTGAAGATGAAGGCGGCGGATGCCGCCACGGCCATCGTCGACAGGATGTCCTGGAGTGCGGAATCCTTCAGCATGCGGGCATAGACGGCCAGCGACGCGTAGAGCACTGCCAGAACGCCGTAGGCCACCTGCAGGAGCGGTTCATCAAACAACAGAATCCACATGATGCCGAACACGAAGTTGACATACAGCAGCACTTCCGTGAACAGGAACCGCGGAATGCTTCCCTTCAGGTAGAAAGATAAAAGCGCCAGGTGCTGGATCAGTGCGGTCGCGGCCACCAGGTTCTCATGTCCGCCCCTAACGCCGTCCAGGAGCAGATATAGATAGAGCGTTACATTAAACAGAAGGAACAGGGCGTAAAACGTCACCCTGTGACGGCTCCGGATCGAAACAAAAAACAAAGCCAGGAACAATATCAGGACATACGCGCAGAACATCGCCGCGGATGCCCCCTCCCCTTCCAACAGGAACGGAAGAAGGAAGCCCGCAATCGCCGTGAACACGGTGAGCGTCTCCGATCGGGTCCGGATGGAAGCGTAGATTCCGGCAGCCACATAAGCGATGCCGATCAGGAATGCCGGAATGAGCGGCAAATAGCCGTACAGCTGGTTCGCCGCGAACGTCGTCAGGATGCCGAGGGCGATCGTCCCGCCCCAAAGTGTCAGGCCAAAACCGCGCCGTGCTCCCCGGATGGAGCGGTAGCCGAGGTAACCGAGCAGGACAGATGCCAGATAGCCGAGGACCACCCGTACCCCCTCAGTGATCCAGCCCATGTCGAAGCTGACCTTGAGCCCCCAGAGCACGCCAAGCAGCAGGATGACCATGAACACTCTCGGCAGCCAGACGGCAAACTGCCGCTCGAAGTCGAATGGCTTCTGCTCCCTGAACACCGGCTTCGGTGGTGGAGGAGGCGGGATGCGCTCTTCCCTGTCTGCCCGCTCGCGGCTTACTGCACCCGGTTGCCGCAGCCAGCCGTAGGTGCCTGCCGGATGTCCCGGCGTCTCGGGCTGTTCCGGTTGTCCCGGATTCCCGGTTGCCGGTTCTTCAGATTGTTCGGGCTCTGCTTTTATCGTATTTTTCGGTTCATCTTCAGTGTCCGCAGCGCCCCCGAGCCCGATGCTCGCCATCATTTCCGACAGGGACGGCGGACGGGCTGCCTCTGGTTCTTCCCCCGGCTTTTCCGCCACCGGTTCCTCGCCCTCCTGTATTGCAGGCGGTTGTTCCTCCACTTCGGCAGATTCCGGTACCGGATCAGGCACCTCTTCTGGAATTTCATAGTCATCCAGACCTTCCGCCACACTTTCCTGGCGGTCACTGTCCTTCTCCGCATCGTCCTCCCCGGCTTTCAAAGACTGCATCTCCTGTCTCATCGCCCGCATCTCCTCTTCCATGCCGGATAGACGTTTCAGGATTTCTTTGATTTCCTCATTCACGGGGTGTCCCCCTTTCTGCTCAAACTATACGTTTATCCAACGGAATGGTTCCGTTTTTTCCATTACCTTCTATTACTCTACCGGAAAACCCCGCCGCCCGGAAGAAAAGGTTTAAAGAAGCGGGGTTAGGCAATAGGAGAAGAGAGTCGGACTCCGGCCTCATTATCAATTTACATAGTACACCGGCCGGAGAGGACTGGCATTTATCCATTAAAAGGAGGCATGTGAAATGGCAGACTCTAAGCAGCCGGAAAAGAAAGGCATGGACCGGAGAGATTTCCTCAAAAGTTCAGGTCTGCTGGCGGGGGGACTTCTCGGCGGCGGATTGCTCGGAAGCCTGATTACGAATGAAGTAAAAGATTCAGGACAAAAAGGCGACAGCGGGAAAGGCAAGGACACAGTAAATTTAAATGACACCCGTATTTTCTTCAGCCGCCAGGAAGACTTTGATATTCTCGCCGCGGCGACGGAGCGCATCTTCCCTGAAGACAGCAATGGCCCAGGGGCAATCGGTCTTGGCGTCCCCTATTTTATCGATCGCCAGCTGATCGGTGAGTGGGGAATGAACACAAATGAGTATATGAAAGCACCTTTCTATAATATCAAGCAGGCCAACGAATACGAAGATATGAGCAAAACCTCCGAGGGTCGGGATGAACAAGGCCCGAACTCCGAGACGCTCATTTCGCTGCCGTCGCCGCGCTACCAGACCCGGATGACCCGCGCAGAGATGTTCGTCGTCGGAGTTCGCGCGATCGACCATGCAGCCCGGCAGAAATTTGATGCCGGTTTCAAGGATCTCGAACCGGAACAGCAGGATGAAATTCTGACGATGTTCGAAAATGATGAAGCCGAGATGACGGGCGTTTCTTCCGCAACGTTCTTTAATACGCTCGTACAGGCAACGATCGAAGGGGCTTATTCAGACCCTGTTTATGGCGGCAACCGCAATATGGATGGCTGGAGGATGCTGGAATATCCAGGACCACGGGCAACCTATGCCGATCAGATCGAACCGGATGAGTTCATCGTGCTGGAGCCCAAGAATCTCAGGGATTATCACGGCCATTAATTTTTTAGGAGGGGTCAACTTGGCAATTAAACTAGAGAAGGTCGATGTCGTCGTCGTGGGCAGCGGTTGGGCTGGCGGCGTAGTGGCTGCAGAGACAGCCAAGGCCGGCCATAAAGTGGTCGTGCTGGAAAGAGGAAAAAGGCAGAACCGCTCCGACTTTATCGGCGCAAAAGATGAATTGCGCTATACGAACCGTTTCGACATGATGCAGAAACTGTCGTCCGAAACCATCACGTCACGTGTCAATATTGATGACGTGGCACTGCCCGTCCGAACCCAGCAAGAAATGATGGTCGGAGACGATCTTGGGGGCGGAAGCGTGCACTGGGCCGGTTCCACTTACCGTTGGAGGGCGTATGACTTTGAAATCCGTTCCAAGACCATCGAACGGTACGGAGAAGATAAAATCCCTAAGGACAGCACCATCCAGGACTGGGGCATTACATACGAAGAGATGGAGCCTTATTACGATAAATGGGAGAAGACGGCCGGTGTATCGGGCGAACCCGACCCGCTAGGCGATCCGAGGAAAAACGACTGGCCGAATCCTCCTTTAAAGGAAACCCCGGCCCTTAAACTGTTTAAGAAAGCGGCAAAAAGTCTCGGCTACCATCCGTATCAGCTGGCTGCCTGCAACTTGTCACAAGCCTATACCAACCCGGACGGGGAAAATATGAACCCGTGCATGTATTGCTCGTACTGCACCATGTACGGATGTGACTTCAGCGCGAAGTCAGACCCGATCGCAACCGTCATCCCGACAGCACAAAAAACCGGAAACGCCGAATTCCGGACGGACGCGCTTGTTCGCCGCGTCCTCTATGAAGGAGACAAAGCAACCGGTGTCCTCTACACGGATGTCCTGACAGGGGCCGAATATGAGCAGCCTGCGGACGTTGTCGTCCTAGCGGCATTTACGTTTTCCAACAACCGGCTTCTGATGCTGTCCGGGATCGGCGAACCCTACGATCCGAAAACCCGCAAAGGCATCATCGGCAAAAACTTTGCAATCCAGGGGGACATCACCTTCCTAGGGGCCAGAGGATTTTTCGAGGATAAAAAGTTCAACCTGTATGCGGGTGCCGGAGCACTTGGCGCCGGACTCAGCGACTTCGACGCGGATCTGTTTGACCATACTGACCTTGATTTCATCCACGGCGGCGGAATCGAACTGCGCCAGTACGGTTATGGTGCGATCGGCCTGAATCATGTCCCGAAAGGCACCAAGAGATGGGGTGCCGAATACAAGGAGAAGTCTATCCACTATGCCTACCGGAACCTGATGGTCTGGTACACACCGGCGGTCCTCTCCTATTGGCACAACTACCTGAGCCTGGACCCGACATACAAGGATGACTTCGGGGATCCTCTTCTCCGAGTCACGAACAAATACACCGATCAGGAACGCAACATCGCGAAGTTCGGAATCGAGAAATGCGCAGAGATCGTGGAAGCGATGGGAGCGGACATCATCGACAAAGACAGCGTTGCCGACGATGAAGAGTTCGATCATATCTACTCCGGCGGCCACTATACCGGCGGCGTGATCATGGGGCCGGACAAGGAATCATCCGCGGTCAACACGTACCTCCAGATGTGGGACATGGAAAACCTGTTTGTTGTCGGCGGCTCCGCCTTCCCTCACTTCGGAAGCCACCACCCGACACCGACCATCGGCGCACTCGGCTACCGGGCCTCGGAAGGCATCATCAAGTATCTGAAAGACGGCGGCGGCCAACTCGTCCAATCGAAAAGCCTGGCCGGCCAAGCCTAAATCTAACATCCCGCAGCGCCGTCGAACGGACGGCAACTGCGGGATGTTTTTGGATATAAAAAAGAGAGCAGGATGAACCTGCTCCCCGTAAATATTATGCTTTTGCCGTCTCTACCTGGCTGCGGACGATGTAATCGAACGCGCTCAGGGATGCAGTGGCACCCGCGCCCATCGAGATGATGATCTGCTTGAACGCGCTGTCCGAGCAGTCTCCTGCCGCGAACACGCCAGGCACGTTGGTTGCGCCGCGCTTGTCGACCACGATCTCGCCGAACTTGTTGCGTTCAACCGAGTCGCCGAGCCAGTCCGTATTCGGCACGAGGCCGATCTGGACAAAGACGCCCGACAGTTCGACATGCTTTTCTTCGCCGGTTTCCCGGTCGATGTAGGTGATGCCGTCCACCTTATCAGTGCCTGTGATTTCCGTCGTCTGGGCGTTTTTCACGACCGTGACGTTCGGCAGGCTGTAAAGGCGTTCCTGAAGGACAGAATCCGCTCTCAGCTCGGAACCGAACTCGAGGACTGTCACGTGGTTCGTGATGCCCGCGAGGTCGATTGCCGCCTCGATCCCGGAGTTGCCGCCGCCGACAACAGCGACGTCCTTGCCTTCGAACAGCGGACCGTCACAGTGCGGGCAGTAAGCCACGCCTTTGTTGCGGAATTCCGCTTCGCCCGGCACGCCGATATTGCGCCAGCGCGCACCGGTCGCGAGGATGACAGACTTGCTCTTCAGGACCGCGCCGTTTTCCAGCTCGATCTCGACGAGGTCCTTTTTCTCGAGGCGCTTTGCGCGCTGAAGGTTCATCACGTCGACGTTATACTCTTTGACATGCTCTTCAAGGCTTGCCGCGAGTTTCGGGCCTTCGGTACGCTTTACGCTGATGAAGTTCTCGATCGCTGCCGTGTCCAGGATCTGTCCGCCAAATCGCTCGGCGACGATGCCTGTACGGATGCCCTTGCGCGCCGCGTAGATTGCCGCGCTCGCGCCGGCAGGGCCGCCGCCGACAACGAGGACATCAAACGGTTCTTTGTTTTCGAATTCGGAAGCGTCTGCTGTGCTTCCGAGTTCTGCGAGGATTTCCTCGATCGTCTTGCGTCCGTTCGTGAACGGCTCGCCGTTCAGATATACGGTCGGAACCGCCATGATGTTCTTGCTTTCAACTTCTTCCTTGAACACCGCTCCGTCCACCATCGTGTGGGTGATGTTCGGGTTCAGGACACTCATCGTGTTGAGTGCCTGCACCACTTCAGGGCAGTTCTGGCAAGTCAGGCTGATGTAGGAAACGAAGTGAAGCTCATCTTTGATGTTCTTCACTTGCTTGACCACTTTCTCATCCACTTTCGGCGCACGTCCGCTTACCTGAAGGAGTGCGAGGACGAGGGAAGTGAATTCATGGCCAAGTGGCGTTCCGGCGAAGACGATGCCGGTTTCTTCACCGGGACGATCCACGGTAAAGCTCGGCGTACGATCCAGCTCAGCCTGTTCCACTTTAATGCGGGAAGACATGGCTGCCAGCTCGTCGGTCAGATCGGTCATTTCCTTGGATGCTTTATCAGTTCCCGCGCTGACCTTGAGGACGACGTCGCCTTCCATCAGTTCGAGATACTGCGCAAGCTGCTGCTTGATTTGTGCATCTAATGCCATGTTATCTCTCCTTAAATCTTACCTACGAGGTCAAGGCTCGGCTTCAGTGTTTCTTCGCCTTCCTGCCATTTTGCAGGGCAGACTTCGCCTGGGTTGTTGCGGACGTATTGGGCCGCTTTGACCTTGTTTACGAGTGTGCTCGCGTCACGGCCGATGCCGCCAGCGTTGATTTCAGCTGCCTGTACGACGCCATCCGGATCGATGATGAATGTGCCGCGCTGTGCAAGGCCTTCTTCTTCATCAAGAACATCGAAGCTGCGGGTGATCTTCTGGGAAGGGTCACCGATCATGACGTACTCCAGTGTGCTGATCGCTTCGGAATGATCGTGCCATGCTTTGTGCGTGAAGTGAGTGTCCGTCGAAACAGAGTAAACTTCAACATCCAGTTCTTTCAGTGTTGCATACTCTTTCTGAAGGTCGCTCAGTTCAGTCGGGCATACAAATGTGAAGTCAGCCGGGTAGAAGCAAACGATGCTCCATTTGCCCTTCATGCTTTCGTCTGTTACCTCGATGAATTCGCCTGTGCCCGCGTGGTACGCGTTAGCCTTGAATGGTTCGATTGTTTTACCGATGAGAGACATAGTGAAATTCCTCCTGTTTTAGATGTTTTTATAGTTGTTCAGGTACTGCGTGAGTATCAGCTTGCCCTACTTAACTATAATTATTCTAATCACATATTCATTATTATATAGACCTCAAGTTAAGTCAACTGATAACCTTCCCATTGGTCATTTGACGCAATTTGTTCCGTATGGTGAGTAAAATCAAGGGATTTCGCTCTTCGTTGAGTTTTGGTTGCGCTTGGCCAGGATGACAAGGCAGGGTCTAATTTTCTCAATATACATAATATTTTATCATTAGTCTATCCCCATTCCCTTCCATTATACAAACTATTTTCTCTAATGAGAATGCAGCGAGGCGAATGTTCACAGAAAGCTCTTAAAGAGATGTCTATTAGAGATAGAAGAATACAGATACCTCCTGACAGATGGTACAGATTGTATATTCAAGATGTAGCATAACTGGTAGCAAACAACTTAAACGGAGCTTCTTCCAATCAAAGAATTGATTCGATATGAGTTTGGCTGCCCCTGTTGTTGCTCAGTGCCTGTGCACAGTCTGGCCTTACAGCTGAAAATAATGCCGAAGAAGCCGCATCCGAAACCGGAAAGGCAGCGGCTGGAACTGCAGCAGGAACTGACCGGTAAAGGCTGGATGACGTTAATTAATTGACCAATAAAAGGCGTTTAGCTACCAAAACAATCGCCCCTTATCGTACACTTTAAGTTGTTCTCATTAACATTGGAGAGGAGCAACATACATGCAAGAAATCTCAAATAAAGTGGCACTGATTACAGGGGCCGGCCGTGGTATCGGCCGTGCAACCGCCATCGCTTTTGCAAAGGAAGGCATCCATGTCGGCCTGGTCGGCCGCACGCCAGAAAATCTTCAGAAAGTGGCAGATGAAATAAAAGAGTACGGTGTAAAGGTCGCATTTGCCGCGGCAGACATTTCGGATCTTGAGTCCGTTACAACTGCTGTCGAATCGATCCGGGGCGAACTCGGTCCGATCGATATCCTCGTCAACAACGCCGGCATTTCGAAGTTCGGCGGATTCCTGGATCTGACACCGGAAGAATGGACCAAGATCATCGACGTCAACGTGAAAGGCGTCTACTACACCACGCGCGCCGTGCTCCCTGAAATGCTGGAGCGAAACACCGGCGACATCATCAACATCTCCTCCACTGCCGGCCAGAAAGGCGCGCCGGTAACGAGTGCCTATTCGGCTTCGAAAGCAGCCGTCATCGGCATGAGCGAGTCGCTGATGCTGGAAGTCCGTAAGAAAAACATCCGTGTGACTACACTGACACCGAGCACAGTTGCCACAGACATGGCGGTCGAACTCAACCTGACCGACGGCAACCCGGAAAAAGTCATGCAGCCGGAAGACCTGGCAGAGCTCATGGTGGCCCAGCTTAAACTGCATCCTCGTGTCGTGCTGAAACATGCCGGACTCTGGTCGACGAACCCGTAACAAAAACAACAGCAGCCCCCCTGGCAACTGCGAGCAGTTGCCAGGGGGGCTTATTCATCTTAATGAGGTGGATTGCCTAACCTCAGAAACTATTCTTGATCACGACTTCCTTCACATTCAGGTTCCTGCGTGTTTTGATATTCGCGATAATGATGTCTGCGATATCATCCGGATCCATCAGGTTTGCAATTTCCTCCTCTGTGTAGATGCCGTCCCAAAATTCCGACTTCATCCCGCCCATATAAGCCGCAAAGAGCCGTACACGGCTTTCTTCCAATTCAAGCTGCAGGCTTTCCGTAAAGCCCCGCACACCGAACTTGCTCGCGGAATATACGGACTCGGTCGCTTTTCCGTCGAGACCGGCTGTCGAGACGATATTGGCAATCATGCCCTGGTCTCTTTTTTTCATTTCCGGCAGCACAGCCTGAGTACAGAATATGGTCCCTTTCAGGTTGATATCGATCATCTGATGGACGGCCGATTCGTCAAGATTCTCTGCAAGGTCAAAAACGCCGATGCCGGCATTGTTAATCAGCAAATCGACCGGCCCAAGGGTTTCCGCTATGGTACGGAACACCCGGTCCACCTCTTGCTTCGATGACACGTCCACTTCATAAATGGTATGGCTGTTTTCTAATCCATCAGCCGTCCGCTCCAGCTTTGCCCTTGTCCGGCCAAGCAGGCACACATGACTGCCGGCATCCGAGTACCGTTTAGCGAGAGATGCTCCGAGCCCGCTGCCGGCGCCTGTGATGACTACAACTGATTGATTCATATAGCTCACGTCCTTTGGTTGCGATTTCTTCCTTCCTAATCTTACAGGAAAAGACGGGATAAATCCGGCAATTGAAGAGATGTCCTCTGCGATAGTGTCGGCATAGGACCTATCTTGGAATACCTGTACATGGAGTAGCCTAAGAGTCTTATCGCTGATAAAACCTCCTCATTTGATGAGGAGGTTTTATCAACGTTTATTTCCCTTCCCGCTTCAACTTGAACGGCGCATAGATCAGCGCAACAATCAGGAACAGGCCCAAGTAGCCGATCAGGGAATAAAACTTGGCAACCAAAGTTGTGAAGCCGACAAAGCTCAAGACGAATCCGATGGCCAACGTGATAATCGTGGCGATGTGGGCTTTTCTCGTCTCCATTTCAAAGAATCTGGCGACAAACCCGTAGAACATGCCGAGTGCCGTGTTGAAAACCATTCCGAAAAGCACGATGGCCATGAAGACTGCAAGAATCGGCGAAATGTCTTCTACTATTTTTAACAATGGAAGGTCGTACGAGGCCACGGTTTCAATCTCGGCGAAAATCGCCAAGTGAGAAAGGATGATCATGATCCCGATCGCAAGCCCGCCAAGAAGGCCGCCGATTCCCGCAATGCGCGGGCTCTTTTCAGATCCTCCTGTCACCAGCGCCATCCCCGCTCCGACTGCAATGTTAAAGGATACGTAATTGATGGCTGAGACAAACCAATTTGGAAACGACTTGTCCTGGCTTTCCGCAACAGGATTGAGCGTGGCAAATGAGGCGTCCATCGTGCTCAGGCTGTACACTGAAATGATGATGATGAAGATCAAGAGAAACGGCGAGATGCTTGCGATGACGCCAATCACTTTGTCGACCTTCATCATCATGGCCAATGCGACAAGGACC
Source organism: Bhargavaea massiliensis (assembly GCF_018390575.1). Classification (GTDB taxonomy): domain Bacteria; phylum Bacillota; class Bacilli; order Bacillales_A; family Planococcaceae; genus Bhargavaea; species Bhargavaea massiliensis. The sequence goes on along the minus strand of NZ_JAHBCJ010000007.1, from coordinate 21,676 downwards.
GTCATGACCAGGCTTCCGATAAAGACGGGGAGCCCGAACTGCTGGTTGAGCGTGGAGCCCGCTCCGGCAATCATCACAACGCCGACCCCGAATAAGGTAAAAATGATAATGGCATCCACGATGACGCCAAGGTAGCGTCCGCTGATTTTATAAATGGCCGTTTTATGCGATTCCGCCTTCAGTTTGCTCCCGATGTTCGTCAAGACCATTCCGAGATAAGCGAACAGTGCCGTCGAGAGCACTGCGGCAATGGTCCCCTTGTACCCAAAGCTTGTAAAGTACTGCAATACTTCTTGTCCGGATGCAAACCCTGCACCCACGATGACGCCGACAAAAGCGCCGGCGATTTTCAGAATCCTCAACATGGTGAAATCCCCATTTTTCTTAGTGTTTTTATGTACAATCCGACCGGTTGGCAGATTTCCTATATTCAGTTTAACAATACACAGCGACATTCAAATAGTTCAATTCTCACAACCTTAATTATATCTTCCGTTTTTTGCAATACCGCAGTCGCCGTGATCATCGTGAAGAGCGGCTGCATATCATTAAAACAGGCGATTCGCCTTACCTGCCTGATGAGAAATGTACAGGTACCTTACATAAATTGTGAAGACCGACGGGAGGGAACGCGTGGGGGCAATTGACGGAAAAACGTACGTGAACCGGATAAACCAACTGAACAACGAAGTTTGGTTGGATGGCAAGAAAGTGGAAGGGCTCATTTCTCAGCACCCTGTGTTTAAAGGAATTCTTCATGAAAAGGCTGCGCTGTACGATTTGCAGCTAAACCCCCAATACCAAAATGACATGACCTTCCTGTCTCCGGACACCGGCAGCCGGATCGGGCTGTCGTATTTGCAGCCAAAAAGCATTGAGGAATTAATCAAGAAGCGGAAAGCGTCGGAACTGTGGGCAAGACAGACACACGGAATGATGGGGAGAAGCCCGGATTATTTGAACACTGTCCTGATGAGCTTTGCTTCTTCCGCAAGCTTTCTGGAGGGAAAAGAAAACTGCTTTCCGGAAAACCTGACCGCTTTCTATAAGCTTGCCAGAGAAAAGGACTTATCGTTCACTCATACATTTATCAGCCCCCAGGTAAACCGCTCCCAGATTTATATTGAAAACAGCAAAGAGCCTATTGCATTGAAAGTCGTCAAAGTGAAGGATGACGGAATCATTGTTAAAGGAGCGCGACTGCTTGCGACACAGGGCGGACTGACCGATGAAGTGCTCGTTGTTAGTGTAGGCAGGTTTTTATTTAATGAAGACGAAGCATTCGCGTTCTCCATTCCCTCCAATACCGAGGGATTGAAATTCATCTGCCGCGACACCTTCATGGGAGGCACGTCCCGTTTTGATCATCCTTTAAGTTCGCGCTTTGAGGAAATGGATACCATTGTCGCGTTCGACAACGTCCTGGTTCCATGGAATCGCGTGTTTTATTTTAATAACGGTGAGGTAGCGGAAGAATTCATCACACAAAGTTCTTTTCATGCATTTGCCAAACATCAGGTCATCACGAGGCAGATTGCCAAAACCGAATTCCTCTTAGGCGTGGCACAGTTGCTTGTTGAAACCATCAAAGTCAGTGACTATCCGCATATCCAGGAGAAAATCACCGAGATCATGGTTGGCCTCGAAACGATGAGGGCGCTGCTGGAGAAAGCGGAAAATGGCGCCGCCCCTGATGAGTATGGGGTGATGCGCCCCAATGTGCTCCCGCTGAATGTGGCAAGTGTAACGTTCCCTAAACTGTATCCCCGGTTTACTGAAATTATTCAAATCATGGGTGCCAGCGGAATGATTACGTTGCCGACCGAAAAGGCGTTTCACTCACCCATCAGAAAGGACCTGGACCAGTACCTCCAAGGTGCAACGAAGCCAGCCGAAGAACGGGTCAAAGTGTTCCGATTGGCCTGGGATCTGACCATGAGTTCGTTCGGGACCAGGGAAACGCAATATGAACGGTACTTTTTTGGTGACCCGGTCCGACTCGCCAGCCAGTTTTATAAGGACTTCCCTAAAGAGCCGTATGCAGATGCAGTCAGTGATTTTCTGGGATTTGGAGGCGTCGAATGACGAACTTTTATTCATTTCACGGAACAGTCACGGCAATCAGCGATTTTAACCCGGGCTTTAACAGGGGTTGTTTTAAATTATTTACCGTTGAAAATGGCATGGGGTCCATCGTCAATTTCGTGGTAACCCCATCCACTTACTTCGTGGATCACGAAATCATTCTCGTGGGAGACCGCGTGACCGGCTATTACAATGGAGATTTGCCGGTGATCCTGATCTATCCTCCTCAATATCAGGCGCTGGTCATTGTGAAAGATAACCCCAACCAAAACTTCAAGGTGGATCACTTCGACAATCAATTGATGAGCAGTGATGGCAACCTGAAACTTAATTTATCCTCCGAGACCCAAATCCTTTTAACCAACGGTCAACCTTTTTCGCGATATCCGGGAAACCATGATCTGATTGTCCATTATGGTCCGACAACCCGCAGCATCCCTGCCCAGACTGTGCCGTACCGGATTATTGTGCTGTGTTTAACTTCATAAATTCATGTCCCCTCAGCGACTGCTTCCGGTCGCTGAGGGGATTTCTGGTTCGTTTAAATGAAAACAATCAATTGAGAATAGTTATCAATTAATGTATAGTGAAAGCAGCGAGACATCTTTTATAAAGAGGAGAATTGACCGTGCAAATATACTGGACCAAGATTAATCAGATCATTGATGAAACACCTGAGGTCAAAACCTATATGCTCGACCTACCGGAAGGCTTTACCTGGGAAGAAGGTTCCCACACCCACCTGGCGCTGAAAGGTTTCAATGCCGGCGATAAGCCGAATAAAAGCCTGGTCCGCCATATGTCCATCTCCACGTTGCCGCACGAAGAGTCAATTGGGATTACTACACGCATCCGGGAGCAATGCTCAGAGTACAAATCAATTCTGAGAAACCTCAAAGCCGGCGATGAAGTAGCCTTGTTTAAGACACATTCCAATGTTCCGCTGAAGCGGGAAAACAAAAACGTTTATCTGCTGTCATCCGGAGTCGGCCTGGCCACCTTCAGACCGCTTGTGCTTGAATACCTCGAGCGGTCTGACAACGTCAGCCAAATCCATTCCCTCAATATCGATTCAACAAAGGACTTCTTATTCACGGATGTCTTTGAATCTGCACCGGAGAAAAAGTTCACGGCACAGTTCGTTGACCGACGTGAAGACTACTATGAAGAAGTGAAAAAGCTGGCAGCCGACCGGGACGGACTTTTCTATATTGTCGGCAGCGATGAGTTCCTTTCACAAAACATTGACGTCTTGCGGGCACAGGGCATCCAGCAGAAACAGATCATGCTGGATAAACGGGAAAAAGGACGGGCAATTTTTTTCCCGGATGAATTGCCGGTTTAATCGACCCAAGGAAAAGGCCTCTCACCATTCAGCGAATGGTTGAGAGGCCTTTTCCTTCACCCTTCCCTTACGAGAGGAAAATGTCCGGCTTGCTTCAATGGTTCAAGATCTTCGTCGTCATGCGACAACTCCAGAAACATTTCTTCTTCGTCCAGTTCGAACACTCTTTCCAGTTGCCGGGATGATTCTTCAAAACGTCCGAGCAATGATAGATAGCACGCCCGATTGTATTGGAAGAACAGATCATCCGGATGAAGGGCAGTGGCATGCTCGATGCAGTGAAGCGCTTCATGCGTCTTGTCCTGCATCCGGTAAATGATTCCAAGCTCATTCCAGACATCGGGATCTTCCGGTGCCTGCTCAATCGCTTTCTTCATCGCTTGCTCTGCTTTTGGATATTGCTCCATTTCCGAATATATTTTACCCAGGAAGAAGTATGCATTCTCGGTCGCCGGATCGAGTTTTAAGCATTCCAGATAGGCGCCTTCAGCTTTCGGATAGTCCCCCTGCAAGAACAGGGAGAACCCAAGCTGGAATACATATTCCGGTTCCTGATGACGGCTTTGCAGCTGATGCAAGAGAGACTGCGCCTTCAACAGATGCCGCTCCCGCTTCTTCTCACTGAATGTCTCCTGCTCATGGATATACAACAAAACAAGTTTATAGGCAAGGTCGTCATCCCAATGATGAGAAAGGGCAGTTTCCAGGGTTTTGATTGCATCCCCGACAAGGAAGGCTGCCATGTAAAAGTCCGCGAACCAGACTGCGGCCTGGATATTCTCCCTGTCCTTTTGGATGGCAGTTTCATAGAGGTCGATCAAGACGCCCAGCTGCAGGGTGGTTTGTGCAGCCCCGATCCACTTTTTGAAAACCCCTTGTTTCTCGTTCTGCTCGGCCAGCAAAGGAACGACCACTTTTTCCAGAGCAGCGGCGCTGTACATCAATGCCGTGCTGATTTCCTGTGCTGGGAGCTTCAGTGCCCCAAGCTGGGTTTTCAGCTTGCCCAATGATTTCCCGTGGAAGAATTCAATAAGCGTTTCATAGAATTCCTGTTCGTCAGCATGATTTTCTATCAGCTGCAGCAGAAGCTTACGGGCCTGCTTTTGTTCCCCTTTCCTGAACAGGAACTTGGCCTGCTGATGAAGCAGGTGGGGCATTTCCGGTGAAGCTTCCAATGCTTTGGCCAGATACTCTTCCTCCCGGTCCAATTGGCCAAGCTTCCCGTAAATGGTCGCCATGCTATCGTACAGGAAAGCTTCATCAAACGTTTCCATATCCAGACCTTTGATGTCGCTTAGAAACTTCCGAAGCTGTTGCTGATCCATCAGGCCGGCAGCCATTTCCACCGGGATGGCATACGGATTGACCTTAAATGCTTCCAATAAATAATGAAGCTCTTCATGCTGATTCCCCGTTTTGTTCGCAACGGAAGCAAGGTCCAGGAAAGCCTGCTCATTGGAAGGATCCAGCTTCAGAACCCGTTTATAGTAGAGGATGGCCTGTTCATTGTCTTCCATCTTGAAATGGACGTCTCCCAGCCTGGACAATGTCTGAATCTCCTCTTTACGTTCCAGTGCCTCTTCCAAATACTTTTTTGCCTTTCCGTAATGGCCGCTATCCCCATAAAGGACGCCCGCATGGAAGAGGAACAGGCGATTATCCTCTTTACCGTTGCGCCCATCTTCTAGAAATTTGATCCCTCTCCTGTAAGAAAGGGAATCCCGGATCAGTCCGGTATAGAGCTCGAGCGCTTCATGGAGGCTTGTTCCGGCCATTCGGATGCCTTCTTCCATGAAGGCAAGCCCCTGCTCCATGTATGTGCCCGGGTCCTCCGACTGGCCGGCAGCTTCACAGATCAAGTTTCCTCCATTAATCAGGAAATCATGACTGCCGCCGAACCGTTCCTTCAGTCCGTTCATGGTCATAAAGAATTCATCAAGGTTTCCTTCTTCTTTGATCAGGTTCGCCAGGCTCACCCATGCTTCCGGGTTCTCAGGCTCCTTCTCCGTCGCTTTTGTGTAATACGATCGGGCCATTTCAAGGTTCTTTGAACGTTCGCCAAGTTCCCCCATCTCTACAAGCAGCAGATAAGCGTTTCCTGTGGCTTCCAGACCTTTCCTAAGCGTTGCTTCACCCGCTCCGGCATCTTCATGAACCAGTTCATAAATAAGAGCGAGTTCCCGATAAGGCTGAGGATTGGCCGGTTCCAGGGAAATGGCGACTGCAAAACCTCTTTTTGCTTGATGATATCGATCAAGCTGCAGATCGCAGCGCGCTCTCTCATACCAGATATGGGCGCTGTTCTTTTTGATACGGAGGGCTTTTGTAAAGCAGTTCCTGGCTTCCTCATACCGTCCCGCATCAAACAGGATGATGCCGTGATTGACCAATGCAAAGTCATCGGCGCCATTGATATCAAGTGCGATTTCAGATAGCCGCAGCCCTTCAGATAAATCCCCGGCATGGGAAACAGAAATCGCCTGGTATGACCAAAGACTGGAATCAGCAGGTTCCAACTCGGCCGCCCTGCGGAACTCTCCCGCAGCTTGCTGAAACTCCCCTTTATCGGCGCTAAGCCTTCCCAACAGATACCAATAGGTTGAAATACGGGAGCCGCCTGTCATGCCCTCAAGCACGTTTCTCGCCAGATCCCCCTCATTTGCCTGGACATACGCCAATGCTGTAACCAGATCACGGTAGACAGAATCAGAAAGCGTCTGTTTCAGTACCTGAATCATGCCGTCCAGCATGTTTTTATCAGTCATGCGGGAAAGGTATTTTGCGCTATAGATCGCCACAATCGGATGTTCCATATGAACCCTGAGGAATTCAGTGTCTTCCAAGCTCAGCGGCTGGTCACAGTTTTCTGTTAGAAGCAGCATCCTGCCGGCAATCTCATGCTCGCTTTCATCCAGGAATTCAAGTTTGTCCTTCTCACTGACCGGCAGAACCGCCAACGACAATGCATGGTTATTTCCGAATTCCTTGTCCAGCTCCTCATAATCCACGGTATGCACCTCACGGAAATTCGGATCCTGCACGGTGAACACTTCAAGATGATCATCATATCCGGTAAGCACCTGGACGTGTGATTCAATCGGATAATCAATTGTAATCAGAACACCCGCTCCCAGATCGACCAGCTTCTTATAGCGTTCTTCATTTCCGTGGAAAAGGACGCTGTGATATCCCGTCTCCCTGAAAAAGCTGATCACTTTGGACACCTGGGAACCGTTATTTTCAAAAATCGCTTCGGCTATTTCATCCTGGGTGATTTCGGCCGAAAACATGCTGAGGAGCATTTCAGCACTGGCCGGCAGACAGTAGTTATAATTTTGGACAACTTGCCTGTAGGACAGTTGTTTCGCAAGATGTGCTTTACTGCTGCTGAACCTTTTAAAGAGTGTGTCCTGCCGGAGTTCAGGATGAGCCGTGAGAAACTGCTCGAGTTCCCCCCAACTTTGTTCTTTATAGAAGCTGACCGCTTCGTAAAACCCGAACAGCTTGCGGTAGTCATGAAACGGGGAGATCTTATTGAGCACGGCAATGGTTTCCCGCATTTCTGGCCAATATTTTTGCGCGTATAGAATCCTGATTTTTTCGGCCAGCAGCTTTGGACAGAACGGATACTCGTTCAGGCCTTCGTTAACGGCCAGTTCCGCTTTCCTGTAGTCTCCACGCAAACTGTAATGTTGCGCGAGAACCGCATAAGCAATCTCACCGTTTTTCTCGTCCTGTTTTCCATCCTCCAGAAGCTGGACCGCTTCCGCCCATTCACCCCGGTAGAGATAATAATAAGACTCCCTGATCGCCATTGATTCTGTTGTCACTTCGGCGCATTTCTCCAGGTATTGACATCCCTCGTTGAATCGGCGCATCCGGATCAGAAGGTCGGCCATGTTGAAATACAGTTTTTCTGCTGTTTTGGCAGGCAGATCACTCTTCTCCAGCTTCTTTAGAAGCTCTTCAGCTTCAATCAGCTTGTTTTCATCGATCAATTCCTGGCAATACCAGATCAGTGTGTTCGGCGTCTTCAGCTTCCTGTGACTGTACCGGGCAACAATTCTACCCCAGCGGCTCATCAGTGCGGCGTCCATGATGGTCAGAATCTCCTGGATCGTTTCCTCGGGCTGATCCAGGAACTCGCGGATTGCAGAAAGCTTGACCGGTTCCGGATTTTGGAAGGCTTCCGCTAAGAGCGTTAAGGCATCTTGATATTGATGCATATCAAGCAACTGGGTGATCTGTTTTGTGTTCATCCTTTTCTCCTCGGTGTAGGTAATGTTTTTGTTTCAACACATTAACGCCTTTAGCGTTTAATTAGTGAGGAACGCTTGGCCAAGCTGCAGGGCACGTATTGCCTGATGTAGCTCCCTTAATGGGTCACATATAACGCCGCTGTGACAGCATCAGAGATCATTTAGAAGTGCATTGAACGGAAAATATCCATGTAATGATTTCAGGACCTCTATAGTAAAAAATATATAATGAACTAACGAATTTTACCATCTTTTTTATTGATTGTTCCAAAGAAAAAACGTCTGAACCCATTTAAAATGGGCACGGACCAGAATGCAGATGACTCTAAAGGACAGAAACCTAGACCAGGGGAAAAGGCCTCTCAACATACCACGAATGGTTAAGAGGCCTTGCGCGTACATCACCTATATTTACTTAATAATTCTTCCGGGATATGACAATAATCGTTCGGATATCTGGCTAAGCGATCCTGATGTTCTTCTGCGCTACTCAAGTAGTTTGTAAGAGGCAATACTTCAACTACAATCTGTTCATCATCACTTCTCGAACGAAGAAATGTCTTCGCTTCTTTTAAGTGTTCTTCCTTTTCACTATAGACGCCGGTTCTGTATTTCTCCCCGACATCCTGTCCCTGTTGATTCAAGCTGTACGGATCAATGATTTCAAAGAAATACCCCATCAATTCCCTTATGGTGACCACTGCCGGATCAAAACCTGTTTTGACACATTCGGCATAACCATCATAGTCGCCATCAAGAGTGTCTGACGCTCCATTGGCCCTTCCCGCTTCTGTAAACTGAACCCCGGGCAAGGTCTTTATAAAAGCTTGAACGCCCCATAAACACCCGCCTGCAAAGTATACGGTTTCCATCTCGCTCTCCCCCTTATGCAGGAACTGACCACACACCCCAGACTGGGGTGTTTCTTGCAAGTAATATCAAACTCTTCTAACTTCTTTCCTTATCCGATTATAACAGAACAATCTAATGAAAAAAGGCTTCCCAATAGCCGTTAAAACCAATGTGAAGCCCCTTAGTGGATTAGAAACCAGTCATCATTACAGATATTAAAATGCATTTCAGTCCATTTACAATCCGATTAAGAATGGCTCAAAACGCTTTTTTTCCATTAGCGATGCATTATAATGCCAGGATAGACTTCTTGTCTGAGGAAGGGGATCGTTATTCATGAAAAAAATAATGTCTATATTAATGACCAGCTTTTTGGCTGTTGTGTTAGCGGCATGCGGAGGAAATGAAGAAAGCAAAGAAGCCGATCAGGAGAATAAAGCAGCAACAGCAGAAACCGATCAGCAGAAGCAAATGGAAGACATGCAAAAGAAGTTGGAAAAACAGCAAGTCGATGAAAAGAAAACCGTCGCCGTCGTGAATGATGAAGAAATTTTGGGCAGCCAATACAATAACGCTTTGGCCTCTTCACAGGGACAGATGCAGCAAATGGGACAAGACCCCACTTCTAAAGAAGCTGCAGAGCAAATAAAAACCCAGACCATTGACAGCCTGGTCGGACAAACGCTTCTTCTGCAAGAGGCGGATGAAAAAGGCTATCAGGCTTCAGAGTCAGACATCAATAAGAAACTGGACGAAGTAAAAGGACAATTCAAGACCGAAGAAGAATTCAAAGCAGCCCTTAAAGAATCCGGAATGGATATGAAATCACTTAAAGCTCAAGTCGCCCAAGACATTCAACTACAGCAGTACGTTGAGAAAGAAGTGCCGGTTGGTGAAATCACCGATGAAGAAATTCAAAAAACCTATGATCAATTCGCGGAACAAGGCAAGGCTGCGAATCAAGAAGTACCAAAACTAGAAGAAATGAAACCACAAATCGAGCAGTCTCTTCAGCAGCAAAAACAGCAGGAACAACTCGTTCAGCAAGTTGAAAAGTTGAAGGAAAGTGCGAAAATCGATATCAAGATATAAACCCAAGTAAAAAGAGGTCAGCCATTTTCCATGGCTGACCTCTTTCACTTGGTCTTACTGCAGACCGCGATGCGCTGCACGATTTCACCAATATGCAGCCGCTTATGGCTTTCTTACCGAAGATAAGTAAACTTCTTGTGCTGCTTTCACTCCAGCCCCAGGTTCAAATGGATATGAAAAGTCTTGTAATCCTGCTTCCATCAGAGATACCGCTTCGAGGATATCACTTGGGAAACAATACCCCATATGCCCAAATCTAAAGATTTTCCCCTGAAGTGGGCCAAGACCTCCGGCAAAATCAAGATGATACGTTTTCTTTAAATGACCTAAGAAGCTTCCGAGATCAAGACCCTCAGGAGTGCGGATCGCCGTAATGGTCGGTGATGCATATTCATCAGTTGTCAACAAGCCGATTGACAGTGCGTTCATCGATTTCCGGACCATGTTTTTCATCACTTCATGCCGCTCAACTGTTTTCGAAAATCCGCCTTCTTCATCAATCAAATCGCACACAGCTGAAAGCCCCATAATCAGAGAGACTGCAGGAGTATTCGGGGTCATCCCTTTTTCATTCCACTCCCGATAACTTAAAAGGTTTAAATAATAAGCCGAAGAGTCATTTGACTCGATCACTTTCCAAGCTTGGTCACTTACTGCCAAAAGAGCAAGCCCCGGTGGAAGCATCATCGCTTTTTGTGAACCTGTCACTAAAATATCGATGCCCCATTCGTCCATCTCTGCAGGAGCCCCTCCGATTGCGCTTACACCATCGACGATAAAGAGAGCGTCCGAATGCTCGCGCACTGCTTCTCCCAGTTGTCCGACAGGGTTTAAGATTCCTGTTGACGTTTCGTTATACGTAGCAAAGACTGCCTTAATATTGGATAACGGTTTCAAAAAGTCACCCAACTCTTCTTTCGTACAGGCTTCTCCCCACTCTTTTTGAAGCTTATGTACGTTGAGTCCATACTTTTCACAAATCGAAACGAAGTAATCTCCAAAAGCTCCGACCGTGACAACAACCACTTCATCACCTGGAGAAGCAATATTGACCACAGCAGCTTCCAATGCTGCTGTCCCGCCTGAAGGTAAAAGCAAAATATCCTGCTTTGTTCCGAATACAGGCTTTACATGTTCCGTCGTTTCCCGGTAAAGCTTCACAAATTCCTCTGAACGATGGCTGATCATGTTTTGTGCCATTGCCAGTTCCACTTTTTTAGGTATGGGTGTCGGGCCTGGGTGTCTAAGTATGTTTGGATACATGGTTTTTCTCCCCCTTTTTAGAAAAGCGTCACTTTTCACTCCTTTAACCCTAGCATAACCTTAAACGATAAAGTAAAAAAAACAGATGGATTGTGACTTTTCAAGCTCAAATGATCGAAAAAGCGATTCGGTTATCAGTAAATAGAACATCACATGAATAACCAAACCTGTGGAAGAAAGAAATAAAATAGAAGGAATTGATTAATCCCTGAATCAATGAAAAAAGGCCCCTCACCAGTTCAGTGAACTGGTGAGAGGCCTTCTTAGAGAGCGCGATCTTACATCATGCCGCCCATGCCGCCCATGTCAGGCATACCGCCGCCTGCTGCTGCAGGTTCCGGGATGTCTGCGACGACCGCTTCCGTTGTGAGGAAGAGGGCTGCGACGGATGCAGCGTTCTGGAGTGCGGAACGCGTCACCTTCGTCGGGTCGACGATGCCGGATTCGGTCATGTTGACCCAAGTGCCTTCCGCTGCGTTGAAGCCTGTGCCAACTTCTTCGCGCTTCAGGCGGTCGACGACGATGGAGCCTTCGAGGCCAGCGTTTGTCGCGATCTGGCGGACCGGCTCTTCAAGTGCGCGGAGGACGATCTTGACGCCTGTTGCGACATCGCCTTCAACGGATTCTTGAAGGTCTGCCACTTTACTGTAGACGTTGACGAACGCCGTACCGCCGCCGGAAACGATGCCTTCCTCGACCGCTGCGCGAGTCGCGTTCAGGGCGTCTTCAATGCGGAGCTTGCGTTCTTTCAGTTCGGTTTCGGTTGCTGCGCCGACTTTGATGACGGCTACGCCGCCTGCGAGCTTAGCAAGGCGCTCTTGGAGTTTTTCCTTATCAAACTCGGAAGTCGTTTCTTCGAGTTGCGCGCGGATCTGGTTCACGCGAGCTTCGATGTTCGCAGCGTCGCCTGCACCTTCGACGATTGTCGTGTTGTCTTTTGTGACGACGACTTTCGCCGCGCGGCCGAGCTGGGTCAAGTCAGCAGACTTCAGGTCAAGTCCGAGGTCTTCCGTGATCACCTGGCCGCCAGTGAGGATCGCGATGTCTTCGAGCATTGCCTTGCGGCGGTCGCCGAAGCCAGGCGCCTTGACTGCAACTGCGTTGAATGTGCCGCGGAGCTTGTTGACGACGAGTGTCGCAAGCGCTTCGCCTTCCACATCTTCGGAGATGAGGAGAAGCGGTTTGCCCTGCTGGACAACCTGCTCAAGGACAGGCAGGATTTCCTGGATGTTCGCGATCTTCTTGTCCGTGATCAGAATGTACGGGTTCTCGAGAACCGCTTCCATCTTGTCGGAGTCGGAGATCATGTAAGGGGACGCGTAACCGCGGTCGAACTGCATCCCTTCAACAACGTCTAGTTCAGTCGAGAAGCCTTTGGATTCTTCGATCGTGATGACGCCATCGTTGCCGACACGCTCCATCGCTTCAGCGATCAGTTCGCCGACTTCCTCGTCGCCGGAAGAGATTGCTGCAACTTGTGCGATCGAATCCTTGCCTTCGATTTCAGTCGAGATATTCTTGAGTTCGGTAACAGCCGTCTCAACCGCTTTTTCGATTCCCTTGCGGATGCCGACAGGGTTTGCGCCGGCCGTAACGTTCTTGAGGCCTTCGCGGATCATCGCCTGAGCGAGGACCGTAGCCGTTGTCGTACCGTCACCTGCGATGTCATTCGTCTTCGAAGCAACTTCGGAGACGAGCTTTGCGCCCATGTTTTCATATGGATCTTCGAGTTCGATCTCTTTTGCAATCGTCACGCCGTCGTTTGTGATGAGCGGCGAACCGAATTTCTTTTCGAGTACCACGTTGCGGCCTTTAGGCCCGAGTGTAACTTTAACTGCGTCAGCCAGTTTGTCGACGCCTTTGAGCATCAGGCTGCGTGCATCTTCGTTGAATTTGATTTCCTTTGCCATCAGATAAGTCCCTCCTGAAATCGTTCTTGTTTATTTAAGAGTTTCATCCAAGCCCGGCTTAGCCGAGGATGGCCAGTACGTCGTTTTCACGGAGAATGAGGTATTCTTCCCCGCCGTATTTCACTTCAGTGCCGGCATATTTTGAGAAGATGATCGTGTCGCCTTCTTTTACTTCGAGCTCGACTTTCGTGCCGTTGTCGAGGTAACGGCCGGTGCCGACTGCGATGACCTTGCCTTCTTGAGGCTTTTCTTTCGCGGAGTCAGGAAGTACGATGCCGCTCGAAGTCGTTTCTTCAGCTTCGATCAATTCGATGATGATTCGATCGCCCAGTGGTTTCAACACGTGAAACACCCTCCTCAATCTGATGTCGTTATTTGTCGTTTGTTAGCACTCATCATAGGGGAGTGCTAACACAGTTATTATCATAATGAATCCCTTTCCATTTTGCAAGCGTAAAGTCTAAAAGTTTCCGCTTTGAACTTTCCCCTCATACCCTCTACAATCGAGAGAGAAAGCTCTGGCTTCAGGAAAGGAATCTTCACGTGAAAAAAACCAACACTTCCCTATGGATTTTTATCATATACATCATTGCACAACTGTCCGGAGTGATCGGGCTTCCGATCCTGATTCCGTTCGTTTCCGACGGCCGGACACGGCAGGAGGCGTACCTTGCTGCATCAGGCTGGTGGATGTTCATCGCTTTCGGCATCACCACCATTGCGGCACTCCTCCTTTCTAATAAGGACAAGCATTATTTCAAGACGCCAAAAGGCAAGCGGTCCCCCCTGTGGGTGGCCATTGTCCTCGGGATTGCGGGATTCTTCATGGTGCTGTTCGGCCAGGGGGCCGCGGGGATGATCGAGCAGCAACTCGGCATTGAGCCGGGCTCCGACAATACGGCTGCCCTCGTCTCCGTCGCCGACATGGCGCCGGTCGCCATCGTTGCTGTCGTGCTTTTCGCTCCGATCTTGGAAGAGTTCATCTTCCGCCGGATCATTTTCGGCGGACTTGTCGAACGCACGAACTTTTTTGTCGCGGCAGCGGTCAGCTCGCTCGTATTTGCGGCTGTGCATATGGATTTTACTCACATCCTCCTCTACGCCGCATCCGGCTTCATCTTCGCGTTCCTTTACCAGGTGACAAAGCGTCTGATCACATCGATCATCGCTCATATGCTGCTGAACGGATTTGTCATGGCGGTCCAGCTGAACCTCGACAAAATTCAGGAGTTCATCGACCAGATGGAACGCATTGCGAATATGCAGTAATTGAAAAGCCGCATTCCCGGGTGAGGGATTGCGGCTTTTGTTTTGGGATGGGATGGACTGAGTACTTTCAAACTGACTGCGAGTGCATCCAGGCGGCCTCCGAGTACTTCGTAACAGCCACGAGGACAGGGAGCGGCTCGGGCTATGGGCTTCTCCGCAACAAAAAACACCCCATGCGGTCAGTCCGCATTGAGGCGTTCTTGCTGTTCTTTGAGAATACGTTCCCGCTCCGCTTCCCTTTCTTCCTCCAGGCGCTTCTCCTCAGCCTTCAGGAACTTCCGGTAGCCGACGCGCGAAATGCTGACGCTGAACTCATACAAGATGATCAGCGGCACTGTCGTAAACAGGTGAGAGAACAGGTCCGGCGGCGTGATAAAGGCCGCAATGACAAAGAGAACAAAATAACTGTACTTCCGGAATTTCACGAGTACTTCCGGATTCAGGATGCCGAGCCGTGACAGGAAAAGAAGCACGACCGGCAACTGAAAGACGATTCCGAATGGCACTGTGATCTGGAACAGGAAGTTAAAGTATTCGTTGATTCCGATCGTCTGCTGGATCTCCAGCGTATCTGACAAACTGGTCATAAATGAAATGACATACGGGAACAGGATAAAGTACGAAAAGCTGATTCCTGCGAGGAACAGCAGGAAAGCGTAGGGAATGTAGCTGAGCGTCACCCGCCGCTCCGTCGGAGACAGCCCCGGTGCGATAAACGCCCAAAGCTGATACAGGATCACCGGCGAGACGAGCACGAACCCGACGAAGACGATTACCTTCAGGTAAATGATCATCGGGTCGGCCACGTTAAAGGCGTTCAGCGTGAACTGTTCCGCTTCATCGCTGTTCTGCAGGAACTGGATGACCGGCGGAGCAAGGAAGAACCCTGCCGCTACGGCAAAAACGAAGAAAACGACGATGATCATCAGCCGTTTTCTCAATTCTTCTATATGCTCAATAATCGAAAGTTGCTTTTCATTCATAACGATAACGTCCTAACGGGGCGCCATCACTTGGCGTCTTTCTGGTCGGCAGCTTTCTTCGTGCTGTCGTCGTCGTCGTCCACAAGGCCTTTTGTGGCATTCTTGAATTCACGGAGCGACGAACCGATCGCTTTGCCGAACTCAGGAAGCTTTTTCGGCCCGAAGATGATGAGTGCGACGATGGCGATGATGATCAGACTCAATGGACCTGGTGACATGACGGCACCTCCCTTGTTAATAGTTCAATTCTACACCAAACAGGCGGGAAACTCCATTTAATCAAACGGACGTTTGTGAATTCTTTTCGTCATTCCGGATGGCGTAAACCAGCGCCTGCATCTCGACAGACAGGTCGATCGAGTGGACACGGATTCCATCAGGAACGTTCAGGCGGACCGGGGCGAAGTTCAAGATGCCCTTGACTCCGAGCGTTGCCAGGCGGTCGGTCATGTCCTGTGCGACGCGGGCCGGCACGGTGAGGACAGCCATCTGGACGCCGAAGTCCGGCAGCTTTTCCTCCAGCCGCTCGGGCCGGAAGATCGGGATGCCGTTTGACATCGTTCCTTCTTCGGCCGCATTGGGGTCGAATGCCACAACAATCCGGGTGTTGTGGTTTTTCTCAAAATTATATTTCAGAAACGCATTGCCGAGGCTCCCGACGCCTATAAGCGCGAGATTGACCGCCTCATCCTGGTCCAGCGTCTTGCGGAAGAATTCCAACAGCCGGCGGACGTCATAGCCGTAGCCCTTCTTCCCGAGCGCTCCGAAATAGGAGAAATCCCTCCGGATCGTGGCGGAGTCGATTTTCATCGCCTCGCTCAGCTCCTGGGAAGAGATACGCTCCTTCCCTTCGTTGGCAAGCTTCTGGATAAACCGGTAATAAAGCGGCAGACGCTTTGAGGTCGCCTGCGGGACCCGTTGAGTTTCTTCTTTCATGATAGCCTCCATCAAAACCGTCCGTGCGTGAGCCGTTACCATCTTACATGAGCCCGCGATTCCTGTAAAGTCGCGCCGTTGCGCCGTCTGCCCCCTATCCAGTAAACTGTAGAAGAATAGGGGTGTAGACTATGATCGTCCTTCAAGTGAATAACGTGACGAAATCATTCGCCGGGGAGGAAATCCTCTCGGGCGTTAAATTGGAAGTGCAGCACCGTGACCGTGTGGCCCTTGTCGGCCGAAACGGCGCCGGCAAATCGACGCTGCTCAAGATCATCACCGGCCAGATGGGCCGCGATGAGGGAGACATCATCC
The DNA here is from genome assembly GCF_018390575.1 of Bhargavaea massiliensis. Lineage (GTDB taxonomy): Bacteria > Bacillota > Bacilli > Bacillales_A > Planococcaceae > Bhargavaea > Bhargavaea massiliensis. The sequence continues at coordinate 5,367 of NZ_JAHBCJ010000007.1, read as the reverse complement.
TCCCGAAAGACGTGCGGATCGGTTACCTTGACCAGCACAGCGGGCTCGATTCGGAGCGCACGATATGGGAAGAGATGATGACGGTGTTCGAGCCGCTGTTCGCGATGGAGCGGGAGCTGCGGACGCTTGAGCAGAAAATGGCCGATCCTGCTGTCTACGGAGACGAAGCGGAATACAAGAAGGTGATGGACGCCTATGACTCGCTGCAGCACCGGTTCGGCGAGGCGGGCGGCTACCAGTACGAATCCGAGACCCGCTCCGTCCTGCACGGCATGCGGTTCTATCCGGAAGACTATGGCAAAGCAATCCGGACCTTGTCAGGCGGCCAGCGCACGCGGCTCGCACTTGCGCGTCTCCTGCTGTCTAAGCCGGGCCTCCTCATCCTCGATGAGCCGACCAACCACCTGGACATCGAAACACTCAGCTGGCTCGAGAAGTATCTGCAGGGCTATGAAGGGGCGATTCTCGTCGTCTCACATGACCGCTATTTCCTCGACCAGGTCGTGACAATCGTCTATGAGGTGTCCCGACGGAAAGTGACGAAGTACACCGGCAATTACAGTGCCTACCTCGACCAGAAGGCGAAAAACTACGAGCGTGACCGGAAGATGTACGAAAAGCAGATGGATGAAAAAGCGAAGCTTGAAGTGTTCATCCAGAAAAACATCGCCAGGGCCTCCACGACGAAAATGGCGCAGAGCCGGCGGAAGGTGCTGGAAAAGACCGATTGGATGGAAGCGCCGGAGGGCAATGAAAAATCTGCGGCGTTCACGTTCGGCATCGGCAGGAAAAGCGGCAATGACGTCATGGCCGTCCGGGACCTTGCGATCGGCTACAGGGATGATGCCGTCTCCAGGCAGCTTGATTTCCGCGTCTACCGGGAAGACCGGATCGCATTTATCGGCCCGAACGGCGTCGGCAAGTCGACGCTACTGAAGACGCTGACCGGCCGGCTACCCAAGCTTGCCGGCTCAATTGACCTCGGCACGAATGTGGAGTTCGGCTTCTACGATCAGGAGCAGGCAGAGCTTACCGGGAACGGCACCGTCCTCGAGGAGATCTGGAACGACTGGCCGACCATGAATGAAAAGGATATCCGCACCCTGCTGGGACGCTTCCTTTTCACCGGTGACGACGTGACGAAACCTGTCAGCACGCTCTCGGGCGGTGAGAAGGCACGCCTGGCACTCGCCAAGCTGGTGCTTGAGAAATCCAACACACTTGTGCTTGACGAGCCGACAAACCATTTGGATCTCGACAGCAAGGAAGTTCTCGAGAATGCTCTGCTCGACTATCCGGGAACGCTCCTCTTCGTTTCCCATGACCGGTATTTCATCAACCGGATTGCGACAAAGGTGATCGAACTGTCTCCTGAAGGCGCGGAAGAGTTCTTGGGAGACTATGATTACTATGTCGAGAAAAAGCGGGAGCAGGAAGAGTTGCTGGCAGAGATCGCCGCCGAACAGCAGGCGGGCCGCCCTGCCGATCCGGCTAAAAAGGCCAATGCGCCTCTTGACCGGGAAGCGCAGCGCGAAGAACGCCGCATCCGCCGTGCACTCGCAGAGGCCGAGGAGGAAATGGTGGCACTGGAAGCGGAAATCAAATGCCTTGAAGACGAGCTGAACCTTCCGGAACACGCAGACGACCATGTGAAGCTCCAGGAAATCCAGCAGCAGCTGGACGAGAGATCCGCCCTGCATGAAACGAGCATGGAACGCTGGCTTGAGCTGCAGATGGAACTGGACGAAGAATAAGCTCATGACTGAAACTGTCGCAGATCCCTCTCTGCGGCAGTTATTATTTTCAACAAATCTCTTAGAATTTCCACAGATTTATAAACAGCGAAAATGCCGGTATATCGGGATATTCACAGAGTTATCCACTTTGTCCACAGCCTTTTTTAGAGTTTTGCACACCCGCTTGTAAAAAACAGCGGATAACTTAGGGGGATATCCTTCACTTACCCACAAGTTATCAACAAATGTGCATAAGTACAAATGTTCCCTCTTGACAGATCATGTCGCATTCTGACGAAAAAAGGAGAGTCCGGTCTGGCCGGACTCTCCTTTTTCTCTTCGTTTATTTCATCGACCAGGACAGCAATTCCATCCCGGGCCGGCCGTTCAGTGACATGTCACTCCGAATGCCTGCCTCATACATGGAGGTGCCGGCTGCTGCGATCATTGCGGCATTGTCGGTGCACAAATTGAGCGGCGGCACGGTAAAGCGGATTCCTTCCTTCTCCAGCGCCTCGCCCAATGCAGCGCGAAGCCCTTTGTTGGCCGACACCCCGCCAGCCGCAATGACCTGGCGGACGCCCTTTTCTTTGGCTGCGCGAACCGTTTTTTCGACGACAACGTCGATGACGCTTTCCTGGAAGCCTGCAGCGACAGTGGCGGTGTCGACCTCCTGACCCTTCTGCCGGGCGTTGTGGACGTGGTTGATGACCGCCGATTTAAGCCCGCTGAAGCTGAAATCGAACGAACCTTCCTCGAGACGCGCCCGCGGGAACTCGACGGCATCCTCCGCTTCATGGGCAAGCCGGTCGATGTGCGGTCCGCCCGGATAAGGCAGGCCGAGCACACGGGCGACTTTGTCATACGCCTCCCCCGCTGCGTCGTCCCGTGTTTCACCGATCAGCTCAAATTGGCCATCATCCTCCATGTAAACCAGCTCTGTATGCCCGCCGGAGATGATCAGGGCGACAAGGGGAAACTCCATTCCGCCGTCCAGCCGGTTGGCATACACATGGCCGGCGATATGATGAACACCAATCAGCGGGAGACCGTGCGCAAACGCAAACGCCTTTGCGGCATTGACACCGATCAGAAGCGCTCCGACAAGCCCAGGCCCTTCCGTCACGGCAACCGCATCCAGATCTTCTGGCCGAAGGCCCGCCTGCTCCATCGCTTCTTCAATCACGAGTGTGATCTGCTCGACATGGAGGCGGGATGCCACTTCCGGCACGACCCCACCGAACCGTTTCTGGCTCTCAATTTGCGATGCGACGACATTCGAAAGGATCTCACGGCCGTTTTTCACGACCGAAGCCGCCGTCTCGTCACAGCTCGTCTCGATGCCAAGTATATGGATATCATTCATCTTCATTCAGCTCCGTCCACATGACAAGGGCATCTTCGCCATTGTCCGTATAATACCCGCGGCGGATGCCGCCCTCTTTAAAGCCCAGTTTGCGATAAAGCCCGAGTGCCGGATCATTGGATACCCGCACTTCAAGCGTCATCACGCGTGCGCCTTTCCCGGCCGTCCGCCTCATCGCTTCACGCATCAGGGCCTCGCCGATTCCGTGTCCCCGGTAAGCAGTCAGCACGGCAACATTCGTGATATGGCACTCATCCAGGATCAGCCAAGCACCGCAATACCCGACAATCTCCTCACCGTCCAGGGCAAGCAGGTAATACGCATATTCGTTCTGCAACATTTCCTGCTCAAACGCTTCCATGGTCCATGGCGAACTGAACGCATCCGTTTCCACCCGGTAGACCGCCGGTACATCCGGAATCTGCATCTGTCTGAACTCGATTACAGGCGAGGTGCTGCCGCTCATTTCTCCCGGGCCTCCCTGTTCGCCTTCCGCCAGTTGGCCTCGGCCTCGGTAATCCGGCGGTATTCGGGAGAAAATGCGTGCACCGATTCAGGCTCTTCCTGCTGAGCTTCAGTGATAAGAAGGGAAGCCCTCGGGATGTCTTGGGTAAAGTGGGCGCGCCTGCCGAGCTCCCCGAGCGCTTCTTTCAAGGCCTCTTCATTTTTTCTGGCACCTTCACCGACGAAGACGACCGGATTGCCTTCCAGCTTTAATCGGTCGAGAAGATCGGACAATGCCATATGACGGTCTTCCAGAAGGCAGTCGAGCGTCCCGTCTTCGTGTCTTCTGCGATAAAGCCCGGCATATACATTCCCCCTCCTTGCATCAATCAGGGGACAGATCGTGACGCCATAAGTGAAGATGTTCGAGGCAAGCACCCGCAGGCTCGACACGCCCACGAGCGGCTTGTCCAGCGTCCATGCGAGCGTCTTCGCGATCGTCACGCCGATCCGGACGCCTGTATAAGACCCAGGTCCTTCGGAAACCGCAATGGCGTCGACATCAGCCGGCCGGATGCCGGCTCTTTTAAACAGCTGCTCCACAGCGGGCATGGCACCCGCCGAATGGTTTAGCCCCATGCCCGAATTCAGTTCAATAAGCAGCTCCCCGTCCCTGACAAGGGCCACCGACAAGGGTGCATTCGCCGTATCCAATCCAAGCCAGATCATCGCATAAACTCCTTCATCATCGATTCATATCGGGAGCCGGATGGGAAGAATGAAAAACGGCGGCCTTCCTCATCCAGACGCCGGATCGTAATGTCCAGCCGTTCGTCCGGAAGTTCTTCTTCTATATACTGTGCCCATTCCACGACGCTCACCGCATCTCCGTAAAAAAGCTCATCCCAGCCAAGGTCCTCTTCGCTGTCCGCGAGCCGGTATACATCGAAGTGGTTCAGCGGCAGTCTGCCTTCATACTGCTTCAGGATGGTGAATGTCGGGCTGCTGACGGTCCGTTTGATGCCAAGCCCTTTTGCCAGCGCCTGGGTAAAGGTCGTCTTCCCCGCCCCGAGGTCGCCCTCCAGCGTAATCACCTCTCCGCCCTCAAGCAGAGAAGCCAATTTTTCAGCCAGCCTGGCGGTCTCTGCCTGTGACTGGACATCGATTGTATGATTCATGATCTGGTCACTCCATCTTCTGTAGCCTTTGCTTTCCCAAGTTTAAAGGATAAAGCCGGTAAATTGTAGTGTTTTGCAAAGCAAGGACGGAGACGTTCCTCTGAAAGTGACGATTCGCCTCTTGAAAGTGACGATTCGCCTCTCGAAAGTGACGATTCGCCTCTTGAAAGTGACGATCCGCCTCTCGAAAGTGACGATTCGCCTCTTGAAAGTGACGATTCGCCTCTCGAAAGTGACGATCCGCCTCTTGAAAGTGACGATTCGCCTCTCGAAAGTGACGATTCGCCTCTCGAAAGTGACGATTCGTGCTCTGAAAGTGACGAACCGCTGAATCGCTGCCCGGTTCACTGGCTTATCCCTGATCTCGCCCTTCTTTTTAAAGACAATAAAAAAACCGCCTCCATAAGGAGACGGCTTTGTGCCCAGCGACGTCCTACTCTTGCAGGGGGAAGCCCCCGACTACCATCGGCGCTGAAGAGCTTAACTTCCGTGTTCGGGATGGGAACGGGTGTGACCTCTTCGCCTTCATCACTGGACCTGAGCTTGTTCGCTCAAAACCGGATAAACGAGACATTGTAAAGTACCGAATCTTTCATGTGCCTTGAGGGGAAGTCCTCGATCGATTAGTATCCGTCAGCTCCAT
>NZ_JAHBCJ010000006.1 GCF_018390575.1 Bhargavaea massiliensis | reverse complement strand
AAGACACCGCCCTTTCACGGCGGTAACACGGGTTCGAATCCCGTAGGGGTCATCAACAAAAGAGCAGTCATCCTATACAGGGTGACTGCTCTTTTTTCGTTCGGAGTGTTCTCATTCCCGGTCAAGGCGTTCGCCGGTGTAGCTATCGATTGCTTTGTCAGGAATATCGCCTATAGGGGATTCAAGATCGGCATCATCGAGGCTTTCCTCGTACTCAGTCAAGGTATCAGATCGCATGAAGCCTTTAACTGTACCGGTCTCATCTGTGCTTGCGAACTCTTCATAGGTTTCTGTCGTGCCCTGTTCCATTGGATCGGCATAGAGGTCGTTGTAGTTATCGTGATCACCGCTCATATCGGACGGGGTTTCGGAAGTGCCGTAACGTGCCGCTTCCTGGAAGCTGTCCTGGTAGTCTTCAATATCGCCTTCCTTGCCGACCTCGAATGAGTCCGGCTGGACAGGTTCAGCCACATCTTGCAAAACATCTTCTTCGACGGGGCGGTCGTCCGGTATCTCGGTGTCTGCATGCTCGATACAGCGATTCGTATAAGGGATGGCTTCCAGGCGTTCAAACGGAATTTCTTCCCCGCACACCTCACAGATGCCATAATTGCCTTCACGAAGCGCTGACAGGGCCTGCTCCACCTTGCCGAGCTCATCCTCCGCATGGTTCTCAAGGGCCTGGTCCCGTTCACGGTCGAACAGCTCTGTGCCCATATCCGCGGGATGATTGTCCGCAAATGAAAGTTCCCCGGAATCATCCCGCATGCTGTCGTCGCGGTCTCGCTCTTCACCCATTTTGCGGTACTGCTGCTGCATCTCCATCAGCTCACGCTTGAGGATCGTCTTTTGCTGTTCTGTCAACATGGCTGTCACTTCCTTATTTAAATGATGGATGGTCTGTTTTTCATGAGTTCATGAATCCTGCCATTGTCCCTCATCTTTTCCTTTTTGACTTGAACGATAAACCTTGGACAACAAAAACCGCCTGCATCCGAAACAGGCGGTTTTTGATTCGATTATTCAGTTTGTCCAGTATCCTAGAAGGAGCCCGATACATAGGAGGAAACCAAAAATTGTATTGGTTTGGGCGGTCGCTTTCATGGCGGGCATAACCTTCAGCGGGACGTTTTCTTTCCTGAAGATCCGGATGGCGGCGATCGGCTTTCCTGTGCTGAGGAAAACGAGGAGTGCCCATGGTGTCAGGCTGCCTGTCAGTACCATTGCGAGTATCCACAGGTACGACACCGCAAAGAACAGAAGAAGGATCGTAACGGCATTTTTCCTTCCTGCCAGGATGGCAAGTGTTTTGCGGCCGCCTTTTTTGTCCCCTTCCAAGTCACGGATATTGTTGGACATCATGATTGCGCCGACGAGGATCATACTCGGAACAGAGAGGGCGATTGCCCATCCGCTGACATGGCCGGTCTGTACGAAATAGGAGATGAGGACAATCGCCATCCCCATCGTGACGCCGGAGAACAGTTCTCCGAGCGGCGTGTAGGCAATCGGAAGCGGACCGCCTGTGTAAAAGTAGCCGATGGCCATGGCGACCCCTCCGACCGCAAGAAGCCACCAGGAGGTGTTTGCGGCAATATAAAGGCCCATCAGTGAGGCAGCGCCGTAAAGCGTCAATGCGAGCCCCAGGACTGTCTGAGGGCGTACGCCGTTCCGGACGATGGTCCCCCCGATGCCGACAGATTGTTCATTGTCGAGCCCGCGTTTGAAATCGTAGTATTCATTAAACATGTTGGTTGCCGCCTGAAGAAAGAGGGTGGCAAGCATCATGAGGCTGAAGAGCGTGAAGTTGGGGCGGGTTTCGGTGAGCGAGATGATGGTACCGAGAAGCACCGGCACAAAGGACGCAGTTAGCGTATGGGGACGGGTCAGCTGCCACCAGATGCGCCAGCCTTCGTCCGCTTTGAGTGTTTGCTGCATATGGTTCTCTCCCTAAATTTCTTTCCGTTCATCATTATAACGGAGAATTTGGGGAAAGGACAGGGGAGGCGCATGGAATCGCGCGGATGTTGGCGAATCGTGCATTGTGGTAAAATAAATGGGCAAGGAAAGACTGTAGCGAATAAGTTGGAGGGGTCTTGGATGAAACGGAAAACGACTCCGGATCTAATAGCGGGCACAAGCCGCATGATGGACGGGCTCCGGTTCTATACGGAGACGGTTGAATCGGGCAGGCTGTCACCGCAGGCATTTTTTGAAGCAGGCGAGGCCGGATTTGCCGGCCGTCGCTTTTATTGGGAAAACCGGGAAAAAAACCGAAAAATCGCCGGTATCGGTCATGCAGCCCGACTGACCAGCACAGACGGCGATGCCCGGTTCGAAGATATCCGGGCACAGTGGCAGCGGCTCTGTTCCGTGATTGTGAAAGAGGAAGGGGACCAGTCGCCTGTTCTGTTCGGCGGCTTCTCATTTGATCCGGAAAACCGGCGCAAATCGGAGTGGGAACACTTTCCGGCGGCACTTTTCGTCGTTCCCCAAATCCAGCTGGTCGAAAAAGACGGACGGACCTTTGTGTCGATCAACCTGATATCAGAGGAGGAGGCCGTGGCGGCTGATTTTGACCGGCTGCGGGTCATCCGCGACAGGCTCATTCACGAAGCGCAGGTCAAGGAGCGGGGGCCTGTTGTTAAACCGGATGTGCTTCGCATTCGCGAACATGCGAAAGCGGATTATCTCCGTACTGTGGAAGGGGTGCGGGACGGAATCCGGAGGGGCGGGCCTGAAAAGGTTGTCATTGCACGGTCCGTCGAGCTCGACTTCGAATCTCCTGTCCGTCATTCGGAAGTACTGGAACATCTTGCGTCCGAGCAACAGGAAAGCTATTTGTTCGGACTGGAAAATGGCGAGGACTTCTTTTTCGGGGCGACCCCGGAGCGACTCGTGAAGATGGAGGACGGCAGCAGCCTGACTGCCTGTGTGGCGGGATCCATCCGCCGCGGCAAAACAGCGGAAGAGGACCGGATGCTTGGTGAAGGGCTCCTGAAAGATCCGAAAAACCGTGAGGAACATCAGTTTGTCGTTCAGATGATCGGCGATGTGTTCCGCAGCTTCTGCAGTGAAGTGAGGATTCCGGCCGGTCCGCGTCTGCTGAAAGTGCGCGACATCCAGCATCTGTTCACTCCAGTGGAAGGAAAACCGAATGCCGGGACGGATTTGCTTGACCTTGTGCGTGCACTCCACCCGACACCGGCCCTCGGAGGGACACCCCGTAATGAGGCACTCCGCATGATTCGAGAAAATGAGAAGATGGATAGGGGCTTTTACGGGGCCCCGATCGGCTGGATGGACACAGACGGTGACGGAGAGTTTGCCGTGGCGATCCGTTCCGGTCTTCTGAATGGCGACAGTGCTCATTTGTATGCCGGCGGAGGAATTGTCGCCGGATCGGTGCCTGAAGAGGAATATGAAGAGACATGGGTGAAGTTTCGTCCGATGATGCGGGCACTCGGAGGTGTCCTCCATGGATGAGCGGAAAGTACTGACCTCTTATGTCTTGAGAATCCGGGAATCGCTGATCCGCGCGGGCGTCCGGCATGTGGTTGTGAGTCCCGGCTCCCGCTCAACACCGCTTGCCTACGCATTTGCCCATTCGGAAGGTGTCGGGATTCATCTCCAGACAGACGAGCGCTCCGCTGCTTTTTATGGACTCGGCATGGCCAAGGCGACCGGTGAGCCGGTCGCCGTACTTTGCACGTCAGGCACCGCCGCGTCCAATTATATGCCGGCCATCACCGAAGCGAAGTATGCCAGGGTGCCGCTGATCGTACTGACGGCAGACCGGCCTCATGAACTGCGCGAAGTCGGTGCTCCGCAGGCAATTGACCAGCCTGGGATGTTCGGACGGATGGTCAAGTACAGCACCGATTTTCCTGTTCCAGAGGAGCGGCCGGAGTCGCTGGAGTATATTGGCCGCCATGTGCAGCGCGCCGTATCGATTGCGACTGATGCACCGGCTGGCCCGGTACATCTGAATATCCCTTTCAGAGAACCGCTTCTGATCGATTTCGGGTTGGAAGATCCCGGGCTTTCATTCCGAAGCGTGCGCAGAGGGATGATGATTCCGGAACCCGACATGGTCCGGTGGTTCACAGAAACGGCTGCCGCTGCCAAACGGGGGCTCATCATTGCGGGAGAACTGTCTCCCGCCTTTGATAAAGAAATGTTTTGGAAATTCGCGCAATCCCTTGGCTGGCCGGTGCTGGCCGATCCGCTTTCGGGACTTCGGAGCGGTGTCTCGGAAGAAAATGAAGCACTTTGTATCGATCAGTATGATGCAATCCTGAAAAATGAGAGGTTCAAGCAGGAAATGGCACCGGACACCGTGATCCGTTTTGGGCCGCAGCCTGTATCCAAGCCTCTTGCGCAGTTCTTGAACGGTAACCGGCCACACACCTACATCGTCGTGGATGAGAGCCCTTCGTTCCGGGATCCTTATCACCTGGCGACTGATCACTTCCAGTGCGCGCCGGAGATGCTGATGGGAATCCGGGCAGGGATAGGTCCTTCCGAATATGCCGCACTCTGGTCGGATGCAAGCCGTATTGCGGCCCAGGAAACCAGGCGTGCCGTCAGCTCGGGCACGGACGAAGGGGCGATGGCTGGTGTACTATTTGCCGGCATGGCTGACGGCAGTGACCTTTTTGCAAGCTCCAGTATGCCAATCCGGGACGTTGATACCTTCTTTATGAATACGGGCCGCGATATCGGTATTTTCGCCAATCGAGGCGCGAACGGCATTGATGGCGTCGTATCCACGGCCTTTGGCGTCCAGGCGGCACGAAAACGCCCGGCTTACCTGCTGATTGGGGATCTGGCGATGCTTCATGATATGAACGGTCTGATCTCCAGCAGATTTAATGAAACGGATCTGACCATCCTCATCATGAACAATGACGGCGGCGGTATTTTCTCCTATCTGCCGCAGGCAGGTGAGGGACGCTATTTCGAGGAGCTGTTCGGAACGCCGACCGGGCTTAAATTCAAAAACCTGGCCGAGATGTACGGTTGCCAGTACGATGCGGTGGAATCAGCCGACGGTCTCAGGGAGGCGCTTCGTAAGCCGAAACAGACCCATGTCAGGATAATCGAAGCGTTCAGCGACCGCCAGGTGAATCTAGGCGAGCACCGCAAGCTGTGGCAGGCTGTCGGGGATAGGCTGGATGCCGAATGGAACCGGTGACGGCCATGATCCGTGGAATCCGGGTCGGCTTCCGGGAAGCAGGCAATCCGGACGGGGAGCCGCTTGTCCTTTTGCACGGCTTCACGGGAAGTTCTGCGTCCTGGACCGTATTTGCCGATGAGCTCGGAGCATTCCGGCTGATCATGCCAGATCTGACCGGCCATGGGGAAACGGAAGCTCCCGAGGCTCCTGGGCGCTATGCGATGGCGGAACAGGTGGCGGATCTGGATGCACTCTTTACCCGGCTGGGGCTGGCCCGATTTAGCCTTCTCGGCTACTCGATGGGCGGGCGGATTGCAATCGGTTATGCGGCAGCCCATCCGGAAAAGGTCAGCCGGCTGATCCTGGAAAGCACATCACCCGGACTGCGGACGGAAGAGGAGCGGCTTGAACGGAGAGAATCCGACGGGAAACTTGCAGCTTTTATTGAAAGGGAAGGCATCCGTGCTTTTACTGACCGCTGGGAGAATGTCCCGCTTTTCGCTTCGCAAAAACAGCTGCCGGCACATGTCAAGCAACGTGTCCGTAATGGTCGCCTGGGCAACGACCCTGCCGGCCTTGCGGGAAGTCTAAGGGGCATCGGCACGGGAAGCCAGCCCTCTTATTGGGAGAGCCTGGAGCGATACGGCATGCCGGTGACGCTGATCACCGGAGCGCTGGACAACAAGTACGTGAACATTGCCAAAGATATGTCACGGCGCCTGCCTGATGTTCATCATGTCAACGTTCCGGATGCCGGCCATACGGTCCACGTGGAAAATCCGGCACGCTTTGCTACAATAGTAAGGAAAGCTTTAAAGCCATAGACAGGGGAGGAACCACATGACACGCCAATGGGAAACGATCCGTACATACGACGAGATCAAATACGAGAAATACAATGGCATTGCAAAAGTGACGATCAACCGTCCGCATGTCCGCAACGCCTTCACACCGAAAACCGTAGAGGAAATGATCGATGCATTCTCACGCGCACGCGATGATGACAGCATCGGAGTCATCGTCCTGACAGGCGAAGGTGACATGGCCTTCTGCTCCGGCGGGGACCAGAAAGTCCGCGGTCACGGCGGCTACGTCGGCGAGGACCAGATTCCGCGCCTGAACGTGCTGGATCTTCAGCGCCTGATCCGCGTCATCCCGAAACCGGTCGTCGCCATGGTGGCGGGTTACGCCATCGGCGGCGGACACGTTCTGCACGTGGTCTGCGACCTGACCATTGCCGCAGACAATGCCATCTTCGGCCAGACTGGCCCGAAAGTCGGCTCGTTTGATGCGGGATATGGCTCCGGCTACCTGGCCCGCATCGTCGGACACAAAAAAGCCCGCGAGATTTGGTACCTGTGCCGCCAGTACAATGCTAAGGAAGCACTGGACATGGGCCTGGTCAACACAGTCGTTCCGCTTGACCGGCTTGAAGACGAAACGGTTCAATGGTGTGAGGAAATGCTCGAGAAGAGCCCGACCGCACTCCGTTTCCTGAAGGCTGCGATGAACGCCGACACAGACGGTCTGGCAGGCCTTCAGCAGATGGCGGGAGACGCGACACTCCTTTACTACACAACTGAGGAAGCGAAGGAAGGCCGCGATGCGTTCAAGGAAAAGCGTAAGCCGGACTTTGGCCAGTTCCCTCGTTTCCCTTGATCGCTAAATTTAAGAGAGCCGCCTTTTTGGGCGGCTTTTTCTGATGGGAAGGTGATAGTATGATGACGCCGAACTGGATATTGCAACGGGCCCGGCTGACCCCGGACCGGATCGCCATCAGCTGGGGCGATCAACGATGGACATTCCGGGAAATGGCGGATCAGGCGATGGAAATCGCGAGGAGAATGAGGGGGACAGGCCTGAAGGAAGGAGACCGTGTTGCCCTTCTTGCGGCAGGAGGTCCCGACACCGTTTTTCTCATTCACGGCGGGCTGCTTGCGGGCTTTGAATTGGTGCTGCTGAACAGCCGCCTGACCAAGGGCGAGCTGGCCTACCAGATCCAGGACTCGGAAGCTAAAGCTGTATTCACGGATGATGACCTGTTGGATCTCGCACCGGACAGCACGGCCGTTAGCCTGCTTCTCTCAGGGAAGGAAGAGGGTTTTCAGCCGGCCGACCTCTGGGAGGAAGATCGTACATTGACCATCATGTATACCTCGGGAACGACGGGTTTCCCTAAGGGGGTCAGGCAGACTGCGGGCAACCATTTGTCTAGCGCTGTAGCTTCTGCCCTCAACATGGGGCTGCAGGACGGCGATGTCTGGCTTTGTGCCATGCCGCTGTTTCATATCAGCGGATTCTCGATTTTAAGCCGGTCACTGATCTACGGCATGACGGTCCGCCTGCAGACGAAATTTGATGCGGAAGCGTCGGCCAAAGAGATAGCGGAAGGCGGTGTCACGAGGATGTCCGCTGTCGCTGCCCAGCTTGTGCGGGTGCTGGATACTCTGGAGTCACGGAACCAGCGGGCTTCAGATAGCTTTAAGCAGATCCTGGCCGGTGGCGGGCCCGTACCTTCTCCATATATCCGCAGGGCGGAAGCGCTAGGCATCCAGATCCTCCAGACGTACGGTATGACCGAGACGTCCTCACAGACGGCCACTCTTGCAGCCGAAGACGCCCTCAGGAAAACAGGATCATCCGGCAAGCCGCTTTTCTTTAACCGAATCAGAATTGACGGAGCGGAAAAGCCGGGGGACGAGGGGGAAATCCTGATCAGCGGCCCCCACGTGACGCCCGGCTACATCGGCCGATTTAGCGACAGGCCTGCGCAAGTGGACGGCTGGCTCCATACGGGTGACATCGGCAGGCTTGATGATGAAGGTTTCCTTTATGTGCTTGATCGACGTTCTGACCTCATCATCTCCGGGGGAGAAAACATCTACCCCGCGGAGATTGAGCAAGTGCTGGCGGGCCATCCCTCTGTTGCGGAAGTGGGTGTGGCAGGAGTGGAGGATAAGCGATGGGGAGAAGTTCCTGCTGCCTTTGTCGTTGCGCGGGATGACGTTCTTGCAGAAGACCTGGAAGCATTCTGCAGGGAGCGGCTGGCCCCGTACAAAGTTCCAAAGCACTATCAGTTCGTCAGCCAACTTCCAAGGAACGCGTCGAACAAGCTGCTCCGCCGCAAATTGGGGAATATGCTTGAACAAGAATAAAAAGCCATCCGGGGTTTCCGGATGGCTTTTGTGCATGATCAAGGATTCAATGCGTTGGACAGCCGCTCAATGTTCCGTTCCATCAGAGAGAAATAATCCTCCCCTTTTTCAATATCTTCTTGAGACAGGACGCTCAGGTTGTGGAGGACATCAGATTTTGCGCCGAGTTCATTCACAATCACTTGTGTAAGCTTTGATGTGATGTTTTGCTCAAAGAAGATAGTGGTGACTTGCTTTTCACGGGCGTGATCCACAATCCGGGCCAATTCTTTCTGTGAAGGCTCGCTCTGCGGATTCAGGCCGGCGATTGATACCTGCTCCAAGCCGTATTCCTCGGCAATGTATCCGAATGCAGCATGGGAGACAAAGAATGTCTTGAACTCTGCGCTTTCCGCCATGTCGCGAAATTCCGCGTCCAAATCTTTGAGTTCGGCCGAGAGCTCTTTATAACGCTGTTCAAATTCTTCTTTTTTCCCGGGTAGCTCTTCCGAAAGAGCTTCTTTTACGGATAGCGCCATCCGATCGGCCAGGACGGGAGAGAGCCAGACGTGTGGATCCACGCCGGTATGGTCGTGTCCTTCGTGGCCTGCGCCTTCTTCTTCGTGCCCATGGCCCTCTTCATGGCCGTGGCCATGAAGCAGCTGATCATCAGAGATGTGCTCAGCTGCGGCGACAAGCCGGACATCTTCGCCAGAAAGGGTCTTTTCAGCTTTATTTACAAAGCCCTCCAGTCCGAGCCCGGTGTATATAAACAAATTACTTTCGGCCAGGCTGATCATGTCTTTCTGTGTCGGATCGAAGGTATGGCTGTCTGCTCCGGGAGGATAAATGGAAGAGACACTCACAGAATCTCCGCCGATTCGCTCCGTAAAGTAGGCAAGCGGATACACGGTCGTCTTGACCGTGAGCGTCTTCTCCGCCGCACTCTCGCTTTCATGGCCTTTGCCGGGACTGCTATCGCTGCCGCATCCGGCAAGAACAAGCAAGGATGCGGCCAGGGTGAGAATCAATCGTTTCATGGTCCACCTCTAAATCGTAATGAGTACGATTTGTATCATACCTCAACCAAGACTGGGTTGGCAACCGGGAATTTAATCTTCAGCGTTTTTTTTGCCGGGCCACTTGTCCGGAACAGGATCAAACCCGCCTTCGTGAAACGGGTGGCATTTGGAAATCCGGATGATGGTCATCAGGAACCCTTTGAAGGCTCCATGCTTTTCAAACGCTTCAAGCCCATACGCGGAACAGGTCGGATGAAAGCGGCAGCTTGGCGGAGTAAGTGGTGAAATGGCCTTCCGGTAAAATCTGATGATCCATATAAATAAGTGTTTCATTGTCAGTCAGCACTCCAATCGTAAGCATGTTTATTGTAGCGCGGGGTGGGGAACATGAACAGAAGAATGACTGCTGAAGAAATGGAGTGTTGATGTATGTCTAAAGAACTGCTTGATGAATTGAATGTCCAAGTGTCGACCTGGTCGGTGTTTTACACGAAACTGCACAACTATCACTGGTATGTAAAGGGCCCACAGTTCTTCACTCTCCACGCAAAGTTCGAGGAGCTTTATAACGAGGCTACCTTACATATGGATGAGATTGCGGAACGGATGCTGACGCTCGGCGGCCAGCCGCTCGCGACTCTGAAGGAACACCTGGAAAGCTCCGTCGTGGAAGAAGCCAGCGGAAACGAATCCGCCAATGCAATGGTCAAGCAAGTCACAGAGGATTTCGACAAGATCATGGATTCCCTGAAAAAAGGCATGGACCTTGCCGCAAAAGAAGAGGATGACATGACGGAAGACCTTCTGAACTCGATTTACCAGAGCATCGAAAAGCATCAGTGGATGCTCAACGCCTTCCTTGGCGAAGAAAACTAATTACAAGCCAATAAAGCCGATCAATCAGTTCCGAATTTTTTCGGAACTGATTGATGGTTTAATGAGACAAATGGAGATTACATAGTCATCGAACTTGCTGATTACTGTCAGGGATGGATGCACTCTATAAAAGGCTACCTGGGAATTTGTCCATTGCAACGGGAAGTTGCAGTTGCGATACTCCAATCTCTGCATCCGCCACTTTGGTTTCGTCATTCCGGGTCTTGATTTCATCATTCGTCCTCTGCATCGGGATGAATGACGAGATGACTTGGCTCAATGGTGAAATCGTCTGTGTGAATGACGAAATAAACTTATCACCGGATTGATACCAGAACGATCCCGGCGCCCGCTATGCATGAATTAATCATCTAAGACCATCCTAATGGGAAATGCTTAACCTGGAGGATGGCCATGAAGAAAAATAAATTGTATGTGTCGATTCTGCACAGACAAGTGTACCCGGCTCCGAATTTGGCGCCTTGGGAATTTGCCATCGAGGCGGACAGCCGGGTCGAGGAAACTTTCAGCAAGCTGTTCAGCCAGATCAGCGACGTGGAACTGACAAATTTCATCCGGGCTCATCTCCCCGCGATCCCTTATCATCTTGATAAGGAAAATCACCAGATCGATTTGCGAACGATGAAGCTTTACGCACTGGTCCACGAATTCGGTGACGAAGAGTCCAAGAAATTCGTTGAAAGTCTCCCTTATTTCCGTTGAAGGGCCGGTACCCCGTCCGCTACACTTAAAATAGAGGAGGGGTGCCGGTGTTTACATACAAAGACCGCGCGGGGCAGCGCATCGACCTGTTCTGGGAAAAGGACCAGGCAAGGATCGCGCCGACCCATGTCATTGTTGCCGCGTTCGATGGCAGCCGGTGGCTGATGACCGTCCATCCGGAACGGGGTCTTGAGTGGCCGGGCGGAAAGGCAGAGCCGGGCGAGACGATTGAGCAGGCGGCTGTCAGGGAAGTTTACGAAGAGACCGGTATCACCGCCGGCAATCTTGTTTTTGTTGCAGATTATGTAGTCCATGCCGATCCACCTTTCTGTAAAAGGGTGTTTGCCGCAAATATCCTGGCCGCCAATGAGAATTTCATACGCCGTGAAACAGAAGGGGCGGCTTTCCTTGCAGAATCCGATTGGGAAAAGTCCGTTGCCAAACTGAGCCGCCATATGTCGGACGAAGGAATGGACAGGATCCGAAAGAAGGTGCTGGCTGATGAAAGAAAACGGAACAATTGAATATACAAGGCCTTACCCGTCTCCCAACC
Organism: Bhargavaea massiliensis; assembly: GCF_018390575.1. Taxonomy (GTDB): domain Bacteria; phylum Bacillota; class Bacilli; order Bacillales_A; family Planococcaceae; genus Bhargavaea; species Bhargavaea massiliensis. The sequence continues at coordinate 246,358 of NZ_JAHBCJ010000006.1, read as the reverse complement.
CGAATGTGCGGCTGACGGAAATCACTTACTGGTCGACAGGCTACCGGGTAAAGGGATTGCTCGCCGAACCGAAAGCAGAAGGCCTCTACGATGGCATCGTTTACTTGCGGGGCGGCATCCAGCATGTCGGGATGGTCCGGCCCTCGAGGATTGCGCAGTTTGCCCAGCAGGGATTTATCGTCTTCGCCCCTTATTATCGCGGAAACCGTGGTGGTGAAGGGTTTGACGAGTTCGGGGGCGGAGACCGGTATGATGCGGTCAATGCGGTCGATGTGCTGAAACAGCATCCGAAGACGGATACGGCGAGAATCCATCTGTTTGCCTTTTCCAGAGGCGGCATCATGGCCCTTTGGACGGCAATCATGCGGGAGGACATCACATCCGTCGTGGACTGGGCGGGCGTCTCGGACGTGGTCTTTACCTACAAGGAGCGGAAGGAACTCCGCAGGATGATGAAACGCGTCATTGGGGGATCGCCGAACAACGCGCCCGAAGAATACCGGGACCGGACGGCGCTTTTCCATGTGAATGAAATTGGTGCCCCGTTTTTGCTGATTCACGGACGGCAGGATGAAAATGTATCGATCGAGCAGTCCATCATGCTTGAAGAGGCGCTGAAGGAGGCGGGCAAGCCGGTGGAAACCTGGTATTTTGCAGAGTACAACCATTACTTCCCGCCTGCGGAATCCGCACGGGTCACACGGGATTTGTGCAATTGGATGAGAGGGAAAGGGAACTGATCCCCAATTCAGTACAGGAAAAAGCACCTGCGCGCATGCGCAGGTGCTTTTTTAATGGACGATCAGAGGATCGGGCCGCCTTTTTCTTCAATTTCTTTTGAGACCGTGCCGAATTTCTTGAAGTTCTCACGGAATGCGGCAGTGAGTTCCTTCGCCTTTGCATCGTATGCTTCCTTGTCCGCCCATGCGTTGCGCGGGTTGAGCACTTCGGAAGGAACGCCTTCAATTTCAATCGGCATATTCAGGCCGAATACCGAGCCCTTTTCCATTTCCACGTTATCGAGCTTGCCCTCGATCGCAGCACTGACCATGGCACGCGTGTAGCTGAGTTTCATCCGCTGGCCGACACCGTACTCGCCGCCGGTCCAGCCGGTGTTCACGAGGAAGACGTTAACTTCGTGCTCATCGATCTTCTTGCCTAGCATTTCCGCGTACACTGTCGCATGCAGCGGCAGGAATGGGGATCCAAAGCAAGTCGAGAACGTCATCTGAGGAGAAGTAATGCCGCGCTCCGTACCTGCGAGCTTGGATGTGAAACCGCTCAGGAAGTGGTACATAGCCTGCTCCTTCGTCAGTTTTGAAATCGGAGGCAGCACGCCGAATGCATCCGCCGTCAGGAAGAGGATCGTCTTCGGATGGCCTGCAACCGAAGGAATCACACTGCCGTCGATATATTCAAGCGGGTAAGCGGCACGAGTATTCTCGGTGAGGGAGCCGTTATCGTAGTCCGGCTTGCCCTCTTCGTCGAGCACAACGTTCTCGAGAACCGAACCTTCACGGATGGCACCGTAAATCTGGGGTTCCTTTTCCTCTGAAAGGTTGATCGTTTTCGCGTAGCAGCCGCCTTCGATGTTGAAGACGCCTTCTTCCGACCAGCCATGCTCATCGTCACCGATCAGGCTGCGGTGCGGGTCTGCAGAAAGAGTCGTCTTGCCTGTTCCGGAAAGTCCGAAGAAGAGGGCGACATCGCCTTCCTCACCTACGTTGGCCGAGCAGTGCATCGACAGGATATCCTGTTTTGGTAGCAGGTAGTTCATGATCGAGAAGATCGACTTCTTCATCTCACCCGCATACTCAGTGCCGCCGATGAGGATGATGCCGCGCTCGATTGAGATCATGACGAACGCTTCGGAGTTCGTGCCGTCGATTTCAGGGTCTGCCTTGAAAGTAGGAGCTGAAACGATTGTAAATTGCGGCTCATGTTTTTTAAGCTCTTCGTCCGTGGGACGGATGAACAGCTGGTGGCAGAAAAGGTTGTGCCATGCAAATTCGTTCACCGCACGGATATGCAGGCGGGAAGCAGGGTCAGCACCCGCGAAGCCGTTAAACACATAAAGTTCGTTTTTGGTGCCAAGGTGATCCAGCACTTTGGCGTAGAGCTTTTCGAATACTTCAGGCTGAACCGGCTTATTCACGCTGCCCCAATCGATGTCTTCTTTGGAAGGGGACTCTTCCACGATGAAGCGGTCTTTGGGAGAGCGGCCCGTGTATTTTCCGGTTGTGGCGCGGACGGCACCTTTATCCGTCAGAACCGCTTCGCCGCGTTCAACAGCAATCTGTGTCAGTTCCCCGACGGAAAGCTGTGTGCGGATCGAACCTCCTGCCAGAAGATCATTCAGTTTATCGCTCAGTTTAGAAGACATCATCATCTGTACCACCCTTGTCTTGTAATCCCGCCCGGAAGCGGTTTGATATGATGTGAATTAGTATAACACATTTTGCTTATTAGTCTATACTAATCACGCGTTTCCGTGAAATTGACCAAAAACCGTCAAGAAGCACCGGTATTCCTCATTTAGTGTTTGACATAAAGTGCACGATTCATTACTATGGAAAATTGTACGGATACTCTTATCCCGAGCTGGTGGAGGGACAGGCCCTATGAAACCCGGCAACCTGCCGTTCTCCATGATGGAGGCCGAAAAGGTGCCAACCTGAAGCAAGGCGTCTGCCTTGGACGATAAGAGTGAAAGGTGTCAGCGATTCCGGGCCTTTCCTCATGAATGTGAGTGGAAGGCCCTTTTTAAATGGATTGACCACGACCTCAGTAAGCCCAAAACGGCTTGGAGTTCAACCCCGCGGGGACGGACTTGACAGGGGAACGAGTACCGTAACACTTTCCGGCGAATCGCCGGAGCGGAGGAGGAAAACCAATGACCAACCGTCGCCTGTTCACATCCGAGTCGGTCACCGAAGGCCACCCGGATAAAATCTGCGACCAGATATCAGATGCCATCCTGGATGCGATCATCAAAGACGACCCGAATGCCCGGGTCGCATGCGAAACGACCGTGACGACCGGCCTTGTGCTCGTTGCCGGAGAAATCACAACCACTACTTATGTGGATATTCCGAAAGTTGTCCGCGAAACAATCAAGGAAGTCGGCTATACCCGCGCGAAGTATGGCTTCGACAGCGAGACCACTGCTGTCCTGACTGCGATTGATGAACAGTCACCTGACATCGCTGCAGGCGTCAATGAAGCGCTCGAATCCCGGGAAGGGACGATGACTGATGACCAGCTGGAAGCGATCGGAGCGGGAGACCAAGGGTTGATGTTCGGCTTTGCATGCGATGAAACACCCGAACTGATGCCTCTCCCGATCAGCCTGGCACACCGGCTGTCCCGCCGGCTTACAGAAGTGCGCAAGGAAGAGGTCCTGCCGTATCTTCGTCCTGACGGCAAGACACAAGTCACTGTTGAATACGATGAAAACAACTTGCCTGTCCGAGTGGATACGATTGTCATCTCCACGCAGCATCACCCGGAAATCAAGCTTGAGCAGATTCAGAAGGACATCCGGGAGCAAGTCATCGATGCTGTCGTGCCTGCTGAACTGATTGATGAAGGAACAAAGTTCTTCATCAACCCGACGGGACGATTTGTGATCGGAGGCCCACAAGGGGATGCCGGTCTTACCGGCCGCAAAATCATCGTCGACACTTACGGCGGTTACGCGCGGCATGGCGGTGGCGCATTCTCGGGCAAAGATCCGACGAAAGTCGACCGTTCTGCAGCGTATGCGGCACGCTATGTGGCGAAAAACATCGTCGCCGCCGGACTTGCTTCCAAGTGCGAAGTTCAGCTTGCTTACGCAATCGGCGTCGCACAACCCGTCTCCATTTCGATTGACACATTCGGCACGGGCCAAGCAGACGAGGCCGATCTCGTCGAATGGGTACGGGAATTGTTCGACCTGCGCCCGGCCGGCATCATTGAAATGCTTGATCTGCGACGCCCGATTTACCAGCAGACCGCAGCATACGGCCACTTTGGGCGCACCGATATCGAACTACCATGGGAGCGTACCGACAAAGCAGGCCAGCTAAAAGATAAAGCTTCCCGATAAAAGGAATTCGCCACAAAATATGGAGGGAATCCGCATCATGCATGCGGATTCCCTTTTTTGTTTTCCATATCGGACATATAGCCTTTGTTTTAAACTTTGCGCAGCTATTTCGTACTTACAGCAAAAAAAGGATTCACTTCTGCAGGCTCTTGTAATACTGGCCCTTCTCGGCGTATTCCGTTACAATGCGTTCCATGTCCCGGATGTCCTCGTCATTCAACTGCCGGACCACTTTTGCGGGAGAGCCGAAAGCCAATGCATTGGGCGGAATCTTTTTGCCCTGAGGAACAAGCGAGCCGGCGCCGACAAAAGCCCCTTCACCGATTTCCGCTCCGTCAAGGATAATCGACCCCATACCGATCAGCGCGTTTTTCCGGATGGTGCAGCTGTGGAGAATCACGTTATGGCCAACCGTCACCCCGTCTTCAATGATGAGCGGATAGGCCGGGCTCTGGTGAAGCATGCATAAGTCCTGGATATTCACTTTACGGCCTATGCGCGTGGCGTTCACGTCACCCCGGATCACAGTATTGAACCAGACGGATGAGTCCTGTCCGATTTCAACATCTCCGGTCACTGTCACGTAATCTGCAAGAAAAACGGACTCGTCGATCTTCGGTTCGATTCCGTTGAACGGGTAAATCATCGGAAAAACCTCTCTTTCATCGCAACATGTAGTATCATAATCGTACTACAAAATCTGTTTCCTATGTACCGGAAGCGGGAAATAGAAATGCAATGCATAATCGGAAAGGGGGAGCCGACATGTGGAAATGGGAAGCGGACGGGCAGGCGACGGCTGTTGTCGTTCTTTTGCACAGCGCATATGAACATCACGGACGGCATGCCTGGTTGATAGAACGGTTCAGGACTGCCGGCATGCATGTCATCGCCGGGGATCTTCCCGGCCACGGAAAACCAGGCTCAGAGGTCCATGATGAGGGATTTTTTGAATATCGCAGGTATGCAAAGGAGCTCATCCGCACAGGCATGGCGGAAGACCTGCCGGTTTTCGTACTGGGCCATGGTCTTGGAGGAGTTCTGGCAGCGGACATGGCGAGAAATGACAGCCTCGCTTGCGCCGGTCTGGTCCTCACGTCGCCGTGGTTCCGCCTGAAGCATCTGCCGCCAAGGATGAAAGGGCCTCTTTCGGGTCTCGGGAAAATCGCCGGCGGCATCAAATTTAACCATCAGATCACTGAGGATATGCTGTCGTCGAATCAAGATCTTGGTATGGCCGATTCTGAAAACCTGTATCACCCGGTCGCGACTGCCGCATGGTTCCGGGAACTGTATACATACATCAAGGAAATCAGCGAATCCGCACCGAAGCCAAGCTCGCCGCCGGTTCTCCTGCATGCTGCAGGACGAGATGAACTGGCGGATCCTGATGCGATGCATGCATGGCTCACAATGAAGGGAAGGGACGAATTCCAGTACAAGTATTGGAAAAATGCCCGTCACGATATTTTCCGCGAGCAAGAGCAGGAAGACGTGTTCTTATATACCGAATCGTTCATCAGGGGCGTGCTCCGCTCACTCGGCTACATCGTCTGACTTCACGAGGGGGAAGGAAATGAAAGAAGCGATGACGCGGATGGCTGTGAAAGGAATCATGGCCATCTTGGTTTTTGCGGTGGGCGATCCTGCGACAGGAACACTGGGGCTGAGGGACGAGACACTCACCAGTCAGGTGTTTTTGATTGAAAATGAAGAAGGTGCGGGTACCGGTTTTCTGATTGAAGAATCCGGACTCGTACTGACAAACCAGCATGTCGTTGGAACGTTAGCCGTGCAGGAGCTGACGACCTTCGGTGGGGAGCTTTTCTCCGGAGAGGTGTTGGAGACAAACCGGTTCCTTGACTTGGCTCTTCTTCGAATCCGTGATTATCCCGGAGGAGAGCCGCTTGTGCTGTCCGTGCGGCGTGCAGAACGGATGGAGCCGGTCATGTCGGTAAGCTGGACGGAAGACCATCCATTTGTCATCAGGGAAGGGGTCATCCAGCAACTTCACGCGACAGCCGGTTTCGACGGGAAGGATGCAGTCTTTAGTGAATTCATGATTGCAAACACAGACTTGGATCCCGGAATGAGCGGCAGCCCCGTCATCCGGCCGGAAACAGGTGAAGTGATCGGAATCAATGTCGGAACCCATCCGTGGAGCACTCTGTCACTGAGCGTTCCGGTACTGGCGGTTGAGCGGGTGATTGATGGATGGGTCGATGAGCATGGAAATGAGGAATAACCATACCCCGGATCCATGATTATTGCAGAGTGGCCGCAGGAAGATGCGCGTTTCTTTTTCATCAGGGGGGCAGAGCGATTGCCCCGGTTGAGAGCGGGGATTGGTGGGTATAGTAAGGGCAGACCCGAACAACCAAAGGAGGGACTCCCTTGACACAGAACAACAGCAGAACGTCCGAGCAGACGGCCAAGTCATCTGCGGAAGCAATGAACAAAAGCCAAGAGCAGCAGGAATTCATCTCCAGAAAGTCCGGCGGCTCGATGACCGGCCAGCCCGGCAGCGCCTATTCTGACAAGGCACGGAAGACGGACCAGGTGGCCGCTACGGAATATACGGACGGGGACGGCGGGTTCGACGCACGGGACAAACTTGAAACAGGTGAATAAAGACAGGGCCGCGGCATTGCGCGGCCCTTCTTTTTTTGATTAGAATGGATGGACGCGAAAGATGGAAGGAATGGATACATACAATGGACTTTTTCGAGCGTAAGCATTCGGATACAGGTGTGATGCTGAATGACGTGCAGAAGCAGGTTGTTCTGAAAACGGACGGTCCTCTGCTCGTGTTGGCGTGCCCGGGCTCGGGAAAGACGACAACGATGATCATGCGGATCGGTTACATGATCGCGGAAAAGGGGATTTCCCCGGCGCGCATCAAGCCGATCACGTTCAGCAAGGCTGCCGCAACCGATATGCGCGACCGATTTACAAAGCTGTTCCCGGGACTGCAGCCGCCGGCATTCTCCACCATCCACAGCCTGGCGCTGGATGTTGTCCGCCGCCACCTCGACCACATGGGCATCGATTGGGCGCTGATAGAGGGCAAGACGGACGAGGTCCCTCCGAAGCCGGTCCTCCTGAAACGGAGTTTCCGTGAAGTTGCCGGGGAAGACCCGACAGAAGATGAACTGAAGTCGGTCGGGACATTCGCCAGTTTTGTGAAGAACCGGCTCATCCCGCAGGAAGAATGGACAGGCCTCAAGGGACCCGTCGAGAGGGCAGGGGAGATCCTGCAGAAATATGAGTCCCACAAGCGAAGCCGCCGGCTGCTGCTGCTGGATTTTGATGATATGCTGACGATTGCGGAGGAGGCGCTGCGCACGGATCCCGACCTGTGCATGAGGATGCAGGACCGTTTCGATTACGTGATCACCGATGAAAGCCAGGATACGTCACTTGCCCAGCACCGGATCGTGGAACATCTGGTCCGCCGGCACGGCAACCTCTGTGCCGTTGCCGATGACGACCAATCCATCTACACTTGGCGCGGAGCGGACCCGCAATACTTGCTGGACTTCCGGAACCACTATCCGCAGGCCGAGGTTCTCATGATGGAGACGAATTATCGGTCATCATCGGAAATCGTCCAGACGGCCGCCGGTTTCATCAAGCGCAACAAAGAGCGCTACGAGAAAGGGATGGTTCCGGTAAACGGCAGTGGCGGGCCCGTGAACCTGAAGAGGTTCCATGACCGCGATGAGCAGGTCCGCTATGTCATCTACGAACTGCTGGCGATGGAAAATCCGGGAGAGGCGGCGGTGCTTTTCCGCAACAATTCCTCATCGACCGCTTTTGTCTCCGAACTGCACCGCCGTGGCATCCCCTTTTATATGAAGGATGCCGACGACCGGTTTTTCGACCACTGGGTCGTGGAAGACCTCCTGAACTTCATGAGGCTCGCTTTTCTGCCGGAGAGGAAAGATCTGTTCGCCAGGGTCGCGCTCAAGATGGATCTGTTCATCAGCCGCTCCGCGGTGGAGACATTCGTCAGGAGCGGTCCGGAAGGGAATGTCTTCGACGCTTTTGCGCGCTCACAAGCCAACCTGAACGATGACCAGCGGCGAAAACTGGCTTCCTACCGGTCGATCTATGATGGGCTCAAGGATAGACGTCCCGCAGATGTCATCCGGACTGTCCGGGACAATCTGGGGTATGAAGCTTCCCTGAAAAGCCGCTCGGAAAAGTTCGGCTACCGCATCGATACGCTGACCGGCATGCTGGATACGCTCACGGTCATCGCGGCGCCACTGCGGACGATGACCGCCTTTGCCGAAAAACTTTCCGAACTGAAAGCGGCCGTTACGGAAGCCAAACGGAAACCTCAGGAAGGTGCGGTCACGCTGTCGACTTTTCACAGTGCCAAAGGGCTCGAATTCAGACACGTTTTCATGGTCGATCTGAATGAAGGTACCATTCCGGCTTCAGAGGACCTGAAGGACCCGGACATGATGGAAGAAGCCAGGAGGCTGTTTTATGTCGGGATGACACGGGCCAAAGAGCGGCTGGAACTGATCAACTATTCCACGGACAACGGGAAAGATCTGACTGAATCCCGTTTCATCAGCGAAGTCAGGGGACTGCAGGCGATCGGCCGCCCGGTGGGAGAAATACCGGAGAATCCCGGAAAATCCGTCCGCAAGCGGACAGCGGTGATCCCTGACCCCGATGCCATTTCCGATAGCGGGGTGCTTTCACCGGGAGTGAAGGTCCGTCATAAAGTGTTCGGCAACGGAGAGGTGGAGGAACTCAGGGGAGACCGGGTCCTCATCAGGTTCGCGAAACAGCAGAAAGAGCTGGACCTTGGCATGTGCATCAGTAAGGGGCTGCTCGAGGAAAGGGGATGAGTCGGATGAAGGAATGGGTGGCAGTCGGACTCGCCGGTATGGCGGGCGCCGTTTCGAGAACAGCCATATCGCAGACGTTCGGACATGACGGCATCTTTCCCTATGCGACACTTGCCGTAAATTTATCGGGCGCATTCGTCCTTTGCGCGCTCATTGCAGCCGCTCCCTTTAAGCAGCCGTGGAAAGCCGCCGTACATACAGGGTTTCTCGGCTCGTTCACGACGTTTTCCGCACTCAGCTCTGAACTGGGCGGCATGATGGCTGACGGTCGGTGGGGTCCTGCTTTCCTTTATGCCGTTCTATCGGTAGGCGGCGGACTGCTTTCCGGTCTCGCAGGACTGTGGGCCGGAGCGGGAAGAGGAAAGTCATGACCATGCTCGGCTGGCTGACCGTTGCGGCCGGCGGGATGATCGGCTCCGTCCTCCGGTATTTCATAAGTGCAAAGCTGAATCGTGAACGGGAATTTCCTGCCGGCACGTTTGCCGTCAATATGGCCGGTGCTTTCCTGGCGGGAATCTTCTCCGGTCTGGCAGCAGGAAGCCCGGCACACGCCTTTGTCGTATACGGTATTCTGGGTGCCCTGACCACCTTTTCCACATGGCATGCAGAAACCCTTGTTATGTGGCAGGAGGGGCGCCGTACCGCTTCAGTCCTGTATGCCCTGTCGACACTGGTCCTCGGAATTATTTTTTATATGATTCCGTTTATATATGTAGCTTCATAAATTGCCAGTACTCATCCAGTTTATCGATTTTCTTCTAGGGAAAGAGTGAAGCAGAGCGCTAGAGAAGGAGGATCATAATGGATAAACGGCAACAGGGAAAACGGACCAGCAAGGACCTTCAGTTGGACCAGTTCAGGACCGACGACCGGAACAAGAAACTCACGACCAACCAGGGCCTGAAGATGGCGGAGGACGAACACTCCCTCACAGCGGGTGAACGGGGGCCCACGCTCATGGAAGATTTCCACTTCAGGGAGAAGATGACCCATTTCGACCATGAGCGGGTTCCGGAACGTGTTGTCCATGCGAGAGGGTTTGCGGCACATGGGGAGTTCGAGGCCTACCAGTCGATGGAGAAATACACGAAAGCGGGTTTCCTTTCTGAAAAAGGCAAGAAAACTCCGGTGTTCGTCCGCTTCTCGACAGTTGTCGGGCAGAAGGGGTCCACGGATATCCCCCGTGATGTCCGCGGGTTTGCGACGAAGTTCTATACCGACGAGGGGAACTATGATTTGGTGAGCAACAATATGCCCATCTTCTTTATCCAGGATGGCATCAAGTTCCCGGATCTGGTGCACTCCATCAAACCGGAGCCGCATAATGAGATCCCGCAGGCGACCGGTGCCCATGACACCTTCTGGGATTTCGTCATCAACAACCAGGAGACGGCCAACCAGGTCATGTGGCTGATGAGCCCGAGGGCCCTGCCGAGAAGCTTCCGCATGATGGAAGGCTTCAGCATCAATACATTCCGCTTCGTCAATGCGGAGGGCAAATCCCGGTTTGTCCGGTTTAAATGGATTCCGGTTCTCGGCCTTCACTCGTTTGAATGGGATGAGGCACAAAAGGTATCAGGAAATGACCCGGACTTTAACCGCCGGGACCTTTGGATGAATATCGAGATGGGGAATTATCCGGAATTCGAACTGGGAGTCCAGATCATCGACGAAAAAGATGAATTCAAGTTCGACTTCGACATTCTCGATGCCACGAAATTCTGGCCTGAAGAGGAAATTCCGGTCAAGGTCATCGGGAAGATGACGCTCAACCGGAATGTCGACAATTACTTCTCGGAAACAGAGCAGGTCGCGTTCCATCCGGGCCATGTCGTGCCGGGCATCGATTTTTCAAATGACCCCTTCTTCAGGGACGTCTCTTTTCCTACACGGATACGCAGCTGATCCGGCTCGGCGGCCCGAACTTCCATGAGATCCCGATCAACCGCCCGGTCTGCCCGTTCCATAACAACCAGCGGGACGGCTATCACCGGCAGACCATCAATGTCGGCAAGGTGGCTTATAACAAGAACTCCTTGGCGGATGGTACGCCTGCGCCGGCATCTGAGGAAGAAGGCGGTTATGTCCACTATCAGGAGAAAGTGGAAGGCCGGAAAGTCCGCGCCAGAAGCGAGTCGTTCAAGGACCACTTCTCGCAGGCCCGCATGTTCTGGAACAGCCTGGCGGATTTCGAGAAAAACCATATCATCGAGGCTTTCAGCTTCGAGGTCGGGAAGGTGAATAACCAGGAGATCCGACAGGGTGTCGTGGATATGTTCGCCAAAGTGGACCAGGGTCTGATGACCGCAGTAGCCAAGAAAATCAATGCCAATCCGCCGAAGGAAAGCCATGTAAAATACAACAAGAAATCTCCAGCGGTGAGTATGTCGAACACCGTAAGGAAACCGGAGACCCGCCGGGCGGGCATTATCGTGGGCGAAGGCTTTGACGGCAACAGCCTCGGAGATGTGTTGGACAAGCTGAAGGAAGCCGGAATCACCGCGGACTTCATCAGCGAACGCCAGGGCACCATCAAAGGCCAGGACGGTTACAGGGCCGAGGCGAACCACACGTTCACGACGACCCATGCGGTGCTTTATGACGGCATCATCATCGCAGGCGGAACAGGTGAAAACGCGGCGAAGTTCAAGATGGATGCTTCAGAATTCATCAATGACACGTTTAAGCACTACAAGACGATCGGTGTGACGGCAGGCGGCAAAGACCTCTTTGCCCAGTCGATGGCCAAAGAAGGGCCGGGTGTCATTATGGAGAGCGGCCGCGGAGACTTTGGCCATGCACTTGTTGACTCTTTTGCCCAGTATAAACATCACGACAGAAAGTTCTGAAGCTCGCCACGACCAGCGTAGCGCGGCGCCTGACAGGGTGCCGCGTTACTCGTTGTCGGCGAAGGTGCCAGCCGATACAATAAAGGCCGGAAGGAGCGTGGTGTGATGGTCAGGAGAAAACCGTGCGGCAAGTGGAAAAGCCCTGCGGGAGCCATTGCCGTTCTCCTGCTGATTGCAATCATCTATTTTCTTACGGAAATTCCGGAAGAGGAAAGCGGCCGGGACAGCCCGACAAAAACAGGTGAACAGATCCCCGCGGATGCCCCTGCGGAAGGATTGGTTCCTGTGGAACTTGTGCGGACGATTGACGGGGACACAATCAAAATCCGCTATGAGGGAAAAGAACAGAATGTCAGGTACCTGCTGATTGATACGCCGGAGACGAACCATCCCCAGCTTGGAAAGCAGCCGTTCGGCGAACGGGCGAAGGATCGGAACCGGGAGCTTCTGGCGAATGGCGAGGTCGCCATCGAGTTCGATATCGGGCAGCGCACCGACAAGTACGGCCGACTCCTTGCATACGTGTATGTAGACGGAGAAAGCATACAGGAAAAGCTGCTTGAGGAGGGACTTGCCCGGGTCGGATATGTCTATCCGCCGAGCATCCGCCATCTCGAACGTTTTGAACAGGCAGAGAATAGGGCAAAGGATAAGGGAATCGGAATCTGGTCGATCGAGGACTATGCGACCGATCGGGGTTTTGACGCTGGAAAAGCGGAACAGGCCGGTAAGAACCGGGAAGAAGCGGATCAGGCGGGCCCGTTCGCCAATTGCAAGGAGCTCCGCGCGGTTCATCCGGATGGCGTGAAGAGGGGTCACCCGGCTTATTCGGAGCGGCTCGACGGAGACCGCGACGGGATGGCCTGTGAAGCTTCATAGGAGGGACGGATATGGGGTTGGAGGAAATATGGAAAGGGACAGTTGAGTCGTCCGCCGATCAGAACAGGTTCAAGTATCACCAGATCGTAAGAGGGCCTGATTTCTCGGACAAAGCAAATGTAGCGCTGATCGGGTTCTGTTGTGATGAAGGCGTCCGAAGGAACAACGGCCGCCCGGGGGCGGCCAAGGCGCCGGATGCGATCCGCGCGGCATTGGCCCCGATGCCCTGGCATGGTAATGAGGCGACGTTGTGTGATTACGGAAATGTGTCGTGCGGGGACAGCCGGCTGGAAGATGCGCAGGACGAACTGGCGGCAAAGGTGTCGGAAGCCTATGGGCAAGGCTCGCGCGCCGTCATTCTAGGGGGCGGGCACGAAACCCTTTACGGCCATTACCTTGGCCTGAGACTTCATCTCGGATCGGAAGCAAGCATCGGCATCCTCAACATCGATGCGCATTTTGATCTGCGCCCGCATGACGGGGAATCATCATCCGGCACGATGTTCCGGCAGATCCTTGAGGAAGACCAGAATGCGGGTTATTTCGTTCTCGGCATCCAGCGTTTCGGCAATTCGCTTTCCCTGTTTGAGACGGCCCAAGATTTTGATGTGGACTATATGCCGGAAGAAACGGTCCGCCAGTCTGATCCCGCCCAGCTGTCCAGAAGGATCCAGTCCTTTATCGGACAATATGATGCAGTAATCGTGACACTGTGCATGGATGTGCTGGACATGGCATCGGCACCCGGCGTCAGTGCGCCTTCACCGTTCGGACTTGACCCGGTGTCGGTCCGATCGATCATCCGTGCCGCATGCAGCCATCCGGCTGTCCGGTCCTTTGATATTTCTGAAGTCAACCCTGACGTGGATGAGGGGGGCAGGACTGTGCGCCTTGGGGCGGCTCTGACGAATGAGGCAATCCTCTCATTCCTCGGCAAGGCACCCGAAATCTAAACGAACCGGACCGGTAAACGATGGCGTTTTCCGGTCCGGTTTTTCTAAGGGGCGTTTGCGCTTTTGTCCATTCAGGATGTCCGGCTGTTTCCCGGGCCGAACCGTTCGGTATAGTCAGTTACTTCCCGCAGTGCGCGTTCTTCCGCGGGGATCCGGACAGACAGCATCCATGCATTCAGGGCCATGAATAGTATGGCGGTGAGATAAGCTTGGAAGATAAGCGGCAAGACGAGCAGCTCGGTGGTGACGATGACATAGTTCGGATGGCGCAGCCATTTGTAGGGGCCGCGCTTCACGACATTGGCGCCGGGGAGAATGATGATTTTGGTATTCCAGAATTCGCCCAGCGATGCAAGGCACCAGACCCGCATCACCTGCATGGCTAGAAATATGGCAAGAAGCACCGGCCATACAGGAGACAGGGAACGGTCTGTCAGGAGAACTTCCGCAATCAGGAAGATGAAGAACCCTGTATGCATCGCGACCATGTACGGATAATGGGAAGCGCCCGCTTCGAATGCCCCGCGGCTTTTGAGTTTCTGTTCATTGCGCTTCGCGACGCGGAGTTCGACAAGGCGCTGAATGATGACCAGTCCGATCAGAATCCAAAACAGCATGATCATGCCTCCTTATTGCCATTCCAACAGAAGCAGTTCCCCCGAGAAACCCGGTCCGAGAGCTGCCATAAGGCCCTTTTCCCCGGCTTCCGGCTGTTTCATCATGAACTGCTCCAGCACGAACAGCACCGTCGGGGAAGACATATTGCCGTATTTCCTGAGCACCCGTCTGGAGATTTCAGTCATGCCGGGTTCAAATCCGAGTGCCTCCTCATACGCCAGCAGTACTTTCTTGCCTCCGGGATGTGCGACAAAATGCCGGATATCTGACTGCGAGAGCCCTTCTTTCCGGAGGAATTCATGGACGAACGGGCCAAGCCATTCCGTGATGATGGACGGGATGCTTTTTGAGAAAATCACATGAAGGCCCGTGTCGTCCACATCCCAGCCCATGACGTCTTCGGAATCCGGCATCAGCTTTGACAGCGTGGACCGGATGGACGGCACTGAACCGGTTGAGCGGTGTGCCACTTTGTCTCCGGCAACGACTGCACAGGCCACTCCGTCGGCGAACAGGGAAGCTCCAACAAGATTGCTTTTCGTATAATCTTCCGCCTGGAAAGTCAGGCTGCATAATTCCACGCAGAGAACGAGCACGCGATGGTCCGGATGGGCGAGACAGTAATCGAATGCCCGGCTCATCCCGGAGGCGCCTCCGGCACATCCCAGTCCCCATACAGGAATCCGTTTGACGTCATCCCTGAAGGGAAGGATATTCATGATCCTGGCTTCGATGCTCGGGGTCGAGATGCCGCTGCTCGATATGTAGAAGATCGCATCGATCTCTTCATAACCGATTTTCTCATTGAGCAGCCCGCGGTTTTGCAGGCAGCCTGTGATCGCCTCGGAACCCAGGCGAATAGCGTGTTCGATGTACAGATTGTTGCGCTCTCCGAACGGATGCGCTTCACCGTACCAATCGAGCGGCATGGCGATATAGCGCGTGTCGATGTCTCCATTGTCGAACACCCGCAGCAGCCGCTCCGTGTCCCTGAACTTTCCGCTGAACAGCTGTTTAGTCAGACCTGCTGCATCTCTCTGGCCGATTTCATGGTCCGGAGTGAGCGTATAGATCGATTCAATGACAGGCATTCCGTTTCCTCCTCGGTTCATCTTCCATCTCTATACCCTTGTCCTGCCAAGATATGCGGCGGGGAGGCAGTCTATCAGTCCAGCAGAAGGAGTTCCCGGAATTCCTTTTTCTTTTCGAATGCGACGAGGAATGGCGGATGTCCTCTTTGGTTGATCAGCTCGTAACGGGCTACGTCGACATCAGCTTCCCTAAGCCGGCGGGCGTATGCAAGGAGCGCGTCCCGCTCCCGGTCGCCTCCTTCATGGCCGTCATACACACAGACCGTCACCAGGCCCCCTTTTTTCAGCAGGCCGAGCAGGTCATGGACAGCCCTGACCGTCGTTTCAGGACGGGTGATCACCGAGCGGTCGCCTGCATTCGGAAGAAACCCGAGGTTGAACATGGCACCGCCGACGGGACCTTCCGCGTAGTCCGCCACCCGGTCATGGCTGTCCAGGATCAGTTCCGCACGATCTGAAAGATTTCCGAGGCGGATCCGTGTCGAGTCGAGGGCTTCCTGCTGGATATCAAAAGCAAGCACCCGTCCATCCGGCCCTATCAGCTCCGCCAGGAACAACGTGTCATGTCCGTTCCCGGCAGTGGCATCCACGACCGTTTCTCCGGGAAGGACAGTCCGCTCCATCAGTTTTCTCGCCTGCGCGAGTGTTCGTCCAAGTTCCATAAAAACATCCTCTCCTTAAAGGCTGGTTCTTCTATCGTATCACCGCAGGGGGCGGGGCTCCATTGGGCAGTGGATTGACAATGTTCGGACATAGGGCGTCCGTATTGAAATACCGCACAGACGGGCATACAATCAGTGAGGTGAATTTTAAAACAG
This sequence comes from Bhargavaea massiliensis, assembly GCF_018390575.1. GTDB lineage: Bacteria > Bacillota > Bacilli > Bacillales_A > Planococcaceae > Bhargavaea > Bhargavaea massiliensis. Next base: position 230,192 of record NZ_JAHBCJ010000006.1, on the reverse strand, counting down.
GAGGTGGGGACATGCCAAGAAGCGTATGGCTGCTCGTCATCGGAATGTTCGTCAACACGGTCGGAAACTCGTTTATCTGGCCGCTCAACACCATCTATATGCACGATCATCTCGGGAAGTCGCTGTCTGTCGCGGGGCTTGTCCTCATGGCCAATTCAGCTGCGGGCATCGTCGGAAATATGCTGGGAGGTTTTCTGTTCGACCGGATCGGGGGATATCGCTCCGTCCTGACCGGTATCCTGATATCGCTTGTAGCACTCGTCGGCCTTGTCTTTTATCACGGCTGGCCGCATTATGTCTGGCTGCTTGCGTTGCTGGGCTTCGGGGGCGGCATCGTCTTTCCGAGTATGTACGCCATGGTCGGGACGGCCTGGCCCGAGGGCGGCCGCAAGGCATTTAACTCCATCTATCTTGCGAACAATGCGGGAGTCGCCATCGGCCCTGCTCTGGCGGGCTTTGTCGCTTCCTACAATATCGACTATATTTTCCTGGCCAACACGGTCATGTATGTGCTCTTTTTGCTGATTGCGGCTTTTGCATACAGGGGCTTCAAGATCGACCCTGCGACACACACGTCGGTCATCAAGGAAAAGCGGACGATCAGGGAAAAGGCGCCTCTCTACTCCCTGACGATCATGCTGTCCGGATTTTTCCTGACATGGCTTGTCTATTCCCAGTGGACGACGACACTGTCCACTCATGCAATTGACCTTGGCATCTCGCTTGGTGAGTACAGCCTGCTCTGGACAATCAACGGTGCGCTCATCGTTCTCGGGCAGCCGCTGATCCGGCCGGTCATCAAGCGGTTCGAGGACCGGCTGAAGATCCAGATGTTTATCGGCATCGTCGTTTTCACATCATCATTTGTCGTGGTCGGCTTCGCAGAGTCGTTTGCCATGTTCGTGACATCCATGGTCATCCTGACATTCGGTGAAATGTTCGTCTGGCCGGTGATCCCGACCATCGCCAATTCACTTGCACCACCGGGACGGGAAGGCTTTTACCAGGGGATCGTGAACAGTGTCTCGACGGGCGGACGCATGATCGGTCCGGTGGTCGGCGGCGTACTTGTTGATCTTCACGGAATCCATGTCATGTTGATCATCCTGACTTCCATTCTCAGCCTCGCCATCCTGACGAGTCTGTTCTACGATGTACCACTCAAACGGGAGGCGGCCCGTCAAGCGGCTGCCCATCGTCCATAAAACCGGAATCAACCCGACTGCTTTTTGCTGCCGGGTTTTTCTGATGATCCGTTTACTGCTCTAAAGGTTCTGATTTCATTGCAACATTGACAGTGTTCTGATTAAATGAAAATAGTAACGCTTTCATTTAAGAGGACCGGAGGGGGATTATATGAAACAGATCTATGACCAGGCGGCCGAAGCTGTCTCGGATATCAAGGATGGGGCCACGCTCATGGTCGGCGGCTTCGGCCTTGTCGGAATTCCGGAACAGCTGATCCTTGCGCTTGCCGAAAGCGGAGTCAAGGACCTGACCGTCATTTCAAACAACTGCGGAATTGATGATTGGGGTCTTGGCCTGCTGCTGAATAACCGCCAGATCAAGAAGATGATCGGTTCCTATGTGGGGGAAAACAAGGAATTCGAGCGCCAGGTGCTCAGCGGTGAACTCGAAGTGGAACTGACACCCCAGGGGACGCTTGCAGAAAAAATCCGTGCCGGCGGAGCTGGCATCCCGGCATTCTTCACGCCTGCGGGGGTCGGCACGCCGATTGCGGAAGGGAAAGAAACCCGGACCTTCAACGGCAAAGAGTATGTTCTGGAAGAAGCGCTGACTGCCGACTTCGCACTTGTACGGGCGGCCAAGGCAGACAAGCTTGGGAACCTGATCTACAACAAGACCGCGCAGAATTTCAACCCGATGATGGCTTCGGCCGGCAAAGTGACGATCGCCGAAGCCGAAGAAATCGTGGATGCGGGCGACCTGGATCCTGCAACGGTCCATACGCCGAGCATTTATGTGCAGCGGCTGATTCAGGCGGAGCAGGAAAAACGCATCGAGCGGCTCACAACCCGCTGACGGAAAGGGGAGAACGTGAATGGATAAAGCAAAGATGAGGGAACGCATCGCACGGCGCGCCGAGAAAGAGATCCATGACGGTGACTATGTCAACCTGGGTATCGGAATGCCGACGCTCGTGGCGAACTACATTTCCGACGACAAAACGGTCATCCTCCAGTCGGAGAACGGGCTGCTCGGCATCGGGCCTTACCCGGAAAAAGACAAAGTCGACCCGGATCTGATCAACGCCGGCAAGGAGACCGTGACGGCGATTGACGGAGCGGCTTATTTTGACAGCGCTGAGTCGTTCGCGATGATCCGTGGGGGTCACGTCGACGTCGCCATCCTCGGCGGAATGGAAGTTTCGAAAAATGGGGACCTGGCAAACTGGATGATCCCCGGCAAGATGATCAAGGGTATGGGCGGTGCGATGGACCTGGTCCACGGCGCCAAGAAGATTATCGTCATCATGGAGCACGCCGCAAAGGATGGCTCCCCGAAAATCAAGAAAGAATGCTCGCTGCCACTGACGGGCAAAGGAGTCGTCGATATGGTCATCACCGAAAGGTGCGTGATCGAGGTGACACCGGATGGCCTGAAGCTGAAGGAAGTATTTGAAGGCTTCACGGTTGACGATGTCCTCGCCTCCACCGAAGCGGAACTCGACGTCAGCGAGGTTAATCAAAACGCATGACACAAGGCCGGAAAAGGAGACTTTTCCGGCTTTTATTGACTGGAAGTGAGGAAAATAGCCGGGGATAAACATACGCACGTGTCAGGTACGGAGAGGAGCCGGTCAGCCGTCAAGAGGACGGAGATTTCCGAAAGAGGATCCGTATGATCGGAAAGTAAGGCTCCGGAATTCAACGGCAAAACAGATCTGCGGATGAGAAGCGCCAAGACAAGGTGCGGCCTGACACCTAAGCTCCTGGCAGTCGGCCCGGATAACAGAAAACACCATAAAAAATTGGGCTGTCCGAAAAGTCGGATTCAGCACATGCTATAGCAAACGGCACGGACGCCGGGAGACACCTGCGGGAAAAGCCGGGCTGTCGAGACCCGCTTTACGCGGGGCTCGGCGCCGGCCCGCGGTAAGCGACCAGAGTCCGTGCCGTTTGCTGTTTTTATCCTATTAATGACTTATTGGACAGCCCCTTTTTAGGCATATTTTTTGAGGGAAAACAGTGCCGCTGGGATTCAACTTCGGGACTATACCGTAGCGCGGTAACCGCTCGGATCGGCCAGGTAACCACCTGGTGGCCGGCCGGGAATTCAAAGTGGAAGACCAAGAAGGCAGAAAGCAATCTCTTCAGCGTTTTCTGATTTGGGGTGTCAGCGGCTACCCGGAGGGAATCACTGGTTACCCACAACCCAACGCACGAAATTACCGCTACCTATGCAGTGAATCCATGCACAAATCCCGGAAATCTTCGCTCTTGCCTGCATAAGATCACTTCCCGTCAACTGTACACTCTTTACTGCAGGGGAACGGTTTTCTCGTCTTTTCCGGCTTTTAGCCCTGCAAGGAACAGCAGGACGATGACCAGCAAAAAGAGCCCTAGCGATGCAGTCCATTTTCCGGACAGGTCGTGGAAAGCACCAAACAAAACGGGACCGGCTGCCGCCAGCAGATAACCGATCGACTGGGCCATCCCGGAAAGGGAAGCTGCCTCGGACGGCGTATTCGTCCGGAGCGTGAAAAACATCATTGCAAGGCCGAACGAGGCGCCGCCTGCAACGCCCATCAGGATCATCCAGAGCGGCGCGGCAGCCATGTTTCCGGAGAAAAGCCCTCCGTAGCCGATCAGGTAAATAACTGTGATCAGGATGACAAGAAGCCGCTGGTCCCTGATCCGTCCGGCGATGATCGGGATCATGAACGTGAACGGAATCTGCGAGAACTGGACCAGGGAGAACATCCATCCCGCCCGTTCCGCATCCATCCCACGGTCCATCAGCACTTCCGGCACCCATGCGGCAGTGGTAAAGAACATGACGGATTGAAGTCCCATATAAAAGGTGACGCCCCATGCAAGAGGAGACTTCCACAGCGGCCGCGGGGCGGGCCCCTTGGCAGAACCCGACGCATCAAGTACCGGCTGCTTGGCCACTTGCGGCAACCAGACGATCGCCGCGATGACCGCCAGCATGGCCCATACACCCAGCGACATCCTCCAGCCAAAAGAAGTGGCAGAGGCAAGCGGTGCACTGACGCCTGCAGCCAGTCCCGCGAAAAGGTTCATCGAGACGGTGTAGATTCCGGTCATCAGCCCGACCTGCATCGGAAAATTCATTTTGACGAGGCCGGGCAGGAGGACATTGCCGAATGCAATGGCTACGCCGAGAAGCAGTGTCCCCGAAATCAGCAGCCCGATTCCGCCCGAGGAGCGGACGACAATCCCGATGGCTAAAAGGAGAAGGGCGATGAATAGGCTCCGGGCCATGCCGATCCTGTCCGCAATTTTCGGAACCACGGGTGAGACGGCTGCAAATGCCAAGAGCGGGATTGTGGTCAGGAACCCGGCAACCGTCCCCGAAATGGAGAGGTCCTCCATGATTCTTGAAATGACCGGACCGACCGAAGTCAGCGGCGACCGGAGACTGAAGGCGATGAACACGACGCCGAAGAGCAGGAGAAGTGTAGAGGGTTTCAAATCCAGTTTTTTTGTGCGATATACAGAGGAATTTCCGTCCAAGCAAAGCGCCTCCAGACAAATTAAGAGAAGAGTATGGCAAATCAGCCCGTTGCCCATTATCGTACCACCCGGCATCCGGATAGTAAACGTCTCCAGACACTTGCGGCACAGCATCTGTTTCGGGTACAATGATGGCAATACTCAAGGGCGTCGAAGGGGACTAGTAGGCGGCCCGATCCTTCCAGAGAGCCGGCGGTCGCTGCGAGCCGGCAGGATCGGACTGCCGAACTCACCCCCCGAGTCTGCATCTCCGGCACACAAGTTGCCGGAAGGTGCCGTTTTCCGCGTTAAGGATGAGCTGGACGGCTTGCCGTCAATGTGGGTGGCACCGCGGGAGAATGACTCTCGTCCCTGATTTATTTGGGGACGGGAGTTTTTTTATTTCAGGAGGGAGACAAAAAGCATGAGTTACAATCATCGGGAGATTGACCGCAAATGGCGGAACTACTGGGAGGAAAACAAGACTTTCAAAACGGTGGATGAGCCGGACAAACCAAAGTTCTACGCGCTGGATATGTTCCCGTATCCGTCGGGCGCCGGACTCCACGTCGGGCACCCGCTCGGCTACATCGCGACCGATATCCTGAGCGGGTTCAAGCGGATGCAGGGATACAATGTGCTCCACCCGATGGGCTGGGATGCATTCGGCCTTCCGGCAGAACAGTATGCGCTCGACACGGGGAACGACCCGGCGGAATTCACGGCGCGCAACATCGCGACGTTCAAGCGCCAGATGCAGGAACTCGGTTTCTCGTATGACTGGGACCGTGAAATCAACACGACAGACCCGGAATACTACAAGTGGACACAATGGATCTTTATCCAGCTTTATAAAAAAGGCCTGGCTTATGTCGATGAAGTCCCGGTCAACTGGTGCCCGGCACTCGGCACGGTCCTTGCGAACGAGGAAGTCATCGACGGAGTTTCCGAGCGTGGCGGCCACCCGGTTGAACGCCGTCCGATGCGCCAGTGGGTACTGAAGATTACCGAATACGCAGACCGCCTCCTGGACGACCTCGACGACCTCGACTGGCCGGACAGCCTGAAGGAAATGCAGCGGAACTGGATCGGCCGTTCTGAAGGCGCGCAGGTCACGTTCGAGATTGATGGAACCGATCTGTCGTTTGAGGCCTTCACGACCCGCCCTGACACTCTGTTTGGTGCGACCTATGCCGTTCTTGCCCCTGAGCATAAGCTCGTGGACCAGATCACGACGGATGAGCAGAGGGCGGCAGTCGATGGCTACCTCGACAAAGTGAAGACGAAGAGCGACCTCGAGCGTACGGATCTGGCAAAAGAAAAGACCGGCGTCTTCACAGGTGCCTATGCCATCAACCCGGTCAGCGGCGAGAAGATGCCGATCTGGGTTGCGGACTATGTCCTCGCTTCGTACGGTACAGGTGCCATTATGGCCGTTCCGGCGCATGACGAGCGCGACTATGAATTTGCAAAGGAATTTGGCCTCCCGATCATCGAAGTGGTGGCAGGCGGCAATATCGAGGAGGAAGCCTATACCGGTGACGGGGAGCACGTGAACTCCGGCTTCCTGAACGGCCTTGGCAAGGAAGAAGGCATTGCAAAGGCGATCGAGTGGCTCGAGGAAAACGGCAAGGGCGAGAAGAAGATCACATACCGTCTGCGTGACTGGCTGTTCTCCCGCCAGCGCTACTGGGGCGAGCCGATCCCGATCATCCATTGGGAAGACGGCTCCATGACGACCGTTCCGGAAGAAGAGCTCCCGCTCATGCTTCCGAAGACAGATAACATCCGCCCGAGCGGCACCGGCGAATCCCCGCTTGCCAACATCGAGGAATGGGTGAATGTCACGGATCCGAAGACCGGTATGAAAGGACGACGCGAGACGAACACGATGCCTCAGTGGGCCGGCAGCTGCTGGTACTACATCCGCTACATCGACCCGCATAACTCCGAGCAGCTCGTCGATCCGGAACTGGCCGAGCGCTGGCTGCCTGTCGACATCTATGTCGGCGGCGCGGAACATGCCGTGCTCCATCTGTTGTATGCGCGGTTCTGGCACAAGGTACTTTATGACATCGGCGTCGTTAAGACGAAGGAGCCGTTCCAGAAGCTCTTCAACCAGGGCATGATCCTCGGCGAAGGAAACGAGAAGATGTCGAAGTCGAAGGGCAATGTCGTCAATCCGGATGATATTGTCGAAAGCCACGGTGCCGATGCGCTCCGCCTGTATGAAATGTTCATGGGTCCGCTTGATGCGTCAAAAGCGTGGTCGACAAATGGGCTCGACGGCTCCCGCAAATTCCTCGACCGGGTATGGCGCCTGTTTACCGAAGCGGACGGTTCGCTTGCGTCCAAGATCACCGAAGAACACGACGGCGCACTCGATAAGGTCTACAACCAGACCGTCAAGAAAGTGACCGAGGACCTCGAGAACATGCACAACAACACGGCCATCTCCCAGATGATGGTGTTCATCAACGAAGCGTACAAAGCCGACAAGCTCCCGAAGGAATATGCGGAAGGCTTTGTTAAGCTATTGTCGCCGATTTGCCCGTTCATCACGGAAGAACTGTGGCGCGTTCTCGGCCACAACGACTCGATTAAATATCAATCATGGCCGACTTATGACGAGTCGAAGCTCGTCGATGACGAAGTGGAAATCGCCGTTCAGATCAACGGCAAGGTCCGCTCGAAAGTCGTCGTTCCCGCAGATGTCACGAAGGAGGACCTCGAAGCAGCCGCTCTCGCGGAACCGCGCGTCAAGGAGCTCACGGAAGGCAAAGACATCAAGAAAGTCATCGCCATCCCGGGCCGCCTCGTGAACATTGTTGCGAAATAAGTTGGACATCAAGAGAACCCGGAGCGGGATGGCTCCGGGTTCTTTTGTTGGCATCTAAATGGAGTGAGTGCGCATAGAAAGCGGGAAAGCGCGCATAGAAAGTGCGGGAGCGCGCATAGAACCGCCACAAGCGCGCATACAGTCACGCAACCAAGCCAAAACCGCCCGCTGAATTTCAGCGGGCGGTTTCATAGTTTGATATCATTCTTTTCTCCCCGCAGCCAGTTTCCCCGCGTTCATGCCGGCGATGCGGCCGGTGACGAGGGCGGAGGTGATGTTGTAGCCGCCGGTGTATCCGTGGATGTCGAGCACTTCGCCGCAGAAGAAGAGGCCTTCTTTTTTCTTGGACGCCATCGTCTTCGGCCCAATTTCCTTGACCGAGACGCCGCCTCCCGTGACGAACGCTTTCTCAATCGGCTGGGTGCCGTTCACGGCCATTTCAAATGAATGAAGGGATTGCGCGAGTTTTCTCAGTTTGTCATGGGCGATCTGGCCTGCAGGGGCGGCCGGGTCGATATCGGCGCGGTCCATAAGGAACAGCAGCCATCGTTCCGGTACAAGGCCTTTCCAAAGGTTCTTCGCTGCTTTCTTCGGCTCTTCCTTGCCCGTTCGGACAAGCTGCTGGAACGTTTCTTCTGCATTTTGGTCAGGCAGTGCATCGATCCGCATCGTGACCGGATTGCCGCCGTTCTTCTTCCTCTCCTTCACGACGAACTGGCTGCATCGCAGGATCGCCGGGCCGCTCAGTCCGAAGTGTGTGAACAGCATGTCCATCCGGTGGGTGACGAGGGTTTTCCCTTTTTTGTTGAGGACCGAGACGGCCGTGTCGCGCAGGGCCAGCCCCTGCAGTTCCCTTGTGCGGATGAAGGGTTCATCGGATAGCAGAGGAACCTCCGTCGGGTACAGTTCGGTGACGGTATGGCCCGCGCGTTCTGCCCATGGATAGCCGTCACCGGTCGATCCGGTCTGGGGGACGGCTTTGCCGCCGGTCGCGACGATGACGGCTTTGGAGCGGATTTCCTCGCCGCTTTCCAGCCGGACGCCGAGGATACGCTCATCGTCCATCAGAAGCTTGGCCACCCGTGCACCGAACCTGATTTTTACGCCGAGTTTATCCAATTCTCCGGTCAGGGCGTTGACAACGTCCATCGCCTGATCGGAAACCGGGAACATGCGTCCGTGGTCCTCTTCTTTAAGAGGCACGCCGAGCCCTTCGAAAAATCGGATGATGTCGCGGTTATCGAAGACGGAAAACGGGCTGTAAAGGAACCGTCCGTTGCCCGGGATATGGCGGATGATTTCGTCGTATTCGAGATTGTTTGTCACATTGCAGCGGCCTCCGCCGCTGATGGCGAGTTTCTTGCCCAGTTTGTTGCCTTTTTCGATCAGCAGCACACGGGCGCCTTCAGCCCCTGCTGCCGCGGCGGCCATCAGGCCGGACGGCCCGCCGCCGATCACAATGACATCTTGCATATGAAAATGCTCCTTTCGGATGCTCCGTTCATTATACCTTCTATACCCGATATGGCCTTTGGCCCGGCCACCATTATACACCGTTTTCTTGAAAAGAATTTGAGATATTGGACGGAGCGGAGTAAACTGGTCTTTAGCTTATAAGAATGGAAGGGTCACATGTCATCGAATCTAGTCAAAGGGACGGCGATCCTGTCGATCGGCCTGTTCCTGTCCAAGGCACTCGGTCTTCTGTATGTCATCCCGCTTTATGCAATGGTCGGAGAGGAGAATCTGGGCCTTTACCAGTATGCCTACATTCCCTATAACATCATGCTGTCATTCGCGATTTCCGGCATGCCGATCGCCGTTTCAAGATATGTCTCAAAATACAATGCGCTGGGCGATTATCAGGCAGGAAGGAAACTGCTCAAATCCAGCCAGTGGATCATGATCGGCTCCGGGATTGTTTCGTTCCTTCTGTTGTTCTTTCTGGCGGAGCCCATCGCGCAGATTGTCCGTGCCGATGATGAGCAGGTGTTCACCGTCGATGAGATCGCGGGCGTCATCCGCCTCGTCAGTTTTGCGCTGATCGTGGTGCCGTTCATGAGCCTGACCCGCGGGTTCTTCCAAGGGTATCAGCAATTCACGCCGACCGCAGTTTCCCAGCTTATCGAACAGATCGTGCGGATCCTGTTTGTTCTGGCCGGCGTGTATATCGTCCTCAACTACACGGAAGGCTCTGAGAAGACCGCGATTTCGTTCGCGGTATTTGCGGCATTTGTCGGGGCTGTTGCCGGTCTTGCTGTCCTCTACTATTACTGGAGGCGGGAAAAGCCGCAGATGGACAGTCTGCTTGCGGAAAGCACCAGAAGCGGGGACATCCGGCTCAAGGATATGTACCGTGAACTGATCGTCTATATTTTCCCGATTGTCCTGGTCGGGCTTGCGAACCCGCTGTTCCAGTTTGTCGATATGCTTACGTTCAACCGGGCGATGGCATCGATCGGGCTGGCTTCCGTTTCCGACGGACAGCTCGGGATGCTGAACTTCTCCACGCATAAGATCGTCATGATCCCGGTCATGGTGGGGACCGCGTTCTCCATGGCAATCATCCCGATCGTGACCGGTTATTATACGAAAGGCGACAAGCCGGGCATGACCCGGTCGCTCGACCAGGTGTTCCAGATCGTGGCGTTCCTGACGCTGCCGATGATCACGGGCCTGATGATCCTCTCGGACGAGCTGTATCATCTCCTGTTCGAGCAGAGCCGGACCGGAGCGGATATTCTGAGAACCTATGCGCCTGCAGCGCTGCTGTTTGCGCTTTACTCGGTGTCGGGTTCAATCCTTCAGGCGATTGATCGACACAAATGGATTATTTTGAACCTATTGATCGGGCTGTTCCTGAAGCTGGTGCTCAACATGCCATTGATCCGCATGTTCGAGGCGGAGGGGGCAATCTATGCCACGATCATCGGCTACGGTGCGGCTGTGGCGATGAACATCGGTGTAGCCATCTCTACGCTCCGCTACCGGTCCCGTATGGTCATCCGCAGGACGATACTGATCCTTCTGTTCAATGCCGTCATGGGACTGGCGGCCTGGGCGGTGCTGCAGGGCCTCTACCTGTTCGGTGAAGCAGACGGAAAAGGGGATGCTTTCCTCTATACGCTGATTACCGCAATTGTCGGAGCGGCGGTTTATGCCGTCCTGGCTTTACGCTCTGGGCTTGCTCAGAAATTGTTCGGTGACCGGCTGAAGCGGATTACGAAAAAGTTTGGAATGTGAGGTGCCGGTCATGAGACTCGATAAATTGCTTGCCAACTCGGGATATGGCTCAAGGAAAGAAGTTAAAGCCCTTCTGAAGCAGGGTGCAGTATCGGTGGATGGCGTGTCCGTAAAGGATCCCGCGCTCCACGTCGATCCGGACAGCCGGGAGGTCACGGTATACGGCGATCCGGTGGACTACAGGGAGTTCATCTACCTGATGATGAACAAGCCGCCGGGTGTAATCTCAGCGACTGAAGACACGCGAGACCGGACAGTGGTCGACCTGCTCCCTTATGAGTATCGCCGATTCAAGCCGTTCCCGGTCGGCCGGCTCGACAAGGATACGGAAGGCCTCCTTCTGATCACTAATGATGGCAAGCTCTCCCATGAGCTGCTGTCGCCGAAAAAACATGTCGGGAAGACGTACTACGCGGTGATCGAAGGGGAAGTGACCGAGGCTGACGGCGAAGCATTCCGAGAAGGGGTGACGCTGGATGATGGTTATGTAACCAAGCCGGCGGAGCTGAACATCCTGAGCAGTGGTTCCGAGTCCGAAATCGAGCTGACCATCACCGAGGGGAAATTCCACCAGGTAAAAAGGATGTTCGAGTCCAGGGGCAAGAGGGTCACCTATCTGAAGCGCCTCACGATGGGGCCGCTTGAACTGGACCCGGACCTCGGCACGGGAGAATGGCGGGAACTCTCGGATGAAGAACTCCTTGAGCTGAAAAACAGGTGAACAGAGTGCAACATCACAGAAAAGGACGGCCCCGAAACCTGTTCGGGGACCGTCCTTTTCGGTATGTGTACACACTTATGAAGACATCTTCACTCGTTTGTTCGTCGTTGTCCATTTGCCCCGGCTTGGGCTGCTCACCAGGCCATTAAAAGCAAGCACGCTCAAATCTCGTTGCACCGTGCGCGGAGTGATGCCGAATGCGTCGACCAGGTCATCGGTCGATACGGTGCCCTGATCGCGGATGTACAGGTACACATCCTTAATGCGGGTCAGCATCCGGTCGGTAGTCGGTTTCAAATCGTAACCACTCCTTCATCATATTCTCCATGTCAAGACCAGCGGACGACCTAAAGCTTCGAGCTCTGCTCGACACTTTTCGGTTGAGGGCGTACACATCCTTTTTTCGTTTTGAGCGTTTCCGGCTCGCTATCATTATACAATAGTAGTTTGACTATTCCAATGCATCTAACATTTTTTACATTTTCTTTACAGGACTGTTACAAAGGGCGGCCTGCTTTCAATTTTCCGCCGGGTGTGTAGAATGGCAATAAGCAAAAGGAGGCATGAGCCGAATGAGTTGGAAACAGAAAGCAGATCAGGCAGAAAATAAGATCGTTTCAGATCTGAAGGCGCTTATTTCGATTAAAAGTGTGCTGGATGAATCGGCTTCAACCGGGGAAGCTCCATTTGGCCCCGGTCCAAAACAGGCTTTGGATTGGCTTCTCGCGCGAGGCAGGGAAGCCGGCATGTCAGTCAAAGAGGTTGATGGCGTTGCCGGACATGTCGAGATCGGCGAAGGGGAAGGGCTCCTCGGCATTTTATGCCACGTGGATGTGGTGCCTGCCGGAGACGGTTGGGAGACGCCGCCTTTTGAAGGCCACGAGCGGAACGGAAAAGTGTACGGCAGGGGGGCGATCGATGACAAAGGCCCGACGATAGCAGCCTTCCATGCGTTGAAGATGGTTCAGGAATCCAACATCCCCCTCAACAAAAGAGTACGGCTTATCGTCGGGACCGATGAAGAAAGCGAGTTCCGCTGCATGAAACGCTACTTCGAAACGGAAGAAATGCCGGAAATCGGCTTTGCGCCGGATGCCGACTTTCCGATCATCCATGCGGAAAAAGGAATTGCGGACCTGGTCTTTTCACAGTTGCCCGGAGACAATGAGGGACCTCTCCGTTCCTTCCATTCAGGAGACAGAACGAATATGGTTCCCGATAAGGCTTGGGCTGAAATTGCGGTTTCTGAATCCATGGATGGGTTTGATGAAGAGTTCCGGGCATATCTTGAGGCGACCGGAACTTCTGGTGAACTAGCCATGCACGGAGACTCGTGCCTCATCACCCTTCATGGGAAAGCGGCCCATGCCATGGAGCCGGATGACGGGGTCAATGCCGGCATCTTGCTCGCACAGTTTCTCGATCCTTACATGGAAGGGGCTTCCGCCCGCTTCACGTCCTTTGTTGTACAAGCATTCGGTGACGGGTCCAGGGGCCATGCCCTCAAGATGGATTTTTCCGATGAAATTTCCGGAGAGACCACACTTAATGCAGGGATTCTGACGTATAATGGGGCAAAGGGTGGCGAGATCTCCGTCAGCGTGCGTTATTCCGTCACGTATCCGAAAGAGGGCAAGCTGGCCGCATGCCGTGAAGCCCTTGAAGGATCCGGCTTCTCGCTCGATATCGTATCCGATTCCCCACCCCATCATGTGGATGCCCGCGACCCGCTGATCCGTACGCTCAGCGAAGTGTACGAACGTCAGACCGGAGAACAGGCGGAACTGCTCGCAATCGGCGGGGGAACTTACGCCCGCACGCTCGAGAAAGGCGTGGCCTTCGGCATGCTCTTTCCGGGAAGGCCGGATGTCGCCCACCAGGCGGACGAGTATGTGGAAATCGGAGATCTCGTGAAGGCGGCCGCAATCTATGCGGATGCCATCGCTTCCCTTGCAGGTGAACAGCCAACGGACAAAAACAACTAATCGGATGAAAGAAGGATTAAAAAACATGTCCATGTATCTGATGAATGACCGCTTTGTGAAAGACGATGAAGTGTCCATTTCAATTGAAGACCGCGGCTATTACTTTGGAGATGGTGTCTACGAAGTGATCCGCGTGTATGGCGGTGTGATGTTTACCGCAGAAGAGCATATCGGGCGTCTGTATGAGTCGGCAGCGAAAATCAAGATGCAACTCCCGTACGGGCAGGAAGAGATGATCGGCAACCTGACCCGGCTGGTAGCGGACAACGGAGTGAAGGAGGGTCATGTGTACATCCAGGCCACACGCGGCGCTGCGCCGCGCGTCCACCAGTTTCCTGGTGAGGCCATCACTCCTGTCATCACGGCCTATACGAAATCCTATCCCGATCACGCACCTGCGGCTGAGCCTGCCAAACTCAAATCGGTGGCAGACATCCGCTGGCTGCGCTGCGATATCAAGAGCCTGAACCTTCTTGCCAACGTCATGGCGAAGCAGGAAGCTTCTGAAGCGGGATGCTACGAGGCGCTCCTCCACCGGAACGGCACGGTCACTGAAGGTTCATCTTCGAACCTGTTCGGTGTGAAAGATGGCGTGATCCATACCCACCCGGTGTCTAACTTCATCCTGAATGGCATCACGCGCCGCGTCATCATGCAGTGCTGCGAAGAACTTGGGCAGCCGGTCAAAGAGGAACCGATGGCGCTTGAAGATGTATACTCGATGGATGAATTCTTCCTGTCCTCGACGACAAACGGCATCCTTCCGGTAAGCGAAATCGATGGCCGCAAGATTGGTGACGGGCGTCCGGGGCCTGTGACCGAAAGGCTCATGGAGGCATTTGAAGCGAAGCTCCCTGAGCCGATCGCAACACGCTGATGGGATGGAGGCAGTTTTTATAGTCAACCCTGCTGCCAGGGGCGGAAAAGCCCTTGGGAGGTGGACGGCTTTCAGAAAGACGGCGGAATTTCCTTATCAGGAATTTATGACAAACGGCCCCGGGCATGCCAAGGCAATCGCCCGGGGTTTTGCCGCTAGCCTGGAAAAAGAAAAAGTCCTTCTCTTTGCATTCGGCGGCGACGGCACCGTCCATGAAATCATTGCAGGCGCCGCCGGTGCGGACCATGTTATAGTAGGTTCGGTAAGTGCTGGTTCAGGAAACGATTTTGGCCGCGGCTTCCGGTCATTCAGGACCGCGGAAGAGATCGGGGCTTACCTGGGCAGGAGCACGGCCTCGCCAGTACTTGATCTGGGCATGGTCAACTTTAGGGAAGGTTCCGTTTTCGTAAACAGTTCAGGAGTCGGCTTGGATGCGGAAATCTCAAGGGGCACCGGCAGGTCTCCGCTGAAGCCTATTCTGAACCGCATCGGGCTGGGCAAACTTGTCTACGCCCTATATACAGTGCGTGCACTGTTCGCATTCCGGACATTCAGTCTGGAAGTGATGGCTGACGGGGAACGGATGGACTACCGCGACGTCTGGTTTGCCACGGTAAGCAATCAGCCATACTTCGGAGGCGGCATGAAAATTTCGCCACAATCAGATCCGTCTGACGGTCTCATCGAACTGACGGTCGTCAGCAGGCTATCCCGGGTAAAACTGCTGCTGGTCTTCGGAAGTGTGTTTTTTGGTGCCCATACAGCCTTCAGGGAAGTGGACAGCATACAGGGCCGCCTGTTTTCCCTGAAGGCGGACCGCGAAGTGCCGCTTCATACCGATGGCGAAGATGCCGGCAACATGGCACCGGGCCACCCGGCCGTATTTTCGGTCCGGCCGCAAGCTTGGCGCCTCGCGGGACAACAACGAACAGGAAGGTCAGGGATCAAACATGAGAGCACGCCATAAACCATGGGCGGAATCGTATATTAATGAACATCCGGATGTGGTCATCCAGGAGCCCGAGAGGCTGAAAGGCCGCTGGGCGGAGGAATTCGGAAACGAACATCCGATCCATATCGAGGTCGGGACCGGCAAGGGCCGGTTTATCACCGGTATGGCGGAAGCCAATCCCGATATCAATTACATCGGCATTGAAATGTTCCGTGACATCATCGTCACGGCCGTCCAGCGGGCGGAAGAGGCGGATAAGCCCGCCAATCTGCGACTGCTGAATGTGAATGCCGAGCGGCTGGAGGACATTTTTGCTCCCGGTGAGATCGGCCGCGTCTATCTGAATTTCTCCGATCCGTGGCCGAAGGTGCGCCACGCAAAGCGCCGGCTGACCCACGATCAATTTCTCGGCCGCTATGAGAGGATTCTGCCTCCGGAAGGAGAAGTACATTTCAAGACGGACAACCGCGGACTGTTCGAGTATTCCCTCATGAACATGACGGACTATGGCATGCGGCTGGCGGATGTGTCGCTGGATCTGCACGCCGACAAGCCGGAGTGGAACATTATGACGGAGTACGAGGAGAAGTTCTCCTCAAAGGGCCAGCCGATCTACCGGCTGGAAGCCGCATTCAGGAACGAAGGGAACTAAGCAGGAAAAGGGGGAAGCAATGATGGACAACTATCAATTTCACGGTATTGAACTGACTTGGCTGGACGGGGGATTCAACCGGCTTGACGGGGGCGCAATGTTCGGGCCGGTGCCGAAGGTGCTATGGTCAAGAAAGTACGAAGTGGACGGGGACAACAAAATTCCCTTGGCGACGGAGCCGATCCTCGTGCGTACGCACGGCAAAAACATCCTGATCGAGTCGGGACTCGGGTCGGGCAAACTGACGGAAAAGCAGATTCGAAATCTTGGAGTCACTAGGGAGTCGAATATTGAAGGAAGTTTGGGTGAACTCGGCCTGACGCCTGAGGATATCGATATCATCCTCATGACGCATTTGCACAACGACCATGCGGCCGGCCTCACACGCCGCGAAGGTGACGGGTACACTTCAGTCTTTCCGAATGCGGAAATCCATGTTTCGCAGATTGAATGGGACGAGATGCGTGAGCCGAATATCCGTTCACGGAATACATACTTCCGGGAAAACTGGGAACCTGTACAGGACCAGGTAAAGACATTCGAGGAACGGGTGGAGGTCCTTCCCGGAATCGAGATGATCCATACCGGCGGCCATAGTGCCGGACACGCAATCATCAAAATTACGAAAAACGGGGAGACGCTGATCCATATGGCCGACCTGATGCCGACCCATGCGCATCAAAACCCGCTCTGGGTCCTGGCATTTGATGATTACCCGATGGATTCGATCTTTTCAAAAGAGCGTCTCATGAAAGAAGCGCTTGAAAACGGATACCGGTTCATCTTCTATCACGATGCCTTTTACCGGATGATCCGGTGGGATGAAAGCGGCAAGGAAATCACGGACAGCCTGGAGCGCACGCCTTTCGAAACACCGGTGGGCACAGCGTCCGAGCAGAAACAATCATGAACATGCAAAAAGCTGCAGACCGGATGCCGGTCTGCAGCTTTTTTTAGCTGATAATACGTTTCCTCTGGAACCAGCTGCCGCCAGCTCCAGCGCCCAGCAACTAGCAAACTTCACACTTCCCCACTACGATCAGTCAACATCGGTTCGTTCCACCCCGTGTTTCCTTTATCTCATTGCGAAATGCTTCAGCCTGTACGTTGTAAACGGGCGCTTGCGCTCTTGTTTTAGATTTTGTTGATCTCAACAACAGTTCCGGTCTTCGCATCGGCAGCGAATTCGTACTGTTCATAGGCACCGCCGATTTCACGGGAGAGACCGCCGCGGTATACGTCCATCTCAACGGCTTTTTGGCGGAACGGTTCTGTTTTCATGACGATCCAGGCCCCGTCGATCGGGCCTTCTTTTTTAAATGCACTTTTTACATGTTCAAGTACCTTATCCGGCGAGACATTGCGGTCGGCGCGGTTAACTGCTTCCACGACGGCTGCACCGGCAACGGCACCGGCAACGGCACCAATGGCAAAATCACGAACGTTCATCCATTTCCCTCCTGTAGACCGCATTTTCACCAAGTATAACAACCGGGACGGCGATTGAGCAAGTTTTCATCCATGATCCTCTTCGGAGCACGAAAGACTTTCTATGGAAACCCCGGTCCCCTTCGTCTACAATTAGAAAGAGAGCTGACTGAAGGGGAGGGCCACAAACATGCATAATGAAACACTGACGATGTTCAAGACACTAACTGAGCTGCCAGGTGCGCCGGGCAATGAGCACGCCGTCAGGAAGTATATGCGGCAAGAGCTTGGGAAATATTCGGACGAAGTGATTCAGGACCGGCTCGGGGGAGTATTCGGTGTCCGCAGCGGGGGAGAAGGGGCACCAAAGGTCATGGTTGCCGGCCATATGGACGAAGTCGGGTTCATGGTATCCTCCATCACGGACAATGGCATGATCCGCTTCCAGCCGCTCGGCGGATGGTGGAGCCAGGTGCTGCTTGCCCAGCGGGTCCAGATCATTACGGATGAAGGTCCGGTGATCGGGGTAGTCGGATCCATTCCACCGCACCTTCTGAGTGATCAAGTCCGGAACAAGCCGATGGACATCAAGAACATGCTGATCGACATCGGTGCCGACGATAAGGAAGATGCCGAGAAGATCGGCATCCGTCCGGGCCAACAGATCGTACCGGTCTGCCCGTTCACGCCTATGGCCAATGAGAAGAAAATATTGGCAAAAGCGTGGGATAACCGGTATGGCTGCGGACTGGCAATTGAACTGCTCAAGGAAGTGCGGGGAGAAGAGTTGCCGAATACGCTTTATTCCGGAGCGACCGTCATGGAAGAAGTCGGTCTCCGCGGGGCCCAGGCTGCTGCTACTATGATTAATCCGGATCTCTTTTTTGCGCTGGATGCCAGCCCTGCAAATGACGCATCCGGAGACAAAAACGAATTCGGCCAGCTGGGAAAAGGAACCCTTCTTCGAATTTTCGACCGTTCGATGGTGACCCACAGGGGGATGCGCGAGTTTATCCTCGATACGGCGGAGTCAAATAAGATCCCTTACCAGTACTTTATTTCCCAGGGAGGAACCGATGCGGGCCGCGTCCATCTTTCCAATGAAGGGGTTCCGAGCGCGGTCATCGGCATCTGTTCGCGGTACATCCATACTGCGGCATCGATTATCCATACAGACGATTACGCGGCAGCGCGTGAACTGCTGGTCAAGCTGGTCCGTTCCCTCGACCGGACAACCGTCGAGACGATCCGAAGCCATGCATAAATAATGAAAGGGGCCGAACCGGGCCTCTTTTCTGCTTTCAAAATGAAAACCGAAGGAGGGGAAAACATGGAAATAGTCGTTGGTTCAGCCAACCGGGCAAAAATCGGAGCAGTTAAGGGTGCATTCGAGTCGCTCGGCATCCAGGCGAATGTGGCAGGTGCCGAAACGGAGTCTGGTGTAGCGGCTCAGCCGTTCGGAGATGAGGAAACATTGGCAGGGGCCAGGAACCGGGCCATTGCAGCCTTGAAGACCCGCCCCCATGATCTCAGCATTGGGCTCGAGGGCGGTGTGAAGGAATTGGACGGACGGCTCTATATCTGCAATTGGGGGGCACTTGCTCTTCCGGACGGAACGGTGTTCACGGCGGGGGGCGCCCAGATTGCGTTGCCGGAGGAAGTGGCAGCGCCTGTCCGGGACGGCGGGGAACTCGGCCCTGTCATGGAGGCATTTACATCGAGGGAGGATATCCGGCAAACAGGAGGCGCGGTCGGTGTCTTCACGGACGGTACAGTCAGCCGCTCCGCCATGTTCAGTCATATCGTCATGCTGCTGGCAGGGCAATGGAGGTTTGCCTCAGGCCAAGGCGGAAGCCGGTAGGGGCAGTAAGTTGCAAGGAGCCGGGAACAACTTTAAAATGATGGGGATGAACATACGGAAGCGGGGGACGAGAATGGGCAAGTGGCTTCGCTTCACCGCCGGATTCACGCTGGCGGCAATGCTTGCCGGCTGTTCGGCTACAATCGAAGAACACACTTCCGAAGGAATAGAGGGGGCCGCCAAGGTGTTTGCGGATCAAACCAAGCATCCGAACACCGAAGTAGGGAAGGCCAGCTTCTATAAACCGTTTGGTTTTAAGGTTCAGGAAGGTTCGGATGAGCAGAATATCGTGCTTGAAAAAGGCGGCGATACATACGTGCTTTTTATTAATCCGAACGAAAGTACGGACAGCAGGCTGTTCTATGATCTTCTCTATGCGGACCCGGCGAGAGAAATACTGGAGACCGGTACGTTTGAACACCATGATACCTTCGGCTTTGCAGGAGCTGCCGCCGCATCAGGCGAGCGTGTGGAACTGGTCGCAGGAAGCGGCGGCCGGAAAATCACGACTCTCTCTGACAAGGGAAAGATCAAAACGAACTTGAAGACGATGATGGAAATTGTCCGGTCCGTGAAATATGAAGACGGAGCGGTCGCGAAAGAATAAGACGGGACAGGGGGACACCCTGTCCGGAAGGGAGGCGCGTCCATGAACGCATCGGAGTTGGTGCGCGAGCTAAAGCAACAGTTGGGAGAAGAACGATTTTCCTGGGATTTTGACCGACAAAACAACCGGCTGAAAATGAAGCACCAGACATTGGGGAAAGGCCTCGAGCTGAGCCTGCCGCCGCTTCTCGCCAAGATCGAGAACAATCCGGACACCGCTCTGGATGAAGCAGTCTACACGATTAACGAAACGTTCTCCGCAATGGAACGCGAGGCAGAAGAAGGGTTCAGCGGGGAGGGCCGGATTTATCCGGTCATCCGGTCGACGTCCTTCCCGGTCGAGTCCAAGGAAGGCAACCGGTTCATCACGACGGATCACACTGCCGAGACGCGGATTTACTATGCGCTTGATCTGGGACAGACCTACCGCCTGATCGATGAATCGATGCTTGAAAGCCTGGGAATGACGGACCAGGCCCTGAAGGAATCCGCACGATTTCGGGTCAAGCAGCTTCCGACCGATTTCAAGCGGGATGAAGTCGCAGGGAACACCTATTATTTCGTGAATAACAATGATGGTTACGATGCGAGCCGGATTCTGAATGAACCATTCCTGAAAGAGATGGAGCAGAAAATTGAAGGGATCATGACAGTATCCGTTCCCCATCAAGATGTGCTCATTATCGGGGACATCCGCAATGACACCGGCTATGACGTCCTTGCACAGCTGACGATGCATTACTTTACCGTCGGCAGGGTGCCGGTGACATCATTGTCCTTCATCTACGAGAACGGAGAACTCGAGCCGATTTTCATCCTTGCGAAAAACCGGCCGGTAGGAAAGGAAGAAAAAGAATGAATGCATTCTACAACAACAATGGCGTTGGCGATGTCCTGATGGTCCAGCTTGTGCCCGACACGCCTGATGAGATCAAGGCAGAAACAATCGGAGATATCACGCTGATCCGTGACGCTGCGTCGGATCGCGTGTCCGGTTTTAACCTTTTCCGCGCTTCGGAATATGTGAACGTGGAGGGTAACGGAAAAATCGAGGCTGACGAGGCGTTCCTCGAACGGCTGAAGGAAGCCTTTTCGAAAAACGCAGTGGAATTTTCCTTTGACGTTGACCTTTCTCCAAAGTTTGTCGTCGGGCATGTCATCTCCAAGGAAAAGCACCCGAATGCAGACAAACTCAGCATCTGCAAGGTCGATGTCGGCTCGGATACACTGCAGATTGTCTGCGGTGCTCCGAATGTTGATGAAGGCCAGTATGTTGTGGTGGCCAAGCCGGGCGCGGTGATGCCGTCGGGAATGCTCATCAAAGACGCAGAGCTTCGCGGAGTGCCGTCCTCCGGGATGATCTGTTCGGCGAAAGAACTGGCTCTTCCGGATGCGCCGCAGGAAAAGGGCATCCTGGTTCTTCAGGGCGAGCAGGCACCCGGTGAGCCATTCCGGTTCTGAAGCACTATTTTCTTTGGCCGGATAAGCGTTTAAACTGTTCAGCAGCGGTACCGCACGCCTTCTGCCATGAAGGCGCAGCGGAACCGCTGCTGCTTATTTCTTGCCGGACCTTCCGCAGGCCGGGGGACGGTTTGATTGAAATCCTCCATGCTGATAGAATAAAGTGATTGACAGTGAAAAGAGTGATATCTATTGAACTGGTTTAAACGATTTCTGAACAAAATCACCGAAGAAGAACAGCCGGAAGAACTCGAGAAAACCGATTACATAGAGCGAAATGACCTTGTGGGAAAAGCGGATGTCGGACGTCCGAAGTTCCGCTTCCCGCTTATTCCCGACGAAGGAGAGCCGGTGTCGGCAGAAGCTGACACGATCCCCGCTCCTCTTCCGCCGAGGGAGGACCGTACGGGTACGATAAGGGAGCCGTTTGCTCCCGCAGGCGGCCGCTTGCCGTTGCCGAAGCATCTCCGGACCGGCAGGCAGGAAAGCCGGGAGACAAGGGAGGAGCCCCGCTTCCCGGCAGTTCCTGTCCAGCGAGAACCGGTCCGTCCGAGGGGGATGGAAACACCAGCCCGGAACACATCGCGAACAGTGGAACCGGTTTTGGAAGAGCGTCCCCAGCCTCCTAAGCGGGCACGCGGATTTATGCCGTCCGATGTACCGTCTCCGGTATACGGCTACAAAAAACCGGCCGCACCACCTGTCAGGCCGGCAAGCGTCGAGCCTCCTAAGACGGGGCTTGCCGACCTGATCAGGGAGCGTGAAACAGATGAGGGGGGGCAGATTGCGGATCAATTAATTGAGCAACGCCGCCCCGATTCCTCATTGCCGCTCCCAAAACCCGGGAAGAAGACGGAAAGGCATATCAAACGGGAAGATGATGTTAGCGTCGCAGCAGAAGCCTCACCTGTTTTGGCGGAAAAAGCAGCAGCGGCACCCATGGCATCTGAAGAACTCGTCATCACACGAGTATCTGACCTGGCAGCTCCCCATGATCAGGAATCTGCCGCTCAGAAAACAGAAACTGAAAAGTCCGTGCCGGATGCCAAGACAACTGAACCCATGCATAAAAAAACGGAAAACGAAAAGACAGATCCCGCCCCGGCATTGGCGGAGGAAAAACAGCCGGACCAGAATGTGGCGACGGCAGTTTCTGCACAGGAAAACCGTCAGCCAAAGCAAAAGTCCGGGACGCCGTTTAACGTCGTCATGCTGGAATCCGACCGGCAGCGTCTCGAACAGCTGGAGCGGCTAAAAGGACTGAAGCCATCTGCGGTGCAAACAGACGGACAAAGCCCGGCAGGACATGCCGAAGAAAAGCGTTCTATTGAACCAATCCGAAGACAGGTACCGGAAAAGGCTGAAACCCCGGTTCCGGCCAACAATGATAACGCATCCGGCGGCATGACCAATGGGACACCGCAAGTTTCTGAAAATCACCAGGCCGGTCTCCCAATTGACCACGATGCGGATGAACAGTTGCCGCACTATGTGTTCCCCGAAAAGGAATTTCTCGTCGAACCGGAGGCCAAATCGCAGGATTTGGAATGGATGGAATCCCAGGCGGCCAAACTGGAAGAAGCGCTGTCCTATTTCTCGGTAAAAAGCAAGGTGATCGGCATGGTCCAGGGGCCTGCTGTCACGCAGTTTGAACTGAAAGTCGGCCAAGGTACGAAAGTAAGCAAAATCCGTAACCTGCAGGATGACCTGAAACTGGCGCTTGCCGCCAAGGATATCCGGATCCAAGCGCCGATTCCTGGAAAAAGCTCGATCGGCATCGAAATCCCTAACCGGGTAGCCCGCCCGGTCAGAATATCAGAAGTGATCAGTTCCCCGGCGTTCGAAGAATCGGATTCTCCGCTTGAAGCGGTACTTGGCCTCGACCTTGCCGGCAGACCTTCGACCATCGACCTCAGGAAGATGCCGCATGGTCTCATAGCAGGCGCCACGGGGTCAGGGAAGTCGGTCTGCATCAATTCAATTCTGACGAGTCTGCTTTACAAGGCGACGCCGGATGAACTGAGGCTTCTGCTTATTGACCCCAAAATGGTGGAACTGGCCCCGTACAATCGGATTCCGCACCTTGTCAGCCCTGTCATCACGGATGTCAAGGCGGCAAACGCTGCCCTGAAATGGGCCGTGGAAGAGATGGAACGGCGTTATGAGCTGTTTGCCCATGCAGGCGTACGGGACATCGCCAGATATAATCAGAAGGCGGAGGAGCACAGGGAGTTCGGCAAAAAGCTTCCGTACCTCCTGATCGTCATTGACGAGTTGGCGGACCTGATGATGGTCGCTCCGGCCGAAGTGGAGGAATCCATCTGCCGGATCGCGCAGAAAGCCCGGGCATGCGGCATCCACCTGGTGATTGCAACGCAACGGCCATCTGTGGATGTCATCACAGGGCTGATCAAGGCGAACGTGCCGACAAGGATTGCTTTCTCGGTATCCTCGCAAGTGGACTCCCGTACGATCATTGATGTGCCGGGGGCAGAGCGGCTTCTTGGAAGAGGGGACATGCTCTACCTCGGAAATGGCATGTCCGCGCCCGCCCGTCTTCAGGGAACGTTCGTTACTGATGACGAAATCGAACGGGTCACGGAATACGTCCGCCGATCGGGAGAGCCGAATTATTTGTTCAGGCAGGAAGAACTGATCAAGAAAGCTGAATCACACGAATCCGAAGACCCTCTATTTGAAGATGCCTGCCGGTTTATCGCAGAGGCGGGAAGCGCATCCACATCGATGCTGCAAAGAAAGTTCAGCATTGGCTATAACCGGGCGGCTCGCCTGATCGATATGCTGGAGGACAGGGGATTCGTTTCGCCGCAGAAGGGCAGCAAGCCAAGGGACGTCTATCTGACCCAGGAAACGGCCGCGGCCATCGAACAGCCGGGCGGTCCCGCGCATACGATATGAACGGATGGAAAAAATAAAGCAAATGGTACATCTGACGAGTATTCGTTTGATGGTATAATTGGAATATGGCCTTTTGCGCCGTACACAGGGATTTCAATCCCGGGAGGTTTAGCATGACAGTTTATCATTTCACCGGAATCAAAGGATCGGGCATGAGTGCTCTCGCCCAGATCCTGCACGACACCGGATATAAAGTTCAAGGCTCTGACGTCGACAAATATTTCTTCACCGAAGAACCCCTGAAGGAACGGAATATTCCGGTCCTTCCTTTTGACGCGGAAAATATCCGGGAAGGGTTGACCATCATTGCGGGCAATGCGTTTCCGGACGATCATCCCGAACTGGCCAGGGCGCGTGAGCTGGGATTGGAAGTCATCCGCTACCATGAGTTCCTCGGAACGTATATCGATTCGTTTGTTTCGGTCGCGGTTACCGGTTCTCACGGCAAGACATCGACAACCGGCCTTCTTGCCCACGTTCTGGAAGGCTACGGCCCGACGTCCTATCTGATTGGAGACGGGACAGGGAAGGGAGATCCCGACGCAAAATTCTTCGCGCTTGAAGCCTGTGAATACAAGCGGCATTTCCTTGCCTATGAGGCGGACTACGCCATCATGACAAACATCGATTTTGATCACCCGGATTACTTTGCCGATGTTGATGATGTGTTTGATGCATTCCAGGAAATGGCCTTTAAAGTGAAAAAGTGCATCATTGCCTGCGGTGATGACGAACAGCTCCAGCGTATTCAGGCTAATGTTCCGGTTGTGTATTATGGGTTTTCTCCGGAAAATGACTTTGTCGCCCATAATCTGCAACGGAACGAGACCGGAACCACGTTCGACGTCAGGGTCAGGAACGAAGCCTACCAGACGTTCCACGTTCCCCAGCCGGGAGACCATGCCGTGCTGAATGCCCTTTCCGTCATTTCGCTTTGTCAGTATGAGAATATCCCTGCGGAAATCATTCAGCAACGGCTTGATTCATTTGGCGGAGTCAAGCGGCGCTTTACCGAGTCGGTGATCGGCAGCAGAGTCATCATCGATGATTACGCACACCATCCGACTGAAATCCGTGCGACCATCCAGTCGGCCCGGCAGAAATATCCAGGCCGTGAGCTTGTGGCGATCTTCCAGCCCCATACCTTCTCGCGGACGGCTAAATTCATGGATGAGTTTGCGGAAAGTCTCAGTATGGCGGATGCGGTTTATGTCGCAGAAATTTTCGGATCGGCACGCGAACACAACGGTGACCTGAAAGCGGAAGATCTTGCAGAGAAGATCGAAGGAAGCCGTACAATCCACGATGGTGAAGTCGATCAGCTTTTGGTGCACGTAAATGCGGTCCTCCTATTTATGGGAGCCGGTGATGTACAGAAGTATGAAAAAGCCTTCACGGAACTCGTGAAGGACGGAAAGACCGCGTGAACAGAGACATTCCTCCAATCAGAGCCATTTCTCCGGTAACCCGGAGCGATGGCTTTTTCGTGTTGGAAGGAACTTGTGGTTCAAGTCCCTCGGCTTCAGCTTCCCGCACAAAGGTTTTGCGGACGGAAATATTTCGGACAGTTCCGTCTGTCCTGATCCGATATGCAAATTCGTTGTTCAGGGAGGAGTCGCAGTGGCCGATGTTGAATAGGTGGAAGGAGCGTTTATTCCCAATAGGACAGGGGTACAACGTTAGTATGAAACAGGCATCATGAATAGGAGGAAATGGCATGGAAAATTTGTTGTACATCGCGGCGATTGTAGCGGCCGTTGCTTTTCTGATTTTGTGCATCGCCCTGGCCGTGACCCTCAACTCCGTGAAAAAGACGCTGAATAACGTCGCATCAACGGTTGATGGTCTCGAAGGTCAGATTCAGGGGCTCACGAAGGAATCGACCGAACTGCTTCACAAGACGAACCTGCTGGCAGAGGACATCCAGGAAAAGAGTCAAAAGCTCAATACGGTTGTCCACGCCGTGCAGGGCGTAGGTGAATCCGTCGGAAACCTCAATTCGTCCGTACGACGGATCACATCATCCGTCGCGGCTGAAGTGGAGCGCAACGAAGACAAGATTGCCCAGGTCGTGCAGTGGAGCAATGTCGTTATGGAAATCCGCGACAAATGGAAAGAACGCTCGGGCACAGGCAAAGACAAGGATGGATGGAACCGGTATTCGGCAACTGCACAGAAACGCTTGCCTGAACCTGAAAATATCAATTCCTGACAAGCAAACTGTTGCTGCATTAAAAATTTTTATCACACTAAAGGAGGAACAAAAATGAGCAAAGACAAACACCTGAAACCGAACTACAATGAACCGGGAACGAACCGTGATTATTACGAGGCGCAGGAGCAGGCGGCCGCATCGGGTGTCAATGCGGACTATGCAACTGATTATCCGGGCAGCAAGCCGGCGACATATGACATGTACAGCCCAAATCAGTATGACTACAGCTACCGCAACAACTACAGCGATTCCTTCTACCATGACGGGTATGAAAAAGAAGACAACGGCGGCGGATTTATCGCCGGTGCGCTGATTGGTGCGCTGATCGGCGCAGGCGCAGCGCTTCTCCTGGCTCCAAAGACAGGAAAGGAACTGCGCAGCGATGTAAGCAACCAGGCCGGTACCATTAAGGAAAAAGGCATTGAACTGTCTAACGCTGCGAAAGACAAGACGTCCAACCTTACAGGAACAGTAAAAGAGAAAACGGGCGATATCACCAAAAAGGTCCAGGACCAGACGAGCAAGGTCGTTGACAAGGTGAAGTCGAAAAAAGGCCAGAATGCACCGATGGATGACGGGACTGCTTCCTCTGAAGGGGAAGAACCGATCGAATTGATCGACACAGTTGCAGAAAAAGTGGAATCGGCGATCGATAGCGGGCAGGACAAAGTCAACTCCACCGCGGAAGCGCTGAAGACGGCAGTCGAAGAAAAGGAAAAAGAAGCCAAAGACATGGCGAAAAAATCGAACAAGAACGGCCAGTCAGGCAGCAGTTCCAAAAAAAACGGCAGCAATAAGAAGCCCGACACCACTTCCAACAATACGCCCAACGACCCAAGCACAAAAGGCCAGCACAGCGGCAACACGCCATACAGCTATGACAACTCCGAAAACACCGGAGACAACAAAGTCATGGCCATGAACCATATTTCCAAAATCGAGAACGACAAAAAAGACAACAAAAACACTTAAACGAAAAGTCCGCCTTGGCGGACTTTTCCTATGCCCTGACATGTAATCGCTTACATCCGAAAAGTAATATTATTCAGCAAATAAGACGTGACAAAAACGTGCATCCTCTACTATAATGGGTTCATTATCTGTAAAAGGCATTGCGGTGCCGCTACAGTTAATCCAATAAGAGAGGGGATACGGGAATGGGCCTGAATGATCTGGAAAGCCTCAGAGGCAAGGTGGACGAATTAAACCTGGAAATCCTGCGCCTGATCAACGAGCGTGCGGAAGTCGTCCAGGAAATCGGTAAAGTTAAGGAAAAGCAAGGTGTCAACCGTTATGACCCTCTCCGTGAGCGCCATATGTTGAACCTTCTGAAAGACAACAACAACGGTCCTGTGCCGCAGTCGACTGTTGACCATATTTTCAAGGAAATCTTCAAGACGGCCCTGGAGCTTCAGGAAGACGACCACCGCAAAGCGCTGCTCGTTTCCCGCAAGAAGAAACAGGAGGACACAATCGTTGAGGTGAACGGTGCGCGCATCGGCAAAGACGTGCCGACATTCATTTTCGGACCGTGTGCCGTCGAATCCTATGAGCAGGTATCGACCGTGGCGGCTGCACTTGCCGCCAAAGGACAGAAGCT
Organism: Bhargavaea massiliensis; assembly: GCF_018390575.1. Lineage (GTDB taxonomy): Bacteria > Bacillota > Bacilli > Bacillales_A > Planococcaceae > Bhargavaea > Bhargavaea massiliensis. The sequence continues at coordinate 202,133 of NZ_JAHBCJ010000006.1, read as the reverse complement.
GATTCGCGGCGGTGCTTATAAGCCCCGCACGTCGCCATACGACTTCCAGGGACTTGGGCTGGAAGGCCTGAAGATGATGAAGCGTGCAGCCGATGAAAACGGGCTCGCGGTCGTTTCCGAAATCGTGACACCGGGCCACCTTGAGGAAGCACTTGATTACGTGGATGTCATCCAGATCGGTGCCCGCAATATGCAGAACTTCGAACTCCTGAAGGCTGCCGGCCAGGTGAACAAGCCTGTCCTGCTCAAGCGGGGACTCGCCGCAACCATCGATGAATTCATCAATGCGGCGGAGTACATCATTTCTCAGGGCAACAATCAGATCATGCTGTGTGAGCGCGGCATCCGTACCTATGAGAAAGCCACACGCAACACGCTTGATATCTCAGCTGTTCCGATTCTCAAGCAGGAAACGCATCTTCCGGTATTTGTCGACGTGACCCACTCCACTGGCCGTCGCGACTTGTTGCTTCCGACGGCAAAGGCTGCAATTGCAGTCGGTGCGGATGGCGTCATGGCGGAAGTTCACCCGGATCCGGCAGTTGCACTATCGGATTCCGCCCAACAAATGAACCTTGAGCAGTTCGATGAATTCTACAGCGAACTCCAAAAATTCATGAAAACCCATGCTGTCATGGCATAAAGGGAAGCCGGAACGAAAAGTTCCGGCTTTTTCGTTTAAGTTAAAGAGAAACTGTCGTAAAATGAAAGAAATAAGATGTGTTTTCATCGGAGGGATCTTTTCATGACAGTGACGATTTATGATGTGGCACGGGAAGCCAATGTTTCAATGGCGACCGTATCCCGGGTGGTTAACGGCAACCCCAATGTAAAGCCGGCCACGCGGAAGCGGGTAAAGGAAGCCATCGAGAAGCTCGGTTACCGCCCGAATGCTGTGGCGAGGGGTCTGGCCAGCAAAAAGACGACCACGGTCGGCGTGATCATTCCGGATATCTCGAAAGGGTTTTACGCTGAACTCGCCCGAGGGATCAGTGATATTGCCACGATGTATGAATACAATATCATCCTGTCGAACTCCGACGAGAATGAGGAGAAGGAAATCCGCCTGATCGAAACGATGCTCGGCAAGCAGGTGGACGGGATTGTCCTCATGAGTGATCAGATCTCTCCGGGACTCAGGGAAGAAATCAGCCGGTCGACGGTTCCGGTCGTACTGGCGGGAACAGTCGATGAGACCGGCGCTATTCCGTCCGTCAATATCAATTACCGATCCGCCGCACGCGAGGCTGTCGGGCATCTGCTTGAGAACGGTCATAAAGAAGTGGCGCTAGTCACCGGGCCGCTTGATACGACCATTAACCGTGACCATCTGCTGGAAGGGTACAGGGATGCCCTCCAGGATGCGGGTGTCGAGTATGACGAAGGTCTTGTCTTTGAAGTGGAAGATTCGTATGATGCCGCACTTGAAGCCTGGCATGCGACCGACCGGCGGCCGACTGCTGTATTTGCCGGAAGTGATGAGCTGGCGATCGGAGTCATACATGGGGTGATGGACGCAGGCCAGAATGTGCCGGATGATGTGGAAGTGGTGGCTTTCGAGAACACAAAGCTTTCGAGGATGGTCCGGCCGCGGCTCACTTCGGTCGTTCTGCCGCTATATGACATCGGCGCCGTTTCGATGCGCCTGCTGACAAAGTACATGAGCAACGAAGAAGTCGGTGATCCGACCTTTATCCTGCCGCACCGGATGGAAGTTCGGGAATCCGCAAAATTCAACGATTGAATAAGTAAAGGAGTTGCCGATGTGCCGGCAACTCCTTTTCATTTTATCTCGTTCCGTATGATATGGAGGGCTTTTTCCATCATCAGCCGGTTTTTTTCTTCGATTTCCGCTTTGCGCGGAATCGGCTTGTAGAGCGGATCCGGGTCTTCCCACTCTGTCATCAGCGGAACAGGTGCCTCTTGGCCGTATTGTGCCAGCCACTTTTTTGGCAGCGGGCCAGTTGGAATGGCCGATTCGTTCATTGTGAGCCAGATCAGTGACCAGGCCCTCGGCACAACACGCCAGATGTCATACCCGCCGCCCCCGACGGCAATCCACCTGCCGCCACAATACTTTTCTGCGAGTTCCATGGCCACTTCCGGAATCTCCCGGTAGGTCTTCATGGTCGAATGCAGATGGGTGAGCGGATCAAAATAATGGGCATCCGCACCGTTTTGTGTAAGGATCACATCGGGTTTGAAGAACTCCGCGATTTCCCTGACAGAAGTACGGTATACCTCAAGAAACGAATCATCTTCGGTAAAGGCGTCCACCGGGAGATTAAATGAGGTGCCGTACCCTTGGCCGCTCCCGCGTTCGGTGATCGAGCCGGTGCCGGGGAACAGATAACGTCCTGTTTCATGGATGGACACGGTGCATACATCCGGGTCATCGTAAAAGCTCCATTGCACGCCGTCTCCGTGATGGGCGTCGGTATCGATGTATATGACACGCGCACCGTATTTTTCCTGCATATAGCGGATGGCGACCGAACTGTCATTGTACACACAGAAGCCGGATGCTTTGCCGCGGAATCCGTGATGCAGTCCGCCGCCGAGATTCACCGCGCGACGGGCGCGGCCTTCCATCACTTCATCGACGGCGGTCAGCGTGCCGCCGACCAGCTGCGCGCTTGCTTCGTGCATATCAGGAAAAATGGGCGTGTCTTCCGTACCGATTCCGTAATTCTCGGCAACGGCCTGATCGATTTCTCCGCTCCCGGCCTTTTTCACGATTTCGATGTATCGTTCATCATGAATCAGCGCCAGCTCCTCATCGGTCGCCACCCGCGGTTCGACAATGGCCGAGTCGGGGAGGGCATCGATGGCACGCAGAAGGTCTGTCGTCAGAACGAGCCGTTTTTGATTGAACGGGTGTGTCTCGGAGAATTTATAGTCGAGCTGACCCTCGGAATAGACGAATGCTGCCCGTTTCATTGGTGCATTCCGGGTAGATTCGGCCATAGCACGTCATATCCTTCCTTGCGCAGTTCTTCGATGATTGCGAGCGGATTCATCGTTTTGACCCGGATGACGAGAATTTTGTGATCCAGCCGTTCTTTGTCCGGGTAGACCAGCACGCTTAGCACGTTCGCATTGTGGTCGTAGAAAACTTTGGAAACACCGAATAGGACTCCGGCAACATCCGGCACGCGCACCTCAATCTGGGAACCGGGCTTGCTGGCACCTGTCAGTTCGATATAGCGGTAGAGAAGGTCAGTCTCCGTGATGATGCCGACCACTTTTCCCGCCGAGACAACGGGCAGGCAGCCGATGCCATGTTCATAAAAGATTACGGCAGCTTCCTCGACAAAATCAAGCGGGTGCCCGGTCAGCGGATCCCGCGTCATGATTTCCGAAAGCAGGGTGTCATAGACAGACAGATCCTGTTTTCCAATCAGCGATGACGGAATGGCTTCCTTCAGGTCACGGTCCGAGACAATGCCGACGATCTCCCCCTTATCATCCACGATCGGCAGGTGACGGATCTTTTTGTCTTCCATCCGTTCAAGCGCTTCCCGTATCGTATTTCCGGGACCTAGCGTCACGACTTCCGTATTCATGATTTCTTCAAGAATCATCCCCGATAACCCCCTTCAAAGAGTCAGTACATGAACCGGTTCATGAACCGGAGCTGATCGAATTTCTGGACGGAATCCTGATCCACACGGCTTCCGATCCTCGCCATCAGGCAGTTTGCCGGGTGTGAGCTGATCTCGGGATCATCTGTCGCGTAATAAGTAAGCCCGCCGGCATTCATCATTTTCTCCATCACTTTCCGGTACTCCCAGACGTTCAGTTTCGTACCCTTCAGATCCCAGTGCCAGTAGTATTCGGTCGTGATGACGATGTAGTCTTCCATCTGGTCATCCCTCATGGAAACCTTCAGCAATTGCTTTCCGACGCCTCCACCTCTAAAGGCAGGGATGACTTCAATGGCCCCAAGTTCAATCAGATTGTCCATTTTACCTTCCGACCAACGCTCCAGCGGATCAGGATAAAGGAATGTCACATAGCCGACAATCGTATTTTCATGGCGTGCTATGATAATTCGTCCTTCTGGCAGCCGGGCAATGCCCACGATAGCCCGGTGCTGCTGATCCGGCTGCCGGAAGGCGATCAGATCTTCATGGAATTCGAGTAATTCCAAAGTCTCGGGAGAAACAGGCCCCTCAATGACCAGATCACCCGATGGATGGGCCAGTTCCTCAGAAAAGTAGGTTTTCACATGTTCCAAATTGTCACCGCCTCGTTGTAGTGGCTATTCCAGATTATACATGAATGCATGCTGCCGAGGGGAGTGAATCTTCCCATTTTTATGAACGGTCGATGGCACCGGGTTACACGTAGCGTACAGGCTCTATTTTCCCTATCACATAAAAGGAAATCTTCAGTTTGACGATTGATAGAAGTTATTACATTCTAAACATACCAATCGGTCAGTATGGAGGCGTGGCTACGGAAAAAGTGAAGAAATTGCAAAATCAGCTCGCTCTATTTATGGGGCCGACACAATCGGGCAAAGACCGGCGAAGTGGATGCAGTCGGGATGCTGATCGACTACTTGTCATCAAACATACCGGAATCCGGCGAGCCTTCCGTGATCCATTATGATTACAAGCTGAATAATGCGATGTTCTCAGATGACTTTTCAGAGATGACCGGACTGTTTGATTGGGAGATGGCGACTGTCGGCGACCCGCTTGCGGATGTGGCGGCAGCGATGAGTTACTGAATACAAGCAGATGATCCCAAACTTCTGAGGAACGGTCTCTGCAAGCCGCCGGTCACCGTGATGGAAGGTTTTTATATGAGGGAAGAGTTTATTCGGGCCTATTCGGAAAAGAGCGGCCGGGACGTCAGTCACATCGATTATTACCTGACATTCGCCTATTTTAAGCTCGCTGTCATTTGCCAGCAAATCTACTCCCGCTTCAGAAACGGACAGACCAAAGACCCGCGCTTTGCACATTTTGGAACGTTCGTTGAAAACCTGATCAACTACGCCTCCAAAGGAATCAGAAGTTAAAGGGAAGGTCTGTTGATGCGGAGAACTGCAGAATATCTGCAGTTTTGATTGGAGAACTACTAAAGTCTTATTTGGGGCTAAAAAGTTAAAATATTGCCACATATGATTCTATTTCGTGTAGAATGATAGTGTAAACGTATTGCGAAAGGGTGATCATATGGCAACGATGGAGAAAAACGTCATACCTGTCAGTGATGGGGGATTCAATCTGGCGGACTATGAAAAGACCGTCGAAAATTTCAAATGGGAAGATGCAGAAAAGGATTTCAGCTGGTATCAAACCGGAAAAGTGAATATTGCCTATGAGGCCGTGGATCGCCATGCAGATTCATTCCGGAAAAATAAAGTGGCACTTTATTATAAAGACCACAGTCGGAAAGAAGCATATACGTACGATCAGATGAAGCGGATGACCAACAAAGCCGCAAATGTGCTGAAAACGCATTCAACACTCGGTAAAGGGGACCGGGTGTTCATCTTCATGCCGCGCTCTCCTGAGCTGTACTTCGCGCTTCTAGGAGGACTCAAGCTCGGGGCAATCGTCGGTCCGCTGTTTGAGGCTTTCATGGAAGGGGCAGTATTTGACCGTCTTGATGACTCTGAGGCAAAGTCGATCATTACGACTCCTGACCTCCTGGAGCGCGTCCCGGTCGACCGGCTCCCAAAACTCGAGAAAGTCTTCCTGGTCGGTGATAATATCGAAGAAACCGACAAGATTGTCGACTTCAATAAGCATTTGAAAGAAGCATCCGCGCACTTTGAGCCGGTCTGGCTCGGCAAGGAAGACGGAACGGTTCTCCACTATACGTCCGGCTCAACAGGGCGCCCGAAAGGCGTTCTGCATGTCCAGTACGCGATGGTTCAGCAGCTCCAGACCGCAAAATGGGTGCTGGATCTGAAGGAAACGGATGTATACTGGTGCACGGCCGACCCGGGCTGGGTGACCGGAACTGCTTACGGGGTGTTCGGCCCGATGCTGGCCGGCGCGACGTCGCTCATTGTCGGAGGACGTTTCAAGACTGAGGACTGGTACCAGGCGATCGAGGACTATGGCGTAACAGTCTGGTATTCCGCGCCAACTGCGTTCCGCATGCTCATGGGCGCAGGAAACGAACTGATCAAGGAATTCGAACTGTCATCCCTTCGCCATGTTCTATCGGTCGGTGAGCCGCTGAACCCTGAAGTTGTGAAATGGGGGCTTGAAGTATTCGACAAGCGCATCCATGACACATGGTGGATGACGGAAACAGGCGCCCAGATGATCGTAAACTTTGGTTCGATGCCGATTAAGCCGGGCTCGATGGGCAAGCCGGTTCCGGGCATCGAAGCGGCCATTGTCGATGACCAGGGCAAAGTTCTGCCTCCTAACTCGATGGGGAACCTCGCGCTGAAAAAAGGCTGGCCGGCAATGATGAGGAAAATCTGGAACAACCAGGAAAAGTACGACTCGTACTTCCTGAACGACGAATGGTATGTATCCGGGGATTCCGCCTATATGGATGAGGACGGTTACTTCTGGTTCCAGGGACGTGTCGACGATGTCATCATGACATCGGGCGAACGGGTCGGACCGTTTGAAGTCGAAAGCAAGCTGATTGAGCACCCGGCGATTGTGGAAGCGGGTGTCATCGGCAAGCCGGACCCGGTACGTGGTGAAATCATCAAAGCATTCGTCGCCCTTTACGACGGATATGAGCCGACTGATGAGCTTAAGGAAGACATCCGGCAGTTCGTCAAGAAGGGTCTGGCTGCCCATGCGGCTCCGCGCGAAATCGAGTTCAAAGATAAACTGCCGAAGACCCGGAGCGGTAAGATCATGCGCCGTGTACTGAAAGCATGGGAACTCGACCTTCCGACAGGCGATCTGTCGACAATGGAAGACTGATGGAACAGATACGGAGAGGCGGGTATATTCGGTTGAGACGTTCACGTACCAGGTTAAGATGTTAACATACTCAGCTGAGACGTTGACATACTCTCCCGAAACGTCGACAAATACCCAGCGAGGGCTGCAGACAAAGTGAGCGAATGGCTCCTTTGTCTGCAGCTTTTTTGCATACAGACGATAAGCACTGAGAATGAAAAAACCGGCATCCTTGTGGGATGCCGGGTGAGGGGCGTGGGAATCAGCCGCCGTTGCCGCTGTTCCCGCCATTACCATTATTTCCGTTGTCTTTGTTGCCGCCATTGTTCTCGTCATTTCCGTTGCCGTTATCGCCGTCTTCCTTGCTGTCGCCCCCACTGTTGTTGCCGTCCTGATTGTTATCGGATTGGTCTTTTTCCGGCTTTTTATCTTCTTCTTTTTTGTCAGCAGGTTTCTTGTCGTCTCCGGATTCTGAAGGTTTATTTTCCTGAGGCTTTTTGTCTTTTTGCTCTTCTTTAGGTTTTTCCTTAGGTTCAGGAGCATCAATCTTGATGACATTGGATGGGCCGGACAGTTCTCCGGTGATATCGACGGCACGGACGCTATAGGAGCCCGGCGCGGACGCACTGACGCTGTAGGAGCCGCCGTATGCTACGGATGCAATCTTGGCGCCGTCTTTGTACACATAGTAGCCGACCACATCTGCCGAAGGGGAGTTGCTCCAGGTGATATTGCTTCCTGAGCGAGCCGCGCCCGGTGCGACCGGTGCACCGGCGATACCGCTATAACTTTGGGCAGAAACAATATTGCTTCCGAACCTGGATCCGTTCGGGAAGAGCCCGGCCGGATCACCGCCGTAAGGGGCGAGCATGCGGTCAACAAAATCCTTGCTGATGCCTGCGGCGCCGCTCCGGACAAATTCCTTAGGAGTCGAAGGCAGTGCCTGGTAGCGGGTGCCGCCAGCAATGACATAAGCTCCTCCAGATGTACCGCCGAAGCTATCGTCAGGTTTGTTAGGAACGAATGTGTGTGCGTTGAACAAGTCTGCCCTTACAAGGCCGGCAGCCTGGCAGGCCTTTGATGGGGCAAGCCCGGAGATGCCGCAGAACGAGCGGCTGACGACGCCTTCCGGCTGCTGGAACCGTTCTCCGGCCCCCACAATGTCCGGTGCCACTTCATTCATGCCGTTCATGAGCCGCGCGAACAGTTTGTTCACCCTAGTGCTTGGCTGCAGGTCACGCGATGTCATTCTGCCGAGCTTATACTTTTTCTCGTTGTCATAGCCGAGCCAGACACCGAGCGTGACGTTCGGGTTGTATCCCATCAACCACACATCTTTAAAGTTGTCGGTCGTTCCACTTTTTGCTGCAATGTCCGGACGGAAGTTCAAATCCTGTCTCATGATGGTGGCCGTGCCGGATGTAACGGTATCCCTGAGCATGTCTGTCACGATATAAGCGGTCTGCGGACTGAACACCTCGACGGGCTCGGTCTTGTGTTCGTAGACGAGATTTCCTTCACTGTCCTCAATCCGCTCAATCATATACGGTTCTACATACTTGCCGCCATTGGCGAGGGTGGAGAATCCGCCGACATTCTGTTGGACAGATGCCGAGTAAACACCCAATGCCGCCGAAGGGACGTTCCGCTGGGTATCTAGGATGCGGTCGTAGCCCATCTTGTCGAGGAACTGTGTCGGATCTTTGTCCGCAATCTTGCCGAGCGTCCGGACGGCAGCCAGGTTATACGACTTGGCAAGCGCTTCGCGCGCAGGAACAATCCCGTACTGGCGGGAAGCGATGAAGTTCTTTGGTGTCCAGCTGCCGATTTTGGCCCAGACGTCCACGACGGGGCTGCCGGCACCGATATGGCCGAATTCAATCGCGGGACCATATACGAGAAGCGGCTTGATTGAAGATCCGACCTGCCGGAAAGCGTTGGTGGCGTGGTTGGTCTGTTCGATCTGATGGTCACGTCCGCCAACGAAAGCAAGAATGCGGCCGGACCCGTTTTCCACTGCCATAGAGCCGACTTCGACAGGATGTAACTTCTCGACCGGTTCACCCGTCTCGCTGTCGACCTCTGTCTCGGTCAGTGTCGGACCGTAATACTCGAAGTTGTTTTTAATCTCTTGGAAGCGGTCATACAGGTCTTTTTTGATCGTCGAGTGGATTCGGTAACCGCCTGTTTCCAAGTCCCGGCTGGCCAGTTGCTTGTACTTGGCGCGAAGCTCGGATTCTTCGTCAAGCCTTGCCGGGTCGATTCCGTCTTTTTCCGCAAGGATTTTTGCTAGGATCTCCACGGCATTCAGCTGGATTTCGGGGGTCAGGAACGGATATCGTTCCGTCGCGCGCTTTTCAGGCTTTTTAAAGTCTTTTGTGATGTCGTAGACAACAGCCTGCTCATACTCTTCCTTTGAGATATAGCCGGTCTCCTTCATCCTGTATAAAACGGTTTTCATCCGCTCAATGCCCGGTTCCAGTTCTTCCGGTGTCTTCATTCCACGCTGACCCGAGTAAAACGGGGTATAGAGGAAGGGCGCCTGCGGAAGACCCGCGATATAAGCGGCCTGCGGAAGGTTGAGTTCCTTCTGGGTAACTCCGAACAGGCCCTCCGCTGCTGTGGCGACACCGGCGATGTTTTGGCCGGACGCATTCCGTCCATATGGAATGATGTTCAGGTACGCCTCAAGGATCTCTTCTTTTTTCATGAATTTTTCAAGACGCATCGCCAGCAGGATCTCCTTGGCTTTCCGTTCGTAGGAAACCTCGTTCGTGAGAATCTGGTTTTTGATCAGCTGCTGTGTCAGCGTCGAGCCCCCGGTCTGCGAGTCGGCGTTCGTCACGTCCTGGAACAGACCCCGGAGTATCGCTTTCGGGACAATCCCTTCATGATCATCAAAGTACTCATCCTCTGTCGCGAGCACTGCATTGATGAGATAAGGGGAGACGTCGCCGAGCTTGGTCTCCCTGCGCTCGATGTCCGCATTGACTTTGCCGAGGTAGACTCCGTCAGCAAAGTACAATTCGGACGTTTCTTCATAGGTCAGGACCGTCTGCCTCATTTCTTCCTTTGTGCGGAGCGGTTCTTTGTTCACGAGCGAAGCGAAATAACCCGCTCCGGCCGAACCGGCGAAGATCCCGAGCAGGATGCCCGTGACCGCGAAGAGGAGGAGGAGGTTCCAGGTGACGCCCGATCCAATCCTGAGCCGCCTGCCCCATTGCGATTCCTGGAACTCCGCGACTTTCTCTTCTATATATTTAAATGGATTTTTTCTCTCCACAGGATCCCCCCTTAAAATCTCGTCATATTATACCATATTGCGACAGGGGGAGAAATCAGTATTGACATCGTTCCGGATTCGGATAGAATGAGGATTATTAAATCATTACCGAGCGAGGATGGGGCCGCAGTAGCGCCGTCCGCCGAGCGATCAGAGAGGCAGCGGCTGGTGAAAGCTGTCCGGCGGACGATTCGTGAATTACAGCCCCGGAGCAAGGCGCCGGCATGGCGTTATCATGCATAAGCGGGGAAGCGGTTTGCGCTTCCCAAGCCGGGTGGTACCGCGTTGATGGAATCAGCGCCCCTGCAGGATCTTAGGATCCGCAGGGGCTTTTATTATTTTCTGGAGGGATGAACAATGACGAACGAACTGATCGAAGATCTGAAATGGAGGGGCCTGCTCTACCAAACAACGGACGAGGAATCCCTTTCCGAACTGTTGAACAAGGAAAACATTTCCCTCTACTGCGGGGTTGATCCGACAGCCGATAGCCTGCACATCGGGCATATCGTGCCATTCCTGACGCTGCGCCGATTCCAGAAGCACGGACACCGGCCGATCGTACTGGTGGGCGGGGCGACCGGCATGATCGGGGACCCGTCGTTCAAGGCGGATGAGCGGCAATTGCTTTCGGAAGAACAGCTCAGCCACAACGTGGCCGGCATCCGTGGTCAGCTGGAGCAGATTTTCGATTTCAGCGATGAGAATGCCGCTGTCATGGTCAACAACAAGGACTGGTTCGGCAAAATGACGGCGATCGACTTCCTGCGCGACTACGGAAAGCTTCTGAGCGTGAACTACATGCTTGCGAAGGAGAACGTCGCGACACGACTTGAAACCGGTATTTCATTTACCGAGTTTTCGTACATGCTCATACAGGGCGCGGACTTCAACCATCTTTATGACCATTACAACTGCCGCGTGCAGGTGGGCGGCTCGGATCAGTGGGGCAACATTACGACGGGACTGGAAGTCATTCGGAAAACCCATGACGAGAACGCCAAGGCGTTCGGCCTGACGATTCCTCTTGTTACCAAGGCCGATGGAACAAAATTCGGCAAGACGGCCGGCGGCAACGTCTGGCTGGATCCGGAAAAGACATCCCCATACGAGTTCTATCAGTTCTGGATCAACGCGGCGGATGCGGATGTCATCAAGTACCTGAAGATCTTCACGTTCCTCAGCAAAGAAGAAATCGCCGAACTTGAAAAATCGGTCGAGGAAGAGCCGCATCTCCGCAAGGCTCAAAAGACACTGGCCGAAGAAATGACGCGCCTGATCCACGGTGACGAAGCGCTTGCCCAGGCGGAACGCATTACTGCCGCACTGTTCAGCGGCGACCTGAAATCACTGTCCGTGTCCGAGATGAAAGACGCATTCAAAGACGTACCGAGCTACGAAACTGCGAAAGAAGTCCGGAACATTATCGACCTGATTGTCGAAGCGGGAATCTCTTCTTCCAAACGCCAGGCGCGAGAAGATGTGACTAATGGCGCAATATCCATCAATGGGGAACGGGTGAAAGACCTGGATTACACGATCGATGCCTCTGATCGTCTGGATGATGCGTTCACCATCATCCGCCGCGGCAAGAAAAAATACACGATGATCCGATTTAACTGACCGGGGCGCCTGAGCGAGACCGGGATGCAAGGAGGGAATTCCCATTCTGAAAAACCGTCTGTACTATAAAGATCCTTACCGGACCACCTTCAAGGCAAATGTCATCCGGGAAGGGGTGGAAGACGGCAGGCCGTTTGCCGTGCTTGAAAACACCGCTTTTTATCCGACGGGTGGCGGCCAGCCGCATGATACCGGTAAGCTGAACGGCATCCGGGTGACGGATGTGGAAGAAAGGGATGGAGAGATCCGCCACTATGTGGAAGAACCGCTGAATGCGCTTGTCGCTTCAGGCAAAATTGACTGGACACGTCGCCACGACCATATGCAGCAGCATACGGGCCAGCATATCCTGACGGCCGCCTTCATTGAGACGGCAGGCTGTTCGACGGTCAGCTTTCATCTGGGCAGTGAAATCGTAGCGATTGATCTGGATACCGAGCACCTGATCGATGAGCAGTTGGAAGCTGCCGAGAAGCGGGCAAATGAAATCATCCGTGAAAACCGGGAGATCGAAACCCGCTGGGTGACGGAAGAGGAGCTGGACCGGGACCGCCTAAGGAAGGAAATTGCGGTGGACGGGGAAATCCGGCTTGTCATCATCCCGAATTACGATTACAACGGGTGCGGCGGGACGCATCCATACTCCACGGGAGAAGTCGGCCAGCTGAAGATTCTCGGGATGGAAAGGGTGAGAAAGAAAACCCGTGTCCATTTCGTCTGCGGCAATCGGATCCTCGATCAGCTCGGGAAAAAGAATCGGATCCTCAAGGAAGCGGTCGGATTGCTGAGCGTGCCGGCAGAAGAAACTGCAGAGGCGATCAGAAGGCTTCTTGATACGAACCGTGTTTTTGAAAAGCAGCTTGCGGAAGCGGAAGACCGGCTGCTTGAAATGGAGGCGCAATCTCTTGTCACCACCGGGCCGTTGGTAAAGGCATCCTTCAAAGACCGCCCGATCGCAGTCCTGCAGAAACTGGGCAGGGCTGCCGCGGCTGCGCGGGAAGATGCCATCGTCCTGCTTGCTGTACGGAACGGTGGAAAACTGCAGTTTGTCGCCGCGTGCGGCAGTGAAGCCGCGGTTTCCATGAAACAGGTGGCCGCCGCTGCGCTTGAAGCAACCGGCGGAAAAGGCGGCGGAAGCGAGACTTTTGTACAGGGTGGGGGAGATACATCCCTTACTGCGGAAGAGCTTCTTTCTGTGATGGCCTCATCCATAGAAAACTAATGAACAGCCCCTGCGGACCTTGAAGTGTCCACAGGGGCTATTTCCGTTTAATTCACACCCCTTGGACCCAACCGGGCAGACGGAGATCTCCATATAGTTTCGGATGAAGCATGTTGCCGAGTTTCAGCGCACCTTCCAGCAGGCGCGGTGACGGGCGGCAGTAGAGCCATTCCTCCATGACATCGACCTGTCCATCGCGCACTGATCGAAGCTCCGGCCAGCCTGGCCGTTTTAACAGCAGCTCCGGACGGATCTTTTCAGTACGGACACCGACCCACGCGAGCAAAATCCTGTCCGGATCACGGGAGGCCACATCTTCCCAGTCTGTCTGGACGCTGGCAAGCTCAACGTCTTCATATAAATTGCGCCCGCCCGCGATCCGGCTGATTTCCGTAAGCCAGTTGATGCTGCCGGGTGTGAATACCGGCTTCGGCCACCATTCCCAGTACAGCGACGGCCTGTCTGTTGTTAATTTCGAGCGGTTTTCAAGCTCACTGATGAAGTCCAAGTATTCCCGAGCGGTCTGACTAGCCAGATCTTCAATCCCACATGCCCGTCCAACGGTCACCAAGTCTCCTGCAATATCCTCAAGACTCTGCGGATTGGTGACGAGATGAGGAATACCACGGTTTTCAAGCCCCTCCACATTCTTCTCCATACCCGGGACGCTGAGTGACGCGAGGACCAGATCTGGCTCAAGTACCTCGAGACGGTCCAGGTCGATCGACAGATCCGGCCCGAGCTTCGGCAACTCCGAAACGGACGCCGGCCAATCAGAAAAATCATCCACCCCTACAAGCTGCGCATCCAAACCAAGGTACGCAAGCAATTCCGTATTGCTCGGGCATATGGAAACAAGCTTCATTGCAACCCCTCCGTTCTTCTAAACAGATTGTATCAGAAGGGGAGAGGGCAGCGAAGGAGTGAGATGACGAACATTAGGGTCGATTAAAGCAATAATTGACTCCGCAACGCTTGCGTTGTTGCACGCAGATGCCAATCTGCTTGTTGGCATTGGCTGAAGCAACACCCGGGACTAGCGGGCGCCGTCACGGACAATGGCGTCTGTGGCCAAAGCAGCAGCGTTGGCCTTCAAAGCTCTTCCTGCTACCAAAACTCAGTTTTGGTAAGTAAGAATCTGCAGCGGAAATCCGAAGGATTTTTTACTGCATAGAATTTAGACATCGCTTCCTGTGGTTTCGAAAACAGAAACCTTTTTTCATCATTAAATGCAAACACAAAAAAACTGCAGACAAGGAGGAGGACCTCACTTTGTCTGCAGTCTGTAAAAGCTGATTAGCGGTTGTAGAATTCAACGATCAGCGCTTCGTTGATCTCTGCAGCGAGTTCGCTGCGCTCAGGAAGGCGGACGAATGTGCCTTTCTTCGCTTCCGCATCGAATGTCACGTAGTCAGGAACGAAGTTTGTCGCTTCGATCGCTTCGTTGACAGCCGACAGGTTCTGGGAACGCTCGCGGAGTGCGATTTCCTGGCCAGGCGCTACGCGGTACGACGGGATGTCGACGCGCTTGCCGTCAACGAGGACGTGGCCGTGGTTGACGAGCTGGCGTGCCTGGCGGCGTGTGCGGGCAAGGCCCATGCGGTACACGACGTTGTCGAGGCGCGTTTCAAGCAGGATCATGAAGTTTTCGCCGTGCTTACCAGGCATTTTGCCTGCACGGAGGAACAGTGTGTGGAATTGGCGCTCGTTGACACCGTACATGTGACGGAGTTTTTGCTTCTCTTGAAGCTGCATGCCGTATTCCGAGAGTTTTTTACGCTGGTTCGGGCCGTGCGGGCCTGGAGCGTAAGGACGTTTTTCGAGTTCTTTGCCCGTACCGCTCAGGGAAATACCGAGGCGGCGGGAGATTTTCCAAGATGGACCTGTGTAGCGAGCCATGGATGACTCCTCCTCTTAAGTTGGTTTTATTTTGAGTAAAATAAAAACCAGATGTGTTCAAACACGGTGCCATTTCATCATCTTGCACCTTCGCCCCAGCAGCCAAGGGTTACGCGATGCACCGTTTACCCGGACATTGTCCAGCTCCAGGCGGCAGAGGTTCGGGTCATAAGCCGTGCTGCGCCGCGAATCAAGATTCGCTCTGTCGCCCACTCTTATGCGTGTCACCTCTTAGCAGCCGCCTTGGGCTTTTCGGTAAAGGGATAAAATGAACAGCCCTGCTCACACAACTGCTGCGTTTATTTTACACAACGACTATCATACCCTGCGGGTAGGTGGAAGTCAAGAACAAGGATGGTTTCCTTTTTGGGACTATAAAGATATAATAGCAGTAAATGATAGCGCTTTCAAAAGAGGAGGGGCAACGATGGAAAAGAAGGTCCACCGGGATACACTCATCATTCACGAAGGCCATGATCCGCACGACCACCAGGACAGTTTGGCGGTTCCGCTTTATCAGACCTCCACCTATGTTTTCCCTGATGCAGCTTCCGGGGCGGCCCGGTTTGCCGGGGAAGAAGCGGGCAATATTTATTCCAGGCTGACGAATCCTACCGTCAGGGTATTGGAGGAACGTATTGCCGCTTTGGAAAAAGGGGCGGGCGCTCTTGCGTTCGGTTCGGGCATGGCGGCAGTCAGCGCCGTCCTCGTACATGCCACGAAGGCAGGCGACCATATACTTTGCACAAGGGGAATCTACGGCTGTACATTCGGCCTGCTGAATATCCTGAAAGAGAAATACGGCATCACGCACAACTTGATTCCGATGAGGACGGAAGCAGAGATCGAGCGCCAGGTCACGCCGGAAACGAGAGTCATTTACATCGAGACACCGGTCAATCCAACGATGGAAGTGGCCGATATCCGCGCGGCCGTCAGTGTCGCCCGGCGCCACGGCCTCAAAGTCATTGTTGATAACACCTTCTGCTCACCGTATTTCCAAAATCCGATCGAACTCGGCGCGGATTTTGTCCTTCACAGCGCAACCAAGTATATCAATGGTCACGGTGATGTGATTGCGGGCCTTCTGGTCGGTGCTGACGAGGAGGAGATCGGCCGGATCCGGATGACCGTTCAGAAAGACTTCGGGGGGATCGTCTCCCCATTTGATGCATGGCTCATGATCCGCGGACTCAAGACGCTTGCCGTCCGGATGGAGCGCCACTGCTCCAACGCGGAGGCCGTCCTCAATTACCTGAAAACAGTTCCTGCGGTGAGGGAGGTCCATTATCCGTTTGATGAAAATAATCCGGACGCCGAAATCGCCAAACGGCAAATGACTGCCGGAGGCGGCATCTTTTCCTTCACGCTTGACGGCTGCCTGGAAGAAACCCGGATTTTACTTAATGAACTGCGGCTTGTTAAGCTGGCGGTGAGCCTGGGGGATGCCGAGTCACTGATCCAGCATCCTGCCACGATGACCCACTCAGCGGTGCCGGCTGACGAACGGCAGGCAATGGGCATCACCGACTCGATGATCCGCTTTTCCGCGGGACTGGAACACCCGGATGACATCATTGCTGATTTCGATGCCGCGTTTGCCGCACTCAAGAAAAGGAGAGCTGCGGCTGCAACTGAATAATTCCCATGTAAAACAGGGCAGCACGGCGAAAGGCCGGCTGCCCTGTTTTGTGATGGAAACGGGCCGGAATCATGATTTGAGATGGTTCACCAGCACTTCAACGAACTTTTCCAGCCCTCGCGCGTCCTCTTCGGAGAAGCGCGCAAGCTCCGGGCTGTCGATGTCCAGGACGCCGAAAACTCGGCCATCCAAGACGATCGGCACGACCACTTCGGAGCGCGAAGCGGCATCACATGCGATGTGCCCCGGGAAGGCATGGACGTCTTCCACCAGCTGAGTTTTCCGTTCCAGCGCGGCTGTGCCGCAAACCCCTTTGCCGAGCGGAATCCGGACACATGCCGGCAGCCCTTGGAAAGGACCGAGCACGAGCTCGTCCTCACCGTCCATCAGGTAGAATCCGACCCAATTGACGCGATCGAGAAATTGGTTAAGGAGTGCAGAGGCATTGGCGAGGTTCGCCATGACATTCGTTTCTCCTTCGAGCAGTGCATTCAGCTGCTTGCCCAGAAGATCATACTTTTCCTGCAGTGTTCCTTCATATTGTTGTTGAGTAAACACGGTCAATCTCTCCTTTCAGGGAAAGGTTCCCTGTGATGTCTGATGAATGATGGCGAATCATGCAATTTCTTGCGAAAAACAACGGCATAAAACCGTGAAACATGATACTATATAGGATAATACAGCGTTTACAGTGATTTTGGAACAGGGGGACTATGATGAAGTACATCATCATTGGCATTATCATTCTCATTGCTTTGATCATCGTCGCCTTTATTATGAGGCGAAAGCATACAGCCGTCATCAATAAGCTGGAAGTAGAGAAGCTGCAGATCCAGCATAAGCCGATCCTTGAGGAACTGACAAAAGTGAAGCAGCTGAATATGAACGGAGAGACGGAGGAGATGTTCGAGCGCTGGCGCAGCAGCTGGACGGAAGTCATGGACGACCACATGCCGGCGATCGACAACCTCCTTTTTGATGCGGAAGAAGCTGTCGACCGGCTCCGGTTTGGCAAGGCGACGGAGATTGAAAAAGAGATCGAGTCGAAAATTGCCTATGCCGACGGAGAGATGAACCGGATTCTTGAAGAACTGGATGAACTGATCGGCAGTGAAGAGCTGAACCGCGTGGAAATGGAAGAGCTGAAAAAGCGTCATAAAGCTGCGCGCAAAAGCCTTCTTGCCCACCAGCACTCGTTCGGAAACGCCATTGGCCGGCTTGAAAAGCGTCTTGAGGCGATCAATCCCCGTTTTGAAGAGTATGATGAGCTTACAGCGGCGGGGAATTACCTGAAAGCCCGAGAGACTGTACTTGGTCTTTCCGACGAAGCCAAAGAGACGTTTGCGCTAATTGAAGATGTGCCGGTACTCCTGACGGAAATCCAGACGAAGATTCCACAGTCACTTAGGGAATTGCGCGCAGGCATCCGTGAGATGGAGGACGGTGGCTACTACATCGGGCATCTGAAAATGGAGGAACGCCTTGCTGAAATCGACCGCGAGCTGGATGACCTGAAAGCCGCGCTTGAAGCGCTGGAAGTGGCCGAAGTCAAGGAGCGCACCGCTTCCCTGGAAGAAGAGATCAACGGTTTTTACGACAATCTGGAGCGGGAAGTGTACGCCCGCCATTATGTTGAAGAAAATCATGCAGAGATCGCCGCAAACCTCGGCGAGCTGAGCGCCTTCACGAGAAGCACCGCGGACGAAGCCCGTTTTGTCCAGCAGAACTATCGGCTCAGCGAGAAGGAAGCGGCGATTCCCGAAGCGGCCCTGGAACAGGTGTCCGGACTGGAAAAACGCTTTGGCTTGCTGACGGACCGGATCAATGCCGGGCAGTCCGCATCTTCTGTACTTGAGGAAGAGCTGAAGGCGATTGACGAAGAGTCAAGACAATTGCTGGACGAGCAGGGCCGTTTCTCCGACCGCCTGAAAGAACTGCGCATCAACGAAACGGAGGCGCGCGCGCGGCTGTCTGAACTCGGCAGAATCCTCCAGGAAACGGACCGGCAGCTTTTCAAGGCGAATACGCCTGGTATCCCGGAAGACATGGACGTTCGTCTTGAAGAAGCTGAGGAGCAGCTGTTTATCGTCAGCCGCAATCTTCAGGAGATGCCGCTGAATATGTCGCTTGTGAATGAAAGCCTTGCAAAAGCGGAAGGCTACATTCATGAGGTATCCCAGAAGGCGGATGAGATGCTGGAAAACGTTGATCTGATTGAACGCCTGATCCAGTATGGCAACCGTTACCGCTCAAACCCTGCAATCGATGAGCAGCTGGCAGAAGCCGAAGAGGCATTTCACCAGTGCCGCTACGGCAAGGCGCTGGAAGATGCGGCCTCCGCCGTAGAGGCTGCGGAACCGGGTGCCCTCAAAAAAATCGAAGTACTTGTCAAACAGGAAGTCTGACGTACATAATAAGTCAGGGAATCAGCCACCTCACAGTCTTGTGACGGTGGCTTTCGTTCGGAAAGGAAGCATGCATCATGATTTATTTCGACAACAGTGCGACGACCATGCCTGATGACCGGGTACTGGATACATTCATCAAATCATCAAAGGCGTTTTTCGCCAATCCCTCGTCGCTGCACAGGCTTGGTATCGAGGCTGACCGCCTGCTCGGGCGGGCAAGCGAACAGGTGGCCGAGCTTGCGGGCATGCCGGGCGGCAAGGTTGTCTTCACTTCAGGAGGAACGGAAGCCGATAATCTGGCTCTTTTCGGACTGGCGCGCGGCAACCGCAGCCACGGAAAAAAAGTTCTCGTATCGGCTATCGAGCACCCGGCCGTTTTGCAGTCCCTTCCGCAACTGGAAGCGGAAGGGTTTGAGGTCGACACTGTCCATGTGGGACGCGACGGGGTGATCGACCTTGCCGATCTGGACAGGAAACTCACGCCGGACACGTCCGTCGTCTCCATCATGCACGTCAACAATGAAACCGGCGCCATTCAGCCGCTTGAGGAAGCGGGGAGGATCATCCGGGCAGGAACGCGAGCCATTTTTCATTCTGATACGGTACAAAGCTTCGGGAAAATTCCTATTCCGGTTAATGTAAACGGTCCCGATGCCATATCCCTGTCTGCCCATAAAATCCACGGCATCGAGGGATCCGGCGCTCTGATACTGAAAAAAAGGCATGCTTTAGAACCGATTCTTTTCGGGGGCGGCCAGCAGGAAGGTTTCAGAAGCGGCACAGTACCGGTCGCGCACGCAACGGCACTGGCCAAGGCGATGCGCCTGGCCATGGAGGAACGGGATCTCGCGCCTTATGAGGAGTGGAGAAATGACCTTGTACGCTATTTCGCGACCTTTGACAAGTTGATGGTACTCGGCGCTGAGAATAATGCACCCCATATCCTCTCCGTCGCCATCCGTGGCATCAAAGGAGAAATTGCCGTCAATGCTCTTCAGGAACAGGAGATCTATGTGTCCACATCAAGCGCATGCTCTTCGAGAAGCCGCAAGGAAAGCCACGTCCTCCAGGCGATGGGTGTTCCCGATCAATACCGCCATGGCGTGATCCGAATCAGTTTCGGGCGGATGAACTCGGCAGGGGAGATTGATCAATTCAAAAAAGCATTCACCTCATTCATGGAAACGATAGAAAGGGTTTGATCCGAATATGATGTACCACGAAATCATGATCCGTTACGGGGAACTTTCGCTGAAAGGGAAAAACCGGAACGTATTTATCCGCAAGCTGAGAGACAATATCCGCCGAATCATGAAAGATCTGCCGACGGTCAAGGTGAAGTCGGAACATGACCGGATGTATCTGTTCGCGGAAGAAGGACAGGAAATTGAAGAGGCTCTAAAGCGCCTGTCCGATGTGTTCGGCATCCAGTCCTTCAGCCCGGCTGTGCGCTGCAAGGCCGATCTCGATACAATCAAGGAAACCGCCGAACGGATTCTGTCGGTCATGGAGACGGAAGGCAAGACGTTCAAGGTTGAAGTCCGGCGCGCGGACAAAACCTTCCCGCTGAAGACGATTGAGCTTCAGCAGGAATTGGGCGGCCACCTGCTCCCGCTCTTCCCGGATCTGGTCGTCAAGATGAAAAATCCTGAGATCCGCCTTCTTGTCGATATCCGTGAGGATGGAGCTTATCTCTCCACGAAAACCATCCAGGGAGCCGGCGGTCTTCCGGCGGGATCCAATGGCCATGCGCTCCTGATGCTTTCGGGGGGAATTGACAGCCCGGTCGCCGGCTATTTAATGATGAAGCGGGGCCTGAAACTGGATGTCATCCACTTCCACAGTCCGCCGTTTACGAGCGAGCAGTCCAAGCAGAAAGTCGTGGAACTTGCGGAACGGCTGAGCGCATTCGGCTCAAAGATCCGCATGCATACGATCCATTTCACCGAAATCCAGCAGGCAATTCAGGATACGGTTCCATCAGCGCTCACAATGACGACGACGAGGCGCTTGATGATGAAAATTGCCGACCGGGTCCGGGAAGAAATAGGTGCGAAAGCGATTGTCACCGGAGAAAGCCTGGGCCAGGTCGCCAGCCAGACGCTCGACAGCCTGAGTGCCATCAATGAAGTGACATCGACTCCGGTACTCCGTCCGCTCATTGCGATGGATAAACTGGATATCATCAGTATCGCTGAAAAGATCGGCACATATGAAACCTCGATCCGCCCGTTTGAGGACTGCTGTACCATCTTCACGCCCGCAAACCCGGCCACCAAGCCGAAAACGGATAAAGTCATTTATTATGAAGGCAAGGCGGATTTCGGAGGGATGATCGAAAAAGCCATAGCCGAGCGGGAAATCACCGAACTGCCGTTGAAAAAAGAAGAAGATCCGTTTTCAGACCTTCTGTAATCCGGAATAAATTTCCAGAGATCCGGCCGTATGATAATCCGCCTCCGGCACATTCTATGTGCACAAGGAGGTGATACATCATGGCAAACAACAACAGCAACAACTCGAACCAGCTTCTCGTACCTGGTGTCCGCCAAGCGCTTGACCAGATGAAGTACGAAATCGCTCAGGAATTCGGAGTTCAGCTGGGTGCCGACGCAACATCGCGTGCCAACGGTTCCGTTGGCGGAGAAATCACCAAGCGTTTGGTTTCGATGGCACAGCAGCAGATGAAAGGCCAACAATAATGCAAGCGAAGGCCGCCCGTCCAAGTGACGGGCGGTCTTTAAATTTCTGCTTACCGTTTTACATAAAGTGTGCTTCATTTGCCACGGTCTATCCTCAGGACCTGTTATCGTCTGAAAACGAAATCTATTTTGAAACGGCGAAATGTTAGGCGTATAATCGGAGGTGAATATGAAAAGGGGTGACTGGGCATGAGAAGAGCAGACCTGCTGGCTCCGGAGAGGTATAATCTGGCTTCGGAATTTGAAAAATATGCCGATGAACCGGCACGAAAAGCACTGATTTGGACAGACGGCAAGGAAACAACCGAAGTGACCTACCGTGAATTAATGGATCGTGCAAATCGCTGTGCGAACGTGCTCGCATCCAATGGAATTGAAAAAGGCGATGTGGTGATTGTCATGATGCCGCGTCTCATTGAAGCCTATGTAGTTTATGTTGCTGCGCTAAAGGCCGGTATCGTGGTGATTCCGAGCTCTGAAATGCTCCGGGCGACCGATATCGATTACCGGCTCGTGCACAGCGGAGCCAAAGCAATCATCGCCTTTGCGCCGTTTGCGGACCAGTTCAAAGAAGCCGCTCATATGGACGGCGTCAAACTGTTCATGGTCGGTGATTCGGAGGAAGGAATTCCGCTGCTGGATGAAATGGAAAAGGCATCGGCCAAGTTCGCAGCATCCGGAACCCTGAGCGGCGATACAGCTTTCCTGTCTTACACGTCCGGCACAACAGGAAAACCGAAGGGAGTTGTCCATACCCATGGATGGGGTTATGCCCATTTGAGGACCTCCGCCGCCAACTGGCTCGGCATCGAAGACGGCGACACGGTTTGGGCGACCGCCAGCCCGGGATGGCAGAAGTGGATCTGGTCGCCGTTTCTGGCGACGCTAGGCAGTGGTTCGACAGGCTTTGTCTACAACGGGCGTTTTGATCCGAAAAAGTACCTGGAACTCATCGGTGAATATGGCGTGAATGTCCTTTGCTGCACGCCGACGGAATACCGGCTGATGGCAAAGACAGACAACCTTGCGAAGTATGACCTGTCCTCGCTCCACAGTGCCGTCTCGGCAGGTGAGCCCCTGAATATTGAAGTGATTGAGACGTTCCGCCGTGAATTCAACCTGGAGGTCAGGGACGGTTACGGGCAGACGGAAAACACGCTGCTTGTCGGCACGATGAAAGGAATGGAAGCACGCCCTGGCTCGATGGGGAAGCCGACCCCGGGCAACCGCGTCGAAATCATCGACGAGGACGGAAAGCCATGTGCCGCGGGCGAAGTGGGGGATATCGCAGTTCATGTCGACACGCCGGCGCTGTTCAAGGAATACCTGAACGATCCGGAACGGACGAGCCGGCAGTTCCGGGGTGATTATTACGTGACGGGGGACCGCGCGAAAATGGATGGGGACGGATATTTCTGGTTCGAGGGCCGTTCTGATGACATCATCATCTCCTCCGGCTATACAATCGGACCATTTGAAGTGGAGGACGCACTGACCCGGCATCCGTCAGTAAAGGAATGCGCGGTGGTCGCAAGTCCGGATCCGGACCGCGGCAGCATTGTCAAAGCCTACATCGTCCTCCGCAATCCGGAAGAGGCGTCAGATGAACTAGTCAAGGTTCTTCAGGAACACGTCAAAACCGTCACAGCCCCGTATAAATATCCACGTGCTGTTGAATTTATTGAAGAACTACCGAAAACCGCGTCAGGCAAGATCATGAGGGTCGAACTTCGCAAGCAGGAAGCCATGAGCTGATTTTGATCTGACCCATTTTCCGGCCGGCGCAACCGGTCCCGGATGGGCAGTGATCAAACCTCCCCCGGGCTGCAAAAGGGAGGTTTTTTAGTTTGATGTGTATGCGGCAGGCTGTTGCGCACGGCAGTTAAGAAAGAAGGGACCATCCTTGGAGAGTAAGGAAAAAGCAGGCATCATCTGGGCAGCCTCCGCTTACCTGATATGGGGAGTGCTGCCGATCTACTGGAAAAGCCTCGGCCATGTGCCGAGCGGGGAAGTTCTTGCCCAGCGGATTTTTTGGGCATCCATCACCACCGGAGTGGTGGTGTTGTTGCTGGGCCAGGGAAAGCTTCTTGCCGCGGACCTGAAAGCCCTCTGGAAAAACAAGCGGGCATTTTGGAGCCTGCTGGGCGCTTCTGTCATCATCTCGGGCAACTGGTTCCTGTTTATCTGGGCAGTGAACAACGGACATATTGTCCAGACCAGCCTCGGTTATTACATCAATCCGCTTTTATCAATCCTGCTTGGTATCGTTTTCCTGAAGGAGCGGCTGTCTTCACCTGAAAAAGCAGCCGTTGTGCTGGCACTGATTGGTGTCCTGATCATCACCGTCTCCCACGGTACATTCCCGTGGCTGGCGCTTGGTCTCGCGGGGACATTCGCCGTCTACGGTTTCGCAAAAAAGACGATCCATCTGGATGCCTTAAGAGGACTGACGATCGAAACGGCTTTTATCGCGCCTGCGGCCGCCGTGTACCTGATCTGGGCAGAAACGACGGATCGGCTGATTTTCTTTGCTGCCGGGCCGGGCACAGTTCTTTTCCTTGTTCTTTCAGGAGCAGTAACGGCGATTCCGCTCGTTCTGTTCGCGAGGGGAGCTCAGAGCATCCCGCTGTATTTGCTCGGTTTCCTCCAATACGTTGCGCCGACCATGATGCTGTTTCTGGGTGTGGTGGTCTATGGAGAAGCGTTCGGTACGATAGAGCTGATTGCCTTTTCCTTTATCTGGGCCGGATTGGTTCTGGTGACTCTTTCGAAGTTCCGGATGATGAAAAAGATGAGGCTTGCCCAAGAAAAGTGAAACGGAACCGTGTTCTTTCCCGTATAGGGAGATGGAAAGGGAGGTAGAAATCAAATGAATATGAAACGTTGGATTGCCTTAGGCGCGGCCGTTCTGCTGTTCGTCGTCGCGGCGGGCATCAACACGGTGTCTTCCTTCATGTCGATGAACTGGCAGTCCATGATGGAAGACCAGCTTGGGACTGCAAGCGGACAGGTGGAGCAGGTTATTGAAGATGGGGATGCGAGGAACCGGATTGCGCTCCTGCGTGCAGATGGAGTCATCCAGGACACGGGCGCGGCGTCTCCGCTGTTTGCGACCGGATACAACCATCAGGCATTCATGGAGCAACTGGAGATGATCCGGGAGGACAAATCCGTCAAAGGCGTGGTCCTTTACGTAAACTCCCCAGGCGGAGGTGTGGTCGAATCGTCCGATATCCATGACAAACTGGTCGAGATCAAGGAAGAAAAGGATATTCCGGTTTACGTCAGCATGGGTTCCATGGCGGCATCGGGCGGTTACTACATTTCGGCGCCGGCGGACAAAATCTTTGTACATAAAGAGACTCTGACCGGCTCGATCGGCGTCATCATGGAAAGCGTCAACTATGGCGGGTTCGCCGAAGAGCACGGGATCGACTTCGTCACGATCAAATCGGGCAAGTACAAGGACATCATGAGCCCGACGCGTGAAATGACGGAAGAAGAGCGGGAAATGCTCCAGACGATGCTGAATGATTCCTATGAGCGTTTTGTGGACGTCATCGAGGCTGGCCGCGGAATGAGCGAGGCGGAAGTGAAGAAGTGGGCGGACGGACGCATCATGAACGGCGGGCAGGCGGTAGAGGCCAAACTGGCGGACGAAACCGGCCGGCTTGAAGATGCAATCGCCGGTCTCCGGTCCGATCACGACCTGGACAAAGCCCAGATGTTCGAATACAGCATGGATGCGGGCTTCGGTTCGCTGCTCGGTGTAAAAATGCAGTCGCTTTTCCAGGGTGATTTGGAAAGCCGCATCATCGGTCAGGTGCTGTCGGACTATAACTCGCCGCGAATGATGTACCTTTACGGTGAAAAGTGAGGAGGGATTCGAAATGACAGAACCAATTCATGAAACCGGCAATCTGTCCGGATCCTTCCCGGAGCCCAAGGAGTTCCAACACGCCTACGCAGGATTCTGGATCCGTTTCTGGTCGTATCTGATCGACCTCATCGTCCTGGGGTCTCTCAGCATGCTGGCGGTGCGCCCTATGTTCCGGCTAGCGGGACTTGAGATCGCGCCGGGCGCCTGGTATGCACCATACAATCTTCTGACAGCGGCAATCTTCTTCCTGTATTTCATCTTAATGACGAAATACTTCGGCCAGACGGTTGGGAAGATGGTGACCGGCATAAGGGTCATCCGGCGGGACGGAGGGCGGCTGGACTGGAAGACCGTCCTGTTCCGTGAATGGGTTGGCAGGTATTTCTCGAAGACGCTTATGGTTCTATATCTTGTGGTCGGATTCACTCCGAAAAAGGAAGCGCTGCACGATTATATCGCAGATACGCTGGTCATCCATGAGGAGCGCTACCAGAAAGCGGCACTTTCCCATGGTTATGCGAACCGTTTGCAAGACGGTCACGCACTCTAGTACACTGGGTGAAAAGGAGGCGTTGCAAGATGGCACAAGTAACATTTAAACAACAGCCAGTTACACTTCTCGGAACGGAAATCAAGGTCGGTGACGAGGCGCCGGACTTCACGGTTCTCCAAAACGACCTGTCACCGTTCACGCTGAAAGATACGGAAGGGAAAATCCGCCTCATCAGCGTCATCCCGTCAATCGACACGGGTGTCTGCTCGACGCAGACAAAGCGCTTCAACGAAGCGGTCACAGACCTGGGGGATGACGTCGCGGTCCTTACCATTTCCGTCGACCTGCCGTTTGCTCAGGCACGATGGAAGGCGTCTGAAGGACTGGATAATGCCCACACCCTTTCCGACCACCGTGACCTGTCCTTCGGCACCGCATACGGTGTTGTCATGAAGGAGCTGCGCCTCCTGGCACGGAGCGTCTTCGTGATCGGCAAAGACGGCAAAGTGGCCTATGTCGAATACGTACCGGAAGGCACCGACCACCCGGACTACGACCAAGCAATCGACGCCGTCAAAAAACTGGCGGAATAAAAACGAAACCCACTCCGGCGAGTGGGTTTCTCATTTGCGGAGGATGAACATGGAAACCAATACAGAACGGATCTTCAATTTCCTCGACGGACATGCCGAAAGGATATCGAAAAATGAAGGGACGCTTTATCTGGAAGCCGTCCTTGAAACGGTCAGGGCATGGGCGGACGGAAAGACTTCACCGGAAGTGGAAAAGGCGTCAAAAGAAGAAGTGCGCAAAGGACTTCAGCTTGCCATGCTGAAGGGCATGAAGGAAAGCGCGCAGCCAAACCACCAGATGACACCCGACTCCATCGGGCTCATCGCCGGTTACCTGGCAGACCGCCTATCGGGGGGGAAACCGTATGTCACCCTGTTTGACCCGGCAATCGGAACAGGAAACCTGCTCTTTACAGTGATGAACTTCATGGACGGCCGCACCGCCGCCAGCGGATCGGAAATCGATGATCTGCTGATCCAGCTTGCGGCTGCATCGGCGGACCTGCTCTCACAGCCGGTCACGCTTTACCACCAGGATTCCCTGCGCCCGCTTATGGTGGACCCGGCAGACTTTGTCATCACCGACCTGCCGGTGGGCTATTACCCGGATGATGAAAATGCGATGAATTACAATCTGAGAGCGGAAGAAGGCCATTCCTATGCCCATCATCTGTTTATCGAACAGTCGATGCGTCATCTGAAAAAAGGCGGCCATGGCATTTTCGTCGCCCCGGCAAACCTGTTCGAATCGGAGTTTGCGACTCAGCTCCACACGTTCCTGAAAGACGAAGCAGAAATTCTCGGCGTCATCGCACTTCCGGAGGGTTTATTCAAAAATCGTGCCAATGCAAAGAGCCTGCTTCTCCTGAGAAAGCCGGACGCCCGGACAGGACCAAAACCGGAGGTTCTGCTGGCGCAGGCGCCGGACCTTAAAAATGCCAATGCTGTTTCTGCATTTTTCGGTAAGGTTGACGCTTGGGCTGAGCAGAACGGCTATCGGAAAGCATGAAAAAAGGATGTGCAGCATTTGCTGCACATCCTTTTGTTTATTCGATGATTGGTTCTTCGCCCGGCAGTTCTTCTGTCCGGACCACGAGCACATCACATTTTGCACTCCTGACGATTGTTTCCGATATGGAACCAATGAGGAAGCGCTCGACTGCATTAAGGCCAGTCGCTCCGCAGACGATCAGGTCCGCTTCGACTTTCTTTGAGATATCGCGTGGGATCATCGTTTTTGGCGAACCGTATTCCACAATGATATTCACGTCTTTTACGCCTGCAGACTCTGCTTCCTTTTTGTAATCGGTAAGTAGTCCGTCCGCAAATTTCTGGGCGCGTTCGGCGATGGAGCGATCATATGCTTCGACTGCAGCGAACGAGCGGGTGTCGATGATGTTCACCAGGTTCAGTGTAGCATGGTTGCGCTTCGCGATACCGACCGATTTCTTGAAGGCCCACTCGGCTTCCTTGGAACCGTCCACCGCGACAAGGATATGTTTGTAGTTCAATGTCATGTTGTTACCTCCTTTTTCTACTGTTCTTTTTCGGCGGGAGGAATGCCGAATCCTGCAAAAGAGTGGAAGGAACAATGGCAAAATTGTGTCGCTTCAGAAGAAAAGCACTTCCGTGCCGAAAAAAGAGTGGTATGATGGAATTGCAGAAACAGGCGGCAAGTCAACCTTCTGCCCAACAACCATGGCGAGACATACGGGAGGGTTTAGGAAATGCGTATCGGTGTACCAAAGGAAATCAAAAACAATGAAAACCGCGTGGCGATGACGCCTGCCGGCGTGGTGACGCTGAATTTGGCGGGCCACGAAGTCCTGATTGAAACGGGGGCGGGAGAAGGTTCCGGATTCAAGGATGAAGATTACCGCGAAGCAGGAGCGACCATTGTCAGTACAGCCCGCGAAGCATGGGATGCAGAAATGGTCATGAAGGTCAAAGAACCGGTCGCGTCCGAATATCCATATTTCCGTGAAGGGCAGATTCTTTTCACTTATCTTCACCTTGCTCCGGAGGAGGCACTTACAGCGGCCATGCTCGAAAACAAGGTTGTCGGCATCGCTTATGAAACCGTCCAGCTTCAGAACCGCTCGTTGCCTCTGCTTTCGCCAATGAGCGAGGTGGCGGGACGGATGGCGACACAGATCGGCGCCCAGTTCCTGGAGCGGATCCACGGCGGCAAGGGGATTCTTCTGTCCGGCGTTCCTGGCGTCCAGCGCGGGAAAGTCACAGTCATTGGAGGCGGCATGGCCGGTGCGAACGCAGCGCGTGTCGCGGTTGGCATGGGTGCGCAAGTGACCGTGCTAGACCTGAATCCGGAGCGGCTCCGCCAGCTCGACGACCAGTTCGGCAACGACATCCAGACACTCATGTCGAACCCGCTGAACATTGCGGAGTCAGTTAAAGATGCGGACCTCGTTATCGGTGCCGTGCTGATACCCGGTGCCAAGGCGCCAAAACTCGTCACCGAGGAAATGGTCAAGTCCATGCAGCCCGGATCGGTTCTCGTCGACATCGCAATTGACCAGGGCGGCATTTTTGAGACGAGTGACCGGGTGACGACCCATGACGATCCGACTTACGAAAAACACGGTGTCGTCCATTATGCAGTCGCCAATATGCCGGGTGCCGTTCCGCGTACATCTACCATGGCACTCACGAACGTCACAGTACCTTACGCACTGCAGATTGCGAACAAAGGCTGGAAGCAGGCGGCGCTTGACAACGAAGCGCTCCGAAAGGGCTTTAACACCCTGGAAGGGCATATTACCTACAAAGCTGTAGCAGACGATCAGGGCCGTGAATATGTCCCGGTCGAATCGCTTCTTCAATAAGAAGAACAAAACCGCCAAAGGGAAATTCCTTTTGGCGGTTTTGCTATTTCTTAATGAACACCGGTTAACTATAACTGACGTTATTTAATGATCTGGAGTTCTTTCGGGAACTTGGTCAGCACTTCCACACCGTCGGCGGTGACGACAACATCGTCCTCGATCCGGACTCCTGTAATATCCGGATGATAGATGCCCGGTTCAATCGTGAAGACCATGCCTTCCTGAAGCTCCATCTCGTTTGAGCCATGCAGGGAAGGGAATTCATGGACGGAAATACCGAGTCCGTGGCCCAGCCGGTGGGTGAAGTACTCGCCGTAGCCCGCGTCCGTAATGACGTCACGGGCCGTCTTATCGAGATCCATCGCACGGACTCCGGGCTTCACCGCATCGACTGCAGCCTGCTCTGCGCGCTTCACGGTCTCGTAAATGTTCCGCATTTCTTCAGTAGGCTCTCCGAATGCAACGGTACGGGTGATGTCCGAGCAGTAGCCCTCCCAGACAACACCAAGATCGAAAAGGATAAAGTCGCCCTTCTGTATTTTCCGGTCTCCCGGGGTGCCGTGCGGAGAAGCCGTCTTCTTCCCGCTCAGCACCATCGTATCGAACGACATATGCGATACGCCTTTTTTCTTCATTTCAAATTCAATAGCTGTCAGGATTTCCAGCTCCGTCTTGCCTTCCGCGATTTCCCGGCAGCCCACTTCAATGGCATAATCCGCGAGTTCCGCCGCTTTGCGGAGCTTTTCAAGTTCAGCCTCGTCCTTGATGTTCCGCATGGCATTCAGCTTGCCGTCAAGCCCGGTGATTGAGGCTTCCGGATAAAGTTCCTTTACTCGCTCAAAGCGTTCGACATTCAAGTGGGATTTCTCGATTGCTATACGGGAGGGGTTGATTCCACGATTGCGGATTGCCTGTTCGACGATCAGCCAGGCATCGTCGGTATCTTCGTGTCCTACGGCTTCGCCGATCCATCCAGCCGACTTTACATCCGGCACCTCCATTTTGGGTGCAATGATGAACGGCTCAGCATCCCGGAAAACTGCAACGGCAAGCAGCCGTTCATGCGGCTCGCTATTGAACCCGGAAAGATAAAACACATTATCGGGCGTCGTGACCAAAGCCAGGTCAATCCCATTCTCTTCCAAGTACATCCTGATTTCCTTTATTTTCTCCATTCCGAACACCAGCCTCTCTGAATGATTCCATCATAGCAAAAAGAAGGATTCGGCGCATACCTTGTCGAAATATGCCCTGGGAGCAATACAGAGAAAGGGGCATCTATGCATGAAAGTATCTTTTCACGGCCATTCGGTCGTCAAAATCAGGACGGAAAAGCACACGATCCTGATTGATCCGTTTATTACCGGCAATGAGCTGACTGACCTGAACGCGGAACAGGAAAATCCGGATGTGATCCTTCTGACTCACGGTCATGGGGATCATGTAGGCGATACTGTCGAAATTGCAAAGCGTTCCGGCGCGCTTGTCGTCGCACCCAATGAGCTGGCCGTCTGGCTTGGCTGGCAGGGAGTGAACGTACACCCGATGCATATCGGCGGCGCGTACCAATTCGACTTTGGAAAGGTGAAATTTACCCAGGCATTCCACGGGTCTTCTTTCATCAAGGAAGACAGCCAGGAAATCATTTATACCGGAATGCCGGCAGGGATCCTGTTCACTGCCGAAGGAAAGACGGTCCATCACCTCGGGGACACAGGCCTGTTCTCCGACCTGGAGCTGATCGGGAAGCGCCATCCGGCGGACATCGCATTTGTCCCGATCGGGGACAACTTCACGATGGGACCTGAGGATGCAGCTTATGCTGTCAGCCTCCTGAAGCCAAAGGTGGCGGTTCCGATCCACTATGATACATTCCCTCCGATCAAACAGGATCCGGAAAGCTTCAGAAAACAGGTGGAAGGAACTGAAGTGAACATCATGAAACCGGGAGATTCCATCGATCTTTGATTTTAAATCGGTTGCGGGAGGCTCATGCCTTCCGCTTTTTTGTTTGTATGAAAAGAAATTATCAAAAACCTCGCACCGATGTACGAGGGGAACTGGGAGCAAATCCGCTTTATTCCCTTAATCCACCCTCAGCTACAGGGGTTCTTTTTGCTTCTCAGCCATCTCCACTATGGTAAGATGGAATCATCAGATGTTGGGAAAAAGGTGACGACGTGGCGACAAAACATGAGAAAATTTTACGATACATCGAGAGTCTCCCGGTCGGAGACAAGATCTCCGTCCGCCAGGTTGCCAAGGAGATGGCAGTCTCCGAGGGAACTGCCTATCGCGCCATCAAGGAAGCGGAAAACCGGAAACTCGTCAACACGATTGAACGGGTCGGGACGATCCGGATCGAACAAAAGAAAAAGGAAAACATCGAGCGGCTGACATTTGCAGAAGTAGTGAATATCGTTGACGGCCAGGTTCTCGGCGGCAGGAACGGCCTGCACAAGACACTGACCAAGTTCGTCATCGGTGCGATGCAGATGGAAGACATGATGCGTTATACCGATCCGGGCAGTTTGCTGATCGTCGGAAATCGCCTGAAGGTACACGGAAATGCGATCCGCGCGGGGGCGGCTGTGCTGATTACGGGCGGGTTCGATGCCTCAGAAGAAGTGAAGAAGCTGGCCGATGAGGTGGAACTTCCAATCATCTCGACAAGCTACGACACATTCACCGTGGCAACGATGATTAACCGGGCCATCTATGACCAGCTGATCGAAAAGGATATTCTCCTTATCGAAGACATCATCGTGCCGATCAGCCAGACAGCCACGCTTGATTCGGGTGATCTGGTCTCCGATTTCCATGCACGCAACAAAACGACCTCTCACGGAGCGTTCCCGGTGACGAGCGGCAGTGGCCGGCTTGTCGGAATTGTTACGGCGAAGGACGTGATCGGGATGGACGGGGAAGTGCCGATCGAACGGGTCATGACGCCCAAACCGATATCCGCAGGCATGAAGATGAGTGTCGCTTCTGCTGCCCACAGGATGATCTGGGAAGGGATTGACCTGATGCCGGTCGTTTCCACCGGTGACAGGCTGGAGGGGGTCATCAGCCGCCAGGATGTGCTGAAGGCGCTCCAGGTGGCCCAGCGGCAACCCCACCAGGGAGATACTTTTGAAGATCTCGTGAGGTCTCAGATGGAAGAGGACGTGGAATCGGAATCCACGCTTCTGTTCACTGTGACACCACGAATGACGAACCCTCTTGGTTCACTGTCGCATGGTGCACTGACAATCATGCTGTCAGAAGCGGCCGATCAATTCCTGAAAAAGCGGAAGCGCGGGGAGAGCGTTATCGAGAGCATGTCCGTCTACTTCATGAAGCATGTTCAACTCGGTTCACAGATAAGGATCAAGCCGGAGCTTCTGGACATGAGCCGTCACTTTGCCAAAATGGAGTTTACCGTACACAGCGGTGAGTCGATCGTCGGCAAAGCCATGATGATGCTCCAGGTATTCGAACGATAAAAAAAGTGATGCACAGTGTGTGCATCACTTTTCGTTAAGCCGCCGCTCTTCTTCCAGGAAGCCGGCATAGTGGTTTCTGGCCCTGATATTGTGGACAAGGACATAGAGCCCGAGCAAGATAAAGACTGCTGCCACCAGATACGTGATCAAACCGGAAAACAGGAGCAGCTGGTTCGCACCAAACAGCATCATGAACGCACCGAGCGCGGCCGAGGCACTGCTGCGGTGGTACTGCCGCTCCGCCTGAAGGGCAGTCCGGAACTGTTTCGTCTTAAAGTAAAGGTAGGCAACCGCAGAAAATACGATCAGTGCGGTGAAAATCAGATTAAGCATTGAATCCCTCCGGTCAAGCAAAACTGTCCTTATTGTATATCGAATTTTGCCGGATTGCGAAGGGAAATGACCGGTCAATGGAGGGAATCAGGTTGAAACGTCAAATCATCGACACAATTGAGCGATACAATACCATCATCATCCACCGGCATGTGAGGCCGGATCCGGATGCCTACGGATCCCAGCTGGGCCTAAAAACACTGATTCAGGACAATTATCCGGACAAGCGGGTTTTTGCGGCCGGCGACCATGAATTTTCTCTGGACTATCTCGGACGTCCGGACGAAGTGAGCGCGCAGCTCTATGAGGGAGCACTCGTCATCGTGACCGACACGGCGAATACGGAAAGAATTGACGGCAGCCATTACAGTGAAGGAGCCGAGCTCATCAAGATCGACCACCATCCCGATGATGACCGTTACGGCATGATGAGATGGGTGGAGCCGGAGGCCAGCGCAACAAGCGAGCTGATCTACCGTCTGTTCAAGGAAGGGGAGCAGTCAAGCGGCTGGAAGATGAGTGCAGATGCCGCCCGGCTGCTTTACGCAGGCATTATCGGTGATACGGGGCGCTTCCTGCATCCATCAGCCGGCCCTGGTACGTTTCTTGCAGCGGCAGAACTTGTTTCACACGGCTTTGACCGGCCTTCACTCCATAACGCGATGTACGAGATGGATATGCCGCTGCTCAAGCTGAACGGATATATCCTGCAGAATCTAAATGTCGATAACGGAGTCGGTGTAGTGAAAATCACTTCGGAGACGATGGATGAATTCGGGGTCACCGCCTCGGATACAGCAAAATTGGTCGGAGTTCCTGGTGCCGTCAAGGGTCTGATCGCCTGGGTTTTTCTGATTGAAGAAGAGGATCAGATCCGCCTCCGCTTCCGTTCCAAAGGGCCGGTTGTCAATGGCCTGGCGCGGCGCTTCGGCGGGGGCGGCCACGCGCTCGCCGCCGGTGCATCCGCTGCAGACTGGGCGGAGGCTGAGCGGGCGGCACAGGCGCTCCGCGAACTGTGCAGCAAATGACAGGGGGAATCGGGATGAACATCGCATATGCGCAGATCATGACATCGGATGATCCGCTTCAAAGCATCATCCGGCCCGGCATGCTTCCGGAAGCTCTCAAGGCACGGGGAGCCATCGCGGCGGCGATTGTCAATACGAAACTGTACGGCATCCTGCCGTTTGCCCGGGCATTGGAATCCGCTGGCATCCGTCCCGTCATGGGGCTTACCGTACAGATTGAGACGGAGGCCGGCGTTTTGCCGGCCTTTATCTATGCAAAAGACGACGGAGGCTACCAGAACCTGCTGAAAATGAGCAGTGCGCTGTCCGTAAAGGACCGCAGGGAACTTCCTCCATCCTGGCTGAAAGCATACAGCAGGGGGTGCCTGCTCGTCGTTGACCCTGCAGCGATGGAAAATGGGGATCCGGTAAAGGCGTTGGAGGCCGTACTCGAAACCGGCGGTCCTGATCGGGTATTCGTCGGCATTTCCCGACCGGGCGGCATGCCCCATGCCGATGAGGAAAGTTGGGTGAGATTTGCGGAAAAGGAGGGGCTGACCGTATGCGCGACGGCTGTTGCCCGTTATCTGAACAGAGAAGACGCATTTGCATACCGGGTAGCCCGACTGATCGATGAGGGAGGAAAGCTATCGGATAACGCCCTGGCTGATCTCTCTGAAGCAGAGCTGCCCATGCCGGATGATCTGTTGGAAAGGTTTGCGGATCATCCGGAATGGCTGGAAGCGACTGCAGATTTCCTGATGTCCTGCAACAACACGATACCAGGAGCAGATCGCCTCATGCCCCGGTTTCCGCTTGATGAAGGGGAGACAGCGGACGGGCGGCTGCGCAAGGATTGCCTGGAAGGGCTGAGAAATCGGCTCGGTTCGATCCCGGATAAATATGCTGCCCGGATCAACCATGAATTGAATGTCATTTCTTCGATGGGATACTCGGATTATTTCCTGATCACGGCGGATTTCATCGCTTTCGCAGCTTCGAAGGGCATCCTGACGGGACCCGGCCGCGGGTCATCGGCCGGGTCGCTGGTCGCTTATGCACTCGGGATTACAGATGTGGATCCGATTACCTATGGCCTCATTTTTGAGCGTTTCCTTAACCCCGAGCGGGTCAGCATGCCGGACATCGATGTGGACTTTGCCGATCACCGCCGGCATGAAGTCATTGAATATGTTGCTGCGAAATATGGCCGGGATCATGTGGCGCAGATCATCACGTTCGGAACTTTATCCGCACGGGCTGCCGCAAGAAGTACGGCACGCGTTTTCGGTTTTCCGGAAGCCGAACAGAGGGAAATCTCCAAAATGATTCCCGGGCGGCCCGGTATGACGCTGGCGGAAGCAGCGGCACCCGGCACTCCTCTGGCTCGCTGGGCGGAAGCCGAACCGAACAGGCAAAAATGGCTGAACGCAGCGCTTGCGCTTGAAGGAATCCCGAGAAACGCATCCACTCACGCTGCGGGTGTCGTCCTTGCGCCGGTGCCGCTCGTGGATACGGTGCCGCTCACGAGCGGTTCGGAAGGAATCTATCTGACCCAGTGGCCGATGAAGGAAGTGGAGGAACGAGGCCTTCTTAAAATGGACTTTCTCGGCTTGAGAAATCTGACGCTCCTGGACCGCATCCGCTCCATGATCCGGTATGACCGAAACGTTTATCTGGATTTCGGGAAGATCCCGCTAAACGACCCTGCAACGATCCGGCTGTTCCAGGCAGGAGACATGACCGGGGTCTTCCAGTTCGAGTCACCGGGCATGCGGGATACGATCAGGAAGCTGAAACCGGAGCGGTTCCGTGACATCTATGCCATCAATGCGCTGTACAGGCCTGGCCCGATGGACAATATCCCGGTGTTTGAACGCAGGATGCACGGCAGGGAGCGTGTTCCGTCGATCCATCCGGACATCGACCCGATCCTCGAAGAAACTTACGGCATCATCGTCTACCAGGAACAGATCATGCAGATTGCCGTTCAGATGGCCGGATTCACGATGGGTGAGGCGGACATTCTCCGCCGTGCCGTCAGCAAGAAAAAGCGGGACGTGCTGGAACGGGAGCGGGAGCACTTTGTACGTGGAGCGGAATCCCGCGGATATGACCGCGGATCCGCAGTCAGGGTCTACGACTATATCGTGAGGTTCGCAGATTATGGCTTTCCGAAAAGCCATGCAGTCGCCTATTCGCTGATTTCATTCCGCCTGGCTTACCTGAAAGCGCATGAACCGGCATACTTTTATGCCGCTCTGCTTTCACAGGCTGCGGGTGATGCGGACCGGATTTCAAAACTGGTCAGCGAGGTCCGCATGAAGGGCATCCAAATCCTTCCCCCATCTGTCAAAAAAAGCGGCTATGCATGCAGAGTGGAGGATGGCGCGATCCGCTATGGCCTCTCCGGCATCAAGGGGGTCCCTGCACCGTTTATTAAAAAATTGTTGGGTGCAAGAAAACAATCCGCGCCGTGGGAGGATCTGTTTGACATGGCAGTCGCCCTTTCCGGTGCTCATTTCACGAGAGGGGCGGCCGAGCCGCTTGCCCGTGCGGGAGCGCTGGATGAATTCCATCCGGACCGTGCCGTCCTCCTTGCCTCGATACCGGCAGCCGAAACGTATGCGAATCTCGTACGGCCGACCGAAGAGGATGATCTGTTCGGAGGGGATGCCGCATCATTTGGCCGTCAGAAATATTCCGATGCGGGAACGCTTCCTGAAGCGCTGAAACTTCAATATGAACGCGACACGCTCGGCTTTTATATTTCTGAACACCCCGCTGCAAGGCTGAAGGCCGACCAGAATGGCTCGTTCGCAGATATTGCCGCACTCGGCGGCGGAAGCGGCAGAGTCCGTGTTGCAGGCATCATCACCGACATCAAGCGCATCAGGACGAAAAAAGGCGAAGCCATGGCGTTTTTCAGCCTTCAGGACGACACGGGAGAAGTCGACTGTACCCTGTTTCCGAAAGAATACGCGGCCTTCAACCGCCTGCTCACGGAAGAAACCGGTATCCGCCTGGCCGGCCAACCGGAACTGCGCAACGGCCGCCTGCAACTGATTGTGAAGAATATTGAGGGGTAACCCTATGTAGATAGCAGGTATCAAATAACCAGGTCTGGACGCAAACATCCAGACCTGTCTATTTTTTTAGCAAGAGCCTTGCTCCATGTAGGTTTATGTTTGCATGCAACGGAAAGCGAGCATTGCGCCGTATCTGGGTCTTTTAGCTTTGACTTTATGCACAAAGGACAAGTTATGCGATTCCAGGGAGTTTGGCCCCTTACTTCAAAAACATTTGCAGCAACTGGTTGTTGTGATGGAACCAACACATTTTTAATTGTTAATTCTAAATTTTCAGACGGTATTGAAGCGGTGGGCCCGAGACTCCTCGGAAGTGCTGCACATTTCCTTCGTGCGAGGGGGATTCGGGGATGTATCTTTTTCCCGCGGGAAAAGCGTGAGCTGAAGAACCCCATAGAAGATGCCGCGCAGCGAGTTGCTTATGCGTGCAGACGCCAGTCTCTGTACTGCCGTCGGCTGGAGCAGCGGCCGCGGTAAGCCAGGGCCCGCAGTGGAAATCGGGATCATTTTCTATAAAAGAAAAAACCATCATGCTTTCATTGTCTGCAACCTGGACTGTACAGAAATTCTGTACAGTTTTTTCTTTACTCGATTTTCCGATTCCGTTATGCTGTATGGGTACGAGTGGTCAGACCACTTTCAATTAAATGGCATAACAAGGAGCGCTACATGACCGAAACCAAACCATCCCGCAAGATGTTTCTTGAAGTGGTGCAGGAATTGCGCTCGCTCATCGGGAATGAAAACATCCGGGCAGGCGATAAGCTTCCTTCCGAACGGGTGCTTGCCGAGCGGCTCGGCACCGGACGGTCGACGATCCGGGAAGCGCTGCGGAGCCTGGAATTGCTCGGGCTGATCGAGTCGAGGCAAGGAGAGGGCACCTTTCTGTCCGACTTCCGAAAACATCAGCTAGTCGAAGTCCTTGCGGCATTTATCATGCAGGAGCCGAAGTCACTGGAGGACGTAAGCGCAACAATGCAGATTCATGAAAAGGAAGCGGTCCGTGTCGCATCCGGCCATGATGAAATCCGCGCACTGCCGCTTTGGGACAGTCTCATTTCTGCAGTGGAATCAGATGTACCTTATCTGCGGGAAGACATAGTGCGGGAAGTGCTGATCGCATCCGGGAACCGACTGTCCCTGAAAATCTGGCACCTGCTTTATCAGTATGCCGGGAAGCCCTATACAGGAGAAGCAGAAGCTGAGGAACGGACCGCAATCGCCGGCATGCTCCGGACGATTCGGAGCGGCGAGACAGAAAAAGCAGTGGAAGCCTATGAAACATGGACCGAAATTGTACACGCTCAAAGGGGGAATACCGATGGCGATCATCCGAGAGATGTTCAAGAAAAATAAAAAACGATATATGACCGTTCCTTCTGAGGCATCAAAAGATGTACCCGAAGGACTCATGACAAAATGTCCCGAATGTAAATCCATCGTCCTGACAAAGGACCTGATGAAATGCGATAAAGTCTGTCCTGACTGCGGACATCATTATAAAATGACTGCCTATGAACGCGTAGACTGCCTGTTTGACCAGGAAACGTTCGTCCCGATGGATGAAGATTTGAAAACCGTCAACCCGCTAGGATTTCCTTCATATGAAGAAAAAGTGAATGCGGATGCGGAGAAGACGGGCCTGAACGAAGCGGTGCTTACCGGCATTGGCGAGATTGACGGCCAGCGCACGGCAGTGGCGATCATGGACTCCCATTTCCGGATGGGTTCCATGGGATCGGTTGTTGGTGAGAAAATCACCCGTTCGATCGAGAAGGCAACAGATGAAGGAATTCCGTTCGTCATCTTCACGGCGAGCGGCGGAGCCAGGATGCAGGAAGGCGTTTTATCGCTGATGCAAATGGCGAAAACGAGCGTCGCGCTTTCCCGTCATGCCGATCGGGGACTCCTGTTCATCTCGGTCATGACCCACCCGACAACGGGTGGAGTATCAGCAAGTTTTGCCTCAGTAGGTGACATTAATCTGGCTGAACCCAAGGCGCTGATCGGGTTTGCCGGACGCCGGGTCATTGAGCAAACCGTGCGGGAGAAGCTTCCGGATGATTTCCAGACAGCCGAGTTCCTGATGGAGCACGGACAGCTGGATGCCGTCGTCCACCGATCGGAGATGAAACAGACGCTCTCCACACTGATCCGATTCCACATGAAGGAGGCACGCTGATATGGTGAAGCCGCTGCCTTTTGAAGAGCCGGTTATAAAGCTAAAAGAAAAGATTGAAGAACTGAAAAACATCACGGACGATGCCCATGTTGATATGGCGGATGAAATCCGCAGCCTGGAGGAGAGACTTCAGAAACTGGAGGCCGACGTCTATGGAAACATGACTGCCTGGGACCGCGTCCAGGTGGCGCGTCATCCGGAGCGCCCGACGACGCTTGATTACATCGGTTACCTGTTCGAGGACTTTATCGAACTTCATGGAGACCGGTCATACGGCGATGACGCTGCCATTGTCGGCGGCATTGCGTCGTTCGGCGGAACACCGGTGACCGTCATCGGACACCAGCGCGGCAAAGACACGAAAGAGAATATCCGGAGAAACTTCGGGATGCCGCATCCGGAAGGCTACCGGAAGGCGTTGCGGCTGATGAAGCAGGCGGAGAAATTCGGCCGTCCGATCATCTGCTTTATCGACACGAAAGGCGCTTACCCAGGAAAAGCTGCAGAAGAGCGCGGCCAGAGCGAGGCGATTGCCCGAAACCTGGTTGAGATGGCAGGACTGCGTGTTCCGGTTATCAGCATCGTCATCGGAGAAGGCGGAAGCGGCGGAGCGCTCGGGCTTGGGGTGGCGAATCACATCCACATGCTCGAGAATTCGACTTACTCCGTCATCTCGCCGGAAGGCGCCGCCTCAATCCTCTGGAAAGACGCCGCCCTTGCTCAACAGGCCGCGGAAGCGATGAAAATCACCGCTTCGGATCTGAAGGAAATGGGGATCATCGATGAGGTCATTCCTGAAGTAACGGGGGGCGCTCACCGTGATGCCGCCGGACAGGCAGAAGCGATCCGGGAAGCGATCGGTTCTTCAATGGGCGCACTTGGCCCGTTGGATGCGGACCGGATCATAGATGACCGGTATCGTAAATTCCGGAACATCGGGGTATACAAGGAAGGCAAAGACTAAAGATTGACCTGGAGGTTGCCCGAATGAAAAAGATTGCGGTTTTGACAAGCGGCGGAGATGCCCCCGGCATGAACGCCGCCATCCGGGCGGTGGTCCGGAAAGGGATTTTCGAAGGCCTTGATGTTTTTGGCGTCTATAACGGTTACCAGGGTTTGATTGAAGGGAAGATCGAGTTGCTTGATGCAGGCTCCGTCGGGGATATTATCCAGAAGGGCGGCACGATGCTGCACTCGTCGCGCTGCCCGGAATTCAAAACACCGGAAGGCAGGGCGGAAGGCGCCCGGCAACTGCGCGAACGGGGGATCGAGGGACTGATTGTCATCGGCGGCGACGGTTCCTACGGGGGGGCACAGGCCTTGTCGGAAGAAGGGTTCCCCTGTGTCGGCGTGCCGGGAACGATCGACAATGACATCAATGGCACCGACTACACACTCGGCTTCGACACCGCACTCAATACCGTGATTGATGCGATCGACAAAATCAGGGATACCGCTACATCCCATGAACGCACGTTCATCATCGAAGTAATGGGCCGGGATGCAGGCGACCTGGCACTATGGGCAGGAGTTGCCGGAGGTGCCGAGTCGATCCTGATTCCCGAGAGGCACCACGATGTCGGGGAAATCATCATGAGGCTCCGGCAGGGCACCGGCCGGGGCAAAAAACACAGTATCCTGATCATTGCAGAGGGCGTCATGTCCGGCCAGGACCTGGCGGAAAAATTGAAGGATGCCGCGGATATCGAGACCCGGGTATCTGTGCTTGGCCACATCCAAAGGGGCGGCAGTCCGACCGGCCGTGACCGCGTACTCGCCTCAAAGTTTGGCGCAAGGGCTGTTGAGCTCCTGCTTGAAGGCAGGGCGGGTGTCGCCGTTGGCATGCGAAACCACGCAGTGATAGACTATCCTTTAACGGAAGTATTCAGCAGAAGGGAAGGCATGGAAGACGGCCTCTATGAACTTTCGAAAGAACTATCGATTTAAAGGATTGGGGCGAGCGATGTGAGGAAGACAAAAATCGTATGTACAATCGGGCCTGCGAGTGAATCGCCTGAGATGCTGGAGCAGTTGATTAGCGCGGGCATGAACGTGGCAAGGCTCAACTTCTCCCATGGTGACCATGAAGAGCACTTGGCGAGAATCCGCAATATCCGTGAGGCTGCAAGCAAGATGAACCAGGTTGTCGGCATCCTTCTGGACACGAAGGGACCGGAAATCCGCACCCACAAGATGGAAGGTGGAGCGGTGGAGCTTGAGAACGGGCAGGAGCTCGATATCATGATGACCGAAGTGCTCGGCAACTCCGAGCGATTCTCGGTCACTTACGACATGCTTGCCGAAGACGTGCATGCCGGCTCTACGATCCTGCTGGATGACGGCCTGATCGAACTTGAAGTCCGGGCGTCGGATCCCGAAGCCGGCAGGATTAGGACGATCGTCCGGAATGCGGGAACCCTGAAGGACAAAAAAGGCGTCAACGTACCGGGAGTCTCCGTACAATTACCGGGGATCACGGAAAAAGATGCCTCCGACATTCTCTTTGGCATCAAAAACGGAGTGGACTTTATCGCGGCATCGTTTGTCCGCCGTGCGTCGGATGTCATGGAAATCCGGAAATTGCTTGAGGAAAACGGCGCAGGCCACGTGCAGATCATTCCGAAGATCGAGAACCGGGAAGGGGTCGACAACCTCGACGCCATTCTCGAGGTATCTGATGGGCTGATGGTCGCGCGGGGCGATCTCGGCGTTGAAATTCCGGCAGAGGAAGTGCCGATTGTCCAAAAGCAGATGATCGAAAAGTGCAACCAGGCCGGAAAGCCGGTGATCACCGCCACACAGATGCTCGACTCTATGCAGCGCAACCCGCGCCCGACGCGTGCTGAGGCGAGCGACGTGGCAAACGCCATCCTGGACGGATCCGATGCAATCATGCTGTCAGGTGAAACAGCCGCCGGCCAGTATCCGGCAGAGTCGGTCCGGACAATGGACAGGATTGCGAAAACCGCAGAAGCTGCCGTTGATTACCGTTCTGTTATTTCGACACGCCGACGGGAAAAAGAAGGCAATATGACAGACGCAATCGGACAGGCCGCCGCCTACACGGCAGTCAACCTGAACGTCAGAGCCGTCATCGCGCCAACGGAAAGCGGACAGACTGCGAAGATGATTGCGAAGTATCGCCCCGGCTGCCCGATCATCGCAGTGACGGCATCGGACGACTGTTCGCGCAGGCTGACGCTTGTCTGGGGCGTTTATCCAATCGTCGGGGAGCGCGTCAAATCGATCGATGCCATCCTTGAGACATCGGTCGAGGAAAGCATTAAGCATAAGTACGTCACCCACGGAGACGTCGTAATTATCACGGCAGGTGTACCCGTCGGGGAAGCGGGCACGACCAACCTCATGAAAATACACGTTATCGGGGACCTCCTTGCAAAAGGCCAGGGCATCGGAAAGGCGGTCGCGTTTGGCCAGGCCGTTGTCGTCCGAAATGCCGAAGAAGCGCTCGCGCGCGATACGAAGGACAAAATCCTGGTCACCTACGGCACGGACCGTGACATGATGCCGGCAATCGAGCAATGCGCCGGCTTGGTCGTTCAGGAAGGCGGACTGACCAGCCATGCGGCAGTCGTCGGATTGAACGTGGGCATCCCGGTCATCATCGGGGTGAAAAATGCCATGACCGAAATCGAAGATGGCCAAGATCTGACAATCGATGCCGAAGCCGGTGTAGTCTACAACGGCCATGCATCCGTGTTATAATTTAATCAAGAACCCAAGACGCCCTGGCCGGATCGGCAGGGCGTCTTTCGAAAGGATTTTGCAATTTGAAATGGCTGTTCCTTTTGTTTATCGTTGTTCCGACGACCGAATTGGCCGTCCTCCTTTACGCAGGAAGCCATATAGGTATGTTTGAAACGATCCTTCTGATCCTGCTGACCGCCGCTGCCGGATCCTACCTGGCAAAGCGGGAAGGGCTGCGGGCATGGCAGGAAATCAGGAAACAGGCGGCCGAAGGGTATCCGCCGGGTAATGCCGCACTGGATGGACTGTTTATTTTGGCTGGCGGCCTTATGCTCCTGTTCCCGGGCTTCATCACGGATGCAATCGGTTTGTTTTTGCTGATGCCGGCAGTCAGGAAAAAGCTAAAACCGTTTCTTTACCGGCAAATACGGAAAAAGATGAAGAATGGAAGCATGGTCATTATCCGCTGAAGGCTGGCATCTTCCTGACGCGTGCTGCCACGAATAGCAGAATGGGGCTCAGTAAGATCCCTGCCAATCCGAAGAGCAGAATCGACGCTGCAGTAATAAAGAACGTATGTGATGGCCTGAGCTGAAAGGTGGCTGCCCACATCCGTGATTCGGCGATTTGCCGGGTCAGCATGACGAAAACGTAGAGGACGATCAGCGCAGCGCCCAAAAGAGGGTTGCCGCTGAGCAGATAATAGGCGGCCATGGGGATCAGAAATATCCCGATGCCGAGAAACGGCAGACTGTCTGCCAAGGCGATCAGGAATGCCCGGCCGACCGGGGACCCAAATCCGAGTGCCGCCAGTCCGATGCTGAGGATGGCGAATGTCAGCAAAATCAGCCTGAGCTCAACGAATAGGAATGTTCCGAAGAGGCTTCCGCCCTCACGGAACATTCCTTTTGCTTTTTTTCTTGCATCCGCGGGAAGGGCTGCCAGGAACCAGAAGCGGTCCCTCGCGGACTCAAAGAGAGCGAAATAA
Organism: Bhargavaea massiliensis; assembly: GCF_018390575.1. Lineage (GTDB taxonomy): Bacteria > Bacillota > Bacilli > Bacillales_A > Planococcaceae > Bhargavaea > Bhargavaea massiliensis. The sequence goes on along the minus strand of NZ_JAHBCJ010000006.1, from coordinate 157,875 downwards.
AAAGCAAGCAGGAAAAGGATAAAGGAGAACACTTGGCCGAAAGCAGCCTGGACCATGCCGGCCGAGGAGTCGATCAGGTTGTCGCCCGCCGCGGATACAGCCGTTTCCGCATAGGTCAGCCATTCGGAAGCGACCGGATGGTCAAAGTGCATGACGGAAAGGGCGGCCCGGATGGCAGGCAGAGCCAGGATGATCTGCTGAAGCGCGAACAACAGCACAAAAGCGGCAGATGCCAGAATCAGAAGCTCTGCCAATAATGCGGCAACGGGGAGCGGGAGGCGGAGCCCGCGTTTCATGAATGAGACGGCAGGGGACGCGAAATACCCCGCAAAGATGGCCAGGGACAACTGGGGCAGGAAAAAGCAGAGGGCTGCCCCGGCAACGATCGGACCGTATATTTTGGCTCCTTTTTGGAATTTGTGGCCGGTCTTCACCTTTTCACGCTCCTGTTTTCAGCCGTTTTTTTTGATGCTTCGCCCGTCATTTTGCTTGTTCTGCCCAAGTGTAAAAGAAAATCATGCATTTCCATTCACAAAAATGTAAGAAATGATTATAATGTTCTTGTAAGCGTTTAACAGATTTGTACAAGCTTCATAGGGCCGAAACCCGGTTTTTTTATGCACGGGCAGAGGCATTACAGGGAAAAAGGAGAGATTGATATGAGTGCAACACGCGGACTTGAAGGGGTAGTGGCTACCGAGTCTTCCATCAGCTCCATTATCGACGATACACTTACATACGTCGGTTATAACATTGATGATCTTGCAAATCACGCAAGTTTTGAAGAAGTCGTCTACCTTCTGTGGCACAAGCGCCTTCCCAAAGCGGATGAGCTGTCGGAACTGAAGCAGCAGTTGGCCGACAACATGGCTGTGCCCCAGGAAGTGCTTGACCACTTCAAGACTTACCCGATCGGAAACGTACACCCGATGGCGGCATTGCGCACAGCGGTTTCACTCTTGGGATTGTATGATGAGAAAGCGGAAGACATGTCCGACGAAGCCAACTACGAAAAAGCCATTAAGCTCCAGGCGAAAGTTGCGACAGTTGTGACGGCATTCTCCCGCATCCGCAAAGGCGAGGAACCGGTTGCGCCGAAGAAGGAACTCAGTTATGCTGCGAACTTCCTCTATATGCTTAACGGCAAGGAGCCTGAAGCGATCGAAGAAGAAGCGTTCAACAAGGCGCTTGTCCTTCACGCGGATCACGAACTGAATGCTTCCACATTCACTGCAAGGGTATGTGTCGCGACTCTTTCCGACATCTACTCCGGTGTAACCGCGGCAATCGGCGCTCTTAAAGGCCCACTCCACGGCGGCGCTAACGAGCAGGTTATGAAAATGCTGACTGAGATCGGATCTCCGGACAAGGTTGAATCCTACATCCAGGAAAAGCTGGACAACAAGGAAAAGATCATGGGCTTCGGTCACCGCGTCTACCGTCAGGGTGATCCGCGCGCGAAGCACCTGCGCGAAATGTCCGACAAGCTGACAGGCCTCACCGGGCAGGAAGATCTCTACAAGATGTCAATTCAGATCGAAGAGCTCGTCACTGGGCAGAAGAACCTGCCTCCGAACGTCGACTTCTACTCAGCGTCTGTCTACCACTCGCTCGGTATCGACCACGACCTGTTCACGCCGATTTTTGCGGTGTCCCGCATGTCCGGCTGGATTGCTCACATCCTTGAACAATATGCGAATAACCGCCTGATCCGCCCGCGTGCAGAGTATGTCGGTCCAGGCATGCAATCCTACGTTCCTGTAAACGAGCGATAATTGTATGTGAAATAGTGTACAATGTTAGGGACGGCAGCCGCCGTCCCCTACTTGTGAACAAAGATAGAATCAGGAGGAATCCAACAAATGGCAAACGGTGAAAAAATTACAGTATCCAACGGCAAACTGAATGTACCTGATGCACCCGTCATTCCTTTCATCATCGGTGACGGTACAGGCCCTGACATCTGGAATGCAGCTTCCCGCGTCCTCGAGGCAGCGGTTGAGAAGGCATATGACGGCAAAAAGCAAATCGTCTGGAAGGAAGTCCTTGCAGGCGAGAAGGCGTTCAACGAAACAGGGAACTGGCTTCCCGAGGAAACCCTCAAGACAATCGATGAGTACCTTATTGCAATCAAAGGACCTCTGACGACTCCGATCGGCGGCGGCTTCCGCTCCCTGAACGTTGCACTTCGCCAGGAACTCGACCTGTTCGCTTGCGTGCGTCCTGTCCGTTACTTCGAAGGTGTTCCTTCGCCGGTCAAGCACCCTGAACACACCGACATGGTCATCTTCCGTGAAAACACAGAAGATATCTATGCGGGCATCGAATACCAGAAGGGCACGGATGAAGTAAACAAATTGATCGACTTCCTCCAGAACGAAATGGGTGTCAAAAACATCCGTTTCCCTGAAACCTCAGGCATCGGCATCAAGCCGGTTTCAGAAGAAGGCACAAAGCGCCTAGTCCGCTCCGCGATCGAGTACGCGCTCAAGGAAGGCCGCAAGTCGGTTACGCTCGTTCACAAGGGCAACATCATGAAGTTCACAGAAGGCGCGTTCAAGAACTGGGGCTATGAAGTGGCTGAGCAGGAGTTCGGCGACAAGGTCTTCACATGGAACGAATACGACAAGATCAAGGAAGAGCAGGGCACGGATGCTGCGAACAAAGCACAATCCGATGCTGAAGCAGCCGGCAAGCTGATTATCAAAGACGCGATTGCCGACATCTTCCTCCAGCAGATCCTGACCCGCCCGAAAGAGTTCGACGTCGTAGCGACGATGAACCTGAACGGCGACTACATCTCCGACGCGCTCGCAGCGCAAGTTGGCGGCATTGGGATCGCGCCTGGCGCGAACATCAACTATGTAACCGGCCACGCGATCTTCGAAGCGACACACGGCACGGCACCAAAGTACGCGGGCCTCGACAAAGTCAACCCGTCCTCGGTACTCCTTTCCGGTGTCATGATGCTCGAGCACCTCGGCTGGAACGAAGCAGCAAACCTTATCACAGAATCCATCGAGAAGACAATCGCATCGAAAGTCGTCACTTACGACTTTGCACGTCTGATGGAAGGCGCGACAGAAGTCAAGGCTTCCGAGTTCGCCGACGAACTGATCAAGAACCTGTAATCGGAGAGGCATTTTTTGCCGAATATGGGGAATACGAAAGGGAGGAGCCCAGGCTCCTCCCTTTTTTACATCCAGGAATCATGATCGACTTTGTGAAGGAAGACTTAAATTTTAAGGAGTGTGAGTGTCAGTGTCCATTAAGCGCAAGAAAGTTTCGGTGATCGGCTCAGGGTTCACAGGAGCCACCACTGCTTTCCTGATTGCCCAGAAGGAACTTGGTGATGTGGTTTTGGTTGATATTCCGGATATGGAGAACCCGACCAAAGGGAAAGCGCTCGATATGGCGGAAGCTGCCCCGGTATTGGGTTTTGATGCGAAAGTCGCCGGCACTTCCGACTACCGGGACACGGAGGGATCGGATCTGGTCATCATCACAGCGGGAATGGCCCGGAAGCCGGGAATGAGCCGTGACGAGCTGGTCCAGACCAACCAGAGAATCATGAAGGCTGTCACGGCCGAAGTTGCCAAGTATTCTCCGGATAGCATTATCCTGGTCCTGACGAATCCCGTGGATGCCATGACCTATACGGTGTTCAATGAAAGCGGCTTCCCGAAGGAGCGGGTCATCGGGCAATCCGGTGTGCTGGATACGGCCCGTTTCCGTGCATTCGTCGCAGAAGAGCTGAATCTTTCGGTCAAAGACATCACCGGGTTCGTCCTCGGCGGCCATGGCGACGATATGGTTCCGCTTGTCCGATATTCCTTTGCGGGCGGAATTCCGCTCGAAACACTTCTGCCTCCGGAACGGCTTGAAGCAATCGTTGACCGGACGCGGAAAGGCGGTGCGGAGATTGTCAATTTGCTCGGCAACGGCTCTGCCTACTATGCGCCTGCCGCATCTTTGGCCGAAATGGCGGAAGCGATTTTGAAAGACCAGAAGCGGGTACTTCCGTCAATCGCCTATCTGGAAGGCGAATACGGGATGGACGGCATTTATATCGGCGTGCCGACGGTGCTCGGAGCTGGCGGAATCGAGAAAATCATTGAGCTGGATCTGACTCCGGATGAGAAAAAGAGCTTTGAAAAATCCGCCGAGTCTGTCAGAAACGTGATAAACGTCCTGGAATGACAGATGGCACCCTGAAAGAAGTGGTGCGAAAGTCTTTGCGGAGGGGCATAGCAAAGGACAGTTCATCCTGTCTTTTCGCTGTGTCCCTTCTTTCTCATCCTGTTGGTCCGTTGTGTTTGCCGTACATGCTATAATAAGAATATTGGAAGTAAGCAGAGCGGCGAACAATTACGTTCCTCTGCAGACCACACCGCCAAAGGGGAGATTGAACTTGCTATTCAACCGGCGCCATGTCAAGATCCGTCCGGCAGAAGAGCTGACCGAAGGGGAGTCCCTGAAGATCGTCGAAAAGATGGATGACCGGGACTTGTTCCTGTACCTGGGGCTTACCAATGACAGCAACCCGCTTTATATCCAGCATGACTTCACGGCGGCAGCCGGCTATGAAAGGCCGGTTGTTCCCGTAGTGATGCTGACAGGAATCGTCAGTGCGGCCGTGTCCAAACATCTTCCCGGTCCAGGCTCCCGGATGCTGGAACAGCGGTTCCGGTTTCCGGAAGCTGCCTGGCACGGGTCGACAGTGACCTTCGATCTCGCAGTTGAAAAGGTGGATTTGCTCTCCCGTACTGTCCAGATCCGGGTGGATGCTACAGACGAGGAAAATCGAACGGTAATGACAGGTGAGCTGGTGGCCGGGATTGCACCCGCTGCCGGAGTCAATACTGAAATTTCTGCGCTTGGTGCGCCTGATGGAGGCATGGATGAACGTGAAACGAATTCTGGTCGTGGATGATGAACGTCCGATTTTGACACTGCTTGAGTACAACCTGAAACAGGCGGGATACAAGGTGATTACTGCAGCGGACGGGGAGGAAGGTCTGCGAAAGGCAGAGACGGAAAGTCCGGACCTGATTGTCCTGGACCTGATGCTGCCCAAGTTGGATGGCATGGATGTTTGCCGCACACTGCGCCAAAAGGGTGTAAACACTCCGATTATCATGCTGACCGCAAAGTCGGATGAACTGGAGAAAATCCTCGGATTGGAGCTTGGAGCCGACGATTACATGACAAAGCCTTTTAGCCCCAGGGAAGTCGTTGCACGGGTAAAAGCGGTGCTTAGAAGGTCGGAACAATTCAATTCTGTACAATCTGCAGAAGATGAACAGAAGGAAGCGGTGTATGAATCGGGACCATTGAAGGTGTATCCGGAGCGATTTGAAGCCTACAAAGATGGCGTTTCGCTGGAATTCACACCGAAGGAATTCGAACTTCTCGTCCACATGATTTCCAACCGGAACCGGGTGATGTCACGGGACCAGCTGCTCAGCGCGGTATGGAATTATGATTTTGCCGGTGACACCAGGATTGTGGATGTACATATCAGCCACCTTCGCGACAAGATTGAAGAAAATACGAGGCGTCCGGTTTTCATCAAGACGATCCGGGGAACCGGCTATAAATTTGAGGGACCATCGGAAGGATGAAGTCGCTCCAAAGGCGCTTGTTCCTGGCGTTCATTCTTATTATGGGCATCACGCTGGCCGGTCTTGCCATCGTCCTTGGCCAGACCTATCCCGTCCTGCAGAATCAAGGGAAAAAGGCCAAGCCGGAGGCAGTTGCCCTGCATCTTGACGACATGGGGATCAAGTTGGACAGCGAAGCTCGTGAAGAACTCAGCCGGAAAATGGCCGATGACGGGTCAGGTGTGGCGCCGGCGCGCTTTCTGCGGCTGATTGTTATTGCCTTTACAGTTGCGTTCATCGTGACCGTCATCGTTTTCCACCGTTTGACGGAGCGCTATATCCGTCCGATCGATCTGGTGACGGACACCACCATGGAGCTTGCGAAGGGCAACTATACTGCCAGGGCGGGATGGACGGCACCGGGCATCCAGATCGGCCTGGTCACCGCAGTTAATGCCTTGGCGCGGAATTTGCAGGAGATGGAATCCATGCGGGAGACGGAAGCGGAGAGGCTGGAGACTCTGATCGCCAACATGGGCAGCGGCCTGCTTATGATTGGTAGGAATTCAGAGATTTCCATGGCCAATTCATTTTTTCTCGATCAGGTCGGACAGGCAGAAGACGGACTGATCGGCAGCCCATACAAAGCTGCCCGGCTTCCTGAAGCGCTTGTCACTCTGATCGATACGGTATCCGTCAGAGAAAAGCCGGTTACCGAACAGATCGATATCCGGACGGACTCAGGCAACCGTACGATGGCTGTTTACTCCGCGCCGGTCATTGATAAACACGGGGGATGGCTTGGCATTGTCGTCGTCATGCACGACATTTCGGAACTGATCCGACTGGAGCGGGTCAGGAAAGACTTTGTCGCCAATGTCTCTCACGAGCTAAGAACTCCAATCACATCGATCCGGGGCTTTTCCGAGACCCTGATGGACGGAGCCGTTCACGATGAAGAGGCGGCCATGCAGTTTTTGGAGATCATCCACGGTGAAAGCGTCAGGCTTGAGACGCTGATCGAAGATCTTCTGGACCTGTCAAAGATCGAGAAAGAAGGGTATACACTCAGGCTGCAATCAGTAAGCGTGCAGAATGTGATTGACCGATCCATCCGTTCGGTTTCCGGGCGGATCAATAACCGGAAGATGACGATTGAGTCCCATTGTCCGCCCGGATTGACAGTCAAGGGGGACCCCGAACGGCTCGTTCAGATATTGGTCAATCTCCTGGCAAATGCCGTTAGTTACTCCAAGCCAGGCACGCCTATCCGGGTCACGGCAACTGTGTCGGACGGAATGGCATCCATCGCTGTCGCCGACAGGGGCATTGGCATACCGGCCGCCGAACTGCCCAGACTGTTCGAACGCTTTTACAGGGTTGACCGGGCCAGGAGCCGTGATTCAGGCGGCACCGGGCTTGGACTGTCCATCGTGAAGCATTTAGTGGATCTTCACGGCGGTACGATCTCTGTGGAGAGCGAGCCGGGCAAAGGCTCGACCTTCATGGTGAACATTCCACTGAGCCACAACTGAGTCATCCCCGAACTGCTTCTCGCATAAAAGAAGCAGGCGGGGTATTTTTGTGTCCGCTTTTTGTCCGAATTTGGAATTTGATGAAACCGCAGAGCGCCGATGACCGTATATGAACTATACATAAACTTAAATAAAGGAGAGTCCGACATGAGCGTTAAGCGCATATTGACGATTGCCGGAATGGCGATTGCCGGTCTTATTCTGATCGTCCTTGCATTTACGACTTGGTACACCGTGGATGAGGGAGAACAGGTTGTAATTATCACATTTGGCAAAGCGGATGAAACGGTGACCGAGTCAGGGCTGAAGTTCAAGTTGCCGTGGCCGGTGCAAAAAGTGGAGAAGCTGTCCAAGGAAACCTTCAGTACGAGATTCGGCTATAACCAGGATGAGGACGGAAATCTGATCTCCTATGACAAGGAGACAAAGATGATCACCGGGGACGAATATATTGTGTTGGCCGATCTCGTCGTCCAATGGAAAATCACCGAGCCGGTCAAATACCTGTTCAATGCCGAGGATCCGAGGGAATTGCTGCATGATGCCACCGCGGCTTCGATCCGGTCGACCATCGGTTCATCACCGATCGACGATGCCCTCACCGACGGCAAGGCAGAGATCGAGGCGGAAACAAGAGACCTCCTCGGCACGCTTGTCGATAAGTATGACATAGGGATATCCATCCAGGGTGTAAAGCTCCAGGATGTCGAGCTGCCGAATGAAGAAGTCCGTTCTGCGTTTACGGCAGTCACTGATGCCCGGGAGACAAAGAGCACGAAGATCAACCAGGCCAAGAAATATGAAAACCAGAAAAAGAATGAAGCCACGGGTGAGCGTGACGCAATCCTCTCAAGGGCTCAGGGGGATAAAACATCCAGGATCGAGCAGGCGCATGGTGACGTGGCCGTGTTCAACAAACTCTATGAGGAGTATCGCAACAATCAGGACATCACGCGTGAGCGGCTGATTCTCGAGACTCTCGAGCAGGTTCTCCCGGGTGCGAAAATCTATATTATGAATGACGGCGAAGGGACCATAAAGTACCTGCCGATCCAGCCGCCGCAGCAGGCCGCCCCTCAGCCGCCTGCCCAGGAAGGCCAAGGGGAAGGGGGAGAAAGCAATGGCCAATAATGACAACAATCCGTTCAAGAGCATCGAAGAGAAGTTTCTGGAGAGGCAGCGCCAGGAGCAGGCACGCAAAAAGCCGGATGGAAAGATAAAAGCATTCGGCAAAAAACGCTCAAAGAGTCCAAAAGGGCCGGCAGAACCGAAACCGCCGGCCGACCTGCGAAAGTTCATCAAACCGGCGATTGTGCTCACGGCTGTTTTCGCTGTATTGCTCATCTTCCTGGCGAATGTATATGTCGTAAAGGAAAACGAATATCGCGTCGTACGCCAATTCGGTGAGATTGTCCGCATCGATTCCGATCCGGGCGTCAAGTTAAAGGTGCCGTTTCTCCAGAGTGTAACGATGCTGCCGAAAAACCAGATGGCCTACAACGTATCCGAAGCAGAAATTACGACAAAGGATAAAAAGCGGATGATTATCGACAACTATGCCGTCTGGCGCATCACCGACCCGAAACTGATGATCAACAACGCACGGAATATCGTCAATGCCGAGGCTCGGATGGAGGAATACATTTATTCCGTCGTCCGATCGGAGCTCGGACAACTTGATTATACGAGCATCGTCAACGACGAAGATTCATCACGCGGCAACCTGAATGACAAAGTGACCGAGCGGGTGAATGAACTGTTGGAGACCGGTAATTTCGGAATCGCGGTGACCGATGTCAGGATGAAGCGGATCGACCTGCCCCCAGAGAACGAACAGTCCATTTATACCCGGATGATTTCCGAGCGGGAATCGACCGCCCAGACCTACCTTTCGGAAGGGGATGCGGAAAAGCGCCGGATCGAGGCAGAAACCGACCGTGAAGTGCAGGAGCTTTTGGCCGAAGCGAAAAAACAGGCGGAAGTAATCCGCGCGGAAGGTGAAGCGGAAGCGGCCCGCATCTACAACCAGTCCTTCTCGAAAGATCCGGATTTCTATGAGCTGTACCGAACATTGGAATCGTATAAGAAGACGATCGGCGATGAAACGATGATTGTCATACCGTCCGATTCCCCTTATGCGAGAATCCTTTCAGGTTTCACGGAATAAGCGCCATCACGTCGTTTCTTCTCCATCCTGCCCCTATGGTAAGATGGAGGGAGATGACGTTTTTTATTTGCGGATGGAGGTTGACCGGAATGACTAAGCAGAAAGTGCTGCTCCTGGACGGGAACAGCCTGGCCTACCGTGCGTTTTTCGCTTTGCCGCTCCTGACCAATGATCAGGGCGTGCATACCAACGCGGTATACGGCTTTGCGATGATGCTGGAGAAAATCCTGAAAGAAGAACAGCCGACACATATGCTCGTTGCATGGGACGCCGGCAAGACGACGTTCCGCCACAGCACCTACAAGGAGTACAAGGGCGGCAGGCAGAAAACGCCGCCCGAGCTGTCCGAACAGTTCCCGTATATCCGGAAAATGCTCGATGCCTATAACATCAGGCAGTACGAGCTGGAGTCTTTCGAGGCAGATGACATCATCGGCACATTGAGCCGTGAAGCTGCGGCCGGCGGCGTGGAGACCGTCGTGATCACCGGAGACAAGGACCTGACCCAGCTTGCAGACGAAGGGGTGACGGTCCAGATTACACGGAAAGGAATGACCGACATCGAGGCCTATACGCCAGATCATGTGATGGAAAAGTATGGCCTGACGCCGGAACAGATTATCGACATGAAAGGCCTTATGGGAGATGCTTCCGACAACATCCCGGGTGTGCCCGGTGTGGGAGAAAAGACAGCGATCAAACTGCTGAAACAGTTCGGTACAGTCGAGGGCGTCTACGAAGGCATTGATGAAGTAAGCGGGAAAAAGCTGAAGGAAAAGCTTGTCGAGAACGAGGAACTGGCCAAAATGAGCAAGTCGCTCGCCACGATCAACACCGAGTCCCCGATCGAGATCGGGCTTGGCGACCTCAGCTACCCGGGGCCGGATATGGAGCAGGTCATCCCGGTTTTCCGTGAGCTGAATTTCCGTACACTTATTGAGAAGGCGGATGGAGCTCAATCGGCATCCGTATCCGAGGAAACGGAAGCCATTCGTTTTAACATCACCGAAAAAGCACCTGAATCTCTTTTGAAGAGCGGTACGGCTTTCCATGTAGAACTGTCTGGTGAGCTTTATCACACAGCGGACATTCTCGGTGTGTCGCTGTCCGATGGTGATGAAACCGTCTTTATTCCGGCAGAACATCTTGTAGGGGACGTTCAGTTCGCGGAATGGCTGGCGGATGAATCAACGAAAAAACTCACTGTCGATGCGAAGGCATCTCTTGCTGCGCTTGCCCGGACCGGATTGGAAGCGGACGGAATCATTTTCGACCTCCTGCTTGCCGCCTATATCGCCAATCCATCCGTGTCCCTGACTGACGCGTCTTCCGCGGCAACGGAATTCGGATATTCCGGGGTTTCGGAAGACCAGGCCATTTATGGGAAAGGCGCCAAACGGGCGGTCCCCGTACAGGAGACGGTTGCGGAACATGCATGCCGCAAGGCGCTTGCTGTCCACCGGCTCCGCGAAACCGTGGAAGCGCGCCTTAAAGAAAATAAGCAATTTGAACTGTATCGGGAGCTCGAGATTCCGCTTGCGACGATCCTTGGCCGCATGGAAGCCACCGGTGTCAGAACCGAACGCGGTATCCTGGAAGAGATCGGGAAAGACCTTGCCGGCAAACTCGAAGCCATTGAGGAGCAGATCTACTCCCTGGCCGGTCAGAAGTTCAATATCAACTCGACCAAACAACTTGGTGTCATCCTGTTCGAGGAAATGGGACTGCCGGTCATCAAGAAAACAAAGACCGGCTACTCCACTGCTGCAGACGTGCTCGAGAAGCTTAGCGGCCGGCATGAAATCATCGACCTGATCCTTGAGTACCGTCAGCTCGGGAAACTTCAGTCCACATACATCGAGGGGCTGCTGAAAGAGATTCATGAGGACGGCAAGATCCATACGTACTACCAGCAGGCCCTCACCCAGACGGGAAGGCTCAGCTCCACCAATCCGAATCTCCAAAATATTCCGGTCCGAATCGAGGAAGGACGCAAAATCCGCAAGGCGTTCGTCCCATCAGAACCGGGCTGGGTCATGTTCGCGGCGGACTATTCACAGATCGAGCTCCGCGTACTTGCCCACATGTCGGGGGATGAACGCCTGATTGCCGCATTCCGTGAAGGCGAGGATATTCATACCCGTACTGCCGGGGATGTGTTCCACGTGGAAGCGCAAGATGTGACATCGGACATGCGGCGGGCGGCGAAAGCTGTCAATTTCGGGATTGTCTACGGGATCAGTGATTATGGCCTTTCCCAGAACTTGAACATCACACGGAAAGAGGCTGCAGAATTCATCGACCGTTACCTGGCAAGCTTCCCCGGCGTCAAGCAATACATGGAAAGCTCGGTTGCCGAGGCAAAGGAACAAGGCTTCGTCACGACACTCATGAATCGCCGGCGATACCTGCCGGACATCAACAGCCGGAATTTCAACCTGAGAAGCTTTGCCGAGCGGACAGCGATGAACACACCGATCCAGGGAACCGCGGCGGACATCATCAAGAAGGCGATGGTGGAGATGGACAAGCGGCTTGAGGCAGAAGGCTTGCAGGCGCGAATGCTGCTGCAGGTGCATGACGAACTGATTTTCGAATGCCCCGAAAAAGAGCTTGGAAAGCTTTCTGAAATCGTGCCGGAAGTAATGGAAGGGGCCCTTGAGCTGGATGTTCCGCTTCTGGTGGAATCGGCTTCCGGCCCTTCCTGGTACGATACGAAATAACCAGTAAAATAAACCATCATCTAAGAAAGAAGCTGAACAACATGCCGGAATTGCCGGAGGTAGAAGGGGTCGTACGGTCGCTCGCCCCGGCAGCGTCCGGACGGACCATCCGGAAGGTCGCTGTTTCCGATACGATCATCAAGTCAAAATCAGAGGCAAAAGAAGCCATCCTGAAAAACTTATCACCGGAAGAGTTTGCCGGCCGGATGCGCGGGATGACGATTACAAATGTCACCCGCCGGAGCAAATATATTTATTTTCACCTGGATAAAGACGGAGACACCCATTTGCTCGTCAGCCATCTCGGAATGTCGGGGGCATGGTTTGCGGTCAGCGACATCGACGAGGTCAGGGAAGAAAAGTTCCGCCGCCATATCCATGTCATCTTCGGAATGGAGGACGGCGGTCTGCTTGCCTATGCGGATATCCGCCGTTTTGGCGAGCTGCGGCTGATTGGAGCGGAAAGTGATTATCCGCCGTTGCTCGCAATGGCGCCGGAACCGTTCGATGAATCTGCCGCGGGGCATTTTTTGGACCTCTGCAGAACGCCGAAATTCGCCGGAAAGCCGATCAAGGAAACAATCATGGACGGAAAAGTCATTTCCGGCTGCGGGAATATCTATGCGACAGAAGCGCTTTTCCGCACCGGCATCCACCCGGGCAGGAAAACCGGCAGAATCAGCATAAAGCGTCTTGAGCGGCTGTTTGCTGAAATCCGCCAGGTTCTTGGGGAGGCGATCGAAGCGGGAGGCAGCTCCATATCGGATTACCGGAATATCAATGGGGAGGTGGGAGGCATGCAGGACAGATTGCGCATGTATGGCCGGCAAAACTGCCCAGATTGCGGAGCACAAACAAAACGGATGACGATTGCCGGGCGGACTTCGGTCTATTGCCCGAAATGCCAGCGTTGAAAGAGGTGTCACGATGATAATCGGATTGACCGGAAGTATTGCGAGCGGTAAAAGCACTGTTTCAAGGATGCTCGAGGAAAGAGGGTTTCCGATTGTGGATGCGGACCGTATCGCCAGACTCGTCGTCGAGCCCGGTCAGCCTGCACTTGAAGAAATCCGGCAGACATTCGGCGACGAGGTGATCCTTCCAGACGGAACGATGGATAGGGCTGCAGTCGGAAATCGGATCTTCAATAATCCGGCTGAACGGAAGAAACTGAATGACATCATGCATCCCGCCATCCGACAGGAAATGCTGCGCCAGCGGGACGGCCATCTCGAGAGAGGGGCAAAGACTGTGGTGATGGATATTCCGCTCCTGTTCGAAAGCAGGCTCCAGCACTTTGCAGATAAGGTTCTCGTTGTGTCAGTGACGGAGGAGACCCAGCTAAAGCGGCTGATGGAGAGAGATGGTTTCAGTGAAAGGGAGGCGAGGGCGAGAATCACTTCGCAACTTCCGATCTCTGAGAAAGAGCGGGGAGCAGACGCCGTCATATACAACAATGGAACCATTGGCGAGTCGGAAGCACAGCTGGACCGGATTCTCGAATCTTGGAATGCAAAACCTTGAGGGACGAACCTTCTGAAAAATCGAACTTCACCGAACGTGATAAACGAAGGTGCATTTTTCGACAAATGTGATATACTAATTACAAGCAAAAGAAAAATGAGTATAACACAGTTACAGGAGGCCCCCTCATGAATCCTTCCATCGCTATTAACGGTTTTGGCCGGATCGGCCGTATGGTTTTCCGCCAGGCAATCCTAGAAGACGGATTGAACATTGTCGCAGTCAATGCAAGCTACCCGCCGGAAACCCTTGCACACCTTTTGAAGTATGACACCATCCACGGCAAGTTTGAAGGAGATGTCCTGACTGAGGAAGACGCGCTCGTCGTCAACGGCAAGCGGGTCCAGCTGATTGCTGAACGCGACCCGGCAAAGCTCCCATGGGCAGAACTCGGCGTCGATATCGTCATCGAAGCGACCGGCAAGTTCAACTCCCGGGACAAAGCCGCCCTTCACCTTGAAGCCGGTGCGAAGAAAGTCATCCTGACTGCACCCGGCAAGAATGAAGACGTTACAATCGTCATGGGTGTGAACGACGACAAGCTCGACCTCGACCGCCATGATGTCATTTCCAACGCAAGCTGCACGACCAACTGTCTTGCGCCGGTTGCAAAAGTCCTGAATGACGAATTCGGCATCGACAGCGGCCTGATGACTACTGTTCATGCGTACACGAATGACCAGAACAACATCGACAATCCGCACAAAGATCTCCGACGTGCTCGTGCGGCGGCAGAATCAATCATCCCGACGACAACAGGTGCGGCCAAAGCGCTTTCTCTCGTGTTGCCTGAGCTTAAAGGCAAGCTTCACGGCATGGCGCTTCGCGTACCGACTCCCAACGTCTCGCTTGTCGACCTCGTGGTTGACCTGAATCGTGATGTTTCGGTTGAAGAAGTCAATGATGCGTTCATCCGTGCGGCAGAAGGCCCGCTCAAGGGAATTCTGGGTTATACGACAGAACCGCTTGTTTCCAGTGACTTCAAGACAGATTCACGCTCTGCTATTATCGACGGACTCACGACGATGATCATGGGAGACCGCAAAGTGAAAGTGCTCGCATGGTATGACAACGAATGGGGCTATTCTGCCCGGGTTGTGGACCTTGCGAAAAAAGTCGCGGCCGGAATCGGTGCGAAAGTCAACGCATAAAAATGTATCTGAACCCGGGCCTTGCCCGGGTTTTGTGTTCACTGCATCAACTGTCTGAGATTAATAGTTGCGCTCAACCGCTTGCCGTCATATAATGATTCCGTGAACCTCAAAGTTCACACTGGGCAGCTTAAAGGGTTAGGACCTCATCGGACTAACTTTCCCCCGTGGTTGCCCGTTTGCCGAAAGCCGGCAAATCACTTACTTTAGGAGGGGGGACGAACCATGGAAACAATGGGTCGTCATGTAATTGCTGAACTTTGGGAATGCGAATTCGACAAGCTGAACGACATGCCGTATATCGAGCAGACGTTTGTCGAAGCTGCATTGCGATCAGGTGCGGAAGTGCGGGAAGTCGCGTTTCACAAATTCGCGCCGCAGGGGGTCAGCGGGGTCGTTATCATTTCGGAATCGCACCTCACGATCCACAGCTTCCCTGAGCACGGCTATGCCAGCATTGACGTATACACTTGCGGAGATCTTGATCCGACAATTGCAGCAGGCTTTATCGCCGATGCACTCGGAGCCAAGAACCGCCAGATGACCGAACTGCCCCGGGGCATGGGCCCTGTCGCTGCCGGCAAAACAGCCGTCACCGTCATGGCCTGAGACCGTTTATGATTTGGACATCAAGAGCAGAGGCGGAAGCTTCTGCTTTTTTATATTTTCAAGCAGTTTCCGTGTGTCAGAATCCCGTTTAGCGATTCACGGAACTCTGCTATAATGGAATGAACAGACTCTCTTCGCCAAGCAGTTGACCGGAGAGAATGAACTTATCAGAAAGCGGGGATGCCGATGAAGTGCCCGGCCTGTCAGCACAACGGGACGCGAGTCGTCGATTCCCGGCCGGTGGACGAAAGCAAGGCGATCCGGCGACGCAGGGAATGCGAGGGTTGCGGATACCGGTTCACTACGTTTGAAAAAGTCGAGGAGATGCCGCTCATCGTAGTGAAAAAAGATGGTTCGCGGGAAGAATTCAGCCGAGAGAAAGTATTGCGGGGACTGATCCGTGCCTGTGAAAAACGGCCGGTCCCGCTTGATGTCCTTGAGGAGGTGGTCTTCTCGATCGAGAAGGAACTCCGGAGCCAGGGCAATGCCGAGGTAAAGTCCGAGGATGTCGGGGAAATGGTGATGGAGCGGCTCGTCGAAATCGATGACGTCGCCTATGTGCGATTCGCATCTGTCTATCGCCAGTTCAAGGACATCAATGTTTTTATCGATGAACTGAAAGACCTCCTGAAAAAAGAAGATGACTGATTGAACCGCGGAAAGAAAGGATGGGAATATGAATCCGCTCTACAAAGAACTACAGCCGTCGGATGCGTATTGTGTCCGTCTTCCTTATCCGTTTTCCGATTTTGACCGACAGATTCTGACCGCACTCTACCAGCCGCTTATCGGGCACGGGGCGATGGCGGTCTTCTTTGCCCTTTGGGGAGAGGCCGAGCGGGAAGGGACCGTAGAGTCCACCCATTATCATCTCCTCAACCTTCTTGACATGCCGATTGGCACGCTGTTCGAGGCCAGGCTTTCACTGGAGGGGATCGGGCTGCTCAAGACCTACCGGAAACAAGAAGAAGAAGCGCGCTGCTTCCTCTATGAACTGAGGCCGCCTCTGGACCCGGACACGTTTTTCCATGATCCGATTTTGTCGATGTTCCTGTTCGGCAAAGTGGGAGCCCGGACGTACAAACGGCTCCGCGGGCGTTTTTTGAATCCGCCGGTTCCGGAAGGCTATGAAGAGGTGTCCAGGTCATTCCCTGAAGTGTACAAGTCTGTCAAAGCCGGTGCCATGGAAGAAGATACTGATACATATGAATCGGATCAGCGGGCACCCAAACTTGCTTTCAGCGGCTATCCGTTTGATTTCCCCCTTATGATGGAAGGACTGTCCGCGCAGCTCGTGCCGAGGAAGGCATTTACACCGGCAGTAAAGGAAATGATTGTTCGGATTGCCTTCCTGTATGGTCTGTCTCCTATTGATTTGCAGCAGGTCGTCCTGCTGGCAATTGATGCCGACGGCAACCTGACCGAAGACCGGCTTAAGCGTGCCGCCGCCGATTATTACAAGCTATCCAGGTCAAATACAGCCCCGAAAATCACAAAAATCTTGGCTGCACCGGAAAAAGCGGCCGCTTCGGAAGAACCGAAGACCAAGGAAGATGAACTGATCCTTTATCTTGAAACCTGTTCGCCGGTTGAGATGCTGAAAGATATCAACGGAGGGCGCGAGCCGATGCAGGTGGACGTAAAGCTTGCACAAAAACTGGTGCTGGAGCATAACCTTCCGGCCGGTGTGGTCAACGTGCTGCTTCAGTATGTCTGGCTCAGGAACGACGGGAAGCTCACGAATAACTACGTCGAGCGGATCGCTTCCCATTGGATGGCGAAGAAAGTCGATAATGTAAAGGACGCGCTCGAGCTGGCACGTTCAGAGCACGACAAGTATATGAAGTGGAAACAGGAGGGCGGCGGAAACCAGCGGTCCCGTAAGCCGGGTGCCAAAACCGAAGCAGTGCCCGACTGGTTCTACAGGAAAGACCAAAAATCCGAGGCTGAGAAAGAGCCTCTGCCTGAGGAGAGGGATCCGGACGTCGAAGCAAGGAGGATTCGTCTCATGGAGAAATTCGGCATGATGAAAGGCGGTGTCAACTAAGATGGAACCGATCCGGGACACACTTAAACGAATTGTCAATGCACCGACTTTTGCCGAGCGATATTCGGAAATGCGATCGGAAATTCTGAATCATCCCGGCGTACAGGCTTTTTTCGAAGCGCACGCCGGAGAAGTGGATAAGGCGATGGTCGACCGCGGTCTGGGGAAGCTTTACGAATACACCTCACAGTCCCATGATTGCGAAAAATGCGATAGCCTTGATTCGTGCATCAATATGATGAAGGGCTATGAGCCGAAGCTGGTGATCGAGCGCGGTACAATCGGCGTTGACTATGTGATGTGCAAGCGGAAGATGGCAGATTCGGAACGCCGGCGCGTATCATCCATGATCCGGAGCATGCATATGCCGAAGGACATGCTCAACCTGGATATCCGTGATTTCGACATTACCAAAGGGGAAAGCCGGCTGGCCGCAGTGGAGCTCGTCCTTGAATTTCTCGACAAATTTGACAGGACGGGAGAACTGCCTGCTCAAGGAGTATATATTCACGGCCCATTCGGCACGGGAAAATCCTACCTGTTAGGTGCCATCGCGGGCGAACTGGCCAAGCGCCATGTGCCGTCTGTCCTTGTGTTTGTACCTGAGTTTCTCCGCGAACTGAAGCAGTCGATCCAAGATCAGTCGCTCAACGAGAAAATCGACTTTGTCAAACGGGCTCCGGTCCTCATGCTCGATGATCTCGGTGCAGAGACGCTGACCGCCTGGACACGCGATGAAGTGCTGGCGACCGTTCTCCATCACCGGATGGCTGAAAAGCTTCCAACCTTTTTTACGTCGAACTTCGACTACAAGGAGATGGAAACCCACCTGTCGTACACCCAGCGAGGGGACAAGGAAGTCGTCAAAGCGGGCCGAATCATGGAGAGGATCCGGGCAATGACTGTTCCCGTCCGGCTTGATGGTGAAAACCGGCGCGAACATAGCTGAATAAATGCAGCCTGAATGAGGCAGGCAAGAAACGCGGTTGCAAATTACGCAGGTTTTTCGTATGATGAGTTCAATACTTCTTCCAAATGCAATGACGGGGACAACGAACGGTTGTCCGGCCAGACAGAGAACGGGGCCTTAGGCTGAGAGCCCCCGATGGCGCGGCATCGGATCGACCACCCCAGAGCAGCGAAGGCGAGCCCCTAAACAAAATCGGGAGTAGCCTGAGCCGGCCTCCGGTCCGTTATCCGATGCAGAGCTTCTCCGGCATGGTCGTTCATTGCCGGCAGGAAGAAGGGTGGAACCGCGAGCAGGCCTCGTCCCTTTTAGGGACGGGGCTTTTTTGCGTAAATTTGGAAAGACGGAAAGGAGATTATTGACATGGCAGAACAGATTAAACTGACATTTCCCGACGGAGCGGTAAAGGAATTCACAAAGGGTACAACAACGGAGGATGTGGCCCAGTCAATCAGCCCCGGGCTGCGCAAAAAGGCGCTGGCGGGCAAACTAAGCGGACAGCTGATCGATTTCCGCACGCCAATCATGGAAGACGGCGCCATTGAGATCATCACTCCCGATTCCCCGGAGGCACTGGAGATTTTGCGCCACAGCACGGCCCATGTTCTCGCTCAGGCAGTCAAGCGCCTGTTCAAAGATGTGAAGCTCGGCATCGGCCCGGTGATTGAAAGCGGATTTTACTATGATTTCGATTCACCCGAACCGATCCGTGCGGAAGACTTCCCGGCCATCGAAAAGGAAATGAAAAAAATCATCAATGAAAACCTTGAAATCGTCCGAAAAGAGGTCACGCGAGACGAAGCCCGGAAGATTTATGAGGAAATCGGTGATGAGTACAAATTGGAGCTGCTTGATGCAATCCCGGAAGATGAAAAAGTCACCATTTATTACCAAGGTGAATTCTTCGACCTGTGCCGCGGCGTGCACGTACCGTCCACCGGGAAACTGAAAGAATTCAAATTGCTCAGCACGGCGGGCGCATACTGGCGCGGCGACTCCGACAACAAAATGCTCCAGCGCATCTACGGTACGGCATTCTTCAAAAAAGAGGACCTGGCAGAACACCTCCGCCTGCTTGAAGAGGCCCGCGAGCGCGATCACCGCAAAATCGGCAAGGAACTGAATCTGTTCATGTCGAACCAGCTTGTCGGGCAGGGGCTGCCGATGTGGCTCCCGAAAGGCGCAACGATCCGCCGTCTTGTCGAACGATATATCGTCGACAAGGAGGAAAAGCTCGGCTATGATCACGTCTACACGCCGGTCATGGCAAACGTGGAACTGTACAAGACATCCGGTCACTGGCAACACTACCAAGACGACATGTTCCCGACGATGCAGGCGGACAACGAGGAACTTGTCCTACGCCCGATGAACTGCCCGCATCACATGATGATCTACAAAAACGGCATCCATTCCTACCGCGACCTGCCGATCCGCATTGCAGAACTTGGGCTCATGCACCGCTATGAAATGTCCGGTGCACTATCCGGTCTCCAGCGTGTGCGCGGCATGACACTGAACGATGCCCATATCTTCGTCCGTCCGGATCAGATCAAGGAAGAATTCAAGCGCGTCGTGGAACTCGTGATGGACGTCTACAAAGACTTTAACCTGAACGATTATTCGTTCCGTCTGTCCTACCGGGACCCGGAAGATACGGAAAAGTATTTTGATGACGATGAAATGTGGGAGAAAGCACAGAGCATGCTGAAGGAAGCGATGGATGACCTCGGCCTCGACTACTATGAAGCTGAAGGGGAAGCAGCATTCTACGGACCGAAGCTCGATGTGCAGGTCAAGACGGCGATCGGCAAGGAAGAGACCCTGTCCACTGTCCAGCTGGACTTCCTCCTGCCTGAACGATTTGACCTGAACTATATCGGCAGCGACGGCAAACAGCACCGCCCGGTCGTCATCCACCGCGGCGTCGTCTCGACAATGGAGCGTTTTGTCGCCTTCCTTATCGAGGAATACAAAGGGGCGTTCCCGACATGGCTCGCACCGGTCCAGGTGGAAATCATCCCGGTCTCTCCGGAAGTCCACCACGACTATGCAGAGAAAGTCCGTGAAGCCCTCCAGGCACAGGGCCTGCGCGTCGATGTCGACAGCCGCGACGAGAAACTCGGCTACAAGATCCGTGAAGCCCAGACACAGAAAATCCCGTACATGCTCGTCCTCGGCGACAAAGAAGCCGAATCCGGCGAAGTCAACGTCCGGAAATACGGCGAACAAAAATCCGAATCCATCCCGCTCAACGACTTCATCGCCAAACTCCGCGAAGAAGTGGACGGGAAGAAGTAAGCTGATCTAAATTGCCTGCTAATGCTGGCGGGTTCTGTAGACTGTAGACTAAGTGAGCGTACAACTCCTTTGTCTACAGTTTTTCTTTTTCTGAAAATCCTCTGGATTTCCGCTCCGGGTCCTTGCTTACCAAAAACTGAGTTTTGGTAGCAGGAAGAGCTTTGTTGGCCAACGCTGTCGCTTTTGGCTACAGACGCCGTTCTTCGTGACGGCGTCCGCTAGTCCGCGGGCGTTGCCTTAGCCGATGCCAACACGTAGATTGGCATCTGCGTGCAAAAGCGTAGCGTTGCGTGGCAGGCAATAAAAGCCTGGCGTCTGTGCGCATCGCGTAGCGGAAGATCTTCTGCGCGCAAAAGCGCAAGCGTTGCGAAGCATTGCGCAACATCCTGCGGGGTCTTCGGCTAACGCTTTTCCCGCAAGAGTCTCAGGTCCTACGCTCCAATCCATCAACTATAGCTTTGGGTCGTATAATCCTCAGCGATACAATCTGAAAACAACTTACAGAATAAAATCAAAAGATTGTTTGATTAGGACAGTTTCGGAACACCAGCTGGTAAGATAACGCTTTAAGACCACCTAATTAATCATTGTTGATTGCAGCGGAGGGCGGCGACTCCTGCGGAAAAGGAAGAGCGGAGAGACTTCGCAGAAGGCTCGATGCCTTCCCCGCGGAAAGCGTCCGCCCGGAGCGGAAATCAACCACGCTCCATAATCTATCTGTCCCAAAAGATGATTCTCCAACATAATCATTGACAAGCTGTGTTGCATAGGCTATTATTGATTAGGTTAAGGAATACAGTTTGTGGTAGAAGAAGGAGCTGCCCGCTTCTCACCTGATCGACGCTTCGGCTGTTGGCAGGTTTGCACCATTGTGACGTCCCGTGCCTGTTGGCGCGGTCACATATGCGGCGGGTGGACCCAGGTCCACCCGTTTTTCTTTCGGATTGGCCACGGGGACCATCCCCGCGAGCCTGCCCAAACCATGTATTCGCGAATTACTACACGGAGGTGGCTTACGATTAGCAGAGATAATCGAGACAAATTTGTCAATGAGGGCATCCGCGCCCGGGAGCTCCGCATCATCGACCAAAACGGTGATCAGCTGGGCGTCAAAACGCGGAACGAAGCGATGGAAATCGCTACGCGTGCAAACTTGGACCTCGTTCTTGTCGCTCCGAACGCAAAACCGCCTGTAGCCCGGATCATGGACTATGGGAAGTTCAAGTTCGAACAGCAGAAGAAAGAACGGGAAGCGCGCAAAAACCAGAAAGTCATCAACATCAAGGAAGTCCGCCTGAGCCCGTCCATCGACGAGCATGACTTCCAGACCAAGCTCCGAAACGCAATCAAGTTCCTTGAAAAAGGGGACAAAGTGAAAGCGTCCATCCGTTTCCGCGGCCGTGCGATCACCCACAAGGAGATCGGACAGCGCGTCCTCGAACGTTTTGCCGAAGCCTGCAAGGAAGTCGGCACGGTCGAGCAGAGACCGAAGATGGAAGGCCGAAGCATGTTCCTGCAGATGGCCCCGATCGAAGAAAAGAAATAATCTACGCACAGGATTAGGAGGATACCGACCATGCCTAAAATGAAAACTCACAAAGGTTCCGCAAAGCGCTTCAAGCGCACCGGTTCCGGCAAACTCAAGCGCGGCCGTGCTTACACAAGCCACTTGTTCGCCAACAAATCGACAAAGCAGAAGCGTCATCTCCGCAAAGCTGCCCTCGTTTCCAAAGGCGACTTCAAGCGCATCAAGCAAATGCTCACTTACATGAAATAATCCGATCATAGAAAACGAATCAACATCAGGAGGGAAATCCTATGCCACGCGTAAAAGGCGGTACAGTGACGCGCAAGCGTCGTAATCGTGTTCTCAAACTTGCCAAAGGCTACTACGGCTCGAAGCATACACTCTACAAAACAGCTAACCAACAGGTCATGAAGTCCCTGCAATATGCATACCGTGACCGTCGTCAGAAAAAACGGGACTTCCGCAAACTGTGGATTGCACGAATCAACGCAGCTGCACGCATCAACGGCCTGTCTTACAGCAAGCTCATGCACGGCCTTAAAGTTGCAGGCATCGACGTGAACCGCAAGATGCTCGCTGACCTCGCGATCACTGACGAGAAAGCATTCGCACAACTCGCAGACGCAGCGAAAAAAGCAGTCAACAACTAATTCATTGAAGAGACCGGCGAACTGTTCGCCGGTCTTT
This sequence comes from Bhargavaea massiliensis, assembly GCF_018390575.1. Taxonomy (GTDB): domain Bacteria; phylum Bacillota; class Bacilli; order Bacillales_A; family Planococcaceae; genus Bhargavaea; species Bhargavaea massiliensis. The sequence continues at coordinate 135,033 of NZ_JAHBCJ010000006.1, read as the reverse complement.
TTGGATGGATCGGAGGTTTCGGCATGGAAAATGTGCTGGTCGGCTGGATTCTCATATTATCCGCATACGGCTTTGTCATGATGGGGTACGACAAGCGGCAGGCGCAAAATGGAGGCTGGCGGGTTCCGGAGCGGACGCTTTGGATGATCGCCATCCTTGGCGGCGGTGCAGGATCTTATGCCGGGATGCAGGCATTCCGGCATAAGACGAAGCACACCGCGTTCCGTGTCGGCTTTCTCATGCTGGCGATCGCAGATCTTGCGGCCGTCCTGTATTTGACGGGCAGTTAGTAATTCGGATAAAGCAAAAAAGGCGGGCCGCATTAAGCGGTTCCGCCTTTTTTCATCAGCTGCTCAATCGGATTTTTCCAATTGATGTCTGCATCCGGATAACTCATCCGGATTTCTTTCTCAAGGAATATAAAATCATCACGGGTGAAGCCCTGAAGGGAGGCTTCGTCCCTGACCCATACAAAGATGGAGACGACTTCAAATGACCGGTCGGTCGTCCCCATGTATTTTTCACCTTCAAAGAGGGCGCCCTTATAGGTGATGAAGAAGTTTTTTCGGACATTTTTCACGTCGTCATAAAAGTAGTACCGCTCCTGCTCGTGGGCCTCATCCAGTTTCCTCTTTGGATCGGTGAGGTAGCGGATGCCCCGGTAGAAAAGATAGACGATGATGGCGATTACGGCCACTCGGATAATCAAGGCCATGGCGGTACCCCCTTGCACATACTGGTTTCCTCCTATACGATTGAAACGCGATAAGGTTTCATAAAAACAAAACATTTTCTGTTCGGAGGGCCACGATTGGAACTGACACGTTTGTTTATGATGCAAAAACGGCTGGATAAGTATATTGAAGAAAACAATGGTGTCGAACGGGACGTCTTCAGAGAGAAGCTGCTTGCCCTCACCGTTGAGCTGGCTGAGCTGGCCAATGAGACACGATGTTTTAAATTCTGGAGCCAGAAAGGGCCGTCGCCTAAACCGATACTGATCGAGGAATATGTCGACTCCATCCATTTCCTGCTGTCTCTCGGAATTCTGAAAGGCATGGAGGATCTGAGTGAATGGCCCGAAGGGGAAGAAACGGGTGACCTGACCGACTTGTTCATTAAGACACAGCGGGCCGTCCTCGAATTTGGCGAACGCCAAGACAGGGCATCATATGAAGCCGTCTGGGTCCTTTACCGGGCCATTGCCGAAGAACTCGGATTTACGGCAGAAGACATGGTTCAGGCTTATCATGTGAAAAATGAGGAAAACTACGCAAGACAGCAGCGCGGATATTGAACCGAGCCAGTCCGGATAACTCTGTACCGGACTGGCTCTCATTTTCAATCGTGCAGTGACACAGGTCTTGCCGAATTGAGCAGAATCTCCATCAATCGGCTCATTCTAAAAGGAAGGCTTCGATCGCTTCATATTTCGGGGTGCTGTGTGGATGAACTTTAAATAAGTTGAAACGGTCAACAGGGACCGGATACGGGTCAAGCAGGTCGGTCGACAAGGATAAGCGTTCATTATTCTTCCGCTTTTTGGCAATCGTAATGTGTGGAACAAAGCGGTCTTTTGACGGAAGGCCGGTGACTGCTGTTATGGCAGCAGCTATGTCTTTTTGGAGGTGTTCAAGAAACAGGTTTTTTGTGACGGACAAATAGGTCACGCGCGGACCGGACGAAGGACCGAAAAAATTGAATCCGTCAATCTGAAGCGAAATAGGGGGATGCTGTCCTGCAAGTGTGCGAAGCCGGGCAGAAAGCTTGGAAAGCATCAATTCATCACAGGCACCCAGGTAAAAGAGAGTAATGTGCAGGTCTTCCGGGTGTGAAATCACTTTGTACCGGTCGCCCAGCTTGTGCCGGGACAGGTACTTTTCCGCAAGTGGCTGTACATCTGAAGGGATTCGGATACCTAGGAAATAATGCTGCTGCAAGCAAAACGCCCCCATTTACATCGTATTGCCTTTATTGTACCACCGGCTGCCGAAAAGATGTTTCGGATGCTTGCTATAGTGAAAAACAATAGGAGCCGGTTTTATATTGCGAATAAATAAATGCGCATCCCTGATTTCTGAAAAATTAAGCTGTGCTATGATGGGAATAGTGAAGGAGGGACCCTCATGGCTTGGAATCAGGCGGCATTCGGCAGGCGGCTGAAGGCACTCCGGGAGAAGACTGGGCTGTCGATGTTGGCTTTTGGCAAAGAGATCGGCACATCCGCCAGCCGAATCAAGCACTGGGAGGAAGGCAAGAGCGCGCCCTCGGCCAGTTGGATCGTCACAATCTGCGAGCGATTCGATGTATCAGCAGAGAGCCTGCTGACCGGTGAATCAAACCGGGAAGTGGCATCCGTTTCTCCTGAACCTGGCCCGTCAGCCGAGGCAAAGGAAGCCAGTCTGGATGAATTGGCGGATTCTTTTATCCGGGCAGGCAATCAAAGGTATGGGGAGCAGGACGGACGGGAAAAGATGATTAAAGATATTACTGCACGGTTGTCCGGAATGGAAGAACGGGATCTTAAGGAACTTCTGATGATTGTGGTGATGAAAAGTAAAAATGTCTAAAAATTTGGCGGTCTATCTTGGCTTGAATATAAAAAATTTTGCATGTTCATGGACACCCGCCCCCTCATCCCTTAAGATGGAAAGAGAGTCACTGCTGGAAGGAGGTACAAGAAGTGAAATTACTTCAAGTACGGAAAGGACAGTTCGTTTATTACAAGAACGAACTGCACAAAGTTTATACGATTAACCCGCTGGCGAAGAAATCTGTACACATGTACCGCATCAAAGACATGGAACAGGTGACAAGCAAGGCAGAAGATATCACGCTTCACAGGCCGAGCCACATGGATGCATTTATGTTCAGGGGGCAATGGTATACGATCCGTGAAGATCTTGAGCCGGAAGTCGGCGGGTATATTCTGGTCACAAGACCTGATCCGGAACCGATGAGCCATTATGGTCTCAACGAATTCGAAAAAGTGGAGCAGATTGAAGGACGGACAGTGGTTACAGCACGCCAGAATCCGATCAAGCGCAAAGAGTTCGTGGTACTCAAGGAAGGGCGTGGCCCTGAAAGCCGAAACATTGCTTATCAGGACGTCACCATCGTACCTGAAGAGAAGATCAACGAAGATGCCAGGCTCGCGGCGAGGCTTTCCAGAACCCAGGAAATCCAGCCGAATATCGGAGACATTTATCTTAATCTCCATGACGGCGGCCGGTCGATGGTTGTCGCGGTGGTTGGAGATGATGTATGGCTCGGCCACGGAGAGAAACTGAAGATCGAGGACCTTCTTGACGCTGACCACTGGACGCTTGTCTACGTGAATACGGAGTTTGTTCTCTGATACAAAGCTGCTTTGACCGGGGAATTAATCATAAAAGCCATCACTTTTTTGCAGAGTGATGGCTTTTTGTATGTCGGGAAAATTGAAATGATGGGAATCGTGGCTGTCTCACCAGCCATTCTCTTCCATCCGCATCTCTTCCGCGGCAAAATTAAGGTCTTCGGCTGAGATGGTCAATAATTCATAGTGGCCTTGTTCCGCAGCGGGAAGGGCGAGCCGCCGGAGCCATTTCGGGGAGCCCTCGTTCTCCTCGTCGTAGACGAGGAGAAGGCCGTCCGAATTGCGGAGCAAAAACTTGTCCCGCTCGGAAAATTGCCAAGGGCCTTCATAGGGGCGGTTCATCAGAACGGTCGTGAAGTCCGCCTGCTCCATGATGGATTCATACGCCATCTTTTTGGCATCGTTCCAGTTCTTCTCCTGCTCCAGAAATGGCGCGATGACCGCGACTTTCAATCCGGGATATTCCGCGCGCAATTCAAATGCGGCTTCGGCAGCCCAAGTCTCGACGCCGGGTTGGCCGCTCACGATCACCCATTCTAGGTCTTCATCTTCCAATAGGCCACGGATCCTGGAGGTGACTGCCCGGCGGATCACGGCGATTCCTGGATGCTTATCATTGAATATCCCCAATTCATGCGGCTTATAGCCGCTTACCAGCAGCCGTTTCAGCATTAGCATCACCCTTTCTGCAGAGGAAAAATGAAAAAGGCCAGTCCGCGGAACGGACTGACCGGTTGGAGTCAAAATAAGAAGCCGCCTTTGCCGTAGGAAAATTAGAAAGTTAAAAACCATCACTCCACAAAGTGGGTGTCCTCAGAGATGTTCCTGCACGTCTCCGGAAAAGGTCCGGAGCCTATCATTCCGATCTCGTTTTTAAACTCCCTATTTCAGCTCAAAGGTTTAACTTTATAATCAATACGGTCAATGCAGCTTGTATTTAGAGTATAGGGCAAAACCATCGATGATGCAATGGAAATGTCTGGCCGTGAAAAAACAATTTTCCGGCTGTCCGATGATGCAGTGAGAAAATGGCAGCCATGTTATAATGGAAACAGTATGAAAAGCGGGGTGGACCGTTTGTTTAAGTCAGTGACATTATACACAGACCAGCTTGCCGCGATGCGGCGGTTTTACGGAAATATTCTTGAACTCGAAATTACGGAAAGGGCGGATGACCGGTTTACCGTCAGATTCGGAGCGACTGACGTCACATTTGTTTCCGGAGAACGCCCGGCGTGCTACCATTTTGCAATCAATATCCCCGGTAATCAGTTTTCCATGCTGAAGTATTGGATTCAGGACCGGGTTCCGCTTAACTGGGAGGACGGCGTGGATGAGGTATATTTCCGTGCGTTTGATGCGGACTCGATGTATTTCGAGGACCCGGCAGGCAATGTTGTCGAACTCATCGGCAGGAGGAAGAAGGACGTTTACGGTGACATCACCCGCTCGTCGTTCCTGAATATCAGCGAAGTCGGACTTGTGACAGGGGACGTCTGGGAGGCGGGACAGAAACTGTTTGATGCGGGACTCCCTCTCCGCGGAACAGATCTGGAACCCGATGAGCTGAACTTTATCGGCAGCGGCGACTCGTACTTTGTTCTTGTTCCTCACGGACGGAGATGGTATTTCTCGAAGAAAGATGCCGAAATCCATCCCCTGACCGCGGTTTTGACGGACGGAACGGAATTCCGGCTGGACACAGTAGGCAACATCAGCTTCAGCAATAGCGGAGAATAAAGCAGAGATCAACGGAAACTGGGAGTGGAAAAAGAGTGTTGGGACTGTTTAAGAAAAAATGTGGGATCTGCAAACGCAAAACTTCTCTTCTGCGTACTTATCGCAGGAATCGCAAACATGTCATCAAGGTGTGCCCGGCCTGCGCAGAGTATGCCGAGCGCCGTGCTTACAAGCAGGCCTGACAGGGTTTCACAGACAAAGGAAGTGGCGTATTGGAAAACGCATTATCAGCTGTAGAGGGCATGACGGGCATTCTGAAAGCATCAGCCGGAAGCATGGCGATTAAAAAGGGAGAATGCCTGTTCAGGGAGGGCGAGCAGGCGGAAACCCTGTACTATGTGGAGACGGGAAAAGTCCGGGTCGGGAAAGTGACGCCGGACGGGCGTGAAATTACGTTCCGAATCTGCGGTGAAGGGGACTTTATCGGTGAGGTCATGCCGTTCTGTCCGCCGGCCGCCTACACCGTGGAAGCGAAGGCGACAGAAGATACGACGGTTGAAGCCATTCCGAAGGACCGCCTGGAGGAGCTTCTTTACCTGGAGCATGAGCTCTCAATCGCCTACATGAAATGGATGGGAATCCTCCAGCAACGGACTCAGTCCAAGTTTCGCGATCTTATCCTGCACGGAAAAAAAGGCGCCCTGTATTCGACGCTGATCCGGATGTCAAACAGTTACGGTGTCCCGGCGGAAGGCGGCGGAATCCTGATTGATCTGGAACTGACCAACCAGGAACTGGCCAATTTCTGCGGCATGACCCGGGAAGTGGCCAATCGCATGCTGTCAGAGCTGAGACGAAACAAAAAACTCCGGATGGACAACGGCAAGATTGTACTGACGGATATCGGGTTTCTCCGGGATGCCATGCATTGCGAAAACTGCCCGGTTGAAATCTGCAGTATCGAGTAATCAAGGCTCTCCCATCCGAAACAAGCCCGCCTCTGGGAATTCCAGGCGGGCTTTTCACATGGCCCTGGCCTTTTGCAATGTCTTTTGCATTGCGGAAGACCGGGGTCTTTTTGTCTATTTTATTACAGCAAACTTAAAAACATCGAAAATCGTGTGATATTTATCACAGTTTCATAAGACGCCAGATTTTAAGATAGGACTATAGAAACTGATCGGGAGGATGGTTGGAAATGAAAAACAACAAGAATCCGCACGAAGCGGATTTGCGGGGCACGCTGATCAGTGTGCTGGTAGTCGGGGTTCTTATAGCCGTCATGTGGGCGGTAATCTACGCCATGTATGTGGCTCTTTAAAGAGAGGAGAGGAACAATATGCATTTGCACAAATTCGAGAAAATCTGGCTGATTTTCGGAATCGCCATGCTGGCCGTATTCCTCGGCATCGTCGGAGTTCAGGCATTCACACAGGGCGAGACACCGGCCGGCGGCTTGAAGAAAATCGACCCTGAAAAAGTGGATGTGACGTCTCCGTTCGACAATCCCGGCGTCCATCAGCTCAACGATGATACGTATGAAGTGGTGATCAAGGCGATGGCCTATGGATATGAGCCTTCGGAAATCAAAGTTCCGGCCGGTAAAGAAATCATCTTCAAAGTGACCAGCAAGGACGTGATCCACAGTTTCACGATTCCCAACACCAAAGTGAACATGATGGTCGTCCCGGGCCAGATCAACGAGAAAAGCTATACCTTCAGAGAGCCGGGGACTTATCTGATTCTCTGTAACGAATATTGCGGTACGGGCCATCACTTCATGCATACTGAAATCGAGGTGGTTGAGAAATGATTCTGCACTCTGAACGCGGACCTCTCGCAGGTCGGCGAACATCAACAGCTGTTGCAGGTACGGTAGCTGCTTCCGAACGGAAACTTGCACTCTGGAATATCGGGTTCGCCTATACGGCGTTTTTGATCGGAACATTTTGCGGACTGATTCAGGTGTTCATGCGCAACGAAATGATCCAACTGCCGGCCTGGTTGGACTATTATCAAGTTCTGACCGTGCACGGCGTGACACTTGCGCTTGTTTATACGACGTTTTTCATCTATGCCTTCCTGATCACAGGGATGAGCAAGGCGCTCGGCAGTTTCGGTCCGAAAGTGGCCCGCTGGTCGTGGATCGGATTTTTCGTGGCCGCTGCCGGTACGGTATGGGCGACAATCGAAATCCTGTCGGGCAGAGCAAGCGTCCTCTATACGTTTTATGCTCCGCTTAAGGCAAGCGGCTGGTTCTACGTCTCTCTTGCCCTCCTGATCATCGGCACCTGGATCATCAGTTTCGCGCTGATTGCCCACTATGTAAAGTGGCGCAAGGCAAATCCGGGCGTCATGAGCCCGCTGTTCGCATTCATGACCATCTCGACACTGGCCATGTGGATCATCGCCTGCCTCGGTGTCGTCGCTGCTGTTGTTTTCATGTTCATTCCATGGGCATTCGGATGGGTGGATACCATCAACGTTGAACTGAGCCGGACGCTGTTTTGGTTTTTCGGCCACCCGCTGGTCTACTTCTGGCTGCTTCCTGCCTATATGGCCTGGTATCTGGTCGTCCCGAAACTTCTCGGCACAAAAGTATTCAGTGATTCCTTGGCGCGCCTGTCATTCCTGCTCTTTATCCTATTTTCCATTCCGGTCGGCCTTCACCATCAGCTGACCGAGCCGGGCGTCGCTGATTTCTGGAAATTTCTGCAGGTTACTCTGACCTTCATGGTCGTCATCCCAACGCTGATGACCGCGTTCTCGCTGTTTGCGACTTTTGAAATCTCGGGTCGCCAAAAAGGGGCAAAAGGATTGTTCGGATGGGTAGCTAAGCTGCCCTGGAATGACGTTCGCTTTACCTCGCTCTTTATCGCGATGGTGTTCTTTATCCCCGGTGGTGCAGGGGGAATCATCAACACCAGTTTCCAGCTGAATGAATTGGTGCATAACACACTCTGGGTGGTCGGCCATTTCCACATCACGGTTGGAACGCCTGTCGCCATGACATTCATGGGAATCTCATTTTGGCTGATCCCTTATCTGACGGGCCGGACACTTACGAAAACAACAAAAAAGCTTGCGTTTATCCAGATCATTTCCTGGTCGATCGGCATGCTCCTCATGTCCACCGCTCAGCACGTTCTCGGCCTGCTCGGTGCCCCGCGGCGCACACAGCATTCCAATTACAGCGATCACCCTACTGTACTGGGCTGGTTTGACGGATTCTTCTCGAATACGGCGACACTCGCAATCGGCGGAATTATTCTGTTCTTCTCTGCGATGTTGCTCATTGTTATCGTATTCCGGCTCTGGCTGATCGAGCCGCATTCCGAAGAGGGGGACCTGTACGCAGAGTTTCCGATTGCGGAAAGCGATGCTTCGGCAACGCCAAGGTGGCTTGAGAACTGGTGGATCTGGCTCGGTATCGCAGTAGCCCTGATCCTGCTCGCCTACACCTTCCCGATCACCCACATGATCCAGGATGCACCTCCGGGATCCAAAGGCTTTATCAACTGGTAAGGAGATGAATTATATGCTGCTCATGATTGTATCGTTTATGATTGTCATGATCATCGTCATGGTGATCGCGACGGAGATTGGTTCTGAGAAAGAAATGTAAGTAACAGCCTGTCCGGTATTCCGGGCAGGCATTTTTCATATTGCGGTCTGGAAAGAAAACTGACAACATGGAACCAGGAAGATCAAAATGGAACCGCAAAAGGGAGTGACGGGATGATTGTCAGACGAGCTGAAGCAGGCGATGAGAGGGGAATGGCTGCAGTTCATGTGGAAAGCTGGAAGACCACCTATCGGGGGATTGTTTCTGATGAATACCTGGAATCGCTGAAGATAGAGGAGCGGGAGGAGAGCTGGAAGAAAGGGATTTTTCACACCAAGGCATTTGTCGCTGAAGAGGAGCGGGGCATTGTCGGTTTTGCCAATGGCGGACGGGAACGGTCCGGCAACTATCCGGGATATGACGGGGAACTGTATGCCATTTACCTTCTAAAAGAATGCCAGGGGCAGGGGGCCGGCCATGAGCTCGTCCGGCAGGTTGCCATTGCTCTGAATCATATGGGATTCGGAGCAATGCTCGTTCGCGTACTCCGGAATAATCCTTCACGTTATTTTTATGAAGCTTTGGGCGGCATACAGATCGGAACAGAGCGTATAGAAATTGGCGGTGACCTGTTTGAGGAATGGGTCTATGGATGGCCTGATCTGAATGTTCTTAATGAAAAGGGGGGAGAAAAATGACTTTTATCGTTACAGATAAAGAACGTGAACAGACATTGAAAAACTTGTTCAGGGAGGGGCCGTGCGGACCGCTGGATGTATTTCCTTCGAAAGAGAAGAGGAAATTCATCGTGGCCGAGCACCTGGCAAACCGCTTTGAAAAAGGGAAAACCTACAGTGAACAGGAAGTGAATCAAATCCTGAAACGTGCGCATCCGGACTTTGCGACAATCCGCAGGTTTTTTGTTGATTATGGAATGATGGAGCGGTCGGACGATGGCAGGATGTACAAGAGAACAGAACAGCGGTGAATCCGGAGCCCGATGTTTCCGTGTAAGCTGTACTTGAAGCTGCCCGAACGGAGTGGTACAATGCTGTCCTGTTTTCTGCAATGACAAAGGGTGTGAGGGGGAGTGCCATGGGGGCAAACAATCATCCGGATTATGCGGAAGAGTTGGAACGGCTGGAATATACCAAGGAATATATGCAGCGGCTGCTCGGAGAAACCGAGCGGGAAGCGGCAGCGTCCAGGGAAAATATCAGGCAGTCCATGGGCGACCTGGAGCACCTGGACTCCAGTCTCAGTTACATCAATATCCTTACGAATGCCCGGTTTTTTGAGATGGCGGCGGGACGAAAGGAAGAGCTGGAAGCGGTCCTTCAGAATCCCTACTTTGCCAGGATCCATTTCAGAAAAGACGGGGAAGGGGCCGAACTGCTTTACATCGGAAAGACTTCGCTGTTCCATAGGGAAACGCAGGAACCGGTCATCGTTGACTGGCGCTCGCCTGTCGCGAACGTCTATTATGACGGTCGGATCGGAGAGGTCACTTATAAGGTGAACGGGGAAGAGAGCCATGGGCATCTTTATGCCAAGCGCCAGTACAAGATCGAAGGCGGCACTCTGATGGATATCCGTGATGTCGACCTGACGACGAATGATGAACTTCTTCAACAGGCGCTGTCCGGGAAGGCGGACGTCCGGCTGACGGAGATCGTCTCGACCATCCAGAAAGAACAGAACGAGATCATCCGGGCCAACCTGAAGCGGCCGATCATCGTCCAGGGAGCGGCGGGCAGCGGCAAAACGACGATCGCCCTTCACCGCATCTCCTATTTCCTTTATACAATGGGAAAGAATTTTCCGCCGGAAAAACTGATGATCCTTGCGCCGAGTGAATTGTTCATCGGTTATATTTCAGATGTCTTGCCTGAACTGGGCGTCAACAAAATCAGGCAGACCACCTTCGAAACATTTGTACTGGGGGCGACTGGCCTGAAGTTGAAGGTGGCAGATCCAAACAGGAAACTGGAAAGGCTTGCCGAAGGAAGCGCAGTAGACAGGGAAACCCTTCTTCTCTCCAGGCTGAAGGGCTCACTTGCATACCGGGACGCACTTGACCGGTACGTGGCTTTGATTGAGAAGGAAACGGCCGGCCTGTTTGAAGATGTATACATCGAGAAGTTCCGCATCATCAAAAAGGAACGGCTCAGGCGGCTTTTCCTCAAGGAGTTCAGTTATTTGCCCCTTCAGAAGCGTCTGGACCGGATTGCAGGCATCCTTAGGACGGAGACTGCCAGAAAGCGGAAGGAGATCCTTTCCGCATTGACCGCCCGTTACGAGCAGGCATTGGACAAGGCGCTGTTCGGAATCCGGGACGATCGGCGGCGACGCGAACAGACCATACGTCTGATTGATGAACGGGATAAGCGCCTTCCGGCCATTGAGCGGGAGGGAAAGAAGACGGCGGCAACCTATATGAAGCGCTTTCCGGCATACAATATCAAAAAGCTGTATCGCAAGTGGTGTACCGATAAAGGGCTCATCCAACAAACCGCCTTTGCTTGGACGGAAGCGGAAAAGCGGGCATTTTTACGGAAGACGGGGGAAGAACGGTGGGAAACCGAAGATCTTGCGGCACTGCTTTATCTGCAAGCCCGCCTGGCAGGGGTTGCAGATCATTGGAATATGCGCGCGGTGTTTATCGATGAGGCGCAGGACTATAGCGCGTTCCAGCTGTTCGTCCTCCGCGATAGCCTGGATACCGACATGTTCACCATTGTCGGGGACCTGGCCCAGGGAATCCATTCATACCGGTCGATCAGCGACTGGGATACCGTTCGGGATCTGTTTCCGCGAGCCGCCTTCCGGACACTCCAGAAAAGCTACCGGACGACCGCGGAGATCATGAAAGCAGCAAACGACGTGCTCGGACGGCTTGCTGAGGATCTTCCGCTCGTTGAACCGGTTGTCCGTCATGGGCCGGTCCCCGAAGTGCACCGGGCGGAAAGGTTCAATCCCCGTGAGGTGCATGAACTTTACGAGGCGATCCGAGCCAAAGGCCACCGATCGGTCGCTTTGATCACGAAGACATCTCGAGAGGCGGAAGAGATGGTTGCCGGTTTTACAGTCTCGGATCATGACGCAATACTGCTTAATCATGGATCCGTACCGGAGTCCGGCCGTTTGCTTGTAATACCCGGCCATCTCGCAAAGGGACTTGAGTTTGATGCGGTGATGATTGCCGCATTCAGTGACCCGTTCAGGGATTTTGAATTAGATCGCAAGCTCTTGTACGTTGCGATGACCAGACCGATGCATGAACTGCATCTGATCGGTGATTTTAGCTTATTTCTGGGCAGCCGCTCAGATCAGGAGAATCCAGACCGCATGCAATAAGAATACGGTGACATATACGATGAGAGCCGCATTCATCAGGATCCGGACCGGCCGCGAATCGCCGATCAGATGAGACAGAACGACCAAGATTGCGGGAAGGGAAAGCTTCACCGCGAAGAAATAAGCAGGTTCCCATTCCAGGATGGCGTTCATGAGGGGGTTGGCCTCCCGGACATATCCTCCTGAAATTCCGGTGAGAGTCAGATAGGTGTCGGCCACGGAGAGAAGCAGCAGGAGGATGGATGGATGCTTGAGAGAATCGGTTTTCATCAGCTGTCAACCTTCTTTTTAAGTCCAGACTGCCCGAGGCTCGCATGTTTCACACCCGGATTTTTTGCTTCGATGATCAAGCCGGCAAGTTTTACAATGTTTAACACAGCTCTTACACTCTCATAACGTTGTGTGGCTAAAGTAGGTAGGGAAACAGTCAGTAATTTCCCGGTCAGAGAAACCACGCAAAAGGAGAGATTTCATGACAGGAAAACCGGCAATGTCCATGGCAGAGCGAAAGGCAATTGAGGAAGCGTGTGCTGTGAGGACGGTGAGAATCATGTCCTACAATATTGCCCATGGCCAAGGCATGGACGGCAAGGTGGACCTTGAACGAATTGCCGATGTGATCCGCTCAAGTGGGGCGGACATCGTTGCCCTTCAGGAAGTGGATAGCCATTATTCCGGCAGGAGCGGATACGAAGACCAGGCCGCCCGCCTTGCCGCCATGCTGGACATGTCGTACAGTTACGGACCAAATCTGGTCGAGCCGCCGCTTGCTCCCGGGCAGCCGGCCAGGAAATTCGGCAATGCGGTACTAAGCCGGTTTCCGATCAAATATGCAGTGAACCACCCTTACCGGCATGTTGAGAAACCCCCGGACAATGCGGAGCCAAGAGGGATGTTGGAAACCGTCGTAGACCTTGGGGGAACTAATTTCAGTTTGTTCAACACGCATCTTTCCCTGCATGAGGAAGGCATCCGCTCAAATATCGGGGAGCTTTTGGAAATTGCAGAAAACACGTTTTTCCCGGCGGTGATTGCCGGAGATTTCAATGCCGTCCCGAACCATCCGCAGATTGCGAAAGTTCGGTCGCGATTTGTGGATGCGTTCGCTGGAGCCGCCCCTGGAGAATCATTCACATTCCCGAGCAGTTATAGAGATCCATCCGGCATCGGAATCACGGAGCCTGCGGTCAGGATCGATTATCTCTTTTCCAAGGGAGCGGAGGATATCCGCAATGCGCGTGTAATCGACACAAATGCATCTGATCACATGCCGATTGTGGCGGACTTCGTCATTCCCGCAGCAGTTGCACAGGTCATGCAGGGTTCCAAAGTATTGAGCTGAGCACACATCGTCAAAGGCCGCATCATGCGGTCTTTTTATTTGTTTGGGAAGGATTCTGCATCTTCCGGTCGAAAGATAACAGAGAACGGCCCGTGAGCGGGCGGGGGAGGGATTGTATGAAGCGAATCGGATTTGTCCGCCACGGTGTGACTGCGTGGAACAAAGAACGAAAATGGCAAGGGCATTCTGATATCCCGCTTGATCCGGAAGGTATTGTCGAAGCAGAAAAAGCGGCGGTCCGTCTCGCGGATGAAGATTGGGAGATCATCTATGCCAGTCCGCTGAAGCGCGCGCTAAGGACTGCGGAAATTATCAGGGAAGCCAATCCTGGCATCCGGCTTGTCACCGATGACCGCCTGATGGAAGTGTACGGCGGCCAGCTGGAAGGGACAACGGAACAGGATCGCGTCGAGAAATGGGGCGCCGAATGGCGGTCTCTGCTGCCTTCGCTCGGAATGGAGCCCGATGAAGACATGGTGGGACGCGGAGTGGCGCTACTTGAGGAAATCAGGAAGCGGCCCGAAAACAATGTGCTCCTTGTTTCGCATGGAGGGTTTATCAGGCGGCTGCTTCAGGCGCTCGTTCCCGATCAGGAACTGTCGCACCGAATCCTGAATACATCAGTGACGGTCGTGGAAATGCATGAAGACCGGAATGTGTGCACGCTTTATAATTGCACGAAGCATCTGAATGCCTAATACACGATAAGCCCGGAAGACGTTGAGTCTTCCGGGCTTTACATTTTGCTGCTGTAAAAAACATGACGAAGGGAAAAATCGCTTTCCGTTGTCTCAAGGACGCCGAATGAGTATTCCGGTTGCCTCCGCTTGTCTGTCGGAGAGCCGGGATTGAACAGGACGATTTCACCGTGCTTTTCGTGATAGGGGATATGGGAATGGCCGAACAAAATAATATCCGGCTGTTCGTCCCTGAATGTCTCCAATGCACGCAGGGGTGTCGTCTTGCCCTTTCCGTCACCGTGGACGAGGGAAACAGCAGTACCGTCAAAATTAAACCGGTTCTCATTTCCGAACTGTTCCCTGATGTCTTTGGAATCCGCATTTCCGTAGACACCGTCCACCGGAGCAAAGCTTTTTAGCTCGTTGTAAACCTCCATTGTCTGCCAATCTCCGGTATGGATGATCCTGTCCGCGGTCTCAAGCTCTGCGATGAGCTTGGGCGGCAAGGCTTTGGCCATGCGAGGCATATGGGTGTCGCCCAAGATGACAATCTTCATGGAGCTGCGTTCAAACCCATTGCAACCTTGATTTCTCCAATGCCATGGACGGGAGCATGGCACATGTTGTTTTCGCAGACAAAGGCGGTCAGCGGGTGGCTGTTGTCAGTTTTGCCTGAGGTCAGGCCGGCAAGGGGGCTGCTGTCATCCGAGGGTTCTGTCCAGACATCAAACGGCAGGAAAGTTTCCCGGAGCAGATCGAGCAGTTCCGAGCGGTCATCCGGCCGGCTTCCGGTCACGACGACTTCACGGCCGCCGGCTTCGAACGCCATTCTACCCATCAGGAGGCTGAGCGTGCCGTTCGGATATTGTTCTGCTTCTCCCGAGAATTCCGCCATAATTTCTTCAGCCCGCCGGATCCAACGCTCATCCGCCGTCAGCTTGCCGAGCCTCCACAACTGCATGGCGGCAATGCCGTTGCCCGACGGCAGGGCACCGTCCAGAACATCTTTGCTCCTTGTAAGAAGCGTTTCTCCTTCCCGGTCGGTGAAGAAGAAGGCGCCCGGCCCGTCTGCAAAACGCTCTTCAAGGATGCCGGCAAGACGCACGGCTTCTGAGGCGTATCGTTCTTGTCCGGTTGCCTGGTGAAGCTCGAGCTGGCCCCACATCAGGTAGGCATAATCATCCAAGTAAGCATGGAACCGGGCTTCCCCTTCTCGCCACTTGGCGAACAGGTGGTCACCGGCGTCCAAGTTCCGGGTAATGAAATCGGCTGCCCTCTTTGCGGTCTCGATCATGCCGGAATCAGAAAATGCAGCACCTGCTTTGGCAAGGGCCGCGATCATCAGGCCGTTCCAGGAAGTGAGGACTTTGTCATCCAGATGCGGATAGACCCTTTTCTCCCGATATGCCAGCATTTTCGGCAGGGATTCGTCCAGGATGTCTTCCACTTCCTCTTCGGGGATGCCGAATTCCTCGGTGATGGCATCCATATCTAGGCCGACCATGTTCGGTATGCTTTTGCCCTCAAAATTACCGCCCGGCGTGATGTCATATACCGCGCAGACGATTTCGGCTTCTTTTTCATCCAATACGGCATAAACTTCCTCTTCCGTCCACAGATAATAGGTGCCTTCCGCACCCTCGCTGTCAGCATCCAGCGCAGAGTAGAAACCGCCCTCCGGATGGGTCATCTCGCGCCTGATGAATTGGAACAAGTCCTTTACAATACCGGCATAGCGGTCGTCGCCGGAAACCTGGTAAGCTTCCGTATACGCCATCATGAGCATGGCCTGATCGTACAGCATTTTTTCAAAGTGGGGAACGAGCCAGTATTCATCGACGGAATAGCGGGCGAACCCCGACCCGATCTGATCATAGATTCCGCCGGACGCCATCGCATCCAGCGTCCGGTCCGCCATCTCGAGTGCGAGCGGCTCACCATGCCATTCGTGATAGCGGAACAGATAGAGAAGCTGATGGGGTGAAGGGAATTTCGGTGCGCCGCCGAATCCTCCGTATACGCCGTCATAGAGTCGTGCCAACTGGCCGAACGCCTGATGGAGGGTGGAGGCGGGGATTTCCCCGTTGCCGGGTTCGGCCCTGACTTCAAGGGCTTCCTTCATCCGGTCTCCGATCTCTTTTACTCGGTCCGGATCATTTGTGTACACGTCGTGCAGCTGCGGCAGTACGTCCATCATTCCCGGACGGCCGTACTTGCCCGTTTTCGGGAAGTAGGTGCCGATATAGAAAGGCTTCTGGTCAGGGGTCAGAAAGGCGTTCAGCGGCCATCCGCCCTGGCCGGTCAGCTTCATGCAGGCATCCATATAGATGGCGTCGATATCCGGACGCTCCTCACGATCCACCTTGACGGGAATGAAATATTGGTTGATCAGTTCCGCCACTTCTTCGTCCTCGAACGATTCATGGGCCATCACATGGCACCAATGGCAGGTGGAATAACCGATCGAGACGAAGACCGGCTTGTTTTCTTCCTCCGCTCTCCGGAAAGCTTCTTCTCCCCATGGATACCAGTCCACGGGATTATGGGCGTGCTGAAGAAGATAGGGAGATTTTTCATGGATTAATCGGTTCGTTTGATTGGAATCGCTCATTTTCCCACTCCTTCCTGGTTCAAGTATAGCCTGTTATGCGCCAGGCAAAAACAAAAGTCCGGAAAGTGGACCTGAATCGCATGGAACCGGTTCGTCCCGCATACCTTCATCATGTAGAAGATCTTGTCCGCTGCATCAAATACAGCCAAATACGATGGAGGGATCACCGCATGAGTGTCGTGCTAGAACCGGTCAGGCCAAAAATGGACGAGCCTGAAGCGATCGGACCCGGACTATCAGATGAAGAAGTCAGGCTAAAGCAGGAAGAAGACGGATTTAATGAATTACAGGAAGAGAAGCGCAAAAGTGCCGGTGCAGTATTTGTCGATCAATTCAAGGATTTCCTGGTCATAATCCTGAATATTGCCGCAGTCATCTCCGCATTTCTGGGGGAAGTGGAAAGCTCCATTGTCATTTTGTCCGTGGTCCTGCTGAATGCAGCGCTCGGCACGATCCAGCACGTCAAAGCGGAAAAATCATTGAACAGCCTGAAGGCTCTGGCGGCCCCCTCTGCGAATGTGATGAGAAATGGAAAAGTCGTTCAGATTCCATCCCGTGAAGTGGTGACGGGAGATATTCTGATCATCAACGCCGGAGACTATATTTGTGCGGACGCCCGTATCTTGGAGAGCCACAGTCTCCTGATCAATGAAAGTTCGCTGACCGGAGAGTCCGTTCCCGTAGAAAAAAGTGCAGATTTCGTTCCGGCAGATCATGTTGCACTGGGCGACAGAAAAGACATGGCGTTTTCAGGGAGCTTTGTCACGAACGGCAGGGGAAAAGCTGTGGTGACGGCAATCGGCATGGATACCGAGATCGGCAAGATCGCGGATCTGCTCGAGCATGCCAAGGAAAAAAGCACCCCGCTCCAGGAAAGACTGGACCAATTCGGGAAGGCTCTGGCCATCGGAATCACAGTGATCTGCCTGATCGTTTTCGGACTGGATGTGATCCGCGGACGGGAACTGACAGAGAGTTTCATGTTTGCCGTTTCCCTGGCCGTTGCGGCCATCCCCGAAGCACTGAGTTCGATTGTGACAATCGTCCTTGCCTTCGGGACACAGAAGATGGCCAAGGAAAATGCCATTATCCGCAAATTGCATGCGGTTGAAAGCCTGGGCAACATTTCGGTCATCTGTTCAGATAAAACGGGGACGCTCACCCAGAATAAAATGACGGTTCAGCAGTTTTACACGGATGGGAAGATGTTTTGCCATGATCAGCTGCAGCCTGGCAATAAACAGCACGAAAAGCTGCTGCGTATGGCCATACTCTGCAATGATGCTGTGACCGCAGGCGGACAGGAGATCGGGGATCCGACAGAAATCGCTCTAGTCAACATCGGAAAGCAATATGGATTTGATGAGTTGGCGGAGCGGGAGCAGAATCAGCGTATCGGAGAGATGCCCTTTGATTCCCGCAGGAAGTTCATGTCGACGGTCCATCGCATCGGCCATAAGCAGGTGATGATCACCAAAGGCGCAACAGATGTGCTGATTCCGAGGCTCAGCCGCATCGAGACGGCCGGGGGTGTCCAGGAAATCTCATTGCATCAGATCGAAGCAATCAGACAGGCCAGCCACTCGTTTGCAGATGGGGGACTGCGTGTCCTGGCTCTCGCCTATAAGGAAGTACTACCGCAGAAAACAGATGCCGTAAGAGAAGACGGGTTAACTTTTTTGGGCCTCATCGCCATGATGGACCCGCCGAGGGAAGAAACAGAACAGGCGGTGGCCGAGTGCATCCGTGCCGGCATCAAGCCGGTCATGATCACGGGCGACCACAAAATCACCGCCATCGCGATTGCCGGACAAATCGGGATCCTGAATGATCACTCCGAAGCGATAGAAGGAAAAGACATCGAAATCCTATCAGATGATGAATTAAAGGAACGGATTGAACAGTTTTCCGTTTTTGCACGCGTATCTCCCGAACACAAAATCAGGATTGTCAGAGCCTGGCAGGAAAAAGGGACTGTGGTCGCCATGACCGGGGACGGCGTGAACGATGCACCCGCCCTGAAGCAGGCGGACATCGGTGTGGCGATGGGAATGACCGGAACAGAAGTGGCGAAGGATGCATCCTCCATGGTTCTGACCGATGATGATTTTTCAACCATCGTGAAAGCCGTATCCAATGGCCGGAGCATGTACAACAATATCAAAAACGCCATCCAGTTTTTATTGTCCGGTAATGCGGGGGCCATTTTCGTCGTCATCTATGCTTCCCTTCTCGCACTCCCGGTTCCTTTCCTTCCTGCACATCTGCTGTTTATCAACCTGCTTACGGACAGCCTGCCGGCCATTGCCATCGGACTGGAGCCGCACAGCAAAAAAGTGATGAAAGAAAAACCGAGGGACAAGGACGAGGGCCTGTTCGGCAAGCGGGACGTCATGCAAATCACCCTGGAGGGCCTTCTGATTGCCGCTGTCACCATTATCGCTTTCAGGTATGGATTGTCTGCCGGGGGCCCCGCAGATGCCACCACAATGGCATTCGCCACGCTATGCCTTGCCCGGTTGCTGCATGGGTTCAACTGCCGCTCAGAAGACTCCATTTTCAGGATTGGTATTTTTTCCAACATCGCCTGCTGGGCTGCATTTCTGATCGGCGTGATCCTCCTGAATCTCGTTTTGACGTTTGGCCTGTTTGAAGCGGCTGCGCTTGGCAAGGAACAGCTATATATGGTCTACGGCCTGGCATTGATTCCTTTCGTCATTATCCAGACGGGTAAACTGGTTTTCAGGAAATCATAAAGAGGCTGTATGGGCATTGTTCCGAATTCGACCTGCTAGGGGAGAATTCGGATTTTTAATTTTGGTTGAAGCGTTGACTCTGACGTAACGTCAGACTTTATACTGGATTCAGGAGATAAAGGAGGAGGTTGAGATGCTCCGAAAAGTAAGTGAAGTGGCAGAACTGACCGGTATCAGCATCCGGACACTTCACCACTACGACCGGATCGGACTTTTGTCACCGGAACATGTGACCGGGGCGGGGTACCGGCAGTATTCTGAGCGGGATCTGGAAACGCTCCAGCAGATCCTGTTCTTCAGGGAACTGGGCTTTCCGCTGAAGCGTATCGGTGAAATTTTGAAAAGCCCTGACTTTGAAAGGGAAGAGGCCCTTGTTCTGCAACGTGAAGCGCTGCTGGAAAAACGGGTGAGGCTGGACAGGATGATCCAGACTCTGGAGAAAACCATACAAGATGCGAAAGGAGAAATTGAAATGACGGATCAGGAGAAATTCGACGGGTTCGACTTCACGAAGAACCCCTACGAGGAAGAAGCCAGGAAGCGATGGGGGGATGAAGCGGTCGACCGTTCCAATCAGACACTGGCCAACATGGGGCCGGAAGGACAGAAGCAGATCGGCGCACAGATGGAGGCACTGTTCAGGAAGCTAGCGGCGATGAGACTCCAGGATCCGGCCTCTGATGAAGTCCAGCAGGCAATCGGCGAATGGCATGCGTTCCTGAACAGCATGGGCCACACTTATTCGCCCGAAGCCTTCAAGGGACTGGGACAGCTGTATATCGAGGATGAGCGGTTCACCAAAAACATGGACAAATTCGGAGACGGATTCGCCCGGTTCATGGCGGAAGCGATGGAGATCCGGGCAGACCGGATGCAGAGCTGAATCACCTCCATTATAAAAGGCTTTCCGGAACTGCTGTTCCGGAAAGCCTTTTTTCTATGGCGGTATCTCAGACGAGATAAACCGCAAAATTCAGGATGAAGAGGACCGCAATCACGTAGAGCGGCTTGGCGACTTCCCGAGCCCGTCCGCTTGCCAGTTTCAATAGCGGATAGAGGATGAACCCTACGGCAACCCCATCCGCAATGCTCTGGGTAAACGGAATCATGGCGATCAGGAAGATCGCAGGAAACGCCTCAGTCAGATCGGATGTATCCAGGTCAGTGATATTCTGAACCATCAATCCTCCGATGATCAATAAAATCGGGGCAATTGAATTATCCGGAATAAACTGGATGACCGGAATGAAGAAAACCGACAACAGGAACAGAATTCCTGTCGTGACCGCGCTGAGCCCGGTGCGTCCGCCCGCTGCAATGACAGCTCCCGTTTCCGCAGTTGCGACCGGCGTGCTCGAGCCGAACAGGCCGGACAGCATGGCGGACAGCGAAGTCGCCTGAAGGGCCCGTTCCGCCTTTTGCGGACGGCCCGCGGCTGCGGTATGTGCCTGCACGAGACCGATGTTCTCGAAGACGGTCACCATCGTCAGGGAAAACGTTCCGACGATAAACGCCATGGACAGCACACTGTCAAACGACCATGCAGCAAACACATCGCTGTATGAAGAAAGTGAAATTTCATCGTTACCGGAAGCATCAGGCAAAATGCCGAACAGTGCCGCGATGACGGTTCCCGCAATCATCGCCCAGAGAAAGTGTCCGGTGATGTTGCGCACAAACAGGACGAGTGTGATGATGAGCGTCAGGACCGTGGCGATCAGTTTCGGATCAGAGAGATCGCCCAGCGCAATCATGGAACTTGTGCCGCGGTCGATGACGCCGCCTTTCTCCAGGCCGATAAAAATCAGGAACAGTCCGATTCCGACCGTGATGGCCACTTTGAGTGATTGCGGAATCACCCGGTTCAGGATGGCCCCCAGTTTCGTGAAGGCGACCGCCACGAACAAGACACCGGAAATGAACACAAGTGTCAGGGCTGTCCGGTAATCCAGTCCCATTGAATGGACAAACGTATAAGTGAACATGACGTTGATGCCCATTCCGGGAACAAGGAGAATCGGCGCGTTGGCCCAAAAGCCCATTAGAAGGCAGCCGACGAACGAAATCAGGATCGTGGCAATCATGGCGCCTTCAAGTGGCATCCCGGACTCGGCAAGGATAAACGAGTTGACCGCTATGATATAGGCAATCGTAAAGAAGCCGACAAACCCGGCCATCACTTCTGTACGGACGGTTGTCCCGTGTCCCTTCAAATCAAAAAAATCTTTTCTCATTGTGAAACCCTGCTATTCAATTATCCCTCTCCCTACCCGCTTCACTCCGTAATGGAGTAAGCCACAATTCTCTATTATACAGCGGATTCTCGGAAAATCAAAGAACCCCCTCCGCGGTTGCGGAAGAGGGAAGGAGAGACCGATCAGGCTTTGCTGCTTGAAGCGACATCTTCGGTCAGTTTCTCAAGCTGGTCAATCAGGCTTCCGATATAGGCGATGGTGTCACGGAGCGGAGCATCCGTCGTGATGTCGACGCCCGCCATTTTTGCGAGTTCAACCGGTGATTTTGTGCCGCCGGCACGCAGGACCTCCAGCCAGTCGTTCACAGCAGGCTCGCCTTCGTCCAGGATCCGCTTGGATACTTGTGTGGAAATCGTCAGGCCCGCACTGTAAGTGTACGGGTATAGGCCCATGTAGTAATGCGGCTGTCGCATCCAAGTGAGTTCGGCGCCTTCTTCGATCGTGATGTCACTGCCCCAAAACTCTTCAAGCACACCGCGCTTCAGTTCATTCAACACGCCTGCATTGACGCTCTGCCCGTCATCGATCCGCTCGTAAACTTTGCGCTGATAGGCGGCTTCGAGAAGGTGGGTGACGAAATTGTGATAATAAGTCCGCGCGACGATGGAGGCGATGACCCAGCGCTTGAACCTCGGGTCATCCGAGTTCTTAAGCAAGTGGTTGGCCATCAGCATTTCATTCATCGTCGATGGAGCCTCGATAAAGTAAAGGGATGGCCGTGCATTGAAGATTCCCTGATGTTTGTGGGCATTATAAAAATGGCCGGCATGGCCGAGCTCGTGCGCCAGGACGAACACATCCTCCATGCTGCCTGACCAGGAAATCAGGATATATGGGTGTACGCCATACGGGCTGGAACAAAATGCGCCCGTCGATTTACCTTTGTTCTGCGCGAAGTCTGTCCACCGTTCGTCATAGGATCGCTTCAGCATTTCCGAATAGTCATCGCCCATCACCGACAGGGCGTCAAAAATATACTTTTTGGACTCGTCGATTGTAATTTTCGGTTCGTACGACGGGTCAAGCGGTACTTTCAGGTCAGCGAAGGTCATCCTGTCGATCCCGTGAACACCCTGAAGCAGTTTGGCATACCTGCGCATATGCGGCGCCAATTCGTTCATGATGAGGTCGATCTGGCGATCATACAGCTCCCGGTCCACTTCCTGGTTGAACAGCAGATAATCGAAGACCGTGTCAAATCCGCGAAGATCGGAAGTTGTCTTCTCCGTTTGGAGGTGGGTGTCATAGGTCTTGGCGGTTGTGTGCTGGTATTCGGCCAGCTTCGAATAGAACGCTTTATAAGCAGCACGGCGTTTTTCCGTGTCCGGATCGCTCTCCCAAGTTCCTTCAAACAGGTTGTAGCTGTTCGGGAACTGCTCTCCGCCTGCTTCGAAATCCGGGAAGTTCATGTCGACAAGCTTTGTGACATTGTAAAGTTCATAAGGCGCATCAAATACGGAAGAAAACGCGGCAAGCACTTTTTCCACTTCCGGATGGAGCTTGTGTGGCTTGAATCGGAGAATATCTCTTAAATAAATGCGGAAGTCCTCAGATTGCTCCATTGCGTTCTTCAGCTCTTCTTCAGGAAGCTGAGAAAGCTCACTTTCAAAAAAACTCATCTCGGAAGAACTTTTTGCCATGAGCGAGCCAAAAGCCGCCCCTCTCATCTGATGGTCGCTGTTTGTCTGATCTTCGCTCTGCAAAAGGCTCACATAAGTACCGGCAGGGACGATCAATTCATAGAGCGAGGCGTAATCCTTGAGTGCTGCAAGAGCGGAAGCAGAATCCGTGACCTTGCCCTTGTATTGTTCGGAAAACTTGCGGACAGCTTTTCGGATCTCATCCAGCCTTGCTTCGTAATCGGATTCCGAAGCAAACAGGTCCTTCAGGTTCCATGTCTCTTCGAGTTTCACTTCTGAACGCGGAATTGCGGACAATGGTGTTTCCCCCTTAGTCTTACGGTAGTCGAATTAATTGTATAACATTCATAACTTTATTGAAAGCAGATTCTGAGCTTTCTGACTTAATGGATGACGTTATCCCTTTGGTTATTTAGGGAATAGAAAAAGAACTAAGTGACAGAAGAGGTGTACTGATGACCAAACAGATTCCAGAAATCAAGATGATCGACAGTACGGTAAACGTGGTCACCGAAGGCTACAACTTTGTCGGCAAGCGGATGTCCCAAATGGATACCGACGTGTTCGAGGCGAGGATCCTGGGCAAGAAAATGATCGTCATGACCGGACGGGACGCAGCGGAATTGTTTTATGATGAATCCAAGATCAAGCGGGAAGGCGCGATGCCGAAACGCATCCAGAAAACGCTGTTCGGCGTTAATGGAATCCATACGAAGGATGGACAAAAGCACAAGATCCGGAAAGCGATGTTCATGTCGATGATGACCGACGAGAGGCTGGCACAGCTCCGGACGATCCTTCAGGAAGAGTGGAAGCGCAAGGGCCTGGAAATGGAGCAGAAAAAGCGGGCCGTCCTGTTTGATGAGTCAGAGGAACTGATCTTGAGGGCCATGTGCCGATGGACAGGCGTCCCGCTGACGGATGCGGAATCCTGGCGGCGGGCCTATGAGGTCGGTGTGATGATTGATGCTGCGGGCGGCGTCGGTAAACGATACCGGGAAGGAGAAAAAGTTCGGACGGAGACGGAAGGTTGGATCCAGGAAGTGATCGAAGCGGTCCGGGACGGCAGGATGAACGCTGAGGAAGGCACTCCGGTTCATACCGTCGCTTTCCATGAGGAAGAAGGGGAACTGCTGGATGCCCATATGGCTGCCATCGAACTCCTCAATGTCATCCGGCCTGCCGTCGCAGTCGCCCGATTTGTCGCGTTTGCCGCACTGGCCCTGCATGATTTCCCGGAATGGAAGGACAAGCTGGCCACCACCAAAGAGCTGAACAACTTTGCCAACGAAGTCCGGCGTTTTTATCCGTTCACGCCATTCCTTCCGGCAGTTGTCAAAGAAGACTTTGAATGGAAAGGCTATCAGTTTAAAGAAGGCCGTCATGTGATCCTGGATGTGCATGGCATCAACAGGGATCCGCGCATCTGGGAAGAGCCGGAGACATTCAACCCCGACCGGTTCAATGACTTTGTCGATGACCGGTTCAACTTTATCCCGCAGGGCGGCGGTGATCCGGATACCGGCCACCGGTGCCCCGGTGAACCGATTACCGTCATGATTATCGAAGAAAGTGTGCGGTACCTGACAGAAAACCTGTCCTACTACGTTCCGGAGCAGGACCTCACCATCAACATGGTCCGCATGCCGACCTTGCCGAAAGACCGCTTCATCATGGACAATATCAGCGTGAAGGAAAATTAAATCAAAGTAGTGGTCCAGCGGATATGTACGGAATTAGAAGAAATTTTTCTGGTCCATTTTGTTATATAAAACGGTTAGTACCTCGGAAACCCCATACATCACGGGTAATCCGAGGTCTTTTTGTAAAAACTGCCCAATTCACAAGGCGAGTGCTCTGGAAAAAGCAAGGGCTTTCGGTTTTCGAGCTATTTTATAGCATGTCCATAAATCCTTAAAACCATCTGGTGTCTGTTGCCGAGACGATCAGCGATATTAGGAACAGGCATTGGATGAGTCTCGGTAAAGGATGGGTTTCAATAAAAAGTAATAAGTATGTCGAAATCACAAAAAAGTTACGACAAACCGCCGTACCGACAGCAGAAGAAAATAAAACATCTCGTTTTGTTTATGGCGAACAAGTCGGCGCAACATGAAAAAAGAATTAGATAATTATGCTCACGACAATACTGAATAATAATGAGGATTAACACAATACGCTTGGCACTAAAAAAGAGAAAAGGGGTAAGGTACATGAAGAAAGTTGCTGTTTGTTTGCTAGTGATTTCATCGCTATTTATGTTTATGAAGATTGATAGAGTAAGTGCAGATCAGCTGAAAACTGAAAGTGTAACCGTTAAGAAAACAAATGTTGTTTTCCAAGATTTTATTGAAAATGCTCCAATTGATGATATTGATGTTATTCAAACATCAGGCGATGTTATTTCAAAAGGAATAAGTATGGAAATCAAGAAGAATTTAGAACATCAAAATTATGAAGCAGTTCTTAGAGGGCTAGAGGAACACGGATTATCTTTGCGATATATTGAAGACAATACTAATCCTATGTTAATCCAACCATACTCAATAGGTTCGACAGTAAACCGCACAGTTCATGTTTATCACTTGGAATATGACAATACAAAAAAGTTTAGAAAAGAATGGTCAACTGCTTTAAAGATTAGTTATAGAGAGAATTCAAATGGTACTTTTACAGCATTAGGTAATCCAACAGTAAATGTAAGCGCTAACTTTGGAGCAGCATTTACTGAAGAGGTCAGCAATATTTCAACGGGATATCGATACACTAGTGGTAACAGAGGAATTGATTTCTATGCTTCTTACAGAATGCGAGGAAGGGTAGTGATTCCAATTGAAATTGGAGGCGTCGAAATCCCCTTAGGGAAATGTTATGATTGGGGATATGTAAATCCAACATATAAATTAAGATAACGTTCACAAGAGAATCATTGCTAATAGAGGGGAGAGTCCGCTTAATGAATAATAACAGATTAATAGGCCTGTTTGTGAGCTTTCTCGTTATTTTAAATGGTCTCTTTATAGGATTAGAACTCTACAAGGAAGCGATTAGAAATCAGTGGGCCAGTAACCAACTGAAAGCCAACGTTGCTTATATGGAACTTAACACATTAAACAACTGGACTGTTTATATTGAATTCGCATTGTCAATTTATATTATTACTGTTGCAGTTTGGCTTATGATAAAAAATCAGGGATTTCTTAAAAAAATTCTAATTGTAAGTGCATTAACTCAAGTCGTTTTTTTGATCGTCGGATGGTTGTTGGCGTTGTATATCGACACTGCGGTATTTAATCTGACTCAACAACTTTTAGGACCAAGCTTTATAGTAGGGGTCTTAATTGTTTATCAAATCATAAGACATACTTGGTTAAACGCCAGAACTTATCAGAAAGTAAATTGAGTTTTTTAATAACAGGCAAAGAAAAGCAAAATGTTTTTCTTTGCCTGGTTTTTGTTTGTCTATTAGCAACTGTATAGACAGAAGTATTTGGAATTTAATCACTGATGAAACCGAATTTAATGTTAACTAAACTCAATTTCAGTTGATTTAACACACATTAGTGTGTCTTACACCTTTGGACGTTTGGTAATCATACGAGGTACAGCTAAGCAATCTCAGTAAATGCATCTGTGGCCAAAAGCGATGCGTGGCCAACAAAGCTCTTCCTGCGACCCTATTCCTTCCCTGTCTCTTTTAATTTGCTAGCAGGAAATCCGGAAAAGCTGTCGAAGAGGGGAAGAAGATAATGGGGAAATAGGAGGGATTTAGATGGTGCGAGAAGCAAAAGAAATCATCCATGCCATCCAGGATGAGTATCCGGACGATTTCGCCTGGTGCTACGGGTGCGGAAGGCGTAATGCAAAGGGCCATCATTTTCGGACGGGTTGGGAAGGGGACGTAACAGTCACCTACTACGATCCTGCGGGCGATGAGCTGGCTCTTCCGGGATTTGTTTACGGAGGCGTCCTTGCCTCACTCGTTGACTGCCACGGAACTGGCTCCGCGTCCCTTGCACTGCACAGGAAAAACGGATTTGAACCGGGTGACGGGGAGGATCCGCCAAGGTTCGTCACTGCATCTCTTCATGTGGACTTCAAAAAACCGACTCCCCACGGAAAGCTCCTGAAAGCGACGGGGCAAGTGGAGGAAATCCATCCGAAAAAGTTCAAGGTAAACGTTGAAGTTGAAGCGGACGGGGAAGTATGCGCTACCGGCGAAGTGGTGGCTGTCGTCATGCCTGATACATTCTTGCAGAAATAAACCACAACAGGAGAAACCGCCCGATCAATCGATCGGGCGGTTTCCCTGCTAACGGAAAACTTGCTTCAGGTACTGCGCTGACGAAAAAAGTCATCCATCTCGCCATTTGCAGATGATCGGCCAGACTGCCGTTGCCTTTCCGGCTAAGGTGTCACACCAGCGACCACCAGAGTTACAGTCAGGCTGTCAAATGCACTTTCACAAAAAACTTACTGTACGCCACAGTCTTTGCCGGCTGTCCTCCGGGTTTCCATTGGCACCATCTCCTGAGTCACGTGCACAGATTGTCCGGAAACTCATTCCGGTCGTTCGTTGCCGAAAACCTAAGCCAAGTCAGGCGGGTTTTCTTGTGTCCTCCTGGTGTCCATTGTCTACCATCCCCTGAGTCCATTGCATAAGCTGTCCGGATTCACTCCGGTCAATTGCTGCGGCAGATACTTGCCTCGATCTGCCTATTTTTTTGTCCTCCTGGTTTCCATGATCCATCATCCTTTTGATGATTCGTCTTGCGGATTAACGGACAGAACCGAGCGGATCGTGTGGCGTTGACGAGAGAAAGCTTCGTCATATCTAGCAAATTTTCCGACAAGGCTGTGCAGTTCTCCACCTTCTGCAGCAATCAAATCGATGCATCTGGTGGTGTTCGCCTTGTACTGTTAGATTACCCGGCAAGATTTGGAGTAAACATTTCAAGTTGGATTTTTTTAAAGTTTTTTAGAAGACGAGTTACTTTCCTTGCAAGTGAAATCCTGTTAGCATTATCTTTAATTCAAGATAAGGAAGAAGGGATCCGATTGAAACATATTTACCAGGAAGGCAAAGAAGGCAAACCGACGCTTCTTCTTCTGCATGGCACAGGTGGAACAGAACATGATCTCTTGCCGATCGGAAACATGATTGATCCGGATGCCGGCATCCTGAGTGTGCGGGGCGAGGTGCTTGAAAACGGCATGCCGCGATTTTTCAGGCGGCTGGCGGAAGGTGTGTTTGATCTGGAAGACTTGGTCGTGCGGACGAAAGATCTGAACAGTTTTATCGGCCAGGCGGCAGACGACTATGGGTTTGACAGGAAAAACGTGATTGCTGTCGGCTACTCGAACGGTGCAA
Organism: Bhargavaea massiliensis; assembly: GCF_018390575.1. Classification (GTDB taxonomy): domain Bacteria; phylum Bacillota; class Bacilli; order Bacillales_A; family Planococcaceae; genus Bhargavaea; species Bhargavaea massiliensis. The sequence continues at coordinate 106,418 of NZ_JAHBCJ010000006.1, read as the reverse complement.
ACATTGCAGCAAGCCTGTTGTTCCATTACGAGGATGCTTTGAAAGGGGCAATTCTTCACCATCCGATGGTTCCGATCCGGGATAAAGAACTTCCCCCCCTGAATGGAACGTCTGTCTTCATCGGCGCGGGCACCAACGACCCGATCTGCCCGATGGAAGAAGCAAAGGATCTGAAGAGCTTGCTGGAAGATGCAGGCGCAGAAGTCCACGTCCACTGGGAGAACTTTGGCCATTCACTGACCCGCACGGAAATCGGGGCGGCCGCCGATTGGTATCACAATAAATACTAAGAAAAAGCTCCTGTCCCCGCCGGGGAAGGAGCTTTTTAAAATGGGAGCAGAGATGATGCCGGCCCGGAATCCGCAATGATGGACTCCAGCGATTTTAGGGGAATCGGAAAATAAGGGAAGCCATATACGTACGGAGTCAGCTCATACAACTGGAAGAACACTGTGAGGGAATGGTCGGCCATATAGAAATCCTGGCCCGGAGAGATTGACTCAAACGGTTCAAGTTCCGGAACTTCCCATTCTTTGATCAACCCGCCGATCATACCTGACAGCACTTCGGTATATCCGCTGTCCGGCTTAAAAAGGTCCCCCAGGCGATAGCGTTTTCCGGTGCGGACATCAAAGGTCAATGCTTTGGCCAGCGTCAGCCCATGAGCCCCGCCTGTGAAGGAATAGACGACGAGAAGAAGGCTGAGCACGTCCCGTTCGTTCGTCTTCACTTCATAATACCCCGTCATCTCGACAAGGTTTTGATTCCCGTAACCGAGTTGCTGCAGGAGCAGTGCGAACTCGGTCACGATCTCCAGGTTGATCGCAGACTGGGCTGCCGGGTTGGCCAGTCCGGTCACCTGCGGATACACCAAGTCGATTTTTGGAGATTCCATACGTACGGGATGGGTCACGATTTGTACGGGCAAGTCAAACGGAATCGGAATCATCCTTCCTGTTTTCTTTATTCCATGCTCCGGAGAAAGTTTAGGTGTCATTCTTTTGTAAGAAGTCTGAAGACGGCGGGTGCTCTCCGGGCAGTATAATACAGATACCAACAGCCCGGAGGGGGAGATCATGATGAAAACGACGACACCGCTGACAGATCTGGAAATTGCGAGCCGCGCAGAAATAAAGCCGATCGGGGAGATTGCGGAAAAAGCAGGAATCCCGGAAGAAGCACTTGAACCATACGGCCGATTCAAAGGGAAAATCGATGTGGACAAGCTGCCGGCATCAGATGCGGACGGAAAGGTCGTACTTGTGACGGCGATCAGCCCTACTCCGGCCGGCGAGGGAAAGTCGACAGTGACCGTCGGCCTTGCCGACGCATTCTCCCTGCTGGGCGAAAAGACGATGGTCGCCCTGCGGGAACCGTCTCTCGGTCCGGTCATGGGGATGAAGGGCGGCGCTGCTGGCGGCGGCTATTCTCAAGTGTTGCCGATGGAGGACATCAACCTTCATTTCACAGGGGATATCCATGCAATCACAACAGCCAATAACGCTCTGTCCGCACTGATTGACAACCACCTTCATCAGGGCAACACACTAGGCATCGATCCGAGGAGGATCACCTGGAAACGTGTTCTGGACATGAACGACAGGGCGCTTCGCCATGTGACTGTCGGTTTAGGCGGCCCGTCAGGCGGCATTCCGAGAGAAGATGGATTTGATATTACCGTAGCTTCTGAAATCATGGCCGTCTTCTGTCTGGCAAAGTCGCTGGATGACCTGAAAGAGCGGCTTGCACGCATCGTGATCGGCTATACGTATGGAAAAGAACCGGTGACGGTCCGTGATCTGGGTGCGGAGGGTGCACTGACTCTTCTGCTCAAAGAGGCATTCAAACCAAACCTGGTGCAGACGATCGGCGGTACGCCTGCGCTGATCCACGGCGGCCCGTTTGCCAACATCGCACACGGCTGCAACTCGCTCGCAGCAACAATGACAGCGAAACGGCTTGCGGATATCGTCGTCACTGAAGCCGGTTTCGGCTCCGATCTGGGTGCTGAAAAGTTCATGGACATTAAGGCACGCCAAGGAGACTTCAAGCCGGATGCAGTAGTCATCGTCGCAACTGTCCGGGCACTGAAAATGCATGGCGGTGTTCCGAAAGCAGACCTTTCCGGCTCAAATGCGGTTGCGGTCACAGAAGGACTCCCGAACCTGGCAAAGCATATCGACACGATCCGCTCGTTTGGCATCGAACCGGTCGTTGCTCTGAACCGATTCATCACCGATACGGAGGATGAAATCGAAACGGTTCTCGACTATTGCCGGGAACATGGTGTCCGGGCAGCGCTGGCCGATGTGTGGGCTAAAGGCGGAGAGGGCGGTACCAATGTCGCCCGTCTTGTTCTGGAGCAGATCGGGGATGGCAACCAGTTTGCCCCGGTGTATGACGAACTCGATGCTTTCGAAGATAAAGTGGCTGCCGTTGTCACAAAAGTTTACGGTGGGGCAGGGGTTAACTTCACAGACCGTGCACAAAAGCAGCTGGCCGACATCAGGAAGCGGGGCTGGGACATCCTGCCGGTCTGCATGGCGAAGACCCAGTACTCGTTCACTGACAATCCTTCTGTACTCGGACGTCCGGAAGGATTCACGATTACCATCCGTGAACTGATCCCGAAACTTGGGGCGGGGTTCATCGTCTGTCTGACCGGCGATATCATGACGATGCCAGGCCTTCCGAAAGAGCCTGCCGCCATGCGCATGGACGTCGACCATGATGGTAATGCGGTCGGCCTGATGTAAACACGCATAAAACGGACCTCCCAAAAAATGAGAGGTCCGTTTTTCTATGCTTGCTGTTTGGAAGTATCGTTAATCCACCGTTTGATGGCGGCTGCTGTTTCTGCTGCTGTTAGTAACGTACTGTCAATCCTCAGATAATGGATGTCCGGGAGGAGCCGCTCTACTTCGCCGGTTTTCGAATTCAGCCGATGTTTCCTATGAGTATCCAGCAACTCATTTTTGGAGAATCCAAGATCACGTTTGGACGGTTTGGCCAGCAGCCGGTCCTCTCCGACATTCCTTTCAAGACGAATGTCCAGAGAAGCCTCCAGCTCAACATAAAAGACACTGCCGCCCGCTTGAAAGAACTGCACGAAACAGGTTCTTCCTTGTTTCATCTGACAGGCGAAACGCTTCTTTTGTGTACCCGAGAAATCGTGCGAACAAATCGATTGTCTGGTGATTATAGAGAAGCTGCGCATCCATATGTTTTTCCGGTTCTCTGCCAACCGTCATTTGACCGACGGCTTGGGGACCGGTGACCAGAATCAGCTCCATATCTGTACCTCCTTCAGGATCGCAGGCTTTCCTCGACATACGCTCTTGTGATCGACCTGTCACTTTTAAGAAGCTGTTCGGGTGTTCCGGTGAAGAGAATGTTGCCGCCCGCACTGCCTCCTCCGGGGCCCAGTTCGATTAGGTAATCTGCCTGCTTCATGACATCCAGACGATGCTCGACCAAAAACAGACTGTTTCCTTCATCGACAAGCTGATGAAACAGGTCCATCAGCTTTAGCGTATCGTCGGGATGGAGCCCTTCGGTGGGCTCGTCCATGATGAAAACGACACCTTTCTCATTCAGATGACTCGCCAGTTTCACCCGCTGCAGCTCACCGCCTGAGAGGGTGGACATCGATTGGTTCAGACGGATATAGCCGAGTCCTACCCGATCAAGCGAGATGAGCTGTTCCTTGAACGGTTCGCTCTCGAAGAAAACGATGGCTTCCTGTACTGACATGCCCATCACATCGGCAATCGACTTTCCGTCCACCCGGTACTGAAGTACTTCGGATGCATACCGGGTGCCATCACACACTTCACAGACTGTTTCGATCGGGTCCATAAAATGCATGCCGGTCACGATGATGCCTTTTCCGCCGCAGGCAGGGCAGGCCCCTTTGGAATTAAAGCTGAACAGGGAGGCTGGCGCACCGGTTTCTTTGGCAAACCGTTTCCGGATGTCATCGGAGATGTCCAGATAGGTTGCCGGTGTCGAGCGGGATGTGGCTCCGATGGCTTTCTGGCTGATGGAGACGATCGGGCCTGTCCAATCCTGCTCGAATAGCTGCATGAATGAACTTTTTCCGGATCCGGCAACGCCGGCAATCACGGTGAGTACCCCTAATGGGAGGTCAACCATGACATCTTTCAGATTGTGCAGCGAAGCCTGTTCAAGGCGGTGCCATCCCGAAGGCTTCCGTGGATGGGTGTTCAGAGGAACAGACTGCCGCAGGGACCGGCCGGTCATCGTGCCGGATGCCAGAAGGTCCGTGTAGCTCCCGGTAAAAACTACCTCACCGCCATGTTCGCCGGCATGCGGTCCCATGTCGATGACGTAATCCGCCAGCCTGATGATTTCGGGATGATGCTCGACAATCAGTACGGTATTCCCATGGTCCCGCAGCTTCAACAGTGATTTGATCAGGCGTCTGATGTCAGAGTGATGAAGTCCGGCACTTGGCTCGTCAAATACGTAAACCATATCGGTCAGGGAGGAGTTGATGTATTTCGCGATTTTTGTCCGCTGTGCTTCACCCCCGGACAAGGTGCTGATGCCTCGGCTGAGTGTCAGATAACCAAGACCGATATCGACCAGCGCGCGAAGCCGAAGTTCCAATTCCTTATTGAGTTCGCTTGCCACCGGATCGGTGATGGAACGGATAAATGGGACGGTCTCCTCAATGGGCATGGCTACGACGTCGGCGATGCTTTTGCCAAGGATTTTACAACTCCGGACTTTTTCATTGACCCGGGTGCCGTCGCATTCCGGGCATTGGTAAGTCGTCACCATTTGATCAAGCAGCTTCTGGTGGCGTTTGCCCTCTTTTTGGGTGATGACGCTCCGGTACATGCGGGGGACGATCCCTTCGAACTTGGCGGATTTGGGCCAGTTATCCGGCGGATTCTTGAGCTTGATCTGCGGGGAGTAAAGGAACAGCTCCAATTCTTCCGGAGAATAGTCGCGGATTTTCTTGTCCAGATCAAACAGCCCGCTGTAGGCGTACCGTTTCCACCGCCACGCGCCAGTGGTAAAGGCGGGGAAGTTGATGACTCCTTCATCATTCAGCGACTTATCGAAGTCGATCAGCCTATGGACATCCAGGTCCGTCACTTCTCCGATACCTTCACACCTCGGACACATGCCGGATGGGTGGTTAAAGGAAAAGGCGTCGGAGTAGCCGATGAACGGCTGGCCGGCACGAGAGTAAAGCAGCCGGAGCTGGGCGTAGATATCCGTGTAAGTCCCGACTGTCGAGCGTGAATTTTGAGCAGGTTTCTTCTGATCGAGGATGATGGTCACTGGCAGGTTCTCGATCCTGCCGACCCGTGGCCTGCCGTACTTCGGAAGGTATTGCTGGACGAAACTTGGAAACGTCTCATTTAGTTCGCGGCGGGATTCAGCGGCGATGGTATCCAGGCAGAGAGAAGATTTTCCGGAACCGGAGACGCCGGTGAAAACGGTGATTTTCTTTTTTGGCAAATCCACTGAAACGTTTTTCAGGTTATTTTCACTTGCATCCACGATTCGGATGAATTCCTGGCTGGCAGCTGGCATGGTGACACTCCTTCAAGGCAATCATTTAAATAATTTGTCCCTTATGGGGTACTGTACACTATCGGGAAGGGGATGAGAAAGATGTCATTTTGTCCAAGGATCTGGCCGGAAGACCCTGTTCCGCCGGGGGAACGAGATTGCAGAGAATGCGGGCTTGATCAGCAGGGGACGAGGATGGTATGGGGAGAAGGGAATCCCGAAGCTCCCATCATAGTGATTCTCGACAACCCGGGGGCACGGGAAGACCGGGAAGGCAATCCGTTCGTATGCGGAACCCGCCAGACTTTGCAACAGGCCATTCATGAAACCGGATTGGACAGCAAGTTGTTTTATGTGACGTATATTTTAAAGAGAAGGCCTATCAGGAAATATGATAAAGAAAAGACGAGAGACATTTGTATGCACCGGCATTTGGATGAACAGCTGCGAAATCACCGGCCGGCACTGATTCTCTGTCTCGGCAATGTTGCCGTGCAATCGTTTTTCGGGGATTCCGACCTGGACGTCAAGGGACTGCGGGGCAGTTGGTATGATGTAAACGGCTATTCCACAACCGTTGCCTATCATCCATTGGCCGTCAGGCGCCGCCCTAATCTCTATCAGCTATTTCTCGAGGACATGGCGCTCGTCAAAAGCAAAATTGATGTGAGCTGATCCGGCCACGAAAAAAAGCTGCCCGGCATCGCCGGACAGCAGCAGAATCAGATCAGCAGGCCGAACAGGTAGCTGTCTTTATTCAGTTCTTTATAAGGGAAGCCGAGGGTGTCCATGCGTTCGATCAGGCCCGAGTAGTCTTCCCGGTGCTTGATTTCGATCCCAATGAGGGCCGGCCCGTTTTCCTTGTTGTTTTTCTTAGTATATTCGAACGTTGTGATGTCATCATCGGGTCCGAGTACGCTGTCGAGAAACTGTCGCAGCGCACCGGCACGCTGCGGAAAATCGAGGATGAAGTAATGGAGAAGTCTTTCATGTATGAGGGATTTTTCCCTGATCTCCTGCATGCGGCTGATGTCGTTGTTGCCTCCACTGATCACACAGACGACCGTTTTTCCTCTGATTTCATCTTTGTATTCATCAAGCGCCGCGATCGGTAATGCCCCGGCCGGCTCGGCTACGATGGCATGCTCATTGTAAAGATCAAGGATTGCGGTGCATACCTTGCCTTCTGGAATAGGGAGGATTTCGTCCACATACTCGCTGCAGATTTCGTAAGTAAGGGTTCCCGGTCTCTGGACGGCAGCCCCGTCGACGAACTTGTCGATGGAATCAAGTGCGGTGACCTGTCCGCTCTCAAGGGAAGCTTTCATGCTGGCGGCGCCCGCGGGCTCCACGCCAATCATTTTCGTCTGCGGAGAAACGTTCTTGATATAGGTGGCAATCCCTGACATCAGGCCTCCTCCGCCGATGGATGCGAAAACGAAGTCCGCGGGCTCTTCGATGTCATTCAGGATTTCAACTGCTACCGTTCCCTGTCCGGCCATCAGGACAGGATCGTCAAACGGATGGATAAACAATTGGCCATGCTCCTCCTTATAGGCCAGAGCGTGGGCAGATGATTCGTCGAACGTATCCCCGGTCAGGATGATTTCCACTTGGTCACGCCCGAACATTTTTACCTGGTTGATTTTCTGCTTCGGCGTGGTCTGCGGCATGAAGATTTTCCCCTCGATGCCGAGTTCGGCGCATGCATAGGCGACGCCCTGGGCATGGTTCCCTGCACTTGCGCAGACGACTCCTTTTTCGCGGGCTTCCTGTTCAACAGATTTGATTTTGTAGTAGGCGCCCCGGAGCTTGAACGACCGGACGTGCTGAAGGTCTTCGCGCTTGACGTATATCCGGCAGTCATACTTTTCGGAAAGCCGTTTGTTCAGCTGAAGGGGAGTGTGCTCGACGACTTCCTTCAGCTTCTGGTAGGCGATGAGGATATCCTCCACGTGCAGCAGTTTTGTCCGTTCATTTGTAGCTGGCATTTATAACACGACCTTTTTTGAAAATTGAATGGCTTTATTCTAACACGCCCGAAGCCAAATCACACGGTAATTATCTAAAGATTCTACAACAATTATATGGGTGAAAAATAACCTTGTTATTGGAAAGCGCTTGCATGGCCCGGGACATTGCCGTACAGTCGGATTAAATAGCAGAGGAGGTCATGAGATGGGGCAAAAAAGTTTGGAAGAGGCAAGGGAGCTTGACCGTCAGGACAGCCTGCAAGACTTTCGCAAGGAATTTTACATACAGCCGGAAACGATTTATATGGATGGTAATTCACTGGGCCTGATGTCCCGCCGGGCAGAGAAGGCGCTAATCAGCCTCATGGATTCATGGAAGGCGCACGGCATCAACGGCTGGACGGGAGGAGAGCGTCCGTGGTTCTATCTCCCAGAAGAGCTTTCGGCCAAAATGGCGCCGTTTGTAGGGGCGAAGGCAGAGGAAGTCATGATGACCGGGTCGACCACGTCCAATCTTCATCAGATTCTGGCGACATTCTTCCGGCCTGAAGGGAAGAGGACGAAGATCCTCGCGGACGATCTCAATTTTCCGAGCGATATTTACGCGATCAAAAGCCAGCTGGAGCTCCATGGGCTGGATCCGGAACTCCATCTGGTCAGCGTGAAAAGCCGCGACGGCCATCTGATCGAAGAAGAGGACATCATTAGTGCCATGTCGGATGAAATAGCAGTCGCCATTCTGCCATCGGTCCTTTACCGGAGCGGCCAGGTCCTCAACATGCCGGCACTGACGGAAGCAGCGCACCGGCACGGAATCCTGATCGGATTTGACCTCTGCCACTCGGTCGGTGCGATGGAGCATGCCCTTCATGATTGGGACGCCGACTTCGCCTTCTGGTGCACCTATAAATATCTGAACGGCGGTCCGGGCTCGACAGGAGGGCTTTTCATCCATGAACGCCACTTCGGTACCGCTCCAGGTCTTGCCGGCTGGTTCGGCTCAGATAAGAAAAAACAGTTTGATATGGAACATGATATGACTGCCGCTGCACATGCAGGTGCTTATCAGGTGGGGACCCCCAACATTTTCAGCATGGCACCGCTTGCCGGCTCGCTGGAGCTTTTCGCAGAAGCGGGGCTCGGACGGCTGCGGGAAAAGTCGCTTAAGCTGACTCGCTTCATGATGGATCTGGTTGACCAGGAGTTGGACGGTCACGGGTTCAGGGTGGCCAATCCTCGGGAAGATGGGCGTCGGGGAGGCCATGTCTATCTGGAGCATGAAGAGGCTGCACGTATCTGCAGTGCGCTGAAAGCGGAAGGTGTCATTCCTGATTTCAGGGCACCAAAAGGTATCCGGCTGGCGCCGGCTGCGCTCTATAACTCATTCGAGGATGTCTATGAAACCATCCGGATTCTCAAGAAGATCATGGATGAGGAAGCGTACAAGAAGTTTGAAAACAAACGCGGCATCGTCGCCTGACAAAGGAGGGGCGTGCAATGCCCAAGAAAATTTCTGACCTGAAAAAAGCACTTGAACAGGAAAAGGACATCCATACGGACTTCAGGGAATCGATGACTTATGGTGAATACCTGTCACTTGATCAGATTCTTTCTTCTCAAAAACGCCTGTCCGGGCACCATGACGAAATGCTGTTCATCATCATTCATCAGGTGAGTGAACTCTGGATGAAGCTGATCCTGCATGAGCTCAGGTCTTCCATTGAAGACATCGGAAAAGACGATATGCAGCCGGCGTTCAAGAAGCTGGCAAGGGTATCGAAGATCCAGTCGCAGATTATCCAGGCCTGGGATGTGCTGTCAACCATGACCCCGGCAGAATATCTGGAATTCCGGGACAGTCTGGGACGTGCTTCCGGTTTCCAGTCGTACCAATACCGGCTGATCGAGTTTGCACTAGGATACAAGTCGGAAGCCATCCTGAAAATCTATGAAAAAGATGTTCAGGTCCACCACGAACTAAAAGAGGCTTATGTGGAACCAGGTCTCTATGATGCTGCCATCGGGGCACTTTCCAGGGCCGGTTTCCCGATCAATAAAGACCTGCTGAACAGGGACTATTCGGTTGTTTATGCAGGAGATCCGACTGTCGCGGCGGCCTGGGAAGAGGTCTACCGGGATGTCGGCCGTTACTGGGATTTGTACCAGCTGGCGGAAAAAATGGTCGATGTGGAAGACTGGCTTCAACAGTGGCGGTTCCGCCATATGAAAACAGTGGAGCGCATCATCGGATTCAAGAAAGGTACGGGAGGGTCGTCCGGTGTCGGTTACTTGAGGCAAGTGCTTGACCATCGGTTCTTCCCGGAACTTTGGGATTTGAGGACAACGCTCTGAAAGGAGGAAAAACAGATGGAAACAGGCAGATGGATCGATATAACTCAGCCGCTTACGAATGATATGGCCCACTGGCCGGGAGACACGCCTTTCCGTTTTGATCTTGGGGTTACGAAGGAACAGAGCGGCTCGGTCAACATTGGGGAGATCCGGACGAGCCTGCATATGGGGACCCATGCGGACGCACCATTTCATTTTGACGAGGCGGGCAAAAAACTCCATGAACTGGACGTGAACACTTATATCGGCAGGGCAAGGATCATCGATGTCACCATGTATACATCACTTGGGCAAAACGAACTGGAAGGCTACGACTTGGAAGGGGCGGGGCGTCTTCTCCTGAAAACATCGGAAACAAACAATCCGCTTGTTTTTCCGGAGTCGTTTATCGAGCTGCGGCCCGATATCGGCCCGTATTTGAAATCTGTAGGAGTTTTCCTTCTCGGAATCGATGTCCCGTCAGTGGACCGGACGGACAGCAAGGAACTGCAGACCCATCACTCACTTGGAGACAACGGCATCCATATCGTCGAGAATTTGATGCTGGCTGATGCTGAACCGGGGGATTACGAATTTATCGCGTTGCCGCTTGCCATTCATGGAGCTGACGGGAGCCCGGTGAGAGCCGTCATCAGAAAGATCTAAAAGGCCGGAGAGGAAGTTCTTATAACGGTAAAGACTGCAGATACGGAAGAGGAATTCCTCAGCCGGATCTGCAGTCTCTTTATTTTTTCGATTTGTCCAACGTGTTCGGATTAAGGGAAAGGCATAATGACCCATCCAAGAATAAAGATGACGGCGGTGAAGATTCCCAGGTAGACGGCTATTCCGATACCCCATAGCCCAAGTGACCGGCTATTCCTGCCGAAAAGCGCAATCAGGCCCGAGATGAGTATGGAGGAAATCCAGAATGACAGCTGTTCCATAAATGACAAATCATAACCGGACAGCATGGATATGTTAAGAAGCGCCAGCGCAATGATTCCCGTGATGACACTGAACCATCCGAGCACCTGAAAAGATTTAAGTTTTACTTTGTTCAATTCCATAATTTCACCTCACCCAATTTCATATGTCGGATCATTTGCGAATCTTTTAATGCTTCGACCTCCTGCTTGGGTCCGGTGATCACCGCACCGTATGCGGTGAAGCCATTTTGCTCGATAAATTCAATTCGTTCCTGAAGTTTCAGGTTTTTATGCGACGATACTTCTGCTGCAAGTTCCTCGTACGGCTGAAGTTCCTTGAGCAGCTGCAGGAACGTCTCTTCGTGTGACATTGAATCCCGGAAAGGCGACCAGTATGTCCGGTCAGGCTGTACCGGGTAACCGAGCGGGGAAACCACATCACCATCCGCACTCAACATCTCATCTTCTGTGCCGGTGTAGATGGCTGCCCATACAACGTCAATGCCGGGGAACTCTTTTCTAACATCGATCACTTTATAAAGATCATTGAATGACAAGTAGGCTTCGACAACGGTTTCGTCCGGCAGTCCGGCGAGTACCTGCCAATTGTGATCGCTGTTGAATTCCGGCATTCCCTGTGCCGGATGGACGAGCCACTGATTGGTTTGAGTGGGGTATTTTGGAGGTGTCCTGTCCAGGTTTGAGGTCATCTTCTTATCCACAAGATTGTCCAGAACAAAATGAAGATCATAATGGCGTACCGGATAAAGTTCACTGCCAATCTGCTTGTACTGGTCAAATGAGAGATCCATCGAAAACAGTGAGAATTCCATCTCAAATTCCATCTCTTCCAAAGCGGTGTTCGGCTCGGTCAGATAAAGGACTTTACTGGCAGTATCCATCAGTGTCGTGGACTTCGTACCGAATGCGTAATAGGCGAATGTCAGCATATAACTGGTCGGCACAATCATCAATGCTATTGTGAACGTCGACAAAATCAGTTTCCACCTGGAAACAGTCCGCATTTTTCCAGTAAGCCCGGTTTTATTAGCGCTGCCGATTTGCTCGTTGTATGAACCCATTCCTTCTCCTCCATTTCAATCAATATCAGTTTTCAGCCACGAAGCGAAGACCTCTTATGGTATCTGGATTCGGGAGACCGGGTTTGTGGTATAGGCTACTTAAGTTTTTTTGAATCCCTCCTTACCATTAACGGTTACGGTTCCGGAAAGTTTCGTAAATATGGTAAATTACTGCATGCTTCAGTATCGCTCGCCTTTTTATACTGGACAGCGCGAATTCTGCAATAAAAATAATGATTTTGAAGGAAAAGGTAATTGACAACAGCACATTCCGTATAATACATTACAAAAGCAGTAATAAGGCGAAGGAGGACCGGCGACACGCCCAAATCGGAAAACAATCAAAAGCGCCTGAGCTGGGGAAATCAGAACACAGTCCCAGCAGACGAGGTGGAGGTTCATCGACAATTCGGCGGATGCCTCCCGACCGTGATGTCCGGTTGTCATGCTTTCCAGCAAAACACACAAGTGATTGTGTGAGACAGAGGGGAAAGCCGGCATCAATTTCCGCATGCGGGAGCAGGAATTGCCTGCTCGTGCGGAATCAATCCAACTTGCACGAACAGCGCCCACTGGCCGTTTTGTAAACGGTAAACAGGACGCTTATTTGACTTTGACTGATATTGGAGGAATTGAATATGTGCGGAATTGTAGGCTATATCGGTGAATTGGATGCCAAGGAAATTCTGTTGAGAGGCCTGGAAAAGCTGGAATACCGCGGATACGATTCTGCGGGGATTGCCGTTGCCGGCGAAGAAGGGGTATCTCTCTTCAAATCCAAGGGACGGATCGCCGACCTGCGAATCATTGTGGATGATTCCACTGAAGCCCAGACCGGAATCGGCCACACCCGCTGGGCGACTCACGGTGTGCCGAATGTGAAAAACGCTCACCCCCACCAAGACATATCCGGCCGTTTCACGCTCGTACACAACGGAGTTATCGAGAACTATGAGAAGCTCCGCCGTCAGGAACTGGCAGATGTTCAGCTCGTCTCAGATACCGATACAGAAATCATCGTCCAGCTGATCGCCAAGTTTGTCTTCGAAGGAATGACAACGGAAGAGGCGTTCGCTGAGGCGCTGGGTATGCTTCACGGTTCATATGCAATCGCCCTGCTTGATGAAGAAGAGCCGGACACAATCTTCGTCGCCAAAAACAAGTCGCCGCTTCTCGTCGGCCTGGGAGATGGATTCAACGTGGTCGCATCTGATGCAATGGCGATGCTTCAGGTCACTGACCGGTTCGTCGAACTGCATGACGGAGAAATGGTGATTGTCACGAAGGAAAATGTCCAGATCCGCAAGATTACCGGTGAAGCGGTCAGCCGTGAAGCATACAAAGCCGAATTGGATGCCTCGGATATTGAAAAAGGGACCTACCCGCATTACATGCTGAAGGAAATCGACGAACAGCCTGCTGTTTTAAGGAAGATCATCCAGGCCTATCAGGATGAAAACGGAAATCTCAGCCTCAAGCAGGAAACACTCGAAGCGATTAACGGTGCCGACAGGATCTATGTCATCGCTGCCGGAACAAGCTACCATGCGGGTCTTGTCGGGAAAGAATACTTCGAAAAGCTTGCAGGGGTGCCGACTGAAGTCCATATTTCCAGTGAATTCGGCTACAACATGCCGCTCCTGTCTGAAAAGCCACTGTTCGTCTTTATCTCCCAATCGGGGGAGACGGCAGACAGCCGACAAGTTCTCGTCAAGGTTAAGGAACTCGGCCATCCGTCCCTTACTGTGACGAATGTTCCCGGTTCGACTCTGTCGCGTGAAGCGGATCATACGGTCCTGCTGCATGCCGGTCCTGAAATCGCGGTGGCTTCGACTAAAGCCTATACCGCCCAGGTTGCGGTGCTCGCCATTCTTGCAAGTCTTGCTGCTGAAGCGAAAGGCAAGGAGATTGGTTTTGACCTGATTCAGGAGCTGGGCATCGCTGCGAATGCCGTCCAGACAATGATCGTAAGGAAAGAGGAAATGGAAGGTCTCTCCTTCGACTTCCTTGAACTGAGCCGGAATGCATTCTTTATCGGACGTGGCCTTGATTATCACGTCAGCCTTGAAGGCGCACTCAAGCTCAAGGAAATTTCCTATATCCAGGCAGAAGGATTTGCCGGAGGGGAACTGAAGCACGGGACCATTGCCCTGATTGAGGAAGGGACGCCTGTGTTTGCGCTTGCCACCCAGGAAGCCGTCAGCCCGAATATCCGGGGGAATGTCAAAGAAGTCAGTGCCCGAGGAGCCAAGTCGTGCATCATCTCGATGGAAGGCATTGAAGAGGAAGGCGACCGAATCGTCATCCCGTCCGTTCACCCGATGCTGACACCGCTTGTTTCGGTCATCCCTCTCCAGCTGATCAGCTACTATGCTGCTCTCCACCGCGGGTGTGACGTGGATAAGCCGCGTAATCTGGCGAAGTCTGTGACTGTAGAGTAATTGTAAGGAAGGCTCCGGTATGTTTCCGGAGCCTTCCTTTATATAAGCCCACATTAGCTCTTCGGTAAAAGGAGGGATGGGATGCTTGAGATAAATCCTGGGGATTTTGTATTGAAGCCTGCAATGGCAACTATCCACTGCGAGCCGGATTGGAGATGGAAGAAAAGAAGTCAGCCCATGCCAAACTACGATCTTTTCTATGTATGGACCGGGGAAGGTACGGTCGTGTTGAACAACAGGGCTTATGATGTGGAAAAGGGGCATTGCTTTTTATTTCGCCTGGGCGATCATACGGAAGCCGTCCATCATGCCCAGAATCCTTTCGTTCTGACTTATATTCATTTCGACTTGGCATGCATCCCAAGACAGGTTCCGAGTCCTCACAGAGTTTTGGCGGACCCGATCAGCTTTGAGTCATTGCTCAGCCGGTATGTCCGGTTGTTTCTGGTTGACACGTATGGTGCCGAAACCGAAGGGAAACTGATTCTCAAACAACTCATGATTCATCTTCTGAGGGAAGAACACGAATGCGCATCAAAGGAAATGAACAGCACCAGCCGACGGTTTGAAGAGACCATTCTTGAGATCGCAAACTATATCCGGCAGCACCCGGCGGAGCCGCATACGGTTAGAGGCCTGGCGGAGCGGGCACATCTTTCCGAACGCTACTTCTCCCGGAAATTCAAAGAGATTATTGGCCACACTGTTAAGTCTTACGTGATCCTCTGCAGAATTAAACGGGCCGAGCACCTTCTCCATTTTACCGGGCTGAACGTGACGGAAGCCGCACATGCGCTCGGTTACCGGGATCTTCATTTTTTCAGCAGGCAATTTAAGCAATATACCGGGAAAAACCCGTCGGATATCCGGTGACATAGGAAAATCATAAGGCTGGATGGAGTCAGAGAAGAAGGACTCCGTTCAGCTTTTTTTGTATGGAAAAGAAGCAGGTTTTAAATCTGTGCAAAAAAGTGCAAATCTTTATCCGAAACCTATAAAGACTTTTCCTTTTAACCGCAATAACATAAGACTGTGGAAAGCAGTCTGAACGGAGGCGGATAGCGTTTGGACTATATACGGAACAAATTTGCCGAACGGATCGGGGGTTCCCGCTTCGGGATGGGCAATGAGGTTTACAAGTTCGAGAAAATCAAGCGGGCCAAACGGGAAGCGCTGCAGAGAAATCCGGACAGAGCATTGATCGATTTGGGTGTCGGAGAACCGGATGACATGGCGGATGACGCTGTGCTCAGGGAACTGATGATCGAAAGCAGAAAGCCGGAAAACCGGTTTTATGCCGACAACGGGATACCGGAATTCAGACGGGCAGCAGCTGTTTACATGCATGAAGTGTTCGGAGTGGCCGGCCTCGATCCGGAAACGGAGATCAATCATGTGATCGGGACAAAATCTGCCCTGGCCATGCTGCCTCAAGTGCTGATCAATCCCGGCGATGTGTCGATTGTCACGACCCCAGGCTATCCGGTCCTCGGAACCCATACCCGATATCTCGGAGGAGAAGTTGTTGAACTCCCGCTTCTTGAAAAAAACGGTTTTCTGCCGGATCTTCATTCTTTGTCGGAAGAGATCTTGAAAAAAGCAAAGCTGCTGTACCTGAACTATCCGAATAACCCGACCGGCGCGGTTGCCGACGATGCATTTTTTGAAGAGGTTGTCCGGTTTGCAAAAGCGCATGAACTGATCGTCGTCCATGATGCCGCTTATGCAGCATTGGTTTTTGACGGCAATCAGCCGCTCAGTTTCCTGTCAGTTCCGGGAGCGAAAGATGTCGGGGTAGAACTCCATTCGCTTTCCAAGTCGTTCAATATGACCGGATGGCGGATCGGCTTTATCGCGGGGAATGCCAGGTTGGTATCCGCCTTCGCGGCAGTGAAGGACAACAGCGATTCGGGCCAATTCATCCCGATCCAGAAAGCGGCTGCCTATGCGCTGGCCCACCCGGAAATCACGGAAAAAACAGCCGTAAAGTATGCGGCGAGGCACGAAAAACTGTCTTCCATCCTCCGGGAAAGCGGATTGGATGCGGTGAAGCCTAAGGGATCGTTCTTCCTTTATGTCAAAGCGCCTGCCGGAGTGGAAAACGGTCCGACGTTCTAGAATGCTGAAGCGTTCAGCCACTATCTGATCCAAGATCACTCCATTTCAACCGTGCCCTGGGATGATGCGGGATCTTACGTGCGCTTTTCGGTGACATTCGAAGCCGACGGACCGGAAGAAGAGCAAATGATCCTGAATGAAATCAGAAGCAGGCTCCTGACATGCAAGTTCTTCTTTTAAGGAGGTGAGAAGTTGAAGTTCACGAAGATGCATGGTCTCGGAAACAATTATGTAATTTTCAACCAACTGGATGATCCGGGCAATGTCCTGGAAGAAGACCGGTATCCGGCACTGTCCAGGAAAGTCTCACAGATCAATTTCGGAATCGGTTCTGACGGAATCATCCTGATCGGCTCCTCGGAAAAAGCGGACTTCAAAATGAGGATCTTCAACGAAGATGGTTCGGAAGCGAAAAACTGCGGCAACGGGCTGCGTTGCGAGACAAAGTACGTTTACGATCACGGATACGCCGGCGGGCGGAATTTCACGATCGAGACATTGGGCGGGATTGTCAGCGCAGAAGTTGAAGAAGGCCGGACAGTTGACGACCATGTCAGCTTTGTAACAGTGGACATGGGGAAGCCGGGACTGCAAAAGGGATTGATTCCCATGCAGGGGGATCCGGATGCCCGGACCATCGATGGACTTCACACCTTCGGCGAACAATCACTGCGCATCACCTGTATTTCAATGGGAAATCCGCATGCGATCATCTTCACTGAAGACGTAAAGGCCGCCGAAGTTGAGCGCCTGGGTCCGCTCATCGAATATTCCAGTCTGTTCCCGGAACGGGTGAATGTCGGATGGGTGGAAGTCAAAGGTCCCCGGAAAATCGAGTACCGGGTCTGGGAAAGAGGATCCGGCATCACGATGGCATGCGGCACAGGCGCCTGTGCGGCCGTTGTCGCGGCGTCGCTTAATGGACTGGTTGATCTTTATCAGCCAATCACTGTTCATTTGCCCGGAGGTGACCTGGAGATCATCTGGGACGAAGAGGGGCATGTGCGAAAAAGAGGTGAAGCCGCTTATATCTGCTCAGGGGAACTCATTGCCTGAACGAATTTGAAAAAGAAAAGGAGCTGGGGGGAAATGGATAAACAGCGAGTGATGGAAATGGTGAAGGAAGAGAATGTGCGGTTTATCCGCCTGCAGTTCACAGACCTGTTCGGGACGATCAAAAATGTAGAAATACCGGTCAGCCAGCTCCCGAAAGCACTGGACAACAAAATGATGTTCGACGGCTCTTCGATTGAAGGGTTTGTACGGATTGAAGAATCCGATATGTATCTTTGCCCGGACCTGGACACGTTCGTCATCTTTCCGTGGACGTCCGAAAAAGGGAAGGTTGCCCGTCTGATCTGTGATATCGCCCATCCCGACGGAACGCCTTTTGAAGGGGATCCGCGCGCCAACCTCAAGCGTGTGCTGAAAGAGATGGAAGAACTGGGCTTCACCCACTTTAATCTTGGGCCTGAACCGGAGTTCTTTCTATTCAAACTGGATGCAAACGGGAATCCGACGCTCGAACTCAATGACAGCGGAGGCTATTTCGACCTTGCCCCGACAGATCTGGGGGAAAACTGCCGCCGCGATATCGTACTGGAACTCGAAGAAATGGGCTTCGAGGTAGAGGCTTCTCATCATGAAGTGGCCCCCGGCCAGCATGAGATCGACTTCAAGTATCAGTCCGCACTAAAAGCCTGTGATGATATCCAGACATTTAAACTGGTCGTCAAAACGATTGCCAGAAAACACGGCCTCCTGGCGACCTTCATGCCGAAACCGCTGTTCGGCATCAACGGCTCCGGCATGCATTGCAACCTGAGTTTGTTCAAAGGGGAAGAAAATGCGTTCTATGACCCGGAAGGTGCGATGGAAATGAGCGATACAGCCCGACACTTTTTGGCGGGGATCCTGAAACATGCTCCAAGTTTCACGGCCATCACGAATCCGACTGTGAATTCCTATAAGCGGCTTGTTCCCGGCTATGAGGCGCCTTGCTATGTCGCATGGTCCGGAAGAAACCGGAGCCCGCTTATCCGGATTCCGGCATCGCGGGGGTTAAGCACCCGTGTCGAAGTCAGAAGCGTAGATCCGTCCGCAAATCCGTATCTGGCGATGGCCGTACTTCTTTCTGCCGGGCTGGATGGGGTCAAGAATCAGCTGGAAGCACCGGAACCGATCGACCAGAACATCTACGACATGTCCAGAAAGGAGAGAAGCGACAACGGAATCATCGATCTTCCGTCCACACTGGCTCACGCCCTGGATCTGCTGAAGGAGGATGAAGTCATCATTAATGGCCTGGGTAGCCACTTGTTTGAGCACTTTGTGGAGTCCAAGGAAATTGAATGGGATATGTTCCGCACCCAGATCCACCCTTGGGAGCGGGAACAGTATCTGACTCAATATTGAGCCGCGGCAGCCTGTGAAAACATCTTAGAAAGAGTGAGCATACATGTGTGGAATAACCGGTTGGGCAGATTGGCAGCAGGATCTCAGACAGCAATCGCCGGTGATACAGTCAATGGCCGCCACACTTTCCAGGCGGGGCCCGGACGCGCTGAATATTTGGTGTTCCGAGCATATGGCCCTTGGCCACACAAGGCTTACCGTCGTGGATCCTGCCGGCGGGTCGCAGCCAATGACCAAGGAGTCACAGGGCCGTACTTACCGGATTGTCTACAACGGTGAGCTTTACAATACGGAAGAGATCAGAAATGAACTGATCGGCAAGGGATATCCGTTTCATTCCCGGTCCGATACCGAAGTGCTGCTGACTGCTTATATCGAATGGGGAGAGCAGTGCCTGGAGCGGCTGAACGGAATCTTCGCCTTCGGAATATGGGATGAAACGCTGGATCGGCTATTTCTGGCGAGAGACCGGCTCGGCGTTAAACCGTTATTTTACCGGGCCGGTGCCGAATCCCTGATGTTTGCTTCCGAAATCAAAGCGATTCTGAAGCATCCGGAAATCAAAGCGCAAGTGGACCGCGACGGATTAAGGGAAGTGTTCGGATTGGGTCCGTCACGCAGCCCGGGAAATGGAATTTTCCGCGGAATCGATGAACTCCCGCCTGCGCATGCCCTGACCTTTGACAGACAAGGTATCCGGAAATGGCGATACTGGAATGTGGAAAGCAGGAACCATGACCATGATCTCGCAGAAACACTGGATAGAGTTTCGTTCCTCGTAAAAGATGCCATTCAGCGTCAGCTTATCGCAGATGTTCCGGTCTGTACATTTCTGTCAGGGGGACTAGATTCCAGTATTATCACAGCCGTGGCAGCCGAGCAGTTCCGAAAAGAAGGAAGAGGGAGGCTGAACTCGTATTCCATTGACTATGAACAGAATCTTCACTATTTCAAATCAAGTGTTTTTCAGCCGGATCAGGATGCGCCGTGGATCGAAAAGGTGTCGGACTTCATTGGTACAGACCATCATTCAAAGGTGATTGATCAGCAGACACTGGTCAACGGTCTGGACCGGGCGGTACTGGTCCGGGATCTTCCCGGGATGGCTGATGTGGATGCATCTCTCCTATGGTTTTGTAAACAGATCCGACAGGACCACGTCGTTGCTCTTTCGGGGGAGTGCGCAGATGAGATATTCGGGGGGTACCCTTGGTTTCACAAGTCTGACCTCCTACAGGGCAACCGGTTCCCATGGATGACTTCACAGGAAGAAAGAGAAGAGTTGTTGCGGGGAGATTGGCGGAAAAAGCTATCACTGAAGGAATATATTCAGGACCGCTATGATCGGACAATCGCTGAGGTGCCCGTATTGGATGGAGAGGACCCGACAGAGGCCAGGCGGAGGGAAATGTTTTACTTGAATATGACCTGGTTCATGCCGACATTGCTGGAGCGAAAAGACCGGATGAGCATGGGAGCGGGGCTTGAAGTCCGTGTCCCGTTTGCCGATCACCGGCTCGTCGAATATGCCTGGAACATTCCGTGGGATATGAAGATGTTGGGGGGCCGTGAAAAGGGAATTCTGAGAAAAGCGATGGAAGGTGCTCTCCCGAAAGAAATTCTCGACCGCAAAAAGAGTCCGTATCCGAAAACCCATCACCCGGCATATATGAGACTCGTGAAAGAAAAGCTGCGGGACATTCACGCGAAGCCTTCACCGCTCTGGGAAATTGTTTCGAAGAAGAAGGTCAAAGAAATCCTCGACTCGGATGGTGCCTCTTTCAAGGCCCCTTGGTTTGGCCAATTGATGACGGCTCCGCAACTGATTGCCCATCTTTCTCAAATCCATACATGGCTTGATCATTACAGAATTGACCTTGTAGAAAGCTGAACAGGATGGGGGATTGCCCCCCTATCCTATTACAAAAATACGGGAGGAATGGGTATGGCGGACTTGTTTTATCTGAACAGTGTGTGGATCATGCTGGGTGCTATTTTGGTGATTTTCATGCAGGGAGGGTTCATCCTGCTTGAAGCAGGTTCCACACGTATGAAAAATGCGGGACATATCGCCGGCAAAACGATCTTTTCATTTGGAATCGCTGCAATCGTTTTTTGGGCAGTGGGCTACGGGTTCATCTTTGGAGAAAACAGTAATTTCTTCATCGGGATGAGTGATTTCTTCTACCCGGGCGAGGAAATTCCGGGGAGTCCCTATTCTACCGTTGCGTTCTTTGTCTTCCAGCTGGCGTTTGCAGGCATCGCACTGACCATCGCGTTTGGAGGATTTGCAGAGCGGGCAAAGCTGTCTGTCTACCTCGTTTTCGCAGTGTTGTTCTCTGTCCTGGTCTATCCGGTCATCGCCCACTGGATCTGGGGAGGGGGCTGGCTTGCGGAGCATGGCAAACAGGACTTTGCCGGATCGACGGTTGTTCACCTGACAGGCGCAATGGCAGCCCTGGCGGCCACCATTCTCCTGAAACCCCGGATCGGCAAATACAACAGCGACGGCACGGCCAACAATCTCAGCGGCCACAACCAGGTGTACACGGCTTTGGGAGTTCTGATTCTTTTTATCGGCTGGTTCGGATTCAATGCGGGGAGCACCTTGGGGGTCGAGGACGGTTTCTTCGCATTCGTCGCCCTGAATACCGCGATGGCTGCGGCTGCCGGTGCGGTCAGTGCATTGCTGATTTCCTGGGCGGCTTTGGGGAAATCCGACATCCCGACCATGTTGAACGGAACACTTGCCGGATTGGTTGCCATCACCGCATCCTGTGCCTTTGTGGAAACATGGGCATCCGTCATCATCGGAGCCGTTGCGGGAATCATGGTTTTCTACAGTGTCAGATTCTTTGAAAAGCTGAAAATCGACGATCCGATTTTTGCTCTCTCCGTGCATGGGATCGCAGGCGTATGGGGCACTTTGTCGACCGGTATCTTTGCCACACAAGAGCTGGCTGTTGTCGGGCAGGCAGGCCTTCTTTATGGAGGCGGTCTTGAACAGCTGGGAGTGCAGGCAATGGGCATCACGGTATCCGCGGGTTACGCTTTTGCCGTATCCTTCCTGCTCCTCCTTGGCATGAAAGCAGTCATGAAGGGCCTCCGGGTTACCGAAGAACAGGAACTGGCCGGCCTCGATATCAGTGAACATGGCAGTTATGGGTATCCCGAAGCATTCAACCGGGATGATTCGGACTCTGTCCTTCCACGACACCTGCTGAATGCCCAGCTTCTGAAAGAATAATGATTTGACAAACAGACCCACCGGGCCTTCCGGTGGGTTGCATACTGAGGTTGGATAGAGGGGGGAAATGATGAAACAGGGATACTTGATCTTGGAAACCGGAGAGGTATTTGAAGGTGTTCTGGCCGGGGAGTTTTCGGTAGAAGCAGAAGGTGAAGTCGTCTTTAATACGAGCATGAGCGGCTACCAGGAAATCATTACAGACCCTTCCTATGCCGGTCAGATCATTGTCTTCACCTATCCGCTGATCGGAAATTACGGGGTCAGCGGGGAAGATGATGAAAGTGTGTCCCCTCACTTGAGGGGAATTGTGACCGGAGAGATGTCGTCTGACCTGCATCATCACCGGGCGACCGGCTCACTGGAGGGAAGAATGGAGGAAAATGGGCTTCCTTGCCTGACGGATATAGATACCAGAAGTTTGGTCAGGACCATTCGGAAAAAAGGAACGGTCCGGGGTATCATTTCCGAACGGAAAGATGCCGCGGTTCTGTCCGGTGAGGATGGCGCGATGTATGATCGGGTGACTACGAAAAAGGTGAAGACCTACGGGAATAGAGGGCCGCATGTGGTACTTCTGGATTTTGGCTATAAAAAGTCCATACTGGATTATCTTCTTGAACAACGGTGCAAAGTGACCGTTGTACCTTACCATCACTCCATACAAGACATCCGAGGTCAGAATCCCGATGGGGTCGTCATCAGCAACGGACCGGGAAATCCGGAACATGCAGCCGATCAACTGGAGAAAATCCGGGAGCTCTCAGAAACGTATCCGACCCTCGGGATCTGTCTTGGCCATCAGCTGATTGCAATGGCCTACGGCGCGAAAACAACAAAGCTCCTCTTCGGCCATCGCGGGGGGAATCATCCTGTAAAGGATCTGAAAACAGGAAAAGCCTACATCACCTCACAAAATCACGGGTACGTCGTGCAAGAAGAGACGATCGACAATGATTTGTTTGAAGTGTCATTCCGAAATATAAACGACGGCAGCGTGGAGGGCCTGCGACATAAGAAAAAACCGGTTCAGGCCGTCCAGTTTCATCCGGAAGGGCATCCCGGTCCTCTGGATACGGTGTTCATATTTGAACAATTTGTCGGCCGGCTCAAGGAAAGACAGCTGTCTGGAACATCAATAAGATGACAAAGATCAGGCATTCTGCATTCACGCAGGGATGCCTGATCTTTCGTTTTGAATAGGGAACGGCGTGGCTGCATTTTTTCTGATCGGTGATTTCCCGTTGCTCAGGGATGGTCAAATGTATGGTGATGCCTCTGTTGAATTTGCAGACGAATCTAAGCAGGTTATCAGGAAAGTTGGAGCCATTACCTGGAAATGCACTTTTGGACAGCTCTCTATCAATGCCACGAATATTAACAGTAACTGCATAAGTTCGTTGATAGCCATTAACATTTCTATGGGGTAAAGTGAACCCAAAGGAGATGAGCGGGATGATCGGCACCAATATTCGTGTGTTAAGGAAGCGGAACAAACAGAGCCAGGAATATTTGGCGGAGCGCCTGGGGGTATCCAGGCAGACGATCGCTAAATGGGAGTCGGGGGAATCACTTCCGGACGTGTATAAATGCCGCGTGCTCGCGGATCATTTTCAGGTGTCCCTGGATCAGCTCTCGGGGGATTTGACAGAAGAGGAAGCGAATCGTTTGGCGCCTCGCGGAAAACACTTTTTCGGAGTGGCCCAGGTGAATGAGGCCGGGGCGCTCAAAATTCCTGCACAGGCGCTGGAGCGGTTCGGGATCCGTGCCGGAGACCAGATGGTCGTGCTCGGTGATGACAGCTCGATGGGAATTGCCCTTATGAAGCGTGACACAGTCCTCGGCTTTGCGGAAATGATACGGAATGCCGAGCCGGAAAGAGGGGAATGAAATGAGCAGAATCGTTTTCTTCTCTTTGCCGGCACACGGTCATACGAATCCGACTCTGGCGGTAGTAAGGGAGCTAACGGAGAGGGGACATTAGGTCTGGTATTACTCATTCAGGGAGTTCCGGGAGAAAATCATAGCAGCCGGTGCCAAGTTTATCGGGTGTGATAAATTTCTTCCTCAGGCGACGGATATTGAAATCAGTAAAAAAGCCGGTAAGGACTTTGCTGCGCTCATTGAAATGACCGTGGACACGACACTGGCGATGCAGGAGAAAGTGCTTCAGGAACTCTCATCCGCCATGCCGGACTGTATTGTGTCGGATTCAATGAGTATATGGGGAAAGCTGTATGCACAGAAGCTGGGCATTCCTTATATCTGCTCGACGACCACTTTCGCATTTAATCAGCATACTGCCAAGATGATGAAACCGGGATTCAAGGAAACGCTAAAAATGATCATCGGAATGGGAAGGATACGGGGGAAAATCAAAGAACTGCAACAAGCCGGTTATGAAGTGAACAGCTTTACATCTCTGATCGAGAATGACAATGATACGGAGACGATCGTGTTCACCACCAGGGAATTTCAGCCGCTTGCCGAGACATTTTCCGATCGGTTCGCGTTTGTTGGCCCTTCTATATCGGAAAAAGGCAAAAATACTGTGGAGAATGAGAAACCCGGCACATTGGTGTATGTCTCGCTTGGAACGGTCCTGAACGACACCCATTTCCATAGGAACTGCATCAGCGCTTTGGCAGACATCAGTTCTGAGGTGGTCATGTCGGTCGGAGAGAAAACCGACATCGGGCAATTTGGAAAGCTTCCGGATAATTTTACTATAAAGAAAACAGTCGATCAGATAGCGGTTCTTGGACAGGCAGACCTCTTCATTACTCACAGCGGGATGAACAGTGTCAGTGAAAGTCTGTATCAGGGTGTCCCAATGGTCCTGTATCCGATGCACAGTGAACAGAAATTTGCTGCACAACGGGTTGCTGATCTGGGTGCAGGGATCCTTCTTAAAAACGACCGGCCGCAGACAATCAGGGAAGCTGTCCATCAGGTCCTGGAGGATCCACAGTATCGAAGAAATGCCGCCACGCTTTCCGGGCAGTTCAGGAATGCAGGCGGTGCTGCGGCGGCAGCTGAAGTAATATTGTCGAGGATCAAAACTGAGGAGCCATGAAAAACCGGGGTTGTCCAGAAAGTAAGTTTGAATGAATAAAAAGCAAACAGCACGGACTCTATATCTTAAATGCAACATAATGAGTTAATATTCCGATAAAATAGCTATTCAAAGCTTGAACGCAATCCTTACTATCATCATGGAGCACGTCTACTGTGGAAGGAGAAGATTCGTCTATGAAACTAGTCGGTGTTTCCGGCGCTCTTGCCGGTGAAAAAACATCCGCTGCTGTAGGCAGCGTTCTTGCCGCTGCCCGACTATTGGATTCCAGTATCGAAACGGAAATGATTGATCTGAGGGAATATGAAATTGAGTTCGCCGCCGGCCTTCCGCTGGCAGCTTATAATGAAGACACCTGGAATGCCGTTAAAAAAATCCAGTCCGCCGATTTTCTTGTTTTCGGGACCCCCATCTATCAGGCATCCCTTACAGGGGCCTTGAAAAATCTGTTCGATCATATGCCGGAACATGCATTCAGAAACAAGGTGACCGGAATGGTGGCAACCGGACAGACGGAAAAACATTTCCTCGTACTCGAATATCATCTCGGTTCCATCCTTTCCTATCTGAAAGGACTGATTCCCACAGACAACGTCTTTATCCTGAACGATGCTTTTGATATCGAGACGGATGAACTGATGGATCAACGGATTCTGGAGAGAATTCGGAAACTGGCCGAAGAGATGATCCAATTGCAGTACGGTATCATGAACAGGGGCTAATCCTCCCCATGTAACTGATACTCCTAATCTAAGGGAGGGATTGGATTGGAAATAGATCGGTACCTGCAACGGATGAATTGGAATGGCCCGATTCAAGTGAATATGGACACGCTCCTTCAACTTCAGGAACATCACATGCTTCATATCCCATTTGAAAATCTGGATGTGATAAAAAAGTCCGGATTCCGCTTGATGTGGAGACTTAATTCAGGAAAGTGGTGTTGAATCATCGGGGCGGTTTTTGCTATGAGCTGAACGGATTACTCAACTGGCTGCTCCGGAGTTTAGGCTTCAATAGCCGTTTGGCATCCGCTACAGTCAAACGGCCGGATGGCGGCTGGACTCTGACGGGAAGTCATGCCTGCCTGATCGTTGAAATGGAGCAGCCTTACCTTGTCGATGTCGGCTTCGGTGATTCAGTCAGGGTCCCGCTCCCGTTATCGGGGGAGGAGAGGGAAGATGTCAGCGGAACTTACCGGATGGCAAATTCAGGGGATGGTAAATTCGATCTTCAACAATATATGAAGCAAGAAGGCTGGAAAACGCGCTATCGCCTCGATACGGCCCTCAGAACACTCAATGATTTTGAGGAGGTCTGCCAGTTCAACCAGTCTTCCCCCCGTTCCCCGTTTACAAGACAGCCACTTGTTTCGTTGGCGACTCCGGACGGCAGGGTGACACTGTCGGGGAACACCTTTACCACAACACGAAGTGGTGAAAAGCAAAAAACGGTGATCGACGACAAGAATATGGCATGCGTACTGAAACAGTATTTCGGAATTGAACTGGACCTGAATCATTAATCGAAACCATCTATTGGGGCAGGGGATAGAAATTGAAGACAGTTAAGCTTTATCAATATGATGCTTTCAGCACTGAGCCAGGCAAGGGGAACCCCGCTGGAGTTGTGTTGAATAGTAAGGGTCTTTCAGATTCTGATATGCAGGAGATCACTGCAAAAGCAGGATACAATGAGACAGCGTTTTTGCTGGATTCGGATCTGGCTGATTTGAAGATCCGTTTTTTTACACCAGGTTATGAAACGGATCTTTGCGGCCATGCGACCATGGCGATGGTCTATGCACTTGCCGGCAGAGGCAAGCTGGACGGCAAGGAGCTGCTGACGATTGAGACGAAGGCAGGCATTCTGCCTATAAAAGTGACCAGGAACCAAGACGATGAGTGGTCCATTGCGATGAAACAGGCAGCTCCGAAGTTCATTGAATACGAAGGATCAAAAAGAGAGCTGATGCATTCGATCGGACTAAAGGAATCCGATCTTCATCCGACTTTCCCGATCCTATATGGAAGTACAGGAAGCTGGACACTTCTCGTTCCGGTCAAACATCTTTCGGCATTTCAGGAAATGAAGCCGTATAATCAGCGGTTCCCTGATGTCCTGCAGGAATTGCCCCGAGCCTCCATTCATCCGTTCTGCCTGGAAACACACGATCCGGCCGCGGACATGCATGGCCGGCATTTCAGCTCGCCTTATGCCGGAACAGTGGAAGATGCCGTCACAGGCACAGCCTCAGCAGTTATGGGAGCTTACTACGCCAAGTTCATCCAAACGGGATTCACCGGCCGTTTGGATCTGGTGGTAGAACAGGGACAGGAAATCGGAAAAGACGGACGTGTTGCTGTACAAGTCTCGATAGATCAAGAGAACCTTGATGTTCAGATCACCGGAAAAGCAGTGTATGTGAAAGAGTTAAGTATCTTATTATAGGTTGCCTAATAAGCGAAAACCATAAGAAACGGCACGGACGTTGCGAGATACCTGCGAGAAAAGCCGGGCTGTCGAGGTCCGCTTCAGGCGGAGCTCGGTGCCGGTCCGCGGTAAGCGATCAGAGTCCGTGCCGTTTTGCACTATGATTCGTTTGTAATCCGGGTTTTTGGGGCAGTTATCCTTCCAGTGCCTGCAACAGATCTTCCTTTAGGTCTTCTACATGCTCAATTCCGACCGAAACACGCAACAGATTATCAGGAGCAACCGCATGGACGCCTTCAAGCGAAGCCCTGTGCTCGATCAGGCTGTGTGTTCCGCCAAGGCTTGTGGCCCGTATAAACAATTTCACTTTTGCAGTGACCGCCATAGCCGCTTCCTGTCCGCCTTTTACCTGGAAGGACAGCATACCGCCAAAGGAGCTCATCTGATTTGCCGCTACCTGGTGTCCCGGATGTTCAGGGAGTCCAGGATAATGGACGGCTTCCACATTCGGGTGCTGTTTCAGGAAATCTGCAATTGCCGAAGCATTTGAACAGTGGGTCACCATGCGCAGGGGAAGTGTTTGAACGCCACGCAGGGCAAGCCAGCAGTCGAATGGGGAAGGAACGGCCCCTTTTGCCTGTTGGACAGCCTTTAATCTGGCAAGCATCGGGCTATCTGTTTTTGCGATGACAGCCCCGAGGAGCAGATCGCTGTGTCCGCCAATGTACTTGGTCACTGAGTGAAGTGAAAAATCCGCACCGAGGCTGAGAGGCTTTTGAAGAACCGGTGTTGCCCAAGTATTATCGACAACAGAATATGCGCCGGCTTCGCTGGCCAGCTTTGCCACTGCCTGAATATCGGTCACTTTCAGCTGGGGATTGGAAGGAGACTCCATCCAGACGATCCCGGTCGGTGCCGCATGGATGGCTTCCTCCACTTGGTTGAGATCGGTCATGTCTGCAAACACAACATCGAAGTTTGTTCCGATATCCGTATCCGTAAGGAGGGAACGGATGCCATGATACATATCATCGGGCATCACCATGCGCCGGGGTTTATCGGCAGGCAGTGATTCGATCAAGGAAGAAATCGCCGCCATCCCGGATCCGAATGTGACGGTATCGAATCCCTCTTCGAGCGATGTGAGGCAGTCTTCCAAAGCCCTGCGATTCGGGTTATCAATCCGGCTGTAGATATATTCATTCGGATAAGATCCGTCTCCCGCACGTTCGTATGTTGAAGAGAGATGGATCGGCATGGTGACCGCACTTGTTGATGGATCAATTGAACGTCCGGCGTGGATGGCTTTTGTTTCTAAACGCATATGAATGCCCCGCTTTCCATGGTATGTATGAAGGTTTTTTGTGTTGGCCCAATGACCTTCCCAACTCCATTTTACACGAATTTCATGCAAGTCCGACTTAATAATAAATGGTGCCTTCTGTAAAAGCACCGTTATGGTCATATAAAGCCGGGGATGATACATTCACCTATAAGATAGAAGTTAAAGAAGGGATTTTCAGCCAGTATGGACATTCTGCGCGTCGCACGGAAAACCCGCCAGTTTTTTTTGGACTGGCCGATCCGGGAAGGTACAGGGCTGCAAGAGCGATATCAAGTGTCTGACGTGATCGGAGCGGGCAGTTACGGCATCATTTATCTTTGTACCGATCTGCGAACCAAAGAAAAGACGGTTGTAAAGCAGCTGCGGCCGAGCAGGCGGTACAGCAAAAAAGAAATTGCCATGTTCAGGAAGGAAATGGCGATCATGAAAAAGCTGGATCATCCGAATCTGCCGGTGTTCATCGACGATTTTTCGGATGGTGACCAGCACCTTTATTATGCGATGACGTTTATTGAAGCAGATAACCTGGAAGAGCAGATTTTTTCCGGGCAACAATCGTTCGATGAGGAAGCGTCCTTGCAGATCCTATACCGTCTTCTTAAAATCGTCGAATATCTTCATGGGAAGGGGATCTATCATCAGGACCTGCGGATCCCGAACATTTTAATCAGCCATGGCGATCTTTATCTGATCGATTTTGGGCTTTCAGTTTGTGAAAACGAGGCTGTAAAGCCGGCCAACCAATGCGGAAAACATAACAGCATCGAACAGCTCAGGCTTCAGGATTACTACGATCTGGGGGAAATTTTGCTTTATCTGCTCTACACCACTTACACACCGAAAAACAAAAAAGCTCTTCCTTGGACAGAAGAGCTGAGTTTAAAAAATGAAACCGTCCATCTGCTGAAACGGCTGCTGGGCATCATGGAGCCTTACGGAGAAATCAGTGACATCGCCGCAGATCTACAAGATGCAGTTTCGAGTATCGGGACCATAAGTTAGCTGCTGCTCCGTCCGCGCCTTTTGTAGTATTTGCTTCCGTTTAGCGGGGAACGGTTGTATCTCCGGCTGCTTGAGCTCCCGCGACGATCATGATGTCTGCGGGAGCTGCTTCCGCGTGACAGGTTTTTCAGCTGTTTCATGATTTTTTTTAGCATGTCAGGCCTCTTTTCCTGTTTGAAATGGTGTTCAGTATAACATGGTGGGAAAATGATGTGGTGTCATGGCTATTCGTCATAGTTTTCCCGTCTTGATCTATAACTACGCAGGAAGAAAGGATTTTATCATTTAAAGAAAACCTTCCAAGAAAGGCTATCCGCCTGTCCCGGAAGGCTTTTCGTTTATTCTGCTTTTCCGATGCCCAGTGTTTCCGCCAGCAGTGCGATTCCCATCATACGATTTTCAGCACCATAGACATTGGGGACGATCGTCACTTCATCCGCATGATAAGTATTGGCAGTTTTTTTGATCTCTTCTGCTACATGTACGGGTGTTCCGATAAACATACGTTTCCTGTTGTGCCGGATCTTTTCCCTCTCCAGTGCACTAAATCCTCGCGCCAATGCTGTTTCCACAGCCGGATAATAAGGCGGGGGACTGGAGGACTCCACAGACAGCAGCCAAAGATCAAATGCCTTGGCCAGTGACTCCGCCTTTTCTGCGGTCTCTGCTACGACCGCGAAAACGGAAATCATGACCTTTGGACTGCTGAGAAGGGGAGAGGGGTTGAAATGATTCCTGTAGTGACTGACCGCTTCAAGTCCGCCCTCAGGCTTCCCGAGGTGCGCAAAAGCATATGCCATGCCCTGACCGGCAGCGATTGCTGCACTGCCCTGGCCGGTTCCGAGAAGCCACATCTCCGGAACGGTTTCGATGACCGGCATGGCAGTAAGGTCCTTAAAGCGGTGATTGGCTTTCGGTTCCGAAAGAAAATGGCGAATATCCTCAATCTGCTGCTCATAAGATAAGCGTTTTCCTTTTGATTCATTCATGGCCCGGTTGACGAGCCGGTAGCTGGGTGATCGGCCGATTCCAAGGTCGATCCGGTACGGGTGCAATGCTTCCAGGACACGGAAATTCTCGGCGACTTTATATGGGCTGTAGTGGGGAAGCATGACACCGCCGGAGCCGATCCGGATGTGTTCTGTTGAATCGGCAAGGTGCATCATCAGCATTTCAGGACTGCTGCCGGCAATGGAGCGCACGTGATGATGCTCTGACACCCAGAATCGTTTGTAGCCCAGCTTTTCCGCCAGTTTGGCCAGCTCTGTTGTATGGAGAAGTGCATGGCGCGCATCCGATCCTTCATCGATGGGGGAATAGTCAAGGATGTTGTAGGTGACCAATCGTCATTTCTCCTTTTTTCTCAATCACTTCGATTTCACTTTACCACAGGGTACGGCCACTGGACCGAATGACAGTCTCAAATAATAAGGCTTGAGGAAAAGGGAACAGAAGCATAAATATCGAAATGAATGATGGAAATCAGGAAATATCAGGAGGGGTCGGAATATGTACAAGGAAGCGCTGGTGACGATTGAATCGGCTTTTCCGCTGAGCGGAACATTGACCATGCCGGAAGAAAAACAGGACACTTATCCGGCTGTGCTCATCATCGCCGGTTCCGGCAAGGGGGATCGTGACGGCAACCTCAAGAACCTGCAGATGAATGTCTATAAAGAGCTGGCGGAATTCCTGGCAACACAAGGGTACATGACGCTCCGCTATGACAAACGCGGCACTTACAAAAGCAAGGGTTCATTCAATGAAGCCGGCCTTTCCGACCTGATTGATGATGCCGTCGAGGGGGTGCGCTTCCTGAAGCGGCATCCAAATGCTGACCCGGAACGGATCCTCATTCTGGGTCATAGCGAGGGTGCCATGATCGCGCCGGCTGTCCATAACCTGGAGCCGGTGGACGGAATGATTCTTCTGGCCGGGGCAGCAGAGCCGTCCGCAGACCTCATGCCGAGACAGAATGAGATGGCTTATGAGGAGATGAATGAGACGGACGGACTGAAAGGCTGGATTTTCAGGACATTCAAGGTGACAGACCGTGCAAGGAAGCAAAACGAACAGATCTTCAGCAAAGTGGCGAACTCCGACAAGCCGGTTATGAGAGTGAAGGGAATCAGGTTGAACGCAAAATGGCTGCGGGAGACATTGGACTACGATGTCGTGGAATACCTTACGCGTGCGGATTGTCCCGTCCTTGCAGTGACCGGCAGTAAGGACCTCCAGGTACCGCCTGAACATGCCCGGCTCATCGCGGAAACGGTTCCTGGCGAGTCAGAATGGCACATCATTCCTGACATGAATCATCTGCTGAAAGAGTATGAAGGCGAGCATACGATGCTGGGGCTCCTGAAGGAATATAAGTCCATTGCCGATAGTCCGCTGTCCCCGGGGCTGACTGCCATCATTGGGGATTGGCTGGCAAAGCAACGATCGGTGCGACCGGGGTAAAGACAGCGGGCCGGAACCATTCCGGACCGCTGTTCTTTCATGTAAATGGTAAAATGGGAACAACAATCGGAGGGGTTGAGTGACAATCGCATCCATCATTGAATTTCAGAACGTGACCAAACAATACGGGGACGGCACAAAAGCCGTAGATTCCCTTAATCTAGAGATAAAAAAAGGTGAGTTCATCGTCCTGATCGGGCCGAGCGGATGCGGAAAGACGACGACCCTCAAGATGATCAACCGTCTGATCGAACCGACAGCCGGATCCATCCTGATCAACGGAAAAAATGCCGTTCGTTATGATGTTGACCGGTTGCGTTGGAACATCGGCTATGTTCTGCAGCAGATCGCCCTTTTTCCGCATATGACTGTCGAAGAAAACATCAGAGTGGTCCCGGATATGAAACGGACGGAAAAGGGGACAATCAAACAGCGCGTACATGAACTTTTGGAACAGGTCGGTCTGGATCCGGCCGTTTTTGCACACAGAAAGCCATCCGAATTATCCGGAGGCCAGCAACAGCGTGTCGGGGTCATCCGGGCATTGGCGGCAGATCCGGAAATCCTGCTGATGGACGAGCCGTTCAGTGCGCTGGATCCTGTGGCAAGGGAAAAACTCCAGGATGACATGCTGCATCTGAAAAGGTCATTCGGCAAGACCACCGTGTTTGTCACCCATGACATGGGCGAAGCGCTGAAATTGGCCGACCGGATCTGCCTGATGCGTGATGGAAAGATCGTTCAGGCCGGAACGCCCGATGAACTGAGGAGGAATCCATCCGGAGAGTTTGTCCGGGAGTTCATCGGGAGCAGAAAAGACCCTCTGCAAGATGTTCTGGATCTGAGACATTGGGTTTCCGGCTCTCCTTACATAACTCCGAAACCGCAGACCGTTCTTTCCGCGGATATCCGTGCGGACCGCCTCGTCAGCGTGATGGCCGATTATGAAGCAGTTGGCGTGGAAGACGGAGGCGAGCTGATCGGCATGATAGATCGGGCCGCGGCTTTCCGCCTTCTTGCTGCCGGAAGGAAAGGGGCCGGTCAACATGACTGAGTTTTTATCCGCCTTCGACCAGCGGAAAAGCGACTTATGGACCGCGCTGCTGGAGCACATCGAGATATCCTTCATCGCTTTACTGTTTGCAGTCCTGATCGCGTTGCCGGCCGGTATCTGGCTGACCGGAAGAAGGAAACTGGCTGAAGGAATCCTCGGAGCTGCCTCAGTGATCCAGACCATCCCGTCTCTTGCCCTTCTCGGATTATTGATCCCTCTCGTGGGCATCGGGCGAATACCGGCCGTCATTGCACTGACGGCTTATGCACTGCTGCCCATACTCAGAAACACCTATACGGGAATCCGGGAGATCGATCCGTCCCTGATCGAAGCGGCAAAAGCGATGGGCATGAATACCCGCAGGAGACTCCTGAAGGTGGAGCTGCCCCTTGCCATGCCGGTCATCATGGCGGGCATCCGGACATCCACCGTCCTCATCATCGGAACGGCTACGCTTGCGGCACTGATCGGCGCAGGGGGGCTCGGTGACCTGATCCTCCTCGGTATCGACAGGAACAACACATCCCTGATCGTACTCGGTGCAATTCCGGCAGCAATGTTAGCCATCGTCTTTGACCTGATCCTGAAGAAATTCGAGGACATGCCATTCAGGAAAAGTGTGTTTGCCATTTCAGGGATTTTCGCGCTTGCGGCACTTGTGCTGGCAGTGCCTCTATTCAACAAGGGCGATGAAAAACTGGTCATCGGCGGAAAGCTCGGTTCAGAACCGGAAATTCTGATCAATATGTACAAAATCCTGATTGAAGAACAAACCGATCTGGAGGTTGAGCTAAAGCCGGGGCTTGGAAAGACAAGTTTTGTTTTTAATGCACTCCGTTCGGGCGAGATCGATATCTATCCCGAATTCACCGGAACGGCAATTTCCGAATTCCTGAAGGAGACCGCAGAAAGTACGGATAGCCGGGCAGTCTACGAGCAGGCCCGCGACGGCCTGTCGGAACAATTTGGCATGGCCTTGCTGGCCCCGATGCAATACAACAATACCTATACGCTTGCCGTACCGGAAACTTTTGCGGAGGAAAACGGCTTGAATACCATCTCCGACCTGAAAAAAATCGAAAGTCAGGTCCGTGCCGGATTCACGCTGGAATTCTCAGATCGGGAAGACGGCTATCTCGGCATCCAATCCCTATACGGCATTGAGTTTCCCGAAATTGTCACGATGGAGCCAAAGCTCAGGTACACGGCAATTGAATCAGGGGACATCAATCTGGTCGATGCGTATTCGACGGATAGCGAAATCGAACGGTACAACCTGAAAGTGCTGCAGGATGACCGGCAGCTGTTTCCGCCTTATCAGGGAGCCCCGCTTATGCAGGAGGAAACTGCTGAAGACTACCCCGAAATTGTACGGGCGCTGAATGTACTGTCCGGCAAAATCTCAGACGATGAAATGCGCGAAATGAATTATCGGGTCAATGTTGACGGAGTTCCTGCAGAAGATGTTGCCAGGGACTTTCTCGAATCGGCAAAGCTTATAGAATACCAGTGAGCCTGATCCTGTGTCCGATTTTGCGGCACGGGATCAGGTTTTCCCTATTTGAAACCATTTCCGGCTCCATACGTAGACTCAAGGCAGGATAAACAAATCGTCTAAGGAGAGGACATCGATGAAAAAAGCGGAGGAAACCATACTGGAGACAGTTCCGGAAGGCTCATCGATCTATGAGCTCGTCAGGACCGGGTTTGCAAAGAAAAAATTCAGGCTGCTGGATATGCTGTTTGATGAAACGCTGACATTAACTCGGGCAGTGGGCCAACTGAAAGACAAAGAGGCATACTTTCTCGTGACCAGCGGAAACCATGCCGAGCTCGTCACGGTCAGTGGGGATTCCATCTCAGAAAGGGAAGACGCAACAGCTGAAGCTGCCGGGAAAAAGACCTTCGCCCTTGGCGGCTATAGATATAAGCGCTACCGGAAAATCCGGTGAACCATTCACCGATCCCACGTCTCCCTGTTTAGGTGCAAAAGGTTAAAGGGGATAGAAGTATAGCAGGATTGAGAAGGTGGGATGGATGTGTTCATCAATTATCGAAACTGGGAGGTTCCCGGCCCTGAACAGGCTTTATGGAGATACGTGGATTTCACAAAATTCGTAGATCTGCTGATCAATCGTTCCCTGTTCTTCAGCCGCATCGACCGCTTTGATGACCCATTTGAAGGAAACCCGGTTTCGGGCTTTCTCGAGTCGGCCAGGCGACGGGGAGACAGGAAGGGCATTGAAGAATTTTACGAGCAGAAAAAAATGCTGAAGGGACTCCGGAAATACAGTTTTGTAAACAGCTGGCATATGAATGACTACGAATCAGTCGCCATGTGGAACCTCTATTTGCAGAGCGATGAGGGGATTGCCATCAGGACGACATACCGGCGGCTGCAGGATGCGTTTCTGGATAATCGTGATGTGACAGCAGGGGTTGTGAAATATGTTGATTTCAATGAGGTTGAAAACAGCAGTGATCACCTGAGTGATTATCTTTTCCTGAAGCGGAAATCATTCGAGTTCGAGAATGAACTGAGGCTGTTTCTTCTCTATGACGACATTCCGGATCCTGAGGAACTAAAGACCATCGTGCGCGGGCCATATGAATACGGGACCAATATCGGTGTAGATTTATCCGTTCTGATCGAATCTGTCTATCTTTCACCGACTTCGCCGGAGTGGTTTGAAGATCTGGTCAGGGGCCTGCTGGCCAAATTCACCGATCTCGATTTGCCGGTCTGCAAGTCGGAACTGAGCAAGCTGCCTAAATAATGGCGGCTTGTCCGCTTAATGATTAGATTGAGCTATACTGGTCTATATACAATGTTGCGGATGGAGGCTACGGGATGAACAAACTGGTTCACTTTTCGACGGGCAAGCCAAAAACCCTCAAATTGGCCGGCGGCAAGGAAATGGTGTCCGGAATTGCCAAGGAGCAAACGGATGAGGCCTATTTATCACGGGACGGATTTACCGGAGACGGGGTGGCTGACACGAAACACCACGGCGGTCGCGACAGGGCCGTCTGTATTTATCCTCATGAACACTATGATTTTTGGGAGAAGGAATTCGGTGTGACACTACCGGCATCTGCCTTCGGTGAAAATCTGACGGTCACCGGCATGACGGAAGTCGAGGTACACATCGGGGATATGTACCGGGTCGGCGAAGCCCTGATTCAAGTCACCCAAAGCCGGGTTCCGTGCAGCACCATTTCCCGCAGGCTCGGGATTCCTGAGATTCTGCCAAGAATCATTGATACCGGCTTCACCGGCTATCTGTGCAGGGTCATCGAGGAAGGAACAGTCAAAAAGGATTCGGTTATGAGCCGCATTAATATTCATCCTGCTGGCATTACGGTACAAGAAGCTAACGATGCCTATTTCAGAAAGTATAAAGACCGGAAAGTGGTGGAACGCGTACTATCCGTGGAGGCACTTGCTGATAAATGGCGGGAAGGCCTGGAAAAGCGCGCAGGCTTGCTGAAGGGACAATAAGGGAGTGGGGCAGCCGTAGGTGGCTGCTCTTTTTGTTTGCCTGCATTGACAGTCCCTGAAGAGGGTAAAACGAATAAATGCTTCGGTTTGCACCATATGGATCAGACTGGCATAATGTATATATGAACACATAGTCATATAATGGGTTCAGGAGGAGATTTTATGGGCCATCATCATCACGGTCATTCTCACAGTCATGCGTCATCCAATAAAAAAGCATTGTTCTGGGCATTTATACTGATCACTGCGTTTATGGCTGTTGAATTCATCGGCGGCTTCCTCACGAATAGCCTTGCGCTGTTATCGGATGCGGGCCATATGCTGAGCGATTCGGCGGCACTGGGTCTCAGCTTTGTCGCCATTCTGCTTGGTGCCAGAAAGGCGACAGGAGTGAAGTCGTTCGGTTACCGCCGGTTTGAAATCCTGGCGGCCGCTGTCAATGGCATCGCACTAATCGTCATCGCAGCGGTGATCATGTTTGAAGCGGTGCGCCGTTTCATGGCCCCGCCGGAGGTGCAGAGCACCGGCATGCTAATCATTGCGGTCATCGGATTGCTCGTTAATATTGCCGCAGCCATCATTCTTATGCGGGGTGAGAAGGACGACAATCTGAATGTGCGGAGCGCATTTCTGCATGTAATCGGCGATATGCTCGGCTCTGTAGGGGCGATTGCAGCTGCCATCCTGATGATTCTCTTCGGCTGGTGGATTGCCGACCCGATTGCCAGCATCATCGTCTCGGTCCTTGTGCTGGTGAGCGGCTGGAGGGTGACGAAGGATGCCGCCAATGTCCTGATGGAATCGTCACCTGATGGAATCGACCCCGAAGAAATCCGGAAGTCCCTTGAACAGTTGGATGAAGTGACCGATGTCCATGACCTTCATGTCTGGTCGATTACGCCGGATGAGCCTCTCCTCAGCTGCCATATGACCATCAATGACCACGGGAATCCGGACCGGATACTCCACAACGCCCACCGGATCCTTCACGACCGGTTCTCGATCGAACACAGCACCATCCAGCTTGAGACTGACGGAGGCGGCTGCCCAAGCCCTCATGGAACGTGTAACTGAAAAAGGTGATCCGCTGGCTGACTGCGGATCACCTTTTTCGCTATTCCTTAAATTGGGCAATATAGTCCTCGTATCCGTCCATCCATTCCAGCTGCGGCCAATCACCGGTCGGGTGATTGCGCTCGTTCTGCTGGCGCTCACCGGGAGTGGACCGGCCTTTCTTCACATATTCCTCGAGATCGTTCATCAGAGAGTCGATGATATCGGGATGCTGGTCGATGACATTAGAAGTTCCTCGACGTCCCGGCTGAGGTCGAACAGTTCGGAAGGCTTCAATGAAACTTCCGGGCCAATATCGTCCATGCTTTCTCCATCGGTAACAAGATTCAGTTTCCAGTGGCCTCTCCTTATGGAAAGTCCTCCTTTGCCCGAAGAGTGGACAATATCATTGCGGACGGGCTCGTCCCGGCCCTCCCGGAATTGGATACCGAGTCTTCCGCTTCATGGTCCTCAAGTTCTGCACCGGTCAGCTCGGCCAATGTGCAGTACAGATCCGACAGGCTCACCATATGGTTGGAGGAGGAACCGCTCCTGATCACTCGGGGATAAGAAATGATGGTCGGCTCCCGGTGCCCGCCCTCCCAAATGTCCGACATTTTCTCACGGAAATGATAACTCGGATCGTGTCCCATCTAGTCGAAGCCCATCTGGGGGGGTCCATGGGTAATGGGCTTCGAATAGTCGATGTCCAGCCCTTCCAAGTCGATCAGCCCGACACTCGGGTCAAAGATGCCATCACGTCCCATCCGGGTCCCGGGAACATGAAACTCCTCGGTATCCAGGCCGAATTTTTCAAAGTCATACCCGCCCTTAAGTTGCCAGCCGAGCCCGAGATGCCATTTGCCGACTGCAGCCGTTTGATACCCCTGTTCCTGCAGCATCTGGGCCATCGTCCTTATATTCTCTTCGACCACCGGTTCGGAGTCACCGGGGCAGACGAAACTTTTCAGCCGTGAGCGCCAATTATATCTTCCGGTTAGCAGGCCATACCTCGACGGAGTGCAAAGTGCCGATGTTGCATGAGAATCCGTAAACCGCATGCCGGCATCCGCCAGGGCATCGATGTTTTCTGTACAGATTTTGGAATCGGGGTTCCGCAAGACGGGGAGGGGCCAGTCAGAGAAGTAACGGTGGATCCGTTTTTGATCGATCCATTTGGTGTTACGAATGAATCATTCTGCGAATTTGTCAGGCAGACCGGCTACATCACGGATGCTGAACAGTTCGGGTGGTCGTTTGTCTTTCATCTGCTGGTCAGTGACAGGACTGCCGAAACGGTGACTGGAAGTGTCCCGCAGGCGCCATGGTGGCTTGCGGTTCCGGGAGCTGACGGGCGGCATCCGGAAGGCCTGGACTCGGGAATAGATAATCGGATGAATCATCCAGCGGTCCATGTTTCCTACCGGGATGCATTGGCCTACTGCAATTGGGCCGGCAAACGCCTGCCGTCCGAGGGGGAATGGGAGTTTGCCGCAAGAGGGGGCCTTGAGTCCAAAAAATATCTGTGGGGAGATGAGCTTATGCCGGATGGAAAGCATGAATGTAATATTTGGCAGGGAGAATTTCCGATGCACAACACAGCGTCTGACGGATATGTCGGAACGGCTCCCGTGCAATCTTATTCACCAAACGGATACGGCTTCTATAATATGTCCGGCAATGTATGGGAGTGGTGTTCGGACTGGTTCACAGAACGCCGGGCCGGACACCAGAATCCCGGGGTCCGGAAAAGGGAATGGCGAAGGTGACGAAGGGCGGATCTTATCTTTGCCATGATTCATACAGTAACCGTTACCGGGTCGCCGCCCGATCGTCGAACACGCCTGATAGTTCGACAGGAAATACCGGCTTCCGCTGTGTGGCTGATCCCCCACAGAACCGGCTCGCTTCCGATGCGGGAATCTGACATATGCAGCCTGGTACAGATCAAAACAGGTGATCCGCAGGGGTGCGGATCACCTGTTTAATGATGTCTTGCGTGGCCAATTGCCTGCCGGAGAAGGTCCACGACATGTTCGTCATCGATGGAATAGTGCAGGGAAGTCCCCTCTCTGCGATACTTTACGAGCCGGAGATTCTTCAGGAAGCGCAGCTGGTGGGAAACGGTACTCTGGAGCAGAGATAGCCGGGCAGCGATTTCATTAACCGGGTACTCGTGCTCCGAAAGAAGATTCAGGATCCGCAGCCTGGTCGGATCCGACAGTGCCTTGAACGTCTGGGAGACGATAAAAAGAGTCTCCTCATCCAGCTCATTTTCATCGTATGGCGTGATATTCGTCTCGTCCTGCATGTCGCTGCCTCCTTGTTGCCTCCATTATAACAAAAGATAAAAGGCAGCCCTGTCACGCAGGACCGCCTCCGTACTTTAATATTCAATCTGATCCTCGATCTTCCCGTCCTCATCATGGATGATGGCCATGCTGCCGTATTCCTCGGCCAACTTTTTGGCGCGGGCAACGACATCGGATTTGTCATTCTCCTGCATCATCTGCTCTTCTTCGCCTTCTTTTTTCAATGCCCATTTGCCGTCGGCCGGGACGACGTGATAGTTGGCCTTGTCGGTCCCTGCACGGTCTCCAAAGTACTTGTCCGGTCCGTTGTCATTTCTTCCTGGCATTCTGAACCCTCCCTATCCTTGATAGTTTGTGTTTTCCCCGTTTGCCTCCGGTGAAACGGCTGTCGAAATAGGCGAGAACACAACTTGTTTTGACTATCTTTCTGAATGGGAAGGAATCGGGATCGGCGGCGCAGAAAAAGCCGGCATAGTCAATCGTTCCATTGGGTCCTTGAAGAGATGATATGGGGGAGGTATACAGGAGTTGGTGAAGCGAATTTATTTTTTCACGGGGTTTCCGGGGTTTCTCGCAACACGGATGATCGCCAGGCTGGCCGAGGAGGAGCCGGAATCCGAATTCGAGCTGCTTGTCCATGAGTCTGCCATTCCGGAGGCGGAGCGTGTTGTTCAGAGGCTCAGGGGAAACAAACGCACCAAACGATTCAGGATCCATGCCGGCGATATTACGAAGACCAATCTAAAATTGGAGAAGGCAGTTTCTGAGCGGCTGAAAGAGGCGGTGACTCATGTCTTCCACCTGGCGGCCATATACGACCTTGCTGTCCATGACAGGATCGCACAGTCTGTCAATGTCACGGGGACACGGAATGTGAACCTTTGGGTTCTTGAATGCAAGTCGATTGAACGGTATGTCTATTTCAGCACAGCTTATGTTTCCGGCGACCGTAAAGGCACCATCTATGAAAATGAGCTGGCGCTTGGCCAGGATTTCAAAAATCACTATGAAAAGACGAAGCATGATGCGGAAGTGCTTGTCCAGTATATGAGGGACCGCATACCGACGACAATCATCCGTCCGGGCATTGTGCTGGGAGATTCGAAAACCGGGGAAACAGCCAAGTTCGACGGTCCCTATTTCATGATGCGCTACCTGGACAAGTTTTCGCGGATTCCGATTCCCTATGTAGGCAAAGGGGAGGCGCTGATCAATCTGGTGCCGGTTGACTATATTGTAGAAGCGACCGTTTATCTGTCCCGTCATCCTGTCGGAACGGACAAAGTGTATCATCTGACTGATCCGAACCCCTACCAGGCAAGAGAAGCGTTCCGGCTGATTTCCAAGGCGCTTACCGGGAAAGCGCCTTCATTCACGATGCCCCATTCGACTGTCCGGATCATGCTGTCATTTCCTTCGTTGCGGAAATGGGTAAAAGTGGAAAAGGAGACGCTGGACTACTTCCGGCTTGAGGCTGTGTATGATTGCACGGAAGCCCAGAGGGACCTCGAACCGGCAGGCATCAAATGCCCGGACTTTGCCGACTATATCCCTGCTGCGGTGGAATACTACCGGCTGCACAGGAATGATCCTGCCAAACTAATCGAAGTCGTCTGAAGTTCCGAAACTTTCTCCTACCATTCGGCCCCGGAATCGTCTATCATTTGGGTATTGCGGTTTATCCATATGCCTTCATATAGACAACCTGCCAAGAAGGGGGAAATCGGACATGCCGATCAACATACCGAAAGACCTTCCTGCCGCAAAAAAGCTGAAGGAAGAGAAAATATTCGTCATGGACTCGGACCGGGCTGTTTCCCAGGACATCCGTCCTCTGAACATCCTGATCCTGAATCTCATGCCAGAGAAAGAACGGACAGAGCTCCAGCTGCTGCGGCTCCTCGGGAATACGCCGCTGCAGGTGAATGTCACGTTCATGACGATGGCGAGCCATCAGTCGAAAACAACGAGCAAGTCCCATCTGGATGCATTTTATGTCACGTTCGATGAAATCAGGCATCGGCGGTTTGACGGAATGATCATTACGGGTGCGCCAATCGAACATCTGGATTTTGAAGAAGTGAACTATTGGAGCGAACTGGCGGAAATCTTTGAATGGTCGGACCAAAATGTCACCTCACTCCTGAACATCTGCTGGGGCGCACAGGCCGCGCTCTACCATTTCTATGGAATCGGAAAGCGGCCGCTTCCCCAAAAGTGCTTCGGGGTATACAGGCATACCATTTCGGACCCGACTGTCCGGCTGGCACGCGGATTCAATGACCTGTTCGTCGCGCCCCATTCACGCTATACCGAGGTGGATTCGGAAGAAATCCGGAATCATCCGAAGCTTCAGCTGTTATCCGAATCGGACGAGGCGGGTGCATTCATCATCGTATCGAAAGATGAAAGGCACATCATGATCACCGGACACCTGGAGTACGATGCGGATACGCTTGCGATCGAATACCGGCGGGATCAGGATAAGGGCCTGGGCACAGCCATCCCCGAGCATTACTTCCCGGACGACGACCCGGAGAACATCCCGCTCAATACGTGGCGCTCCCATACGTTCCTGCTGTTCTCGAACTGGCTAAATTATTATGTGTACCAGGAAACGCCATACGTCTGGGAATGACCGGGGAGGAGAAGTCCGAATGTATGAGCAGAAAACGAAACCGACCGACAGCAGTGTCATCGAATTCATCGAGCAGATCGAACATCCGCGGAAGAAAGAGGATGCCTATCGCCTCCTCGATTTATTTGCAGAGACGACCGGCAGGGAAGCAGTGATGTGGGGTCCCAGCATCATCGGATTCGGAAAATATCACTATCGATATGCTACGGGCCATGAGGGTGACGCGCCGCTTGTCGGGTTTTCCCCGAGAAAGGCGAAAATCAGCCTTTATGTGACAGTCGACAATGCGGAACGGGAAGAACAGCTTTCGCGATTGGGAAAGCATACGTCCGGCAAAGCGTGTGTGTATGTCAACAAACTCGATGACATCGACCAGAATGTCCTGAAGGAGATCATCCGGAGCTCGATCGGTTTTCTAGAGAAGACATATCCCGATGGCATCGAATAAAGACAAGGAATCTGCTGACGTGCAGGTTCCTTTTTTGTCGTGGGGGTAAAGTAAGAGCGGACAGCAGGAGGGATGCAGATGAAAAAACAATGGTGGCTGCTGATGTTCATCCTCTTCCTGCCTGGGTGCGGAGGAGAAGCTGATCAAGAAAATGGAGGCGAAGCCGGAGAGGAGCTGATGGGCGAGCTTCTTGGTACCATCTCGGAAGTGGACTCCTATGAGCTGGCTGTTGAGATCAAGGCAGAAACCGCGGACGGGAAGCAGGAAGCGACCTCGGGAAAGGTCAAAGTGGCAGACTTCGATATGCCGGAGTTGCACGCTGTCTATGAGAGGATGCCCGAAGTGGTTTCTCGGACGAATACATCCTCACTTGAATACTATCAGGCCGGGGAACGGCTTGTGATCAATCTGGGGGATGGATGGACAAACAGGAGTACTGAAGATATCACTGCTGATGATCTGCCTTCGGTCAGCTATATGGACATTGTACAGCTGCTGCGTGAAGTGGAAGGGGAATTGGGGACCGATCATGCAGAGGATCGTCTTGTCTATGAAGGAGACAGCCAAAAGGTGTTTGAAGCATTTAAGAAGACACTGTCCATCTCATTCCGGTCGATCCGGCCGGAAAAGGCAAGCAGCCGGCTTGAGGTCCGTCTGGACGGCAATACTTCGATGATGAAAGATTTTTACTATACCGTTACGGGTTCGGAA
The DNA here is from genome assembly GCF_018390575.1 of Bhargavaea massiliensis. Taxonomy (GTDB): domain Bacteria; phylum Bacillota; class Bacilli; order Bacillales_A; family Planococcaceae; genus Bhargavaea; species Bhargavaea massiliensis. Next base: position 62,295 of record NZ_JAHBCJ010000006.1, on the reverse strand, counting down.
AAGGGACAGACCGAAACTATCAGTTATCAGCTGAATTACCACCGGATCAACAAGGTGGAGGGTATCGATATCCCTGGGGAAGTACTGGACGAGATGAGCGGGACGACCACTCACTGATGCAAGGTTTCCCGGGTGGATATTCGGGTAAATAGAGAGTATAGAATATGTTCCTCTGCAAAAGACGCCCACGGCAAGCAGCCGCGAGGCCTCTTTTGTGTATGTGCGTTGCATCTCCACACTTGATACAAAAAAGCCTGCCGAATTGTCGGTCAGGCTTTTCCGGCTTTCAGGTGTCCTCGGCAACTTTCCGTGTTGATGGATTTTCATAGAGTGAACTTCCACTAAAGTAGCCCGTAATGATTTTCCTGAAGATCCGGAATGAATCAAGGACAGGGCGGTAGTGGGAACTGGCATTGTGATCCAGGTAGATGGTCCGGATGTCCACTTCACGGATGTCCACCTCTTCCCGTACCGCGTGGATCAGCGTGTTCATTTCAAAATCATACCGGTCTCCACGGATCGTCATGAGCCATCTGAGCTCTCTGCGCGGGATTCCCCTCAAGCCCGTCTGGGTATCTTGCAGCCGCCTGCCGAATAATAGCCGGAACAGCCGGGAGGTCAGCCTGTTTCCAATCAGGCTTCTGGAAGGGATGTCGGGGTGGACAAAGTCCCTGACCCCGAAAACCAGACCCCGGATCGACCCGGCTGTTTCCCTGGCAACTTTAATCACATCTTCGACGGCATGCTGCCCGTCGGCATCGGCAGTCACGACCTGGGCGACTTCTTCACATTCCTCAAGAACATGCCTGAACGCTGTTTTCAGTGCGGCTCCCTTGCCCAGATTCCGTTCGTGTATAAGTACGGTGCAACCTTCCATGCTGCGAATCGATTCAAAGACCGGTTTCGAATAAAGTGCGCTTCCGTCGTCAACCACAATGATCAGGAAATCTCCTTGTTGTCTGAGCTGCCGGATATAGCCCGGCAGGCCGCGATCCGGATTATAAGCGGGAATGATGATTGCCTGATTCATGTTCGTGCCTCCTTCCGGTTACATGGTTACTGTCCTATACCCGTTTTCACGGCTGTATACAAAGGATCCGAAACTTCCGTCAGACCGGCCATGAAAAACTTGAAACCGTAAGGGGATGTCGACCGTAAATAAAAGCAGGGGTGATAAGCGTGAAGACCTATGACCGTCCGAAGATGGACATTCCGAAAACCCTATTTGAACGCATGATGGACGGAGCCGCGATAGGCGCATTTGTTTGGATCGTCGCTTATCTGGTGTCTGCCTGGGGGATTTTGCCGGCAGAAATTCCGGCCCATTTCAATGGGGCAGGTGAAGTCAACCGCTGGGGATCCAAATGGGAACTTGTGATGCTGCCCATCATCGCGGGCCTGCTCTGGATCGGGATGACGCTCCTTGAGAAATACCCGGAAAAGCATAATTACATGGTAGAATTGAATGAACATAACATCGAGTTTCAGTACCGCAATTCCAGAATGATGCTAAATGTCCTCAAGAACCTGGTCGTGCTGGTCTTCGTTTATCTGAGCTACCAGATAACTCAAGTGGCAACCGGCGAAGAAATTTCACTCGGAATCGGATTTCTTCCGGTTTTCCTGGTGCTCATGTTTGCTCCAATGATTATTTTTATGATCCGGTCATTCCGCAACCGGTAACGAAAGGAGGGGCCGGCATGCCCGTCTGTGCAAATTGCCGTCATCACTGGTCATTCAGGGAGACATTGCGGGCAATGTATACCCTGAAACCGACGATGACCTGTCCAAACTGCAGAAAGGAACAGCATCTGACTGCCGCCTCCAGAAAACGGGGAGCTTTGATGCCGTTTCTGGTTGTGATCCCCATGCTGATCAATATGTTTTTCGATTTAAACTGGCTGGCTGTGATCGGGGAAATGCTGATGATTGCAGTCATATTCAATTTGGTTTACCCGAGGCTGATTGACCTCACTGAAGAAGAGGAACCGATATGGTAACGGAAACCCGGGATAAAGCGAAGGGGCAGAGGAAGAAAAGCCTCGGACAGACATTGGCCGGGCTTGGCATCGGCATTGTTCTATGGCCTGTATTCCTCCCTTATCTGTTTATCCACGAACCGGTGATCGACCTTCAGAGTACAGTGATTATCCTCGCGGCCATTGTCGTCAGTGCGGTGCTCGCCCTGATCATCCACGAATTCGGGCATGCAATCGCCGGAGCTGCATCGGGCATGACATTCATGAATATGAGCATTGGTCCGATCGTCCTGATCCGGTCGGGCGGAAAAAAACGGATCGTTTTTCAGAAGCCTGCGCTCGGTTACCTGGGACGTGCCATGCTGCGGTTTCCTGAAGGGGTATCTGGACGGGAGATGGAGTCACGGCTGAAACGCTATGTGGCCGGAGGACCTGCGGCGAATCTGGCAGTGGCAGCCTTTTCGGTTGTGCTCGTTTACACGATTTTGCCATCCGGTGTTCTGCTGACCTTTGCCATTGTCAATCTCCTTCTGGGAGCAGCAAACCTGATTCCGACCGACAGCAAAGGAATGATGACGGACGGAAAGCATTTGTCCATGCTATCAGGTAAAACGCCGGGCAAAGAACTGGTGCTGATCAGTTACCGTCTGATGCAGGAAGATGCGGAAGGCACAGATTGGAGCCCGGAAACAGTTGCTGAAGCAGAGGAACTGATCAGGCTGCAGCCTGATCATCCGCTGACGCCGGCCTTGTATGCGTCACTGTCCCCCTATTACATACCTGAAAACCTGTCAGTAGCCGAGGTTCTGGGCCGCGGAATCGCATTCCGCGAACGGGATCAGAAAATCGATCCCCTGCAGGACATGGCAGACATCGCGATGGTCCATGTGCTTTATGCTGCCGGCAAGCTCGCTTCCGAGCCGGAAATCCGAACGAAGCTTGTTCAGATTGGTAATGCCGAAAAGGTCACCAGGCTGTTCCGCGATGCTTACTTGGCATACTTGGATGAGCAGCCCGGGCAGCTCAGCAACTGCCTGGATGAGCTTGAACGCGTACTTGGCCAATGGCATTCGCTGTATCTGGAAGGAATGTATGAAAAAGGACGCGTTCTTGCATTAAGACAGTTTCTCAATGATCCTCACCATCAATGAGCAGAGCACGCCAAGGATAAACCGGCCGGACGGATCCCCGCAAGCAGCAGTTGCTTGCGGGAATCCATCCGGTTTCTTCTATGTACGTGAAGAGCGGGGGCGATTATACTGGGGAAGATACGGAATAACGATAATGGAGAGAAGCAATGATACTGGTAATTGATAACTTCGATTCGTTCACTTTTAATCTTGTCCAATACCTGCGGCGCATCGGAATGGAAGTTTCAGTACGCCGGAATGATGAATTGACCACTGAAGACGTCCGGAAAATGGCACCCGAGGCGATCCTAATCTCTCCCGGCCCGGGGAATCCGGATACTTCAGGCGTCTGCCTGGAGATTGTCCGCCGATTCCATGAAGAGATTCCCATCCTCGGCGTCTGTCTCGGACAGCAGGTGATCGCCCGAGCATTCGGCGGTACCGTCGGAAAAGGCATCAGTCCGGTTCACGGCAAAACTTCCCCGATCACACATGATGGCTGCGGTGTATTCGCGGGACTTCCTTCACCGCTGAGGGTTGCCAGGTATCACTCCCTGGTGGTTGAGGAGAAGACACTTCCGGACTGTCTAGAGGTATCCGCCAGAACAGCAGAGGGGGAGATCATGGCGATCCGTCACAAAGTGTTTCCGGTAGAAGGCGTCCAGTTCCACCCGGAAGCCCTCCTTACTGAGAGGGGTCTGGATATGCTGAGGAATTTCTTTTTGCGGGTGAGCAGACCGGAGGTGATCCGCCATGCAGAATGACGGACAACAGCCTGTTTTATCATTTGAGTATGTATCTGCTGACGGGACAGTGGTCCCTCGTACATTCCGAAACCCCATGAAAGTGATCCGTGCTGAACAAGTTGATGAAGTGATTCCCGCACTCCGGAGTGTCCAGGAAGCTGTGGACGCCGGCTGGTATGCCGCCGGTTTTCTCTCTTACGAAGCAGCACCGGCCTTTGATCCGGCTTATCGGGTAAAGGGGGGGCATACGATGCCGCTCCTATGGTTCGGAATTTTTGAGGAACCTGAGTACAGTGCTCTTCGCCCGTCCGGACCATTCGAAGTTTCGGATTGGAAGCCGGATACCGGGGAGCAGGCATACAGAGAGGCTATCGGGACCATCAAACAGGCAATCGGGTCAGGAGAGACCTACCAGACGAATTATACAATCAGTTTGCTCAGCCAGTTCCGGGGAGATGATGTCGCGCTGTTTGAGCGCATGAAACGCGCACAGGCCTGCAGCTACAGTGCATACATCAACACGGGCGAACATGCCGTGCTGTCCGCGTCCCCAGAACTGTTCTTCCGGATAAAAGACGGTCGCATTACGGCCAGGCCGATGAAGGGCACAGCCAAAAGAGGAAAAACATCCGAAGAAGATTATTCCCTGGCACAATGGTTGGCCCATTCCGAGAAAAACCGTGCGGAAAATGTGATGATCGTCGACCTTTTGAGAAACGATCTTGGCAGGATTGCCAAGACGGGAAGTGTGGAGGTTCCAAAGCTTTTCGAAATTGAGCGCTACCCGACTGTGCACCAGATGACTTCGACGGTGGAGGCGGACCTGGAGGCGGGATCAGACCTGATTGATGTATTTGGCGCGCTATTCCCATGCGGATCCATCACAGGTGCGCCCAAAGTCAGCACGATGGAACTGATCTCAAAGATCGAACAGGCTCCAAGAGAAGTTTATTGCGGTGCCATCGGGTTCATCACCCCGGAGAGGGAGGCCGTGTTCAATGTCCCGATCCGCACGGTCGTCATTGACCGGGTATCCGGGAATGCCACTTATGGGGTAGGAGGAGGCATTACATGGGATTCGACAAGCGAAGAGGAATACGGAGAAATCCTGGCCAAGTCGAGCTTTCTTGAACTGGACCGGCCGGAGTTCAGCCTTTTGGAAAGCCTCTTGCTCGAGGATGGTTGCTATTTCCTGAAAAAGGCGCATCTCGACCGGATGTCCCGCTCCGCAAGATACTTCGGTTTTCCGTTTGACCGGGAATCAGTCTCAGAAAAGCTGGAACAGATGGCGGACAAGCAACCGGAAGGCCACTACAAGATCCGCTGCCTGCTTGGGAGGGACGGGTTGCTGTCCGTTGAAGCTCAGGAGATTGCTGCCACACCGAACCTGCCCGAAGTGACACTCGCCGATCGTCCTGTCGACAGGGAAGATCCGTTCCTTTACCATAAAACGACGCATCGTGCGGTTTATGAGGAGCACGCAGTACCCGGCAGTTTTGATGTACTCCTTTGGAATCAGGACGGGAAACTGACCGAGTTCATCAATGGCAACCTGGTGCTGGAAATTGGTGGCCGGCGCTGGACGCCTCCAGTGACCGCCGGACTGCTTGCAGGCACTTACCGTGAGGCTCTGCTCGAACAAGGCATCATACGGGAAAGAGAGCTGGACCTGTCCGACCTGGAATCATCCACAAGAATGTGGATGATCAACAGTGTCAGGAAATGGGTGGAAGTCCGTCTCGTGAATAAACTGAAGGGGTAGATGGAACAGGGGCCATGCGCAACGACGATCATGGTGTCGCTGCTGCTTCCCAACAGGGAAGAGCCTGCGCTCAGTGCATGAACCCAACAAAGCACAAAAGGAGACTCCATGGCGGGAGTCTCCTTTTAGAATTCAGTTTACGGGCTCTGCGAATTTCCGTTCGAATGCATCGATGCTGATTCCGGAATCCAGGACCTGCTTGGAATATTCTTTGGCGGCGAACAGGGAGTGGTCGCGGTAGTTTCCGCACTCCAGTGCGGAAACGGCCGGTACAGTTTCTGTTTCAATCACTTTTTCAAGTGTCACCTTCAGTGCACGTGCGATATCCGCAGGATCGTGCTCATCCCAGATAATCATATAGAAGCCGGTCCGGCATCCCATTGGAGAAATATCGACGATCCCTTCGATTTCATCCCTCATATAGGTGGCGAGCAGGTGCTCAAGTGTATGGACCGCCGACGTCGGCATGGCGTCTTTGTTGGGCTGGAGGAAACGGAGGTCATATTTCTGAAGCGATGCGCCTTTGGTGTGCTGTTCCGTGCCTGCCAGCCGGACATACGGGGCAATCACTTTGTTATGGTCGAGAAGAAAGCTTTCGACTTGTGCCATCGGGCCATCATCCTTTCCTGAATCATTTCCTACTTATCATATCAGACTAAAAATACAAAATAAACCATCTAAACTTTCCAGGCAGAAACCGAGTTGAAGTGGTTCCCAATACTGATCCGGCGTGGTATGATATTTCCTGTTTTGATTCTAAAAAAAGGAAGAAGGAAATGCGATGTCTGCGACTGCAGTTGGCGGTCAGGAAAAAAAGCTGAGCCTGTTTCATCTGACGTGGCCGATTTTTCTTGAGTTGTTTTTGTTCATGCTGATGGGATTGACCGATACCTTCATGCTGAGTTCGCTGTCGGATGATGCGGTCTCCGGAGTCGGAGCTGCCAACCAGTATATTCATATCGCAATCCTGGTGCTTGAAGTTGTCGGGAACGGAGCGGCGATTGTCGTCTCCCAGTACCTCGGTTCCAAGCGATATATAGAAGCCGCAAAAATTTCCGGTTTGGCGGTCTCGCTGAACCTCCTCGTCGGTCTGGGACTCAGTGTCATGTTTATGTTGTTCACGAATCGGCTGATGACCGCAATGAACCTCCAGGGAGAGGTGCTGGCCCACGCAGAGGCCTACTTGTCGATTGTCGGCGGTGCCATCTTCCTGCAGGCCATTATCAATTCCCTTGCTGCCGTGATCCGGGTGCACGGTTTTACGAAGCAGACGATGTTCGTCTCTCTCGGGATGAACATCATTCACGTGGTCGGCAACTATGCCCTGATTTTCGGGAAGTTCGGTCTTCCCGAACTCGGCGTGCAGGGTGCCGCGATTTCTTCCGTCGGCAGCCGGCTCATTGCCGTTTTCGTCTTTTTCTGGCTGTTGTACAGGGTGATGGAGTATAAGGTCGAATTCAGGTATTACATTACCTGGACCCGTTCATACATTACAAAAATCCTGAACATCGGGCTACCTAGCGCGTTCGAGCAGATCTTGTATCAGGGATGCCAGCTCGTCTTCCTATACTATGTAACGCATCTCGGCACAGAAGCGCTTGCCGCCCGGCAATATGCGGTGAACATTTCGATGTTCAGCTATCTGTTCGCTCTTGCAATCGGCCTCGGTACTTCAATCATCACCGGGCGCCTTGTCGGGGCGGGGAACAAGGATGAGGCATATAAAGGGCTGTGGAGAAGCCTGAAATGGGCATTCCTGTTTACAATCATCATGGTCGCTGTTGTCATGACGTTCCGTTATCCGCTGATGCGGCTCTTTACGGACAATGAGTCAATCATCGAGCTGGGGGCTTCGGTTCTCCTCCTGGCCTTCCTTCTGGAGACCGGCAGGACGTTCAACATCGTCATCATCAACTCCCTGCGTGCATCGGGCGATGCCAAGTTCCCGGTCCTGATGGCGGCACTTTCGATGGTCATGATGAGCCTCCCGCTCGGTTACTTCCTCGTCTTTGTGATGGACCTTGGTCTCGTCGGTGTCTGGCTTGCAATTGCAGCTGACGAATGGACCAGGGGGATTTTCATGGCCCTCCGGTGGAAAAGCCGTGCCTGGGAACGGCATGCCCTCGTCGATGATGACGTGCCGCCAGCCCCTGAACTTGCCTGACGGAAAGAGGGTTATTCAAATTTTATAACTATAAAAACAGCAGCCGGTTCCTGCAAAAGAGGAACCGGCTGTTGTATTTCATATTGAGGTTTCATCTGAAAATCGATTCGATTTCGTGACGTTCGTCTTCTGAAAGGTGCACTTCAAGCGTCTTCAGGTTGTCGAGCACCTGCTCGGCACGCTTGGCACCCGGGATGATCGAATCGATCGGCCCTTTTCCGAGATAGTAGGCAAGGACGATATGTGCAATTTCCGCATTGTGGGCTTCAGCGATCGGACGCAGCTTGTTTACGCGCCGTACATTTTGTTTGAACGTCTCTCCCTGGAAGCGTGCCTGGCTTTTCCGGAGGTCGTTGAATGTCTCATTGCCGCTGTACTTCCCGGCAAGGAGGCCTGCGGCGAGCGGGTAGTAAGGGACGAAAGAAATGCCGTGCCCGGATGTGTACGGGAAGTATTCTTCTTCTGCGCCGCGTTCAAGAAGATTATATTCTCCCTGAAACACATCCACGTAGCCATCCTGGTTGGCTTCCTTCAGTTGTTCCGGGGAAAAGTTCGAGACGCCGATCGCACGGATCTTGCCTTCGTCCTTCAGTTCTTTCAGCGCACCGACAGCTTCGGCTTTCGGTGTATCCTCATCAGGATAGTGGATATAGTAAAGATCGATATAGTCTGTCTGGAGGCGCTTCAGGCTCTTTTCCACTTCTTCTCGGAGGAAGGCCGGGGAGTTATCGACGACAATTCCGTCCCCGGTTTGGCGGTGTGCCCCTTTTGTGGCAAGCACCAGCTCCTGCCGTCTTCCGGATTCACGTACGACTTCACCGACAAGTTCTTCCGAACGGCCCATGCCGTAGATAAATGCAGTATCCAGAAAATCGATGCCATGGCTGATTGCCGTACGGACAAGTTCCTTGCCTGTATCTTCATTCAGATTCGGATAGAGGTTGTGTCCGCCGACCGCGTTTGTACCAAGGCCGATTGGGTTTACGCTAAGCCCTGATTTTCCCAAGTTAACCTGTTTGCTCATGTACGCCATCCCCTTAATCTGTTGGATTACCTACTCAAGTGTAGGGCAGACGTTAAGAGGATTCAATTTTTTGATATTGATGCCGGGGAGCAGTTGACCGATACCAGCTGCGGAACAGCAGGATGATGATGACAAGATCCACCAGGTCACCTCCGTAATACATGAGCATGGCGCCTTCGCGGACCTCGTCGGGTGGAAAACCGGGCAGCGGCTCTGCATAGATGAATTTGCTCAGAATGCCGTGTGCCGCAAGTGCGAAAATGAAAACAAGCGTCCGGAACAGATGGCTGCTCGGATGAGGGGCAGGGTCAATATAAATCATCGAGATTGTGAACAGATACCCCGCCGCAAATACATGGAGGTGGATGAGCAGGTAAAGCCAAAGGTGATGGTGCATCAGCTGGAATAGGGGAGTGGCGTATAGCAGCCAGAGTCCCCCGATGTTCAGCACGGACGCTGTGATGGGATTCCGGTAAAATCGGGCGACAGGATGCCGGAGCATTTTTGTCACCCTCCTGGCCGCAGTGACAGGGAGTGCACGGAGAAGAAGAGTGACAGGGGCAGAGAGGGCAATCAGGAGCGGAGCAAGCATCCCGAGGAGAAGGTGGCCTGCCATATGAAGGCGGAAATCGTGGTGGGCCGCCTCTGCAAACGGTCCGGCAAAAACGAGCGCCGCCATCAATGTTCCGGACAGCCACAAAATCAACCTCCAAGCCGGCCAGTGCTTTAGCCGCCTGATCCTGTTGGTCCGGAGCATCAGGGTAAAGTACCCAACCGCTCCTGAAAGCGCGAATAACACGACCAGAACCTGCAGGACAGGGGGCAGGAAAGGCTGCTCATGATGCAAGCGTCTCGCCTCCACTTACCCTTATATTGTCTTTCTTGGCACTGCGGATCAGGAGAAGCCCCGCAATGATCATGATGACGGCAGTGATGTTCCAAATCAGGTCGTATGGCAAAATATCAACGTTGTAACGGATCTGATGAATTCTCATCAGCTTATGCTGGATGATGCCGTCATACAGCTGGAATCCGCCTCCCCCAAGCAGCTTGCCTCCCCAGAACATCTTGTGCCAGAACGCATGGCGGCGCATCAGGTCTGCAACCAGATAAAGGCCGCCCACTGTGGCGAACCAGCTGAATGCATGGAAAAGTCCATCTGAAATCAGGCCGACGGACGTCGTCGATTTGTCGTAAAACTTATGCCAGTGAAGCAATTGGTGGAAGATGGTTTCATCGATAAACGCGACAAACCCGAGGCCGAACAAAATGCCGGCCCACAAATTCTTTTTACGATGGCTATATCTGTGATCAGGTGACATGGATAAATGCTTCCTCCTCTCCGGTGGCGACAGGGAAGTATAAGACAAGTATTGCCTTGTATGGATGCGGGTAAACCGGTGGCAAGGTTGACAATGATCAAGCAGCAAGATAAAATGAATGATATTCAGTCATGCGTAAAGTGATGATCATCTGGAGGTGGGTTGGTGGATAAACGTGAACGGATCATTCAGGCTGCCGTTGAAGTATTCCGGGAAAATGGCATAGAGAAAACGAAGATTTCCGATATCGTGAAAAAAGCTCAGATTGCCCAGGGGACATTTTATCTGTACTTTCCATCCAAGCTTTCCGTCATGCCGGCCATAGCCGAAAAAATGGCCGCGCGGATGGAGGAGGCAATACGGCAAAGTGTAAAGACAGATCGGGAATGGACCTTACAGCTGCAACAAATGATCAGTGCCGTTTTTACCGTTACCGGTGAGTACCGGGATGTCTCCACTCTCGTTTATTCCGGACTTTCTGCGACAGAGCATGTTCGGGAGTGGGAAGAAATCTACAGCCCTCTTTATGAGACGGTCGCTTTAGTCATTGAGGAATGGGAAAGAGCAGGGGAGATCCGGAATATAAATCCAAACAGGACCGCAAAGCTGGTGATTGGCCTTGCAGAATCAGCGGCAGAGCAAGTCTATCTGTTTAATTCGTTTGACGCGGAAGAGGAAAACAGACAAAAAGAAGCTGTACTTGAATTTATCACTCACGCTTTACAATCGTAAGGCGTCAATTTTTTGCTTACAAATGAATGATAGTCATTCAGTTCTAAAAGGAGGCTTTCGCAGAATGAATAAATCATGGTTTTATGTACTGCTCACTTGTACGTTTGAGCTTTTGTGGGTGTATGGGTTCAGCACTGCGGACAGATGGTGGCATTGGGCTATAATCGTCGGAATCATTGTCATTGACTTTCATTTTCTCGCAAAAGCGTGCGAGCAGTTGCCGACAGGTACGGTCTATGCGGTTTTCGCAGCGGCAGGGGCTGTGGGAACTGTGTTGATGGATGTGTATTTGTTCGGGGGAACGATGAACGGAGCCAAGCTGTTCTTTATCCTATTGCTCGTGGCAGGTGTGATCTTTCTTAAGATGGCTGATGGAAAAGAAGAAAAGGAAGTGAGAGCGTAATGGGCTGGATGTTCGTGGCAGTTGCCGCTTTTTTTGAAGTGCTTGGTGCAGTCGGTTTGAATTTGTACAGCAAAAAGAAAAACAGGGTGAATCTGCTGATGTATGGCGGAGGATTCGGATTATCGTTCGCTCTCCTGTATCAATCATTTGCTTATCTCCAGTTAAGTGTAGCTTATGCGGTCTGGGTGGGCCTCGGAACAGCGGGAGCCGTCGTGCTGAATATGCTGCTGTTTGGCGAATCCAAGAATTTGCAGCGGATTCTCAGCCTGCTTGTCATAGTCGCGGGTGTGGTCGGTTTGAAAATGGTGTCATGAAAAAGCCTGCTCCGTTTATTGGAGCAGGCTTTTGTTTGTCCTGCAGAAATTTCGCTTTGGGTGGCGATCATTATTTGCACTGACCGTTGCCTGAAATCAATGTCTTCACAGAAGTGAGAGCCGGGAGGCCCATTGGTCCGCGTGCATGGAGTTTCTGAGTGCTGATTCCGAGTTCGGCACCGAAGCCGAATTCGAAGCCGTCAGTGAAGCGGGTGGAGGCGTTGTGATAAACGGCAGCGGCGTCCACGCCGAGCTGGAACTTTCTTGCTTCCGGAGTGCTTGCCGTCACAATGGCTTCCGAGTGCCGGGTTCCGTACGTATTGATGTGAGCGATCGCCTCCTCAGTGGAAGAAACAACTTTAACGGCGACTTCAAGGTCAAGGTATTCCAGTCCCCAATCCTCGTCTGTAGCGACAAGTACACCGTCAGCGAGGGTGACGACTGCTTCATCACCGTGGACGACGACCCCTTCCCATTGGAGGGCAGCGACGAGGTCGGCAGTGTGTGGCCATTTCTCGTGAATCAGGATTTTCTCCGCAGCATTGCATACGGAAGGGCGCTGCGTCTTGGCGTTCACCGCGATACTGATCGCCACCTCTTTATCTGCGGATTCATCGATGTAAACGTGGCAATTCCCTGCACCTGTCTCAATCACAGGAACGGTCGCATTGTCGACCACGGTCCGGATCAGGTTTGCGCTGCCCCGTGGGATAAGTACATCCAGGACATCGTCCATCTTGAACAGCCGGGCTGCTGTCTCGCGGCTCGTGTCTTCCACAAGCTGTACGGCCTCTTCCGGGAGTCCGGCCAATACGAGGGCTTCTCGGATGACACTTACGAGAGCCGTGTTTGAATGGATGGCAGAAGAGCTGCCTCTTAAAATCACCGCATTTCCTGTTTTCAGGCAGAGGGACGCCGCATCAACCGTGACATTCGGCCGTGCCTCATAGATGATCCCGACCACTCCGAGAGGGACACGCACGGTAGCCAGCTTTAATCCGTTTGGCCGTTCCCATTCTTCCAGAACCTGGCCGACCGGATCAGTGAGACCTGTCAGGTCGATCAGTGCTTCGGCCATTTCTTGGATGCGTGTTTCGTCCAGCATCAGGCGGTCAAGGAGAGAGTCGGATAGCCCTGCTGCACGTCCGGCTTCCAGATCCGCACGGTTCGCATCGAGGATGGACGGCATGTGGTTCAGGAGTCCTTGGGAAATGGCCTTTAGTGCCTGATTCTTGACTGATGTCGGTAGCCCGCACATAACAGAAGCCGCTTCCTTTGCCTTTTTCCCTTTGACCTGAAGCTCATCGGCTTGTGTAATCTGTACGTTCGTCATCGAACCGCCTCCTTGGTTTTTAGATGGATCCACCGGTTGCAGTGGATGACTTCAGGTGTGGTACCGCCGGAAATCTCCATGGCTTCATCTCCTGTTTTACCGATGATTTTGCTGATGGTGTCGGCGGGGTAATTCACCATGCCTCTGCCAATCAGTTCGCTGTTCTCATCCAGGACATTGACTACTTCGCCTTGTTTGAAATTGCCGTTCACAGAAGTGATACCGACGGGGAGGAGGCTGGTGCCTTTTCCGGCAAGAGCGCGTGCTGCACCGCTGTCCACTATAATGCTCCCAGCAGGCACTGAGCAAAGGGCCATCCAGCGCTTGGAATCTTTGCCGGACATAAGTGATGAGATACCGATATAAGTGCCGTCGCCTCGTCCTTCCACGATATCGGTGAGTTTTTCGGGTCCATCTCCCGTCCCGATGAAAACATGGACGCCCAGGCTGCCCGCCGTCCTGGCAGCAAGCACCTTCGACCGCATTCCGCCGGTACCGACCGAAGATCCCGCGCCAGAAGCCTGCCGGAGAAGACCCTCATGGATTTCTGGGATGAAGGTGTATTTTTTGGCATCCGGATCGGTGTTCGGATTACCGTCATAGAGGCCGTTGACATCAGTGAGAATAGCCAGGAAATCCGCATGGACAAGTCCCGCAACGAGTGCGGAGAGCATATCATTGTCTCCGAACGTAATTCCTTCGACCGACACTGAATCGTTTTCGTTCACAATCGGCAGGGCCTCCCTGTGAAGAAGTTCTTCAAGCATTCTCCCGGTATTGTGGAAGCGTTCCTTCCGCATCAGGTCCTGCCTGGTGAGCAGCAGCTGTGCAGTTACAATGCCGTGGCTCCGGAAGGCATCGGTATATGCCTGCATCAGCAGCCCCTGACCGACTGCAGCAGCGGCCTGTTTGCCGGCGGTCGTCCCCGGGCGGGCGGCATACCCCAAATCCCTGAAACCTGCCGCTACGGCACCGGATGACACGAGGACCACTTCATGGCCGGTCTTCCTGAGCAAAGCGATGGCAGCCGCATGCTCCTGGACCTTCGGTTTCGACAACCCGCCGCGTGTATCTGTCAGTGAACTGCTGCCGATCTTGACGACTACCCGCCTTTTTTTCATCCGAAAACGCCCCCAATGCGAATGTTAAGAATGATTATGCAACATTTTAGATATTTAATCAATAACGAATTGGCGCAAAAATTATTTGCCTATCGATTGATGAAACTTTTCCTTTGTATAAATCGTAAGCTTTAAAAACAGTCAGAGGGAGCTGGTGATGATGCCGGAAGCAATTTTTATTGTAATGATCGTGATGACGATTCCGCTTACTGCAATTATTACCGATCATAAGAGAAGGATGGCCGTGTACCAGGCAGACAGGCTCCAGGACGAAATTGAACTTGAGAAACTAAAACAGCAGAACTTTATTGCCGAAACGGAAAAGATGAAACTTGAGCTGGAAAAGATGAAGTTGGACTACACGGCTGATTTTCCGGTAAATAAAGCTCCGACCGGGACCGTACGAATACCTGATGCAGCGGATGGCAAGTAAGCATCTGCTGTTTTTTTGATTGTCTGAACCCTCGGCACGGAAAGAAGTCTTTACAGGAAAAAAGAGACTATGATAATATTAGTTAGCGAAACTAACTATTTGCATGGAGGGTTCTATGGGACTGAAACCACATCAGGTGTTTTTCAGAAGGTACACGGACCTTTATCGGCCATTTATCCAAAAGACTGCGCATGTTCTGGCAAAAGAAGGGCTGACTGTGCCGCAATGGTCGGCTCTCCGTCTGATTGCAGAACATGAAGAAATGACACCGGCGGAGCTTGCGGCACGTCAGTATGTAGAAAAGCCGACCGTCTCCAGAACGGTTCAGCAACTAATGGAGATTGGACTGATTGAAACCATGCCGGGGGAGGACCGGAGAGCAAAGAAGATCCTGCTGACCGGTTACGGACACCAAGTCTACGTGAAAGCGTCCTCGGCTATTGAAAAGCTGGAACGGGAAGTGATTGGTGACCTTTCTGAGCAGGAGCTGAAAGCCATGTCCGGACGCTTCATGGAGATGCGCCGCCGCCTATAGTTGCAGGCGCTTTTTTGTTGGGGTATTTCTTTTTTGATCTGTAAGAGTAGAAAGAGGTTGTTTATGCAAAAACATAAGCTTTGGACAAGAGATTTTATTTTCTCATCACTTATTAATTTCTTCCTGATCATCGTGATGTATCTGTTGATGGTTACAATCGGTCCATTTGCGGCGGACAGGTTCGGGGCTGATGCCGGCACGGCCGGTCTTGTTTCCGGATCTTATATCATCGGGGCGTTGATGGCGAGGTTTGTTGCGGGCCCTCTCGTCGAAAAAATCGGGAATAAGAAAGTCCTTCTTGCCGGGACCCTGCTTTATGTCATTGCCGGCGCCACCTACTTCCTGGCATTTAACCTGCCGTTGCTTCTTTTGATTCGCTTTATCCATGGCATGGGGATGGGAGTCGGATCCACCGCAACGGGCTCGATTGTTGCCCGGGTTCTGCCCCCTGACCGCAGAGGGGAAGGGATTGGATATTACAGCCTGAGTAGTGTTCTCGGCGCTGCTTTGGGTCCATTTCTGGGAATCTTGCTCGCGAAGCACCTGCCGTTTACGGTGCTCTTCCTGTTTTGTACGGTCCTTGCCCTGCTCTCATTCCTTCTGGCTTTGATGATCAAAGTGGACGGGGACTTGGAAAACATCGGGCAAAGGGAAAAGGAGCCATTCAGCATCTGGTCGGTTGTCGAGAAAAACGCACTTCCGATCGGTCTGGTCACTCTGTTTATCGCCATCGGGTATGGCGGAGTGCTGAGTTTTATTATGTTCTACGCAGAAGAAATGGATCTGGTTACGGCTTCAAGTTTCTTTTTCCTCGTCTACGCCATTACGGTTCTGTTGTCACGTCCATTCACAGGGAAACTGTTGGACTTGAAGGGCGGGAATATCGTGATCGTGCCTGCACTTCTTTTGTTTGCATGCGGCCTGTTTTTGCTGAGTGAATCGGTCACAGGTTTTATGCTGCTCGGAGCAGGTGTGCTGATCGGCCTTGGTTTCGGAAACTTCCAGTCAAGCGCGCAGGCCATTTCGGTCAAAATTGCCGAACCTCACAGGATGGGGCTTGCTACGTCCACTTTCTTTATCTTTCTCGATTTTGGTGTAGGATTCGGCCCATACATTCTTGGAAGCCTCGTACCGATCGTCGGCTATTCCGGGATCTATAAGCTCCTGGCCGGAATTGTCCTGTTCGCACTCGTCTTGTATATGATGGTTCACGGGATGAAAGAACACAGGGAGAAAAAGACTGCTTAAAGCACGAAGGATGCCCATTAAGGCATCTCAGACTGTAGACAAAGTGAGTGGATTACTCCTTTGTCTGCAGTTTTTTGTTTTCCGGAGAATCCTCCGGATTTCCGCTGCGGGCCCGAGCTTACCGCGGGCGTTGCCTTAGCCGGCGCCAGTACGAAGACTGGCGTCTGTGCGCATCGCGAAGCGTTGCGCAACATCCTGCGGGGTCTTCGGCTAACGCTTTTCCCGCAGGTGTCTCGGGCCCTCCGCTACAATCCGCCATACGGCTGATTGAGGCAAACGGTTCCTGTTTATATAATCGAGTTAACAGACTACAAAACGGGTGATAAATAAGCTGTCAAAATCGAATGGTTCCCATCGTGATCAACTGGAAATGGTTTCGCTGGACGAGATGGTCCCTGAGGACCACTTGGTCAGGAAGCTTGAGAAGGCGATCGACTTTTCGTTCAATTACGAGACTGAGAGGATCTGTATTCGGACCGTGGCCGTCCCAGCATCGATCCGGTTGTCCTCATCAAGCTGCCATTTCTCCAATACACCTTTGGCATCCGTTCGATGCGCCGGACAATCGAAGAGGTCAATACGAACGTGGCTTACTGCTGGTTCCTGGGTTTCGGCTTCTATGCTAAGGTGCCTCATTTTTCGACGTTGCTTGCTCAGTGCACGCAGAGCCAGAACCATGTAAAAGTCATCACCCGGCATATCTGGCAGGACTACCTCGATCATGCAGAAGCCATCCGGCTCACCCCGGAAAACAAAGAAATATATACAAGGCGGAAAGAGACCGTGGAACGCGGTTTCGGAGATGCCAAGGAAAAGTGTGGCATGCGATGGACAACCCTTGCAGGAGATGCTTACTTTTGCTGCCTTGAACCTGAAGAGATTGGCCAATTGGACTTGGAAGTCACCAGAACCGGCCTGACGGCCGGACATCCCAAGGGATTTCGAGGGAAAAAACACGCACAATATCCACGTGAATGACAAAACGGATCCAGAAAATTTCTTCTGGGTCCGTTTTGTCTACAGTCTGGGATGCCCATAAAGGCATCTTTTTTGTTTTCCGGAGACGGAATCGGTTGAATCATGTATAATCGCTTAAAGCCGGAGGACGGCCCTGTTGCTCAAGGGTGAACCGGCCGTGCATCCCTGCCTTCTGAACCATGACAAATGAACGATTTCGACAAAATTCGAAACTTATGGCATCAAAGGAGAGGGAAAATTGATATTCTATAAATAGTTTTAATGATTACTCGGATCGTGCCATCCGGCCGTTCCGGAAACGGAGGAACGTCATGGTGAAAAATGAATTCGTAACAGCGATCAACTGTATGGACGGCCGTGTTCAGGAACCGGTCCTAAACTGGATGAAACAACGCTACAATGCGCTTTATGTGGATATGATCACAGAAGCCGGACCGAATAAATTACTTCGGAGCGACAATAAAGTGCTGATTGAGAACATCTATGACCGTGTCCGTGTTTCAACTGACCGTCACGGATCCCAGTATATCGCCATTGCAGGTCACCATGACTGTGCCGGATATCCGGTAAGCGCTGAGAAGAAGAAAGGCAAAATCCTCGATTCCGTAGAACTGATTGAATCGTGGGATCTGGGCTTTAAAGAAATCGCAGGACTCTATATTAATGATAAATGGGAAGTTGAAATTGTATGCATCAAGACCGCTGATCCTGCCGTAGAGGCTGAGGCCTGATCGGTCTGGAGGCTGAAAGCTGGTATGGAAGAACTGACCGCGCACATCCTGAAGTTGGAACAGTCACTGCTGGACACCTCAGTCAGAAATGATCCGGATCGTTTCGGCCCATTGCTGGATGATTCCTTTTTTGAATATGGAAAGTCCGGCAGGCGATTTTCGAAAGCGGATTGTCTGGCAGACGGAACGCTTGGAAGCGTAAACATCCGCATCCGTCAATTTTGCCTGCACCGAATTGGCGAACGTGCGGTTCTGGCCGTTTATCGGACAGAGGACATGGAAACCGGAAAAATGGTAAACCGGAGTTCGATCTGGGAGTCAGACGGAATTACCTGGAAGATGAGGTTTCACCAGGGGACACCGGTACCGGTCAATTAGCGAAGAAGAAATGGCGGAATCGTGAAAAAGTCAGGCTCCGCAGACACTCCATACACAAATTTAGCAATGAGTATCTGTCACAAAATCCGGGTATGGGGTACAATGTAAAATGAGGGGTTACGCCCGGATGAAGTTATTGAATTGGTGTTAAGGAGGAACTGCCTTGAATTACATGGGAGATACTTTACTTCCGATTCTGATCATCGTATCGATTGTTGCATTTATCGGCATCATCGGTCTTGGGATCATGAAAAACTGGCGCTGATCAGATACGGCAAAAAAACGGGAGCTGCAGATTCGTTCTGCAGCTCCCGTTTTCATTTTCGGAGAGAATGGTTCATTTTATGATCATCACCGGGCAGTCTGAACGTTTCATGACTTTATGGCTGACACTTCCGAGGACCATTTCCTGAAGCGGGTTCAGCCCACGGCTCCCAATGACGAGCAGATCGAAAGAATGGGCGTTTGCATGGGAAACGATCGCCGGGCCCGGTTCCCCGTGAAGGATATTTACTTCGTACGGGACTTGGCTCGTTTTCAGTGTCTCTTCAGCTGGGAGGAGACGCTGTCTTCTTTGAATCTCCAGTTCAGAACGGCCTCTTGCATGCAAAACGGCCTCTTTCGATTTTGAGAAGTCGGCCACATAGGCAATTTCTACGGCGCCATTCATCGCCTTCGCAAGTATGGCGGCATGTTCGGCGGCCCGGATTGAATGGTCTGAGCCGTCAACCGCCAGAAGTATTCGCTTGTACACACAATCTCCTCCTCTGTCTCTGGCAGGACTGCTATAGTATCTTCCCTAAGCGTTGGCACTTCACACCGGAGCATGATCCTATAGGGAAAAGTTTCCGCCCGGCAGCAAGAAAATGCTTCCTTTAAGTACGTGAGACTTCTTGAACGGGTGTGGGCAAGAGATCAATTGTTTATCTGCCTGATCATCTGCATCCGTTCATTAAACAGGGACGGGTAGGAAAGGAAGCCGAGAAGAATGCTTGAAACAACAGCGGTTGTCAGAAGAAGAAACAGAATCAAAAGCTGAAACTGGACTGCCTGTACCGGATCGGCACCGGCAATGATCTGGCCGCTCATCATACCGGGCAACTGGACGAGCCCCATCGTTTTCTGGCTTTCGATCGTGGGTATCGTACTCGCCTTGATGGCATCCGTCAGCTGCGTATGAACGGCCTGCTTCGGTGTGCCGCCCAGGGAGAGAATCAGTTCCGTCCGGTTCCGGTGCGTCTCCATCTCAGAGGTGAAACGGTTCAGGAATAGGATGGAGAGGACCATTGAATTCCCCACGACCATGCCGCTGATCGGAATGATATACTGTGCGGTTGCCGGCACGATTCCGAAACCTAGCAGAATCCCTTGTGTTAGCCCTTCAACCGCAATGATCGTCACGGTAATCTTCCACAAAATCCCCGGAATGGCTTTGCCCTTTTTCGATGCATTGTGGACCGCGGCAAAAATCATAAGAGCGATCATCAGCAGCATGTAGATATAGCTGTCAGAGTCAAAGACGAACTTCAAGATATAGCCGACCGCGAACAGCTGTATGATTGACCGGACTGTTGCGGTGAGTGTATCTTTTTCCAGCCCGAGATTCAGAGTCCGGGAAAGCAGCAAGGGGATCAGGACGAAAATAAGCGTCAGCGACAGGGCAACCGGGCTCATTTCAGTTCCCCCCTTACGAATTGTCGTACCCGTTCATCGACGGGGTCTTCAAGGATCCCGCTTTCTCCGGTCTCGACCAATTCCCCGGCGATCAGCACCCAGGTGTAATCACCGATGGAAGTGGCCTGCTCAAGATTATGAGTGATCCAGATGATCGTCGTTCCGTATTTCTCGTTGATACGTGTGATGAGTGACTCGATCTCGCGTCGTGATCCACGGTCGAGTGCAGAGGTGATTTCATCCATCAGCAAAATATCGGAGTGATTGACCAGTGTCCGGGCAATTGATACTTTTTGCCGCTGCCCGCCTGACAGCTCGGTTGCTTTTTTGTGGAGATAATCTGCCGGCAGGCCAACGTCCTCAAGCCAGGAAACGGCATCTGTTTCGGGAAGCTCCTTTTTCTGAAGCCGGAGCGGCAGGGACAGATTGTCATAGACGGACCCGTTGACCATAGGGGCATCCTGGAGCGCCATTCCGACTTTTCTCCGGAGCGCTGTCGGTTCCATGGATCCGATGGGCCGGTCTTCCACAAGGATCTCTCCTCCTGAGTCCGGGGTGAGGAGGCCATTGCATAATTTGAGGACAGTTGTTTTTCCCGCTCCTGAGGGGCCGACCAGCGTTGTAATTTGTCCTGCGGGAAAGGATCCGGTAATGGGACCGATAATCGGATTTCCATCAATTGAATATCGGACATCTTTAAAGTGGATGGCCGGTTCATATGTTCTCACAAGGCATCGCTCCTGAAACCTAAATTAGAATAATAATAATGTATAGCAGTTCTGCTCCGGATTAAACCGATAACTATTAGAGGGGAATACGCGGCAAGTTTAACTTCATCATTCGAACCGTCAGTTTGCATTTATAAAAGCCGAGTGCCTGAATGACGAAATCACGGAGCTGAAAGATGAAATTTGAGAGGCGTATGACGAAACCGGTAAAGATCCCGGCAACTTCCGGAGGCCGGACAAGAAAAAGCAGGCGGGAAGATGGTTTTCCCGTCTGCTTTTTATCAGTTTCTTAATTCGTGTCCTGCTCCGCGGCGGCTTCTCCTGCCGAGACCTGTCTGCCAATACGTTGGATCTGCTGCCGGACTTTCCGGTAGGCGTCATCCATATTGTCCGCATCGATGAAAATCTGACGCTCATCGTTTTCATCCAGGCCTGCGGAATGTTCGTAGCGCGGGTCATAATAATACTCCAGAAGAAGAAGGAATGCTTCCCGGAAACGGTTTTCGTCAAGGTGATTCCGGATCTCCTTGGCAATGGGCGTATGGATTCTGCGCTCGATTTTGGAGAAGGCTTCAATGAATTTTTCGGGATAGGCTTCGGTATCATAATCGTTCAGGATATTCTGCACGCGTTCTTCAATCGGCAGGCGGAGGAACAGATGCAGTCCCTCATGCTTTTTGCGGTCGAAAAACTCGGGAAGAACAACTTTCCCGATTCTCCTGCTTTCCCCCTCGATGATGACATAGGGCGCGTCTTCATATTTCTTCATGGCACCGACCAGGAGGGCTTCAAATTTCTTTTGGTTGCTCGGCTCCATGCCGATTGCCCCGAAAATGGAACCGCGATGTCCGGCCATTCCCTCCAGGTCCATGACGGGGAAGCCGTCTTTTTCCAGACGGTGGAGGATTGCTGTTTTGCCTCCGCCCGTGTATCCGTTTAATACAATGAGAGGCGGGCAGAATTTCGCCTGCTCAAGCTCGGAAACTACCCACTGGCGATAAGTACGGATGCCGCCGATGAGCCTGCTGGCACGCAGGCCCATCAGGTCTGTCATCGTCGCGGCGGTTTTGCTCCGCATTCCGCCGCGCCAGCAGAAAACGGTAAACGGCCGGCCAAGGCCGCGGAATTCATCAACGAATTCCGGCAGTTTGGCGGAGAAAATCTCCAGTCCACGCTTCATAGCGGCTTGCTGGCCCTCTTGCTTGTAAATCGTGCCGACTTCCGCCCGCTCTTCATTGTCGAAAATCGGGATGTTGATGGCGCCGGGCATCGTGCCCTCGGCGTATTCCTTCGGAGAGCGCACGTCCACGAGGGCGTGATTGCCGTTCTGCCGCAGTTTAAATAATTCGTCGAGTGTAAGTTCTCGCTTCATGATTCATCTCTTTCCTTTGGTGGCTTACAAAACCCGGATTTTTCCTGCGTGTTCTTCAGTTACTTCACCGATGATATGGGCGTCCACTCCATTTTTCCGGAGCGCAGCCAGCAGTTCGTCTGCCTGGCTGCCGTCCACGGAGGCGAGCAAACCGCCAGAAGTGACCGCGTCACACAAAATCCATTGCGAAGTTTCATCCATTGTATCCGGGTAAGTGATACCGTCCGCCACATGGGCGTGGTTGTTCTTTGTCCCTCCCGGAACGGCGCCCTGTGCGGCGAGTTCTCGCGTGCGGGGGAGGACTGGGACATCCTGCGAGCGGATGATCAGTCCGTTCCCGCTTCCTTGTGCCATTTCTGTCGCATGTCCAAGGAGCCCGAAACCGGTCACATCGGTGGTGGCATGGACGTCGTAATCGTTCATCGTTTCTGCCGCGGTTTTGTTGAGCGTTGTCATCACGTCCGTCACTTCCCGGACGTCTTCTTCCGAGAGGAGGTCACGTTTCAGGGCAGTCGTATAGATTCCGACACCGATCGGCTTTGTCAAAATCAGTTTGTCCCCGGGTTTCGCGCCAGCATTAGTACGCACTTTGGACGGGTGGATCGTGCCTGTGACGGCAAGCCCATACTTCGGTTCCTGATCATCGATTGAATGGCCGCCGACAAGCGTGACGCCGGCTTCCTTCATTTTATCCGCCGCTCCCCGCAGGATATCGGCAAGGATTTTCTTGTCGAGGTTGCCGATTGGGAACGCGACAATGTTCAGAGCCGTGACAGGTGTTCCGCCCATGGCATAAATGTCACTGATGGCATTGGTTGCGGCAATCTGTCCGAAGTCATAGGGATCATCGACAATCGGCGTGAAAAAGTCGGTCGTCTGGACGAGAGCGAGGTCATCTGTCAGCTTATAGACACCCGCGTCATCGCTTGTGTCGAGACCGACAAGCAGATTCGGATCCGGTACGGCTGCGGGAAGTTCCCGTAGCACACCCGCGAGGTCTGCAGGTCCGATTTTGCATCCGCATCCGCCTTTTTTGGTCAGTGTAGTCAATTTGATTGAAGACATGTCATCCCGGCCTTTCTTTGCCAAGTCTTTTCATCCAATCATATCATAACGGCACTTTCCGGTAGGGGAGTGACGCTCCGGTATTCATATTGTTAGGAGAAAATGGTATACTATATTATTGCAGAGAAGCTTAAATCCGAAAGAGAGTGGATTTCATGGGCCGTAAATGGAACAACATCAAAGAAAAGAAAGCTGCAAAAGACCAAAGCACCAGCCGTGTGAACGCAAAGTTCGGGCGTGAGATCTACGTCGCTGCGCGGCGCGGCGAACCGGATCCCGAATCCAACCAGGCACTAAAAATCGTGCTGGAGCGCGCGAAGACGTATAACGTTCCGAAGCATATCGTTGACCGGGCCATCGAAAAGGCAAAAGGCGGCTCTGATGAAAACTACGACGAATTCCGTTATGAAGGCTTCGGTCCCGGCGGCTCGATGGTGATTGTGGATGCGCTATCGAACAACGTCAACCGGACGGTCTCGGAAGTACGGGCGGCATTCGGCAAGAATGGCGGCAATATGGGGGTCGCAGGTTCGGTTTCCTACATGTTCGACTCAACGGCTGTTTTTGTCATTGAAGGCAAGGGAGAGGAAGAGACCCTCGAGATGATGATGGAAGAAGACATCGAAGTCCGCGACGTGTTCGAGGATGAGGGCAGCGTGATCGTATACGCCGAACCTGAGGATTTCCACGCAGTGCAAGAGGCCTTCAAGGAAAATGGCATCAACGAATTCCAGGTGGCCGAGCTCAGCATGCTTCCGCAAACGGAAGTTTCTCTTAGTGAAGAGGACCTGGCCCAGTTCGAAAAAATGATCGACGCACTTGATGATCTGGAAGACGTTCAGCAGGTCTACCACAATGTCGACCTCGGCGACGAATGATGGAATAACCGCCATACCCGCCTTCCAAGGAAGGCGGGTTTTTGCATGGAAGGAGCAACAAGATGAAGTTTGTTTCGTGGAATGTAAATGGCCTTAGA
The DNA here is from genome assembly GCF_018390575.1 of Bhargavaea massiliensis. Classification (GTDB taxonomy): domain Bacteria; phylum Bacillota; class Bacilli; order Bacillales_A; family Planococcaceae; genus Bhargavaea; species Bhargavaea massiliensis. The sequence continues at coordinate 38,147 of NZ_JAHBCJ010000006.1, read as the reverse complement.
GCCTGCGTGAAAAAAGGGTTTCTTGATTATTTCAATGAAGTGGATGCGGACATCTTCTGTGTGCAGGAGACGAAGCTGCAGGAGGGCCAGATCCATCTCGATATGGATGGCTACCAACAGTACTGGAACTACGCGGTTAAAAAGGGTTACTCCGGCACTGCGGTGTTCACGAAGTATAAGCCGCTGTCGGTCCGTTACGGACTTGGCGAGGAAAATGTCCAGGACGAGGGCAGGATCCTCACCCTCGAGTTTCCGGCTTTTTACCTGATCACCGTCTACACCCCCAACTCGCAGCGGGATTTGGCGCGTCTGCCGTTCCGTCTTGAGTGGGAAGACCGTTTTCTGGAACATGTGAAACAGCTGGACGAGGAAAAGCCCGTGATTCTGTGCGGCGACCTGAATGTCGCCCACCGGGAGATAGACCTGAAAAATTCGAAGACGAATGTCGGCAATTCCGGCTTCACCTTCGAGGAACGCAGAAAGATGACCGACTTGCTTGATTCAGGCTTCATCGATACATTCCGGCATTTCTATCCTGACCGGACGGGTGTTTATTCGTGGTGGTCTTATATGAATAAAGTCCGCGAACGCAACATCGGCTGGCGTATCGATTATTTTCTCGTCTCGGAGCGGCTGGCGCCGCTTTTGACACACGCGGATATCCATTGCGACATCATGGGAAGCGATCACTGTCCCATCGTCCTCGAAGCCAATCTCGCACCGGGGCGTGTATGGGTCTGAGCCTTTTTTCCTGTGAGAAGGAATTCTGAACCGTCCTGCCGAAATGATGGCAGGGCGGATTAATTTTTTTCTGAGGGGGAGACGAATGGCTGATATTGCTGAATTGAACAGAAACGGAGAAGGGCTGACGGCTTACCGCGAAGTCAGATACCCTCATGAAAAAGCAGAGGTGTGGGCTTATCTGACCGATAATGACCGGCTTTCCGGCTGGTTTGATGAGCTTCGGATGGGTGAAGCGGGCGAAGGCGGACATTATTTGTTTGACATGGGGGAGCACGGAAGAGAAAAGCTTGAAATCTTCAGATTTGAGCCTGGAGAGACCGTAGAGTTTGATTGGTTCGGTGATGTGGTCCGGTTCGATCTGGTCGCGGACAAAGGCAGCACTGTCCTCGCTTTCAAGGAAACAGTCAGGAAACTGACGGAACAGACAGTAAAAGATTTGGCCGGTTGGCATGTCTGCCTGGATGTGATCGGTACCCTGTTGGACGGAAGACAACCGGAAAATCGACATGCTGACTGGGAAAAATGGCATGAGGCGTATAGCCTGGCAGTTGGCGAGTTATAGGAGGCGGGCCGTGGGGGCCGTGTCATGGACGTGGGGCATCCCCGGTGGATCCGGCAAATCAGAACAACCGAAGGAAATGATGGGGCTTTTGTCTCCGTCATTTTTTTATACCGGAAAATAACTAAATTAATTCGATAGATTTGAATTAACGGAAATTTCAATTATAATAGTCACATATACATATAATGAATGCGCAAAGAGAACTCGGGGTTTCCGCCTCTGCGGCAAGTTGCCGTCAGCGGGTTCCATATAAATATCAAAAAAGGGGGTCAATCGTTATGAATGCAATTCTGGTTGCCTTGATTGGGATGGTTGTCTTCGCGCTGGGTTATCGCTATTATTCAAAGTTTGTTGCGGAACGCATTTTCCGTCTTGATCCGAATTATGTCACTCCGTCCCACAAGTACAAAGACGGCGTCGACTTTGTCCCGACAAACAAATTTGTCCTGTGGGGGCATCACTTTACATCCGTTGCCGGAGCAGCCCCGATTCTCGGGCCGGCGATTGCCGTTTACTGGGGATGGCTGCCGGCTTTCCTGTGGGTCGTTCTCGGCACGGTGTTTGCGGCAGGTGTCCATGATTTCGGGACACTGGCGCTGTCGGTCCGAAACAAGGGGCAGTCCGTCGGGACGATTGCGGACCGGCTGATTGGGCAACGGGCCAAGATGCTGTTTTTGTTCATCATCCTCATTCTGGTGCTGATGGTCAACGCGGTATTTGCCTGGGTCATCTCCAATCTGTTCATTAAATACCCGGCAAGTGTGCTGCCGGTATTTATCCAGATTCCGCTGGCAGTCTGGATCGGATACGCCGTCTATAAACGCCAAAAGAAAATGCTCGTCCCGTCCCTTATAGCCCTTGCAATTATGTATATTGCGGCAATTGTCGCCAGCCAGGTAAGCTGGCTGCAGGTCGACCTCGTCTCCATGATGGGCGGCGAGGAAGGGGCAGGGCTGTTCGGTCTCGGTGCGGTGTCGTCTGCCTTCTTCATCTGGATCGTGATCCTCATGATCTATGTGTATATCGCCTCGACCCTTCCGGTCTGGAAACTTCTCCAGCCGCGTGACTTTATTAACTCCCATCAGCTCGTAGTCGGTCTCGGCATTTTGTACCTCGGCCTCATTTTCACGAATCCGAAAATCACCGCCCCGGCCGTCCATGCCGCGAATGATGTTTCCTGGTTCCCGCTCCTGTTCATTACCATCGCTTGCGGGGCCATTTCCGGATTCCACGGCCTCGTGTCGTCCGGTACATCATCCAAGCAGCTCGATAAGGAGACCGATGCCCGATTTGTCGGCTATCTCGGAGCGGTCGGCGAAGGTGTCCTTGCGCTGATCTCCATCTTGGCTGTAGTGACTTTATTCCCGAGTGCAGCGGCATTTACGGAAGCCTACAGCAGTTTTGGCACAGCCAATGCCGGCGGACTCGGAAACTTTGTTGAAGGCGCTTCGGGCCTTGCGGGAGGGCTCGGCATCCCGGCCAGTGTGGCGACGACGATCGTTTCCATTATCATTATCAGCTTTGCGGCGACAACACTCGATTCTTCCGTCCGGCTCATGCGCTATATCATCGCCGAAATCGGCATGGAGTACAAGATGCCCGTGCTGGCCAAAGCTCATGTGGCGACATCAGTGGCCGTCCTGTCCAGTGCCGCACTCGTCCTGATCCCGAAAGGACCGAACGGATTCGGGTCCGGCGGATATCTGCTTTGGCCTCTGTTCGGCACGGCAAACCAGCTGCTTGCAGGCATCAGCCTCATGCTGATTGCAGTCTGGCTGAAAAAGCTGGGCAGAAATTACATGGTTGCACTGATTCCGATGATCTTCCTCCTGTTCATGACGCTCATCGCCATGTTCCAGCAGGTGTTCTTCGAATGGTCGATGTGGGGAACCAACTCGAATATGCTGCTGTTCGTGTTCGGAGCCATCATCTTCGTATTTGCGGTCTGGATCATCTTGACTGCGTTTAATGTCCTGACGAGGGGCATTGATCAAAACTTGCCGGTGGAAGACTGAAGGGTGGAACTGGGGCCGTCCCAAGCGGCCCCTTTCTTTAATGGGAGGTGGATCCGATCGAGCTGACGGAGAAATTAAAGAAACTGATCCGGTATTACGAGGAAGTGATCAGCCTGCCACACAAGCGGGAAATTGCAGCGGAACTCCGGGATGAAGATGATTTGTTCCTGCTTCTCCTGTATTCCGAGATGATCGGCATCCCAAATCCGGTCTATTACTATACACTGGAGCTGTACCCGTACATGATTGAGAAGTTTCATGATTGGCACCTCCGGATGGGGATGGAGAAATCTCCGTTAACCGGGATCCGATGCTGCTGAGGGGAGGATCAGAATGGATGTTTTGAGCAAAGAAGTGATCTTTGTCGGGGGAAAGGGCGGAGTCGGAAAATCCACTTCTGCTGCGGCCATTGCCCTCAGGTCAGCTGCAGACGGGCATAGGACCTTGCTGGTTTCCACTGACCCGGCACATAATACGGGGGACATTTTCGGGAGGGAATTGGACGGGGAGGTCACAGAAGTGGCTGAGCGCCTGTCCGCGCTGGAAATCGATCCGGACAGGGAGACCGAGGCCTACATCGGAACCGTGAAGGACAATCTGAAGGGGGTTGTCCACTCCGCGATGGCAGACGAAGTCAGCCGGCAACTGGACACCGCAAAGGCTTCCCCCGGTGCGGATGAAGCGGCGCTGTTTGACAGGCTGGTGACCATCCTCCTCGAGGAGCGGGACCGGTTCGACCGAATCATTTTCGATACCGCTCCGACGGGCCATACGATCCGTCTGCTTACGTTGCCCGAGCTGATGGGGGTCTGGATCCGCGGCCTGCTTGATAGAAGGAGGAAGACCAACGAAAACTATTCGGCTCTGCTGAATGACGGAGATCCAGTGGAAGATCCCATCTATGATGTCCTGAGGGAACGGCAGGACCGCTTTACCCGCGTGAGGGAGATTCTCCTCGATCCCGATAAGACCGGCTTCATCTTCGTCCTGAATCCGGAGCGGCTGCCCATTTTGGAGACGGAAAAAGCGGTAGCGCTTCTCGGCCGCCATCATCTCCACGTCCGGACCCTGATCGTCAATAAGGTGCTGCCGGAAGAGGCGGACGGGGAATTTCTCCGAGAGCGCAGGTTGCATGAACGCGGGTATCTGGAACTGATCAACAAAACATTCAAGGAGCAGGAATTGATCTCTGTGCCTCTTTTCCCGAGGGACATCGCCTCGATGGAAGATTTGGAGGCATTCAGCCAACATTTTAAGGCAGGTGGACAAATTGAAGGCATTCGTTTATGAAATGGGAAAATGGAAAATGAAGGAGATGGAGGATCCGGTCGCCGGTCCGGGTGAGGCGGTCGTCTCACTGAAAGTGTCCGGGCTGAACCGCCGTGACCTCTATATACCGGGACGCCTCGGACCCGACAAGGAAGCGGTCGTCATAGGCTCTGACGGAGCGGGTGTCGTCAGCGGGGTCGGGGAAGGAGTAAGCCGTTTCAAGAACGGCGACGAAGTCATCATCAACCCGGCCCTCGGCTGGATGGAGCAATCGGCTGCCCCTCCTGCCGGTTTCGAAATCCTTGGCATGCCGGACAACGGGACGATGGCCGAAAAGATCGTGCTCCCGGCAGACCAGCTGGAGCCGAAGCCCGCCGGACTGTCATGGGAAGAGGCCGGCGTCCTGTCGCTTGCTGCCATGACGGGATACCGGGCTCTGGTCACCCGGGGACAGATTGAGGCAGGCCAGACAGTGTTTATCCCGGGGGCGGGAAGCGGCGTGGCAACTTATCTGATCCAGTTTGCCAAGGCGCTCGGGGCCAGGGTCATCGTTTCCTCCAGAAGCGCGGACAAGCGCAGCCGGGCGGCTGAAATCGGCGCGGACCTCGCCATCGACACGAATGCGGACTGGAAAGCGGAACTGAAGGATGAATCTATCGATCTCATCATTGATAGTGTGGGTGAAGCGACGTTCAACCGGGCGCTGGAGGTACTGAAAAAAGGCGGACGGATCGTTACATTCGGCGCCACGACGGATGATCACATCCGTTTCGACCTGCGCTCTTTCTTCTACGGACAGTATGATCTCCTCGGCTCGACAATGGGGAACCGGGAAGAACTGCGTGACCTGCTGAAATTGATGGAGAACAAGGACATCCATCCGGTTGTCGATTCGGTTTATCCACTGGATGACATCCGGGAAGCGATGGATAAACTGGAGAATAGCACGCAATTCGGCAAGGTGGCCATACGCATTGCGGAATAATTAAGCGGAAAACAAAAGACGCCAAGCCCTATCGGGCCGGCGTCTTTTGAATGCCGTTCACATCAGTCAGCGCCTCTGCCATGTCCTCCTGACGGCCTTTTTTGACTACAGATAGGTCTCCATTCGTCTCAAGAATGACTGCTTCGACTTGTTCAAGTGAGGCGATTCCCTGTTCGCGGACGCTTTGCAAGATCTCAGTCCGGTGAACCCGGGTCTTCCGCATGGCTTCTTCCCGGAAGGCGCCATGCGCATACAGGGCCTCAGGAGAGCCCTTTATCAGATTCCTTGCTGTTTTCCATCTGACTGTCATCCAAGAAACAAGGAACTGCAGAAGCAGAAGAAGACCCAGAGCGGAAATCCCGCTTGCAAGGGACGTCTTTTTATCCAGCAGAGTCGTCGCTAGTACGGAGCCGAGTGCAATCGTCACAACAAAGTCAAACATATTCATCTTGGATAAGGACCGTTTGCCCGAAATTCTCAGGCACACAATCAGCAATACATATGAAATGACTCCCGTGGAAAGAATTCTGCCGATGTCTTCCCAACCGCCAAAAAACATCTATACACTCCTCCTGTCTATCAGTCGTTTACCACGGATGATTGTCGGCAAACCCATATGCCGGAAAGCAAAAAAGACAGCCGGATGCGGTGAATCCGGCTGTCTTTTTGCGTAGTCAGTTAAATGTTGATTACTTTCCCCGGAACCATCCGTTTTCATGGAACCGGGCAACGGCTTCAATCCGATTGCCGACATTCAGTTTGTCGAGGATGGTGGAAATGTAATTTCGAACGGTTCCTGTAGTCAGGAACAGTTCCTCTGCAATCTCCTTGGTTTCTTTGCCTTTAGCGATCAGTTCCATCACTTCGGTTTCCCTCGCTGTCAGGGGGTTCGGGTTGCTGAATGCCATATCGACCAGTTCAGGTGCGTAGATTTTGCGGCCGCCTACGATCGATCGGATCGAATCGGCGAGATCTTCACTCGGGCTATCCTTCAGGAGGTACCCGTCGACATGTGCATGGCGGGCCCGCTCAAAGTAACCGGCCCTGGCGAATGTCGTCAGGATGATGATTTTGCATGGATGGTCTTTTAGCTCATCTGCGGCATCCAGTCCGGTCATGACCGGCATTTCAATGTCCATGATGCATATATCGGGGTTGTGTGCCCTCACGAGCCGGACTGCCTCCGCGCCGTCAGCGGCCTGTCCGACAACGTTCATATCCTCTTCAAGGTCAAGAAGAGAAGCAAGCGCGCCAAGAAGGAGACGCTGATCTTCCGCAATCACTATCCTGATCATCCGATCCCTTCCTTTCTCCCTTCCTGGATCACATCCGGGACTTCGATGAGCAGGCGTGTCCCGCCGGCAGGCCCGTTACCTTCCACATGAAGGGTTCCGTTGACAAAGTCCAGTCGTTCTCTCATTCCCCTCAGTCCATTTCCCCGTGAAGGCCCTCCGCTGATTCCGATGCCGTCATCGCATACTTCCAATTGAATGCCCGCATTGGTCTCTGAAAGCCGGATCGTACAGGATGAAGCCTTGCTATGCCGGACAATATTCGTGACCGCTTCCATCAGGCACATTCCGAGAACATCATCGATCAGCGGCCCGGGCTTGAACTCATTTGGGTCATTGTCGATGGTGACGTCAATTTCAGCAGCGCCGAGTGTTTGCACGGCTCTGGCCATTTCGATTTCGAGTGTGGTGCCCCGCATGCCGGAGACCAGGTCACGCACTTCCTTCAGCGCGGTCCTTGCAGTCTGCCGGACATCGAGCATTTCCTTTTCGGCACGTTCTATGTCCCTCCCGGCAAGCTTTGACGCGAGATCACTTTTCATCCCGATCAGTGAAAGCTTTTGCCCGAGTGTGTCATGAAGATCCCTTGCGATGCGCTGACGCTCTTCGTGAACAAGAAGTTCGCCGATCAGGCGGTTGGCATCTTCAAGTTTCTCTTCAAGAACTTCCTGGCGATGCCGGTTGTATTTATGGAAAGGGATCAGGATGACGCCGATGACCGACATGATCAGGAACGGATACTGTGTCCTGAATATCTCGGGTTCGGTGAAGATGACCAGAACAAGCGCCGCGACGGATGCTGCGATATTAAACGAGTAAAACAGGAAAAACGGTGTCCGCCGCCTGGTTTCCCCGATAAACAGGGCCAGGAACAGGAAAAAGTAGATGTAGCCGAATGCCACGGTCAGCGTGAAGCTGATCAGTATTTCGAAGATCAGACAGGTGTAGCGGACTCCTGTGTTCTGGGTGAAAGAAAATTTGTAGGCTACCAGGAAGAGCGCGAACAGAATGATTCCGATGCCGATCTCTCTTGCTGACATGGTCCTGAAGATGAAGAAGAAGGGCATAATCAAAAAGAAAACCCATGCGTAAATATTGAACCAGCGGTTTTTGGGATACAATTGATACCATTTCTGCACGGATGCCCTCAGTCCCATCAGTCTGTTTTCTGCATTATACCAGACTCCGGAAATGCGGACAGCCGCACCGGATTGATCCGGGCGGCTGTTCATCAGGATTTCCTCGCATCAGGCTTTGGCCGGCTCATGGCTTCGCCCAGTGCGGCGCGTGTGCGTGCCGGCGCGGAGGTCTTCAGTTCACGGAACGTGATGAATCGCTTGTTCGCTTCATCAAATAGCTTGAATCGGAGGGACTCCAAGCTGGTTTTGAGAGTGATGGTCGTCGCTTTCTGCAATGGCTCGACAGACTCATGGGCTTCTTCCAGCTTGTAGTTCGGTACGCGCGGTGCCAGGTGGTGGACATGATGGTAACCGATATTACCGGTCACCCATTGGAGCACGAGCGGGAGCTTGTAGTAGGAGCTTCCGTCAACGGCAGCCTTCACATAATCCCACTCAGATTCATCCTCGAAGTAGGAATCCTCGAATTGGTGCTGGACGTAGAACAGCCAGATTCCGAGCATACCGCCCACAAACATGATGATGCCCTGGATCAGGAGAAATGCCTGCCAACCGACGAGCAGGGCGGTTGCCGTGTAGAGGACTACGACTGCGATATTGATGAACCAGGTGTTCCGGCGTTCTTTCGGCTTCGCATCTTTGCGGTTAAAGCGTCCGGATACAAGGAACAGATAAAGCGGACCGAATCCGAACATAACGATCGGGTTCCGGTAGAGCCGGTAACCAAATTTCTGGAGCGGAGTTGCCGCCCGGTACTCTTCGACAGTCATGACCCAGATGTCACCCGTTCCGCGCTTGTCCAGATTGCCGCTTGTCGCATGGTGGATCGAGTGCTCGCGCTTCCATTTTTCATAGGGGAAGAGTGTCATAATACCTGTGATCGTTCCGAGTGTGTCATTTGCCTTTTTGTTCTTGAAGAACGAACCGTGCGTGCAATCGTGGAAGATGATAAATGTCCTGACGAGGAAACCGGCTGCGATGACCGAAAGTCCGACGGTAAGCCAGACGGAGACCGACAGGCTCATATAGGCCAGCACCCACAAAAGGAAGAAGGGCGGGATGGTATTCAGTATCTGGATCACACTCGCCTTTTTGTCGGTGGTCTCAAATGGCTTGACGCTTTTACGGAGTTGGATCGTTTTTTCTCGGCTCATAGTTTTCCTCCCGATGGTATTGATGATGTATTTATCGTACCCGGAAGCAGATTCTGAAAACAGGCATAGGTGTAAACAGTTGCGTATGACAAGTGTCATGGTTGCCCCGGCATGTTCAGGGAACGTAAACTATAAATAGGAAGAAAACGGGGGGATGAAAATGATCGGGCTCGACAAAATCCGGGAAGCTGCGGAGGAAATCAGTGATATGGTCCACAGGACACCGGTGCTGACTTCATCGATGCTAAATGCGCAAACAGGAAACGAGGTGTTCCTGAAGGGGGAACATCTGCAGAAGACCGGATCATTTAAGATCCGCGGAGCTTCAAACAAGATTCTGAAGGTGGTCCGTGGAGGTGTCCGTCACGTGGTGGCCGCGTCTTCGGGAAACCATGGGCAGGCGGTCGCCTATATAGCAGGGAAGTCGGGCGTGCAGGCGACCATCGTGGTGCCGGAAGATGCCTCGCCTGTTAAAATCTCGGCGATCGAAGCATACGGGGGCAGGGTGGTCAGATATGGCCTTACCTCGGCTGAACGGATTCCGGAAGCAATCAGGATTGCAGAAGAGACCGGCGGCTTGTTTGTTCCCCCATATGATGATCCGGACATCATTGCGGGGCAGGGGACAGCAGGGATGGAGATCGTCTCCCAAATCCCCGGCTGCGAAGCGGTTTTCGTACCGGTAGGCGGAGGGGGACTGGCAGCCGGGATCGTCTGTGCAATCAAACAGCTGAATCCGGAAATCATCGTGATCGGGGTGGAACCGGAATTGGCGGACGATACGAAGCAGTCTCTTGAAGCAGGCATTAGAGTCCCAATCGGCCCGACCCGGACAATAGCGGACGGCCTCAGGACTTCAATTCCCGGGGAACTGACATTTCCGATTTTGCAGCAGCATCTCGATCAGCTCATCACGGTTTCGGACGAAGAGATTGCGGAAGCGTGCAGACTCCTGTTCCAGGCTGCCAAACAGGTAGTGGAACCATCGGGAGCGGTAGCGGTCGCCGGACTCCTTACGGGTAAGTCGGGCATCACAGGAAAGAAAACGGTCGCTGTGCTATCGGGAGGAAATGTTTCCGCCCAAGGTTTCTCGGAAATACTGAATGCCTGACGGACGATAGCCGGGCGGCTTCCTCTTCTTCGACAGTTCAGTGACAACAGTCCGCCTCTATTCATTGATACAGCTTTACTGTGGTACGATCAGGTAGACAAAACAGATAAACGGATTGGAGTGGCACAAACCTATGACCAAGGAAATGACGGAACAGGAATTCCTTTCGATGATCAAGCCGGGAGATGACCTGGTTGTCCCGATTGCCAACGGGGAACCGTTCCGCCTTCTGGATATTCTGGAAGCGCATGCGGATCATTTCGAAGGCGTCAGGATCCATCAGATGCATGTGCTTCGTGAACGTCGCTATATTAAAGGCGAATTTGACGGAAAGCTGAACCATGTGTCTTATTTTCTCAGCGGTGCGACCCGGAAGGCTTACCACAACGGCACCATCGAACTCGTTCCGAACAACTTTTCCGATGTTCCGTATCTGTTGAGGCGGACTACCAAACTATCACTGGTCATGGCAAAGGCCTCTCCGATGGACGAGCACGGATACTTTTCACTCGGTACGAACGCGGACTATGTGGCGGAGTTTATCGGTAATGTTCCGTTTGTCCTTGAGGTAAACGAGCATATGCCGAGGACATTCGGCCAGAACCAGATCCACATCAGCCAGATTAAAGGCTTTATCCGGCATGACGAACCGCTCGTTCAGGCGGAAGCCCCTCCGATAAGCGAGAAGGACATTGCCATTGCGGAAAAAGTTGCGGAGCGGATCAAGGACGGGGATACCATCCAGGTCGGTATCGGCGCAATTCCGAATGCTGTCATGTCGATGCTCAAAGATCGTCGCCATCTCGGCATCCATACAGAGATGCTGACAAGCAGTGTCGTTGACCTGTATAACTCCGGTGCAATTGATGGTACAAGGAAAGTGACAAACCGCGGAAAAATCATCTGCACGTTTGCGCTGGGCGATCAGAAATTGTACGATTTCCTCCATAATAATCCGGGGGTCGAATTCCAGCCGGTCCATATCGTCAACAATCCGGCGAGAATCGCTCTTGAGGATCATATGGTCTCGATCAACGCCTCCACGGAAATCGATCTGTATGGCCAGGCAGCTTCTGAAACAGTCGCCGGAAAGTACTACTCGCTGAGCGGTGGCCAGGCGGACTTTGCAAACGGCGTCCGTTTCTCCAAATACGGCAAAGGCTACATCTGCCTCCATTCCACGGCAAAAAATGATACGATATCGCGAATAAAGGTCGCCCTCACACCGGGTTCTGTCGTGACGACCTCCAAAAACTCTGTCGGTTCCATCGTTACTGAATACGGGGTTGCCGACCTGTATGGTCAGCCATTTTCTGAAAGGGCACGAAGGCTCATCTCCATCGCCCATCCGAAGTTCAGGGAAGAGCTGGAGTTTGAAGCGAAGAAAGCCGGTTTCTTTATCTGACATCCGGGAGAGGACAGCATGGAAAAGAGGAATCTGCAACTCTGCAGGATGACTGCAGGGAAAGGGGCGTCCGCGAGCCAACAGACAGGTGCGGGCGGTAAAGGGGAATGAACGTTTACTATCAACTGATCTTGTATGTGCATGTGTTTAGCGCAACACTTTCCATCGGTCCGTTCTTCGTCCTCATCCCGCTGATCGGGCGGATGAAGTCGGCCGATGAGGCCGCATTGGAAGTCCAATTGGCAGTATTCCAGTCGGCGGTCCGAATCGTCAAGCACGCAGGACACCTGCTTGTCCTGTCCGGCGCGCTGCTGATTGTTTCATCCGGATACAGTTGGATGACCTCCTGGGTGGCCATGACGATTCTGGTCATGCTGGCATCTGTCGTTTTCCTTGCAAGTGCATTCAAACCTGTTATCCGGAAAATCAGGAAGAGGGAGGCTGACCGCGGTCGGCTTTTGGGCGAACTGAACAGAAAGCTTTGGACGTATATTTTGCTGCTGATGCTGATGCTTTATTTTATGGTCGTCAAGCCGCAGATTTGGTAAATATTAAAATGGGACGGAGAGGTTACTTTACCTCACCGTTCCATTTTTATTATATGTAATTCTGTTGTTTTCAGAAAATTATTGCAAGTGTTTCAAATTGTCCATATAATTGAAGCAGAAGAACTTCTTTGAGCAGACACCTGCGCGATGCAAAATCATCACAAAAGGGGGATGACCATTGAAAAAGAAGTTTTGGTGGCTTACCGTAGTGTCTTTAACGATGCTGGTTCTTTCTGCGTGCGGGAGCGAAGGCGGCAGCGCAAGTGAAAGCGGAGCGAATATAGCGATCGGTCCGCCTGCAAGTGCGACAAATGGCCTTTCCAAGGTGATTTTTGAAGCATACGGGCTGGAGGAGGGCGATTATAAAGAATTCCAGGAAGGTTTCGGGGATGCGGCTGATGGCGTGCAAGATGGCAACATCGACATCTCGATCGGGATTCTCGGCCTGCCTGCCGCAAGCATCGAAAACCTGCAATCGGCAACAGGTGATGTGAAACTGATCAGCCTATCTGACGAAGCAGTCGCCCACATTGAAGAAAACACCCAATACAAGGCGATGACGATTCCTGCAGGCACATATGACTTCCAGAAAGAAGACATCCAGACCGTGACGGCATACGCCATTCTGATGGCCAATACAGATACGATTGATGAAGAGACCGGGTATCAGCTCACCAAGACCATGATCGAGAAGGCAAACGAAAACACTCATGCCCAAGCAAAGGAAATGACTCTTGAAAATGCCCTCAAAGGATCGGAAGGTTTGCCCATCCACCCGGGCGCCAAGCGCTATTATGAAGAACAAGGGCTGACCGTTGAAAATCCGGTTGCAGAAGTAAAGGTTGACGGGACCAAGAAAGAATTGGTCCTAGGCACAGGAAGCCAAGGCGGAACGTACTATCCGCTCGGGGGAGAAATGGCCACCATCTGGAACCGGACTATCGACGGCATCAATATAACCAATACGGAGACAGGTGCATCCATTGAGAACATGGCGACCATCCGAGAGGGCAATATGGATCTCGGTATGACCGTCCATGAGACTGCACTGTTCGCGGTAAACGGAGAACAGGATTTCGAAGGCAATAGTGTTCCAAATGCAGCGTTTATCGGGCACATTTATCCCGAAGTCGTCCAGATTGTCACTAGGGAAGCAAGCGGAATCTCCGGTCTTGAAGATCTGAACTAAGTAAAGGGGAAGACAAAGGGGAGGCTGATTGCCCTCTTTGTCTTCTTTCTTGAAAGGAGGAAGAAGGGATGGGAATCAAAGGGCAACAAGTGGACGCCCGTGAAGTGCTCGAAAAGTATGATCGGGAAAGCCATGTTAGGACCAATCTCGGAATATGGGCGTGGATTGTCACTTTTTTGGGGGTTGCACTGACTGTTTTCCATCTCTATACAGCCTATTTCGGAATATTGCCGTCCCAGAAACAAGGTGCGGTCCATTTGGGTACTGCATTGGGAATCATCTTTCTGCTTTTTCCCGCTAAGGCCGGCCTTCAGAAAAAGCAAAATGGGGTTCCGTGGTACGATGTTTTACTGGCCTTTACCGCTATGTATGTCACTTACCACAAGATCTTCTTTTTTGATTCGATTCTGCAGAGCAGGATCTCCGGTTACAGTACACCCGATATGATTCTATCAGTAGCCGGTATCCTTCTCGTATTGGAGGCGACGAGGCGTACCGTCGGGCTGCCTATTGTCATCGTCGCATCTGTGATGATTGTTTATGCGGTATTTGGCAAATACGTCCCTACCCAGATCCTCTCCCATGCGGGATTCTCTTTCGAACGGACTACTACAAATTTGTGGTACAGGGAGAGCGGGGTATTCGGAACCCCGATACAGATCTCCGCAAAATTCATTTTTCTGTTTCTGTTCTTCGGAGTCATGCTCGTCCATACGAAGATCGGACAATTTTTTAATGATGTCGCCTACTCTTTAACAGGAAGGTTTACAGGAGGTACTGCAAAAGCGGCAGTTACGGCAAGTGCGCTTCAAGGGATGATATCAGGAAGTTCTGTCGGTAATACGGTCGCTTCCGGCTCTTTTACAATTCCCATGATGAAGAAATCGGGTTTCAAGCCAGAATTTGCAGCTGCCACGGAAGCGTCCGCCTCGACCGGCGGGCAAATCATGCCACCGCTGATGGGAGCCGCCGCTTTTATCATGATGGAATATCTTGGAGTCCCGTATACGGATATCATGGCCGCTGCGGTTATTCCGGCCATCCTTTATTTTTCGGGGATATTCATAGGCACCCATTTTGAAGCGAAGCGGCTTGGGATAAGCGGCATGCCGAAAGAACAGTTGCCGATTCTTAAACGGCTTATGATAAAAGACGGCTACATGCTCCTGCCCCTTTTGGTGATCATCGGCACGATACTCATTGGCTTTACACCACAGCGTGCGGCGCTGTATGGCATCCTTTCTGCGTTTTTGGTGAGCCTGCTCAGAAAGGACACCCGGATGTCCCTCCGGAGTACGATCCGGGTGCTTGAGGAAGGTGCCCGCGTGGCCCTTCCCGTCATTGCTGCTGTGGCAACAGCAGGCATCATCGCCGGCGTGGTCAGCATGACCGGGCTCGGATCCAAATTCGCGGCGGGTATCATCGCGCTGGCAAACGGATATTTGATCCTGGCACTGATTTTCACGATGATCGCCTGCATAGTTCTCGGAATGGGTCTTCCAACGACCGCCAATTATGTGGTCACCGCAACGATTGCCGCTCCCGCGCTGATCAATGATTTTGGAGTAGCTCCGATCGCGGCCCATATGTTTGTCTTTTATTTTGGTATTGTGGCGGATATCACACCGCCTGTTTGTCTCGCTGCCTATGCAGGAGCCGGAATTGCGAGGGCCAATCCGTTCAAGACAGGCGTGACAGCTGTAAAGCTTGCCATAGCGGCATTTATCATTCCGTTTATTTTTGTATATAACCCGATCTTGGTCGGTGTTGACGCAACCTTCGTCGGCATCTCCATTGCGATCCTGACGGCACTCATCGGCATGGCAGGAGTGAGCAGCGGGCTGATCGGATATTTTGTCAGCCACTCCAATTTACTGGAGAGAATGACACTGATCGTTGGAGGGTTATGCTTGATTGATCCAAGCATGATCACCAACATTGTTGGAATTCTCTTCATTGCAGGAGTCTGGGCATTCCAGCGGAAAAAAGAATCGGAGAATCGGCCGCCGCGACTGGTATGAACGCTGATTTTAGAGAAACGAATAGGCACATGAAAAAAAGCCCTCCTCGAGAAGACAGTGCAGTTCCTGTCCCACTAGAGGAGGGCTTATCGTTTGTTTCGCAAAAGAGTAGTTCATCGCATACTCGAATAACGCCAACGTGCAAATTCACATACGTTTAGTACACCATAAAAAGTAAAATCATTTCCTGGGCAATCGTACAAAGCACGAAGTGAAATCAGGCGTCGATCGCTTCGTTCACAGCTTTATCATCGTCGGTCGGACATGATCGAAGGCCGCTGCCACATTTCTCTACAAGGGATATTAAAAGAAAAGATTCAGGATCAGGTAGCATAGGGCTGCAAGAAGGCCGACACTCGGCATGGTGATGATCCAGGTAAGCACAATTTTTCGGGCTACCCCCCATTTAACCCCCTTGACCCTCTGTGCCGAACCGACACCCATGATGGCAGAGGAAATGACATGAGTGGTACTGACCGGCAAGTGGATAAGTGTCGCACCGAAGATGACTGAGGCAGAGGCTAGGTCTGCTGCGGCCCCGTTGACCGGACGGATTTTCATGATCTTCCCCCCCACGGTTTTAATAATCCGATAGCCTCCGATCGACGTGCCCAATCCCATGGCCGTTGCCGCAGAGACCCGAACCCACATCTGGATGTCATCAGTGGTCTGCCAGCCGACAGCAATCAGTGCCAAGGTGATGATCCCCATCGTTTTTTGGGCATCATTTGTTCCGTGTGTAAACGCCTGCAAGGCAGCGGTGCCGACCTGTAATCGGCGAATTCTTCGATTAGTCGCGGTCAGTGTAGCCCGCTTGAGAAGAAGTTTGAAAAGGGACATGACGAGAAAGCCCATCGAGAGGGCGATCAGCGGCGAGAAAATCAGGGCCTGAAGAATTTTGACGAAACCGCTATAGTTCAGGCTATTGAAGCCGGCCGCTGCAATGGCAGCTCCGGCAATTGCACCGATAATGGCGTGGGATGAGCTCGATGGAATTCCAAAGTACCAGGTGATCAGGTTCCACGCAATCGCTGCAATAAGCGCAGCCAGGATGACAACCGCCCCGTTGGACAAGGCAAACGGATCGACGATATCCTTCGTGATGGCCTTGGCGACTCCCGTGAATGTGATGGCTCCGATAAAGTTCATGACTGCAGCCATCATTACAGCGGTTCTGGGAGGAAGAGCTCTCGTCGAGACAGAGGTGGCAATCGCATTGGCCGTGTCATGAAATCCATTGATGAAATCAAAGGCCAAAGCAAAGATGACGATCAATATGGTGAGGATAACCAGTAAATCCATTAGCCGACCTCCAGTCCCTATGCATTGCGCATAATAATGGTTTCTATCGTATTGGCTACGTTCTGGCATTCGTCAGCAATATCTTCAAGCTGTTCGTAAATATCCTTGAATTGAATGATACGGATCGGGTCTTTTTCGTTCTTGAATAATTCTTTGATGGAGGAGCGGAGCACGTCATCGCATTTGCTTTCGTAATCTTTGATCAGCACGGCATGCTCGTGCATCCCTGTCAGATTTTTGCGCTTCAGCTTCTCCATCGCCTTGACGATTTCGTCTGTACTTTGCCGGATATAGCGGATGAACGT
Organism: Bhargavaea massiliensis; assembly: GCF_018390575.1. GTDB lineage: Bacteria > Bacillota > Bacilli > Bacillales_A > Planococcaceae > Bhargavaea > Bhargavaea massiliensis. Next base: position 21,106 of record NZ_JAHBCJ010000006.1, on the reverse strand, counting down.
ATTCATCGCCTCATCAATCTCGGCGAGCGCAAACATATCAAAGTGTGCGATGCATTCTTCGATTCCGTCGAGAACATTATCCATGCTGTTTGCCAGAGCCAGGATGTCTTCACGTTCAATTGGAGTCATAAACGATTTGTTCAGCATCACGATCAGTTCATGTATGAGTTCATCGCCATCTGTTTCGTACTTTTTCATCGTAGCACTGATTTCCGGCAGATCACCCAGCGATCTGATCCGGAATTCATCTGCATACTGAGTGGCTTGCTGGACATTGACCGATATCCTAGCCAGCAATTCAAAAAATGGATCGTTCTTTTTTCGCTCGAACATTCGATCCCTCCTAGGTTGTTTAAGAAGCCCCACTTTGCCTTCTGAAGGAGTTATACCCGTTTTGTCTTGAATTCAGATGCAAATTCGGGAAATGATTGCCTGACAGGAATCCAAAAATGCGAGCAACAGATGATCTGCCGCTTTGTCGCGTTCAGATTCATGTTGCTCGCTGATCATACGTTAACCGGTCGGTGAATTAAAATCAGAGTGAACTGTCGTCAACCGTGTCGAGCCATTCCGTGATCGGGCCAATAACTGACTCAATGCAACCGTCCTCGAATGGTGACAGCAAATTAGCTTCCTTTACAAGATCCGTAAACGGCAGGGAGCCGCCGAGACGGCAGAGGTGCAGGTAATCTGCCCATGCTGCGTCCCGTTCCTCTCTGGAGCGCTTCCAAAATTGCAGTGCGCAGATCTGGGCAAGGCAGTAATCGATATAATAGAACGGAACTTCATAGATATGAGCCTGACGCTGCCAGAATCCCCCTTGTTCAAGATACTCGAGGCCATCGTAGTCACGATGCGGCAGATATTCGGACTCCAACTTTTTCCAGGTGGCTTTCCTCTCGTCGGGTGTCATGCCAGGGTTTTCATAAATGAGATGCTGGAATTCATCGACAGCCACGCCGTATGGCAGGAATAACAGGGCAGAGCTGAGGTGGCTGAACTTATACTTTTCTGAGTCTTCCTTGAAGAATTGTTCCATCCAAGGCCACGTGAAGAATTCCATGCTCATCGAATGGATCTCAGCCGCTTCGCTGGTCGGCCAGATATATTCAGGTACCCCGATTCCGCGGCTGGAGTAGACCTGGAACGCATGGCCCGCTTCATGGGTCAGGACGTCGATGTCATCGGATGTGCCATTAAAGTTCGAGAAGATGAACGGGGAATCATAGTTATCAATGAACGTGCAGTAACCGCCGCCTTCCTTTCCTTTCTTGGCGATCAGATCCATCAGGTTCCGTTCCAGCATGAATCGGAAGAACTCAGAGGTTTCCGGCGAAAGCTCATCATACATCTTTTTCCCGTTTTCGATGATCCAATCCGCGTCGCCCTTCGGAACCGCATTGCCGGTGATGAAGTTGAGCCCTTCGTCATGGAAGGCGAGGCGGTCCACACCGATCCGGACTGCCTGCCGGTCGTACAGTCGGGTGGCGAGGGGGACGATATGCAGCTTGACCTGTTCCCGGAAGTTTTTCACCATTTCCCGGTCATAGCCAATCCGGTTCATTCTCAGGTAACCGACATCGACAAAGTCTTTGTAGCCGAGAGACTGGGCAATCTGATGACGGACATTGACCAGCTTATGATAAATTCCGTCAAACTCTTTTTTGTGGTCTGCAAAAAAGCCGAATCTCGCTTCGTTGGCAGCTCTACGTGTTTCCCGGTCTGTCGATTGGGTATAGGGGCCGAGCTGTGCGAGTGTAAGTGTCTCCCCGCCGAAGTCAATCTGCGCCGACGCGATCAGCTTGGCATACTCGGAGGCCAGTTTGTTTTCTTGCTGGAGCAGCGGGATCGCTTCAGCAGAAAATGAACGGATTTTTTGATCGGCAAGGGTGAAAAGTTGGGTGCCCCAACGCTTTTCAAGTTCTTCCCGATATGGGCTTGCAACGAGCTCCTTATAAAATGCGGTGTTCAGTTCGTCAAATTCAGGCCCTATATCGTTGAAATAATCGCGCTGCTCTTCATAGTAAACATCATTCGTGTCAATGGAAGAGCGGATGTACACCAGATTTGAAGCAGTAGAAAAGTCATCGGCCAGCCGGTTCAGTTCCCGGATCACAGCGTCCTGGGCTTCAGCGGAATTGGCATGCCGGAACCGGTCAAGGTGTTTGTTCCACTCAGTCCTGAGTGCCTCCATTTCCGGCCGCTTGTATTCATAGTCCTTGAATGTGGTCAACGCAACCACTCCCTTTTGAGAGAAATGTCTTCTTTCTTATTTTTGATGAACGCAGACCAAATTGCAATGGTAATCGGCGGACGATTTCGAATAATCCGTTCATCAAAAAAACTCCCCCTCCGCGCAGGCGGAAGGGGGAGGGCTTGAGCCGTTCAGCTATAGAGTTCAAGAGCATTCATAAGAGTAGACTGTGTTTTGATGCCGCGGAATTCAATACCCAGCTGTACGGCTGTTTGGGCGATTTCCGGACGGATACCGGAAAGAATCGCTTCCACGCCGATCAGACGGAGTGCATCAATCAGCTGGAACAGCTGGTGGGCAACCATCGTATCGACGATTGGAACGGCTGACAGATCGATGAAAAGCATGTCGAGCTTTTGCTCCGCAGCCTGTTCAAGACTGGTTTCCAGAATGACGCGGGCGCGATATGTATCGATGTCGCCGACCAGGGGCAAAATCCCGATGCCGCGTTTGACCGGGATGACCGGGCTGCTCAACTCAGTGATCATTTGTTGCTGGGATGAGAGAATGTTTTTATGCGCTTCTTCAAAATGCCGGGCGAAGTTTTCCGTGATGAAGTCGAACGCATCATTGACGAGATTGCTCCAGTAGAAGGCGTCATCAATCGTGAAATTCTGTTTTTCCGAACGGATATATTTTTTTACGCAGTTCCAGTAATCCGTCCGAATCACCCGGAACTGTGAAATCGTTTCATGCATTGTCACGCCGCTCTTCACCCAGTCTGTAGCGACAGATTCAGACCATTCATCAATATGTAATTTAAAGTCATCATCCTTTTCGATGAAAATTCGGCTGACAGTCTCGATGAGCTTGTCGTGCTGCAGGTGCAGCTTTCCTTTGTCACCTTTGTGGAAGACAGACTCCGAACCGTTGCCGGCACTTTGAGCGATCCAGTCTTTTGCCAGCTCATCCTTCCTGCCGATGATATACTCGTAAATGTCCTCCCGCTTTCCCACACTATAACAACCTTTCGTCATATATTTACCGATAGTCGTGCATCCGTTTCTTATTTTAAAGGAAGGAAGGCGGCGATGCACGGGATAAGGTTGTATCAATGACTTTTCCAAAGGGCGGGTTACCGTTATAATGTTAAGTGAAAAGAATTCTCAGCCGGATTTAAATAGGAGTGAACTATGTTGGAGAACGGACAAGAAGTATTTGATATAACGATCGTGGGCGCAGGTCCGACCGGACTTTTCGCTTCATTTTACGCAGGCATGCGGGAGATGAAAGTCAAAATCCTCGACAGCCTTCCGCAACTTGGCGGACAGCTTTCAGAACTTTATCCGGATAAATATATTTACGATGTAGGCGGCTTTCCGAAGATCCTTGCGAAAGATCTCGTGGCCAATCTTTCCGAGCAGGCCCAATATGGCAAACCTGAAATCTGCCTGGGCGAAACGGTACTGGCAGCAAACCGGGACGGCGATCAGTTTGTCATTGAAACGGATAAGGGCGTCCATTATTCCCGCACGGTTCTTATCACCGCCGGCGTAGGGGCATTCCAGCCGCGTAAGCTGAATGTCGAAGGGGCAGAAAGATTTGAAGGCAAAACATTGCACTACGGCGTCAAAGATTTGTCCAGCTTCAAAGGAACGCAAATCTTGGTATGCGGGGGAGGCGACTCAGCGGTTGATTGGGCACTTATGCTTGAAGGAGTCGCGGACAAAGTGACCCTTGTTCATCGTCGCGAACGCTTCACGGCGCATGAAACCAGTGTCACTAAACTGCATGAGTCGACCGTCGATGTGAAGACATCGCATAATGTCAAAATTCTGCAGGGTGAAGAAGGACGGCTTGATGAAGTCGTACTGGTGAGCAAGGAAGGCGACGAAACAAACCTCCATGCCGATCATGTCATCGTCAACTATGGGAATGTCTCTTCCCTCGGACCGCTCAAAGAATGGGGACTGGAAATGGATAAAAACTCGATTGTCGTCAATACCAAGATGGAGACGAATATCGAGGGGATTTATGCCGCAGGCGATGTGACCACTTATGACGGCAAAGTCAAACTCATTGCTGTCGGTCTTGGAGAGGCTCCAATCGCCATCAACAATGCGAAAGCCTTTTTGGATCCAAAGTCCCGAGTTCAGCCGCTTCACAGTACATCTGTATTCAAATGACAGGCTGGGCACAGGCAATGGCGGTAATCCGCTATATCCGTACCGAGAGGTCGATCCGTCGATTGCAGCAGCGAACAGAAGATGTTGAATGCGAACTGATTCTGACCGAACATGCAGTCATTTCGTCGGAGCGTGAATTTCCGCTGTCGAAAGTATGGGATATGAGTTCACGGGCAGCGACGAGCCGCTGCTGGTTCCTGTACCTCCATACCGATGAAGGAGTGTTCGCCTTCAGGACAGAGGAACAGCCGGAACGTTTTATCGGCTTGTACAGGAAGATGAAGGAATAAAGGAACGGGGCTGTCCGTAAATACCGTTTCAGCTTTTCATCCGGCAAGCGGTACAGCACAGGGAGACTCCTCGAAACGTTCGCAGTATCTTTGCGCGAAGCGGTTTCGAGGATTTTTTCTGCCGGCATGGGCCCCTTGAAGCCGGGCCGGAAATTCCGGACAAGGCCGATCCAGGGACGAAATTTCGGATGACGGCAAGGGGAGTGACCGCTTTTTCGGACTTGTTTTCTTTTCGGCTGCCGGAGATTACCGCTGATTTCCGCTACACATCCGCTCCTTTTTTTGTTATATTGGTGAGTGGCATTTTTAATCTATAGGGAGAAAGGGAATGGTGTCGGATTATGGGAAAATTCACACACAGAGTCCTCTTGTATTATAAATACGTGCCGATTGAGGATCCGGAAACTTTTGCACAGGATCATCTTGCGTTTTGCAGGGAGCTTGGGCTAAAAGGCCGTATCCTCATAGGCAGTGAAGGCATTAACGGAACGTGCTCCGGCACGGTTGAACAGACACAGAAATATATGGATGCGATGCATGCGGATGAGCGTTTCAGTGACATGGTATTTAAAATTGACGAGGCTGAAGGCCATGCTTTCAAAAAAATGCATGTCCGCCACCGCAAGGAGATCGTCAACCTCAGCCTTGAGGAAGACGTAGATCCGAATGAGCTGACCGGTGAATATCTGGAGCCGGCAAAGTTTCTCGAGCAGATGCAGCGTGATGACGTTGTCGTCCTAGACGCCCGTAATGATTATGAATATGACCTTGGCCATTTCCGCGGCGCAATCCGTCCTGAAGTGGAAACATTCCGCGAGCTTCCGGATTGGGTCCGTGAAAACCGGGAAAAGTTTGAAGGCAAGAAAATATTGGCCTACTGCACAGGCGGCATCCGCTGTGAGAAGTTCACAGGATGGCTGAAGCGTGAAGGCTTCGAAGATGTGGCGCACCTCCATGGCGGAATCGTGTCATACGGAAAAGACCCTGTTGCCAAGGGGCAGCTCTGGGATGGCCAGTGCTACGTATTCGATAATCGCATCGCCGTGCCGGTCAACCAGGTGGAGCACGTAGTTGTCGGCCGCGACCACTTTGACGGGACGCCATGTGAACGGTATGTCAACTGTGCAAACCCTGAATGCAACAAAAAGATTCTCGCTTCCGAAGAAAATGAACTTCTCTATCGCCGCAGCTGCACTGATGAGTGCCGAGAACATCCTCGCAACCGTTACTTCCTTGAAACCGGTATGACCGAAGCGGAATGGCAGGAGAAAGTCGACGAACTTAAAGCCCAACAGGCATGACGCATGAACCCGTACTTTGGTGCGGGTTTTTTGCTGTCTGTTTTCTCTTGGAAATCCGGCAGCTGCTGTTTCTTTCCGTGCTATACTGGAGAAGTTGATTTAAATCTGGAAGGATGGTATGGGTTTATGGAATGGAAAAATATATATCGCGGCCTGATGATGGGCATCAGTGATCTGATTCCGGGAGTGAGTGGGGGGACGATTGCACTGATTCTCGGCATTTACGATCGGTTGCTGTCTGCCATCAGCGGTTTTTTTAGCCGGGAGTGGAAAAAGCATCTCATGTTTCTTATCCCTCTTGGTGTGGGCATCGGAGCAGCCCTGCTGCTGTTCAGCCGGCTGATCGATTATTTGCTGACATATCATATCGTTCCGACGCAATTCTTTTTTATCGGCCTGGTCCTCGGTGTCTTGCCTTTCCTATCAAGGGAGGCTGGGATAGCACGGAATTTCGGGCCTGTTCACTATGTGCTTCTTGTCGCAGTCGGAGTCTCGCTTGCCGCCACTGCTTTCCTGAGTCCGGCTGAATCTGAACCAATCCGTGAGCTGAATGCATCCAATGCTCCAGGTCTGTTTTTCGCCGGCTGGCTTGGCAGCATGGCGATGCTTTTGCCCGGAATCAGCGGATCATTTATCCTGCTTCTGCTTGGCGCGTACTCAACGGCAATTGCGGCACTGTCTGATCTGAACCTTCCGATCATCGCGGTGATCGGGGCCGGAGTCGGTGTTGGCTTCATCGTCAGCAGCAAGGTGATTCATTTTCTGCTCAGCAGGATACCGACTGTGATGTATGCCATTATCATCGGCCTGATTGCCGGTTCGGTGTTCGTCATTTTCCCGGGAATTCCCGGGGATTTCCTTGCCGCGCTGATTAGCCTCATTACTTTCGGGGCCGGCCTGTTCCTGACGTCATTGATCGGCAGGGAAGGAAAGAATCAAGAAATTCCATGAATTCTGACAGGTTCGGTTCGTGCGCTTGCACGGACCGTTCTTTTTAATGTATAACGGATTACAGTATAGGCTGGGAGGGGGATTTGCGATGTGCGGAAGGTTTACTTTATACATCCCTTATGGGGAACTGATCGAGAGATTTGCGGTAACCCGGACATTCGAAGAGGAAGAGTATTTCCCGAGCTACAATATTGCCCCGACCCAGCAGGTGGTGGCCGTGATCAGTGACGGCCGCGAAAACCGGATGGGCAAGTTGCGCTGGGGTCTCGTTCCGGGGTGGGCGAAGGATCTGAAGGTCGGCAGCCGGATGATCAACGCGCGTGCAGAGACGTTGGCGGAAAAACCGAGCTTCCGGCAGGCATTCGAGCGTCGCCGCTGTATCATTCCGGCCGACTCGTTCTATGAATGGCGAAGGGAAGGGGAAGTCCGCAGGCCGATGAGGATCAGGCTAAAAGAAGAGCCGGTGTTTGGCATGGCCGGGCTGTGGGAAACGTGGATTTCCCCGGATGGAGAGAAAGTCCATACATGCACAGCCATTACCACACAGCCAAACCGGCTCATGGAAAAGATTCATGACCGGATGCCGGTGATTCTGGCTCCGGAGAATGAAGGAGAGTGGCTGAATCCCAATAACAGGGATGTGGAGTCGCTGAGCCGCCTGCTCGTCCCTTATGACGCGGACAAGATGGAAGCATATGAGGTCTCTCCTGATGTAAATTCTCCTAAAAATAACAGCCCTGAACTGATTGTGCCGTTTTGCTGAACTCTCATTAAAGTTTATCAGCCTTTAAATTTTGTCAAGTATTGCTCTATCGTAATCAAAAAAATATTAGTATAATATACTCAATAAAGACTGAAGAGTGAGTCTTTGGGTCGAAAAAAGCACCCTAACGATGATTTTCATGACGAGAGCGGGATGTGAAATGAAGAATAAAGAGTTGTTCCAGGCAAACAGTGGCGGATATCTATATACTGTGCTCCATGTCGAAAGCGGACATTATTGTATGACTGCAAGCGGCGAAAAGGATTCCCTCAGATATCCCTCGTCTTTGGATCACACAGTCCATGACATGGTGCATTTCAAGGATATACCACTTTTTTTTGAAAGGGTCCGCCATGCACATCGCGGTGAAGAATTCATCCCCTTCTCTGTTAGAGGCAGAGACGATTCTCAGTTGCCGATGTATGTGGAGCATTTGGAACGGATTGATGAACTGCATGCGTTATTAAGGGCATTTCCGATAAAGAAAGGACTAGTTGAGATCGCACCAGCCAGCCCATCGGCAACCTGGAGCAGCCCTTTTTTTGATTTTATGGATGAAGCGGCCATTCTTTTAAAAACCAATGGCGAAGTCATGAAAATCAACACAGCTTTTACGAAAGAATACGGTTGGACGGAGGATGACCTTGTAGGAGGCATCCTGCCGTATGTGCCGAAGGATTTACAGGAAGAGTTCGAGCTGACGCGGAACCGTCTGTTGGCAGGGGAGAAGAAAGTCGTCCTCGACACAGTACGGCTGAAGAAAAACGGCACCCGAGTACCGGTCAGCATCCGCGCATATCCCGTTTTTGACAGTGGAGACCGTCTGGCTGCCACGACTGCCATGATTGTCTCCAAAGATTCGGCTGCAGCCACCCAGTCTCTGATTCAGTTGCAGGAACGGATCATCAAGGACCGGGATCAGCTTATCATCGATATTATGGAAAATACCGGCCTGGGTGTCGGACAGTACGATTTCATTCATAAACGCTTTGTTTATCTGAGCCCGGCAATAAAGAATTTGTTTGAGGTGGAACTAAACGAAATTTATGCCGATGGTCTGTCATTTCAAAAACATATCCATCCGGATGACAGGGGGAATATGGCGAATGTACTCTGCAATGCCGGTTCTTCCGGGGAAATGGATTATCGTGTGATCGTACCCGGCAAGGGGCTAAAGTGGTTGCGCACGAAATCGGTGCCGATTCGGAACAGTGAAGGGCGTGTCCTCAGGCTGATCGGGTTCACACAGGACATTACCAAGCAGAAATTTTCGGAAGAAGTCAATCTGAAATGGGAAAAACTTGGAATGGTCGGCCACTTGGCCGCCGGTATTGCCCACGAAGTGAGAAACCCCCTGACATCTGTAAAAGGGTTTATGCAACTGATGGATGAGACGGGTTCAGCCGGGGCATACACCGACATTGTTTTGGATCAATTGGATCGCATTGAACAAATTGTCGATGAATTGCTGATGCTGGCCGAGCCCCACCAGGGAGATGAAATGAGGCAGGCCGATCTGAAAAAGATACTTTCAGAAGTGATCCGTCTTCTTCGGGCGGAGGCAAGAATGCACAATTGCGAGATCCAATTTAAGGTTCCGGAAACAAATCTCCCGGCCTTCTGCAAAATGGATGAGATCAAACATGTCATCATCAATCTGGTGAAAAACTCGATAGAAGCGATGCCTGATGGCGGGGTGATCCATCTTGCCGCCTGGGACAGCGCCGACGGGCCAATCATCGAAGTCCGGGACGAAGGGGTCGGCATTCCCGAGGAACGGCTGCCCCGACTGGGTGAACCATTTTATTCGAATAAAGAAAAAGGCACCGGCATGGGGCTCATGAAAAGCTTCAAAATCATAGAGCGTCATGGAGGGACGATTGAGTTTGAAAGCGAGGAAGGAAAGGGCACGACGGCAAGAATCCGACTGCCGCGTGTGAAAAAAACCACTTCTCCGTAACTAATCTATTAATAGAGTGTAATAATATGTTTTCGTTTCTTCATCGATTTGTCATGCCACTGTAACATAGGCGTGGTAGAGTTGGTGTCGTTGAAGAAAGGAGACATTTACCATTATGAAAAAAAGCTTGATTGCGCTGACGGCAGCGCTGACCCTGGGTGCAGGTGCAGGAACGGCTTCGGCTGCAGAGCATACGGTCTCTAAGGGCGATACACTCTGGTCGATCTCTCAGGCCAATTCTGTCACAGTCGCACAGCTGAAACAGTGGAATTCCCTTTCCTCTGATTTGATCTATCCGGGAGATGTCCTTACTACCTCCTCGGACAGCAATGCCACACAAACCCAACAGAAAGCGCCAGCTGCGTCTACGCCAGCAGCGAATGCTTCCACATATACCGTCAAAAGCGGCGATACGCTTTATCGCATCGCAACCAACCATGGCATGAGCGTCAACACGCTTATGGGGCTGAATGGCCTCAGCAGCTCGCTCATCCATCCTGGACAATCTCTGAAGATATCCGGCAAAGCAGTCCAGGCAAGCACATCGAACACGGCGTCCGCTTCCAAGCCTGCACCGTCGGCAACTCGTGAACTGTCTGTTCGCGCAACTGCTTACACGGCATATTGCAACGGTTGCTCCGGAGTTACGGCTACGGGCATTAACCTGAGAGCGAATCCTGACCAGAAAGTCATCGCAGTAGACCCTAAAGTCATTCCGCTCGGAACGAAAGTTTGGGTTGAAGGCTATGGTGAAGCCATCGCCGGAGACACTGGCGGCGCCATCAAAGGCAACCGCATCGATGTCTTTATTCCGAACAAGAGCCGCGCGCTGCAGTGGGGTTCCAAAACAGTTAAAGTGAAGATCCTCAACTGATAGATACTGTAAAACAGCCATCCGGCCCACCTGACATCAGGCGGGCCGGATGGCTGTTTTTGTGTATCAAAGACTGGATTTATCTGCCTTCGCCCGTCTCAATCCCGATAGCACGTAGGCGGCTACGGAAAGGAGGACCACTCCTGTGAGAAGGAAAGCGCCGTGCGCGTCCAAGTCCAATAGCCCGATCAGGCCGGAGCCAGCGACTACGCCAATCGAGAAAAACGCATAAAAGTACCCATAGGCTTTTCCGCGATAGTGGGCATCTGTCGAATCGATCAGCAAAGAATTGACTGAAGGGAACAGGAAGGCAAATCCGATCCCGTACAAGGACATGGCCGCATAAAGCAGCGGGAGCTGTCCTGCTATGGACAGGAACAGCATGCTCGAGCCCATGAGCGCGATACCGAAAGCGAGTGTCGCCTCTGGCCTGATGCGATCAAAGAGCCGGTTGGTCGGCAGGATGAAAATCAGGATGGCGACGACTCCGAAGACGCTGAGCAAAAAGCCGCTCGTTTTCGTATCGAACCCGATTGCTTCCACGCGGAGCGGAAGGACGAGAGCAAGCACACCCTGGGAGAACATCAGGAAAAAGGCACCTGCAAAGGCCCGGATCACGCCGGGATGGCGGAACAGGTCCCTTACCGGAAAGTGTCCGGAAGAACGGCCGGTTTTGGCCATCCCCTCTATTTGTTTTTTACTGCCGCCGAGTATAAACACGGCAAGTACCGCAAGTGCCAGGAGAAAAATCCCATTCATCAGCATGATGAACGGTGCACCGGTTCTTGAAGCGATGATCCCGCTAAGGGCGGGACCGGCAATCGCGGCCAACCCGACAAAAGCCCCAGACAAAGCCGAGTTCCTTCCGCGCTTTGATTCTTCCGAACGGTTGGCGATGAATGTGAACGCTGCTGGAACGATCAGTCCCTCCATGAAGCCGTGGACCACACGCACTGCCAGGAGGGCGTTCGGCGTGTCTGCGGGCGTGTAGAGGAAAAGGGCAACAGACGAAAGCAGAAGTCCCGCAATCAAAATCGGAAATGGACCGAGACGGTCTGTCGCGAACCCGGAAAATACGTTGCCGATCGTGTTGGCAAATGAATAGATTCCGACAACAAGCCCCGTGACAAAAGGAGTGGCACCGAGCAGTACGGCATGAGGGCTCATCACCGGCAGCTGGCTGAACAGGTCGAAGAACGAAAAGAAAATGATGAAATAGATAAAGACACGCATGGCTAGGCCTCTTTCGGGTTACATGGTAAATTCACTTTATCACGAGGGCATTCAGACGTCATCCATTTGCAAGCCGGTTGTTTATCCGATCAGGCCGGAGGCAATAGTAGTAATGTTGCACAAACACTATGAATTCAAGGGAGTTGTCTGTATGGACCCAATCAAACTGGCAGTCATTCACTACAGCTCGACCGGAACCAATCACAAATTGGCTCATTGGGCGGGTGAAGCGGCGCAGGAAGCAGGGGCGGAAGTTAAAGTCCTGAAGGTTGCCGAAACGGCTCCAGAGGCGGCGATTGCCTCCAATCCTGCCTGGAAACAGCATTATGAATCGGTCAAGGATGAGCCGGAAGCCAAGCCGGAAGACCTGGAGTGGGCGGATGCCGTCATCTTCAGCGCACCGACCCGTTTCGGGAGCAAGTCTGTCCAGATGCAGCAGTTCTTTGACCTGACCGGCGGACTCTGGGCACAGGGCAAGCTTGTCAACAAAGTATGCAGCGCCATGTCATCCGCCCAAAACCCGCACGGCGGACAGGAAGCGACCATCCTCTCCCTCTACACATCGCTGTTCCACTGGGGCGCCATCATCGCCGCTCCGGGCTACACGGATCAATCGGTATTTGCCGCTGGCGGAAACCCGTACGGCACGAGTGTCACAGTCGATCAGGACGGCAACATGGTCGAAGGAGAAGATAAAATCAAAGCGGCTGTCCAGCATCAGGCCCGTCGTACCATTGAAGTCGCCAAATGGGTCAAGCAGGGTTCCAACGGCTGAATCTGAACATTGTGTGAACCGCCTCCAATCCGGGGGCGGTTTATTCCTGCCGCAGAAGGAGAGGGATACTGCGGCCGCGTATAATAGAAGTAAACGAAAGTGGAGGGTGATCCGATGACCGCTGTCGTCCGCAAATCCGCAAATCCCGTCTGGCTGATCCTGCTGTTGCTTGTCCTTGGATCCAACCTGATTCTATACAGGACCGACTTTGGCGGCTATGTGCTTTCAGGGGCATCCGGGGCGGTTGTGATCGGCTCCCTGATCGACCTGGCAATCGTGGCACCTCTCCTGTTCCTTGCTTGGACAAGATCAATCACGCTGAAGGGATTCCTTTTCGGTGCGGCAACGGGACTGATCGCGGCACGGTTCCTTATTCCTGCCGAGTGGCTGGGCAGCTACACGCCGATCACCTATATCGGCTTTGCTGCCGAAGGGGCATTTATTCTGCTGGAGCTGGTGCTGGTCGTCTCGCTGTTTGTCTACCTGCCAAAGATCATCCGGACAACCGGTGAGGATGAGAAGCCTCTCCTTTTTGCGTTTCCTGCCGCCGTCAACAGCCATATCCGCAGCCATCCGATTATCCATGCGTTCTGTTCGGAGATGCTGATGTTCTACTATGCATTCGGATCATGGAAAAGGAAGCCCTGCCTGAACGAGGATGCGTTTACCCTCCACAGAAACTCCAGTCACATGGCCATGCAGATGATGCTCATCCATGCCATTATCATCGAAACGATCGGCATTCACTGGTGGCTCCATGATAAGTCGCTTGTCCTGTCAATCATCCTTCTTATCCTGAACGTATATTCGGTCATCTATCTGATTGCGGACATGCAGGCAGTCCGGCTCACCCCGTCGGTTTTCGGCAGCGACCGCCTTTACCTGTCCCTCGGCATGTCCAACAAGATGGAAATCCGTTATTCGGACATCGAAGAAGTGGTGACGGACGTGGAAAAACTGTCCGGCAAGCTCTCCAAAGATACCGCAGCGTTCATCGCCAGAGACTTTGAGGCGGGCCGTCCCGATGTCCTGCTCAGGCTGAAGCATCCGGTTTCCGCAACCCTGTTTATGGGAATCCGCAGACCTCATCGTGCGGTCGCGGTCAGGGTGGATGACAAGGATGCGTTCATCAGACGCCTGGAAAAAGAGTTGGATAATCATTGATGGCCAGCTTTTCCCAAAATGTTTTGAAAACATTTGCTCCATCCACTATAATTTGAATGACACATGTTTAGGAGGTCGAAGTAATGGTCCAGCTTGACGAACAGCTACAGATGCTAAAAGACCTGACAGATGCAAAAGGAATTCCGGGCAACGAACGGGAAGCCCGCGAAGTGATGAAGCGCTACATCGAACCATTTGCCGATTCGATCGATTATGATGGCCTCGGCTCGCTGATCGCAGAAAAGAAAGGATCCGCAGAAGGCCCGCGCGTGCTGGTGGCGGGCCACCTTGATGAAGTCGGCTTCATGATTTCCAAAATTGACGACAAAGGCTTTCTCAGTTTCCAGACAGTCGGAGGCTGGTGGTCGCAGGTTATGCTCGCGCAGCGTGTAACGATCGTGACACGTGATGGCCGTGAACTCACCGGAGTCATCGGCTCCAAGCCGCCGCATATCTTGTCTGCCGAAGCTCGAAAAAAGCCGGTCGACATCAAGGATATGTTCATCGACATCGGCGCTTCCTCAAAAGAAGAAGCGATGGAGTGGGGCGTGCGTCCGGGAGACATGGTTGCCCCTTACTTTGAATTCACGGTCATGAACAACCCCGATTATTTGCTGGCAAAAGCCTGGGACAACCGGATCGGATGTGCTATTGCAATCGATGTTCTGCGCAAGCTGAAAGACGAGCAGCACCCGAACACCGTCTTCTCGGCAGGAGCCGTCCAGGAAGAGATCGGCCTGCGCGGTGCCCGGACAGTCGCTGCCAAAGTGAAGCCGGACATCGGCTTTGCCGTGGATGTAGGCATCGCAGGAGATACACCGGGCATTTCTTCCAAAGAGGCAACCGGCAAGATGGGCGACGGCCCGCAGATCGTCCTGTTTGATGCATCGATGGTCTCCCATAAGGGCCTGCGCGACCTTGTCGTGGATACGGCCGAAGAACAGGGAATCCCGTACCAGTTTGAAACGATTCCGGGAGGCGGTACGGATGCCGGATCCATCCACCTGGCAAACGAAGGTGTCCCGTCACTCGCCATTTGCATCCCGACCCGCTATATCCATAGCCATTCGGCCATCCTGCATAAAAAAGATTACGAGCACGCAGTACAGCTGCTTGTGGCAGTTATCAAGAAGTTGGATCGTGAAACGGTCGACCGGCTAACATTTGAATAAAAAGCAGCTTCCCCGCCATCCCTGACAGGTTGGCGGGGGAGTTTTTAATTTATAGTCCATGAGAAGAAGAAAAAATAGTTATAAAGAACCGCTTGATTTAATATTTATACAATTGTATAATAATTCAACAAGATGAATAAACGGAAGGGTGAGTTGAATGTTCATGACGGGGATGCAGGAAATGGTATTGGTTGAAAGCCTGAAGGGAAAAGATCTGCTGGCACTGGACCAGCTTTCGGGCGCTGAAGTAGAAGGCCTGGTGGAACTGGGGGTAGTGCTGAAAAAACTTGGTTCGGAGGGCCGTTATCCGAAACTGCTCGCCGGTAAGATTCTCGGTATGATTTTCGAAAAACATTCGACCCGAACCCGGATTTCTTTTGAGTCAGGGATGATCCAACTCGGAGGGCATGCGATGTATATGAATTCACGTGACCTTCAGATTGGCCGCGGCGAATCGGTCTACGATACCGCCCACGTGCTGTCCGGGTATTTGGATGCCATCATGATCCGCGCCAATAAGCATACGATGGTGCAGGAGTTGGCAGACGAAGCCAGCATTCCTGTCATCAACGGCCTGACGGATATTTATCATCCATGCCAGGCGCTTGCTGATCTCCTGACTGTGCGCGAGGTGAAGGGTGAGCTGAAAGGCCGTAAAATCGCCTATGTCGGAGACGGAAACAATGTCGCACATTCTCTTGTCATCGCCGCCGCGCATACAGGCATGGAGATTGCGGTAGCAACCCCGGAAAGCTATGAGCCATCACCCGATGTAATGGAAACCGCGGTCGCCATTGCCGGCAAGACCGGTGGGCACGTCAGCTGGACATCGGATCCGGTAAAAGCGGTCAGCGGGGCGGATGCGGTCTATACCGACACATGGACCAGTATGGGGCAGGAAGAGGAAGCGGCTGCAAGGCTAGAGGCGTTCAAGGGCTTCATGGTCGATGATGACCTCGTCAAGTATGCGAAGGCCGACTATATGTTCCTTCACTGCCTGCCGGCACACCGTGGCGAAGAAGTATCGGCATCCGTCATCGATGGCCCGAACTCCTACATTTTCCAGCAGGCCGAAAACCGCCTTCATGCACAAAAAGCGGTTCTTGCATCGATTCTTTAAGTGAACACGTAAAAAGCCGCCGGGACCGGCGGCTTTTCATGTTGGATTACTGTACCTTCTTGCCGAATGCGCTTTCCAGGTCGGCCAGGACGTTCTGCTTTTCTGCTGCGTCAGCCTGCTGCCAGAATTTCTCGAAAATCACGCCGAGACCGGGCAGAAGATGCTCTTCGCCCCGGGAGATAGCGTCATCGATGACGCCGCGGATGTCTTCCGCCGAGTTTCCCTGCATATTGGCCGTAATGGCATCGCGGATCTGGAAGTTCATGTTCATCACCCTCCTGGGGAAAGGTTTTCCGTTTTGCTCGCCGGCTATACATCTGTTTTGCTACACTTAAGCAAATAACGGATGACGGAAGGTGTCACAGATTGAAGCGGATTGAATCCACACAAAACTCGCTCGTGAAGCATTGGAAGAAGCTGGTGAATACCAGGAAAGAACGGGACAAAACCGGAGAGTTCCTGGTCGAAGGGGAACATCTGGCGGAAGAGGCCCTGAAAAAAGAAGGGTCGGTGCTTGCCTTGATCGTCAGGGAGGATGTCACGATACCTGGCTACTGGGAAACCGATGAGATCCAGCTGATCGAAATCACTTCCCAGGTCGAACGGGAAATCACGGACACTGAACATCCTCAGGGAATCTATGCGCAATGTCGGATTCCGGAAGTGACCGCGGAAGAGCAGGCAAGCTGGAAGTCCCTGCTTCTTGTCGATGCCGTTCAGGATCCGGGCAACATCGGCACGATGATCCGTACGGCCGATGCGGCAGGAATCGATGCGGTCATTCTCGGTAAAGGCAGCGCTGATCCGTATGCGCCTAAAACGGTCCGCTCCGCTCAAGGTTCGCATTTTCATCTCCCTGTCATGCGGGGGGATCTAAGGGAAACGGTCCATGCGCTGAAAAATAGGGGGATCCCGGTTTACGGGACTGCACTTGAAGGAGCCGTCGCTTACGATGAGCCGGGCAAGAGCGATACATTCGCGCTGATCGTCGGCAACGAAGGGAGCGGCGTCGACCCGGGGCTGCTGGCGGAAACGGACAAAAAACTCATGATCCCGCTGCGGGGGCTTGCCGAATCACTGAACGTGGCGGTTGCGACAGGCATCCTTCTTTATGCGCTGCGTGACTGAACCGGCTTGACCCCCGCAAGAATGTTCCGATATACTGGAGAAGTAAATGACCAAAGACATTGAGCGGGAAGAGTAGGCGGCCCATCTGATGACAGGGAGCCGGCGCCAGGGACTGGAAGCGCCGGTGATCGGATACGCTGAAGTTCACCCCGCGAGTTGCCGCCGGGACCAGCATCAGCTGTAAAGGCGAGCCGGCACACAGCCGTTATCCTGTCCAGAGTGACCGCACCCATGTGCGGTAATCAGGGTGGTACCGCGAATTCAGCCTCGTCCCTATGTTGGGGGCGGGGCTTTTTGTATACCTGAAAACGGAAGGGCAGGCGGCAGTCTGGTTAATGAAAGGAGAATCCGAATGGAGCAGCAACTGCAGCAGTTGAAGGAAGAAGTGCTTCAGGCCATCGCATCAGCGACGGATGTGAAGTCGCTGAATGATGTCCGGGTCAAGTACCTGGGCAAGAAAGGGCCGATCACGGACCTGTTAAAGGGAATGGGGAAGCTTCCCGCAGAGGAACGTCCGAAAATGGGGGCGCTTGTCAATGAAGTGCGCGGCGAGGTGACCGAGAAGCTGGAAAGCCGGATGACAGCGCTCGAGGAAGAAGCGGTCACGAAGAAATTGGCTGCCGAGTCGATCGACGTGACGCTCCCGGGCACTCCTGTAAAGAGCGGAAACCATCATCCGCTTACCCGCATCATCGAGGAGATTGAAGACTTCTTTATCTCGATGGGTTACGAAGTCGCAGAAGGGCCGGAAGTGGAGAAGGATTACTATAACTTCGAAGCGCTGAACTTGCCGAAAGGCCACCCGGCACGAGATATGCAAGATTCGTTTTACATTACCGAGGACATTCTCCTCAGGACGCATACTTCACCTGTTCAGGCACGCACGATGGAAATCAAAAAGGGCAAGCCGTTCAAAATCATTTGCCCGGGTAAAGTGTACCGCCGGGACAACGACGACGCGACCCACTCCCATCAGTTCACACAGATCGAAGGGCTAGTCGTCGGCGAGAATATCCGGATGAGCGACCTGAAAGGCACACTCGATCGCTTTGCGAAAAAAATGTTCGGCGAAGAACGCGAAATCCGACTTCGCCCAAGCTATTTCCCGTTTACGGAACCATCCGTTGAAATGGATATTTCTTGCTTCAAATGCGGCGGATCGGGCTGCAACGTCTGCAAAAAAACAGGCTGGATCGAGATTTTGGGAGCCGGCATGGTCCACCCGAACGTACTCCGCATGGGCGGCTATGATCCGGATGTGCATTCCGGATTTGCTTTCGGAATGGGGCCTGAGCGGATCGCAATGCTGAAATACGGGATCGAGGACATCCGTCATTTCTACACGGATGATCTCAGGTTTATCGGACAATTCCGCAGGACGGAAGGCTGAGGAGGGCGACAGATGAAAGTTTCACTGAACTGGTTAAGCGATTATGTAGATATTGAAGGTGTGGAGCCGGCTGAGCTGGCGGAAAAAATTACAAGGTCCGGCATCGAAGTGGATGCTGTCGACGACCGCTCGGAAGGGCTGAAAAACATTGTTGTCGGCCATGTGCTGGAGTGCAATCCGCATCCGCAGGCGGACAAGCTGAACATCTGCCGCGTTGATGTCGGCGAGGAAGAGCCGAGCCAGATCATCTGCGGTGCGCCAAACGTAGCCGCCGGACAGAAAGTCGTTGTTGCGCGGCCGGGCGCACGCCTTCCGGGCGGCGTAAAGATCAAGAAGGCGAAATTACGCGGGGAAGAATCCCACGGCATGATCTGTTCACTGCAGGAACTCGGGTTCGACGGGAAAGTTGTACCGAAAGCTTACGCATCAGGCATTTATGTGCTTCCTGAAGATGCCCATCCGGGCGAGGACGCGCTTCGGCTCCTCGACTTGGATGACACAGTGCTCGAATTCGATCTGACGCCCAACCGCTCCGATGCACTCAGCATGCTGGGCGTGGCCTACGAAACCGCTGCGATTCTTTCGAAGGATGTGAGGCTTCCAGAAACAGCGCATGCTGAAGCGGCAGAGCCTGCATCCGGACACCTGAACCTCCGTGTTAATGCACCGGAAGCCAACCCGCTCTACGCGGCGAAAGTCGTCCGGAATGTCCAAGTCGGGGAATCCCCGGAATGGCTGAAGGCCCGGCTCATGGCGTCCGGCGTCCGTCCGCTCAACAACATTGTGGACATCACGAACTATGTGCTAATGGAGTACGGCCAGCCGCTCCACGCGTTTGACTATGACCGGCTCGGCACAGGCGAGATCGTCGTCCGGCATGCGGCAGAGGGTGAAGTTATCGAGACGCTTGACGGCACGGAGCGGAAGCTCGAACCGCATCACCTGCTGATTACGAACGGCCGTGAGCCGGTTGCCATCGCCGGGGTCATGGGCGGGGCGAACTCCGAAGTCCATGACGGCACCACGACAGTTGTGATCGAAGCGGCCTACTTCAGCCCGGCATCCGTCCGGAAAACGTCACGCGAACTGGGCCTCAGAAGCGATGCCAGCACGCGCTTTGAAAAAGGGGTCGACCCGAACCGCGTCATCGAGGCCGGCGAGCGGGCCGCTGCCCTCATGGCCGAACTTGCGGGAGGAGAAGTGCTTTCCGGCACCGTCCTGTTCGACGAACTGGACAAAGAGCCGAAGCGGGTCACCGTTTCCCCCGACTTCATCAATGAGCGTCTCGGAATGAAGATCCCGTTCGAGGAAATGGAAGAGATTCTGAACCGACTGCAGTTCCCGTACGAAGCGGTGAACGGACAATTCGTCATCGACGCCCCGACACGGCGAGTGGACATCACCATCCCGGAGGACATCGTGGAAGAAATCGCTCGGCTTTACGGCTATGACGAAATTCCTGCGACGCTGCCGGTGACGGAGTCGCTTCCAGGCGGGCTCACCCCATACCAGAAAAAGCGCCGTGCAGTACGCCGTTACCTGGAAGGCACCGGATTGTTTCAGGCGATCACTTACTCGCTGACATCCGAGCCGGCATCACAGAAGTTTGCACTCGAAACCGCACCGGTCACTCGTCTGCTCATGCCGATGAGCGAGGAGCGGAGCACGCTCCGCCAGAGCCTGCTGCCGCACCTGCTGGAGGCGGTCACCTATAATACCGCGCGCCAGACGAGTTCGGTTGCGCTCTATGAAGTCGGCTCCGTCTTCCTTGGGGAAGGCGAAGATGGTCTGCCGACGGAAGTCGAGCACGCTGCAGGGGCTGTAACCGGCGAATGGTCCGGAGGCGGCTGGCAGGGCGGACAAAAGACGGTGGACTTCTTTGCGGTGAAAGGCATTGTCGAGGGACTGGCCGCGGAGCTCGGGCTCTCGGGCAAATTGTCCTTCCGCAAAGGCGAAATGGACGGACTTCATCCGGGCCGCACTGCCGATGTTCTGCTGGACGGCGAGCGGGTCGGCATCATAGGCCAACTGCATCCGTCCGAACAAAAAGCGCGTGACCTTAAGGATACGATCGTCTTTGAAATGAACCTTCACCGCCTGCTTGAAGAAGAGATGGAACCGCTCCTTTACACGCCGGTGCCGAAGTTCCCTTCGATCAGCCGGGATATCGCCCTTGTCGTGCCGAAGGCCATCCAGTCCGCGACACTGGAAAGTACGATCCGGGCCAATGCCGGAAGCATGCTGAAGGGTGTCCACGTCTTTGACGTATATGAAGGCGACAGGATGGAAGAAGGCATGAAATCGATCGCATTCTCGCTGACTTATCAGGATCCGGAGCGCACGCTTACGGACGAAGAAGTGTCTGAAGCGCACAACCGTATCGTGGCAGCCCTTGAAGCAGAAGGTGCCCAGATCCGGAACTGAAGATGGACAAAGCCCTGCCGGGTTGCCGGCAGGGCTTTGTGAGTGAGACCGGCTGCCTTGTTGATCTTTCATTATGGCAGATATAAAAAACGTCCGGCATCAGCAGGACACAGACTGTAGACAAATCGGGGCTGTCCAATAAGTCATTAATACGATAAAAACAGCAAACGGCACGGACTCT
>NZ_JAHBCJ010000005.1 GCF_018390575.1 Bhargavaea massiliensis | reverse complement strand
ATGGACAACCCTTCGCGGGAAGGCAAAAATGTCCATGCAGGCGATGCTTACTTTTCCTGCTCTGAATCTGAAGAGATTGGCCTGCTGGACGTGGGAGTCACCGGAACCGGCCTGACGGCCGGTCGCTCTAGGTCGATTTAAAGTGCAAAGCACTTGCCAAATCCTATAAAGATAACAAATCGGACCCAGAAAGATTTCTTCTGGGTCCGATTTGTCTACAGTCTGAGATGCCGTCCGGGCATCTCCTTTTTACTTTACTTCGGTTTCATCATTCATTGTCCCGATTTGATCATTCGACCTCCGCCCGGATTTGAATGTCAGAACTTTCCTGACCAATGATGAAAATAGACGAATAACGAAATCAAACGGTCATAGGGACGATAATTCCAGAAAAAAACTGCAGACAAGGCACTGTCTGCAGTGAGAGGAGATACTACTGGCACATTTGATTTCAATCCCAGAGTAAGTCTACTCCAGGTCTTCCGGTGAACCCCCCATTTCATCTTCCGGTCCGCCTGCAAGGCCAGCAGCGAGGTCCGGGCGGTCCGTGATGATGCCCTGGGCTCCGGCTGCGATCAGCCGCTCCATGGCCGGACGGTCATTGATCGTCCAATAATGGACGGGGATATTGAGGCGCCCGAGAAAACGGATGAATGGAGGGAGGTCAAGAGGGAACATGCCGGACCGGACCGGAATCTGGAATACATCGGCCCTTGGCTGATATAGGTGACCGAAGCCGCTCGCAAACGCGAGATAAGCGCGCCTGACTTCCTGTTCGCCGGCACCGAGGGCAATCTGATTTCTGGCATATAGATTGAACCGGTCAATCTGGCTGTCATGGAAACTGGTTACGACCACCCTGTGGCGTGCGTCCGCTTCCTCGATGACCCGCCAGAGCTTTGAAGGCAGCAAGCCCCCTTCGTATGTATCAGGAGCATCTTTCATGTCAATATTGACCAGCATATGAGGGAAATCTTCAAGAAGTCTCCGGAGAGAAACGGCCCCGCCGGCCTTTCCCCTGAACGGGTATGAACCGTCTTGGCCCGCATGGCGAAAACCAAAATCCGCTTCCATCAGTTCGGCCAGCGTATAGTCACCCGGACGGCCGGTGAGATTGGTTGTCCGTTCAAGCGTCTCATCATGGAAAACAATCACTTCTTCATCTTTGGAGAGGTGGACATCGATTTCAAACCCGTGCACACCGAGGCCGGCTGCATGCTCAAAGGCGGCCATCGTATTTTCAGGTGCAAGCCCGGCTCCGCCGCGGTGAGCGAGAATGATCGGTACGTCATAATCCAGTGCAGGGACGAATGTCCGGCCTTCGGGCTTTGATAAGATTTTTGAACCGGCCCATGCGGCGGCACCGGCCGCTGCAACCGTAAGGGCAACTTTTCTTTTCTTTGTCATGCGGACCCCTCCCTGTATACGAGAAAACTAAGTTCAGTATAAAAGAAACCGGCTGCCGTGTCATTCTTCGTCCGGTTGCCGTGTTTTTCCGGCTTATGGTATTCTGTATGGTAGGAAAGTAGGGATGATCATGATTGAGCGGCGCGGAATCGTCGTCCACCTTCACCATCTGAAGCAGGTGAAGGCGCTCAGGAAATATGGGCATGTCCAATATATTTCCAAGCGGATGAAGTATGCCGTACTTTACTGCGATCTTGAGGATGCAGAAGAAACGGCAAAAAAACTTGAGAAACTCCAATACGTTCGTTCGGTCCAGCTCTCGATGAAGCCGTTCATCAAAACGGAATTCGAGAACGCAAAGCCTGATAAAGCCAAGGAGTATGACTACAAGGGCGGCCTCTGATTTATCGGAGCGGCGGAATCAGATGATTGAGCCGAAGGATGCCGGTGATGTGCCGGTAGTACTGATCGCGGTCGGAAAAGTCTTTGGAAGGGCGCACTTCCACTGTGACGGGAGTAGCGCCGGCTTCTGCTGCGGCTTCCCTGAAGCGGGCGACACGGGCGCTTTCTTGGCCGCCGCTCCGGATGCCTTCCCGGGAGATGTAGATCGGCATGAAGCTGCCCTCTCCGGCGGGGTCAAGAGCCACGGCCAAAGACAGGACACCGCTTTCCCCGGCCGTGAAGATGAACGCCCGGTGAATGCGGCCGGAATTTGTTCGGATCAGTTCGCACAGTTCAAAAACATCACCGAGTCCTTCGCCCAGTTCGATAAAGCGTTGTGTATTCATGCGGCTCCTCCTTTCTCTGCTCATCCTATCATACCGGCAGGGCGGGGAATAGCGCAAAACAGGAAGGTGAAAAGATGAGAATCATTTCCGGAGAACGCAGGGGCCTGCAGCTTAAATCGGCATCCGGGACGGATACGAGGCCGACATCGGATAAGGTCAAAGAATCCGTGTTTAATATGATCGGACCGTACTTTGATGGCGGCCGCGTGCTGGACCTGTTCGCGGGAAGCGGCGGGCTGGCACTTGAGGCGCTCAGCCGGGGGATGGAATATGCGGTCCTGGTCGAAAAGGACCGGCGGGCCCAGTCGGCAATCATTGAGAATATTGGCAAGTGCCGGTATGATGACAGGGTGGAACTGATCCGTGCGGACGCCCGGCAGGCTGTCCGCCGCATCATCTCCAAAGGTGAGCCATTTGATATGGTCTTCCTGGATCCGCCATATGCGCGGGATACATATTACAAGCTGGCCGGGGACCTGGCGGGGGCGGGCCTCATCAGCAGCGTGGGCATGATCGTCTGCGAACATGATCGGTCGGTGCCTCTGCCGGACAGCTTCGGGGAATTCAGGAAAGATAAAGAATCTGTATATGGCGGCACGGTAATTTCAATTTATCGGCAAGCTGCCGGCGAGGGGGAGACAAATGGGTAAAATGGGGGTAGTGCCGGGAAGCTTCGATCCGGTAACCAACGGCCACCTGGACATTATCAGGCGCGCGTCGCGTGTCTTTGGGGAAATCCGGGTGTGTGTGCTGAATAACTCATCCAAAAATCCTCTGTTTACGGTGGAAGAACGGATTGAGCTCATCCGCAGGGCGACCGCGGACATCGATAATGTAAAAGTCGAGTCGTATTCCGGCCTGCTGGTCGATTATGCGAAAGGGATCGGCGCCACCGCCATAGTCCGGGGCCTTCGTGCAATTTCTGACTTTGAATACGAAATGCAGATCACCTCGATGAACCGGGTGCTTGAAGAAGAGATCGAGACCTTTTTCATGATGACGAATAACCAGTATTCATTTCTCAGTTCCAGCATCGTCAAGGAAGTGGCCAAATACGGGGCGGATACCTCGGATCTTGTACCGCCCGTTGTCGAGCAGGCACTCAGGGAAAAATACAATATCAAAGAAATCCGGCAATGAGGGGATATTGCCAAAAAAGCGTCCGGGAAGCCCAATAGGCTTTCCGACGCTTTTTCGGTTAAGTCAAGAATGATAGAAGCAGCATGAATACCGGGGGGACGATGATCATGTGCGCCAGACGTGCTGCGGCATACCAACGCATCGGGATACCTGCTCCTCTGGCGATGACTGCGACCTGAAGATGGATGCTGAGCCCGTTCATGGACAGGATAAGTGCAGTCAGCGCTGCATGAAGTTCCATCCCGGAGAACAGATCATACGCCGTCTGAAGGCCCGCAGTCATTTCAAACAGCGGAAAGACCGCCATGCCTGCTGTTTGTGCATCCAGCGGGCTCAGTCTGGACAGCAGGTCTGCCGCCACGGTCCCGACGGCGGAAAAGAAGACGACGGTTGTCGCGACAAGGACAATGGTCTGGGAACTGTCCTTCAGGCTTTCGGTGAGCGGGGAGCCGGTTTTCCTTTTCGGTATGTCTGACGAAACCGGCGGACGTTCCGGATGAATGGACGAACGGACTGAAAGAATCAGGAGAAAAATAAGGTTGAGCCCGTGGATAACTGCCATTAGCAGCCAGCCTACCGAGGCGCGCCCGAACAGCTCATTGCCTACATAGCCGATCAGCAGCATGGAACTGGGGGCGTGGCAGATCGCTGTCAGCAAAGCGCCTTCCCGCTTTGTCAGGCGCCCGTCCCTAACTTGGTGGGATACGGAAACCGCCCCTACAGGAAAGCCGCCGAACGCTCCCAGCAAGTATGTTTTCCAGTAGGTGCCTGTCCGTCTTTTCGGCTCTTTTCCGGGCAGGCGGAGCAGCCATTGTGTCAGGATCAGGTAAGGAAGCAGATAGGGAAGCAGCGCTTCCGAAAACAGTTCAATGCCGAATACGGCCCCTTCCCGCGCAAGGCCCGGCTGGAGGAGAAACAGTGCGATGAGGCACCAGATGATGACGGTATACACGAAAATAATCGACTCCCTCGTTTTTGAATGCGCCCATCGCCGGTGCTACACTATGTATATGCCGGCATGAACGGGGCTATTTTGGAGGGATCGGTTTTGAACAATATAAAAAGGATTGCGCTTACGGCTGTGCTGCTGATTTTCGCGGCAGCAGCGCTCCTGCCGCTGGATATGTACATCCAGAAGCCGGGCGGCGCGTATGAACTGTCGCCTCTCGTGGAAGTGAAGGGCGGCGATTTGGATGATGAAGGTTCCTTGAGTCTGATGACAATTGCCCTCTCAAAGGCGACCCCGCTCACCTATGCGTTTTCCAGCTTGATGGACAGCCGTAAAATCATGAAAGCCGGACAGGTCCGAAGGGACGGAGAGACCGAGGAAGAATATAACCTCCGTCAAATGCAGTTGATGGAGGATTCACAGATTAATGCAATCTACGTGGCCTACAACCGGGCAGGCAAGCCCGTGTCGCTGGAGACCGCAGGAGTGCTCGTCCTGGACGTAGTGGAAGGAAGTTCGGCAGACGGCGTCCTGGAGGCGGGCGACCTGATCACCAGGATGGGGGAACAACCGGTTGATTCGGCGGAAGCCTTTGCAGAAACAGTTGCCTCACTGCCAGAAGGTGACACGGTCCGCCTCACAGTGGTCCGGGATGAAGAAGAGATCACCAAAGAAATCTCCCTCGGCACCATTCCGGGTGCCGGGGGAAGGAAAGGGCTCGGCGTGAGCTATGCCGCCAAGCGCACCATCGAAACCGATCCGGGAGTCGAGATCGAAACGGAGGATATCGGCGGCCCTTCCGCAGGGCTCATGTTCACGCTTGAGATTATGAATCAGCTGTTGGATGAGGATCTCACCAGAGGTTACCGGATCGCCGGTACAGGAGAGATCAATGAAGACGGCACGGTCGGCCGGATCGGCGGCATCGATTTCAAGGTGATGGCTGCCGACCGGGAAGGGATTGAAATCTTTTTCGCGCCGGATGATGAAATTACTGCAGAAATGAAAGAACGCATTCCCGGGATCCGGTCGAATTACGAAATCGCCGCAAAAACGGCAGAAAAAATCGGCACGGATATGAAAATCGTGCCGGTAAAGACGATTGATGATGCCCTTGATTATTTGGAGGAGGTGGACCCGAAGCCTGACTGACTCCTAATCGGCCATGATGGGCGGTGTTCGGAAGTCCTTTCCGGGCCTGTCCCCGGTGCCGACTGCATATAGGTCGGCTGCCCGGATATCCATTTTGAGCATTGGATCATCCAATGAAGCGGCCCGGGATACCAGCGGAATTCCGAATTCATCTCTGTATCGGTTCAGATACGTGCGGCCGGCTGCCGTCATCCCGAGAAGCCTGAGATAGCGGGGGTGGCGGAGCCGGCCGAAATCGTTTTTGTCCATCCCGCAAAGTACATGGGTAAGCGTTCTCTGGATCCGTGTCCATGTGTACCGTTTCGTCTTGACCGTCTCCATGAATTCCGTGAAAGCAGAAGCTTCAAGTGCAGCCCGGGCAATCCGGTGCTCAAGCCCTTCTGTCATCTCCGCGATCTCCTTTAGCCGTAAGGCACCGTCACGGAGGATGAGAGGGCGGAGAACTGGCCAGAAGCGGTCCCAGCCGCCGAACCCGCCATACGCCTCTCTGAACCGCTCAAGGGCGTCTGCAGTGTGGACCGGGATGGCGCGCCGAACTTCACCGGTGATTCCTTCCGTCCTGACCGCTTTCCTGATGGCCGTTGCGCTCATGATCCCGCTGTCCGGATCGGCCCCAAGATCATGATAGCCGGTTCCCGTCCTCCCGATGGTGAAAGCGGCCATTTCCGGATTGATCGAGCGGGCGGCTTTCATATAATGGAAGCCGAGAATGTTGTTCGGTTTCGTGAGGTCCGCAAGCGGGCCGGTGTCTGCCGAAGCATCTGCAACGGTCCGGTAAGCGCTGCTTAAAGCCGCCGGATAGCTGATCCCTGTCTTCATGAGCCTGCGGACTTCCCCCTCGTAGCCCGTCTCCCCGTCCTCCAGCAGGCGCAGTGTATTTAAAAAAGGTTCAATCCGCCCGTCTTCCGACCCGAAGCAAAACATGCGGCAGCGGGCAGCCGCCAAAATGCCGATTGCGCCTTCGGCAAACTCAGACGCCTGTGCCACGGCGAACCGGTACGGAAGCTCAAACACAATGTCGGCCCCTGAGCGGAGAGCCAGTTCCGCCCGGGACCACTTATCGATAAAAGCCGGCTCTCCCCGCTGGAGAAAGTTGCCGCTCATGACGGCGATGACGACATCGGCTCCTGTGAGCCTGCGGGTTTCCTTCAGGTGGTGGATATGCCCGTTATGAAGCGGGTTATATTCGACGACGACGCCTGCGGCTTTCATCCTGCTCACTCCTCTGATACAATCGGATTAACGACATTATAGCGTGGCCGGGATGAAAAATATAGGCGGCAAGGGCATCCGCGGGTGACAAGAAATAATCTTGACATCACGTTTTGGACATACTATAATCAATTCTGTTGTCTTGAGGTGATTCCTGATGAAATGGACCATCCGGCAATTAAATCAATTCCGGCAAGATTCCATGCCGGTGGACGGCACCACTGACCTTTCCGGTGTCCTGAAGCGCGACCCGGAAATCCGGGCAATCGGACCGGTCCGTGTGACGGGCACATGCTCCGTCGGCAACGGCCATATGACTTGCCGCTTCAAGCTGGAGGGAACGATGACGCTCCCCGAGGCAAGGACCTGGGATGATATCGAATACCCGTTTGAAATCGTGACAGATGAACAATTTGTCTGGGAAGGCTATGCCGACCCGGACGATGACGCCGTTCACGAGGTGACGGGAGAAGTGGTGGACCCGACGCCGGTCTTCGAAGAGCTGGTCCTGCTCGAAATCCCGATCCAAGTGATCGGGGAGGAAGCGGCACCTTCACGGGAAGGAAAAGGATGGGCCTTCTCATCCGAAGAGGAATTCGCCGCCAAGCGTGAAGAAGAAAAGCCGAAAGTGGATCCAAGACTTGCCGGGCTGGCCAAGCTTTTCGACCAGCAGGGCAAGGATTCAAAGGACGAATAGAACCGTAAGGAGGTGCCCCGCATGGCAGTACCTAAGAGAAGAACTTCCAAAGCTGTAAAGCGTCAGCGCCGCACGCACTTCAAGCTCCAAGTGCCAGGCATGGTCGCTTGCGATAACTGCGGCGAGATGAAACTCGCTCACCGTGTTTGCAAAAATTGCGGTGAATACAAAGGTAAACAAGTCATCTCCGAGTAATCAGAGACGAGCGCGACGGCCGGAACCCGATTCCGGTCTTTTTTTTATTGCAAAAATTGTTCCATGGCCGTTCGGAGCGGAAATCTGCTTGAGTGGAAAAAATACGCAATAGGGAACTACGGAGTGATAGGCTTAAGAAAGTATGCAATTTAAAGGAGGATTCGGGAATGGCTTACAGGTTTGAGAAAAGGGGAAGTGGAGCGGTCTTCACGATTGACCGCCCGGAAAAGAGAAACGCAATCAATGAAAAGGTGATGGACGGATTGTCGGCAGCGGTCGAGGCTGCCAGGGAGGATGAATCTCTCCGGTATTTCATCATCACGGGTGAGGGGCAATCGGCCTTCTGTTCGGGCGGTGACCTGTCGGAGTTCCACAAGCTCCGTACGGAAGAGGATGCTGCACCGATGCTCGGTAAGATGGCGGAGATCCTGCTCCGGATGGCTTTGTTGCCCGTCCCGGTCATCGCGCTGATCGACGGCCATGCCGTCGGAGGCGGCTGCGAAATCGCCACCGCCTGTGATTTCAGGCTTGTCCGTGAAGAAGTGAAGTGCGGATTTATTCAGGGGACACTTGCGATTACGACCGGGTGGGGCGGGGCGTCCCACCTGCTCCACAAGTCAGGGGGGCACGACAAGGCGCTCAGGATGCTGACGGAAGCCAGGCTGAAGGAAGCCCAAGAACTGCTTGAGTCCGGCTGGGCTACCGAACTGTTCACAGGGGATAAATTTGAGGCGGTGGACCGCTTCACGGATCCGATGGAACGCGTGCATCCATCGGTCCACCGCGCCTACAAACAAGCGGCTGTTCGGCGCCTCCTTGCAGCAGGGCTTCCGGAGCAGATCCGGGAAGAAGTCGCCTTATGCGCCAAGTTGTGGGCTGCGGATGTCCATCATGAAGCTGTCGACCGTTTCCTCAACAAGAAAAAATGAAGTCTATTTTTTCTCTCCACCGCATATAGTTTCCCAAACGGGGGTGGTAGAGGTGAAGGAAAATACAAGAAAAGACCGGTGGACACCGGAAGATGACCGCATCCTCGCCGATACGGTGATCGATGCAGTGAAAAATGGCGGAACACAGCTGGGGGCATTTGCCGATGCGGCCGAGAAGCTTGGCCGGACCAAGCAGGCTTGCGGATTCAGATGGAACAAGACACTCCGCAAAATCCATTCGGCTGAGCTTGAAGCCGCTCAAAAAAAGCCCGAGCATCATCTGAAGTCTCATCTGAAACAGGCGATGAGCGGGTTCGATGAATTATCCGAGTCCTACATGCGGTTGAAAAAAGAGCATGAAGCGCTTGCCCGCGAGCATCACAAGCTCCTGGCCTGGCTTTCCAAAGGAGTCACGTTCATTGAGAAACAGGAAAGATGACCGCAGGACCGCCAACCGGTTCTGCTTTTCTTTTTGCAAGTTTTTCTAATTAGACTTGAAAACGGTTTCAGCTTTCATATAGACTGATAATGAAGGGGTTTAAAATAGTTTGTCAATTCAATAGGGGGGATCCGCATGGAAAAGATTCTTATCGCGAACCGGGGGGAAATCGCGTCACGTATCATCAGGACCTGCCGGAAGCTCGGCATCCGCACCATTGCCGTCCATTCAGAGGCTGATTCCGGTCTGCCTTTTGTACAGGAAGCGGATGAGTCATTTGAAATCGGGCCTGGCCCTGTTCCCCAGTCTTACCTGAAGGGCGATGAAATCATCGCCCTTGCCAAGAGGGAAGGCGCGGATGCCGTCCATCCCGGTTACGGTCTGCTGTCGGAAAATGCATCGTTCGCAAGAAAAGTGCAGGCGGCAGGTCTGTCGTTTATCGGCCCTGCGGCTGGTGTGATCGAGAAAATGGGGGATAAGATCGAAGCCAGACGCGCCATGATTCATGCGGGCGTTCCGGTCGTGCCGGGAACCGAGGAAGGCGTTGCGACGCTGGAAGAAGCGCTGCAAGCGGCGGATCAAATTGGCTACCCGGTCATGATGAAAGCGAGTGCCGGCGGCGGCGGAATCGGTATGGTCCGCTGTGAAAATGAGCAAGCGCTCAGTCGAAATTTCGAAGGAGTAAAAAAACGCGCCATGTCCTACTTCGGGGATGACCGGGTATTTATCGAGAAGTTCATCGATGATGCCCGACATATCGAGGTGCAGATTTTCGGCGACAGCCACGGCAATGTCGTTCATCTGTTTGAACGCAACTGCTCTGTACAGCGCCGCAATCAGAAAGTCATTGAAGAGTCTCCGTCACCCGCATTCCCCGAACAGGCGAAAGCGCGGATGCTCAGTGCGGCGGTGGAAGCGGGGAAAGCAGTAGGCTATACGAATGCCGGCACAGTCGAGTTCATCGTCGGGCCGGATCATGAGTTTTATTTCCTTGAAATGAATACACGGCTTCAGGTGGAACATCCGGTGACGGAAGCGGTAACCGGATTTGACCTGGTCGAGTGGCAGATTGAGGTGGCTTCCGGCAGGGAACTGCCTGTGAAGGACCAGGAAAAGATTAAATCCGCCGGCCATGCGATTGAATACCGGATCTATGCGGAGGACCCGGAAAAGTTTCTTCCGTCACCGGGCAAGATCACACAGCTTGTCTTGCCGGAGGGAGAAGGAGTGCGGATCGACCGTGGATATACGGAGGGCGATACGGTCACGCCGTTCTATGACCCGATGATTGCAAAGGTGATCATCAGCGGCAGTTCGCGCGAAGAAGCGATCCGCCGGTCGGAGCAATTTTTCGGCGAGGCGCATGCCGCGGGTGTCCGGACGAACATTCCGCTTTTCGCATCTTTTGCCGGGTCCGAAGAATTTGCGGAAGGCAACTATACAACCCAGGTGCTTGCCGGTTGGCAAGCCAGGAAAAAGGAGGAAGTCTAATATGAATGAACTGAAATCAACAATGGCAGGTACGGTTTTTACCGTTGATGTAAATGCGGGGGATGAAGTGACGGCAGGACAGACGGTCGTCGTGCTCGAATCGATGAAGATGGAGATCCCGGTCGAAGCCGAAAAGGGCGGCAAGGTCAAGGAAGTTCGCGTCAGCATCGGTGATTTCATCAATGAAGGGGACACCATCCTCACATTTGAATAATCGGCTGTCTTGCAGCCAAGGGAGGGGGAAGTGGTATGACAGTGAAAACAAACGATCACGAACGTCTTGAAAAGTCACTGGAGCAGATTTTTGCAGGGGGACATCCGAAGTATCATGAGAAGCTGAAGGAGCAGGGCAAACTCTTTGTGAGGGACCGTCTCAAGCTGCTTTTTGACGAAGGGGAGTACACGGAAGATGCCCGGTTTGCGAACATTGAGGCCGGCGACCTGCCGGCGGACGGAGTCGTGACTGCCACAGGAAAGGTCGGGGGGAAGACCGTCTGTGTCATGGCCAACGACTCGACGGTGAAGGCCGGTTCGTGGGGGGCGCGTACGGTAGAAAAGATCATCCGCATCCAGGAAACGGCGGAACAGCTGAAGGTTCCGCTGCTTTATCTTGTCGACTCGGCAGGAGCGCGGATCACGGACCAGTTGGACATGTTCCCGAACCGCAGGGGGGCGGGGCGGATCTTCCACAACCAGGTTCGCCTATCCGGTGTCATTCCGCAGGTCTGCATTCTGTTCGGGCCGTCTGCAGCAGGCGGTGCCTATATTCCTGCTTTCTGTGATATCGTCATCATGGTGGATGGGAATGCCTCGATGTATCTCGGTTCCCCAAGGATGGCTGCGGAAGTGATCGGGGAAAAGGTGTCGCTGGAGGAGATGGGCGGGGCGCGCATGCACTGTACGGTAAGCGGATGCGGTGACTGGCTTGCGGCGGATGAACAGGAAGCGATCCAGGCCGCTAAAGCTTATCTGGACTTTTTCCCGTCCAACTACTCGGAAAAACCAGAAATCAAATCACCTGTGCCAGCCTCCGAAGGACGGCCGCTCGGGGAAATCATCCCTGAAAACCAGAACGCCCCGTTCGATATGTATGAGGCGATCGACAGACTGATCGATGAAGACAGCTTCTTCGAGATCAAGAAATTGTTCGCACCGGAGCTGATCACCGGGCTAGCGCGCATTGAAGGCCGGCCGGTCGGCATCATTGCCAACCAGCCGAAAGTAAAGGGCGGCGTGCTGTTTGTCGACTCGGCAGACAAAGGTGCGAAGTTCATCTCGCTCTGTGACGCATTCTCGATCCCGCTTTTGTTCCTGGCTGACGTACCGGGCTTCATGATCGGAACAAAAGTTGAGCGTGCGGGCATCATCCGGCACGGTGCCAAGCTCATCTCCGCGATGAGTTCCGCGACGGTGCCGAAGATTTCCGTCATCGTCCGAAAGGCGTACGGCGCCGGACTGTATGCAATGGCCGGCCCTGCTTTTGAGCCGGATGCCTGCATCGCGCTGCCGTCGGCACAAATTGCCGTCATGGGTCCTGAGGCCGCGGTCAATGCCGTCTACTCGAATAAGATCCAAGCCATCGAGGATCCGAAAGAGCGGATCCAGTTCATTCAGGAAAAACGCGAGGAGTACAAGGAACAGATCGATATCTATAAGCTGGCATCCGAGATGATCATCGATGATATTGTTTCTCCTGAAAGCCTCCGTTCGGAACTGGCATCCAGGTACAGCATTTATGCCACGAAAGAAGTCGTGCCGCCTCTTCGCAAGCACCCGGTCAATCCGGTATAATAGGACTGCAACAAGGCCTGCCCTATCGGCGGGCCTTTTCATTGGGGGAAGGAGATTGGCGATGAAGATCAATGTAGCTGGAGCCGGAGCGATCGGGATGCTGGTTGGCGCCCGTCTGGCTGAAGCCGGGTTTGACGTCCGGATGGTCACGAGGACTGCAGAGCAGGCGGATGCTATCCGGGATGGTGGCATCTTGCTGTCAGCGGCGTGTGAACAGAAAGTCTTCAGGGTAAGGGCTACGGCAAATTCCGATGCCGCCGCAGAGGGCGGCATGACCATATTGGCCATGAAGTCATATGACCTGGAGGCATTTCTGGAGGAACTCACCGGAAAACCTGGGGAAGCACCGCTGTTATTTCTCCAGAACGGCGTGTCGCATTTGTCTTTGTCCTCCCGCTTCAGGGATAGGCCGGTTGCATTCGGAACGGTCGAGCATGGTTCCAGGAAAACCGGTCTCCGTTCGGTTGAGCATACCGGGACGGGTCCACTCCGGATTTCGCCTGCTGCCGGTGACTTCACCCCTTTTCAGCCGCTTCTTGGCGCCCATTCTTCGACTTTCCCTATTATCCGTGCAGAAGAGGGGCCGGAGCATCTTCTCATGATAAAGGCATTGAAAAACTGTCTGATTAACCCGGTGACGGCTGTTGCCGGTGTCAGAAACGGGGTGTTAACGGAAGACCCCGACCTTCGCGCACTGCTTGGCCGGCTGCATGAGGAACTTGCTGGGGCATTTCCGGAGATTGCAGGCGAGGTCACGCTGGAGGAGGCGTTCGCTCTCTGCCGGAAAACAGCGGACAACACCTCTTCGATGCTGGCCGATCTTATGGCGGGCAGAAAGACGGAAGCCGATTCAATCATGGGCGGTGTGATTGCTCTTGCCCGAGAGCGCTGTGCGTCCCTTCCGATATTGGCCGCACTGAATGACCTCGTCCGTTCACTGGAAAGGAGGGGAGTCAGACATGGCTGACTTCTTCTTTGCTGCGGCGGGATTTCTGATTGCGTTCCCTGCTGCTGCATTCATAGTATTGTTCACAGTGTTCACCCGGCTGTATCGGGATCCGTCAAAAGGTTTCAGCAGGGCCGCAGATTGCACGACCTTTCTGCTCTTGCCCGCCGTGCCGGCAGTGGTGGCAGCTTTTACCGGTTATCAGACGGGATTCTACCTGGCCATGGCGGTGATCGTGTTTGCGCTTTACATGACCTATCGGGAACGTATGAGCGGGCGTGATTTCGAGATCGGCCCGCTGCTGCGGAAAATCTGGCGTCTGCTTTTTCTGATTCTCTCGGCAGCCTACCTGGCGGCATCGGTTATCGGGACCGGGGTCATGATTGCCGATTATATTGGAAGATGAGCTGAATTTTTCATTCGGCAGAAAGGGAATGCTATAATCGGATTCGATTATTGAATACAAATGGGGTTTTCGACATGGAATTTGAACGACTGGACATCCGGCCGGCGGGGAAAGTTATGGACGCCTATTTAAACGATCCGGATTTTATCCATACATATTTTGACTATCCGACGGATTACGCCGGTTATTTGAACAGGCTTCAGGAATTGCAAAACCGGCCTTTTGACCGGGCAGGGCTTACCCGGGTGATCCGAAAATTCATGGGAAACACCGCCGGGCTGTCAGAGAAAGCGGAAACTCATCTGCGCGAACTTGAAGAAGGGGCGCCCGCAGTTGTAGGGGGACAGCAGGCGGGGCTTCTGACCGGCCCGCTGTACTCGGTAAACAAGGCACTGTCCGTCGTCGTGGAGGCGCGCCGGCTCCGCGAGAAGCTAGGCACGCCTGTTGTTCCGGTTTTCTGGATTGCCGGTGAAGACCATGACTTGCTGGAGATCAACCATGTCTATGCAATATCGGACGAACGTCCGGTAAAACGGCAATTCCCGGTCCCGTTCGGAGCAAAGACAATGGCATCCGAGACAGTATTTAACACCGCTGACATGGAAATGTATATCCGCGGCGTGTTCCGTGATTATGGGGAGACAGCACATACAGAAAGCCTGCTTGGAACAGTCCTTGGCTGCCTTGAGGGCAACTCGACCTATACCTCTTTTTTTGCGGCGCTTATGTCCCGGTTGTTCAGTGATGAGGGGCTGTTGCTGCTCGACGCGGCCGATCCGGAGCTAAGACGGCTTGAGGCACCGCATTTCGAGACCATGGTCCGCCAATCTCCGGCCATTGCGGCCGGGGTGACAGAAACGGAAGAACGCTTCGGACGTGACGGTTTTAACCGTCCGCTCGGTGCGGAAGAGCAGGATGCCCATCTGTTTTACGTGGATTCCGGAGAACGGTTCCTCCTCAGGCGCGAAGACGGGCGATTTGTCAACGGGCCGGCGGGATTCTCATTTTCAGAAGATGAACTGGCAGCAATTGCCCTCACGCATCCTGAGCGGCTAAGCAATAATGTCGTGACCCGGCCGGTCATGCAAGACTTGGTCATTCCCGTGTTGGCATTTGTCGGAGGTCCCGGAGAAATCGCCTATTGGTCACTGTTGCGCCCGGCGTTCCGGGAAATGGGCATCTTGATGCCGGTCGTCGTTCCGCGGCAGTCGCTGACATTCATCAGCCGCCTGGCCGCAAGCTTCCTTGAGGAAACCGGCCTGAATGCCGGAGACGTACTGGCCGGCATGGCAGAGGTGGAAAAGCAGTCGTACATCGAGCGGGTGAGCGACAGGGAAGCGGCCGGTCAGATCGACCGAATGGAAGAACAGCTGAATGCCGGATACCGGGAACTTTCTTCTTCCTCGGTATCCGGGGGCCGGGACATCCAGGAACTGATCATAAAAAACATGGGGTTCCATGAGCGCCAGTTCAACTACCTGCGGGAGAAAATTCACGAATCGGTTCTTCTCAAACATGAAACGGCGATTCGCCGATACGACCGGCTTCAAGCGGAATTGTTGCCGGAAGGCGGGTTTCAGGAGCGGAAATACTCTCCTTTCCAGTACATGAACGAATACGGCCCTGATTTCATCTCCGACCTTGCAGCAAAAATGAGCGTACAACCGGGAGACCATTACCTGGTCCGCCTCTGACACTTTCCAGATGAACCACTTCGCACCGTTCTTAATGGCTGTGTGTAGATAAATCGGACCCGGAAGAAATTGAACCGAACCATACACTCTACAGTCTGGCACCGCCCTAAATGGGCGGTGTTTTTGTTTGTCCGGTATATAACAAAGACCGGAACGGACAAACTGCTTTTTAAAGGGAGTGGGAGAGAGGAAGAAGCACATTGGACAGGAGAGGCGAGTTGGGGAGGGCCAAAAGTTCGAAAGTGTGGTTTTTGTCCGGCATTACAGGCGTTGCCACCTGGAAATCGGGACAGGAAGACCCACAGTTTCCGTTACCAAATTGTAATATAAGAGATTTGCAAAAACGGGTGGAGGAAAGTGGGGGGATGTGGTACATTAAGTTTACGATGTGGGGTGAAGACACATGTTCATGGGCGAATATCAGCATACGGTTGATACAAAAGGCCGGCTGATCATTCCGGCGAAGTTCCGCGATGATCTGGACGGCGGATTCGTCGTCACCCGCGGATTGGATAAATGCCTGTTCGCTTACACCATGGACGAGTGGAAACGTCTTGAAGAAAAGCTTAAAGCGTTGCCGGTCACCAAAAAAGATGCCCGCGCATTCACCCGCTTCTTCTTCTCCGGGGCAACCGAGGTGGAACTTGATAAGCAGGGACGCGTCAATTTACCTGCGAACCTTTTGAGTTATGCCGGCCTCGAGAAGGATTGCGTCGTACTCGGGGTTTCCAGCCGGATTGAAATCTGGGCCAGGGAAGCCTGGGAAGGCTATTTCGAGGAATCGGAAGACTCCTTTAACGAAATTGCTGAAAACCTCATTGACTTTGATATTTAAACCAACCGATGAAAGAAGGGAACGGACATGTTCGATCATGTGACCGTGCTGCTGAAAGAGACAGTCGACGGACTGAATGTCCGGCCGGACGGCCTCTATGTCGACTGCACACTCGGCGGCGGCGGCCATAGTGAATATCTTGTGCAGCAACTTGGGGAGGGCGGTCGACTCATCTGTTTTGATCAGGATGAAACCGCCATCCGACATGCGCGTGAGCGCCTGGCGGATCACTTGGACAAGATTACATTCGTCAGATCGAACTTCCGGTACCTGGAGGAAGAACTCGGAAAGTTGGGCATCACCGGTGTTGACGGTGTGCTCTATGATCTGGGCGTTTCCTCACCCCAATTCGATACGCCGGAACGGGGCTTCAGCTACCGCTATGACGCACCGCTTGACATGAGAATGGACCAAAGCGCTTCGCTCAGTGCCTTTGAAATCGTCAACGAATGGGCATACGGGGACCTGGTCCGCATTTTCTATCGCTACGGCGAAGAGAAATTTTCCAAGCAGATTGCCAGGAAAATCGAAGAAGCAAGGAAGGAACGTCCGATCCGGACAACCTTCGAACTTGTGGAACTGATCAAGGCGGGCATCCCTGCTGCAGCAAGGAGAAAAGGCGGGCATCCCGCCAAGCGGATTTTCCAGGCCATCCGGATTGCCGTCAACGATGAACTTGGGGCGGCGGAAGAATCGCTGCAGGATGCAATCCGGCTTTTGAAAAAGGACGGCCGGATCAGTGTCATCACATTCCACTCGCTGGAGGACCGGCTCGTCAAGACAATGTTCAAGGAAGCCTCTTCACTTCCTGAACTGCCTCCAAACTTGCCGGTGATTCCCGAAGGCATGGAACCTGAACTGAAACTGATTACCAGAAAGCCGATCCTGCCTTCCGAAGAGGAGCTGGAGAACAATAATCGTTCCCACTCGGCAAAACTCAGAATCGCAGAAAAACAGAGATAATACTCGTATACAGAAAACGAGAAAAAACAATTCTAGGGGGACTAGTAAATGGCGCTTGAAGCACGCAAGTTTGACCATGCATACATACAGGAACCCGAGATCACCCGTGTACCGGCACCCGCGCAGGAGCCGGAGAAACAACCGAAACACAGAAAAAAATGGTTCACAAAAGGCGAGAAAACGCTATTCGTGGCGTTTGTTGCTGCTGTGGCCATGTTCGCGGTTATCCTTCTCCAGGCGCAGTCGTCCCTCAACGAGGTGAACAAGGAAATCCAGCTGATCCAGTCCGATATTACGGAAACGGCCAAGCAAAATCATGATTTGTCCATACAAGTGAGCGAAAAATCGACCTACGAGCGCATCTGGGGCAAAGCCCGCGAGCTCGGCCTGTCGCTCAATGAGAAAAACGTGAAGGTCGTGCCTGGGCAATGAAAAAGAAGTTTCGTTTCCAATGGGGAGCCTTCCTGATGTTTTGCGTCTATGGAGGGCTCTTTTTCCTTTTATTCTCAAGATTCCTTTACATTCAGGTGACCGGCGAAGCTGAAGGCCAGCCGCTCCGGGCAATGGCCCATGCAAAGTATGAACGGGAACAGGTTCTGAGTGCCGACCGCGGCAAGATTGTCGACCGCTCGGGAGATCCCATCGCAGAGGATACCGTGAGCTATAAGCTGATTGCGGTCCTCTCCGAGAAAGCCAGCAAAGACGTCAAGAATGATAAATGGCTCCATGTTGTCGACCGGGAAAAGACAGCACGAGCCCTTGCCGAACATATCGAGATGTCAGAGGAAGAAATCCTGGATCGGCTGAATCGCCAGGATGATCCCGATGTCTTCCAGGTGGAATTTGGTCCGGCGGGACGTGATTTAAGCCACGACAAGATGAAAAAGATTGAAGCACTCGAACTCCCGGGCATCCAGTTCGTAAAGGACAAAAAGCGTTTTTATCCGAATGGCCGGTTTGCGTCTCACCTGATCGGCTTCGCCCAGAAGATGGAGCAAAAAGACGGTACTGTGAAGACAGTCGGCCAAATGGGACTTGAGAAGACGTTTGATGACCTGCTCACAGGCAAGGACGGGAAGATGGCCTATGAAAGTGATACATGGGGGTACTTGCTGCCTGGTGCCGAAAAGCAGGTAACCCCTCCCGAAGACGGGGCCGACATCAAGCTGACCCTGGACAAGACAATTCAAAACTTTGTCGAAGATTCCATGAATCAGGTGGAGAAAGAGTACTCTCCCGAGCGGATGTCGGTCATTGTAGCCAATCCTGAGACAGGCGAGATCCTTGCGATGAGCCAGCGGCCGACATTCGATCCCGAGACGAGGGAAGGGCTGTCGTCCAACTGGCTGAACGAGGCGGTCCAGTACACGGTAGAACCGGGATCGACGATGAAAATATTCACTCTCGCTGCTGCAATCGAGGAAGGCGTCTGGAAGCCGGACGATTACTTTAAGTCAGGCAGCTACTCGATCTACGACACGACCATTTATGACCATAATAAAAACGGCTGGGGTTGGATCTCCTTCAGGGAGGGCTTCCAGCGTTCTTCAAACGTATCGATGGCTTATCTCCTTGAACGGATGGGCGGGGAAGCGATGATGAAACATTATCGGGACTTCGGTTTCGGCCAAAAGACCGGCATCGACCTTCCCGGTGAAGCCACCGGCAGCCTGAATGATGTCGGTCCGGTCGAGCGGCTTACGACATCATACGGGCAAGGAATGACCGTCACGCCGATTCAGATGGTGCAGGCCGCTTCAGCGATCGCGAACGGCGGAACGATGATGAAGCCCTATATGATCCAGGAAATCAAAGATCCGAACACAGGAAAAGTGCTTCGCGAAGGTCAGCCGGAGGAAAAGTCCAGTCCGATTTCCGCCGAAACAGCGGAAGCCGTACTGGAAATGATGGAGTCGACTGTCACATCAGAGAATGGCACAGGGAAAATCTTCCGGCTGAATGATTATTCGGTTGCCGGAAAGACGGCGACCGCCCAGATTCCGAGCGGCAAGGGCGGTTACCTGAAGGGGCCAAACAATCTGATGTACGGTTTCCTTGGCATGGCGCCTGCGGATGACCCTCAACTGATTGTATACGTGAATGTCCACAGGCCGAAGATTCCTGCTGGAGAGTACGGTGCGGTTCCGGTTTCAAAAATCTTTAAGCCGGTCATGGAAAATAGCCTGAAGCACCTGAACATCCGTCCGGACGTGGAGCAGGAGACGGGCAAAGCATACAGCCTTCCTGATTTTTCAGGTCAGACTGCCGAATCTGCCTCCAAAGAGCTTGAGGAAAATGGCATCCGGGCCGTGATAGCGGGGAGCGGCGGGGAAGTCACCGCCCAGTTCCCCGTTAAAGAGGCTCCAGTCCTTCCGGATAGCATCGTCCTGCTCCAGACAGGAGGCGAGCCGGTCATTCCGGACTTTACCGGCTGGCCGAAGCGGACGATACTGGCCTATGCATCCATGACCGGAGCCACTGTTGAGCTGAGCGGTGAAGGGTATGCCGTGTCACAGAGCGTCTCGCCGGATTCACCCGTTGATTCTGCGACTCCGGTGGTCATCCAGCTGGTGACCCCGGAACAAGAAGTCATCACGTCCGAAAAAGAAGAGATTCCGGAGGAAGAGCAACTGCCGCTGGACTAGGCAGCTGAATAGCGCCGGCAGGCCTGTCATACGTTGTAAGAAAAACGTAAGGTGGGGAAAATGTGCGACGCTTTATCGAAGCCCGGATGAGAAAACGGCTCCGGCTGGCCTTTCTTGTCCTCGCCGTCCTGTTTGCCGCATTACTCGCAAAACTCTTCCACGTCCAGATTGTCCGCAACGCCGAACTGACCGAGAAGGCGATGGAAAACTGGGACCGGGAGCTTCCGTTTGCCGGAAAGAGAGGAGAGATCCTTGACCGGAACGGCAAACGCATCATCGGCAACCGCATTGCGCCCACGCTTTACTTCATGCCATCCCAGAACCGGGATATCGCCGGCGCAGCAAAAGAACTTGCCCCTCTGATCGATGCGGACCCGAAGAAATTGGAAGAGCAAATGTCGAAAAGAGCGTCTATCATTAAACTCGCACCGGAAGGCAAAAACATCCCGTATGAAACAGCTGTCAAGATCGGGAAAATGGGGATCCCGGGCCTCTATACCGGCGTCGACTATGTGCGGGATTATCCATATGGCGATATGCTATCCCGGCTTGTCGGTTTCACCGGCTATGACAACCAGGGACTTGCGGGAATAGAGTATGCCTATGAAAGCACACTGACGGGTAAGGGTGAGAAAGTACGGCTGTTTACCGATGCCAAAGGCAATCCGTTGCCCCATGTCGGTGACGGATGGGTAGAAGGTGCTGGTGGTGCCGATGTAGAGCTGACGATCGATGTCCGCATCCAGGAAATCGTGGAGCGGGAACTTGAACAGGCCATGCTCAAGTATGATGCCGCACAGGCACTCTCGATCGTCATGGATCCGGACACGGGCGAGATTCTCGCCCTTGCGTCCACACCGAACTTTGATCCGTCAGATTACTCCTCGGTAGAACCATCCATCTTTAACCGGAATCTGCCGGTGTGGATGACGTTCGAGCCGGGTTCGACATTCAAGATCATCACCCTGGCAGCGGCGCTTGAAGAGGGGAAAGTGGACCTAGAGGAAGATCATTTCCATGATCCGGGCTACGCCCTCGTGGAAGGGGCCCGCCTCCGATGCTGGAAGCGCGAGGGACATGGTTCCCAGACATTCCTTGAAGTCGTTGAGAACTCCTGCAACCCGGGGTTCATCGAACTCGGCCAGCGGGTGGGGAAAGAAAAGCTCATGCAATACATCCGGGACTTCGGTTTTGGCGCCACCACCGGATCCGGCATTGCCGGCGAGGCTTCCGGGATCCTGTTTTCAGAAGAAGCATTTGGGCCGGTGGAACATGCGACGACCTCATTCGGCCAGGGAATCTCCGTCACGCCGATCCAGCAGGTACAGGCGGTAGCGGCAACCATCAACGGCGGGCGGATCATGAAACCCTACGTCGTCAGCCGTGTGCTGGATCCCGAAACGGGCAAGGCAATCAAAGAGATCGGACCGGAGGAAAAACGGCGGGTAATCAGCGAAGAAACGTCCAAGCAAGTGCGTGAATCACTGGAATCAGTCGTCGCCAACGGGTCCGGACGGAACGCGTTCGTCGACGGACTGCGGGTCGCAGGGAAAACAGGCACTGCACAAAAAGTGGAGGATGGCCGGTACAAGGAGGGCGATTACATCGTATCCTTTATCGGTTTTGCTCCGGCGGACGACCCGGATGTAATCGTCTATGTAGCAGTGGACAGCCCGAAAAACGAAGTCCAGTTCGGCGGCACGATATCGGCGCCGATCGTCGGCAGAATCATCGGCGATGTAGCGGCCGTACGTGGTATCGGGCCGAGAAAAGGGCAGCTGGAGCGGGAATACCGCTGGGGCGACCCTGTCCAGCTCCGTGTTCCTGATCTGACCGGAAAAACATATGACGAAATCAGGCAGATGCTGTACACTGTGAAACTGGAATGGCACGGAGCAGAAGGCGGAACCGTCGTCCGGCAGCTGCCGGAGCCGGGGACGCTCATGGAGGAATCGGGCACGCTACACCTTTATGCCGCGCCGGACGAAAAAGATTAACGATAAGAGGTGCCTGAACAGGTACCGCCGTTTTTAAAAGGAGAACGAGAATACATGACACTCGCCACGACCATCACGATCATTGCGATCGCCTTTATCATATCTGCGCTTCTAGCGCTGCCGCTGATCCCGATGCTCAGAAGGCTGAAGTTCGGCCAGAGCATCCGGGAGGAAGGCCCGCAGGCGCACCAGAAAAAAGCCGGAACTCCGACAATGGGGGGGATCATTTTTATCCTCTCCATCGTCACGACCGCAGTCGCTCTCGGCTGGATGAATGGCCTGCTGACCACTCAGACAGTCGTCCTGCTGCTCGTGCTTGCTGGGTTCGGACTGATCGGCTTCCTGGATGACTTTATTAAGGTCGTCCTGAAGCGCAACCTTGGGCTGACATCTCTGCAGAAGCTGATCGGCCAAATCGTCATCGCTGTTGTCTCTTACCTTTTGCTCCGTCTTGGGCCGTTTGAGACAACAGTCGGTCTGCCGTTTACTTCTCTCGAAATTGACCTGGGACCGTTTTATGTCCTGTTCCTCATCTTCTGGCTGGTCGGGTTTTCAAATGCGGTCAATCTGACGGACGGCCTCGACGGACTTGTGGCAGGCACCTCTTCGATCGCTTTTGCGGCATTCGGGGTGCTGGGGCTGGTTTATGGCCAGGAAGACTTGTCGCTGGTCGCATTTTCCGTGACAGGAGCGCTTCTCGGATTCCTTCTATTTAATGCCAATCCGGCAAAGATTTTCATGGGGGATACCGGCTCATTGGCCCTTGGCGGCATCTTGGCCATGCTGTCTGTCCTGATGAAACAGGAACTTCTTTTACTTCTTGTAGGAATCGTTTTTGTCATTGAGACGCTGTCCGTCATTTTGCAGGTGATTTCGTTCAAGACGACCGGAAAGCGAATCTTTAAGATGAGCCCGATCCATCACCACTTCGAATTGTCGGGATGGTCTGAATGGAAAGTCGTCATCGTGTTCTGGACTGCAGCACTTGCCGCTGCACTGATCGCGGTATTGCCGGAGGTGATCTGATATGAAACCGATACACCAATTTGAAGGCCGCCGCGTACTTGTGCTGGGGCTTGCCAAAAGTGGTTCGGCCGCTGCACGGCTCCTGAGCCGGCTTGGCGCCGATGTGACAGTGAATGATGCCAGAAGAGAAGATCCGGAGGCTGCCCCTCTCCGTGAGTTGGGCGTCGAGGTGATTCTCGGCGGTCACCCGGAGAACCTCCTTGACAGGGGATTTGACTATGTCGTCAAAAACCCGGGTATCCGATATGACCATCCGGTCGTCTCGCAGGCGGTGGAGGCAGGTATCCCGGTCTGGACCGAAG
The DNA here is from genome assembly GCF_018390575.1 of Bhargavaea massiliensis. GTDB lineage: Bacteria > Bacillota > Bacilli > Bacillales_A > Planococcaceae > Bhargavaea > Bhargavaea massiliensis. The sequence goes on along the minus strand of NZ_JAHBCJ010000005.1, from coordinate 255,002 downwards.
TGGAGCTGGCGTATCTGATCAGCGAAGCACCGCTGCTCGGCGTCACCGGATCCAATGGAAAGACGACCACCACCACGCTCCTTTATCACATGCTTAACATCGGCGGCAAGGATCCGCTGATCGCAGGGAACATCGGCACGCCGTCATGCCTGGTTGCTGCAGAGGCGGGGCCGGATCAGGCCATCGTCATCGAACTGTCTTCGTTCCAGCTGATGGGTACGGACCGGTTCCGGCCCAAAATCGCAATATGGACGAACCTCTACGAGGCACATATCGATTACCACGGGACTTTCGGAGAATATGGCGAAGCGAAATTCAATATTACCCGCAACCAGATGCCGGAAGACGTACTGATTTATAATGCTGACCAGAAGGCTGTGACGGACTACGCCAAAAGATCACACGCAAGGAAAATCCCGTTTACGCTTGCCGGCCGCACGGATGAGGGCATCAGCGCAGACGGGGAAGCGGTATACTGGTACGGCGAGAAGTTGCTTGAACGTTCCGCTATATTGCTGCCGGGGCGCCATAATCTGGAGAACATCCTGTCGGCGACGGCTGCAGCCCTTACATACGGCAGCCCGCTGGAAGCAGTGAAAGACGTTCTCTCCTCCTTCTCGGGGGTCCGGCACAGAACACAGTTTATCCGGGAATGGAAAAAACGCAGATTCTACAATGACTCAAAGGCGACCAACACCCTTGCGACAAAAAGCGCGCTTGAAGCATTTGGCGGTCCTGTCGTCCTTCTTGCCGGGGGACTGGACCGGGGTCACTCGTTCGAGGAGCTGCGCCCGTTCATGGATCGTGTCCGAGACATTGTCATTTTTGGGGAAACGGCCGGCCGGCTCCGTGAATTCGCCGAATCGTGTGGTGTCGCGGGCATCCATGATGCTACCGACATCGAGCAGGCGACTGAAATAGCAGCCCGCGCATCAAGGGAAGGGGATACGATCCTGCTGTCGCCGGCCTGCGCGAGCTGGGACCAATACGAAAGCTTTGAGGTCCGGGGTGACCGCTTCATCGAGGCTGTCCGGAAGCTTTAGCACCCGGCGAGGTTAGCCGATCCATAACAAGGAAGGATGCATGCACTGGAAAAGAAGCTCCTGATCCTGTTTGCCTCCGCTGCTGCAGCGCTCAGTCTTCTGGGAATCTTATTTGTCCACTCTGCGGGATCTTACTGGGGGGAAATCCACTATGAAGGTTCCCTCCCTTTCGCCCTTAAGCAGACGGTTTATCTTGCTGTGGCACTGGCCGCGGCTGCATTTATCCTGCGATTCAGAGGAATTGGGAACAAAAAGTTCTGGAATGCCGTCTACATTCTGTCTATTATTCTTCTGGTGGGCGTGCTGATACCGGGAATCGGAGCGGTGCGCAATGGTTCACAAAGCTGGATCGCGCTGGGGCCGATCAGCCTTCAGCCAGCAGAATTTACGAAGATTGCCGTGATCGGCAAGCTTGCCTCCATGCTGGGTGAGCAGCGGGGCCGTAAAGTGTTCAGGCTCTCCCATCTTGCGGTGATCCTGCTGCCGGCAGGGCTGATCATGCTTCAGCCGGACTTCGGCTCGATGATGATCATGACGGTCTCTGCATTCTGTGTGCTTCTGATTGCCGGCTATCCGCTGAAATTCTTTTTCGGGCTTGGAGCAGCCGGAGCGGCCGGCATCGCGGCGCTCATTGCGGCAGCCCCGTACCGGCTTGACCGGATCAAAGCTTTCCTTGATCCGTGGAGCGACCCGCTGGGAAGCGGATTCCAGGGCATCCAATCCCTTCTCGCGGTGGGGCCTGCCGGTTTGCTCGGTTACGGCTACGGCCAGAGCAGGCAAAAATACCTTTACCTGCCGGAGCCCCAGAACGATTTCATCTTTGCCATCATCGCAGAGGAAATAGGATTTATCGGTGCCTCTGCAGTGATTCTACTCTTCCTGTTGCTGACCGCCGCGGCATTCGGGCTCGCTGCCCGCCAGCGGGATCCGTTTTCGCTTCAGATGGTGTCCGGGATGGCGGCCATGCTCGGTTTCCAGTCTTTCCTCAATATCGGAGTCGTGACGGGACTTTTGCCCGTGACAGGCGTCACCCTGCCGTTCATCAGCTACGGCGGATCATCTTTGCTTGCCGCCTGGATTGCGGCTGCCCTCATTCTGAGATTCGGATCTGGTGGGGGAAAAGGCTGAAAGGAGGCCTTCCGTTTGGATAAAGTAATCGATATCGAAGACCGCATCCCATCCCTCAAAGAAAAGAGGAGACGAAGGACGAACAGGAACTTCCTGTTTCTGCTCGTCCTGTTCCTCCTGCTTCTGGCGGTTCTGCTTTATTTCCAGTCGCCGCTGAGCAAAGTCAGGGAAATCCGGGTGGAAGGTGCGGGCCTCCAAAGCGAAGAGGAATACATCCGGGCCTCCGGAATCCGGTCAGGGGACGCACTTTGGGGATTTAGCGCAGGAGAAGTTGAGCAGTCGGTAACAGGCCTGGAAGGCGTTGAACAAGCAGAAGTCATCAGAAAAGACTTTCGTGATGTGGTCATACGGGTGGACGAGTTTGAAACCGTGGCTATCATTCAGCGGGATTCTGGTTTCCAGCCCGTACTGGCAGATGGATCGGTCTTCGCCCAGTTGTCCGGTGCACCGCCGTCCGCCCCGATTCTTGCGGAATTCGACGAGGCCGGGCAGTTGAGGAAGATGGTGAAAGAGCTGGAAAAGCTTCCCGTGTCCATCACCTCCCTCATCTCGGAATTAAAATACTCCGGTGACGGTTCCATCACGGCTTTCATGACAGACGGTTATGAAGTCCGGGGCGTCATTTCCGGATTTGCTGAAAAAATGGAGTACTACCCGTCGATTGTCGCACAGCTTACAGAAGAGGGAAAAGGCGTCATCGACCTGGAGGCAGGGGTATTCTTTACAAGCTATGAAAAAATCTATGGAGATGGAGAAAAACAGAGTGATGACGAAGAGGGAGAAACTGCAGAAGGGGAACCGGATGAACAGGAAATCAATATTCCATGATTTTCCGGAAGCCGCCAACTGTTAGGGTCCATCACTTGCAATAAGTTGCTAGAACATCCCTTTTGCGTTTAAAGTATAGAGGGAGCGGGAATTGAAGGATTTTCAACATAATTCACGAATATACTTAACATTGACTTGAGAATGAAATAGAATGATTGTTAAGAGGATCAGAAGGAGGTGCCATCCGTGAGTCAGGCCGATATGTATGTTTCACTCGACATCGGTTCCTCCTCCGTTAAAGTGCTGATCGGGGAAATGACGGATCGTTCGCTGCACGTAATCGGAGTCGGAAATGTAAAATCGGAAGGCATCCGGAAGGGTGCCATTGTAGATATAGATGCAACTGTCCAGTCCATCCGGAAGGCAGTTGAACAGGCCGAGCGGATGATCGGGATGTCGATCCGGGAGGTTGTTCTGGGAATCCCGGCCAATCAGGTCATGCTTCAGCAGGTGAAGGGCGTCGTGGCGGTGAACAGCGAAAACCGCGAAATTACGGACGATGACCTCGACCGGGTCATGAGATCCGCGGAAGTGATGATTCCGGCGGAGCGGGAGCTCATCAACATCATCCCGCAGCAGTTCATCGTCGATGACCTCGATGAGATCAAGGATCCGCGCGGCATGATCGGTGTCCGTCTTGAGATGGACGCAACGCTCGTGACGACGTCACGAACGCTTCTCCACAATATTCTCCGCTGTGTTGAGCGGGCCGGCCTCCAGATCCGGGAGATTTATCTGCAGCCGCTCGCGGCCGGATACTTTGCCCTGTCAGAGGATGAAAAAAACCACGGGACCGCCTATGTCGATATCGGCGGCGGTTCGACAACGGTTGCTGTATTCGGTGACGGCCGCCTCGTTTCGGCGGGCGTCATCCCTGTGGGCGGCGACCATGTGACAAAAGACCTGTCGATCGTTCTGAAAACGACGACCGAGCAGGCGGAGCAGATCAAGCACCAGTACGGCCACGCCTATTATGATGATGCTTCCGAGGATGAATTGTTCGAAGTGCCTGTTGCAGGCATGGAGACAAAAGACCAATACAGCCAGAAGTATATTTCCGAAATCATCGGCGTCCGTCTCGAGGAGTTGTTCGAGATGGTGCTGGACGAGCTGTACCGGATGGACATCCGGGACTTGCCGGGCGGGATCGTCCTGACCGGCGGCACGGCAAAGCTTGAAGGTCTTCCGCAGCTTGCAAGGGAAGTTCTCCAGACCCGTGTCCGGACCTACGTGCCGGAGTTTATCGGTGTCCGTGAGCCAAGGTACTCCACTGCGGTCGGCCTCATCCGCTATGCCCGCATGGAAGACGAATTCTTCGGCCAGCGGGGGGAATCCCCGTTCGGCGAAGCGATGGAGACGGCAGCACCGGCTCCCGCAAAGAAGAAAGAGCCGCGCGGCAAAGACGGCCAGGAAAAAGTCGTCAGCCGGATGAAAAAAATATTTGATAAGTTCTTTGATTGACCGGAAGTCACCCGTACATCCATAGGAGGAGAAACCATGCTGGAATTTGATACTAATATTGATGCGCTCGCCGTCATCAAAGTCATCGGCGTAGGCGGCGGCGGCAATAACGCAGTTAACCGGATGATTGAACACGGCGTACAGGGCGTGGAATTCATCGCAGTCAACACGGACGCCCAGGCACTCAAGCTGTCCCAGGCGGAAGTGACGCTCCAGATCGGTGAAAAGCTGACACGCGGACTTGGTGCAGGCGCAAATCCCGAAGTGGGGAAAAAAGCCGCTGAAGAAAGTAAAGAACAGATCGAGGAAGCACTCCGCGGAGCAGATATGGTGTTCGTCACCGCAGGAATGGGAGGCGGCACCGGTACGGGGGCAGCACCTGTTATCGCCCAGGTGGCCAAAGACCTCGGCGCACTGACGGTGGGCGTTGTGACCCGTCCGTTCACATTCGAAGGCCGCAAACGTGCAACGCAGGCCATCGGCGGCATCGCGGCCATGAAGGAATCAGTTGATACACTGATCGTCATCCCGAACGATCGCCTGCTTGAAATCGTTGACAAAAACACACCGATGCTTGAGGCGTTCCGGGAGGCGGACAATGTCCTGAGGCAGGGTGTTTCGGGCATTTCCGACCTGATTGCAGTACCGGGCCTCATCAACCTCGACTTCGCTGACGTGAAGACAATCATGCAGAACAAAGGCTCTGCATTGATGGGGATCGGGGTTTCATCGGGTGAAAACCGGGCATCCGAGGCTGCCAAGAAGGCCATCTCCAGCCCGCTGCTTGAAACTTCGATTGATGGTGCCAAAGGTGTTCTGATGAATATCACAGGCGGCTCGAACCTTAGCCTGTTTGAAGTTCAGGAAGCAGCCGATATCGTTGCCAGCGCTTCCGATGAAGAAGTCAATATGATTTTCGGCTCCGTCATCAACGACAATCTGAAGGACGAGATTATCGTGACGGTCATCGCAACCGGATTTACAGAAGAGCAGCTGAACCAGCGCACCACTCGGGCGGGCGGCTTCAGTGCCGGCCGCGCCCAGCAGCCAGTCCGGCAAGACCGTCCTCAGCAGCCAGCGCCTTCCAGGAACGACTACCGTGACCGGGAAGAACAGGGCGGCCACTTCCAGCAGGAAGCTCCGCAGCGTCAGAGCCAGCAACACCAGGAAGAAACATTGGATGTCCCGACATTCCTGCGCAACCGCAGGAGAAGATAATACGGAAAACGACAATATCCTAAAGCCCTTTTCGCAGAGATGCGAAAAGGGCTTTTTTGCATGTCTTCGGTTGCAGATTCCCCAGCAGTGGAACTCCCCCTGATTCTGTCGGGTCCTGTCCGAATTTTCAGGTGTGACCCTCCGGATTCCGACAGTGCCTGCAGACGGGGCGTGATACGGTATGGACAAGGGAGGGGGAGCCATGTACGGAGAAGTGGCGATTGCGGTGAATTCGGCATTCAATTATCTCATACTTTCATTTGCGGACAAGGTATGCCGGCGGCCGGCCGGCAAGTGGCGGCTTCTGGGTGCCGCGGTTGCGGGAGCGTGTCCGGTCGTATTATTCGGCGGGGCTATCGTTCCGACGGCAGCGGCTTTTCTGGCGATGATCCTGATCGCTTTCGGCCTACATCGGAATGCAGCACTAAAAGGGGCGGGTGCGACACTGACGGCAGCCCTGTTCGCCGGAGGCCTTCTGACGGTCGTCAATCCGTCGGAGTTCGGACTCGGAGGGACTGCAGCTGTCTTTACGTCATGTCTGTTTGCCTCCGGAGGCCTCCATATGCTTGCCGTGAGATGGCGGGGCGCCGAAGAAGATTCTGCCGCGGCGGATTACCGGGTGGAAACTGAGCTTGAAGTGTTCGGCAGCAGAATCCCGATTTCGGCATTTGCGGATTCCGGCAACGCCTGCACGGAGCCCCTGTCCGGTGCTCCGGTCCATTTTATTGCTTACCGGTCTGTAAAAGAACACCTGCCGAAAGAAATCCGCACGGCAGTGGAAAACCTGCCGCGAGAAGGCGTCCCGGATTTGTCCGTTTTTCCGCCGGAAGTCCGGGGCCAAATCCGTCCGATCCGGCTCAGGACGGTCGGCGGAAGCACGTGGGCTATCGGATTCAGAGCCGGCAGTTGGACCATTGGCGGTACGGAAAATGCCCGGATCAGCGGATACTTCGTACTTACCGAGAACGATGCCGAGTATCCTCTTGGTGCCGATGCCATCCTCCACCGCTCCTCCCTCATACATCTTAAGGAAAGGGGATCGACAGATGCTGACAGGTCTTAAGAAATGGATTGCGGTACTTCTCCAGACCATCAAGAAAGATGGGACATACTATATCGGAGGCCATGAATCCCTTCCGGTTCCGCTCACTAAGGAAGAAGAACAAGAAACGCTGCGGAGGTTCATGGAAGGCGACCGGGAAGCCCGTGACCGGCTGATCGAAAAGAATCTGAGGCTCGTTGTGTACATCGCCCGCCGTTTCGAGAATACAAACACACATATAGAAGATCTGATCAGCATCGGCGCCATCGGCCTGATCAAAGCAATTGAAACCTTTGACACGGAGAAAAAAATCAAGCTCGCGACTTACGCGTCACGCTGCATCGAGAACGAAATACTCATGCACCTCAGGAAGACAAGCCGCATGAAGTCGGAAGTTTCGTTTGATGAGCCGCTGAATTCGGATGCGGACGGCAATGAACTGCTTTTATCCGATATTCTTGGGACAGATGAGGACATCATCACCGATGACGTCGAGCGGAAAATTGAACGCCAGCATGTTGTCGAGGCCATTTCCCGGCTAAATGACCGGGAGCGCTATATCATGGAATGCCGCTTTGCGCTGGGTGGCAAAGAAGAAATGACACAAAAGGAAGTCGCGGACCACCTGGGCATTTCCCAGTCTTATATTTCAAGGCTTGAAAAGAAGATTATCAGTGATCTGAGGGGACTCTTGAACCACCCGGTCAGCTGATGGATGAAATTGGCGAGGGTCCTCATGGAATAGGACACCGGCCTCCGGACAGACTGTAGGGAAACAGAGAAAAGTCAAATGTCCGGAGGATGATGAGATGTCCAACATGAAAGTGGAGATTTGCGGAATCGACACATCGAAGCTCCCTCTCCTGTCCCATGAAGACATGCGTGAAACATTCAAACGGATGCAGGCGGGTGACCAGTCTGCCAAAGATGAACTGGTGATCTGTAATCTACGGCTCGTCCTGAGCATCGTACAGCGATTCGCCTACAGAGGAGAGCAGGCGGATGATCTGTTCCAGGTAGGCTGCATCGGTCTCCTGAAATCCATTGATAATTTTGACCTTAAGCATAACGTACGCTTTTCCACCTATGCAGTTCCGATGATTATCGGAGAAATCCGGAGACATCTCCGGGACCACCATCCGGTGCGGGTGTCGCGTTCGCTCCGCGACATCGCCTACAAAGCAATGAAAGCGAAAGAGCAGTTTGTTCATGAACAGCTGAAAGAGCCGACCCTTGAGGATCTTGCTAAGATGACAGAGATTCCTTCAGAAGATATCCTGTTCGCTTTGGATGCCATTCAGGATCCGTTGTCTCTGCATGAGCCGATTCACCATGACGGCGGCGATCCGGTGACGATGATGGACCAGCTTCAGGACACACTCGTGAACGAAGACCGCTGGCTAAATTATGTCTCGGTCAAGGAGACAGTCCGGAAGATGGACGCACGACAGCAGAAAATACTTTCCAAGCGCTTCTACTATGGCGAGACCCAGACAGAGATCGCAAAGGAACTCGGAATTTCACAGGCACAAATCTCGCGTCTTGAGAAACATGCCATCGGAATCATCCGTGAAACCCTGGACCAGGAAAAGGACAAGGAAAAGAAGAAAAGGTAAGCGACGGGTAATACGGCATTCCAGGAAAATTCCGGTTTTGTTCAGTATGGACGGAACCGGGATTTTTTTACGTTTGTCTTTAACATTACTTATCGCCTGCCGTTCGTTCAAAAGCTGCTGTCTTTTCCCGGGAAATGGACAACCGGCCCTTCGCGAGCGGAGAGTGGGCTCATTTCACGGTTCACTTTGCATAAGATGTACGGGAGGGGTCTGCCTTGAAATTTTCCGATTTGCAGAAAAAAGAGTTTATTGAGGCCGGAAGGGGCCGTCAGCTCGGCTATGCGGTCGATGCAACAATCTCCACTGAAGATGGGACAATCGAGAATTTTCATGTGGGCGGGATGGAAAAGATGCGCCTTTTCGGAAACGGGGAGGCGCCAGTAAAAATACCGCTCCGACGGGTGATGGTGATTGGCAAGGATGTTGTCCTCGTCGATGACGCGGCCAAAGAATAGGAATGGGGAAGTCATTGAAAAAGCAACCCCGCCTTGATACAATGTAGAAAGCAACGTAGAGAAAAGTGGGAATTGAATTGTTGACTGTAGCAGAACGTTTAAACGATATACAACAACAAATCATGGAAGCATGCAGGCGTGCAGAGAGAAACCCGGAAGATGTCACAATCGTTGCCGTGACAAAGTCGGTCGGGCCGGAGCGTGCCCGCGAAGTGATCGAATCCGGAATCCGCCACCTGGGCGAAAACCGTGTGGAAGGCCTTGATTTGAAGCAGCCTGAAATCGGTTCCGATGGCTGCTGGCATTTTATCGGTTCTCTCCAGAGCCGGAAGGTCAGGGATGTCATCAACCGGATTGATTTTCTTCATTCGCTGGATCGCGCCAGCCTTGCAAAAGAGATCCAGAAGCGGGCAGAACATCCGGTCGACTGCTTTGTCCAGGTGAATGTATCTGGTGAAACTTCCAAATCGGGGATCACACCTGAGGAAGCGGCCGATTTCATCCGAATGCTCGGTGCCTACGATAAAATCCGCGTTATCGGCCTGATGACGATGGCACCGAATACGGAGGATGAATCAGTCATCCGCAGCACATTCCGCGACCTGCGGGAATTGCGTGATGAAGTTTCATCGCTCGGCCTCCCGCATGCGCCATGCACAGAACTGTCAATGGGCATGTCAAATGATTTCGGCATAGCGGTCGAGGAAGGGGCGACATTCGTCCGGATCGGCACCGCCATTGTCGGCTATGAAAGCGGGGAACGCTCATGAGCTTCAAGGACAAGTTCAAGAACTTCTTCTATCTTGAGGAGGAAGAGGAAATGCAGGAAAAAAGACAGCCGGCTCCCGCGCAGACGCCGCGACCGGAGCCGCCTCGGCAGGCTGAGCAGGACTGGAGGCAGAAAGACCGCCGCAAACCGGCACCGGAACGACCGCAGGAAGGCCCGAATGTAGTGAGCCTGCAGAGCATCAAGAAATCTTCCAAAATGATCCTCTCGGAGCCACGTGTGTACGCTGAGGCCCAGGATATCGCGGAGCACCTGAAAAACAAACGCACGGTTGTCGTCAATCTGCAGCGCATCGATCACGGATCGGGCACTCGGATCATCGATTTCCTGAGCGGCACAGTCTATGCGCTCGGCGGAGACATCACTCGCATTGGCCATGACATCTTCCTCTGCATTCCGGAAAATGTGGAACTGTCCGGGGAAATCTCCGAATATCTGTACGACGAATTTGAATGATGGGATGAGATAAAGTCTTATGTGGGCAATTATCAATCTGTTGGCCAACGCAGCACAGATCTATTCAATCCTGCTGGTCATCTACGTACTCATGTCCTGGGTGCCGAGCACGAGGGAAACTTCCATCGGCCGGCTCCTCGCCAAAATCTGTGAGCCTTACCTGGATATATTCCGGAAGATCATCCCGCCAATCGGTATGATCGACATTTCGCCGATTGTTGCACTGATTGCACTGAATCTGATTGTCCGGGGACTCTATACTGTTTTTGGTATGATCGCGTGACCGGTTCCCTGGTTTGGGTTCCGCTCTTCAGAAATAGGATACCGGGAGCCTTCCCGGATCCCCGGCCGCTATGCGGAGGGATTCGGTGAGGCTTTTTTTTATGAGCTTCAGTTTCAAGACGGTTGGCCATACTGGCTGCAGGACACTCGCTTTTTATTACTTTCCACTTCAATAGAAAGGATGGTACCGGACAATGAACGAGATCTTTCAGCACTTCAGAAAGGACGAACAGCCATTTATCGAGCAGGCAAGTGGTTGGGCGACCGAGGTAGAAGACCGGTATGCGCCGAAACTGACCGGGTTTCTGGACCCGAGGCAAAGACACATCGTCCGGGCGGTGGCCGGGTCGGATGATCTGGTCATCACAGAATTTGGCGGTCTTCCGGAGGCGGAGCGGCAACGCATGATGATCGCTCCATCTTATTTTGATGCCCAGCCGGTGGATTATGAGATATCGGTGATGGAAATCCGCTATCCGTCCAAGTTCATCGAAATCGGACACCGTGATGTGCTTGGATCGCTCACCGGCCTCGGCATTGACAGGGCCAGGTTCGGCGATATCCGGACCGGTGACGATATTGTCCAGTTTGCGGCCGACCGTTCACTCGCTGATTACCTTTCCGTTAATCTTCAGGCAGTCGGAAAGGCGAAGGTGCGTATTTCGGAAGTGGGCTCCTCAGAATCATTTTTGCCGCAGACCGAGCATTATGAGGAGGAGTCAATTACAGTCTCATCCCTCCGGCTGGATACCGTCCTTGCCGGCGCACTTAATCTGTCAAGACAAAAAGCCGCTTCGCTGATCCAATCCGGCCGGGTCAAGGTCAACCATGCAGTCCGTGAATCCGTTTCGTTTGAACTGTCTGACTCGGATCTTCTTTCGGTCCGCGGATATGGCCGGATCCGTATTGAAGAGATTGCAGGCCGCACGAAAAAAGAACGGATCCGCCTGATCATCGGCACTCTAAAATAATCGGCAGCGGATTTCGGCAGAAAGCGTGGTTTCCCGCCAAAATTTTCGGATTTGCCGTGTCACGGATGCCGGGTACATGTATAATAGGTCACAACGGAGTTTGAAAAAGGGGAGATGCAACACAATGGCATTGACACCGCTTGATATACATAACAAGGAATTCGGACGCTCATTCCGAGGGTACGATGAAGACGAGGTTAACGAATTCCTCGAACAGATCATGAAAGACTATGAGGCCGTTCTCCAAAAAAACAAACAGCTGGAAGAACAGCTCGACATGACGAACGAACGGGTCACACACTTTACGACGATTGAGAACACGCTTCAATCCTCCATCCTCATCGCGCAGGAGGCGGCAGAGGAAGTGCGCCGCAACTCCCAGAAGGAAGCGAAACTCATCGTCAAAGAAGCCGAGAAAAACGCAGACCGCATCGTAAATGATGCCCTGACCAAGGCACGCAGGATTGCGGGCGAGATCGAAGAGCTGAAAAAGCAGTCCAAAGTATTCCGGAACCGCTTCCGGATGCTCGCGGAGGCACAGCTGGAGATGATCAACACCGATGACTGGGACCTTCTGATGGACTACGAAGTCGACACGGCAGGACTGGAAAAGCTGGAGGCCGAGGAAGAGTAAGTTGTCTTGACCGGCGGAATCTGATTCTTTATAATGACGACAAGCAAACTGAACAATCCAATATAAAGGCGAAGATGGAGACAGTAGGGACAGCGGATGCAAAAGCGAGCCGGGGACAGTGGGAGCCCGGTGCGGAAGCTGCCAACGAATATCACTCCGGAGCCGGACCGCGGAAATGCAGTACGCGGTCCCGCCACACCCCGTTACGGTGTCCGAGAGGCGGTACGCATGCGTGCTGCAATGAGGGTGGTAACGCGGGCAGAGGCTCCGTCCCTTTTTGGGGACGGGGCTTTTTTATTTTTTTGGATGGATGCCGCTTGTGCAGGGTTCAATAAGAGGAGGAAACAGGATGGACTACAAAAGTACATTGCTCATGCCAAAGACAGATTTCCCGATGCGCGGAAACCTGCCGAAAAATGAGCCGAAGATGCAGGAAAAATGGGATGAGATGGACATCTATGAAAAGGTGCAGAAACGGACTGAAGGCCGTCCGTTTTTCGTTCTTCACGACGGCCCGCCGTACGCCAACGGTGACCTCCATATGGGGCATGCACTCAACAAGGTATTGAAAGACATTGTCGTCCGGCACCGTTCCATGGCCGGCTACCACGCTCCTTACGTGCCGGGATGGGATACACACGGCCTGCCGATCGAACAGGCGCTTGTCAACAAAGGGGTCAACCGGAAGGAAATGACGGTGGCCGAATTCCGTGAGCTCTGCAAGGAATACGCGCTTGAGCAGATCGACCGTCAACGCACACAGTTTAAGCGGATCGGTGTCCGCGGAAACTGGGAAAATCCGTACATCACATTGAACCCCGAGTTTGAGGCTCGCCAGATCGGTGTCTTCGGAGACATGGCCAAAAAGGGCTATATCTACAAGGGCAAAAAGCCGGTCTACTGGTCGCCGTCTAGCGAATCCGCACTTGCGGAAGCGGAGATTGAGTACAAGGACAAAAAGTCGCCTTCAATCTATGTCGCATTCCCGGTCAAGGACGGCAAGGGTGTTCTGGATACAGACGTGAACTTCCTGATCTGGACGACGACCCCTTGGACGATCCCGGCCAACCTCGGAATCTCGGTCCATCCGGACTTCGACTATTCCGTCGTCGAAGCGGACGGCAAAAAGTATATCCTGGCCAAGGACCTTCTTGAAGATGTTGCCTCCAATGTCGGTTGGGAAAATGTTGAGACGCTGGGAGAACTGAAGGGCAGGGAACTTGAACATCTTACTGCCGGACATCCGCTTTACGGCAGGGATTCACTGATCATACTTGGGGACCATGTCACGATCGATGCCGGTACCGGCTGTGTCCATACTGCGCCGGGTCACGGGGAAGACGACTTCCACGTCGGCAAGGCGAACGGCCTCGACGTGCTGTGCCCGGTGGATGACCGCGGCTACATGACTGACGAGGCACCGGGCTTCGAAGGCCTCTTCTATGACCAGGCAAACAAGCCGATCACGGATGCATTGAAAGAAAAGGGAGCCCTCGTGCATCTTGAATTCATGACTCACTCCTACCCGCACGATTGGCGCACCAAAAAGCCGGTCATCTTCCGCGCCACTGCCCAGTGGTTTGCTTCGATCGAGAAGTTCAGAGAGGAGCTGCTGCAGGCGATCCGTAACACATCGTTCACGCCGGCGTGGGGGGAAACCCGTCTCTATAACATGGTCCGCGACCGCGGAGACTGGTGCATCTCCCGCCAGAGGGCATGGGGCGTGCCGATTCCGGTCTTCTACGCGGAAAACGGGGAGCCCATCATCACCGACGAAACGATCACATATGTACAAAAACTGTTCCGCGAGCACGGATCGAATGTCTGGTTCGAGCGCGAAGCAAAGGACCTGCTGCCGGAAGGCTTCACACATCCGGGCAGCCCGAACGGCAAGTTCACGAAAGAGACGGATATCATGGATGTCTGGTTCGACTCCGGATCGACTCACCAGGGCGTCCTCGTCGAGCGTGATGACCTCGTCTATCCGGCCGATCTTTACCTTGAGGGATCTGACCAGTACCGCGGCTGGTTCAACTCGTCCTTGACGACCTCTGTGGCCATCAACGGCATCGCGCCATACAAAGGCATTCTGAGCCATGGTTTCACGCTGGACGGCGAGGGCCGCAAGATGAGCAAGTCGCTCGGCAACGTCATCGTACCTGCAAAAGTCATGGACCAGATGGGTGCGGACATCCTGCGCCTGTGGGTTTCGTCCACGGACTACACGGCGGATGTGCATGTGTCAGACGCCATTTTCAAGCAGGTGTCGGAAGTGTACCGGAAAATCCGCAACACGCTTCGCTTCCTGCACGGGAACTTGGCAGACTTTGATCCGGCAAAGGACCGTGTCGCACACGTTGACCTCCGTCCGGTCGATAAGTACATGGAGCTTAAGCTCCAGCGCCTGATCCGTACAGTCCGGGAGGCTTATGACCGCTACGAGTTCATGACGGTCTATACATCCGTCAACAATTTCGTGACGGTCGACCTCAGCTCGTTCTATCTCGATATTGCAAAAGACGTGGTTTACATCGAGGCGGCCGATCATCCGCATCGCCGTGCGATGCAGACAGTCATGTATGACACGCTGATCGCACTCCTCAAGCTCATGTCGCCGATCATCCCGCACACAACCGATGAAATGTGGGATTACCTCGTACATGAAGAAGAGGTGAGTGTTCAGCTGACCGATATGCCGGATGCCCGCGAAGAAACAGATGAAGACTTTGCCCTCATGGCCCGCTTCTCCGAGCTGATGGAGATCCGTGACGATGTTCTGAAGGCCCTGGAAGAAGCCCGGAACGGGAAAGTCATCGGCAAATCGCTCGAAGCGGCTGTAACCGTCTATGTTCCGGAAGATCTCAAAGTGCTCCTGACTTCGGAAGACATCGACTTCGCACAGTTCTTTATCGTTTCCGGCTTCCGCATTGGCGGCAATCTGGAAAATTCCCCTGCAGACGCGACGGGCTCCCGGGTCCGTGTTGTCGTTGAAAAGGCGGAAGGCGAGAAATGTGCGCGTTGCTGGTCCGTACCGGGCACAGTTGGAGAAAACCCGAAACATCCGGAACTCTGCGTACGCTGCGCCGACGTCGTCATCAGTCACTATGAAGCATAAGCAACAGCTGCTCCCTTCATGGGGGCATAGACAGAATCGGACCCAGAATAATCTTTCTGGGTTCGATTTGTCATGGATGGCCCTAATTTTGCGCTTTAGTGATCTATCGAGTATTGGTTAAAGATCCGGACAACAATTGTTTGCTTTTTGACTGCAGTCTGTTAGTCAATATGTCTTTAGGCATCTCCACATCCAGGCGCACGATTCCGGCAACGTATGGTAAAATAAACAGGATTCAACCGGATGGAGGAAAAGACGTGTTATTCTACTACGCCATCGCGGCGGCCCTTGTCATCATCGACCAGTGGACAAAGTGGCTCGTCGTGAAATATATGGAAGTCGGAGAGCGGGTTACCGTGCTGGATCCGTATTTCGCCATTTTGTCACACCGCAACCGCGGAGCGGCATGGGGAATGCTGCAAGGCCAGATGTGGCTGTTCTACATTGTGACAGTGGTGGTCGTCGCGGGAATCCTGTATTATTTCCACAAGCACGGAAAAGAAGGCGGGAAAGGCTTCCGGGTGAGCCTCATGATGCTTCTCGGCGGTGCGCTCGGCAATTTCATCGACCGGCTCCGGATGGGCGAAGTCGTCGACTTTGCCGATGTCCTGATCCCGGTCATCAACTATGACTTCCCGATCTTCAACGTCGCTGATGCCGCTCTGACCATCGGGGTCATCCTGCTCATCGTGCACATGCTTCTTGAAGAATTGAAAGAAAAGCGGAACAAAAAGGAGCCATGATGGAAAAACAAACGATTGACATCACTTCGGAACACAGCGGCAACCGCATCGACAAAGGCCTGTCCGCATTCGACCCTGAATGGACGCGCTCGAAAGTTCAATCATGGGTTAAGGAAGGCATGATTCTCGTCAACGGCAAAACCGTGAAGCCGAATTACCAGTTGAAAGAAGGCGACCGGGTCGAGGTGTCCGAACCGGAACCAGAGCCGCTTGAAATCATCCCTGAGGATTTAAACTTGGACATCGTCCATGAAGACGCCGATGTCCTCGTCGTCAACAAACCGCGCGGTATGGTCGTCCATCCGGCAGCAGGACATGCAGCCGGCACGCTCGTCAATGGGCTGATGCATCATTGCACCGACCTGTCGGGCATCAACGGCGTCATGCGCCCGGGAATCGTGCACCGGATCGACAAGGATACGACAGGACTGCTGGCTGTTGCCAAAAATGATCTGGCCCATGCGTCACTGGCCAAGCAGCTTTCCGAAAAAACGGTGACGCGGAAATACACCGCACTCGTCCATGGAAATATCGCACATGATGAGGGTACAGTGGACGCGCCGATCGGGCGGGATCCGAAAGACCGCCAGCGGATGACCGTCATTGACGGAGGACGGGATGCGGTCACCCATTTCACCGTCACCGAACGTTTCGGGGACTTCACGCTCGTGGAGTGCCGGCTTGAGACCGGACGGACCCACCAGATTCGTGTCCACATGCGTTACATCGGCCACCCGCTCGCAGGAGACCCGAAGTACGGTCCGAAAAAGACACTTTCTTTCGATGGGCAGGTTCTGCATGCGGGCGTGCTGGGATTCACCCATCCCTCCACAGGGGAGTACATGGAATTCGAGGCACCACTTCCCGAAGACTTCAATGCTCTTCTCGGGAAATTGCGGGAACGGGATTGACACCCTCCCGCCGCAGGTGTATAGTGAGTCAGACGAATCAAATAGCGAACCTTTAAGTCGGTCCAGAGAGGCCGGGAAGGTTGTACGGGAATCCGCGGACCCATGCCGAGCGCATGGCTTCACGGATAAATTCTGCACATCTGCCCTCCTGCCTGCCGGCTGGAGGGTATTTTATTTGGAATAAAAGGAGGAAACCCGGATGGGAGAAACAGTGAATCTTCTGGATGACAAGGCGATCGGACGGGCCGTAACCAGGATCGCCCACGAAATCATCGAGCGGAACAAAGGGATCGACAACTGTATCCTCGTCGGCATCAAGACCCGGGGAGTCGACCTTGCCAAGAGGCTTGCAGACAAGATCGAAACGATCGAGGGTGCTTCGATCGACATGGGAGAACTGGACATCACGCTTTACCGGGATGACATCGGCAAGAAAGAGAGGATGGATGCACCGCTTGTGCAACAAATCGACATCGAGCAGGACCTGACAGGCAGGAAAGTCATCCTGATCGACGATGTGCTGTATACGGGAAGGACAGTGCGAGCAGCAATGGACGCCCTGATGGACACGGGCCGCCCGGCAAGCATCCAGCTTGCCGTACTGGTCGACAGAGGCCACCGGGAACTCCCGATCCGCCCCGATTATGTCGGAAAAAACATCCCGACTTCCAAAGACGAGCGGGTCACTGTCCTTCTGAAGGAAACGGACGGCACGGACAGCGTGACCCTCGAAAAACGGTAATGGCAATTTCTTTCTTAGAATGGAGAGCTTGAAGCATGGCAAACGCAGTACTCGACATCCAGGATAAGCCGTCAAATGGCAGGCTTCTGACACTCAGCCTACAGCATATGTTCGCGATGTTCGGGGCGACGATCCTCGTTCCACAGCTTGTCGGACTCAGTCCGGCAATCGCGCTTTTGACAAGCGGGATCGCAACCATCGTATTTATCCTGGTGACCGGATTCAAAGTCCCGGCATATCTCGGCTCTTCGTTCGCGTTCATCATTCCGATCCAGGTGGCGACACAGGCGGGAGGCATCGGCAGCGCCATGATCGGCAGTTTGTTTGTCTCCCTGGTCTACGCGCTCGTTTCGCTCCTGATCTGGAAAACGGGGCACCGGTGGATCATGCGGCTCCTGCCGCCGATCGTCGTCGGGCCGGTCATCATGGTCATCGGCCTGGCGCTTGCTCCGACTGCGGTCGGCATGGCAAGCACCATCGAGGTGAACGGGGAAAGCACATACAGCTTTCTTCATTTCTCGGCCGCGATCGTGACGCTTGCAACAGCCGTCATCTGCATCATCTTCTTTAAGGGGCTGGTGAGCCTCATGCCGGTCCTGATCGGGATCGTCACCGGATACGTCTATTCGGCCGCTATCGGAATCATTGATTTTTCACCGGTCAGAGAAGCAGACTGGTTTGCGCTTCCGGACTTTATCGTGCCTGGTGTGCATTACGAATTCCAAGTGACGGGAACGCTTCTCGCAGTCATGGTGCCGATCGCGATCGTGACGATTTCCGAGCATATCGGCCATCAGCTGGTACTCGGCCGGATTGTGGACAGGAACTTCATCAGGGAGCCGGGCCTCCACCGCTCGCTTCTCGGCGACGGGCTCGGAACATTCTTTAGCGGGCTGGTCGGCGGCCCGCCAAAGACGACCTACGGAGAGAACATCGGCGTCCTCGCGCTGACAAGGGTGTTCAGCATCCACGTTATTTTCGGGGCGGCGGTACTGGCAATCCTGTTCTCTTTCCTTGGCAAACTGATGGCACTGATTGCCACCATCCCGCAGGCGGTGCTCGGGGGCATCTCCATCCTGCTGTTCGGGATCATCGCTTCCTCCGGTCTCCGCATGCTGGTCGAGCACGGCATCGACTTCGACAAGCAGCGCAACTTGGTGATCGCCTCTGTCATTCTCGTGACGGGAATCGGAGGAGCGGCTATCGAAATCAGCGAAACGTTCAAAATCGAGGGCATGGCGCTCGCCGCCATCCTTGGGGTAGTGCTCAACCTGCTCTTGCCGGGCAAGCCGGAAGGAAGCGAAGCGGGCGAAATCGAATAACCGCCTTTTAACTGTATCCGGGAGATACGGAAAGGCCCTTTTGCCGCAGACGGGATACGTGTATCCACCGAAGCGAAAAGAGCCTTTCCAAAACCCGGAAAGGCTCTTTTTACATAAGGAGGACTGTCATCATGGACCACCTGCTATCAATCACACGGCTTGGGATGGATGGGATCAGCCGCATTCTCGACAGAGCGGCGGAACTGAGGTGCGGGGCCGTGCCGGAAATCGGCCGGACCCATTACATCAGCAATCTGTTTTTCGAACCGAGCACACGCACCAAGATAAGTTTCGAAATGGCGGAGAGGAGGCTCGGTCTTGAAGTCATCCCCTTTGAAGCGGGGTTCTCGAGCACGCTGAAGGGAGAGACCCTCTACGACACGGTTCGTACACTGGAAGCAATCGGCCTTGATGCGCTTGTGATCCGGCATCCGGAGGACCGCTTCTATAAAGAATTGGAGGGCCGGACTTCTGTGGCGATCATCAATGCGGGAGACGGTTCCGCCCAGCACCCGACACAGACGCTGCTCGACCTGTTCACACTGCGTGAGGAGTTCGGCACTTTGGAAGGACTGAAGGTGACCATTGCCGGTGACGTCTCGCACAGCAGGGTGGCCAAGTCCGGCAGGGACGCGCTCAAAATGTTCGGAGCAGACGTCCGGATTCTCTGTCCGCCTGAATGGCAAGGCGATTTCAACTCGGTTGAAGATTGGGAAGACGTTCTTCCGGACAGCGACGCAGTGATGCTGCTCCGCGTCCAGCACGAACGGCACAGCGGAGACGGGTCGTTTTCTGCCGAAGATTACCACAACCGTTACGGGCTGACGGTAGAGCGTGTGGAACGGATGAAGAAAGACGCGATCATTATGCATCCGGCACCCGTCAACCGGGGCGTGGAAATTGCCGATGAACTGGTTGAACATAGCCGCTCCAGAATTTTCCGGCAAGTGGAGAACGGGGTCTATGTGAGGATGGCAGTACTCGAATCGATATTGAAGGGGAGAGATTAAGATGGGCACATTGATCAGTAACATCCGGATGCTGGATGAAAACGGGACACTCAAGAATGGGGAAATCCTGATTGAAGACGGCCTGTTCAAGGAAATCGGGCACGAACTGCCTAAGGAAGGCCATGAGATCGTCGACGGAGGCGGACGGTTTGCCGCGCCGGGACTGATCGATGTGCACGTCCATCTGCGTGAACCGGGGGGCGAGAATAAAGAGACGATCCGCACGGGCACGGAAGCGGCGGCGCGCGGCGGATTCACGACCATCTGTGCAATGCCGAACACGAGGCCTGTCCCGGACTCGGCGGAAAACATCGGCAAGGTCAACGAGCTCATCGAAGAAAACGCTCGGGTCCGGGTGCTGCCTTATGCGTCGATCACCATCCGCGAAGCAGGCAAGGAACGGACAGACATGGCGGAGTTGGAGCAAAACGGCGCATTCGCCTTTACAGACGACGGCGTCGGCGTCCAGTCGGCGGGCATGATGTACGAGGCGATGCGGGATGCGGCGGGGCTCGGCATGCCGGTCGTGGCGCACTGCGAAGATAACACGCTCATCTATGGCGGCGCCATGCATGACGGCAAGCGGAGCAGGGAGCTCGGCATCCCGGGCATCCCGTCGATTGCTGAATCCGTCCATATCTCAAGGGATGTCCTTCTGGCAGAGGCGGCCGGCGCGCACTATCACGTTTGCCATGTGAGCACGAAGGAGTCTGTGAGGACAATCCGGGACGCGAAGGCGGCAGGCATCCGGGTGACGGCGGAAGTCACGCCCCACCATCTGTTGCTGACGGAAGACGACATTCCGGGCGATGATGCAAACTGGAAGATGAATCCGCCGCTCCGCGCACAGGAAGATCTGGAAGCCCTTCACGAAGGGCTGCTCGACGGCACGATCGATGTGATCGCCACGGACCACGCCCCGCATACCGCTGAAGAAAAGGCGGCCGGGATGGAAAAGGCACCGTTCGGCATCACGGGCCTCGAGACGGCTTTCCCGCTGCTCTACACGAACTTCGTCGAGACAGGCAAGTGGACGCTCAAGCAGCTGACGGACTGGCTGTCTGAAAAGCCGGCGGATGTGTTCGGCCTCGGATACGGCCGAATCGCGGAAGGGCTGCCAGCTGACCTTGTCCTGATCGACCTTGAAAAGGAAAAAACAATTGAACCTGAAACATTTGCATCAAAAGGAAAGAACACTCCGTTCGGAGGCCGCTCATGCAAAGGCTGGCCGGTCATGACGATCTTCGGCGGCAACATCGTTTGGCAGGAGGGTCAACAATGACAAAAAAGCGATATCTGATTCTTGAAGACGGTACGGTATTTGAGGGAGAGGCGTTCGGAGCGGACCGCGGCATGGTCGGCGAAGTCGTCTTCACGACCAGCATGAGCGGCTACCAGGAAGCACTGACGAACCCGTCCAATACGGGCGTGATTCTTGTCATGACCTACCCGCTCATCGGCAACTACGGGGTGAACCGCGATGACTCCGAATCGGTCGACCTGAACCTCGGCGCACTCGCGGTCCGCGAAATCGAGGAGCAGCCGTCGAATTTCCGCTGTGACGAAACGCTCTCCTCCTTCATGCAAAAGCGTAGCATTCCCGGGATATCCGAGATCGATACCCGTAAACTGACCCGCATCATCCGCAAAAAAGGCACGATGAAGGGAATGCTCACCGAAGCCGGAAAGGATGTTGATCTGAATACAGCACTTCAGGTGCTGGCGGCCTCCGAAATGGCACCGGGCCTCGTCGAAGCCGTCTCGACCAAACGTCCTTACCCGAGTCCGGGCCGCGGCAAGCGAGTGGCCGTCGTAGACTACGGAATGAAGCACGGCATTCTCCGCGAGCTGAATAAGCGCGGCTGCGATGTCCTGGTCGTTCCTTACGATACTTCTGCCGAGGACGTGCTCGCCTGGCATCCGGATGGAATCCTTCTTTCGAACGGGCCTGGCAATCCGGAAGATGTTCAAGAAGCGCCTGCCTTTATCCGCGAAGTGCTCGGAAAAGTTCCAGTCTTCGGCATCAACCTCGGCCACGAGCTGCTTGCCATCAGCTGCGGGGCGAAGACATTCAAGATGCGCTTCGGCCATCACGGCGGCAACCATCCCGTGAAAGACCTGCAAACGGGCCGTACGGAAATCACTTCCCAAAACCACCAGTACGCGGTGGACCGGGACTCTCTCGAAGGGACAGGCCTGACCGTGACCCATGTCGCTCTTAATGACGGCACGGTCGAGGGACTTGCCCATGAGACACATGCGGCATTCTCCGTCCAATTCGATCCCGAAGCTTCTCCGGGACCGGAGGATTCCAACCATCTGTTCGACCGGTTTATCGACATCATGGAGCGCCACAACGGAAAGGAGATCATCGCCAATGCCTAAACGCACAGATATTGAAACGATCCTCGTCATCGGTTCCGGGCCAATCGTCATCGGCCAGGCCGCAGAGTTCGACTATGCCGGAACACAGGCCTGCCTCTCCCTGAAAGAAGAAGGGTACCGGGTGATCCTCATCAACTCCAACCCGGCAACGATTATGACCGACACGGAGATTGCGGATAAGGTATACATTGAACCGATTTCCCTGGAATTTGTCTCCCGGATCATCCGCAAGGAGCGTCCTGACGCGATCCTGCCGACACTCGGCGGCCAGACCGGCCTCAATATGGCCATCGATCTGGACAAGTCGGGAATTCTGGATGAACTCGGCATCGAAGTGCTCGGCACGAAGCTGGACGCCATCAACAAAGCCGAGGACCGCGAGCTGTTCCGCTCCCTCATGAACGAACTGGACGTACCGGTACCGGAAAGCGACATCATCCATAATCTTGAGGAAGCAAAGGCGTTCGTTGCGGAAATCGGCTATCCGGTCATCGTGCGCCCGGCATTTACGCTCGGCGGCACGGGCGGCGGCATCTGCCACGACGACAAGGAACTTGAAGAGATTGTCGCGAGCGGCCTGAAGTACAGCCCGGTCAGCCAGTGTCTCCTCGAAAAGTCGATCGCAGGCTTTAAAGAGATCGAATTCGAAGTGATGCGCGACTCCGCGGACAATGCCATTGTTGTCTGCAGCATGGAAAACTTCGACCCGGTCGGGATCCACACCGGCGACTCGATCGTCGTGGCACCTGTCCAGACACTGTCCGACCGTGAAGTCCAGATGCTCCGGAACGTGTCGCTCAACATCATCCGTGCGCTTGGAATCGAGGGCGGCTGCAACGTCCAGCTGGCGCTCGACCCGGACAGCTTCAACTTCTACGCGATCGAAGTCAACCCGCGTGTCAGCCGATCGTCCGCTCTTGCCTCTAAAGCGACGGGCTATCCGATTGCAAAGCTCGCATCCAAAATTGCAGTCGGTCTGACACTGGATGAGATGATGAACCCGGTGACGGGACAGACCTATGCCTGCTTCGAACCGACGATCGACTACATCGTCGCGAAGATCCCTCGCTGGCCGTTCGACAAGTTTGAAAGCGCAAAGCGAAACCTGGGCACGCAGATGAAGGCGACCGGGGAAGTCATGTCCATCGGCAGAACATTCGAGGAAGCCATTCTGAAAGCCGTGCGTTCCCTTGAGACAGGCCTTTACCACCTGAATCTGAAGCACGGGGAAGACCTCTCGATGGAATGGATCGAAAAGCGCATCCGCCGCGCGGGCGATGAGCGCCTGTTCTTCATCGGCGAGGCGCTTCGCCGCGGAGTCACGGTGGAAGAGATCCATGAGTGGAGCAAGATCGACTTCTTCTTCCTGAACAAGCTCGAAAAGATCGTGGCCTACGAAAACTCGCTCAGGGAAAACCCGTTTGACCGCACGGTCGCCCGCAAAGCGAAACGCATGGGCTTCGCAGACCGCACCATCGCCGAACTCTGGGAGACGAAGGAGCGGGATGTGTACGAGTGGCGTACCGAACAAGGACTCGTGCCGGTCTACAAGATGGTCGATACATGTGCCGGAGAATTCGAATCCGAGACGCCTTATTTCTACGGCACTTATGAAGAAGAAAATGAGTCGCTGAAATCAGGCAAGGAAAGCGTCATCGTTCTCGGTTCGGGCCCGATCCGGATCGGACAGGGCGTCGAGTTCGACTATGCCACAGTCCACTCGGTCTGGGCCATCCAGGAAGCCGGCTACGAGGCGATCATCATCAACAACAACCCGGAGACGGTTTCTACCGACTTCTCCATCTCCGACAAGCTCTACTTCGAGCCGCTCACGATCGAGGACGTCATGGCGATCATCGACCTCGAGCAGCCAAAAGGCGTCATCGTCCAATTTGGCGGCCAGACGGCGATCAACCTGGCAGATGCCCTGGAGGCCCGCGGAGTGAAGATCCTCGGTACGACACTGGAAGACCTCGACCGCGCGGAAAGCCGAGACAAGTTCGAAGAGACGCTCCGCGGACTCGGCATCCCGCAGCCGCTCGGAAAAACGGCGGTTTCCACGCCTGGAGCAGTGGAAATCGCCCGCGGCATCGGCTATCCCGTGCTTGTCCGCCCGTCGTATGTCCTTGGGGGCCGCGCGATGGAAATCGTCTACAACGAGCAGGAACTGAGGCACTACATGGAGCATGCCGTCGAGGCAAGCCCGGAACACCCGGTTCTGATCGACAGATATCTGACGGGCAAGGAGATCGAAGTCGATGCCATCTGCGACGGCGAAAACGTCCTGATCCCGGGCATCATGGAGCACGTCGAGCGCGCAGGCGTCCACTCCGGGGACTCCATTGCGGTCTATCCGCCGCAAAGCCTCACGGACAAGCAGGTCGCCACACTGGCGGACTACACGGAGCGGCTTGCACGCGGACTTAACATCGTCGGCCTCATGAACATTCAGTATGTGATCGCGGACGGCGAAGTCTACGTCATCGAAGTGAACCCGCGCTCGAGCCGTACGGTTCCGTTCCTCAGCAAGATCACGGGTATCCCGATGGCCAACATCGCGACAAAGGCGATTCTAGGGGAATCGATCACCGCTCAGGGCTACCAGACCGGACTGCTGGAGCAAGTCAGCGGCGTTTACGTAAAAGTTCCGGTGTTCAGCTTCGCCAAGCTGGCACGCGTAGACATCACGCTTGGCCCTGAGATGAAATCGACGGGGGAGGTCATGGGCAAGGACGACACGTTCGAAAAAGCGCTCTACAAAGGATTTATCGCTTCCGGCATGGAAATCCGCGACCACGGCACAGTCCTCTTCACGGTCTCCGACAAGGATAAGGAAGAAGCCGCGGGCATCGCGGCCCGATTCGCGGATATCGGCTATCAGCTGCTCGCAACGGAAGGCACGGCGGAAACATTCCGCGAAGCGGGTCTGCCTGTCAGGACGGTCGGCAAGATCGGCGGGGAAGGCAAGACGCTGATCGACGTCATCCAGACCGGAGAAGCCCAGTTCATCATCAACACACTCACCAAAGGCAAGCAGCCTGAACGCGACGGATTCCGCATCCGCCGTGAATCCGTCGAAAACGGAATTCCGTGCATGACATCGATGGATACGGCGAAGGCCGTGCTCCGTGTGATTGAATCGATGACTTTCTCTGCCGAGGCGATGCTTCCGCGTAATGCGAAGTCTGCACAGGAGGTCCATGCATGATCCGAAATGAACGCATGAAGGTGACGGGACAGAGAGAGATTGCCCGGAACATTTATGAACTTATCCTGGAAGGGGAACTGGCCGATGAGGTCGGGGAACCCGGCAGATTTGTCCATGTGCGGGCTGGGGAGACGATGGACCCGCTTCTCCGGCGGCCGATTAGCATTGCCGACTATGGCGATGGAAGGCTCACGCTTATCTACCGTGCAGATGGCTACGGAACGCGCGTGATTTCGGAAAAGGAGCGTCATGGTCAGGCGGACGTTCTCGGTCCGCTCGGGAACGGGTTCCCCGTTGAGGCCGCTGTTCCCGGGACGAAGGCGCTGCTTGTCGGCGGCGGGGTTGGAGTACCGCCACTTTACGGTCTGTCAAGGCGTCTGAAGGAAGCAGGGGTCGAGCCGGTACATGTGCTCGGCTTCCAGTCGGACGATGTGGTCTTCTATGAGGAAGAATTCAGCCGCCTCGGGGAAACCCATATCGCGACGGTTGACGGCTCGCGGGGGAAAAAAGGGTTTGTGACCGATGTCTTGGAATCACTCATTCATGAGTTCAGCGTGTATTACAGTTGCGGTCCGCTCCCGATGCTGAAAGCCGTTGCGGACGGGATGACAGGGACGGAAGGCTATCTGAGTTTTGAAGAACGGATGGGCTGCGGCATCGGTGCGTGCTTCGCCTGTGTCTGCCACACGGATTCAAACGACCGCGGCTATGTAAAGGTCTGTTCGGACGGCCCGGTATTCAAGGCGGGGGTGGTGACGATATGAACCGGCTACAGGTGGAACTGCCCGGACTCACACTGAAAAATCCGATCATGCCGGCAAGCGGCTGTTTCGGATTCGGCAAGGAATATGCACAACTGTATGACCTGTCAAAGCTTGGAGCCATCATGGTGAAAGCGACCACCCTTGAACCGAGGTTCGGAAACCAGACACCCCGTGTCGCCGAAACGCCCGCAGGAATGCTGAATGCAATCGGCCTCCAGAATCCGGGGCTCGAGAAAGTCGTCACGGAAGAACTGCCGTGGCTGGAGCAATACGATGTCCCGATCATCGCAAATGTCGCCGGCTCCGAGACGGAAGATTATGTCGCGGTCGCCGAGCGCATCTCCGAGGCTCCCAATGTCCATGCGCTTGAACTGAACATCTCATGCCCGAACGTGAAATGCGGCGGCATCACATTCGGCACGGATCCCGAGATTGCCGGGGAACTCACCAGGGCCGTAAAGGCGGTCTCGTCTGTGCCCGTTTATGTCAAGCTTTCTCCGAACGTTACCGACGTCACGGAGATTGCCCGGGCAGTTGAGTCAGGCGGCGCAGATGGGCTGACGCTCATCAACACGCTTGTCGGGATGAGATTCGATCCGCGCACAGGAAGACCGGTCATCGCGAATGGGACGGGAGGCCTTTCCGGCCCGGCGGTGAAACCGGTCGCACTGCGCATGGTCTATGAAGTCTCCCGGAGTGTCTCAATCCCGGTGATCGGGATGGGCGGCATATCCGATGTGGATGATGTGGTCAACTTCATGTCGGCCGGTGCCAGTGCGGTCGCAGTCGGGACCGCGAATTTCGTCGACCATTTTGTCTGCCCGAACCTGATTGATGCCCTTCCGGATCGCCTCGACGAACTTGGCATCGAAAACATTACTGAACTCATCGGAAGGAGCCACAGAATATGAAGCGTACGCCGATTATCGCGCTGGATTTTCCGTCGCCGGATGATGCATTTGGATTCCTGGACAGGATGCCGTCCGGCCTGTGGGTGAAAGTCGGCATGGAACTGTATCTCCAGAACGGTCCGGATATCGTGGGCAGGGTGAAGGACAGGGGGCACGAAGTATTCCTTGACCTGAAGCTGCATGATATACCGAACACTGTCGGGCGGGCGATGGAAGGCCTCGCCCGTGTCGGTGCGGACATGGTGAACGTCCATGCAGCCGGAGGAAGCGACATGATGGAGCGTGCACTTGAAGGGCTGGAAGCCGGAACACCGGCCGGCCGGAATCGTCCGGCACTGATCGCGGTCACCCAGCTCACTTCCACGGGGGAAGAGCAGATGAACCTTGAACAGGGAATTCCCGGTTCGCTGATGGATTCGGTGGTCCGCTATGCGCGGCTTGCCGATGATTCCGGGTTGGACGGTGTGGTCTGTTCGGTTCACGAAGCCTCGGCCATTCGCGATGCATGCGGAGAAGACTTCCTGAAAGTGACGCCCGGTATCCGTCTTCCGGATGGAGACATGCATGACCAGAAGCGGATCGCCACACCGGCGGATGCTGCACGGGCGGGTTCGACGCATATTGTCGTCGGCCGTGCCATCACACAGGCGGCCGACCCGAATGCCGCATATGAAACCGTGAAACGGCAATGGAAGGAAGGTTGACATGTCACTAAAACGAGAAACTGCAGAAGCGCTTCTTTCAATCGGAGCCGTACGCTTCAGCCCGGATGAACCGTTCACATGGGCGTCTGGCATTAAATCGCCGATTTATTGCGACAACCGCCTGACGATGTCATATCCCGCAGTGCGAAAGCGCATTGCAGAGGGCCTGGCACAATTGATCCGAACTGAGTATCCGGAAGCGGAAGTGATCGCAGGTACAGCGACCGCGGGCATCCCTCATGCCGCTTGGGTGAGCGACCTGATGGACAAGCCGATGATCTATATCAGGTCTAAGCCGAAAGGCCACGGACGCGGCAATCAGATCGAAGGGGAACTGAAGGAAGGGGCCCGGACGGTTATTATCGAGGACCTGATTTCAACGGGCGGCAGCAGCCTGACTGCGGCAGCCGCGGCAAAGGAAGCGGGAGCGGAAGTCCTTGGAGTCGTATCGATCTTTACATACGGCCTTGAAAAAGCTGAGAAGAATTTCGATAAGGCCGGGCTATCGCACCACAGCCTTACCGACTTTGATGCCCTGGCAAAGTCGGCAGCCGACTCGGGCGCCATTCTTGCCGGTTCACTGCCCGGGCTTCTTGACTGGCACGGCAAGCTGAAAAAAGGCGAGCTCTGATTTTTGTGCCGCAACGGCAAAAACCGATGAACGGATTTCTTCGTTCACCGGTTTTTTCTGATTGTCAGCTTTTCTCACGAGCCCGGCCAGGCATCGTTCATATTAGCTAAACTTCTTTTTACTTCTGGCGTAACGGCATTTCGCGCAGTTGCATGGCCTGTAACCGCCGACTCGGCCTGCTCCGGCCTCTGCCTGTTCAGGTTCAATCAGGGTGTCTGTGGAATCCTCTTGGACTGCCGGTTCCGAACCTTCATCAACCGTGCCTTCAACTGTGGTTCCGGCGTCAGAATCACCGGTGCCTTCAGTCACCTGGCCCGCTGTGTCCTCGGCTGGCACATCCGTTGTTGGGGGTTCTTCCGGTCCTGCAGTGCCGGTTGGCGGCTCGGCGGGAGCGGGATCTTCCGGATGGGCATCTTCGGCGTGCGGCAATTGAACCGGATGGGCGTCTTCGATGATTGTAATCGGACGCATCATATCATGGTCTTCGTGCTCCAGGAAGTGGCAGTGCCAGATGTAATTGCCCACGTGGTCTTTCCAGTGCATCGCAATCGACGTCACCATGTCTACATCGGCTCTTACAACATCCTTCCAGCCGCGCTCGTATTCCCTTGGGGGCTCCGCAGGACCAGTCCACACGATTTTACCTGTTTCTAAGAAGATATTTCTGTCGAACGGACGCCGTTCAAGGATTTTAAACTGGATCAGGTGGAGATGGATCGGGTGCTGGATCGGTGTCGCATTGATGAAGTTCCAGATTTCGATGCTGTCGAGAGACGGCTTTTCGGATGCCGGGTCATGATACATATGGTCATTTAGCATGAGCATCGGACGGCCGTATTCATCGGTCGTCGCTGTCAGAGGCAGGTTTCGGACGATGTGTGCGTGCTCGGTGTGCAGCCCCATATCCGGATAGAGGGTTTCCGGAATCTGGCTGTCGTCCTCACCTTCCAGCGGCAGACAGACGGAGAACTGCATGACGACGCTTGTATGCTCGTTTAGCGGAAACTCCGAATCATTATTTAGCAGAGTGATGGTCTGGCCCTGCATCGTCGAGAAGTCGATGATGATATCTGTCCTCTCTGCCGGCAGCAGATCAAAAGACGCCAGTTCTACCGGCGCTTCGAGAAGGCCTCCGTCTGTTCCGATCTGATGGAAGGTGCCACCGTTCGATAAACTCAGGGAGTAGCCGCGACGGTTGGAAGCATTCAGAATGCGGAACCTGTATTTTCTTGGCTCCACGTTCAGATAAGGCCAGAGCTTTCCGTTGACGGCAATGGTATCTCCGAGAACACCCGGTGTGATGGAAGGATGGACCGTTACAGGGAACGGCGGTGTGTCCGGATAGAAGAGCGATCCGTCTTCGTTGAACGAACGGTCCTGGATCATCATCGGGATTTCATACTTGCCTGAAGGCAGCCTGAGGCGGTCTTCCAGGGCATCGCGTAGCAGGTAGAAGCCTGCAAGGCCGGAATAGACGTTCAGCCGCGTGAGCGACATTGCATGGTCATGATACCAGAGGGTGGCTCCGGGCTGATGGTTTGTATAGGCGTGCACCTGCCGTTTGAACGTCGGACCGGTCATCTCATAGTTTTTCGTGTACCAGGCTTCGGGATGGCCGTCACTTTCCCAGTCCACTTTCGCGCCGTGGAGGTGGACGACGGTCCGGACGTCGGCTGTATCAATGGATGAATGAAGGGTGCGGTCGAGTGGGAGGAAATGTTCATCCGGAAGATTGTTCAGGTATTTCACATAGGTCGTTTTATCTTTTCTGGCTTCGATTGTCGGTCCCGGGATCAGCCCGTCGTACCCCCAGATTTTTGTTTCGGGGAAGTACTTGTGATAGCGGTGCAACCCTTCTTTCATTTCCAGCTCATAATAGGAGCCGTCGGGGTAGTCATCGTGCTGTACCGGCATCGCGACTTGGGGCTTCGGCAGCGGGTCCATAAACTTTGGAATGCTGGCCGGGTCTGAAGGTTTGACGCATTTGCCCATCATATACCCTTTCCTTTCTTTTTTTTTGCATGGACCGTCAGAATCCGGCATGCTATCTCATCGTATGTAAGCAGATAGTCCCAATCATGGACAATCATCCGGGGAAAAGTGATTTAATTGCTGATCCGGAACAACGCAAAAAAGGGCTGCCGCTTAGCGGACAGAGCCCTTTTTTTACGCTCGACGGGGGTCAGGTGTCCCGCCCCTGATTTAAATCATTTTCGGAGTTTTTTTACCAGATCCTCATCTGGGTCTGCGAAGGTTGTCTTCTGTTCAAAATAGATGACGAAGCCCGGCTTGGAGCCGTTCGGCTTTTTCACATGGCGCACTTCCGTATAGTCGACAGGGACAGAAGCCGACTCACGGGCCTTGCTGAAGTAGGCAGCAAGTGAAGCGGCTTCCCGGATCGTTTCGTCGTCCGGCGAATCTGAATGAATGACGACATGGGACCCCGGGATATCCTTGGTATGGAGCCAGATCTCGCTGCGCTTCGCCAGCTTGAATGTCAGGTAGTCGTTTTGCTTGTTGTTTTTGCCGACGGAGATCGGCACACCGGAACTCGAAACGAATGCATCGGGAACCGGACGTGTGTCCTTTTTCTTTTTCTTGAGACGGCGTGCTTTCATGAAGCCCTGTTCGGCAAGTTCATCCCGTATTTCTTCGATATCCGCCGCGGAGCCTTGGATAACTTGCTGGAGGAGGGATTCAAAGTACCCGATATCCTCTTCCGTCTTTATTAGCTGTTCTGCAATTTTTACGAGCGCATGCTTTGCCTTGTTGTACTTGGAGTAATAGCGCTGTGCGTTTTCTGCGGGCGTCAGTCTCGAGTCCAGCGGAATGGTGACCGTGGCGCCGTCCTCGTCATAGTAGTTGGCTGCTTCGAGGGAGCTGTCGCCTTTTTGGATCCGGTACAGGTTGGCGGTGACGAGTTCGCCGAACAGCTGATGCCGGTCGAGCTTGCCGGCCTGGTCCTGTTCATCCTGTAGCTTGATCATTTTATTTTTCAGCTTCTGAATCTCATTCGTCAGCCATCGCTCGAGGTCGCCGGCCTGCTGCTTGACCCGGTCACGCTCCGCCTTTGCATGGAACACTTTGTCGAGGAGTGCGGAAAGGGAAGGGTAATCCCTCGTTTCGCCGCCGAGATGGTGTAGAGGATTCGCGGAGAAGTAAACCTTGCCGCCCGCCTCGCACAATGTCGGCTGTGCGCCTCCTTTCCGGAAATCTTCTATATAAGAGCGGTATGCTGCGAGTTTATCGGCCGGTGCCATGCCCGAAGTCCGGAACAGCAGTTCTTCTGCGTGGAGCGGCGAGAATCCGCCGATCCGCCGGAAAATCGAACCCGCAGTATCCGCGCCTCCGAGGATTTCCTCGATCTCCCCATCACTGGCTTCAACTGGATCAAGCTTGTCCTGTGGCGGCGCGGGGACATAAGGCTGCCCGGGAAGCACAGTCCGGTAGCTGTTTACAGAAGGCGGAAGGTGCTTCAGGCTGTCGAGAATGAGATTCCGTTCAGGATCGGTCAGGATCAGGTTGGAGTGCCGCCCCATCACCTCGACATGAAGCTCCCGCACGGTGTCATCACCGATTTCGTCCCTTCCCCGAACCGTGAGGGTGATGATCCTATCCGAACCTGTCTGGCGGATGCCCGTGATGATGCCGCCTTCCAGATGCTTGCGGAGAAACATGCAGAACGTCGGGGGCTGCGACGGTGTGTCGACCGGTTCATCCGTGAGGTGGATCCGCGAGTAGGACGGGTGGATCGAGATGAGGAGCCGGTGGTTGGTCCTGCCGGCACGTACCGTGAAAAGCAGCTCCTGTGTGTTCGGCTGCTGGATCTTGGAGATCCGGCCGCCGGTGAGCCGCCGGAGTTCTTGTGTCATTGCCATCATGAATAATCCGTCAAAAGCCATTTGATTGCCTCTTTCATTGCGTTTGTTTCCATTTTAGCATTCATGCGGAGGGATATGGTATAATTGCGACATCATCCAAAAACGGTTCCGCCCCTGACCGAAGTGCCGGGAGGCGGAAAAACTGACTGCAGAGGGATCAACGTTTATGAAAAAAGGACGCGGCCTGCTCATCGTCCTTTCGGGGCCATCCGGCGTCGGAAAAGGCACGGTGCGCAAGGAGCTGTTTTCACAGCCGGACACGAACTACGAATATTCCATTTCCATGACCACTCGCAACCCGCGGGAAGGCGAAGTGGACGGGAAGGATTACTTTTTCAAGAAGCGCGAAGAGTTTGAGCAGCTGATCCGGGAAGGAAGGCTGCTGGAGTACGCGGAGTATGTCGGCAACTATTATGGCACTCCGCTGGATTACGTGAACGAGACGCTGGACGCGGGGCGGGACGTATTCCTCGAGATCGAGGTTGTCGGCGCATCGAAAGTCCGGGAAAAGATGCCGGACGGTGTGTTCATTTTCCTGGCCCCGCCTAACTTGTCGGAGCTTGAGCAGCGTCTGATCGGCCGCGGCACGGAGACAGATGAAGTCATCCGGAACCGTATCGGCAAGGCGAAGGAAGAACTGGAAATGATGCATCTCTACGATTATGTCGTCGAGAATGACGAGGTCGGCAGGGCGTGCGACCGGATCAATGCCATCATTACGGCAGAGCACTGCCGCCGCACACGCGTTGAAGAACGATACAAACTGATGCTGGAAGGGAATGATCCGCAATGATGCTTTATCCATCCATCGACTCGCTTAAAAAGCAAATCGACTCCAAATACACCCTGGTGAGCCTCGCCGCCAAGCGCGCACGTGAAATCCAGGCCAAAGACAACCTCCTTCTTGAGAAATACGACGCAGAGAAGTTCGTCGGCATGGCTCTTGAGGAAGTGGCGGAAGGCGTGCTGGAAAAGCAGGCGTCCGATGCAAACATCCAGTACGAAGACGAAATGTAAGATATGCACAATGAAAACTCCCGGAGAATCCATTCCCTGGGAGTTTTCATTCGAAAGGAAGACAAAAGGATGCTGAAAAATAAACATATCCTTCTTTGTGTCACAGGGGGGATTGCAGTATACAAAGCCGTGGCACTTGTCAGCAAGCTGTCTCAGGCGGGAGCCGAGGTCAAAGTGATCATGACGGAATCGGCCACGGAATTCGTGGCACCCCTCACCTTCCAGGTCATGTCCCGCAATGATGTATATACGGATACGTTCGACGAAAAGGATTCATCGGTGATCGCCCATATCGACCTTGCGGACTGGGCGGACCTCATCATCGTTGCCCCGGCGACGGCGAATGTGATTGGCAAGCTCGCAAACGGCATCGCGGACGACATGGTGACGACGACACTGCTGGCCGCTACGGCTGACGTGTGGATCGCACCTGCGATGAATGTCCATATGTACGCCCATCCCGCAGTGATGCGCAACATCGAACGTCTCCACGAGGACGGCTACCGGTTCATCGAGCCATCAGAAGGATTCCTTGCCTGCGGATATGTCGGAAAGGGACGTCTGGAAGAGCCGGAGAGGATCACGGAGCTTGCAGAGCAGCATTTCATGGAAGCAAGCCATTCCGAAGTGCCTATTCTCGCCGGCAAGAAAGTGATCGTCACGGCCGGCCCGACGAGGGAACGGATCGATCCGGTCCGGTATCTGTCGAACTTCTCAAGCGGGAAAATGGGCTACGCGATGGCTGAAGCCGCTTCCAGGTTAGGGGCGGAGACTGTGCTCGTTTCGGGACCGGTCGAGCTCCAAGTCCCGGAAGGGGTCAGGGCGGTTCAGGTGGAAAGTGCCGCGGAAATGCTGGATGCGGTCCTGGCGGAGTACAGAACAGCCGATGTCGTGATCAAGGCGGCGGCCGTTGCCGACTACCGGCCGAAAGCCGTCCACAGCGGCAAGATGAAGAAACAGGAGGGGGACTCCGTCATCGAACTGGAGCGTACCACGGATATCCTGAAGACGCTCGGCGAACAAAAGGACGGGCAGTGCCTGATCGGATTTGCTGCCGAAACGGACAGGGTCGCAGAATATGCCCGGGGCAAGCTCGAACGAAAAAACTTAGATTACATCATTGCCAACGACGTAACCGCTCCGACCGGTGTGTTCGGCAGCGATACAAATGTGGTCACGCTGTTCGGGCGGGACGGCATGGAAGTGCCGTTCCCTGCCATGGAGAAAAAAGCGCTTGCGACGAAGCTCCTCCGCCGGATCTTCGGGGGTGAGCAGGATGATCGCTGAAATCATCACGGATGTTTCGGCACATCCCGTCGACCGGCCATTTGACTACGCCGTACCGGAGGGGATGGCAAAGGTCATCGAACCGGGGGCGCGTGTGAGGGTCCCTTTCGGCAACCGCAAAGTGCTTGGATTCGTCACCGGATTAAAAGAAGAAAGTGACGTGCCGGATTCCCGGCTGAAGCCGATCGACGAACTGCTGGACCCCGAGCCGGTATTAACCGGTGAAATGCTTCATCTCGCAGATTGGATGAAGCAGACAACCCTCTGCTTCGAAATAGATGCACTTCAGGCGATGCTCCCTTCCGCGCTCCGCGCAAAGTACGAAAAAACCGTCCATGTGCTTGAACCGGAAAAACTGACCGGTGAAGTGGCGGATATTGTCCGGAACCGGCGGGTCGTTGCCGTCAAGGAGTTTAACGAACGGCTTCTCCCGGCTCTTAAACGACTGGCTGCCGAAGGGACGGTCTCGATTGAAACTGCGGTCAGGCAGCGTACGAACATAAAAAAAGAAAAGGTTCTCCATATCGGAGAAGCCGACCGGTTATGGGAAATCAGGGAATCCCTTCCGAAGTCGGCGAACCGGCAGGCAGAACTGCTTGAATGGATGGAAGCGCATATTGGCCAATCCCTACCGTCAAAAGATGTGATGGAATCCACCGGCACGACACGTGCGACCGTCAAGGCGCTAATTGAAAGGGGAGCGGCCCGTGAGACGGAGGAGGAAGTATACCGTAAACCGGAGACCGGCCTCATGCCGGAAAGCGGCGGCATGCCCGGGCCGCTTACGGAAGAGCAGGCGATAGCCGTCGGAAAAATCGGCGAGGCGGTCGATGACGGGCGCGAGGAGACATTCCTGCTCCACGGTGTGACAGGAAGCGGCAAAACAGAGGTGTATATGCAGGTCATCCGCCATGTGCTGGACCTGGGTAAGGAAGCGATCGTGCTTGTGCCGGAAATCTCACTGACGCCGCAGATTACATCACGATTCAAAAGGCGCTTTGGCCCCATGGTCGCTGTCATGCACAGCGGGCTGTCAGCAGGTGAAAAATACGATGAATGGCGAAAGATACAGCGTGGCGAAGTGAAGGTCGTCGTCGGCGCGCGTTCCGCTGTTTTTGCGCCCTTCAGAAATCTGGGCGTCATCATCCTGGACGAAGAGCACGAATCAAGCTACAAACAGGAGGACAGTCCGCGCTACCACGCGAGGGATGTAGCGATCAGGCGCTCGGAAGAACATGGCTGCCCGGTCATTCTGGGAAGTGCCACCCCGTCCCTGGAGTCCTATGCACGTGCCCACAAAGGCGTCTACTCACTGCTCACCTTGAGTGAGCGGGCGAAAAAACAGCCGCTTCCTGAAGTTCAGGTCGTCGATATGCGCGAGGAACTCAAAAACGGCAACCGCTCGATGTTCTCGCTCGCGCTTGCAGAAGCCATCCGGGACAGGCTGGAAAAAGGCGAGCAGACTGTGCTGTTCCTGAACCGCAGGGGGTACTCCTCATTTGTCCTCTGCCGGGACTGCGGGACGTCAGTCCAGTGCCCGAACTGTGATATTTCCCTGACTTACCACAGGGCGACGGAGCGGCTCCAGTGCCATTACTGCGGTCACGAGGAGCTGGTTCCGCACAACTGTCCAGAGTGCACGAGCGAACATATCCGCTTTTTCGGGACAGGCACCCAGAAAGTGCAGGAGGAGCTCCACCGGTTGTTCCCGGAAGCGCGCGTACTTCGGATGGACGTGGATACGACACGCCAGAAAGGCGCTCACGAGCGGCTTCTCCGGCAATTTGGCGATGGCGGCGCGGACATCCTTCTCGGAACCCAGATGATTGCGAAAGGGCTTGATTTTCCTAACATTACGCTCGTCGGCGTTTTATCCGCGGATACGATGCTCCGCCTTTCCGACTTCAG
The DNA here is from genome assembly GCF_018390575.1 of Bhargavaea massiliensis. Classification (GTDB taxonomy): domain Bacteria; phylum Bacillota; class Bacilli; order Bacillales_A; family Planococcaceae; genus Bhargavaea; species Bhargavaea massiliensis. Next base: position 218,542 of record NZ_JAHBCJ010000005.1, on the reverse strand, counting down.
GGCGGCCGAGAAGACGTTCCAGCTCCTGACACAAGTGAGCGGCCGCGCAGGCCGTCATGAGAAAGAGGGGGAGGTCATCGTCCAGACGTATGCTCCGGAACATTATGCGGTTGAGCTGGCGAAAGACCAGGCCTACGAGCCGTTTTACGCGATCGAAATGGGGAATCGCAAGCGGTACTCCTACCCGCCGTTTTACTTTGTGACGCTCATCCAATTCTCCCATGAGGACCTGATGAAGGTGTCGGAAACCGCCGGAAACGCAGTCAGATACCTGTCCGGGAAGCTTGGGCGGGATACTGTCATTATTGGCCCGACATCAGCGGAAGTGGCCCGCGTGAACAATAGATATCGCTATCAATGTCTGATAAAATACAAAAAAGAACCGAAGCTGGCCGGGGTCCTGACTGATCTTGTGAAGATCTACAGGAGCAGCTGGATGAAGGAAGGCATTCTCATGTCGATTGACATGAACCCCTCCACCATCAGCTGAACCCTGCAAAGGAAATGGGGAATCATCTATGGCAATTCTTAAGATTGTGCAACATCCGTCCCCGATACTGACGGAATCCTGCAAGCCGGTCACCGATTTCGGTGACGGGCTGCAGGCACTTTTGGACGATATGTACGAGACGATGATCGATGCGGATGGCATCGGCATCGCGGCACCTCAGGTCGGCGAAGCCATCCGCGCGGCCATCGTCGATCTCGGCGAGGGCCAGGATCCGATCTGGCTCATCAACCCGGAAGTGATTGCAACAGGCGGCAAAGAAACCGAAGTGGAAGGCTGCCTCAGCTTTCCCGGCCTCTATGGCGAAGTGGAGCGGCCCTATCATGTAAAGGTGCACGCCCAGGACCGCGACGGCTCGTGGTATGAGCTGGAAGCGGAAGATTATGAAGCGAGAGCGATCCTCCATGAGATCGACCATCTGGACGGCATCCTCTTCGACACGAAAATCATCCGTGTCGTTCCGGAAGAGGAACTGGAAGCGGCTGGAGAGGAGGAAGAGGAATGACGCGAATCGTATTCATGGGGACTCCGGACTTTTCCGTGCCGATCCTCCGCATGCTTCATGAAGAGGGCTACGACCTCCTGGCAGCCGTCACCCAGCCGGACCGGCCCGTCGGACGCAAGCGTGTGCTCACGCCACCTCCTGTCAAAGAAGAAGCGGTCCGGCTCGGGCTTCCGGTCATCCAGCCGGGCAAGCTGAAAGGATCGGAGGAGCTGCATGAGATCCTTTCTCTTAAACCCGACCTCATCATTACTGCCGCTTTCGGCCAGATCCTGCCGAAAGAGCTGCTTGATGCGCCTCCGCTCGGCTGCCTGAATGTACATGCATCGCTGCTGCCCGAGTACAGGGGCGGTGCGCCGATTCATCAGGCAATCATCGACGGCAGGGCAGAAACAGGCGTGACCATCATGTACATGGCCGAAAAACTGGACGCGGGAGACATCATTTCCCAGGTGCACGTGCCGATCGGAGAAAACGATAACACCGGCGTGTTGTTTGACCGGCTTTCGGAAGCCGGGACGATCCTTCTGAAAGAAACACTCCCTTCGGTTATTGCCGGAACGAACAAACGCATCCCCCAGGACCATGAAAAAGCCACATTCGCGGGAAATATCAGACGGGAGCAGGAGCGCATCGATTGGACGAGGCCGGGGAGCGCGGTACACAACCAGATCCGCGGCCTCAGCCCGTGGCCGGTGGCCTACACCGAACTCGACGGGAAGCCCGTGAAAATCTGGCGTGCCGAAAAGGCTGCCGGAAAATCAGGCGCAGCCCCCGGTGAAATCATTTCAACGGATGAAGGAGCCATTATGGTACAGGCCGGCGACGGAACGGCCGTCCGGATCCTTGAGCTGCAGCCATCCGGCAAAAAGCGGATGGAGACCCGGGGGTACCTGAACGGGGCCGGGTCCCACATCAAAGCGGGAGACCGTTTCGAATGAGCCGCAAAAAAGAGAAAAGATGGAACGGGAATGTCCGGGACGCAGCATTAAGCATTTTGCTGGCAGTCGAGCGCGATCAGGCCTACAGCAACCTGCTGCTGAACCGCACAATCGAAACGTATGGCCTGGATGACAAGGACCGATCCCTACTTACCGAACTGACTTATGGGACCCTGCAGCACCGGATGACGCTCGATTACCATCTTGATCCATTGGTGCGAGGCAAGCTTGAGGACTGGGTGCGTGAACTGTTGAGGCTCTCAGTTTACCAGATCGTCTATCTGACAAAGATTCCTCCTCATGCAGCGGTGAATGAAGCAGTGGAGATTGCCAAGCGGCGCGGCCACAAAGGAATCGCGTCGCTGGTTAACGGCATTCTCCGATCTTTTCTCAGGAAAGGACCCAGGGAAATGGACAGCGGCCTGACGTGGGAACAGAGGACAGCGATTGAAACGAGTCATCCCGAGTGGATGATCCGCCGCTGGGCAGATCAGTACGGCAGAGAAACGGCGCGTGATATGGCGCTTGCGAACAACGAGCCTCCGGTGCAGACGCTCAGGGTGAACCGGACAAAGGGCACGCGAGAGGACGTTCTGGACATGCTCGGCGAGGAAGGCTTCAGAGCCGAGCCAAGTCCGGTCGTGCCGGATGCCATCCGGATCCGCGGAGGAAATGCTGCCAGGAGCCGTGCTTTCAGGGAAGGTTTCGTCACCATTCAGGACGAGAGCTCGATGCTTCCCGTCATGGCACTGAATCCGGAACCGGGCATGTCGGTGCTGGATATGTGCGCAGCACCCGGCGGGAAAACGACCCATATTGCTGAGCGGATGGAGAACACCGGCGAAGTCCGGGCATTTGACCTTCATCCGCATAAGGTGAAACTCATCGACCAGAATGCGGCACGTCTCGGGCTGGAAAATATCCATACAGGTTCTGCGGACAGCCGGGAACTCGCGGGAACCCTGGAGTCCGGATCCTTTGATCGAATCCTCGTGGATGCACCGTGCAGCGGGCTCGGTGTCATCCGGAGAAAGCCGGATATCAAATATTCAAAGACGGAAGATGAGATCGGCAAATTGCCTGACATCCAGAAAAGCCTGCTGGAAGAGGCCTATCATCTCCTCAGGCCAGGCGGCCTGCTTGTCTACAGCACCTGTACGGTCGACAGGGAAGAAAACCGCCTGACGGCCGAGGCGTTCCTTGAAGCCCATCCGGATCTTGAACGAGTGGACCTCCGGGAATCCATGCCGGAAAAACTCCGTTACGAGGATGGCATGCTTCAGGTTTTGCCGCAGGATTTCGGCGGTGATGGATTTTTTGTGGCCGCCTTCAGGAAACCGGAATAAGCCGGCGGACGGTAGCGGAATCTTCCGGTCGTCTGCAAAGGGAAACGGGGGAGTCAAAAGTGGAAGTTGCAGTCCGGACACATGTCGGGATGAAAAGGCGCATCAATGAAGACCGGACCGGCCTCTTCACAAGAGAAGGCGGCCGGTTCATGCTGGCTGTCGTCGCAGACGGGATGGGCGGCCATAAAAGCGGAGATACGGCGAGCCGGATGGCCGTCGAAGGATTCGGTGAAGAATTCATAAAGGCTGATATCACCAAGCTCAACACAGGAGACGGCCGGGCCGGCTGGCTTGCCGATGTGACAGATAGACTGAACCGTGGTCTCTTCGAACATGCGCGTTCCAATGAGGAATGCCGGGGCATGGGGACAACGATCGAAGCGGCGGTGATAGCCGGGAAAGAAGTGACTCTCTGCCATATCGGGGACAGCCGGACCTACAAGCTCGGACCTGAAGGGTTTGAGCAGGTGACGAAAGATCATTCCCTCGTCAGCCTGCTTGTTGATTCCGGGGAAATCACCGAAGAGGAAGCGCGCATCCACCCGAAAAGGAACTTCATCATGAAGGCATTGGGTACGGATGACACGGTGGAACCTGACATCATTCCTCTCGGGCTGCCGGAAGGGAGTGCGCTTTTGATCTGTTCCGACGGCCTGAGCAACAAACTTGGGGAAAATGAGATTGCAGAAACTGTGGCCGGAAAAGGTACTGCAACCGAGCGTGCAGATGCACTGGTCAATCTCGCAAACGAACGGGGCGGCGAAGACAATATTTCTGTCATCCTGATTGACAACGGTGTCCGGGAGGCTGATGCCGGATGATCGGAAAACGAATCAGCGGACGTTATGAAATCCTCGGACTGCTGGGCGGAGGCGGCATGTCAACCGTTTACCTGGCGCAGGATATCATTCTGGACCGCCCTGTCGCAATCAAGGTTCTCAGGCAAGATTTCTCGGATGAGGATGAACTGAGGAAACGATTCCAGCGGGAAGCACTGTCGGCCACTTCGCTCGTCCATCCGAACATCGTCAACATCTACGACGTCGGCGAAGACGGTGATCTTCAGTACCTCGTGATGGAATATGTGGAGGGAAAAACCCTCAAGGAATACATCAAGGACCGTGCCCCGCTTGCTCCGGCGGAGGCTGTGGAAATTATGAAGCAATTGTGCTCGGGCATCACCGCGGCTCACATCCATGGCATCATCCACAGGGACGTCAAGCCGCAAAACATCCTCATGGACCATGACGGCCAAGTGAAACTGACCGATTTCGGGATTGCGATGGCCCTGTCCGCAACTGCGCTCACACGGACCAACTCGGTAATGGGAACGGTCCACTACCTGTCACCCGAGCAGGCGCGCGGCGGGATGGCGACAAAGCGGACAGATATCTATTCGCTAGGAATTGTCCTGTTTGAAATGCTGACGGGAAAGTTGCCGTTCTCGGGAGAATCGGCCGTTTCCATCGCCCTGAAACATCTGCAGGAACAGACACCTTCAGTCCGGGCTGTCAGGCCTGAAATTCCGCAGAGTCTGGAAAATGTCATCCTGAAAGCGACCGCCAAAGATCCGGCGGCCCGTTATCCGTCCGCGGATGCGATGCTCAGGGACCTTCATACCGTCCTGTCACCCGAAAGGGCAGACGAAGCCCCGTACGAGCCGCCGCCGATCGATGAGGACGCGACAAAGGCCATCCCTATCATCAGGGAAGAGCCGGAAAATGAGAACACCATCGCTCCAAAGCAGGTCACCCCGCTTCCTGAGAAGCCAGCCAATGACCCGCAGTCACCGCAAAAGAAAAAACGGAGAAAATGGCCTTTTGTATTGTCGGGTCTCGTCCTTCTTGCCCTGATCACAGGGATCGCGCTTTATTCGACAGGAATAATCGGAACGAGACAGGCTGAAATACCCGATGTATCCGGCATGACCGTTGAGGAAGCATCCGCAGAGCTTGAACAGGCCGGATTCCTCACCGGAGAATTGGACGAAGAACATTCACCGGATATCGAGGAAGGATCCGTGATCCGGACGAGCCCGCAAGCCGGCCGTATTCGTGATGAGGGAGAAACCATCGACCTTGTGGTTAGTTTGGGTCCGGAAAAGGTAGAGCTGACCGACTTCACGGGCCGTGACTATGAGACCATCTCCGATGTCATCGAAGATTATGGTTTCCGTAAGGTAGAAGTTAATGAAGTGTTCTCAGATGAAGCACAGGGTACAATCATCAGCCAAGATCCGGAGGCGGGCGAGGAAGTCGCCCCTTCAGAGACCGATCTGAAACTCACGGTCAGCAAAGGCGTCGAAATGATCGGGACCGAAAATCTGTCCGGATATGACGAGCAGCAGCTGAACGAATATGCCAAGCGCTCCGGTTTCAATATCCGGATTGTGGCGGAAGAAGCATCCGGCAACATCGAGGCCGGCCGCGTGATCTCCCAAGAGCCGGAAGCCGGTACGGAGCTTGAGAAAGGCAGCACGATTGAAGTGGTCCTGTCAAAAGGCCCTGAGGCGAAGCCGGTCAAAACCTATATCCAGGCAGTCACGATTCCATATGAGCCTGCTGAAGACGGCGCGGAACAGGCAGTGGAAATCTATATCAGGGACAACTCCAGGACGATGGACAAGCCGGCTGAATCCTTTGCAATCACTGCCGACGAGACGAGGCGGATCCGCATAGAGATCAGCGAAGGGCAGACCGGGGCCTACAAGATCGTCCGTGACGGAGAGACGATCGATGAAGATACAATTCCATACGAGTAACCGCCGCTGAACGCACGCGGCAACCGGAACATTTCGGAAAGGGAAGGTGAAAGTTTGAAACAAGGCCAGATCCGCAAGGCGCTGAGCGGGTTCTACTATTTATATGACGACGGTGAGATGGTGCGCAGCAAAGGCCGCGGAGTCTTCAGGGTGCGCGGTGTCACCCCGCTCGTCGGCGATTTCGTCGAGTATGAGAAAGACGGCGAGAATGATGCTGTCATCGTCAATGTCCATGAGCGCAAAAACGAACTTGTGCGTCCGCCCATCGCCAATGTCGACCAGGCACTCCTCGTCTTTTCTGTCAAAGAGCCGAACTTCTCCCCGAAGCTGCTTGACCGTTTTCTTGCGGTCATCGAATCCTACGGGGTCGAGCCGGTCATCATCCTGACCAAGACCGACCTGCTGGATGAAAAAGCTGCGGCGGAAATCCGGCGGTATACGGATTATTACCGGGGCATCGGCTACACGGTGCTGAAAACGAGTATCGGAGACGGGGCGATTGCCGAGGAGCTCATTCCGATCATCAGGGGAAAAACGACTGTTCTGACCGGACAGTCAGGTGTCGGAAAGTCGACGCTCCTCAATACGCTCATGCCTGAACTCGAGCTGAAAACAGATGAGATCTCTGACTCGCTCGGCCGCGGCCGGCATACGACCCGTCACGTGGAACTGATCGGATACGCCGGCGGCCTGGTAGCCGATACACCGGGCTTCAGCTCGCTCGACTTTGACCATCTTGATAAAGAGGAACTGTCCGGCTGCTTTGCCGAATTTGCGGAACTGTCCGAAGCCTGCAAATTCAGGGGCTGCCTTCATCTGAAGGAGCCGAAATGTGCCGTAAAGGCCGCTGTCGAGACCGGTGAAGCCGAACAGTTCAGGTATGATCATTATGTACAGTTTTTGCAGGAAATCATAGACCGAAAGCCGAGGTATCCATCATGATTAAAATTGCACCATCCATCCTTTCCGCCGATTTTGCAAAGCTCGGAGAAGAAGTCAGGGAAGTGGAACAGGCGGGAGCCGATTACATTCACATCGATGTGATGGACGGGCACTTTGTGCCGAATATCACCCTGGGACCGAATATTGTGAAGGCGCTGCGTCCCGTGACGGACCTGCCGCTTGACGTCCATCTGATGATTTCGGACCCGGACCGCTATATCGCCGACTTCGCTGAAGCCGGGGCGGACATCATCACCGTACATGCGGAGGCATGCAACCATCTTCACAGGACGGTACAGCTGATCCGTTCACACGGTGTGAAGGCGGGCGTTGTCCTGAATCCCCACACACCGCATGAGATCCTCGAATATGTGATCGATGATCTGGATATGGTGCTGCTCATGACGGTTAACCCCGGGTTCGGCGGCCAGTCGTTTATCAAGGAAGTGGTGCCCAAGATTTCCAAAGTGTGCGCGATGATCCGCGAGCGGGGCCTTTCCACTGAAATCGAAGTGGATGGCGGAATTACTGCGGACACGATCGCTGAATGTGCCAAGGCGGGGGCGAATGTGTTCGTGGCAGGGTCGGCGATTTACAATAGAGACGACCGTGCCGCTGCAATTGCCGCAATTCGCGAAGCAGGAGTTTCGGCTCTCCAATGATCCGTGAAGCTGTGGTCGTGGCGGGCGGGCCGGGTGTTGCCGGAATCCGTCCGGACGCCGGAAAGGGCACTGTATTTATCGGTGCCGACCGAGGCGCTCTCCGTCTTGTGCGCTCCGGTATCCGGCCGGTGCTTTCGGTCGGGGACTTCGACTCTGTCACTGAGGAAGAGTTCCGGGAGATTGCTTCGTCTTCACAGCGGGTCGTCCGCGTAGGAGAGGAAAAGGATGAGACCGATACGGAACTGGCACTTGCCGGTGCGGTTCGTCTGCAGCCGGGCACGGTCACGCTCACCGGTGTGAGCGGCGGCCGGCTCGACCATGCCCATTCGGCCATGCATGCGGTTTACCGGCTGCAGGAACAACACCCGGAAACCAGATTCAGGATCCTTGACCCGAACAATGAGCTTTATTTTCTCCATCCTGGCAGGCATATGCTGTTTGACAGCGGGGCATACCGGTACATTTCTTTCTTTTCTTTCAGCGGGCCTGTGACCGGAATGACGCTGAAGGGCTTCAAGTATGAGGCGGAAAATGCGGAGATCCTGCCGGGGACAACTCTCTTCACGAGCAACGAAGCCGGCGGCGGGGAATGTACTATCTCATTCGAGACAGGCATATGTTTGGTTGTAAGAAGCACCGATGCCTGAAAGGAGCGGACGAAATGAGAGTGTACACATTCCAGCTGCCCAAAATGGTGAGCAGCTTTGCGCGCAAGTGCCTGCAGCTTTTCCAGCGTGAAGAACGGAAGCCGGTTGCAAAGAAGAAAAGGAGAAAAAGCAAAATGCCGAGCTGACTCAGGTCAGCTCGGCATTTCTTTTTGCGATATTTAACAGGTCAGACGCGCTGGACTTTACCGGATTTCAAAGCACGTGCGGAAACCCATACGCGTTTCGGCTTGCCGTCAACCATGATGCGCACTTTTTGAAGGTTGGCACCCCAAGTGCGGCGGTTTGAGTTCATTGCGTGGGAACGGCTGTTGCCGGCGCTTGCTTTGCGGCCTGTAATAACACATTTTTTAGGCATGTTTTTCCCTCCTCTTCGGTGAAGATGAAGACGGAATCCCGTCTGTTCGCCATCTCACATACTAAAATAATTTAGCACAAAAAAGCTGGCGATGCAACAAGTTTAAGGAGGCCATCAAGAAAAAACACTTTACAGAGTTCGCAGTAACAGCCCGCGGTGTGTCTTTTCTAATCCCCGACAGTAGTGTACAATGACGTTAGCCAAAATGGACTTCACGGGAGGCGTTACCATGTCGATCGGACTGAAAAATGAATTCGGCACTATTGAAATTTCGAATGACGTGATCGCACAGGTGGCCGGGGGAGCAGCGGTTGAGTGTTATGGAATCGTCGGGATGGCATCTCGCCACCAGATCCGGGACGGACTGACAGACATCCTCAGGAAAGAAAACTTTACCAGGGGTGTGATTGTCCGTTCCATCGGAGAAGATCTCCATATCGACATGTACGTCATCGTCGGCTATGGTGTGAAGATTTCAGAGGTTGCATACCAGGTCCAATCCAAAGTGAAATATACATTAAGCAAACAATTGGGAATGACGGTCAGCTCCGTCAATATTTTTGTCCAGGGAGTCCGCGTGACGAACCTGTAAAAGGAGGAAGCGAACGTTTATGAAAGAATTAGATGGACATCGATTTGCGGAAATGGTGATGATGGGCTCCCATCACCTATCCAATAATGCGGACTTCGTCGATTCGCTTAACGTTTTTCCCGTACCGGACGGCGATACGGGAACGAACATGAATCTGTCCATGACGTCCGGCGCCAAAGAAACAGAACAGGCGGCAACAGACCATATCGGCAGGACGGCGCAGGCTCTATCCAAGGGCCTGCTCATGGGTGCGCGCGGAAATTCAGGCGTCATCCTGTCCCAGCTTTTCCGCGGTTTCGGCAAGGCGATCGAGGACAAGGCAACGCTGGATGCAAAAAGTTTTGCCGGCGCATTTCAGGCCGGCGTGGACACGGCCTACAAGGCAGTCATGAAGCCGGTGGAAGGCACGATTCTCACCGTCGCAAAAGACGCAGCAAAAAAAGCGGTCGAGGCCGCCGAATCGGAAACGGATATTATCCTGGTGATGGAGGCGCTCACGGACGAGGCGAAGGCCTCCCTGAAGCGGACGCCTGACTTGCTTCCGGTGCTTAAAGAAGTGGGCGTCGTGGACAGCGGCGGCCAAGGGCTGGTTTTCGTCTATGAAGGATTCCTATCCGCTCTCAGAGGCGAAGAATTGCCCGAAATCACGAGGCAGACGTCGATGGATGACCTTGTTAGCGCAGAGCACCACAGAAGTATCCAGAGCTTCATGGATACCTCCGAAATCGAGTTCGGCTACTGCACGGAATTCATGGTGCGTTTTGAAGACGACAAAACCGCTGATAATCCCTTTGACGAGTCGAAGTTCCGGGAAGACCTGAGCGCCTACGGAGATTCGCTTCTCGTTATTTCGGATGATGAAATCGCCAAGGTACATATCCACTCGGAGGACCCGGGGGAAGTGCTTTCCTACGGTAAAAAGTATGGCAGCCTGATCAAGATCAAGATCGAGAACATGCGTGAGCAGCACACGGCCATCCTGGACAAGGACGGACCTGCCCATGCGGCGCCCCACGCAACTGCCAAGCACCCTTACGCCATCATTACGGTTTCGATGGGACCGGGGATTGCCGAACTGTTCCGAAGCATCGGCGCCTCTTACGTCATCGAGGGCGGCCAGACAATGAACCCTTCAACGGAAGACATTGTCAAGGCAATCCGGGAAGTGGGCGCTGAGCGCGCACTGATCCTCCCGAACAACAAAAACATCATTATGGCTGCCGAGCAGGCTGCGGAAGTATCAGGCATCGAGGCGGCAGTCGTACCGACGAAAAACGTTCCTCAAGGACTCGCGGCGATTCTCGCCTTTAATCCTGAGGCATCGGTATCCGATAATGCGGCTTCTATGGCAGAAGCATTTTCGCATGTCCGGACAGGTCAAGTGACGACCGCCGTCCGTGATACGACCATCGATGGAGTCGATATCCGGAAAGGCTCATTTATGGGAATGGCCGACGGAAAGATCGTCAACTCCGATGCGTCTCTCAAAAGTGTCACCGAGTCCCTGATCTCAGAGATTGTCGACGAGGAGTCTGAAATCGTGACGATCCTCTTCGGAGAGGGCGCGACGCGTCAGGGAGCTGACGAACTTGCGGCATACATCGAGGCACAGAATCCCGATGTGGAAGTGGAAATCCATGAAGGAAAGCAGCCGCTCTACCCGTATATCATCTCTGCAGAATAAAACCAGGCGCACCGGGTTGCCGGTGCGCTGTTTTATAGAGTTCCGGAAAGCGCTTGCAACGAACGTGTGTTTTGAGAAAAGTCACGAAATCATGTAAAATAGGGGAAACGTCCCTAAGGAGGACTTCAGCTTATGAAATTCAGATCGGTTTTTGATATTATCGGTCCGGTCATGGTCGGGCCCTCTTCTTCGCATACTGCAGGAGCGGCAAGAATCGGCCGTGTGGCCAGAACGCTGTTCGGGCGCCAGCCTGACTGGGCAGAAATCCGCCTGTATGGTTCTTTTGCAGAAACGTACAAAGGCCACGGCACCGATGTCGCAATCATTGGCGGGCTCTTGGATTACGATACGGATGATGAACGGATCCGAACGGCTTTCGAGGAAGCGGAGCAAGTCGGCCTGAAATTCGACTTCATCACGGAAACCGAAGAACCGGATCATCCGAATACAGCAAAAATCAGGATTGGTGATGCGGACGGTGAAATGGAGCTGACAGGCATCTCGATCGGCGGGGGCAAAATGGAAGTGACAGAGCTGAACGGCTTTACACTGAGGCTAACCGGACATTATCCGGCGCTGCTGATTGTCCACCACGACAGGCCTGGCGTCATCGCCAGTGTGGCCAATGCACTTGCGGCCGACGGCATCAACATCGCACACATGGAGTGCGGGCGGAAAGAAAAAGGAGAGATGGCGCTCATGGTCATCGAAGTCGACCAGATTATCACCGACTCCATGATCCGTCTCATCACCGACCTGGACAACGTGACTCAAGTTTCAATTCTTGCAGACTGATAAGGGGGCATTCCCATTGGATATTTTATTTTCATCGGTTAAGGAACTGGTCGGGCTTGCGGAAGAAACCGGGCAGCCGATTTCCGAAATCATGATCGAGCAGGAGATGCGAATTACCAAGCGTTCGCGCGAAGAAGTGATCGGACAGATGGAGCGCAACCTCGAGGTGATGGAAGAGGCGGTCGAAAAGGGACTGGAAGGCGTGAGTTCGACATCAGGCCTGACCGGCGGTGACGCGGTCCTGCTCCAAAACTACATCAAGAGCGGCAAATCGCTTTCAGGAAATCTTCTTCTCGATGCTGTGAGCAAGGCTGTTGCGACCAATGAGGTCAACGCCGCGATGGGCATGATTTGCGCGACCCCTACGGCAGGCGCCGCGGGCATCGTGCCGGGCACGCTGTTTGCCGTAAAGGACAAGCTGAACCCGACGCGCGAGCAGATGATCAACTTCCTGTTCACGTCAGGGGCGTTCGGATTTGTCGTAGCGAACAACGCATCCATTTCCGGTGCCGCGGGCGGCTGTCAGGCGGAGACCGGGTCTGCCGCTTCAATGGCAGCTGCGGCGATCGTGGAGATGGCCGGCGGCACGCCGCAGCAAAGTGCCGAAGCCTTTTCCATCGTCATGAAGAACATGCTCGGACTCGTTTGCGATCCGGTGGCCGGTCTGGTCGAAGTCCCTTGTGTCAAGCGCAATGCGATGGGTGCCGCCAAGGCACTGGTCGGCGCGGATATGGCGCTGGCAGGCGTGACAAGCGTCATCCCGACAGACGAAGTGATCGAAGCCATGCACCGGATCGGCCGGTCAATGCCTTCCGCATTGCGCGAAACGGCAAAAGGCGGCTTGGCCGCGACGCCGACAGGCAAGCGGCTCGAGGCGGAGATCTTCGGAAAGAAGGCGGAAGAAAGTGTGGTTGACTGAACCGGTCACTGCTCTTAAAGGCATCGGCAAGGAAGCCGCCGCAACACTTGAAAATCTGGGTGTCCGCACGGTAGGGGACCTCGTCATGATGTTCCCTTACCGCCACGAAGACAACCGTCTCAAAGACCTGTCGGAAACACCCCACGAAGAACGGGTCACTATTGAAGGAAGGGTCGAAAGCGAGCCTTCCGTTTTCTTTTCCGGAAAAAACAGGTCCAGGCTGCAGATCCGCCTGCTTGCAGGACGGCACCTCGTCAAGGCGGTGTTTTTCAACCAGCATTATCTCAAGAACCGCCTGATGCCGGGCATGACAATCACCGTTACCGGAAAATGGGACCGCGGACGGCAGACCATCAACGTCAGCTCATTCAAGGAAGGACCGAAGCAGGCCGGAGAAGATTTTGAGCCGGTCTACAGCCTCAAGGGCGGCATGCACCAGAAAACCATCCGCCGGTACATCCGGACTGCCCTCGATGCGGTGGCGGGCGACCTGCCGGATCCGATGCCGGCCGAGCTTCTGGAGAAATATAAACTTCCCGGGATTGCGGAAGCGCTCGAAGGCATGCACTTCCCGCGAGATGCAGAACATGTAAAACATGCCCGCCGCCGTTTTGTCTACGAAGAATTCCTCGGCTACCAGCTGAAGATGCAGGCGATCAAGAAAGTCAGAAAAGAAGCCGGCAAGGGGACAGAACACCATTATGACCTGGAGAAGCTGAAGGCATTCATCGATTCCTTGCCATTCGAACTCACCGGCGCACAAAAAAGAGTCGTGAACGAACTTTGCGCGGAGCTAAAAGAACCGGTGCGAATGAACCGGCTCCTTCAGGGTGACGTTGGATCGGGGAAAACCGCCGTTGCGGCAATCGCCCTTTACGCTACAATCACGTCCGGCGCACAGGGTGCGCTCATGGCACCGACTGAGATCCTTGCCGAACAGCATGCCCAGACGCTGGCGGATTGGCTGGAGCCCTTCGGCGTGCGCATGGCCCTGTTATCAGGCTCCACAAAAGCAAAAGCACGCCGGATCATCCTGGAGAAGCTGGCTGACGGGGAGATTGATCTTGTCATCGGTACCCATGCCCTGATTCAGCCGGATGTAGCTTTCAGGAAGCTCGGACTCGTGATCACGGATGAGCAGCACCGGTTCGGAGTGGAACAGCGGCGCATCCTGAAAGAAAAGGGGGAAGACCCGGATGTGCTGTTCATGACGGCGACACCGATTCCCCGGACGCTTGCCATCACGGCTTTTGGCGAGATGGATGTCTCTATCCTCGACGAAATGCCGGCGGGCCGCCATCCGATTGAGACCTATTGGACAAAGCGGGAGGCGCTCCCGGCAGTCCTCAAACGTATGGGAAAAGAGCTCCAGCAGGGCCGCCAGGCATACGTCATCTGCCCCCTCATCGAAGAGTCCGACAAGCTGGACGTACAGAACGCGGTCGATATGTACGAACAGATCCGGCAGTATTTCGGCGGAAGGTTCAATGTCGGCCTGATGCACGGACGCCTCCATCCCGACGACAAGGAAGAGGTCATGCGGGAATTCTCCGAAGGCGAACTTCATGTGCTTGTCTCGACGACGGTCGTCGAAGTCGGCGTAAACGTTCCGAATGCATCGTTTATGGTCATCTCGGATGCCGAGCGCTTCGGCCTCGCACAGTTGCACCAGCTTCGCGGCCGTGTCGGACGGGGGGCACACAAGTCCTATTGCGTGCTTCTTGCAGACCCGAAAACGGAAATCGGCAAAGAACGGATGCAATCCATGACCGAGACGAACGACGGCTTCCGCCTGGCCGAAAAAGACCTGGAGCTTCGCGGGCCCGGAGACTTTTTCGGGAAACGCCAAAGCGGCATGCCGGACTTCAAGGTGGCAGATCCCGTCCATGACTACCGCGCGCTCAATACAGCCAGGATGGACGCGGAACAACTCATCGCAACCGAGGCATTCTGGAACGATCCGGAATATGAAACACTACGGATCACGATCGAACAATCCGGAGCCCTATCCGACGAACGGATCGACTGACCCGAATCCGTTTGTCGGATTTTTGTGTTTCAGAAATTAAGAGGGAGCGGAAAACGAACGTTGACTAATTGGTGTGAGACGTTGACATAGCTCATTGAGACGTTGACATACCGAAGTGAAACGTTGTGCCATGAAACATTGCCATACCGGCTCGGCCACTGCACACCCCCATAACCGCTCCGCCAAAGCAAAGTTTCAGAGCATGGTTGCAATCTGCCCCGCCTGTTTTATATACTCATATTAGTACCAAGTGCTAATCCGGTGGTGAAAACATGAAACTGCAGAAACGAGAGCGTCAGGCCCGCCTGTCTTCACTGCTGGAGGAGAACCCGCTGCTCACGGACGGCGATCTGGCCGAACATTTCGGAGTCAGCGTCCAAACCATCCGGCTGGATCGGATGGAAAAGGGAATTCCCGAATTGCGGGAACGGCTGAAAGATGTGGCTGTCCGCTCTCTGGATGACGTAAAATCACTGCCGATCGACGAAGTGATCGGCGATATCATCGATATAGAGCTGGACAAGCGCGCGGTGTCCGTGTTCGACGTTACGAAGGACCATGTCTTCCAGCGCAACGGCATAGCGAGAGGACATCATCTGTTCGCGCAGGCGAATTCCCTGGCGGTCGCCGTCATCAACGACGAGCTTGCGCTTACAGCGAAATCTTCGCTGAACTTCATCAGGCCGGTGAGGGCGGGAGAGCGGGTCGTCGCCAAAGCGGCGGTGCGGCCGGGGGAACGCCCGCGACGGACCATTGTGGAAGTGATCTCGACGGTGGGCAATGAGCCTGTTTTCATCGGAACTTTTGAAATGTACCGGACCCACGAGAGCGGAAAAGAGGGACAATCATGATCATAGCAGTAGACGGAATGGGGGGCGACCATGCCCCCGATGCGGCAGTGGAAGGGGTGCGCCAAGCACTTGAGGCGTTCCCGGATATCCGGATCCGGCTGTACGGTGATTCCGGCCGGATCGAGCCGATGATCGGGACGCATGAGCGGCTGGAGCTCATTCATTGCACCGAAAAAATCGAAGGGGATGATGAACCGGTCCGCGCTGTCCGGCGGAAAAAGGATTCATCCCTGGTGCGCATGTCGCAGGCTGTCCGCGACGGAGAGGCCGACGCGGGCGTCAGCGCAGGAAACACGGGTGCGCTCATGGCGGCAGGGCTGTTCGTTGTCGGCCGCCTGGATGGAGTCGACCGACCGGCTCTTGCGCCGACACTTCCGACGCTCGACGGAAACGGGTTTGTCATGCTCGACATGGGAGCCAATGCCGACGCGAAGCCGCAGCATCTTGCGCAGTATGCGGTGATGGGCAGCATCTATGCCGAGCAGGTCCGGGGAATTCAAAATCCCCGGGTCGGACTTCTCAATATCGGAACCGAGGAAAATAAAGGGAACGAGCTGACCAAGGAAGCCCATGCCCTCATTGCTGATGCTCCGGTCAACTTCATCGGAAATGTGGAGGCGAGGGATCTGCTTAACGGCATCGCCGATGTTGTCGTGACTGACGGCTTCACCGGCAATATGGTGCTGAAGACAATCGAAGGGACCGCACAGGGTCTCATGTCCATGATCAAGGACGCCTTCATGTCCAGCGCGAAGGGCAAGATTGCCGGTCTTCTCGTCAAGGACGGACTTAAGGACCTGAAAAAGAAAATGGATTACACAGAGTACGGCGGTGCCGGCCTGTTTGGCCTGAAAGCACCGCTGATCAAGGCGCACGGATCCTCCAATGCCAATGCCATCATGAACGCCATCCGCCAAGCCAGGACCATGGCCGGCCACGGCGTGACGGCACGCATCGGAGAGACGATCGGAAGGATGGGGGAACATGAGTAAAATTGCATTTGTCTTCCCTGGCCAAGGTTCTCAGAAAGTCGGCATGGCCTCGGAATTTATCGGAAATGGCGCAGCTTTCAGCAGCTTTGCCGATGAGGCGGACAGTCGCCTCGGCATCGAGCTGAGTAAGCTGATGCAGGATGGCCCGCAGGAAGAACTGACACTTACCTATCACGCGCAGCCTGCGCTTCTGACCGCTGGTGCAGCGATTGATGCTGCTTTGAAGGAAGCGGGCATCCGTCCCGATTATGCCGCCGGACACAGCCTTGGTGAATATTCAGCGCTTGTCTCGGCAGGTGTGTTGTCGTTCGGTGACGCAGCCGAGACCGTCCACCGCAGAGGGCTATACATGAACGAGGCCGTCCCGGCAGGTGAGGGGTCGATGGCTGCCATTCTTGGCCTCGGTGCCGAAGAACTGCAGCGCGTGACGGAAGACGTGACCGGAGAAGGACACCCGGTGCAGCCGGCCAACTTGAATTGCCCGGGGCAGATTGTGATCTCAGGCAGCAAGCGCGGTGTTGAACTGGCATGCGAGGCGGCGAAGGCTGCAGGTGCCAAGCGTGCGATCCCGCTTGATGTAAGCGGGCCATTCCATTCCACTCTCATGAAGCCGGCTGCACAGAAACTGCAGGCACAGCTCGATTCCGTCGGGTTCGGCCAGGCGATATTCCCGGTCGTCGCAAATGTCACCGCGGAACCTGTCCGGGATCCCGAGCAGACCAAACAGCTTCTTGTAGAGCAGCTGTATTCACCGGTGCGCTGGGAAGAATCCGTCCGGAAAATGCTGGATCTCGGCGTGACTCTCTTTATCGAATGCGGACCCGGCGGCGTGTTGTCCGGACTGATCAGGAAAATCGACCGTTCGGCCACTGTCCTCAGGGTGGAAGATATGGAAACATTGAACAAGGCCGTCGAAACGGCGAAAGGATGGTCGTGAATGGGCAAACTTACGGGCAAATCCGCTATTGTGACGGGGGCTTCCCGCGGCATCGGACGAGCCATCGCAATCGCTCTTGCAAAAGAAGGCGCGAAAGTCGCCGTGAACTTCGCAGGAAGTGAAGACAAGGCCGCTGAGACGGTCAGGATGATCGAAGAAGCGGGCGGGGAGGCATTTGCCGTCCGCGCTTCGGTCAGCAGCCAGGAAGACGTCAAGCAGCTTGTCAGCGAGACGATGGAGCGCTTCGGCTCCGTCGACATCCTCGTCAACAACGCAGGTATTACGAAGGATAACCTCCTTATGCGCATGAAGGAGGAAGAATGGGATGACGTGCTGTCGACCAACCTGAAAGGGGTCTTCCTCTGTACAAAGGCGGTCGCGCGGCCAATGATGAAAAAACGGTCCGGCACAATCGTCAATCTGGCATCAGTGGTAGGCGTCGCGGGAAATGCCGGCCAGGCCAACTACGTTGCTGCAAAGGCGGGTGTGATCGGGCTGACAAAGACGGCGGCCAAGGAATTGGCCGCACGGGGAATCCGGGTCAATGCCGTTGCACCCGGGTTTATCACGACGGATATGACGGACAAGCTTCCTGAAGATGTAAAAGAAGGGATGCTGGCACAGATTCCGCTCGGTAAGCTTGGGGATCCGGAACACGTGGCCCGCGCCGTTGTTTTCCTTGCTTCGGATGATTCTGAATACATCACCGGCCAGACTCTTCATGTTGACGGCGGAATGGTGATGTAACCCCTTGTCGCGGGACGGGCTGCCTGTCATACTGATTGGGTGGCCGGAAAAGCGGAAGGCATGCCGCCGAAGCAGCCGGATAAACAGACTCTCCTGTGAGAGGAGGTGAACGTATTGGCAACTGTTCTGGAACGTGTGACAAAGGTGATCGTCGACCGTCTCGGCGTTGATGAGAGCGAAGTGAAGCCTGAAGCATCCTTCCGTGAGGATCTCGGAGCGGACTCCCTTGACGTCGTGGAGCTCGTCATGGAGCTTGAGGACGAATTCGACCTTGAAATCTCCGATGAAGATGCGGAGAAGATCGGGACTGTCGGAGACGCAGTTTCTTACATTGAAGGTAAGACCGCATGATCGGTTTTGAAGAGGCAGGCGAGCAGTCCGGAGACGGGCCGGCGCCAGCCTCTTTTGCCATTTTGCGTTACCCTGCCGAAAGGGGTAAACTTAGCATATATCCACAACGGAAAGGCAGATCTGATGACTATGAACAAAAAAGAGCGCCACAACAAAAAAGGTTCCTACCCGGAATCTGTCCATAAGCGATTTGCCGATTTTGAGGAGAACATCGGCTTCACATTTGGTGACCCGACCCTCCTATACCGTGCATTCACACACTCTTCGTATGTGAACGAGCACAGAAGGAGGATCCATGACGACAACGAGCGTCTTGAATTTCTCGGTGATGCCGTCCTGGAGCTGGCCGTCTCCCGTTTTCTGTTTGAGACTTATCCATCCATGAGCGAAGGCGAACTGACCAAGCTGCGCGCTGCAATCGTCTGCGAACCGTCCCTTGTCCAATTTGCGGATGAGCTGGGTTTCGGCCGTTACGTTCTGCTCGGCAAAGGCGAAGAGCAGACCGGCGGGCGCACGCGTCCGTCTCTCCTGGCCGATGTGTTTGAAGCGTTTGTCGGGGCGCTTTATCTGGATAACGGATTCGACAAGGTTGTCGGATTCCTTGAAAAGATCGTTTTCCCGAAAGTGGAGGTCGGTGCTTTTTCCCATGTGATGGATTACAAGAGCCAGTTGCAGGAAATGGTCCAGCAGTCGTCAAACGGCCAGCTCCATTACGAGATAGTGGACGAAAAGGGCCCTGCCCATGATCGCGTATTTGTCTCGGCCGTCACAATTGGCGGAGATGAACTGGGCCGGGGCGAGGGCAAGTCAAAAAAAGAGGCGGAGCAGCTGGCTGCCCGCCACGCCATCGGCGAACTGCGCAAAATTGAAGGGCAGGCGGAGTGATTTGTATCTGAAGCGACTCGAAATCATCGGGTTCAAGTCGTTCGGTGAACGAATCGGCCTGGACTTTGTGCCGGGAGTCACCGCCGTCGTCGGTCCGAACGGAAGCGGAAAAAGCAACATCACCGATGCCATCCGCTGGGTCCTTGGCGAACAGTCGGCAAAAACCCTCCGAGGAGGCAAGATGGAAGATGTGATCTTCTCCGGAAGTGATTCCAGAAAAGCGTTGAATTTTGCCGAGGTCACTCTGATTCTCGACAACTCGGATGGCCGTGTGCCGCTTGATTTCAGTGAAATCAGTGTCACGCGCAGGGTGTTCCGTTCCGGTGATAGCGAATACCAGATCAACCGGCAGGACTGCCGGCTCCGGGACATCGTCGATCTGTTCATGGATTCTGGGCTCGGCAAAGAGGCATTCTCCGTCATTTCGCAGGGACGTGTCGATGAGATCCTGAACAGCAAGCCGGAAGACCGCCGGGCAATCTTCGAGGAAGCGGCGGGCGTGCTCAAGTATAAGCAGCGCCGCCGCAAAGCCGAGCATAAGCTTTTCGAGACGGAAGACAACCTCAACCGGGTGCTTGATATTCTGCACGAGCTGGACGGCCGCCTCGAACCGCTGGAGATTCAGGCATCAGCTGCGAAAGACTATCTCGCTATGTCCGGAGAGCTGAATAAGATCGGCGCGGCACTCCTTTCTTATGACATCCGTGAAAACGAAAAGCAGTTGGCGGATGTCCGCAGGCAACTGGAAGAAGCAGCCGGACTTGAGCATGCCGCCGCAGAAGAGGCCGGGCGCCATGAAGCAGAGCTGGGCCGGCTACGCGCTGAGGCGGAAAAGCTTGCTGCAAAACTTGACGGCCTGCACAACGCGCTGGCGGAAGCGGGCGCGAACGTTGAAAAATGGGAAGGGCGCAAGCAGGTGCTTGCCGAGCGGAAGACCCATGCCGAGAGGCAGCTCGAGCGGCTGCGGGAAGATTTGGCGGAGACTGAACAAGCTGCCGGCAGGCTCAGACAAAGGAAAGAGCAGGCGGAACGGGAAGCGGCTATCCGGAAAAAGGCACTCCGGGAAGCACGATCCGAGATCCGCCGGTTGCAGGAAGTCATGGACCGCCCGCTTGATGAGACCGCCCGAAGGATCGACGAGCTGAAATCTGCCTATATCGAACTTCTGAACGAAGAAGCAGCCGTAAAAAACGAACTTAAACATCTTGCTCAGCAACTTGAGTACCAGTCTGAATCTGCCGAGAGGAACCGCACGCGTGCAGGAGAGGCCCGGGCAGAGTGGGAAGAAGCTTCCGCAACGCTTGCGGGGGCAGAGCAGGAGCTTGCGGCCGTGAAAAAGCGGCTTTCATCTGTACGGTCAGCTGAATCGGAACTGGCGGCGTCTAGGGAACAAATCGCGGCTGATCTGAACGGTAAACAAGAGCAGCTGTACAAGGCCTACAGCCTGCTTGAAAAGCTGAAGGGCCGGCGGGAGGCCCTTGTTTCAATGGAGGCGGAATTTGCCGGGTTCCATACCGGTGTCCGTGAAGTGCTCCGTGCCGCCGAAAGCAACCGCCTCGACGGTATCGAAGGTGCGGTCGCCTCACTTGTTACCGTGAAAAAAGAGTTTGCCGGTGCTGCGGAAACTGCTCTCGGCGCGGCGGCTCAGAACATCGTCACCATCACGGAAGCCGATGCCCGCCAGGCGATCGGCTATCTGAAAAATAGCAGGAAGGGCCGGGCCACATTCCTGCCGCTGTCCGTGATGAAGCCGCGCCGGGTGGATGCTTCTTCACTTTCCCGCGCTTCATCACACGGAGACTTTATCGGGACAGGGGACACGGTCGTGACGGCGGAAGAAAAGTACTTGCCGATCGTTCAGAACCTGCTCGGCAACGTTCTCATCTCCCGCACCTTGAAAGGGGCCAATGAAATTGCCAAGCTGACCGGACACCGCTACCGCGTCGTGACGCTGGATGGCGATGTCGTCAATGCCGGGGGGTCGATGACCGGCGGCGGAACGGACCGGGGCAACCCGATCTTCATGAGGAAAGCGGAGCTTGAACAGGTGACCGCTGATGCGGACCGGCTCGAGAAGTCAATCGGCAATGCGGAAAAGGCGGTCGCTTCACTAAAGCAGCAGCTGGCGAAAGAATCGGAGAACCTTGATCGGGTGAGGGAAGAACGAGAAGGGCTGACGGAGAAGGAAGTGGGGATCGTCGGCAGAGTCGCAGAACTGAAGGCGGCGGAACGCCGCCTGTCCGACCGCCTGGCCCTGTTCGGAGACGAGGAATCCGGTACGACGGTCCTGACTTCCGGCATCCGCGATCGTATGCGGGAAGCAGAATCACGGCAGGCAGCCCTCAAGGAAGAGCTCGGCCGGGCATCCGGCGAGATCGAAGAGATGACGGGCCTTTATGAAGAAGGCCGTACTGAGCGCGACCGGATGAACAACCGGCTTGGTGAGCTCAAACAGGAATCCGCCGTTCTTGCCGAACAGCTGACACAGGCGGAAGCGGCTTCTGCAGAAGTGGAGGAAGAGTTGGCCGGGCGCCTTGCCAGAGCAGCGCGGCTCCGCGAAGAGATAAAGTGGACGGCCGGCGGAGATACCGAGTCAAGCCCCGAGGAAGCCGAGAACGAACTGAAAGAATGGAAAGAAAAAAAGTCTTCTCACGAAAAAGAATTGTCAGGAGCGCTTAAGAGGCGGGAATCTCTCCAGCAAGCCATCGCTTCGGCGGAAGCGAGATTCCGGCGTGCGGCTGAAAAGAGGGAAGCCCATTCAGCTTCTGTTCGGGACGCCGAGCTTCGCGCCGGCCGGATCACCTATGAGCTTGAATCACTCCGCAGTTCGCTCGAGGATGACTACGGAATCGATGAACTTCCGGAAGAAGGAATCGGATTCCCGGAAAATCTCCTGCCGGAGGAAGCCAGGAAGAAAGTGAGGCTTCTGAAGCAGTCGATTGAAGAGCTGGGCCCTGTCAACACAGCTTCAATCGAAGAGTTCGAATCCGTCTCGGAACGCCATTCATTCCTTGCTGATCAGCGTAAGGATCTGCTCGAAGCCAAGGAAACGCTTGAAAGCGCAATTGATGAAATGGACTCCGAAGTGACGGAGCGGTTCAGCAGTACATTCCACGCGGTCAGCCGACAGTTTGGCATCGTCTTCAAGGAATTGTTCGGCGGCGGAAGGACTGAGCTTGTTCTCACCGATCCGGACGACATGCTGCGGACCGGTATTGATATTGTCGCATGCCCTCCGGGCAAGAAACTGCAGAACCTCAGCCTTCTTTCGGGCGGGGAGCGGGCGTTGACCGCGATCGCCCTCCTTTTCGCCATCCTGAAAGTGAGGCCCGTGCCATTCTGCGTACTGGATGAAGTCGAAGCAGCGCTCGACGAAGCCAATGTGCTCCGATACAGCGATTACCTGAAGAAATTCAGCAGCGAGACGCAGTTCATCGTCATTACCCACAGAAAGGGGACGATGGAAGGCGCCGATGTGCTTTACGGCATCACCATGCAGGAGTCCGGCATTTCGAAACCGGTCTCCGTCAGGCTGACGGAAGGCAGCGAAGTGGAATATGAGGAGCCTGTCCCGTCAGTCGGGGCTGGCCCGAAAGGAGCGGGAATATGAGTTTTTTCAAGAAACTGAAAGAGAAAATGACCGGCAAGCCGGATGAAACGACTGAAAAATATAAAGACGGATTGGAAAAGACGAGAACATCGTTCACATCCAAAGTCAACGACCTCATCGCCCGTTACCGGAAGGTGGATGAAGACTTTTTCGAGGAGCTTGAGGATCTACTGCTTCAGGCGGATGTCGGATTCGAGACGGTCATGGAGCTGATGGATGACCTGCGATTTGAAGTGCAGCGCCGGAACGTCAAGGATACAGAAGGCATCCAGACCGCAATATCCGAGAAGCTGGTCGACATCTACCACAAGGGCGAAGAGGGTGAAGGCAGCCTCAATATGCAGGATGAGGGACCGACAGTCATCCTTCTGGTGGGCGTCAACGGCGTCGGCAAGACGACGACGATCGGCAAACTGGCGCACCGGTTCATCGGTGAAGGAAAATCCGTCATGCTGGCAGCCGGTGATACATTCCGGGCAGGAGCGATCGATCAGCTCCAGGTATGGGGCGACCGTGTCGGTGCGGAAGTGATCCGCCAGGCGGAAAATTCGGACCCGGCCGCTGTTATGTACGATGCGGTAAGGGCGGCGAAAAACCGGAACGTGGACGTCCTGATCTGCGATACCGCAGGGCGTCTCCAAAACAAAGTCAACCTGATGAATGAACTTGAGAAGGTGCACAGGGTGATCGGCCGGGAGTTGCCGGGCGCGCCGCACGAGACATTGCTTGCTCTTGACGCGACAACCGGTCAGAACGCCCTCATCCAGGCGGAGACATTCAAGGAAGCGACGGATGTCACGGGAATTGTCCTGACAAAGCTGGACGGCACCGCAAAAGGCGGCATTGTCCTCGCCATCCGCAACAAGCTCGGCATTCCGGTCAAATTTGTCGGTCTTGGGGAGGGCATGGAAGATCTCCAGCCATTTGATGCGGAGCGATACGTATACGGTCTTTTTGCGGAAGGACTCGAACAGGAAGCGGCCGAAGCCGGTGACCAGGGGGAAGATTGAAAGACAAGGGAATTTACTTGACAGGAGGATTTTCCCTGTATAGAATTCTCTTGACGGAGACGGGAAGGAGGGACTTTCATGCTGCTTGAAAAAACAACCCGGATGAACTTCCTGTTTGACTTCTATCAGGCATTGCTGACCGAGAAGCAACGAAGCTATATGGACCTGTATTATTTGAACGACCTGTCCCTGGGGGAGATTGCGGAGCAATATGAAATTTCCCGGCAGGCGGTCTATGACAATATCCGCCGCACGGAGGCGATGCTTGAAGAGTACGAGCAGAAGCTCCAGCTTTTCAGCAAGTTCCGTCAGCGGCTGGAAGCCGTCGACGCGCTTGTTGCCGATGTGGAACAAGGCGGGACGGATGCCGGCGATCTCGTCCGGCGCTTGCATGAACTGAAAGAATTCGACTGATAGGAGGCGGGCAATCGATGGCATTTGAAGGATTGGGCGAGCGCCTGCAGCAAACGCTTCAGAAAATCAAGGGCAAGGGGAAAGTGACCGAGACCGACGTCAAAGAGATGATGCGCGAAGTCCGTTTCGCGCTGATTGAGGCCGACGTCAACCTGAAGGTCGTCAAGGAATTCGTCAAGAAAGTGAGCGAGCGTGCTGTCGGATCGGACGTGATGGAGAGCCTGACACCGGGACAGCAGGTCGTCAAGATCGTCCGCGATGAACTGGCTGACCTGATGGGCGGCGAAGCAGAATCGATCACATTCGCCAAAAAGCCGCCGACCGTCATCATGATGGTGGGACTGCAGGGTGCAGGGAAGACTACGACAACCGGCAAGCTCGCAAACCTTATCCGAAAGAAATACAACCGGAAACCGCTCCTGGCCGCTGCAGACGTATACCGTCCGGCGGCGATCCAGCAGCTGGAGACGATCGGCAAGCAGCTCGGCATGCCGGTGTTCCAGCTCGGGACCGAGGCGAACCCGGTCGATATCGCCAAACAGGCCATCGCCAAGGCGAAGGAAGACCACCACGATGTCGTCTTCATCGACACG
The DNA here is from genome assembly GCF_018390575.1 of Bhargavaea massiliensis. Classification (GTDB taxonomy): domain Bacteria; phylum Bacillota; class Bacilli; order Bacillales_A; family Planococcaceae; genus Bhargavaea; species Bhargavaea massiliensis. Next base: position 193,448 of record NZ_JAHBCJ010000005.1, on the reverse strand, counting down.
GCGGGCCGGCTTCAGATCGACGAGGACCTGATGCAGGAACTCCGGGATATCCATAGCGCTGTGAATCCGGATGAGGTCTACCTCGTCGTCGATGCGATGACCGGACAGGTTGCTGCAAACGTGGCGGAAACATTTGACCAGCAGGTTGGCGTGACAGGCGTCGTCCTGACAAAACTGGACGGCGACACCCGCGGCGGTGCCGCGCTCTCGATCCGTTCCGTCACCGGCAAGCCGATCAAGTTTGCCGGGATGGGCGAGAAACTCGACGCGCTCGAACCGTTCCATCCGGAGCGGATGGCGTCCCGGATCCTCGGGATGGGTGACGTCATGTCACTGATCGAAAAGGCTCAGTCCAATGTCGACGAACAGAAGGCAAAGGAACTGGAGCAAAAGTTCCGTGACCAGTCGTTCACGTTCGACGACTTCCTTGAGCAACTGGAGCAGGTGAAGAAGATGGGGCCTCTCGATGAGATCCTCAAAATGCTCCCGGGCGCCGGCAAAATCAAAGGTATCGACAACGTGAAGGTGGACGAAAAACAGATGGGCCGTGTGGAGGCCGTCATCAAATCGATGACGACCGAAGAAAAGTCAAAGCCGGAAATCATCAACTCCAGCCGCAAAAAGCGCATCGCGCGCGGTTCCGGCACAACCATCCAGGAAGTAAACCGCCTGCTCAAACAATTCGACGAGATGAAAAAGATGATGAAACAAATGTCGAACATGCAGCAGGGCAAAGGCAAACGGAAAATGAAAATGCCCGGACTTGATTCACTGTTCAAGTAATAAGTTGTGACAGGCGCACTACAGCTGACACATTCATTGGAAACTCACTTTATAGCTGATTGGAGCGGAGGGCGGCGACTCCTGCGGAAAAGGAAGCGAGGAGAGACCCTGAAAGGGGCTCGATACCTTCCCCGCGGAAAGCGTCCGCCCGGAGCGGAAATCAGCCTTAATTAAGGTGTTAAGAAAAAACACTTTACAAACCAAAAATGACTTGGTAATATACTATCTTGTGTGAAACTATTCGGAGGTGCTAACCATGGCAGTTAAAATTCGACTTAAGCGTATGGGCGCAAAAAAGACGCCTTTCTACCGTATTGTAGTAGCAGATTCCCGTTCCCCTCGTGACGGCCGCCAGATTGAAACGATCGGCACATACAACCCGCTCACGAAGCCGGCTGAGCTCAAGATCGACGAAGAGCTTGCACTCAAATGGCTCCAGAACGGCGCGAAGCCTTCTGATACGGTACGCAACCTGCTCGCTACGCAGGGAATCATGGAGAAATTCCATAACGCCAAGACCGCAAAATAATTTGACGGAGGCGACATGATGAAAAAGCTGATTGAAACGATCGTCAAACCGCTCGTTGACCATCCGGATGATGTTCGGATCGGCGTGGAAGAACGGCAGGGCAGGCTCGTCTGCTCACTGTCCGTCCACCCGGAAGACATGGGGAAAGTGATCGGCAAACAGGGCCGGGTGGCATCCGCGATCCGGACTGTCGTAAATTCAGCTGAAGGCGCAGGCCGGAAACGGGTGCGCGTCGACATCATGGATTAAGGAAGGGACGATTTTGGTTCCTTCCTTTTTCATACCCCGGAAAACCGATGAAGGAGGACGACGCATGAACTGGTATAACGTCGGGAAAATCGTCAACACGCACGGCATCCGAGGAGAAGTCCGCGTGATGTCACGGACGGATTTCCCGGAGGAACGCTATGCGAAAGGGGCGCGCCTCGGGCTCTTCATGCCGGGCGCAAAGGAACCAATTATGCTGACCGTGGCATCCCACCGCACCCATAAGAACTTCAATCTCCTTACATTCGAAGACCACACGTCCATTAATGATGTGGAAAAGTATCGCGATGGCATCCTGAAAGTGCCCGATGAGGACCTCGGGGAACTGGAAGAAGGCGAATTCTACTACCATGAAATCATCGGCTGCACCGTCGTCGACCAGGAAGGCCATGAAATCGGCGAGGTGACCGAGGTTCTGGAGACGGGAGCGAATGACGTCTGGGCTGTGAAGCCGCCTGAAGGCAAAATGCATTACATTCCGTATATCGAAGATGTCGTCCTGGAAGTCGACACTGAAAACAAGCGGATCGTCATCGATCCGATCGAAGGGCTGCTGTCCTGATGAAAATTTCAGTCCTATCCATATTTCCGGAAATGTTCGGCGGCGTTTTCAATGCATCCATCCTGAAACGAGCACAGGACAGCGGAGCCGTCGACCTTTCGGTACAGGATTTCCGCGAATTTGCCACGGACAAGCATCACAAGGTCGATGATTATCCATACGGCGGAGGGGCCGGCATGGTATTGAAACCCGAGCCGCTGTTCCGTGCTGTGGAAAGCCTTTCGGAAAGCCGTTCACCGAGAATCATCCTCATGTGCCCGCAGGGGGAACGGTTCACCCAGAAAAAGGCCGAAGAACTGGCGCAGGAGGAAGACCTCATTTTTCTGTGCGGGCACTATGAGGGCTATGACGAACGGATCCGCGAGCACCTCATCACCGACGAAATCTCCATCGGGGACTTTGTCCTAACCGGAGGGGAACTGGCGGCGATGACGGTCATCGACAGCGTGGTCCGGCTCCTGCCGGGAGTGCTCGGAAACGAGGAATCACCGGCACTGGATTCCTTTTCTACCGGGTTCCTGGAACATCCCCACTACACCCGTCCTGCGGATTTCAGGGGGATGAAGGTGCCCGATGTCCTCCTGTCCGGAAATCATGCGGAAATCGAGCGCTGGCGAGAAGAGCAGTCGCTCCGGCGCACATTGGAGCGGAGGCCCGACCTTCTCGATGACGCCGAACTCACCGGCCGCCAGATAGAAGTGCTCCGCCGCCTCGGCTGGCAGAAAGAAGAGTGAGTTCCGGGCTTGCCCGGAGACCTTGCCTGTGGTATGATAAGTCCCGTGCTTCTGTGTGAAGCACTCGATTACGGTGTTCCGCTGCAAAGGCAATTTGTGCATGAGCATCTGTAGTAAGGAGAGGAAAACATGCAAAACATTATTGCAGAAATCACGAAGGAACAACTTCGTTCAGACCTTCCGGCTTTCCGCCCGGGCGACACAGTACGTGTACACGTAAAAGTCGTCGAGGGTACGCGTGAGCGGATCCAGGTATACGAAGGGGTTGTCATCAAGCGTCGCGGCGGCGGCATCAGCGAGACATTCACAGTCCGCAAGATCTCCTACGGTGTAGGGGTTGAGCGTACTTTCCCTGTGCACACGCCGAAAATTGCGAAACTTGAAGTGATTCGCCGCGGTAAAGTTCGCCGTGCGAAGCTGTACTATCTCCGCAACCTTCGCGGAAAAGCTGCCCGCATCAAAGAAATTCGATAAACGACATTCGAAAGGGGCCGGCCTGTCCGGCTCCTTTTCTTTTTGCCTCAGTCTTTCATACACTCTATAATGGAATCAGATTGAACAGGGAGGCCAACGGGATGACAGAAGAGAAACAGAAAAATGAACTGTGGGAATGGACGAAAGTTCTTCTCATCGCGTTCGGGCTGGCTGCCATCATCCGGTATTTCCTCTTTACGCCGATTGTCGTAGACGGGGAGTCCATGATGCCGACGCTCGAGGATGGAGACAAAATGATTGTCAACAAAATCGGCTATTCGATCGGCGGGCCGGAGCGGTTCGATATCGTCGTCTTCCATGCACCGGAACAGAAAGATTACATCAAGCGGGTCATCGGGCTCCCGGGCGATCACATCGAGTACCGGGATGACCAGCTGTTCATCAATGGGGAAGCATACGATGAACCGTATTTGGATGAGTATAAGGAAGCGGTTACGGACGGAACGCTGACTGAGGACTTCACGCTTGAAGAAAAGATCCAGCGGGAGACCGTTCCGGAAGGCCATGTTTTTGTCATGGGCGATAACCGGAGGTTCAGCAAGGACTCCCGCCACATCGGCGTCATCCCGTTCGATGAGATCATCGGCAGCACGAGCCTGATCTTCTGGCCGATGGAAGATATCGGGCTCGTCAAGTAACGGAGGTGTGATTCATGACAATCCAATGGTTCCCGGGACATATGGCGAAGGCCAGGCGGGAAGTCACCGAACAGCTGAAGATGGTCGACATCGTCTTCGAACTGATTGACGCCAGGCTTCCGCAGTCTTCCAGAAACCCGATGATCGATGACATTATCAGCCGGAAACCCCGGCTGGTCATCCTCAATAAAAAAGATATGGCAGACGATGCCGAGACCGCCCGCTGGCTGGAGAAATTCCGGGAAAGCGGAACCGAAGCGGTGGCGATCAACTCGCTCGACGGAAAAGGCCTTCAGCAGGTGACCAAAGCGGCCCAGCAGATCCTCAAGGAGAAATGGGACCGCATGAAGGCAAAGGGCATCCGTCCGAGAGCCATCCGCGCGATGATCGTCGGTATCCCGAACGTCGGGAAGTCGACACTCATCAACCGGCTCGCCAAAAAGAATATCGCCAAGACGGGGAATACGCCGGGCGTCACAAAAGCCCAGCAATGGATCAAAGTCGGCAAGGAGCTGGAACTCCTCGATACGCCGGGCATTCTTTGGCCGAAGTTTGAAGACCCGGAGGCCGGCTATAAACTTGCGCTGACCGGGGCGATCAAGGATGCCATCACCGATCAGCAGGAGCTGGCGGTCTACGCTTTAAAGTTCCTCGAGTCCCATTATCCCGACCGGCTTAAGGACCGCTACGGCTTCCGCTCGCTGGACGGTGACATACCTGGGGCCTATGAGCGGATCGGCGAGCTCCGCAAGGTATATGAAAAAGGCGGCTCCATCGACTATGACAGCGTGTCCGAACTGATTGTCCGTGACATCCGCGACCAGCAGCTCGGCAGACTTACTTTCGACTTTGCAGACGACCAATGAACAGGCACGCCGCCGAAAGGGGGGGCGTGCCATTTTTATTTCCGGTTCGGGATGGACGGGAAAATACATAAGACGGGAAAGGCCTGATCATCAAGTGTCAAAAATGACAATCAATGAAGTGAGGACCTGGCTGGAAACGGCGGAAGAGGGGGACCCGTACTTTCGCGAACTAAAGAACGACAGCCGGGCAGGCGTCATCAAGCTGCTTGCTTCCTATGAGCGAAAACAAGATAAAAAACGACTCCAGCTGGAGAGACACCTTGAAAAGGAACAATTTGACGATGGGTTCCGCCTAAGCGCGGAATCACCCGTGGCAGGCGTGGATGAGGCGGGAAGAGGACCGCTTGCCGGTCCGGTCGTGACTGCGGCTGTTATCCTTCCGCCGTCATGTCCTGAACTGGCGGGATTGGATGATTCAAAGTCGATTTCCCGGGAGGCCCGGGAACGTCTGGCTGCGGTGATCAGGAAGCATGCGGTCGCCTGGTCAGTCCATGTTCAGCCTGCAACGGAAATCGACCGGCTGAACATCTACAGGGCCACCCGTGAATCGATGGAAAAAGCGGTGGCCGGGCTGTCCGTAAAGCCCGACGCGGTCATCGCCGATGCCATGTCGCTGGGCGGGGAAGTCCCATGCCATCCGGTCGTGAAAGCCGATGCGCTCAGCCTGTGTGTGGCGGCGGCGTCGGTTCTGGCAAAGACGGAGCGGGATGCCTATATGGACAGGCTGCATGAACAATACCCCGCATACGGCTTTGACCGGCACTCCGGATATGGAACTGCCGCTCACCTGGAAGCTCTTGAAACGCATGGACCCTGCCCGGAACACCGGAAAACTTTCGCGCCGGTGGCCGGATTTCTTGTCGGAACCAGCGGAAAGCCGGTTCAGTAAAAGACAATTATGGACAAGCTATGGCGGGTTGATTACAATGGGGGATGGCAAGAAACTATTCAGCAGTTCGATTGGAGGATGTAAGATGAATATCCATGAGTACCAAGGGAAACAGATTCTTCGCGACTACGGCGTCGTGGTACCAAACGGAATCGTTGCGTTTTCCCCTGAAGAGGCTGTCAAGGCGGCCAAGGAACTCGACACCAACGTATATGTCGTAAAAGCGCAGATCCACGCAGGTGGACGCGGAAAGGCCGGCGGCGTCAAAATCGCCAAGACGGTCGAGGAAGTACGCGAATATGCGAAAGAACTTCTCGGCAAGGTCCTGGTGACACATCAGACAGGCCCTGAAGGTAAAGAAGTCAAGCGCCTCTACATTGAAGAAGGCTCCGACATCCTCAAAGAATATTACATCAGCCTCGTCGTTGACCGTGCAACGGACCGTGTCGTCCTCATGGGCTCCGAAGAAGGCGGCATGGACATTGAAGAAGTGGCGGAAGAAACACCAGAAAAGATTTTCAAGGAAGTCATCGACCCGATTGTCGGCCTGACTGGATTCCAGGCACGCCGCATGGCATTCAACATGAACATTCCTTCGAAGCTCGTCAACAAGGCAGCGAAGCTTTTCCTGGGCATTTATGAAGCTTTCGTGGCAAAGGATGCATCCATCCTCGAAATCAACCCGCTCGTCGTGACCGGCGATGACCAGGTCGTAGCACTCGACGCAAAGTTCAACTTCGACTCGAACGCGCTTTACCGCCATGCCGACATCGTTGAACTCCGCGATTTCGACGAGGAAGATCCAAAAGAGATCGAAGCGTCAAAATATGACCTCAGCTATGTATCCCTTGACGGCAACATCGGCTGCATGGTCAACGGTGCGGGTCTTGCGATGTCCACGATGGACACGATCAACTTCTACGGCGGCAAGCCGGCCAACTTCCTTGACGTTGGCGGCGGCGCGACTGCAGAAAAAGTTACCGAAGCATTCAAGATCATCCTTTCCGATGAAAACGTCAAAGGGATCTTTGTCAACATCTTCGGCGGCATCATGAAGTGCGACATCATCGCAGAAGGTGTCATCCAGGCAACAAAGCAGCTCGGCCTTGAAGTGCCACTTGTCGTCCGTCTTGAAGGGACGAACGTGGAAGCGGGCAAGAAGCTTCTGAACGAATCCGGACTGAACATCACTGCTGCCGACTCCATGGCGGACGGCGCACAAAAAATTGTCGAACTCGTAGGCTAAGAAAGGCGGGAAAACGATGGGCATTTATGTCGATAAGGATACAAAAGTACTTGTACAGGGAATTACGGGCTCAACGGCCCTCTTCCACACCAAACAGATGTTGGAATACGGCACGAAGATCGTTGCAGGTGTGACTCCAGGAAAAGGCGGAACGGAAGTTGAAGGCGTGCCGGTTTTCAACACAGTCGAAGACGCAGTAAAGGAAACGGGCGCAACCGTCTCCGTCATCTACGTTCCGGCTCCATTCGCGGCTGACGCAATTCTTGAAGCGGTTGACGCAGAGCTGGATCTTGCAATCTGCATCACGGAACATATTCCGGTTCTTGATATGGTCAAAGTTGTCCGCTACATGGAAGGCAAGAAAACCCGCCTCATCGGTCCGAACTGCCCGGGCGTCATCACGGCGGATGAATGCAAGATCGGCATCATGCCGGGTTATATCCATAAAAAGGGCCACGTAGGTGTTGTATCCCGTTCGGGAACTCTGACGTACGAAGCGGTTCACCAGCTGACTGAAGCAGGTGTCGGCCAGACTACAGCGGTAGGCATCGGCGGAGACCCTGTCAATGGCACAAACTTCATCGATGTTCTCAAGGAATTCAACGAAGACCCTGAAACACTCGCTGTTGTCATGATCGGTGAAATCGGCGGAACGGCCGAGGAAGAAGCGGCAGAGTGGGTCAAGGCAAATATGACAAAGCCGGTCACAGGCTTTATCGGCGGCCAGACCGCACCTCCAGGAAAACGCATGGGCCACGCAGGCGCCATCATTTCGGGGGGCAAGGGAACTGCAGCCGAGAAAATCAAAGCGATGGAAGCGGCAGGCATCAAAGTTGCCGAAACACCATCCGTCATTGGTGAAACAATGATTAGCGTCCTGAAGGAAAAAGGTCTGTACGAAAAGTGCAAAACCCACTAAAATGAAAGTGCGGCACATTCAGTGCCGCACTTTTACTATTTCCGGAAACTTTCCGGGACAGGAGGTCGTGATCATCGATCGGTTTGAAGACCGTCTGCTGGCGCTGCACTATGTTTTTCCGGCCCCGATGAACCGGTTTGGCCGGCTGCTTGCTGCCGATCCCGGGCTGGAGGCGCTCCCCGATATGGGAATCGCCGAGCTGGCGTTTTTGCTGGATCTTGACACGGACCGGGCCACGCTTCTCAAGAAGAAGCTCCGCCTGAATGCGGACCCCCCATACACAGAAATGTATGCCGCGAGCTCCATCACCCCCATCCTGTATAGCCACGCCCTCTACCCCCATTCACTCACCCAGCTGATTGACCCGCCCGCTGTTCTATACGCCGCGGGCGACACATCTCTGTTATCCTTGCAGAACAAAGCGGCCATCATCGGCTCGAGAAAAGCGACTGCCTACTCACGACTTGCCATGGAAAAAATCATCCCGCCGCTCGTCCGGCAGCGCTATGCCATCGTGAGCGGCCTAGCGGTGGGTGCCGATGCGATGGCTCATGAGGCGGCCATCCGCCATGGCGGAAAAACGATCGGCGTTCTCGGAACTGGTCTTTCCCACAGATACCCGAAGCAAAACAACGGCCTCTATGAAATGATGCAGGCGGGTCACCTGCTCATCACGGAATACCCGCCTTATGCCGGCCCCAAAAAGTGGCAGTTCCCGATGCGGAACCGGATCATCAGCGGTCTTTCCGATATCGTCATTGTCACGGAAGCGGCCCGCCCGAGCGGCACGATGAGCACGATCGATCATGCGCTTGAGCACGGGAAGGATGTCCATGCCGTTCCGGGCCCGATAGATTCGCCGCTTTCCGCCGGCCCAAACCGGCTGATCCTTGAAGGGGCCGCTCCAGCATTGGACGGCTACACCATTCTTGGCGGGCTGCCCCGTGATCCGCTCTGAATGTGCAGGTGCTTCTTGCCCCGAGAACGGGCGGAGCCGAAAATGGTTGCAATTATATAGAAGATAGTTTACATTTTCCATCAGGACTTTCTTTAGGTAATGTTCACCTCGAATGGAGGCACACCAATGGCACCAGATTATTTGGTCATCGTCGAGTCGCCTGCGAAGGCAAAGACGATTGAGAAATATTTAGGTAAGAAATACAAAGTAAAAGCATCCGTCGGCCATGTGCGGGATCTCCCGCGGAGCCAGACCGGCATCGATGTCGAAAACAACTATGAACCGAAGTACATCACAATCCGGGGAAAAGGCCCGGTACTCCAGGAACTGAAGAGCGCGGCCAAGAAAGCCAAAAAAATCTTTCTTGCCTCTGACCCCGACCGTGAAGGGGAAGCGATCGCCTGGCACCTCGCACATTCCCTCGGCATCGACGAAGATTCCGAATGCCGTGTCGTGTTCAACGAAATCACGAAGGACGCTGTCAAGGAAGCATTCAAGCATCCCCGAGCGATCAACCGGGACCGCGTTGATGCCCAGCAGGCACGCCGCATCCTCGACCGTCTGGTCGGTTATAACATCAGTCCGATCTTGTGGAAAAAAGTGAAGAAAGGACTTTCTGCAGGACGGGTCCAATCCGTTGCTCTCCGCCTGATCATCGACCGGGAAAATGAGATCCGGAACTTCAAGCCGGAAGAGTACTGGTCGATCACCGGGCTGTTCGGCAAAGGAAAAAAAGAGTTCACGGCCACTTTCCACGGTGATGGCAAAAAGAAAATCAAGCTTCCGGACAAACAGTCCGTCGATACGGTCCTTGCCAAACTGAACGGAACTGACTTTGAAGTCGCCGAGCTGGAGAAAAAAGAGCGGAAGCGCAACCCGGCTCCTCCGTTCACGACATCCTCCCTCCAACAGGAAGCAGCACGCAAGCTGAACTTCCGGGCCCGGAAGACGATGATGCTTGCCCAGCAACTTTATGAAGGCATCAACGTCGGAAAGGAAGGAAGCGTTGGTCTCATCACCTACATGCGTACTGACTCGACCAGGATCTCGGACACCGCAAAAAAAGAAGCCGGCGATTTCATCCTTTCCGAATACGGCCAGGAATACATGGCACCGGGCGAGCGGGCATCCAAACAGAAAAATGCCCAGGATGCGCACGAAGCGATCCGGCCAACCTCCGTTCTCAGGACTCCGGCTTCTCTGAAGGCCGTCCTGTCAAATGACCAATTTAAGCTTTATCGCCTCATCTGGGAGCGGTTCATCGCAAGCCGGATGGCACCTGCAATATTGGATACGGTCACCGCCGACCTTCGCCAGGGGGATGTCATGTTCCGCGCGACTGGTTCCCAGGTCAAGTTCCAGGGCTTCATGAAAGTGTATGTTGAAGGCGAGGACGACAAGGAAGATGTGAAGCAGAAGATGCTTCCTCCTCTTGAAAAAGGCGATATCGTCAAAAGCCTTAAGATCGATCCGAAACAGCACTTCACCCAGCCGCCTCCGCGCTACTCGGAAGCCCGTCTCGTCAAGACCATGGAAGAACTCGGCATCGGCCGGCCCTCAACATACGCACCGACGCTTGATACGATCCAAAAGAGGGGCTATGTTTCTCTTGACGCCAAGCGCTTTATCCCGACCGAGCTCGGTGAGATCGTCCACTCCCTCGTCAGTGAGTTTTTCCCCGAAATCATCGATGTCGAGTTCACGGCAGAGATGGAGAAAGACCTCGACAGCATCGAGGATGGGAAAAACGAGTGGGTCAATGTCATCGATTCCTTCTACAAGGATTTCGAGAAGCGGCTGAAAGTCGCCGAGCAGGAGATGGAGAAGGTGGTCATCAAGGATGAACCGGCCGGCGAGGACTGCGAAAAGTGCGGTTCGCCGATGGTCATCAAGATGGGCCGTTACGGCAAGTTCATGGCCTGCTCGAACTTCCCGGACTGCCGGAACACGAAGCCGATCCTGAAGAAAATCGGCGTGACCTGCCCGAAATGCAAAAAGGGAGAGGTCGTCGAACGTAAAAGCAAGACAAAACGCATTTTCTACAGCTGCGACCAGTATCCGGAATGCGACTTCATCTCATGGGACAAGCCGGTTTCCAGGCCATGCCCGAAATGCAGCAGCATGCTGGTAGAGAAGAAGCTGAAAAAAGGCAAACAGATCCAATGCTCGGAATGCGACTATAAAGAACAACCGCAACAGTAAAAGGAGACACGAATCAACATGACACCAGTCGTCAACGTTATCGGAGCCGGCCTTGCAGGCAGCGAGGCTGCCTGGCAGATTGCCAACCGCGGCGTCCGGGTCCGTCTGCACGAAATGCGCCCGGTCCGGCAGACACCGGCACACCATACCGGCAAGTTTGCGGAGCTTGTATGCACAAACTCGCTCCGTGCCAACAACCTCACGAACGCGGTAGGCGTCCTCAAGGAAGAGATGCGGATCCTCGATTCCGTCATCATGGAGGCTGCGGATTCCAGTGCGGTGCCGGCAGGAGGCGCATTGGCAGTCGACCGCCACGACTTTGCCGGCCGCGTCACCGAAACAGTCAAGAACCATCCCCTTGTGGAAGTCGTGAATGCTGAAGTGACAGAAATTCCGGAGGGCATCACAGTCATCGCGACCGGGCCGCTCACTTCTTCCTCCCTCGCCGAACAGATCAGCAGCCTGACGGGCGAGTACGACCTGTACTTTTACGATGCGGCGGCGCCGATCATCGAAAAGGACTCCATCGACATGGATAAGGTCTACCTGAAGTCCCGCTATGACAAAGGGGAGGCTGCTTATCTGAACTGCCCGATGACCGAAGAGGAGTACAATCGCTTTTACGAAGCGCTCATCTCGGCCGAGACGGTCGCCCTCAGAGACTTTGAAGAAGAAAAGTATTTTGAAGGCTGCATGCCGGTTGAGGAAATGGCGCGCCGCGGCAGGGATACGCTCCGGTTCGGCCCGATGAAGCCGGTCGGCCTCGAGGATCCGAAAACCGGCAAGACCCCTTATGCAGTTGTTCAGCTTCGACAGGACAATGCAGCAGCGACCCTCTACAACATCGTCGGCTTCCAGAACCACATGAAGTGGGGACCGCAGAAAGAAGTGATCCGGCTGATTCCGGGCCTTGAGAACGCGGACATCGTTCGCTACGGCGTCATTCACCGGAACATGTTCATCAACTCGCCGCGTGTCCTCGAGCGCACCTACCAGCTCAAGGCCCGCAACGATCTTTTCTTTGCCGGACAGATGACCGGGGTCGAGGGCTATGTGGAGTCGGCGGGCAGCGGCCTCGTGGCAGGCGTCAATGCCGCGCGCCTGGCGCTTGGCGAGGATCCTGTCGCTTTCCCTGCGGAAACGGCACTCGGTAGCCTGGCGCGCTATATCAGTGAAGCGGACCCCGGCAACTTCCAGCCGATGAACGTCAACTTCGGACTTTTCCCTTCTCTGGGCGAGAAAGTCAGGAAAAAAGCGGAGCGTGCGGAAAAGCAAGCTGGAAGAGCGCTGGATACAATTCGAAATTTCAAGAATACAATTGCACATTGATTGAACAAGAGCCTCTAAATGCCTTATACTTTAGAGGCTTTTGTATATTTCCGGAGGTGACGGAATGAATGCCAGGCTAAAGCAGGCTGCAGAGGAGTTCCAGTCCTATATCCGTCTGGAGCGAAACTTCTCTCCGTTGACCGTGGAAGGGTACCGGAAAGACCTTGAAGAGTTTTTCTCCTTTCTGGAATCCGAAGGGATCGGAGAGGAAGAGGAGATCCGCTATCCGGAAGCACGTCTTTATGTGACCCGGCTGTATGAGCGGGAGCTTGAGAGGGCGACCATCTCCAGAAAGATTTCTTCTCTCCGTTCGTTCTTCAAATTTGCCAACACCCGATTCGGCATCGACGATCAGGCATTCCGATCACTGTTTCATCCGAAGAAAGAGGAAAAGCTGCCCAAGTTCTTCTACGAAGAAGAGATGGAGCAGCTTTTCGAAGCGAATGCAGGCAGCTCACCCAAGGAAATCAGGGACATTGCACTTCTTGAGCTGCTCTATGCCACCGGCATGCGGGTGTCTGAGCTGACCGGACTTACCGTGCAGGATGCTGACCTCGAGGTCGAAATCGTCCGGGTCATGGGGAAGGGCCGCCGCGAGCGCTACATACCCTTCGGCCATTTTGCCGCCGACGCGCTCGGCAGGTATCTGGACGAGGCGCGTCCGGCCATCATGAAGGGGAACAAACATGACCGACTGTTCGTCAATATGAGGGGGACTCCGCTGACCGACCGCGGAGTCCGGCACATCCTGGAGGAAATGGTCAAGAAAGCCGCACTCCATGTATCGATCCATCCGCATATGCTCCGCCATACGTTCGCTACGCACCTGCTCAACAATGGTGCGGACATGCGTTCCGTCCAGGAGCTTCTCGGCCATGCCAGCCTGTCATCGACACAGGTCTATACACATGTGACGAAAGAACATCTGAGAAAAACGTACATGAACGCACATCCTAGAGCTTAAGGGGGAGACGCAGTGGACATTCATGCAACCACGATATTCGCGGTCCGGCATAACGGGAAGGCCGCAATGGCAGGAGACGGCCAGGTGACACTCGGAAACCAGGTCGTCATGAAGCATACCGCAAAAAAGGTCCGCCGGTTGTTCGGCGGCAAAGTCGTAGCGGGCTTTGCAGGCTCTGTCGCGGATGCTTTCACGCTGTTTGAGCTGTTCGAAGGAAAGCTTGCCGAGTATGACGGAAACCTCACACGTGCCGCCGTCGAACTTGCAAAGGAATGGCGCGGGGATAAGATGCTCCAGAAACTGGAGGCCATGCTGATCGTCATGGACAAAGACACGATGTTGCTTGTATCCGGCTCCGGAGAAGTGATCGAGCCGGATGACGGGATCCTCGCGATCGGCTCAGGCGGCAACTATGCACTGGCTGCAGGGCGTGCCCTTAAAATGCATGCAGGCGGAGAAATGGATGCCGAGCAGATTGCCAGGGCAGCACTGGAGACAGCTGCCGACATCTGTGTGTTCACGAACCACCAAATCATCCTGGAGGTGATCGGGGAATGAAGATGGATCAGATGACACCGCGCCTGCTGACCGAACAGCTTGACCGCTACATTGTCGGACAGAAAGAAGCGAAACGGGCCGTTGCAGTGGCAATGAGAAACCGTTACCGGCGCAGCCGCCTCCCGGAGGAGGAGCGCAATGAAATCATTCCAAAAAACATTCTCATGATCGGTCCGACCGGTGTCGGCAAAACGGAGATCGCCCGCAGGATCGCCAAACTCGCCGGCGCTCCGTTCCTTAAGGTAGAGGCAACCAAGTTCACGGAAGTCGGCTATGTCGGTCGGGACGTGGAATCGATGGTGCGCGATCTGGTCGAAGCATCCTTTCGCCTCGTCCGCAGCGAGCGGATGGAGGAAGTGGCCGGCCGGGCCGAGGAAATGGCAGAAGAACGGCTTGTGAAGCTGCTTGTCCCTTCCATGAAAAAGGAGAAATCCGGGCAAAACCCATGGGAGATGCTTCTCGGCCAGATGCAGGACCGCTCCGACGAAGAGGAAGAGGATGCCTCGATCCGCCTGAAACGATCCGAAATCCGGGCTGAGCTGAAGGCAGGCCGCCTCGAGGACAGGAAAGTGATGGTCGAGGTGACGGAGAACATGCCGTCACTGTTTGACAGCATGCAGGGTTCGGGAATGGAACAAATGGGAATGAATATGCAAGACGCGCTTTCGAACCTTCTTCCAAAAAAGAAGAAGAAGCGGGAGATGCGTGTGGCGGACGCCCGTAGGGTGCTTGCGATGGAAGAAGCTGAAAAGCTTGTCGACCGCGAAGAAATTTCGCAGGAAGCGATTGAACGGGCTGAGCAGCAAGGAATTATCTTCATCGATGAGATCGACAAAATCGCCTCAAAGCAGGGGAACGCTTCCTCCGCGGATATCTCGCGGGAAGGTGTCCAGCGGGATATCCTTCCGATTGTGGAAGGAACGACCGTAACCACAAAGTATGGTCCTGTCCGGACAGACTTCATGCTCTTCATCGCAGCAGGTGCGTTCCACGTTTCCAAACCGTCGGATATCATCCCCGAGCTGCAGGGCCGCTTCCCGATACGCGTGGAGCTGGATAAGCTGACGAAGGAAGACTTTATCCGGATTCTTAAAGAGCCTGATCATTCCCTCATTCACCAGTACGGGCTGCTCTTGTCGACGGAGGGCGTAGAAATCGACTTTACCGACGAAGCAATCGGACGCATCGCTGAAATTGCCGCCGAAGTCAATACAGAAACGGAGAATATCGGCGCGCGCAGGCTGCATACTGTTCTTGAAAAGCTGCTTGAGGACCTCAGCTTCGAAGCATCTGACATTTCGCCTGCCTCCATTCGGATCACACCGGAATATGTCAATGAAAAGCTGGAGAAAATTGCAACGAACAAAGATTTGTCACAATTTATCCTGTAAGTACACCTTATTGTTTCCAAAAACGATTACAAACCTTTAGAATATTCTTGAATCCATATATCCAGTAGGAGGAATTGTGTTATGTCACTATTGCAAAATACGCGGGAGATCAACTCCATGCTCCAGGCGTCCGCCGGCAAGCCGGTTAATTTCAAGGAAATGTCCGAAACCCTGTCCAAGGTGATCGGAGCCAACGTCTTCATTGTCAGCCGGAAGGGCAAACTGCTCGGCACGGCTGTTCACCAAGAAATTCAGAACGAGCGGATCCAGAACATGCTGGAGGAGCGCCGCTTCCCAGAAGAATATACAAAGAACCTGTTCAACGTGACAGAAACTTCCCCGAACCTCGGCATCAATGACCCGCACACCGTATTTCCGGTCGAGAACAAGGACCTCTTCGAAGAGGGACTCACGACAATCGTACCGATCATCGGTGGCGGAGAGCGCCTCGGCACACTCATCCTTGGACGCGTGAAAGACCAGTTTACAGATGACGATCTCGTCCTTGCCGAATATGGCGCGACAGTGGTCGGCATGGAAATCCTCCGTGAAAAAGCAGAAGAGATCGAAACAGAGGCCCGCTCCAAAGCGGTCGTCCAAATGGCGATCAATTCCCTCTCATACAGCGAACTTGAAGCGATCGAGCATATCTTCGATGAACTGGACGGCACAGAAGGCCTTCTCGTGGCATCCAAGATTGCAGACCGTGTCGGCATCACCCGTTCGGTCATCGTCAACGCACTCCGCAAACTGGAGAGCGCGGGCGTCATCGAATCCCGTTCCCTCGGCATGAAGGGCACATACATCAAAGTCCTGAACGATAAGTTCCTCGTCCAGCTCAGCGAACTCAAATCCAAATAATCCCGCCTGGCAACTTGCAAGGCGGACATGAAGAGCCGGGAGCATGACTTCCGGCTCTTTATTTATCACTCATGTATGCAGATTTTCTTTGCTGCTTCTTGATCAGGACTTGCATTGTTCCGTTGTGCGGATGACGGATTCAGCGGAGGGTCCGCAACGGAAATCTGCTTCTATGCTTTATTTATGCTGTCCTATTTAATATGAAGCAATTGCCGATTGGGCTTCTTCCCATGAGAAAAACCTGAAGAGTGGTTTGTATTGCAAATCGGGTAAACACGTGGTATAGTGACCAATGGTGCGATTACACACGTATCTTGACGGATGGGCCGGTGCCGAAAAGGCTGCCCGCCGGTTGATGGATGCGGAGGACCAAAAACCCAATCGGAGGTAACAAAAATGGCAGTAATCACAATGAAACAGCTTCTTGAAGCAGGTGTCCACTTCGGTCACCAAACACGCCGCTGGAACCCGAAGATGAAGAAATACATCTTTGTTGAGCGTAACGGCATCTACATCATCGACCTTCAAAAGACGGTCAAGAAACTCGAGGAAGCATACGACTTCATGCGCCAGACTGGTGCCGAAGGCGGAAAAGTGCTCTTCGTTGGAACGAAAAAACAGGCTCAGGACGCAATTCGTGAAGAAGCGGAACGCGCTGGCCAATACTACATCAACCAACGCTGGCTCGGCGGCCTTCTGACGAACTTCGGTACGATCCAGAAGCGCGTTGACCGCATGAAAGCAATCGAGCGTATGGAAGAAGAAGGAACATTTGACGTCCTTCCTAAGAAAGAAGTCATCCAGCTCAAGAAAGAACACGAACGCCTCGTCAAGTTCCTCGGCGGTATCCGTGACATGAACGGCCTTCCGGATGTCATGTATGTAGTCGACCCGCGCAAAGAGCGCATTGCCGTTGCAGAAGCACGCAAGCTGAACATCCCAATCGTCGGCATCGTCGACACCAACTGCGATCCGGACGAAATCGACTACGTCATCCCGGCAAACGATGACGCAATCCGCGCAGTACGCCTTCTGACAAGCAAGATGGCAGATGCTCTCGTCGAATCGAAACAAGGCGAAGAAGAAACGGAAGTCGAAGCTCAGGGCGAAGAAGTCGCAGCAGAGTAAGACAGTATGTTCAGGCGATAAGCGGCTCCCCAGTCCTTATCGCCTTTTCTAAACAATTTGAATCGACCGGGAGGAATGACAAATGGCAGCAGTAACAGCACAAATGGTAAAAGAACTTCGCGAAAAAACAGGCGCGGGCATGATGGACTGCAAAAAGGCACTCACGCAAACTGACGGCGACATGGATGCGGCAGTAGACTTCCTTCGCGAGAAAGGCCTCGCGAGCGCAGCGAAGAAAGCAGACCGCATCGCGGCTGAAGGTACGGTATCCGTTGAAACTGACGGCAACAAAGCAGTCATCTTCGAAATTAACGCTGAAACAGACTTCGTTGCAAAAAACGATGCGTTCCAGCAGCTGGTTTCGGAAATCGGCACGCATCTTCTTAAAACAGAGCCGGCATCCCTCGAAGAAGCACTTGCTTCCGAAATGGAAAACGGCCTGACTGTACAGGATCACATCTCCAATGCCGTGGCAAAAATCGGTGAAAAAATCACACTCCGCCGCTTCGAAATCTTCGAAAAAACGGATAACGATACATTCGGCGCTTACCTCCACATGGGCGGCCGCATCGGCGTTCTCCTGCTCATCGAAGGCACTACGAATGAAGAAGCTGCAAAAGATGTTGCAATGCACATTGCGGCAATCAATCCGAAATACGTTTCCCGCGACGAAGTTCCTGAAGAAGAAGTCGAGCGCGAACGCAAAGTCCTCACTGAGCAGGCACTTAACGAAGGCAAGCCGGAAAACATCGTTGCGAAGATGGTTGAAGGCCGCCTCGGCAAGTTCTTTGAAGACGTTGTCGTCCTCGACCAGGCGTTCGTCAAGGATTCCGACCAGAAAGTCCGCGACTTCGTGAAATCGACCGGCGGCACACTTAAGTCGTTCGTCCGCTATGCAGTAGGCGAAGGTATTGAGAAGCGCGAAGACAACTTTGCCGACGAAGTCATGAACCAGGTTAAAGGCAACTGATCCAATACCATATTTGGGAGGGGAACACGAACCAGGTGTTCCCTCTTTTTCGATAAAAAACAGAGATGATGGAGGAGACCTCATGAGCGTACCGAAATATAAAAGAGTCGTCCTGAAGTTAAGCGGGGAGGCACTGGCCGGAGAGCAGGGCTTCGGGCTCTCGCCGGCAATCATCAAATCTGTCGCCGAACAGGTGAAGGATGTTGTCGATCTTGGCGTTGAAGTCGCCGTTGTCGTCGGCGGGGGAAACATCTGGCGAGGCAAAGTCGGAAGCGAAATGGGTATGGACCGCGCTACAGCGGACTACATGGGGATGCTGGCTACAGTCATGAACTCTCTTGCAATGCAGGATGCCCTGGAAAAGCTCGGCATCGAAACACGGGTAGCGACGTCCATCGAAATGCGGCAGGTTGCTGAACCGTACATAAGAAGACGGGCGATCCGCCATCTCGAGAAAAAACGTGTAGTCATTTTTGCAGCCGGTACGGGCAACCCGTACTTCTCGACCGACACGACCGCCGCTCTCCGCGCGGCCGAAATCGAGGCGGATGTCATCCTCATGGCGAAAAACAATGTGGATGGTGTCTATAATGATGATCCGAAGACCAATGCCGATGCAGTAAAGTATGAGACGCTCACTTATCTGGATGTCATCAAGGAAGGACTACAGGTAATGGATTCAACAGCTTCCTCGCTTTGCATGGACAACGACATTCCGCTCATTGTATTCTCGATCATGGAACAGGGGAACATCAAAAAAGCTGTCCTCGGTGAAGAAATCGGAACGATTGTCAGGAGGAATGCATAATGGTGAACAAATTGATTGAAGAAACAAAAGACCGCATGGCCAAGTCCATTCAGTCACTCCGCCGCGAAATGGCTTCGATTCGGGCCGGCCGGGCGAACGCATCACTTCTCGACCGAATCACTGTCGACTATTACGGTGCACCGACACCGGTGAACCAATTGGCCGGGATCTCCGTTCCGGAAGCGCGTCTTCTCGTCATCCAGCCGTATGACAAGTCGATCATCGGCGATATTGAAAAGGCGATTCTTAAGTCGGACCTTGGAATCACACCGGCAAACGATGGCAACGTGATCCGGATTGCCGTCCCGGCACTGACCGAGGAGCGGCGCAAAGAGCTGGTCAAAGTCGTCAAAAAAGAAGCGGAAGAGGGCAAAATCTCAATCCGCAACATTCGGCGTGATGCAAACGACTCCCTCAAAAAGCTGGAAAAGGGCGGCGAGATCACCGAAGACGATCAACGCGGCTACAGCGACGACATTCAGAAGATGACGGATGACCATATTCGCCAGATCGATGAAATCGCTAAAGAAAAAGAAGAAGAAATCATGGAAGTCTAACGAAAGAACCAAAACCCTGCAAGGGCGTCCTAAACTAAAAGGACGCCTTTTTTACTTGCTGAAAAACTGCTATGATAGTAAAAGCATCGATTCCGAATTGCTGTTGAGTGGAGGAAATCTGATTATGTTGGATAAATTGATCCGCAAAAAGGGCGGCGAATCAAAGGCGGGAAATGCGGAGCATCCGGAACTGGACGAGACCATGATACCGCGGCACGTCGCCATCATCATGGACGGAAACGGCCGGTGGGCAAAAAAGAGGTCGCTTCCAAGAATTGCGGGACACCACGAAGGGATGAAGACAGTCCGCAAAATTACCAGGGAAGCGGACCGTCTCGGCATAAAAGTGCTCACCCTTTATGCCTTCTCCACGGAGAATTGGAAACGGCCGAAGCCCGAAGTGGAATTTCTGATGAGGCTGCCGGAAGAGTTTCTCGGGACCTATCTGCCTGAACTTGTGGAGCGCAATGTACGCGTGCGGATGATTGGCGATCACGCCCATCTGCCGATGCACACCCGGCGTGCCATCACGAAGGCGATGGAAGCAACCGCAGAAAACGACGGCCTGATCCTGAACTTCGCGATGAATTACGGAAGCCGTGCCGAAATTACTGAAGCTGTCCGTTCCATTGCAAAAGCGGTGGCTGAAAACCGTATGAGCGCAGAGGACATCGATGAGTCGCTGATCACCGGCGCTTTGATGACTGCCGAACTGCCGGAGCCGGACCTCCTGATCCGTACCAGCGGAGAAGTCCGGCTCAGCAACTTTATGCTCTGGCAGCTTGCTTATACAGAGTTCTGGTTTACGGAAACGCTCTGGCCGGATTTCGATGAAAGCCGGCTGCAGGAAGCAATCGCTGTATACCAGGCGAGGAACCGCCGCTATGGCGGAGTTGACAAGGAGGACACGGATTGAAGACCCGAATAATTACGGGCGTGGTGGCTGCCCTTCTCTTTATCCCTCTCGTCATCATAGGAGGGCTGCCGTTCACGCTGGCGGTCTTCCTGCTTGCGGCGATTGGGATGTATGAATTACTCCGGATGAAGAAAATTTCCATTTTCTCCATACCCGGCCTGCTTGCTGTGCTTGCTTTGTTCAGCTTTTTGCTAAAGCCTGAATGGGCGGCTGCAATCACGGAGTATACCGGTTATACAAAAATTGAAGTGGTTTATATGACCGTCCTTCTCCTTCTGGTGTATACCGTTGTCGTGAAAAACCGATTCACATTCGAGCATGCGGCTTTTACCGTGCTCGCCATGCTTTATCTTGGAATCGGCTTTTACTACCTCATCGTTACCCGTGACGCGGGAATCGAATACATCATCTATGCGCTAATTGTCGTCTGGCTGACAGACACGGGTGCTTATTTCACAGGACGCAGTTTCGGAAAAAGGAAGCTTTGGCCCGAAATCTCACCGAACAAAACGGTTGAAGGCTTTATCGGCGGCATTGCGGTTGCAGTTATTGCAGCTTGCCTGTTCCAACTGTTCATGCCGGTGGCCGGCTCTTATCTGATTCTCATTGCAGTGACGGTTGTCGCTTCGGTGACAGGCCAGATCGGCGATCTCGTAGAATCGGCGCTTAAGCGGCATTATGGGGTGAAGGACTCGGGGAACATCCTGCCCGGCCACGGCGGAATCCTCGACCGGTTCGACAGCCTGTTATTTGTACTGCCAGTGCTGAACCTCCTTCACTTTGTCGGATGAACGGAAAGGAAGTAGCATATCATGGTTAAGAAAATCAGTTTATTGGGCGCCACAGGCTCTATCGGAACACAGACGGTCGACATCGTCCTGTCAGATCCCGGGCGCTTTGAAATAACGGCGCTTGCAGCCGGAAGAAATCTTCCTAAGCTCCGGGAAATCTTGAGCCAACTTAAACCGCAGTTCGTCTCGGTTTCGGACGAGTCGGACGCCAAAACGCTTAGGGCAGAATATCCCGGTATCCGATTCGGCTCCGGAAGGGACGGCTTGCTTGAAGCAGCTGCGGGAACCGACGCGGACATTGTGGTCGGTGCGGTAATCGGCAGTGTCGGGCTCGAGCCGACGCTCGAAGCAATCCGGAGCGGACGGGACATCGCCATTGCAAACAAGGAAACTTTGGTGGCTGCCGGTTCAATCGTGACAGCTGAGGCGGACAAGCATGGCGTCCGCCTGCTTCCTGTCGACAGTGAACATTCAGCTTTGTTCCAGGCGCTTAATGGCGAGGATCCGAAACGGGTGGACCGACTGATTTTGACAGCCTCCGGCGGCAGCTTCCGCGACAAGTCACGGGATGAGCTGGAAGGCGTAACCGTTGAACAAGCGCTCGCCCACCCCAACTGGTCGATGGGAAGCAAGCTGACGATCGATTCTGCCACGATGATGAACAAAGGGCTCGAGGTGATCGAAGCGCATCATCTTTTCGGCATGCCTTATGAACGGATCGATGTCCTACTCCACAGGGAGAGCATCATCCACTCCATGGTCGAGTTCGAGGATACGAGTGTGATGGCGCAGCTCGGGTCGCCGGATATGCGTGTGCCGATCCAGTACGCGCTTACTTATCCGGACAGGCTCCCGAGAAGGGGGACAGAAAGGCTGGATCTGGCCAAAATCGGTCTGCTCCATTTTGAGCAAGTCGACCTGGACCGATTCCCTGCGCTCCGTATCGCCTACCAATCCGGCAGGGCCGGAGGAACGGCGACGACTGTCATGAATGCGGCAAACGAAGTGGCGGTCGCCCTTTTCATGGAAGGGCGCATCACCTTTACCGAGATCGAGCCGCTTGTGGGACAGGCGCTTGGACGGCATGACATCATTCAGGAACCTGACCTTGAGACTGTGATGGCTGTAGATGCAGAGACGAGAAAAGCCGTCCTCGATGTGGTAAAATAGGACGATATGAATTCCGGCAATAAGCCGGATGAAGGTGGGTGCACATGCAGACAATCCTTGCATTTATTGTCGTTTTCGGTTCGCTCGTCTTCTTCCATGAGCTGGGCCACTTCCTGCTTGCCAAGCGGTCCGGCATCATGGTCAGGGAGTTTGCCATTGGCTTCGGGCCAAAACTGCTCGGCATTAACAAAGGCGAGACTCTCTACACGATCCGTTTGCTGCCGCTTGGAGGCTATGTCCGGATGGCTGGTGAAGACTTTGACAAGATTGAGCTGCAGCCGGGCCACCGGATCGGACTCCTTTTGGACAGGGAAGGCCGTGCCGAGCGCATCGTCCTGAACCAGAATGACAGGACACCGGACATGCTCTATATGGAAGTTGAACAGGCCGATCTCGAAAAAGAACTCTATATAGAAGGATACGATGAAGAAGAGCGGAAAGTACGCTATCCGGTATCCCGCAAGGCGATCATTTCCGAAAAGGGATCCGAAACCCTGATCGCGCCGCATGACCGGCAATTCGAGTCGAAATCACTCGGGGCCCGCTCGGCAACCATCATTGCGGGTCCGTTATTCAACTTTATTCTTGCATTTTTCATCTTTGTTGTACTCGGGCTGATTCAGGGTGTTCCGAAAGATGACCCGGTCATAGCGGATGTGACGGATGATGGCCCGGCCATCTCGGCCGGCATCGAGAAAGGGGACAGGATCGTTTCCGTCAATGGGCGGGAGGTTGGTACCTGGAACGCCTTCTCGGCCATTATCCAAGACAGCCCGGGTCAACCGCTTACAATCGGAGTGGAACGGGGCGGCACTGTAGAACAGTTTAATGTCACTCCTGCTTCCATCGATGTGGAAGGGCAGACAATCGGGCAGATCGGTGTCCTGTATGAACCGCAGTACGAGAAAGATGTACTTGGTACTGTGGCCTACGGGGCTGAACAGACATGGTTCTGGTTTAAGCGGATCTTCCAGCTGCTTGGCATGCTTGTGACCGGCCAATTCACAATCGAGGCGCTTTCAGGCCCTGTCGGCATTTACCAGGCGACGGGTGCGGTTGCACAGGCAGGAATCTTTAATCTGATGAACTGGGCGGCCGTGCTTTCGATCAACCTTGGTATCATGAACCTGCTTCCGCTTCCTGCATTGGACGGAGGCAGACTGATGTTCTTCGGCTTTGAGGCTCTCAGGGGCCGGCCGATCGACAAGCAGAAAGAGGGCATGGTCCATTTTGTCGGCATCATGCTGCTCATGGTCCTCATGATCATCGTCACCTGGAACGATATCCAGAGATTTTTCTTCTGATCCATATTATTGAAAATCCGGGGTGCTAAACCGATGAGACAAAGCAAAACGTTCATACCTACATTGCGCGAAACTCCTTCTGACGCGGATCTCAGGTCCCATCAGCTCCTGTTGCGCGCGGGATATATCAGGCAGAATACGAGCGGAGTCTACTCCTACCTGCCACTTGCCAAGAAGATGCTCACGAAGATTGAAACGATCGTCCGTGAGGAGATGGATGCCATCGGCGGTTCCGAAGTGCTGATGCCATCCCTCCAGCAGGCGGAACTCTGGCAGGAAACGGGCCGCTGGTACACTTATGGCCCTGAACTGATGAGACTCCATGACCGCCATGGCCGGGAGTTCGCGCTTGGGCCGACCCACGAAGAAGTGATCACTTCGCTCCTTCGCGATGAGGTCAAATCCTACAAAAAGCTGCCGCTTACCCTATATCAGATCCAGACGAAGTTCCGTGACGAAAAGCGTCCCCGCTTCGGTCTGCTCCGCGGGAGGGAGTTCATCATGAAGGACGCCTATTCCTTCCATGACTCCAAGGAAAGCCTGGATGAAACCTACGAGGACATGAAACAGGCGTACACGAACATCTTCACAAGGCTTGGCCTGAACTTCCGCGCGGTCATCGCCGATTCCGGTGCAATCGGCGGAAAGGATACGCATGAATTCATGGTGCTGTCCGAGGTCGGCGAAGATACAATCGCCTACAGCGACTCTTCCGACTTTGCGGCCAACATCGAAATGGCGGAAGTCAATGTGGCTTATCCGGAACCTGAAGGCGAAGAACTCGCAATCGAGATAGTTGACACACCTGATGTAAAGACGATCGATGACGTTGCGAATTTCATGGGTGTCCGACCGGATGAATGCATGAAGACACTTGTCTTTATCGTCGATGACGAACCGGTCGTTGTCCTTTCCCGAGGAGACCACGAGATCAACGATATCAAGGTGAAGCATGCCCTTGATGCAACGATTGTCGAAATGGCCACGCCGGAACAAGTCAAGGAAGCGACCGGAACGGAAATCGGCTCCCTTGGCCCGGTCAAATTGCCGACTGGCCTGAAGGTGGTCGCGGACCATGCCGTACGCTATATGCGCAATGCGGTGGCCGGCGCCAATGAAGACGGCCGCCACTACCGGAATGTAAATCCGGAGCGGGATTTCTCGGTAGATTCCTATGAAGACCTGCGGTTCATCATGGAAGGCGACCCGTCTCCGGACGGTAAGGGTTCCATCCAATTTGCAAGAGGGATTGAAGTCGGTCATATCTTCAAGCTGGGAACGACCTATTCCGAGCCGATGGAAGGGACGTTCCTGGACAACAATGGCCGCCAGCAGCCGTACATCATGGGATGCTACGGAATCGGGGTATCGCGCATACTGTCCGCTATGGCGGAGCAGTTCAACGATGATGATGGGCTGAAGTGGCCGAAAGACCTTGCACCGGCAGATATCCATCTGATCCCGGTGAACTTGAAGGACGACGCCCAGCGTGAATTGGCAGAAGAAATGTACGGGCTTTTGTCCTCGTACCGCTACCATGTGCTGTTCGATGACCGAGCGGAACGCCCGGGCGTCAAATTCGC
Source organism: Bhargavaea massiliensis (assembly GCF_018390575.1). Taxonomy (GTDB): domain Bacteria; phylum Bacillota; class Bacilli; order Bacillales_A; family Planococcaceae; genus Bhargavaea; species Bhargavaea massiliensis. The sequence goes on along the minus strand of NZ_JAHBCJ010000005.1, from coordinate 168,030 downwards.
GGATGCGGATCTGATCGGGCTCCCGATCCGGCTGACAGTCGGCAAAAAGGCAGCAGAAGGCATAGTGGAAGTGAAGTTCCGGGCAACCGGGGAAACAGCGGAATGGAAAAAAGAAGAGCTCACGGACAAGCTCCGTTCGTTCTTTGGATAATGTACAAAACGGAACCGGAAGAACGGGAAAGCCCTCGGGCTTTTCCCTTCTTTTTTCGGTTCAGGCGGGAAGGAGGAATATTCTGTGGAACAAGACCCGAAAATGCGCTTCAATATACTGCTCCAGCACATCGGAATGACGGAGGATGCAGTTGTCCGCCACTTTGAAGGAGCATCACTTGAACGGCTGGACGTCCATACGAAATCCCGGGTCTGGCGGTTCCGGGTGACCGTTCCGGCCATTCTTCCTGCTGGCATCTTCAGGGAGTTCAGAAAACGGATTGATGCCACATTTTCGCCGATTGCGCGTATTTTGCTCGATATCCGTGCAGAGAAATCGGCATTTGATGAACAAAGTATCCGTGACTATTATGAGCTTGCGGTCGGTGAGATTGCGGACATGTCCCCGCCCGTGCGTGATCGGCTCTCTTCGCAGCTTCCCGCATGGAACGGCCAAATGCTCGTGCTGAAATGCGGGAATGAGCTCGAGCTTCAGACGATGAAGGGCAAGTATGGCAATCTGCTGGCTGAGTCCTATGGCTCCTTCGGATTTGCGGGGCTGTCGGTCGATTTTGTGCTCGGAGAAGAAGACAACGGGGAGGAAGAAGCGCGCCGTGCCTTTTTCGAGCAGCGCCGTCTGGAAGAAGAAGCTCTTGCCAACCGTGCGCTGGAAGACATGAAAAAGCGGGAGAAGGAGAAAAAAGAATCGACCGGGCCGGAGGGGCCGTTTTCAATCGGCTTGCCGATCAAGCCGGATGAACCGATCACGGGCATCCGCCTGATCCAGGACGAAGAACGGAAAATTACGATTGAAGGCGTTGTCTTTGATGTAGAAGTCCGCGAACTCCGGAGCGGCCGTTCTCTTCTGACGGTTAAAGTCACAGACTACACGGATTCGATCCTCGTGAAAATGTTCTCCCGTGACAAGGAAGACGCAGAAATGATGACCGCCCTCAAGAAAGGGGCCTGGGTCCGCGCCCGAGGTTCGATCCAAAATGATACCTTCATACGCGACCTCGTCATGATGGCGAATGACATCATGGAAATCGCTCCGCGGGTGAAAAAGGACGAAGCTCCGGAAGGCCGGAAGCGCATCGAGCTGCATGCCCATTCCAACATGAGTCAGATGGATGCGGTAGTGCCCGCGGGAGAGCTCGTCGCACAGGCGGCCAAATGGGGCCATCCGGCAATTGCAATTACGGACCATTCCAATGTACAGGCTTTCCCGGATGCCTATTCGGCCGGAAAAAAGCACGGCATCAAAGTGATTTTCGGGCTTGAGGCCAACCTCGTTGATGATGGAATACCGATTGCCTACGACGAAGTCGGACGGGATCTTGATGACGCTGAATTTATAGTATTCGACGTGGAGACGACCGGCCTGTCCGCGGTCTACGACAAGATCATCGAGCTTGCTGCGGTCAAGATCAGGGGCGGAGAAATCATCGATACCTTTGAAAGCTTTTCGGACCCCGGCCATCCGCTGTCCGCGACGACAATCGATCTTACCGGAATCACTGACGATATGGTGAGCGGCGCTCCGGCCATTGAGGAAGTGGCCCGGCGGTTCCGTGACTTTGCGGGGGACGGCATCCTGGTCGCCCACAATGCTACCTTCGACATGGGGTTCCTTTACGAAGCCTACAAGCTTGCAGGAGTGGAAGAGCGGGAGCACCCGGTGATCGATACATTGGAGCTCGCAAGGCTCCTCCACCCCGAGCTGAAAAACCACAGGCTGAACACGCTTTGTAAAAAATTCGGCATTGAACTCACGCAGCATCACCGTGCAATCTATGACTGCGAAGCGACCGGCCATCTGCTGATCCATCTCCTCAAAGAAGCAGTTCAGCAGCACGGCATCAGGCGCCACGATGAATTCAACCTGCATATCGGAGGGGGAGATTCGTACAAGCGTGCCCGTCCGTCCCACTGCACAATACTCGTCAAGGATTCGGTCGGACTGAAAAACCTCTTCAAGCTTGTTTCCCACTCTCACACGGAGACTTTTTACAGGGTCCCGCGCATCCCGAGATCGGTTCTCCAGCGCCACAGGGAAGGACTGCTGATCGGCTCCGGCTGTGACAAAGGGGAAGTGTTCGAAGGGCTCATGCAGAAGCCGCTCGATGAAGTCGAGCAAATTGCAAAGTTCTATGATTATCTGGAGGTTCACCCGAAACCGGTCTATCAGCATCTGATCGAACTGGAGCTGGTCAGGGATGAATGGAATCTTGAGGACATCATCCGGAAAATGATGAAGCTCGGCAAGAAGACTGGTATACCCGTCGTCGCAACGGGCAATGTTCATTATATCGATGAGCATCAGGCGGCTTACAGAAAAATCCTCGTAGGATCACAGGGCGGAGCCAATCCGCTGAACCGCCACAGCCTTCCCGATGTCCATTTCCGCACGACAGATGAAATGCTGAAGGAATTTGAATTCCTCGGCGAAGAAAAGGCGGAGCAGATTGTCATCGACAACCCGCAAAAAATCGCTGACCAGATCGGCGAAGTCCAGGTGATCAGAGACGAACTGTATACGCCGGTCATTGAAGGGGCGGACGACGAGGTCCGGAACCTGACGTATACGATGGCCCATTCCATTTATGGCGAGGAACTGCCGGACATCGTTACCGAGCGGATTGAGAAAGAGTTGAAGTCGATTATCGGACACGGCTTCGGAGTCATTTATCTGATCTCGCACAAGTTGGTCAAAAAGTCGCTGGACGACGGCTACCTTGTCGGCTCCCGGGGATCGGTCGGTTCATCGCTTGTCGCCACGATGATGGAAATCACCGAGGTCAATCCGCTTCCACCGCACTATGTGTGTCCGTCATGCAAAAAATCCGAATTCATCACAGATGGTTCCATCGGCTCAGGTTTCGACCTGCCTAGAAAAAAATGCGACAACTGTGGTGATGAAATGACCAAGGACGGCCACGATATTCCGTTCGAAACGTTCCTTGGCTTCAAGGGGGACAAGGTACCGGATATCGATTTGAACTTCAGCGGTGAATATCAGCCGAGGGCTCACAATTATACAAAAGAGCTATTTGGAGAAGACTATGTATATCGCGCGGGTACCATCGGCACGGTTGCGGAAAAGACGGCTTATGGCTACGTGCGCGGATACATGAATGACAACGACCTCACGATCAGGAACGCTGAGATTGATCGGCTTGTCCAGGGATGCAGCGGTGTCAAGCGGAACACCGGACAACACCCGGGAGGAATTATCGTCGTGCCGGACACGATGGATATCTATGATTTCAGCCCGGTGCAATTCCCGGCGGACGACCAGGATGCGTCGTGGAAGACGACCCATTTTGATTTCCATTCGATCCACGACAATTTGCTGAAGCTCGATATCCTCGGCCACGATGATCCGACGGTCATCCGCATGCTCCAAGATCTGTCCGGCCTGGACCCGAAAAAGATCCCGGTTGACGATCCGGAAGTCATGAAGATTTTCAGCTCGCCTGAATCGCTCGGTGTCACCGAAGAGCAGATCGGATGCAAAACCGGTACGCTCGGCATTCCTGAGTTTGGCACCCGCTTCGTCCGCCAGATGCTGGAGGACACGCGGCCGTCCACGTTCTCGGAACTCGTGCAGATTTCCGGGCTGTCCCATGGTACCGACGTTTGGCTCGGCAATGCGCAGGAGCTGATCCACAACAAGATCTGCGTGCTGTCCGAAGTGATTGGCTGCCGGGATGATATTATGGTTTACCTGATGCATAAGGGGCTTGAGCCGTCACTGGCATTCAAGATCATGGAATTTGTCCGGAAAGGCCGCGGACTCACACCCGAATTTGAAGCGGAGATGAAGAAAAATGGCGTACCGGACTGGTACATCGATTCCTGCAAAAAGATCAAGTACATGTTCCCGAAGGCGCACGCCGCAGCTTACGTCCTCATGGCTGTACGGATCGCGTGGTTCAAGGTCCATAAGCCGCTGCTCTACTATGCAGCCTACTTCACCGTCCGTGCATCCGACTTTGATCTGATTGCGATGAGCAAGGGATCAGCGACGATCAGAGCCCGTATTGACGAAATCGAGGCGAAGGGCCTGGAGGCCTCGCCGAAAGAAAAAAGTCTCCTGACTGTTCTGGAGCTTGCGCTTGAAATGTGTGAGCGCGGGTATAAGTTTGGGAAAGTGGATCTTTATAAATCGAAGGCGACTGAGTTCATCATCGATGGAGATACGCTTATTCCGCCGTTTAATGCGGTGCCGGGTCTCGGCAACAACGTGGCACGCGCAATTGTGGAGGCAAGAGAAGATGGAGAGTTCCTCTCCAAGGAAGATCTTCAGCAGCGCGGCCGCGTCTCGAGGGCCATTATTGACTATCTGGATGAGCTTGGATGCCTTGAAGGCATGCCCGAAGCCAACCAGCTCTCGCTTTTCTGATTTGTTGCAACAGCAGTGCGGCTATGGTAAAATGGATTCAACAAGTTCGGATAGTCGCGCACAGAAGAGTGGGGTTCCCCGCTCTTTTCTGTTTGTCGGGAGAATTTTCCTGTAAATAAGGAGGTCCTTATGAGCAAAGTCACACATGAAGTCGAAACATTGGTCGCGCCGATCCTCGAAGAGCAGGATCTGGAACTTGTCGACATCGAATTTGTTAAAGAGGGACGCGACTGGTTCCTCAGGGTATTTATCGATACACCCGGCGGAGGCATCGACATCGAGCAGTGCGCCGCTGTCAGTGAACAGCTGAGCGTCAGGCTTGATGAGGCGGACCCGATCCCACAAAACTACTTCCTGGAAGTCTCTTCTCCGGGTGCCGAGCGTCCGCTCAAAAAAGAGCAGGACATGGAGCGGGCTGTCGGCCAATATGTCCACATCAGAACCTACGAGCCTATTGACGGGCGAAAAGAGTTCGAAGGCTACCTCCTTTCCTACGGCGATGAGGGAGCGGAAATTGAAATGAAAGTGAAAACACGAAAAGTGAAAGTGCTGATTCCGAAGGACAAAATTGCATTTGCACGTTTGGCCATCGATTTTTCGGCATAATGTCCGGATAGGAGTGAAATACAGATGAGCAGCGATCTTCTGGAAGCGCTCAACGCCCTGGAAAAACAAAAGGGCATCTCGAGGGATGTGCTTGTCGAGGCGATTGAAACCGCACTCGTTACCGCATACCGTCGCAATTTCAACCAGGCGCAAAACGTCCGGGTCGACCTGAATATGGATGCGGGCACCATGAAGGTGTTCTCGCGCAAGGATGTTGTCGAGGAGGTCGAGGATGACCGCCTGCAAATATCGCTTGAGGAAGCACGCAAAGTCAATCCGCTGTACGAAATTGGCGACGTGCTCGAAGAAGAAGTGACACCGCGCAACTTTGGCCGGATTGCAGCACAGACTGCGAAACAGGTCGTTACACAACGCGTTCGCGAAGCGGAGCGTGGCATGATTTACGATGAGTATGTGGATCGCCAGGACGACATCGTCAACGGTGTCGTTGAACGTCTTGACCCGCGGAATATCTATGTGAGCCTGGGCAAAGTGGAAGCAGTTCTCCCGCAGAACGAGCAAATTCCTACCGAGACTTACCGCCCGCATGACCGCATTAAGGTATACATCACGAAAGTGGAGCGCGCTGCACGCGGCCCGCAAGTATTCGTTTCACGGACACATCCGGGCTTGCTTCGCCGCCTGTTCGAGATGGAAGTTCCGGAAATTTATGATGGCATCGTTGAGATCAAGTCGATTGCACGCGAGGCCGGCGACCGCTCCAAAATCTCCGTACATGCCCATGATGAGGATGTCGACCCGGTCGGCTCCTGTGTCGGTGCGCGGGGCAATCGCGTTCAGACCATCGTGGATGAGTTATCCGGAGAAAAGATTGATATCGTAGAGTGGTCCGATAATCCGGAAATCTTCGTGGCGAATGCATTGAGCCCTGCCAAAGTGCTGGATGTACTCGTTAATGAAGAAGATAAGTCGACTACGGTCGTTGTCCCGGACTACCAGCTGTCTCTTGCCATCGGTAAGCGCGGGCAAAACGCCCGCCTTGCTGCAAAGCTGACCGGCTGGAAGATTGACATCAAGAGCGAGGCGGATGCCACGGAACTTGGCATCTACCCGCGCACTGTGACGGATGAGCCGGAAGAACAGTGGGAAGACGGCGAGTGGATCGAAGAAAGTGACGGCCTCTATGATGAACAGAGCGCCGCCGATGATCAGGGTCCTGGAGCCATCGACCTGTACGAAGATGTGCCGGCCGATGACGAAATGGATTCGAAAGAAGACTGACTTTTGAAAGGATGGGAGCAATGGGGAACGGCAAGAAAATCCCTCTCCGGAGATGCTCGGCCACCGGCGAAATGTTCCCGAAAAAAGAGATGATCCGAGTTGTCCGGACTAAGGAAGGCGAAGTTTTCGTCGACCCGACAGGCAAGAAGTCCGGCCGCGGAACGTATATCTCCAAATCGGAAGAAGCCGTGGAACTGGCAAAAAAGCGGAAATCGCTGGACAGCCAGCTGGGCGTCAAAGTTCCTGTAGAAATCTATGATGAGGTCCTGCGCCTTATCCTGAGAGAAAAACTGCTATGAATGAAAAGAAGATTTACAGCCTGTTGGGGCTGGCGGCGCGCGCGCGCAAAATCGCTACCGGCGAAGACCTCGCCATCGAAGCGATCCGTTCGGGAAAAGCGAAGCTTGTCATCCTGTCTGCCGATGCTTCGGATAACACCCGGGGCAAAGTAACGGATAAAGGTGCCCATTACGGAATTCCAGTGCATGTGTTCGGGACAAGGTACGAACTGGGCCATGCAATCGGAAAGGAGGCGCGCGTCACACTGGCGATATTGGACAGCGGCTTTGCTAAAAAGCTGTCCGGCCTGCTTGAGGAACCAGAGGAGGACTGACTGAATGACGAAAATGAGAGTTCATGAATATGCGAAAAAGGTTAATAAGTCGAGCCGTGAGGTCATTGACGAGCTGGACAAGATGAAAGTCGACGTCAAGAACCACATGTCGGTACTTGATAGTGATACAACGGCGAAGCTTGACCGTAAATTTGGCCAGGGCGGCAGCCGGCCAAACAACCAGGGCGGAAACCGTCAAGGTGGACAGGGCCGCAGTAACCGTCCAGCAGGTCAAGGCGGCAACCGTCCGGCAGGCCAGGGCAGCAGCAACCGTCCGGCAGGCCAGGGCGGCAGCAACCGTCCGGCAGGCCAGGGCGGCAGCAATCGTCCGGCAGGGCAGGGCGGCGGCAACCGTCCGGCAGGTCAAGGCGGGAGCAACCGTCCGGCAGGCCAGGGCAGCAACCGTCCGGCAGCGCAAAGCGGAGGTAACCGCCAGGGCGGCCAGGGCAGCAGCAACCGTCCAGCAGGCCAAGGCGGCGGAAATCGCCAAGGCGGCAATAGCCGTCCGGGCGGCCAAGGCGGCGGAAATCGTCGGGGAGGCGGCCGCAAGATCCGCGGTACCCACCAGGGCAAGAAGAGAAATTATAGCCAGCAGCAGGTGCCTCGCACACCGAAGCCACTGCCGGAGAAAATCACTTTCTACGAGTCGCTCAGCGTAGCCGAACTCGCGAAAAAACTCGGCCGCGAGCCGTCCGAAATCATTAAAAAGCTCTTTATGCTCGGCGTTATGGCGACGATCAACCAGGAGCTTGATAAAGACGCGATTGAACTGATCTGTGCAGACTACGGTGTGGAAGTGGAAGAAGAAATCCGCATCGACCGGACTGACCTTGAAACTTATTTCGAGGAAGAGGAAGGCGCGGATGATCTCAAAGAAGAACGTCCGCCGGTCGTTACAATTATGGGACACGTTGACCATGGGAAGACCACCCTTCTCGACTCCATCCGCAACACGAAAGTGACCGAGGGAGAAGCAGGCGGAATCACCCAGCATATCGGTGCCTATCAAGTTCAAGCAAACGGCAAGAAAATTACTTTCCTTGATACACCAGGACACGCGGCCTTTACCACAATGCGGGCGCGCGGCGCCAAAATCACCGATCTTACGATTCTTGTCGTCGCAGCGGATGACGGTGTCATGCCGCAGACAATCGAGGCGATCAATCACGCAAAGGCAGCAGAAGTGCCGATCATCGTGGCAGTCAACAAAGTCGACAAGCCGACAGCCAACCCTGACCGGGTCATGCAAGAACTGACCGAACACGGCCTTGTGCCGGAAGACTGGGGCGGAGATACGATCTTCGTACCGGTTTCCGCTCTGAAGGGTGAGGGCATTGATACCCTGCTCGAGATGGTCGTACTCGTGTCCGAGGTGGAAGAGCTGAAAGCCAATCCTAACCAGAATGCCCGCGGAACCGTGATTGAGGCCCAGCTGGACAAGGGCCGGGGCGCCGTGGCAACTCTCCTTGTACAGGAAGGTACGCTCAAAGTCGGTGACCCGATTGTCGTCGGTTCCACATTCGGCCGTGTACGGGCTATGGTCAATGATGTTGGCCGCCGGGTAAAAGAAGCCCTGCCATCGGCGCCTGTGGAAATTACAGGCCTGAGTGACGTACCGTTTGCAGGTGACCGTTTCGTCGTCTTCGAAGATGAGAAAACAGCCCGCCAGGTTGGTGAATCACGGGCGATGGACGATCTCCAGGAACAGCGGGGAGAAAAGAACCGCGTAACCCTTGATAACCTATTCGAGCACATGAAACAGGGCGAGATGAAAGACATCAACCTGATCGTCAAAGCGGACGTTCAAGGTACGGTCGAGGCGCTTGCAGCTTCCCTCATGAAAATCGAAGTTGAAGGAGTCAACGTCAAGATCATCCATACCGGTGTCGGAGCCATCACCGAATCGGACATCACACTGGCGGCTGCGTCCAATGCGATCGTCATCGGATTCAACGTCCGCCCGGATGTCAACGCGAAACGCGCTGCTGAAGCAGAAGGCGTCGATGTCCGGCTCCACCGCATTATCTACAAGGTGATTGAAGAGATTGAATCCGCGATGAAGGGTATGCTGGATCCGGAGTTCGAGGAGAAAATCATCGGCCAGGTGGAAGTTCGCGAAACCTTCAAGGTCTCCAAAGTGGGCACGATCGCCGGCGGATATGTAACCGACGGCAAGATCACAAGAGACTCGGGCGTACGGGTGATCCGCGACGGCGTCGTCATATTCGAAGGCGAGCTGGATACACTCAAACGATTCAAGGATGACGTCAAAGAAGTCGCCCGAGGGTATGAATGCGGCCTGACAATCAAAAACTACAATGACATCAAAGAAGGCGATGTCATCGAAGCGTTTGTAATGGAAGAAGTCGAGCGGAAGTGATTGTCGCCGCCGAATGTGAATTCTTCCTGTATGAAACACATTCGCTAAAGGAAAAGCGGGCGATTTTACAGCGTATGCTCACGAGGGCCCGCCAGCAGTACAACATTTCCATTGCCGAAACGGACTATCAGGACCTTTGGCAGCGTACCGGCCTCACCCTGGCTGCCGTCTCTTCTTCCGGGAAGGTAGCCGAGCGTGAGATCGACCGGGTGCTGAACTTTCTGATGTCCCATTCCGGCTGGGAGATGACAAGCAGCAAGAAGTATCATTTATAGCGGAAGCCGAGGTGTTCGATATGACAATGAGGGCAAACCGCGTGGCGGAACAGATGAAAAAAGAATTGGGAGACATTATCGGCCGAAAACTGAAGGATCCGAGAATCGGGTTCGTCACGGTCACCGATGTCGAAGTGACCGGCGACCTTCAGCAGGCAACAGTGTTTATCTCCGTGCTCGGCGATGACCGCCAGAAGGAAGATACGCTAAAAGGCCTGACAAAAGCCAAAGGATTCATCCGTTCTGAAATCGGGACTCGGATCCGCCTGCGAAAAACGCCGGAACTGCTTTTTGAATTTGATGAGTCCGTCGACTACGGCAACCGGATTGAGTCACTTCTCCGTGAAGTAAACGAGTCAAAGCCGGAAGACTGAGAACAAGCCTGCAGCCGTTCCGGCATGCAGGCTTGTTTTCCGTACATAGGAAAGGAGTAAACGCTATGCTTGAGGGAATCCTGCCGCTATGGAAAGAAAAAGGCATGACTTCACACGACTGTGTTTTCCGGCTAAGGAAAATCCTCGGGATGAAGCGCATCGGCCATACGGGTACACTTGATCCCGATGTCGAGGGCGTGCTTCCGATCTGTCTCGGCCGTGCGACAAAGGCGGCCGAATATGTGACAGATATGGGCAAGACGTACGAGGCCGTCGTCAGCATCGGCCGTTCGACGGAGACCGAGGATGCCTCAGGTGCAACTGTGGAGCAGGACCTGACCGTGAAGCGTTTCACTGACACGGAGATCCGGGAAGTTCTCCGTTCGCTTACCGGTGAGATCACACAGATCCCCCCGATGTATTCGGCGGTGAAGGTGAACGGAAAGCGGCTGTATGAGTATGCCCGTCAAGGGCAACCCGTGGAGCGGCCTTCCCGCAAGGTTCTGATCCGCGAGATCGAGCTGCTGTCCCCCGGGCAGCATTTTGAAGGAAACGAAGTTGAATTCCGCATCAGGGTCGACTGCGGCAAGGGCACCTATATCCGCACGCTTGCCGTGCAGATCGGCGATAAGTTGGGCTATCCCGCCCATATGGCATCCCTTGTCCGTACAGCATCGGGCCCTTTCAAGGCGGAAGACTGCCTGACGCTGTCGGATGTTGAACATCAGCGGGATCAGGGTAATCTGGAAGGAGCCGTGCTTCCTGTGGAACGGGCTCTGTCAGAATTTCCTCCGGTTCATGCAGGAGACCTTCTTCCGAAAATCTTGAACGGCCAAGTGTTGCCTGCGCATCCGTTGCTTGCCGAGCACCCGCGGATTGTTTTTTACGAAGGCAACCGGGCGGTGGCCGTATACCGCCGCCATCCTGAAAAAAACGGGCTGATGAAGCCCGAGAAAATGTTTGGCATGGCTGAAGACAAGAGGTGAACAGATTGAAGATTCATCATATTGAATATCCCGATATTCCGGAGACAGCCGGCCGGGAATACTCGGTGGCAGCCGGATTTTTTGATGGCATCCACAGGGGGCATCAGGAAGTGATCGGCCATGCCATGGAAGTGGCCCGCGAGAAAGGCCTTCTCCCGGCGGTCATGACGTTTGATCCGCATCCGTCTGCCGTACTCGGCAACCGGAAGGAAGTCACATACATCACGCCGTATAAACAAAAGATGCAGCTGCTTGAGGAAATGGGGACAGACACGGTATTCGTGATTCGCTTCACCAAGGATTTTGCCTCAATGAGTCCCGAACAGTTCATCGAATGCTATATCCGGAAGCTGGGCGTCCGCCACATCACTTGCGGTTTCGATTTTTCCTTCGGCAGGTTCGGCAAGGGGAAGCCGGATGACTTGGAAAAGCTGTCCGGAGGAGATTATGGGGTTTCGGTGATCGGGAGAGTTACTGATCAAGAAGAGAAAATCAGCTCGACCCGCATCCGTTCGATGTTAAGCGAGGGGGATGTGTCGGGGGCCGCTCAACTGCTCGGCCGCCCGCTTACGACCGACGGTACGGTTATTGAAGGTGATAAGCGGGGACGACTGATCGGATTTCCGACTGCCAATGTCGATCCGGTGCCCGGTTCATGTCTTCCTGCTCCAGGTGTGTACGCTGCCACGTTTAAAACAGAAGGCACAATCTACGGAGGCGTGCTCAATGCCGGCTATCGCCCCACTTTCAAAGATCCTTCCGACACCTTCCTATCGGTCGAGGTACATCTGCTCGACTTTGACGGCGACCTTTACGGGAAAGATGTGCAGGTCAGATGGATCAGGCGGATCCGGGAAGAGCGAAAATTTAGCGGGATCGAAGAGCTGAAGGCACAGATCGGTCGTGACAAGGAAGAGGCCCGGCGGATCCTTGCCGCGCATCCTGACAGTTGAATCGGCCAGTGGGCTGTGGTATGATACTCATGTGCTGATGCACTCAACCATTGCTTGGCAATCGACTCACCAACGTTTGCTCGGGAATTGGGGATTTTTTAACTAACTGATTTGGAGGTGAACAGGATGGCAATTACACAAGAGCGTAAAAATGAACTCATCCAAGAGTTCCGCACACACGAATCGGACACAGGATCTCCTGATATCCAGATCGCTATCCTCACGGAAGAGATCAATAACCTGAACGAGCACTTGCGCACACACAAGAAAGACCACCACTCCCGCCGCGGCCTTTACAAAATGGTCGGCCGTCGCCGGAATCTGCTCAAGTACCTTCGTGAAAACGACGTTCAGCGTTATCGTGACCTCATCGCGAAGCTTGGCCTTCGCCGATAAGATCGCACATACAAAAGCGGGCTGCGGCCCGTTTTTTTTATTGCACAAAATCCGCTAACGCTAAATGCGTTTCCCCTGCAAATCCTTTCGCATCACTATGCGAATTTTGGTACACTATGGGGAGTGAGTACATACGTTTGACGGCTGTCCCGGCCTGCCGCCGCTCCGATTGGCTGCGCATGCAGACGGACAGGCACCCGGTATAGCGTTATGCACAGAAGAGAGGAGCCCCATGATGAACGAGAATCACAAAACGTACGAATTTGATTGGGCCGGCCGGACGCTGATCGTCGAGACGGGTAAATTCGCGAAGCAGGCGAATGGAGGCGTGCTCATCCGCTACGGCGATACAGCGGTCCTGTCGACGGCAACTGCATCCAAGGAGCCGAAGCCACTGGACTTTTTCCCGCTTACCGTCAACTACGAGGAACGCCTTTACGCTGTCGGTAAAATTCCCGGCGGCTTTATCAAGCGGGAAGGCCGTCCATCCGAAAAAGCCGTGCTGACCAGCCGGCTGATCGACCGTCCGATCCGTCCGCTTTTCCCGGACGGTTTCCGGAATGAAGTGCAAGTCATTTCGATGGTGATGTCGGTCGACCAGAACTGCTCATCCGAGATGGCCGCCATGTTCGGCTCCTCGCTTGCGCTGATGGTGTCTGACATTCCGTTCGGCGGTCCGATCGCAGGTGTGAAGGTCGGCCGAATCGATGGCGAATTCATTATCAACCCGACTGTTGAGCAGGAAGCGAAAAGCGACATCGATCTGATTGTTGCCGGAACCAAAGATGCCATCAATATGGTGGAGGCCGGTGCAGATGAAGTCGAAGAATCCATCATGCTTGAAGCGATCATGTTCGGCCACGAAGAAATCAAGCGCCTTGTCGCCTTCCAGGAAGAGATTGCCCGGGAAGCAGGAAAAGAGAAAAGGGAGATCACTCTCTTCGAACTGGACCGGGAACTGACGGAGGATGTCCGCGAAAAAGCGGAAGCCCCATTGCTTGAAGCCATCCAGACAAAAGAAAAGCACGCACGCGAGGAAGCGATCCAGGCTGTCAAAGCTTCCGTGATCGAAACTTACGCGGATTCCGAAGAGGAAACGGACCTCGGACAGGTTCGGGGCATCCTTGATAAGCTCATCAAAGACGAAGTCCGCCGCCTGATCACCGAAGAAAAAATCCGCCCGGACGGACGGAAGCCGGATGAAATCCGACCGCTGTCCTCAGAAGCCGGAATCCTCAGCAGGACACACGGATCTGCGCTGTTCACACGCGGTCAGACACAGGTGCTCAGCATCTGCACGCTCGGCGCACTCGGGGACGTGCAGATCATCGATGGCCTCGGCCTCGAGGAGTCCAAGCGATTTATGCACCATTACAATTTCCCGCAGTTCAGTGTTGGCGAGACGGGCCCGATCCGCTCCCCGGGACGGAGGGAGATCGGGCACGGCGCACTTGGCGAACGAGCCCTTGAACCGATCGTTCCGTCCGAGGAGGAATTCCCGTACACGATCCGCCTCGTCTCGGAAGTTCTGGAATCCAACGGTTCCTCTTCCCAGGCGTCCATCTGTGCATCCACGATGGCAATGATGGATGCCGGAGTCCCGATTAAGGCACCCGTTGCGGGAATCGCCATGGGCCTCGTCAAAAAGGGTGACAACTACACCGTCCTGTCTGACATCCAAGGGATGGAGGACGCACTCGGTGACATGGACTTCAAGGTTGCGGGAACCGAAAAAGGCATCACCGCCCTGCAGATGGACATCAAGGTCGAGGGCCTTTCCCGTGAGATTCTCGAAGAAGCTCTTGAACAGGCGAAGGCGGGCCGGATGCACATCATGGACAACATGAAGTCCGCGATTTCCGAGCCGCGCAAACAGCTGTCGGACCACGCCCCGAAGATTATCGTCATCCAGATCAAGCCAGAAAAGATCCGTGACGTGATCGGACCTGGCGGCAAGCAGATCAATAAGATCATCGATGAGACCGGTGTCAAAATCGACACCGAGCAGGATGGCACGATCTACATTTCCTCGATCAACCAGGAAATGAACGAAAAGGCCAAATCGATGATTGAAAACATCGTCCGCGAAGCCCAGGTCGGCGAATACTATGACGGTAAGGTAAAGCGCATCGAGAAATTTGGCGCATTCCTAGAAATTTTCCCTGGCAAGGATGGCCTGCTTCACATTTCGGAAATTCAGGAACAGCGGACGAACAAAGTCGAAGACGTCTTGTCGATCGGTGATGTCGTACGGGTAAAGGTCGTTGAAATCGACAACCATAACCGGGTAAACCTGTCCCGCAAAGCAGTCTTGAAAGAAGAAAAAGAAGCTGGCGAAGAGTCAGGCAAAACGGAATAACCATCTCCAGAGGGCGGCCGGTTCGGCCGGCCCTCTTTTTACAAGACGGCTCTTATTGCCGATATGAAAACATAAAAATAACTAAGGGGGGAGAAGAAATGCTCCAGACCAGAAAATGTCCGAATGGCGTTCGGATCGTCACGGAACACATGCCGCATGTCCGCTCGGTGGCGATCGGTGTTTGGGTCAAGGCCGGCGCTAGGAATGAAGCCGCCGGGGAAGCCGGAATGGCCCATTTTATCGAGCACATGCTGTTCAAGGGGACGGCCGCCCGGACAGCCAAGGACATAGCGGAAGCGATCGACCGGACAGGCGGGGAGATCAACGCCTACACATCCATGGAAGAAACTTGCTTCTACGTCCATATACTTGCCGAAGATGCGCCCGCGGCGGTCGATGTGCTGGCGGACATGTTCTTCCACTCGGCGTTCGATGAGCAGGAGATCCGCAAGGAAAAGTCCGTCGTCCTCGAAGAGATTGCCATGGTGGCCGACACGCCGGACGATGATGTCCATGAACAGCTTCAGGCAGCGATGTATCCCGGCCATCCGATGGGCCGTCCGATCCTCGGCTATCCGGAAACGGTCAGCAGCTTTACCAGGGAAGAAACCATCTCTTTTATGAACCGTGAGTACCGGCCGGAACGGATCGTCATCTCCGCGGCAGGCTGTCTGGATGAGGGGCTGATTAACCGCCTGGAAGAAAGCTTCGGGACATTCACGGGAGAAGCCGGTTCCCCGCTTCCTGTGGAACAGCCCGATTTCACGCCCGGCGCAGTCCGCAAGCGCAAGGACACAGAGCAGGCACATTTGTGCATGGGTTATCCGGGGTTGGATGTCCATGATCCCGACATATATGGACTAATTATCCTGAATGCTCTTTTCGGCGGCAGTATGAGCTCAAGACTCTTCCAGCGGATCCGCGAAGAAAGGGGTCTCGCCTATTCCGTCTACTCTTACCATTCTTCCCATACCGATTCAGGGGCGGTCACCATCTATGCCGGCACTTCGCCATCCCGCCTCGAGGAGACACGGACAGTCATCTGCAATGAAGTTTCACGGCTTCTGCAGGATGGAGTATCCGATGCCGAAATCGGGAGCGCAGTCGGCCAGATGAAAGGAAGCCTCCTGCTCGGCCTTGAATCACCTGCATCGAGGATGAGCCGGAATGCGAAAAACGAACTGTTTACCGGTGAACATAAAGATATCGATGAAGTCATGAGTGAATTCCGCAAAGTGGACAACAGACAGATCCTCCGCATAGCAAAAAGGATTTTTTCAGGCCCGCCGGCAGAATCAATCATCATACCGAACTAAAAAACCTGAGGGCAATGGCCTTCAGGTTTTTTGCATGACCCGGCCATTTCCGGTACGGAACATCCGCCCGGGCGGCGCATATAGTTTAGGAAAAGGGGGAGTGGAAAATGCTGCTGTCGACAATGGCCGAAAAAGAACTGATCCAGATGGAGGACGGCGTCCGGTATGGGCTGCTTGCCGACACGGAAATGTTGTTTGACCCGAAGAGCGGCCGGATCCACGGCTTCGAACTAAAACGCCGGACCGGCTGGCTGCAGGGCGGCCGGAAAACATCCGGAGAAGCGGAATACATTCCTTGGGAAGAAATTGTGTTGATAGGAGATGACCGGATTTTGTTCAGGCGGACGCGTCCGATCCATGAGGGGCTGTTTGAATGACGCGGCCGGATTGGCTGATTTTCGGATCCGATGCCCGGTTTTCAAAAGCTGCAGACCAGCTTCGGAAAAAAGGGTACACCGTATTACACGACGGCCGGGACAGGTGGGACGAGAAAACGGATGCACTTCTGTTAAATGAAGCACCGAGCAGAATTGTACTGCCGATCCATCCACCGGAAGGCGTGCCCGCTCCCGGTGTGCTCAAGCAGGCGGACCGCCTGTTTGCGGGAAGCCTTAATGCTGCCTGGGAGCATGCCGCGGAGCTGGCAGGGAAGAAGCCCCGATTTTATTTGAAAGAAGAGCGGTTCATCTGGGAAAATGCCAGCCTGACGGCAGAGGGATTACTTGCATCGTTTTACCGCTCGGGGGGCGGCACAGTAGCGGGCAGGAAATGGATCGTTGCAGGCTACGGGCGGGTAGGTAAAACTACGGCCAGGCTGTTGCGTGCGATGGGCGGGGAAGTTTTTGTTCTAGCCCGATCACCGGCTCAGACTGCGGAGGCTCTGACCGAAGGATTAGGTATCCTGGAGTTTGACGGAGCCGGTCTGCCTGACGGTATTCTTGTCAACACCGTACCGTCACAATGGCTGGATCTTACGGGTCCGTTTCACCCGTCACGCATTTATGACCTGGCTTCCGCGCCCGGGTGCCTAAAGCCCGGAGCCGTCCATGAATACTATAGGTTACTGCCTGCGCTCCCGGGACGGTGTTTTCCGGACGAGGCCGCCCGGATCCTCTCGGAGGCGCTGTGCAGAATGGACAGCTAGCGGAAGGAGAGTCAGGATGCTCGACGGCAAGAGAATCGGTTTCGGCATCACCGCATCCCATTGTACTTATGCGGATGTGATTCCGAAAATCAAGGCGTTCACCGACAGGGGGGCGACGGTCGTACCGGTCATCACCAACTCTGTGCTGACCGCCGCGACCCGTTTCGGGACAGGCGAGGAATGGATGGCGAAAATCCGGGAAGCGGCAGGAGCCGACATTATCACGACCATCGCGGAGGCTGAGCCGTTCGGGCCGAAAACACCGGTCGACTGCATGGTGATTGCACCGATGACGGGAAACTCCATCTCACGTTTCGCAAACGCCATCACGGACTCGCCCGTGCTGATGGCTGCCAAGGCGACACTCAGGAACGGCACGCCGGTTGTGATCGGTGTGTCCACCAACGATGCACTTGGTCTGAACGGGACAAATATCATGAAACTGCTCAATACGAAGAACATCTATTTCATCCCGTTTGGGCAGGATGATCCCGTGAAAAAGCCGAATTCCCTTATCAGTGATTTTACAAAAATGGTCGATACGGTCGAGGCCGCACTGAAGGGTGAACAGCTTCAGCCACTCCTGATCAGGCATGAAAATACTTAATCACGAATATTTCTCCGAAAGTACTTTAAAACATGCTATAATACTGAACATTCGATCATGAAATATGAGGAGTGTTTAACCATGGGATATCGTGTTGCCATTGTCGGAGCTACAGGCGCGGTCGGCCAAGGAATCGCAAAGAAGCTGGAAGAAAGGAAATTCCCTGCGGATGAAATCCTTTTTCTTGCATCTGCCCGATCTGCAGGAAGCAAAGTGGAGTTCGGCGGAAAAGAATTTACTGTTGAAGAAGCGGTGCCTGAACGCTTTGACGGCGTGGACATCGCCTTCTTCAGCGCGGGAGGGAACGTTTCCAAGCAACTTGCGCCCGAAGCAGTCAGCCGGGGAGCGGTCGTCATCGACAATACGAGCGCGTTCCGCATGGACCCCGACACTCCGCTTGTCGTTCCCGAAGTCAATCGTGAGGCGCTCAAGGAGCACCGGGGCCTGATTGCCAACCCGAACTGCTCGACGATCCAGATGGTGGCGGCATTGGAACCGGTTCGCCGGAAGTATGGCCTGAAGAAAGTGATCGTATCAACTTATCAGGCGGTTTCCGGGGCGGGCGCTGCAGCGATCGGCGAGCTTGAAAAGCAGAGTACGGACATGGAGAACAGGGCAGGAGCGGAGGCGGAGCTTCTGCCGGTCAAGGGTGACAAGAAACATTACCCGATCGCTTTTAATGCGGTTCCGCAGATTGATGTCTTCAGTGAGGACGGCTATACCTTCGAAGAGTGGAAGATGATCAATGAGACAAAGAAGATCCTGGGCATGCCGGAACTTTCCGTCGCCGCAACATGTGTCCGTCTCCCGGTTGTAACCGGACACTCCGAATCGGTGTACTTTGAAACGGGCGATCCGTCCGCCGATACGGCCGGCATCCGAGAATCCCTGCACCAGGCGGAAGGCATCACCGTGATGGATGATCCTGAAAACCAGAGCTATCCGATGCCGCTCTTCGCGGAAGGAAAGGACGATGTGTTCGTCGGACGCCTCAGAAGGGATCTCGACACCCCGGGCGCATTCCACTTCTGGGTGGTCGCGGACAATCTCCTGAAGGGAGCTGCCCTCAACTCGATCCAGATCGCGGAAGCACTCATTGCGGACGGGTTGCTGAAAGGGGAAAAAGCCGATGGAGCTCGGCAACATAGCAACGGCGATGGTCACGCCGTTCGGTGATGATGGAAAAGTTGACGAGGGCCGCCTGGATGCCCTCGTCAATTATTTGATACAAAACGGTTCGGATTCCATAGTTGTCTGCGGGACGACAGGCGAATCCCCGACACTCACCGATGACGAAAAAGCAAGGATCATCCGGCTTGCCGTTGAGGCAGCCGGAAAAAAAGTTCCCGTCATAGCGGGAACCGGAAGCAACAACACAGCCGCAACCATTGACATGACAAAAAGGGCCGAGGCAGCCGGAGCCGATGGCATCATGTTGGTGGCCCCGTATTATAACCGTCCCGACCAGCGGGGGATGTATACGCATTTCAAGGAAACCGCAGGCTGCACGAAGCTCCCCGTCATGCTGTATAATGTGCCGGGCAGGACCTCATCCCGGCTGGAGCCGGAAACGGTCATCGCGCTGTCCCGCTTTCCGAATATCAGGGCCGTGAAGGAAGCCGGTGGAGACCTCGGTGCCATGACCCGGATTATTGCCGGGACAGACCGCGGATTCCGCCTTTACAGCGGCGATGACGGACTGACACTTCCGGTGCTCGCAATCGGCGGGGATGGTGTGGTCTCTGTCGCCTCGCATGTGGCCGGTCCGGAGATGCAGCGGATGATTGTTGCCTGCCGAAGCGGTGAGCGGGAAGAGGCTGCCCGTCTTCATGCGGAAATTTGCCGTTTGTCGGAAGCGCTGTTTTCCCGCCCGAGCCCGGCGCCCGTCAAGTATGCACTGAAACTGGCAGGATTCGATGCCGGCATGGTACGTCTTCCGATCATGCCTCTGGATGAGGAAGGGACCCGAATTGTCGGGCAGGCAATGAGTGACTTTCGCGCTGCAACGGGAGCCTGAAAAGCAAAAATACCTGATGTTGACTTCTCCATAGCGAACGGTTGGGCAGTTTTCCCGGCCGTTCGCTTTTTATTATTGCTGCGGCAAAGACCCGAAAGATTATCGGGATCAGCTGAAAAATCAGTAAGCGTCCCCGAATGAGCACCATGTTCCTTCGTAAAAACAGCAATCGAAAAAGATGCGGTCCGCGTCATTCCCGTCTCGGCCGTTGCCGGATAGCCGCAGCGCCATCGGTCAATTCCCGTTTCAAGGAACATCAATTTCAGCACTTTTTTAATTTGTCTAGATTGTACGGCTACCGTATAATGAAGGTTAGCGGATATGGATCGGGTATGATTTAGGAGGAGAAACATTGACCAAGACAAAAAACGAAAACATCAGGGTCATCCCTCTCGGAGGAGTGGGAGAGATCGGAAAGGCGATGTATGTGGTCGAAATCGATGATGAAATGTTCATCGTGGACAGCGGGCTCATGTTCCCTGAAGGGGAAATGCTCGGCATTGACATCGTCATTCCGGATATGACCTACGTCGAAGAAAACAAAGACCGGCTGAAAGGGATTTTTCTCACCCATGGCCATGAAGATGCGATCGGATCGATCGCCTACCTGCTCAGCAAAGTCCAGGCGCCTGTATACGGCTCGAAACTGACTATCGCCCTGGCGAAGGAACATCTGAAGGATAAGCAGGCACCGAAGAATATCAAGTTTTTCGAAGTATCGAACAGGAGCAGGATGAACTTCGGGAGAACCTATGTGACGTTTTTCCATACCACTCACAGCATTCCGGACTCTCTGGGAATCGTATTCCATACGAGCGAGGGCGCCATTGTACACACCGGGGAGTTTAAGTTCGACCAGTCGGCAAAAGGCAAGTACCGGCCGGACATTTCGAAGATGGCAGCGATCGGGGACGAAGGCGTATTCATTCTGATGTCCGATTCATCGGAAGCGGAGCGTCCGGGACATACGACACCGGAGTCCGTCGTCGCTGAACAGCTGTCCAAGACATTCCACAAAGCGCAGGGGCGCATCCTCATTGCCCTTTATGCCTCCAACTTCATCCGCATGCAGCAGGTCTTCGACCGGGCCGCGGAATCAGGACGCAAAGTCGCAGTGATCGGAAAGTCTCTTGAGACCTACTTTGAAGTCGGCATGAAGCTCGGCTACCTGAACGTTGCGGACGGAATCGTCATCCCGGTTAAAGAAATCGGCAAGTACGATGATTCCGAAGTGGCGATCATCGTGACAGGCAACCAGGGCGAACCGCTCCACGCGCTTGAACGCATCGTGAAGCGCCAGCACAAGGACATCCGCATCAAGGAAACTGATACGGTTCTCATCACGTTCACTCCGTCGCCGGGCATGGAAGTCGGAATGTACAATACGATGAACGAACTGGCCAAGGCTGGCGCCGATGTCCTTACTTCGAGCCGTAAGGTCCACGTATCGGGTCACGGCAGCCAGGAAGACCTGAAGCTGATGCTCAACCTGATGAAGCCGAAATTCTTCATCCCGATCCAGGGTGAATATCGGATGCTCATTGCCCATTCAAAGCTGGCCCAGCAAACAGGATTGCCAAAGTCCCGTATTTTCATCGCGGACAAAGGGGATATTGTCGAGTACAAAAACGGCAAGATGCGCATGACCGGCCGGGTAACTGCTGGCAATGTGCTGATTGACGGAAGCGGCGTCGGGGATATCGGCAATATCGTTCTGCGTGACCGGAAACTCCTTTCAGAGGATGGCATCTTTATCGTCGTCATTACGCTCAACCGAAAGAAAAAGACGATTGCAGCAGGTCCGGAAATCCTTTCCCGCGGATTTGTTTATGTGCGTGATTCGCGCGAACTGATTGGCGAGGCCGGAGAACTGGTGAAGAAGATTGTCGGTAAATATTCCAACAAAGAATCGTTCGAATGGACGAGCATCAAGCAGGAAATCCGCGATACACTCAATTCATACCTCTACCAGAAGACGAAGCGCCGCCCGATGATCATCCCGATCATCATGGAATACTGAGCGGGGCAACAGAGATAGAACAAAACGGGATTTCTACGCCGTCTCTGGCGGGAAATCCCGTTTTCATCGATGGGGGTGAACCAGATGGCAACCAAACGCAACAAAAAGAAAAAACGCAGAACATCTGCAAAAAAGAAAAAATCCGGACTCTATCCGCTCGGATATGAGCTGTCTGGCCTTGTCATGACCGGACTTGCCATCATCACATTTTTTGATCTCGGATTTGTGGGGAGGGGACTGGGCAGTGCAGCCAGATTCCTTTTCGGAAACTGGCATCCGGCACTTCCGTTTCTTTTCCTCATATTCGCGCTTCTTTTGATGGTGAAACGTGAAATTCCTGATGTGAGAAACCGGATTGTCGGGGGGCTGCTCCTTATTCTCGGGAGCCTGACACTCTTCAGCCACGTGCTCCTCTTCACGGAGCGGTATGAGAGCGGCCGTTTGCAGACCACTTCGGCACTGAAGGAGACATGGC
The DNA here is from genome assembly GCF_018390575.1 of Bhargavaea massiliensis. Classification (GTDB taxonomy): domain Bacteria; phylum Bacillota; class Bacilli; order Bacillales_A; family Planococcaceae; genus Bhargavaea; species Bhargavaea massiliensis. The sequence goes on along the minus strand of NZ_JAHBCJ010000005.1, from coordinate 145,712 downwards.
TCATCCTCGTTACTGACGGAGGCATCATGGATCCTTCCGTTTCGCTCGGTGGAGGAATTGTCGGCGGATTCCTGTTTGCCATGTTCCATGTATTGTTCGATTCTGCAGGCGCGACGATTGCAGGGATCATCATGCTTTCGATGGGGCTGATTTTGCTTACCGGCAAGGCACTCGTTCCTTATTTGGCCGAAAAGATTCCGGAAGTGCTTGATTCGGTACGGGAATGGTTTGCAAGAGAACGCAAGCCCGCCCGGACGAAGCCGGAAAAGACGCAGAAAACAAGAGAGCCGAAAGAGCCGCGGAAATCCCGCCGTGCTGCCGCAGACGAAGAAGCGGCATCCGCCGGGGCCGTCGCATCGGACCCGCAATCCTCTGATGACATCTACGGCGGTCCGGTTGCGGAACCCGAGCCGGTCCGGGTGCAGCCGATTATTTCTTCCTTTACCGAACGGGTCAAGAAAGAGCCGGGTTCAGAAAAAGCGGCTGCCAATCAAATAGAAAAGGAATCGGATACGGATGCGGAAATCAGGGACATCGGTGATGCACAGCCTGTGAACGAGGATTTCGTATTGCCGCCTGTTTCTCTTTTGAATCCGCCTCCTGAAAACGACCAGAGCGGCGAGTACAATATGATACAGCACAATGCCGAAAAACTGGAAAAAACATTCCATAGCTTCGGCGTGAAGGCGAGTGTCACGGAAGTTCATCTCGGCCCGGCAGTCACCAAGTACGAAGTAATGCCGGCCACGGGTGTGAAGGTCAGCCGGATCGTCAGCCTTGCGGACGACATCGCGCTTGCCCTTGCCGCACGCGATATCCGGATCGAAGCACCAATTCCGGGCAAATCTGCAGTCGGCATCGAAGTTCCGAATACGGAAGTGGCGATGGTTTCTCTTCGTGAAGTGCTGGAGTCACGGAACAACAACCGGCCGGATTCCAAGCTCATGGTCGCACTCGGAAGGGACATCTCAGGCGATGCCGTCATGGCCGAGCTAAACAAAATGCCTCATATGCTCGTTGCCGGGGCTACAGGCAGCGGGAAGAGTGTGTGCATCAACGGAATCATCATCAGCATCCTTATGCGAGCAAAACCGCATGAAGTGAAGCTCATGATGATCGACCCGAAAATGGTTGAGCTCAACGTCTATAACGGAGTGCCGCATCTGCTTGCGCCAGTCGTCACCGATCCCCGGAAAGCATCCCAGGCACTTAAAAAAGTGGTTGCTGAAATGGAGAGGCGGTATGACCTCTTCTCACATACAGGGACAAGGAACATCGAGGGATACAACAACCACATTGATGAATGGAATGAGGAAAACGAAGAAAAGCATCCGCGCCTTCCCTATATTGTCGTGATTGTCGATGAGCTCGCGGACCTCATGATGGTGGCTTCAAGCGACGTTGAAGATTCGATCACCCGGATTGCCCAGATGGCCCGGGCAGCCGGCATCCATCTCATTATTGCCACACAGCGCCCGAGCGTTGATGTCATCACGGGCATCATCAAGGCGAACATTCCATCCCGGATCGCGTTTGCCGTCTCGTCGGCTGTGGATTCACGGACGATCCTGGACTCCGGCGGAGCAGAAAAGCTATTGGGCCGCGGGGACATGCTTTACCTTCCGGCGGGGGCATCCAAACCAACCCGGATCCAGGGCGCGTTCTTATCCGACCATGAAGTCGAGGAAGTCGTGGACTTTGTCATCAGCCAGCAGAAAGCACAGTACGAGGAATCGATGATCCCGACAGAGGTGGAAGAGACAGCTCCGGAAGAAGAAACGGATGAACTGTATGATGAAGCGGTCGATCTCGTACGCAGTATGCAGCAGGCATCAGTCTCAATGCTCCAGCGCAGATTCCGGATAGGATACTCCAGAGCCGCCCGCATCGTCGATCAGATGGAAATGCGCGGGGTCGTCGGGCCGCACGAAGGCAGCAAACCGCGACAGGTTCTCATCCAGGACCATCCGGACGAACATTAATCATTCATTTTCACATGCCATTACACATAATGATGGCAGCTCTGAACTGCAGACAAAGCGGGCGCACAGCTCTCTTGTCTGCAGTTTTTTATCTGTTGGAAACCAAATGGCCATTTCACTGTTCATCGTTCTCAGTGCTGTTTTAGTAAAACGGGAGGGCCTTAATCGGAATTAGGGGGACCCTTCCCGAAATGAGTTTGAAATAAAGAAAACGCTTTACAGAAAGAGTAAGCGCTTAATCACGTCGGTTTGTTTACATAGATGGGGCATAAGTATGAATTTGACTTGATATTTAGAAAGAAAGGTATTTCATTAGGGTAGCAAAAATGATATAGTATGTCTGATTAGGAGGAAGGTTTTACATCAGATGTCTGATCTCTTTGATTTGGTGGTGATCTCATGACGGTAAAAACGGACCACCGGCACTTGTATCTTCAGGTTATCGAGCAGCTTAAACGGGACATTGCATCGGGAGTTTTCAAAGAAAAAGAAAAACTCCCTTCCGAGTTTGAGCTCGCAAAGATCATGGGCGTGTCCAGAGCGACTCTCCGCGAGGCGCTCCGCCTGCTGGAGGAAGAGCACTACATTGTCCGAAGGCACGGTGTGGGGACTTTCGTCAATCCGAGGCCGCTGTTTACGGCCGGCATCGAAGAGCTGGCCAGCGTATCGGACATGATTCGCCAAGTGGGCATGACGCCGGGGACAAACTTCATCAGCTCTTCCGAGGAACTTGCAACAGAGGAAGACATGGAGCGCTTCGGATGCAACCCGGATGAGCGGGTCATGACAATCAAGCGCGTCCGGACGGCGGATGGCGAACCGGTTGTCTACTGTATCGATACCTTTCCGTCCCGGTACGTCGGGGAAGAATTCCTGAAACAGGAAGACGAATCCATTTTTGAGGCGATCGAGCGGACAGGAAACCTGAGAATTACACAGGCGGTGGCCCAGATTGAACCGGTCGGATACGACGAGGAGGCATCTCCGATCCTCGAATGCGAACCGGAGACCGCGCTGCTTATGCTGCGGCAGTCCCATTACGCGGAGGGGGAAGAGGTCATTCTCTACTCCCGCAATTACTTTAAGGGCGATAAATTCAACTTCCACGTTTTGCGGAAACGATTGTAAAACAGACAACCTTCCTGCTATCAAACAAACCTATTTACAACAACTTTTAGGGGGTACCACAAATGGCAAAACGCAAGTTTGGTCTTGCGCTGTCGGTTCTTTTGGCTGCGGGCACGCTCCTCGGCGCATGCGGCTCCGACAACGGTGAAGAAGCACAAAACGAAGGAAACAACTCCGGCGGCGAGTCCTCTTCCGAGTTTTCCGTAGCAATGGTCACTGACGTCGGCGGTGTTGACGACAAGTCGTTCAACCAGGCTGCATGGAAAGGGATTCAGGAATTCGGCAAAGACAACGGCCTCGAAAAAGGCGACGGCGGCTTTGACTATCTCCAGTCTGCCGGTGAAGAAGACTACATCCCGAACCTGAACGCATTGGCGCGACGTGATTTCAACCTCGTTTTCGGTGTCGGCTTCATGATGCAGGATGCACTTGATGAGATCGCTGCCCAACAGAAAGACACTGAGTTCGCGATCATCGACGCGGTTGTCGAGCAGCCAAACACGGTCAGCCTCCTTTTCAAAGAGCATGAAGGTTCCTTCCTCGCGGGTGTCGCAGCGGCACTCACGACAGAAAGCAAGAAAGTCGGCTTTGTCGGCGGTATGGAAAACGAAGTCATCCACCGATTCGAGTCCGGTTTCGTACAGGGCGTAGAAGCAGTTGATCCGTCAATCGAAATTGATATTCAGTACACTGGCGCATTCGATAAGGCAGAGCTCGGCAAGACGACTGCCAACCGCATGTACTCCAGCGGCGTTGATGTGATCTTCCACGCGGCAGGCGGCACGGGCAACGGCGTCTTCTCCGAAGCGAAAGAGCGCAAGGCAAACGACCCGGATGCAAACGTATGGGTGATCGGTGTTGACTCCGACCAGTACGACGAAGGTGCGGTCGGCGACACGAACGTCACGCTCACTTCGATGCTGAAGCGTGTTGATGTAGCGGTCAAGGACATCTCCGAAAAAGCGATGAACGGTGAATTCCCTGGCGGAGAAGTGATCACTTACGGTATCGCTGACGAGGGTGTTGCACTTGCGGATTCCCGCGGCGCAATTCCTGAGGATGTCATGGCTCAAATCGATGAGTACAATGAAAAAATCGCTTCCGGCGAAATCGAAGTCAAGGAATACCCGGAAGGAAAAGAACCTAAGTAAGAAATGGAAGTATTGAGCATGGGGGCCGGAACGTCCGGCCTTCATGCTTCCTTATGTAATGAACTTTTTGTAAATGATAGATGAAAGATTTCCTGACAGGAAGTCTTTCCTGTATCAGTTTACAGGCGGTTGGCAGGTTTTAGGATAAAGGAGTGAATCCATTGGAATACGTGATCGAAATGCTCAACATCCGAAAGGAGTTCGGCAATTTCGTTGCTAACGATAACATCACCCTCCAGCTCCGGAAGGGTGAGATCCATGCGCTTCTCGGGGAGAACGGCGCCGGAAAATCCACACTCATGAACGTGCTTTTCGGCCTTTATCAGCCGGACGGGGGAGAAATCCGGGTAAGGGGCAAAAAAGCGGATATCACCGACCCGAATGTTGCGAATAAACTCGGAATCGGAATGGTCCACCAGCATTTTATGCTGGTCGAAAACTTTACCGTGACCGAAAACATCATCCTCGGCAATGAGCCGAAAAAGAACGGCACGGTCAATGTGGCCGGCGCTGCGAAAAAAGTGGCAGAACTGTCCAAACAGTATGGCCTGAATGTTGACCCGAATGCCAAGATCGAAGATATTTCCGTCGGGATGCAGCAGCGAGTCGAAATCTTGAAAACACTATACCGGGGCGCGGAGATCCTGATCTTTGACGAGCCGACAGCCTCCCTGACCCCCCAGGAAATCAGCGAGCTGATCGGAATCATGAAGACGCTGATCGCCGAAGGCAAATCCATTATCCTGATTACCCACAAACTCCAGGAAATCATGGACGTCTCCGACCGGGTCACCGTCATCCGGAAAGGTAAGGGAATCGGAACCGTCGATACAACCGATACGGACCCTGAGCAGCTGGCTTCGATGATGGTCGGCCGCCAGGTCACATTCAAGACGGAAAAAGGCCCGGCGCACCCCAAAGAGGAAGTGCTGAAGATTGACGGTCTCACTGTCGAGGACTCGCGCGGCATCGCCAAGGTCAAGAATCTCGCCCTAAGCATCCGCAAGGGAGAGATTGTCGGCATCGCCGGTATTGACGGCAACGGCCAGTCTGAGCTGATCGAGGCGATTACCGGGCTGCGGAAGGCACAATCGGGCAAAATCCTGGTCAACGGCAAAGACATCACCAACCGCAAGCCACGGGAAATCACAGAAAGCGGAATCGGCCATATTCCGCAGGACCGTCATAAGCATGGCCTGGTCCTGGATTTCCCAATCGGCCACAATATCGGTCTTCAGACATACTATAGGCCGCCTTATTCCAAAGGCGGGATCATGGATTATTCCGCAATCGAAAAAAAAGCGAAAGAAATCATCGCCCAATATGATGTCCGCACACAGGGCCCACATGAACCTGCACGCGCCCTCTCCGGAGGGAATCAGCAAAAAGCGATCATCGGCCGGGAAGTCGAGCGGGACCCGGACCTCCTGATTGCGGCACTGCCGACCCGTGGTCTCGATGTCGGGGCCATCGAATTCATTCACCGCCGGCTGATCGAGCAGCGGGACAGCGGAAAGGCGGTCCTTCTCGTCTCGTTCGAGTTGGATGAAGTGATGAATGTATCCGATCGGATCGCCGTCATCTATGATGGTTCAATCATTGACACGGTGTTCCCGTCGGAAACAGATGAACAGGAACTCGGCCTGCTGATGGCGGGCCATTCAAGACAAGCGGCTGCCAGACAGTCGGAAGAAGGTGTCAACAAACATGTCGAATAGAATGATCAATCTCCTCGTGCCGGCCATCGCCGTCATCCTCGGCCTGCTGGTCGGGGCGATCGTCATGCTGGCGAGCGGCTATGATCCGGTTGCGGGGTATATCGCACTATGGCAGGGGATTTTCGGTGATTCCTATGCCATCGGGGAGACTGTCCGCCAGATTACACCGTATATCCTTGCGGGCCTTGCGGTGGCCTTTGCTTTCCGCACCGGCCTCTTCAACATCGGGGTGGAGGGACAGCTGATTGTCGGCTGGTTTGCCTCCGTCTATGTCGGTGCCGCCTTCGATCTGCCGAAAGTGATCCATCTTCCGCTCTCCATCCTGGCAGGAGCGGCAGCAGGGGCACTCTGGGCGTTTCTGCCGGGTCTGCTGAAAGCGAAAATGAAAATCCACGAAGTCATCGTGACGATCATGATGAATTACATCGCACTGCATGTTGTCAACGCATTGATCAAAACGTGGTCCGGCGGCGGGGACAAGACCGAGCGTATCCTGGAATCTGCATCACTGCGTTCCGAATTTCTGTCTTCCCTCACTGATTATTCAAGGCTGCATTACGGAATCATCGTGGCGCTGCTGATGGTGGCTGTCATGTGGTTCATCCTTGAAAAGACAACAACCGGATTTGAACTGAAGGCCGTCGGATTCAACGAGCATGCATCCGAGTATTCGGGCATGAAAATAGGCAAGAACATTATTTTGTCGATGGTCATTTCAGGTGCATTTGCGGGTCTGGCAGGTGCGATGGAAGGACTCGGTACGTTCGGCAACATGTATACGCGCGGAGGTTTCACCGGTATCGGTTTTGACGGGATTGCGGTTGCGCTCCTCGGAGCCAACACCCCGCTTGGCGTCATTTTCGGAGCGGTCCTGTTCGGCTCGCTGAAATACGGCGCACTCAACATGCCGAATGCCGCGCAAATTCCGGAAGAGGTTGTCCAGATTGTCATCGCGCTCGTCATCTTCTTTGTGGCGTGCGGCTATGCCATCCGTCTCTTCCTGACCAAGATGTCCAAGAAAAAGGGGGCGAAGTGACATGGGCTTCCTCGATATCCTTTACTTTATGGTGCCGGTGTCCATCGCCTATGCAGCACCGCTGATTTTCACCGCGCTTGGCGGCGTCTTTTCTGAACGATCCGGTGTCGTCAACATCGCCCTGGAAGGCCTCATGGTCATGGGCGCATTTATCGGCATCCTGTTCAACCTGTTTTTCTATGATACGTTCGGTTCGTGGACGCCTTGGATCGCCCTGATCGCCGCGATGATCGTCTCGGGTGTGTTTGCCATCCTGCATGCGGTTGCATCCATTTCATTCAGGGCCGACCAGGTCGTTTCGGGCGTCGCCATCAACATGCTCGGGCTGGCCATTGCCCTGTTCCTGACAAAAATGATATTTGACAAGGGCCAGACCGACTTTATCAAAAAAGCGATCCCGAACTTTGATGTGCCGTTCCTTTCGGATATTCCCGTAATCGGGCCGATGTTCTTTAAAGGCGTCTACGGTTCGAGCATTCTCGCAATCGTGGTTGCAATCGTCACCTGGTATGTCATTTATAAAACACCGTTCGGCCTTCGCCTCCGTGCTGTCGGGGAACATCCGATGGCAGCGGATACGATGGGCGTCAATGTCAACAAGATCCGCTACATCGCTGTCATCATTTCCGGCGCACTTGCCGGGATCGGCGGAGCGGTCTATTCACAGACCATGACGCGCGACTTCGGTCATGCAACAATTAACGGCCAGGGCTTCATGGCCCTCGCTGCGATGATTTTCGGGAAATGGCATCCGATCGGTTCCATGGGGGCGGCCATCTTCTTCGGCTTCGCACAAGCGCTGGCAGTTGTCGGGCCGAGCATCCCGATCATCAAAGAAATTCCGACAGGTTATCTTCATGCGCTTCCATACGTTGTCACAATCCTCGCTCTTGCCGGTTTTATCGGAAAAGCGACCGGGCCGAAGGCGAACGGGAAGCCATATATCAAAGGAAGCCGGTAAATCCGGCAGGAGCAGGTCCTTCATGGGCCTGCTCTTTTGATTGCGGCAGACAAAATCCACTCCAAAGTTTGCCATGCCTCCGCCGGGTTGGGTATAGTGGAATTGGTGAATACTTGATACAAATTTGAATGAAAACGAGGTGTCCCATGTTTACGGAAACTCGATTGACACAAGGCGTCCGACTGTACGTACGCCGAACCGAACAATTTAAGACATTGACGTTCTCCATCCGATTTAAGCAGCCGCTGACCGCGGAAGGAGCTTCCGAGCGTGCAGTCCTGGCCAATATTCTGGAAGACAGCACGGAGACCTATCCGAGCCGTTCGGCACTCCGGCAGGCGCTGGAGGGGATGTACGGAACCCTCTACTATACAGATGTCGGCAAACGCGGCGGCTACCATTACCTGTCGGTGAACGCCGAATGTGTGGACGACCGGCTGATCCGTGACGAAGACATTACAGACTGGACGGTCCGGCTCCTGGCCGATGCCGTACTCCGGCCTAACCTTCAGGACGGGGTCTTTAAGCAGCAGGTTTTCGAGCGGGAAAAACAGACCGTCCTTGAGCGAGTCCGCTCCCTCTATGATGATAAAACCCGATATGCGCAACAGCGGTTGCTGACGCTGCTTCGTCCGGAAGGCCCTGAATCCATCAGGGCCACCGGTGAGGAAGCTCACTTGGAGGCATTGACTCCCGAAAAAGTGATGGAAGCCTATCGCAGGATGATCAGTGAAGACGAAATCGAGATCTATGTTGTCGGAGCGGTGAATGAGGAAGCCATCACCGCCTCTCTTAAAGAAGCCTTCCATTTTGAGGGGCGTGTTCCGGCAGTGCTCCCTGAAAAAGCGGAACGCGGAACCGGCAAGGAAGGCCGTGTTTCGGAAAAACAGAACATGAAACAGGGCAAACTCCACATCGGATTCAGCACACCTGTCACATTTGGCACGGATGATTTCCCGAAAATGCAACTGGCAAATGGAATCTTCGGCGGATTTCCGCATTCCAAGCTGTTCATGAACGTCCGGGAAAAGGAGAGCATGGCGTACTATGCGGCCAGCTCCTATCTGTCCCGATACGGGCTCATCACCGTTTCGGCCGGAATCGATGCCGATCTCGCCGATAAGGCGACCAAGCTGATCGACGAACAGCTTGAAGCGATGAGGGCGGGTGAAATCACGGACACCGAGCTGAGCCAGACAAAGGCCATGCTTGCCAACCAGCTTCGAGAAGCGCTTGATTCCTCAAGGGGCCAGATCGAGATTTTTGACCAGTACAAGGACCTGCCGGGCGGCTTCACGCCGGAAGGATGGATTGCAAAGTGGGAACCTGTGACGGCCGACGACATCCGGGAGATGGCCGGGAAGATCGACCGCCAGCTTGTTTACCTGCTTTCAGGAAAGGAGGAATCGGCTGATGAAAAAGCTTGAATATAACCGAGTCAATGAAACGCTTTATCATGAAACCCTTCCGAATGGGCTGCAGGTGTTTATCCTGCCGAAAGCCGGCTTTTCTAAAACCTATGTCTCGTTCACGACCCGGTATGGGTCCATTGACAACACCTTCATCCCCCTCGGCAAGGATGAAATCGTCCGGGTACCGGATGGTATCGCCCACTTCCTGGAGCATAAGATGTTCGAAAAGGAAGACGGGGATGTTTTCCAGAAGTTCGGGATGAACGGGGCGTCCGCTAACGCCTTTACTTCCTTTACACGTACCGCCTATCTGTTTTCTGCGACAGAAAATCTCTATCCGAATACCGAACTCCTTCTTGATTTTGTCCAGGCACCTTATTTCACCGAGGAGACAGTCGAAAAGGAAAAGGGAATCATCGGTCAGGAAATCACCATGTATGATGACCTGCCGGACTGGCGCTCTTATTTCGGAACGATCGAGAATCTGTACAAGGAGCATCCGGTAAAGATTGACATCGCCGGAACGATCGAATCGATTTCGAAAATTACTGCTGACCATCTGTACGAGTGCTATCACACGTTCTATCACCCGTCCAACATGCTTGTGTTTGCGGTAGGAGCGGTTGATCCCGAGGAGATGATGGCGTTCATCCGTGACAACCAGGCGGCAAAGTCATTCGAGAAGCCGGAGCGGATCGTACGGCAGTTCCCGCAGGAAAAGATGGAAGCCGCGGTGAAGGAAGGCAGTCTGGAGATGGATGTCACCAAACCGAAGGTCCATGTAGGCATCAAGTTGCCTGCATTGGCAGAAGAGGGGCTGGAAGGCCTGAAGCAGGAGCTGGCTTACCAGATCATGATCGATCTCCTTTACGGAAAGACATCCAAGTTTTACACGGAAGCTTACGAGGAAGGCCTGATCGACGAATCGTTCTCCACTGACTTTACCGCCGAAGAGGGCTTTGCCTTTTCGGTGATCGGCTCCGACAGTGCCAAACCGGAAGAGCTGACACGGAAAATCCAGGACACCTTGCAGTGGGCTTCCGAGAAATTCCCGTTCGGCCAGGAAGACCTGGACCGCCAGCGGAGAAGAAGGATTGGCTTCTTTATGCGCGCATTGAATTCGGTCGAATACATTGCGAACCAGTTTACCCGCTATGCATTCAACGGCATGAACCTGTTTGACACCGTCAGCGCACTGGAAGCGCTGGAAGTGAAGGATCTCCAGGACGTACTCGTGCCGCTCACAGACGAGCAGGCGCGCACCATCTTCACGGTAAAACCGCCGGCGAATGAAAAATGATTCCGTTCAGGACGGCGGCAGTGCTTGGAGCATCCGGAGGTATCGGAACCGCGGTCGCCGAACGGCTTGCCGCCTCCGGCTGGTCGCTGTATCTTCATTACAATTCCTCCCGTGATTCTGCGGCCGCGCTTGAGAGGCGGCTGGCCGAGGCGTATCCGGACCAAAGGTTCATCGCGGTACAGGCAGATTTTGCTGCTCGGGACGGAGGCGATCGCCTGGCCGCCGTAATCGGCGACCTGCAGGCGGTCGTCTCCTGCACCGGCCAGGGGATGACCAAGTTGCTGTCGGACACGGAAATGGACGACCTCGACGCACTTTGGCGAGTGCATCTCGCCAATCCGATTCGGTTTATCGGCCTGGTTTCGGAAAAGCTTCGCCGCCATCCCGTTTCCCGTGTGGTCATGATCGGCTCGATCTGGGGCGATACGGGAGCCGCGGGAGAAGTGGCATATTCGGCGGTGAAGGGGGCGGTCCACGCGTTCGTCAAGGCCTACGCCAAGGAAGCGGCAGCCTCTAATGTCCTGGTCAATGCCGTCTCGCCCGGCTGGATCGAGACCTCGATGAACAGCCATCTGGATGAGGAAGAGCGCCGGATGGCATTCGGCGAAATACCGCTCATGCGTCCGGGCACTCCTGAAGACGTGGCCGGGACTGTGGACTTCCTGCTCGGTGACCAATCCCGGTACATCACCGGAGAAATCCTCAAAGTCAACGGCGGATGGTATATCTGAACAAACAGCGGACCGGTGCCCACAAGCCCCGGTCCGCCGCTGTTTGGAATGAAAAAAGATGTAACAAAGCTCTATTTTTGGGGGCTGTGAATAGATAGCTGCCTTTCGTATGAATCCTTCGGGTTGCCGCTTTGGGCACAGACGCCGTTATTCGTGACGGCGTCCGCTGTAAGGCAGGACCCGGGGCTAAAGCCCGGAGAGTTCATGTAATTAGAAAACATGATTTTATCCATCGGCATTTAAGGGTCCAAGACTTCTAATATGTCTTAAATCCCTCCGGCTATCTCTTTTCTTCAAATGACAAATCCGATATGATAGAAATACATTGCGCATCCGGCGCCGATGGAGGCGACCCAAATTGAGTGAGTGGTACATGGAGTACGAAATCGAAGTGAACCGGCCGGGGCTTCTGGGGGAAATCTCTTCCCTTCTCGGCCTGCTGCGCGTCAATATCGTCACAATCAACGGTGTTGACCAGGGCCGGAGAGGTATGCTGCTCCGGACAGAGAACGATGATGCCATCGAGCGGTTTGAACTGATTGCGTCGACAATGGATATGATCAATGTCAGGAAACTGAGGCACCCGAAACTCCGGGACATCCTGGCTGTCCGGCACGGCCGGTACATCCAGCGGGATGCAGATGACAAAAAGACGTTCCGGTTCGTGAGGGATGAGCTCGGCATTCTCGTCGATTTCATGGCAGAGATTTTCAAGCAGGAAGGCCACAAGCTGATCGGCATCCGAGGCATGCCCCGAGTCGGCAAAACGGAGTCTGTCGTGGCGGCAAGCGTGAGTGCGAACAAGAAATGGATTTTCCTGTCTTCCACGATGCTCCGCCAGACGGTCCGCAGCCAGCTTGCCGGTGACGAATTTTCACCGAATAATGTCTTTATCCTGGATGGGATCGTGACCAGGAAGGCGAGTGACGAACGGCATATGCAGCTGGTCCGGGAGATCATGCGCCTGCCCGCGATCAAGGTTGTGGAACATCCTGACATGTTCGTGCGTCTTTCTGAGTACACCATGGAAGATTTCGACTATATCATTGAGATCCGCCGTGATAACGATGAAGAAATCACTTACGAGAAGCTGGAAGAAAACGACAGGATGTCGAGCCGGAGCGGGATGGATTTCGGATTCAATATTTGATAGGCAGGTGTTTTGGTTGTCCGAATTGGGCGCTCGGCTAAAACAGGCGAGGATGGAGAAGGGTTACTCGCTTGAAGATTTGCAGGAAATCACAAAAATACAGAAGCGTTATCTTGCCGCTATCGAAGAGGGCAAGTTCGGCATCATGCCCGGGACATTCTATGTCCGGGCGTTTATCAAGCAATACGCGGAAGCGGTCGGCCTGGATGCGGACGAGATGCTGGCCATGTACAAGGCAGAGGCTCCCGAACCGCTCATTACGGGGGACACCACGGGCATGTCAGCCCCGGTGATGAAACGCACGTCCATGAGGCGCGCGGGCAAGGCGGCTGAAATGATGCCGAAGGTCATTCTCGCACTATTCATCGTGCTGGCCATCGGCATCGTCTGGTTCCTGAAGGCAAATCAGGCCTCGGACACTGAGCCGGCTGAAGAAATCAACGAAACGGAGAGCACTGTTCAGGTGGAACAGATCGGACCTGAAGACTCCGAGGGCGCGGCGCCTGCAGAAGACGGGGAAGATGCCGGGGAAGAAAATTCTGATGAAAAATCGGAAGAGCCTGAGGAAACGGAAGAGCCCGCAGAGCCGGAAGCAGCGCTTGCAGTCGACAGGTCTGAAGGAGAAAATACATTCTACAACCTGACTGGCACAGACAAGGCGAGCATTACACTGTCCGGGAAGGGCCGCTCTTGGGTCTCCGTGACCGATAATACCGGGAAACAGTATATCAGCAAGAGCCTCGAAGACGGACAGACAGAGACCATCGAGGCGGAAGGCATCCAATGGCTCCGTTTCCGGATCGGCTATGTGCCGGGCGTGGAAATCAGCGTAAACGGAAATCCGCTTAAATACGCAGTCTCCGGGTCGGAGCGGGTGACCCAGAATATTATTATCCAGTTTGGCACTGCTCAATAGTCATCTCTAGGGATGACTTATTTTTTTTGAAAGGCGGAAGTAATTCATGAATTTACCTAATAAAATCACTGTGGCAAGAGTCTTGCTCATCCCGGTGTTCATCCTCTTCATGCTCGTTGACTTCGGCATGGGCACCATCCGGGCGGGCGGTGTGGAACTTCCGATCGAGCACCTGCTCGGCGGGCTCATCTTTGTAATTGCCGCGCTGACCGACTGGTTCGACGGCCACCTGGCCCGCAAATACAATCTCGTCACCAACATGGGCAAGTTTCTTGACCCTCTGGCCGACAAACTTCTCGTTTCCTCGGCGCTGATCATCCTCGTGGAAATGGGCTTTGCGCCTTCATGGGTCGTCATCATCATCATCAGCCGCGAATTCGCGGTGACCGGACTGCGCCTGATTCTTGCCGGAGGCGGAGAAGTCGTTGCAGCAAACATGCTTGGAAAAATCAAGACGACCACACAGCTTCTTGCCACCATTTTCCTGCTGTTCCACAACATCTTTTTTGAAGCGGCCGGCATTCCGTTCGGTACGATCATGCTGTACATCGCGCTCATCTTCACAGTTTGGTCGGGTATAGATTACTTCTATAAAAACCGGCGTGTTTTGCTGGATTCTATGTAAGGGGGAGTCAACGTGAAAGCCGAAATCATCGCCGTGGGATCCGAACTGCTGCTCGGCCAGATCAATAATACGAATGCCCGCTACATTTCTGCCGGGCTTGCCGAGCTCGGCATCAGCGTCCATTTCCATACCGTGGTCGGCGACAATGCCGGGAGACTCGAAGAAGCGATCCGTATTGCCGAATCCCGGTCTGACCTGCTCATTTTCACGGGCGGTCTCGGGCCGACAAAGGACGACCTGACGAAGGAAACGATCGCCCGCCATGCCGGCACCCGGCTCGTCTATGACGATGAGGCACTCACATCAATCCGGGCCTGGTTTGACCGTATGGGACGAGAAATGACTGACAACAATAAAAAGCAGGCGCTGATCCTTGAGGGGGCCGCGGTGCTGCAGAACCATCATGGGATGGCTCCGGGCATGCTGTTTACAGGGGGCAATCGCCACTATCTTCTCTTGCCTGGGCCTCCGAAGGAAATGGAGCCGATGTTTACTGCTCAGGCAAAACCGCTTCTTGCCCGGCTCGCCGGCTTCACCGGTCCAATCGCCTCTCGGGTCTTCCGCTTCTATGGCATCGGGGAAGCCGAACTGGAGCACCGGATGTCAGATCTCCTGGACAACCAGACGAATCCGACACTTGCTCCTCTCGCTTCCGACGGAGAAGTAACGATCCGAGCGACCGCGAAGGCGGATACCGTAGAGGAGGCGGCTCGGCTGCTGGACGGTGCGGAAGCCGAGATCCGCAGGATTGCCGGCCAGTATTTGTATGGGTACGATGATGAAACCCTGGTTTCAAAGGCCGCTTCGCTCCTGATCGGCAACGGCCTGACCATCTCTGCAGCGGAAAGTCTGACGGCCGGCTTATTTATGTCGGAACTCGCAGAACAACCAGGCATCAGTGCCGCCCTTGCCGGCGGGGTGGTGACCTATACTGCTGACGCAAAACAAAAGCAACTTGGGATCCCGTCTGCACTCCTGGAGGAAAAGGGGGTTGTCAGTGAAGAAACGGCTTCCGCGATGGCGAAGGCTGTCCGGGAAAAGTTTGGCACTGATTACGGTGTCGGACTGACCGGAGCTGCCGGCCCGGATCCGCACGACGGCAAGCCGGGTGGTACTGTCTGGGTTGCCATCGCATCGGGAAAAGAAGTCCGGACACGGGAACTGCTGCTTTCGGGCATGCGGAACACCAACCGGATCAGAGCCGTGAAATCTGCCATGCATATGCTGATCCGAATGATCGGAGCTACATCAGTCCGGCAAGATTAATACCCAGGGGCGCCGCGAATTTCAATTTCGGCGCCTTTCTCATGCCAAAATCCAAAAACGGGCTACTTGGACAGCTCAAGTTTCAAATATAGCCAGTATAAAAATCGAATGGATGTTCGCTTTTTTCTTGTGTTTTTCTCAATAACCGAGTATAGTAGAGACAGATAGAAAACCAGTACACACCCATGAGGAGGAACAAGTTTGAGCGATCGCAAAGCTGCATTGGATATGGCATTGAAACAGATTGAAAAACAATTCGGGAAAGGTTCCGTCATGAAACTCGGCGAACAGACGGACCGGGTGATCTCGACATCTTCGAGCGGTTCACTCACGCTCGACGCTGCGCTTGGCGTAGGCGGATACCCGCGCGGACGGGTAATCGAAATCTACGGCCCTGAGAGTTCAGGCAAGACGACGGTTGCGCTCCATGCCATCGCGGAAGCGCAGGCGGCAGGCGGACAAGCGGCCTTCATCGATGCCGAACACGCTCTTGACCCTGTCTACGCACAAAAGCTTGGCGTCAATATCGATGAGCTCCTCCTTTCCCAGCCGGATACGGGGGAACAGGCGCTTGAGATCGCAGAAGCGCTTGTACGCAGCGGCGCGATCGATATTATCGTCATTGACTCCGTCGCGGCTCTTGTGCCAAAAGCGGAAATCGAAGGCGAAATGGGAGATTCCCATGTCGGTCTCCAGGCCCGCCTCATGTCTCAGGCGCTCCGGAAGCTTTCCGGCGCGATCAATAAATCGAAGACCATCGCAATCTTCATCAACCAGATCCGTGAGAAAGTCGGCGTCATGTTCGGTAACCCGGAAACCACGCCGGGCGGCCGTGCATTGAAATTCTACAGTTCTGTGCGCCTTGAAGTCCGCCGGGCGGAGTCGATCAAGCAGGGCAATGACTTCGTAGGTAACCGCACAAGAATCAAGGTCGTCAAGAACAAGGTGGCCCCTCCGTTCCGCACAGCGGAAGTCGACATCATGTACGGAGAAGGGATTTCCAAGGAAGGCGAGATTATCGACCTTGGCGCAGAAAATGATGTCGTCCAGAAAAGCGGTTCCTGGTACTCGTACAACGGTGAACGCCTTGGCCAGGGCCGTGAGAATGCAAAACAGTTCCTGAAAGAGCACCCGGATATCCGCCAGGAAATCGCAGGGAAAATCCGTGAGGCCTACGGCCTGGACGGCCCTCAAGTCGCGGTCGAGGAACAAGAGGAGTCCGAGGACGAAATCTTCGACCTGCTCATCGACGAAGAAAAGTAAGGTTATGCCCGGTTTTGGACCGGTCCCGGCCGGCAGCGGCGCCCTTTTCTCCCTGGAGAAAAGCGGTGTCGCCGCCGGCCTTTTTCCATTGCGGCAAAAGGAGGGGAATTGTTGGAAAACGTCCTTCTTCCCACCTTGACAGCGCTTTTTGCCGCCGGTACAATTGAAGATGGATAGATTTATCCAATGACCATCATGACAGATTTTATGCAAGAACGGCATGAACAGCATGAATGTCCGGCCTCACGCCGGAATGGTTTAACAGACGAATGAAAGCAGGGGGAGGTGACCTCAATGGTTGAAGTGATCATCTCCGCTTTGCTCGGACTCATCGTCGGTGCAGTTGTTGGCTATTTTGCCTTAAAACAAGTGAACGATTCCAAAGTGACCGGTGCGAAGCAGTCTGCCGAATCCATCGTGGAGGAAGGCAGGCGCGAAGCGGAGGCACTGAAAAAAGAAGCGCTACTTGAAGCGAAAGATGAAACTCACAAACTACGGACAGAAGCCGAATCGGACATCCGGGATCGCCGCGCGGAACTCCAGCGGCAGGAAAGCCGGCTGTTGCAGAAGGAAGAGAATCTTGACCGCAAGGAGGATGCGCTGAACAAACGTGAAGCGGGTCTGGAGCGCAAGGAAGACGCTTTGGCCGAACGACAACAGCATATCGCACAGATGGAGAGCAAGGCGGAACAGCTCATGAACGATCAGAAGACTGAGCTGGAACGCATATCGGCCCTTACACGGGAAGAAGCACGGCAGCTGATCCTTTCGGAAGTGGAAACAGAACTTTCGACGGACATTGCCGTCATGACCAGGGAGGCCGAACTGCGGGCGAAAGAAGACTCAGACAAAAAAGCCCGCGAGATCCTGTCATTGGCGCTGCAGCGGTTCGCTGCCGACCATGTGGCGGAAACGACCGTATCGGTGGTGAATCTGCCAAACGATGAGATGAAGGGCCGGATCATCGGAAGAGAAGGACGGAACATCCGTACTCTGGAGACGCTGACCGGAATCGACCTTATCATCGACGATACACCGGAAGCGGTGATCCTGTCAGGCTTTGATCCGATCCGCCGTGAAATTGCCCGGCTGGCTCTCGAAAAGCTTGTCCAGGACGGCCGGATTCACCCGGCACGTATTGAAGAGATGGTGGAGAAGTCCCGCAAGGAGATCGACGAACAGATCCGTGAGGCGGGCGAGCAGACGACGTTCGATCTCGGGATCCACAATCTCCACCCGGATCTCATTAAGATCATCGGGCGCCTCAAGTATCGGACAAGCTATGGCCAGAATGTCCTGAAGCACTCAAAGGAAGTGGCTTACCTGTCGGGACTTCTGGCGGCCGAGCTCGGATTCAAGGATTCCGACATCGCGCTTGCGCGGCGCGCGGGACTGCTGCATGACATCGGCAAGGCGATTGACCATGAGGTGGAAGGCAGCCACGTCGAAATCGGCGTTGAGCTTGCCACCAAGTACAAAGAGCATCCGGTCGTCATCAACAGCATCGCTTCCCACCACGGAGACACGGAGCCGACATCAGTCATCGCCATTCTTGTGGCAGCCGCCGACGCCCTTTCGGCAGCCCGTCCGGGTGCAAGGAGCGAGACGCTGGAGAACTACATCCGCCGTCTTGAGAAGCTCGAGGAAATCGCCGAAGACTACGATGGTGTCGAGAAGTCCTTTGCCATCCAGGCGGGACGGGAAGTCCGCATCATCGTACGTCCGGATCAGGTGGATGACATCACGGCTCACCGGCTCGCGCGGGATATCCGGAAACGGATCGAAAGCGAACTTGATTATCCGGGCCACATCAAAGTGACCGTCATCCGGGAGACCCGGGCGGTCGAATACGCAAAATAACAGCATGCACAGGCTTCCTGGGAAATGTCCGGGAAGCCTTTTTCATTGCTGAAACAGGACAGGGAGAGGACCAAATGAAAATTCTTTTTATCGGAGATATAGTCGGCGAGCCGGGCATGGAAATGGTACGGCGTACGCTGCCCGGGCTGCGGAGAAAGTATTTGCCGGATGTGGTGATCGCCAATGGTGAAAATGCAGCATCGGGCAAGGGACTGAGACGCCAGGATTATGATGATCTCATCTTCGGAGGGGTGGATGTCATCACGATGGGAAACCACACGTGGGACAAAAAAGAGATCTTCGACTTTATCGACGGGGCCGACGCGCTAATCAGGCCGGCAAACTTCTCGCCGGAAGCGCCGGGGCGCGGCATGACGACCATCTCCAAGGAAGCGGGCCTGCTGACGGTCATCAACCTCCATGGCCGGGCATTCATGCCGCCGCACGATGATCCGTTTGAAGCGGCGGACCAGCTGATCACCCAGGCCAAGGCCGAGTCGCCTCTTGTGTTTGTTGACTTTCATGCGGAAGCGACCAGCGAGAAAATTGCAATGGGCTGGCATCTGGATGGCCGTGCGACAGCCGTGGTCGGTACCCATACGCATGTCCAGACGGCGGATGAGAGGATTTTGCCGGGCGGGACCGCTTATCTGACAGACGCCGGAATGACCGGGCCGTATGACGGGATTCTCGGCATGAGAAAAGAAGAAGTGCTGTACCGATTCCGCACCAACCTTCCGGCCCGCTTTGAAGTGCCGAAAAACGGCCGCACGCAGCTCGGAGGATTTTTCTTGGAAGCGGATGCGGGAACGGGGAAGGCGATCCGCTGCGAACGCATACTGATCAATGACGACCACCCGCTAAAGGCGTAATCCGGCCATCTCGGCCGTGTGTTCATGCGCTATCCGTAGTCCGCATACAATAAAACATGGAAGAGTCCGGTTCCATGAAAGCGGAAAAACAGGAGGGATAGGCATGGACTCATTGAAAGTATCATCACGCTCCAATCCGAATTCTGTTGCAGGAGCACTCGTCGCGGTCATTCGGGAGAAAGGATATGCGGAAATGCAGGCTGTCGGGGCCGGAGCGCTTAACCAGGCCGTCAAGGCCGTCGCCATCGCAAGAGGATTTGTCGCACCAAGCGGCAATGACCTGACCTGCTCGCCGGCCTTTACCGATATCCTGATCGCAGGAGAGGAACGGACTGCGATGAAGCTGCTCGTGGAAAAAAGAAAACGATGAGCTGTCGGCCTCCCTCTGAGGGAGGCCGTTCGGTTTTCGGAAATTGCCGTGAAAGACGCCGAGATGTGTCAATGTGCCGACATTCGGGCGCCCGGCTTGTCTGGCCGCATCCGAGTCTCGTATAATGGGGAAAACATCCCGGTTCCGGCCGGCTAAAATTGTCCGATTGCCGCCCCGGCAAACAGCGGACGGCAGAAAAGGTGGATATGATGGAAAAGACATACACGAAACATGAGATCATCGAAAAGGCGACGGAACTTGCCGATATGATCGCCCGCACCGAGGAAGTGGACTTCTTCAAGCGTGCTGAAGCACAGATTAATGACAATCAGAAGATCCGGGAAAAGATCGCCAGCCTGAAGAGCCTTCAGAAACAGGCTGTCAACTTCCAGCAGTATGGCAAAGAACGCGCACTCGGGCTAGTTGAAAACAAAATCGAACAGATCGAGAAAGAAATCGACGAAGTGCCGATTGTCCAGGAGTTCAAGCAATCCCAGATTGAAGTGAACCAATTACTCCAGCTCGTATCCAATACAATCGCAAACAATGTGACCAACCAAATCATCGAATCCACCGGAGGCGACGTGCTTCGCGGCGAGACCGGCTCCATGGTACGCAACGCTCCCGGCGGCAAAAAATGACCGAAAGTCCAAAGGAAGAAATTCCTTTGGGCTTTTTTCACTTCCTGGGCGTATGTTGCATAGGATGGAAGTGAACCGAAGAAGGAGGGTTGACCCTGAAAAACTTACGGCAAATTGTCACGAAAGCGGTAGTTGCCAAAGGAAAGAAGAGATCGGAGTCGACGGAGGTGCTCCGGCCGCCGAATAAGCCGTCGGGCATCCTGGGTTGCTGGATCATCAACCACACCCATCAGTCCAAGAAGTATGGGAAGTATGTAGAGGTGTACGGCAAGTTTGACATCAACGTCTGGTATTCCCATCATGACCATTCCAAGACGTCAGTTTACACGGAAACGATCAGCTACAAAGACCGTGTCCGCCTCCATTATCGTGATGGTGCGACCGGCGGCCCGGAAGATGTGTACATCAAGGTCATCCAGCAGCCGAACTGCACCGAAGCGATCATTACCAAGTGTGGAGAAAAATTCAGCGTTTCGGTCGAGCGTGAACTCCTTGCCGAGGTAGTCGGGGAGACGAAGGTGTGCGTTCAGGTCCATCCGCACGATTTTGAGGAAGAATGGCGTTTTGATGATGAGAGCTCTTCTTCTTCATCGGGGGGGCATGGGGAAGGCAAAGACTTCAAAAAAGACTTTGACAACAAGAAGGACGATTCAGACAAGGATTCCAGTTCCTATTAAGAGGCCGGGGAGCTTCCCCGGCTTTTTCTGTTGTGCCCGGGGTCTGATATAATTGAAGGAATACTGAGGTTTACGGGAGTTGTGGCAACGATGGCAGTGAAAACATTGACACCAATGATGAGACAGTACTTGGAGATTAAAGAAGATTATAAGGACGCCTTCCTGTTTTTCAGGCTTGGCGATTTTTACGAGATGTTTTTCGAGGATGCGCTCAATGCGTCACAGATTCTTGAAATTACCCTGACAGCCAGGGACGGCGGCCAGAACGGAAAGATTCCGATGTGCGGAGTTCCGTATCATTCATCCGCGGGATACATCGAGACACTCGTCAGAAAAGGATATAAGGTCGCGATTTGCGAGCAGACGGAAGACCCTGCGTTGGCGAAGGGCATTGTCAGGCGGGAGGTCATCCAGCTGATCACACCCGGAACGCTGACCGAGGGCCGCACAATTGGAGAAAAGTCTAACGTCTATATCGGATCTGCAGGCAGGACGGGTGAAGGAGATTACACGCTCGTGCGCATCGACCTGTCGACCGGCGAAGGGACAGCGACCTATGCGGGACAGGATCCAAAATCACTTATCTCTGAAGCGGAAGCTCTCCAGATCCGGGAGATTGTCGTTCCGGACGAGCTGTATCTGGATCTGCATGAACAGGCGCAGGCCCGCTCGATTCTGCTATCCATAGAGAACGAGGAAGCCGACCGGGAGTGGGAGGCATCACTCACCGGTTCTTGTCCGGCACCGATCCGGCCTTCCTCTGCCCGCCTTCTCCGTTATTTGGAGCGCACACAAAAGCGGTCGCTGTCCCACCTGCAGCCCATTGTCTACCGGGAACGGAACTCCGTCCTGCTGATCGATCCCAATTCCAGAAGGAACCTGGAGCTGGTCCAATCGATCCGCGGCGGCGGCGAGAAGGGATCTCTTTTCTGGCTGCTCGATGAAACGGTTACGGCCATGGGCGGCAGGAAACTCAAGCAGTGGATCCATGAACCGCTGGCCGGAAAGGCTGCCATCATGGAACGGTCCGATGCGGTGGAAGAGCTGATCGAGGACTTTTTTGTGCGTGGAGAAGTGCGTGAATTGCTTAAAGGGGTCTACGATATCGAACGGCTTGCAGGAAAGGTGGCACTCGGCAATGCAACAGGACGGGAACTGGCACAGCTGCGCCGATCCCTTTCCCAGGCAGGGCCGATCCGCGGATCACTCGAGGCTTCCGGAGGAGAAAAGCTGAAGCGGATGGCGGAGATGATCGACCCTTGCGACGACGTCCTCGCTATTCTCGAGCGGGCAATCACGGATGATCCGCCGATCAGCAACAAGGAGGGCGGCGTCATCCGGGAAGGGTATCATGCCCGCCTGGATAAGCTTCGGGATGCATCCAGGAACGGCAAAGACTGGATTGCCGCTTTGGAAGCGGAAGAACGCCGCAAAACGGGCATTAAATCGCTTAAGGTCGGATACAACAGGGTATTCGGTTACTATATCGAAGTCACGAAATCGAACGTCCACCTGGTGGATCAGGACCGCTATGAGCGAAAGCAGACACTTGCCAACGCGGAGCGGTACATCACGCCGGAACTTAAGGAAAAGGAAGCAATTATCCTGAATGCCGATGAAGAAGCGCTTATTCTCGAGGCGGAATTGTTCCAGGCAGTGAGGGATGAGGTAAAGCGTCATATTCCGGTAATCCAAGCCTTGGCTGACCGGCTCAGCACGCTGGATGTCCTGACCGCGTTTGCGGAAGTGTCGGAGAAATACCGGTTCGTGAAACCCAAGTTCAATGAAGGACACGAGATGAAAATCATCGGAGGCAGGCATCCGGTTGTTGAAAAGATGTTGGATGACGGCAATTATGTACCGAACGATTGCGTTCTCGATGAAGGGTCGAATATGCTGCTGATCACGGGACCGAACATGTCGGGCAAGAGTACATACATGAGACAGATCGCACTGACCGTTATCATGGCGCAGATTGGCTGTTTTGTGCCGGCAGACCGCGCGGAACTTCCCGTGACCGACCAGATTTTCACGCGCATCGGCGCGGCGGACGATCTGGCCGGCGGACAAAGCACGTTCATGGTTGAAATGATGGAGTCCCGGCTCGCGCTCGCGAACGCCACGCCGGACAGTCTGCTTCTCTTTGACGAGATCGGCAGGGGAACGTCGACCTACGACGGGATGGCGCTCGCACAGGCGATGATGGAACATATCCATGACAACATCGGCGCCAACACGCTGTTCTCCACGCACTACCATGAACTGACCGGCCTATCGGAAACGCTCCGCCGGCTGAAAAACGTCCATGTAGCTGCAGCCGAACAAAATGGCCGCGTCATTTTCCTTCATAAAGTAAAGGATGGGGCGGCGGACAAGAGTTACGGAATCCAGGTGGCAGAACTTGCCGGACTCCCCGAAAGCGTCATCCGCCGGGCGGACGAACTGCTCGGTGAATTCGAGGCGGAGCGTCCCGCAAATGAATCCTCCACGGAACCGGAGGGCCAGCTATCACTGTTTGACGAAGTCGGGGAAGAGACGGGCTCCGCAGGCGGGCGGCAATCCGGCCTCGCCGATGAAATCGAAGGGCTGGATCTTCTCCGTATGACGCCGATGGATGCCTTCCAGTGGCTCCATGGCATGCAGGAACGACTGAAACGGAACGGAAGGTGATCTGATGGGACAAATTGTTCTGATGGATGAACCGCTGTCCAACAAAATTGCAGCCGGCGAAGTGGTGGAACGCCCGGCATCTGTAGTAAAAGAGCTTGTTGAAAATGCGATTGATGCCGGAGGGACCTCCATCGAGGTAAGGCTAGAGGAAGCCGGGCTCTCGTCAATACGCGTGACAGACAACGGCAGGGGAATGGATACGGAAGATGCCCTGCTCTGTTTTTCAAGGCATGCGACGAGCAAAATCGGCAATGAACATGACCTGTTCAGGATCCGGACGCTCGGCTTCCGGGGAGAGGCGCTCGCCAGTATTGCTGCCGTCTCGAAAGTGGACATGCAGACATCCGACGGTGAATCCGGCGGGTGCAGGATCCGAATCGAAGGAACACGCCTTGTTGAACAGGAGCCGGCCGCTTACAGGAAAGGGACGGACATCACCGTTTCCCAGCTGTTTTTCAATACACCGGCCAGGTTAAAGTACATGAAGACGATCCAGACCGAGCTCGGCCATTCTATCGACTACTTGAACCGTGCCGCACTCAGCCATCCGGATATCGCGTTCCGTCTGATCCACAATGGCCAGGAGCATTTGCGGACATCCGGAAGCGGAAATCTCCTTAAGGTCATTTCGGATATTTATGGGCCGGGGACCGCCCGGAAAATGCTCGCATTCAGCGGCGAGTCTGCAGACTATGAAGTGTCCGGCTATTGCGCGCTGCCGGAAATCACCCGCGCCTCGAAAAACTACATGACAGTACTTGTAAACGGACGCTGGGTCAAAAGCTATGCGATCACAAGAGCGGTGATTGACGCCTATCACACTTATCTGCCAATCGGGCGGTATCCGATTGCAGTGATTGACATCAAGGGTGACCCGTATTTGACGGATGTGAATGTGCATCCTGCCAAGCAGCAAATCCGGCTGAGTAAGGAACCGGAGCTTTGCGCGCTGATTCGTGACGCGGTCCGCCGGGCGGTGTCCGGTGCCATCGGCGCGCCTGCTGCCAAACCTCCGAAGGAAGCACGGCCGCAAACAGAGCAGACCTCACTATGGCATCAGCAGGAAAGGGAAAAGCGCATCGTGCCACAAATCGGGGAAACAGTTTATCGGCCGGCTCAGCTTGCTCCGGAAGCCCACACGGCAAACAGGAGCTCTTCCGGCCCGGAAACGGATGCCGGGAGCGGCTTGCCGTTTCCTTCATCGGATGGCGGAGTCATGGACCATTCATTCAGCCGGCAGCCTGCATCCCAGGTCATTGCCGATCCGCCTGCCCCTGAGGACGTATCGGTGGAGGGGGATTCCGCTGACATTCCCCTTGTACAGGAGGAGCGTCCGGAGGCCGTGCATTCCAGTAAAGTGCCGTTCGGAGAGCTGGAGATTGTCGGACAAATTCACGGGACGTATATCGTTGCTCAGAGCACGGACGGTTTTTACCTGGTGGATCAGCATGCCGCCCAGGAACGGATCAAGTACGAGTACTTCCGGGAAAAGGTCAAGCAGGCGGACGGCAATGAACGGCAGGCACTCATCATTCCGCTGACGTTCCACTATCCCCCTGACGACATGGAAAGAATCCGTGAGCTGGTCGACACCCTCGCTTCCGTTGGCGTGGAAATGGAGGAGTTCGGAAGCCGGACGTTTGTCGTCCGTGAACATCCCGCTTGGTTCCCGGCGGGCTCAGAAGAAGAAATTATCGATGCGCTCGTGGAACAGGCGCTGACAGAGAAAAGGACGGATATCGGCAAGCTGCTTGAGGAGACGGCGATTCTCATGAGCTGCAAGCGGTCGATCAAGGCGAACCATTACCTGACAAGGGCAGACATGGAGCGGCTTCTGCATGACCTCGGGCAGGCCGAGAGTCCATATACCTGCCCGCATGGCCGGCCGGTCATTATTCATTTCTCCACATATGAAATCGAGAAGATGTTCAAGCGTGTGATGTAACTCGAAAGGGGAGAGCCAGTTGGACACTTATATTCTGTCGATCGACCAGGGAACCACCAGTTCACGTGCCATCCTGTTTGACCGGGAAGGACGGGTGGTCCATTCAGCTCAGCAGGAATTCAGACAGTATTTCCCAAATCCCGGTTGGGTGGAACATGATGCCAATGAAATCTGGGGGTCGGTCCTTTCCTGCATCGCGGCGGTGTTGACGGAAAGCGGAACAAGCCATGACCAAATCGGGGCGATCGGAATCACGAATCAGCGTGAAACTACCGTCGTCTGGGACCGGAAAACCGGACGTCCGGTCCATCACGCCATCGTCTGGCAGTCTCGCCAGACCCAGCCAATCATCAATCAACTGAAGGAGTCGGGGCACGAAGATCGGTTCAGGAAAAAGACCGGACTGTTGCTGGACCCTTACTTTTCGGGAACGAAAGTCAAGTGGATCCTGGACAAAGTCGAAGGGGCCAGGGAAAAGGCGGAGGCTGGGGACTTGCTGTTCGGCACAATCGACAGCTTTCTGATCTACAAGCTCTCCGGCGGAAAAGTCCACGTGACCGATGTGACGAACGCCTCGAGAACCCTTCTCTTTAATATTCATGACATGAAGTGGGATGAGGAGCTGTGTGACATTCTGGATATCCCGCTAAAGATGCTTCCGGAAGTACGTCCTTCCTCTGAAGTATATGCCCACACTGATCCTTCGGTCTTTTTCGGCGGGAAGGTGCCGGTCGGCGGCGCGGCGGGCGACCAGCAGGCTGCACTGTTCGGTCAGGCTTGCTTTGAAAAAGGCATGGCGAAAAACACATATGGCACAGGATGCTTTATGCTGATCAATACGGGCAACCGGCCGACAGATTCCCGGCACGGCCTCCTGACGACGGTCGCATGGGACATCGGAAAGGGGCCTGTTTACGCACTTGAAGGCAGCGTGTTCGTTGCGGGTTCCGCCATCCAATGGCTCCGTGATGGCTTGCGGATGCTCCGCAAGGCAAAAGACAGCGAGCAGTATGCGTTGAGGATCGGTTCGACGAACGGTGTCTATGTGGTCCCTGCATTTGTCGGGCTCGGGACGCCCTTATTGGGATCCGGATGCGCGCGGTGCGATCTTTGGTCTGACCAGAGGGACGGAGAAAGAGCATTTTATCCGTGCCACGCTGGAATCACTCGCTTACCAGACAAAAGATGTGCTGGATGCCATGGAGAAAGATGCGGGCATTCCGGTCAAACGCCTCCGTGCAGACGGCGGTGTCGTGGATAACGGATTCCTTATGCAGTTCCAGAGTGACATCCTCCAGTCGGAAGTGGAACTGTCGGAATTCAGCGAGACGACCGCCCTGGGTGCCGCTTATCTGGCAGGGCTATCTACCGGCTTCTACAAGGACTGTGATGAAATCGCCTCGATGTGGCGGTCGAGGAAACTGTATTCTCCGGAGATGGACCTGTCAGAGCGGGACCGGCTGTATGCAGGGTGGAAAAAAGCGGTGGAAGCGACGCGTTCGTTTAGAATGTGAAGGGAGTGGCAACCATGTTTTCGACATTGCTCAGACCGAAAATGAAGCAGCGTGCCTCAAGGTTCCGTTTTGATCTTCTCGTCATCGGCGGAGGGATCACCGGTGCCGGGATTGCACTGGATGCCGTCACACGGGGGATGTCTGTCATTCTCGTTGACATGCAAGATTTCGCTGAAGGGACGTCCAGCAGGTCGACTAAACTCATCCACGGAGGGCTCCGCTACCTGAAGCAGATGGAACTGAAGATTGTTGCGGAAACCGGCCGCGAACGGAAGGTCGTGTATGAGAACGCTCCCCATGTGACAGAGCCGGAGAGAATGTTGCTGCCGTTTTATAAGGGCGGTACATTCGGGCCGTTTATGACATCCGCCGGGCTTGCGGTGTATGACAGGCTGGCGGGCGTCGAAAAGGGCGAGCGCAGGACGATGCTGTCACCGGAAGAAACGCTCCGGCTGGAACCGTTGCTTAAGCAGGACGGTCTTCTGGGGGGCGGCCACTATGTGGAATACCGCACGGACGATGCCCGCCTGACCATCGAAATTCTTAAAAAGGCGGCGGAGAAAGGCGCACTCTGCCTAAATCACTGCAGGGCGGAAAAGTTGAATTATGACGCAGAAGGCAATGTCGCCGGCGCTGATATCCGGGACCGGTTGGACGGCAGCCTGATCCGTGTGGATGCTGACCATGTCATTAATGCTGCGGGGCCATGGGTGGATGAGGTAAGAAGCTTGGATTCCTTCAACAACGATAAGCATCTCAAGCTTTCAAAGGGAAGCCATATTGTCATCAGCCAATCACGCTTCCCGTTAAGGCAGGCGGTCTACTTTGACAGTCCCGACGGCAGGATGATTTTTGCCATCCCGAGAGACGGGAAGGCCTATGTCGGCACGACTGATACGTTCTACGACGGAGCACCTGAACATGCCGCCGCAACGGATGCAGATGTGGATTATCTGCTGAATGCGGCAAACGGAATGTTCCCGGGACTCGGCTTGAGCCGGGAGGACGTGGAGTCCACCTGGGCAGGTGTCCGTCCGCTGATCCATGAAGAGGGAAAGGATCCTTCGGAGATTTCGCGGAAGGATGAAATCTGGGAATCCGAATCTGGGCTTCTCACGATGGCCGGCGGCAAGTTGACCGGTTACAGGAAAATGGCAGAAGATGTTGTGGACCGGATTGTCCGTCGCTCGAGAAACCGCACATTCGGACCTTGCGTCACAAAAGCGCTCCGCTTATCGGGCGGTGAGTTTGAAGATCCCGGTGAGCTGGAAACCTTTATCGAAGGCAAGGCAAATGAAGCGGAACTATACGGCCTGACCCGTGAGGAAGGGCGTGAGATTGCTTCTTTCTACGGGACAAATGCCGATGTGGTGTTCCGGTTTGCCCACGCAGCGGGAGATGGAGCCGGACTCTCAGCTGCTGTCAGAGGCAAGGTCCTTTATGCCATACAAGGGGAAATGGCAGCCACTCCGGCCGATTTCCTTGTCAGGAGAACCGGCTGGATGTTTTTCGATCCCGGCAGGGTACGCGAGGAAGGAAAGAAAATTACGGATTACATGGCAGAGCTGCTTTTCCTGACCCCAGAGGAGAAGGCAAGGATGCTTCAAGAACTGGACCATGCCATCAGTCAGGCAGCAGATCTGCAAGGAGGATGACCGATTGGACAGAATAACTATCCACATGACCGATGGCCACATGGTGAGTGCCTTTTTGGCAGAGCCGGATGGACCGCCGAAAGGCCATATTCATTTGCTTCACGGAATGGCAGAGCATATCGGCCGCTATGAAGAGTTTGCCGAAGAGCTCAAAAAGGCCGGATACATTGTAAGCGGACACGATCACAGGGGGCATGGAAGTACCGTCAGATTAAATGGGACCAGGGGGTATTTTGCCGATGAAGACGGATTCGAGCGGGTGGTGCAGGATGTCCATGAAGTGACGACGCTCCTGCGCGATAGCCATCCCTCCCCTTCATTCACGATTTTTGGGCACAGTATGGGCTCCTTTGTGGCAAGACGATATTCCCAGCGCTATGGGCATCTGCTGGACCGGGCCATCTTCATGGGGTCGGGGGACCATCCCGGATCTGCAATCAGGGCGGGCCGTATGATCGCCTCCCGATATGTTGCCGCAGGGATGAAAAAAGAGCCGAATCAGTTGCTGAATTCCCTGACGTTCGGCCGTTACAACCTCCAGTTTCCGGATGCGGTGACGCCGTTTGACTGGCTGAATGAAGACCAAGATGCGGTCAAGAAGTATCTGGATGACGAAGACTCAGGATTCGTCTCGACCACCGGGTTTTTCGCCGACCTGTTCGATGGGCTCGACCTGATCCATGACGACCGTGAAATTCGCAGGACGCCTGCCGATCTTCCGATTCTCATGATTTCCGGCGCATTGGACCCGGTAGGAAAGAACGGAGCGGGAATCTGGAATGTCGCCAGGCAGTACGCGGAAAACAACGTCCGAAATGTCACCGTTTATCTGGTGGAAGAGGGTCGGCACGAAATCCTGCATTCCCCGAAAAAAGGCCGGATCGCCGAGTTCATCACGGAGTGGCTGGAATCATGAGTGAAAAAAACTTCCCGGAAGTAATTGCGATTGTCGGACCGACCGCGTCAGGGAAGACCGACCTGAGTGTCAGCCTTGCCGAAGCAACTGGCGGGGAAGTCATCAATGGCGATGCATTCCAAGTATACCGGGGCCTGGATATCGGTACCGCAAAGATTACGCCGGATGAAATGCGGGGTGTGCCGCACCATCTGTTTAATATCCTCGGGCCGGGGGATGAATTCTCTGTCGCTGACTACCAGCGGCTCGTCCGGGAAAAGATTGCAGAGATCAGCTCCCGGGGCCGGTTGCCGATCATCACAGGAGGCACGGGTCTGTATGTGCAGTCGATCCTGTATGATTATCGTTTTACTGAACAAAAGCAAGATCCGGAACTCAGGCAGAGCCTGGAACGGATGCTGCGGGAAAAGGGGCCGGAACATCTCCATGAATTGCTGAAAAAGAGCGACCCCGGGGCTGCGGCAGAAATCCATCCGAACAATACACGCAGGGTCATCCGTGCACTTGAGATCGGGTCACTGACCGGAAAGACAAAAAAGGAAGCCGAAGGAATGGACAGTGCCGCACCGCTGTACAACCATCTTCTCGTCGGACTGGCCATGGACCGGGACATTCTCTATGAGCGGATCAACCGCAGGGTGGATCTGATGGTGGATGCCGGATGGATTGAAGAAGTCCGCCGCCTGATGGATGCCGGATTCGGGGAAAGCCAGTCCATGAAGGCAATCGGTTACCGGGAGATTGGGACCTATCTGAAAGGCGAGATGGATTTGGAACAGGCGCTGGAGCTGACAAAACGAAACACCAGACGCTATGCAAAGCGGCAATTCACCTATTTCCGGAACAAGCTGGACGTGCACTGGCTGGATGCTCTGGAAGGGACCCGTCGGAATACGCAAAAAATACTTGGATTCATGAAGGATTTTGGGCCGCCGGAACGGAATACATAACACAGGGCCCATGCCAATTACCGCGGCAGCGGCGCCGTGACAACGGCGACTGTGCCCAAAAGCGCAAGCGTTGGGCAATATAAAGAGAGAGCGGAGGAATAGGTGCAATGAAGACGGCAAACATTCAGGATACATTCCTGAACCAGATCCGTAAAAACGGAGTTTATGTAACCGTGTTCCTGACCAATGGTTTCCAGCTGAAGGGGCAAGTGAAGTCGTATGATAATTTCACTGTGCTGCTTGAAACGGACGGAAAGCAGCAACTGATCTACAAGCATGCGATTTCCACGTTTGTCCCCGCACGGCCGGTGAACCTCGCCCCAAAGGAAGAACAGGCAGAAGAAACAGTATAAAAACAGACGGGTTGCCGGGAAGCAGACATTTCATGCTTCCCGGCGCCCGTCTGTTGTTTTGTTGGGTCTGCCGGGCTATCACAGCGCCCGGGATGCAGGATACCGCCATTGCGGTATACTTGTAGATGACTATGCAAGAGAGAGGAAAGAGTCTGATGGCCGACATCATGAATCACACAGAACAGATTGAGATTTGGAGAAAAGAGGCAGAAAACAAAATTGCCCCTTTCCTGAAGCGCATTGACGAAGTGGCCCTCGCCAATCAGGCGAAAGTGCTCGCTGCGTTCAAACAAAACCGGGTATCTGACCATCATATGAACCCGTCGACGGGATATGGATATGATGATGAAGGCAGGGATGTTCTGGAACAGGTGTATGCGACGGCGTTCGGTTCCGAAGCGGCGCTGGTCCGCAACCAGATTATTTCCGGAACCCATGCAATCTCCACGGCACTCTTCGGTGTGCTGCGTCCGGGTGACGAATTGCTTTATATCACCGGTGAACCATACGACACACTCGCATCCATCGTCTCAGGCCCTAAAGGGAAAGACACGGGGGCCCTGAGTGATTTCGGGATTTCTTACCGGCACATCGATCTGAAAGATGACGGCAAGGTCGATTTCGAGGCTGTTCGCGAGGCGGTGACAGAAAAGACGAAGATGATCGGGATTCAGCGATCGAAGGGGTATTCGCTCCGGCCAAGCTTTACCGTCGGGCAGATCGGCGAAATGGTCCGGAAGGTCAGGGAATTGGCGCCTCACGCTGTCATCTTCGTGGACAACTGCTACGGGGAATTCGTCGAAACCATCGAACCGACCGAGGTGGGGGTCGACCTGATGGCGGGTTCCCTTATCAAAAACCCGGGTGGAGGACTCGCCAAAACCGGAGGGTATCTGGCCGGGCGGGCAGACCTGATCGAAAAATGTGCTTACCGGATGACGTCTCCGGGTATAGGAGCAGAGGCGGGAGCTTCTCTCGGAACGCTTCCAGACATGTATCAAGGCTTTTTCCTGGCGCCCCATGTGACGGCCCAAGCCGTGAAAGGTGCGATTTTCACTTCAGCGATGCTTGAGGCTGCGGGCATGATGACTTCACCGCATTATTCCGAGGACCGCACAGACCTGATCCAGTCGGTGTCATTTAATGACGCTGCGCAAATGATCCGGTTCTGCGGGGAGATTCAGGCGAATTCCCCCGTGAACGCACATTTTGCGCCAGAGCCGTCTTATATGCCGGGTTATGAGGATGACGTCATCATGGCTGCCGGAACGTTCGTGCAGGGTTCAAGCATCGAGCTGACGGCAGACGGGCCGATTCGTCCGCCCTATACCGCTTATATCCAAGGCGGTCTTACATACGAACATGTACAGATCGCGATTCTCGGTGCACTTGGTTCGCTGATGCGGGAAGGCCTTCTTAAAAATTGAAAGGATGGTAACGTGGCCAAAATTACGAAGGAAGACATTAAGAACGACATACAAAAGCAGAATGTGAATTTTATCCGGCTGCAATTCACGGATATTCTCGGGACTGTGAAAAACGTCGAGATCCCGGTATCCCAGATTGACAAGGCGCTGGACAACAAAATGATGTTTGACGGATCGTCGATTGAAGGATTTGTCCGGATCGAGGAGTCTGACATGTATCTCGTGCCGGACACGGACACCTGGACGGTTTTCCAGTGGGATACGGGTTCCGGGAAAGTCGCCCGGCTGATCTGCGATGTCCACCGCGCCGACGGCACGCCTTTTGAGGGTGATCCGCGAAGCAACCTGAAGCGGGTGCTCAAAGAAATGGAAGAGCTCGGGTTTACGAAGTTCAATATCGGGCCTGAGCCGGAATTCTTCCTTTTTAAGCTTGATATGAACGGCGAACCGAGCCTTGAGCTAAACGATTACGGCGGTTACTTTGACCTCGCTCCGACCGACCTCGGTGAAAACTGCCGCCGGGACATCGTTCTTGAACTCGAAGCACTCGGCTTTGAAATCGAGGCTTCCCACCATGAAAACGCCCCGGGTCAGCATGAAATCGATTTTAAATACGCTGACGCCATCCGGGCCTGCGACAATATCCAGACATTCAAACTTGTCGTCAAAACGATCGCTCGTAAACATGGCCTTCATGCCACCTTCATGCCAAAGCCGCTTTTCGGAGTGGCCGGATCGGGCATGCACGTCAACATGTCACTTTTCAAGGGGAGCGAGAACGTTTTCGAAGATCCGGACGGAGAAGAGGGCCTGAGCCGCATCGCATACCAGTTCATGGCCGGGCTGCTTCAGCACGCTCACGGATTTACGGCAATCGCCAATCCGACTGTCAACTCCTACAAGCGCCTGGTTCCGGGCTATGAAGCACCGGTCTATGTCGCCTGGTCAGGGACGAACCGCAGTCCGCTGATCCGCATCCCGACATCCCGGGGACTGAGCACACGTGTTGAAGTGCGTTCGGTCGACCCGGCAGCAAACCCATACATGGCGATGGCGGTCCTGCTCGGAGCCGGTCTCGAAGGCGTCCGGAGCGGCATGGAACCGCCGGAATCGGTCGATCAGAATATCTACGAGATGAGCCTCCGTGAACGCCGGAGCATGGGCATTGAGGACTTGCCGGCAAGCCTGAAGGAAGCGCTCGACGCCCTGGCGGGTGACGAGGTGATCCAGCGTAGCCTTGGAAAACACATTTATAAAAACTTCATGGATACGAAAGAAGCGGAGTGGAATATGTTCCGCACGACGGTCCACCCATGGGAACGGGAGCAGTACATGAAAATGTACTGACACCATAACAAAGGGAGCGCAGCAAGCGATGCTGCGCTCCCTTTTTAATTTAAAGATTAGCCAAAGCTTCTCTGACCGGTGTGTCTCCTGATGTGACGTCGAAAGAACGATTGCGGGTGGTTTCCGTACCCAGAGCCTCGTACAGAACACGCGCGATATCTTCGCGCGGCACACCGCCCGGCTCCAAATGTTCAGCGGCCGAGATCCGGCCTGTTCCCGGCTTGTCCAGAAGCAGCCCCGGCCGGACAATCGTATAATCCAGTCCGCTTGCAAGAAGAATGTTATCCGCATGGTGCTTGGCCACGTAATAGGGCTTGATCTGGTCGGACCAGCGTTCTCGGTCATCGGCGCCGATCGCGCTCACCATCAGGAAGCGCCCGACCCCTGTTTGACGGGCGGCTTCAACTGACTTTGCGGCACCGTCCAGATCGATGAGAAGGGTTTTGTCCGGACCGGTATGGCCGCCGCTGCCGGCGGTGAAAACGACCGCGTCCATGCCTTCCATCGCCAAAGCGATTGTTTCAGTCCGGTCTTCCAGGTCCGCCACTACGGTCATAGCGCCCATTATTTCAAAGTCAGGCTTCTGCTTTTCGTCACGGATCATGGCGGTCGCTCTGTGTTCTCCGCTCTCGCTCAACAGCTTCACCAGCTGCTTGCCGATTTTGCCGTTTGCTCCGATTACAAGTACGTTCACTAATCATCTCTCCTTCTCCGGTGATGTTCCTACTATATCCGAATGCTCTATGGGATAAAATAGAAAAGCCTCTTGCCGGAAATCAAAAAACAGCCTGCAGCGATTTTTCGCTGCAGGCCGTGTGCTTAGCCGTTTGTTACTGGACGTGCCGGTAGACACCGACCACTTTTCCAAGGATGGACACCTGGTCGACGATGATCGGGTCCATCGAGGCGTTCTCCGGCTGGAGACGGAAATGTCCGTCCTCTTTGAAGAAGCGCTTGACGGTCGCTTCATCGTCTTCGGTCATGGCGACGACGATTTCACCGTTGTTGGCGGTGCTCTGCTGGCGGACGACCACATAGTCGCCGTTCAGGATGCCGGCTTCTATCATGGATTCACCCATGATTTCCAGCATGAAGAGCTGGTCATCAGAACTGCCGTACTGATCCGGGAGAGGGAAGTACTCCTCGATATTCTCCACAGCCGTAATCGGTTGACCGGCCGTGACCTTGCCGACAATCGGCACCTGGACGACACTTGCTTTCGGAATGGTGTCGCCGGCTTCCAGGATCTCGATCGCACGCGGCTTGGTCGGATCCCTGCGGATGAGCCCCTTGTTTTCCAGGCGTGCCAGGTGGCCGTGGACCGTCGAGCTGGAAGCGAGCCCGACTGCTTCACCGATCTCCCGGACAGATGGCGGATAGCCTTTGGTCCTGACCTCTTCCTTGATGAAAGTGAGGATCGCTTCCTGCCTCTTCGACATTTTCTTCAAACGGATTCACCTCTTCTTTTCACGTTTTCTGATTGGTTCAAGTATATCAGCCGTCTCAATGAAATGCAAACATAGGTTCGAGAAAACGTCTTGACAAAAACATTTGTTCGCCTTAAGATATTGGTAACATGCGAACAGACATTCGAATTCTTGAGGAGGGCCTTACATGAACATCATCCGTAATTATTCCTACGTTGTATTTCTATTCTTGATTGCTGTCGTATCAGTGGCAATGCTGCCCGGACAGGAGGGGGAAACCAAGCCGCTGCATACCGCCGAGATCCAGGTGAACCAAGGAGACACTTTGTTCGCCCTCCATCAGGAAGCCGGCACATCACTGCCGGCCGATCTGTGGATAGATGAAGTAATCAAACTGAATGGCAAAAAAGACTCTACCATCCTGGCAGGGGAGACGCTCCTCATTCCCTCGAAATTGAACTACTCGGATGACATCCAGCTGGCCGGTGATGGAGAGTGAAGCCGGTGCGCACATGTGCCGTCTACTGCCGGGTAAGCACGGAAAAGGAGACTCAGGACATGTCGCTGGAGCGGCAGGAGGAAGAGCTGCGCGCATTCGCCGATGAGCTGGGCCTTTCGGTAACCGGTGTCTTCTCGGACCGCCACAGCGGCTATGACATGGACCGGGACGGCCTGCTGGACCTGATCGACCACATTCGGGAAGGCGAGGCAAAGGTCGTCATCGTCCAGGATGAGACCCGTCTCGGGCGGGGCAACGCCCGCGTTGCAGTCCTCCATCTTCTGCAGAAGGCCGGAGCATCCACCTATACATATACAGACAAGGGGCCTGCGGCCTTGAATGAGATGGACACGATGCTCCTCGACATCCTCGCAATCGTTGAGGAATACCAGAGGAAGATGCACAACGCAAAAATCCGGCGTGGCATGCGCCGTGCAGTTGATAAGGGTTACCGGCCGGAACGGAACCTTAAAAGGCGGGGCAACCCGGAAGGCCGCGAGCGGATCGACGTCCCGATTGCAGAAATTGTCAGCCTCCGGCAGAAAGGGCTGACGTTTGAGGAAATTGCCTCGACATTAAGAGGCCTTGGCCATGACGTCAGCAAAGCGACGGTGCACAGGCGTTACAGAGAATATACAGAAACCCTTGAGACGAGCGAATGAGTTGCGCTCGTCTCTTTTTTTTCTTATCTTTAGGTGAAATGGAAAGGGGAGATTTCATGCTTTCACCCGAAAAGCTCGCCCGCATCAATGAATTGGCGAAAAAAAAGAAAACAATCGGACTGACGATGGAAGAAGCGAAAGAGCAAACTTCACTTCGCAAGGAAT
Organism: Bhargavaea massiliensis; assembly: GCF_018390575.1. Lineage (GTDB taxonomy): Bacteria > Bacillota > Bacilli > Bacillales_A > Planococcaceae > Bhargavaea > Bhargavaea massiliensis. The sequence continues at coordinate 109,123 of NZ_JAHBCJ010000005.1, read as the reverse complement.
ACCTGGAGACCTTCCGTTCCAATATGAAGAAGACGATCGAAAACGTCACAGTGATCGATCCGGAAGGCAATGATATCACTCCGGACAAAGTGAAACGGCTCAGATCCAACAAATTCCCGAACTGAGCCCGACCGGGACGTGAATCCGGTTGTAAAGAATGCCGGGCTCGTCTACACTTAAAAAGGTTCAACTATTTGTTCGTGAAAGGATGTCGAAAGATGGCGAATCATGCCGATGCACTTGCAATCACCACGATCCGGACTCTGTCCATCGACGCAATTGAGAAAGCCAACTCCGGCCACCCGGGTCTCCCGATGGGCGCAGCTCCGATGGCTTACACTCTTTGGACAAAACACATGAAGCACAACCCGTCGAATCCTCAGTGGTTCAATAGGGACCGCTTTGTCCTCTCCGCAGGACACGGGTCGATGCTCCTTTATTCCCTACTCCATCTTGGCGGCTACGATCTGCCGATGGATGAGCTTAAAAACTTCCGCCAGTGGGGTTCCAAGACACCAGGCCACCCGGAATACGGCCATACTGACGGCGTGGAAGCGACTACGGGACCGCTTGGCCAGGGAATTGGCATGGCAGTGGGCATGGCGATGGCTGAACGCCATCTTGCTGCAACCTATAACAAGGACGGTCATGAGGTAGTCGACCATTACACGTACGCACTGTGCGGCGATGGCGATCTTATGGAAGGAGTTGCCTCTGAGGCAATCTCCCTCGCCGGCCACCTGAAGCTGGACAAGCTGATCGTCCTGTATGACAGCAATGACATCTCCCTTGACGGGGAACTCGACATGAGCTTTACGGAGGATATCCGGAAGCGCTTCGAATCCTACGGCTGGAACTATCTCCGAGTTGATGACGGAAATGATATCGATGCGGTTTCCCGCGCCATTGAAGAAGCGAAAGGGAATGCAGGCGGCCCGACCCTGATCGAAGTAAAAACGATCATCGGCTACGGTTCGCCGAACAAATCCGGCAAAGCGGACGTTCATGGTGCCCCTCTGGGCGAAGACGAGATGAAGCTCGTCAAAGAGTACTACAACTGGACCTTCGAGGAAGACTTCCACGTGCCGGAAGAAGTGTACGATACATTCCGCAAGGCGGCGGAAGAAAACGGCGAGCAGGCGGAAAAACAATGGAACGAGCGGTTTGCGGCATACGAGGAAGCTTATCCTGAAGAAGCGGCTCAGCTTAAAGCGGCGCTTGAAGGAAAGCTGCCTGAAGGCTTCGCAGAAAACTTGCCGTCCTATGAAACCGGCAAGTCCGTCGCGACCCGCAGTGCGTCCGGCGACATGATCAATGCCCTGGCGGAATCAGTTCCTTCTCTGTTCGGCGGCAGTGCCGACCTTGCAGGGTCGAACAAGACAACGATCAAGGGTGCCGGCGACTTCCTCCCGGACAACTACCGCGGCCGCAACATCTGGTTCGGAGTCCGTGAATTTGCGATGGGCGCCGCGCTCAACGGCATGGCGCTCCACGGCGGACTCCGCGTATTCGGCGGCACGTTCTTCGTCTTCAGCGATTACGTGCGTCCTGCAGTCCGTCTGTCCGCACTGATGGGTGTGCCGGTCACTTACGTGTTCACCCACGATAGCATCGCGGTCGGTGAAGACGGCCCGACTCACGAGCCGGTCGAACATCTGGCTTCCCTCCGCGCAATGCCGGGCCTATCGGTCATCCGCCCGGCTGACGGAAACGAAACGGCTGCTGCCTGGAAGCTGGCAGTTTCATCAGAAAACAAGCCGACGGTCCTCGTGCTTTCACGCCAGAACCTGCCAATCCTCGAACACTCCGCGGAACGTGCGATGGAAGGCGTTGAAAAGGGAGCTTATATCGTCTCCGAGGCGGATGGAGGAAACCCGGACGGAATCCTTCTTGCAACCGGCTCGGAAGTCAGCCTCGCAATCGACGCCCAAAAGCAGCTTCTTGAGGAAGGTGTCCGTGTCCGCGTTGTGTCGATGCCGTCATGGGACCGCTTTGAGGAACAGAATGCGGCGTACAAGGAAGAAGTTCTTCCGAAGGCCGTGACAAAGCGTCTGGCAATCGAAATGGGCGCTTCCCTCGGCTGGCATAAGTACACCGGCTTCGAAGGCGATGTCCTCGCCATTGATACTTTCGGCGCAAGCGCACCGGGCGGTACAGTCATGAAAGAATACGGCTTTACCCCGGAAAATGTGGCAACACGATTTAAGCAACTTTAATGATTGAAAAGGAAGGCACCCGCGGGGTGCCTTCCTTTTTTATACATCAATGCAGAACTGAAGACCCAACTTGCCTCCGGAAAATTCGACAAAACTAGAGGGGTTCTTCTCCGTACTCTGACATCTTTTTTTCTCATCACAGGATATGATGTTGAAAAAGGGGTGGAAGTCATGCGCGAATACATCATTTACGAAGTGAAAAACGACCACCAGCCGTTTATCCTGGGACGGGAGCGGATGCTGGAAGAACTGCTGGCGATGGAGGGAGAGCAAAGCCAGGAAGTGCGGTTTCTCTGCCATCAGGTCGACCCGGACCGGATCATGTTCCAGCTGAAGCGCAGAATGGACAGGCGGTTTCCGGAGGTGGGGCGGGAGGGGGGCTTGCTCCGTCTTCACCATCCTGTGAAGGGCACAATCCGGATCGGTTTCGGTGAATACAGCCTCACTGCCCAATGCGAGGGCACGAGAATGCTTGATCTGGATCTGTTCGCCGGCCTTTCAGGCATCAGCGGGAGCTACTTTGCGGTCCGCGGGGGAAGCGGAGAGTGCGGCTGGCTGAAGCCCGTGAAATTTTGGGAAAACGGAGTCGGGACAAGCCGCCAATTATGCGGAAATAGTAGTATCTGACTTCAGAATGTTGTATACTTCTCCTTGGTGCACATTCCGTGAAACTGATGGCACGAAGGAGGAACCACAATGGCGACCGTTTGGTGGATTATTCTGCTCATCGTCGCGTTGCTCGCCGGGGTGGCTCTCGGCTTTTTCATCGCGCGAAGATATATGATGAATTACCTGAAAGAGAACCCGCCGATCAACGAACAGATGCTGCGTATGCTGATGATGCAGATGGGAATGAAACCTTCCCAGAAGAAAATCAATCAGATGCTGGCACAGATGAACAAAATGAACGACAAATAATGACAGCGTCCTTCCTGCGGAAGGGCGTTTTATTATGGGTATCCCGGGGTAACGCCAATAGGGGCGTCCTGAAAGTCAGCAGATCTGACTTTCTGAGACGCCCCTTTCTGGTGCCTTGAAAGTGCAACTTCATCCCATCTGCATCACTGAACCCGATGCCGTGCAAAAATGCCTCTCAGATCAGCGAAAGATCAATAACGGACCGTGAAAGATCATTAACCCGGAATGGGGCCGAAGAGTGGGGTTTTCGGGGAAGCATGAGATCCATACGCCCTGCTTTTCTCACAATCAGGCAATTCCCGGCCGGTTTTCTGCACTATTGGGAAGCAGCCCGTGTTCGTAGAGGAAAGACCTGACTGTCTGTTCGTATTCCTCGGCGTTTTCGTTATAGGACTGGGCATGTGCCCCCTTTTCGAACAGCCGCATTGATTTCGGTTCAGGCTTCAGCTCATAGAGTTCCTTTGTCATCTCGGGCAAGATAAAGTCGTCTTCCAGGCTGTGGATGAAAAGCACCGGTCTCCGGATGTTGACGACCGACTGCCTCGGGGACACGAGGTCGAGCGTATAGCCGTCCCTCACTTTGAGAAAGACGTTGGCGAGCCGGATTGCAAAACCCGTCCGGAGCGGTGTGGACCGTCTCAAGATATGAAGGACCTGCTCGGTGAAATCCGAAAACGGGCAGTCGGCTATGTAAAAGTCGGCTTCGTCCCCGACACTCCCGGCATACAGGAGAGATGTCGCAGCGCCCATGGATTCACCGTGTACGCCGATGATGGCATGTTCACCGGCGTATCTTCGGAGCTCATCGATGACTGCGCCAAGATCGGTTTTTTCATAATGTCCGAAACTGGTCGTCCGCCCTTCCGAATCTCCGTGCCGGCGGTGGTCATAGATGACGGAGTTAAAGCCGAGCCGCTCAAACATCCGTGCATATTTGACCGAGTTGATTTTGTTTTCCGTGACGCCATGGGAAATGACGACGTAATGGTTCGTATCCAGCGGCTCCAGCAACACGGCTTTTAGCCGATATCCGTTTGGTGAGTCCACCCAGCGATCGGATTTGCCGACAGCATTGTACCATCCTTCATCAAAGCGCTTTGCGGAAATCTCCCGCTGAAGGATCACGTCGTCCTCCTTCTTTTTCATGTACATCAGCCGGTTCGTGGCAAGGAGGCCGATGGCCGATCCGACAGCGGCCGAGATGCCCGTCACGATACCGGTGGCCGTCAGCCAGCGCTTCGTGTGATTTCCCATGAATGGCCTCCTTCCAAGTTAAGATTCGCTCTTATCCTATACGTTGTGCGTTCTTATACAGTGTATACATGCCCGTGGTAATCGGGCGCGAAACGTGAGGCGCCACTACGTCGACCGCGCGGCAAATGCCGTCAACCGAAATGCCTGTTTCAATGTCCATACGCTCCAGCATATTGACCACATCTTCGGTTGCGACATTTCCGGTGGCACCCGGGGCGAACGGGCAGCCGCCGAGACCGCCGGCCGATGTATCCAACCGGTCGATGCCGGCCTGAAGTGACGCGAAGATATTGGCGAGTGCCATTTTGCGCGTGTCGTGGAAGTGTGCCGTCAGCAGAATGTCCGGCAGTTCTTTCTTCAGGCGGCTGAAAAGACGGTAGCTTTCTTCAGGCGTTGCCATTCCGATCGTGTCTGCCACGCTCAGTTCATCCGCGCCCAGTTCGGAGAAGTGTTTACAGAGATTGATCGTACGTTCGGAGTCTACCGGACCTTCAAACGGGCAGTGGAACGCGGTCGAAATGCAGGCGCGCACAAAAAGGCCGTCTTCTTTCATTTTACGGATTTGCGGAGCCAGCTGCTCCATGCTTTCATCTGTTGTCCTATTGATGTTTTTCTTATTAAATGCATCCGTCACACCGACAAACACGGCGATGCTATCTGCCTCCGCAGCTCTTGCATTGGCGATTCCCCGCTCGTTCGGCGCGAGCACAAATTGTCTGCCTGTCCGCTCTGTTCCGGCCATGATGTCTGCCGCATCCCCCATCTGCGGCACCCATTTAGGCGATACGAAAGATGTAAGTTCCATTTCGCCGACACCTGCATCCTGCAGGGCACTGATGAACCGGAGCTTAACCTCCGTCGGCACCTGGTTCTTCTCGTTCTGCAAGCCGTCTCTCGGCCCTACCTCGATAATCGCTACTTTTTTTGGTAGACTTAACATGACAAACCCCCTCCTTGTATTCAATTGTAAGGATGCGGACGGAGCGGGGCAAGGCAATAAGAGGATGAATGTAAAGGGGAGATGGGGAAATGACAAAAGAAGTGGTTATCGCAAGCGCTGTACGTACGGCAATCGGAACATTTCTGGGATCGCTCAAAGACATTCCGGCAACTGAGCTTGGGGGCATCGCTATCCGGGAGGCTCTTTCACGGGCAGGTGTGGACGGGAAGCATGTCGATGAAGTGATTATGGGGAATGTGCTGCAGGCAGGACTCGGCCAAAACCCGGCCCGACAGGCATCCATCAAAGCCGGACTTCCGGAAGCGGTTCCTTCTCTGACAATCAACAAAGTGTGCGGCTCCGGCCTGAAAGCGGTTCATCTGGCTGCACAGGCGATCAAGGCGGGGGAAGCCGACATCGTCGTTGCAGGAGGCATGGAAAATATGAGCCAGGCTCCGCACCTCCTGAAAGGAGCGCGTGACGGCTTCAAGATGGGTGACCAGAAGTTGATTGACAGCATGATTTCGGACGGTCTCTGGTGCGCATTCAACGACTATCATATGGGCATCACCGCTGAGAACTTGTGCGACCGCTATGGCATCAGCCGGGAGGAACAGGATGAGTTTGCGGCACGTTCGCAGGAGCGTGCGGCGGCCGCCATCGAAGCGGGCCGTTTTGGGGAGGAAATTGTCCCGGTGGAAATACCGCAGCGCAAGGGGGATCCGATCATCTTTGATACGGACGAGCACGTGAAAGCGGGCTCCACTGCTGAAAAACTGGCCAAGCTACGGCCGGCATTCAAAAAAGAGGGAAGCGTCACTGCAGGGAATGCTTCCGGCATCAACGACGGTGCAGCAGCATTTGTCGTCATGTCCAGGGAAAAGGCCGATGAGCTCGGCGTCGAGCCGCTCGCGGTCATTGCCGCCAATGGCAATGCCGGCGTGGATCCGGCCGTAATGGGCATCGGCCCGGTCCAGGCAGTGAAAAATGCGCTTGACAAAGCCGGGCTGGAACTGGAGGACATGGACCTCGTCGAAGCGAACGAAGCATTCGCTGCACAGTCGATTGCCGTCGACCGTGAATTGAAATTCGACCATGATAAACTGAACGTGAATGGCGGCGCGATCGCGCTCGGACACCCGATCGGCGCAAGCGGTGCGCGGATCCTCGTCACGCTGCTGCACGAGATGAAGCGGCGTGACGCCAAAACGGGTCTTGCCACGCTGTGCATCGGTGGCGGCCAAGGGGTCGCGACAGTCGTGCGTCGTCCGTAAATGATTGAAAGAAGGTGAGTGTGTGGCCAAAAAGAGACCGCACCAGCGGAAACCGGCCGTCCAGAAACAGGACAGCCGCCCGACACTCGCCGACGGACTCGGCGGGGATACACTGGATAAACTGAAGCAAGCCAAGCAGGCTCTTCTCAAAACCGAAAAGGAAGCAGAGGAAAGACGCCTTGCTCAGAAGTCAAAGGAACGCCGTGAACGGGAAAAAAACATGTCGTTCGAAGAACTTCTCGATAAATACGGCGACAAAGGTTCAAAATACTAAAGGCAAACAGCCAAAAGGAAAGCACCGGGAGATCAGACCCGGTGCTTTTCATATTGCTCTTCTGCCGTCAGGGCAGCGTAGGCCCGCACGGTTTCACTGCCGGGCATGTTGTCATAGGCTCTGAGCGTCTCGTTCAGCTGCTCTTCGCTGCTTGCCCCCGTGATGGCAGACGCCACCGCGCTGCTTTCGAGGACGAAGGCGAGAGCCGCCGAATGGAGTGTGCCCGGCAGCCTGCCGAACTCCCTGATCAGTTCGAGAAGCTCACCGGATGAGTACGATAGGTATCCGTCCATTGCTTCTGTGCGCTTTTCCCCTTCAGCAGTCAAGAGTCCTTTTGCCAACGGCCCGCGTGCGACGACAGATGCACCTGCACCAATTACATCGGTGAACCATTCCTCCGGCCTTCGGTCAAGCAGGCTAAATTGCATCATATTCGATACCGCAGAGCTGTTTTTCAAGAACGGCAAAAAGACATTCGGGCGGATGGATGAAATGCCGTAATGGCGGATCAGTCCTTCCCGCTTCAGATCCTCGAACACGCCGATGACGGCATCAAGGTCATCTTCCGCAGTCCCGCCGTGAAGCTGGTAAACGTCAATATAGTCTGTGCCAAGCCGCTTGAGGCTGTCGCGGACGGATTTGCGGATATGGCCGGGCGACGGGTCCCATTCCCATCCATCCCTGCCATCGGTCCAGTGGTTGCCGACCTTGGTGGCAAGGATGATGTCCTGCCGCCTGTTGCCTAGCGCCTTGCCGAGGAGTTCCTCATTTCTGCCTCGTCCGTACAGGTCGGCAGTGTCGAAATAGTTGATCCCGGCATCCAATGCCGCGTGCACGATACGTTCCGCTTTGCGGGCATCCTCAGGAAGCGACATGCAGCCAAGTCCGATTTCCGATATGTCCGGACCGGTTTTGCCGAGTTTCCGTTTCTTCATCGTATCCCCTCCTGAATCCATAGTATAATGAATGCGCAAGGACGACCAACAGAAAGGGATGGTCCAATGGATAAGTTTGAGGAACGGACAGTACATACGGAGACAATCTACGACGGGAAAATCATCCGTCTTGAAATCGATGACGTGATTTTGCCGGACGGGAAGCCTTCGAAAAGGGAGCTTGTCCGGCATCCGGGCGCTGTGGCACTGATCCCGATCACCGATGACGGCAAGCTGGTGATGGTTGAACAATACCGGAAGGCACTTGGCACGACTCTCCTTGAAGTGCCGGCCGGAAAACTCGAGCCCGGGGAAGCGCCTGAAGTGACGGCACGCAGGGAGCTTGAAGAAGAAACCGGCTACTCATGCGACAAACTGGAACCGGTAACGACTTTTGCCACATCTCCGGGATTTGCAGACGAGACAATCCACCTGTTCGCTGCAACAGGCCTCCGGAAAGTCGACAACCCGGCGGCAGGAGACGAAGACGAGTTCGTCGAGCTGCTGGAAGTCCCCTTGGAAGAAGCGGTCGCGTTGCTGGACGAAGGGAAAATCCGTGACGCGAAAACAGCTTTCTCCATTCTTTGGGCAGAGCGTTCAAAAAGTCGGAAATGACATGTCCGGGAGCGGACAGGCATAGGTTGTACAAATCCTCCGGAGGTGCAGCCCATGCAGCGATCGCTCCCTTTTCTTTATCTGCTTACCTTACTTATTATCGGGTTTACGGGCGGGACCGTCCTGTTCCGGTTCGCGGAGACGGGCATGTCGGAAACAGTCACCCTCTTTCTTGATCCGCGCCTCGACCTCGCGGCTTCGGCAAAGCCATACCGGGCCCTTATTGCTTTTCTTGCGTTCCATGGACTGGCCCTGTTCCTGGCATCACACGCCGCCCTGCGGCATGCGGTCATGTTCATCGCAGGGCTGAGGGTGGTCTTCTTCGGCTTTGCATCGACCTATCTGATCAGCCAGGAAGATGCGCTTACTTTTTATGCCGCATGGTGGTTTCCTGCACAACTTCTGCTCACAATGCTGTTCATATTGTTCTGCATGAATCTCTCCCCTCCATTCATGCTTAATAAATATTTCAGCCGACACAGGAAAGAAGCGGTGATCAGGGTCGCCGCTCTTTCCGCCGCCATATTGGCTGCGGAGATCGGATTGTTCATCTTTCTTGATAATTGAAAATGATTATCATATTGTAATGATTGTCGTTAGTATGCTTGAACTCTTGTAACCATCCGGCCTGGTTGATATAATGAGTACAGTTTGAGGGGGGCGTCTCATGGAAAGCAGGATTGAACGCATAAAAAAGCAGCTCCACAATGCGAAATACAAACTGACGCCCCAGCGCGAAGCCACGGTCTCTGTACTGCTGGAGCATGAGGAAGACCACCTCAGCGCAGAGGATGTCTATCTGCTCGTCAAAGAAAAATCGCCTGAAATCGGGCTTGCAACTGTTTATCGGACACTGGAGCTGCTGACTGAACTGAAGGTCGTCGACAAAATCAATTTTGGAGACGGTGTATCCCGCTTTGATCTGCGGCAGGAAGGAGCCGCCCATTTCCATCACCATCTCGTGTGCATCGAGTGCGGCGCGGTGGATGAGATCCAGGAGGACTTGCTGGGTGACGTCGAACAAATCGTCGAAGACCGCTGGAACTTCCGGATCAAAGACCACAGGCTCACATTCCACGGAATCTGCAGCCGCTGCAGTGAAGGAAATGAAGAAAAAGAATCAGAATAACAGAAACGGACAGGATGGCGAAAGCTGTCCTTTTTTCATATGGATAAGTCCGGAAAGGGGAGAGAACATGAAAGAAGCGGAAGATGCGCTAAACGACTACCTTCATTTTCTTAGAGTCGAGCGCCAGCTGGCGGAAAACACGATCGGGTCATACAAGAGGGATCTTCTCGGCTATATTCGCTATCTGGAAAAGGAAGAGCAGCCGGGAAGCCTGGATGGCGTCACTCGTCCTCACATACTCAGCTACCTTCAAGTTCTGGAACAGGGCGGAAAATCACCCAGGACGATTTCCCGGCATATCTCCTCGATCCGCTCTTTCCATCAGTTCCTGGTGAGGGAGCGGGTCACCACGACCGATCCGACCATCCAGCTGGACCTTCCGAAGCTTGAGATGAAACTGCCGAGGGTGCTGTCTGTCGGGGAAGTCGACTCCCTTATCGCCGCTCCCGACCGTTCAAAACCTGCGGGTGTACGGGATAGGGCGATGCTGGAGATGCTGTACGGGACCGGCATGCGTGTCAGCGAGTGCATCGGGATGAATACCGGAGATGTCCATCTGTCTATGGGATTTGCCCGGGTATTCGGCAAAGGCGGCAAGGAACGGATCGTTCCGCTCGGCAGGAATGCGATCGATTCGGTTACGGCTTATATGGAGCAGGCCAGGCCGCTGATGCTGAAGGGAGACCGGGCGCAGGATGCGCTGTTCGTCAATTCAAGGGGCGGACGCCTGACTCGTCAGGGAGTCTGGAAGTTATTAAACCAGCACGCGAAAAAAGCCGGTATTACGAAAGAGCTCACCCCGCACACCCTGCGGCATTCGTTTGCCACGCATCTTGTGGAGAATGGTGCTGACCTCCGTGCAATCCAGGAAATGCTCGGACATGCCGATATCTCGACAACCCAGATTTATACCCATGTCAGCAAGACCCGATTAAAGGATGTCTATACCAAGTTCCATCCCCGCGCCTGACACGGGTAAAATGTGACGTCAGACCTCTGATTTGTGGTACAGTATTTCTGTAACGGGTATATGTAGTGCCAAGGAGGTTTTGCGACAATGACAGCGCAACCATTTAAACGAATCCATCTGATTGTTCTCGACTCGGTCGGCATCGGAGAAGCGCCGGACGCCGCCGATTTCGGAGATGAGGGAGCAGATACACTCGGCCATATCGCAGAAGCGACAGGCGGGCTCAACATGCCGAACATGGCAGAGCTCGGCCTGGCTAATATCCGCCCGCTAAAAGGGCTTGAGGCAGAGGAAAGATCTGCCGGCTATTACGGGCGAATGCAGGAAGCGTCGGTCGGCAAGGATACGATGACCGGCCACTGGGAACTCATGGGACTGAACATCGACAAACCATTTAAAGTTTACCCGGAAGGCTTTCCCGACGGGCTGATCCGCGAACTCGAGGAGCGGACAGGGCGCCGGGTAATCGGCAATAAGCCTGCCAGCGGAACCGTCATCATTGATGAACTCGGACCGCTCCATATGGAGTCCGGAGACTTGATTGTCTATACATCTGCTGATCCGGTGCTGCAGATTGCCGCTCACGAAGGCGTCATCCCAATAAAAGAACTGTATGAAATCTGCGAAACCGCAAGAGAGATCACCCTGAAGCCGGAATATCTGGTCGGCCGGGTCATCGCCCGCCCGTTCATCGGAGAACCGGGCAACTTCACCCGCACAACCAACCGCCACGATTATGCGCTCAAACCGTTCGGACGCACCGTGATGAACGAACTGGAAGACAGCGGTCATGATGTGATCGCGGTAGGGAAAATTTCCGATATCTTTAACGGGGAAGGCGTGACGGATGCGGTCCGTACCACTTCCAATATGGACGGCGTCGACAAGCTGCTTGAAGTGATGAACCGCGATTTCAAAGGGCTATCGTTCACTAACCTTGTTGACTTTGACGCGCTCTTCGGCCACCGCCGAGATCCGGATGGCTATGGCAACGCCCTTGCAGAGTTCGACGCACGACTGCCGGAGATCTTGAACGCTCTCCGGGAAGACGATCTGCTGATCATTACAGCGGACCACGGCAATGATCCGACGGCGCCGGGGACGGACCATACCCGTGAGTATGTCCCCGTAATCATGGCTTCGCCGAGGTTTGCAGGAGGCGGCGAGTTGCCGCTCCAGAAAACCTTCGCTTCTGTCGGCGCGACCATCGCGGACAACTTCGGCATCGGGATGCCGGAATTCGGCGAAAGCTATCTTCCATTTTTAAAATGAAAGCGGGTTGACAGACATGAGAATGGTTGACATCATCACGAAAAAAAGGGATGGAGACAGACTGTCAGAAGAGGAAATCCGGTTCTTTGTCAATGGAATCACGGATGATTCCGTGCCGGACTACCAGGCAAGTGCGCTTCTGATGGCGATCTACTTCGAAGGAATGGATAAAGATGAGCAGGCGTTGCTGACCGAAGCCATGGTCGACTCTGGTGACCGGATCGACCTGTCCGGCATTGAAGGCACACTCGTGGACAAACACTCCACCGGAGGAGTCGGGGACACGACCACGCTTATCCTCGGACCGATCGTTGCCGCATGCGGCGTGCCGGTTGCCAAGATGAGCGGACGCGGCCTCGGCCACACGGGCGGCACGCTCGATAAGCTGGAGTCAATCGGCGGATTTCATATCGAACTTACGGAAAAGCAGTTTGCCGACCAGGTGAACAGCCTAAAGCTTGCGGTCATCGGCCAGAGCGGAAACCTCACCCCGGCGGATAAAAAGCTGTACGCCCTGCGTGACGTGACAGCAACTGTGGACAGCATCCCGCTGATTGCAAGTTCCATCATGAGCAAGAAAATAGCCGCAGGAGCAGATGCCATTGTTCTTGATGTGAAAACCGGCGAAGGGGCCTTCATGAAGACGGAAGAAGACTCCAGGAAACTCGCTGAAGCCATGGTCGGCATTGGCAACGCCGTCGGGCGCAGGACAATGGCGGTCATCTCCGACATGAGCCAGCCGCTCGGCTATGCAATCGGCAATGCGCTCGAGGTAAAGGAAGCCATCGAGACACTGAGAGGCGAAGGCCCGGAAGACCTCACCCGCCTCTGCATCGAACTTGGCAGCAGGATGGTCGTAGCAGGCGGAAAAGCCGGCAGCATCGAAGAAGCGGAAGGCATGATCCGGACCGTGATCAATGACGGATCCGCCCTTGCCCTGTTCCGCAAGTTTGTCGAGGCCCAGGGCGGCAATCCGGAGATCGTCGATGACCCGTCAAAGCTTCCGTCGGCCAAAGAGACTATCGAATTCAAGGCTGAATCGGACGGCTATGTCCAGTCCATCGGCGCGGACGACATCGGCCTTGCCGCCATGCACCTCGGAGCGGGGCGCTCGACCAAGGACGAGCAGATCGACCTGGGCGTCGGCATCGTGCTGAAAAAGAAAGTCGGCGACCAAGTGGCAAAAGGCGAACCGCTTGCCGAGATCCATACAAACGGCAAAGGCACCGAAATTGCACTCGCCATGCTCCGTGAGCATATCGCCGTCGGCCCAGAAAAAACCGAAGCACCACCGCTCATTCACGGCGACATCCGGTAAATGGGTATTCTTTAGTTAAATATTCGTACTCAACGGACCCAGAAGACATCCATCTGGGTCCGTTTTGTCGTTTTCCTAAATATATCGCGTGTATTGCCCCGGAAAGGCAGAAAAAGTAAGCATCGCCAGCATAGAACTCTATGGCGGATTGAAGCGGAGGGCCCGAGAAACCTGCGGGAAAAGCGTTAGCCGAAGCCGCTGAGGATGTTGGTTAACGCTTCGCGATGCGAACAGGCGCCAGTCTCCGTACTGCCACCGGCTGATCCAACGCCCGCGGACTAGCGGGCGCCGTTACGAAGAACGGCTTCTGTGGCCAAGACATAGCTTTGGTAAGCAATGCCTTTCTGCGACCAAAACGCAGTGTTTTGGTAAGCAATGCCTTTCTGCGATCAAAACGCAGTTTTGGTAAACAAGGGCCCACAGCGGATGTACGGAGGAAAAAACTGCAGACAAAGCAGCAATACACTTGATTTGTCTACAGTCTGAACACTCCCTCTTCGGGAGAGTTTTTTATGAGTGTTAAGAAAAGAGATGCAAGTGTTTAAAAAGCACATCCGTTCTCCGAAACTGGCCATCCTCCATGCCCTTATACGATAACTGTAATTTCCACGTATATTCCGCTCCAATTGAGGGCAGGCTTGGACGGCGAAGGCCGTCATGGCCGAAATTTGCCGGATTTCCACTACTTTCGTCGAGTACAAGGAATCCGGAAAGCGGCCGTTGAATAACGAGCCGAAAGGGGGCCATCCATATGAATCAGATTAAATTGACACCGGGCGGAATCGTGATTGTCCGCCCTGCAGGAGAATTGGATCACCACACGGCGGACAGCATCAAAAGGGAAGTGAGCCGGCTTATCTTCGGCGGGAAAGCCAATGCGATCATCTGGGACCTCGGCAGCCTGCAGTTTATGGACAGTGCCGGCATCGGCCTGATTTTGGGCAGGATGAGAGACCTTGGTGCAGTCGAAGGGGGAACGGTCATTTTGAATCCGTCCCCGACCATGAAGAAGATGTTCGAGCTGTCCGGCCTGGGCAGCCATCTGTTGGAAGGCACGGAAGAGGATGCGATAAAACGGCTGGGAGGGATCCTGCATGGAAAATGAAATGACGTTATCGTTTGCCGCAATCAGTGAAAACGAAGCACTTGCCCGCATGACGCTCACCTTCTTCGTGGCGGCACTCGACCCGACACTTGAGGAAGTTTCGGAGTACAAGACAGTCATTTCCGAAGCTGTGACGAATGCGATCATTCACGGTTACGAGGAGAATCGGTCCGGTGTGGTGACGGTCCATGCAGCCCTGAACGGCCGGGAAGTCACGGTCACGATCAGTGACGAGGGCGGCGGGATTGATAATGTGGAAGAGGCGATGCAGCCGATGTACACATCCAAGCCAGAACGGGAGCGGTCCGGCATGGGATTCACGATCATGGAGAGCTTCACGGATAGCCTATCGGTTGATTCACGCCAGGGCGGCGGGACCACCGTTACGTTCAAGAAGAAATTCTCTCCCGTGCAGGAAACCTGCTCGTCGGTGGGATGACGGATGCAGGAACATGTGGAGCAGCGCAAACCGCCACTTTTGACACAGGAGACGATGAGGGAGCTGATCCGGGAAGCCCAGTCCGGTGACGCCGAAGCCAGGCGGGTCATGGTCGAGGGCAATACCAGACTGGTCTGGTCCATCGTGCAGCGCTTTTCCTCAAGGGGAGTGGAGCTGGATGATCTGTACCAGATCGGCTGCATCGGTCTTCTCAAGGCGGTCGACAAGTTCGACTTAAGCTTTGAGGTGAAGTTCTCAACGTACGCCGTTCCGATGATTATCGGGGAGATCCAGCGCTTTCTTCGGGACGACGGGATGGTGAAAGTGAGCCGGTCGATCAGGGAACTCAATTTCAAGATCCGCCATGCGACCGACGACTTTCTGAAAGATCACGAACGTTCACCGACGATTTCCGAAATCTCGGCCATATTGGATGTGCCGATTTCCGATGTCATCGTTGCTATGGACGCGATGAAAGATCCGGCATCCCTCCAGGAACAGCTATATGAGGGGGAAGGCGACTCAGTCACCCTGATGGATCAGGTCAAAGACGAGCGTTCGGAAAAAGGATTCGAGCATATCCCGCTGAAAGACATAATTTCGAGGCTCGACCCAAGGGACAGGACCATCATCGTCATGAGATTTTACATGGACTGCACACAAAGCGACATCGCGGAAAGACTCGGTATTTCGCAAGTGCAGGTGTCACGGCTTGAAAAGAAGATCCTTGCCAAGATGAAGGCATACATGAGGCCAGACCTTGTGAAGGAGCCGGTGGAGACGAAGGGAGAAGGTTGACGATCGAACGGCTATATGACAACAGAGATGAGGCAAAAGAAGAGCTGGGCAGCTTATTCGGCATAGGAGAGTCCTATGATTTTGTCATGCTGGACATCCATATTCGCCAAGAGCCTGCCACGATTGTCTTCATGAACGGGTTGATCAGTTCGGATGTCACGGCACAGCTGCTGACTTCGATGCAGATGTCGGATATCTGGGATGAGCTGGAGGATAAGATCACCCGGGAAAATTTCCTGACCTATTTCCCTTTCCATGCCGTCGAACCGGCAAAAGACAAAAACGCCATGATCGACTCCATCCTGAGCGGCCAGCTCGTTTTTGTGATGGAGGACGGGTCTGTTTTCCAGGTAGACGTCAGGGAGTATCCGGGCAGACAACCGGAAGAACCGGATAATGAAAAAGTCATCCGCGGATCGAGGGACGGTTTCACGGAAAACATTATCCTGAACACCGCACTGATCAGAAGACGTCTTCGGGACCCGCAACTGCGCTTTGAAATCCAGCGGGTGACGGAACGGGGCCGGACAGATATTGCGATCGGTTATCTGAAAGGGGTCGCAAGCGAACAGCATCTCGATATGCTGAAAAAGCGTCTGGCTGAAATCGATCACGACGGCTTGACGATGTCGGATAAGCAGCTGGAAGAACTGCTGTTCAAGCAAAAGTTTCACCCGGTGCCATTTGTGCGCTTCACGGAAAGGCCGGACATTGCTGCGGCCCACCTGCTGGAAGGCCATATCGCGATCGTCGTAGATACGTCACCGTCGGTACTGCTCATTCCGGTCACCATCTTCCACCACCTGCAGCACGCGGAGGAATTCAGGCAGGCGCCGCTCATCGGAACCGGTGTCCGCGCCATCCGCTTTTCCGGTATGCTGATGGCCGTTTTTCTGCTGCCCTTCTGGTATCTGCTTGTCAAGCATCCGGAATTTGTGCCGAATGCGCTGGATTTCATCGGACCGAAGGAACATGGCGAAATTCCACTTCTGTTTCAAATTATCGCAGCCGACATCGGAGTCGAATTTTTACGTATGGCCGCAATCCATACCCCGACACCGCTGTCCACGGCGCTCGGTCTGATCGCGGCGGTGATCCTCGGGCAAATGGCGGTTGATGTGGGGCTGTTCACTGCGGAAGTGATCCTTTATGTCGCTCTGACTGCGGTCGTGACCTTTGCCATCCCATCCTACGAGCTGAGCATCTCGGCAAAAATTTTCCGGACGCTTCTGCTCATCCTGACGGCACTGGCAGGGCCGGCCGGATTCTTCGCCGGCGGAGCCATCCTATTCTGGTATCTTTGTTCCATCAAGCCGATGGGCGTGCCGTATCTGTGGCCGCTCGCGCCGTTTTTCCCGAAAGCATTTGCCCGCGTGATGGTCCGGTACCCGATGATCGGAAGCGAACTGAGACCTTATATCACGGATTCTCCCAGAAGACAGCGCAGCTAAAGGCAGATTGCACGTTCGCATCCTTCATGGTAAAGTTTTAATAGACTAAGCCGGAAGGATGAGGCACTGTGCATCTATACGGAACACAGAAGATCAACAGCAATGGACATCTGGAAATCGGCGGGGTGGATGCGGAAGAGCTTGCCCGTATCTACGGTACCCCGCTGATTGTCTATGATATCGCGCTCGTCCGGGACCGCGCCCGGTCGTTTCTTAAGGCATTTGAAGAAGAAGGGGTCAGCGGGCAGGTCGCGTATGCGAGCAAGGCGTTCTCTAGCATCGCGATGTTCCGGATCGTCCGGGACGAAGGCCTCTCGCTCGACGTCGTGTCGGGAGGAGAACTTTATACCGCAATCCGCTCCGGCTACCCTGCGGAACGGATCCACTTCCACGGTAACAACAAGAGCGAAGAAGAAATCCGCATGGCATTCCGGGAAGGCGTCGGCTGCATCGTGGTGGACAACTTCCATGAAATCGGCCTGATCAATCGGATTTCAGAAGAGCTGTCGTTGCCGATGGATGTCCTGATCCGTGTCACACCCGGAATCGAAGCACATACGCATGACTTCATTACAACCGGACAGGAAGATTCCAAGTTCGGTTTCGATCTGAACAACGGGCAGGCCGATGAAGCGTTCCGCCTTCTGTCCGGCATCAGCCGGGTGCGGATTCTCGGCCTTCACTGCCACATTGGCTCCCAGATTTTCGATACGGCGGCATTCAATCTTGCAGCCGGCTCGCTCATGCAGAAAGTTGCCGAGTGGAAGGAACAGCACGAATACACATGCCCGGTACTGAACCTTGGTGGCGGCTTCGGAATCCGTTACACGGAAGAAGACCATCCGCTAGAACCGGAAGAATACGTCCGGGCCATGATCCGCACGGTCAAGGAAGCGGCTGAGGAATCGAGCTATCCGGTGCCGGAACTCTGGATCGAACCGGGCCGCTCCCTCGTAGGGGAAGCGGGCACAACCCTTTACACTGCAGGATCCGAGAAGGAAGTTCCCGATGTCCGTAACTACCTGTCTGTTGACGGCGGAATGAGCGACAATATCCGTCCGGCACTGTATGGCGCGGCCTACTCATCCGCCGCGGCACTCCGCATGGACGAGCCGCATACTTCGGCCTATACGATTGCCGGGAAATGCTGCGAATCCGGCGACAAGCTGATTGAGAAAGCCTATCTTCCGGAGGTGGAGCCGGGTGACCTGATTGCAGTTTTCTGCACGGGCGCCTACGGCTATGCCATGGCGAGCAATTACAACCGCATGCCGCGCCCGGCCGTTGTGTTCGTTGAGGACGGGGATCATCGTGCGGCCATCCGCCGCGAGACGTACGATGATCTGATCCGCCTGGAGCTGGAGGCGGCCGGTATCGGAAAGGAAGAGGTACGTTGAGGAAGAGGAACATCATCCTGTTCATCATCATCGTACTCATGGCGCTGGCCTGGGGGGCTGTATACTGGATGTTCATAGCCCCGAATTTCGGGCCTCCGGCAAGCTGACAGCGAGCGGAGAATACGGAAGAGAGGGAGCCGACCATGTTACTGCGCTATAAAAAATCACTTGAAAAAATCGCGATGGGCCTCCTGTCCTTCATGCCCGGCGAAAAAGATGTGAAGAAACTGAAGGAGACGATTACCCGATACGAGACAGACGACCAGAGCCAGCTTTATCTCTGGAAGACCGGAGAAGATTTTATCGGCCTGGTCGGCGTTGAACTCGACGGGGACCGTGTCACCGTCTGCCATCTGTCCGTCAACCCGTCCCACCGCGGAGAGGGTGTCGGAAAAGAGATGGTCGCGAAATTGGCGGCAATCATGCCGGAAAAAACCATTGTACCGACAGAAGCCACCCGCCCGTTTCTGGAAAAATGCCAGGAAATCATCGAAGGAGGAGCAGACCGTCAATGACGACTGCTCCTCCTTTTTTCGTGTTCCGACAGAATATGGCCCCGGTCCCGGAGCATATGTTTATGAATGAGACGGGCCCCGCTGAGGTCCGGAACGGCGCCGATCCGGACCAGTTCCGAGACGGAATCCCGGATTGCGGAGTCGGTCACCCTGATGGAAAATGGTGCAAAAGGCATGCCGCCGTGCAAGGCATCCTCCGCTGCACGGATATCTCTGAGAAAGCCGGGCAAGTCCACGCCATCCGTGAAGGGTGAACCGTCCTCAAGCGCCGCCCGGAGCAGCCGCTCACCTTTCGGAAATAGTTTGGCGGCACCGCGGAAATTCCCCCGCCTCCAGTGGTAAAGAGCGACAGCAGACTGGATATACCCGACCAGCGGATGCGTGCGGTCTTTTGGCGCGATGAGATTCCAGTAATCCTCAAGCACTTCGTGGCACTCAAAATAATCTTGATTCTCATTAAAGTACGCAATAAACTTGATGAAAAGCGGATGACGGAGCGGATCCACGAAATCATTCCCCTTTCCGCAACGAATCGATTGCAGGTGAATCCATGTCTTATTTGGTAAGGTTGGAGGCGTTTGAAGGCCCTCTTGACCTATTATTGCACTTAATCAACCGGATGGAAATCGATATCTACGACATCCCGATGGCAGAACTCAGCCGTCAGTATATCGACCACATCCACACCATGAAGGTACTTGAGCTGAACGAAATGAGCGAGTACCTCGTCATGGCCGCAACTCTCCTTGCCATCAAAAGCAAAATGCTTCTGCCGGTTCATGAGGAGGAAGCTCCGGATATCGAGGATTATGCCGAAGACGGTCCCGATCCGCGGGACGAGCTCGTAGAGAGGCTCATCGAATACCGGCGGTACAAGGAAGCAGCGGCAACTCTGAAGGAGTATGGGGAGCAACGGGGCAGGAGCTTCACAAGGCCTCCTGCGGAACCTGCCGCTACCGGCGTGGTGGCAGCACTACCTGATGAGGGCCTTAACGTCCATGACATGATTGCGGCGTTCCGCAAGATGATGGAGAGGAAAAAATTGAAGGCCCCTCTCAGGACAAGGGTCACCCGCCAGGAAATTTCTATTGCGGAGACGATGGAAAATGTGGTCGGACGCCTAGGGGAATCGGGTGGAAAGGCTATGTTTTCTGACCTCTTTGAAACTGGCGAACGGACGGAACTGGTGGTAACTTTCCTGTCGTTGCTGGAGCTGATGAAGCAGCAGCGGATCACCGTCGAGCAAGAACGGAATTTTGACGACCTGACCGTCGTCCTCAGGAAGGAAGTTTTGTAGTTTTGGAAAATGGAAATCAGCTCGCCGGACAGGTTGAGAGCCTATTGTTCGTAGCGGGCGACGATGGCCTGACGGCAAAACAGCTGGCCGGGCTGACGGGCACCGATAAAGAGGCCGTCGAGCGCGCGCTTGCACAAGTTGCAGAAGCGTGCAGGCATGAGGACAGGGGCCTTCGGGTCGTGGAATTGGCCGGTACGTTCCGGCTGGCGACCAAGCAGGAGCATGCGGATGCGGTCCGCCGCCTTCTTGAAAATCCCACCACACAGGCACTGACGCAAGCATCACTGGAAGTGCTTGCAATCATCGCCTACCGCCAGCCGATCACCCGCGTCGAGGTGGAGGAGATCAGGGGAGTTAAGTCTGAGAGACCGATCCAGACACTCGTGTCGAGGGGGCTGGTAAAGGAAGCAGGACGTGCCGAGGGAACAGGGCGTGCGATCCTGTATGGAACGACAGACACATTCCTCGATCATTTCGGGCTGGCGAGCCTGGATGACCTCCCGCCTCTGAATGATGCAGGTGAGGAAGCGGCAGACGAAGAGATGGATCTGTTCATGTCCAACTTCACAGAAGCATTTGATGAAGAAGGAACCGAAGAATAATCTGACGGAAGGCGGTGGATCTTGAAAAAGCGGATTTCCGCGCTGCTGGCGGTACTTCTGATTGTCTGTTCGTTTCCGGCTGCCGCTTCAGCGGCGCAGGCCTATGCCGTGATCGATGCAGAAACCGGGAGGCTCCTGAAAGGGGCCAATGAGGATGCCCGCTTGCCGATCGCGAGCCTGACAAAAATCTGGACGGCACTTACCTATATTGATGCGGCCGGAACGGATGGCACAGTCATGGTCTCTAAAAATGCTTCAAACCAGGAAGGTTCATCCATTTACCTGCGTGCCGGGGAAGAAGTGCCGGCAGAAAAGCTTCTTTACGGGCTGATGCTGCGCTCCGGTAATGATGCTGCGACGGCCCTTGCCGAAGATGCAGGGGGTTCTGTCGAGGGGTTTGTCGACATGATGAACGAGAAGGCCCGGTTGGCAGGACTCGATAGCACGGAGTTCACCAATCCTTCCGGGCTCCATGACGACCGACATCTGTCGACGGCCTATGATACGGCGCTTATGCTGAAGCACGCCATGGACAACGGCCGGCTGAAGAAAATTTCGTCCACTGCCCTTTACAATTACGGAGATGGCGGCTGGCAGAACAAGCACAGGCTAGTCAGGGCGGAGGGCGACGCGGTAGCCGGCAAGACCGGTTTCACCAAAACTGCAGGGCGGACGCTTGCCACTCTGTTCGAGAAAGATGGCAAGCGGGTGATTGTCGTCACTTTGAATGATGGGGACGATTGGAATACCCACCGCAACCTGTCAGGGGAAGCTTTCAGGACTTATAAGAAAGTGATCGTGGCGGAGGAAGGGATGTATCAGATTCTCCCCGGAATCCGTGGTGAACTGGAACAGCCTCTTGCCGTCCTATTGTCAGAAAAGGAGATGGAGGGCGTTTCCCATGCCGCCATCATTCCACGCGGTGCAGGGGACGGCATCTGGCAGGTCAGGCTGAACGGTGTGCCGATTGCCACCGCCAAACTGAAGATTACACGGAAATGACCGCATCGGTGCCGATGCGGTCTCCTTTTCATTTCACAATGGTTGTGACATAATTTTGTGCAGTAAATGTGATGGGGTGACCTGATGGAAAGACTTCAAAAAGTAATCGCGGCGGCGGGAATTGCATCCCGGCGCAAGGCGGAGCAGCTGATTGCCGCCGGCCGTGTGACAGTGAATGGCAAGACCGTGACGGAGCTTGGAACAAAAGTGGGTGTATCCGACAAAATAGAAGTGAACGGTGTCCGTCTTGAACGGGAGGAAAAGGTTTATTATCTGCTTTATAAGCCCCGCGGCGTATTGTCGGCGGCATCCGATGACAAGGGCCGCAAGACGGTGGTTGACCTGTTTCCTGAAGTGGAGGAGCGGCTGTACCCGGTCGGCCGGCTGGACTACGATACGACGGGAATCCTCCTTCTTACAAATGATGGGGATTTTGCCTATCTGATGACCCACCCGAAGTTCGAAATCGAAAAAACGTACGTCGCACGGACAAAAGGCATCCCGACAAAAGAGCAGCTGAAAAAGCTTGAACGCGGCATTGTACTTGAAGACGGCAAGACCGCTCCGGCGAAAGCCAAGATTCTTAGCATGGACAAAAAAACGGACAAGGGAATTGTGCAGCTGACCATCCATGAAGGAAAGAACCGGCAGGTCAAGCGCATGTTTGAAGCGATCGGGTGCCCGGTACAGAAGCTGAAACGGGAGTCGTTCGGCTTCCTCAACCTCCACGGACTGAACGCCGGAGACCGCAGGGAATTGACCGCCCATGAAGTGAAGCAACTGCGGGTGCTTGCCGAGACAGGGAAGATCCGCTAAGAAGGAACGTTCACAAACCCTTCATATGTAAGGATTTCGACATGTTCTGCCTTTGTTATAATGGATAAGGATCTTTCCAATCCTGTACTTATTGGAATCGAGGTGACATCAGATGACGAAGCAGCAGGAACGGGAAAAAAAGAGAAAGCGGCAGCAGATCATCCGGACTGCCATTCTGGCCGTTCTGGCAATCGCCATTGTGTATACGATCGTAGTCAACGTCACGAAAGATGAAGATATCGTCGAGGTCGGCGACACGGCTCCGGACTTTGAGCTGGTCGATCTGGAAGGGAACACCCACCGGCTATCCGATTACCGGGGTGAAGGCGTGTTCCTGAATTTCTGGGGCACCTGGTGCGGTCCGTGCAAGAAAGAAATGCCGCATATGGAAAAATACTTCAACGAGTTTGAAGGCAAGGGCGTCAATATCCTGGCGGTCAACATTTCCGAATCTGACCTGAAGGTGCAATCCTTTGCAAATACCTATGGCCTGACATTTCCAATCGTCATCGACAAAACGAACAGTGTGCGGGATGCCTACAATGTAAGGCCTTTGCCGACAACTTTCCTTGTGGGACCTGACGGCAAAGTGAAAAAGATCATCCAGCAGGAGATGAGCGAGGAACAGATCAAAGCCTACATGGAAAGCATCATGCCCAGTTAAGGAGTCCTGACAACCATGAGTTCGATCAAATGTGAATGCGGCCACCTCAACCCCGAAGGAACGGACATCTGCCAGAACTGCGGGCGGCCGCTTTCAACCGAAGAAAAATCAAAAAGATTGGCAGACATGCGCTATGATGGTGCCGCCATCCGTTCCATGACCCATAAGCGGACGGTGGTCGACAAGATTTGGAACTTCTTCTCCAGTGTCAAAATTGGAGTCAGCATCATCATCGCCATCCTGGTCGCATCGGCGATCGGGACTATCCTCCCCCAGGTGTTCTACATCCCGGGCGGCGGTGCGAATGAGGCGCAGGCTGCACAGTATTATGAAGACAACTACGGCGTGTTCGGCAAGCTCTATAACGCACTCGGACTAAGTGACCTTTATGGTTCCTGGTGGTTTATGTCACTTGTCGGTATGCTCGGCATTTCACTCGTCGTCGTAAGTCTGGACCGCGGGATTCCGCTCTACAAATCCCTGAAGAACCAGCGGATCGACCGGCACCCGAGCTTCCTGAAGCGTCAGCGCCTTTACGGCGAGGGACGCGTGGATGATCCGGATGCCGTCATGAAGAAAGCTGCCGAAAAGCTCAAGGAACAGCGGTACAACATACGGGAAAAGAACGGAGCCCTTCTGGCTGAGAAGGGGCGCTGGGCGCGCTGGGGACCTTATGTAAATCACCTGGGCCTCATTATTTTCCTGTTCGGAGTCATGCTCCGGGCTATTCCCGGTTTCTATGTCGATGAATCGATGTGGATCCGTGAAGGGGAGACCCTGGCCGTAAAAGGCGCCCCCGGTCTTTATCTCGAGAACAAAGGGTTCACGTTCGATGTGTATACCCAAGAAAACACCGACGAAGTGTTTAGCGAGGCGATCGAACGCGTCGGCACAGTCGCTTCGAATTACCAGACGGATGTCGCGCTTTACGAGACGCCGGAAGGGGCGTTGCCCGGTTCGACCAACGCTGAACTCGTCAAGGAGTATTCCATTGTCGTCAACAAACCGCTCAAGCATGAGGGCTTCCATATCTTCCAGATGGACTTTAAGCAGGACGAGCTCAGTGCGATGACATTTGCGCTTGAACACAAGGAGACCGGTGAATCTCTCGGGGAGTTGACCGTCAACCTGGCCAATCCGGAGAAAGAGTATGATTTAGGAAACGGCTCCAAGGTGGAACTGCTTGACTACTATCCGGACTTTAGCGGATTTGAAGACGGAGAGCCCCAGTCGGCGACTCCTGTGCCCAACAATCCGGCCTTCCTTTTCAAGATGGTGACTCCGGAAACACCGGAGGGCGAAACAAGCTTCGTGGCGATTCGCCAGACCCTCGAGCCCCTGGGAGAAAACACCTATAAGCTTTCCTTCCAGAAGGCCGATACACGGAACGTGTCCGGTCTGACGATCCGAAAGGACAAGACCATTCCGGTCATCGTGCTCGGCGGTGTAATCTTCATGATCGGCGTCGTGCAGGGATCCTACTTTAATCACCGCAGATTCTGGATCAGGAAGTCGGAAGACGGAACAATCCAGGTTGCCGGCCACACAAGCAAGAACTGGGTGGCCCTGCAGCGTGAATTGGATGCAGCAACTGAATATGCCGGACTTCCTGCATACACCGACCAGCGCGACAAAGAAGCACAAACGGATAAACCGGAAGGAGATCCCAAATCATGAACTTAGTAAGCCTTAGCGGAAATCTCCTCTTCGCCGCATTCATTGCGTACCTCGTCGGAACACTTTTGTTCGGCGGCGCGGTGAAAGGTTCGAAGAACGAGGCTTCCGCCTCCAATAAACGCTGGGGCAAGCTCGGCATCACGGTGACCATTCTCGGGTTCCTGGCTCACCTCGGCTACTTCATCACAAGATGGATGGCTTCAGGCCATGCACCGGTCAGCAACATGTTCGAGTTCACTACGGCATTCGGCATGCTGCTTGTCGGAGCGGCGATCCTGTTCTACTTCCTCTACAATTCGCCGATGGTCGGCCTCTTCGCACTGCCGATCGCCATCGTCATTCTTGGCTACGCGGCAATGTTCCCCAGGGACATCCAGCCGCTGATTCCGGCGCTCCAGAGCTACTGGCTGACCATCCACGTCATCACGGCAGCACTCGGCGAGGCGATCCTTGCGATTTCGGCGGTTGTCGGCCTGATCTACCTGCTGAAAAACATTGATCTGACGAAAAAGTCCAAAGAACGGACATGGATTGAATTTATCATGTTTACGCTCGTACTGGTCCTTGGATTCATCGTGATTTCGGTCGGCTTCCGGGCTGCCGGCTATGAAGCGACGTTCGACTATGTCGACAAAAACGGCGCTCCGGCCGAAGTGGTGTACCACAACCCGCCGTTGTTCGGGATGAACGAATATAGCGCCAAGACGGAAGGGACGATGGAACCGCTGGCTGAAATGCCGCCGATCATCAATGCCAAGACGCTGACTACATTCACCTGGTCCGTCATTGGGGGGACCATACTTTACTTCCTGATCCGGCTGATCAGCCGCCGCCGCATCGCGGAACTGGTAAAGCCGCTTGCAGTCAAAGCGAATTCGCAGCTTATGGATGAGATCGGCTACCGGTCTGTCCTGATCGGGTTCCCGGTCTTCACTCTAGGAGCACTTATCTTCGCGATGATCTGGGCGCACGAAGCCTGGTCACGCTTCTGGGGATGGGATCCTAAGGAAGTCTGGGCGCTCATCACCTGGCTGTTCTACGCAGCTTATCTTCACCTCCGCCTCTCGCGCGGATGGGAAGGCCGTAAATCGGCCTGGCTTGCGGTCATCGGGTTTGCCATCATCATGTTTAACCTGGTGGCTGTTAACCTCGTTATCGCTGGCCTCCACTCATATGCCTGAACCAACAAAGCCCTTCCGGAAACCGAATCCGGAGGGGCTTTTCTGTTGTTACTCGCCGGCCAGCCGAGATAATAATCGTTTCAAGCAATGGGAGGTAATCGCTGAGCTTGGACCGGGCCCTCCCGGGGGTTCCGCCAACAGACGATTCGTTTTCAATTTCCCGCTCTGAAAGGTACAATAGAAGGTGAAGAGCAGTGTAGGTGAAAGGGGAAATGGTTTGTGACTGAACAGGTTTCCATCCTCGTCGTCGACGATGAAGAACGCATCCGGCGACTGCTGAAAATGTACCTTGAGCGGGAGGGCTATGAAGTCGATGAAGCTGTTGACGGCGACGAAGCGCTTGAGATGGCGCTTGCGCGCGACTATGATTGCATCCTCCTCGACATCATGATGCCGGGCAAGGACGGCGTGGAAGTGTGCACCGCGCTCCGTGAAGAAAAGATGACACCGGTTATCATGCTGACGGCAAAAGGTGAAGAGGCGAACCGCGTCCAGGGGTTCGAGGCGGGTGCGGATGACTATATCGTCAAGCCGTTCAGCCCGCGCGAGGTCGTACTGCGCGTCAAGGCTGTTCTGAGACGCTCGGCGAACTATGCTTCGGTCGATCCTCAGGCACCGAAAGACCTGGTCGTATTCCCGCATCTCATGATCGACAACGACGCGCACCGTGTCACTGCGGAGGGCAAGGAAGTGAACCTGACGCCGAAGGAATACGAGCTGCTTTACTTCCTCGCAAAAACCCCGGACAAAGTGTTCGACCGGGAACAGTTGCTGAAAGAAGTGTGGCACTATGAGTTCTTCGGTGACCTGCGGACAGTGGACACGCATGTCAAGCGGCTGCGTGAGAAGCTGACCAAAGTCTCTCCCCGTGCTGCAAAGATGATCGTGACGGTATGGGGTGTGGGCTACAAGTTCGAGGCCGGTAATGAATAGGATATGGAACAGCATTGTCGGGAAGCTATGGGCAACCATATTGCTTCTCGTTTCATTTGTCTTGTTTATCGTAAGTGTCCTGCTTCTTGAATTTCTCGGGAACTTCTATGGCCTCCAGGCAGAGAATACGCTGCGCCAGCAGGCAATAACCGTCTCCAAAATCGTCGATCAGCACGAAGATCCGACTACCTCGATCTATGTGATCGACGATCTTCTGGGCGAGGATACGAGTGCGGTCATCGCCGATGTATCGGGAAAGGTGATCGGCGCCTTCCATGAGGAAGACAACGGCGCCAAAATCCGGGCGATCCTCCTTAATGACAAAGAACTTTCAAGTGTGTTCCGCGAGGACTCCCCGGTGGTCAAGGAAATGAACCTTCCGTCTGCCGAGGATGCGAACCGCATGGAGACCTATTCCGTCCTTGCGGCCCCGCTTCATGAAGGGGATGAGCTGAATGGAGCGGTATTTGTCTATCAGAACATGGAGGCCGTCCATGAAAACATCCGACAGACAAACTATATCGTCTTGTTATCCGCATTTATCGCGTTTGTCCTGACGACCTTTTTTGCCTTTTTCCTTTCTTCAAGGATCACGTCTCCGCTCCGCAAGCTGAAGGAAGCGGCGAACAGCCTTGCGGAAGGCCGTTACGATACAGAAGTTCCGACTCCCCAACATGATGAGATCGGTGACCTGGCAGTGGCTTTCAACAAAATGGGACGGCAAGTCAAGCACAACCTGGAAGTGATCGGCCAGGAAAAAGAGCAGCTTCAGAACATCCTTACCTCGATGACGGATGCGGTCATCTCATTTAACCGTGACCGCTCGATTCTGCTGACAAATCCGCCGGCAGACCGTCTGCTGAAAAAATGGAAGGATGCGAGGAAAGACAAAGATGGCGACATCCCGGACGAAATCACCGGCATGCTGAATCATGTGGTCATGTACTCGGAAGAAGTCGAGGATGAACTGGCCCTGGACGGCCAATATTTCGATATCACGATCAGCCCGCTCTACAGCGGAAGTTATATCCGGGGAGCGGTCGCAGTTTTCCGGGACATGACGGAACAGCACAGGCTGGACAAGGTCCGTACCGATTTCCTCGCCAATATCTCACATGAGCTGAGGACGCCGATCTCCATGCTGATCGGTTACTCCGAAGCGCTGAGCGACGGAATTGTCGAAACGGAAGAAGACCGGGAGGAAATGATGAAAATCATCCGTGACGAAGCGATGCGGATGGGCCGACTGGTCAATGACACACTTGATCTGACACGTCTCGAATCCGGTTATATGCGGCTGTACAAGGAACCTACCGCAATACGGCCTATGGTGGAGAGAATAGCGTCCAAGTTCGTCCAGAAGGCGAGGGATGCCGATATCACACTGAACGTAGATGCGACAGGCGCCGGGGAAGCCGTCGTTGACCTGGATGAGGACAGGATCGAACAAGTCATGACCAATCTGATCGACAACGCCATCCGGCACACCCCTTCCGGAGGCACCGTCGACGTCAGATCTTCAGCTGACGAGGGTCTGCTTGAAGTTGCAGTTGCCGATACCGGCTCCGGAATAGCGGAAGAAGACCTGACATACGTGTTTGAACGTTTTTATAAGGCCGACAAGGCCAGGACCAGAGGAAAAGGCGGAACAGGGCTCGGTCTTGCGATCGCGAAGAACATCGTCGAGTCCCACGGTGGATGGATCCGTGCGGAAAGCCGCCTAGGGAAAGGGACGACGATGACATTCAGCATCCCATTTGAAGAGCTATGAAACTTTTCCGCCTTTCGGGCGACCAATTCCAGTGAACGGAGGGCAGCTGATGGATGAATCCGTGTTTCACCGGATCTACGAGGAATACCACCAGGATGTATACCGGTTCCTCATCTACCTGACGAAGGACCGGATGCTCTCCGAAGATCTGCTGCATGAAGTGTACGTGCGTGTTTTAAAATCATACGGAAATTTTCAGGGGAAAAGCAGTGAACGCACCTGGCTGTTCTCCATCGCGAGGAATGTGGCTTTTGATCATTTTCGCCGTTCGTCCGTCAGGAGAAAGCGGACAGACGAGTCATTTGATTGGGATACAGAGCAACCTGCCGACAGGGGACCGACACCGGAAGAAGCGGCCGTCCATGGAGATGAGATGATCGGGCTGTTCAAAGTGCTGGATGATTGCACGGAAGACCAGCGGATGGTGCTGATCATGAGGTTCCTGCAGGAATTATCGATTGCGGAAACGGCAGAAGTGCTCGGCTGGACAGAGGCGAAAGTCAAGACTACCCAGCACCGGGCATTGAAAAAAGCAAGAGAACTTCTGGAAGTATCGGACGGACGGGGAGGTGGCGGACGATGAGCAAAGACAAATGGAATGACGAAGAAATCGGACGCTGGCTAAAGTCCGTGCCAAAACCCGAAGACAAACGCAGCCGCGATGAAGTGCTGGCCCGGCTAAAGGCCGATCCTCGCCTTCGGGCTCAGCGGCCGTCCCGGAGCAGGAAGTGGATTCCGGCCGGAGTGGCCGCAGCCGCCTTTCTTGCGGCAGGAATCCTGATTCCGTCCCTCATGGACGGGGGCGGTGAAATGAGTGTCAGTGACTCTGCATCCGAGCACGCCGATGATGCCGCGCAGACGGCAAGTGAGTCAGCAGCCCCCCAAGGTGAAGATTCCATTGAACAAACTGAAACTGCCTCTGATGAAGAGATTGGCCTGCGCAGCGCTGAATCAGGTGAACAAGCAGGGCTTCTCGGAGCAGCAGTCTACCCTGGGGCGGCAGAAGGATTCGTGACGTTCCGGATTGGTCTCGTCGACGCGGCAACAGTCGTGCCGGTCACTTACCTGATCCCGGAAGCTGTTGTTGCCAAGGATTTTGGAGACGTGTCGCCGGGCGATGCTGAGCTGTATAACCGCTACGCTCCCCAGATTGATGAAGAAGCACTCGGCTTTGATGACTATCACCCATATGAGGGGACAGTTAGCACGGACAGAGATGGTCTGAAGCTGACCTTGTCCGGAAGCCACCCCTATGACCTTGCAAGTGCGGCAATCACCACATTTACGGAGTCGGTCCAGGAAACATTCAGGAATGAAGAAACCGTCCTGTTGCGGGATGAGGGGGGTACTCCTGCAGAATTCGAGCAGGTGGGCGAGTTCCCGGAAATCCCGGTAGAATCGGAGGGGGCAGTCTACTTCGCCTATGAGAAAAGCGACGGGACCACCGTTCTTGCACCGGACCGTCATCTTGAGCCGGCTGATGCCGCAGAGGCCATCGAACTGATGAAGGGCCGGACAACCGGCTTGTTCGAACCGCTCATTCCGGACGAAGCCAATCTCATCGTGGAGCTACCCGCCGATGGCGATGTGATGACAATCCGTTTTGAGGAACCGTTTGATTTCAGCAGGATGGAAGAACAGGAAGCCACCCGGATGATCGACGGAATTGTGCTGACCGCTGCGCAACATCACCTGCGCGTCCGCCTTGAGAACGCCGTCAATCCGCCTGCCGGCTATCAGCTTGAAGAGGCGCTGCCAATACCGGCAGGGCCGAATGGCATCTATTTAAGCATTGCGGGCCAATAGGCTGATTGTGTTGGTCATATTATCTGAACAACTTAGGGCAGAACAGTTTACAAATCAGTTGCTTTTTCGTATTATAGGGTTGTAATAAAAAATAACCACATACTGATTCATCTTCGGGGCTGGGTGAAATTCCCGACCGGCGGTGATGGGGCACATGCCCCTAAGCCCGCGAGCCGCAAGGCAGGATTTGGTGAGATTCCAAAGCCGACAGTAAAGTCTGGATGGGAGAAGGTGAAGGCACGGCCGTTTCCGTCTGCAAATTGCGGACAGGTGACGCCTGTTTTAAGCTTGCCTTTCTCCCCTGGACGGATTCCCGTTCAGGGGTTTTGATTTGGGCAAGGTGTTCAGGGCCGTCGTCCTTCCTTCGTTGAAGAGGATCAACAGAAGGAGAGAAAGTATCATGAAGAAGAAAAACCTGCGCCTGCGGTCCATGATCGCAATAGCCATGCTGAGCAGCATCTCATTTGTACTAATGCTGTTCAACTTCCCGCTGCCGCCATTCCCGGCATTCCTGCAAGTCGACTTTAGTGAAGTGCCGGCCATTATCGCGGCGATTACAATGGGACCGGTTGCCGGTATCCTCGTTGAACTGCTCAAGAACGTCCTCGACTGGCTCTTCTCGGGAAGCCCTACCGGTGTTCCAGTTGGCCATATGGCCAACTTCGCTACGGGGGTCCTATTCATCCTGCCGGTCTGGTGGGTGTATCACCGCCTGTCCACCGCCAAAGGGATGACGACAGGCCTGATTCTCGGCACGCTTTCGATGGCGGTCGGCATGAGCCTGCTCAACTATGTGCTGTTCCTTCCGCTCTATGTGAAGTTCATGAACTTCCCGGTCATGTCGGGTGAGGAACTGTACCAGATGATCGTTCTCGGAATCCTGCCATTCAACTTGCTGAAAGGTATTATTCTGGCAGCCATCATTCTCCTCCTGTTCCGCAGCATGCATCGGTGGATCGAGAAACAGCGGGCCGTCTTCCTGGGGTAATCCCAGGGAACATACAGCATCAATCCAACAAATCCAGGGACCGAACCGGATAACACCGGGTCGGTCCCTTTTTGCAATAACCTAAATGATTTCTTGAATTCGAACAAACGAGAAAAATGGAACGTCGGTTTCCCTGCGAAATCCAAAAGCTCAACGCTTGTGAAATGATACCGCTCCCAACAACACAGGATATCCAAACAAAAAACCGCAGACATAGGAGTATTACACTCGCTTTGTCTGCAGTCCGTCCGTGCAATATGAATCAATCTTCATATTTCAGCGGGTCACCATCAAACGGAGCATCGGCTATCTTGATGGAGTCTGTCGGGCAACCGTCGAGGGCGTCTTCCATGTCCTCGATGAGCAGTTCTGGAACTTCGGCTGTGCCCGTGTTATCATCAAGGATAACAAATGACAGGCCCATATCATCGTAATCATATATATCAGGGGCGGCTGCGCCGCAGGCCCCGCATGCGATGCACGTATCCTGATCGACGATCGTGTACTTCGGCATATTGGGTCTCTCCTTTTAAATGAATCTCGTGTCCTGAATATGACAGAACCGATATTGTTTCAATCCTAATGATAACACTTTATCCAGCGGAGGCGTGCCATGAGCTTTGATGACATTTTATTGAACATCATCAGCCGTATCGACGGTGAACGCTATAAGCACGCCGCCTTCCATCTGATGAACGGGAAGCGGTCGGGCCAGACGCTGCAGGATACGGAGTATTACAGGCTGCATCCGTTTTTCGGGATGCTGCCTTCTTTGCGTGCAAACGATTTTGACCTGGCCTACCGGCGGCTGCTGGCTACCGGTCTGATTGCTGAAAAAGAAGATGGGACTGTCTTTTTGTCCGGTGCCGGCATAAAGAAGGCTTCTTCGCTTGAGCCGGTGCGGCTGAATGGCTGGGTATACCGCGGCATGGAGCGGTTGTTTTTCGCGAGACTCGCACTCGCCATACAGACCGTATCCCATCTGTCTGCAGGGGACCGGGTATTTATGCCGATTACCGCCGATCCCGCTGTCCAGAGGGATGTGAAAAACCTGTTTTCAACGGTACTCAGGGGAAGAAATTCTGAAGATCTTGCCCTGGAAATCCGGAGCAGTCTGGAAGCCACCGGAATGGAAGATGGCCGCCTTTCCCGTCTGGTCGCCCGCCTCACGGGAAAGGGGATGTCCGGCATGACCTGGCACCAGCTTTCCGAGTGGACAGGCATGTCCGAAATGGATCTGAAAGTGGAGTGGGTGGAGTCTCTCCACATTTGGCTGGATGCCATTGAAAAACGGCCGACTCCGATGCTCGCCGCCCTCTCCAAGGGAGTGAGGACTGAAAGTCCGCTGACCGGTTCTGCCAAGAAAACGGCCGAGTTGTACAGGACCGGATTGGGAATGGACCAAATCGCGAAACAGAGAAACCTGAAAATAAGTACGATCGAGGATCACTTTGTTGAAATCGCCATCAACGATCCGGCGTTTCAGCTGCGAAATTTTGCGGCACCCGAGGATATCACTGCTGTCAAAAATGAAGCGTCCCGGCTGGCTACGCGCAAGCTGAGCGTTTTGAAAAAGTCGTTTCCCGGGCTCAGCTATTTTCAGCTGCGTCTGATTCTGGCAAGACTCGGAAAGGAGGATGGGACAGATGGACATGACGATCCCGGTAAACCTGGACAGCCTGCTGAAACAGGTCACAGGATTTGATGAATTCCGTGCAGGCCAGGAAGAGGTCATACGCTCGGTGATCCGCGGCCGTGACACGATTGCCGTATTGCCGACGGGGGCGGGCAAGTCATTGTGCTATCAGCTCCCCGTTCATGCACTCGGCGGAACGGTACTGATCGTTTCTCCGCTTTTGTCGCTGATGGAGGACCAGGTCGCCCAGCTGAAAATGCAGGGTGAAAAGCGGGTAGCGGCCTTGAATTCATTTCTTGCTCCAAAGGAGAGGGCTGAAGTGCTGGCCAACCTCGGAAGCTACCGGTTTCTTTTTACCTCGCCGGAGATGCTTGTCCAGCCCCATATTTCAAAGCGGATCAAGCAGCTTCGGATTGCTTATATCGTGGCAGATGAAGCGCATTGCATCTCGCAATGGGGCTTTGACTTCCGGCCTGATTATCTCAGAATGAGAGATTGGCTCGGAAATATGGAAGACAGGCCTCCTGTCCTCGCACTGACGGCGACCGCCTCGGAAAAAGCGATCCGCGATATCGCTGACTATTTGCTGATGGAGCAGCCGGAGCTGTTCATCCACACGCCTGACCGGCCCAATATCGCAATGGAACTGATCCGTCTTTCCGGCCGTGAGGAAAAAACGGAATGGCTCCTTGATCATCTTTCGCAGTGGAAGGGGCCGGGCATCATCTACGTACAGTCCAGAAAGCGGGCAGAAGAGCTTGCAGGCCTCCTCAGAAGCAGGCAGATCGTGGCGGCGGCTTTTCATGCGGGTATGGAAGGCGAAGACCGGATCCTTGTCCAGCAACAATTTCTGAATGGAGAACTTGAATGGATCTGTGCAACCAATGCTTTCGGGATGGGGATCAACAAGCCTGACATCCGATGGATCGTCCATGACCATCTGCCGTCATCGGCAGCTCAATATATCCAAGAAATCGGCAGGTCCGGGAGAGATGGCCGGCAATCATTGGCCACCCTTCTCTATTCGGAAGGCGATGCTGATACGGCGGCCTTTATCGCCACAGATGACCTTCCGGAGCCGGAAACTGTTCACTTTATCGGGAAATGTGTAGCAGAAGGCATGGACATTAGAGAAGCAGGGGAGCGTGCGGGCCTTTCTGAAACCGCGCTCCGGGTTGTTTCGTATTGGATGGACAGACTCGGAACAGAACAGGCCGCAATCCAGATGGACAGGCTTGCGGACACGAAGAGGGAAGAAATCTTCTCGATGGTCCGTTTTGCAGAAGGGGCAGGTTGTCTCCGTTCAAGGGCGCTTGGCCTTTTCGGATACTCGCCGACTGTCCGGCCGGCCCTTTGCTGTTCGGAATGCGGACTTGACTCCTCCCGAATTTTAATCGGGCGGACAGCCGCAAGAAACTCTTCCGGCCTACTTGGCTGGAGAGAACGGATCAACAGTTTGTTCG
Organism: Bhargavaea massiliensis; assembly: GCF_018390575.1. Lineage (GTDB taxonomy): Bacteria > Bacillota > Bacilli > Bacillales_A > Planococcaceae > Bhargavaea > Bhargavaea massiliensis. The sequence continues at coordinate 74,467 of NZ_JAHBCJ010000005.1, read as the reverse complement.
TAGTTTCCGGTGAGGAATAACGTTTACTTTTCCGACATCATTCGTCATAATATATTTACGTACCTTTTACTGGAGGGTGACGGCCATGACGAATGACGACTTCAGGCAGAAATTCGAGCAGCACCGCAAGGAAATTGCGGTGACCGATGACAAAGATTCTGCGGACAAGCCGATGACCAGAGCTGAACTGTTCGGCCGAAAGGAACCGTCAGCCAAGAAAAAACAAAAAGCCGGTAAGGCATCCGGAAAAAAGAAACGAACAAAGGGAAGCACGCTGATCAACACGTTGCTGGTTTTGTTCATGCTGATTCCGATTTCGCTATTTATCTATGTTTATAAATTTTACGATCCGATGGAAAGCAGCAATGCTGCCGAACTCGAGCAGAACCTCGGAATCGATACATCGATCGCCGGGGAAAAAGCCGAGCCGCCGGCAAAGGGCGGAGCCGCTGCTGAAGATGAAGAGCAGGAAGCGGAAGAACAGGCAGAAAAGCAACGGCAAGAAGAACAAAAACGTCAGGAAGAACAAAAGAAACTCGAAGAGCAGAAAAAGTTGGAAGAGCAGAAAAAGCTGGAAGAGCAAAAGCGTCTCGAAGAGCAGCAGCGGATCGAGGAGCAGAAACGCAAAGAAGAACAGGCCCGAATCGCGGAGCAGAAAAAGCTGGAAGAGCAGCAGCGCATTGAGCAGCAAAGGCAAGAAAAAGAAAAGGAAAAAGAAAAGCAACAGGCCAATCGCGGATCCCACACCGTGCAGCCTGGAGAAACTATTTACCGCATTTCGGTGAATTATTATGGCTCCGGTGACGGCGTTGAAAAGATCAAGCGTGCAAACGGACTTTCCTCCAACGAAATTTCCGTCGGACAGACGTTGGTCATCCCTTAACCGTCCGGAACAATTGAAGGAATGACCGTTTCTCCTGCCGAATAAAGATATCCAGGTAACAGAAACCAAAAAGATGAGGTGGGACCATGTTTGTACGGAGTGTCATGATTCCAAAAGAGAAATGTGTAACCGTCCAGATCGATGAGCCCCTGGAGAACGTTCTTGAGCTGCTCCGGCAAGAGGATATCGATGCACTTCCGGTACTGGACGGTGATGAGTACAAAGGGATCATCAACCAGTATCTGACGTACGAAGCCTACTTCCACTCCGGCAAGGACCGGCAATCCTATCTTTCTGAAACAAATCTTAACGACATCATCATCAGGAAGGACATCACATTGACGATCAATGACGTATTCGAGAAGTCATTTGTGGAAATCAGTGACTTCCCGATCATCGCTGTCACCGAAGGCCGGCAGTTCCTGGGGATCGTCACGCGCCCTGACATTGTCAACCAGGTGAAAAGCGCGTTCGGGATGAGCCGGAAAGGGGTCCGCATCACATTTACTTCGGTAGAGACGGAAGGACAAATTGCCCGTCTTGGGGAACTGCTCCACAAGTATCACGAATCCGTCATTTCCCTGATCACGTTCGATGAGACCGATAAGCTTATCAGGCGCATTGTCCTTAAGATCGAACAGAGCGACAACCAAGATCAGTTCCTGAAACAGCTTGAGAAAAGCGGTTTCCGTGTTCTCCACATCCACGATGAAGACTGAAACGTTAATTTCATTATCAACGGCAGTGGCCTGCGGTGAGCGACCCGAGCTGCTGCCGTTTGCTTTTAACGGGGATCCCTTTTCGGGTCCCCATTTTCATGAGGCGCGTTCCACTAGGGTGCATACTTTAGGTCAAGACGGGCGTCCTATGAAAATCGGGTATAGGAGTCCCGAAAACGGGAGTTGATGCAATGGAATCGAAAACAATTGCCGCTGTATTGACGGCTGCGGCAGGCAGTGTGCTAGTCGCAATGTATGCAAACGCCAAGCTGGCCGTGCGCAGGGAGCATAAGGCCGTCATTCGTGCAGAGCGGGACGGGAACGGCCCTGATATTTTCTTTATCTCTGATATTCACCGCCGCCGGGTATCAAGGAAACTGATACAGGAGGCGGGCGGTCCGTTTGATGCCGTGGTCATCGGTGGGGATCTTGCGGAAGGGGGCGTCCCGGAATCACGCATCCGCAGGAACATCAGGCGGCTTTCCGCGCTAGGTCCGCTTTACTATGTATGGGGGAATAATGACCGTGAAGTCGGGGAGGGCCTGATCCGTTCTGCCATCGCCGATTCGGGCGGGACCGTGCTCGACAATGAGTCGGCAGAACTGATGGCGGGTCCTGTTCGCTGGATGCTTGTCGGCACGGATGACACCACTTCTTTCAATGTGGATGTCGATCGGGCTTTCCGGAATGTCAGGCAGGGGGACGTGGTCATCTTTGTCTCGCACTCCCCAACTGTATTCGATATGCTGGGCCACAGAGACCCGGAAGTTCGGATGGCGGGGCACACCCACGGCGGCCAGATCCGGCTGGGCCGGTTCGGGATGCTTGAAAAGGGCCGCTTCCGGTCGGATAATGGAAAGGTGGTACTCGTGAGCAACGGCTACGGGACTTCTCTCGTACCGCTCAGGCTCGGAGCCCCGGCTGAATACCATGTGATCAGGCTGAGGGCGCAAAAGAAGCAAAGTAATGGAGAGTTGTAGATATGATTCAGGAAGAAGCAATCATTATCGGGGGAGGACCATGCGGAATCGCTGCGGCCATCGCGTTGCAGGATGAAGGCATCCGTCCGCTCATCATCGAAAAGGGCAACATTGTCAATGCCATTTACAATTACCCGACCCATCAGACATTTTTCAGCTCAAGCGAAAAATTGTCGGTCGGCGATATCCCATTTATTACGGAGCGGCTGAAGCCGAAGCGGAACGAAGCACTCGTCTATTACCGGGAAGTCGTGCGGAGAAAGCAGCTCCGGGTCAATCGTTATGAACAGGTCGAAAGTGTCGATAAAGCGGATGGCGGATTTATCATCAAAACAGATAAAGGCCATTATCGCACGCCCGTCGCGGTCGTCGCGACAGGTTATTACGACAACCCGAACTATTTGGGAATCCCCGGGGAAAGCCTGCAGAAAGTTTTCCATTATTTCAAGGAGGCGCACCCGTTTTTCGATACGGATGTGCTTGTGATCGGCGGGAAAAACTCGGCTGTAGATGCCGCCATTGAGTTGCACAAGGCGGGTGCCCGCGTCACGGTGTCCTACCGGGGTGCAGAGTATTCTCCTAGTGTCAAGCCGTGGGTGCTGCCGGAATTTGATGCCCTTGTCCGGAGTGGAGAGGTCGCCATGCGGTTCGGCACGGTTCCTGTCCGCATTACGGAAGAAACGGTGGAACTTGAGGATATGGATGGCCGCATCAGTGCACTGCCCAACGATTTTGTGTTTGCTATGACCGGTTATCACCCAGACCATACTTTCCTCCGCAAAATGGGAATCGGTGTTGACGAGGAAACGGGGCGTCCGCTGTATGATCCTGAAACGATGGAAACATCGGTGCCTGGCCTGTTCATCGCCGGTGTAATCGCAGCGGGCAACAACGCCAACGAAATCTTTATTGAGAACGGACGCTTCCACGGCTGCCTTATTGCGAAAAAAGCAACAGAATATATGAGTTAAAATAAGCCGGATCTGCAGAGAGACTTCTCTTGGCAGACCCGGCTTTTTTAAAACATAAAATTATTATGTCAACAAGTATTGCTTTTTAAATGAGAAAGCTGTTCAATGCCCCTTGAAGGATTGAGCAATCTGACTTGGATTAATACCGGAAGACAAGGCAAGGAGCAGCTGGATTCTGGCTTTTTGGCCGCTAAGCCCGTGGGCGAAGATGACGCCCTCCTCGAGCAGCATCCTTCCTCCGCCTTCGTAGCCGTATACCGGCTGGGCAATCCCATTGAAACAGCGTGAAACGAGTACGACAGGAATCTCATCATCAAGCAGTCGGCGGACTCCCGGCATGAGCGAAGGGGGGACATTTCCCTGGCCAAGTCCTTCGAGTACGATCCCTTCATAGCCGGCGTCTGCCGCATGAAAGAGGAATTCAGAATCCATTCCGGCATAGACTTTCAGGAGTGCCACTCGCCCGCATAGCTCGTCAACATGAAAACGGGTCCGGAGAAGGGGTGCATGATGATAATGGATGTGGCCGTTTGTGACCAGGCCAATCGGCCCGTACTGTGGGCTCTGGAATGTCGAGACATTAGAGGTATGAGTCTTCGTGACATTCTGAGCCGTATGGATTTCATCGTTGAGCACGACGAGGACCCCTTTGCCCCGAGATTCCTCATCAGAGGCGACCCGTATGGCCGACAGGACATTGTGGACGCCGTCGGATCCGATTTCATCAGCGCTCCTCATGGCTCCTGTCAGGACGACCGGAACTTCCAGATCCAGTGTCAGGTCCAGGAAGTAGGCGGTCTCTTCTAAAGTATCGGTACCATGAGTGATGACTACCCCGTCTGCCGGATGTTCTGTGAGCGAACGGACTATCAATTTCTTCAGATCCAGCATGTGAGCGGGGGTGATGTGAGGCGATGGAAGGTTAAAGGCTTCGGTCTCGATGATTTCGTCTGCAAGCCCGAGGTTATTAATCTCGCCGAGCAGCGGGTTATTCAGGCCCGGCGTGACAGCTCCCCGTTCATCAGTGGTCATGGAAATTGTGCCGCCTGTATGGATCAGAAGCAAGGTTTTTGTCATATTGGTACCTCCCGGTAGATTCTTACATGTTAAAATAGGATGATGGATGTAGTTCGAAGGAGGGGGGAGACGCCCATGTTTATGTTGCTGACGGTGGCGATCGCCCCGGGCCTCGCACTATTCAGTTACTTCTATCTGCGCAAGCAGATTCACAAAGAGCCATCGCGAAGCCTTCTTCATACCTATATTTATGGAATGTTGCTGACATTTCCAATCCTCTTCGTACAATATGTATTTGAGGAGGAAGGCGTTTTTGCGTCCGTCTTTGTCAGTGATGTCCTGTTCACGAGCGGGCTCGAGGAGTTTTTTAAGTGGCTCATCCTGCTTGTTGTCGTATACGGGCATGTGGATTTTGAGGACCCCTATGATGGGATCCTGTTCGGTGCGTCCGTGTCTCTCGGCTTTGCAACCGTCGAGAACATCCTTTTCCTTCTTATATTCGGGATGGATGAGGCCTTGATCCGTGCGCTGTTGCCCGTATCCAGTCACGCGCTGTTCGGCGTCGTGATGGGCTATTATCTGGGTCGTGCCAAATTCGTCGAAGATTCCGGCACAAAGCCGATGCTGTTCCTTTCCTTCTTCACGGCATTTGCGCTCCACTTCGTCTACAATGCTCTCGTGATGGCTGGAAGCATCCGAATGTACCTGTTGATTCCGTTTATGCTATTTCTCTGGTGGTTTGCCCTCAAGAACGTAAAACGGGCGCACCTTTTGAGCGTCGACCAATATATCAAAAAACAACGCATTGTGCGTTAACCCGGCTGATGCCGGGTTTTTTCATGCTTTTTTCGGCAACGATGATAGGGTCTCGGAAGGAAGCCGTATTCAGCAAGCAAACTTTTTAATTGAGCTTTTCCTGTTTATAATCCACCTGTTTTTGCACACGCTATGCAAAAGGCCCTCCCGGAATCTCCGGATTGGGCGTTGGAAATTACAGGAGGGATTCATGTGCAAATGAAATCGGCGCGCCGGAAGCGCAGACCCGTCCTGGCTGTGCTGGTCCTGGTCATGGCTTTGTCCGTCCCGGCCGGCAAGGATGCGTTCACCGCGCAAAACATCGGACGCGGAGCATTCGGTGATGATGTCATCGAGCTGCAGGCACGCCTTCAATGGTCGGGATACTATGATGGGAAGATTGACGGCAAATTTGGTTACGGGACTTACTGGGCACTCCGGAACTTCCAGCAGGCGTACGGACTTCCGATCGATGGTGTGGCCGGTGCAGCGACGAAAGAAAAACTTGTGTCTGTATCAAAGTATCACAAAGACTTTGTCATGAACAATATCGCAGCGGGAAAAGCGTTTACCCATTACGGAGGCACGCCGCTTGATGCCCAAGTTAAGGGCGGTGGTGGTGGTGGTGGTGGTGGAGGCCAGACCGCCAATATCCCTCCGGGCTACAGTGATCAGGATATCCAGCTGATGGCCAATGCGGTGTACGGGGAGGCAAGGGGTGAGCCATATGAAGGGCAGGTCGCCGTTGCCGCTGTCATTCTGAACCGGCTTGAACATGCCGACTTCCCCAACACCGTGAGCGGGGTGATTTTCCAGCCCCTTGCCTTCACTGCAGTGGCGGACGGGCAGATCTGGCTCACCCCGAACGAGCGAGCCAAAGAGGCAGTCATCGATGCCATCAATGGCTGGGACCCTACAGAAAATGCCATTTACTACTTTAACCCGGTCACGGCAACTAGCGAATGGATCTGGTCAAGACCGCAGATCAAAAAAATAGGGCAGCATATCTTCTGCATGTGAGGGATCCCATGAAAAAACTGATGTTTGTACTGGTATATACGGTTGCCGCGCTGGCCATCTTTTCCTGGTCAGCATCAGCCAAAAACGAGAGGCTGACGTTACTGCTGAACGGCCAGTATACCAATAAGCTGACTGAAGCGACCGAGCAAATGAATGAACTGGAACAGGAAGTCAGGAAGGTCCTGCTTTATCAGGATCAGACTGCGGCGGAAGAACCGCTCAACAACATTTGGAGGCTATCTTCGGAAATCCGCAATAACCTCTCTTCGCTGCCGCTTGACCGTGAATTTTCATCGGAGTGGATGAATTATCTCACCCGGCTCGGGGATTACGCAGACCTCGCCTCGACCGGGGCAATCCCTCAGGAAAAGTGGGAAAAGGCCCTCGGCAATGCCGCAGCGAACTTGAATGAATTCTCCACTGAATGGTCATCTGTGACACAGGGAATGTTCGCCGGCGGCACCGGTCCGGACAGCTGGTTTGCCCAGCTGGAAAGCGAAAAGCCGGACAAGCGCTGGGCGGACCTCGGACAGGCAGTCAAAACTTATTCTGAGAGTGATTTTCCGCTGACCGCGAGTGAGCACGATGAACAGAAGAAAAAAGACTTGAAGAATCTGGATGACGAGCCGATCGGTCGAGATGGCGCGCTTAGCCGGTTTAAGGAGCTTTTCCCGTATTATGATGGCGCCACCGTACACGTGAGCCAGAGTGAACCGGATGCGCCGTACCCGTTTTATCACATCCGCTTCCAGGACGGGGCAAGAATCGGATACGCCGACTTTACGGAACGAGGCGGGCACCTTCTGTCCCTTCTTGTTGAGCGGCCGGTAAGCGAGGATGTCATGCCAGAGGCGGATATCCGCGAACGCGCGGAAAAATTCCTGCGTCAGGCAGGCTACAATGACCTTGTCTTCGAAGAATCCAGGGAGAACAGCCATTACTGGCATTTAAGCTTTGTGAGGGTCGATCCGGATACGGGCGGCAAGGTATTTGCCGACGGCGTCCAAGTGAAGTTGGCGAAGGACGATGGTGAAGTGCTCGGTGTCAACACGATGGAATATATCCAGGAAGAGCAGCTCAAGGCCCAGCCGATCAACCCGTTTGATCCCGAAGAATTTTTCACGGACGGGACTGAGGTCCATTCGGAGGAGCTCGGTTATACCGCCAATGAGGAGCTTGTACAGCGGCTCTGCCACCTTCTTGTCGTCACCAAGAAAACAGGGGGCAGGACGGACACCTATAGGCTCATGGTCGACACTGAGACCGGAGAAGTGCTGAAGAGCGAAATCCTTCGCTGAACAGTTGAAAAGTCCCCGCCATCGGGGGCTTTTCGTTTTTTGGTGTGGTACAATGAGGTCGAATTGACTTGAGGAGAGTTGAACGAGATGATGAAAGAAATCCGCATTGCGATAGACGGACCCGCCGCGGCCGGAAAAAGTACGATTGCGAAGTTAGTTGCCGAGAAATTAGGCTATACATATATTGATACGGGCGCCATGTACCGGGCGCTGACGTATAAAGCGATTGGAGCGGGCATAGATTTGGACAAGGCCGCCGGTGTGGAGGCTCTGTTGCCGGGGACCGTCATTGAACTGAAAGCCGGCGACAAAGGGCAGACCGTCTGGCTCGATGGCCATGATGTGACGGATGAAATCCGCACGGATGCCGTGACAAATGGTGTTTCCGCCGTTTCCGCACATCCGGGTGTACGCGCCTACATGGTGGATGCCCAGCGGAAAATGGCAGAGGAGGGCGGCGTCGTCATGGATGGCCGTGATATCGGGACAGCCGTTTTGCCTGATGCCGAGCTGAAGGTCTTTATGACGGCAAGTGTTGAAGAGCGCGCGCGCCGGCGCCATGCTGAAAATCTGAGACGCGGATTTGAATCCTCTCTTGAGCAGCTGGCACAGGAAATCGCACTCCGTGACAAGAAAGACAGCGAGCGCGAAATTTCCCCGCTCACACAAGCAGAAGATGCCGTCCTTCTCGATACGACAACGATGTCAATCAGTGAAGCGGCTGACGCGATCATGGAGCTTGTCAGGGAGAAGGTGGACTGATGGACTTCTATCATTTTGCCAAGTCGGTCGTCTACGGCGTGCTTAAACCGCTGTACCGGCTTGATGTGAGGGGGACCGAACACTTTCCGAAGGAAGGCGGCGTCCTCGTCTGCGCAAACCATATTGCTGATCTGGATCCTCCGGTTGTCGGAATCACAGCTCCCCGCCCAATCAATTTCATGGCAAAGGCAGAACTTTTCGAGGCCCCGATCCTGAAGAACCTGCTTCCGAATCTACACGTGTTCCCGGTAAAACGCGGGCTCAGTGACCGGAATGCCATCCGCACGGCCCTCAGTCTGCTGAAAGACGGGCAGGTTGTCGGAATGTTTCCCGAAGGCACACGGAGCAAGGATGGAACCCTCGGCAAGGGCATGTCCGGAGCTGGCTTTTTCGCATTGAAAGGCGGCGATGCAGTCGTCGTCCCGTGCGCGATCATCGGGCCGTACCGTCCGTTCCGTAAATTGAAGGTCCGATACGGCGAACCGCTCGACATCACGCCTTTCAGGGAACGGAAAGCCGGGGCGGAAGAAGTGACGGAAGCGATCATGAAAGAAATACGCCTGCTGATTGAAAAAGAAAAACCGGCTAAATAAGCTTAATATTTTGTTTTTACAGGCGTTTTCTAATAAAATGGGGTAAGGAACCTTTATGGAGGAGGACTTAGGCATGAGTGAAGAGATGAATAACATGGAGCAACACATGGAAGAAACAGAAATCCGCGATTTCAAAACAGGTGATCGCGTAACGGGGAAAGTTGAAAAGATCGAAGATAAATCGGTGACGGTTACAATCCCCGGTGCACCATTTGACGGTGTCATCCCGATCAGCGAACTGTCGAGCCTCCATATAGAAAAGGCGTCCGATGCAGTCCAGGTTGGCGATACACTGGAACTCATCATCCTCAAAGTAGAAAACGATAATGAGAACTTTGTCCTGTCGAAACGCAAAGTCGATGCGGAAGCTGCTTGGGATAGCCTGAAGGAGAAATTTGACAGCCAGGAAACAATCACTGCCGAAGTGAAGGATGTCGTCAAGGGCGGTCTCGTTGTGGATCTCGGTGTCCGCGGATTTGTTCCGGCTTCCCTCGTTGAGGACCACTACGTCGAGTCGTTCGACGACTACAAAGGCCGCGAAATGACATTCAAGATCGTGGAAATGGACAAGGAGAAAAACCGCCTGATCCTCTCCCACCGCGCTGTGATCGAGGAAGAGAAGGATGCCCAGAAAGGCGAAATCCTGAACAACATCCAGGAAGGCCAAGTCATCGAAGGTACAGTCCAGCGCATCGCTTCGTTCGGCGCATTCGTCGACATCGGCGGCGTGGATGGTCTTGTCCACATCTCCCAAGTCGCGCATGGCCACGTCGAGCAGGTGAGCGATGTCCTGTCCGAAGGCGACAAAGTGAACGTCAAAGTGCTTTCCGTCGACCGCGACAACGAGCGCATCTCGCTTTCCATCAAGGAAACGCTTCCCGGGCCTTGGGAAGACATCGAAGAAAAAGCACCAAAAGGCTCTGTTCTTGATGGTGTCGTCAAGCGCATCGTTTCCTACGGCGCATTCGTCGAAGTGTTCCCTGGCGTGGAAGGGCTGGTCCACATTTCCCAGATGGCCCGCCACCACATCGGCACGCCACATGAAGTGATTGAGGAAGGCCAGACCGTCCAGGTGAAAGTGCTCGACGTCAACAAGCAGGACAAGCGTCTCTCCCTCAGCATCAAGGAGACTCTCCCGCGTGAAGACCGCCGCGAAGCACAGCCTGACGAATACGAGATGCCGGAAGAGTCCAAAGGCTTCTCGATCAGCGATGTCATCGGCGACAAGCTGAAAGGCTTCCAGGACTGAGTTTCATAACAAATAAGCTTAGGTGATGGCAGATTCCTTGCCATCACCTTTTTATTTGGCGGCAGGGCTTGGCGCTGTCGGGATAATAGGCCGCTCCGCGGAGTCGGAGATAATCCCTATCCGATCTGCAGACGATGCAGCACAGCCGTTATGGTTCAATATTTTCTGAAAAACAGTCTGACGTGCCAAGACTTCAGAAAAGCTGTAATATCAAGGTTCTGTGACAGTGAATGTTATCATCTGTTTACTGAAACGTTTTGTTGTATAATGACACAAGAAGAAACCGGAAGGGTGGAACAGATGACCAAACCGATTGTAGCGATCGTGGGGCGGCCGAACGTCGGCAAGTCAACGATCTTCAACCGTATCGTCGGCGAACGGATTTCGATCGTCGAAGATGTCCCCGGCGTGACCAGGGACCGGATATATAGCCCCGCAGAGTGGCTGAACCATGATTTTAACTTGATTGACACAGGAGGCATCGACATCGGAGACGAGCCGTTCCTTGAGCAGATCCGGCATCAGGCCGAGATCGCAATGGATGAAGCCGATGTCATCATCTTCCTGGTGAACGGCCGGGAAGGTGTGACCGCAGCGGATGAGCAGGTAGCCAAAATCCTATACCGCACAAAAAAGCCGGTCGTCCTGGGCGTCAACAAAATTGACAATCCGGACATGCAGAGCATGATCTATGACTTTTATTCGCTCGGTTTCGGTGAGCCGTTCCCGATTTCCGGTTCTCATGGGCTTGGCTTAGGTGACCTGCTGGACGAGGTCGTCCGCAGTTTCCCTGAATCCGATGAGGAAAAAATTGAGGATGACGTCATCCGCTTTTCCCTGATCGGACGGCCAAACGTCGGCAAGTCTTCCCTGACGAACGTTTTCCTCGGAGAAGAACGGGTCATCGTCAGTGATATCGCCGGCACGACGCGTGACGCGATCGACTCGGATTTCGTCCATGACGGACAGAAGTACAAAGTCATCGATACAGCCGGCATGCGCAAAAAGGGTAAAGTGTACGAGTCGACGGAGAAGTACAGTGTCCTCCGTGCACTCCGTGCCATTGAACGATCCGATGTCGTTCTAATCGTCCTGAACGGGGAAGAAGGCATCCGGGAGCAGGACAAGCGGATCGCCGGCTATGCGCATGATGCGGGCCGTGGGGTCATCATTGTCGTAAACAAGTGGGATGCGGTCGAAAAGGACGAGAAGACGATGAACCGGATGACAGAAGACATCCGGAAAAACTTCCAATTCCTTGACTATGCACCGATCGTCTTTGTCTCTGCAAAAACCAAACAGCGCGTACTCGCCATCCTCGAGACCGTCAACATGGTGAGTGAAAACCACGCGCTGCGCATCCAGTCCAGCATCCTGAATGAAGTGATTGAGGATGCGGTGACGAGAAACCCTGCTCCTTCCGATAAGGGACGCAAGCTCCGGATTTACTATATGACCCAGGTTCAGGTGAAGCCGCCGACATTCGTCGTCTTCGTCAACGATCCGGAAATCATGCATTTCTCCTATGAGCGGTTCCTTCAGAACAAGCTCCGTGAGGCCTTCGGGTTCGAGGGAACACCTCTACGACTCATCACTAGAAAACGCAGCTGACGGAAAGGATTTGAACGCAATGACCAAAGTCGCCGTGTTGGGAGCCGGCAGCTGGGGCACCGCCCTTGCAGCCGTCCTCGCATCCAACGGACACGACTGCACTCTCTGGTCCCGCCGGGCTGAGCAGGCGGCAGAGATAACGGAAAAGCATACGAACAAACAATATTTGCCGGAGGCGGAGTTGCCGGAAAACCTCAAGGCAGACCATGACCTTGCCAAAGCGGTGGAAGGGGCATCGGTTATCGTCATGGCCGTACCGACAAAGGGGATCCGTGAAGTCTGCCGGGAACTGAACGATGTGCTGGACAAGCCTGTCTTGTTTTCCCATGTTTCCAAAGGGATTGAACCGGATACCCACAAGCGCATCAGCGAAGTGATGGAAGAAGAGCTGGACCGGGCTGTCTGCGAAGGGATCGTCGTGTTGTCCGGGCCGAGCCATGCCGAAGAGGTGATCCGGAACCAGCCGACTACCGTCACGGCTGCTGCGAAAGACATGGATCACGCCAGAAGAGTGCAGGATCTTTTCATGAACCAGGACTTCCGTGTCTATACAAATGATGACGTGGTCGGCGTGGAAATCGGCGGTGCGCTGAAGAACGTCATTGCACTTGCAGCCGGCGTCACGGACGGGCTCGGCTTTGGAGACAATGCCAAGGCTGCCCTGATCACCCGGGGCCTTGCAGAAATCACCCGCCTGGGTGTCGCGATGGGAGCCAACCCACTCACTTTTTCCGGACTTTCCGGCCTCGGTGACCTGATTGTCACATGCACGAGCGTGCACTCCCGCAACTGGCGGGCAGGCAATATGCTCGGACAGGGCAAAAGCCTGGAAGAAGTGCTTGACAGCATGGGGATGGTCGTGGAAGGCGTCCGGACAACCAAAGCCGCTCATCAGCTTTCGGTTGAATGCGGCGTGCCGATGCCGATTACGGAAGCGCTCTACGCGGTCTTGTTCGAGGGGGAAAAACCGCGCGATATGGTGGACCTTCTCATGGGCCGCACGAAAAAGCATGAAACTGAAGATCTGGCCGGTTGGTCTTGAACCTGACCGGTCCTGAAAGGTGGACCCGTTTTGTCATCCCTGGATAAAATGTGGCTGTCATTCTATGCGATGGGTGCGATGTTCGTCTGTATGCTCCTTATCAATATCAGCCGCAATAAGCTTAATAATAAATTATTGAAATTCGTGTTTAGCCTGACTGCCTGGCTGCTCCTCCTTTTTGCTTTCTTTTCGATGATCTATCTAGTCTTCAGCGGGCCGACGGGAGGGTGACAGCATGAAAAAACTTTGGATGATCCTGCTAACCGCGGCCGTTCTTGTGTTATCGGGATGCATGTACCCGGACAGCGAACGCGCCGGAAGCACCATACCGTATGAAGAACAGCTAAGAGCCGTCCAGTCCGCTGTCGATCAGTACCGTGAGAAAAGCGGAGGCCTGCTGCCTATCAAAACACGCGACCAAGATGTGGACGCCTTCATTAAGTATCCGATCGATTTCTCAAAAATCGTGCCGGCCCATCTTGAAAAGATTCCGTCAAACGCTTACGAAACGGGCGGGATTTATCAGTATGTCATCATGGACGCCGAAGAAAGCCCGACAGTGAAGCTTGTTGACCTGAACGGCCCCGAACGGATCAGGGAACTGAATCTCCGGAAGAGTGTCAACGGTCATGTGCCGATTGAAGAGATGCTGACAAAAGACGTTTTCTTGCCGAACTTCTCCGCAATGGGCCTTAAAGAAGCGCCGACGGTGAAGAGTCCATACAGTGACCGGGAACTTCCGATCATCCTGTATTCGGACGGAAACTTCTACATTGATTACACGGCCGACCTTCATGATGTTGTTGCCGCCGGACAAGCAGATGTTAAACCGGGAGAGGATATCCGGCACATTCTGTATGACAATAACCCGGTCCTGCCTGCATATAGCCTTCCGTATACAGTCGACGGTGAAGGCAATGTCATCTTCATGACAGAGAATTAATCGCGCTTCGTGCTTTAGCATGAAGCGCTTTTTCTGTGCATACAATGAATTGCGCAGAAAAGGAGGGCGAAAGGTTTGAGCGAAGCATTGTACGAAGAATTGGCAAAACGCACTGACGGCGATATTTATATCGGCGTTGTCGGCCCTGTACGGGTCGGGAAGTCGACGTTCGTAAAACGGGTCATGGAAGAAGTCGTCATTCCGAATATGGTTGAGGAAGCGGACAGGACCCGAGCGCAGGATGAACTGCCGCAAAGCTCGCCGGGACCTGTCATTATGACGGCAGAACCAAAGTTCGTCCCGGCACGGGGGACAGGCATCTCGGTCGGCGATGGAGACCTGACATTCCAGATCCGCCTCGCAGACTGTGTCGGTTACGTGATCGACGGAGTCAAGGGCCATATGGATGATGACGGACCGAAATACGTCCATACGCCTTGGCACAATGAGCCTGTGCCGTTTGAAGAGGCCGCTCGAATCGGCACCGACAAGGTCATCCGCGACCACTCAACAATCGGCATCGTCATGACGACAGATGGCACGGTGAACAACATTCCAAGGGCTGCCGCACTAAAGGCCGAAGAAGAGATCGTAGGCAAGCTAAAGGAAATCGGAAAGCCGTTTGTCATCGTTCTGAACAGCCGGATGCCGGCCCATTCTGAGACAGTCGCGCTCCGCGACGAGCTGACGGATAAGTACGGGGTGCCGGTCATCGCCATCAGCGCAGACCAGCTGAATGCCAATGAAATCCAGCTGATCCTGCAGGAAGCGCTGTTCGAATTCCCGATTTCCGAGATCGAGCTGCAAAAGCCAGAGTGGATGGATGTCCTGGCAGATGACCATTATCTGAACACGGCAATCAGGAGCAGGCTCGACGAAGGGCTTTCCGCGGTCTCCAAGATCCGTGACGTCCAGCGCCTTGCCGCTTCCATCCAGGAAGAGGATTTTGTCCGCCGTGCGGAAGTGGTCAGTGTCGATGCCGGACAGGGAAAGGCGAACATCCGGGTCGAAACCGAAGATGGTGTCTTCCACGAAGTGTGCGACGAAATGATGGGCGAGCCCATCAGGACCAAAAAAGACTGGCTTTTGTTTATCCGGGATGCGGTCAAGTCGAAGGAAGCGTTCGGCCAATATGAGGAAGCGATTGAATCCGCCAAGAAAACGGGATATGGGGTCACCCTCCCTGCGATCAACGACTTTGAACCGACGCCTCCGGAACTCATCAAGCAAAACAACTTCTTCGGTGTCCGGATGAAGGCGAAAGCTCCATCACTCCATATCATGAGGATCGACATGGAAGCCGAGTTCTCTCCTCTCATCGGATCGGAATTCCACAGCCTCCAACTGCTCAAGGATCTGAAAGAGGCTTATCTGAACGACCGGGAGGCCCTCTGGTCGACCCAACTGTTCGGCACGCCGCTGCATGAAGTGATGAAAGAAAGCATCCGCTTCAAGACAACAGCCGTCCCTGAACGCGCCCGAAACCGAATCCGCGAAACCATGGAGCAGATGGTCAATGACGGAAACAAAGGCATGGTCACGTTCATCCTATGAACTCATCCCGGCACCCGTGGAGGTGCCTTTTTTGGTTTGCGGAATAAATACAAATAGTAAGTCGGATATCCTTCGAATTTCCGCTCCTACGATTCCTTTTGGGCGATCTGCAGGTTGGTAATATGAGACCATCCTAAGACATTGTGCGATTTACTTCTCGCAACGTACATTAGGTGTGTCAATCACTCTCTGCTACACTTTATATGGCATGAGTCTGAATACGAACCTGTGTATATAGAACTCATGCCGTCTTAAATCTATGTGTGTAACACTGAGGAGACAAGAATATCTAATTCATCACCTTTTTTTTCTGTTCATTTTATGAGTCAGATTCCTTCTGCCTAACATGCTCTATATCGGATTGAAGCGGAGGGCCGAAGACTCCTGCGGGAATAGCGTTAGCTGAAGACCCCGCAGGATGTTGGGGCTGTCCAATAAGTCATTAATACGATAAAAACAGCAAACGGCACGGACTCTGGTTGCTTACCGCGGGCCGGCGCCGAGCCCCGCGTAAAGCGGGTCTCGACAGCCCGGCTTTTCCCGCAGGTGTCTCCCGGCGTCCGTGCCGTTTGCTATATCATGTGCTGAATCCGACTTTTCGGACAGCCCCATAGACGCCAGTCTTCGTACTGGCGCCGGCTGAGGCAACGCCCGCGGAAAGCGAAGGCCCGCAGCGAAAATCCGGAGGGAATTTATGAATAGCTGTATTTAACCGGTTTCCCGCCTGTATTTCCGCTATTTTATGAACGAAAAATGACAATTCGGCAGTTTAGCATCCACCATTCGGGGGAAGCATGAGAAACAGGGCCGCAAATGGCCCGGAAAGCCCGTGAAACCTGTTGCGGTGCGGGTTTGGTTGTGATACAGTTTGAACATGCTTAAGCAAACTTTCTCTTTGAGAGGAGGTGAATGGTATGAACAAAACAGATTTGGTGAACTCCGTAGCGGAAGCAACTGGCCTTTCCCGCAAAGACGCGGTTAATGCTGTTGAATCCGTATTCAACACAATTTCCGACGCACTTGCAAAGGGCGAGAAAGTCCAGCTGATCGGTTTCGGCAACTTTGAAGTACGTGAGCGCGCAGCCCGCAAAGGCCGCAACCCGCAATCGGGTGAGGAAATCGAAATCGCTGCGAGCAAGGTTCCTGCGTTCAAACCAGGAAAGGCTCTCAAAGATGCGGTAAAATGATATCCTGACTACATAGGACGGTCCCACACTTCCGGTTCCGGGAGAGGGGCCGTCCTTTAATGTGTCGTTCATACGCCCAAAAAGAGGGAACAAAGCCACTGTTTCCAAGTGGTACTGGTGAATTGTACCCGGACCCCGGTTGTGCTAACATTTAGGAGTAATGCGGAACAGAAGCCGGACTGGCTTTTGAGCCTTTCTCGGCTAGTGTTTTCCGTATATGGAGGGACGTAAATGGGAAAAGTGGACCATGGCAAGATAGAGGAAGCGGTCCGGCTGATTCTTGAAGCGGTCGGGGAAGATCCGGACCGTGAAGGCCTGCTGGATACACCAAAACGGGTTGCCAAAATGTATGAAGAAGTGTTCGGGGGCATCGGCGATGATCCCCGTGAGTATTTTAAAACCGTATTCCACGAAGACCATGATGAACTGGTCCTCGTTAAAGATATTCATTTTCAATCGATGTGTGAACATCACCTGCTTCCGTTCTACGGTAAGGCACATGTCGCCTATATCCCGCGTAACGGGGAAGTGGCAGGGTTGAGCAAGCTGGCACGTGCCGTCGAAGCCGTTTCCCGCAGGCCGCAGCTTCAGGAGCGAATCACTGCGGAAGTGGCAGATGCGCTGACCGAGATGCTCGATCCGCTGGGGGTCTACATCGTCGTCGAAGCCGAACATATGTGCATGACGATGCGCGGTATCCGGAAGCCGGGCTCGAAAACAGTCACCGCTGCAGCGCGCGGAATTTTCGATCAGGACGACAGCAAGCGTGCTGAGGTCATTTCACTGATCAAAATGTCCTGACTTCCGGCGTTTTGCGGGCCTGTTCCCTACTGTGATATGATAGGAAAGATTATAGATAGGAGAATGAACATGGCACAAAACGATTATGTTGTCATCAAAGCCCGGGAAGACGGTGTCCAAGTCATCGGCCTTACCCGCGGGGCGGACACGAAATTCGGTCATTCGGAAAAGCTGGACAGCGGAGAAATTCTGGTTGCCCAGTTCACCGAGCATGTTTCTGCCATTAAAGTGCGGGGCGATGCGGAAGTGCATACCGCACATGGCGTGGTGAAGGGCGAATCACGGAAATGACAGGCTTCCGTCCGGCTGTCCGGACGGGGCCCGGCAAAACGTCAGATCCGTGCGGAAATGGAGCGGCGGAAGATGAATCCAACAAGTCTACATACAGAAGTTAAACAATTAAACGATGAAATCAGCCGCCTGTTGGCCAACCGGACGCTTCTGAAGCACACCGGCCGGCCGGTCATTCCGGTCCCGGTTCTGGCTTCTCTCTTGCTGCCCAAACTGTTCGGAGAACGGTGGGAGGAGAAAGACCGGCTTTCTGCTGTTGCAGCCGGTGCGCTTTATGCTGCATTCACCGCGCACGATTCGATTGGCCGGGAGGCATCAGAAAGCCGGCAGGGACAGCTGACCGTCCTGGCCGGTGACTATTACAGCGGCGTGCACTACCGCATCCTCGCGGAAATGGAGGATATTCCGCTGATCCGCAGGCTTTCGAAATCGGTCACAGAGATGAGTGAAAGGAAAATCCGGCTTTACGAACACCGTGAGGGAGATTCGCCGGAACAACTTTTGTCTTATGTCGAAACGATTGAGGCCGGAACGGTCTCCGCTTTTCTCATGGAACGGGGGTATGGGCAGTACGAGGCGGCGGCACGCCATGGGCTGACCGCCTGCCGCCTCGGCGCAGAGTCCATAACCCTCCGTGATGGGGGGCGCACGCCGTTTCTGGATGCCTTCCTCCGTTCAGGGGGCATCCACGGTGATACGGCGGTTGCGGCCCGAACGTTGGACCGCTGCCGCCTGTTTCACGCCGGCCGGCTGATTGAAGAAACCGCAACGTTTGGATACCGTACTGGAGATCCGGTTTCGGCAATCGCCGGGATCTACGGGATCACCGAACCGGCTTCCATACAGACGGGAAAAAAGGATTGAGCAATTTGGAGACACCTAAAGAGAGACGGGTCCATGACGTGTTTGAAAAGATTTCGGATAACTACGATACGATGAACTCGGTCATCAGTTTCCAAATGCACAAGGCATGGCGCAGAGAAATGATGAAAAAGATGGATGTCAAAAAAGGAGCATCCGCACTTGACGTCTGTTGCGGCACAGGTGACTGGACCATTGCGCTCGCCGAGGAAGCGGGACCTTCAGGCAAAGTGACCGGCCTCGACTTTTCGGCCAATATGCTGGGTGTGGCCAAAGAAAAGACTAACGGCCATCCGAACATCCGGCTTGTCGAAGGGAATGCAATGGACCTGCCGTTCCCGGACAATAGCTTCGATTATGTCACGGTCGGTTTCGGCCTCCGCAACGTTCCAGATCTCCGAAAGGCGCTTTCCGAGATACACCGCGTACTGAAGCCGGGCGGGATGATCGCCTGCCTGGAAACCTCCCAACCGACATTGCCCGGATACCGCCAGGCTTTCAAGTTCTACTTTAACCATGTCATGCCGCTTTTCGGCAGGCTGTTTGCAAAAAGCTATCAAGAGTACCAATGGCTCCAGGAATCTGCAGACACATTCCCGGACGCACGCACGCTTGCCGGGATCTTTGCGGACACCGGATTCGAAGGCATCCGCTACAAACCGTTCAGCGGCGGGGCGGCTGCGGGGCATATCGGATACAAACGGAGATAACGAGAACAAAAAGCGGGGAAGGTTTTTCTCTTGGAGAAGTTGAAACTCAAGTCCATTTACTCAGAGTTCCGTCCGGATCTCGAATATATAGAGCGGGAGCTGAACCGGTCCGTCCATTCGGAGTCCCCCATGCTGGAAGGCGCCTGCCTGGCACTGATCGGTTCGGGCGGCAAGCGGATCCGTCCGGTCTTCACGCTTCTTGCATCCAAGTTCGGTGATTATAATCCGGCTGTAACCGCTAAGGCTGCCGTTCCGCTTGAGCTGATCCATATGGCCTCCCTCGTCCATGATGATGTCATTGATGATGCCGATCTGCGCCGAGGCGAACGGACGGTCAAGTCAATGTACGGGAACCATGCAGCCATGTATGTCGGTGACTTTCTGCTCGGCCGGTCGCTTGAAATCATTGGAGATCTGGAAGACCCGGAAATCCATCGGGTTCTCTCTCGGACGATGATTGAAATTTGTCTCGGCGAAATCATCCAGATCGAAGACAAGTACGCGACGGAGCAGAATCTGAGGGATTACCTCCGCAGGATCAAGCGGAAGACAGCTTTGCTTATCGCATCCAGCTGTGAGCTGGGCGGTCTCGTTTCGGGGGCGGACCTGCAGACGGTCAGGAAGCTGAAGCGGTTCGGATATTATGTCGGGATGTCTTTCCAGATTACGGACGATCTTCTTGATTTTACGGGAACGGAGAAGCAACTCGGCAAGCCTGCAGGAGGGGACCTCCTTTCAGGCAACATCACCCTTCCTGCAATCATCGGACTCCGGGATCCGGAACTGCGCCCGAAGCTGCTTGATGCTTTAAACGGTCTTCTGAGTACAGAAGAAGTCACACAATTGCTCGGCAGCATGAGGGATTCCGAAGCAATCCGAGAATCCCTGCGCATCAGCGACCGGTATCTGGAGAAAGCACTCCGTGAGGCAGAGTCGCTGCCGGACATTCCTGACCGCGATTCGCTCATCCGGATCGCAAAGTTTATCGGAAAACGGAAATTCTGATTGCACGGGCGCATCTTTTGTTGAAAGAGCGCCCGTTGCAGTGGTACCATTTTGAAGGCGGCATCGCCGCACACCCTCAACTCATAAGGAGTGTACAAGAAAATGGAAAAAACATTTCTCATGGTCAAGCCTGATGGCGTCCAGCGGAACCTGATCGGCGAAATCGTCAGCCGCTTTGAAAAGAAAGGCTTCCAGCTCGCAGGTGCAAAACTGATGCAGATCCCTCAGGAACTGGCAGAGCAGCACTACGGTGAACACAAAGAGCGCCCGTTCTTCGGCGAGCTCGTTGAATTCATCACATCCGGTCCTGTTTTTGCAATGGTCTGGGAAGGCGAAAATGTCATCTCGACGGCACGCCTCATGATGGGTGCAACCAACCCTAAAGAATCTGCACCAGGTACGGTACGCGGCGACTACGCAGTCACAGTCGGCAAAAACATCATCCATGGTTCCGACTCTCCCGAAAGCGCGGAGCGCGAAATCAACCTGTTCTTCAACCAGGAAGAACTCGTTTCCTACGAAAAGCAAATCAACAACTGGGTCAACTGACCTCGGCGCCCGGCGAAAGCCGGGTTTTTTTATTTCCGTAAATCGTTCGGTCCGGTCAAAACTCGAGCGAATCGCGGTGAGTGTTGAGCAAGCCGCCCCCGAGTGTTTAGGAACCAACTTGAACATTAAGGTGACGTCCGTCGGCAAATGAAAGGTCCTGATTTGGAAATAAAGTGCATGCGAAAATCAACTCCCCGCCTCCATTTAAAAAGAGAGCGTTTTCATTTTCGGGAAGGGGTTGAACCCTTATCTTTTCTGCAAAAATCCGAATGATTCGGCGGATGGGATGTGTTATAGTGGTAAGAAAATTAAATGTATTTAGAGCCTGGGGGTAGCAAAATGAGATACTTGACAGCGGGTGAATCCCACGGTCCGCAGCTGACCGCGATTATAGAAGGACTGCCATCCAATCTTGAACTGACGGCGGAGTCCGTCAACCGTGACCTTGCAAGAAGGCAGGGCGGATACGGCCGTGGCCGGCGGATGCAGATAGAGAAAGACACAGTCGAGATCACGGCGGGTGTACGCCATGGCAAGACGATCGGTGCTCCGGTTGCGCTGACCGTGACGAACGATGACTGGAAGCACTGGACGAAGATCATGGGCATCGAGCCACTTCCCGAGGATGTGGACCCGGATGACATCAAGCGCCGCGTGACGCGCCCGCGTCCTGGACATGCCGACCTTGTCGGCGGCATGAAGTATGGCCACCGTGATCTCCGAAATGTGCTTGAGCGCTCGTCCGCCCGTGAAACGACCATGAGGGTTGCAGCAGGTTCCGTTGCCAAGAGCTTTCTCAAGGCACTCGGCATTGAAGTGACTGCCCATGTTGCTGAAATTGGCGGAGTAAAAGCCGACATGACCCTGCGCAACGGCAAGACAGTCAATGAGATTCGCGAAATTGCTTCGGCGGATGATGTCTACTGCATCGATCCGGAAGCATCGGAGAAGATGAAGCAGGCGATCGATGACGCGAAGGCGGCAGGCAACTCGATCGGCGGTGTCGTGGAAGTCATTGTTAATGGCTGCCCTCCGGGGGTCGGCAGTTATGTTCAATACGACCGGAAGCTGGATTCGAAAATCGCGGGCGCGATCGTTTCGATCAATGCGTTCAAGGGCGTCGAATTCGGCCTTGGCTTTGAAATGGCACGGCTGCCGGGCAGTGAGGTCCATGATGAAATTGAATGGTCAGAGGAAGCCGGCTACCGACGCCGCACGAACAATCTCGGCGGTTTCGAAGGCGGCATGACAACCGGCATGCCGATTGTGGTCCGCGGCGTCATGAAGCCGATCCCGACACTTTATAAGCCGCTCGAAAGTGTCGACATCGATACGAAAGAACCGTTCAAGGCGAGCATCGAGCGCTCCGACAGCTGCGCGGTGCCGGCGGCATCGGTCGTCGCAGAACATGTCGTTGCATGGGAAGTGGCGAAAGCCATCTCCGAGACGTTCCATAGTGACACCATCGAAGGGCTCAAAAAGAACATCGGGGAATTCCTCGCTTACGCGCGGGAGTTCTGATGATGGAGACAGTCAGGGTAGACACGCAGGACCGCAGCTACGATGTGGTGGTGGGACCGGGTGCACTCCAACGGCTTCATAGCCACCTTTCCGGTGCCGACCGGGTGGCCGTCATCGCAGATGAGAAAGTGGCCGCGCTTCATGGGGACCGTCTCCGCGAAGCGCTCGGTGAGAATGGCAGAGGAGCGGCGTGGCTGGATGTGCCTGCAGGAGAGTCCTGCAAGACACTCGACTGGTTCGGGCGCACCCAGCAGTTCCTCCTTGAAGAAGGGTGCACAAGGCAATCTGTGCTGATTGCTTTCGGTGGCGGCGCATGCGGCGACCTTGCCGGTTATGCGGCGGCCTCTTACATGCGGGGAATCCGATTTATCCAATGTCCGACGACAATCTTGGCACACGACAGTTCCGTCGGCGGCAAGACTGCAATCAACCTACCCGGCGGCAAGAATATGACAGGCGCCTTTCATCAGCCGGTTGCTGTCCTGTACGACACGGATCTTCTCCGTACACTGCCCCAAGGTGAAGTCCGCTCAGGCATGGCGGAAGCGGTTAAGCATGTGCTGATCTCTTCTAAGGATGATGCACCGGAGATGCTCCACACACTTGAACTAGCCGGGTTGAGCGAAGAGGAGCTGATCCGGCTCATCGTCCGCGGCATCCGTGTAAAGGCGGATATCGTCAGCCGGGATGAGCGGGAGGGGTCCGTCCGCAAATATCTCAACTTTGGCCATACTTACGGCCACGCAGTCGAGGCCGCCTCAGGCTACGGAGGGATCACGCACGGCGAGGCCGTCATGATCGGAATGATCTATGCACTGATCCTTAGCGAGCAGAAAGCGGGGGCGGGCAGGGAGCTCACAGATGCCCTCCAGACATTTGCCGCCAGGAACGGTTATCCGCTAAGACAGATTGCGGACTATCGGTTCGAAGAATTATTAGGCTATATGAAAAAAGACAAAAAGGCTTCCTTTGGCGATCTCCATTTCGTCCTTCTTCCTGAAGCGGGCGCGCCGGAGGTGTGGCGTGTCACAGAAGAGGACTGCAAGGCTGCGGACAGGGAGTTCAGAATACGCGCGGGGGTGAAAGCGGAATGATGGTAAGGGGCATCCGCGGTGCGACATGCATCACGGCAGATGAAGAACAGCAGATTTTGCAGGAGACCGCCGCCCTGGCACGAGAAATGGCGGAGCAGAACGGACTGGAGCCAGAAGAAATCGTCTCGGTGATCATCTCGACCACGACAGACATTTCCTCCGGCTTTCCGGCAAAGGCAGTGAGGACGATGGATGGCTGGGAGTATGTGCCGGTCATGTGCACCCACGAAATGGATGTGCCCGGCTCGCTGCCGCTCTGTATCCGCTTGCTGATGCATGCGAACACCACAAAAACGCAACAGGAAATCAGGCATATCTACAAAAATGAAGCTGTCCGACTGAGGCCGGATCTGGCCGGAGCGGCTGCCGAGAAGGAGGAAGCAAGATGAGATGGAATCCCCGACTGGAAGGCATGCGGGCGTATGAGCCGGGCAAGACGATCGGTGAGGTCCAGAAAGAATTCGGACTGCAGCGAATTGTCAAGCTCGCTTCAAACGAAAACCCGTTCGGCTGTTCCGGGAAAGTCAAACAATTCATCGCGGATTCGGGACTCGAAACCGCACTTTATCCCGATGGCTATGCAACGGAATTACGTGAGGCGCTGTCTTCAAAGCTCGGCGTCAGCCCGCGTCAACTCCTGTTCGGGGGAGGGTCGGATGAGCTGATCGTCATTCTCTCCCGTGCGTTGCTGTCCGAAAACGACAATACGGTCATGCCATGGCCGTCATTTCCCCAGTATCGGCACAACGCCCGGGTCCAGGGCGCTGAAATCAGGGAAGTCCCGCTTCGGGAAGATTTTAGCCATGACCTTGCCGGCATGCTGAAAGCGATCGACAAAAACACTTCAATAGTGTGGCTATGCACGCCCAACAATCCGACCGGAGGCATCATCCCCCACGAGGAGCTAAAAACATTCATACGGAAGGTTCCGGAGCATGTACTTGTCATCGTCGACAATGCTTACCATGAATTTGTCACTGACCGGGCATACGGCGATCCGCTTGACCTGGTCGGAGAATTCCCGAATGTCCTTGTGCTCCGGACGTTCTCGAAGGCGTACGGACTTGCCGCATTCCGTGTCGGCTATGCAATTGGCCGGGAAGAAGTGATTACAAAGCTTGATCCTGTTCGCCCGCCGTTCAACACGAACGTTCTGGGGCAGCAGGCTGCGGCCCTGGCACTCGCCGACGAGGCGTTTATCGCAAGCACCCGCCAGCAAAACGAGTCGGGCAAGGAACAGTACGCCCGTTTCGCGGAGAGGCATGGGCTGACATGCCCCCGTTCGGAAGCAAACTTTGTGCTCATGGAAGTGAAAGGAAGCGCCGACGCTGCAGCGGATGAGCTGCTGAAGCGCGGATATATTGTGCGGAGCGGTGACAAGCTCGGCACACCGGGCTTTGTGCGTATTACCGTGGGGACCCGCGAAGATAATGAGGGCTTGCTTGCCGCGCTTGAAGAAGTGCTTGCACAGAAAGTGACCGAAGCGTAAGCAGTTGATGGGAGTGTTGGGTTTTGTCTGAGTTAAAAGCTGCTATTATCGGCCTCGGCCTGATTGGCGGATCACTGGCCCTGGCGATCCAGCGCCACGGAAATGTTGCAGTTACCGGCTTCGATGCCGATGCGACAACGCTCCGTGAAGCACAGGCGCTCGGCGTGATCCACCATGCGGCCGGATCGGCTGCAGAGGCTGCCGAAGGCTGTGACTACATATTTTTCGCCACGCCCGTCAATGAGACGGTACGGATGCTGAAAGAGGCTGCTGCCGGCTGGAATCTGAAAGAGGGTGCCATTCTCTCAGATACGGGAAGCACGAAAACTTGGATCATGGAAGAAGCCCGCCGGCTTTCAGGGGGCAGTGCTTTCTTTATCGGGGGCCATCCGATGGCCGGCTCGCATAAAAGCGGCGTGCGAGCGGCCCGTGAGCACCTTTTCGAAAACGCCTATTATCTGCTGACGCCTGCCGGCCGGGAGGATGCTCCGGCTGTCAGGAAGCTGGAAGCTTTCCTGTCGGTGACAAAGGCGAAGACGGCGGTCGTGTCCGCCGAAGAGCATGACGCCATGACAGCCGTCGTCAGCCACTTTCCGCATGTTGTCGCGGCCTCCCTTGTCCGCCGGCTCGAACAGGAGACGGAAGATATGCCGTTTACGCGTGAACTGGCTGCAGGCGGGTTCCGCGACATTACTCGGATCGCTTCTTCCGATCCGGTTATGTGGCGCGACATCACGCTGCAGAACAGGGATGAGCTGATCGGCCAGATCGACTTGTGGATGGAAGAGATGAACCTTGTCCGCGATATGATCGAGGCGGGCGACGCCGAATCGATCCATGACTTTTACGGCGGAGCGAAAGCCTGCCGGGATCAACTGCCGGCCAAATCGCAGGGCGCGCTGTATACGACATTCGACCTCAACGTCAACATCCCGGACAGCCCGGGGGCGATTTCCGAAATCGCCGGCTACCTGGCAGAAGCGGGCATCTCGATCACAAACGTGCGGATCGTCGAATCCCGAGCAGACGTCTTCGGAATCATGGTCGTCAGCTTCCAGACGACGGAAGACAGGGAAAAGGGCCGCATATTGCTGAGCGACCGGACAAATTACGATATATACATTACCTAACGGGCAGGAGGGAAACAAATGGATAAGATGACATTGAATTTCCCGCAGGCACCGCTCCGAGGAACAATCGCCGTACCGGGAGACAAGTCCATCTCGCACCGGGCGGTCATGTTCGGCGGAATGGCAAAGGGGCGCACGACGGTTTCCGGTTTCCTGCCGGGCGAGGACTGCCTGCGCACAATCGAATGTTTCCGTCTGCTTGGAGCGGACATTAGCCGCAATGGAACGGAACTGCTGATCGACAGTCCGGGCCTTGACGGATGGCAGGAGCCCGCGGATATTCTTTACACCGGAAACTCAGGAACGACGACACGGCTGATGCTCGGCATCCTGGCCGGGTCGCGCGTCCATTCGGTCATTGCGGGCGATGAGTCGATTGCCCGCCGGCCGATGAAAAGGGTGACGGGCCCGCTCCGGCAGATGGGGGCGGATATCCGAGGACGCGAGGGGGCACAGTTTACGCCGATTTCTGTCCTCGGCGGCCCGCTCAGCCCGATCGACTATGATATGCCTGTCGCAAGTGCCCAGGTGAAGTCGGCCATATTGTTTGCCGCAATGCATGCGGAGGGCACCTCGGTCATCCGCGAGAAAGAAGTATCCCGTGACCATACGGAGAGGATGATGCGCAACTTCGGGATGCAGGTTCAGACGGAGGAGGGCATCATCACACTGCAGGGCGGACAGAAGCTCGTTCCGGTCCATGTGGACGTGCCCGGCGACATCTCATCGGCAGCCTTCTTCCTCGCGGCGGCAGCGATTGTGCCGGACAGTGAAGTGGTGCTCGGGAACGTCGGCTTGAATCCCACGCGTACAGGCATGATTGACGTCCTTGAAGCGATGGGGGCCGATTTCGAGGTGGATATGTCCGACTCGGATGATTCAGAGCTGCGGGGAACCGTCACCATCCGCTCGTCTTCGTTAAAAGCGACCGAGATCGGCGGTGACCTGATCCCGCGCCTGATCGACGAAATCCCCGTCATCGCCCTGCTGGCCACCCAGGCTGAAGGCACGACCGTGATACGGGATGCTGCCGAGCTCCGGGTCAAGGAGACGGACCGCATCGCGGCCGTCGCGGAGGAACTGGGCAAGCTCGGCGCAGACATCACCCCGACAGACGACGGAATGATCATCAACGGCCCGACGAAACTGTCAGGTGCTGTCCTGGACTCAAGGGGGGACCACCGCATTGGCATGATGGCCGCGGTAGCGGCACTTGTCGCGGACGGCCCCGTGGAACTCCAGGGCCCCGGATGCATTGCGATCTCGTACCCGGAATTCTTCGAACACCTGAATAACCTCCGCGGAAACTAAGTTCCCGGAGGCTGCCAATATATGGCTGTTCGAAGCGAAAAGCCCGAGACTCCCCGGAAAATGCTGCGCATCTCCTTCATGCGAAGCGAAATCGGGGAGGCTTTTCTGTCCCGCGAGAGTGGTGTTAGCCTAAGCCCGCATGGGTCATGAAGTACTTCGTACGCTGATACTTACAGAAGAAGATCTTGCTTTTCGACATTGACTCTTTGCCGGAAAATGACCTTACACTGCGCTTCTGCATGGATGTTTGCTGAATGAATCGAATGCCCGAGAGGCAACGCCCGCGGACTAGCAGACGCCGTCAGGAAAACGGCGTCTGTGCTCAAATGCGTTAGCGTTGAGAAGCAACGCCCTTACTGCGACCAAAACAAAGTTTTGGTAAGCAAAGCCCTTACTGCGACCAAAACGCAGTTTTGGTAAGCGAGGGCCTGGAGCCTGCCTTGTTTTTATTTAAGTCCGTCATTGGAGGGGCTTTTTTCTTGTGAAGGAAGCCGTGCATCCAGTAGCATTGAAGTATGAAAAAGGCGGGGACGGGTGAATACTGATGGAGACAATTGAACAGCTTCAACAACATATTTTGGAGGGCGAATTCAAGAAAGCGGAATCGCTCATACTTGAGATCGGAGCATCTCCTGACATGGAGACACGTTATATGGCAGCCGGACTGCTTGCCGAGTATGGGTTCCTCCAGGAAGCGGACACGCTCTATGAAGACATGATTTCGCTGATGCCGGAAGAGGCGCAGCTGAAAATAGACCGGGCACAAGTGCTCATCGAACTCGGTGAGGAAGACGACGCACTCCTATTGCTGACGGCGGTTGGGCCGCAGGATGAAGAATATCCGCAGGCGCTTCTCGTTCTCGCAGACTACTACCAGATGGCCGGCATGGCCGAAGCCGCATTGAGGAAAGTGGAAGAGGCCGAGACGGTCCTTCCCGACGAGCCTGCAGTGAAGTTCGCGAAAGCCGAGCTGCTGCTTGACGGCGGGCGCTACGCGGAAGCGGCAAGGCTCTACAAGGAGGTCCGCCAGGCTACGGAGGAAATGGCGGGTGTCCGGCTTTCCGACCGGATCGCGGAAGCCTATGCAGCAGGAGCTGCATTTGAGGAAGCCCTGCCATACTATGCGCAATCGCTGGAAGATGCGAGGTCGCCCGATATTCTGTTCGGCTACGCATACGCCGCTTATCAGAGCAAGCAGTACGGAGTGGCCATCCAGACACTCGTGGAGCTGAAAACGATGGACCCCGACTACTTTTCCGCCTATGCCCTGCTTGCCCAGGCACAGATGATGGAAGGGGAGGACGAAGCCGCCTACGCGACGCTTCAGGAAGGGCTTGCCCGGGACAAGTACGACAAGGAGCTTTATCTGTCGGCCGGGAAGCTTGCGCTCAAAACCGGCCGTCCTGAAGAGGCCGAAAGCCACTTCAAAGAGGCAATCGCGCTCGACCCCGAGTATATGGACGCACTCCATGCGCTCATGTCGCTGTACGATCATCAGGAGCGGAATGAAGACATTATTGCGATGGCCGGGGAGCTCCGGGAGGAAGGGCGGGACTGGCCGGCCCTTTATCCGTTTGCGGCAGCTGCCCATGAGCGTGAAGAACAATACAAAGAGGCATATGAATTTTACCGGCTTGCATATAATGATTTCAGGGAAGACCCGCAGTTCCTTGAGAAATTTGCCCTTTTCCTGCTGGATGAAGGAAAACGGGAAGAGGCCATCGAATTGATAAAGCAACTCGCCGTCCTCATGCCGGACGATCCGAGATGGTCTTCATTCCTGGAGACGGAAATGTAAGGGAAAGGAGGGGATGGTGTGACAGCGTCAGTCCCGGTCGCCGAGAAAAAGGAGTTTGTCAGGTGGTTTCTGAAAACCTACCATTTGAAACGGCGGGAGTGCGTTTGGATCCTGAATTATCTCCTGAGCCACGATCAGCTGCTTAATCATGTGCGTTTCGTCGATGAGGCGCACTACTGTCCGAGGGCGATGGTCATGTCCACAACCGACTCGGACGGCATCCCATTCCGTTTTTACAAAGGGAATCTGATGACTGCGGACGCGGAAAAGTCGTTCCACGACTTAAGGCTCCATCCGGAAGAGAACATGTACCTTCAGCTTAACTTCCCGAACCGGCATGCTTGTCCTGAGTATGCAGCCGTGCTGGAGGACAATCCGTACGTACCGGAATACATCAAGATCAGTGACAAAGATCGCCGTGAGGCTGAACAGCTTCTCGAGGAAAGTGTCCTTGCCTTCCGGGAGGAGCAGCTTCTCCGACAGATTGACGAAGCCCTTGACCAAAACGACAAAGATAAATTTTTCGCCCTCTCCAAAACGCTGCAATCACTCAAGGAGATCGGCTCCAAGTGACTTCATCTGCCCGGATGAAGTCTTTTTCTTTTGCTTGTGGTAAAGTAAGAAGGCAAGAGTTGTTGGTATGGAAGCTTTTAGGAGGCGTTTTTTCTATGAACTGGACAGCGAATGACCTTGACCTTTATATGCAGCAGCAGGAATATATCGATACCGCCCTCATTCCACTCGTCCATATCGGAAGCGGAGGCGCGATGAAGCAAAGTGCTTCATCGGCGGAGTTTCTCATGAATCTTTCCGCGTTTATCGAGCGGCAGTTCAAGGGACGCATCGTCCTGTTTCCGCCGTTCAGCTACACGGACAGCAACGACAAGGGCCGTCTGGCCGCTGAATGGGAAGCCTCAATCTCGGACATGCCGTTCAAGCATGTATTCTACCTGACGACAGATCCGTCCTGGTCCAGGGAAGGCATCATCGGAGATGCGATCTGGATTCCGTCCATTCCGCTTGAGAGCATGGACAAGAAACTGAAGCAGTCCGTACTGGAAGATCAGGTGCGGCAGATCATCCCTGTTCTCACCGCAAGATGGACAAGCGAATAAAGTCGACAAAAAAAGTTCACAATCTCCATGTACCGCCAAATGCTTTGTTGAATTTCGATTTTGATTGGGCTATCATAGATATGTCCTAGCTAAGCTATTCAGTAAAAGTTTGTCCGATGGACTGAACCTTTAGTAAGAGGGGGGAACATGATGAGCAATACTCGAGTTTCACGGCGCCAATTCCTGAACTACACATTGATGGGCGTCGGCGGATTCATGGCTTCCGGAATGCTCATGCCGATGATCCGTTTCGCAGTGGACCCTGTCCTCGAAGCCGGCGCTGCGGGAGATTACATTCCGACAAGCCAAAAGGTGAGCGAGCTGACAGAAGAGCCTGTCCGCGTTGACTTCACGTACGATCAGGTTGACGGCTGGTACGAGTCCGAAGTAACCGGAACCGCATGGGTTTACAGGGAGGGCGACAAGGTCGTCGCGCTTTCGCCTGTGTGTAAGCACCTTGGCTGCACCGTCAACTGGGCAGGGGATTCGGCACACCCGAATCAGTTCTTCTGCCCATGCCACGCCGGCCGCTACGAGAAGAACGGCCAAAACGTCCCGGGGACGCCGCCGATCGGCCCGCTGGATGAGTTTGATGTAAAAGTCGAAGATGACCTGCTCTATCTCGGAGCCACAAAACCGAATACGTTAGTTTAATCTAGTTAGGGGGTAAGACAACCGTGCTGAACAAGATCTACGATTGGGTGGACGAGCGGTTGGACATCACGCCGATCTGGCGCGATATCGCCGACCATGAAGTACCTGAGCACGTAAACCCTGCGCATCACTTTTCTGCATTCATTTATTGCTTCGGGGGCCTGACCTTCTTCGTCACGGTCATCCAGATTCTGTCCGGGATGTTCCTCACGATGTACTACACACCGGACATCGAAAATGCATGGAGATCCGTTTACTATCTTCAGAACGAAGTGGCATTCGGTGAGATTGTGCGCGGTATGCACCACTGGGGAGCCTCTCTTGTCATTGTCATGATGTTCCTCCACACTCTTCGGGTATTCTTCACAGGCTCCTACAAGAAGCCGCGTGAGCTGAACTGGATGGTCGGTGTCATGATCTTTATCGTCATGCTCGGCCTTGGCTTTACGGGCTACCTTCTCCCTTGGGACATGAAAGCCCTGTTCGCAACGAAAGTCGGCATCGAGATTGCCGCTTCCGTACCGTTCATCGGGGAATGGATCAAGGTCCTCCTTGCCGGGGACTCCACAATCCTTGGTGCGCAGACACTGACACGCTTCTTCGCGATTCATGTCTTCTTCCTGCCGGCTGCCCTGCTCGGACTGCTCGCAGCGCACTTTATCATGATCCGGAGACAAGGTATTTCCGGTCCGCTGTAAAAATTGGCGGACACTAAGATCCTTATAGAGGAGGGGACACTATGCATCGCGGTAAAGGGATGAAATTTGTCGGGGATTCCCGTATCCGTTCTTATGAGAAGAACCGGATCCCTAAAGACTACTCAGAGTATCCTGGCAAGACGGAGGCTTTCTGGCCGAACTTCCTTCTGAAAGAATGGATCATCGGTGCCATCTTCCTTGTCGGATACCTGATTCTTACGGTCGCGCACCCGTCGCCGCTTGAGCGGCAGGCCGACCCAACAGACACCGGGTACATCCCGCTGCCTGACTGGTACTTCCTCCAGATGTACCAGCTTCTGAAATATGAATTTGCTTCCGGACCGTACAACGTTATCGGTGCCATCATTATTCCGGGCCTCGCAATCGGCGCGCTTCTGCTCGTACCATTCATGGACACGTCCAAAGAGCGCCGTCCGTTCAAGCGCCCGCTGCCTACCGCTTTCATGCTTCTCGCACTGTTTGCGATGATTTACCTTACATGGGAATCCGTCGTCAACCATGACTGGGATGCTGCTAAAGCACAGGGTGAAATCGTCGAGGAAGCTGAGTTCGACACATCCGATCCGGGCTATGAAGTCTACATGGGCCAATCGTGTGTGACTTGCCACGGCGAGAACTTCGAGGGGACTCCAGCAGGGGTTCCGCTCACAGGTACAGGCCACACTCCTGAAGAAATTGCGGACATCGCCGTGAACGGCGTTGTCAAAGACGGCGAGCAGACTATGCCGGCTGACGCATTCGCAGGCAGTGAAGAAGAGCTTCAGCAGCTCGCTGAGTTCCTCTCGACTGTTACCCAACAATAATTCCGAAAGAAAGAGCCAGGGAACTGGCTCTTTTTTCTTACCCGGAGGTAAGCCATGCAATCCGTGATCCCATACATCCGCGCGGTCCTGGAAGACCGGCGTTTCCTGATACTGTTATTCTTCATCAATCTTGGCGGTACGATTTACGGGTATATCTGGTATGAGTCCCAGCTGAGGGTGACCCGACCGATCTTCCTCCTGTTTGTACCGGACAGCCCGACAGCCAGCCTGTTTTTCACTCTGGCCATCGCCGCCTGGATCTGGGGGAGGCACTGGAAGCTGATTGAGGCGCTGGCACTGATTACGCTTGTCAAATATGGATTGTGGGCTGTCGTCATGAATATCTGGACGCTGGTCGAGGTCGGTACGATCGGCTTCACCGGCTGGATGCTTGTCGCATCACACTTTCTGATGGCTGTACAGGCAGTTCTTTACTTGCCGAAGTATGCGTTTGGTATCTGGCATATTACCCTAGCTGCTGTCTGGACACTCCATAATGATGTCATCGACTATGTTTTTGGGCAGATGCCGGTCTACGGACGGATCATGGAGCATATCCGCATCATCGGCTACTTCACCTTCTGGCTGTCAATCGCCTGCATTGCCCTGGCAGTCTATGCCTGGCACCGCCGGAACGTATCAGTTGCGGCAAAAGCACCTGAGCCGGTAAAATAATGAGAGAGACAAAAGGGAGGAAGACGAATGTTCCTGATCTATCTGATCATCATCATTGCACTGCCCCTCTATTCGCAGTTCAAAGTTAAAAACACGTACAACAAGTATGCCCGCGTCCGCTCCACATCCGGCATGACCGGTGCGGAAGTGGCACGGATGATCCTTGATCGCAATGGCCTTGATAATGTCAAAGTCGTCGAAACACAGGGTGTCCTGTCCGATCACTACAACCCGCTGACCAAGACGGTCGCGCTTTCTTCGGACAACTACCACAACGCGTCTGTCGCGGGTACTGCGGTCGCGGCCCACGAAGTCGGCCACGCAATTCAGGATGCCCAGGATTACGCGTTCCTGCGCTTCCGCCACCGGCTGGCACCGGTTGCGAACATCACTTCGAACGCGTCCTGGATCTTCATCATGGCCGGCCTGTTCTTCTCCAGCATGAACAATCTGCTTGGAATCGGAATCGTGCTCATGGCAGTCGGTGTCCTGTTCCAGCTCGTGACGCTGCCGGTCGAGTTCAACGCATCGAGCCGTGCGATGAACCAGATTGTCGAACTGGGTATTATCCGGAACGAAGAGGAGCCCCATGCCAAGAAGGTGCTCAGCGCAGCCGCACTTACTTATGTGGCAGCCGCAGCTGTCGCCGTCCTTGAACTCCTCCGACTTGTTCTGATTTTCCAGAACCGCGAATAACGCATGCAAAACACCCCGGCATTCCGTAAAAGGAACGCCGGGGTGTTTGCGTCTGTCTTCATTTTGATGCAGTTTGCTGCCGGGCTTCAGTCCAGCGGCTTTTTTTCCTCATCGAGCGTAAAGCCTTCGCCCATGACGTCATGTACATCGGTGACGGAGACAAATGCAGACGGATCTACGCTGTTAATGATATTCTTGAGCCTGACGATCTCGTTTTTGCCGACCACGCAATACAGCACTTCACGTTCCTGCTTCGTATAGTGGCCGCGGCCCCTCAACACGGTGACGCCCCGGTCCATCTCCAGCGTAATTTTGTCCGCGATCTCATCCTGCCATTCGGAGATGATCCAGGCGCCGCGTCCCGAATATGCGCCTTCCTGCACGAAGTCGATGACCCTGGCGCCAACATAGACCGCGACCAGCGTGTACATCATTTTCGGCATCGTCAGATAGGTCGCCCAGGACAGCAGGATGACACCCGCATCGAATATGAACATGGTGCGGCCCATGCTCCATCCATAGTACTTGTTCGCCAGCCGGGCGATGATATCGACGCCTCCGGTCGTTCCGCCGAAACGGAAGATGATCCCCAGCCCGATGCCGATAAAGACCCCGGCAAACAGGGAAACGAGCAGGAGGTCGTCTTCCATGTGGACGCTATATTGATACGTCGTGAAGAGCCGGAGAAAGACCGACACGGCAACCGTCCCGACAACCGTATAGACGAACGTTTTCCGGCCGAGCAGTTTCCATCCGATAAAGAACATCGGCACGTTAAGGATCAGGTTCATGATCGCCGGATCCAGATCAAAGACGAACAGCAGGATCAGTGTCAGGCCGGTAAAGCCGCCTTCCGCAAGCTCATGCTGGATATTGAAATGGACAAGGCCAAAGCTGAAAATGGCCGCACCCAACAAGATCATGATCAGGTTTTTAATTTTTATTCCCCGGAACAAATGCATCACCCCTCCGAACAAGACTGAACCCCAAATCAAGTATCCTGTATTCAATTAGTTTTGACAATAGAGCAGAGGTTTATATACGATTGACGAAGGAGTGATCGAAATGAGTGAACCTCGCACAATGATGGACATGCAACAAGAAGTGGACCGTTACATATCCCAGTTTAAGGAGGGGTATTTCCCGCCTATGGAGATGCTTGCCAGGCTGACGGAAGAGCTGGGTGAACTGTCGAGGGAAGTGCAGCATGTGTACGGCACGAAAAAGAAAAAAACCGGGGAAGCGGAGAAATCTCTCGAGGAGGAGACGGGTGATCTGTTCTTCGTCCTCGTTTGTTTTGCCAATGCGAACGGAATCGACCTTGACCGGGCGCTGGCCGGAGTCATGGAAAAGTTCAACCGCCGTGACAGCGGACGGTGGACCAAAATTGGGGAGGAATGACGATGATCCGTGTTGCAGTAGCAGGTCCCCGCGGGCGCATGGGCGCACTCGCGGTCGAGACGATGATCACTGGAAGGGAATTTTTGCTGGTCGGTGTTCTGGACAGGAAAATGGCGGAAAGAGCGAATACGCTGGCAGGGTCCGTACCGATCTATACGGATATCCTGACGCTTGCAGAAGAAGCGAAACCGGATGTGCTGGTCGAATTGACCAACCATGAATCCGTTTACCCGAATACGCGTGATGCCATCCTGCACGGGATCCGCCCGGTAGTCGGGACCAGCGGGCTGACGGAGGAGCAGATCGGGAAACTTGCCGAACTTTCCGGGAAGCACGGAGTCGGCTGCATCCTTGCCCCCAATTTCTCGGTCGGCGCCGCCCTCCTCATGAAGTTTGCCGCGATGGCGGTCAAATATATGCCTGATGCGGAAATCATCGAGCTTCATCATGACGGCAAGAAAGACTACCCGTCGGGCACGGCAGCTCTGACCGCCAGAATGATGGCGGAAGCGGGCGGAGATGGTGGAGAAGGAGAAAATAGTGATGGCCGGGGCACGGACGTTTCCGGAATACCGGTCCACAGCGTCCGGCTGCCAGGTCTGCTTTCCCATCAGGAAGTGCTGTTCGGCGGCGAGGGGCAGCTGCTCACTCTCCGGCACGATTCATTCAGCAGGCAGTCTTACATGTCAGGAATGGTGCTTGCCGTAAAAGAAGTCATGAACAGAGATTGTCTCATAGACGGGCTGGATAAGATTATCGGATAACAGGAGGGGTCGCATGAATATTGCACTGATCGCACACGACAGAAAGAAAGATGACCTGATCCAATTTGTCATCGCATATCTGCCCATATTCAAGGAACACGCTTTATTTGCGACCGGCACGACGGGCAAGCTGGTTGCGGAGGCGACAGGGCTGGATGTTCATCGGTTCAAGTCAGGGCCGCTCGGAGGCGACCAGCAGATCGGGGCGATGGTGGCGGAAAACCGCCTCGACCTGGTTGTTTTCTTCCGCGATCCGCTTACCGCGCAGCCCCATGAGCCGGATGTGTCGGCGCTCCTCCGCTTGTCGGATGTGTACAAGGTGCCGCTGGCCACAAATATGGGCACGGCAGAAGTGCTTCTGCGCGGCCTGTCGGAGGACCATCTCGACTGGCGGCTCAACAAGAACCCGGAAAGCGGTGACAAAGCATGAGAAAACTCAGGATCGGCATTACCTGTTACCCGTCCCTCGGCGGTTCGGGGGTTGTCGCAACCGAGCTTGGCATCCTTCTGGCGGAGCGGGGCCACGACGTCCATTTCATCACGTCGGGCCGCCCGTTCCGCCTTTATATGGATCAGCCGAACATCACGGTGCACGAAGTGGAGGTCGGCTCTTATGCCGTCTTTAAGTTCACGCCATATGATATCGCCCTTGCCAATAAAATATCGGAAGTCATCGTCGATGAGGAACTGGACGTCCTGCACGCCCACTATGCAGTCCCGCATGCCATCTGCGCCGCGCTGGGGCGCGATATGGCAGGGATCAACATTCCGATCATCACAACACTTCACGGGACGGACGTGACTATCCTCGGCCATGATCGGACGCTTTCCGGCACAGTCAAATACGGAATCAATAAATCCGACATGACGACCGCAGTCTCCCATTCTCTCAAGGAAGAGACATACGAGCTGATCCGTCCGAATAAGGAGATCCGGACCATCTACAACTTTATCGACGATCGGCATTATCGTCCCGTGAACGCACACCACATGAAGGCGGGCCTTGGCATCACCGAATCGGACAAAATTGTCATCCACGTATCGAATTTCCGGAAAGTGAAGCGGATTGAGGATGTCGTCAGGAGCTTTGCCCTGATCAACAGGGAAGTGCCGTCCAAGCTGCTCCTGGTCGGAGACGGACCGGAAGTCGAGACGATCCATACGCTTGTCTCGGAGGAAGGGCTCGGGACGGAAGTACTTTTCCTCGGCAAGCGTGACGATCTGCCAGACCTGTTTTCAATCAGCGACCTGAACATGCTCGTATCCGAAAAAGAGGCTTTCGGTCTCGTGCTGATTGAAGCAATGGCATGCGGAGTTCCATGTGTCGGCTCTGACATCGGCGGGATTCCGGAAGTGATCGCGGACGGGGAAAACGGTTTTATCCGGCCGCTTGGGGATATCGAGGGATATGCTCAGGCAGCGATCCGCATCCTGAAAGAGCCTGATCTTGCTTTGAGGTTCTCCCGAGACGCCATCCGCTCGGTGCGGGAGCGGTTCAGTTCGGAACGGATCGTCTTGGAATACGAGTCGGCCTATTACGAGTTGCTGGAGCGGATGGAATCTTGACGGACAAGCACTGGCAGTCAGCATTTAAAATCGTGGAGCGCCTCAGGGAAGCCGGCTTTGAAGCTGTCATTGTCGGGGGTGCAGTCCGCGACCGGCTGATGGGACTGCCGGCTCATGATGTGGATGTCGCAACGGCGGCACTGCCTGAAGAGGTCAAGTCGATCTTCCCGAAAACGGCGGATGTCGGAATCGCACACGGCACGGTGATGGTACTCGATCCAGCGCCGCCGGTCGAAGTGACCACCTACCGGACGGAAGGCACCTATACCGACCACCGCCGACCCGATCACGTTGAATATGTCACTTCACTCAAAGAGGACCTTCGCCGCAGGGACTTTACGATGAATGCCATCGCAATCCGCGGGGACGATACCCTCTACGACCCGTTCGGCGGAGTAGAGGACATCCGGCGCGGCATTATCCGCGCGGTCGGCAATCCCGACGAACGATTTGGAGAAGATGCGCTCAGGATGCTGCGGGCGGTGAGATTTGCTGCGAAAACAGGGTTTGAAATCGCCCCCGCAACAAAAGCGGCTATCGCGAGGCATGCCGAAAGCATCTGCCATGTGTCCGTGGAGCGCGTCAAAATGGAAATGGACAAAATCTGGACAAGCGGCCGGGCGGGCCTGGCAGCACAGCTGATGGCAGAGACGGGTCTTGCACGGCACCTTCCGCTCATGGGTCAGGCATTTTCAAGCGAAAACCTCGGCATCTGGCAACTATTCGGTGAGCCGATGCAACCGGTTGAAGGCTGGGCGCTGCTTTACCGCCTTGCCGGGGAGCCGGACGGGAATCCATACAAACTGTCGAACGCCGAAAAGCGGTCGGTAAGAGATATTCTTGACGCCTGCCGGATCAGCCTTGAGCGTCCGTACAGCCGTATGGATGCTTACCGCCATCCGGAAACCGCGCTTATTGCAGGCGCCCGATTGGCCAATCTGACGGGAAAGGCAGCAGAGCAAGATGATCCAGGGGCAATCAGCAGGATGAAAAAGAGCCTTCCGATTTCTTCCCTGAGGGACCTGGCCATCACCGGCAACGACCTGATCAAGTGGTCAGGCAAAAAGGGTGGTCCATGGGTGAAAGAGTGGCTTGCAAACATCGAGGAAGCGGTCGTCATCGGGGATCTGAATAATACCCGGGAAGATATTAAAGGATGGTTTTTAAATGGAGACGAAAGTGAAGGACAAAGATAGTTTGCTCAGGCGGCTCATGGAAGCCGGCGGAGAACCGGTTTCCGGACAAATGCTGGCGGATGAGGCCGGTGTTTCCCGTACGGCCGTCTGGAAGTGGGTGCGCGAACTGGAGGAGGAAGGCTATACCGTCCGGTCCGTCAGGAAAAAGGGGTATGTGCTGGAGGCATCACCGGACCTGCTGACACCCGCGCTGATCCGGAAGTATCTGAAGGATGACCCATTTGTCAGCAACATCATCCATTTTGAGTCAGTCGGTTCAACAATGCCGATCGCCCACAGGGAAGCCCATGATGGTGCAACCGACGGAACGGTGATCGTTGCGGAGGAGCAGACGGAAGGACGGGGACGGCTCGCCCGGCCGTGGTCATCCACTGCCGGAAAGGGCATCTGGATGAGCGTCATCCTGAAACCCGACATTCCGCCACACCGGGCGCCCCAATTCACACTTATTGCCGCAGTGTCCATCTGCCGGGCGATCCGGGAAACGGCCGAAGTGGAAGCACGCATCAAGTGGCCCAACGATCTGCTGATCGGCGGCCGGAAAGTGACCGGCATCCTGACCGAACTTCAGGCCGACCCCGACCGTGTCCAGGCAATCATCATCGGCATCGGCATCAACGTAAACCAGGAGCCGGAAGACTTCCCTGATGAGCTGGCCGATATCGCGACGTCGGTCCGGATCCAGTCCGGCCAGCGGGTTGACCGTGCGGCATTAGCTGCAGCTGTGCTGCGGAATATCGGCTTTTATTCGAGGATTTATCTTGAAGAGGGGTTTGCGCCCATCAAAATGCTGTGGGAGGAAAACTCCGACACGATCGGCCGGAAAGTGAACGCGGTCATGATGCGGGAGACGGTCACCGGAACGGCCGTCGGCATCACGGAGGAAGGCGTGCTGGAAATCCGCACGGAAGACGGCAGCATTCGCGGCATTTATTCGGCGGACATCGAGCCGGCAGAATAACCTCTTGCGCCCCGAAACCGCTTTCTGCTATATTGAAGGCGGAGAAGGGCGGTATCTTAACTGAACTGCACCTGAAACAAAGCTGAACGACCGGAAAAAGCGAACCCACTCCCAAACGGGATAGGTCGCCATTACACTTGGTCCGCCTTGATCCGAAAAGACAGGGACGGAGAAGACCGGAATGACTATTCAGCCCTTCTGCCATTTTTTGGCGGGAGGGTTTTTGGTCTTCTCCAGGAAAGGAGAAGAACAGATGACAACCACTGCAGACTTCATAAAGAAAAAGAAGAACGGTGAGAAAATCGTGATGATGACGGCTTATGATTTTCCGACGGCGAAAATGGCAGCCGAAAGCGGAATTGATGTTCTGCTTGTCGGCGATTCACTCGGGATGGTCGTTCTCGGCTATGAATCGACCGTGCCGGTGACGGTGGAAGACATGATCCATCACGGCAAGGCGGTGCGCCGGGGGGCAGGACAGGCATTCACGGTAGTGGACATGCCGTTCGGCAGTTACCACGGGAGCATCGACCGGACGCTCGAAACGGCCGTCCGCATGTTCCGCGAAACCGGAGCGGATGCTCTGAAGCTGGAGGGCGCCGGAATCGTCACAGACGCCATCAAGACACTCGTATCGACGGGAATCCCGGTCGTGGCTCACCTCGGGCTCCTGCCGCAGTCTGCAGGAGTGACAGGCGGGTATAAAGTACAGGGCAAAACGGCGGAAGATGCCCTCCGGCTGATCCGGGAGGCAAAGGAAGTGCAGGAGGCCGGTGCCTGCATGCTCGTCCTTGAATGCATCCCGCACCAGCTGGCTGGCCGGATCACCGAAGAGCTGTCCATCCCCGTCATCGGGATCGGGGCCGGTTCGGAAACAGACGGCCAGGTGCTCGTCTTCCATGACCTGATCGGCTACGGCAGCCACCATGTGCCGAAGTTCGTCCGCCAGTTTGCGGATGCAGGGAAGCCGATCCGCGACGGAATTGCAGGATACGCAGCGGCGGTCAGGGACGGGTCCTTCCCGGCAGAAGCGCACCGCTTCACGATGAAAGAGGAAGAGGCGGGCAAATTGTATGGAGGGGATCCTGTTGAAGCGCATTGAGAAAGTCGGGGAAATGGATTCAGAGGCACGGCGGCTGGTGGCGGACGGGAAAAGCATCGGCTTTGTCCCGACGATGGGCTTTCTTCATGAAGGCCATCTGGCGCTGGCCGGGGAAGCAAGAAAAGAAAATGACGTTGTCGTCATGAGCATTTTTGTGAACCCTGCACAGTTCGGGCCGGGTGAAGATTTCGAGAGCTATCCGAGGAATCTGGAGAGGGATGCTGCGCTGGCGGAAAAAGCCGGTGTCGACATCCTGTTTCATCCTTCTCCTGAAGACATGTATCCCGAAAACAGCAGCATCCGCATTCTGCCCGGCAGGCAGGCGGACGTATTATGCGGCGCAAGCCGCCCGGGCCATTTTGACGGCGTCCTGAAGGTACTCACCAAGCTGTTCCACCTGACACGTCCGGAGCGGGCTTATTTCGGCCAGAAGGACGCACAGCAGCTGGCCATCATCGAGACGTTTGTCAGAGACTACAACTTCCCGCTGGAAATCCGGCGCATTCCGACTGTCCGTGAAAAAGACGGCCTGGCGAAAAGCTCTCGGAATGTGCGGCTGACTGCCCAAGAGAGAAAGGACGCGCCCGCCATCTATGCATCTCTCCGGGAAGGCGCCAGGGTGCTCCGGGAAACGGGCGATACGGAGCTGGCGCTTGGCACAGTCCGCGGCAGCCTCGGAAGCATTCCGGGAGCAGAGACCGACTATGCGGAAATCCTTGAATACCCGTCGTTGCGCCCGCTCTCCGCGGAATCGAGGGAAGCCATCATCGCCGCGGCGGTCCGTTTTTCCGGGGTGCGCCTGATCGACAACATCCTGGTCCCGCTGGAGAGGAAGACATCATGCTGAGAACCATGCTGAACGGCAAGATTCACCAAGCCACCGTCACCGAAGCGAACTTGAACTATGTCGGCAGCATCACAATCGACAGCCACATCCTGGACGCGGCCGGCATGCTGCCGAATGAAAAGGTCCAGGTCGTGAACAACAACAATGGCGCACGTTTTGAAACGTATATCATCGGGGGCAGCCGGGGAAGCGGGGTCATTTGTGTTAACGGAGCCGCAGCCCGTCTTGTCCAGCCCGGTGACATCGTCATCATCCTGAGCTACGTGCAGGTTGACGCGGAAGAAGTGGAAAATCATTTGCCGAACATCGTCCTGATGGGTGAAAACAACCGGATCGAGGCTGTGATCGGCCACGAGCCGGAAGCAACTGTTTACTGAGACGAGGGGTGCAGAAATTGCACGGACGCAGGAGGACTCTCCAGAATCGGATTTGCGTGTTGTTCGCGCGAAGCCGATTCCGGGGTGTTTTTTTGTGCAGGGATACGGGGTAACCACTCGGGATCAGGAAAGACATCCCCGTTTGCGACCGCACGGCATCAGTTCGCGACCGCAGCCTGGCGGTTAGCGACCGTGTCCAATGAGTTCGCGTCCGCACCTTCCGGGGGACGATTCTAAGTGCGGGGATGTGGTACAATTTCCGTAAGACACCGACGGACAGCGAGATGATATAGATGGATGGAAAACGATATGCGGTCGTGGATCTTGAGACGACCGGACATTCACCGAAAAGTGGAGACAGGATGATCGAAATTGGAATGGCCCTCGTGGAAAACGGGGCTGTGACAAAAACGTACTCCACTTTCCTGAATCCCGGCCGGAAAATTCCCGCTTTCATCAGCAGCCTGACCGGCATCCGTGATCACGACGTGGCGGATGCCCCCATGTTCGAGGACAGGGCCGCCGAGATTAGGGATTGGCTGGAGGGCTGTGTGTTCGTCGCCCATAATGTTTCGTTTGACCTGCCGTTCCTGCAGCATGAATTCCGGCGGGCGGGACTGCCGAAATGGAGCGGGGAAACAGTCGATACCGTTGAACTCGCAAAAATCATCCGTCCGTCCGCACCAAGCTTCAAGCTGCAGGATATTGCGGCGGAATTCGGCATCGGACTGGAAAACGCCCACCGCGCCATTGAGGATGCCAAAGCGACCGCGGAACTTCTGATCCGGCTCCAGGAAGAAACCGGACGGCTTCCGGAGCCGACGCTTTCCATTCTTCATAAGCGGTCATTCCGCCTGAAATCAGACTTGAGCTCGCTGTTCTACGGCGCGCTCAGGAATAAGCGCAGGCATGCTGCAGCGGAAGTCGGCTACCTGATTTGGAAAGGCATGGCCATAAAAGAGCCTCCTCATCAGAAAAAACGAATAACTGCCGATATCGATTATCCCGGAAATCCGCCGGAGAAGGAATCGCTATTGAGGCATGCGTTTGATCAGTATGAGGAGCGGCCGGCACAATCTGCGATGATGGATGCCGTACACAGCACCCTCGAGTCAAAGTCCGAACTCGCGGCAGAAGCGGCGACCGGCATCGGCAAAACTTTCGCATACCTTCTTCCGGCGGCAATCCACGCTATCCGTGAAGGAAAACCGGCTGTCATCAGCACTTACACCAACCACCTGACCGAACAGATTATCGGACGGGACCTGGAAAAGGCGGAGCGTGCCATCGGCGTGCCACTGCGCGCTGCGCTCCTGAAGGGGGTCGGCCATTACATCGATCTGGAGCGGTTTGCCGGCATCCTGGCGGCGACTGATGAATCTTATGACGAGACCCTTGCGATCCTGCAGGTGGTGGTCTGGCTGGCGGGCACAGAGACCGGCGACCTTGAGGAGCTCAATGTGTCCGGCGGCGGCCGGCTGTTCCTGGACAAAATCCGCAAATACCGGGCAGCCGTCCGTGACCGGGAACTGGAGAAAATCGACTTTTATCTCCGGTCGCTGGCTTTTGCGCGGAACTCGGATCTGATCGTGACAAACCATGCGATGCTCCTTTCAGCGCAGGACCGCGGCCAGTCACCCTTCCCTCTTTTGTCGGGAATGATCATTGATGAGGCACATCAGTTCATCACGGCGGCAAGGTCCCATGCGGAAACGCTCTTTTCCTACACGGACTTTAAATATACGCTCGGCCAGATGGGCAGGTCCGGCGAAGGGCTCCTTCAGGACAGGTTTGTTTCACTGGCCCGCAAAAACGGCATGCCCGGCGAGCGCGCAGCCGTACGGGCAGCAGATCAGTATGACCGGGCGATGGATGCATTCGATGACGCGTTTGAGGGCATTCAGCTGCTTATTCAGACATT
Organism: Bhargavaea massiliensis; assembly: GCF_018390575.1. Lineage (GTDB taxonomy): Bacteria > Bacillota > Bacilli > Bacillales_A > Planococcaceae > Bhargavaea > Bhargavaea massiliensis. The sequence goes on along the minus strand of NZ_JAHBCJ010000005.1, from coordinate 30,486 downwards.
GAGTGAAGATCGCCCGCATGAGCAAAAACGGACCTATGCGCTTGCGGATCTCGAACCGCTTGTCCCGGTATGCAGGGAGGCGGGCGAGCAGCTGTACGCGTACTTGGACAAAGTCACTGAACTCACCGCGCCGTTCGTTGCTTCCTGGCACCATGAGCCCGAAATAGCCAGATTCCTGTCGGAGTGGCAGCATTGGATACGAGAAATCCGCCTGCAGGCGGCCGGCTGGATGGAACTGTTCGGCCCGGCCGGTATGGATGACGCTGCCGCCTGGGTCGAGGCGGACCTGAGAAGCATTCCGGGCAGCCTTAAAATCGTCAGGCAGCCGTCCGACGTTTCCGGCATGATCCGTAAAGCGGTGAACCCGGACGGGCGGTTTGGCGTAGTCTGGACATCAGGGACGCTATCTCTCCCGGGAAGGGAGAGATTCATCGCCGACCAGATCGGGCTTCCCGGGACGATTGAGATTCAAAAGTTCACCGCACCGCCGGAATTTTACCGGGGGGCGAAAATGTTCATCGTCAGCGATATGCCGGACATCCTGAACGTGGCTCAGCAGGAATACATCGAATCCGTCGCCGATGCGGTCGTCCAGGCTGTGATCGCAACTGGCGGCAGGTGCTTCGTGCTATTCACCTCCCATGACATGCTGCGCAAAACCTACGAGCTGATTGTGGACAGCGAACTGCTCGCAGAGTACATGCTGATCGCTCAGGGAATTACGCCCGGAAGCCGGATGCGGCTGCTCAAGTCCTTCCAGCGGTTCAGCCATTCCGTCCTGTTTGGCACGGACAGTTTCTGGGAAGGGGTGGATGCGCCGGGTGATGCCCTGGCTGCCGTCATCGTCGTCCGGCTTCCATTCAGTTCCCCGGAGAACCCGCTGTTCAAGGCGCGGGCGGCAAAAATCGCCGCCTCGGGGAAAAATCCGTTCCAGGAGCTTTCCCTCCCAGAGGCCATCATCAAGTTCCGCCAGGGCTTCGGCAGGCTGATCCGCTCGACATCCGACCGCGGCGCCTATATCGTGCTGGACCGCCGGATCGAGAAGAAATCATACGGCAAGGACTTTATCCGGGCATTGCCGCCAGTTCCGGTCGAGAATGTCGGCCTCGGTGATATGGTGATTGAATTGGAAAGTTGGTATAATGACGAAGTATGAAGACAGAAGGCAGGTCTAATATGGAAAGCAGAATTGAAATTGTGAACACAGTCAAGGTCAAGTATCAGCCGGACCTTTACAAAATCGTTGATGCGCTTAACCGGACTTTGAAGGAAGACGACCTGATGTTCGGCCTTGCACTCGACCCTGAAGATCAGGAAACGGCTGTTTTCACGATCTACAGGACGTGACGGCGTGATGAAAAATTGGATCAGATTCATTGTCATCTTCTCGCTTGCCCTTTTCACACTGATCGGAGTCATCGCCTTTTATCAGGCACAAAAGCCGATCGGAAAAGCGGAAGAAAAAGCTGAGTCGCGTGCGCTCGAGGAAGGCCATCTTGTAGAAATCACCAGAGCTTATCCGGTTAACGGGGCCGAGCCGTCGATTACGGTGCTCGGCAAAGACAAGGAAGGCCGCCCGAAGGCCGTATTTGTCCCGGACGGAAAAAAAGGAGACATACGGGGCGTTCTGCTATCGGACGGCATCAGCACAAAAGAAGCGCTCTCCTCCGTCCGTGAGGAAATGGAGGTATCGGAAATTCTCCACGTCCATCTCGGTACAGACGGTTCCGGTCCGTACTGGGAAGTCGCCTTTATCGGTCAGGATGATAAGCTGAACTATGTCTACATGAACTTTAAGGACGGCAGCACACGCAAGAAAATATTGAACTTATAGGAAGGGGTTCCCGGCATGGACCGCAGACTTGCAAAACGGACTGAAACGCTTACACCATCTTCAACGCTTGCGATCACGGCCAAGGCGAAGCAGATGAAAAAAGAGGGGATCGATGTCATCGGACTCGGAGCAGGGGAGCCGGATTACAATACGCCGGACCACATCATCGAAGCCGCCTATGCCTCGATGAAGGAAGGCAAGACGAAGTACACGCCTGCGGGCGGTCTTCCGGAGCTCAAGGATGCCATCATCCGGAAAATGTCGGAGGACCACGGACTTACATACAAGCCATCTGAAGTGCTCGTCGGCATCGGGGCGAAGCATGTTCTCTATACGCTTTTCCAGGTTATCCTGGACCCGGGCGACGAAGTCATTGTTCCGATTCCTTACTGGGTCAGCTACCCCGAGCAAGTGAAACTTGCAGGAGGAGTACCGGTATACGTAGAAGGTTCTGTTGATTCCGGATTCAAGATTACAGCGGAGCAATTAAAAGACGCGGTATCAGAAAAGACGAAAGCGTTCATCCTGAACTCACCGAGCAACCCGTCGGGCATGATCTATACGGAGGAGGAGTTGCGCGATCTCCTGGAAGTATGCAGGGAAAGTGACATCCGGATCATCTCTGATGAGATCTATGAAAAGCTGATCTACGGTGATGCCGAGCACGTGTCCATCGCATCGCTGTCGGATGATGCGAAAGAACGCACAATCGTCATCAACGGCGTCTCGAAGTCCCACTCCATGACAGGCTGGAGGATCGGCTACGCTTGCGGCGACGAAGCGGTCATCAAGGCGATGACTGATCTCGCGAGCCACTCCACGTCGAACCCGGTCACGACGTCGCAATATGCGGCAATTGAGGCCTACGACGGACCACAGGATGCGGTTGAGACGATGCGCAAGGACTTCGGAAAGCGCCTGGATGCCGTGTATCCGCTCCTTTCAGATATCCCGGGCTTCAACGTATTGAAGCCTCAGGGAGCGTTCTACCTGCTTCCTGATGTGTCAGAGGCTGTCCGGAAAACCGGATTCGAGGATTCGGACGCCTTTGCGCGCGCGCTCCTCGAAGAAGCGAAAGTCGCGGTGATCCCGGGCAGCGGCTTCGGGGCACCGGATACGATCCGGCTCAGCTACGCCACCGAGCTCTCGCAGTTCAAAGAAGCCGTCCGCCGAATCCGTGAATTCGTGGAGGCCCGCTGGCAAGACTGAAATGATAATCGGAGGTTTACTTTTATGGATAAAATCATGATCAAAGAAATGCCTCAGCATGTCGGAAAAACAGTCCGCATCGGCTGCTGGCTCGCGAACAAGCGCTCGAGCGGGAAGATCGCCTTTCTTCAGCTGCGCGACGGTTCCGGATTCGTACAGGGCGTCGTCGTCAAAGCGGATGTTCCGGAAGACGTGTTCGCCACTGCAAAATCGATCCATCAGGAAACGTCGATGTACGTGACAGGCTCCGTCGTCGAAGATGAGCGGTCCGCATTCGGCTATGAGCTCCAGGTTTCCGGCATTGACGTGATCGGAGAGGCGGAAGACTACCCGATCACCCCGAAAGAGCACGGAACCGAATTCCTGATGGACAACCGCCACTTCTGGCTCCGTTCCAAGAAGCAGCATGCCATCATGAAAATCCGGAACGAAATCATCCGCGCAACATACGAATTCTTCAATGACCGAGGTTTCGTAAAAATCGATCCGCCGATTCTGACCGGTTCTTCGCCGGAAGGCACATCTGAACTCTTCCATACAAAATACTTTGAAGAGGATGCGTTCCTGTCCCAGTCCGGCCAGCTCCATCTGGAAGCAGCCGCGATGGCACTGGGCAAGGTGTTCTCGTTCGGACCGACATTCCGCGCTGAAAAGTCCAAAACCCGCCGCCACCTGATCGAGTTCTGGATGATGGAGCCTGAAATGGCGTTCACGGAACACGAGGAAAGCCTCGAGGTCCAGGAGCAGTATATCGAGCACATTGTCCAATCCGTTCTGAAAAACTGCAAGCTCGAACTCGGCGTGCTCGGCCGCGACACATCCAAACTCGAAAAGGTGCAGGCGCCGTTCCCGCGCATCACCTACGATGACGCGATCGAATTCCTTCACGAGAAGGGCTTCGACGACATCCAGTGGGGAGACGACTTCGGCGCACCTCACGAGACGGCCATCGCCGAACACTATGACAAACCTGTATTCATCGTAAATTACCCGACAGCAATCAAGCCGTTTTACATGCAGCCGCATCCTGACCGCGACGATGTTGTATTATGCGCAGACCTGATCGCGCCGGAAGGCTACGGCGAAATCATCGGCGGTTCCGAGCGGATCCATGACTATGACCTTCTGAAGCAGCGGATCGAAGAGCATCAGCTTGATCCTGAAGCGTACGCATGGTACCTCGAACTCCGCAAGCAGGGCTCCGTGCCGCACTCCGGCTTCGGTCTCGGACTTGAGCGGACAGTTGCATGGATCTCCGGTGCGGAACACGTGCGCGAAGCGATTCCGTTCCCGCGTCTGCTGAACAGGCTCTACCCATGAAGAAGATGAAGGAGGTTGATTCGGTGAACAGTCAGGATCGGCTCCGCATCTGGATTGAGCAGGGGAATGTCTCCATTTCCCAGCTCTTTTTTAGCTCTTATAAGCAGCTTGGCATCCGGGACCTCGATGCACTGCTTGTCCTGCAGCTGATGTCATTTGCCGAAGGCGGACAGGGTCTTCCCGGACCCTCGGATATTTCAGCCAGGATGTCACTGTCCGATGAGGAGATCGGCCACGGGCTCCAGCGCCTGATGCAATCGGGATTCCTGACGATTGAGCGGACGATGGACGAAAACGGCGTGCTGAATGAAAACTACAGCCTGCAGCCGCTCTGGACTCGCCTGGTCGATGCCCAGGTGCTCGGCTGTTCAGGACAGGAGGAAGAAAACCGGCAAGCGGAAGAAGGGGAGATTTTCGCCCTGTTCGAGCAAGAGTTTGGCCGGCTTCTTTCCCCGATGGAATGCGAGACGATCTCCATGTGGTTTGACCAGGACGGCCATTCATCCGACCTCATCAAGGCGGCGCTCCGCGAAGCGGTGATTGCACGGAAAGTGAGCCTCCGCTACATTGACCGGATCCTGTTCGAGTGGAAAAAGAAAAATATCCGGACCGTCCAGGAGGCGGAAGGAGAGGCGCGGAACTTCCGCGGCCATTCCCAGCCGCCCCGGCACGCATCCGGCAACGAAACCAAAAGGAAAGTCCCGTTCTACAACTGGCTGGAAGAACGGGACTGACCGGCAAGCCAACAACCGGATGGCCGGCTCCCTCTAATGGGGAGCCGGCCATTTCAGAAAGGACAAGGACATGCTGACGAAAGCCCAATGGAATGTATGCCGTGAAGAAATCGCCGACATGTATCCGGATGCGCACTGCGAACTCGTCCACGACAATCCGTTCGAGCTGCTGGTGGCAACGATGCTGTCGGCCCAGTGCACCGACGCACTGGTCAACCGGGTGACAAAAGACCTTTTCCAAAAATATAAACGCCCGGAAGACTACCTGGGTGTGCCGCTGGAGGAACTTCAAAACGACATCCGCTCAATCGGCCTGTTCCGCAACAAAGCCAAGAACATCCGGGCGATGAGCGAAATCCTGCTCGAGAAGTACGGCGGCATCGTCCCGGACGACCGGGACACCCTCACGACGCTGCCCGGAGTCGGCCGCAAGACCGCAAACGTCGTCGTCTCCGTCGCGTACGGCGTACCTGCATTTGCCGTCGACACGCACGTGGAACGGGTCTCCAAGCGGCTCGGTTTAAATCGCTGGAAAGACAGCCCGCTTGAAGTGGAGCAGAAACTGATGCGCTGGACACCGGAAGACGAATGGTCCCAGACCCACCACCAGCTGATCTTCTTCGGGCGCTACTTCTGCAAAGCGAAAGGACCCGAATGCGGCATCTGCCCGATCCTCAACATGTGCCGCGAAGGCCGCAAGCGCATGGGGCTCAACAAAAAAGAGGAAGACGCCGAATAAATGAAGAAACCCGGAATTGCCGATGACAAGGCAATTCCGGGTTTTTCGTTTGGAAGCTGGATGGCATGGAAAGTGGAGCGGCTTGGAAGTTCTCGTATGAAAAAAGGGGGGCAGGTTTGCATACGAAATCAAGAAGTTCGCGTATGAAAAGAGGCGCACTCACGGATTTGCTTACGAATCCAAGAAGTTCGCGTACGAAAAGTGAAACGGTTCCTACTCCATACGAAAAAACGGGGCTGTCCAATAAGTTATTAATACGATAAAAACAGCAAACGGCACGGACTCTGGTCGCTTACCGCGGGCCGGCGCCGAGCCCCGCGTAAAGCGGGTCTCGACAGCCCGGCTTTTCCCGCAGGTGTCTCCCGGCGTCCGTGCCGTTTGCTATATCATGTGCTGAATCCGACTTTTCGGACGGCCCCGCCTTGATTAAGGATTCTGGTCTTCGCCGTCCCCGTCTCCGTTTTGGTCATCGTTGCCATTGCCGTTTCCGGGGTTGGTCTGACCGCCCTGTCCGCCAGGGTTCTGCTGCTGTCCGCCGCCTTGGTTGCCTGAGCCGTCCTGTCCGCCCTGGCCGCCTTGGCCGTTGTTCGGGTTGCCTTGGTTGCCGGAACCGTCACCCTGGCCTTGGCCCGGATTTTGGTTTCCGGGGTTTTCAGCGTTGCCGCCGTCGCCCTGTTCCTCTTCATCCGGTTCCTGTTCGTTTTCGCCAGGCTCCTGCTCGTTTTCATCCGGTTCCTGTTCATTTTCTTCAGGTTCTTCCGGTTGTTCTTCTTCAGGGGCGCCTCCGATCTGGATGGAGACGGTGGCAGGGGCGCTGGTGGCGTCTCCGGATTTAGCCACAACCGAGAACGTATACGTCTTGCCCGGTTCGACTCCGGTGGCTGCCGCGGCCTTTTCCGTGGTGGTGGTCAGGTTTTTGGCACTGCCGCCGTCGACATTGTAGGTCACCGCGAATTCGACATCTTCTCCGCCTTCGTGGTTCCAGCTGAGGCGGACGAGATTTTGTGCTTCGTCATAGTCTGCGCTCAGACCGGTTGGCGCCGGGAGTGTTTCTTTTTCCTCTTCCTTTGGCTCGTACTTTTTGGACACCCGTTCAGGGACTGTGCCCCGGACAAATAGTTCCGTGCTCTTCCGGTCGGACGGTGTCCAGTCGCTTGCAAGCCGGAGAGGATCTGTGCCGATTTCGATCGTCGCTTCCACGACGGATTTCGGTTTCTTGAACGACGTGTGTTCACCGCGCTGGGCGAGGTCGCCTAGAATTTCAGAAAAGGCTCTTTGAGGGAACCAACGCTCTTCCCACTCGGTTAGCGGTGTGTAGTAGTCCTCATGTCCCGTCCAGACGGCAATGGAGTATTCCGGCGTATAGCCGACAAACCAGCTGTCCGGAACCGCCATTTTCTGGCCGCTGAATCGTTCCTCGAATGTTTTCGTGTCATAGTTGGTCGTACCGGTCTTGCCGGCCACGTCCAGGCCGTGTGACTTCACGTTGCTGTAAGCCGTGCCCTGCGGATTCTTCACCACATCCCGAAGAACGTCCGTAATCATGTAGGCGGTAGAGTCCTTCATGGCACTGACCGGTTTCGGGTTGAGATCGCGTTCCGTCTTTCCGTCACGCAGGACGACCTTTGTGATCGTGTATGGTTCGGTATACATTCCGCCGTTGCCGAATGCCGCATAGGCGCTGGCCATCTGGAGCGGGGAAGCTCCTACGCCGCCGCCCAAAGCGGAAGATGGATTGGGGCTTTCAACATCGATTCCGACTTTCTTTGCAAAATCGGCCGCTTTCTCAGCACCGACTTCCTCGAAGGTCGATATAGCCGGTACGTTCTGGGACAGATAAAGCGCTTTGCGCATGGTCATTTTGCCAAGGTAGCGGCCGTTCGCATTTCGGATCACCTGGTCGCTGCCTTTATACGTTCTGCGCGTGTCATCTACCGTCTGGCCGGTTGACCAGTCGAGGTACTCGATGGCAGGGCCGTAATCCAGGATCGGCTTGATTGTTGAACCTACGGAACGGCTCGTCACCAATGCAAGGTTTTTATCGCGTGGTTTATAATCGGGCCGTCCGGCAACCGCCTTGACGCCGCCGGTCTTTGTATCGATCACCACTGCACTGGAGGACGCTTCGCCCGGAATCTTTTCATGGGTGATGGTGGATTCGACCGTTTCCTGTGCTGACGGATCCAGGGTGGTGTAAATCTTCAGTCCGTCGGCAATGGAAAGGTCATGTTCTTCAAGCTCTTCTCTCACCATATCGACAAACGCTGCATATTTGTTGCTGCCGTGATGTTTCTGCTCCTCAGGAGGGATCAGCCCTTCTGTGACCGGCACCTCTTTTGCCGCATCCGCCTGTTCCTGGGAAATCTTTCCGTGCTGGACCATCAGGCCAAGGACGATGTTCCGGCGCTTTTCGGCGCGCTCGGGATGACGGTACGGGTTATAGCGGTTCGGACTTTGTGGCATTCCCGCCAGTAGGGCCGCTTCGTGCAGCTTGAGTTCTTCCGGCTCCTTGCCGTAGAACTGTTCGGCCGCCGTACCGAAGCCGTAAATGTTATCTGTCATAAGAACTTTGTTGAAGTACATCTCGAAAATTTCTTCTTTTTCGTATTTCCGCTCGAGCTGGAAGGCGAGCCAAGCTTCCTGGGCTTTCCGCTTCAGCGTTTTTTCGTTCTGGAGAAAAGAGTTCTTTACCACTTGCTGGGAAATTGTGCTCGCGCCCTGTGCGCCGAAGCCGTCCCGGAAGTTGGCAAGCACCGCTCCGCCAAGCCGCCACAGGTCCATGCCGTGGTGCTTGTAGAAACGGACATCCTCGGTGGCGAGAATGGCGTCTTCCATGATTTGGGGAATGTGCTCGTATTCCACGTACTCCCGATTTTCAGGCCCAAGTGTAAGGAGCGGTTCATCCGAGCCTTCCACATAAAGCTCCGAGGCTAGCGGGTCCTTCAGCGACTCTTCGTCCAGGTCGGGAGCGGTCGCTGCGTAGTAGGTGAACAGACCGGCCCCGAATACGAATCCGATGACCGCCACGAGGACGGCAATTTTCAGGATTGTTTTCAAGGTGGGCTTTTTCTTTTTGTTCCCGGTTTTTTTGGTGCTTTTGCGGTCCGTCTTGCGGGCCTGCTCCTGCTGCTTCCGCCTCTCGGAGCGTGATTGAAACTGGTCACTCATAGGTTTTCCTCTCTTTCTATTGCGTCAAGAAATGCCTAATTTCGCGATGGCGCCCAGATAGTCGAGCCTCGGCCGGAATCCGGCATTGAACTCGACGGCCTCATCCTCCAGTTCGGCGACCGGAATCGATTTCCGGCCTCCGTCCTTCATCCGCTTCCATGCACGGTCGACCAGATTGAACGGGACGATAAAATAACGTTCGGTTTCTGTGAACTTGACGATCAGGAAAGCAAAACCTCCCTGGTCCGTTACGCTCCTCATATGTTCAATCTGGTGCTCGTGAATGTTCTTCAGCGGAAAAGAGGAGCTGACTCCGGTCTCCTTCGCGTCAAAATCAATATGATGGCCGTGGTAGATCCCGTTATAGTCGGTCGTCGAGGGTGTCTTGAAGTATGCTTCGCGGATAACCGCTGCACTTCGTGACGGATAGTCGACCTTCACAATCTGGACGGGTACGGGTTTTTTGTGGATGACCGCGATGCCGTTTGCGAGATAGTAGGCATTGGACTCGTCCAATTCGTCCTCCAATGTCTTACCCCTATTGCTGAACGAGTAGTCTTTTTTCGCAGACTTCACCGCGGGCTTTTCGGCCGGAGTATACTTTCTTCCGCCGGGATAGCGAATTGCCATCTTTCTCACCTCGCATTCCACCTATCATACCACATTCATAGGACGGCTTATGGCAGTCCGGGGTTGCGGCCGCCGGGATGGATGTTTTTTACAAGTGCTGTCCGAGGAATGTCTGTTCCCCTCTTGGTGGTCACTTCCTATCATATTTGGTAGGATGAAGAAAACCAACTAAAAAGGAAGACCTATATATGAAACTTGATGAACTGACTTTAAAGCTGCTGGATGAATGCGGCAAATGCCGGCCACGCCATGCCCGCATGAGGGAAGAGGAGCGGGAGCCGGACTTTTTCGCTGAGGTCAAGCCATACGCGGACCAAGTCCACGAACGGATTGCAGAGTGGCAGAACCGATCAAAGGAATGGATCCGGCAAGATCGTCCGAAACATGTGCGGGAAGCGCAGATTGAAAACGCGGCAGACATGATGACACAGTTTGTTGTCCAGTCGTTTTATCCGAAAACCGGAAAAAAGCGTTTTTACGATTCAATCCAGTCTGTGGAGTATTTGCTGAAAACAATGATGACGGCGATGAAGGAGGGGGCGGATGGTGCTAAACAAGCAAAAGACCATCAGTGAACTGGTCGGTGATTGGCTGGCGGATCCGGAAATGCGCGAGTCGATCCGGCATCATCGCGTGATCGAAGGGAAGGAGGCGCGCTACGCGCCGTTTCCGGAGAGGCTCCATCCGTCAATCCGGAAAGCGCTCGAGTCGCGGGGAATCAGCCGGCTCTATACACATCAGCGGGAAGCATTCGACCTGGCTTTTTCGGGGAGCTCGTTTACTGCCGTAACACCGACCGCTTCGGGTAAGTCCCTCTGCTACCATCTGCCCGTCCTGCAGTCGGTGCTGGAAGACCGTTCGTCCCGCGCGCTTTATCTGTTCCCGACAAAAGCCCTCGCACAGGACCAGATGGCGGACCTTCACAGGCTGATCGAGGAAAGCGGGGAGGAAATCCTCAGCCACACGTACGACGGCGACACGAGCCCGGGCATCCGGCAGAAAGTCCGGAAGTCGGGCCATATCATCATGACAAATCCGGACATGCTCCACTCCGGCATCTTGCCCCATCATACAAAATGGGTATCGCTCTTTGAAAATCTGAAGTATATCGTAATCGACGAGCTTCATACGTATAAAGGGGTCTTCGGCAGCCATGTTTCTCATGTGCTACGCAGGCTGATTCGGATTGCGCGCTATTACGGCAGTGACCCGGTTGTCATCTGCACGTCCGCCACGATTGCAAACCCGAGGGAGCTCGCGAAATCGCTCGCAAACCGGGAGATGGCACTGATCGCGGACAACGGGGCGCCGGCGGGGAAAAAGCATTTCATCTTTTACAATCCCCCTGTCGTGCATCCGACATTCGGTATCCGGAGGTCTGCTGTGCTTGAAGTGCGCGACCTTGCCCGCAGGCTTTACCAGGAGAACATCCAGACCATTGTATTCGCCAAAAGCCGGGTGCGTGTCGAGATGCTGGTGACTTATATGAAAGAGATGACGAAAAAGAAGCTGTCGGACACGACGATCCGCGGCTACCGGGGCGGCTATCTGCCGTCGGAGCGGCGGGAGATCGAGAAGGGCCTCCGGAACGGCGACATCAAGACAGTCGTCTCGACGAACGCACTCGAGCTCGGGGTCGACATCGGCCAGCTTCAGGCGTGCATCATGACCGGCTATCCGGGCAACATCGCGAGTGCCTGGCAGCAGGCGGGACGTGCCGGCCGCCGGCAGGACGAGGCGCTGATCATCTACGTCGCCCAGTCGCTGCCGCTTGACCAGTATGTGATCGACCATCCGGAGTACTTGTTCGGCCAATCGCCGGAAGAGGCGCGCATTCATCCGGACAACATCCTCATCCTCATGGACCACCTGAAGTGTGCGTCGTTCGAACTGCCGTTCACGCTTGACGAACAGTACGGCGAGTTTGACGTGCAGGAGCTGCTTGCTTTCCTCGCGTCAGAGGGCATACTCGTCCAGGCCGGAGACAAGTGGCATTGGATGAGCGAGCGCTTCCCGGCAAGCGAGATCAGCCTGCGGTCCGCTTCGCAGGAAAACGTCATCATCATCGACAAGTCGGTCCCGCGCGACACGACGGTCATCGGTGAGATGGACCGCTACAGCGCGATGACACTCCTTCACGAAGAAGCGATTTACATCCACCAGGGGACCCAATACCAGGTCGAAGAACTCGACTGGGAAGAAAAGAAGGCTTATGTTCGGGAAGTCGATGTGGACTACTTTACCGATGCCAACCTGGCCGTCGAGCTTAAGGTCATCGCGGAAGATGAATTCGAAGAGCGGGACGGCCACACGGAATCGTTTGGAGACATCGCGGTGCTGGCCATGCCGACCATCTTTAAAAAGATCCGTTTCGACACCCATGACAATATCGGTTCCGGGCCGATCACGCTTCCGGCAGAAGAAATGCACACGTCTTCCGCCTGGCTGTCGTTCGAGCGGCCGGTGGACTGGACGGAATCCGACCTGACCGACACGATGACAGGAGCGGCATATGCAATGCATTCATTCATCCCACTGTTTGTCAGTTGCGACCGCTCCGACATCCATGTCGTCCCTCAGGTAAAAGCGGTCCATACGAAGCGGCCGACGTTCTTCGTCTATGACAGCTATCCGGGCGGCATCGGGCTCAGTAAGCGGATCCACCGCATGTGGCCGGACCTGCTCGAGCAGACGGCGGGCCATGTAGAACATTGCCCGTGCGAATCCGGTTGCCCGGTCTGCATCGGCGCCCAGGAATCCGGCGGGAACATTAAGCGCCGTGTCGCGGAGCTTCTCAGAAAGCTTGCGGGGTGAGTGGCATGTCTTATGAAAACCGACTGATACAGATGAAGAAGATGCTGAAAAAGGCACCTGCGGAAAAAGTAAAGGCGGCAGCTTTTAAAAAGCCGCCCGTACCGGAATACGCAGAAGGATGGGAAGCGGCCGGACTGAAGCGCATCGACAACCAGTTCGGCACGGTTTTCCTGAAACGGACGCACTACCCGGCGGATACCGTGCACGGCGGGCTGGCGCTTGGTTTGCTTGAAGAAGCGGCGTCTGTCTGGTCCGGCTCGGACGGCGTCCATCCGTTTTCGGAAGGGGACGAGAAAAAGCTTTTGTTTTTCGATACGGAAACAACCGGCCTCAAGGGCACAGGCTCGCTCATTTTCATGGCCGGCCTGCTCTCGACGGACGGAGAGGAGTTCACCCTCGACCAATATGTGCTGGCTGATCCGGCTCATGAGACGGCATTTCTGTTCGAGACGGGCCTATGGAAGCCGGGCCGCACCCTCGTCACTTATAATGGAAAAAGTTTTGACTGGCCCCAACTGCAGACCCGCTGGACAATGAACCGCGAACACCTACCGAAACTTCCCGATCCTGCGCATATCGATCTTCTTCAGGGCACTCGGCGCGTATGGAGAGGAAGCATCGACAGCTTTTCACTGAAATCAGTCGAGGAAGAAGTGCTCGGCTTTTACCGGGAAGATGATGTCCCGGGATTTCTCGCGCCGATTATCTATACCGATGCTGTCCGGAGCGGGAACCCCGACCTCCTGCTCCGCGTCCTTCGTCATAATGAGTGGGACCTGCTGTCGCTTGTCACGCTGTTCACTAAGCTGACCTCACTGCTCATGAAAGAGAATGAAGAAGAAACCCCGCTTCCCCATACGAACATCGGCAAATGGTTCGGTGATCTGAAGGCGTACGAGAAAAGCCGGGAAGTGCTTGAGGAAGTGACGAACGTCTTTTTCGACGAAACCGACGAAGCGTATTATTACCTCGGCTTTCTCCTGAAAAAAGAAAAGCGCTATGAAGATGCAGAATCCGCTTTTCTGCAGGCCTACAAGGGCGGTCTGGACGAGAGGAAAACCCTCCAGGCACTCGAAGAGCTGGCGAAGCTGCAGGAACACCGTCTGGGCAAGCTGCCTGAAGCGGAGATGAACTGCCTCCGCGCGGCAGGGCTCCTGAAAAACATGACGGCGCTGAAACCCTCCCGCAAAGAGCGGTGGCAGGAGCGCTTCGAAATCCGCCTTGCAAGAGTCCGGAGGAAACAGGGGAAATAACAAAATCGGAGCGGGGAAATATTCCACTGTAGTGTCCGGGTATTTCCCGGGCAAGCGCAGATTCCGACATGCAGGCCCATTCTTTCCGACAGGGATAAACACCCGCGGGCAAAATATGCTATAATTTAAGGAAGCTAGCAAAGACGGAAGGACGAGAGTCATGGAGACTAAACTGACCGCCAAGGAAATCCTCGAACACGAGTTCAAAACTGGAGTCCGGGGATACAAGCCGGACGAAGTCGATCATTTTCTCGATGAAATCATCCAAGACTATGAAGCATTCAACAAGAAAATTGCCGCACTCACTGAAGAAAACAAGCGGCTAACCGAGGAAATCGAAGAGCTGAAAAGCCGTTCATCCGCACCGGCGCCTCAGCAGACAGGCACGACGAATTTCGACATCCTGAAGCGATTGTCGAACCTCGAACGCCACGTATTCGGAAATAAACTGAACGACTGAATTTCAGGACGCGCCCCGGTATGGAGGAAGGTGGAAGTCTGCCTCCGGTTGATTCCGGGGCGCGTTTATGGTATGATGAACGTTGCCAAAGTCGCCATTCAGGTAATCGCTGCAACTTCGGGTTGTAGAGGAAAGTCCATGCTCGCACGGTTCTGAGATGACCGTAGTGTTCGTGCCCGGCGAAGTCATAAGCCGGGGCAGATCCATCCGGGTCTGACGGCGGGAATAATGCCTAAGTCCTTCGGGATACGGCAGAGATTCCCTGAAAAGTGCCACAGTGACGTAGTCGCATCGGAAACGGTGCGGGTGGAACGGGTAAACCCCTCGAGCGAGAAACCCAAATTTTGGTAGGGGCGTCCTTCCGAAGGAACTGAACGGAGGAAGGGACAGGCAGCTGCCTGTAGATAGATGATTACCGCCGGAGTACGAGGCGCAAGCCGTCTGAGTACAAAGGAACAAAACATGGCTTATCGAATGGCGACGGTATATTTGCATGTAATGAAACGCTCTCCCATGACAGGAGGGCGTTTCTTTTGTACGATACATACAGCAGACTCGCCGGGAAAATGTACCGGCGGTGAGGAGTGGTACGATACGATGACGACATTCAATTTGGTGGCGACCGCCGCGATGGGCCTGGAGAAGCCCGTCGCCGACGAGGTCCGCGCGCTCGGCTACGAGCCGACCGTCGAAAACGGGAAGATCTACTTTGAAGGGGACGAAACCGCCATCGCGCGCACAAACCTGTGGCTCCGCGTGGCAGACCGGGTCAAAATCGTCGCCGGCGAGTTCAAGGCGTACACATTTGACGATCTGTTCGAAGGCGTGAAGTCGATCCCGTGGGAGGAACTTCTTCCTGCAGACGCCGAGTTCCCGGTCAGCGGGAAATCCGTTAAATCCCAGCTAGGCAGCGTCCGCGACTGCCAGGCCATCACCAAGAAAGCCATTGTCGAGCGGCTGAACGGTGCCTATGGCCGGCGGGGCATCCTGCCCGAGACGGGTGCGCTATTCAAAATCGAAGTATCCATGCTGAAAGATGTGGCGACGCTCACGATCGATACGAGCGGAGCAGGCCTTCACAAACGGGGCTACCGGGTGGGACAGGGCGACGCGCCGCTCAAAGAAACACTCGCCGCGGCACTTGTCCAGCTGACCCGCTGGAGCCCGGACCGACCGTTTCATGACCCTTTCTGCGGTTCCGGTACACTTGCGATCGAAGCCGCGATGATCGGCCAGAACCTTGCGCCCGGTTACAACCGTGAATTCGTGAGCGAACAATGGCCATGGATGAGCGCTTCCGTATGGGAAGACGTCCGCGCCCATGCGGACAGCGTTGCCGACTACGACGTCGAACTCGACATCACCGGCACCGATATTGATCACCGCATGATCCAGATTGCCGAAGCCAACGCAGCGGAAGCCGGATTTGCCGACCTGATCCGCTTCAAACAGATGCAGGCCGCCGATTTCACCTCTGACAAAGACAACGGTGTCATGGCCTCCAACCCGCCATACGGTGAGCGGATCGGAGAAGTCGAAGAAGTCGAACAAGTCATCCGCGGACTCGGCAAAGTGATGAAGCAGTACCCGACCTGGTCCGTCTACATGCTCTCGTCTATGGAAAACTTTGAGGAGCTATACGGACGCCAGGCGACGAAGAAGCGTAAACTCTTCAACGGCTTTATCCGAACGGACTATTACCAGTTCTGGGGACAGCGGAAAAGAGATTGATACGAGTGATGAGAGGAAACCGGGCGGACGCCCGGTTTTTATTATTGTGTTGCGGCCGCGAACTTCGGAGTTGCGGTCGCGAACTTCAGTGCGGCCGCGAAATTATGAGTTACAGTCGCGAAATCTCGCGGTGCGGTCGTGAAATCAGGTATTGCGGTCGCTAACCTACACACTGCTGCCGCGAATTCACTTGCAATATAACGCCTTCATCAAATCAGCTTGCCATCCGTGCTGGCGTACTTTCCAACTCGAGCATTCCGTGAATATTCTTCACTTCCAAAAGCAAAATTTTAGAGTTAGTGACGATGACCGTATCCAACTGTACGGCACCTAAAGCGGGATGATGCAAGGTGAGATCGGTGATCACCCGTTATGTATCAATTCCCGACCTTGCTACAAACTGATCGACCCGACGTTCTCCCAGCCAGCCGAAAGTCATGGCACGTTCTTCCTCACCTAAATCTCGATAGCCAACGGAGAGATCATCCAACCTCCTTGGCATCCTCCTGATCGCATATAGCTCTAACGGAAATTTTCTCATTGATGCACCTCCGGTTAATCCATTACACCCAATCGGTTAGGTATCTGGCAAATCCCCATTTTTCGATTTCCCCCTGCAAAATCGCCCCAAAAACACATTTCACCACTTCTCAATTTCGAACAAATCCCATCCGGCCTCGCTACTCCCAAAAACAAATTCAAATTTTGTCAATTTCCCTTGAACTTTTCCGCACTCCGCCTGTCTAATAAATACAGAGACACAGGAAGCGGGGGTAGGCCATGGAAGAAAGAGAGCTGGCTGAGCGTTCAATAAGAGGAGATGCCGAGGCGTTCGTCAGTCTGATGGAGCTGTATAAAGCGTCGCTTTACCGCACGGCGTATGCCTTCCTGAAAAGCGAGCACTCTGCGGTCGAGGCCGTTCAGGAAGTGACAGCGCGGGCGTTCCGGAATATCCGCCGGCTGAAAGAGCCGGCATATGCCAAAACGTGGGTGACGCGGATCATGATCAATTACTGCCAGGATGAACTGAAAAAATCGAGGCGCGAGCCGGTGAGCGGCCGGGTGCCGGAAGACATCACGCGACAACCCGGCGATGATTTCCTCATACTCGAAGAAGCGCTCCTCACCCTGCCGGATCCGTCGCGCCGCCTGATCCATTTAAAGTATTTTGAGGAGATGAAGATTAAAGAAATCGCTGAAATCGAAAAGCTTCCGGAGGGAACGGTGAAGTCCCGGCTCCACAAGTCGCTGCGGACTCTGCGGGATTTCATCAACGGGAAGGGAGGGCATTCAGATGACTGAACGTGAAGAGGAGCGGCTGCGGCATATGAAAGAACGGCTGGATGATCTCCCGGTACCTGAAGAGGCCTTGTCCGCCGCGATACAAGCCGGCATGCAGAAGGGAGTGCGTGATCGATCTAGGAGGAAGCGGCAAGTCCGGAAAATGCTTTGGTCGGTTGCTGCGGTTGCGGTGCTGCTGGTAGTGTTCATTACATCAGTTCGCGTGTCACCGGTATTTGCCAAAGCCGTCTCCAGCCTTCCGGGCATGTCGGTGATCGTTAAACTGATTCAATTTGATAAAGGGATGCAGGCAATCATCGACAACGAGTATTATGAGGAAATCCATGTGACCGGCTCGGATGGAGCAGTCACCATTACACTAACTGGCGTCATCGTCGATCAGTCAGGCATGGTCGTCATGTACACAATCGATTCCACGACGGGTCTGAAGGATCCGGCAATCGGGATTACGGAGCTGTACACGGATGGAAAGCTGATCGAGCCACAGGGAATCGTATTTGGTAATCCTGCTGATGACGGGAAGTTGAGCAATGAGCAATACATTAATTTTAACTTCGCTGACCCGCTGCCGCCGGATACGAGGGAATTTGAGCTCAAGCTCAGTATCCGCGATACAGAAAATCACGTGTTCCAGCTTCCCTTCACCATTCAAAAACCGATTGCCGAAGGGGAATTGTATGACCTGAACCGGGTCGTCACGTTCGAAGGCCAAAAGGTGGTCATTGAATCCGTCACCGTCCACCCGCTCAAAGTGGCAGTGAGGATCAAGGAAGATCCCGACAACACGATGGATATCCTTCAATATGAAGATCTCAGAATCGAGAACAGCAAAGGCGAGATTTGGAGCAAGACCACAAATGGCATGTCAGGGACATGGGATGAAGACGGCACGAAAATCCTATTTCTCCAAAGCAGTTTCTTCGAACAGCCCGACCGAATGATCTTTCGGATGAACCGGATGCAGGCGATTGATAAAAAGGAGAAGCTCGTGGTCGACACCTTATCCGGTGAAGTGATTGAAGTCCCGTCCGACGGAAAACTGGAGGTGAGGAAGCTGACTCCGACGCTGGTGGAGACCAAGATGAAGACAGGGCCCCGATTTGGTTACGGTTATCTTAAGGAAGCCGTCGATGCAGAAGGGAAAGTCATCGATCTTTCATCCAGCGGATATCATGAAGAGGGGGATTACAGTTATAGCGACCTCAGTTTTAAGAGTGGAGACTATAAAAACCCGATCACCATCCATTTCTTCGCCTACCCAAATTACATTGAAGGAGATGTCACCGTCCATCTTGAATGAAACGGACAACGGGTGGGAAGCATAGACTTAAATGCTTCCCACTTTTTTCATGGCGTGCTATACTCATAAAATCGTGCATTTTTCCGACTGAATGGAAAAATGCTTTCATTACGTTTACAGGGGGCTTACGATTGAAACAGGCGATTCCGTTTGCATTGGACCGGGAGCGGTCGTTTTTTGAGTCACTCGACGACTGGATCGGTGATGTGCTGTACGACGAGCTGACCGAGAAAGGTTTTGACCTGCGCGATGAGCAAGTGTTCATGTCGTTCCAGATCGGCCAGGCGCTCAAGGACAAATCGGTATTGTTCGCGGAGGCGGGTGTCGGCACGGGCAAGACGATCGCCTATCTGCTGCCGGCGGTCGCGTATGCGCGGTATACCGGGAAGCCTGCGATTATCGCATGTGCTGACGAGACGCTCATCGACCAGCTGGTCAAGGAAACCGGGGACATCGGAAAGTTGGAGCGGGCGCTCGGCCTGACGGTTGACGTTCGTCTTGCAAAATCACGTGAGCAGTATCTGTGCCTGAAACGGCTGGATGAATCAAAAGGCGTGACAGATGTTGCTGACGCCATCGATGCGAGCCTTCCGGACTTTGTCCGCGGCCACGGCTCGATGATGCGGCTTGATCCTTACGGTGCACGATCCGATTATCCGGATCTGTCCGACGAGGATTGGAACTCAGTCAATTATCATCCGCTTTTTCAGTGCGGTTCATGCGAACTCCGGAACCGATGCGGCCAGACACTCCACAGGAACCACTACCGGGCGTCGACCGACCTGATCATCTGCTCTCAGGATTTCTATATGGAACATCTTTGGACAAAAGAGTCGCGCAGCCGCCAGGGGCAGCTGCCGCTCCTGCCGGAATCCTCCGTTGTTGTCTTCGACGAAGGCCACCTGCTGGAATATGCTGCGCAAAAAGCGTTCACGTACCGCGTCCAGGAACGCACGATTGACACGGTGCTGTCCCGTATCATGGTCGACGGTGTCCGTGAAAAAACACTCGTCCTTATGGAGGCACTGATCGATCATCACGCAGAACTGTTCCGCCTGCTGCATGAGTCGGCGGAAGGGGAGGGTGACCGACGTGCCATCGTCCGCTCCAAGGCGATCGGCGACCGAGCGGCAGCCGTCGTCAAGCTCGCCATCGATATTCTGGAGGAACTCGTATTTGACGCGGATCTTTATGTGATTCCGGAATACGATCTGAAGATCGCCGAAGAATATCTCGAGCAATACATCCACTCCATGAAATTATTCGCGGAAAACGGTGAAGCAATCGACTGGCTGGAAGATGAGAACGGCGATGAGACTCTGGTCATCATGCCACGGCTCGTGACCGACATGTTGGAAGAGCTGCTGTTTTCGAAAAAGGTGCCGGTCATCTTCTCCTCCGCCACCATGTCTGTGAACGGAGACTTCTCGTTCCTCGCCGGCTCTCTCGGCATCCGGAATTACAAGTCCTTCTCCGTCGAATCGCCGTTTGACTATGAAGAAGTGATGAAAATCCGGGTGAGCCGTGCTGCCGATAAATCGGCCGAGGTCACGAGACTCACAGATGATGGCCGGCAGTCGCTCATCCTCTTCCGGTCGAAAGCTTCGATGGATGCCTTCCGGAAAGCGGCGGGTAAAGACCCGCGCTATCTTTTCGAAGGGGACCGCGCGCTGTCGGCAATGGTCCGCGACTTCCAGGAGGGCCAGGCGCAAGTGCTCTGCTCCTGGCATCTGTGGGAAGGTCTCGACATTCCGGGTGAGGCGCTCACACGTGTCATCATCCATGACCTTCCGTACCCTCCGGACGATCCGCTTTTTGAAGCAAAGCGCCGCTTTGCCGATGATCCGCACCGTGAAATCGACATGCCGTATATGCTCTTGCGCCTCCGCCAGGGCATCGGCCGCCTGATCCGTACATCCGAGGACCATGGCGACATTCAACTGCTGCTTGATGAAAAAGAAATAAAGGCTGAAGAGGACATCCTAAAGGTACTTCCCGTCCAGCCGGACAGTATGCCTTCCGTGTAATGCGGAAGGTTTTTTTGTTTTAGAGGAGCGGATGATTGGTGTGCCATAGAGTGCCATTTGGCAGAATCCCGTCCGCCGGCGATTTCAGCATTCGCCGCTCCAGTTTCGTCATTCACGGGGATAGTGTCGTCATTCGACCCTTTTCCGGAGGCGAATGATGAAACTGGCGAGTGGAATGACGAAACCGGAAGAAGGAATGACGAAATTAAGCAGGCTATTCTCAAATTTACTCACGACAGTCACGCGCCGCTATTTTTCAAATCAGCTGCTCCGGTTTCAGTCGTCATTCATCCCATTTCCGAAGCCAAATGACGAAACTATTCGGCCCAATGACGAAACGAGCTGGATAAATGACGAAACCGACTGGACGAATGACGAAACCAACCCAGGCTATTATCAAACTAATCCCGACGATGCCGTCCCATCCCTTGCTCAATCCCACCCGCCCTGCCACGCTTCACCAAAAAAATGATATGATAGCACAAGAAAACAGACGTAGAGGAGATTTGTAGCCAATGGCGCAATTTGAACAGCATCATGAACCACTGATCCGGCAGGCTGCACAGCTGGCGGTTTTGTTCCGCAAGAACGGGGACCGGGAGCGCGCCGAGAAGGCGGAACGTTTTGCAAGAAAACTGATGAGAAATGATTATATTGTCGGGTTCGCGGGCCATTTTTCCGCGGGAAAGTCCAGCATGATCAACGCGCTGACCGGTGTTGACATCCTGGCAACGGGGCCGATTCCGACAAGTGCCAATATCGTAAACGTACATAAAGCAGATGATGATTTCGCGATTATCCACCGGACGGACGGGCCGCCGATCCGGTTCTCGGGGGATGTCGATGTCCAATATGTAAAGGAGTTCTCGAAAGACGGCCAGGCGGTCTCAGAAATCGAAGTCGGTCACAAAGATTCCGCACTTCCGGAGGGCGTGACGGTGATGGACACGCCAGGTGTCGATTCGACTGATGATGCCCACCGGCTGTCGACGGAGTCGTCCCTGCATGTGGCGGACCTCGTGTTCTATGTGATGGACTATAACCATGTCCAATCGGGACTCAATTTCACATTCACCAAGAACCTCATGACTTACAATGAAAATGTGTACCTGATCGTCAACCAGATTGATAAACACCGAGAAGCGGAGCTGAGTTTTGAAGACTTCAAGAATTCCGTGCGTGAATCTTTCGCTTCCTGGGGCGTCCATCCGAAGGGCATCTTTTTCACCTCCCTCCGCGAGCCGGATCTTCCAAACAATGACTTCGAGAAGGTGAAGTCTCTGGTCGCGACGTCCATCGATAACCGGGAAGCATCCCTCCAGGCATCGGCAGAAGGAACCCTGCGGAAGCTGGCCGATGAGCACATCCGGTTCCTCGAAGATGAGCGCGAAGAGCGGAAGGCGACTTATGCGGATGTCCTGTCCGAAGAGGAATGGGCGCGCCGTGCGGAAATCAAAGAAGAAGCAGCCGATGCCTCGAGGCGGGTCGAGCTGCTGTCGCCCGAACGTTGGCAGGGCGACTTTGAATCAAAGCGGAAAGATCTGTTGGAAAACGCAGGGCTCATGCCGTTTGAAGTCCGCGATCTCATGAAAGACTATCTGGAAGCGCAGTCCAAGTCGTTCAAGGTCGGTTTCCTGTTCAGCGGGAAAAAGACCGGGGAAGAGCGGCAACGGCGCGCTGATGCGGTTCTTGCCACTTACCGTAAAACGGTAGATGCCCAAGTATCTGTCCACCTCCGAGGCCTGATGAAGACGTCGCTCAGGGAAGCGGGACTCCTGACGGACGAGGAAGCGCTCCGAATTGATGGCATGGAATTTGATGTGCCTCTCTCCGTCATCGAAAGCCAAGTGCCGCAAGGGGCGCTCGTTACCGGGGATACTGTGCTGAACTTCACGGAGTCTGTCCGTCAGTCTACAATTCGCTGGTTTATCCGCGAAACCGACGGATGGAAAAACGAGCAGACGGCCCGGATCGCCGATGCCGCCAATGAGCGGACAGATTCCGAGCTCCAGCAGTCATCCGTCCTCGGCAGAAAAGCGGACGCTATCCGCGCGATCGAGGAGGCGGATAACGAAATTGCAGGCTTCCGCAAATCACTGGATGCACCTGCTCCGGTACTGACGAAGGAAGCGGGCGTGCTCGCCGAACACTGGGAAGCCACTGAGCGCACGGCGATGGAGTCGGTGATTGAATTCGATCCGTCGATGGCGCCCGACAAGGAAGAGGAACAGGCCGGGACAGAAGATGAGCTCGTCCGTGAAGTAACCGGCCATGTCGATACGGAAGGCGCCATACGCCAGGCAAACATGATTGCTGAAAAAGTCGGGCGAATTCCGGGCTTCCAGGAAACCGCGGATTATCTGATGCGTAAAGCCGACCGGCTCGGCAAGCAAGACTTCACCATCGCCCTATTCGGGGCTTTCAGTGCCGGCAAGTCGTCGTTCTCGAACGCCCTGATCGGGGAATCGGTGCTTCCGGTATCCCCGAACCCGACGACTGCAGCGATCAACCGCATCCGTCCGGCAGACGAGCGCCACACAAGCGGCACCGCGGATATCCATCTGAAGTCAACGGACGCCATGACGGAAGACGTCACTCGTGCGTTTGCCCAGCTTGGCATGACCGTGCGCTCGCTCGACGAAGCATTCAAACAGGCCGACGAGGCGATCGGCAAGGAAGACATCGAAGACGGCAAGCAGCTGCACCGCTCGTTTATCCGTGCATTCCGCGACGGGTATCCGGAGCGCGGTATGCTGCTCGGCCAGACGGTCAATGTGGAAGAAGACGAGTTCCGTAAGTATGTGGCCGAGGAAAGCCGGAGCTGCTTTGTGGAATCGATCGACTTCTATTATGATTGCGAACTGACACGCCGCGGCATCACGCTCGTCGACACGCCGGGGGCGGACTCGATCAACGCCCGCCATACCGATGTCGCATTTGAATACATCCGCAATGCGGACGCGATTCTGTTCGTGACCTATTACAATCACGCGTTCGCAGCAGCGGACAGGGAATTCCTCATCCAACTCGGCCGGGTTAAAGACGCGTTCGAGATGGACAAGATGTTTTTCCTTGTCAACGCAATCGATCTCGCTGCGAACGACGAGGAAGCGGATATGGTCAAGCAGTATGTCGGCGGCGAACTCCAGCGCTTCGGCATCCGCAATCCGCGGCTCTACGGCATCTCGAGTTTGCTCGCTCTGAAAGAAAAGCAGGAACAGGCGGATTATCACTCCGGCATGCCGGTATTCGAGGAGGCCTTCCACCATTTCCTTGGAGACGAACTGAGCGGACTCGCGGTCCAGGCGCTTAACGAGGAAAGCCGAAAAACCGCGGAGCGGCTCGGCGAACTGATCGAGCGCACCGAGCGGAACCGGTCCAGGAAAGCGGAGAGGATGGAAGAGCTCCGCCGCTTCGAGCAGGAACTGAGGAAGCGTTACGCACAGTCGGCTGCGCCGGTCATTCTGAATGATTCCAAGGCCGAGCTGGACGAGCTGCTGTACTACGTGATCCAGCGCGTATTCTTCCGGTTCAATGAATTCTTCGGCGAAGCCTATAACCCGGCGACATTTGCATCAAAGCCTTCCAGAGAAGCCCTCGCGACCGCACTGAGTGAAGCGCTTGATGCCGTCGGATTTGACATCGTCCAGGAAATGAAGGTCACGGACTTCCGGCTCATGAACTTCACGATCCGGAAGCTCGGCATGCGGTTCACGGAGGAACAGCGGAAGCTCCGCGACATGGACCCGATGTTCTCTCTGACGCCGTATGAGCCAAAGGACAAGGAAAGCCTCACATTCCCGGCGGTTTATCCGGATCCGGAAAAGCACGCATCGGTCAATCGGCTGTTTAAAAACGACAAAGACTTCTTCGAAGGTGGCGGGCGTGACAAATTGCGGGATGCCCTTGAAGCAACTGCGAAGAAGGATGCGGAGGCCTACGTGGAGAATGAGAAGAAGCGGATGATCGAAGACTTTACCCAGTGGACGGAGCTGGAAGCGGAAGGTCTTCGCCAGCATCTGCTGCACGGTGCACTTGCCCGCATCGCTTCCGAGCGGGAAGTGCTTGAGAAGACAGTGAATCTGCAGGAATGGAAAGAGGTTTATGAAGCCATCTGTGAATTGGAGGGATCCAGGTGACAGACGTATTCAAGTCGGTGGACGATTTGTCGGAAGGCTACTACAAGCTGATTGATGCCAGGTTTACGCTCGGTGACCCGGAAGCGGGCAGGCAAGCGTATGAGGAAGGCCATATAGCAGGTGCGGTTTACTGGGACCTTGAAAAAGACATGTCGGACATGGCATCGGAGAACGGACGTCACCCGATGCCTTCCCGAGAACACCTTACAGAGCTGTACCGGCGGAGCGGTCTGTCCCTGGATGACCGGATTCTCATATATGACGGGGGCGGCGAGCCGTTTGCTGCACGCGCTTATTTCCTGCTGCGGTATGGAGGATTCACACAAGCCCTCATCCTGAAGGAAGGGTTCGGCGGCTTGCGGATGGCCGGCTATCCGGTTGATGCGGAGCCGTGCCGCCCGCAAATTTCCAATGTGACACCGGACTGGCAGGAACATCTTCTGGCGTCCAGAGAAGATGTGAAGAAGATTTCGGAAGGTCATGAAGAGGGCGTCCTGCTCGATGCTCGTGCCGCCGAGCGATTCCGCGGGGAATATGAGCCGCTGGATCCGGTCGCCGGACATATTCCGGGCGCCCGTAACTACGACTGGACGCGACTGAAAAAGGGAAAATACTTCGATTCAGGAGAAATAGTGGAACAAGAACTCAGGGAAGCCGTAGCAAATGATGAACCGGTAACCGTATATTGCGGAAGCGGTGTGACGGCTGCTCCGCTTTACGCCATGCTGGACCATATCGGAAAGAAGAATCTCCGCCTTTATGTCGGCAGCTACAGCGACTGGGTAAGCGATCCCGACAACCCGGTAGAGAAAGACCGTGAATGAAGCGGTACTCTTTGCCAGATTCAGATAGGTAGGAACAGGGTATCTACCGTGATGATGAAAGAATTATTGTCACGGAGGGATTGCTTTGGACTATTTGGTGATAGTAGGGAAGCTGGCTATCGGAATCACTTTCCTGCTTCTTATCATCCGTCTCCTGGGGCGGAAAGAACTTGCGGAGATGACACCGTTCGATATCGTCTATCTCCTGATTTTCGGAGGGATTCTGGAAGAATCCGTCTACGACGATAAAGTTTCCATCTGGAAACTCGTCTTTACTTTGGTTTTGTTCGGACTAATCGTATTCATCATCGAAAAGATTGCGGAAAAGTCGGACAAGGCAAGGGTTGCACTCATGGGAACACCCGACTATATCATCAAGGATGGAAAGTTGAACACGAAGAAGATGGACCGCAACATGCTGGAAATGGAACAGCTCCGGATCATGCTGCGCCAACAGGGCATCTTCTCGCTTCGCGAGGTCAAAGACCTGATCATCGAGCCGGGCGGTTCCGTCTCGATCAATACGTTTGCCAAGTACAAGCCGGCTACTGTCGGAGACCTGAAGATTGAGAAGCCGGAAGAAGATCCGTCCGTCTTGCTGATTGATGGAGGGTTCGTCAAAGAGGACATGCTGAAATTGGTCGGAAAGACCAAGCAGTGGCTCCGTGACCAACTCTCTGAAATGGGCTATCGCGATACCGACAAGATCCTATACTGTGAGTGGTCTGAGACAGAAGGATTTTATATCAGATCTTTTGACGATACGATTGATGCCGGGGGTAGAGAATGAAGTACGCGTTATTGGGAGACATCCATTCATCCGTAGAGGACTTGAAAGATGTGTTGAATGATATCAAAAAACAAGCGCCGGATGCCGAGCTGATCGGCACGGGTGATCTGTTTGAGTGCATCATCAGCAAGAAGCGGGCGCCCTTTGAGCGATTCAACAAGCTGGAAGACGTCATGCTAACGACTGATGAGCTGATCGACATGCTGACCTTCCCGTCGGTACGGGGCAATCAGGAGGAGCGGATTGTACAGATTACCGACTCCGACGAACCGCTCCTGCGGAGAATCCGCAGAATGGAAGAGCGGATCCTCATCGGAGATTCAGCCATGGTCATTCATGGCCACCAGTGGGAGTGGGGAGGGGATCCGTGGATGCCCGTTTTCCCCGAAACCGGGCCGGATCTCATCTTCTACGGCCACAGCCATGATTCCGGACTGACCATTAACAGACAAATGGAAGAAGTCGGTTTCGGCGTTCCATATAGCGTCACGAAAGGACGGACATTCGTGAACGTCGGCGCAGTCGTAGGAGACCGTACCTGGGTCCTGTACGAAGCAGATGCGGGAACAGTTACATTTATGAAAGTGATCGACTAACAGAAAAAAACGGAAGCCCGCCCAGTGCCGGCTTCCGTTTTTAAATTCTGTTCTACGGCGAATTTACCCGGTTTGCCGGGCCATACTAACTATCACTTCCTCCGGATTGCGGCTCTTGCAAGCGCATCTGCGGCACGGTTCTGGCTGTCAGGGATCCACTTGATGAAAAAGAAATCGAATCCTTCAGCGATTTGGAGGGCTCGATCAAGCATATCCATATGTACAGGGTTTTTCGCATAACGTTTTTCGACCGCGCCGACGACTGCCTTGGAATCCGACCGGACCGATACCATTCCGGAAGTTAATTTCGAGGCTTCTTGAACGCCTCTGACAAGCGCCCGGAATTCCGCTGTATGATTATCGAGATCTTCGGTGGGCTCCGATACTTTGACCTCATGTCCTTCGCCTCGGATAAACACCCCGATGCCGGCAGGGCCCGGGTTTCCCGCAGCAGCGCCGTCTATATATACCTCAAGCACCCAAGCACCTCCTTTTCACAGCCGGACAACCTGCCTGCTTGAAAAGGAAGCGGGAAGCCGGTACAATGTGGGAATCAGAAAACTGGAGTGAACGCTGTTGAACAAAATGGACCTGATCCAGGATATCGATGAACTGCTGGACCGATACTGCGACGGCTGTTTCCTGAAAAAACAGCTTCGGACGGAAAAGGGGAAGGCGACCGCTCACCGCTTCTGCATCAAGCAATGTACTGTAGGGGAGCAGCTTCGTTTCCTCGGTTCAGAACTGAATAAGCTCGGCCAATGAAAATCCCGCTCTGCGTCTGTGCAAAGCGGGCTTTGTGCCTATCATTGTGCGTCTAATCTTACGACATTTGCCGCTTGGGGACCGCGGTTGCCTTCCACCACTTCGAACGAAACAATTTCGCCTTCGTCAAGTGTCCTGAATCCCTCACCGGTGATGCCGGTATGGTGTACGAAGACGTCCTCGCCATTATCGAGTTCGATAAAGCCGTAGCCCTTTTCGTTGCTGAACCATTTCACCTTGCCCTGGTACATGCCCATCCCTCCAAAGCGCAAATGTCTTTGTCCAGCATGGCCGGAACTACCCTTCAATATACATGAACCGACAAAGAGCGTCAACGGACGTATGAATTCTCTGATGAATCAGGGTGTTTTTTCTAGTTTAGGAGGCTTACTGATCAGGGAAGAAAATGTTATACCTACCCAAAATGAAAGTTGAGTTGACACATATGAAACCGATTATCGGCATCACCGCACAGCAACAGGAGAATTTATATGACTATAAAATGCAGCCTGTGTACCCGGAGGTTGTCATCCAGGAAGGCGGGATTCCGATCATCATTCCGATTGTTCCTTCCGAACACCTGGACGATGTGCTGGACCTGGTCGATGGCGTCATCATGACCGGCGGCTGGGATATTGACCCGGACCTTTACGGGGAAGAAACGATGCCGGAAACTGGTCAGATCAATTTTGAAATGGACGAATTTGATTCGTCCGTCATCAAAAACGTACTGGCTCGGGACATGCCCTTTTTCGGGACATGCCGCGGCGCCCAGATGCTCAATGTCATGACCGGCGGCACGCTCTACCAGTGCATCGAAAAACAGCTGGATGAGCCGCTCAAGCACTTGCAGGAGCATGGCCGGGAACATCCTGTCCACCATGTGGAAATCAAAGTCGGCGAGATTCTCCCGCCACTGTTCCCGGGCGGCCGGACACGGGTGAACTCATCCCATAGACAGGGAATCAAGACGGTCGGTGAAGGTGTGGAAATTGCGGCTCAGTCTCCCGATGGCTTGGCGGAAGCAATTGAAATGCCGGATAAGCGCTTTGTCCTTGGCACGCAGTGGCACCCGGAGAACTTCGCACTTAAAGGTCATGAACCATCACAATCTATTATTGAAGGGTTTATCAAAGCCGCTGCAGAGTATAAGAAAAGCAAATCGTGAGAAATTGTGCGCCGGGCAACCGGTGCTTTTTTATTTCTACTGCACCCGGCGCGTCATCCTGTGCTATACTCTCATTAGCACCAGATGCTAATGACTGGTATTAAGGTCCGGGAGGTTTTTTGAATGGGAGATTTGCTGAAACTTGAAGGTAAAAATATTGTCATCATGGGCGTGGCGAATGAGCGCAGCCTTGCCTGGGGTGTTGCCAAGCAACTTTATGAAACCGGGGCAAACCTGATCTTTACAAACCGACAGGAGCGTTCGCGCGCAAAACTGGAGCGGGCACTGGACAAAGAAGGTTATGAAGCCCGCCTGATTGTCCAGTGTGACGTGAACGACGACGAGAGCGTCAAAGAAGCGTTCCGCACAATCGGTGAAGAAGTGGGAACGATCCACGGTATCGTCCACTCGGTCGCCTTTGCAAAAGGGGAAGACCTCAAGGGTGACTTTGTTGACACATCCCGTGACGGCTATGCATTCGCACAGGACACAAGTGCCTATTCCCTGGTGGCAGTCGCACGGGAAGCGAAACCTTATATGACAGAAGGCGGCGCAATCGTGACCATGACCTACCTTGGAGCGGAGCGCGTATTGGACGGCTACAACGTCATGGGCGTCGCAAAGGCGGCACTGGAAGCGTCGGTTCGCTACCTGGCCAACGACCTTGGAAAAGACGGCATCCGCGTCAACGCGATTTCCGCAGGCGCCATCCGTACGCTTGCAGCGAAAGGGGTCCCGTCTTTCAACACGATCCTGCATCAGATCGAGGAAACTGCTCCGCTTAAGCGCAATGTCGATCAGCGTGAAGTCGGCGACATGACCGTGGCACTACTTTCAAACATGGGAACAGGCGTAACTGGCGAAGTCATCTATGTCGACGGCGGCTATCACATCATGGGTTAAGCCCAATAGACCTTTAACCGGAAAGCATCCATGCTTTCCGGTTCAGACTGTAGACAAAACGGACCCAAAAGAAATCTTTTTGGGTCCGTTTTGTCATTTTCGTGGATATTTCGCATATTTTTCCCCATACCCCCCTTGGAATGACCGGCCGTCAGGCCGGTTCCAATGACTCCCAAGTCTTTCTCAGATATCCTTTTTTACCACGCGGCCTGGTGTAAGGCAGACAAGGGCGGATTCCATCATTGATCATGACCTTGGCGATATGAGGTGTTTTGTATCCGGCATCATCAGCAACGGCAAGCGGCTTACCGACTTTCTCTTTGACGACATTCAGCAATGGTTCGAAAATATGGCTGTCATGAACATTACCGGGTGTCACGATGGAAGCGAGGAAGAAGCGGTTCTGGTCAGTGGCTGCGTGACAGGAATAGGCGAATTTCTTTTCCCGCTCGTCTTTTAAGTAATAACCGCTTTCAGGATCGGTTGTGCTTTCCTTGATTTCCTTCTCCTCTTCACGGTCCCACTTGTCCGGAGGGAACGGTTTCTTTCCGTTCTCCTCACGATCCGCGTTGATCTCTTCTTCCAGCAAGGACTGGTAGGCGCGTGTTTCCTTGCGGACCACTTTCTTCGTGAACTTCAGTTTGTTGGCGCTGGCCTTGACATGGGCAGAGTCGATAAACACGTACTCCGCCCGGAGCAGCCCACGTTCTGCAACCTGTTTTAGAATCCGGTAGAAGATCTGTTCAAATAGATCCGTGTCCTTGAAACGCCGTTCGTAGT
>NZ_JAHBCJ010000044.1 GCF_018390575.1 Bhargavaea massiliensis | reverse complement strand
CCTCTAAAGACCAGCGGTCTTAGCGGCTTTCCGCATGCAGGGGCGAATCCCCACAATACGGACATGAAAAGACTTGATCGACGAATCGATCAAAATCGGTTAATACTTGGTACAATGTCGTTTTATCCGGTTTTCAAAGAACAAAAGTCATGGTGGAGCCTAGCGGGATCGAACCGCTGACCTCCTGCGTGCAAAGCAGGCG
>NZ_JAHBCJ010000004.1:74144-356213 GCF_018390575.1 Bhargavaea massiliensis | reverse complement strand
TGCGCAACATCCTGCGGGGTCTTCGGCTAACGCTTTTCCCGCAGGTGTCTCGGGCTCTCCGCTTTAATCCGCCATATTGCTTATTGAGGTACCTGTTTATATAATCGATCATGACCTTTGCGATATGAGGCGTAAGGTGCCTCATTTTTCGACTTTCGGTAAGAACTACGAACGGCGTTTCTGGGACACGGATCTATTTGAAATGGAATCCGCCCTTGTCTGCCTTACACGAGGACCCGCGGTAAAAGAGAAATCTGAGGAAGAGCGAGTTCCACTGCGATTCCGAAAGGAATGCCTATAATCGGTTTATGTTCTGTTACGATAAGAAGTGAAGAGATCTCTTAATAAAAAGGAGCATTTCATTGGAATCAGAAAAAATACTGAAAAAACTGCAGTACAAAGGCAGCGACACACCAGTTCTCATTCTCGGAGCGCCACAGTCTTACAATGAAGTAATGGAATCCATCGGGGCGCGTGTTGATACAGAAGTTGTCGAAGAACGGTATACCTTTGTCCAGCTTTTTGGCACAACCAATCAGGCAATCCGGGAAGAGGTGGAAAAAACAGCAGGCCTCCTCGGCGAAAATGCCCTTTTTTGGCTTTGTTATCCTAAGAAATCTTCCAAAGCTTATCAGTCTGACTGCAGCAGGGAGACGGTTGCCAAGATTCCCGCTGATTTTGGATTCGAACCGGTCCGCCAGATTGCCATTGATGATGACTGGTCCGCATTAAGGTATCGGAAGGTGTCGGATATAAAAAGGATGACTCGGTCATTTGCTTATACGGAAGAAGGAAAGAAACGAACGGAATAGGGTAAAGTATGACTACTATGGAGCGCAATCAGCGCTCCTTTTTCCTTTGGACGGCCAACGTCCCGTCTGGCAGATATTCTGCATAGAACACATCCGAAACGGAAGTGATGTTTTGTTTTCTCAGTTCACTGATCAGCCATTCTGACGATAAGCCAAGCTCGTTCATTTCATGGCTGACCATCTGACCATCAAGCACGACGGATGTCGGCAGATTCCTTTGGATTTTAGAAGGGATCTGTAAATCTTCTTTAGTGACCGGAAGTTGTCCGGGTTTCATCATGACACTCAGCTGGCCGTTCGGTTCGAGAATGGCATAGTCCACACTGGAAATGGAAAATGCTTTTTCCCGACGCAACAGCATACTAAGGTCATTCATGTTCAGCCTGAGCTGCGAGAGTATATCTTCCTGCACAATACCTTTGCGGATGAGGATAGAAGGTTCTCCGTCAATCAAAAGCCGGGTTTTCCTTGACTTCAGTCCGGCAATCCCGAGAAGAATGACCGCGCCGCCCCAGACTATCAGGGCGATCAAGTCATGGACGGTATCATTTCCGGCGGGTTTGACTGCCAAATCGGCCGTAATTGAACCGATTGTAATGCCTGCAATGTAATTAAAATAAGTCAGCTGGCTCATCTGCTTTTTGCCCATAATCCGGGTGAGGAGGAGAAGGGCGAAAAATGCGAACAGCGAGCGCAGAATGGTGACCAGGTATTCGTTCATGACGTCCAAATCATTCCACTCCCATAAAATATTGATCAGTATAGGGTGTGGAATCCGAATCAAACTATACAAAAAAGCACCGGCTTTCCATTTTGGAAAGCCGGTGCCACTAGCGGAGATGAGAGGATTTGAACCCCCGCGGCGCGTGAACGCCCTAACTGATTTCGAGTCAGTCCCCTTCAGCCTCTTGGGTACATCTCCATGTTTTGATGACAAGAAAAATTATAGCACCTGAGGAAAAAGGGCGCAACCCTTCTGTCCGTATTTTTTTGCGAGGTTTTAAAGTCATGCCGGCTGGTTCATTTGGTTTATTCGACAGTGAAAACACAGTTGGAAACCGGGTCGAATGAACTGCCACTTTGTTCTGATTTCAGGAGGAGGTGAGCTTGTTATGATAAAACTGTCTGAATTATGAATCGGAGGAGGCAGTTGGATGAAAAAGAAGACCATTGCATTTTCACTTGCGGCAATGCTTGCAGCAGGCGCCGCAATGCCCACAGCAGTCGTTGCCAAGCCGGTCGAGGCAGGGTACCAGGCAGCGCTTGACCAGTTCGACCAAAAAGCGATCCGGAAAATCGATGTGGACCGGATCTACAACCACATCGCTATTCTTTCCGAAGAGCCGCGCGTGGCGGGAACAAAAGTTGAAAATCGGGCTGTTGAGTATCTGAAAGGCGAGTTTGAGTCGTACGGCTATGACGTTGAAGTACAGCCGTTCAAGTACACCGGCTATACAGAACCTACCCGTATTGACCTTACTGTCCAGGGCTTTGAACGCGAGTTAAGCCCCGGCAACTTCACTTACGGGGTTTCCGGCGATGTGACGGCCAATCTCGTTGATGCAGGAATCGGCTCGGCGGCAGATTTTGAACGCATCGACGCGGAAGGAAAAATTGCCGTTATTCAGCGGGGAGAATTCAGCTTCGCGGAGAAAATCATCAACGCCTCGGAAGCGGGAGCCGCGGGAGTTATTCTCTATAATAATGGAACGGGCGCACTGAATGGTACGCTGGGCGGCCACGACGACCGCTTCATTCCGGCTGTATCGCTTTCACGGGAGGAGGGACAGGCAATTCTGGAGCTTTTGGAAGTCAACTCCGAAGCAGAGGCCCGGATTGTCGTTGAAGGAGCGGAAACAGGAGAGCACACTTCCCATAACGTAATCGCCACCAAGCACCCAACCAATAAAAAGAAGGATACCGGCGAAGTTATCGTCATCGGATCCCATATGGATTCCGTGCCAGGCGCGCCGGGCGCGAATGACAACGCTTCGGGCACCGCAGTGACACTGGAACTTGCCCGCGCTATGAAGAACCTGCCATCCGATACAGAGATCCGTTTTGCTTCGTTTGGCGCGGAAGAACTTGGCCTGATTGGTTCCCACCATTACGTTAGTGAGTTATCTGAGGATGAAAAAGACCGGATCATCGCAAACTTTAACCTGGATATGGTCGGCAGCCGCGATGCGGGCGACTTGATTGTCGCTTCCGTGGACGGGGAGCCCAACCTTGTGACAGAGCTGACCCAGAAAGCCAGCGAAAAACTAAACGGCGAGCCGACAACCCGTGGAAGAAGCGGTTCAAGTGACCATGTGCCGTTCCACCAGGCAGGCATCCCGGCAGCTCTCTTTATCCACAGCCCGCTTGAGCCGTGGTACCATACGCCGCAGGATACACTCGACAAGATCAGCAAGGAAAAGCTTTTGGATGTTGCTGAAATTGTGGCTGCAGCCGTATACGACCGCGCCCGCTTCGATAACCAGCACCCGAAAAACAAGGAACGCAAGGAAGCCCCAGTTCCAAAAGAAGCATTCTACGAACAATCCATCCATTAAGCCAGCACAGCCTCAAAAGCCGTCACTCCGGACTCCGGGTGACGGTTTTTTTAGGAGTGTTGCAAGGCGTGCCCATAGTGCAAATGGCGATCCCATGTTTCAAATGGTGAGTCCATAGTGCAAATAGCGCCCCATATTGCAGCCGTACGACAATCACGCTCCCATTTATAATTGGAATTTTAAATGTATCCAGCGGTTTGACAGCCATCTGACCGGACAAAAAGGTGCAAAATGTGTACACTTTTATTGATAGGAGGTGTCTGTTCTTGAAGGAATCCATCACCAGCACCGAGTTTCATTTTATTCTCCGGCAGGCGCGGAATGTGATGAATGGTCATATGCATGCCAATGACGAGGATGTGCTTGCCGCGGTCGGCCAGATGGCGATCGAGCGGGCTGAACAGTCTGCGGCAGATCTGCCAGACGAATTGGCTCAGGTGATCCGAATGATCGGAAACATCAGGGAGCGAGAAGACTTTGACCGATTCAGGGAACGGATCCAGCCGTTCGTCAGGCCGATGGCAGAAGTGACAGATATGGAGTTAAAGAAGATGTTCCCGAAAGTGAAAAATTTGCGCATGCCGAAGTTTGCAGAAGCGGTCCGTAAAGAACTGACTTACCTGGGCTGGAATGACCCGGGCACGAACCGGAAATATATCGTGTTTGAGAAAGGCGGCGGATTCACCGGCTTTTATGGACAGTTCCGCCCATCCGGCAAAAAAGGGGTCTGTTCGATTTGCAACGGAATCGATGAGACCGGTCTTTTCCTGACTGAGACCCGGCATGCCGGAGGCGAGACGTACACGAAACGTGGCAATTATATTTGCACAGACAGCATGGCCTGCAACAGGCGGCTGGATGACCGGACTCGGTTTGATGAGTTTATCAGGTCGGTCAAAAATTCTTGATGGGGGAGAACGGCATGGAAGGAAAGGTAGTGCTGATCACAGGGGCAGCTAGGGGAATCGGATATGAGATTGCAAAGGGATTCTCTGAAGCGGGGGCGAAAGTCGTCCTTTCTGATATGAATGAAGAAGGCGTCAAACAGGCTGCGTCAACGCTCGGGGAACACACCGAGGGCATAGTTTGTGATGTCACAAATGAAGACGATGTTATCCGGGCAATCAACTTTACGGTGAAACGGTTCGGCAATATCGATATTCTGATCAACAACGCCGGCATGCAGCATGTTGCCGATCTTGAAGAGTTCCCGACGGACAAATACCGCCAGCTCATTGACATCATGCTGGTCGGACCGTTCATGGCGACCAAGCATGTGCTGCCTCATATGAAAAAGCAGGGATGGGGCCGCATCATTAATATGGCATCCATCAACGGCCTGATCGGATTTGCCGGAAAGGCGGCCTATAATTCAGCCAAGCACGGCGTCATCGGCCTGACAAAGGTCGCTGCGCTAGAAACCGCACAGGACGGGATTACCGTCAATGCCATCTGCCCGGGCTACATCGATACAGAATTGGTCAGAAACCAGATGGGCGACCTTGCCAAGACAAGGGGTGTTTCGGTTGAGGAAGTCCTGGGAGAAGTGCTTTATCCTCTCATCCCGCAAAAACGCCTGATTGAAATCGGAGAAATCGTCTCGCTTGCCAAATACATCGCAAGCGACGATGCCAAAGGAATGACCGGCCAGGCGGTTGTACTGGACGGCGGCTACACGGCGCAGTAAATGAAGAAACCTTTGGAAGAGGCTGTTTTGGCAAGATTCATTCAGGGAATCCTACATGCAAACGATCATGACGATCAGACAGGGGGGATTTGCATTGGCCAAGCACTATCCGGACAGCCGTCCGTATCCGTACGATACGGAAAAACCGCTATGGGCATCGTTCTGGGTTGCTCTTGCGGGCATCGTAATTGTCGTCCTTCTCGAAGCCGTGATGTAAGAAAACCGGCAGCCTCCGCTCAGGGCCTGCCGGTTTTCTTATGCCTCGGTTATTTCCGGGGACGAATCTGGAAGGTAAAGCGCTCTTCGCTCGTGAATTTCCCGCCCACAAAGCTGCGTTCGATAAATGTCGCGCGTCCGTCGCGGTCGACGAGGATGACGGTTTGGCACCGGGTGCCGTAGCCGCTCATGCGGATGAAGAGCGGGGAAAGCGAGCGCTCCAGGTCGGGACCGACGCCTGTGTCCGGAAGACGGGGATCAGGGAACGGTTCCGCCATGCTCAAGATTTCAAAGAGAGCATCCGGGTCGATCGGACAGACATCATCGGCAATCCGCGATAAACGCTCAACCCCGTGTTCGACCTTCGGCCACGGCGTATTCAGCATGGCATTGCTGAGGCCATGCGTGCCGGGCGGAATCTCTCTGAAACCTCCCGTTGACTGATTCGTCTCATACATTAGACGACCAGGCGTCCCGGCGATAACATTGTAAAGGTCGTACTGTTTTCCCCGTTCGGAAAGGCGTTCCAACGTCTTTTCCATCGGCACCGAATCATCCAGCAGGTCCGTGACGATGCCGCCTCTGGTCCGCGCGCCAGGAGGAGGTGGCAGATCCGGCCTCCGGACATTGGTGAGGGCAGCAAATCGCCCCGAGTGAGTGAGCCCGAGCCAGGTCCCGCCCCCGGTCAGATCCTTGCCGGCAACAAGGCCGGCGGGCTGTTCCCATATATGGGCGGGTGCAGCCGGCCGGTCATAAAACTCATCCCGGTTGGCAGCCACGATCAGCGGATAGACCGGATGATCGCCGTGATTAAACAATACGAGACACATGGTCAACACCCCTTTGTCAGTTCCCAGTATACCCGACAGCGGAAGCGGGGGCGAGAATTCAAAATCCATCTATTTTCCCGTGCTTGCCCTCCCATATCCATGATAGAATGAGGATTAATTGTCGTATTTTGCGGTAATCAACTACTAAAATTTACATATCCATCAGCGGACGGAGTGAACAAATAATGAAATGCCCAAATTGCGGACATAAATCAGATCAATTTGAAGGGACTTGCCCGGAATGCGGTAATCGGATGACACGCGGCAACCGGAAAAAGAAAAGAAAAGGCATCATTGCCGGTACAGTTGCGGCATTGTTCATCCTGACAGGGGGGGCATTCGCGACACTCCAATTCTTGGGAGATGAAGAAGCGGCCGAGGAGCCGGTCGCCCCGGAGGTCGAGACTTTGCCGGAGACGGATGAACCCGACCGGACAGAAGAAGAGGAACAGCCTGAAGAAGCTGCGGAAGAGGAGGAGGCAGCTGAGCAGGATGCCGCCGAAGAGGAACCCGAGGAGCCGGTTGTCAGCGAGGGAACCGTAGAACGCGCGATCAAGGAAGACAATGCTGTTGCCCAGGAAGCCATCATTCTCCCGGAGAAGATTGCCGGACAGGAGCGGGATGTCCAGCAGATCATTAAAGAATCGTTGCCGAAGGTGTTCACAATCCTGACCGATGATAACATCGGCTCCGGTTTTCTTTACAAGAAGGGCGGGCTCATTGCCACCAACGCTCATGTGGTGAGCGGATTTACGGATGTCACGGTCCGGAACAGTGACGGCAAGGAAGCCGCGGGCCGGGTGATCGGCATCTCGGACCGCTCGGATGTGGCATTGGTCAAGGTCGATGACTTTGCCAATATCGAACCTTTCAAGCTGGAAAACGGCGTGACGCCGATCGGCACGGAAGTCATCGCGATCGGCAGTCCGCACGGCCTCTCGAATACGGTCACGACAGGCAAGCTGACCGCCCATGACCAGAATCTTGAGCTGGGCTTTATCTATGAAAATATTTATCAGATCAATGCGCGGATTGAACGGGGGAACAGCGGAGGCCCGCTGATTGATGCGAAGACGGGCAAGGTCGTCGGCATCAACTCCCTTGTGATGCAGGACAACAGCCTCGTAGGCTTCGCCATCCCTCTCTACAGCATGACAGGCCTGCTAGACCAGTGGGCGGCGAGCCCGATGTCTCCGGATCAGGTCGTCGGCGTTTTCGGTACGTACGATGAGTTTGAGGGCGGGGCCGCTTCGCCGGAAGATGACGAGTTTGAGGGTGGTTGGGAAGGCGATACGTTAAACGAAATCGCTCTTGAAAACTTCGCACTCAGCTTTGGTCACTTCCATTCACTCATGAAAGATGCGGGTGACTTCTTCTGGGTTGCGGACCTTGTCCTGCCGGGAAGTCCTGCCTATGATAAACTGACTCAAGAGGCGAATGAGCTGGCCGGCAGCGGCATCAGGTACAAGCTGACCGGTCAGGACGTCACATCTGTTGAAATTAAGGAAGACCATGCAATCGTTTATTCGACCGAAACAGAACAGACGACCGCAGCCGACGGTACGGTGGAAGAGACACAAGTAAACCGTGAATATACAGTCATCATCGACGAAAACGGCTTCTTCCAGGTGTCCGACGTCACAGTCGCCGAGTAAGCAAAAGGGGGAATTAGAATGGAAGAGTTGAAATCAGTTGAACAGTTTAACGAACTGAAACAGGAAGAACGTGTAGTGTTCATGTTCACTGCGGGCTGGTGCCCGGACTGCCGCTTTGTGGATCCGTTCATGCCGATGATCGAAGCGGACTATCCGGAGTATACCTTTGTTTCTGTGAACCGGGACGAATTCATCGATCTGTGCGGGGAACTGGACATCTACGGAATCCCGAGCTTTATCGCCTACAGCGAAGGCGAAGAGACCGGCCGCTTTGTCAGCAAGGACCGCAAGACAAAAGAAGAGATCGAGTCTTTCCTGGATGGCCTTGCCTCCTGAACCGATTGAAAAACGCCTGCCGGCCCGGCAGGCGTTTTGTCGTTCATTGGGGTTGATAATGTGTAATCTCGGCGGGGGAACATATTAACCCGGCGAGTGAACGTGTAAACTCAATGGGCGAACGTGTAAAGTCGCCGTCCAAATGTGTAAACGGGTCACACTCTGTGCGGTTCCAGTGAAGCCAGCCGCTCCCGGATGCGGCGTTTCCGGTAAAGGATGGCACCGGCTTCAGCGAGTTCGGAAATCGTGTTCCGGTTGGTGATGGCGCCGAACACGAGCCCTGCCACCGGAATCAGCTGGAACATTTTTTTCATCCCCCAGCGGTCCCGGAAAGAAAGGACGACTTCACGCCAGCCCTTCAGCTCCGAAACGATTTCCCGGCGGGTTTCCTCGCTGCCTCCGTCCAGATGGTCCAGTTGTTTCAGGGTGGCCTCCCTGCCATGGCTGTCTGAAGTGACAAACTGCATCACCTTGACGATGAACAGCCGCTCCTTGGGATCCTCGGGGTCGTAACCGTAGCACATGGCGATGTCCTGGAGGGTCTTTAGCTGAAGGCCGAGCAGGACGGGAATATCCAGCGACAGGGTGAAGATGCCGCCAAAGCCTGTCGATGCCCCCTGCACGGTCGCCATCTTCGTCCTGTTGCCGGCGACACGGTCCGCGGCTTCATCCATCGCGGAGACCGGCATCCGCGCCGCATCGGCAATCGTGCGGACCTGCTGGTTGCTGAAATAGTTGGCGACCGATTTTTCCGAGCTCAGGTATCCTCCGCCCGTCTGGACAAATTTGCCGAGTTCGTCCAGCGCCTTTCCGACCTTGTCCTGGATAAAGTCCGGGGTCACCTTGTCCAGCAGCGCGAAGGGAATCCTGCCGATCCGGTCCCAGATTTTCTTTTTCCCCTGGGATTTCTCCCATTTGCGGATCTGTTCCAGTTCCTGTTCCAGCCATTGTCTTGATTCCATAAGCAGCCTCCGTCCGTTTTGTCTGATCTATATACGACTCTTATACCCGAATTGTTTCATGGAAAGCGCCAGCCGGGCTGGATCAGTTTGCCTGTGTGTGCCGTTCGGCTACAATAGAACTGGAATCCAATTAGAAATCGGGTGTTGCCAATGAATCAAGTCATCATCATCGGCGGCGGAATCCTGGGAGCTTCCGCCGCCTATCATCTTGCAAAAACAGGACATGCGGTAACAGTCATTGATCGCGGAGAACCGGGGCAGGCGACAGGAGCCGCCGCGGGCATTATCTGTCCGTGGCTGTCGCAGCGCCGGAACAAGGCGTGGTATGCGCTTGCCAAAGGCGGAGCGGCCTTTTATCCGGAACTCATCCGCTCCCTCGAACTCGACGGTGAGACGGAAACCGGATATCGCCGCGTCGGCGCGGTAAGCGTACATACAGACCCGGCAGTGCTGGATCTTGCGGAAAAACGGGCGACCACCCGAAGAGTCGAGGCTCCCGAAATCGGGGAAATCCGAAGACTCAGCGAAGAGGAAACACGGGAACTTGTCCCGATGCTCGGCGAAGGGTTTGCCTCGGTCTGGATCAGCGGGGCGGCCAGAGTCAACGGAGGTCAGCTTCGGGACGCAATGCTATCCGCGGCCAAAAGACATGGCGCGTCAATTGTCCATGGCTCAGCGGTCGTTTCCGCGGCAGACGGGAAAGTAAACGGGGCGGTGGTTAACGGTGAGCTGATCCGCGCAGACGCCGTTATGGTGACAGCGGGTGCCTGGGCGCCGGAAGCGGTGGCGCCGATCGGATTGAAGCTTGAAGTCCATGCCCAGAAAGCCCAGATCCTTCATTTGCGGCTTGAGAATAAGCATACAGAAGAGTGGCCGGTCATCATGCCGCCGCGCCGCCATTACATCGTTCCGGCAGATGACGGAAAGGTCATCGTCGGAACGACCCATGAAGACGATCACGAATTTGAGATGACACCGACTGCCGGAGCGATCCATGAAATGCTCGACAAGGCGTTTGTCACCGCGCCGCCTTTAAAAGACGGCATTTTCGAGGAAGTAAACGTGGGCTACCGGCCGTTCACGGCGGACAACCTGCCTGTCGCCGGACAGCTTGGCGGGGTCAGCGGTCTATATTTCGCAAACGGGCTTGGCTCTTCGGGGCTGACTGTGGGGCCTTACCTCGGCGTCCAGCTTGCCAAAATGGCAACGGGGGAGCCGCTGGACATTGATCCATCACTGTACAGTCCGGATAAGGCAATCACAGGGGAGTAAGGGGGAGACACGATGTCGGCGGCTACTGCTGCTTCATTGAAACGGGCGCCGGATCCCGTTTATCCGGTCATGT
Source organism: Bhargavaea massiliensis (assembly GCF_018390575.1). Classification (GTDB taxonomy): domain Bacteria; phylum Bacillota; class Bacilli; order Bacillales_A; family Planococcaceae; genus Bhargavaea; species Bhargavaea massiliensis. Next base: position 345,815 of record NZ_JAHBCJ010000004.1, on the reverse strand, counting down.
TCGCCATCGGCGGATGCCATCTTTTGAACGATGCCATTTCCGCCGTCGTGCCGGCGATGTACCCGATCCTGCAGGCGGAAAACGGGTTCAGTTATTTTCAGCTGGGACTGATTACATTCGTGCTGCAGATGCTGTCATCGGTCATGCAGCCGGTGGTTGGCATCATCAGTGACAAAAAACCGCGTCCGTTCATGCTGCCGGCAGCCATGGTACTTGCATTTATCGGGATTCTGTTGCTGGCATTTTCGCCTGAATACTGGATGCTTCTCGTCGCGGCCATGTTCCTCGGTCTCGGTTCGGCGATCTTCCACCCGGAAGGATCCCGCGTGGCGTATCTGGCCGGCGGGGCAAAGCGGGGCATGTCCCAATCAATCTTCCAAGTCGGAGGCAATAGCGGACAGGCTCTCGCGCCGGTCATCACGGCATTGATCCTCATTCCGCTCGGGCAGGCAGGGGCCGCCTGGTTCCTGATCCTTGCCGCAGCGGGGGTTCTCATCCTGTTTCGTGTCGCTCGATGGACGAGCAATCGACTCAGGGAAGAGAATGAAGCAGCCAAGGGCAAGAAGCGCCGGATTTCCGGAATTTCCGGACTGACACCAGGAAAGGTTAAAGCCGGGCTCGCGCTTCTCCTGATCGTCATCTTCGTTCGGTCATTTTACGTGGTGAACATGCAGGGTTACTACGTTTTTTATCTGACAGGCGAATACGGGCTGACCGTTCGCCAGGCTCAGTACTTTATTTTCATGTTCCTGGCACTCGGCGCGGCCGGAACATTTTTCGGCGGGCCTTTCGCGGACCGTTATGGAAGGAAGCGGGTCATCGCGGCCTCTGCCCTCATTCCGATACCGCTTGCGGCGGCACTGCCTCACCTGCCGATCTGGCTGGTCGCACCGGTGCTCGGTGTCATCGGGTTCGTGCTCATGTCGAGCTTTTCGGTTGCCGTCGTCTATGCACAGGAACTCGTACCGGGGAAAATCGGCACGATGGCCGGATTGACCGTAGGCTTTGCATTCGGCATGGGTGCGATCGGATCCGTCGCAATCGGTGCTTTCATGGATATGGCTGGGGTCTATACAACAATGGTTATCATCAGCCTTTTGCCGATTCTCGGGCTGGTCTCCCTGTACTTGCCGGATGAACGCCGGGCTGCGCCGTTGTAAAAAGTGGCAGTCTCCAAAAAATGCAGTATAAACGGAGGTCGGAAAACGCTTCCCGTTTTCGGTGAATTCCGTATATAGCGGTCTTGCTTGAAAACTTCTGTTGCCGTGATATACTAAGCCCAATCAATATCAGACGCTCATATAATCGCAGGGATATGGCCTGCAAGTTTCTACCGGCCCGCCGTAAACGGGCCGACTATGAGAGGCAGAGGAAATCGGGATGGGGGACAGCCCCCGTCTTGTTTCTTTTCCACCGGAATCATTCAGCCGGCGGCCATGCCCCTCCAAAGGGCATCGGCCGCCGTTTTTTTGGTTTCTTGCCAATTGAGCGCCGTGGTAAACAAACGGGAGGAATCATTTTGAAACAGCTTCACGAAAAGATCTCTTCAGAAGGACGCGTGCTTTCGGAAGAAGTGCTGAAGGTGGACTCTTTCCTGAACCACCAGATCGACCCCAAGCTCATGCAGGCAATCGGGGAAGAATTCTCCCGCAGGTTTAAAAATGACGGAATCACCAAAATTCTGACCATAGAGTCGTCGGGCATCGCGCCATCCGTCATGGCCGGGCTGATCATGGGCGTTCCGGTCGTCTTCGCCAGGAAGCGGGCTTCGCTGACCCTTACGGAAGGGCTGATCAGCGCGGAAGTCAAATCGTTCACCAAGCAGACGGTGAACACCATCTCCGTTTCCGGTGACTATGTGACCGCGGACGACCGACTCCTGATCATCGATGATTTTCTGGCCAATGGCCAGGCGGCCATTGGCCTGCTGGATATCGCAGAACAGGCCGGAGCGTCGGTCGCCGGAGTGGGAATCGTTATTGAAAAAGGATTCCAGCAGGGCGGCAGGTTCCTTCGCGATCAGGGCGTGCGGGTCGAATCGCTCGCCATCATCGACTCTCTTGAAGATGGCAAAGCCGTTTTCCGTGAGGAGGCTGAAACACGATGAAGCAGGGAATCCGTGAAACAACGCTCGGCATCCAGCACCTTCTCGCGATGTATGCGGGCGCTGTGCTTGTACCTCTCATCGTAGGCGGCGCCATCGGCCTCAGCGCCGAACAGCTGACTTATCTGGTCGCGGTGGATATCTGCCTGAGCGGGGTGGCGACACTGATGCAGCTTGCCTCCAACCGCTTCTTCGGAATCGGCCTGCCGATCGTGCTCGGCTGTACGTTCACCGCGGTCGGCCCTATGATCGCCATCAGCGGAGAATATGGCCTGTCGGCACTTTACGGCTCGATCATTCTATCTGGTTTGTTCATCGTGCTGATCAGCCCGTTCTTCAGCATGCTGAGGAAATTCTTCCCGCCGATTGTCACCGGTACGGTCGTCACGATCATCGGTCTTACGCTCATCCCGGTTGCCATCAACAACATGGCAGGGGGGCAGGGTTCCGCAGACTTCGGATCGGCGGCCAATGTGACACTCGCTTTTGCAACTCTGATGATCATCATCCTGATTTATAAATTCTCGACCGGTTTCATCCGCGCGATTTCCATCCTTCTCGGGCTGGTGGCCGGAACGCTTATGGCGGCGGCAATGGGAATGGTCAGCTTCTCCAATGTCAGGGAAGCCTCCATGTTCCATATGCTTGAGCCGTTTTATCTGGGAACTCCTTCGATCGTATGGCCGGCAGTTATCACGATGTGCCTCGTGAACATCGTGTCTCTCGTTGAATCGACCGGAGTCTATTACGCGCTGAGCGATATCACGGGCAAGAAGATTACGAGAAAAGACCTTTCCCGCGGGTATCGTGCCGAAGGGCTTGCGGTTATGTTGGGCGGCTTCTTTAACGCCTTCCCTTATACGGCATTTTCCCAGAACGTCGGACTCGTCCAGATGACCGGAGTCAAAACTCGCCGTGTGATTGTCATTACCGGAATCATGCTGATCGCGCTCGGCTTCCTCCCGAAAGTCGCCGCCATCACCACCATCATCCCGACTTCAGTGCTGGGCGGGGCGATGCTGGCGATGTTCGGTATGGTTGCCACACAAGGCATCAAGATGCTGAGCAAATGCATGGGCGAATCTCAGGAAAACTCCCTGATCGTGGCCTGCTCGGTCGGCCTCGGCCTCGGCGTCTCCGTGGTTCCCGATCTGTTCAGCGCACTGCCGCAAGGCGTGCAGATCCTGACCAGCAACGGTATCGTCGCCGGTAGCTTCACTGCCATTGCGCTGAATATCGTCTTCAACATGCTGCCGTCCAAAGTATCCGTACCGGCAGCCGACAAAAGCACCGCCGTTGTGAAAGAAAGCGCGCAGGAAGCTTCCTGATACAGAAAAAGCCGCACTGTCATTTCGGCAGTGCGGTTTTAAATTGCGGACCGATTCCGGGCACTTTGTCATCGCGTCGCATGGAATCCTTTATGAAAGCAGAAATGATAACAGTCGACACAACCATCAACTTTTTTCGTTGGTGAAACACTATCTATCACCACTCGCATCCGTCTACCCCATCAGTCAGCTAAAGGAATTCAGAAATCCCATCCTGTGCGGGACTGCTAAAATAGATGGGATGCAACAGGGAGGGGACCGGTTTGAAAACATTTAGGCAAACTGTATTCAATGATTATCTGCTGATCCTCTTCGGATCGGCACTGGTAGGGCTTAGTTTTAATCTGTTTTTGCTGCCGGCCAGGCTGGCGGCCGGCGGAGTATCCGGAATCAGCACCATCATTTATGAACTTTATGGCGCCAACCCTGCTTATGTGCAGTGGCTGATCAACATTCCGCTTTTCATTCTCGCGGTCATCCTGGCCGGGAGAGATTTCAGCATGAAGTCCCTCGTCGGTACTTTATTCGTCCCGTTCACCATCTGGGTGACGGGCGGTATAAACCTTGGCGTGCAAAATCCGCTTTTATCCTCAATCTACGGCGGAATCCTTCTCGGGGTCGGGCTTGGCATCGTCTACCGGGGCAACGGGTCCACCGGAGGGACGGCATTGATTGCGCAGATCCTGAAAAAGTTTACCGGGATCTCGAGCGGATTCGCCCAGCTGATCGTGGATGGAGGGGTCGTCCTGGCATCGGCGTTCGTCTTTGATTTTGAACTCGCGCTGTTCGCTCTGATGTCCATCTATGTAACTAGTAAAGTCATCGACTTCGTCCAGTTGCAGACTTCGCCGCAAAAACTGATCCTGATCATCACCGAGAGGGAAGACGAAGTAAAAAAGATTATCCGGGATGAAATTGATCGCGGGCTCACAAAGCTTCGAGTGACGGGCGGGCATTCCAACCGCGAACGCACCATGATTCTTTGTGTCGCGGAACAATCGGAAGCGGTGTACCTGAAAAAAATGCTTAATGAGAAAGAACCTGCTTCCTTTGTCGTTTTCCTGAATGCCTCGGAAATTTTGGGCCATGGCTTTTCGAAAGAACGGATTTACGAATAGGCCGGCAGTCCGCTCCGAAAAAGCAGAGCGGACTGCCGGCTTTTGCTGTTTATGGCGGAGACTTTCCGGGAATGGTGGAAATGCTATTGATTTCGGATGGTTTAAGCAATTGCGTAAATGAATTAGTAGGACATTAAGCATTTACAATTGTATGGCCTATTTGATACCTTTAATAACGAGAATGTCTGATGTCAGACAACAAACTAATCGATCCGCCTTCCACCCGCGTAGGCAGGATTTGAAATGATAGGGGATTAGTCATGAATATTTTGTGGGGCCTGATGGGTATGGCCGTCGTTCTCGGTATCGCTTTTCTGTTTTCAACCGGGAAAAAGTCGATCAACCCGCGAACAATCATCGGCGGTCTTGCGCTTCAGCTGCTGTTTGCATTTATCGTCCTTAAGTCGGAGATCGGCCGGAAGATCCTGTTGAATGTGACCGAAGCCGTCAACAATGTGATCGGCTATGCCGGGGAAGGGATTTCGTTCCTGTTCGGACCGCTCGCTGACGGCAACGGAGAGTTGGGTGTCATCTTCGCCTTCCAGGTATTGACCATCATCATCTTCTTCTCGTCTCTGATTTCGGTTCTTTACTACCTTGGCATCATGCAGTGGATCATCAAACTGCTCGGCGGCGGACTTTCGAAGCTGCTTGGGACAAGCAAGACAGAGTCCACTTCTGCGGCGGCGAATATCTTCGTCGGCCAGACGGAAGCACCTCTCGTGGTCCGTCCGTTCCTGAAGAACATGACCAACTCGGAACTTTTCGCGGTCATGACCGGAGGCCTTGCTTCCGTAGCCGGTTCCACACTCGCTGGATATGCGCTTCTGGGCGTTCCGCTTGAGTATCTGATCGCGGCAAGCTTCATGGCTGCCCCGGCAGGTTTGATCATGGCAAAAATCATCATGCCGGAAAAAGAAAAGCCGAAAGATGATGAGTTTGTCATGGAAAAAGACACCGGTGCCACCAACGTCATTGATGCTGCAGCAAAAGGAGCGGGGGACGGAATGTCTCTTGCACTCAATGTCGGTGCGATGCTTCTCGCATTTATCGCACTGATCGCCCTTCTGAACGGTCTTCTCGGAGGAATCGGATCCTGGTTCGGCGCAGAAGACCTCACGATTCAGAGCATCCTTGGCTATGTGTTCTCGCCACTTGCGTTTGCCATTGGCGTTCCATGGCAGGAGGCGGTGCAGGCGGGCAGCTTTATCGGCCAGAAGCTTGTGCTGAACGAGTTCGTGGCATACGCATCGTTTGCCCCTCAGATTGCCGAGCTTTCCGATAAGACGGTTATGGTCATCAGCTTCGCGCTCTGCGGCTTCGCAAACCTGAGCTCGCTTGCGATTCTGCTCGGCGGCCTTGGCGGCATGGCGCCGGAGCGCCGTCCGGACATCGCCCGCATGGGGATGCGTGCCGTTGCGGCGGGTATGCTTGCTTCACTGCTTAGCGCATCGATCGCCGGCATGTTCATGTAATCTTATAGGTGAATTGGAAAAGGGATGCGTCCGCATAAGCGGAGCATCCCTTTTTAATTCGGCAATGTTCTTCAGTTGAAGCCAATCGTTTCCGTTTTTCTCCCCCGTTTTGCTTTGGGGGTTCTTTGCCGCGGTATGAATCCACTCACATGCTAACCCAAGCAACGCAATCCCTACCTGCTATTGCGTCCTTGCGGCCCTATAGCCGCGCCAGCGTGAATGAGTGTCCTCCGCATCATGCGAATGGACGCCAGTTCTAACCGATTCCGTTCAAAATGAAACATCACAAGTTTCTACAATATCAGATGCACAATCGTAAGTCAAAGGAAATGATTTCATATGAGTTGCTGCTCGGCATACTCCCTGTAAACCGGATGGGAGTCGAATAACTCCTGGTGAGTACCGGTTCCGGTCACTTGCCCTCCCTCGATGAAAATGATGCGGTCGGCATCAACAATCGTGGACAGACGGTGTGCGATGGCAAATGTCGTGCGGCCGGCCATGAGGCGCTGAAGGGCTTCCTGCACAATCCCTTCCGAATGGCTGTCGAGGCTGGCCGTAGCCTCATCCATCATGAGGATCTTCGGATTTCTGAGAAACGCCCGGGCAATGGCAATTCGCTGTCGCTGGCCGCCGGAAAGCCGGATGCCCCGCTCTCCGATTTCGGTGTCGAGGCCTGCAGGGAAACTCCTGATGAATTCCGAGGCGAACGCCATATCTGCCGCCTGCCAGATCTTTTCTTCAGGGGTGCTGTCCTGTTCGAGCCCGTAGAGAAGATTATCCCGGATCGTTCCGGATATCATCGCACTCTCCTGCGGGACATAGCCGATCTGGCTCCGCCAATTCTCGAGGGACAGGGCGGCAATCGGTGTATCCCCGACGCGGATTTTTCCGCTGTCCGGTTCGTAAAACCGTTCAAGCAAAGCGAACATCGTGGATTTGCCTCCGCCGCTCGGCCCGGCGAAAGCGATCATTTCACCCGGATACGCACGGAACGAAATGCTTTTCAGGACCGGCTCTTCGGGCTTGTAGGAAAAGCTTATGTCTTCCACGATGATCGGAAGACCCGAAACATCCAACTTGGCCCCGTTCTGTCCCGGCTCCGGATCCAGGCTGAGAATCTGGATAATCCGTTCCGTCGCTCCCTTGGCTTTCTGCAGCTGCGTAAAGAACATGGCAAACGTCGTGACGGGGAAGACAATCTGAAAAAGATACAGCAGAAAGGCGACCAGCGTTCCTGTCGACATCGAGCCGTCCGCGACGCGCATACCGCCGTAGACGATAATGAATGCGATGACCACCCACATGATAAGGCCCATCAGCGGGCCGATGATTGCATTGATCCGCGCTTCCCGGAGCCCGAAGTCAAACAGCCTCAGAATTCCGCCCATGCCTCTTTTCTCCTCGTCTTCCTCGGCGTTCGATGCCTTCATCAGACGGATCTCACTGATGGTCTGCTGGATGCTGCCGCTGAAGGCGGCGGTCTCGTCCTGCATGCCGCGGGAAATCTTGGCCATCCGGCGGCCGAGGGGAATCATGAGCGCCATCGTGACCGGGATGGAGATCAGCATGACGAGCGTCATCTGCCAGTCGAGGACCAGCAGCAGGACCACCGCGCCGATAATGGAGATGATGCCGCTGATAAACTGCGGCACATGGTTCGAAATGAGTTCCTTTACAATTCCCGTGTCATTGACGACCCGGCTGACCGTTCCGCCGCTTGTCTCCGCGTCGAAATGCGAGACCGGGAGCCGGAGCAGCTTGCGCCACATCTTTTCTCGCAAATTCGCAACGAGCTTCTGCCCGGTGTAACTCAGGAGATAAGTCGAGATCCCGTCGATGACGGTCTGAATAAGAAATGCGGCTATAATGGCCGCAATCAGCATAGGGCTCAAGGTTGCCAGGGAAAACCCGTCAACCAGCTGTTTGGTAAGAAGCGGGATGGCGAGCCCGACGACAGTTGTGATGAGAAAACCGGCGATGCCGACCCCGAACGCCGCTTTCGGGATGCCTGTAGAACGGATCAGGCGGATAAACAGCCCGATGCCGGCGTCCTGTTGTTCCTTGTTAATTGGTGCCATAGAGACACTCCTTTCAATCGCTGATCACTATACGGAATAACCAGCCGGAAAGTTCCTTTGCCTATGTAAGCAGGATCGTTCAGTTAATTCCGCCTTCAAGGGATTTTCCTTTTTTATGGTATAATGAAAGGCATTGTGCAGTTTCGGACGGGGGGATGGACATGCGCTGGAGGGGGCGGCTCATCGCAGCCGGTATTGTTGTGCTGTTCAACATCATGCGTTATTTCTACTATCATGTCTATTATGACTTGCCGTTCGACGGCACGTTCTTCGTGCTGACGGCGGTTTTTCTGGCCGTCGCCTACGCAGTCGGCTACCACTATGACCGTGCGGATTATCTGTCGAGGCGGGACCCGCTGACAGGTGCCTACAACCGCCGATCGCTGATTGACCATGTCAGAAAACTACGGCTTTCAGGACATCCGGGATACGCAGTTGTCCTGTTTGATCTTGACGACTTCAAAGAGATCAACGATACGTATGGGCACGAAGCCGGAGACGCCGTTCTCCGTGATTTCGCAGAGACTCTTACGGATTTCATCGGCAGCCGGGGGATCATCGCCAGGTGGGGAGGGGACGAATTCCTCGCCATCTTCAAGGATGCGGATGAAGACTTTAAAATCTATGGAGCGGAAGAAATTGCAGCCCGGATGAATTCCCTCGGCTATGCCGGGGGCCGGTCGATCGGCGTGTCGTTCGGCATTGCAGTCGCTCCTGCTGATGGTGAGGACCTGGAGTCCCTGGTGGATGCGGCGGACCATGCGTTGTATGTCAACAAAACAGGCAGAAAGAGTCAAGTCTGAATACTTGTCGGATTGCCCTGCATCGTTTAGGATAATAAAAGAATTTCAACGGAATGAGGCAGAATATACAATGAAACAATCGATTTACGGATTGACCTTTGAACAGCTTCAGCAATGGATGGCGGAACATGGCCAGCAGAAATTCCGTGCGGCTCAAGTTTGGGATTGGCTGTACAAAAAACGGGTCAAGTCGTTCGATGAAATGAAAAACGTCAACAAGGATTGCCGCGCGATTCTCGATGGCGCATTTACGATCCGTACAATGGACATCGAAGTCAAACAGGAATCCGCGGACGGTACGGTCAAGTTCCTTTTCCGTCTGGCGGACGGCAACCTGATCGAAACGGTCCTGATGCATTTCAGCTACGGGCAATCGGTGTGCGTGACCACCCAGGTCGGCTGCAACATCGGCTGCAGCTTCTGTGCGAGCGGACTTCTCCGGAAGAGCCGAGACCTGACGGCCGGTGAGATTGTGGAACAGATCATGAACGTCCAGGAGCACCTTGACGGTCTCGGAACTGGCGAACGCGTTTCCAATATTGTTGTCATGGGCATCGGTGAGCCGTTCGACAACTACGATCACCTGATGAACTTCCTGCGGATCGTCAACGACGGGAACGGACTCGGCATCGGCGCCCGCCACATTACCGTTTCGACAAGCGGTCTCGTGAAGGGCATCCGCAAGTTTGCCGACGAGGACCTGCAGGTCAACCTCGCGCTCTCGATCCATGCACCGAACAATGAGCTGCGCACGCAAATCATGAAGATCAACAAGGCGTTCCCTCTTGAGCAGGTCATGGACGCCATCGATTACTTCCTGTCGAAGAAAAACCGGCGCATCACGTTTGAATACATCCTTCTTCATGATGTGAACGACCATGTCGAGGAAGCTCAGCAGCTCGCCAAGCTTCTGCAGAACAAAAAGCACCTCAGCTATGTCAACCTGATTCCGTACAATCCGGTTGAAGAGCATGACCGCTATAGCCGCAGTACTCCTGAGGCGATTGCCGCGTTTGAAAAGACGCTGAAAGCCAAGGGCATCCAATGCGGCGTCCGCCACGAGCAAGGCACCGATATTGATGCGGCATGCGGACAGCTCCGCAGCAAGCAAATCAAAAAAGACGTCTCCTGACGGCAACGGCACGGAAATTCATTTCCGTGCTTTTTTCTTTGCCCGGATTCCGGTATCGTTGACCGAAAGGGGGGCTTCCGATGAAAAATGAAAACGTGTTATTCCGTCCCGCGGTACGTGCCGATCTTGAGGGGATCGTCGGCATGCTGGCAGACGACAAGCTGGGCCGGACACGGGAAAATCCGAAATTGCCGCTTGAGCGTTCTTACGGAGATGCGTTCCGCGCCATTGATGAGGACCCGAATAATGAGCTGATCGTGGCAGAATTAAACGGAAAGCTCGCGGGCGTTCTGCAGCTTACATTTCTTCCATCCATCACGTACAGGGGAAGCTGGCGGGCGATGATTGAAGGTGTCAGGACGGCATCCTCCATGAGGGGGAGGGGAATCGGCAGGGAACTCATCCGGCATGCGATTGGACTTGCCGAAGAAAAGGGATGCAGGCTCGTCCAGCTGACCACAGACAAGAGCCGTCCGGATGCCATCCGGTTCTATGAAAGCCTCGGATTCAGCCCGACTCATGAGGGCATGAAAATGCGGCTGGATAAGGGGGACGGGAAAGAATGAAATCGGTTTTTGCTTTCGAAAGCCCGGGGGAAGGGGCCGCTTACGAAACGACCGTCAAACGGCTCATGATGCGGCTCGGTTCCTACGAAGCGTTTCTCCGCAATGCGTTCGGCCTTACGGAAGTGCCGAAGGCCATAGTGTGGACGAGCGGGGATCTCGCGCGGGATGTATTCGGGAATGTTCCGATTCCTGCCTATACCCGGGAGGATCTGATTTTCATGTGTCCAGATCAGGAGGAATGGAAGCGGATCATGTTCGAACAGATGGACGGGGAAGACCTTCCGGATGTGAGGGCGTTTTATGAATCGTCGGGTGAGGCGCAGCTTCTTGATATCCTGGCCCACGAACTGACTCATCATCTGGATCTGTTCCCCGATGATTTTGAGGACGAACGAACGGACGCCATCTGGTTCGAGGAAGGCATGTGCTTTTATCTGCCCAGACGGCATTTGCTTGGCGATACTTACTTCAATGACGTGACAGTTGCAGAAAAGGACCTTTACGATGCGCTGAAACATCGATACGGCAACCACTCGCTTGATGACTTTGGAGCGGCCTCCTATAAAGGAACGCTTCCTTCCATGATGTTTGACTACTGGCGCAGTTTTCTGGCGGTCTGTGAACTGGTCGGGCGGGAAAACGGGAGCGCCCATGGGGTGTTCCGCAAGTACAACACCTGGCATGAAGAAGGCAGGGAGAAGCCCCTGACCGAATACTTTGGAATAGAGCTCTGATTGAACTGAACATTCCGACTTTAATAGTTTCTGTCATAAACGGGGCCGCGCCACATATGTATATATAGGCTGCGGTTCTATTTCTAGGTGCGCGGCAAACTAATTTCCACCATAGAAGAGATAGAGGTTGAAAAGTTCTGCGCTTTCTGACAATATAGATAATGGTAGGAAGAAAGCGCATACAAGAAAGGGAGGAATGAACAAATGGTAGAAGTGATCAAGTCCCGGGTTTATGCGAAGCCGAACACGGAAGGTGCAAAAGTCAACTTCCGCGAGAAGTACGATAACTATATTGGAGGGCAGTGGGTGCCTCCGGCTAAGGGTGAGTACTTCGACAACATCACCCCGGTGACGGGCCAGGTGTTCACGAAAGTGGCACGTTCCACGGAAGAGGACATCGAGAAGGCGCTTGACGCCGCGCATGCCGCCAAGGATGCCTGGGGCAAGACTTCCGTCCAGGAGCGCTCCAGGATCCTCCTGAAAATCGCGGACCGCATGGAAGAAAACATTGAAAAGCTGGCCGTCGCGGAAACGTGGGACAACGGCAAGGCCATTCGTGAGCCGCTCAATGCCGATATTCCGCTTGCCATCGACCATTTCCGTTACTTCGCGGGCGCGCTTCGCTCTCAGGAAGGCGGCATCAGCCAGGTTGACGAAAATACGGTCGCCTATCATTTCCATGAGCCGCTCGGCGTGGTCGGACAGATCATTCCATGGAACTTCCCGATCCTCATGGCGGTCTGGAAGCTCGCGCCGGCGCTAGCGGCAGGAAACTGCGTGGTCCTGAAGCCGGCCGAGCAGACACCGGCGTCGATCATGGTGCTGGTCGAGCTGATCGAAGACCTCCTTCCTGCAGGCGTCGTCAACGTCGTGAACGGCTTCGGTCTTGAAGCAGGCAAGCCGCTCGCATCCAACCCGCGCATCAGCAAAATCGCGTTCACCGGCGAAACGACGACCGGCCGCCTGATCATGCAGTATGCGTCCCAAAACCTCATTCCGGTTACGCTCGAGCTCGGCGGCAAGTCGCCGAACATCTTCTTTGAAGACGTGTTCGAAGAAGATGATGCCTTCCTCGACAAGGCGGTCGAAGGGTTCGTCATGTTCGCGCTGAACCAGGGCGAAGTGTGCACATGCCCATCCCGTGCGCTGATTCAGGAATCCATCTATGACAAATTCATCGAGCGCGCCATCAAACGCGTCGAGGCGATCAAGACCGGCAACCCGCTGGATCCGGATGTCATGATGGGTGCCCAGGCATCCAACGAACAGCTGGAGAAAATCCTCTCCTATCTGAAGATCGGCAAGGAAGAAGGCGCGGAATGCCTGACAGGCGGCGAGCGCAACCAGCTGGAGGGCGACCTCGAGGAAGGCTACTACGTCAAGCCGACGGTCTTCAAGGGCAACAACAAAATGCGCGTCTTCCAGGAAGAGATCTTCGGACCGGTCGTGGCGGTCACGACGTTCAAGGACACCGAAGAAGCCCTTGAAATCGCCAACGACACACTCTACGGCCTCGGTGCGGGCGTCTGGTCCCGCGATATGAACACCGCCTACAAAATGGGCCGCGGCATCCAGGCCGGCCGTGTCTGGACGAACTGCTACCATGCCTACCCGGCGCACGCGGCATTCGGCGGATACAAGATGTCCGGCATCGGCCGCGAAACACACCAGATGATGCTCTCGCACTACCAGCAGACGAAGAACCTCCTCGTCAGCTACGACGAGAACAAACAGGGCTTCTTCTGATCCGGAAGGAGGGTTTCGAATGGTCGAACGCGTCACCGCGACGGATGAAGCGATCGAACTGATCCGGAAGCTGCAGGAAAAGCACGGGCCGGTCATGTTCCACCAGTCCGGAGGCTGCTGCGACGGTTCGTCCCCGATGTGCTACCCAGAAGGCGACCTGCTGATCGGCAGCCAGGATGTCCTCCTCGGCGAGATCGGCGGTGCCAAGTTCTACATGAACAAAAACCAGTATGACTACTGGAAACACACCCAAGTCATCATCGATGTCGTCGATGGACGGGGAGGCATGTTCTCCCTGGAGGGAGTGGAGGGGAAGCGGTTCCTCTCGCGGTCCAGGGCCTTTACGAAAGATGAGACCGAAGCGCTCGGCATTTAAAAGTGACACCGGCCATTTATGGATGAACTGAACCCCGAACTACGGACACTTTAAAAAAGTCCGGTTCGGGGTTTTTGCGTTGTCAAAACTCCGATATACTGAACACAAAGTTGAACGGAGGAGATTTTGATGAGCCGCCCACCCATTAGTGAATCAGCTGAAGGCCGTGAAGGCCTATCAGGAAGGCAAGACGCCCTATGAAATCTTCCTGGAGGCGGGGCTGGATCCCAAACAGATCGGCACTGATACGCCTACACAATCATTGAAACGGTGGAGAAAATCGTATGAATCGCTTGGCGAGGAAGGACTGTTGTCCGAGCGCCGGGGACGCGGAAGTAGAGTACACAGAGGTTGGGGTTGTTAAAGATGAAGAAGAAAACTTTGTTAATCATCTTTTGCGTTGCATGGATTCTACTAGAAATATATTTTATAGTTAAAAATTATTTAAACCAAGTTCCGTTTGGTACAAACGTAATTCTATTGGTAGGTTTTCTGGGAGCGTTATATCTAATACTTAAGAGAGGAGACTTTGCTTCGGCGAAAAAAAACAAGACTAAATATCAATAAGCAGACTTCCCGGTAATAGGTCGGACGCTTTCTGTTTCTAAGCTTTTCTAAGAGTAGTGTATCTTCAATAGCGAAGGTCCAATAAATAAGCACGGACCGGTCATGTTCCCTCAGTCAGGAGGCTGCTGCGACGGATCATCCCTGATGTGCTACCCCCAAGGCAACCTGCTGATCGGCAGCCAGGATGTCCTCTTCGGCGAAATCGGAGGTGCCAGTTCTATATGAACAAAAACCAGTATGACTACTGGAAGCACACACAAGTCATCATCGACGTCGTCGACGGACGGGGAGGCATGTTCTCCCTGGAAGGGGTGGAGGGGAAGCGGTTCCTCTCGCGGTCCAGGGCCTTTACGAAAGATGAGACTGAAGCGCTCGGTATTTAAAAGTGAAACCCGCCATTCATTGGATGGCGGGTGTTTTCATGTTTGGATCGGGAACGAATTGTGCCAGTTCAAAACAGGACACGTCCTATTGTGACGGGAGCATGGGAAGCCCTCACACGTTGATATGGATTAAAGTGAAAAAGTGGATACGTTATCGGACCAACCGAGACGCTGATCAACCTCTGAATAGGTGTGTCGACCGGCGTATTTTCTATTGGGGAAGGACATACATGGGCGAATTTACAATTGATGGTCGCAGGAAGCTCGGAATTGATATAATGGACCTACAAACGAATTGTGTAGTGGTTATTTCGGAGGGTAAGGCAAAGGTCCGCTAACTTCCGTAGTTTGGGGAGTATAAGATAGTGACGCATCAGGGGGAAAGTTAAGCGGATGCGGAGGGAAGAGTTTTGAAAACCTTAAGAGCGATTCATACCCAGGCTGACAAAAAAAATTTTGAATCTGATTCGTTCAATTCAAGACGGGGCGACATTCAGGTCGTCAAGAGTTTTATTTACTTACTACACGGTTCATCTCTTTGATTGTCTTCTAGTTAGTGGTTGCAGACGGGCATATTCACCCTGGAAAATGAATGGATATTGGAGGATTCCCTCTTGTGAATGTCGAATGTCGGAAGAGGCTAAGGGGGATGCAAAGTGAAAATGAGCGAAATTGATGAGTTAAAGGATTTTGAGCTATTTGTGAAGTTCACACAAGAAAAACATGTAGATTCGTTATTGAACGGAAACTTTTATATGAAAAACATAAATTATTTCATTGAACTCGAAAATAAAAACAAAATTAAAGGGGTAGGTGATAAATGGGAAGCTGCTCATGTTTTCGAATCTAATGAGATGTATCTATACGATAGTAAAGAGAAAAAAATCATAAAGCACCTAGGAAGAGGCGAAATAATTACTCGATATGAGCAAGCGAAAAAGGTTCCTATATTTTGCTTTTCCAGATTCACTGCAAATGACTATTCGCTCTTTGAAGATACTGATACTTACTTGAGTTTTAAGTTGAACATCGGCGAGGACTTAAAGAAATTTAAGGAGTTTGGAGATACAGCAGTTATATTTCCAAGAGATATAGAAGAGATATTTAGACACGCAACAGATTCAGCGGGACTTCACTCAGTTTTCAAGGAAATACAATACGATAGCTTTTCTGGAAAAAGTTTAAGTAAATTGGAAGCATTAAATCAAAGATCGGTTAAAATGTTTTTTTGGAAAAGCAAATTGTTTAGATACCAAAGAGAAGTAAGATTGGCATTGTATAACACATTCGTTGATGATAATTTTGTGTTAAAAACTGACATTATTAAGAATGCTTCAATAGTAAGTAAAATAGGTGATTTCTTAGAGCGTTCAGTAATCATTGTTTACAAGAAAAATTCTAGCGCTGATTAAGGTGCCGTCTAATTGTATGACACCCGCCATTCAATGGATGGGGGTGTTTTCGTGATTGTGTGCAGCTCTTTTCGTTAGTCTTGCTAATGTACGTACATCCGTTCTACCATAAAGAATAAGAAAAGAATAAGAGGGAGGTGATCCCATGGCAGAACATATTTTCAAATTGAAAGCTGATTGGCCGGGTCATCGGAATGATGTGGGTGAGATTGAGTCAGGGAATCTGAAGACGAAGATTTCCATCCCTCCGGAAATGGACGGCCCGGGAATCGGGACGAATCCTGATGAGATGCTTCTGGGGGCGGCGGCGACCTGTTATATCATCACGCTGGCGGCCATGCTGGAGCGTTCCGGTATCGACAAGGAGTCGCTCACGATGGATTCCGAGGCGACCGTGGATGTGACGAATGGGGTCTTTACCTATAAGAGGATTGTGCACAAGCCGAGGCTGGTGCTTGCTGCGGGGACAGACGAGAAGAAGCTCTCCCTTGCCAGGCGCCTGACGGAAAAGGCAGAGTCGTCCTGCATGATCAGCCGGGCCATCAAAGGGAATGTCGAAATCGGCCTCGAGGCGGAAGTCCTGCGGGCCGGGGAAACGGACTGAGCCGGAAAACCGATTCTGTGCGACGGCCTGAGATGGTCTATAATCATATATATAGAAAAGACTCGGAAGAAAAGGTGGGGAAAAGATGAAATTCTTCCATACGGCCGACTGGCATCTGGGCAAGATTGTCCAAGGGGTGCATATGACGGACGATCAGCGCCATGTCCTTGAGCAACTGACCGAAGCCGCACGGACGGAACAGCCGGATGCCATCATTATCGCGGGTGATCTGTACGACCGGGCGGTGCCGCCGACCGACGCGGTCCGCTTGCTGGATGACGTCCTGTCGGAAATCGTGCTCGGGCTCGGAATTCCGGTCATCGCGGTGTCGGGCAACCATGACAGCCCAAACCGCCTTCATTTCGGCAGCGGATTTATGAAGGAAAAAGGGTTTCATATGACCGGTATCCTGGAACCGGATGCCGCTCCGGTCATCCTGGAAGACGATCACGGTGAAGTGCATTTCCACTGTGTGCCGTTTGCCGACCCATCGGTCGTCCGGGCACTGTATGAAGACGATACGGTTACGAACCATGATGAGGCGATGCGTTGTCTGCTGGAACGCCGCTGCGGGAATTTGGATCCGGCAGCGCGCCATGTGATGATCGGACATGCCTTCGTGACACCCGGCGCGGAACCTGAGGAGAACACAAGCACCTCCGAACGCCCGCTGTCTGTCGGAGGGGCGGAATACGTGGATGCGGGGCGATTTGAGAAGTTCCATTATACTGCACTCGGCCACCTTCACCGGGCCCATGCTGTCGGAAACCCGGTCGTCCGCTATTCCGGATCCCCTCTGAAGTATTCGATTTCCGAGGAGACCCACAACAAGGGCTTCCTTTGCGTGGAACTGGACGGCGATGGGCAGGTAACCGCTGAACACCGTCCGCTGAACCCGCGGCGTGATATGAGGACGGTGGAGGGGACGCTGGCTGAAATTCTTGAGATGCCGCATTCGGAAGACTATGTGTTTGTCCGGCTGCTCGATGAGACGCCTGTCCTGTATCCGATGGAGCGGATCCGTTCCGTCTTTCCGAACGCCCTTCATGTTTCCCGGGTGATGCCTGTCCGCCCTGACGGAACGGACAAGCCGGGCAGACGCACGGAAGAGATGGATGATGCCGCCATGTTCCGGGCATTCCACGAGGAAATCACCGGCAGTGCGCCTGATGAGGAGACCGAAGAGCTCTTCCGGAGCGTGCTGGATGAGCTGCTGGCGGATGAGCGCGAGACAGTGAAGGAGGCGGTGAAACGATGAAGCCGCTGAAGCTGAAAATGACGGCATTCGGACCGTACAAGGAATGCGAAACGATCGACTTCAGGGAACTGGGGGACCGGGGGCTGTTTGCCATCTCGGGTCCGACCGGTTCCGGGAAAACCTCGATATTCGATGCCATCTGCTACGCCCTGTACGGCAAGGCAAGCGGTGAGGAGCGCGAAGACCGGAGCCTCCGCTCCGACTTTGCGGACGACCAAGTACATACGGAAGTCGAGCTCTGGTTTGAATCAGCCGGAGATACGTACCGGATCATGCGCCGCATGCCCCATGTGAAGGCCGGAAACAAAAGCGCGACCGGTGACCGGATCGAACTGTTTAGGATCGACGGGGAATCGGAAAAGCCGGTCACAGACAGACAGATGACGACCGAGGTGAATGCAAAGGTGGCTGAGCTGATCGGCTTCAGCCACGACCAGTTCAGTCAGATCGTCATGCTGCCGCAGGGTGAGTTCCGAAAACTGCTCACTTCCGATACGGAAAACAAAGAAAAGATCTTCCGGAAGATTTTTCGGACGAAGAAATACAAAGACATGGAAGCGGTCCTGAAAGAGCGGAAATCTTCCGTTGAGGCGGAATGGAAAAAATCATCGGGCCGGATTGCCTGGCAGGCCCGGCATCTGCTGGACACGCTGCCGGACCTCAGTGAAGAACTGGCCGCCAGCCTTTCCGATGAACACCCGAACGCGGGGAAAGTGATCGAGGGGCTGTTCAATGAACAGGAGCGCCGGACAGCCGAGACGGAGCAGCTGGCAAAAGAGGTTGAGGAGAGGGAAGTTGATCTCACGGGGGCCAATCGGCGTCTGTCACTTGCAGAGGAACTAAATACTCGTTTGGAAGAATGGGAAGAAAAAAAGCGGCAAATGTCCGAACTGAATAAACGCCTGCCTGAGATGGAGGATAAACGCCGCGCTGTCACTCTTGCACGACTTGCAGCGAGGATCCGTCCTGCTGAAGAGAAATTGGCGGAAGCTGAGCAGGAGCAACAGCAGGCGATTAAGGCCGTCGAACAGGCGGACCAGACGCTTGCCGCGACACAGCAGGCCGAGGCAGAGGCCGCTGCACGGTCATCCGAGCTGAGGGAGCAAGACACGTTGATCGATGCCAAGAGGCGGGAAGCAGAACGACTGGAAGAGGCCCGGCCACGCCTGCACGAGCGGGAACAGGCGCTTCAGGACCTGACAACTGCCGAGGCGGGCCAAAACAGGCTGCTGGAAGAGACGGAGTCGCTACGGACGGATGCCGGAAAGCTCCGGGACAGGCAGGAATCGCTCCGCGAAGACATCTCGGCGCTTGAAGCAGCCCTTGCCGGCACCGATGAACTACACGAACGGCTTACATCAGCCGAGCGGGACGGTGAGTTGCTGGCCGAACATCTCCGCCTCCAGGAAACCGTCAGGAAAACGGCGGAAAACTCAGAGCGGGACGCACGCCTGAAGGAAGAGGCTGAGTCCATGCTGCAGCGGCTGAAACAGCAGCTGCAAGACAGCCAGGCCGCAGCACTTGCCGCTCATCTCCATGACGGCTCGCCATGCCCGGTGTGCGGCAGCGCCGAACATCCTGCACCTGCACGTTCGGCAGATGGTCCGGATGCCGAGGAGCTTGAAGTGGCGGAGGCGGCATTTCTTAAAGCCCAGTCAGATGCAATCAGCTCTGCAGGCGCCCTTAAGATTCAAAACGGCCTATTGGAGCAATCCGCTGACCGCTTGCACGGACGGGGGTTGGAAGCCTCTGATGCTGCCGATCTTCTCTCCAAACGGGAAAAGGAAGCAGAACAGCTGAGGATAGACATCGCAGCAGCCAAGTCCCGCCGAAACCGTCTTGCATCAATGCGGAAAGACGAAGAGACTCTCCGGTTAAAGGCAGACGAGGTGGCAGCCAAACTGGCACAGCTTACGGAGGAGCTGGCCGGCACTTCCAGCCGGATCGCCTCGCTAAAAGCGACAATCGCAGGGCTGGAACAGTCGATTCCGGAAGGCTACGATAATGTCCGCTCGCTTGATGCAAGCCTGTCGGAACTCCGCAATCAGATCGGAAAGCACGATCGTCTCAAGGAACAGCTGGAAGCGGCCGCCACGAAAGCATCGGACAAACGTAAGGCCGCAGAGCAGTCACTTTCTTTTGCCCGCAGCCAGAAAGAAAAAGCGGAAAAGCGGCTCGTTGAAGCGGCTGCCGCATTCCAAGAAAAGCTTGCCGCATCAACGTTCAATTCTTCTGAGGCCTACCGCACGGCACTCATGCCAGATCATCTTGCGGACGAAACGGAAGCAGCCATCCGGGCGTTCGAGAACGACCTGCACGCCGTCAAGTTGAGGGAAAATGAACTCGCCGCAAGCCTTGAAGGTAACGCACGGGAATACCTGGATGGTCTCCGGAAACTTGCTGAAGACACAAAAGCCGCATTCGAGCAGGCTCAGGAACGGCTGATCCATTCCCGCAACACATTGAACACGATCAAAAAAGGCATTGCCGCCATGAGGGAAGCCGCAACCGAAGCGGAAGCGCTCGAGAAAAAACTCGGCAAGGTGGCGGGCCTTCATGACCTCATCCGCGGACAGAACGCCGATAAACTGTCGTTCGAGCGTTACCTTCAGATTGAATATCTGGAGCGTATCTTGCTTGCGGCAAACGAGCGGCTAAAGGATCTGTCAAACGGCCAGTTTGAACTTCTCCGCAGCGACAGGCAGGAAGCCCGCGGACGGCAGAGCGGCCTGGGCATTGATGTGTACGATGCCTATACGGGACAGGCGAGGGATGTCCGGACCCTTTCCGGCGGCGAGAAGTTTAATGCGTCGCTTTCCCTCGCTCTCGGAATGGCGGACGTCATCCAGGGATTCGGCGGGAACATCCGCGTCGATACGATGTTTATCGATGAAGGGTTCGGTTCGCTCGATCCGGAGTCCCTCCAAAAAGCCATCGAAGCGCTGGTCGGTCTGCAGCGAAACGGCCGCGTCGTGGGTGTCATCTCCCATGTCGAAGAGCTCAAATCAGCCATGCCCGCGGTTCTCAAGGTGACCAAGTCAAAGGCGGGCCACAGCTCGACCGAATTTGTATTGAAGTGAACAGAAGCCTTCCTTTGCATGCTGCAGAGGGAGGCTTCCTTTTTGATTAGGGGAGGTACACTCGGCCCGGCAGTCGAATAATAGTGTGCAAGGAGGAGAAAGACATGGAATGGAAGGCATTTGAACAGTTTGCAGAGAAGATCCGGGCGGAGGAAGGAATTCCCGGAATGGCAGTGGGAGTCTCGCACAACGGGGAAGCCCTTTTTGTAAATGGCTTTGGGACAATTGAAGCGGAAGGCACCACAAACGTGACGCCGGACACGATATTCGGAACGGCATCCGTGACGAAATCATTCACGGCGCTTGCCGTACATATTCTGGCTGCGGAAGGGAAGCTCTCGCCTACGGACCCGGTGATTATGCATTTGCCGGAAGCAGGGACGGTTCCTGTTTTAAGGAACGCGACAATCCGTCATCTCCTTTCTCATACAACCGGCATGCCGCCGGTGAAGCGCCGTGAAGAGCTTACAGAGTTCGGTGAGCATATCAGATATCTGGAAAACCTGGCCCTGAAGCCGATCGGTGCACCCGGAGAGCGGATCAGCTATTCAAATGATGCGTTCCTTTTGCTTGGCGCAATCATCGAACGTGTGGCAGGAATGGATTACCGGGAATTTATCATGAAGCGCATTGTCCGGCCTGCCGGTATGAAGAGAACTTCTTTCACGCCTCCCGAGCAAGGGGTGCATTCGAACACCGCTATTCAATACACGGAGAAACTTCTGCCGGTGGACTGGCCGAAACTCGGCAACTACGCAGTCGGCGGCGGCATCCGGTCGACCATGAATGATCTGCTCGTGTACGGAAGATTGTATACGGACCGTGCATTCCGCGAATCCGTGATCGGAGATGTCGATACAGCTGGGATGCAAGAACGTGTTGGCACGGTCGATGGAAACACGTTCTACGGCCACGGCCTGATGGTTACGCCTGACTTCGGAGGCAGCGTCCTCGTCCACCACGGAGGAGGCCAGCCGGGAGTCTCCTCGTCATTCGGATTTCTTCCCGAACAGGGGATCACGGTTGCAGTCCTCACGAACCGGACGGGCGTGTCCGCGGAAAAGCTGATGAAAGGAGCCGCCTTTACGGTGCTCGGAAAGTCTCCTGAAGAAGCGGCTGTCTCCCTTCCGAATATGGCGCAATCTCCAGGTGAACAGATCTCATTCGCCGGATTCTACCGGAATGAAGAAGACCCGGACGGATTCTGTATCCATGCGGATTTAAACAGCTTGACATTGAATTCCGGCGTGCGTGTCGATGAATTGCACCCTGCAGGTCGAGGGTGGTTCGTTAATGGACGGACCGGTAAAAGAATCCGGTTCGAAATCGGCAGCAAGGGGGAAATGACTGCATTCACAGGCCTCCGGATCTATTGGAGAACTTAGCAGGTCCTAATAGACGTAAAAGAGCCATCACTCTCAAAGTGATGGCTCTTTTTTTGGGGGGTTCAGTGGCCTACGGAAAGGCATAGAGTTGTTCTGCCGTAGTATTAATGGAATAAGCCGGATTCACGGGATTTCTTCAGAATCTGGTTCATCCACTTGTTCAAGATGGGTTTAAGGATTGAACCGAAAATCATCATGGCAGCTCCAATCCCGATCAGAGTCGGAATATCCTTTACAATACGAGCTTTAACGACACCTCCGGTCATTTCTCTCATGAGATCGATCGCATAGGTGAACGGCAAGTAAGGACTGATCATCTGGAAGAAGTCAGGCAACAGGACGACCGGATACGTCCCGCCGGAACCCGCTATCTGAAGCACCAGAAGCACAATCGCCATGGCTTTTCCGACGTCCCCGAAAACAGAGACGAGCGTATAAACAATGGACATGAAAACGGTGCTGATCAGAAGGCCTGATAAGATGAATCCAAGCGGTTCAGTAACATCCACACCTAGAATCAGGATATTCCCGATCGTCACGATCAATGCTTGCAGCACTCCAATCAGAAGGAACAGCAGCAGACGCCCGAAATAAACCGTCTTCGGTGAAAATTGTTCCGCATGATGTATGTCCGTCGAAAGCAGAGAGACGAGCAACAAACATCCGACCCATATGGAAAGCACCGTGTAGAACGGAGTCATGCCAGTGCCATAATTTTCGATTGGAAATAACTTGTTCTCATGAAGCCGGATCGGCTCCTCAAAAAAGCTCTTCTCGGCCTCGGGATCGTTCAACAGCAGATCGATGATTTCATTGATGTCCGTTTCTCCCTGTACGGAACGGATCCGGTCCGCCAGTTCGGTGATTTTTGTATAGACATACGGATATTGGTTAAGCGCCTCTTCGATCCCTTGTTCTCCTTCCGACAGGTGGCCGGATGTGCTGGTGATAATCTTTTCGGCCTGAGGAAGGGTGGCTTGAATGCCCGACAGCAGATCCCTTGCCTCCGTCAGCGTGCTGCGGGCATCTTTTATTTCTTTCTGGATCGTCGGTTTAATGGTCTCGTTATATGTTTTCGTATAGCTGTCGATACTGACCGAAACGTTCTGGGCGATCCCCTGAACATCATTCACCCAGCCTTTTGCCTGTTGCACATAGCCGGCGGCCGCCTCATCGACCGCGCGGGCGTTGTCCTGCGCTTCCTGTAGCGCGGATTTCAGCTGCCCGGTTGCCTGGATGGCGTTGTCAAGCGCAGATTGGCCGGCCGCTGATGACTCCGTCTGTCTGCTTTGCAGACCTTCTTCGGGCAATGTCGGAGCCTCTTCCTTATCGGCATCGGGAACGGGGGTTTCCGATGCCTTCTGATTAATCTCTTTTAACAGGAGCAGTTGTTTATGGATGTTATCGACGGATTGTATGGCTTCGGTCATTTTATCATCCAACCCACTTTTGGCTGTATCCAGCTGGGTTGTGTCGAGTTCTGCTTTTTGGATTTCAAGCAGCATGTCGTTGATTTCGCCGGAGACACGGGCGGCCGTCTCCAGATCTTTTTCGATCTGCGGCTCAAGCGCCGCGAGCTGCTGTTCGGCTGTATCCAGGTAACCGAGCGTTCGGTTGACCGTACTGAGACCTTCGGCAGTCAGCCGCTTGGCCTCCGGCATTTTGTTTTCTGCCTGGCTGAGGAGAGCTTGAGCCTGGTCGGCATCGGTCAAAACCGATTCCAGCAATTTTCGGACGCCCGGCAATTTTTCTTCCATGGAAAATACATATTGTTCGAATTTCTCAATGTCAGGAAGATCTGTTTGCAATTCGATGCCCAGCTTGTTGAACATGTCGAAAATAACTTGGTTCACAGTGGAGGTGAACTCTTTGCTGACGGTTTCGACGATGGCAGTTGCGCCTTTTTCAGTGATTTTTGGAGCGATGGAATTGGTTTTTTCATTCACATAGTACTCAATCGTGGCTTTTTTGGGATGTCCGGTCGTCACTGTAGCCAGCTTTTCGGAAAAATCTTCCGGAACGATGATTGCGGCAAAATACTCTCCGTTTTCCACCCGCTTCAGCGCATCTTCCCGCTCTGTGAATTTCCAGTTGATCGTATCGTTTTCTTTGAGCGAATCGACAAGCTGACTGCCGACGTCGATCTCCTCATCGCGAACGGTTGCGCCCTGATCTTCATTGACAATCGCAACCGGCAGCTGATCGGTCTTCCCATAAGGATCCCAGGACGCGTAGATATTAAACCATGCATAAAGAGAGGGAAGGAAGATCAGTCCTCCTACAAGAATTGCTGCAACCCAGTTTGTAGTTAGGTTCCGGATGTCAGTCGTGAAAATCTTCCAAACTTGTTTCATTACAACGCCTCTTATCCTGTTATTGAACTCGTCATGCCGAGTGAAACGTCACCATTTTACCGTGAACCACTGCCAAAGGGCAAAAAAATCATCCGTGCCTGCATTTTTGTGCTCGAATTACGATGATTCGTTGCAGCTATCTACTTTATGAATAACTACAAAAAAGACGATCCGGAGCCCCACGCTCCGGATCGTCTTTTTTAACTTTCCGGCACCGGCTCGTACCTTGCCGGATTCGGGACGAAGTACAATATGATGCCTCCGATGATGAAGAGCACGACGAGGCTGAAGACGCCGGCATTTGTGTTGCCGGTCATCTGAGCCGTGACCCCGACGAGAAGCGGCCCCATGATCGAAGCGAATTTCCCGAAAATGTTGTAGAAGCCGAAAAATTCATTGGAGTTTTCTTTCGGGACAAGCCGTCCAAAGTAGGAGCGGCTAAGTGCCTGGATGCCGCCCTGCGAGGTGCCGACGAGCATCGCGAGCACCCAGAAGTCCGCGACGGAGTCCATCGAGTACGCATAGATGCAGACGAATGTGTAGACGGCGATGCCGACATACAAAATCTGCTTTGTGCCGAACCGGTCGGCGAGACGGCCATAGATGACCGCGAACGGAGCGGCGATGACCTGTGTCACGAACAGCACGATCAGCAGGCTGTTGGCATCGATGCCGAGGTCCGAGCCGTAGGCGGTCGACATGGAGATGATCGTGCCGACACCGTCGATATAGAAGAAGTAGGCAAGCAGGAACAAAAACAGTCCCCGGTATTTCCTGATTTCGCGGAACGTGTTGCCGAGACGCTTGAATGCCTGCGCCACCGGTTTCGGATCAGGTTCGATAAAGTGGATCTGGTGCACATGGCGGAACATCGGCACCGAGAACAGGAGCCACCACACGGCAGTGATCAGGAATGCGGCACGGCTTGCGTTGGTCACGGACAGCGGGATGACGCCGGACTGCGACAACAGGATGATTGCGATTGAAATGATGAACGGGATCGTGCTTCCGATATACCCGATCCCATAGCCAAACGCCGATACCCGGTTCATGCGTTCGGACGTGGAGACGTCAGTGAGGAAAGAGTCGTAAAACACATTCGCCCCTGTCGAACCGAGTGCGGCGAATGTGTAGACGACGAGCAGCATGAGCCAGTTATCTGCTGGGATAAAGGCAAGTGCGGCCGTCGCACCGGTCCCCAGAATAAAGAAGCCTGTGAAGAATCTTTTCTTCATGCCCCGGTAATCGGCAATCGTCCCAAGAATCGGTGCAAGCAGCGCTAAGATGAACGTGAAGATGGAGATGGTGTAGCCGAGATAGGCCGTCGAGTCGGTGGCGCTTACTCCCGCGTTGGTCGCTGCCGCCTTATAAAACAGCGGGAACACGGCCGTCGTGATGATGATGGAATAGGCGGAGTTGGCCCAGTCGTAGAACGCCCAGCTTTTCTCTTGTTTGGTCAGCCGGAATTTCAAATAGCTCCCCCCTCGTGATAAATCGTCACTTGCTACCATTGTATCAATATCGCTTCCCGGAAAGGTTAAGATTCTGAAAAATTTTCCTGTAAAAAGGGACGAAAACAGCAGGATTGGTTCCGGCCCTCTATTTTTAGTATGATGGAACTGTCTATATACGGAATAGGAAGTGGGTAGCATGGGGCATCTCATCGTGTCGGGCCTGACGAAGACCGTCGGGGACAAGACACTGTTCAACGATATCAGCTTCACCATCAACGAAGGGGACCGGATCGGCCTGATCGGCATCAACGGGACCGGAAAGTCGACGCTCTTGTCGATCATCGCCGGAGCGCTGGATGCGGACTCGGCGTCGTTTGACCATCCGAATGACTACCGGATCGCTCATTTGCCGCAGGACCCGCGTCCGGATCCTGAGCACTCGGTGCTTCGTACCGTGTTCGGAGGGGATTCACCGCTGATCCGGCTGAACCGGGAGTACGAAGAGGCGCTTCGCGAACTCGGAACCGATCCGGAAAGCGCAGCGGCCCAGGACCGGTTTGCGAAGCTTCAGAACCGGATGGACTCTGACGGAGGGTGGGACCTGAACGCCCGGGCGAAAACGATCCTTTCGAAATTGGGAATCTCTGATTACGAAGCCATAACCGGCAGCCTCTCAGGAGGTCAGCGCAAACGGGTGGCACTGGCCAAGGTGCTGCTCGAGCCGGCGGATCTCCTGCTCCTGGACGAGCCGACCAACCATCTGGACGTCACATCGATCGAGTGGCTGCAAGATTACTTGAAGCAGATTGGCGGCGCGATTCTTTTCATCACGCACGACCGCTACTTCCTGGATTCGGTCGCGACCAAGATTTACGAGCTGGCCGACCGGACACTTTACAGCCATAGGGGGACCTACTCGGACTTCCTTGAGGCGAAGGCGCTCCGGATCGAGCAGGATGAAGCCACATTCGAGAAAAACAAGAACCGCTACCGAAATGAGCTGAAATGGATCCGTAGGGGTGCCAAAGCCCGCTCGACCAAGCAGAAAGCCCGGATCGGGCGGTTTGAGGAACTGTCGGAGAAAGTGAAAAGGGAGGACGGTCCGGATCCGCTTGATCTGTCGCTTGCGGCATCGCGCCTCGGCAAGAAAGTGCTCGAGGGGGAGCGGATTACAAAAGGATATGGCGGCAGGAACATCATCAACGACTTTTCGTTCCTGCTTCAGGGCGGCGACCGCGTGGCGGTCATCGGACCGAACGGGGCTGGAAAGTCGACGCTCATGAACCTGCTGGCCGGGTCCA
Organism: Bhargavaea massiliensis; assembly: GCF_018390575.1. GTDB lineage: Bacteria > Bacillota > Bacilli > Bacillales_A > Planococcaceae > Bhargavaea > Bhargavaea massiliensis. The sequence continues at coordinate 318,554 of NZ_JAHBCJ010000004.1, read as the reverse complement.
TCCGGCCGGACAGCGGGGAACTGATCCGCGGCGAGACGGTGAAGATCGCTCATTTCACGCAGCATCTGCCTGAAATGGATCCGAATCAGCGGATCATCGCCTACGTCACGGAGGCTTCGAATGACATCCGGAGACAGGACGGCACCCGTTATTCCGCCGTGCAGATGCTCGAGCAATTCCTTTTCCCGTCGAACGTTCACGGCACGCTGATCGGAAAGCTGTCCGGGGGCGAGCGGAAGCGGCTGTATCTGCTGCGGTTGCTGATCGAACAGCCGAACGTCCTGCTTCTTGACGAGCCGACAAATGACCTCGACCTGGAGACATTGTCCGTGCTCGAGACATTCATCGATTCATTCCCGGGTGTTGTCGTGACGATCTCCCACGACCGGTTCTTCCTGGACCGGACATCCCGAAAGCTGTGGATTCTTGACGGGTCCGGGGAAGTCACACAGGAGCTCGGACTTTATACGGACTACTTGGAGAAAGCGTCAAGGCAGGAGAAACAGACTGCGGCATCGCCTACCCTTTCCGAGAAACCGGCACAGCAGACGGACAAGCCGAAGAAAAAGAAGATGACGCTCGGTGAGAAAAAGGAATGGGAAGAGATCGGCAGCAAGATCGAGGCCGCTGAACAGGCGATTATGGAAGCGGAGGAAGCGCTGGCCGACGCCGGGGCCGATTACGGGAAAGTAAGCGAGATTTCAGCCCGGCTGGATGAGCTCAACAGGGAGTATGAGGCCCTGATCGAACGGTGGAGCTATCTGGAAGAAATCGCCGAAGCATGATTTACAATGGAGGCATCAGACATGAAAATCATTACAATCGAACCGACGCCGAGCCCGAACTCGATGAAAGTCGTGATCGACAGGGAGTTGCCGTTCGGCAAGGCATACAACTATAAGCCGGACAGCCTGGATGAAGCTCCGGAGTTTATCCGGCAGATTTTCAATATCGAAGGCGTGAAAGGCATTTATCACGTCATGGACTTTTTCGCGATCGAGCGGAGCGGCAAGTATGACTGGGAGCCGATCCTGGCCGGTGTCCGCGAAGTGTTCGGAGAGGAGCAGGAAGAGGAAAGCACCGAAGCGGCGGAAGCGGACGAGCACTTTGGCGAATTGTACATCCATGTCCAGCAATATAAAGGCGTCCCGCTCCAGGTAAAAGTGTTCGACGACCGCGGCGAGGAACGATTCGGTCTCGGACAGCGGTTTGTCGACGCGATGAATTCGCTTATGGAAGGGGACGACGAGAACTACATCCTTCAGCGCAAATGGGCGGATTATGGGATCCGGTACGGCGACAAAAAGGAAATCGGCGAAGAGGTCGTCAAGGAGATTGAAGCCGCCTACCCGCAGGAGCGGCTGGATGCCATCATGGAAGCCGGCAGCGAGACGAAAGAATCGCCGGTCCTCGGCCGCCGAAAAGTGACGCTTGACGAGTACCAGGCGGCAGACAGCTGGGAAGAACGGTTCCGTCTGCTGGACCAGCTGCCTGACCCGGATATGTCCGATGTGCCGCTCCTGATGGAAGCACTGAAGGATGAGAAGATGTCCGTCCGCCGCCTGGCCGTCGTTTATCTCGGCATGATTGAGGACCCGGCGGTCGTCCCGTATATCGAGAAGGCGATGGAAGACAAGAGCGCTCCTGTCCGCCGCACGGCAGCCGACGCGATGAGCGACCTCGGATTCCCTGAATTCGAGGACCTCGCCATCCGCACGCTCAAGGACAAAAGCAAAATCGTCCGCTGGCGCGGTGCGATGTACCTGTACGAAACCGGTACGGAAAAAGCGCTCCCTGCCCTGAAGGAAATGGAAGACGATCCGGAATTCGAGGTCAAGCTCCAGGCGAAGATGGCCGAGGCGCGCATCGAGGGCGGGGAGGAAGCAAAGGGATCGATGTGGAAACAGATGACCGAGATGAGAACGAAAGCGAAAGGGGAATGAACGATGGAAGCATATGAAGCGTACATGAAACAGGTGGCGGAACCGATGCGCCGCGAACTGACAGGACAGGGGTTCCAGGAACTGACGACAGCCGAGGAAGTGGATGCATTCATGGCGTCGGCAGAGGGCACATCACTCGTCGTCATCAACTCCGTCTGCGGCTGCGCGGCAGGACTTGCGCGCCCTGCGGTAACAGGGGCGCTGGAGGAACTGGACAAAAAACCAGAGAACCTCGTCACAGTGTTCGCAGGGCAGGACCGGGAAGCGACAGAGAAAATGCGTGGCTATTTCGAAGAAGTGCCTCCGAGTTCTCCGTCAATTGCGGTGCTTGAAGGCTCCGAGCTAAAATACTTTATTCCGCGTGAGCAGATCGAAGACCATGACCTGGAGCAGGTCCAGTCACACATATCCGGAGTTCTCCGGCAGATGGTGAAGTGAATCTGCCCATCGTCACCACCGGCCAGCATCCGGACGGTGAGAGTGTCCGGCTTGCAACGCAAGTGGCGGGTGAAATCGGCACAGAATTTGAGCCGCGCAAAAAACGTTCTGTCAGGAAACTCATGCGGGAATATGGCCGGCCGGTCGTCGTTGCCGGCAAGGAGCGGTATGAGTACCACACCAACCCTGATGTGAAGCCGCTGTTTTTCCACCCGGGCCTTGCCGCCATCCGTATCAAACGGCTGCAGCGCGGAGGAAATGACGCCATGGTCGATGTGTGTGGCCTGAGGGCGGGAGAGTTGTTTCTCGACTGCACGATGGGCCTTGCATCGGACAGTACCGTCGCTTCATTTGTCACTGGCCCCTCCGGTCTGGTGACAGCCTGTGAAGCGGACCCGATTGTCACTTATATTGTCGGGCATGGACTGGCGACCTACACCGACTCACCGGAAGAGGTGCTGGAGGCCATGCACCGGATCGATGTCCGGAATGCGAAAGCGGCCGATTTTCTGGAAAGCTGCGAGACGGGCAGCTACGATGTCGTTTACTTGGATCCGATGTTCGAGGAAGCGATCGAGGAAGCGGCCGCTTTTGCGCCGCTCCGTTCCGCCGGCGTCCATGATCGGCCGGACGACCGGTTGTTTACGGAAGCTGTGCGGGTCGCCAGGCGGAGAGTCGTGCTGAAAGCCCACTACCGCTCGGAGCTGTTCGACCGGTACGGCTTCACACGCATCGACCGCCCGAACACAAAGTTTCATTATGGTTATATAGAAGTTTGACCAGAGACAAAACCCGCCGTGCCCAATATTGCACGGCGGGTTTTGATGATCGCTTAAAGAAAATGATGTGAGTTTCTGTAATCAAATGAGCCCGGAAGATACAAGGAGATATCGCAATGTGTGACCAATTTGAACAGGAACTTGAACGGCTTCATCAGATCCACGATGCCCGCGAGCGGACAAGGGCAAAAATAGACCTGCTCCTTGAACAGATCCCTAAGGGAATCGAGGAGGCGGAAGCGGGCAACACGGAAGCCGCGGCCATTTACCTTTCGGCAACCCATAAGATTCTGTCTGCCGCCCTGTTGAAGAGGAAAATGCCTACAACCGGCTGATGGATCAAAAAGCGGTTTCCGTAACTATAGAAGAAACTCCCTGAGCGGTATGCTCAGGGAGTTTCTCGTGCCCCGAAAAGGGGGGCGTTTGATTGCTGATCAGTGGGTGAAGTTGAAGTAGCTCAGATAGGCAAGAAGCCCGAGGAAGCCGATTCCGATCCAGATGCTTGCGTCCATCATTGTACCTCCTTTGGAGCTTGGGAACTATTTATATTCAGTCCTCGTCTATTGTACAATGAAAACAGCGAGAAGGAAACCACTATACAAAACAGAGGCAGGATCTGCCGGCCAATAGAAGAAAACGGGGGGAAGACCATGAAGAAGTGGATCCAGAAATCACTGATGGCTGCCGTTGCGCTTGTCACCTTCGGCTTTATTACTCCGAGCCATGAAATCTGGGATCAGCTGCTGGACGAACGTGGCCAGAAGGAGATTGCAGGCACTACCGGCGCCGCTGTTGCTGCAGAATTGCCGGCAACGCTTATAGAATCTGATGAAGCACCATTTTCGGAGCTGGCAAAAGTTGCAGCGCGTGATCAATCCTACGAAAAATTCGGTTCCAAAATCGGGCCGGCAATCTCCGGCGAGTTCGATCAGGTCATCCTCCCGAAGATTGAAGAAGCGATCGAGATGACGCTCGCTACTATTGATGATGATGCGGTCCGCTCACTTTCCATCAGCGAACAGCCGGCAGGCGGCTATTCGGAAAAAATCTTTCACATTTTCGACACAGAAAGCGGCGAGGACCTGATCCGCTTCCACGTCCGGACGGACAAGCGTCCGCTCGACGGGTATTTCTTCAATTTTCACTATCACACTTCTGAAGACGGATATAGCCGCCATATCGAGCTGGGCGATATCTTCTGGTCCAAAAATACACCGCCGAAATGGCTGTCGTGAAGATCTGAATGGGACTTATTTCCCAGTCGGGTCTTTTCTTTATTCCCTTCCGATTCTCCCGTACAATAAGAATGCGGAAACCTGTTTTTCCGGAAAGAAGACATACATAAAAATCCTGCATGGAGTACGGTCCGGATTCGGACCATGGGAGGTTGAATCGATGGAGCAATACCTGCAGCTTTGCAGAACGATTTTGGAAAACGGGACAGACAAGGGGGATCGCACGGGTACCGGGACTCGGAGCATTTTCGGCCATCAGATGCGGTTCGGCCTGAGTGATGGGTTCCCGCTCTTGACAACGAAAAAAACAGCGTTCCGCCTGATTGTCTCGGAACTGCTCTGGTTCATCAAAGGGGACACCAATGTCCGGACACTGATCGCGGAAAAAAACCCGATCTGGGATGAATGGGCATTCGAAAAATACGTGAAAAGCGAGGAATACAGCGGTCCCGACATGACAGACTTCGGCCGCCGTGCAGCAAAGGATCCAGAATTCAAGGAAATTCTGAATGAGGAAATGGATAAGTTCCGTGAAAAGGTGCTGTCGGATGACCGGTTCGCGGAAGCTTATGGAGACCTCGGACCTGTCTACGGCAGGCAGTGGCGTTCGTGGCCGGACGGGCGCGGCGGGACAATCGACCAACTCAAGAACGTCATTGAATCGATCCGGAACAACCCGGATTCCCGGCGCCATATCGTGAGTGCATGGAATCCGGCTGAGGTGGAAGACATGGCGCTGCCGCCGTGCCACACATTGTTCCAGTTTTATGTGGCTGACGGCAAGCTTTCCTGCCAGCTTTACCAGCGCAGTGCGGATGTTTTCCTCGGGGTGCCGTTCAACATCGCTTCCTATGCGCTCCTGACCCATCTGATCGCACGCGAAACCGGACTTGAACCGGGAGAATTCATCCACACGCTCGGCGATGCGCATATCTACTCCAATCACTTCGACCAGGTGAACGAGCAGCTGTCCCGCGAACCGAGAAAGTTGCCTAAGCTGGTCATTGAGACTGGCGATAAGTCGATCTTCGAGCTGGAAACGTCGGACATCCGCGTGGATGGATACGATCCGCACCCGAGGATCAAAGCGCCGATTGCAGTCTGATCAAAAGGAGGACTATTGATGATTTCCTATATTGTGGCACACGATCCGGATCTCGTGATCGGAAAAGACAATCAGTTGCCGTGGCATCTGCCTGGTGACCTGGCTTATTTTAAAAAACAGACGATGGGCAAGGCAATGGTCATGGGACGCAAGACGTTCGAATCGATCGGCCGTCCGCTCCCCGGGCGTCTGAATATCGTCGTCACCCGCAATCCAGACTATTGCGCGGACGGTGCGGTTGTCGTGAACTCCATTGAGGAAGCGATCAGCCGGGCAGAAGAATATGCGCCGGAAGTGATGGTCATCGGTGGCGCGGGACTGTTCAATGAACTGATGGAGCGGGCGGACCGGCTCTACATCACACTCATCAAGCAGCCGTTCGACGGAGATACCTATTTCCCCGACTACAAGGAAGGCTGGGTTCTCGTTTCCCGGTCGGAAGAACATGAATCAGGTGACGGCATCCGGTATGACTACCGGATTTACGAAAGGAAGCAGACTCTTTGAACGTGGTACGATCCATCCGGACATATGGCTATCTTTTCGGTTATCTGCCTTTTACCATCCCGGCCCTCAGGAAAGTTCGCCGGATCAAGCACAATGCTTCTCCGGAACAGCTGGCCGATACGGTCAGCAGGGAGCCGAGAAAGTGGGCAACCGGTATTTTGAACAGGACAAACAGTGACATCAGCATGTCGATCCGAGAGGCATTGCCGGACGGCCCGGTGCTGTTCGTCAGCAACCATGAAGGAAACTTTGACATCCCGGTTTTAATCTCCCGTCTGCCGAAGCCGTTCGGATTCATGTCGAAAGAAGAAGTCAGGAAACTGCCGGTTATCCGAAAGTGGATGGAAGAAATGAACTGCGTATTCATTGACCGGTCGGACAGGCGCAGCGCCGTCCGTTCCATCCGGGATATGGCGGAAAAACTCCGTTCCGGTCATTCCATGCTGATCTTCCCTGAGGGGACGAGGAGCCGGGGCGGAAAGCCGGGCGACTTCAAGACCGGATTCGTCCGTATCGCGAAAGAGGGCGGTGTCCCGATCGTCCCGGTCGCCATCCATGGAACTTCAAGCATCATGGAGCAGAACAACAACCGGATCCGTCCGGCCCATGTCACGGTGGATGTTCTGGAGCCGATCAGCCACCAGGAGATCCTCGGCCGATCAGCAGCAGAAATCACCCGGCTCATCCAAGACAGGATCCGCGAAGCTACGGCAGAACGGGCCGCGGAAAAACGGCAACAGGAACCCGGCAGGACGGCTTAAATCCGGACAAACGAAAAGACAGCCGGGAACCCGGCTGCCTTTCACGCATAAAGCAATATGGAAATATACATCGCGGCGCTTCCGCCGATGACGAACAGGTGCCAGATGGCATGGTTGTAAGGAATTCGGCGCCAGGCATAGAAGATGGCACCGACGGTATACAACAGGCCGCCGATGACGAGCAACGTAATCCCGCCGGTGCCGATCACCGCATGGAGAGGGCGGATTGCAAAGACAATCAGCCAGCCCATTGCGATATAGAAGATGAGGGATACCGCTTCATACCGGTGGATAAAGAATACCTTGAACAGAATTCCCAGGATTGCAAGTCCCCATACGATACCGAACAGGGTCCAGCCAAGCGCCCCGCCGAGTGAGGTCAATACGAGCGGGGTGTAGGTGCCCGCAATCAGCACATAAATCGACGAATGGTCGAGGATTGAAAAGAATCGCTTATATTTGGCTGGCATACTATGAAGCAATGTCGACATGAGGTACAGAACCAGCATCGACACGCCGAAAATGGTATAGGCGGTCACATGAAGTGCAGACCGATATTCGCTTCCTTTCAGGATGAGGAAGACAAGTGCGGGAATGCTCAGGACGAAACCGAGTGCGTGCGTGATGGCATTCCACAACTCTTCCCTGTTGTTTTTGTAGTCAAAGGCCAATGCCTCCACCTCTCTTTTCTTGACTTTGCCGTCCGCCGGATTCTATTCTTCTCTTACCACCAATACCAGCAAGCGAATCAGCGCAATCTTAAGGGGCGACAAGATGACAACCATTCATATCGTAACAGACTCAACAGCAGATATCAGCAGGGAGACCGTCCGCGAGCTCGGCATCCACGTCGTGCCGCTTTCCATCCAGATCGGCGGCCAAACGTACGTGGATCAGGTCGATCTGTCTCCGGAAGAATTCCTGGACATGATGGGGAAAAGCGAGGAACTGCCGAAGAGTTCCCAGCCGCCCGTCGGTGTATTCAAGGAACTGTACGAGCTTCTCGGTAAGGACGGCGGAAAGATCCTGTCCATCCATATGACCGGCGGCATGAGCGGGACCGTCGAGTCGGCACGTGCGGCAGCCGAACTGGCCGATGCCGACGTAACCGTGATCGATTCGGAGTTCATCTCCTTCGGCCTGTCGTTCCAGGTTCTTGAAGCTGCCAAAATGGCGAAGGACGGGAAAGACTTCGAGCAGATTTTGGAGCGGGTTGACACGATCCGGAAAAACACCGCACTGTATGTGGTGGTGGATACACTTGAAAACCTCGTCAAGGGCGGCAGAATCGGAAAAGGGAAGGCCATGATCGGCTCGCTTATGAACATCAAGCCGATTGCGGCCCTGAAGGACGGGGTCTATACACCTGTAGGGAAGGCAAGAAGTCACAAGCAGGTTGTGCGACAACTGTTCAAAAGCTTCAAAGAGCAGACGGTCGGCCGCAAGCTCCGGGCAGTCGGCATCTCGCATGCTAACGGCCTGGCGATGGCAGACCCGCTCAAGCAAATGATTGAAGAGGACGGATTCAATGACGTGAAGATGATGTTCACTTCTCCCGTCATCAGTACCCATACCGGTCCCGGTGCGATTGGATTCATGTATTACTGGGACTGAGCATGGTAGTCGGGGAGCCTGCGGTTCCCCGTTTTTTGTTTCGAAAAGGGGAATAGAGAAATGAAAAAATGGATTTGGATGCTGGCTGCAGTCCTTTTCCTGACCGGCTGCATACCGGGAGGCGATCCGGGCAGCTTTGGGAAGATTGGCGAAAGCGGCTTCGGCGAATATGTCGTGCCGCCGACTTTTGCACCGAGGACTGTCGTGCTGGTGGGGCTCGGGGACTCCCTCACACAGGGAGTCGGAGATGAAAGGAAACGGGAAGGATACGTCGGGCGTCTCGCGGTTAGGATGGAGGAGTGGAAAGGCGTCAAAAATGTGGAGGTTCGGAACCTGGCCAAGCGGGGCCGCAGAAGCGATCAGCTTGAAGAGCAGCTTTCCGACCCCAGGGTCAGGGAGGCCGTCGCCGAGGCAGACATCCTGACACTGACCATCGGCGGAAACGACCTGATGAAGGTCATCAAGAAGGATTTGTTCAATCTCGACGCGAAAGCCTTTGAAGGCAAGCTGGAACCGTTCATGGACCGCCTGTCGACTTCGCTGTTCCAGGTCCGCAGGGCCAATCCGGATGCCGTACTCATTATCATGGGGCTCTATAACCCCCTGACGGTCGTGACCGACGAAGAAAGCGACTTTGACCGGATCCTTTCCGAATGGAACAGCGTCCTCGAAGACGCTGCGGTTGCGGACGGGAGGGCATGTTTCGTCCCTGTGGACGACTTGTTCGTCTCCAACCGCGATCTGGTTTACCACACTGACTTTTTCCATCCGAACAGCAAAGGGTACAGCCGTATGACAGACCGGATCATGGAATCTCTGTCCCGTTGCGGTTTGAACAGGCTGTCCGGCGGGGAATTGGAGTTTTGAGAGGGGGATGCCGGTTGAACAAATGGAAAATCGCGTTTTTTCTTTTGGCTGCACTGATCGTTACCGGCGTCCTGGCGTTTATTTTCTGGATCAGCCGGCCGGTCGAAGGGACTCCGCTCCCCGAGGCCGCTCCGGCCGGCGAAGAGGTGGACAGGCTGACCGTGAAGGCAACCCGGGAAGACCTGGAGGGCATCGCCAATACGTATATCCGGCAGGCCATCAACAATGACCGGATTCCCGTCACGCTGGAATTCGAGGACGATGTGCTCCTTGTTTCCGAACTGACGGTATTTGCCGTACAGTTGCCGGTCATGATGCATTTTGAGCCGGTGGTGCTTGAAGATGGCAACTTGTCACTCAAGCAGAAATCGGTGGAGGTCGGGAACTTGACGATTCCGCCTTCGACCATTCTCAAGCTTCTCGGCGATACGGTCGGGATGCCGGCCTGGATGATCGTGCGCCCGAAGGAAGAGGAACTGTTTATCGACCTGTCCAGGCTTCCTGTATCAGGGGGCATCCAGGTGAGGGCAAAAGAAATCAATCTTCCGCAGGATGAAATCGAGCTTGAGATTCTCATTCCGCGGAAATAGGAGGCATATATGGCAACCGAAAAAGCAACATTTGCAGGGGGCTGCTTCTGGTGCATGGTGAAGCCGTTCCACAAATATGACGGGGTGGAAGCGGTCGTGTCCGGCTACACCGGCGGGCATGTGCCGAATCCGACTTACCGCCAGGTGTGCTCGGAGACGACCGGCCACTATGAGGCGGTCGAAATCACGTTTGATCCCGACATCATCTCGTATTCGGAGCTGCTCGATGTTTTCTGGCGTCAGATCGACCCGACCGATCCCGGCGGACAATTTTTCGACCGCGGGGATTCCTACAGGACGGCAATCTTTTATCATAACGAGGACCAGCGTGAAGCCGCGGAGCGCTCTAAGGAAGAGCTGGAAGCATCCGCCCGGTTTGACGGCCCCATTGCAGCCAAGATTCTCCCTGCCAAGGAATTTTACCCGGCGGAAGAAGAACACCAGGATTACTATCTGAAAAACCCGGCCCATTACAACCGCTATTTCGCGGGTTCGGGAAGAAAAGCGTTCCAGGAGACCATGTGGGAGGAGTGACACGATGAACAAAGAAGATCTGAAGCAGAAACTGACACCGATGCAGTATAAGGTCACCCAGGAAAATGGAACGGAGCCGCCGTTCCAGAACGAGTATGATGCCCATTTCGATGATGGAATCTATGTCGACATTGTCTCAGGCAAACCCCTGTTTTCATCCAAAGACAAATACGATGCCGGCTGCGGCTGGCCAAGCTTTACGAAGCCGATCGAAGACATGGAAGTCACAGAGCACTTTGACACCAGCTACGGAATGCGCCGTACGGAAGTACGCAGCAAAACTGCCGACTCCCACCTCGGCCACGTCTTTCCGGACGGACCGAGGGAAGCGGGCGGACTGCGCTATTGCATCAATTCCGCAGCCCTCCGCTTTGTGCCGAAGGACAAGCTGGAAGAGGAAGGATACGGAAACTATCTGAAGCTGTTTGGGGAATGAGCTTTCCGGCCAGGCAGTTTCCGGAACAATACGGAAGGGCGGTGGTCCGGTGAGGCGGACATTTTATCAGTACCTCATGTCCCATCGGGGAGGGCCGAGAAATGATCCGAGAGCGCTATTTGCAGAAGCGGCTTTTCTCGACCATGGGTTCCCGAAGACGGAAACCGGATTTGACCCGCTGTCGCGATATCTGGAGGAGCGGGCGGACCCGGACATGCCTTCACGTGTTTTCGACGAACTTTGGGAAGAATACCGGGAAACCGACTAAAACCAGGCGTCCGTTTATGGCGGACGCCTGTGTTGTGATTGCGGGCGTTCCCAAAACACGATATGATGGAAAAGAATTTGTGAAAGCGGGGTTTGACCAAATGAGTGTACACATCAATGCAAAAAAAGGCGATATCGCCGATACGATCCTGTTGCCGGGCGATCCGCTACGTGCAAAGTACATTGCTGAGACATTCCTTGAAGATGTCGTTCAGTACAATGAAGTCCGGAATATGTTCGGCTACACGGGTACTTACAAAGGCAAGCGGATCTCCGTGCAGGGAACAGGCATGGGTGTTCCGTCAATCTCCATCTACATCACGGAACTGATGCAGGAATATGACGTCCAGAAGCTGATCCGTGTCGGAACGTGCGGGGCGATCCAGAAAGACGTCAAGGTCCGCGACGTCATCCTTGCCCAGAGTGCTTCGACAAACTCGAAGATGAACGAAATCATCTTCAAGGGGATCGACTACGCTCCGACTGCGGATTTCGACTTGCTCCTGAAAGCATACGAGGCAGGACGCGAAAAGGGCCTTCATCTGAAAGTCGGCAACGTATTTACAGAAGACCTCTTCTACAGTGAAGATGCGGAACACGAAAAGTGGGCAAGCTACGGCGTGCTTGCTGTCGAGATGGAAACGGCAGCACTTTATACGCTCGCCGCAAAATTCGGCCGCCAGGCACTTGCCGTCCTGACTGTCAGCGATCACATCCTTACGGGCGAAGCAACATCCTCAGAGGAGCGGCAGACGACATTCAACGAAATGATCGAAGTCGCCCTCGATGCGGCCATCCAGGAATGACCCGGATCGACTGCCATCGGACGGTGGCGGTCTTTTCCGCATATCGGCCCGTGCACGAAGTGCGGGCCATCGGTTGAAAGTGGTGAAACAACATGGATGAAAACAATCATGGCCGGAACAGCGACAGTCCGGAGGAAAAACATCAGACACCCGCAGGGCGCTATTTGCGCATCAAGCCGTTTTTTCTCCTGATGCTCATGTTCGGTCTCGTCCTCCTGACTGCAGGCGTGACATTTTTTGCACTGACCGTCGGGGAGGACAAAGTGGTCGAGGTCGTTTCGCCGAAGACCGATCGCGGCGAGTTCGACAAACTCTATAATGCCTATGATGCGGTGAAAAAGCAGTACTTTGAAGACGTGGATGACGAAGAGCTCGTGAACGGGGCAATCAACGGAATGGTCGATGCGCTGGGGGATCCTTATTCGGATTACCTGGACCAGACGGAAGCCCAGCACCTGAATGAAAGCATCTCCTCGAGTTTCGAGGGAATCGGTGCGGAAATCCAGGAGCGCAACGGCAAAATCATGATCGTATCGCCGATTAAAAATTCTCCTGCAGAAAAAGCGCATTTGCAGCCGGATGACGTCATTTTGTCCGTGGACGGCGAGAGCCTTCAGGGCAAGTCCTCGACCGAGGCCGTGACGCTGATCCGCGGCGAGAAAGGCACTGAAGTCACCCTGCAAATCGAGCGGGCGGGACTGGAAGAGCCGATCGACGTCACGATTACCCGGGACGTTATTCCGATTGAGACCGTTTATGCCGAGATGGCAGATGACAAAGTCGCCCATATCCAGATCACCAGCTTCTCTGAAAACACATTCGATGAGCTGCTTGAAGCGATCGAAGCCATGGAGAAAAAGGGAATGGAAGCGATGGCCATTGATGTCCGGCAGAACCCCGGAGGGCTTCTCAGCACTGCAATCGATATCTCGAACCTCTTCGTAGAGGAGGGCAAGGGATTATTCCAGATCGAGGAAAAAGGCAAGAAGCCCCAGATTACTTATGCAACCGGCGGAACCAAGTTGAAAATGCCGGTCGTCCTGCTGATTGATGGGGGCAGCGCTTCTGCATCCGAAATTCTGGCAGGTGCCCTTATGGAATCAGCGGGCATCCGGAGCGTCGGTGAGAAGTCCTTCGGCAAAGGTACCGTACAGTCTCCCCAGGATTTCAAAGATGGTTCGAACCTGAAGCTGACAACTGCCAAGTGGCTGACGCCTGACGGCAACTGGATCCACGAGAAAGGCATCGAGCCGACCGACCCGGTCGCCTATCCGGAATACGTGAAACTCCCTTATATCGACCCGGAAAAAGCGATGGAGGACGGCGATACGTCGATGACAATCCTCTCCGCCGAGCAGATGCTCGACGCGGTGGGCTATGATCCGGGAGAAGCGGACGGCGTCTTTGACGAAGCGACGGCAGAAGCGGTCCGTGATCTCCAGTCGGAAGCCGGACTCGAGGAAACTGGCGTACTTGAAGGGGATACAACCTATGCCCTCATGGACAAGCTGCGCAAAAAGATCGAGACCGATGATCCGATGATGAAAAAAGCCAAGGAAATTCTCCACGAACAACTAAAGTAATATTGGCGGGCGGAGTCCATTCTGGATTCCGCCCGCTTCATTGAAAGGATGACTGACCAATGACCGAAGTGTATATCCTGAGCGGTTTTCTGGGGAGCGGAAAAACCTCCCTGCTGACTTGGCTGATCAGGCAAGCAAAGGAGGAAGGGCTGAAACCGGGGGTTATCATGAATGAACTCGGAGAACTGGCATTTGATTCGGAAGCAGTGGAAGACGGCGTGCCGCTAAAGGAAATCCTGAATGGATGCATCTGTTGCACCGGCTCGGAAAAGACCGAGTCACAGATGCAGGCTCTGCTGCATGAGGAAGTAGACATCATTTTCATCGAGACGACCGGGGCTGCGCATCCGGTGGAGGTTCTCGATGCCGTCCATTCACCGCTGTTCGGAGACAAACTCGATGTGAAGGGAATCGTTACCGTGGCTGACGGCAGACGCTACCTTGCCGCTGACGGCATGACACCCCAGGTACGCATGCTGTTCCTTGAACAGATCCGGCATGCCGGATTCGTCCTTCTGAACAAAAGCGACCTGCTGACGGATTCAGAGAAGGCGGAAGCCGTTATGGGCATCCAGTCACTGAATCCCGGTGCCCGGATTGTGGAAACCATCAACAGCAAAGTTCCTCTGGATGCTCTACGCATCATGACTCAAAAACCGGCTGGAATCCCGGTGCAGAAAGCGGGCATCGGCAGCCACCTTCCGATCGGCACACGCCTTGTGAGATTCAGCAAGCCGGTTGGCCGGGACGCGTTTGAGGACTGGATCCGGTCGCTGCCGGAGACGGTATACCGGATGAAGGGCTATGTACCTCTTGAGGGAAACAAATATCCATCGCTGTTCCAATATGCATATGGGATGGTCCAGTGGATTCCGGAATACATGAACATGCCGGCAAATCTTGTCCTGATCGGTGAAGGGCTCTCCGAAATCCGTGTCCCGGGTGCGGGCGATGAATGACCAAGAGCGTCTGATTTCGGCATACAGCAGACTGTGGAAGGGAAGGGAGGCAGCGCAGCAAGCATCGTCCATCCAGGAAATCTCCTCCCTTGCCGAAGATGAGCTGGCCGACAGGCTGACCCATCCGAGACTGAGAAAAGGCCGTGAAACCAAGTTCACTGAAATCAAAGATCGCATTCGTTCTTCCGCTCTTCCTGATGAAGATCAGGAAATCCTGATCTGCTTCTATCGGTCTCTGATGCTCTGATGTCAACAGCACTTAATATGAAATAGTCGGGCGTCCTGCCGGAGATTTCCTATGAATCATCCGGCAGGACGCCTATTTTCATAGTCCGGGGGGATGACTGGTCTTGGAGGAAAGTGCTGGAACGATATGCATCCGCTCCTTCGTGTACGATGGTGCCGAAGGGAGGAATTGAGAATGAAAAAAACGATTTCCGTTCTCGCTATGAGCGCGACGCTTCTTACGCCGGGCCTCACTGCGCAAGCACAGCAGACAACAGAAAACGAACAATTCCAGAAGATCAACGTGGAAGGTGTATCCCTGCATACATATGTAGCTGGAGAAGTCATCCGTAACAACGGTGACGACATCTCCAAATTGGACATCGAAAGCCTGATCCAGAAAGTCCTTAAACAGTATGGCTACAAGCTTCCGGTACCGAACGCCGAACAGGAAAAGCCTGAGACGGTTAAGCAGGAAACCCCTGCGGCGGAGGAAAAACCGGAACAGCCAAAACCTGCACCGGCTCCAGCACCGGAACAGCCTAAAGAAGAAAAGCCTGCACCGGCACCTGAAAAACCTGCAGAGCAAAAGCCGGAAGTGGAAAAACCTGCAGCACCGGCCCCTGCACCAGCTCCACAGCAACCGTCCCAGCCATCGGCTGAGCCGGCTGAACAAGCACCACAGCAGACTGCCGGCCTGAGTGCAGTTGAACAGAAAGTCCTTGACCTGACAAATGCAGAACGCTCCAAAGCCGGCCTCAAGCCATTGGCGGCAGATACGAAACTCATGGATGCGGCAAGGGCAAAATCCGCAGACATGCGCAAGAACAACTACTTCTCGCACACCAGCCCAACATATGGTTCTCCGTTCGACCAGATGAAGGCTGCCGGCATCAGCTACAAGAAAGCAGCCGAGAACATCGCAATGGGCCAGCGGACTCCTGAAGAAGTCGTCAAAGGCTGGATGGAATCACCTGGCCACCGCCAGAATATCCTGACACCGGAATTCACTCACATCGGTATCGGCTACGATTCCAACGGCCACTACTGGACTCAGATGTTCATTCAGAAATAAGCTGAACGGATATCTTGAGGGTCAACTGATCAGATAAAAACACCCCTTTGTCTCTACCGGAAATTCCGGAAGAGATAAGGGGGTTTTTGTATGCTGTAGTGAACAAGCCTTCATCGGCACACACTCGAATCGAGGAATAAATTTCTTTTTTGGGGCGGATACTTCCTTGAAGAGGTGATTCATTATGAATGCCGAGTTTATGCAATCCATCCACAGCTATTTTAATCATTCCGTGGACTTTGAAGTGAAGGAACGTGAGGTTGCGGGAGTCCCCGCGGTTCTCTGCTACTATACAACACTGATCGATACTGCACTGGCGGACCGGCATCTGGAGATGCTCGAGAAACGGGCGATGGCAGGAAGCGAGAAATGGGGAAATTCCGCTACCTCATCGGCTGAGGCCTTCAGTGAGGAAAAGCTTGCTGAACAGGTGTGCACCGGCAATCTGGTCATCGTCTTCCCGGAGACCAACATGATGCTGGGCATCCAGGTGAACAATGCCCCGAAGCGTTCACCGGAAGAGCCGAAAAACGAGACGGTCGTCCGTGGGGCGCATGAAGGGTTTGTGGAAAGTATCACCGACAATGTTGCGCTGGTCAGAAAACGGCTTCAGCGCAAGGACCTGGTGATGGAAAGCTTCCGGATGGAGAACACCCATGCACACATCAATATCCTTTATCTTGCGGATGCCATCGACCCGGATGTGCTGGCCCAAATCCGCCAAAGGATCAGAGATATACCGTACAAGGAGTTCTACAGCATGGGACAGACCGAGGATTATCTTGAGGACCAGGTGTATTCACCTTTTCCTCTGTTCCTGAATACCGAGCGGCCAGACCGTGTGATCTACAGCCTACTGGAAGGGAAAGCGGCATTATTAACAGACAGTTCACCTACAAGCATTATCACGCCGACCAATTTTTTTGCATTTTACGAGTCACCTGATGACTACAATAGCCGGATCATTGTCGGCTCCTTTTACCGGATGGTCCGGGTCGTCGCTTTTTTCACGGCCATCCTGCTGCCTGCATTCTATATTTCCGTCATCAGCTTCCATTCGGAAATCATGCCGATTGAGCTGGCGAAGACGGTAAAAATGCAGATCAATGACATTCCTTACCGGCCGCTTTTGGAAGCATTGATCCTGGAACTGTTCATTGAGCTTATCAGGGAAGCGAGCGTCAGGCTGCCGCAGCCGATCGGCCAGACTGTAGGCATCGTCGGCGGGATTGTCATCGGGGATGCGATCGTCAGCGCGGGTCTTGCCTCAAATCTGATGGTAATCGTCGTCGCGATGACGGCCATTGCCAGCTTCGTCATTCCCTCCGCTGAGATGAATATGGCGGTAAGGCTGATCCGGTTCCCGTTCATGCTGCTGAGTGCCGCACTCGGATTCCTCGGGATGGTGCTTGGAACCCTATTCCTGTTCATCCATCTGCTGAATCTTTCATCTCTCGGACAGCCTTATCTGTCTCCACTTGTCCCGTTCGATCCGAGCCGCTTCAAGGATGTCTTTTTCAGGGTGCCGTTTTACCGTCCGGATAAGCAGCAGCAAACGTTTAATCATGGCGGTAAACGCTCGTGATGAAAATCCGGATTACGCAAACGCAGTTGTTTCTCATGCTGTTCATAGTACAGACCGGCACGGTGTTCATTTCTTTCCAGGCTCCTCTGATCAGGGTGGCCGGCAGCGATGCCTGGCTGGTATTTTTGTGCCTGGGACTGCTTTTCCCCCTGCATCTTTGGCTGTTTGAACGGTTTATCGATCGTTTTATCTGGTCAAAGCCTGTATGTGTGCTTTATGGCCTGTACTGGTATTTTATTTGTTCGAGTCTCATCGGCAAGACTGTATATACGCTTAATGTGTGGGCTTTCCCTGAAACGCCCATGCTTTTGGTCATCGCACTGATGACGTCGGTGCTTTTGGCAGTTGTTCTCAGTAAACCGACCACAGCCATCAATCTGGGGGTCATTCTCATCCCCCTGATTCTGATTTTTGTCTTGTTTGTTTCTTTGGCGGTCAATGATCTGATCTGGACCAACCTGCTGCCAGTCGCGCATCTTTCACTTTCCGAACTGCAAAAGGCGCTCCAGCCTGCGCAGCTGCCTTTTATCGGGATCGAGTTGTATCTGCTCTTCAGGCTCCTGTTGCCGGAAAAGGTGAGTTTTCGCAATTTGGCAATCTACAGTTCCATCTGGTTAGCCTTTTTCATGTATATGCTGATTTTTCCGCTTGCCTACTTTTCCCTGAAAGAATTCGACCTGTTCCCGGACCCGATCATGTATCTGCTGAAATCACAGGAGGTCACATTTGTCGAACGGCTTGATCTCTTTTTCATTTATATCTGGCTGGCATGGTCGATTGTCACGGTGTGCATATATGCATTTGCGGTCGTCCGTCTCCTTACGCTGATGGGGATTGCCAATTACAAGAAGCATGCCGTCTGGATGGCCGTCATTTTCATATTTATCACGAATACCATGGCGACGAAAAGCGCCGTTGAGATGAATGCCATTTTAATACCATATCTTCATACTGTGTTTGCCATGGCAATTCCGGCGTTTATCATCATATCCAATCAACTGAGGAGGCGGAAAAGAACCGGGGAGGGGGCAAGCGGATGAAGCGTTTGATGTTTTGGGTGCTGTCAGCCGTGCTGCTGCTTTCAGGATGCTGGGATGAGCTTGTCTTCAGGGATATTCAGGTTGTGACTATGGCGGGAATCGACGGAAACAAGGATGAAGTGACCGTCTATTACGGCTTTCCTGAGCTGCTGGACAGCCAGCCAGTACCACAGTCACTCGAGTCGAAAGGGCGTACCTACTCAGAAGCGAGGAACACGGCCAATGAGCGCTCCGATGAAGTGCTTGACCTCAGCTATCTTCAGGTATTCTTAATATCAGAGGAGGCGGCAAAGCACAGGATCTACGATTTCATGGATTCCTTTTTTCGCGTTCCCAGGAACCGGGTAACCGGGCATATGGCAATCGCACAGGGAGACATGAAACAATACTTCGATAATCCGGGATCATCCGGCGCGCCAAAGAACGAGTCCGAAACGTTCGGAAAAAAGATCGATACGTTCCACAAGTATTCCCTTTCCACCATGTATGATCTCCAGCAGGTCTGCACGATTCTTTTTGATGATGGGATGGACTTGTCACTTCCCGTACTTAAAATCGAGGAACAGACCGGAGAACCGGAGCTTGCGGGTACCGGGCTGTTCAGCGGCATGGAGTACACGGGAGAAGTTCTGAGTCTCGACGAAGGCCGATTACTCGCCATGCTGAAGAAGGAGACGGGCACCATTCTCAGGCTGAATTATGATGTGGAAGTGGAGGGGGAAAAGACGCCCATCCAGATCGAGATCATCTCCAATAAGCAGAAGATCAAAATCAAAGGGGAACATGTGGATATCGAGCTGCGCATCAAAGCGGAAGTCGAAGAATTTGCACATGGTGCCGTCTATAAAAATCAAAAGCAGATGGACCGGCTGGGCAAGGAACTTGGCAAACTTGTTGAAGAAGATGTCAACAAGCTGATCGGCAAACTTCAGGAGGCGGAAAGTGACGCGATCGGAATCGGGCGCAGGGTACGGGCGTTCCATCACGATCTCTGGGAAAAAGCGAAGTGGAGTGAAACTTATCCTTCACTAGAGATCGATGCGAGCGTCGATCTGAAAATCGAGCGGACAGGCATCCTCGAGTGAGAAGGGAAACACGAAAGCCCCGTTGCAGTGTTGGCAACGGGGCTCTTCTATGCGGCTCATCGGGTAGTCCGGAGAACGGCTTTCTTTTTCTGGATGAGCAGAAGACGGATGGACAGAGTAATCGCTCCTGCTGTCAAACCGGTGATCAGTCCGATCCAGTAGCCGAACGGTCCCAGGTCCGTGTTGTTCGCAATCATATAGCCGACCGGAAGGCCGATGACCCAGTACGAGATGATCGCCATGATAAAGGTGACATTTACATCCTTGTAGCCGCGCAAAGCGCCCTGAACCGGGGCCTGTACGGCGTCCGACAGCTGGAAAAATGCCGCAAAGACGAAGAACTGGACGGCGAGCCGGACGATGGCCTCGTCCTGTGTATACAGGGAGGCGATTCCGTCACGGAATGTGACGAGAATGAAGATGGAAATCAGGCTGAACACGATTGCCAATCCGACACCGAGCCAGCTGTATTCTTTCGCCTCTTTCCACCTGCCGGCACCGGCTTCGTGGCCGACGAGTATGGTCGCACCCATCGAGAGGCTGAGCGGAATCATGTAAAGAAGTGAAGTGAAGTTGAGCGCAATCTGGTGCGCGGAAATGGTTTCAGTCGAGTAGCCGCTCATAAAGAGTGTGACAACCGCAAAGATGCTTGTCTCAGTGAAGATCGAGATGCCGATCGGAACACCGAGGACGATGATTTCCTTCCAGCGGGGAAGGGAGATGCGTTCCCATCCGCGGAATAGCCGGTACGGCTGGAAAGGCCGCTTCGTATGGGTAACAAAGATCGCGATCGCCAGGATGATCCAGTAAGTGATGGCGGAGGCGACACCGGCTCCCACACCGCCGAGTTCAGGGAAGCCGGCCTTGCCAAAGATGAACAGCCAGTTCAGAAGGATGTTGACCGGGGCGGAGAGAAGGGTGATGAACATTGTGACCCTTGTGGCCCCGAGAGCATCTATAAAGGAGCGGATGACCGTATAGGCGAACAGCGGCAGCAGCCCGGCGCTCATCGCCGTCAGGTAGCCGGCAGACACCTGGCGTACCTGCTCCTCAAGCGGCATTTGGCCAAGTCCGAAGCGTATGGCAATCTGCAGCAAAATAAACACTGCTGCAGACAGGGCAATGCTTATATACAGTCCTTGCTGTACAGTCGGGCGTGTCTCTTCCTTGCGTCCGGCACCGATCGCCTGGGCGACAATGGGTGTCACAGATAAAAGAATTCCTGCCAGTCCCGTGTAGACCGGGTTCCAGAAGGAAGATCCGATTGTCACGCCTGCCAGGTGTCCGGAGTCATAACGTCCGGTCATGAGGATATCGAAGAATGTCATGAGGTACATCGCCACCTGAGTGACGAGGATCGGGCCGACGACTTTCGACATGGTCCCCGCTTTCAGACGGAGCGGCCTTCGTGTTTCCATCCTGCATACCTCCAGTCTGTAAGTACTTGCATTCTGCTGTGTTAGAATGGATAATGCGTTCATATGTATGAAACATTGTA
Source organism: Bhargavaea massiliensis (assembly GCF_018390575.1). Classification (GTDB taxonomy): domain Bacteria; phylum Bacillota; class Bacilli; order Bacillales_A; family Planococcaceae; genus Bhargavaea; species Bhargavaea massiliensis. The sequence goes on along the minus strand of NZ_JAHBCJ010000004.1, from coordinate 297,622 downwards.
AATGAATTGAGGGAATAGTATGACACGACCGAACATCATCCTCACAGGAGGCGGTACGGCCGGGCACGTCTCTTTGAATCAGGCAATCATCCCGTCGCTGGCTGAACAAGGCTACGATGTCCATTATATCGGGTCCCGCGACGGAATAGAAAAAAATCTGATCACTGAATCATTTCCGTCAGTCCCTTATTATGAAATCTCCAGCGGAAAGCTGCGGCGGTACTTCTCGATGAAGAACTTTTCCGATCCGTTTAAGGTCGGAGCGGGAGTGCTGCAGGCATATAAGATCATCCGGAAGCTGAAGCCGTCGCTGATCTTCTCCAAAGGAGGATTCGTCTCGGTGCCGGTCATCCTGGCCGGACGTATGGCGGGGGTCCCGGTAGTCATCCATGAATCAGATGTCACACCCGGACTTGCCAACAAGCTGGCGATGCCGTTTGCCGATCATGTGTTCACGGTCTTCCCGGAAACAGTGCCGCATGTCCGGAAAGCGGAAGCGACCTGTACGGGACCGGTCATCCGTCAGGAACTGTTCGAAGGTTCCAAAGGCGAAGGGCTCCGCATCGCCGGCTTATCGGGACGGAAGCCGGTCCTTCTCGTCATGGGCGGCAGCCAGGGATCGGCGGTCCTGAATGAAGCGGTCCGCTCAAGTTTGCCGGAACTCATGAAAACAATGGATATCATCCATTTGTGCGGCAAGGGGCATCTTGACACAGCACTGGAACAGATGGAAGGCTATTCGCAATTTGAATATGTCACGGATGAGCTGAGACATTTGCTGAAAGCTGCGGATTACGTCGTGTCCCGAGCGGGTTCGAACTCCATCTTCGAATTTCTTGCTTTGCGCCTTCCGATGCTTCTTATACCTCTCTCGGCGGAAAAAAGCAGGGGAGACCAGATTCTGAATGCCAGGCTGTTCGAGAAAGCCGGATTCGCCGTTGTGCTTCAGGAAGAGGAAGTCGGGCGACAGGCGTTTCTTGACGCCGTCCGGTCACTGCAGGACCGCGCACAGGAAATCATCCTCAAGATGGAGCAGGCCGAGCCGCCGAAAACACCCGGAGAAATGGCGTCTCTGATTCTTTCACACTCCAGATAAATTGGGATGATTCCAGTGGAAAATGTTTAATATTACCCATCAATCGGTATTCTAAAGGCATGTATCCGCTTACAACGGAAGTGCCTTGTTTTTTTGTAAAAAAAGATTGTATTTTGTCGGTACAGTAGTAAGATTGAATTGGACAAAAACGCAGGCGTCGCCTTGGATGCCGTTTGCTTTCAGTGTCAGAGACGGCATGCTAAAATTGATGCGGACCTTTAAATAGAGGTAGACGATGCCAGCGTAAAAAGTGGAGGGTATCTACATGTCAAACAATTTTGCTGCTCCCGGTTCGCCTTGGGGTTCCTTCTCAGGGCCGAACCTGGGGTATGTGATGGAGCAGTATGATCTGTTCCAAAACGATCCGGACCAGGTCGACCCAGAACTAGCGGAACTTTTCAGGAGTTTCGGTGCACCGGTATTGCCGGATTCCGTTACCGGCACTGCTGAAGCGGCTGCAGGCGCTTCCCCGGCTCAGTTCGGAAAAATCGTTGCAGCGGCACAGCTTGCGGATTCCATCCGCCACAACGGCCATCTTGCAGCGAATATTTTCCCGCTGAAGGACCGCGAACTGGACAATTCCAGGATCGTTCCGTCCGCTTACGGGCTTACTGAAGCGGACCTCGTATCAATGCCGGCTTCGATTTTCTTCCATGAACAGGTTCCGGAAGGTGTATCGAACGGCCTTGATGCGATTAACCATCTGACGCGCATCTACACAGGCAAAGCGGCTTATGAGTTCACACAGGTCATCAATCCGGAAGAGCGCAAATGGCTGCGTTCTTACATCGAGTCAGGCAAAGTGCGTCCTGGGCTTGATGACAGCCAGCGCCACGAATTGCTCGACCGCCTGACGAAGATCGAAGGCTTCGAGAAGTTCATCCACCGAACATTCGTCGGTGCAAAACGCTTCTCCATCGAAGGTCTTGATTCGCTGGTGGTACTGTTGGATGAGCTTGTCCGCAGTGCTCATGAGGAAAAGATGAAGGAAGTTCTCATCGGCATGGCACACCGCGGCCGGCTGAATGTACTGACCCACGTGCTCAACAAGCCATATGAGATCATGCTTGCCCAATTCGCGGGCCTCGAGGAAGATCCGTTCATTCCAAAGGACGGTTCACTCGAAGTGACGCATGGCTGGTTCGGCGATGTGAAATACCACATGGGCGCCACTTACACGGCTCCTGACGGCCTGAAGGTCAAATTGGCCTACAATCCGTCCCACCTTGAAGTGGTCAATCCTGTCGTCACCGGCCAGACACGTGCCGCCCAGGAAGATACCGGCCATCCGGGCACTCCGGAACAAAATGAGAAAGACGCATTTGCCGTTCTTGTGCACGGTGATGCAGCATTTGCAGGCCAGGGCATCAATATGGAAACGATGAACTACAGCCGCACCCGCGGGTTCAAGACGGGCGGTTCCATCCATGTCATCGCGAACAACCGGATCGGCTTCACGACCGAATACTATGATTCCCGTTCGACCCGCTACGCTTCCGACCCTGCCAAAGGATACGAAGTGCCGGTCATCCATGTTAACGCTGATGATCCTGAAATGGTCATCGCCATTGCGCGGTTCGCGTTCGAATACCGCAACAAGTTCGGCAAGGACATCCTGATCGACCTCGTCGGCTATCGCCGTTACGGCCACAACGAAATGGATGAGCCGCTTGTGACGAACCCGGTGATGTATCACAAGGTCCACCAGCATCCGACAGTCCGTGAGCTGTACGGCAAGGAGCTGACCGAAAAGGGGATCGTCAAGACGGAAGAAGTCGAGAAGCTCGACGCCGACACCTTCGCCATGCTGCAGGAGTCTTACGACAAGGTGAAAGAGACGGCCGCCAAAGAGACGACGGACAACAGCACCCCTGAATACATCATGGCCGGTTATCCGGGCGTGGAGACGGGTGTGTCCGAAGAGCGCCTCCGGAAGATGAACGAAGAGCTTCTGAACTACCCTGAAGACTTCCACGTCTTCAAGAAGCTTTCCCGCATCCTGAAGCGCCGTGAAGAGCCGTTTAACGGAAAAGGCAAGATTGACTGGGCGCATGCCGAGACATTGGCGTTCGGTTCGATCCTGCAGGACGGACACCCGATCCGACTGACAGGACAGGATTCCCAGCGCGGTACGTTCGCGCATCGTCACCTTGTTCTCCATGATGAAAAAGACGGCAAGGAACTCGTGCCGCTCCACCATATCAGTGACGCCAATGCATCGTTCGTGGTCTACAACAGCCCGCTGAGCGAACCATCGATTGTTGCCTACGAATTCGGCTACACACTCGAGAACAAAAATGCGCTCGTCCTTTGGGAAGCCCAGTACGGTGACTTTGCCAACATGGCACAAATGATCTTTGATCAATTCATCTCTTCCAGCGCATCGAAGTGGGGGCAGACATCCGGGCTTGTCATGCTTCTTCCTCATGGTTATGAAGGCCAGGGGCCGGAGCACTCCAGTGCGCGCCTTGAGCGTTTCCTCCAGCTTGCGGGAGAAAACAACTGGACAGTCGCAAACCTGTCGAGTGCCGCTAACTACTTCCATATCCTTCGCCGTCAGGCCCAGCATCTCGGTGAAGACATCAGCCGTCCGCTTGTCATCACGTCGCCGAAATCTCTTCTGCGCCACCCGCTCGTCGGTGCAGATGTCGAAGACCTGACATCCGGCAAGTTCCAGACGGTCATCGAACAGCCGGGCCTCGGAAATGATCCTGAGAAGGTGGAGCGCATCGCCTTTGCCAGCGGCAAGATGGCGATCGACCTTGCCGAACAGGTCAAGGATGGCGAAGGCTACGAATGGCTCCACATCATCCGCGTCGAGCAACTGTACCCGTTCCCGTCCGAGCGGATTGCAGAAATCATCGAGCGATACCCGAACGCGAAAGAATTCGTCTGGGTACAGGAAGAGCCGAAGAATATGGGATCGTGGTCGTTTGCAGAACCGTTTGTACGGGAGCTTGCAGGGGATAAGCCTGTGCGCTACTGCGGCCGCATCCGCCGCTCGAGCCCGTCGGAAGGTGACGGAAAGTCCCATAAGATCGAACAGGACCGCATCATCAATGAAGCACTGAGCAAATCCTAAGGTTTGCATGATCATAAGGAGGAATCCACCGTGGCAGAAATCAAAGTGCCTGAACTTGCAGAATCCATCACGGAAGGTACAGTGGCCCAGTGGCTGAAACAGCCGGGCGAACAAGTAGAAAAAGGCGAATTCATCGTCGAACTCGAGACTGACAAAGTCAACGTCGAAGTCATCTCCGAAGAAGCGGGCGTTGTCCAGGAACTGCTCGCAGAAGAAGGCGACACAGTTGAAGTCGGACAGGTCATTGCCATTGTAGGCGAAGGTTCCGGCGCGGCTGCCGCACCGGCTGAAAAGCCTGCAGCGGAAGCAGCTCCTGCTCCTGAAGCCAAAAAAGAAGAGCAGCAGGCAGCTCCGGCTGCATCTGTGGAAGCAAGCGAAGAAGCAGGCGCAGGCGACCGCACGATCGCCAGCCCTGCAGCACGCAAGCTTGCACGTGAGAAAGGCATTGACCTCGCTGCGATCACACCGGTTGATCCGATGGGCCGCGTACGCGTCCAGGACGTCGAAGCGGCTGCTTCAGCGCCTAAGCAAGCGCCTCAGCAACAGGCTGCCAAACCTGCGGCGCCGGCTGTTTCTTCGGATGAAGAATCCGGCCGCGTAACGCGCGAGAAAATGTCGCGCCGCCGCCAGACCATCGCGAAACGTCTTCTGGAAGTTCGCCAGAACACAGCGATGCTCACTACATTCAACGAAATCGACATGACGAACGTCATGGAACTGCGCAAGCGCAAAAAAGACGAGTTCGAGAAGAAGTTCGGCGCACGCCTCGGCTTCATGTCGTTCTTCACGAAAGCGGTCGTCGCTGCTCTTAAACAGTACCCATATGTGAACTCCGAGCTCGACGGCAATGACCTTTTGCTCAAACACTACTATGATGTAGGCATCGCGGTATCCACCGAAGAAGGCCTCGTCGTACCGGTTGTCCGTGATGCAGACCGCAAAAACTTTGCCGAGATCGAGAAAGATATCGCTGATCTTGCGACAAAGGCCCGCGACAAGAAGCTTGCTCTGTCCGACCTTTCCGGCGGCTCGTTCACGATTACAAACGGCGGCGTCTTCGGATCGCTCTTCTCCACGCCGATCCTGAACGGCACGCAAGTCGGGATCCTCGGCATGCACACGATTCAGAAGCGTCCTGTGGCAGTCGGCGATAACGTCGAAATCCGCCCGATGATGTATGTCGCGCTTTCGTATGACCACCGTGTCATCGACGGCAAAGACTCCGTCGGCTTCCTGAAGACAGTCAAGGAAATGATCGAGAACCCGGAAGACCTTCTCCTCGGTTCCTGATCTGCAATACGATGAAAAACGCCTCTTTATGGGGCGTTTTTTGTTTGGGGTTTGCGGAGTCGCCAAGGGGGGACGGGACTTTTCATTCGATGGTGCGGTTTCGTCATTCGCCTTCTCGGTTTCGTCATTCGCGCATCCGCTTGTGTCGAATGACGAGAACGGGGGCGCGAATGACGAAACTTCTCCGTTGAATGACGAAACCACCACATATACAAACCTATGCGCCATTCCACTTTTCACAATACGCTCCACCTGTATCATTGAAAACAAGTCACCGTTTTGTCTATAATGGAACCATGTTAAAGGAGGCGGCAGCCGATGGATTTTAAGCAGTGGAAAGACGCGCCGGCGATCCGCACAGTGACGTGCAAGCATACGGATGCGGAAAAGTACTTGGTGTCGAATGTGCTGACACCTGGCAAGGAATACGAAGTGAAAAACGAGACCGAGGAATTTATTTTTGTCATGGACAACACGGGCAAAGTCGGCGGTTTCTATAAAACGTATTTTGAATGATCCGGAGGCCCGGCGGGAAAACCGCCGGGCCTTTTGTTGAGGGAGGACTGTTTTATGCTGGCAATCATCGAAGAAGAACGTAAGGAACGGACCGGCCGATCCTATCCCGCCGGCGAGGCGGCACTGATCGGGCAGGGAGGATATGTGGCGCCGGATGACCACTTGTGGGAGGATGTGCTGACGGCGGTGGTCATCCGCCGTCCCGTTCTCCTGAAGGGCCCTTCCGGTTCCGGAAAAACGAAATTTGCCGAATCGGTGTCGGCGTTTTTCTCACAGCCGATGCATCAGGTCAACTGTTCGGTCGACCTGGACGCCGAATCACTGATCGGATTCAAGACGATCATCCGGCAGGACGGGGATACAGTGATCGACTTTGTTGACGGGCCTGTCGTGACGGCGATGAAAGAAGGCCATATCCTTTATATTGATGAAATCAACATGGCGAAGCCTGAAACTTTACCGATTCTCCACAGCGTGCTGGACTATCGGAGGATGCTGACGAATCCGTTTACCGGCGAAGTCATCCACGCACATCCTGATTTTACTGTGATTGCTGCGATCAACGAGGGCTATGTCGGCACAGTTCCGATGAATGAAGCGCTGAAAAATCGGTTTATCGCGTTTCAGGTGCCTTATCTCGGACAGGAAGAATCGAAGGCACTCCTGGAGCGAGAGTTTCCGGATGCTCCCCGAACGTTGATCACGACAATGCTGAACATTTCGGAAGACCTTAAAAATCAGGCGAGACACGGGCTTCTGGCCGATGAGGCCGCATCAATCAGGAGCCTGATCGATGCCACGGAATTGTCGCTTCATATGGGGCCTGAACGGGCTGTTCGCTATGCAATCGCGGAGAAGCTCGAAGATCCTGGAGAGCGGCAGCTTGTCATGGACCTGGCTGCCACATGGATCCGGTGATGCCAGATGACATCGATTAACCGGTTTATCGACTTTAATGACGAACTGATTGACGCAGGGGAAAGGCTGAGGCTGGAGCGCCTTGCACGCGCACTCACCGGTGTGGCGGACCTTGGGCTGACCGAAAGGCAGCATATCGAATTCCGGCCTGCTTCAAATGAGCTGGCGATGAGCGTCTTTTGGAGGCATCGGGACCCTGAAGTGACCGAGCAGGGCCGGCTGTCCGACCTGTATCTGCTGGCGGCCGGTTTCTGGTCCAGTTTCAATCTGGCTGTCTGGCGGGACTACCGTTCGGAAACGGAGACGCATCCGCTCCGGGAGTTCCTCCGATCGGCCGTCCTGCTGTTCGAAGAGCTCCGCATCACAGACGAGGTCATCTCCGAACGTCCTGGCACGGCGGAAGCATTCACACTAAGAAGACAGCTTTACGGTGAGTTTCATAAAGGCCAGCAGCCGGTCAATCTTAGCCGGGGATTCCATGCGGATGCGCTGTTCAACCACCTGTATACGGTCATTCACGGCATCCCGGATGCCTATGCTTCATCAGAAGAAGAATTGGCCGGTCTCGTGGAACCTGTGCTTTTCAGCGTGTTCGATGCCCGCTCGACGGCAGACTCGGTGCGTATGGCAGAGCGTTTGGCTCCGTTACTGTACGGACGCCTGGAAGAAGACCTTCATCATACTTATTATGCGGTCGGAGATGGGCTCACGGGTCCGAAATCCGACTTTCATTACCACAGAGGAACCAAGGATCGCGAAAAAGGGGAGGCAGGCAAGAAAGACTCGGTCGGGGAGCTGTTCTCGACTTGGCATGCCGCCAACCGGTCCGAGAAAGGCATGCATCTCAATTATGAGCTTGAACACGGACGGATCGGGGAAGGCGACGGTTCCGGCGCCAGGGAAGGCCGTGAAGGGACGGAGGCGACATCAACCGGGCGTGGGCAGTCGTCCGCAGACGAGCGCACAGGTATCGCACAGGAGGCGGGAAGCGAGGCAGCCTCCGCCGAGGCAGGCGCCTGGAAGAAGGCAGAAGGGTTTGGTACGGCAAATGAGTCAGTCGTTTACAGGGAAGTGCTTGCCGAGCCGGACAACAGAACCGAAGCCTATGAACGGATCCTGAAATGGCGTGAAGAATCCGTCCCGCATGTCCGAGCCATCATCAAGGAAATGCAGAAACGGATCGAAAGAAAAATGGAGGAGCGAAGGGAAGGGCTGCCGAAGGGCCGTCTGTCCAAAAATCCGGTATCGGTTCTCCTGAACGAACGTCCGCGCCCGTTCTACCGGAAGCAGAGCCCGTCAAAACGTCTGGATGCCGTGTTCGGCCTATTGGTGGACGGCTCGGGGTCGATGGCAGACAAGCTGGACGAGACGAAAAAAGCGGTTCTCCTCTTTCATGACATTCTCCGTTCCCTGGATACGGCGCATGGCATAGCGGTCTATCAGGAAGACTCGGCAACAGCGACCAAAACGCGCCAGCCGAATACCTTCCAGTGGCTGCACCGGTTCCGGGATGATGGCAAGGATGACGCGGGAAGGATCCTGTCGCTGGAGGCGGGGGATGACAATAGGGACGGCTTCGCTGTCCGCTGGATGACTCAGCGATTGCTTCAGCGACCGGAGGCGCACCGTTTCCTGCTCGTGTTTTCTGACGGTGAACCTTCAGCGTTCGGCTACGGCCAGAACGGAATCGTCGATACGGCCGAAGCTGTCAGGGAAGCGGAAAAGCAGGGCATTACGGTTATCCATCTGTTCCTGTCCTCGGCTCCGGCAACCGCGCGCCAGCAGGAGCTGTTCAGGATGATGTTCGGCAGCCGGTCGGTGTCGGCGGATTCGATCGACCGGTTTTCCGACGAAACTTTGCGGATTCTCCGAAAACTGCTTGTGCTGGCCACCGGGAATATGTAGTACCATCAGAAAAACCGTCCTCATTGAGGACGGTTTTCCGCTTTGTCTGCAACAGCGATCAGGCGCTGTTTGAGTTCTTCTTCCATGCGGGCAATTTCGATTTCCGCGGCCTTCCGCTTTGCGCGTCCGTCCGCCTGGATGGCCAGTGTCTCCTCGATGGTGGAGATCAGGTTTTCCTGGGTTTTCTTTAGCGTGTCGACTTCCACAATGCCTCGCTCGTTTTCCTTGGCTGTCTCGATGCTGTTCATCTTAAGCATTTCAGAGTTTCTGAGCAGAAGCTCGTTTGTGGTCTCGGTGACCGCGCGCTGGGATTCGACCGCTTTCCGCTGACGATTGAGGGTCAGGGCGATGGCGATCTGGTTTTTCCAAAGAGGAATCGAGGTCATGATCGACGATTGGATCTTTTCTGCAAGAGTCTGGTTGGTCTGCTGAATCATGCGGATCTGAGGTGCACTCTGGATGGTGATCTGGCGGGACAGCTGCAGGTCATAGATGCGCTTTTCAAGCCGGTCGACAAACTGTGCCATGTCGTTGACTTCCTGGATCGCCATTTGGTCATTGGTCTCCTCGGCTTTTTTCCTCATCGCAGGAATGATTTCATTGACGATTTCGTCCCGCTTGAGTTCTGCCGCAGCGATATAGACATTCAGCGCCTGGAAGTAGGCCTTGTTCTGGTCATACAGCTGGTCAAGCATCTGGACGTCTTCGATGAGACCACGCTTGGCATGCTCCAGCTGGACGCCGATGCGGTCAATCTGGGTGCTCAATTTCTGGTACTTCGTCATGAGCTCCTGGACGGACTTCTGCACCCGGCCGAACCATTTCCGGATGCCTGTTTTTTTCTCGACAGACAAATCTTCCGGGTCGATTTCGTTCAGCTTGCCCATCAGGTCCTTGAGGACATCGCCGACAGGGCCGATGTCTTTGGACTGTACATGATCGAGCATCTTATGGGAGAACGTTGAAAGCTGGCTTTGCGCATTTGCACCGTATGTGATGATGGCTTCGTAATCTCCGGCAGGAATCTGTTTGGCGAGATCCCGTGCTTTTTGCTGCTCTTCCTCACTGAGCCGTTCCATCAGCTTGACGCCCGGCTTGGCGGGTGCCTGGTTGGCCATCTCGTCCGGAAGAAGAGAGGTTTGGGGCTTCAGGTCGAACGGATTATCAAGAAGGTCGTCCATCGTCAAATCTGCCGTATCACGGGCGGGTTTGTTTTCTGTCATCAGTGTCGTCTCCTTTCAGCGGCGCTTCCTCGGGTTGTTTCAGCTGTTTTTGCTCTTGCATTTCAAGCTGCCTTTTTTCCTTACCCGTCAGGACCTCCGCATAGTCCAGTTCGAACCTCAATGTCTCCAGGTCAGTGGCAAGCGCTCGCTTTACATCATTGCGGATTTCCGCGTTCAGGTCTTTCAAGGTTTCGCGGGTGTCCTCAAGTGCCTGTTTCATTTCATCATCCTTGGTCGGCTGATTAGCAAGGAGTGCATACTTGGAGGACAGCTCGACCGCGGAGTCGAGATGGGCGTAAAAGAACTTCTCGACATTGTAAAATTTCTTCGGGTGTTGCTGGACAATCCCGATGATCCGCTTGGACAGCTTGTTCAGATCGTTCAGCTGGCGGAATGCCTGTACAGACCGGATGCTGCCGTAATGGGTGTTCAGCTGCCGCAGCTTGGCCTTCGCCTGTCCGAGCTGGTGGACGATATGTTTATATTCGGACCGTGTCATTCCGAGCTGTTTCACCGTTGAGCCGATCTGCACTTGCCTGATCGCAAAATCGCCTGCAAGATAGATCGCGATCAGCAGGCCGGTGGCCGGGACGAAGCCCATGCCGGCACCCAACAGGAAATAGAGCCAGGACCCGAAGCTGACCGGCAGCATAATCGCATGCCGTGTCAAAAATTGCTGGAATGTATTCATCTGGCCGGACCTCCTAAAGAAATCTAACTATTTTTACGTCCGGATCGGCCGGAAAGTTTCATTTTTGTTTTCCGGCGCGGCCTGTCTCCATTATATCGCATACCCGCTTGTGCAACATCCGAATCGCCTGCAGCTGAGCGTAACGCGTGGACATCGGACGCTCATTTGCTACAATAGGGTCGAAGTCAGCATTACATTGATAAAGAAGGTCGATTGGAATGTATGAAATCATCTATATGAGAGCAGACTATGAACCATGGTGGCAATTTGAGGGCTGGGAAGAGCATGTCCTGGAACGGAAGGTTTTTGACCGCGAGGAAAATGCGAGGGCGGGCCTGACCGAGCTGATTACCCGGCTGCGCAGGGAGTGTGAACACGAAGCGGAGAAAGATGGCAAGTACTGGGCGTTCTGGAGCGTAAAAGAGGTATGCTATTGCGAGGATTGCGCGGAGGACCTGCAGCTTTACCACGGTCTGATTGTCATGAAAGACGGAAAGCCGCACCCGTTTTCAAAAAAATAAAAATTATTAGGGGCGCCGTCGTTGACACGCTTCCTGAAGATGGTATAATGTCATTAATTGAACAAGAGGACTGGAAACACGGATTCACCTATTATAAAAAGTGATCGGGTTCAGGTCGGTACTTTTTATAATATGTGAATTTTTTTGATCCTCCAAAAAAGTTCCATATTAAAATTATTTCTTTTAAGTTGGGGGTAAAGTTAACATGAAACAAGGCACAGTGAAATGGTTCAACGCGGAAAAGGGATTTGGCTTCATCGAGGTCGAAGGCGAAGACGACGTATTCGTACACTTCTCCGCCATCCAGGGCGAAGGCTTCAAGACGCTTGACGAAGGCCAGCAAGTTGAGTTCGAAGTTGTCGATGGCAACCGCGGACCACAGGCTGCAAACGTCGTCAAGCTCTGAGCGGCGGGTTCATATGGGAGGCTTCCGGTTGTACCGGAAGCTTCTTTTTTCGTTTCCGGGAAAAAATCAGCTGTGGGGAATTTCAATATCTTTCATCGTTTTATCAGTCATTTTTTGCCCGGACGTTTCATTTGCCGGTATTTTTGGTATAGGACGGAGAAGGGACGTGATTAAATGGATTCAGAACTTAAGCGTCCGCTGCCTTCAGAAGAAGAGCAACAGGACTTTTACGAACGGCTGAGGGGCAGAGTGGCCACCTGGCTCGGAGACAAGCCCGGAAAGCGGGGGCGGTTTGCAGACATTATCCTGTTTGCGCCGGATCTGTTCCACCTTCTCATGAAGTCGTTGACCGACAGCCGGATTGACAGGAAAAGCAAGCTGCTTGTGGCAAGCGGTATCCTGTACTTTATATCACCGATCGATTTTTTGCCGGAAGGCATACTGGGGCCGGGCGGATATCTCGATGATATTGCGGTCGCCACCTTTATCGTGAATACTTTGGTCAATTCGGCAGGAGAAGAGGTTTTGGAAGAGCACTGGACCGGCAATGTGAAGCTTCTCCGCACGCTTGAACGCATCAGCGCAAAAGGCGGCAAAGTGATCCGGAAACTTCCGGCAGGAACGCTGGCACGCCGGTTTATCCGCAAACGCTGAGCACACGTCAAAAAAGGAGACGGCATCTGCCGTCTCCTTTGTCTTGGAATCAGTTCGCGACGCCCTTTGCGTCACGCCATTCCAGGTATTCATCATAGCTGAGCTGCTTATCGAGGATCGTCCCGTCATCCAAGATCTCGATGACGCGGTTCGCGACCGTCTGGATAAACTGGTGGTCATGCGAGGTAAAGATCATTGCGCCCTTAAAGGCGATCAGGCCGTTGTTGAGTGCCTGGATCGATTCGAGGTCAAGGTGGTTCGTCGGCTCGTCGAAGAGAAGGACGTTCGCGTTCGTCAGCATCATCTTCGAAAGCATGCAGCGGACCTTTTCTCCTCCTGAAAGGACAGACGGTTTTTTCTTTACTTCTTCGCCGGAGAACAGCATTCTTCCGAGGAAGCCGCGAAGGAATGTTTCCGTCTGGTCCTCAGGCGAGTACTGGCGCAGCCAGTCAACGAGTGTCGGCTGGTTCGTGCCTTCAAAGAACTCGCTGTTGTCCTGGGGGAAGTACGCCTGGGAAGTGGTGACGCCCCATTTGAATGAGCCCGCATCCGGCTCGCGTTCGCCGGCAAGTACATCCAGTAATGCCGTTTTGGCAAGCGGATTGCCGAGCAGGATGATTTTGTCGTCTTTGTTCATCGTGAAGTTGATGTCTTTTACGTAAGTCTGGCCTTCTTCTGAGACGGTAAGGTCTTTTACTTGGAGGACATCATTACCGATCTCCCGGCCGATCTGGAAGTTAACATACGGATACCGGCGGGAAGACGGTTTAATGTCGTCCAGTTCGATTTTGTCCAGCATCTTCTTCCTGGAAGTGGCTTGCTTGGATTTCGATGCGTTTGCACTGAATCGTGCGATGAATGCCTGGAGTTCCTTGACCTTTTCTTCCTTCTTCTTGTTTTGTTCAGCCGCCATTCTGGCTGCCAGCTGGCTGGATTCATACCAGAAGTCGTAGTTTCCGACATAGACCTGGATTTTGCTGAAGTCGAGGTCCGCGATATGTGTACATACTTTGTTCAGGAAGTGGCGGTCGTGGGAGACGACGATGACGGTGTTCTCGAAGTTGATGAGGAACTCTTCCAGCCACTGGATTGCCTTCAGGTCAAGGTGGTTGGTCGGCTCGTCAAGCAGCAGGACATCCGGCTTGCCGAAGAGGGCCTGTGCGAGGAGGACTTTCACTTTATCGGAACCGCTCAGATCTTTCATCTTGACGTGGTGCATCGATTCCGGGATGCCCAGACCCTGCAGAAGGATCGATGCATCAGTTTCCGCTTCCCAGCCGTTCATTTCGGCAAATTCGCCTTCAAGTTCGGCTGCACGCATGCCATCTTCGTCGGAAAAGTCTTCTTTCATATAGATTGCATTTTTCTCCGTCATGACGTCAAACAGGCGCTTGTGGCCCATGATGACTGTCTCAAGTACTTCGATTTCCTCGTACTGGAAGTGGTCCTGCTTCAGGACGGCGAGACGCTCGTCGGGACCCATGGATACGTTGCCCGTCTGCGGCTCGAGCTCGCCGGAAAGAATTTTGAGGAACGTGGATTTCCCGGCGCCGTTCGCGCCGATCAGTCCATAGCAGTTCCCCGGGGTGAATTTTATATTGACGTCTTCGAACAGCTTGCGGTCGCCGAAGCGAAGACTGACGTTGCTGACCTGGATCATGCATTCTCCTCCTTGTTCACAATGCTCCGATTATACCACAAACACGTTCCGAACTGTAACCGGAGACACAGAGAAGAACCGGCCGCCTATGAGACGCCGCGGCGGTTGCTCCGGCGGTTCATATAATGCTCCAGTGTGCCGAGCTCTTCATTGATGAGCTCCTCCATCCGGTTATAGTCATTCCGCTCCGGCAGGCGTGTGAATTCGCCGCCACTGCAGGAAAAAAGAAAATAAAACTCACCGATGCGCCTGAACAAAAATACAGTCTCCGGAAAGTCATCAAAAACGGCTTTGATCTGATATTTGCGGGCATATGCCCACTGCACAAGTTTCATATTCATCACCTACATTCCCAATATTAACCGGTGATGTTTAGGAACGCAAGTTCGGGTATCCATGTATGGTGGGATGGAGGAGAAAGTGAGATATAATTGTGGAAATGGGTAAGGAAAGATAAAGAAAAAGCATCCGCTGGCACGGATGCTTACTGTCCCCAGTGGGTGCTGATGAATTCATCTCGGCCGGATTTGGCCCGGTCCTGTTCATAATGTTCGCGTTCTTTGAGATAATAGTCTTGATGATAGTCTTCGGCCGGGTAGAAACGTGAGGCCGGAAGGATTTCCGTGACGATCGGCTTGTCGAACCGTCCGCTTTTCTCGAGGGCTTCCTTTGACCGCAGGGCAGACTCGCGCTGCTCATCGGTCGTATAGAAGATCGCCGTCCGGTACGAGTCCCCGCGGTCGTGGAACTGTCCGCCGTCGTCAGTCGGATCGATCTGCTGCCAGTAAACGTTCAGCAGTTCCTCATAAGGGAATACATCCGGATTGAATTCAATCTCGACCGCCTCGTAATGGCCCGTGTCTCCGCGCTTGACGTCTTCGTATGTTGGGTTTTCAAGCGTTCCGCCGGTATAGCCTGATACGAGGTCAATCACGCCATCCCAACTTTTGAACGGCTTGACCATGCACCAGAAACATCCGCCTGCAAAGATCGCTTTTTCGGTCTTTAATCCTGCCATTGCAGCACCTTCTCTTTCTATGGATTCACTCGGATTGTATTGTAGCACCCGGAAAACCGGTCAGCAAGATGCAACCCCCGGAAGGAAAGCGGCGTCCTATTCACGAACTAAGAGTTTGGAGGAATAATAATGGAAACACCTCATACAAGGAGGGGCAGGAAACGGCGGCGCAGGCTCCGTCCGTTCCGGGCGCTGTTCGCCCTGCTGATCGTTCTGGCAATTGCAGCCGGCCTGTACTCCGTATGGCAATATAACCAAGGGCGCGAGCTGGCGTCCGGAGAAAAGCCGGATTCCGGTCCATTCAGCGGCGACCCGATCGATCCGCAATACCCGTATGTAGAAAACTTTCTGCTTCTCGGTATCGATGACGACAAGTCCGGACAGTCGCGCTCCGATACGATGATCCTTGCTTCGCTCGACAAAGAAAACAACCGGGTAAAGCTCATATCGTTCATGAGGGACATCTATGCGGATATCCCGGGCTATCAGTCCTACAAACTGAACACAGCCTATTATCTTGGCGGCGTGCAATTGACAAAGGACACCATTTCGGGCATGTTCGGCATCCCAATCCACCATTACGCCGTAACAGACTTTGACAACTTCGAAAAACTGATTGATATTGCCGCGCCCGGGGGAGTCCGGATCGATGTGGAAAAGCCGATGTCCGAAAAAATCGGCGTGACCCTGAAGCAGGGCACTCACGACCTGAACGGCAAGGAACTGCTTGGCTATGCGCGCTTTCGGGCGGACAGCGAAGGAGACTTCGGACGTGTGAAACGTCAGCAGAAAGTCATTGCGGCCCTGAAGGATGAAGTACTTTCTCCAAGCACATTGCCGCGCCTCCCGAAACTGGCCGGGGCTGCGACCGGTTACGTTGAAACCGATGTCGGCGGGCTGGACGGGCTCCGCAAAGTGTTAAAGGCGGCAGCATCAGGAGGATTGGAGCTTGACCGGATGACCATTCCGGTGGATGGGACTTACCGTTTCGGATCTTATTCGCATGCCGGTTCAGTCATTGAGCTTGACGTATCTGCCAATCGGGAAGCGATTAGCGAATTTCTCGGGACTCCCGAGGCGATGAAAGGCGCATCTGCGCGGCTTATGCCATAAACAGAGAGTAGGGGGAAGCCGATGCAAGGAACAAAGGGTAATCCCGGCCAAAGCCGGGTGATCCGTTTTTTGGGCGGGCGAACGACTCTGTTCGTCCTGGGGATCATTCTTTTGGCCGGGCTGATCATCCTGGTGTTCAACCAGATCCAATTTGTATTCACACCTGTGAAAGTGCTTGTTCAAAACGTTGTGCTGCCGGTTGTGCTGGCAACCGTATTGTTTTATCTGCTCCGGCCGGTTCTCCGGCTCCTGGAGCGTGCGAGAATCCCTCGGCTCTGGGGGATTCTCATTATTTACGTCGGAGGAATCGGACTCATTTCGCTCGTCGTATTCCTGATTTATCCGTTCCTGAAAACTCAGGTCATCAACCTGGTCCAGGAGTTTCCCGAATACTTCAGGCTGCTGATCCTGAATATCGACGACTATTTGAGCACATCCCTGTTTGCTTCTTACTATAATCAGCTTGATGTCAACCTGAATCTGTTGGTCGACTCGGTATTCGAAGACATTGCCGGATTTTTCAGGGACACGGCAGGCGGGATTGCTTCCGGAGTGACGAATTTCATCTCCACCCTGACAGGAATTGTCATCTCGATTGTCACCGTTCCGTTTATCCTGTTTTATCTTCTGAAAGACGGCGACCGGCTTCCGGGCTATATCATGAACCTGATGCCGCCGAGAATGAGGCGTGAGGCAAAGGAAATCTTCCGCGAAGCCGACCACCAGCTCAGCAACTATATCCAGGGACAGCTGATCGTCTCATTCTGCATCGGCCTGCTGATTTATATCGGATTCGTGATTATCGGTATGGAATATGCGCTGGCGCTCGGTGCGCTGGCCGCGGTGACAAGCGTCGTCCCATACCTTGGCCCTGTCATCGCCATTACTCCTGCACTGATCATTGCCCTGGTCACGTCTCCATTTATGATCCTGAAGCTCGCCGCGGTCTGGACAATTGTCCAGCTGATCGAAGGGAAGTTTATCTCTCCCCAGGTTATGGGTAAAACACTTCATATTCATCCGATTACCATTATTTTTGTCCTCCTCACCGCCGGATCGCTGTTCGGGGTGCCGGGAGTCATCCTTGGGATACCGGGTTATGCACTTCTGAAGGTCATTGTGTCACACCTGTTCAAACTGGTGAAAAAGAGATACGATGAACATGAATCCAATCCGAACATGAGATATGAAACGGACAGCAGGAAGATCATCGAACATACGGGGAGCGAGTAACATGTTGAAATCATTCCTATCCAAGATCGGTATCGGGGGGCTTGAAGTCGACACGGTTGTCGATAACCAGATACTCGAAGAAGGGGAGACGCTGAACGGCACCGTCTATATTGACGGCGGCGAGGCAGATCAGATCATTGACCATATCACGCTGGAAGTATTGGTCCGGATTCACCGGGAAGACGCCATGAGCGACTTTGAGGACGTAGATCGTACGATCACGAAGCACTCCATCGAACTGATCGGCGATTCCAAGTCGAAGGAAACCCGGATGATCCCTTTTGAAATCGTTCCGGATGACCGATGGCTGATCAATAAGGACAATGAAAAGCTGATGCTGAAGACGACCGTCCATGTAGACAACGCCATCGATGCCTATGACGAAGATGAAATCCAATATGCCTGACCCTTTCTGCGGAACGCGTGTCCAATCGGATGCGCGTTCCGTTTTTTGAATGTACAATAAATTCAGAAGGGGAGGGGGAACAGGCGTGGAACAAATGCTTGCTACATTCCATTCACTGAACGGGGAGCTGAACAAGATTCATAAGGAAGCCTGCACTGATGTTTCTGTGCAGCAAAGTACCATCATGCATGAAATCCAGATGAGAAATGAGCCATCGATGCAGGAAACGGCCAGGGGGCTCGGCATGGACATCACGACATTTTCGCGCCAGGTACAGACGCTCGTGAACGGAGGATACGTCAAGCGGAGACCGTATCCGGGAGACCGGAGAATCCAGATTCTTTCACTGACCGACAAAGGCACTAAAAAGGTGAAACAGATCGATGAAAAAATACTGGAACAGATGAATGAAGCCCTTGCATCCATGGGAGAATTCGAACAAGAAATCATTGTCCGTTCACTAAGTGAATTGCAGCGGATTCTTGGCGGGAATGAGGAATGATTCCTGCCTGACCAATAGATGCAAAATGCAAGCTCAATTATTGCAATCAGAAAGTAATTGGTTAAATCCCTTGATAAGCCTATAAAGCACTCACTTAATTGCAAAATGCAATCATAACATTTGCAGAAATTGATTCATTCAATTTCATTTTGCAATCAAGTTACAAACAACGATGGACCGGTCTGTGGATACATTACTTTTAATGTGCATCTATTATACGGCAGATTATACGGAACAGAAGTTGATGGAGCAATGATACACACCATGTAACACAGTCGGGCTGGGTTCAGCGAGTCGTGAAATCATTAAAAACAACACGGCAAAGATTCGTGGTGTTTAGGTCTGCTGAATCTTAAGTTGACCAGTCGTAAGCGGATCACTTCATGAAACCGGACACATGACGTGAGCCGTGAACGATGCAAAATTGAAATCCTGCAAGGGTAGAATTTGAGTCCAATGTATATGGAGTCCTGTCAAATTGATTCAGCTAAAGCTGGATGTCCAAGCAAGCTGGCGGATTGATGAACATTCATTGCGACCAACATAAGAGACGAGGTCAGCAAAATCATTCTTTATCATGTTTATGTTGTTGGCATGGTTGTGGCTGTACGTATAGAATGGGAGAGGCGGATCCTGGCCGTAAGTGGCTTCTCTTATTTTTAGTTTACATAATTTCTATTTTAGGAAGTTGCGTTTCATTAAGTAGTATACTTAAGACAGTGAGACGAAACGGAAATCTGGGTCCATTAGCTGCCTTGATTCTGCTGTTTAGATCAGATGTTTAGAATGTCGACTCTTTATAACGATCTGGCACGGATCAAGCTACTTTATCGGGTTCATCCGATTTGGTTCGGGCTGAATCAGTCTGCTGCTTGTGCCTGAACATATCCGTTAGCCTTCCGTCTCATTTCTATTGAGATGAAATGCAGTCGGCTCATCACTGTTTCTGTTAATTTCTCGTCTGTTTATATAATCCTGGTCCACCGGCTTTTTGGCTGTGCGATTCCTTTTAGTGATTTATCCAGCTGTTTCTTGTTTGGTGAATCCTGTTCGCGTCATTGCTGTTCCGATAATTTGCGCAAAACCCTTTGCATTCTTTTCTTCTTCATGTTAACGTAGTACACAAGATTCAAACTAACACAATTGAATAGCAATGGATGAGGTGCAAAGATCATGAGTACCCCGCTGCAACGGCTGCAGACCGGTAGCGGGCGGAAAGGGAGATTTGCCGAAACGGGATTTGGTTTGCAGACTGATACCCGTTGGACTGTATATGAACAATATGCAGGCTGTCATTATTCTCGTAATAATGGAGTGCTTCCACTTGTGACCTCAGGGTCGTGCATCGTCGACAATCACAAGCCGGAAACCTACCGTTTCCGGCTTTTTATATTGCCGATGCATGGGACATTTCATCCATTGACCGGGCGTTTGTGCCGGAAACCGGGAGACCGGAATACATTATGGATAGAAAGAGGGATTTTACATGACACATCTATTTACAGGAGTTGCCGCTGCAGTCACCACCCCATTCATGGACGACGAAGTCGATTACAACAGCTTCCGCCGCCACCTGGAGTTCCTGATTGAAAACAACATCCAGGCGCTCGTCATCAATGGCACGACCGGAGAAGGCTCGACGCTCACTGCGGAAGAAAGCCGCCGCCTTCTCGAGATTGCGGTTGAAACGGCTGCCGGCCGTGTGCCTGTCATTGCAGGAACCGGCTCGAACTCGACTGCGGAATCGATCCGTGCTTCCCGTGAAGCCAAGGAAATCGGCGCGGACGGCCTCATGCTGATCACCCCTTACTACAACAAGACGAGCCAGCGCGGCCTGATCCGCCATTTCGAGGCGATTGTGAACGCTGCGGAGCTCCCTGCCCTCCTTTATAACGTCCCTTCCCGCACCGGCATGACGATCACGCCTGAAACGGTGCTGGAGCTGAGCCGCCATCCGTATATTGTCGGCCTGAAAGACGCGACCGGCGACCTCAACTATATGTCTCAGGTGCGCCTTGTGACGGATCCGTCGTTCGCGCTCTACAGCGGCAATGACGATACGGCGCTTCCATTCACATCGCTCGGCGGCCAGGGGGTTATCTCGGTCGTTGCCAACGCGGTGCCTTCCCAATTCCAGGAAATGTATGAACAGACATTCACCAATCTGACTCGGGCGCAGGAACTTCACTACCGCCTGACTCCGCTGATCAATGCACTATCGGTTGATGTGAATCCGATTCCGATTAAAGTGCTCACCTCGCACCTCGGCTTCGGCGACTACGAAGTGCGCCTCCCTCTCCTGCCGATGGAAGAGGAGGAACAAAGCCGGCTGGTCCGGCAGTTTGAAACGATGATGATGGAGGTTTGACATGAGATTGCTGCTTTGCGGGTACGGCGCGTCGAACAAACGCGTCGCCGCCCTTGCCAAGGAACGGGGACATGAGATTGTGGGGGTGTTGCTGCTGCGGGGCCAGACGGCGGACGGCTATCCGGTTTATCGTCCGGATGAACGACTGCCTGAAGCCGATGCGGTCATCGACTTCTCGCATCCTGTCCTGACGAAAGCCCTGCTTGCCGCGGACACCGGCCTCCCGCTGGTGATTGCGACCACGGGCGAAAAGGAAGTCCTGATCGAGCAGATGAAGGAAAAGGCGGATCGCCACCCGATTTTCTTCAGTGCGAACATGAGCTACGGGGTCCATATCCTGACGGAAATCGTCCGGTATGCCTCTTCCCTCCTTCCTGGCTTTGATATTGAAATGACGGAACGCCACCACCGAAAAAAGGTGGATGCCCCGAGCGGGACGCTCATCAAGCTGTATGACGCCATTGCGTCGGCCAGGCCGAATATCCATCCCGTGCATGACCGGCACCAGTCGGAAGGCGCGCGGACGGATGAAGAAATTGGCATCCATTCGGTGCGCGGCGGCACGATCACCGGTGAGCATGAAGTGCTGTTTGCCGGCCACGATGAAACCATTACGATCGCACACCATGCCCAGTCCAAGGACATCTTCGCATCCGGCGCCCTTGATGTTGCAGAGCGCCTGATCCATAAGGAAAACGGCTATTATACTTACGATAACCTCGGAATCGGCGATTCTGCAGAAGAATGAAGCGGAGGGCGCTCACCCTCCGCTTTTTTGTGTCCATGTCTCGGCTTCGTCATTCGCGTGCCGGTCCGGGATGAATGACGAAACTGCGGCCGCGAATACTGAAACAGAAGCCGTGAATGACGAAATTGCCGCCATGAATGACGAAACCGGCGACACACACTTCCCCACAAACAAAAATGCCCCCTGCCCGCAGCCTTGATGGCGTGCTGACAGGGGGCGCTTTCATTATGCCTGATCGTTGTCTTTTGCTTCCATATCTACGGCCAGATAGACAGAAGTCACATAGCCGTCTTCTTTCTGGTCGACGGCAAAGCTGCCGTTTGAGTAGCGGTCGGCCATCCGGTAGGAATGCGGCAGGACGGCCACTTCCTCGTCCTTGTCTGTCCTCAAAACGACGGCGTCTTCCCTTCCGGCCAAAACAGCGCCCGCAAGACGGTGCGGATTGGTCTTCAGCTCTTTCAGTGAAACGAGGCCGCGTTTTGCCCGCGTGCCGAGCTCGTATTCATCGACCGGCATGCGCTTGACCGCGCCTCGGTGGGTCGCGAGGATCAGCGAACGGCCGTCTTCCGGTGAACGGAGAATCGAGGACACCACATAGTCCCCGTCTTTCAGGTTGATGCCTTTGACGCCTGCCGTGCGGACGCCTGTCGGTGCGACTTCCTCGAGCGGGAAACGGAGCCCGTAGGCAAGATGCGTGAACAGAAGCACCTCGTCGGTTGCCTTTGCCAGATGAACCGACTGCAGGGTGTCCCCTTTCTTGAGCGAAACGGCCCGATACGCCCGGTTGTGGCGCTTGACCTGATAGTCTGCGAGTGCGGAGCGCTTGATAAAGCCGTTTTTGGTGACCGTGACCACATCCATGTCTTCCCGGTCGAACAAATCGATGCCGATTGCGGCAATGATCTCTTCTTCCGGGCCCAGCTGGATGATGCTCGAGACATGCTGTCCAAGGTCCTTCCAGCGGATGTCCGGCAGCTCATGGACCGGCTGATAGATGTAATTGCCTGAAGAAGTGAAGATCAGGAGTGTCTGCTGAGTGTTGAGCGTACCGCCGAACAGCAGTCTGTCGGTTTCCTTCATCTCCAGATCGCGGCCGCCGGACGCCCCGTAGGAGCGCAGGCTCGTGCGCTTGGCGTAGCCGTCTTTTGTGACGGTGACAACGACATCCTCGCTCGGGATCAGGATGTCCAGGTCGACCTTGATCTCCTGGATCTTCGCCTCGATGGCAGAGCGCCGGGGCTCTGCGAACCGCTTTCGGATGTCCTTCAGCTCGTTCTTGATGACGCGGAACAGTTTTTTCTCGGAAGCAAGGATTTCCGTGAGTTCCTGTACGAGAGTTTTCAGCTCTCCCTCTTCCTTTTTCAGCTCGGTGATATCTGTGTTCGTCAGCCTGTAAAGCTGAAGGGACACGATCGCTTCAGCCTGGGGTTCGGTGAACTCGAACGATTCGATGAGGTTGTTTTTTGCGT
Organism: Bhargavaea massiliensis; assembly: GCF_018390575.1. Taxonomy (GTDB): domain Bacteria; phylum Bacillota; class Bacilli; order Bacillales_A; family Planococcaceae; genus Bhargavaea; species Bhargavaea massiliensis. Next base: position 274,803 of record NZ_JAHBCJ010000004.1, on the reverse strand, counting down.
CCCGCTTGTCGCTGGATGCCCGGATCGTGCGGATGACCTCATCGAGGATCGACAGGGCCTTCATGAGCCCTTCCACGATGTGGAGCCGGTCTTTTGCACGCAGCAGGTCGTACTCCGAGCGCTTCGTGACGACTTCCTTCCGGTGCGCGATATAGGCGTCCAGCAGCATGCCGAGCGACATGAGTTTCGGTCGTCTCGCATCAATTGCGATCATGTTGAAGCTGTAGCTGACTTGGAGATCGGTATTTTTGAACAGATACTGGAGGATCGCTTCGCCGTCGATTTCTTTTTTCAGCTCGACGACAATCCGGAGGCCGGTTCGGTCGGACTCGTCGCGGACTTCTGAAATGCCTTCAAGTTTCCGGTCGAGCCGGAGCTCGTCCATTTTCTTGACGAGATGTGCCTTATTCACTTCGTAAGGGATTTCCGTGATGACGATCTGCTGCTTGCCGCCGCGAATTTTCTCAATCTCCGTCTTCGAGCGTATGATGATCTTGCCGCGGCCTGTATCGTAGGCCTTCTTGATGCCTTCAGCGCCCTGGATGATGCCGCCGGTCGGGAAATCCGGCCCCTGCAGGACGGTCATCAGTTCATCGGTTGTTGCCTGTGGATTGTCGATCCTCATGAGAACCGCATCGATTACTTCGTGCAGGGCATGTGGCGGGATGTCCGTTGCGTATCCCGCGGAAATGCCCGTCGAGCCGTTGATCAGCAGGTTCGGGAGCACAGCCGGCAGAACCGTCGGCTCGTTTTCGTTGTCATCATAGTTCGGGATGAAGTCGACGGTGCGCTTGCCGATATCCCGGAGCATTTCGGAAGCGATCGCGGACAAGCGGGCTTCCGTGTATCGCATGGCCGCTGCCGGGTCGCCGTCGACGGATCCGTTGTTCCCGTGCATCTCGATCAGCGGGTGGCGGAGCTTCCAGTCCTGGCTCATCCGGACCATCGCCTCATAAACGGAGGAGTCGCCGTGCGGGTGATACTTGCCGATCACGTTCCCGACCGTCTTCGCAGATTTTCGGAATGATTTGTCATGCGTGTTGTTTTCTTCCATCATCGCGAACAGGATACGCCGCTGGACAGGCTTCAGTCCGTCACGCGCATCGGGCAGTGCCCGGTCCTGGATAATGTATTTACTGTACCGCCCGAAGCGGTCGCCGATGACCTCTTCAAGCGGGAGGTCCTGGTATTGTGCTATTTCCGTCATGCCTGTTCCTCCTCAGCTGTCTCGGCCATCAGGAATTCGTTCTCGAGGATCGTATCGCCGTCCTCCATGCCGAAATCGACGTTGTCCTCAATCCACTTTCTCCTCGGCTCGACCTTGTCGCCCATGAGCGTCGTGACACGCCGTTCGGACTTCGCGCCGTCCTCGATTGTGACGCGGATCAGTGTGCGCGTCTCCGGATTCATCGTCGTATCCCAGAGCTGGTCGGCATTCATCTCGCCGAGACCTTTATAACGCTGGAGGACATAGCCTTTGCCGACTTTCCGGATGGCTGCATCAAGATCCCGTTCTGTCCAGGCGTATTCGATCTTCTCTTTTTTCCCGCTGCCTTTGGAGACCTTGTAAAGCGGCGGGAGTGCGATATAGACCTTGCCTGCCTCGATCAGCGGCTTCATGTAGCGGTAGAAGAAAGTCAGAAGCAGCACCTGGATATGGGCGCCATCGGTGTCGGCATCGGTCATGATGATGATTTTGTCATAGGAGATGTCTTCGACATTAAAATCAGAGCCGACGCCCCCGCCGATCGTATGGATGATCGTGGAGATCTCCTCGTTTTTCATGATGTCTTCCAGCTTGGCCTTCTCAGTGTTGATGACCTTGCCCCTGAGCGGCAGGATTGCCTGGAAAGTCCGGTCCCGTCCCTGTTTTGCCGAGCCGCCGGCCGAATCGCCCTCGACAAGATAAAGTTCGTTCTTTGCGGCGTTTCTTGACTGCGCCGGTGTCAGCTTGCCGGAAAGCAGCATTTCTGACCGTTTCCGCTTTTTGCCGGAGCGCGCATCCTCACGGGCCTTGCGCGCTGCTTCCCGAGCTTGCTGGGCACGGATTCCTTTCCTGACGAGCGTCGCGGAGAGCTCCGCATTCTCCTCCAGATAATACATGAGCTTCTGGGAGACGACGGCATCAGCCGCGGCGCGTGCCTGGCTGGTTCCGAGCTTGCTTTTTGTCTGCCCTTCAAACTGAAGCAGCGTTTCGGGAACCCGGACAGAGATAATCGCGGAAATTCCTTCCCGGATGTCCGCGCCGTCCAGGTTCTTGTCTTTTTCCTTCAGAAGTCCCGTTTTCCGGGCGTATTCGTTGAATACGCGAGTCATGGCCGTCTTGACGCCTGTCTCATGGGTGCCTCCATCCTTGGTCCGGACGTTGTTGACGAACGACAGGATGGTTTCCGAATAGCCGTCGGTGAACTGGAAGGCGAACTCAAGCTCGATGCCGTCATGTTCCCCTTCGACATAGGCGACGTCATGCATCGTGTCTTTTTCTTCATTTAAATATCCGACAAATTCCATGATGCCGGATTCATAGAGGAATTCATCTGTTCGTCCGCTGCCTTCGTCAGACAGCGTGATTTTCATCCCTTTAAGCAGGAAGGCGGATTCCCGCAGCCGTTCGCTCAAAATTTCGTAGTTGTATTTCACGGTCGAGAAAATGGACGGATCGGGCTTGAAGCGGATCAGCGTGCCGCGCTCGCGGGTGTTGCCGATCTCCTCCAGTGTGGTGACGGGATGTCCTCCGCCCTCAAATCGCTGGCGGAATTTTTTGCCGTCCTTGAATACGGTCACTTCGAGCCATTCGCTCAGGGCGTTCACGACAGAAGCGCCGACGCCATGGAGTCCGCCGCTTGTCTTGTATCCTCCCTGCCCGAACTTGCCGCCCGCGTGCAGGACGGTCAGGATGACTTCAGTCGTCGGCTTGCCCGTGCTGTGAGTGCCCGTCGGCATGCCGCGGCCGTGGTCCCGTACAGAGACGCTGCCGTCTTTGTGGACGGTGACGTTGATCTCTTCGCCGAATCCGGCCAAAGCCTCATCGACCGAGTTGTCGACGATTTCATAGACAAGGTGATGAAGTCCGCGTGAATCGGTCGAGCCGATGTACATGCCCGGCCGTTTGCGTACCGCTTCGAGCCCCTCGAGCACTTGGATTGAATCGTCATTATAATTCATGGTTTCAGTTATTTTGGCCAAGAGGATTCCTCCATCAAACGTTTGTTCGTATATGTTCCTATTGTACTTGTTTTGCCGGCGTGTGTCCAACCGCCGGGTCGGGAGTCCCGCACTTCATTGTAGACTACAAAAGCCCGCCGTTGCAATGTTTCGTGAGGATTCATGCTTTTCCGGCCAGCCGGATGGGCATTGTGCCGGCAGCCTCGATGATGTAAACTGAGACTGACTGTTAAGACCAACCCTTAAACTGAAAAGAGGTTTGCTATGGATACAGCTGTTGTGCTGCTCATCGCATATTTACTGGGTTCCGTGCCTTCGGGGCTGTGGGTCGGGAAGCTATTCTATAATAAAGACATCAGGGAGTCCGGCAGCGGCAATCTCGGTGCGACAAACACTTTCCGCGTGCTCGGAAAAAAGGCAGGCATCGCGGTGACGCTCATGGACATCCTGAAAGGGACGGCCGCCGTTCTCCTTCTTCAGATTCCGGCATTTGCCGACTCGGGCGTCCACCCGCTGACACTCGGCATCGCGGCGGTTATCGGCCACATGTTTCCGGTCTTTGCAAAGTTCCGCGGCGGCAAGGCAGTTGCGACCTCCGGGGGTGTCATCCTCGGATACAGCTGGCCGTTTTTCCTCGTCCTGATTGCTTCTTTCCTCATCATTCTCAAGATGACGAAGATCGTTTCTCTCACTTCGATGGCAATGGGTGTCATCGCGCTGGTCTATGCAATCATTCACTATGTCAGGACGGGTGATTTGTATCTGCTGATCGTGATCCTTGTCCTGTCCGCCTTTATCTTCTACCGCCACCGGGCGAACATCGGCCGCATCAAGGCGGGAACCGAGCCAAAGGTCAAGTGGCTTTAGTATACTGTAGGGAGACCACGGAAGGCGGTGTGTTCCATGGAAATCAGAGTTTCCGAAGATGCGCAAAAATGGTTTCATGACGAGATGGGGCTCGGAACCGGTGATTTTGTCCGCTTTACGGTCCGCTATGGCGGATCCGGACTGCAGCCCGGTTTTTCGCTCGGGCTCTCGGTGGAGAAACCGGAAAACCCGGCCGTAAAGGCGGAATCGGGCGGGATCACTTATTTTGTCGAATCCGATGATGAATGGTACTTTGACGGACACGACCTCGTTGTCGGTTATGATGCCGCATTGGACGAGCCCAAATACGGATACGAAAAAGAGAAAGCGTGAATCCTGCGGAGGATTCACGCTTTTTGTTGCTTACGATAAGTCAACATCGGCTCGTTCCTCGCCGTGTTTCCTTTATCTCATTGCGAAGTGATCCAGTTTGTACGTTGCTGAACGGGCGCTTGCGCTTTTGTTCAATTGCCGGTCAGACCGAATCGGCTGATCAGGTCTTCCCTTCCCTCTTGCCTGAGGATCTCATATTCCCTCTCGCCGAACAGATCAAAGTGCGGATAACGTTCTTTGTGATCGATCCATTCCGGGCGGAGGCCGTATTGCCTGCCCCAGGCTTCAAGCTTTTTGAGATCGGCGCAGCCTGCTTTCGTGACGGTCCGGCAGCCCGGAAAGCGGTCATCCAGCCAGAAATGTGTCAGGAAAGCGATTTCTCCCCTGCTGACGGCTTCCTTCCAGTCGGCCACTTCCCGGCGCTTGACGCCGAAAGCCATCAGGTAAGCTCCCTGGCGAGTTCACGATATTTGGCATCCCATTCCGGATCCGCCTTGCGCAGGCCGACCGGTCGGAACGTTTCCTTATGGACCAGCGTGTGGACGGACTGCCCTGTCGCGGCAACCGTGCCGTCCTCATGGAGGATCTCATAGCCATACGTGGTTCTGAGCCGCCCGTGCGACTCGATCCATGTGCGGATGATCGCCGATTCGCCGTAGCGCATTGCATTTTTGTAGCTGATGTTCAGGTCGATCACCGGGGACAGGTATCCTTCCTGTTCCAGTTTATCGTAGCGGAAACCGATGTCTTCAATCAGCGATGTCCGGCCGATTTCCATCCAGACCAGGTAATTGGCGTGATAGACGACGCCCATCTGATCGGTTTCCGAGTAGCGCACCTTGACTGATGTTTCGTTCACATACATTTCATTCACCTCACTGCCATTATACCGGAAAATGCCTGGTCACGTCCGGTGATGGCCCGGTACGAGTCGTTTCGCCACACTGATTAGAATGACCACAAACCGAACATAAAAAAACAGCCTGAAGAGGATTTCCTCTTCAGGCTGTTTGTCACTTGGCGTGATCAGTTGGCTTTCAGGCGGTTACGGAGAACCATCTGAAGGATGCCGCCGTGGCGGTAGTAGTCAACTTCCACTTCGGAGTCGAAGCGCGCAAGTGCCTTGAATTCCTTGACGGAGCCGTCCGGAGCGGTTGCAGTGACTGTCAGGATATCGCGCGGCTTCACGTTGTCCGTGAGGTTGACGCTGATCGCCTCTTCGCCTGTCAGGCCGAGGGATTCCACGCTGTCGCCCTTCATGAACTGGAGCGGAAGTACGCCCATCATGACAAGGTTCGAACGGTGGATCCGCTCATAGCTTTCGGCGATGACTGTCTTGATGCCGAGAAGGTTTGTGCCCTTCGCAGCCCAGTCACGGGAAGAGCCCATGCCGTAGTCTTTACCTGCGAGAATCGCGAGGCCCGTGCCGTCTTCCTGGTACTTCATCGCTGCATCGTAGATCGGCAGGATCTCTTTTGTCGGCCAGTAAGTCGTGTAGCCGCCTTCAGTGCCTTTTGCGATCTGGTTGCGGATCCGGATGTTCGCGAATGTACCGCGCATCATCACTTCGTGGTTACCGCGGCGGGAACCGTACGAGTTGAAGTAACGTGGCTCTACGCCGCGCTCGCGCAGGTACTTGCCGGCAGGCGTATCTTTGCCGATCGCACCTGCAGGAGAGATGTGGTCTGTCGTGATCGAGTCGCCGAACTTGCCGATGACACGGAGGTTTGCAAGCGTCTGGATCGGGCTTGCTTCCTTCGACAGTCCTTCGAAGAACGGAGGGTTCTGGATGTACGTCGACTCAGGGTCGAAGTCATACAGGGAGTCGTCCGTTGTTTCGATCGCGTTCCAGCGCTCGTTTTCAGTGAAGACATGCTCATACTCTTTGCGGAACAGGTCTGGTGTGACCGTCCGCTCGATTTCAGCCTTCACTTCTTCAGTGGATGGCCAGATATCTTTCAGGAAGACATCCGTGCCGTCCGCTGCGCGTCCGATTGGCTCTTTTTCGAAGTCGATGTTCACTGTGCCTGCAAGGGCATAAGCGACGACGAGCGGAGGCGACGCCAGGTAGTTTGCCTTGACGAGCGGGTGGATTCGGCCTTCGAAGTTCCGGTTACCGGAAAGGACGGAGGATACGAGCAGGTCGTTGTCCATGATCGTCTTTTCGATTTCCGGAAGAAGCGGCCCGGAGTTACCGATGCACGTTGTGCAGCCGTAGCCGACTGTGTTGAAGCCGATCTGGTCAAGGTACTTGTCGAGGCCTGCGGACTCGAGGTAGCCGGTAACGACTTTCGAACCCGGTGCGAGCGATGTCTTGACGTATGCCGGCGGGCGGATGCCCTTCTCGACCGCTTTTTTCGCGACGAGCCCTGCGCCGAGCATGACGTAAGGGTTCGACGTGTTCGTGCAGGATGTGATCGCTGCAATCGCGAGGTCGCCGGTCTTCATTTCAACAGTGCGGCCATCTTCAAACTCGACGGTAGCCTTCTTGTCGAATTCTTTTTCGTCGAGGCCAAAGCCCTGGTTGCCCATTGGAGCCGTGACGGCCTTGTTGAACTCTTCCTTCATCTTGGACATCGGGATGAGGTCCTGAGGGCGCTTAGGGCCGGACAGGTTCGGTTCGATTGTTGAAAGGTCAAGTTCGACTGTGTCCGTGTACGTCGGTTCCACGTTGTCCGGAGTGAAGAACATGTCGTTTTCCTGGAGGTATTTCTTTGTGACGGCGATGTGATCTTCGTCACGGCCTGTCAGGCGCATGTAGTTGAGGGATTCTTCGTCAACCGGGAAGAAGCCGCAAGTCGCGCCGTATTCAGGTGCCATGTTGGCGATGGTCGCGCGGTCCGCAAGCGGAAGCTGTGCCACGCCAGGGCCGAAGAATTCGACAAACTTGCCGACAACGCCCTTCTGGCGGAGAAGTTGTGTGACGCGGAGTGCAAGGTCGGTTGCCGTCGCGCCGTTCGGGAGTTCGCCCGTCAGCTTGACACCGATGACCTCAGGAAGCGGGAAGTACGAAGGCTGGCCGAGCATTCCGGCTTCCGCTTCGATACCGCCGACGCCCCATCCGAGTACGCCGATCCCGTTGATCATTGTCGTATGGGAGTCTGTGCCGACCAGTGTATCCGGATAAGTTTCGAATGTGCCGTCTTCGTTTTCGATTTCGTGTACGACGCTGGCGAGGTACTCGAGGTTGACCTGGTGGACGATACCTGTTGCCGGTGGTACGGCACGGTAGTTGTCATAGGCCTTCTGCGCCCAGTTCAGGAACTGGTAACGCTCGGCGTTGCGCTCGAACTCCAGCTCCATGTTCAGGCGGAGTGCTTCATTCGAGCCGTAGCGGTCTACCTGGACGGAGTGGTCGATGACGAGGTCTACCGGGATTTCAGGGTTGATCTCGTCAGGGTTTCCGCCGAGATCCGCCATTGCCTGGCGCATCGACGCAAGGTCAACGACGACCGGAACGCCGGTGAAGTCCTGAAGGATGACGCGGGAAGGCTTGAATGGAACTTCCGAGGAAGGGTCTACATCCGTGCCCCATTTTGCAAGGTTTTCAACGTGCTCATCTTTGATAACATAGCCATCGTGCTGGCGAAGGACAGATTCCAGCAGCACTTTGATGGAGTAAGGCAGGCGTGATACATCAGCGATGCCTGCATCCTGCAGAGCCTTCAGACGATAATAGTGATACGTCTTGCCGTTCAATTCGAACGACTGGCGGCTGTTGTGCAGATTGCTTTTAACTGTTTGCGTGCTCTTAGCCATTGCTTTTCCTCCTCTGTTTCTACGTGAAAAGACGGATGGATCCACTTTTCTCTTCCTTATCTTATCGAATTCCGCACGATAAGTAAATTACATAATATTGATTGAAGAACATAAGAAAACCGAATGACTCTAATTAAAGGGTCAAGCAGGTGTCAGATCCGGGCCTGTCCGAGGCAGTCCGGCTTTCCGAACGCCGTTTTTAATGAAAAGACGCAACAAAATCCGGCCATCCCTAAAGGGCAGCCGGATTTCAATGTGTGCAGGCAGGCTTCAGTAGAAGCTGATGAAGTCATAAGCAAGGGAAACGACGAACAGACTGTGCACCAAGGCAAACAGAAATGCGTGGCGGTCGAGAACTTTCATCCGTTCCGTGTTCATCGTATCCATCTCTCCTTTTGCTTTTCTTGATTATAAAGGAAGGAGATTGATATTTCAATATTTAAATCATTCAGAAACCAATTTTTTCTGAGGTTTTTTGACTTTGTTTCGGGCATATTAGGTTTTAGCCCGGACTCTTTTGGATATATAAAGTACTGTAACGGCATTATAAAAATTTTACAGAAGGAGTGAAGGAAACATGGAATTCTTAATGTATCTGATCGTAGGCGGAATCATCGGGTGGCTCGCAGGCATGATCCTCGGGAAAGACATCCCTGGCGGAATCATCGGTAACATCATCGCAGGTATCATCGGTGCTTGGATCGGCGGCGCGCTCTTCGGTGACTTTGGTCCGGACGTTGCAGGAATCGCTCTGATCCCTGCCCTGATCGGCGCACTGATTCTCGTGTTCGTCGTCAGCTTTATCCTCAAGGCCATGCGCAGAGCATAATGGAACACACAAAAAAGAGGACCGAAACGGTCCTCTTTTTGTGTTCCTTCATTTTCCGCTGTATTCGACTGCCCGCTGTTCGTAATCCCTGTAAAACGACATGACGTCCTCCACATACCGGTCGCTGTGGTTGTATAGGAAGATCGCCTGCTCCAGCTCACCTTCCGCCGCCCCGTTTTGCGCCAGATAGCTCGCGGCGCTGTAGATCGAATCTGCCAGGCTGAACGGATCCGCTTTCCCGTCTCCGTCCGCATCAAGCCCGTATCCCCCGTAAGAGCGGATTGCTTCAGGGTCCGTCTTTACTTTTTCGGGAATGTCCCCTTTCCCCAGTCCTGTGCAGCTCGGATGTGACCAGCCTACCCAAGTGCAGGGCATGAATTGCATATGCCCTTCCGCACCTGCCGGCGATACAAGCGGATCCATCGTGCTGAAACGTGTCTCCACCCGATGATGTGCCGCCAGAAGCGTCCATGGTATCCCGAACTCATCTGCCGCTTCCTTGTAAAGCGGCACATAATTTTCCGGCACCCTGATGTCGAACAGACGGTCCGGTTTATGGGCTGCGTACTCATTCAGCTCCCGGATCAGAGGGACATCCCGGAGCGCCGGCCAAAGCAGTGCGGTCAACACGTAAAAGACAATCAGTAAAGGGAGGAGAAAAACGAACGCTGCGAGAAGGCAGTTTCCCTTTCGCAGTCGCCTTCCCCGGCTTTTCGTGATTTTGCGTTTGCGCATCCTCATTCCCCTTCCACGAAAAAAACCGGCATGCGCCGGCTTTTTCTCATCAGGACCCTGCCTCGATCAACGCTTCCATGTCTTCGACGATGAGATCATGAGGCACTTCCATATAACCGTCATAGCTCTTGACCGCATTTCCTTCCTGGTCCACAAGGAAGAAGGAAGTTCCGTGCGTGACCTGGTCAGAGTTCGGATCGTCAATGACCGGAAGCTTGAATGATTTCACCGACAGGTCCGAAATCTCCTCCTGAGTGTAGCCAGTCAGCATTTCCCACTTTGCCTGATCGGCCACTTCAAACGTATCAAGATACTCCTGGAGCTTTTCAGGGGTGTCGTACTTCGGGTCGACGCTGAATGAAACAATTTTATAATCTTCGATGCCCGCTTTTGCCAAGTGGTCCTGGACTTCCGCCATGTTGAACATCATCGGCGGACACACCGAGTTGCAGTTGGTAAAGACGAACTGTGCGAGCCATGGCTGGCCTTTCAGGTCTTCCAGAGAGACTTTTTCGCCGTGCTGGTTCGTGTATTCAAACGGCTTGACCTCCCACGAAAAGTCCCCTTCAAACTTTCCCGCGTTGCAGGCGCCGAGTACCAGTGCGGCCAAGATGACCATCGCCGCAGCAGAGATGAGTTTTTTCATCAATAAGACCGCCTTTATTTCATCTATTCATTTTTATCTTATCGGAAGCGTGGGCCGCCTTCAACAGTGACGGTCCCGTTTTTCCGACAATCCGATGAACTACCCCGCTTTGAGCGACACGAGTGCGTCATGAATGGCGGTCAGTTTTGTCTCTACCCGGTGCATCAGGTAAAATGACACAAATATCGGGAATCCGAGATCTTGGATGAACGTCATCCACTCTTGCATGAAGGTGCCCTCCTTTCCCGTTCTTGCCTTATCCGGACGGATCAAAAAGAAGCTCCCCGGAAAAGCCGGGGAGCCCAGGGTCAGGCGGTAATGATGTCCGTTACCCCACGGGATACGATACGGGCGGCCTCTGCCGAATCGACCGGGTATCCGTCCGTGCCGAATACGCCGCTGCCGATCACTTCTTGCATCGCCTGGCGTACCTCCGCTTCCGTGATCCCTTCTTTGGGTGCATCAACCGTGAGGGTCATCCGCTTGCCGCCGGCAGTCTTGAAAATGAGTTCCAACGTCTGATCCATTCTCCATCCCTCCTTTTATGACCTACCGGTTCCGGGCGATCAATATTGGGTGATTTCCGCTGTTTCCACCTTTTCGGCTGCGATGTACGGGTAGCCCGAAAGGCTGCCAAGTGCACCGACTGCCGCCGCCAGGGATTCCGCATCCGCCGAACCGGACACATTCCGGTAGGTTTTCAGCTTCACTACCGGTTTGCCTTCCCCGTCAAAGCCTGCGTCAAAGTGGAGCCGGATGGATGCGTTCTTGAAGACGATGTTTGCCATGTTTTCTCCCCCCCTTTCACCCGTTACATAGGGCGATTTGGTGAAAAGAATACAACGGAGGTGAAAAAAGTCGTCGTCGGCTTTATAATTGTTGGAGAATGCAAAAGAGGTGAGAGTGTTGCTAGACGGCTGGTTTCTCTGGTTTATCCTATTCTGGGTGGCTGTCCTGGTCAGCCTGTTCGCAATCGGCGGGTATTTCATGTTCCGCAAGTTCCTGAAGGCCCTGCCGAAGGAAGACGGACGGTCGACGCTCGATTGGGAAGAATACTATGTCAATAAATCGCTGCATCTCTGGACAGCCGAGTCCAAGGAGATGCTGAATGAACTGGTGTCGCCTGTGCCGGAACTGTTCCGCCCGGTGGCCAAACAGAAGATCGCCGGAAGGATCGGCCAGCTTGCCCTGCACGAAAAGGCGAAGCGGATTGAGTTGGACCATATTATCCGCGGCTATATTCTCGCGACGCCCAAGCGTGACCATAAATTTCTCAAGAAGAAGCTTGAGCAGATGCAGATTGATGACACCCCGTACAGGAATCTGTACCAGTTCAGCAGGGACTAACCAAAAACCGCCATTCCGTTTTCCCGGATGGCGGTTTTTTTATGCTGCGGCCCCGGTGCGGGACTGCAGCTTTTTGAATTTCACGTACATGGCAATGCGCCACGGGACGATCATGCCGAATGCGAGCAGGAAGAACATCCCTGCCAGTTCGCCGACATCGATCGTGCTGCTGAGGATCAGCTTGCCTGCAACCCGCAAGACAAGCAGGCCGGCCAGGATAAAGATGAATGCCTTTGAGGGCTTCAGGTAGATCTCTCCCCCGTTTTCCTCGAACTTGGAAGTCCGGATGAGAAGGGTTGAAAACAGCAGGCCGACAGCGAGTGCCTCGAACACATGGGGCCAGGCGACACGGAACGGCTCAAAAAGGAACATGAGTGCGCCGGTCGACATCATGATCGGCGGGAGGATGATCTTTTTGGCGCTCGCAGGCTGCTTGCTTGCCCTGGAGCGCATGATCACCGCGCCGAGTCCCGCCATCGCGAAGATCACAGTGGATCCGACGATCAGGACCGGAGCGGGTATCTCGGTGAAGACCCAGTTGACAAACTCATTCATATTGTCCACCCGCCAGCTCTAGTTCGTCCATTCGCTGTTTTAGTTCTGCCATCGGGACAAAACGCGCAAAACGGGCGAATTCCCGGCCTTCTTTGAACAGGAGCACCACCGGAGCGGTGAAAAGCGACAGCTGTCCCGCAAGTTCCGGTACTTGTGCGGCGTTTGCCAGGTAGAAAGGAAATGCATACTCTTCTTCTAAGGGGGCCACCTGCGGAAGCAGCCCCTCACAGACTGAGCAGTTGTCGGTCTTGACGAAGAGGAGCAGCGTGCCTTCCTCCTCCAGCGCGCCGAGCCATTCATCGAACGAATTGATTTGCTCCATTGCCGAATCCCTCCTTTCCTGCGGCAATGACGATGTCTTCATCCTATCAGAACCCTTGGAAGTCTCCGAAAATCGGGCTCAGCCAGCCGATGATCATCGTCATGCCGTCGAAGAACAGCAGGATTCCGACGAGGATCATGACCCATCCGCCGACTTTCATGATGATGTTGCTGTACTTGCGGATGACCGCGAGTTTCGTGATAAAGAATGACAGGACGAAAAACGGAATCGCAAAGCCGAAAACATAGGCGAGCATGTACCACATGCCCGATCCCGGATTTTGTCCGGCAAGCGCAATGATGGCACCGATGATCGGGCCGCTGCAGGGCGTCCAACCCGCGGCAAAAGCCAGGCCGATGACCGCTGAACCGAAGTAGCCGGCCGGCCGGTTCTTGAACTGGATTCTCCGTTCTTTCATGAGAAAATCGGGCGTCAGAAGTCCGACAATCATCAGGCCGAACGCGACGATGAAGATGGCACCGATTTGCCTGAGAAGATCATCATATTTGACGAAGAACGAACCGATAAACGAGGTGCCGAACCCGAGGGCGATAAAGATGGCCGAAAAGCCCAGCAGAAAAAACACGGTGTGCAGGATTCCGCTTTTTGACATCTTGCCCCGGTCCGATTTCAGATCATCCAGCGACATGCCGGTGATGTAGGAGATGAATGCAGGATATAGCGGCAGCGTGCACGGGGAGATGAAGCTCAGGAATCCCGCTCCGAAGGCCAGTAGGATGTTGAGGTCTGTCGACACCACAATCCCCCTTTCTCTTGCTGTCCTTATACTATCAGAATCCGATTGCGTTTTCGCCATTCCTGTCTGTGACAGTTTATTGACCAAGTCCGGCCTTGGCCGGGCTTCCGCGAAGATATCCAAAGTTATACAGGAAAACACCGGCCTTCCGTAAAAGAAAGGCGGGTGCCGCTCACTTGATCTGATTTTCTTCGAGCAAGCCGTTTTGCAGGCGGTACATCTTGTGATAGAGGCCGCCTTTGGCGAGCAGTTCCTGATGGGTGCCCCGCTCCACGATTTCGCCCTGGTGAAGGACGAGGATCAGGTCCGCGTCCTGGATAGTGCTCAGGCGGTGCGCGATGGCGATTGTCGTCCGGCCTTTCCGCATTTGCTCCAGCCCTTTCTGGATCGCCACCTCGGTCTCTGTGTCGATATTGGCCGTCGCTTCATCTAGGACAAGGATCTTCGGCTTTTTGACCATCGTCCGCGCAAATGCGATCAGTTGCCGCTGTCCGCCCGAGAATGTGGAGCCCCGCTCCGTCACTTTCTGGCCGTAGCCGTCCGGCAGGCTCCGGATAAACGGGTCCGCCTGGACGAATTCGGCGGCCGCCTGCACTTCGGCGGAACCGATCGACCCGTCAAAGAGCCGGATATTGCTTTCGATGTCCCCATAAAATAGGAATGGATCCTGAAGGACGAGCCCGGTCTTTTCCCGGAGCGCGGTTTTCGGATACGATCTGATCGGCCGGCCGTCGATCAGGATCTCCCCCCGCCCGAACTCGTAGAATCTCATGAGCAGGTTGATGATCGAGCTTTTCCCCGAACCGGTATGGCCGACAAGCGCCACCGTTTCCCCCGGGTTGGCGGTGAAGCTGATGTGTTTCAGCACATCGTTTTTCCCGTCATAGGAAAAAGAGACATCCCTGAATTCGATCTTGCCTTGATCGATGCGTACATCGCCCTGCTCCGGCTGTGCCGGTTCCAGTTCGGGATCGTCCATGAGGCGGAACACCCGGTCGGCCGAGACGATGGCCTGCTGGAAGATCGACAGGCGCTGCATGACCTGGTTGATCGGCTCGAAGAACCGGTCGATATAGGTCACGAACGCGTAGATGACCCCGATCTCAACGGGTTCGCTGAATGATGTCACCCCGAAATAGGACAGGAGCAAAATCAGCCCGAGCGCATAGACGATGTCGACCGCCGGGCGCAGGAGCAGTCCGTCCAGCTTGATGTTGCGCATGCCCGCCTCGTAGTGTTTGTCGTTGATCTCCCCGAACTCTTCCCGGAACCGCTTTTCCTGCCTGAATACCTGGATCATGCCCATGCCGTTCAGGGATTCGGCGATTTTGCCGTTGAGCTGGCTGAGCCGCTCCCGGAGGTCCTGATAAAACTCGGAGCTGTACTTCCGGTAGATCCACATGATGAGGAAAATGAGCGGCAGCAGCAGAAGCGACAGGAGCGCAAGCCGCACATCAAGCGCGAACATCGCGATATAGACGCCGGTGATCAGGAACCCGCTCTGCAGGAAGCCGACGAGCACGTCCACGAACATCTCGAGAATGGCTTCGGTGTCGTTCGTCACCCTGGAGACGGTTCCCCCCGCCGGTGTCTTGTCAAAGTACCGCATCCCGAGCCGGTGCACTTTCGTGAATGCATCGATCCGGATCTGGCGCACGATGCGGAGGGCGATCTCCTGGAATTTCAGGAGCTGGATATATCCGAACACCGCATTCAGCACGAGGATGGCCAGATAGGCGCCTGCGAGGATCATGAGCGGACGCGCCGGGAACTCCCCCGGTGTCAGATAGTCATCGATGAATGTCTTGATCAGGTATGGGCCGAGGACACTCCCGAGTACGGTCAGCCCGAGCAGGATGAGTGCAACGGTCGCCGCTCCCTTGTGCGGAGTGAGATAGCGGAGCAGCCGCTTGAGGACGTGCCACTGGTCGCGCCCGCTCAGTTTCCGCTGTTCAGGTGCTTCCATCACGCATCCCCTCCCTGTTCAACAAGTGCTTCCAGCTGCTGCAGCCGGTACATTTCATGATAGATCCCGCCAAGTGCCATCAGTTCGTCATGCGTGCCCTTTTCGGCGATGGTGCCATCTTCCATGACAATGATCTGGTGGGCGTGCTGGATGGCGCTCATCCGGTGGGAGGTGATGATCGTCGTTTCTTCTGTGCGCGATTCCTTCAGGGCGGCAAGGATCGCTTCCTCCGTCCGGGCATCGACCGCGGACAGCGAGTCGTCCAGGATGAGTAGTTCCGGCTCCATGAGCAGGGCGCGCGCGATGGAAATGCGCTGCTTCTGGCCGCCGGACAGCGAAACGCCGCGCTCGCCGACGACCGTGTCGTAGCCGTCGGTGAATCCGAGGATGTCCCCGTCGATGTGCGCAAGCCTTGCCGCTTCCCGGACTTGATCAAACGGCGCGTCCACATTGGTGAAGGCGATGTTTTCCCGGACGCTTGCCGAGAAAAGGAAGTGGTCCTGCGGCACATAGCCGATCGCTTCCAGGAGCCGCTCTTTCCGGTAATCGGTGATTGGGGTTCCCCCGTATGTAATCACACCGTCATACCCTTCGAACTCACGCAAAAGCAGCTTAAGGATCGCCGTCTTGCCGGAACCGGTCCTGCCGACGATTCCGAGCGTCTCCCCTTTTTTCAGTGTGAACCGGACATCGCGGAGTGCCGGCTGATCCGCTTCGGGAAAACGGAATTCCCGGATAGCGAAGACGAGATCCCCTCCGGGTGCTTGGTCCGCCGCTCCGTCCGCATCCCCGATGTCGGGGCGGACGGCAAGAAGTTCCCGGATCCTGCCATAGGACGCCCTGCCCCGCTCGACGATATTGAAGAGGAATCCGAACGCGAGCATCGGCCACACGAGCAGGCCGAGATAGGCGGTGAAGGCGACCAGGTCCCCGAGCGTCATGTCACCGTTCAGGATAAAGCGGGCCCCGAAGGTGATTGACAGGAAAAAAGACAGGCCGACGATCAGGGAGATGGTCGGGTCGAACAACGCATCGACCCTGGCAACGCGGACGTTTTTCGCGACGACATCCGCGGACAGCTCCCTGAAGTCATCAATGTCTTCTTTTCCCTGGCCGAACGTCTTGATGACTTTGATGCCGGCGATGCTTTCCTGGGTTTTGTCGTTCAGGTCGGAGAACGCTTCCTGCGCCGTGCGGAAGCGTTCGTGCAAGAGTTTTCCGTACCAGCTCGTCAGCACTGCCATGAATGGCATCGGGAGAAGCGCGATGAGTGTCAGCTTCCAATCGATCGTCACCGCCATCGCGATGATGACCGCACCGCCCGTCGTGACCGAGTCGACGAGCGTCAGCACGCCATGCCCGGCCGTCTGCTGGACGGCGCGGATATCGTTGGTCGCGTGCGCCATCAGGTCGCCGACACGGCGCTGCTGGTAGAACGAGGACGACATCTTCGTGAAATGGGCGAACAGCTCGCTCCGGAGCCTTCGCCCGAGAAGCACCGACGAACCGAAGATCATGATCCGCCAGTAGTAGCGGAGCGCATACATCGCGAGCGCCGCCCCGGCTAGGATGAACAGCCACCTGCCGAGCCCGGCTCCCGTCAGCGTGCCGAGCCGGATTTCATCGACGACATAGCCGATGATTCTCGGCGGCAGCAGCTGGAGCACCGCTACGACAAGCAGCATCAGGATGCCGATGATGTACTGCTTTTTCCGCTCTCTGAAAAACCACCCCAATTGCATGAACACATTCACGGCTCCCGTCCCCCCCTCTATGTTTGGGCCGATATCCAGTGTAGCAAATGTTCTGAAATCCGAGAAGTGCCGGAATGCAAATTATCCGATTGTTGAAATACCAGTGACGTCCGAAGTCCGGATGACCGCGGGCTCCCCGTCTACTCCGACCATCCGGATCGTTCCCGAAGCCGGATCGAAGTGATGGACCGCCCCCGTGCAGCACCTCTCCCCGCGGCTGGAGACGGAAAGCGGCTTCCCGTACTCGAGTGCTTCATGCAGCATCCGGTCCCACTCCTCCATCTGCTGGGGATCCGGCTCGAGCGGCTCCCGCCTGCCCTCTTCCTCCTGCCATTCCCGGAGCAGCCTCAGGTGCTCCGGCAGCATCATCGCCGTCCATTTGATGTTCCCTCTGTCGCGGATCATCCGCATCACTCTCCTTGAAAAGATGTGTTCTTTCCCTGCCTGTACGCCGAATGAAACCTTTTTCGCTCCGCTCCGTAGATAAGCCCGAAGGTCTGGATAGGAGGAACCACTGTGAAACCATTGTTAATCACTCTGTTGGCCGCCGCCCTGCTGGCAGGATGCTCGGGCGGAACCGCGGATTCGCCTGAGCCGGTGCCGGATGAAGCGGCCGGGTCCGCCCCCGTATCGGACAAGGCGGACAAAACGAAGGAGGAGGCGGTGTCCTCCCCCGCCATTTTGCAGGCGGAAACGGCGGACGAGCTTGCCGCTTTGCCGCCGGGCGAGCTCACGGCCGACTTCACGATTGAAGGGGAAGCCTCCACATGGAACGGCCGGGAAGTGCCGGAAACCATCCGCGATGCTTTTCTCGACAGCGTGAAACCGGCCGCCGAAGCGGCGGGAGATGATCCCGATGCCCTGTTCGGTGCAATCGCCGGCACCCTCGGCACCCCGTCTTACAGCGAACTTGTCGGCTGGCTGGCCGAGTATGAGCCGGCCTTTGACGAGCCGCTCCTGCCGGAACCCCATGAAATCGAATCAGAGAAGACGCGGACGGCCTTTCCGGAAAAGGCCGTCATCCTCCTTGATGCCAGCTCCAGCATGCTGCTGGAGGCGGACGGGCAGCTGAAGATGGAAACCGCCAAAAGCGCGGTGAGGAGCTTCGGCCGCACAATCGGCCAGAAAAGCGACGTGGCCCTTTATGCATACGGTCATGCCCGCACACAGAACGAAGCCGACAAGGCGCTTTCCTGCGGCACCATTGAAGACATCTACCCGTCCGGGAAGTATGACGCAGAAACGTTCAACACTGCCGTCGACGGCGTCCAGGCGGCCGGGTGGACACCGCTCGCCGGCGCCATCCGCCAGGCGCGGGAAGACCTCTCGCAGCATGAAGGCAACATTACGGTCTATGTTGTGAGTGACGGCGCGGAGACGTGCGGCGGCGACCCGGTCAAGGAAGCCGCGGCATTCGTCAAAGACCATCCCGGACGCCACGTCGATATTATCGGCTTCCAGGTCGACGCAGAGGCGGAAAGCCAGCTGAAAGCGGTGGCGGATGCCGGGAACGGCAACTACCTTGGGGCCGACAGCCTGGAAGAGATGACCGGCGGCATGACGGAGTACTGGCTGCCGTCCGACCTCGACCTCTCCCTCCTCGTCTACCAGTCGCCTAACGGATGGGAAAGCTCCACGGCCCTCCACCGCATCTCCGAACGGGCCACACTTGCGAAGCGCGCGGCCACGAGCGAAAAGTACCGGTTTATGGGCGCCGCCGATCTGATGCTGGAAAAAGGCCTGATCGATGAAGCTATGCGGGATGCCCTGAATGACAGGAGCACTGCACGGGAAGAAGCCCACCGCCTCATCCTGGACGGGCTCGAAGAGGAAAAGCGCAACGCGGTCAACTCGGAAGTCGAACGGATTGATGCGAAGATCGATGATTACCGCACCCGGATGGAAGCGCTGAAAAAAGAACAGGGATCCTGATCCGGAACCGGTCATGCTGCGGCATGGCCGGTTTTTGGCTTCCGGGAAAGGCCCGGCGACTTGTATTTGCTGGCCGGTTTCGTCATTCGGGCTGTTGATCTCGTCATTGGGGCCGTTCATTTCATCATTGGGCCCGCCAGTTTCGTCATTCACGGGCGAATGACGAAACCCCGTCAGCGAATGATGAAACCGGGACCTCGAATGACGAAACCGCCCTCCGTCCGGCGGCGCGCCATCCGCGATGCCGCAGCCTTACATCTTGTGCCCGCCGATCAGCTTCGCCCGGCCGACGGCGGTCCCGGCATCCGTATAGGAAACCGCGCGCAGGATGGCTGCCGGCCCGTATTTTGACCGGATCGCGTCCATCGCGGCGCCTAATTTCCGCTCCTCCCATTTCCGTGTCTCGAACAAACTGAGCTGCATCGAATGTTCCTCTTCCAGATTGGAAAGCGAAAGGGCGAGCCGCCGGACCGGGCGGCCGTCGTGGAATTCATCAAGAAGCGCCGTGCACACCCGGTAGATCGCCATCGTCGAGTTGGTCGCCGTTTCCACCGAGCGTGATCGAGAAAAGCCGCCCCCGTACGCGTTCTCGCTGTAGCCGGCGGACAGGTGGATGGTGCGCCCCGCCCTGCCCGCTTCCCGCGCGCGCCGTGCCACGTCTTCGCACATCTCGAGGATGACAGCGAGGATATCTTCCCGCTTCACATAGTCGCGGTAAAGCACCTGGCCCTTCCCGTAGCTGACCTGCCCGGCGATGAGCGGCGCGCCGAGCTCCGACAGGTCGATGCCCCATGCATGGTGGTACAGCTGGTTGCCCATGACGCCGAACTCTTTCTCCAGCAGCTTGAGGTCGGCATGGGCAAGGTCGCCCACAGAGAAAATGCCGAGGCTGTTCAGCCGGCGCTCCATCCGGCGGCCGATCCCCCACATGCCCGACAGCGGGGCGACCGGCCAAAGCTTGTCTGGAACATCCTGATACGTCCACCTGGCGAATCCGGTCTTTTTCGCGTCGAGGTCGAGGGCCACCTTCGCCAAGAGCATGTTCGGCCCCATGCCGATGGCCGCCGGCATCTGGAACTGGGCAAGCAGCTGGTCCCGGAGCCGCTTCACGGTCTCCTCGGGCGGACCCCACAGCCGCTCCGTCCCGCCGAGGTCGACAAACGCCTCGTCGATGCTGTATACATGGATCGCCTCCTTCGGCACGTATTCGCCAAGGAGCCGGGTGATCTCCATCGACACCCGGACATAGAAGCCCATCTTCGGTTCGATGAGCCGGATCGACGGATCGTCGGGAATCTCGTACAGCCGGTGACCCGTGCGCACGCCGAACTCCCGCTTGAGACGGGGCGAGGCGGCGAGGACGACACTTCCCTTCCGGTCACGGTCCCCGATGATGGCGATCGGCTCCTTTAAAACGTCCAGCCCCTCGTCCGCGGCCGCGCAGCTTGCATAAAAACTCCGCATATCCAGGCAGATGATTTTCCGGTCCGGCAGTCCCTCATACATGCGCGCATCCTCCTTTTTGATGATTTATTCGATACAGAACAAATGTTCCCCTCCTTCAGTATAGCCAAACCGCAAGGAATCATTCAACGGCAATTTCGGGAAATCGAGGGGATGGGATGAAAGTCGGTGAGTGTTCCTAAGTTGGCGCGAGTGCTTCGGAATGTGGCATGAGTGCTTTAAAATCAGTTGCGGGTGCTTTTGAATGGGAAATTTCGCAAAACGGGCGGAGCACCGCCACTCCCTGTCCGAACATGAAAAGACCGGAACGCGCGATGGCGTTCCGGTCCGGTTCATCATTTTTATTTTGTGGCTGTCTGGCCGAGGAGCTCTTTCGCTTTGTCGAGCTGCACACGCACTTGGTCAAATCCGGTGCCGCCATAAGAGTTCCTCCGGCGGACGGCTGCGACGGGTGCAAGGACCTCATAGATATCCTCTTCGATCAGCGCGCTTTCTTCCTGCATGTCGGAAAGGGACAGATCCTTCAGGACACAGCCTTTTTGGATGCAGGTGAAGACGAGCTTGCCGGTCACTTCATGCGCTTCGCGGAACGGCATGCCCTTGGCCGCCAGGTAATCGGCGAGCTCGGTGGCATTGGAGAAGTCTTTGCTGACCTCCTGTTCCATGACGTCGGTGTTGACGGTCATCGTGCGGATCATGCCCGCGAAGATGCGGAGCGAGCCGGTGACGGTCCTGACCGTGTCGAACATGCCTTCCTTGTCTTCCTGCATGTCCTTGTTGTAGGCGAGCGGCAGGCCTTTCAGCGTTGTGAGGAGGCCGACCAGGTTGCCGTACACGCGTCCGGTCTTGCCGCGGATCAGTTCCGCCATGTCGGGGTTCTTTTTCTGCGGCATGATGCTGGAGCCGGTCGAGAAGGCATCATCCAGCTCGATAAAGCCGAACTCCTGGCTGGACCAGAGGATGATCTCCTCTGCGAGGCGCGACAGATGCGCCATGAGAAGAGACGAAGAGGACAAAAATTCCACGATAAAGTCCCGGTCGCTCACCGCGTCCATGCTGTTTTCGTACACGCCGGAGAAGCCAAGCAGCTCCGCGGAGTAATGGCGGTCGATCGGGAACGTCGTCCCGGCAAGAGCCCCCGCGCCGAGCGGCGACAGGTCGACGCGCTTCAGGGAGTCCGTGAAGCGGCCCTTGTCGCGCTCGAGCATCCAGAAGTATGCCATCAGATGATGGGCGAACGATACCGGCTGCGCGCGCTGGAGATGCGTATAGCCCGGCGCAAGCGTTTCGACATGGATTTCTGCCTGCTCGAGGATCGCCTTCTGGAAGTCCTCGGTAAGCGCGATGATCTCCTTTGTTCGCTCCTTCAGGTACAGGTGCATGTCGGTCGCGACCTGGTCATTCCGGCTGCGTCCGGTGTGGAGCTTGCCGCCGACCGGGCCGATGTCGTCCGTCAGTTTTTTCTCGAGGTTCAGGTGGATGTCCTCGAGCTCGACGGAATACTCCAGCTCACCCGCCTTCGCCTGTTCCTTCAGCTTTTCCAGGCCGCCAAGGATCGCTTCCGTCTCTTCTTCCGTCAGGATGCCGCATTTTCCGAGCATCTTCACATGGGCCGTGCTGCCTTCAAGGTCCTCAAGGACGAGTTCCCGGTCGAAGCCGATCGACGCGCCGAACTCGTCGACCCATTCCTCGGCGCTTTTCTGGAAACGGCCGCCCCAGAGCTTTTCGGTCATGACTGCACCTTCTCCGGCTGCTTCTGGGAATCGGCAGCCTTGTTGACGGATGCGTGGACTTTTGTCGGCAGGCCCCACAGTTCGATGAATCCGACGGC
Source organism: Bhargavaea massiliensis (assembly GCF_018390575.1). Lineage (GTDB taxonomy): Bacteria > Bacillota > Bacilli > Bacillales_A > Planococcaceae > Bhargavaea > Bhargavaea massiliensis. Next base: position 252,541 of record NZ_JAHBCJ010000004.1, on the reverse strand, counting down.
GGATGCGTGGTTGAACTCGTCTTCCTTCGTGTAGGTCGCGAGTTTTTCATCATAGAGCGAGTTGTCCGATTTGCGGCCTTCGACGATCGCATGGCCCTTGAACAGCTTTACGCGGACCGTGCCGTTGACGAACTGCTGGGTTTCTTTCAGGAATGCCTGGAGCGCCTTGGTGAGCGGCGAGAACCAGAGGCCTTCATAGATGAGTTCCGTCAGCTTTTTGCTGACGACCGGCTTGAAGTGCGCGAGTTCCTTGACGAGCGTGATGTCTTCCAGTTCTTTGTGCGCTGTCAGCAGTGTCATCGCCGCCGGACACTCGTACACTTCACGGGACTTGATGCCGACGAGGCGGTTTTCGACGTGGTCGATGCGGCCGATGCCGTGCTTGCCCGCCAGGTCGTTGAGTTCCAGGATCAGTTCATGCAGTTCCTTTTTCTCGCCGTTCAGCGATACCGGAACCCCTTTGACGAATTCCAGTTCGATGACGTCCGCTGTGTCCGGTGCGTCTTCAATGGAAGCCGTCAGGTCGTAGGCATCTTCCGGAGGCGCGATCCACGGATTTTCGAGGATGCCGCATTCGTTCGCGCGGCCCCACAGGTTCTGGTCGATCGAGTACGGGCTGTCGAGATTCACCGGGATCGGGATGTTGCGTTCTTTCGCGTATTCGATCTCTTCCTCACGGGACCAGCTCCACTCGCGCACCGGTGCGATCACTTCAAGGGACGGATCCAGCGCATTGATCGACACTTCGAAGCGCACCTGGTCGTTCCCCTTGCCTGTGCAGCCGTGTGCCACGGCAGTCGCGCCGGTTTCGTGCGCAATCTCGACGAGCTTTTTGGAGATGAGCGGGCGCGACAGCGCGGAGACGAGCGGGTATTTGTTTTCATACATCGTGTGCCCCTGGAGCGAAGTGAGGACAAATTCCTCGGCGAACTCTTTTTTCGCGTCGATCATGTAGCTTTCGGACGCACCGACCTCGAGCGCTTTGTTTTTGACGAAATCCAAATCTTTTCCTTCTCCGACATCGAGGCAGACCGCGACGACGTCATACCCTTTTTCCTTGAGCCAAGCAATGGCAACCGATGTATCCAGACCGCCCGAGTAAGCGAGAACGACTTTTTTACCCATAGTGAATCCCTCCGTGTATGTTTATTCATAATATACATGTTTTATTCATGAGAGAATCATAACATGGAATAATAATCGGTGCAAGCAAATGTTTATGCATTTTCAAAGAAAACAAAAAGAGCCGCCCGAAGGCCGCTCTTCCCCATCTGTTTTCGGTGATCCGTAACCGGAATCCTATGCCTCAAGGCACCTTACGCACGGCATCAGAACTTAATAAAAGCCGTATCCATATGGTTGGTTGTCATATGGGGAATACCCGGAATACGGGTAAGGATACGGGTACTGGTAAGGAATTGGTTGAGAATAATAGTTATTATATGCGTATTGCGGATACAATGCGCTTCCAATCAGGCTGCCCGCAAACCCCGCTAAGGCTTCTCCGTATCCGCTCCATTGATCCCGGTACCAATGGTCCTGATTCCTGTGATGATCGCGGTGCCGGTCGTGATGCCTGTGATGGTCATGGTAACGGTGCCTGTAATGGTCGTGATCCCGATGTCTGTGCCGGTGTCTGTCCCTGCCAAAATCCTCGTAATAATCATGACGCCGTTGATAATCCCTGGTCATTCGTCATCCCCCCATCCCACGTATCCTATTCGGATGGGGCTTAGACCAAAAGGCTTTTGCCTACTCATTATTATAATGAGCGCTCAATCTCTCGAATACTTTCTAACTCTTCATAGTATTGGTTAATAGACATTTCCATACCTATTTTTCTATTCTCGGGCGAGCGTTGAGATAAATATCTTTCATTATAGTAATACGTAAGGTTGTGAATTGATGAGAAAAGGCCATGATAAGAATCTACCCATTGTTGTAAATCGTATGGTGCCAATGGCAAATCACTACTTGCTAGATACAATTCTTCTATTTTTGCGATGTAGGTTGCTATCAATCGAGCTAACTCTTTTTCTGAATACAAACCGTTAGTGTGTTCATGATAAAAATCGATTATTAATTCGGCTGATTCAATCATTGCCTTAGCAATCATCCCAAATTCTACGATCAATTCGTTTTGACTCCCGGTGTTGGCTTGCTGAAATTCTTTTAGACTTTTGTAAAAGGTATGAAGAGTAAAGTGTGTATTGTTTATAAATAACGTATTTTTATTATCTACACTATATATCCGTTCTTTATCCTGATATTCATCACACCAAGTCGTATGACAGATAAAATTTCCCCTATTCATATCACTTTCATCAAAGCCGTAATATATCCAAATTATATTTGTCGGTTTTCCTTTCCACCTCTCCTCGCTTATCTTATTATTATAAACTTCAGCAGATTTGATGATGTTTTTTACCATATTAGAGACATTAGATATCTCTTCAAGAGAAAGTGGCTCATTTAAGGTAACTTTTACCGCATACCTTTTAAGTTTGCCGGTATGCAATGGTTCTACATCATAAATACTGAATTGCTCGCTTTCATAATATATGCAGGATTTGGGATAAGGTGTATATTCATCTACCTCAAAGAAGATGGTACCACCCATATTCTTTTTAAAGATTGGCTTTTGAGAAAATTGAGGGTTCTTTTTATTCCAAACATCCAAATAAAGACTGGTCAATTTTTGAATATCATTTAGAGTAACTTTCCCTTTTTTAACTAGGGATTTATTTTTAATAGCATCACATAAGAAGCTTGTAAATAGACTCATCGGCTTACTCGGATGTCTATAAGAGACTTGATTAGCACTACTAGATGCTAAAACTGCATAACCTCTTCCATAAAAATCTGACATCATCTTCTCAAAATCTGTTTCTGAAGTATTGCCAACAGTGAAATTTCCAGAAAAACAGCAATCCAAGAAAATCACTTTACTTTTCGCTTGAATTTTTTCAAGCTTCCGTATCAATTCATTTGTGCTTATAAAATCATCACTTAATACTAAATAATGCTGTTGATCAATGTTATGGCCGTGTCCAGAAAAATAAAAAAGCAGTGTATCGTTTTTATTTAGAGTAGAGGATAGTTTTGAAAGTTCTTTATTGAATTCTTCCACCGTGAGATTTCCTGACTCACCACATTTAATAATATCTGTTCTATCTAGTTTTAAACCAACACTTAATGAGTTTTCCATAGCGGCTAGATCATTTTTGCAAAAAGGAAGATCAGGTGCCCCTTCCATATTATAATTACTAACACCAGTAATTAATGCTTTTATCACCATTACTTCTCCCCCTGACATATAAAAATACTCAAACTGATATCACTTATTTCTTGTTAAAGAAATTCCGCCCGAGCCGCTCGGTGAGGCCGGGCGCGACTGCATGCATCCGCGAGGCGGCTGCCATGTACCACGGCAGGTCGACATCTCGCACCGGCCGCCCGAGTACACCGGTGACGGTCTCCGCGACCTTCTCCGGCGGTGTCAGGTAGCCTGCCATCGATTCCCTGTAGTCCGAAAGCGGAGAGGCGATGTCGAGGAACGGGGTGTCGACCGGACCGGGGTTGACCGACGTGACAGAGATGCCAAACGGCGCCATCTCGAGGCGGAGGGCGTCCGCGTATCCGAGAAGCGCCGCCTTGGAAGCCGCATACACCGAGGCCTTTTTCGTTGAGACCTTGCCTGCTGCGGAAGCGATGAAGATAATCTGTCCGCTCCCCCGCTCCATCATGCCCGGCAGGATCCGCCGGAGCAGTTTCATCGGCGAGGCCGCATTCACGTCCAGCATGCGGTCGATCGACGCATCCGACAGTTCGTGTGCATGCAAGAATACCCCGACGCCCGAGGCCGAGATGAACACATCCGGTGCGCCGGCGGCCTCGGCGACCCGGTCCAGCCCCTCCGCGGTCGACAGGTCCGCCCTGACAGTGCCCGCGCCTTCCGCGCAGATTTGGTCAAGAATCCCCTGGTTGCGCCCGGCCGCGAGAACCAGATGGCCTTCGCGGAGCAGTGCGGTAACGATGGCGCGCCCAATGCCGCCGGTGGCACCGGTTACAAGCACCCGCTTACACTTTTTCATAATGAAGCACTCCATCCTCTTTCCTTGTTTCCGACGCCAGACCTTCGGCCACCAGCCAGTCGGTCTGGCCGATCGTCTCGGAAAGCGTCAGCCCGAGCTCCCGTTCATACGCTTGCGGGAACAGCCGCTTTGTCAATTCGAAAATCGTTTTCGGCCCCTCCGCCAGCATGTCGCGAACGGCCAATGCCCGTTGCTTCTGCTGGACGAGGCGCGATTCGACCAGCTCCCGGATGCCCCGCACATCTTTTCCGTGGCCGGGATGAATAACCCCGACAGGCAGATCCGCGACGCGGCGCATGGAATCATTATATAGAAGAAGCGAACGCGGACGTCCCTGCCCGGGGTCGAGCGGCGGCTCGATCAGCGGGTTGGATGAGATTTTGCCGAGGATCAGGTCCCCGCCGATCATCTCCCCGCCCTGTTCATTGAAAAAGGCAAGATGGCTCTGGGCGTGGCCAAGCGTCTCCACCACCGACCAACCCGGATGCCCGGGAACTTCTTCGCCGTCTTCAAGAACCCCGTCAAGCGGCCGTTTCCCGATGTATTCCACCGGGCGCTTCATCTTACGCACCCAATGAATATAGGACTCCGGCACCCCCTCTTCTATCAGGCATTCTTCATAAAAACGGTCATGGTACTCGAAAAACGCCTCGTCGCGGGTCAGCCACGGTTCGTTGTACCGGTGACCGAGAAGCCGGGCGTTTCCGAACAGGCCGACGAGCCCTGCGTGGTCCGGGTGATGATGGGTCAGGATGACCTGCTCCACATCCTCCGGCCGGCAGCCCGCCTCCTTCAGGCCGTTAAGCATCGCCTGTTCCGACTCGGTTGTATTTGTGCCGGCGTCAAACAGGGTGAGGGCGTCCCCCTTCAGCAGCCAGGCATTGACATCGCCCACCGCAAAAGGCGTCGGCATTGTAATTTTATGGATAGTCATCGGATCCCCTCCGGAATAGGAATATGAATGGTCATTCATCCATTTTACACAAGCGCCCTCCCGGCGTCACCTGTTGACTTTGGCAGGGAAGAATGCGTATAATCGCAATAATCAAATGAACGGACGCTCCGACGAAGACCAGTACGGGCGGTGATGGCGCACAGAAAATGCGGTCACCGGCTGAGAGCCGCATCCCCTCTCCCGCCCCGAACCTGCTTCCGAGCCGCCATGGAAACATGGCCGTATCCCGCTGCGTTAAAGGGGGAAGAGCTGCGCCGGCCAGTCCGGCGAACAAAGGTGGTACCGCGGAAACCGATGCGTTTTCGTCCTTTTCATGATGCACATCATGGATGGACGGAAACGCATTTTTATTTTTGCCTGAGGAGATGATCGGATTGAAAAACGTACTATTTATCGGTGCCGGTTCGATGGCGGAGGCGATCATCGCAGGGATTACGTCAAGCGGCGCGGTGAAGCCCGCCTCGGTTTTCGTCATGAACAAATCGGACCAGGCGCGCCTGGATGAACTCAGGGACAAATATGGCATCACGCCGGTCAAAAGCGGCGATCCGGAAATCAGCCAGGCGGAATTGGCCGTTTTTGCGACCAAGCCGAAAGATGCCCGCCAGGCGATGGAACAGGTCGCAAAACAGCTCGAGCCGTCGGCGGCCGTCCTTTCCGTCATGGCCGGCATTCCGATCAGCCTGTTTGAAAAAATACTCGGCAGCCGCCCGGTCGCCCGCTCCATGCCGAATACATCCGCCACAATCGGCCTTGCCGCAACGGGTGTCGCGATGAATGAGGCGGTCTGCGCCAACGTGCGGGAAAACATTCTGTCGCTTTTGGGCTCGGTCGGCCTTGTGAAAGAAGTCGAGGAAGACGAGCTGCATCTCATCACGGCATTGGCGGGAAGCGGCCCGGCCTACGTCTATTATTTCGCCGAGGCCCTGGAGGAAGCGGCGACCACATCGGGACTGTGCGGAACGGATGCGCGCGACCTGATCATCCAGGTGCTCGAGGGTGCAGCCGCGATGCTGAAACGGCGCACGGCCGAACCTTCGGAACTCAGGGAACATGTAACGAGTCCGGGCGGCACGACGGCAGCTGGCATCCGGGCACTGGATGATGCCGGATTCCACAATGCGGTCGCATCCTGCATCCGGGCGGCGGAAAACCGCTCCCGCGAGCTTGCGACCGGACAGTGACCGGCCCGATTGATAGAATGGAAAGGAATTCTATCGGAAAAGGGTGATTGTTTTGTCGAAGCTGTTTGAACCGATTGAAATCAGGGGCGTGACTTTCCGCAACCGGATCGTCATGTCGCCGATGTGCATGTATTCCTGCCCGGAGCAGGACGGAAAAGTGCAGGACTGGCATCTTGTCCACTATCCGTCGCGCGCCGTCGGAGGAGCGGGGCTCCTTATCGTCGAGGCGACCGCGGTCCAGCCCGAGGGCCGGATTTCAAATGAGGATCTCGGCATCTGGGAGGACGAACATGTCGAAGGGCTAAAGCGCCTCACCGCACTGATCAGGCAGCACGGAGCCGCGGCGGGTATCCAGCTTGCACACGCGGGACGGAAATCTGAGACTGACGGGGACATTTTCGCCCCTTCCGCCATCGCCTTCAACGACCGCTACAAAACCCCGAAGGAAATGACCGAAGACGACATCCTAAAAACCGTCTCGGCTTTCCGCGATGCGGCGGTGCGGGCCAAGGAAGCAGGCTTTGACGTGATCGAGCTGCACGGCGCGCACGGCTATCTGCTCAATGAATTCCTGTCTCCGCTGTCCAACAGGCGGACAGACCGTTACGGCGGCAACGCGGAAAACCGCTACCGCATCGTCAGGGAAACCATCGACGCGGTCCGCGGCGTATGGAACGGTCCCCTATTCGTCCGGATTTCCGCAAGCGACTACACCGACGGCGGCATGACGCCGGAAGACTATGTGCAGATGGCCGGGTGGATGAAGGAACAGGACGTCGACCTGATCGATGTCAGCTCTGGCGCCGTCGTTCCGGCGAGGATCAGCCCCTACCCCGGCTACCAGGTCCCGTTTTCCGAGACCATCCGGAACGGTGCAGACATCATGACAGGCGCAGTCGGGCTGATCGAGGAGCCGGCGCATGCGGAAGAAATTGTGCAAAACGGGCGCGCCGACCTTGTCCTCCTCGGACGCGAACTGCTCCGCGACCCGTACTGGCCAAGGCGCGCCGCAAAGGAACTCGGTGCGGACATCCAGGCTCCGGTCCAGTATGAGCGCGGTTGGAACTGAAGACGATTAAAAAACGTGATCCCTCAAGCAGCAGGGATCACGTTTTTGGGTTTTATGGACAGGAATGGGCTGGTTTTCGCGCAATTTACCGCAGACATATGTGTTTTTTTGGCAGAGGCGATATCGCTCGCTTTCGACCGGATATCGAGCATTTCCATAAATATATCGAGCACTCCATAAGCTTACTGCTTTTCTGTGAAATTAATTAATCCTTTTTAGTACTCCGTCTTTCCATTCATATTCCGCAAAGTCTTCCGCAATTTCCACAGGAGAGAAAACCTCTGCCGCTTCCGCCGCCAGGTGCTCCGCGTCCTCGGGAAGGAAACGTGCACTGATATGATTGGCGATCAGGGAGCGGGCTCCCGCCAGAACGGCTGTTTTTGCCGCATCAATAATTGTCGAGTGCCCGTATGGTCCGGCCAGATGAGCCGATTCCCGGTCGAACGTTGCTTCGTGGATGACGACATCCGCATCCTGCGCCAGTTCGACGGCATTGGCCGTGAACCGGGTATCGCCAAGGATTGCCACTGTGAATCCGGGCTGCGGCGGGCCGGTGACATCCGAGCTTTTGACTGCTGTCCCATCTTCGAGAACGACGTCCCTGCCTTCTTTCAGTTCACGGAGAAGCGGTCCCTTCGGCACGCCCGCTTCTCTGGCACGGTCGCTGAGAAGTTTTCCCGGCAGGGGCTTCTGCTCGACGCGGTAGCCAAAGCACGGTACCACGTGATCAAGAGGCAACGCCCGGACGATAAATGACTCGTCCTCAAAAACGGTCCCTTCATCCACTTCATGGACGGCCAGCTCATAGTTGAGATGGGTCCGGCTGATCCGGAGGGTGACTTCAATCCATTCCCGGAGTCCTTTGGGGCCGTAAAGGTCAAGCCGTCCGGACCCTCCCAGGAATCCCCTTGAACCGAGCATCCCCGGGAGGCCGAAAATATGGTCCCCGTGGAGATGCGTGATAAAGACTTTCTCAAGCTTTCGCGGTTTTAGTGTGGTGTGGAGCATCTGGTGCTGGGTGGCCTCCCCGCAGTCAAACAGCCAGAAGCTGCCCCGCTCCTCCAAAAGCTTTAGTGCGAGCGCGCTCGTGTTCCGCTGCTTGGACGGCATGCCTGCGCCCGTCCCCAAAAATTGTATTTGCATGTCAACCCTGCCTTCCGCCGGATTTCGGTCCGGAGATGCCTCTCGTGATGGCGCCTTTTCCGAACTTCGATTCCAGCTCGCCGATCATCTTCAGGACCGGCTCTTGTTTTGCGTGTTTTTCATAGTTGAAGATCGACAGCTGTTCCGTTGTCTCGGAGCGGTCGATGATCCGGCCGACGGTCACCCCCAGAAGGCGCACCGGCTGCCCGCCGTAATGCCGGTCAAACAGCAGTTCCGCTTCTCCGAAGATGGCATCGGCTGTATATATGGCATTCGTGAGTGTCCGGCTTCTTGAGTGGTTCACCCAATCTGCATCCCGGATCTGGATGGTCACGAGGTCGCCTGCAAGCTCCCTGCGGTCAAGCCGGAAGGCCACTTTTTCAGCAAGCTTCCGGAGCGTTTTCTTGAGCTCAACAGGGTCGGTTTCGTCGATGGGCAGCGTTACGGAACCGCCGACGCTTTTGCGTTCGTGGACGGACTCCGGGTCAACCGGCCGCGTATCGATTCCGTTCGCCCGCCTTCTTAGGTGGATGCCCCGCTTTCCGAGATGCTCTTTCAGAAAACCTTCTTCTGCGGCCGCAAGATCACCGATTGTTTCGATCTTCATTGACCGGAGTTTGTCTTCCGTGCTTTTGCCGATGCCGTGCATCTCAATCACCGGAAGCGGCCAGAGGACGGCCGGCACATCCCGTTTCCTCAGAATCGTGATCCCCATCGGTTTTTTCATATCGGATGCTGTCTTGGCCAGAAATTTATTTGGTGCAATCCCGATCGAGCACGGCAGATCCAGTTCCGTCAGAATCCTCCGCTGCATCTCTTCCGCCAGCTCGACAGCCGTTCCCGGCCATTCCACATCCGACACATCCAGATAGCCCTCATCGATTGACACCGGTTCGACCAGTCCGGTATAAGTCCGGAGCAGGCTGAACATCGCATCCGATGCGTCCCGGTAACGGTTATGGTCAGGAGGGATGACAATCAGGTTAGGGCACTTCCGGCGGGCCTCCCACACCGGCATGGTCGTGTAGACCCCGTGTGCCCTTGCTTCATATGAACAGGTGACAACAATTCCTTTTCGCTCTTTCGGATTCCCGGCAACCGCCACCGGCTTCCCCTTCAGGGAAGGATCGTGCGCCTGCTCGACGGACGCGAAAAAGCTGTTCATATCAATATGGAAAATGATCCTGCCTTTTTTCGGCCTGCTTTCAATCATGTTCATCGCCCCGGTGTAAAATGCTGACTTCATTATATCAACGGCCGGGCGAAAAAGGAAAAGACGGGCGCAGGGCCCGTCTTTTTGTTCCAAGATTGAGTGCTTCGAAGGGGCACATGAGTGCATCGGAATCATCCATGACTGCTTCCAACGGGCATGTGAGTGCTTCCAAAATCACAGCAGGATGCCAACCACTCCTGCTATGTCCGATTTTCCGCGTCTGCCAGATTACTGTTTCGCTGCGGTTTTCACGATTTCCACCAGCAGGTCAGCCAACTTTTCCAGCTCTTCGACCGGCATCCGTTCGCTGGTCGTGTGGATTTCCTCGTATCCGACGGAAAGCGTGACCGTCGGGACGCCGAAGCCGTTGAAAATATTGCCGTCGCTGCCTCCGCCGCTTGTCATGAGCTCCGGTCCGCGGCCGATGCGCCGGATCGCGTCCATCGCCGTTTTCACGACCTGGTCTTCCTCGCCGAGCGAGAAGCCAGGATACATCAGCTGGACGTCCGTCTCGGCGGTGCCGCCCATCAGACTTGCCTGGCGTTCGAATGTGCGGACCATATGTGCGGTCTGTTCGTCGAGCTTGTCTTTGTTGATGGAGCGCGCTTCCGACAGGATATGCACTTCGTCGCAGACGATGTTTGTCGCCTGTCCGCCCTCGAATCGGCCGATGTTCGCCGTCGTCTCGGAATCGATCCGGCCGAGTGACATGTTGGCAATTGCTTTTGCCGCAATCGTGATTGCAGATACGCCCTTTTCAGGGGCGACGCCGGCATGGGCAGTCTTGCCCCGGATAACGGTATTCAGTTTTGCCTGGAACGGCGCAGCGGTCACGATGCCGCCGACTTTGCCGTCGGAATCGACCGCGTAGCCGTAGTCCGCCCGGATGGCTTTCGGATCCAGCTCTTTCGCGCCGCGGAGGCCGCTTTCTTCTCCTGCCGTGATGATGAATTGGATGTCGCCGTGCGCGATGCCTTCCTCATTGATGCGGCGCATCATTTCGAACAGCGCGGCAATGCCTGCTTTGTCATCTGCGCCGAGGATCGTCGTTCCGTCCGAATAGATATAGCCGTCTTCCTTCAGTTGCGGTTTGATTCCCTTGCCGGGTACGACCGTGTCCATATGGCAGGTAAAGTAAATGGCGTCGGCGCCTTCCGCGCTGCCTGTTTTCGTTGCAATCAGGTTGCCGGCTCCGTGACCGGAGCGCTCGGCGGAGTCGTCTTCCGTAACGTCGAAACCGAGTGCTTCCATTTTCTCCTTCAGGATGCCGACGATCTCCCCTTCATGCTTCGTTTCGGAATCAATCTGTACAAGCTCCATAAATTCATCAATCAGCCGTTTGTTTTCCATCAAGCATGCCTCCTGTCAAATCCGAAAGCGCACCGCAAAAAAACCGGTGCGCTTCCTATATCCATTATAGCGGAATGTTGCCGTGTTTTTTCTTCGGGCGGTCTTCTTTCTTATTGCGCATCATTTCAAGCGCCTGGATCAGCTTGACGCGGGTCTCGCGCGGGTCGATGACATCGTCGACCATGCCGTGGCTTGCCGCGACGTACGGGTTGGCGAATTTCTCTTTGTATTCCTCGATCTTCGCGGCGCGTGTCGCTTCCGGGTCATCGCTGTTGGCGATCTCCCTCGCGAAGATGATGTTCGCGGCGCCCTGTGGGCCCATGACCGCAATCTCGGCATTTGGCCAGGCGTATACGACGTCGGCCCCGATGGATTTCGAGTTGAGTGCGACATAGGCACCGCCGTACGCTTTCCGGAGGATGACCGTCATTTTCGGGACAGTCGCCTCCGAATAGGCATACAGGATTTTCGCGCCGTGGCGGATGATGCCGCCGTGCTCCTGCTTGATGCCCGGGAAAAAGCCGGTCACGTCCTCAAATGTGATGATCGGGATGTTGAATGAGTCGCAGAAGCGGATAAACCGCGCCGCTTTGTCGGACGAGTCGATATCAAGCCCGCCGGCCATGACTTTCGGCTGGTTGCACACGAGGCCGACCGTCTCCCCCTTGATGCGGGCAAGGCCGACCACGATGTTCCGGGCAAATTCCGGCTGGACTTCCATGAACGAATCCGCATCGACGACCTGGTCGATCACTTTTCGGACGTCATATGGGCGAATTGTCTCGAACGGGACCACGTCCACGAGATCCGGCCGGTCGTCGCTTTCCGAATCTGCCTCAAGCCGCGGCGGCATTTCTTCGTTGTTTTGTGGCAGATAGGAAAGGAGCCTGCGGACATCCGCAAGAACTTCCTCTTCGCTGGCAGCGCGGAAATGGGCATTTCCGCTGATGGCGTTATGTACTTTGGAACCGCCGAGATCCTCGGAGGAAATCTTTTCACCCGTGACCGTCTCGATGACTTTCGGCCCTGTGATGAACATCTGGCTCGTTTTGTCGGTCATGAAAACAAAGTCGGTGATGGCCGGCGAATAAACGGCGCCGCCCGCACAAGGCCCGAGAATGACGGAAATTTGCGGAATCACTCCGGAATAAACGGCGTTCCGGTAGAAAATCTCCCCGTAGCCGTCCAGTGAGACGACGCCTTCCTGAATCCGCGCGCCGCCGGAATCGTTCAGCCCGATAAACGGCGCGCCATTTTTCGCGGCCAGGTCCATTACATTTGCGATCTTCATCGCATGCATCTCACCGAGTGCACCCCCGAAGACCGTGAAGTCCTGCGAGAACAGGTAGACGGGACGGCCATTCACTTTTCCGTATCCGGTCACGACGCCGTCACCCGGTCCCTTCATCTTGTCCATGCCGAAGTCCTGGGTCCGGTGAGTGACAAACGGGTTCAGTTCGACAAACGTTCCTTCGTCAAGCAGCAGGTCAATCCGCTCGCGTGCGGTCAGCTTCCCCTTTTCGTGCTGGCGGTCGATTTTGTCGTCCCCTCCGCCAAGCTCGATTTCTCGTTTCCTGTCATATAGTTCATTGATTTTTTCATAGATATCCATGACACTATTCACTCCTGGCTTCCGGATTTGTCGCACAGTTCATAGAGAACGCCGTATGAGGATTTCGGGTGCATAAAGGCCACCTGCGCGCCGCCGGCTCCGGGAACCGGGCCGTCAGACAGCAGCCGGACACCGTTTTCGCGCAGGTCGTCCATCCTTTCTTGGATGCCGGTCACCCCAAATGCGATGTGATGGACGCCCTCCCCCCGCTTTTCGATAAACTTGGCGACGGCGCTCGTTTCGGATGCAGGTTCCAGAAGCTCCAGCTTCACGTTCCCTGCATTAAGAAATGCAACTCTGAGGCCCTGCGTCGGAACATCCTCGATTCCCATGAGCGGAATGCCAAGTGTGTCCGTGTAGTATGGAAGGACGGCATCGAGGTCTTTTACCGCGATGCCGATGTGGTCGACCTTCTCCATTTCCCTTGCCCCCTTTTCATGTATCCGATTACAATTGTACCGGTTCAGGGCGCAAAACTCTATATATTGCGCAAACGACCAAAAATCATTAAAATGAACCCATCAGCAGTGAAGGAGCCAGAATAAAATTGAGCAATAAAAAAATTCAAAAAATCGTGATCTACACCATGGTCGCACTCATGCTTTTGTCGACAATTGCCATGGGACTCAGCGTGTTCATCTGACCCGGGACGAACACAAAAAATCGCAGCGCCCGTAAAACGGCTGCTGCGATTTTTTTAATGGCTCAAACTTCTTCGCAATACTCTTCGAACAGGCCCTGGAGGTTGACGACGACAGACATCGGGTCATGGCCTTCGATTTCGTGGCGCGGCACTTCGCCGACCACTTTGCCATCCTTCACGAGGATGAATGACGGGGACGACGGAAGGTGGTCATCGCCGAAATGCATGCGTGCCTGTGCGGTCGCTTCCTTGTCCTGGCCTGCAAACACCGTCACCAGATGCTCGGGACGCTTGTCGTAGTGGACAGCGTGCATCGCTGCAGGGCGCGCAATCCCGCCCGCGCAACCGCAGACCGAGTTGACCATGAAGAGGGTTGTCCCTTCACGCTTCAATGCCGAATCCACTTCTTCCGGAGTTTTCAGCTGCTCGTAGCCGGAGGCTTCCATTTCGCTCCGCGCCTGGCGGATCATATCTTGCATAAACAGGTTCATATCCATGTTCATGACTGCATCCCCTTTCGGTTTATCCAAGAAAATCATAACAGGTCAGGGGCTTTCCTGCAAAACCCGAGTTTCAGCCGCGGAATAATTCCTCTACAGCCGCCGTCACGGTCAGCCGGCCGTCAAGAATTCTGTCTTCAAGGCGTTCGACTTCCTGTTTCCTGTCCTCTGATGCATAAAACGAATCGATCAGGTGGTCTTCGATCGACTGTCGGAACCAGGATCTCAGCTGATCCCGGCGCCTTCTGTCCCACTCTCCGGAAGAGGACATGCTGTCCCTGAAGCCGAGAACCGTCTCCCATACGTCTTCCAGCCCTGTCCCGGCAAGAGACGATACGGGATGGACGGTTGTCTGCCAGCCCGGAGTGGCCGGCTGCAGCATGCGAAGAAACTGCTTGTACTCCCTCGCTGTCCGCTTCGCAGGAATGATATTGTCCCCGTCGGCCTTGTGGACGATGATGCCGTCCGCCAGTTCCATGATGCCTTTCTTGACTCCCTGAAGTTCATCTCCCGCTCCGGTCAGGACGAGAAGCAGGAAAAAGTCTGCCATGCCTCTGACCGCGGTCTCACTTTGGCCGACGCCGACCGTTTCGATGAGGATGACATCGTATCCCGCAGCCTCGCAAAGAAGCATCGTTTCCCTCGTTTTCCGGTGGACACCGCCGAGTGTTCCCGATGATGGCGACGGGCGGATAAACGCGTTCGGATGCCGGGACAGTTCCTCCATCCTCGTTTTGTCGCCGAGAATGCTCCCCCCGGTCACGGTCGAACTCGGGTCGATCGCGAGCACCGCCACCTTGTGGCCGGCTTCTGCGAGCATGAGCCCGAATGACTCGATGAACGTGCTTTTGCCGGCGCCCGGCACTCCGGTGATGCCGATCCGGACACTGTTCCCGGCATCGGGAAGCAGGCCGATGAGAAGTTCCTGTGCGGCTTTCCGGTCTTCCGGGGCCCGGCTTTCCAGCAGGGTGATTCCTTTTGCCAGCGCGAGCCTGGAGCCGGACCGGATCCCTTTTGCCAGTTCATCCGCAGGGACAGGCCGGCGCTTTTTGACGAACCGCTTCCGGGGGCCCGCGGACATGCCGTCATGCGGCGGAATGCCGCCTTCGGTCCGCATTTGGGCCTGTTTTTCCCGTTCCGTCAATCGGAGGCTTCCTCGTAGCCAAGCTTGCTGTAGATGGCTTCGATGACTTTCTGCGCGGAAACCGGGATGACGGTGCCCGGCCCGAAGATGGCAGCAACGCCCGCATCGTACAGGAAGTCATAATCCTTCGCCGGAATGACGCCGCCAGCAAACACGACGATGTCCTCGCGCCCGATTTTCCGGAGCTCTTCGATCAGCTCGGGGATCAGCGTTTTGTGGCCTGCGGCAAGCGAGCTCACGCCGACCGCGTGCACGTCGTTTTCCGCCGCCTGCAGCGCCGTTTCGGCCGGTGTCTGGAAAAGCGGGCCGATGTCGACATCGAAGCCAAGGTCCGCAAACGCGGTCGCGACGACCTTGGCGCCGCGGTCATGTCCGTCCTGCCCCATTTTGGCGACCATGATCCGCGGACGGCGGCCCTCATTGTCCAGGAATTCACCGGTCATTTCCTTGACTTCATTAATCGCCTCGGCATCGGTGAAGTTTGAACTGTAGACGCCGCTGATCGAACGGATGACGGCCTTATGCCTGCCGGACGCTTTTTCGATCGCATCGGAAATTTCCCCGATCGATGCACGGGCGCGGGCCGCATCCACTGCGAGGGCCAGGAGGTTGCCTTCTCCGGTTCGGGCCGCTTCGGTCAGCTTGTCGAGCGCCATGCGGACGACGGCATCATCTCTCTCCGCTTTCATCTTTTCAAGACGCTCGATCTGCTTGCGCCGCACTTCGGTATTGTCGATGTCGAGAATCTCGATCGGATCCTCCTCTTCCGGACGGTATTTGTTCACGCCGATGATGGATTCGGACCCCGAGTCGATCTGGGCCTGGCGGCGTGCCGCGGCTTCTTCGATCTTCATCTTCGGCAGGCCCGTTTCAATCGCTTTTGCCATGCCGCCGAGCTCCTCGATCTCTTCGATCAGGTCCCAGGCTTTCTTCATCAGTTCATCCGTCAGCTTTTCGACATAGTAGGAGCCGCCCCATGGATCGATGACGTTCGTCATTTGGGTTTCCTCCTGGAGGAACAGCTGCGTGTTGCGTGCAATGCGTGCCGAGAAGTCGGTCGGGAGGGCAATCGCCTCGTCAAGCGCATTGGTATGGAGGGACTGGGTATGGCCCATCGCCGCTGCGTTCGCTTCGATCAGCGTCCGGGTGACGTTGTTGAACGGGTCCTGCTCGGTGAGGCTCCAGCCTGATGTCTGGGAATGCGTTCGGAGCGCTAGCGACTTCGGGTTTTTCGGATCGAACGACTTCATCATCTGTGCCCAGATCCGGCGCGCCGCCCGCATCTTCGCGACTTCCATAAAGTAGTTCATGCCGATTGCCCAGAAAAAGCTGAGCCGCGGGGCGAACGAATCGATGTCGATTCCGGCCTTGAGTCCGGTGCGGACATATTCCAGCCCGTCCGCGAGCGTATAGGCGAGCTCAATGTCGGCCGTCGCCCCGGCTTCCTGCATGTGATAGCCGGAGATTGAGATCGAGTTGAACTTCGGCATGTTCTTCGATGTGTATTCGAAAATATCTGCGATGATCCGCATCGACATCTCCGGCGGATAAATGTACGTGTTCCGGACCATGTATTCCTTCAGGATATCGTTCTGGATCGTTCCGGACAGCTTTTCAGGCGTGACGCCCTGTTCTTCCGCCGCCACGATATAAAAAGCCATGACAGGAATGACCGCGCCGTTCATCGTCATCGACACCGACATCTGATCCAGCGGAATGCCGTCAAAGAGGATTTTCATGTCTTCGACCGAGTCGATGGCAACCCCGGCCTTCCCGACATCTCCCGAAACCCGCGGATGATCCGAATCATATCCGCGGTGTGTTGCGAGGTCGAACGCTACGGAAAGGCCCTTCTGGCCCATAGCCAGGTTCCGTCGATAGAACGCGTTGCTTTCTTCGGCCGTTGAGAAGCCGGCATATTGGCGGACAGTCCACGGCCGGGACACATACATCGTCGGATAAGGGCCGCGTGTGTTCGGTGCGATGCCCGGCATATCGGACAGATGCCCGAGCCCGTCCAGTTCTTTTTCGGTGTAAGACGGGAGGATGCCGATCCCCTCATACGATTCTACAGGTGCCCCATCTGCAGACTGGTGTGAGCTCCCTTGCAGGACTTTTTCAGGGTCGATTTTCGTGAAGTCCGGTTTGTTCATTGCTGCATTCCCCCTTCGACAATCCCTTTCACTTCTGTCAGCTTGTCCAGAATATCCTGGCCTTTGTAATAAAATCCGTTTAGGCCGGCTTCCCGGAGCGATGCCGCGGTTTCTTCCGGGAAACGCCCTGCCGCATCGAGAACGGTTTTATCGGGCTTGCCGGCAACAACTGCCCGCAATGCTTCTTCCGCCTGGCCGGCAGCCGCGCAGAAGACCGCGTACAGCGGCTGTTCCGACTCCAGATAACCCAGGGCCTCTTCCGCTGTTTCAAATAGCGGAGACAGCTCCGGACGGATGCCGCCGACGGCCAGCACGCCCGCCGTGAAATCGGCCACCGGCTTGACGGCCTTCAGGCTGCCGAAACGGATCAGGTGGACCTCCCTTCCCTGAAGGGAGGACCGGAGTCCTTCGAACGGCTCGGCGAAACGGCCTTCCGCTCCGTCTGATCCAGCCGGCTTCCGGATTTCCTCTGCCGGATCCGCGTAAATGTTCGTCCCGATCAGGGACTCTTCCCGCACGGCGAGACGGCGGATGCGCGCATCTTTTTTCTCTGCAAGCATCCGGTCCAGCGTGCCGTCCGCAATTGTGGCCGAGATGCCGCCCTGTTTCTCGAATTGGAGGAACAGCTCCCAGGTTTTCCGGTACAGAGACTCGGTCAGCGACTCGATATAGTAGGAGCCCCCGGACGGATCAAGTACGCGGTCCGCATGGGCTTCTTCCTTGAGGATGTGCTGGACATTCCGCGCGACGCGCTCGGAAAAGCCCGTGCTCCCCGTCAGGGTATCCAGTGGTGCGACCGTAATGGCGTCGGCGCCGCCGATTGCAGCGGAGAAAGCCTCATTGCCGCTCCTGAGCAGGTTGACATACGGATCGGCAAGGGAATAGGTGCGCAAAGAGGTGCGGGCGATGACCGGGACATGCACCGGCTCATCCACTCCGTAAGCGGCTGCAAACGATTTGAACAGCAGCCGGAACGCACGCAATTTCGCAATCTCCATGAAAAAGTGCGTGTCGACATTAAAAACGAAGAATAGCTTCCGGGCCATTGCACCGAAATCATCTTCTTCCCCCGCGATTTCCGCTGCTCTGGAAAGGGCCGCAGCCAGCTCCGTCACCGCATCCGCCCCTTTCATATGTACCGAACCCGAGTCCACGGCGATGGTCCGGAGGGCCGGGAAGCGCCGTGACAGATCCGCCGACCGGTCCACATCCGCATAACCCGCAACCATCCCCCTCTTGTCTTCAGGAACAGCACCGAATACGGCGAGAAACGGATCGTCCGGACGGCACCGTACATAAACAGGCACTTCCGTGATCAGTGCTGCCAGGGCATCAAGCACTCCTGCGTCCGCTTCCTTTTCCCATCCGCCAGTATAGACGACAGCCTCATTGCCCCGGCCCAGCGCGGATTTCACCTTTTCCACATACTTGGCAGGGTCCGACTCTCTTGTCTCCTGGAGAATCGTCCAGTCCGTTTTACCGATTCCGTTCCGGATGGCACGGATCCGGTCTTCCTGTCCTTCGGGAACATCCTCCGCCGTGTAGAGCGGCTTCAGCGTGATGCCTTCAGGTGTCTCGGTTTCAAGTGATGCAAGCGGTTTCCCTTTTAGCGAAGCTTCGGCCGCTTTTCTCCAGTCCCCCACGGTGGGCTGTTCAAACGATATCTGTTTCATCGTGTCGATGGTCATTTGCCTCTCCCCCAATGTGAATAGTGCTTATTTTCATTCTACCGGAGAACCCGATCGCTTGAAAGATGGAACGCTAATCAAACGCGTTGTCTGACTGAACAAGCGAATTCGTGCCGGATTCATACAGATCGACGCGGACGGTTGCGAATGCGCTTTAGCAGCTGCAACGATGACACACTGCCGGAGTGAGTGATTTCCCGCGGAAAGTGATCGATATCCGCGCGGAACTGCTCGATATCCCGCTGAAAGTGTCTGATATCTCTGCCGCCGCCAACGGTTGCCGAGACCGACGATTTCTATAAACTCCATAACGGAAAAACGGCAAGGTGCACCCGGGTTCACTCCGGTGCGCCTTGCCGTTTCAATATTAGTAAACCGACGTATTCTCACTGGAAATGTTCTCAAGGATCTCCTTCACCCGCGCCAGGAACCGTCCGGCCACCAGGCCATCCAGCACTCGGTGGTCCAAGGACAGGCAGAGGTTGACCATGTCACGTGCCGCGAACATGCCGCCTTCCATGATGACCGGGCGCTTGACGATCGATTCCACCTGGAGGATCGCCGCCTGAGGGTAGTTGATGATGCCCATCGACTGGACCGAGCCGAACGAACCGGTGTTGTTCACCGTGAACGTGCCGCCCTGCATTTCTTCGGACTTCAGCTTGCCGGAGCGGACTTTGTCCGCCAGTTCCTTGATCTCCCGCGCGATGCCTTTGATTGTCTTTTCGTCGGCATCCTTGATGACCGGAACAAACAGGGCGTCTTCCGTCGCGACGGCAATCGAGATGTTGATCGCTTTTTTCTGGATAATCTTGTCGCCCGCCCACATCGAATTCATCATCGGGAATTCCTTCAGTGCCTGGGCCACTGCTTTCACGAAGAAGGCAAAGTAGGTCAGGCCGAAGCCTTCTTTGGTCTTGAACTCGTTCTTGATGGAATCGCGGTATTGGACCAGGCCGGTCACATCCACTTCGATCATCGTCCACGCATGCGGCGCTTCGTGTTTCGAACGCAGCATGTTGTTCGCGATTGCGCGGCGCACGCCGGATACCGGAATCTCGATGTCCCCTGCAGCCGCCTGGACCCCCGCTGCCTGTTGCTCCGATTGTTTGGCCTGGGCAGGCGCGGCTTCCGGTTTCGGCTCGGCGGTCTGTACACTTGCCGGCTCAGGCTGCCGGGCTGCCGGTTCTGTCGGGATCGTCCCTGATTCGATCAGCTTCGTAAGGTCTTTGCGGGTGATCCGGCCACCGCGGCCGGATCCTTCCACCTGCGAAAGGTCGATGCCGTGTTCCTGGGATAGCCGGAGCACGGCCGGTGAATACCTTGCTCCCGACCCTTCGGCCTTGGCAGGAGACGAAGATCCGGAGCGGCCTGAAAGACTTTCCGGTTTTTCGGATCCCGCAGCCGGCATTTCATTGGCGGGTCCACCTTCGGCCGGTGCAGCTTCGGTCTCTGCGGATGCCGCATCTTCCGTTTCGATTGTGCAGACGGCTGCCCCGACTTCAAGGGTCTCTCCTTCACCGGCGATGAGCTCCTTGATGGTTCCCGAGAAGGAAGACGGGATTTCGGCCGTCACTTTATCTGTATTGACCTCGGCGAGGGGGTCGTATTTCTCGACTGTATCGCCGGGTTTCACGAGCCAGCGTTCAATGGTGCCTTCGGTCACACTTTCGCCCAGCTGGGGCATGGTGATGGTTTGTTTCGCCACTTGTTAGCCCTCCGTCCGTATCAGAATTCTGCGAGATCGCGCATCGCTTTCTCGACCTTGTCCGGATTGATCATGAAGTACTTTTCCATTGTCGGTGCGTACGGCATCGCCGGCACATCAGGCCCGGCGAGGCGCTGGATCGGTGCATCCAGATCGAACAAGCATTCTTCTGCGATGATTGCCGCAACTTCGCTCATGATGCTGCCTTCCTTGTTGTCTTCCGTGACGAGGAGCACTTTGCCGGTTTTAGAGGCGGCTTCGACAATCGCTTCCCGGTCAAGCGGGTAGACGGTACGGAGATCCAGGATATGTGCGGAAATGCCGTCCTCCGCAAGCCGCTCGGCAGCCTGGAGGGCAAAGTGAACCGCAAGGCCGTAAGTGATGACTGTGATATCTTCACCCTCGCGTTTGATGTCCGCCTTCCCGATCGGAAGGGTGTAATCCTCATCCGGAACCTCGCCTTTGAGCAGACGGTAGGCGCGTTTATGCTCAAAGAACAGCACCGGATCGTCGTCCCGGATGGCTGCCTTCAGAAGCCCCTTGGCGTCGTATGGCGTCGAAGGGATGACAATTTTCAGACCCGGCTGGTTGGCGAAGATCGCTTCCACCGACTGGGAATGGTAGAGCGCCCCGTGGACACCGCCGCCAAACGGGGCACGCACGACAATCGGGCAGCTCCAGTCATTGTTCGACCGGTAACGGATGCGGGCCGCCTCAGAGATGATCTGGTTGACCGCCGGCATGATGAAGTCGGCAAACTGCATTTCTGCGATCGGGCGCATGCCGTACATGGCGGCGCCGATCCCGACCCCCGCTATCGCCGATTCCGCGAGAGGCGTGTCGATGACGCGCTCTTCGCCGAACTGATCATAGAGACCCTGTGTCGCCTTGAAGACGCCGCCTTTTTTCCCGACGTCCTCGCCGAGGATGAAGACGTTGTCGTCACGCTCCATTTCTTCTTTCATCGCGAGCGTAATGGCATCGATATAGGACCGTACCGCCATTATTCATCCCCTCCCTGTTCCGCGTAAACGTATTTCAAAGCATCTTCCGGTTCCGCGTACGGAGCCGCTTCCGCATAATCCGTCGCTTCGTTGACGGCCTGCTTGACACGGTCTTCCATTTCCTTTTCTGTCTCGTCATCCAGCACGCCCGCTTCTTTCAGGTAAGCCGCGAAGCGCGGAATCGGATCTTTCTCCTTTTCCGCTTTCAGGTCTTCCTCCGAGCGGTACGCGCGGTGGTCATCATCCGAAGAGTGGGCGGTCAGGCGATAGCAGATCGTTTCGACGAGCGTCGGGCCTTGGCCGGAACGCGCCCGGTCAGCAGCCTCCTTGACGACTTCATAGACGGCAAGAGGATCGGTGCCGTCCACGGTATACCCCGGCATCCCGTAACCCGGTGCGCGGTCAGAAACGTTTTCGCACGCGAGCTGCTTCTCGACCGGAACGGAAATGGCATATTTGTTGTTTTCCACCATGATGATGGTCGGCAGCTTGTGGACTCCCGCAAAGTTGGCGCCTTCATGGAAGTCGCCCTGGTTGGAGGAACCTTCGCCGAGCGTCACGAATGTGATGAAATCTTTTTTCTTGATCTTGCCCGCCAGTGCCACACCGACTGCATGCGGCAGCTGTGTGGTCACCGGAGAAGATCCGGTGAGGATGCGGTTCTTTTTCTGGCCGAAGTGGCCAGGCATCTGCCGTCCGCCGGAGTTCGGATCTTCGGCTTTGGCGAATGCGCTCAGCATCAGGTCTTTTGGCGTCATGCCGAAGTGGAGGACGACGCCCATGTCGCGGTAGTACGGTGCGATATAATCCTTTTCCGTATCCAGCGCGAATGCGGCGCCGACTTGGGCAGCCTCCTGCCCCTGGCAGGAAATGACGAACGGGATTTTGCCGGAACGGTTCAAAAGCCACATCCGTTCATCAAGCCGGCGCGCGGTCAGCATCGTCTCGTACATGCGCAGGGCATCTTCGTTCGTGAGTCCCAGCTGTTCATGACGGTTGTTGGTCATCTTTCGGTTTCCCCCTTTGATTACATATGAATGGCCTTGCCATCGACGGCAAGTGCCGCTTCACCCATCACTTCGCTTAAGGTAGGATGCGGGTGGACAAGGGACGCAACTTCCCAAGGCGTGGCGTCAAGAACTTTCGCAAGGCCTGCCTCGGAGATCATGTCGGTGACATGCGGTCCGATCATGTGGATGCCGAGGATATCATCGGTGGCCTTGTCGGCGACAATCTTCACAAAGCCGTCGGATTCCCCGTGGACAAGCGCCTTCCCGATCGCCTTGAACGGGAATTTGCCGACTTTAACATCGAACCCGCGCTCTTTGGCCTGCTGCTCCGTGATGCCGACAGAAGCCGCCTCCGGGCTTGAATAGATGCATCGCGGCACCATGTCAGGGTCGACCGGATGGGCATCCGTTCTCGCGATATGCCCGACCGCAGAGATTCCTTCATGGGACGCCACATGGGCCAGCTGGAGGCCGCCGATTACGTCTCCGATCGCATAGATATGGGACTCTTTTGTCTGGTAAGTGGTCTTGACTTTGATAAAGCCGCGATCAAGCTCGATATCGGTGTTTTCCAGGCCGATCCCTTCCGTGTTGGCCTGACGTCCGACGCTGACCAGCATTTTTTCTGCGGTGAACGTTTCCGTCCCTTCACCGATTTTCGCCTCGATGGAGACGGAGCCTTCCTGCTTGTTCAGGGTATCGGGAAGAACTTCGGCTGACGTGGCAAATCGGATGCCGCGTTTTTTCAGAAGTTTTTCCATCTCTCGGGAAATGTCCGCGTCTTCGGTCGGCAGAATCCGGTCCGCGTATTCGACGACAGTGACGTCTACACCGAAATCGTTCAGCATCGAAGCCCACTCGATCCCGATGACACCGCCCCCGATGATCACAATGGAAGCAGGGAGTTTTTCGAGGGCAAGCGCCTCGTCGGATGTAAGGACGTCCGTGCCGTCGACTTCCAGTCCGGGCAGTGTGCGCGGCCTGGAGCCGGTGGCGACGATGACGTTCTGGGGAATGAGAATATCATTTTCCCTTCCGTCTTCGTATTCGACCGAAATGGTGCCGGGCATCGGCGAGAAGATGGACGGTCCCAGAATCCTGCCCATTCCCTCGTAGACATCGATTTTCCCTTTTTTCATGAGCGCTTGCACGCCGCCGTGCAAGCCGTCGACAATCGACTGCTTGCGCTTTTGCACCAGGTCGAATGCAAGCGAGACTTCTCCGGTCATCACACCGAACGACTCGGATTCTTCCTTGGCAAGACGGTAGACTTCGGCACTGCGAAGCAGCGCCTTGGACGGGATACAGCCGCGGTGCAGGCACGTGCCGCCCAGCTTGCCTTTTTCAACCACCGCTGTCTTCAGCCCCAGCTGCGCGGAACGGATGGCGGCAACGTAGCCGCCGGTCCCTCCCCCGAGAATGACGACATCATATTCAAGAGCCATTGGATGGCCTCCTTTATCCTTTAGAGTTGCAAGATCGATCTGCCATCAGCGGCGGTGGAGTGTGTCCTTGCCGTTGCGGAGAAACTGTCCGCGCGACTTCGCGATGTTGGTGATGCGCTCTTCTGCAAGGCGGTCTGCCGCCGCGTAGGACGGGATGCCGTCACGCTTGGAGATTTCAAAGACCTTTTCAATGGTGTCGTAGATTTTCTCGACTTTTTTCATCGCCCGCTCGCGGTTATAGCCTTCCAGCTCATCGGCCACATTGATGACGCCGCCCGCATTGATGATGTAGTCAGGTGCGTAAACGATGCCCATTTCATGGATGCGGTCACCGTGTTCCGGTGTCTTCAGCTGGTTGTTCGCAGAGCCTGCAATGACTTTCGCCTTGAGCTGAGGGATCGTCTCGTCGTTGATGGTCGCGCCGAGTGCACATGGGGCGTAGATGTCGCACTCCACGCCGTAGATGTCATTGATGCCGACCGCTTCCGCGTCGAATTCTTCCACTGCTCGCCGGACGGATTCTTCGTTGATGTCGGTCACGATCAGCTTTGCGCCTTCCTCATGAAGGTGACGGCAGAGTGTGAACGCCACGTTGCCGACGCCTTGGACGGCAATCGTCTTCCCTTCCAGGGAATCGGCACCGAATGCTTCCTTTGCAGCGGCTTTCATCCCGCGGTAGACACCGTAGGCCGTGACCGGGGATGGGTTCCCCGAAGAACCGGCGTGGGTCGGGGAGATGCCGGTGACAAAGTCCGTTTCCTGGTGGATGATGTCCATGTCTTCTTCAGTTGTGCCTACATCCTCTGCCGTGATGTAGCGCCCGTTCAGCCCCTGTATGTACCGTCCGAATGCGCGGAACATCTCTTCATTTTTATCTGTTTTCGGATTGCCGATGATGACGGTCTTGCCGCCGCCAAGGTTCAGGCCGGCCGCCGCGTTCTTGTAAGTCATGCCTTTGGACAGGCGGAGAGCATCGATGACTGCTTCCTCTTCCGTCGCATACGTCCACATCCGGGCGCCCCCAAGCGCCGGGCCGAGCGTCGTGTCGTGGATGGCGATGATCGCCTTCAGGCCGGACGTTTTGTCGTGGCAGAACACCACTTGTTCATAATCGCTTTCTTCGAGGTATTTAAACAGTTCCATCTTCTTTCTCCTCCTTATGGTCATGTACCCGGACTCACACGAGCCGGTGCTTCTCAAGTTTGTAGTAAAGCGTGCGGACCGAAATCCCAAGCTGCTTTGCTGCATCGGACTTGTTGCCGCCGCAGGTTGTAAGCGCTTCCTTTAAAATTAATTTTTCATGGGCATCCAGCTGTTCGGCCAGAGTGCCTGCCGCCCCGCCCCCCTCTGCCTGAAAGACAGCGGAAAGGTCGGGCTTGCCGAGTAATTTGTCTGCCGGCTGCATAAAGATCAGGGCACGGCTGATGATGTTCTCCAGCTCCCGCACATTGCCCGGCCAATTATGCTGCCTTAGCAGGAAGGCAGCGTCCTCGGAAATCTCCGTGACGGCGCGCCCGAGATCCCGGTTCAGCTTCGGAAGAAGTTTTTCCGCCAGAAGCTTGATGTCGATCCTTCTCTGACGGAGCGGAGGAATATGAATCGGCATCCGGTTCAGACGGTGAAACAGATCTTCCCGGAACTTCCCTTCCCTCATAAATTTCTCGAGGTTCCGGTTGGTGGCAGCGATGACCCTGACAGAAACAGGGACGGGACGGCTGCCGCCTGTCCGGTAAAATTCGTGTTCCTCCAGCACCCTGAGAAGGGTCAGCTGTACATCTTGGGGCAGCTCGCCGATTTCATCGATGAACAAAGTGCCGCCGTGCGCTTCTTCAAATAAACCTTCGGTAATTTCCGTTGTCCCGTCCGCCGCGGGCTCCTCGGAACCGAAGAGTTCCCGCGACAGGCGCTCTTCAGGAATTGCGGCGCAGTTGACACGGACGAAATTTCCGCGCCCTGCCTCGTGATGGATGGCCTGTGCGAACACTTCCTTGCCGGTCCCGGATTCACCCCGCAGGAGGATCGGAAGCGGCAGCGTTGCCGCAAGCCTCGCCTGCTGGATCGCCAGCTGCATCTCCGGCGATTCGCCGACCAGGTCCTCGAACGTGTACCGGGTCTCGAGCGAGCGGATGATCCGGCGCGCGTGATCCAGTTCATCGGCGAGCTCCCGCATTTCCGTCAGGTCATGGATAATACCAATGCTTCCCTTCAGATTGTCGCCTACAAGAATCGGCGCGACATTCACGACGACTTCCCTGGCGGCGGGACCGACACGCATTCTGACGCCCCGGATCGGCCTTCCGGTTTCAAGCACTTTCATGTGGATACTCTCGCCCTCGGTAATATCGACCGAGGCCGGCTTCCCGATGACATCCGCCTCCGTAAGGCCGGTGAGCCGGGTGTATGCCGGGTTGATCATGATGCCGCGGCCATTTTCATCCACGACAGAAATAGCATCGTCGCTTGAATGGATGATCGCTTCCAGCATCGACTGGATCTCTTTCAGGTTCGTGATTTCCTCTGCGAGTTCCACTACGCCGGAAATATCACGGAAAACGGCAAAAGCACCGGCCCGGTTGCCGGAAGGATCGCTGAGCGGCCGCCTGGACGTCACGACCCGTGTTCCATTTGAAAGTGTAAGCTCCCGGTTCAGCTCCGGAATCCCGGTCTTTGCGACGTGGGGCAGATTGCTGTCCGGGATGACATCGAGAATGTGGCGGTCGAGCGCGCTGCGCACCGGCGTACCGGTAATAAGAGACGCACTCCGGTTAAAGAACCGGATTACCCCGTCTCCGTCGATGCCGATCATTCCCTCGTCGAGCGAATCAAAAATCATTTTGTTTCTGGCTGTTTCTGATCGGAGCCGTTCAATGTACTCGGTATTTTCCTCAAGCAGGCTGACGAGCAGCTTGGCAATTGTGCCCGGAATCAGGACGGCATGTGCCGGCCTGGCTTTCAGCAGTTCGCCGAAAATGCCCTGCTCGCCCGTCACATCGAAAATCATATGGAGATCATTTGAAATGAAAGGGCGCCAGTCTTCGCCGTGCGGAATGCCGTTTTCCTCTGCCAGCCCGATTCCCGGGGCTTCCGGATTCGGATCAACGATTCCTGCGACATTCATATAATCCAGTTGCAGAAGAAGCTTTAAAATGGCGGTGCCGCCAGCGCCGGCCCCTACGACCAGTACATTCTGCAAAATCCTTCAGGCCCTTCTTGAGATTTGTGCAATGATTTGCATAATCAACTTCATCATACCCGATAGCAGTCTCCTTGACAATCCTCATCTCCAAAAGGAAAATAAACTCGACAGAAAGGGAGAGATCATCATGCAGCGGCTCGCCGCCTTCATCGTTCTGCTCATTCCGGGCATCGGTGCCGCATGGGGAATCAAATTGATGCGTGATGCGCTGTTTGGCGTCCAGGCATCCGGTTTCCCCGTCTGGCTCCAATTCCTGTTCGGACTCGTTATCCTGATTCTTTGCATCGGATTCTTCGCAGGTTTCCTGTTCAGAAGAGATCAGCGGAACGGTAAAATACCGAAAGACCGGTTCAAGCGCAAAAACTAAAGGTTCCTGACTTTGAGTCAGGAACCTTTTTGCATGGCTTTTTTGACTGCGTCCGGGAAGTCGGTGATCCACCCGCGGATAAAGGGCTCAGGTTTCGGGATAAACGGTTCTGTGCCGTCGACTGCATAAACTCTGGCGAATTTGCCTTCCCGCTCGATGGCTTTTAGGTATTTGCCGGACCAAAGGCGCTTGTGAATGTGGAAGCCGTCTGCGCTTTCGTATACCCCGAGATGATCCCAGCGCGATTTCTTGGTCGCAATCAGCGCTGTCTCGGCACCCGGATCGGTCTGCTTCACCCGCATCAGCAGGGGGTAGTGAAAAGAGGAAAAATGAAGATCCGGGTAGCCTTTTACGGCCATGACGACTTGTTCGACAGCTTCAGATTGGTCCAGGAATGTTTCTTTCAGCTCAATGTTGAGAGGAGGGGCGCCGGCGGCATATGCCCAATCCATAAATTCACGGAACGTCATCACCGGCTTGCCGAACAGCCTCTTCCACCGGTTCCTGCCGACATTCAGTTTCCTCAACTCCTCAAATGTCAGTTCTGTGATGAACTTTCTCACTCCGGTGACCCGGTACAGGTCAGCATCATGGATGATGACCGGAACACCGTCCTTGGTCAGCTGGAGATCGGTCTCGATGCCGTCCGCACCAATTCCGACCGCCTTCTCAAACGCCTTGAGCGTGTTTTCGAACGCATACCCCGAAGCCCCCCTATGCGCATACACTTTTCTCATGTGTTTCACCCTTTCTGGCATCCTATCAGCCTTTTCCCCTGTAGCCAGGATTGAAAACGGCCCAGCCTCTTGCAGCACCTGCTATCCCTATAAAACGGAAAAAGCCACCCGGATGTTCCGGGTGGCTCGTGTCGGCAAGTGCCGGTATGAATGCGGTTTTCTATTAAGCGGTCATGAATTCCAGACGGAGCCGGTCAGAGACCATCGCAATGAATTCCGAATTGGTCGGTTTGCTCTTCATATGGTGGACCGTATAGCCGAACATTTTCGAAATGACTTCGTAGTTCCCACGGTTCCAGGCAACTTCGATTGCATGGCGGATCGCCCTTTCCACACGGGAAGGTGTCGTGTTGAACTTCTCGGCGATTTCCGGATACAGGACTTTTGTGACAGACCCGAGCAGGTCGACGTCGTGGTACACCATCGTGATGGCTTCCCGCAGAAATGCGTACCCCTTGATGTGTGCAGGAACCCCGATTTCTTTAATAATTGCTGTGATCGCTGTGTCAATCGCTTTTTTGCTGAGTGTCTGCTGTTTGCCCGGCTCCACGGCATGGGAGCTTGATTTCAGCTGACGCCCATTTTTCATTTGAAGGATTTGGTGGACGAGACGGTCGAATTCAAATGGCTTAAGGATAAAGTAGGAAGCGCCGAGATCTGCGGCCTGCTTCATGATCTCCTCCTGGCCGAACGCTGTCAGCATGATAATATTCATATCCCCCGCGCTGCCGTTGGCCTGAAGTTCCTCCAGGACTCCAATACCATCCAAGTGCGGCATGATAATGTCCAGGAGCAGTACATCCGGTTTGGTTTCTTCAAGCATGTTCAGGCACAGCTTTCCGTTTGCGGCCGTGCCAACCACTTCGATTTCGGGATGGTTCTCGAAATAAATCAGCATTGTCCTTACGAGTTCCCGGTTATCATCTGCCACTGCAACTTTAATTTTTTCCAATGTGAATTTCCCCCTTTTAAAAAGCAAACCCTGATCCGCAGCCTGTTGAATAAAGTTCGACATCCTACCGTTTACACCTGCAGCAAATCATAAAATGAGACTCATGAACGATATTTCCGACATGTTTCGACGGAATCCCACAATTCCAAAGATTGTAGTTCCTCCTTTATTGTAATGCAAAAAAAGGAAAAAGCCATACCTCAGTAGGTATGGCCAACATAATTTTCTATGGTTTTCGTTTTGTCATCTCTTCGACGGGAAGAGCTGCCCCTTTCAGGGGTTCCTCGACAAACATATGCGTCACGACACCTGCGAATTTTCCCTCCTGAATAATCGGGCTTCCGCTCATTCCCTGGAGAATTCCGCCCGTCTTTTCAATCAGTTTCTTGTCCGTTACGGTAAATCGGAACACGTCATCCGCCGCAGCCGTTATCTTGATGCTGTACTTGTCGATCTCTGTGCCTCTGATGGTTGTATAGATATCCGCTTCCCCTTCACGGATCTCTGCCGGCCGCATAATCTCCAATGGTTTCGGGAATGCTCCTGTTAACGATGACGACCATTTGCCGAATATTCCATAGATCTCATTTTGACGGATGTCGCCCAGGAGCTGATGACCGGATTCAATCGAAGAAATTTTGTATCCCGGCTTACCCGGCTCGCTCTTTTTGATCTGTTCAACATCTGCCAGGAAGATTGAACCGCCTGAAAATGGCGGTGCTCCGTCCAGCGTCCGGTCAATGATCTGGTGGCCCAGTGCGCCGTATTCGCCTGTCTCGGGATCCACATACGTCAGAGTGCCGATTCCTTCCGTCCTCTCCCGGATAAAGGAATGCAGTGTAAGGAGTTCCTTTTTGGATGCTCCTATTTCCAGTTCAGCGCCTTCACGTTCGATTGCAAGTACCGCTTCTGCTCCCCCTGTTGCTTTTGCGGCTTTTGTGATGTCCTGAATCGTGCTGACTGGTTTTCCGTCGAGTGTTTTAACGATATCCCCCGCTTTTAGCCACTGCCCGTCTGCGACCAGGACATCATCCGTGACGATGAGCATGCCCAGTTCCAGATGGATGCCGATTGAGTGCCCCATCGGAATCAGGGTCTTCGGTCCGTCTGCTGCCGCACCTGAGACACCTGATAAAAACAGAAGGGCGAACAGTGCGGGCAGCATCAGCTTCCGGCTAATCCATCTCATGGTTCACCTCCTCGTGCTGTTATATCGTTACTATGTGTCCGGCCGGTTTTCTTATGTCCGGTATAATGTAGCATGAGAATCCGTGTATGCTGAAATGTGCCGACTTCATGCGGTTTTATCTTTGAAGCCGGCAGATTTGGTGAAATTTAAAATGAAGATTGATGCATTTCGGTTAATATGCACAAACTAAGGCCAAATGTGACGTAAATTTCGAGTAAAATTTTTGACCGTCGGACAGATGGACAGTCGATTTCGTCATTCCGCCGGATGGTTTTGTCACTCCGTCTGTCCCGACGGGGGATGAAATTGCGGGGGTCAAATGGTGAAATCGGGAGCAGGAATGACGAAATCTTCTCCATGAATGACGAAACAGCCGGCGTCTTCCATTGGATTTAAAAACTCCCCCTGTCCGCAGCCAAAAATGGCTTGCGGACAGGGGGAGTCCGTTATTTATTCCAAGATCATATTTCTTTTTTCCGGCCTTCCGCCATGACGAGCAGTTCTTCTGCGTGCCGTTTTGTCAGGTCGGTCATTTCGGCACCGGTCATCATCCTGCTCAATTCTTCGGTGCGTTCCATTCCTTCCAATTCCTTGACGGAAGTGGTCGTGCGGTCACCCGCGACTTCCTTCCGGATAAACAGGTGATGGTCCGCCATTGCAGCGACCTGGGGAAGGTGGGAAATGCAAAGCACCTGTGAGTTCATTGAGATCATCGCGATTTTTTCGGCGATGGCCTGTGCGACGCGGCCGCTGACGCCGGTATCCACCTCGTCAAAGATGATTGACGTGACTTCCTGGTGTTTTGAGAAAATGGTTTTGAGCGCCAGCATTACCCTGGAAAGTTCTCCGCCGGATGCGACTTTGGCGAGCGGCTTGGGCGGCTCCCCGACGTTGGCGGATATGAGGAAAATGACGTCCTCTGACCCGTTCCTGTCAAACTGGCTGCGTTTCCTGAACTCCACGGTAAACTGTGCTTTTTCCATATACAACTCGGACAGCTGGCTGTGGATGGCTTCAGCCAGCCGGACTGCGGCTTCTCTTCTGAGTTCGGCCAGCTCTCCCGCTTCAACAGCGAGATCGGCTTCGAGCGACTCGACTTCTTTCCGTTCGTCCTGGAGCCGCTCGTCCCGGTTCAGGAGCTTTTCAAGCTCTTCGGCAATTTTATCGCGGTATGCCAAAATCTCTCCAACTGTCCCGCCATATTTCCTCTTCATCGTCTGAAGCAGCGCGAGCCGGTGCTCCACTTCGTCGAGCCGGTTCGGATCAAACTCCATGCCGTCCAGCATATTTTTCAGAGAAAAGGCGGTTTCCTGCAGGGTATAAAATGCATCGGAGACGGAAGTTGCAAATTCCCCGGCCTGCGGGTCGACTTCCGCGGCATGTTCAAGATCGCTCATGGCGGCACCTGTCCAGTCTAGTCCTCTCGACTCGCCCTGGATCGCCTCATAGGCAGAAGATACCCGCTCAAAAATCGCGTTGAAATTTTTCAGGCGTGTCCGTTCTTCCTCCAGCTCTTCTTCTTCCCCCTCGTAGAAGCCGGCTTCATCGATTTCCGTCACTTGGAACCGATACAAATCGATCCGGTGCGCCACTTGCTGCTCGGACTCATCGTACCGCGTAAGCCGCCTTTTCAGCTTGACATACCGGTCGTAGAGCGAGGCATAGCTTTCCTTGGCGTCTCCGATCGTTCCCCAGCCGAACTGATCCAAGAGAAGTACATGGCGCTGCTCATCCATCAGTTCCTGAGTTTCATGCTGGCCGTGGATATCGATGAGCGCAGCTCCGACTTCGCGGAGGATCGCAAGGGTGACCAGCTTGCCGTTTACCCGGCATGTGCTTTTTCCGGAAGCGGAAATATCCCGTCTCAAGATCACCGTCCCCTCGTCATCAGACGGGATGCCGGATTCTTCAAGTTTCCGGAATACCGGATGGGCGCGGTGCGACACCTCGAACATTCCTTCCAGCTCGGCTTTTTTCTCCCCGTGCCGGATGAATTCACTTGAACCCCTGCCGCCAGCCAGAAGCTGTACGGCATCAATGATGATGGATTTGCCGGCACCCGTTTCTCCGGTCAGGACGGTCAGCCCGTTATCGAAGCTGATTGACAGGTCTCGGATGATGGCAAAATTCTTGATAGTCAGTTCTCTCAGCACAGGCATTCACCCCCTGATCAAAGCATGCCGAGCAGCTTTTCCCTCACCGTTTCCCGCTGTTCATCATTCCGGCAAAGGATGAGGCACGTGTCGTCCCCGCAGATGGTGCCGAGGATTTCCTCCCATTCAATCTGGTCGATGAGTGAGCCGATCGCATGCGCGTTGCCCGGAAGCGTCTTCATCACAAGAAAATGACCTGCCCCGTCGATGCTCACAAACGCATCGGTCAACGCGCGGTTCAGCTTGCGCATAGGGTCGAAGCTGCGCTCAGCGGGCAGGCTATATTTATAGCGGCCGTCCCTGAGAGGGACTTTGACAAGGTGAAGTTCTTTGATGTCCCTGGAGATGGTGGCCTGTGTCACATTGAATCCTTCCTGTTTGAGCCGGTCGACCAGCTCATCTTGTGTTTCAATTTCATTATGTCCGATAATTTCCCGTATACGGATATGCCGTTGGCCCTTACTCACTCTATTCCCTCCGAAGAATGCATATTTCCTAATAAGAATGTACCATTATCCAATTTTCGCAACAACAAAAAACCCCAGCTTTCGGGGAGCCCACTGAAAAAGTCTGCGGAAATAGCCATCACTCAGTTTATTTGAGTGGTGGCTATTTCTATGGCATCCGGTTGATTTCCGCTGCGGGTGCTTGCTTTCCGCGGGCGGTCCGCGAGCCTCCTCGGTCCTCTGCGAGGTCCTGCGGGGTCTCGCCTGGCCCGCTTTTCCCGCAGGAGTCAAGCACCCTCCGCTTCAATCAATCTATATAAACTTCCTAGGGTAAAAGGTGAGCCGGATGGCCTCTGCCTGATCGAGGTAGTCCTGCCAGACATGCCGGGTGATGACTTTTACATGGTTCTGGCTCTGCGTGCATTGAGCTAGCAGCGGACAACCTGCACATTTGGCCCCATTGGACTTGTATTTCCGGTAGCCTTGCTTATTGGTGGTCGCATACCGAAGTTCCTGTCCGTTTGGACAGATATAGGCATTCTTCTTGGAATCGTAATGGAACTCACTTTTTCTCAGATATCCTTTTTAACCACGCGGCCCGGTGTAAGGCAGACAAGGGCGGATTCCGTCACCAATCATGACCTTTGCGATATGAGGCGTTTTGTATCCGGCATCATCAGCAACCGAAGGATTTTCAGGAATAGAAAAAACTGCAGATAAAGGAGTCATTCACTCACTTTGTCTGCAGTCTGAAACCCCCGCTTTCGGGGGTCAATCAAGCGTTTTATGGGCTTCTTTCACCAATTCTGCGAAAGCGCCTTCCGGAAGCCTGATTTCCGGATTGTCAGTCGATCTGAGATGGAACAGGAACTCGATATTGCCTTCACCGCCAGTTACCGGGGAAAACGAGGCATTGATGACACCAAAGCCGTTCGATATCGCCATGCCGGCGGTCCGTTCCAGAACTTCAAGATGCACCGCCGGATCGCGGACAATCCCTTTCTTCCCGACATTCTCACGGCCTGCCTCGAACTGAGGCTTCACGAGGGCAATCACGTCGCCGTCCGGAATCAGCACCGTCTTCAAGGTAGGCAGAATGAGACTGAGAGAAATGAATGAGACGTCGATCGTCGCGAATTCCGGCATGCCTTCCGTAAACAGATCGGGGGTGGCGTGCCGGAAATTGACCCGTTCCATGACCGTCACCCTCGGATCCTGACGCAATTTAAAGGCCAGCTGGTTATAGCCGACGTCGAGTGCATAACTGTGGTGCGCACCGTTCTGCAGCGCACAGTCGGTGAAGCCGCCGGTTGATGCGCCGATGTCCAGGACCAATTTGCCCTCGACACTCACGTCAAACACCTCGAGGGCCTTTTCGAGCTTCAGGCCGCCCCGGCTCACATACTTTTGTGCGCTTCCCTTTACACGGATGTCGGCATCGGAGGGAATCTTTTCTCCGGGCTTATCCATTCTGCGATCTCCGGAATAAACGATGCCGGCCATGACAGCGCGCTTTGCCTGTTCGCGTGTTTCAAAAAAGCCGCGCTCCGTCAAAAGGACATCTATCCGTTCCTTCGGCATTTTCTGCGTCATAGCGCCTGCAAGCCTTTCTGGCGGGACAGGCCTACCAGCTCTTCCACTTTTTCCACAAGTGCATCTTCTGTCATCCCGATTTCCGCAAGCAGCTCGGGAACGCTTCCATGCTCGATGAACTTGTCCGGAATCCCCATCCGGTCAATGATCGAACTGTGGAAGCCGTGGTCATGCGCAAATTCCATGACCCCGCTTCCGAAGCCGCCGGCCAGTACCGCCTCTTCGACGGTGACAAGCGGAATTTTTCTTCCGAGAAGGTTTTTCAGCATTTCTTCGTCGAATGGTTTGATAAAACGCGCATTGACGACAGCAGCACCGATGCCTTTTTCACGCAGGCGTTCCGCGGCGGACAGAGCCATCGGAATCGTTGTGCCAAATGTCAGGATGGCCGCGTCGCTGCCTTCCTTGAGCATTTCCCAAGAGCCGATCGGAATCTCTCTCAACTCTTCGTCGAGAGGTACCCCGAGACCGTTACCGCGCGGATAACGCAGAGCGATCGGTCCGTCCTCATAGCTGACGGCTGTCCTGACCATGTGCTGGCCCTCATTTTCATCTTTCGGCATCATGATTGTCAGGTTCGGCATGCTTCTGAGGAATGCAATGTCGAAGACGCCCTGGTGGGTCTCTCCGTCCGCGCCAACAAGGCCGGAACGGTCGATGCCGATAAAAACATTCAGGTTTTGCCTTGCAATGTCATGGAGCACTTGGTCATAGGCTCGCTGGAGGAAGGTCGAGTAGATGGCGAGGAACGGCTTCATCTCTTCGACGGCAAGCCCCGCGGCCATCGTCGTCGCATGCTGCTCGGCGATGCCGACGTCAAACATTCGATCCGGAAATTCCGATGCGAACCCTTCCAGCTTCGAGCCGACAGGCATGGCGGGAGTGATTGCGACAATCCGCTTGTCTTCGCGTGCAATGCGGCGGAGCGTCTCGGAAATCAGTGCGCTCCAGCCCGGTGCCTTTGAATTGGATTTGATCAGGTCGCCCGTTTCAAGCTTGTACGGTCCCGTGCCGTGCCAAGTGCCGATCTTGTCTTCTTCCGCCGGGCGGAAGCCCTTGCCTTTTTTGGTCAGGACATGAATCAGGACCGGGCCTTCCATTTTCTTTGCATAGTTCAGGTTCGCTTCAAGATCTTCGAAACTGTGGCCGTCCACCGGTCCCAGATAGGTAAAGCCGAGCTCCTCGAAAAAGACACCGGTGACGAGCAGGTATTTGAGACTGTCCTTTACCCGCTCCGCAGTCGAGGCAAGCTTGCCGCCCACTGCCGGAATCTTCTTGAGAAGATACTCCAATTCATCTTTGGCCTTGTTGTATTTGCCCGCCGTCCTCAGTCGTCCAAGCACATTGTGGAGCGCACCGACATTCGGCGCAATAGACATTTCATTGTCATTCAGGATGACGGTCATGTTCGTGCGCTCGGATCCGATATGGTTCAGCGCTTCGAGCGCCATGCCCCCGGTCAGCGCGCCGTCCCCGATTACCGGAATCACATGATTGTCCGCGTCTTTGATGTCACGCGCAGCCGCCATGCCCATCGCAGCAGAAAGAGACGTCGAGCTGTGCCCGGTTTCCCAGACGTCATGCTCGCTCTCGATTCTCTTCGGGAACCCGCAGAGACCCCTATACTTCCTTAGCGTGGAGAAATCACACGCACGGCCGGTCAGGATTTTATGGACGTAGGCCTGATGCCCGACGTCCCAAATGATTTTATCCCGCGGGCTGTCAAAGGCCCGGTGAAGGGCGATTGTCAGCTCAACGACTCCGAGATTCGGCCCGATGTGGCCGCCGGTAGCCGACAGCTCACGGATCAGGAACGACCGGATATCCGAAGCCAGAGCCTCCAATTCCCCGTTGCCGAGTTCCTTCAGGAAGGATGGATCGGAAATCTTGGTCAAATCCATCGCCATCACTCACCTTTATCAAAAAAATAGGTAAAAATATTCTTTGTCCATTATAGCAGTGTCCGACCCTTACACAAACCATACGCCCCGGTCAGGAAACGCGATGGATGATGTAATCCGCAAGAAGGCGCAGTATCGGATCGGGATCTTTAAGGAACGAAACAGCTTTCACTGCCTCGGTATGGTGATGGATCAGCTTTTTCTTCGCGCCTTCCATCATCAGGATTGCCGGATAAGTGTTTTTGCCCTGCTCCGCATCCGCCCCGGTTTTCTTGCCTGTAATTTTCTCGTCTCCTACCACATCCAGAATGTCGTCCTGGATCTGGAAAGCAATTCCGATATGCCGCGCGTAGCGTCTTAATTGCTCCCGTTCCGTAGCTTTTGCTTTCGAAAGCACTGCGCCTGCTTCCACGGCGAAAGTCAAAAGCGCTCCGGTTTTGAGACGGTGGACGTTTTCAAGTTCCTGTTCCGACAGCTTCTTTTTCTCGGCAGCCATATCAAGCATCTGGCCGCCGACCATGCCTTCCGCACCTGCCGCGCGTGACAGGAGGAGGATAAGTTCAATTTTCTCGGAATCGGACAGCGATGGAGCCTTCCCGATGACCGAAAAGCTTTCTGTCAGCATGGCATCGCCCGCGAGAATTGCGGTTGCCTCTCCGTAGACCTTGTGGTTTGTCGGCTTTCCACGGCGAAGATCGTCGTCATCCATTGCGGGCAGATCATCATGGATAAGGGAGTATGTATGGATCATTTCCAGTGCGGCGCCCACGTGGAGCTCAGCCGGATGGACGCGGCCGAGGTCGTGAAGCACAGCAGAAATAAGCAGGGGGCGGATTCTCTTACCGCCGGCCGTCAGGGAATAAAGCATCGATTCCTTCAGAAGCGAGTCGGTATCCAGCCGTCGGACCGCGTCCTCAAGAACAGGCACGAGATCTTCAACCCTGCCGTCCATGAAATTCTTCAGCTTCTCATTCATCCCGGTTTCCTCCTTGAGCCGGATCAAAGGCCGCCGCCTCCCCTTCTTTATCAATCAGCGTCACAAGCTGCTTTTCAGCGGACTGGAGCTTGCTGTGGCAAACCGCTGAAAGCTCCATCCCTTTTTTGTAAAGGTCGATGGCATCTTCCAGAGGGACATCCCCCGATTCCAGCCGGCGGACAATTTCCTCCAGACGGCCGATCGCCTCTTCAAAACGGATTTCCTTGTTTTCCTGTTTTTGCTCGTCCATTTATCGTTCCACGTCCTTTCGTTCTGAGAGGCTTTCCACCACTGCTTCCACCGTGCCGTCGCGGAAAGAGATGGAGACCCGGTCACCTGATTCAAGTTCTCCCGCTGACTTGATGACCCGGTCGCCGCTCCGGACGAGGCTGTAGCCGCGATCCATGACGGACAGCGGGTTCAGTGCCTGGAGTGTACGCACTGCCGAGCCAAGTGCCCTGCCGTGATGATGGATATTGTCTTCCGCCGCGCGTTGAAGCTCCCGGTTCAGCCGGACAGTGCGCTCGGCGGCATGAGCCATAATCTGGCGAGGCGAACGGGCAGCGAGGCGCGCGTCCAGATTGGACGCAGCCAGTTTCCGGTCGCCGACCATCCGTGACGCTCCCTGGCGAAGCCGCTCGTCCAGCCCTTCCAGCCGCTCGGCAAACGGCCGGTAAAGCCGTTCGGGATAGCTCATCGGATAGGACGATTCCAGCCTCTCCAGCCGTTTCCCTTCGTGCCGGATTCTCGTCATGAGTGATTGGTGAAGCCTGGATCTTGATTCAAGGATGCGCCTGGACACTTCTATGCGGTCCGGGACTGCCAGCTCCGCGGCAGCGGTCGGGGTGGGCGCCCGGAGATCCGCAACGAAGTCTGCAATGACCGTGTCGGTTTCATGGCCCACCGCACTGATGACGGGAATGCGGGAGGAAAAGATTTCCCTCGCCACTTCTTCTTCGTTGAACGCCCACAAGTCTTCGATTGAGCCGCCGCCGCGCCCGACGATCAGCACATCAATGCCGTCATGCCGGTTGGCCTGGCGCATGGCACTGACAATTGAGGGGACTGCGTTGGGTCCTTGGACGACGGCGGGAAACAGCAATACCTCAGCAAGCGGATACCGCCGGTTCAGCGTCGTGCAGATATCCCGCACTGCTGCTCCGGTCGGTGCTGTAATCACACCGACCTTGCCGGGAAACGAAGGGATCGGCTGCTTCCACTCAGCGTTGAACAGGCCTTCCTTGCCGAGCCGCTCCTTGAGCTGCTCGAAAGCAATATACAGCTCACCCACTCCGTCCGGCTGCATCGTATTCACGTAAAGCTGATATTGTCCCGCGGCCTCATAGACATTCACATCTCCGCGGATCAGCACGTTCATCCCTTCTTCAGGCCGGAATTTCAGCCTGGACGCGTTGGCACGGAACATGGCTGCATTAATGCGCGAGCGGCTGTCTTTTAATGTGAAGTAAATATGCCCCGAGGAGTGGAGCTTGACGTTAGACAGTTCCCCCTTGACATAGACATCTCGCAGATGAAGGTCAGCATCGAATTTCCGCTTGATATACTTGGTCAGCGCACCGACGCTCAGATAAGGATTTTGCATGCGGGCACCGCCTCTCTCTCGGAATACAGCAAATAAGCGGCAGGGCGGCAGGCTTCCCGCAGGTAATTTGCCGTCCTTTCCGCTTGCTGATCTTGTTGGGTATGCTTTGTATTAAGACCTGTCAGCGCGTGGCCCTGTGGGCTCTTTCCGCGCTTTTCAGGGTATTGGACATGAGCATCGCTATGGTCATCGGGCCAACTCCGCCAGGTACCGGCGTGATGGCGGATGCTGCCGGCAGGACGCGTTCGAAATCGACGTCCCCGTGCAGCTTGCCGTCTTCGCCCCGGTTGATGCCGACATCGATGACAACGGCTCCGTCCTTGACGTGCTCAGGGCCGATCATGCCTTCGAGTCCGACCGCGGCGACCAGTACGTCGGCCTGGCGGGTCATCGATGGCAAATCTTCCGTCCTGGAATGGCAGATCGTGACAGTCGCATTTGCCTGAAGAAGAAGCATGGACATCGGCTTTCCGACAATGTTGCTCCGGCCGACCACAACGGCATGCTTGCCGTTCAGATCCACTCCTGTCCGCTCCAGCATGACCATGATGCCGAGTGGCGTACATGGAACGAACCCGTCCATCCCCGCCATGAGCCTTCCGGCATTTTGAGGGTGGAAACCGTCGACGTCCTTGTCGGGGTGGATGGCTGCGATGACCCGCTGCTCGTCAATCTGTTCCGGCAGCGGAAGCTGGACAAGGATGCCGTGAATCGCCGGATCCCCGTTAAGCCTTCTGATTTCCTCAAGGAGGGCGGATTCACTGGTGTCCTTGTCCATCCGGATCACTTCGGAATGCATGCCGAGCGCGTTGGTCGTGCGCTCTTTGCTGCCGACGTATGCCGACGATGCCGGATCGTCCCCTACGAGGATGACCGCGAGTCCGGGTGTCATGCCTTCAGCCTTGAGGCGTTCCACACCCTGTTTTACTTCTTCTTTTACTTGCCTGCTGATTTCCTTGCCGTCAATGATCTTGCCTTCCACACTGTTCACTCCAAGCTGTATAGGTTTCAGTCTGTGTATTTGGACAGTACACCGTTCACGAAGCGGCTTGATTTTTCGTCCCCGAATGTCTTGCTGAGCTCAATTGCTTCGTTCAGCACGACTTTGGATGGTGTTTCCTTCATATGAAGGAGTTCATAGACGGCCATCCGAAGCACGGTCCTCTCGACCTTCGGGAGCCGTTCCAGCTTCCAGTTTTCAAGCTTCGACTTCAGCGACTCATCGATTTCTTCCCGCTTGCCGTAGGTGCCGTTGACGAGCGTCTCATAAAACTTGTCACGGGCTTCATCTTCGCCCGTAATATGCTCCATGGCCTCTTCCGGCGTCATCTCCGTGCTGTCCAGCTGGAACAGCGTCTGCATGGCTTTTTCTCGTGCTTCATGTCGTTTCATCCGGGCAATCTCCTCTTTTTGCATCGTTCTGGACTATGATAGCATATTTTCACCGCTCCGTATGAATCCGTACGGAAAAAGCCGCCATGAATTGGCGGCTTTCCTTTTAGGCACGTTCTTCCGTCTGGTCGAACTGGATGCCTGTGATATGGACGTTCACTTCTTCAGGTTCGATCGCGGTCATGTTGAAGACCGACTGGCGGACGTTTTTCTGGATTTCGCGGGCGATGGAAGGGACCGAACGGCCGTATTCCACCGAACAATAGACATCGATGAAAAGCCCGTCATCGTTATAGTCGATCTTGACTCCCTTGCCGTGCACTTTGCGTCCCAGTTTTTCTGCTACTCCGGTTGCGAAGGACCCTCTCATGTCGGCCACCCCTTCCACTTCTGCAGTGGCGATGCCGACGATCACTTCCAGCACTTCCGGGGCGAGCTCGACCTTGCCGTACATTTCCTTGCCGGCTGCGGCTGCTGCCTCATGGGAGGAATTCGGTTGTTCTGCCATCCGGATCATCCCTTTCTCTCAATGTTCTCTGGCTTCTTCAGTTTCAGCCATTACATCATATTTTTCAAGGAACTTGGTGTCAAAGTCTCCGGATTTGAACACTTCGTGATCCATGAGGTTGAGATGGAACGGGATGGTGGTTTCGACGCCCTCCACAACAAACTCTGACAGTGCCCGCTTCATCCGGGCGACCGCCTCTTCGCGCGTGTCGGCGAATGTGATGAGCTTGGCGACCATCGAATCATAAAACGGAGGGATCATATATCCCTGATAAACCGCCGAGTCGACTCTCACGCCATTGCCGCCGGGAACGATGTACATGTTTACGCGCCCAGGGGACGGCATGAAGTTGCGCGCAGGGTTTTCCGCGTTGATGCGGCATTCGATCGACCAGCCGTTGATCTTCACATCTTCCTGTTTGATCTCAAGCGGCTCACCCGAGGCAATCTTCAGCTGCTGTGCGATCAGATCAATGCCGGTAACCATTTCGGTGACCGGGTGTTCCACCTGGATCCGCGTGTTCATCTCCATGAAATAGAATTTATCGTTGATGTGGTCATAGATAAACTCCACTGTGCCCGCACTGCGGTAGCCGACCGCCTGCGCGGCGCGGACGGCGGCCTGTCCCATCTGTTCGCGTGTTTCCTGCGAAAGGGCCGGAGAAGGCGCTTCCTCGACCAGCTTCTGCATGCGGCGCTGGATCGAGCAGTCGCGCTCGCCGAGGTGGATCGTGTTGCCGAACTGGTCGGCGAGCACCTGGATTTCGACATGCCGGAAATTCTCGATGAACTTCTCGATGTAAACGCCAGGATTGCCGAAGGCGGCTGCCGCTTCTTTCTGGGTGATCTCGACGCCCTTTTTCAGCTCGGCTTCGTCACGCGCGACGCGGATCCCTTTCCCGCCACCGCCTGCTGTCGCCTTGATGATAACCGGGAATCCGATTTCATTTGCAACTTCCAGGGCACCTTCAGGGCCATCGACGATTCCTTTGGAACCCGGGACGATCGGGACGCCCGCCTCACGCATCGTTTCACGGGCAACGTCTTTGGTCCCCATCTTCGAGATGGCTTCAGCGGAGGGCCCGATGAACGTGACATTGACTTCTTCGCAGAGTTCTGCGAAATCGGCGTTTTCTGCAAGGAATCCATAACCCGGATGGATGCCGTCGCAGCCGGTCATCTTGGCGACACTGATGACATTCGTAAAGTTCAGGTAGCTGTCTTTGGATTGCTTAGGACCGATGCAGTATGCTTCGTCGGCCATTTCGACGTGCAGGGCTTCACGGTCCGCTTCTGAATAAACGGCGACCGTCTGGATGCCGAGATCCCGGCATGCACGGATGATTCGGACCGCGATTTCACCGCGGTTGGCTATGAGGACTTTTTTCATCTTGTCAGACCCCCTTATTCCGGCTTGACCAGGAACAATGGCTGGCCGTACTCGACGAGTTGTCCGTCTTCAACGAGGATCTTTGCAATCTCCCCGCTCATTTCCGCTTCGATTTCGTTAAACAGTTTCATCGCCTCGACGATGCACACAACGCTGTCCGGCTTGACTTTGTCTCCGACAGAAACGAACGGAGGAGCATCCGGCGATGGCGACTGATAGAAAGTCCCGACCATCGGGGATTTCACTTCCAGCAGGTTTTCGTCCTGGGAATCGGCTGCAGGTGCAGCTTCTTGTTGCTTTGGCTCTTCCTGGGCGGCAGGCGCAGGCTGTGTTGCCGGAGCTGCGGGTGCTGTAGGGGCCGGTGCTGATACAGACGCTGCAGGTGCTGCAGGAGCAGCTTCCACCACCTGGACGGCGCCGCCCTTTTTCAGCTTGATCTCCCCTTCTTCCGTCTTGTACTTGAATTCTTCAATTCCTGTCTGGTCGATCAATTTGATGATTTCACGGATTTCCTGAATTTTAAGCATTTCGACGACTCCTCTGACTTTAAATGTGTACCCTTACATTTTAGACGTTTGTAAAGGTTTTTGAAATACTTATCATACAAAAGCGAGGAAACCGGTACTGAAGTACGAGATAAGAAATATATAAACAGAATTTTTCACAAAAAGAAAAAGGCCTTGCGGAGGCCTTGTTCATTGTCCCGATTTGAAATCTACGGAGACAGTCGAAGAATCTTCCCATTCGCTCTTGACCGTATAGACAATCTGATCTGCTTGCGCGGCTGACAGTTCATCTGCGATGACGCTGACTTTTACTGCCCCGTCTTCAGTTCGGACGACCGCATCTTCGTAACCCAGATCCTTGATCAGCATTTCAAGCATAGCTTCTGCCGTCTCCCGCTTGGTAAGGACCTGCATTTCATCAAACGCCTGGTTGCGTTCTTCGGCAGTCAGATCATCGGATGTGATTTTCTGTGTAAGCAATTCGCGCTGCTGGCTGCGTTCATTGCGCATTTCCATCCGGAGTTCTTCGAACAGATAGCTTTCGGCAAATACTGGCGTCGCGTCGCTGCCTGCCTCGCCAAGCTCAGTGTCTTCGATCGTGTCGTCAGAGAAAATCGTAATGCCGTCAAATGGCATCGGGTTGCGATCGAACAAATAGTACACTCCAATTACCGCCACAAGGCTGAGCAACGTCAGGAACCAGACACCTTTTTTCTTCACTCTCATCCCTCTTCCCCCTCATTTTTCATTTCCACTACGACAATCCGATGCTCGGGCAGTTGCAGGACACCCGACAGGATGCGGACCAGTTCGGCTCGGACCCGGGGATCGCCGGCCCCTTCCGCCACAACCAGGATCCCTCCGGAGGGCGTGTCCCTCCCTTCCCCGGACGCAGGCCCGAAATAACTGTCAAGAGGCATCAGGATGCTTCCCTGCTCCTCCTCGTCCCCGCCCTGCCGATAAATCCTGGTTTTGCCGACTCCCTTGATATCGGAAAGGACCGACTCCAGATCAGACGGGCCCGGCACCGCGCTTTCTCCTCCGCTGCCCGCAAACAGACCGGTCAGCCCAGGCGCCAGGATGAACAGACAGGCGGCGCCGGCGAGCAGGAGCGGC
The DNA here is from genome assembly GCF_018390575.1 of Bhargavaea massiliensis. Taxonomy (GTDB): domain Bacteria; phylum Bacillota; class Bacilli; order Bacillales_A; family Planococcaceae; genus Bhargavaea; species Bhargavaea massiliensis. Next base: position 208,602 of record NZ_JAHBCJ010000004.1, on the reverse strand, counting down.
AGGGCGCTCTTCTTAAAGGTTTTCTCCATGTCATCTCCACGCTTCCCGTCCTTTCAATCAGTGCTGTATCCGGAAGAAGGGAGCGATTGGGACGCTCCGGCGGGTTGGGACCGCCGTCCCGTAATCTCCGGCTATTCATCCTGAGACATAGTATGCACCGCTCGTACAGGCTATGACCCGGGCAGAAGTGAGATCAGACCGAGTAGGTAAAGGAGTACGGCCAGCCTCATAAGCGGCATGAAGTTTTCACGCTCATCGGGCCCGAGGGCGGCCCCTGCGACAGCAAGAATTCCTATGAGCCAGATGAGCCCCGTAATCCACTCCCACATTTCCTCACCCCGCTCCGGCTATGACTTTAATCAGGACGATGGACAATACAGCCGTATAAAAAATCGCGAATGCTACGATCAGCATGATTCCGCAGAGGACAAACAGCGTCTTCCCGATATCATCGAAAAGTCCCGCAAGGTCTTCATGGGCAAACGGCTCGCACAGTGCAGCGATCCATTTGTAGAGAAATGCCGTCAGAAGCACATAAGCGACGGGCGTCAGGCTGGTCACGAGCAGTGCCACGATCAGGTAGCTGCCGGCGATCGGGGCGAGGCCGGAAGAATACTTTCCGACCACACCCATCGTATCCGTGATAAACGATCCGACCAGAGGCACATGCTGGCGCAACAGCGCCTTGATCGGTTCAGCTGCCGCACTCCCGGACGACCACGCCATGGCACCGGTCGCCGTGATAAAAAGCGAATAGCAAGCGATGATCACGGAAATCGCGCCGAGGAGGGTGACCCGGATCATCTCCGATATCCGAGTAAACGGAATCTCCGGCACGAGCCTGGACAAGTAATCCAGGATAAAGCTGACAATCAGCAGCGGAACCATCCACTTGCCCCCGATCACGACGGCCCCTTGGACAAACAGGAACACGGCGGGATTCCAGTTGATAAGTGACAACGCGCCGCCCGCAGCGGCCATTCCAGCCGCCAGCACGGGATAAATGCCGAGGAATAACCCCGTCATTTTCCCGACGAGCCCGTCCATCATCCGAACCGCATCAATCGCCGGTCCCATTGCCGCCGCTCCGGCGGAGACAAGAAGAAACAGCCTTGTCCATTCACGGAATTGCGGAACGACAAAATCCGCCGCCAGAGCCGCGGCGGAAAGGACGATGATCAGAACAAACAGTTTTGCGGGCGGACCGGCAACAGCGGCGATCAGCTCCCACATCCCATTCGCCCCCTTTCCGTCACGGCAACAAACCGGTGAGCACAGTGGCCGTCTCCCTGAACTCCCCCAGCCAGATACCGACGAGCAGCAGCTGGACAGCCGTATGCGACAGCCGGCCGATCGGGGCATAGCCGATTTCCCCAAGCATGTCCCGGAAAGATACGGACAGATAAAACAGAAAAGCGGACCCTGCTATGAGGCGGATCTGCCGTGCTCCCGGCCCGTCCCATGCAAGCGGCAGATCCTGCAGAAGCGGTACGGCCATCCGGAAAGTCAGCTGAGCGAGAAGCAGGAAAAAGAAAATCAAAAGAAAAAACGGCGTCATTTTCGGCAGGAAGGTGTCCAGCATAATCAGCAGAAACACCATAATGACAGCGGACAGAATAATTTCCATGAGTGCCCTCTACGCCGAAAGCCATGAGAAGAAAGATGAAATTTCCGTGAAGAAGATCCGGAGAAAACGCAGCATCTCTGCCGTGATATACAGATAGGCGATGAAAAATATGAAAAAGGAATACTCTTTCTTCCCCGTCTGCTCGAAAAACAGATGCAGGAAGGCGATGACGAGACCGACTCCCGCTACCCGGAGAATATCTTGAAGTTCCACACGCGGCCCCCCCGTTTTTTCGAGTGTATGCGGTTTCTGATGGGGTTATGCGGCAGCCGGCTCGGGGAGACAGGCGGACAGCAACGGGTGGGGGCCTGCCTGCCCGGAAGGAGTCCGAAGGGGCATTTGTTTCAAATGGCTGGCCCTTGGTGCAAACAACGATCCATTGTTTCAAATGGCTGGCCCTTAGTGCAAACAACGATCCATTGATTCAAATGGCTGGCCCTTAGTGCAAATGGCGATCCTTGTTTCAAACTGCTGGCCCAGTGCAAATGACTGGCTCTTATTGCATATGGCGAACCCTTGTTGCAACCAAAAAGCTGCAGACATGCGGTCTATCCGCTTGTCTGCAGCCTGTTTGGTTTTATGGCGTTTCCGCTTACGCGCGGGAGACGTATTCACCTTCGGAGGTATTGATGATCAGGCGGTCGCCTGAATTGACGAAGAACGGAACCTGTACGACAAGACCGGTTTCCATCGTTGCCGGCTTGGAGCCGCCGCTTGCCGTGTCGCCCTTGATGCCCGGTTCGGTGTCTGTCACCTCAAGCTCGACTGTTGCCGGAAGGTCGACGCCGAGCGTCTCGCCCTGATACTGGATCACATGGACTTCCATGTTTTCTTTAAGAAACTTCAACTCATACTCGATCTGGTTTTCGTTAAGTTCAATCTGCTCGTAGTTGTCCGTGTCCATGAATACGTGCTGGTCACCGTTGGCATACAAATACTGCATCCGGCGGTTGTCGATCTGTGCACGCTCCACTTTTTCCCCGCCGCGGAAGGTTTTTTCCGTTGTGTTTCCGTTGCGCAGGTTGCGGAGCTTGGAGCGGACGAAAGCCGCACCTTTGCCCGGCTTTACGTGCTGGAAATCCAGGACACGATAGATGTCGCCGTCCACTTCGATGGTGAGGCCGGTTTTAAAATCGTTTACAGAAATCATGTGAGATCCTCCGTTTTTCAAATGTTATAGGATGATAAGCTGCTTCGGCGATGACGTCAGCAGTTCGCAGCCGTCTTCCGTGATAAGCACGTCGTCTTCAATGCGGACGCCGCCAAGACCCGGAACATAAATGCCCGGCTCGACCGTAACGACCATGCCCGGCTTGAGAACCGTGTCGGAACGGAAGGAAAGTCCCGGTCCCTCATGGACTTCGAGTCCGATTCCGTGTCCGGTGGAATGCCCGAAGGCTTCGCCGTAACCGTGATCTTTGATGTAGTCGCGCGCGACGGCATCCGCCTCTTTTCCTGTCATACCCGGTTTAAGCGCGGAACATGCGCGCATCTGGGCTTCCAGGACGATATGGTAAATCTTTTTGAGTTCTTCAGTGGGCTCGCCGACTGCCACCGTCCGTGTGATGTCAGATACATAGCCATCATACAGGGCGCCGAAATCCAATGTGACCATGTCGCCGTTTTCAATCGTTTTACCGGTCGCAACCCCGTGGGGAAGGGCCGAACGCTTGCCGGAAGCCACGATTGTATCGAATGAGGATTCTGATGCACCGAGCCTGCGCATGAAGAACTCCAGTTCATTGGAGACTTCCAGTTCGGTCACACCCGGCTTGATGAACGTAAGAATGTGGCTAAATGCCTCATCGGCAATCTCGGCGGCTCTTCGGATGGTCCGGATCTCGTCGTCTGTTTTGATCATCCTGAGCTTTTCGATCACATCAGAAACGGGAACCCACTCCGCCTCTGTCGCCTTGCTGTATTGGTCGTACTCGGCATACGGCAGCGTATCTTGTTCAAAGCCGATTTTCCGGATCCCCAACGCTTTGACCTGTTCAGCGACCGCGTTTTTCATCAGGCCGGACTGCTTTACGATACGGAAGCCCGACACCTGTTCCTCGGCCTGTTCCGTGTACCGGAAGTCTGTGATGAAAACAGCATCATCACGCGAAATGACTGCCGTGCCCGCAGTGCCCGTAAAGCCGGTCATATAGCGCCGGCTGTGCGGATTCGTGACCAGAAACCCATCGATTCCGAGCACGTCGAATGAAGCCCGGAATGCCTTTAATTTGTCCATGATCATTCCCCTTTTCCCATCCGAAGGAGGGCGAGCATCGCCAAGTCATATCCGTAGGTCCCCAAGCCCGCAATCTGGCCGGTGCATACCGGTGCAAGATACGAATGGTGCCTGAAGGCTTCCCGTTTATGTATATTCGAGATGTGCACTTCAATCGTCGGCAGCCCGGCGTCTGCGATTGCATCACGCAGCGCGACGGAAGTATGGGTATAAGCTGCGGGGTTAAAGATGATGCCGTCCGTTCCATCCTCGGCAGCTTCCTGGATCCTGTCGACAAGTGCGCCTTCGTGATTGGACTGATAAAACTCCAGGTCTGCTCCGTTCCCGTTCGCCAATTGCCGGAGTCTGGTTTCCACATCGGAGAGTGTCTCGCTGCCATAAATACCGGGTTCCCTTTTTCCGAGCCGGTTCAGGTTCGGGCCATTCAGACAGAGGATTTTCATCGCCAGCCCTCCTTTCAGCAGATTCTTCCCCATTTTATCATACGCAAGCAGGCGGACAACGTTTTTCACGTGTCCGCCTGCTGTTTTTTATGGAATACCGCCGTTTCCATAATGAACCGTGTTGCGATCAGAATCATTGCTGCAAACGGCACCGATAAAGACTTCCGGAAATCCTCAAAGCCCTCCGGCCTTGTGATCATCCACTCGATCAGTCCCGCGATCAGGAGGCCTGCTGCGGCGGCCGTAATGGAAACTTTCCATTTCCAGGAAAGCGCGAAGAGATAATATGAAACGAGCGATATCACATAGATGGCAATAAACAAAAGCAGCCATCTGGCTTCCCATGGACCGTCTGCAAAAAGACCATATCGTTCCGCCCAGCCAGTCGGATTCCACTTTATGAATTTAAAATAATGAAGAAACTTCAGGCCGGCCGCGAGCATCAGCGCCACTGCCCCCGCCGTCCAGAACGGCAGCTGTTTGAACATATGACCACCTCCCGGATCTCCATTACATGATGGGGCCAGGAACCGGCGTTTATTCAGGAAGCCGGGAATTATTCGCGAAAAAGACATGAAAATGCGTGCATCCTGTTACAGGATGCACGCACATTGGATTAAAAGTTGGAAAGGATGATTACAGTCCGCATTTCAGCTGTGCCCCGCAGTTTGTGCAGGAGTTGCAGCCGCCGATTTCTTCAACTGTCCCTTTCCGGCAGACCGGGCACGTGTCACCAATTTCCGATCCGATCGTGACATTTGTCGAACGGAGGGCCTGGATGGTGTCCACGAGAACGACAGGACGTTTTTCTTCGACCTGTTCCTCGATTTCCGCTTCCGGGTCATTTTCCTCCGCCTTCAGCGTCAGCACCTGGGAGTCGCGGGAACCGTCGACATAGACAGTGCCGCCCTTTGCTCCGCCGCGGTAGAGACGCTCGTATACCGATTCGACCTGTTCCACAGTGTAGCCTTTTGGCGCATTGACGGTCTTGGAGATGGAGCTGTCGATCCAGCGCTGGATGACGCACTGTACGTCCGCATGCTCCTCCGGTGTCAGGTCCATTGAAGTGGCGAACCAGTCGGGCAGCTGATTTGGATCAGCATCCGGATTGTTTTTCAGGTATTCTTCCACGATCTCTGCCTTCACCTCAATGAACTTCCCGAGACGGCCGCTCCGGTAGTAAGTGAACGAGAAGTATGGTTCGAGCCCTGTGCTGACTCCGACCATGGTTCCGGTTGATCCGGTCGGCGCAACGGTGAGCAAGTGAGAGTTGCGAATCCCGTGTTCAAGGACGCCCTGGCGGATATCTTCCGGCATGCTCTTCATGTAGCCGGTGTTGATGAACCGCTCACGGAGATCTTTTGTTTTTTCTTCCGTTTCCCCGATAAGGAATGGGAAGCTGCCTTTTTCTTTGGCCAGCTCAATTGACTCCCTGTATGCAGTCGTCGCGATCGCTTCAAAGACATCGTCGACGAGCTGGTTGCCTTCCTCCGAACCGTAGCGCTTGCCGCAGTAGATCAGCAAGTCCGCGAGACCCATGACGCCGAGGCCCACGCGGCGTTCGCCGAGTGCCTGGCGCTCGTTTTCCGGCAGGAAGTAAGGCGTTGCGTCAATGACATTGTCCTGCATCCGGACTCCTGTCCGAACCGTTTCGCGGAGCTTGTCATAGTCGACCTTGCCCGTCTCCCTGTCTGCCATTTCGGCAAGGTTGACCGCAGCGAGGTTGCAGACGGAATAAGGGGCGAGCGGCTGCTCGCCGCACGGGTTGGTCGCCACCACTTGTTGGCCGTAGGCTTTCGCATTCGTCATATCGTTGGCATTATCGATAAAGAAGATGCCCGGCTCCGCTGAGTACGTGGCACAAATGTTGATCAGGTTCCATAGTTCGCGTGCTTGCATGGAACGGTAAGTGCGGATGGCGAATCCGCGCTTTTCCCACTCACGCACGTCTCCCACCTGATGCCATTCCTCGTTGTACGACTCCATCTCCTCAGGCGAATACTGCTCCACATAAGGGAAGCGGAGACGGTGTTCCCCGTCTTCCTCAACCGCCTTCATGAAATCGGATGTGAGGGTGACTGAAATGTTCGCGCCTGTCAGGAACTCGGGGTTATGGACCGAGTAAGTGCCGCCGTCGCGCAGCTTGTGCTCGGCATCACGGATGATCGCTTCGTTGAAGCCGCCATGCCCCGGGATATTCTTGTAGTTGACGATGCCCTGGTACATGGCTTCTTCCTGCTGGGTGAACGGCTTGAATTTCAGTTTTTCTTTGGCAAGTTTCCGGATATGCTCATCGTTTGTGTTCTCGACCAGATAGCGGAGGATCCGAGGGTTCTGCATTTTCGAGATGATGAATTCGACGATGTCCGGGTGCCAGTCCGCAAGCATGATCATCTGTGCGCCGCGGCGGGAACCGCCCTGCTCCACGAGATGGGTGAGCTTCGCGATGTCATCCAGCCAGGAAACCGAACCGGATGATTTGCCGTTGACGCCGCGTGCAAGGGTGTTGCGCGGGCGCAGCGTGGAACCGTTCGTCCCGACGCCCCCGCCCCGGCTCATGATTTCCATGACCTGCTTGCGGTGGTCCGAGATGCCTTCCCGGGAGTCGGCGACAAACGGCATGACATAGCAGTTAAAGTACGTGACGTCCGTATCGGCGCCGGCACCGTAAAGGACACGGCCTGCCGGGATGAAATTCAGTGAGACAAGCTCTTTGTAGAACCGCTCAAACGATTCCGTGCGGGTGGCTTCGTCCTTCTCGACGGAAGAAAGCCCGGTCGCGTTCCGCTTGGCGATCTGCTCGTAAAAGACTTCAAGCGGCTTTTCGATGACTTCCAGGGGACGGGTGACGATTCCCTGCTCCTGTTCTGCCGGATCATCGATCGCGGAACGGTAGTCCGGTTCGATCCAGATGTCCGCAAGGCCCTTTTCCCGGTCAAGGGAAAGGATATAGCCAAGGCCCCTTGCAGGGAATTTCGGATCTTCTTTGACGGTCAGGACAACGAAGTCCCCTTCGCCCAGTGTCTTTTTCTCAGTGTCTTTGAACGAGTAGCGGTCGATCATGACCAGTCGGGAGACCCCTTTATGCCGGATGTGCATCTCTTCCGTGACCGGATGGACTTGCGGAAATTGGGCAATGTCCCTGTTCAGTTTCGAAATGTCCAGCGTCGGTTGGTTTTTGTGTGATGCGATGACCAATACGATGACCTCCTCGAGTGTCCTCTATGATAGATACTATATCTAGTATTATGTACTTCCCAACTCTACTACATATTGAAACTCGGCATCAAGAACAGAATTTCAGCCTTGACATTTCCGGATAAGCGACAATGTCATGCGGCTGCTGGCTTCGACCGGTTTCGACATAAAACGGGGCAAACAAAAATGAGCGGAAAGTCCCTGATTTACTTTTTGAAGTTCCATGAGTCGTTCGAATACTTCTCCTCTTCGAAACGGCGGACAAGCTCAAGTATTTCCCGATCCGGCTCCGCCTGGAACAGCTCGACATCAAGTGCTTTCTCAAATCCTGATCGGAACGCCTCCGTCACTTCGTCCATTTTCACGCTGCGGCCTGACAATTCCTCGATGGACACCGCCTTTTTCTCCAGCTTTTCCTTCATCCTCCGCCGATGGTCCTCAGTCGGGAAGTGGAAAACGGAAACGAGTTTGTCCAGATCCAATGAAACCGGTATGGCGCCGTGCTGCAGAATGACGCCTTTTTGCCGGGTCTGTGCGCTGCCCGCAGCTTTTCTGCCTTCCACGACCAGCTCATACCAGCTGGGCGCATCAAAGCAGACAGCGCTTTTCGGGTTTTTAAGCGAATTCCGTTCCTCCGGGGTGGACGGAACGGCAAGCTCCGCGCGGAGACCGAGATTCCGGAAGCCTTCGAGGAGCCCTGCACTGATGACCCGGTAGGCCTCTGTCACCGTTTCCGGCATGTCAGGATGAGATTCTGAAATGATGATGCTGTAGGTCAGCTCACGGTCGTGAAGCACTGCACGGCCGCCTGTTGGCCGCCTGACGAACCCGAATCCCGAGTCTTTCACTTGATCTAAGTCAACCGCTTCGGCCGCCTTCTGGAAATAGCCGATCGACAGCGTGGCCGGATTCCATTCATAAAATCGGACAACGGGCGGAATCTTGCCTTTCGAGTGAAGTTCGAGCAGCGCGTCGTCCATCGCCATATTATAGGACCCGGTCTGCGGACCGGAGTTGATAAACATCCATTTTTCTGTCATTTCCGACAGCCCCTTTCAAAAAAACACAATGGATTTAGTTTATCACAATCCCCTGTCTCTTTTGAGCGGTCGGGGCCGATATTTTGTCCGGCCGTGGACGAAGCGCGTGAGTTCTTTTATAATCTTAGGGAGAGAGAAAGGGGAAAATGGCTTTGGAATCACTTTATATCATTTCCGCAATCCTTTTCGGATTGATCATCTACCTGCTCGTGACCGTGCTAAGGACCCGCAAGGCGGTGACAGCCCTCAGTCAGGAGGAGTTTATCGCCGGCTACCGGAAAGCCCAGCTGATCGATGTGCGCGAACAAAAGGACTTTGACGCGGGACATATCCTCGGCGCCCGCAACATCCCGTTTACGCAATTCTCCCAGCGCTACAAGGAGATCCGTCCGGACAAGCCGGTTTACCTGTACGACCAGAACGGCTCCCGGAGCGGCCGTGCCGCACTTTACCTTAAAAAACGCGGCTATGGGCAACTCTACATGTTGACGGGTGGCTTCCGCCAGTGGACCGGAAAGGTCAAGACGAAAAAGTAAAATCATCGCGCCGCCGTGCAAGGATTCCTGCACGGCGGCGTTTGATTTCGGGACGGGCATATGGGAATAGTGTCGGTTTCGGCATTCAGGTGTTAAGTTTCGTCATTCAGATGTTCGGTTTCGTCATTCACGCTCCCGGTTTCGGCATTCGCGGATGAATGACGAAACCGGCGGGACCAATGACGAAATTGGCCGCTCCAATGACGAAACAAACAGGGCCAATGATGAAACCGGCTGAATCCGCAGGCTGCCCACCCAAGCGGCACGATTTTCCCCGGCAACAGAAAAAAACTGCAGACAAAGAAGTCACCGCTCCCTTTGTCTGCAGCCGGAAGGCCCGCAACCATTGCGGGCCTTCTTTGATATGCACTTGTCAGTTTACAGCAACCGGTTCCGCCGTTTCAGGACGGCTGTACTTCAGTACAGGCTTCCGGGCAGCCTGAGTCTCGTCAAGACGGCTCACGACGGTCGTGTGAGGCGCTTCCTGGACGATTTCAGGATTCTCTTCCGCCTCGCGGGCGATCTGGATCATCGCATCGATGAACGCATCCAGTGTTTCCTTGGATTCCGTTTCGGTCGGCTCGATCATCATGCCTTCCTCGACGTTAAGCGGGAAGTAGATGGTCGGCGGATGGAAGCCAAAGTCAAGCAGACGCTTGGCGATATCGAGCGTACGGACGCCGAGCTGCTTCTGGCGGCGGCCGCTCAGTACGAATTCATGCTTGCAGTGGCGGTCATACGGCAGATCGAAGTACGGCGCAAGGCGGCGCATCATGTAGTTCGCATTCAGCACGGCATATTCCGACACAAGCTTCAGGCCTTCCGCTCCCATAGAGCGGATATACGCATACGCGCGCACGTTGATGCCGAAGTTCCCGTAGAATGGCTTGATCCGGCCGATCGCCTTCGGACGGTCGTAGTCAAATGTGAATACATCATCTTTTTTCACAAGGACCGGCTTTGGCAGGAACGGGACGAGTTCCTTTTTGACGCCGACAGGGCCGGAGCCCGGACCGCCGCCGCCGTGAGGACCGGTGAACGTTTTGTGAAGGTTCAGGTGGACGGCATCGAAGCCCATATCCCCTGGGCGGACCTTGCTCATGATGGCATTAAGGTTGGCGCCGTCATAATAAAGCTTGCCGCCTACGCCATGGACGATTTCCGCCATTTCGAGGATGTTTTCCTCAAACAGGCCGAGCGTGTTCGGGTTGGTCAGCATGAGGGCGGCCGTATCTTCCCCGGCCACGCGCTTCAGATCCTCGATATCGACCAGTCCGTTTTCATCAGATTTGACCGTGATTGTCTCAAGGCCGGCCACAGTCGCGGAAGCCGGGTTGGTTCCGTGTGCGGAGTCCGGAATGATGACCTTCGTCCGGTTGTAGTCACCGTTCGCCTCATGGAAGGCACGGATCATCATCAGTGCCGTCCATTCCCCGTGCGCTCCCGCTGCGGATTGAAGCGTTACTTCATCCATTCCCGTGATCTCGACCAGATGCTCCTGAAGGTCGTACATCAGTTCCATTGCGCCCTGGACGGAAGACTCTTCCTGGAGCGGGTGGACATTCGCAAAGCCGGACAGGCGGGCCACAGCTTCGTTGACTTTTGGATTGTACTTCATCGTGCATGAGCCGAGCGGGTAGAAGCCGGAGTCTACGCCGTGGTTCCGTGTTGAAAGTGCCGTGTAATGGCGCATGATATCCAGTTCCGATACTTCCGGAAGCTCTGCCGGTTCTTCACGGACAAGACCTTCCGGAAGCAGGCCGGAAAGGTCGGTTTCCGGAACATCGAGTTCCGGAAGGCTGTATCCGATTCGGCCTTCTTTGCTGATTTCAAAAATGAGCGGCTGATTCTCTTTATGCATGGATGGCCTCCATTTCCTGCACAAGTGCATCGATTTCTTCCTTTGTCCGCTGTTCGGTCACTGCGATGAGCATGTGGCCTTCCAGTTCAGGGTACGTCAGTCCGAGATGATACCCGCCGATGATTCCGGCGTCGAGCAGGCGCCGGTTCAGTTCGGCGACCGGCTCCTTGCACTTCACGACGAATTCATTGAAGCTTGGGCCGCCGAACAGAACCTCGTAGCCGGCTTCTTTAAATGACCGGATGGCATACTGCGTTTTCGAGATGTTCTGCAGGGCCATCTCGCGGACCCCCTGCTTGCCGAGTCCTGACATCGCGACGGATGCGGCAAGGGCATTAAGTGCCTGGTTCGAACAGATATTGGACGTCGCCTTGTCGCGGCGGATGTGCTGCTCACGGGCCTGGAGCGTCAGTACGTAGCCACGGCGGCCTTCCTCATCATTTGTTTCTCCGACTAGGCGTCCCGGAACCTTGCGCATCAATTTCTTGGTGACGGCGAAATAGCCGCAATGCGGACCGCCGAATGCTTCAGGAATCCCAAACGGCTGTGCGTCCCCGACAGTAATGTCCGCACCGAGCTTGCCCGGAGGAGTAAGAACCGCAAGGGCGAGCGGGTTCGAGGATACGATAAACAGCGACTTGTTCTCGTGGGCGATATCCGCCGCTTCCTGGATGTTTTCAATCTGGCCGAAGAAGTTCGGGTACTGGACCATGACTCCGGCCGTATCACCGTCGATCATGCTGCGGAGTGCATCGTAATCCGTCCGCCCATCCTTCAGCGGAATCTCTACGACGTCAATCGACTGTCCGAGGGCATATGTCTTTACGACATCTCGGTATTCCGGGTGGACAGCTTCCGAGATCAGAAGCTTTTTCCGCCGTGTATGGCCGGCAGCGAGCATTCCTGCCTCAGCAAGGGATGTGCCTCCGTCATACATGGAAGAGTTGGCAATATCCATGCCGGTCAGTTCGCAGATCATCGATTGGAACTCAAAGATCGCCTGGAGTTCCCCTTGTGAGAATTCAGGCTGGTACGGCGTATAAGCCGTGTAAAACTCGGAGCGAGAAATAACGTGGTCGACGATGATCGGCTTGTAGTGGTCATAGACACCCGCTCCCAAAAAAGACGCATGGGAGTTGCTGTCGGCGTTCCGTCCCGCAAGGCCTGAAAGTTCCTTCACCAAAGTAGTCTCGGAAAGAGCCGGCTTCAGGTCATATTGACGGTCAAAACGGACTTTCTCTGGAATGTCACTGAACAGTTCATCGATGGATTTGACGCCGATTGCGTCAAGCATTTGTTTCTTGTCCGATTCGGTCATCGGCAAATAACGGTGCTTCATCATTCTGGACCTCTTTCTGATTTAGGATTTAGCCCGCTTGTAAAATGGGGTTTCGACAATTTCAGCCTTGAGGCGTTTCTTGCGCACTTCCACTTCGACTTCATCACCCAAAACAGCGTGTTCGGTACCGACGAGGATGTTTCCGATGTTCAGCCCGAGTGTCGGGGACTGGGTGCCGGTCGTGACTTCGCCGATCTTTTCCTCACCTTTATAGACGGCATAGCCCGTACGCGGGATGCCTTTGTCAATCATGCGGATTCCGGCAAGCTTGCGCGGCACGCCTTCTTCTTTTTGGCGGACGAGTGCATCCTTGCCGATGAAGTCGGCTTCCTTACCGAGCTTTACGGCAAATCCGAGACCGGCCTCGAGAGGAGAAATATCCTCATCCATTTCCTGCCCATACAGCGGCAGTCCTGCCTCAAAGCGGAGCGTGTCGCGTGCGCCGAGACCAGCAGGCACGATTCCGTCTTGTTCGCCTTCCTTCAGGATCTCTTCCCAAAGTGCATGGGCGGAATCCGGCGACGTGTAGATTTCAAAGCCGTCTTCTCCGGTGTATCCGGTGCGCGAAACAAGTGCCTGGTGGCCGGAGATGCCAACATTCTCTTTAAAGCGGAAAAACTTGATGTCCGCAAGGGGCTCATCCGTCAGCCTGGACAGAACTTCCTCCGCTTTCGGTCCCTGCAGTGCCAAAAGTGCATATTCCGCCGACACATCAGTGACTGTGACATCACCGTCGACATGCTTCTTCATCCACTCCACATCTTTTTCCGTGTTGGCAGCGTTGACGACAAGAAAATACTTGTCATCGGACATTTTGTAGATTAGCAGGTCATCGATTGTGCCGCCCTGCTCGTTGCACATGATCGTATATTGTGCGCGTCCGGCAGTAAGCTTCGAAACATCGTTGGTCATGAGTTTCTGAAGAAAATCGGTGCTGTCCTTTCCTTCGACAAGAACCTCTCCCATGTGGGAAACATCGAAAAGGCCCGCACTTGTCCGTACCGCTTCATGTTCCGACTTGATGCCGGAAAACTGGACGGGAAGATCCCATCCGCCAAAGTCGATTGTTTTACCCCCGTGACCGGCGTACAAGTCATAGAGCGGGGTGCGCTGCAAGGTGGTTTCCGCCATTGCACTTCTCCTCCGTTTCGTCCAGATGTAAAAAAGGACAGAGAGACCCGTTTGAATCGGGTCCTCTGTCCTGTCACCTGAAAGTTTTCCTGCTCGGTTTTCCTCGTTGGTGGCCGGCTGGTCCGGCGCTCTCCAGAGATGCGTCCTGTACGAGTCTTTTTGCCTGAGAGATTCATAACACCCGTTACTTGCTCCTTCGGCGACGCAATTGTGCGTTCTCTCCCCGTACATTCATCCGCCCGGCAGATGCCGGTTATTCAGCTGTGAGTCAAGCGAAAGTTCTGTCGCTTTGCCTATATCCTAACATTGAATTTTGAGAAAGGCAATATCTTTTCAAAACTAGAATCAAAAACGAACGAAATAAAAACCGGAACCCGATAAAGTTCGGATTCCGGTGATTTTTCAGCGCTTTTCTCTGCCTTTCAGCCGTCTGACCTGCCTGGCGGCATAATCTGTGGCTTGGCGGAGGCTGCGCCCCTTTGTATTGATGGTGATATGCGCAGTCCTTTTGTAGACCTTTTTGCGCTCGTTGTAGATCCTCTGAAGATCCTCACGTGTCGAACGCTGGACGATCGGGCGGTTTTTGTCGGTCCTGATCCGCCTCCAGATTTCGAAAAACGGGGCATTGAGAAACAGGACAAGCCCGGTCTGCCGGAGAAGTTTCCGGTTTTCCGGACGCATCGGTGTCCCGCCGCCCGTTGAGATGATGCACCACTCATCCCGGAAATTCCGCAGAAAGTCTGTTTCCATCTGGCGGAAATGCTCTTCTCCGTATTGCTCAAAAATCTGCGGAATTTTCATGCCAGCCTGCTTCTCGATCTCCCTGTCCATATCGTAATACGGAAGGCGCAGCGCGTAGCTCAGCCGCTTCCCGATCGCTGACTTCCCGGATCCCATGTAGCCGATCAGGTATACCCTTTTCATCTTCCCACCTGCCTAAAAGCGGTTCCGCTTCGCTAAAATACGACTCGATTTTTCTAATCGTATCACGAGCGTGGGAAGATTCCAATAAAGTATAAGCCTGCATTTGTGCCAAATAAGCATTTGTAACGAAAAGTACCAAGCCGGAAACAAGAAATAGGAGGAGAAGCGCGGCGGGCAGAATCCCTCCTGCTTCATTCTTCAGCCGGAAGAAGATGATGCATCGTCCCCCTCTCGGTTCCATCGTTAAAGACGGCACGGATGGACAGTACGTTTTCCGATACGGAGATGTTGACCGACCTCACACCGGTCAGCATCGGCTCATGCCCCTCTGCGTTCACCCGCTTGCGGATCATGGACTGTACAGGGTAATGGCCGATTTCGGTTACTTTGTCTTTATGGATCACCTTTAGCAAATTTCCCTGTTCACCCACCTGCACACCGTCCACGCCCTTCAGATATTCAGCCAGCTCATACCTGAACAATTCCCATTCCACCGAGGATGGATCGCCGATGTGGTGGGCCATGCCTGCAGAATACCGGAAGAATCCGGCGAACAAGATAAAAAACGCCGAGAGGATGACCAGGTGAAGCAAAGCTTCGATAAATGTGTATCCCCCCTCACCCGCCCGGCTCATAGCAGCGCGACTGCCAGCCGGAGGCTGCCTTATATGAAACACAGATTCCCCCTCCCTGCATCCTCCAATCGAATACCGCACTTCCAATCGTTCGTGAGCCTTCAACGGCTCCGGTCAGGTAATGCCCGTCCACCGCATCGGATGCGACAGAAGCGGCCTGTACAGAAAGTTTCTGCTCTTCGAGATTCATCATCATCCGGTCAGTCAATGGGAATAGAGACGTAAAAATCACATACACGATCAGCAGAGACAGGAGGGACTCGGGAAATGAAAAACCCCGCTCACCGGACAATCGTCACCCTCCCTTTCCCGATATGGACAATCACCCTGATATCGCCTTCCGGAGTATGGAAGTGCAGGGTGCCAAAAGCCCTTGCAGACCCCAGTTTTGTGAATTCCACCTGTTTGAGCGTACTGAATTCCGACAGGTACACCCCCTTCGGCAACCGGCGGCTGAACAGGACGGCCGAACCTGCGCCCGAAGCCACGTATGTGCCATCAGAAAGAAAAACGATTTTCGAATATTCCCCGTGCACGACGGCATGCATCTGAACGGCCTGGATATCCAGTTTTAGCTGGTCCTGGAATGGAATCGGCTCTGTGAACTGAAGGGCTTTGGAAGTGGCGGCGGCGTATCCGACACCCGTCACGGCCATCGCTACCGCCAGGACAAGAAGCATTTCTGTGAAAGTGAACCCGCGGGACAGATTAAGGGTTTGAAATGCTGACCGCGCCATTGTTTACAACGATCGTCCTCCCGTCCGAGCATTTAAGATCATCCTCGCTCTCAAGATAGTCCGGCATCAAAGCCGCAGCCGTGGCGGGATTCTGTTTGTGCTTCAGTTTGTATGCCTGCACTTGCCCCTCGACCATCTGTTCCAATGCCTCGCATCCCGTTTCATCAATCTCGGCGGCCCGTTTGGTCACATTCGGGATTGCCAGAAGAATCAGAACCGAGATTACGAGAAGGACGATCATCATTTCAATGAGCGTGAAGCCGGATTGGTTATTTAGTCTCTTTTGCATAGGTGCCCCCTTCATTGTAATTCGACCATACTGTAGACAGGCAGCATCAGGGCAAGGTAGGCACCCATGATGCATACCGCAAGAATGCCGAACAGCACAGGCTGGATGACGGCAATCAGCTTTTCCGATTCCTCTCCGATTTTCTCGTCGATCAATTCACTGTAGACAAGCATTTCCCTCGGAAGATGGCCGCCCTCTTCTCCGTGGCGGATAAAGGACGGAAAATCCGGCATAAAACCCCCGGCATGACGCACTGCTTCATGGAGCGGGTCTCCCATGAGTATCCGTTGACCCGTCGTCCTGGTCATAAAAGCGAGCATAGATCGCTCATCCTGCTCTGCAAGAATCGAGATGGCCTGCTGAAGGGGGATTCCTCCACCCAGAAGCGTGCCCATCTCCCGCGCAAAAACCGAAGTGTGCCCCATCCGGATCCATCTGGAAAGGACGGGAACAGAGTGAACGGCCCGCAGTTTTACTTCCGCGGACTGCCGGGTCCATGCCAGGTAAGCGATAACTGCACCTGCCGACATTACACCTGCGGCTCCCATGAGGAAATCGGGAATCCTCAGCAAAAATGCAGACAGTGCCATTGCTTCACCCTCACCGCCCCTTCCGGCCAGCATTTTCTCCATATTCGGCATGAACAGGGTCCTGAACAGAACGAAAAGAAGCGCGATGAAACCGAAAAGGACGGCCGGATACAATGTCGCCTTCCGAAGCTTCTCCAACGTTTTTCCCCTGCGTTTGAGCCGGTCTGACACCGTCCGGATAGCTTCGGGCAGATTGCCATGGCTGACTGCGATTCCGACCGGAATAAGGAGAGCGGGCGAGAACCCGATATTTTCAAGAATCTCATCAGGTCCCTCCCCCGAACGGAGATTTTGCTCCAAAACCTGTTCGGCCCCGTCCGGGTCATCAAGATGGTGGGGCAGCAGCATGCGTACTGAATCATGAAACGTATACCCTTCATCCATCAGTCCTGCGGCCCGGGAAAGGAACCGTTCCGGCTGGTGAAGCCGGCGTTTCGCCCGCCGCAGCGTAAAGAGCAGCGCCATGTTGCATTTCCTCCTTCCGGTCAAGGGTCAGATTTTCAGGCATGTTAAATGGCTGTCCTTCCCTGATTGCCCGGAAAGCCTCCGCAAGAAGTTCCCCGTGCAGGATTTCGAAAAGTGCTTTTCGGCCGCCGGCTCCGTCCTTCAGCCTCTGCGCACAGATCATGGACACCGTCTGTCTCAACTCTTCCAGCTGGATGCCGAATTCCGTCATCCTGAACAGGCTGCCAGCCGTATCCCGCGAGTGCACCGTTGCGACGACGAGGTGCCCGGTGAGCGCTGCCTGGACCGCAACCTTTGCTGTATCCGAATCCCTGATTTCCCCGATCATGATCACATCCGGTGAATGACGCAAAATCGCTTTCAACCCTGCGGAATAGGTGATTCCGGCCCGCTCATTCACCTGGATCTGGAGCAGGTGCCGCTGGCTATGCTCAACCGGATCCTCAAGGGAGATCACATGCCTGCCCAGTTCCTCCGCACAGTGCCTGGTAACTGAATACATGGTCGTTGTTTTGCCGCTTCCTGTCGGCCCTGTGAAAAAGACCATGCCCTGCCGCATACCGGCCGCTTCCAACAGCAGGGAAGCCGCCTGCCGGTCATCGGTCAAATTGCGGACAGGCAGCGCCTCCTCATGCGGCTGGAACCGGATTGCAGCGCTTTCCTTCAGATTTACGGATGGCAGCGTCGAAATTCTGAACGAGTAACGGGCACTTCCAAAATCAAGCGAAAAAGCTCCGCTCTGAGGCTTTCTGCGTTCTCCGATGTCGAGCGATGATAGATATTTATAAAATGAGATGATCCGTTCACCAAGCTCGATCGGGATCTCCGCTGCCGTGATGATCCCCCTTCCTTTTCGGTGCTGGATTTCATATTTCTGGCCGGATGGGTTCAGATGAAGGTCCGTCGCTCCCTCCCCGAGCGCCCGGCCAAGGAGTTCCACGGCTTTTTGTTCGATGAGGTTTTCCACCGTTTTGCCGCCTCCCTGCCAAGTGGATTGACAGGAAAGGACCGCACTTCCCTGTCCTCTCGAGTATAGGACGGAGTGAATCCCTATGATAGTCAACTCGCAGACTTTGCAAAATGGGCCATTTTCCGATGTCATTTTTGAAAATTGCACGCCGGAAAGCGCCAAAATCCGATTTTGCCGGATTAATATGGACAAGTTTTTGTCACAATCACCGATGCGGATTCAGTTTGCACCCTGCAGACAAACACTATATAATGAATGGGAGATGATTATGGCACCGTTGCAAAGGAGGGAACACGCGTGGATAATATGTTCAAGCTTTGCGGCTTCTGGACAGGAATTTTCGCGGTCATGTTCTATATCGGAGACATGATGACACCATCGCTGCTCATGCTGGCCAGCACCGGATTTTTCATTCTTTTCGGTTACCTGAAGTTAACTGAACGCATGTACTTATATCTTTTCGGCGCTTACTTGATGGTCTTCATGGTAGGGTTCAGCTACTATACCAACTTCATTTACGTACCAGGAGCAGGACATTAATTAAAATCGCTACATAAAAAAACAGCCGCTACGGCTGTTTTTTTATGTGCTTTTGAATGGAGGCGGCTACATCCCGGACAGAAACGGGTTCATCCCCTTTTCATCACCGATTGTAGTTGGTCCCATATGGCCAGGCAGCACGGTGGTTTTGTCAGGCAGGGCAAGCAGCTTTTCCCGGATTGAGTTCAGCAGCGTTTCATGGTCACCGCCCGGCAGGTCAGTCCTGCCGATGCTCATACGGAATAGGGCATCGCCGCCTATCACGGTCCCTTCCTGCTCGAAATAAAAAGCGACACTGCCCGGAGAATGACCGGGTACATGAAGCATTTTGAATCGGAAGGGTCCTTCCTTCCGGTCGCCGTCTTCACGGATCAGCCTATCCGGCTTTGTTGTCCGGATATCCGGAAGATCCGCGTACCGGCCGGAACCGTTCAGCATCGGATCTCCGAGCCATTCCTGCTCTTCCAGATGAAGGTGGACGGGAATCCCGTAGCGGGTCCGGATCGCCTCCACTGCACCGATATGGTCGAAGTGGGCATGGGTCAGATAAATTGCGGCTGGACGCAATTGCAACTTCTCGATTTCGCCAATCACCTTCCCGGCTTCCTCTCCGGGATCAAAAATCAGGCAATCGCCATTGTCCGCCTCAGCGATATAGCAGTTCGTCTGAAGCGGGCCGAGCGGATAAGTATGGAATTTGATCATATGTCGAATCACCCCGTGCCCATTATAGCATGAGCAGCCGAACGGGCCGGTGTTCAAATATTCGACACGAATAACGCTCGACAAATGTGGGTGCTTTCATTACAATAGAAGAGGAGTTTATACGTGATCTGTATCATTATCGGACTCATTGTCAGAAGGAGTGTCACCGATGAACTTATTGATGGTTATTTTTGGGCTGATCGCGATTTTCGCAGCAATCGGAACAGTCCAGGCTTTCAAGGAACGGAATATCTTGAGCATCCTCTTTAATCTGGCTGCATTCGTCGTATTTGGGGCATTTGTCGTCCTGACCATTACATTCCAGGGCTACCCGCCAAAACTTCACTGATTCCCGCAAAGGGCCGGCAAACATGCCGGCCCTTTCTCTTGGCGTTTCCCGGGGACGACAAAAGGCGATTCCGGTCATTTGCCGGAATCGCCTTTTAGTTGTTCCATCCAATTGACAACCGTACCGTCTGCCGTGTCGAAAAGCATCTCACCCATTGCGCCCGACAGGCAGAAGGAGGTATCCGGAGAGCAGGTCATGACCGGTGAATCGACCATCACCGGCGACTTCCGGACGCCTCTTGCCGAGATCACTGCCGGCTGCCAACCGGCAGCCTCAGACATGGCATCCGTCTCCACCGGAAGAAGTGTGGCAAACCGCCCAGGCCCTGCCAGCTCAATTTCTGCAGGGAGGAGTCCCAGAAATTGTTCTCCCGCAGGAAGGTTCAAGACCGGCATCCAATCACCGTTGCCGCTGCCGATCATATAGTCGATGCTGCCGCCGCCTGCAGCTTTGGCAATGGCGAACATCTTGCCGTCCGTCGAAAATTCCAATACATTTTCCGCAAGTATGGTTCCGCTGCCATCCACCAGTGTTCCGCCGTCCCCGAGGTTGCCGTCATCAATGATCTCAACCACTCCGCCGGCCTCCATCCAGACCGGGAAAGGACCGGCACCTTGCACCGCCTTCAGCGATCCGGTTGAAGCATCGGCCAAGAACACCTTGAAGTCCCAGTTTTCATCAAAGGCCGTGATGTAAATATTTCTCCAATTGTCCGGATTCCAAGACCAGGCGATATCGTGAGATTGAACAATCAAGTCTTCACCAGCTGTATCATCACCGAGCAGTCTCAGATGGGCTTCTCCCTCACCAGCATCAAGCCTGAGCAGCAGCCGGCCGGACGGATGGCTTTCCGCCTCGGTGATGACAAGCTCTGTACTGACAACTTCTTCGGCAGTGCCTTTTTCGGGATCGATTGTGTACAGGACGGAACCTCCGGTTTCTCCGGCAGAGACGGAGAGAATGTTGCCTTCTGCATCAAACCCAAGGACTAACGGATTTTCTCCGAGATCAGGTTCGGTTCGGGTTCCTTCTCCGGGTTGTTCTGCAGCTCCAGTCATTTTATCCGATCCGTGAGATTCCGTTTCGTCAGGTGAACAGCCGGCTGCCGGCAAAATGATGGCGAGCATGGCGGCAAGCATCCAGATAATCCTCAATCTTGGCCCCCCGTTTCTTTATGCTTATGTAAAAAGCCTGTGCGGCAATGGTTCCGCACAGGCTTCCGGTCATTCGGCTTCGCGCAGTTCTAATTCCTGCCCGGAAACCGGCTGATTCCTATAAAATCTAAGCAGGTCTCCGTTAATGACCATATCCGAGTATTTCAGCTCCTGCTGGACTTTTTGCATGCTTTCCTCACAGGCAGCCGGATCTCCGGCTTCCCTGGTTGAAAGGTCATAGCACATTTCTCCGGCATAAATATTTTCCGGAGTGATGAAGCGGCCGTCACGGAAAATGACAGACTCATCATGCTCAGGAGAGAATATGTCTGTTCCAAATTGCAGGTCCTCTTTTGTATCGATTCCCATGAGGTGCAAAATGGTCGGGCGGAGGTCGATTTGCCCTGCCAGGGTGTCCAGCGTCTCCCCTTCCCCATATCCCGGAATGTGGATGAACAATGGCACCTTCTGAAGTTCAGCGGACATCAGCGGCGTCACCTCTTCACCAAGGTACATGCTCATCGCCTTGTTGTGGTTTTCGGAGATGCCATAGTGGTCCCCGTACATGACAATGATGGAATTGTCATAGAGCCCTTTTTCCTTCAGGTCGTCGAAGAAGCTCTTGAGGGCTTCATCCATATAGCGGACTGTCTGGAAATAGCGGTTCAATGTTCTCGAGTTTGAGTCGTATTCCGGAATGTACTTGTCCTCTTCATCGAGCGTGAACGGATAATGGTTCGTGAGAGTGATCATCCGGGAATAAAACGGCTGCGGCATTTCCGCCATCAGGTCTGCGGACTGCTCGAAGAACGGAATGTCCTTCATGCCCCAGTTGACCGCATCCCCTTCGCCGACCGAGTAGCTCTCGATGTCGTAGAAGTGATCCACCTCAAGCGCCTTGTACATCATGTCCCTGTTCCAGAAGCTTTTTCCGTTCGGGTGCATGACGTTGGTGTAGTAGCCGTTGTCCCCGAGTTTCTCAGCCATCGAGTTATAGGTGTTTCCTCCGTGTGTGAAAAATACCGCTCCGCCGCTCAGCGGATAAAGCGAGTTTTCCACGAGGAACTCGGAATCCGATGTTTTCCCGAGACCGGTCTGATGGTAGAAGTTCGGGAAGTAGAACGTATCCTCGTCCTGGGTCAGGCTGTTCAGGAATGGCGTGACCTCATGGCCATTCATATCGTTGTTGATCACGAATGTCTGGAGGGACTCCATCGAGACAACAATGACATTCCGGCCTTCTGCTACCCCGAACATCTCTGGGTCAGGCTCGGCATGATTGGCGGATGTGTAGTTTTCAATCTCGGTCAGTTCGGTTCCGTCTGCCAGAGCACGCTGGGCATGGGATTTTGACTGAATGTAGATGTCATATAGATGATAATTGTACATCCCCAGGTTTTTAACGAGCAATTCACGGTCAAAGCTTCGTGTGAGAAGCTGCGGTCGTTCAGTCTCGGCAAGGCCGAGGTTCAGAACGAGCAATGCCGCGGTCCCCACAAAATAAATTCTTCGGAACATCGGGCGGACCGCTGCCTTGACAGCAGGTTCGCCGAGTTTTTTCGCGGCAAACCAGATAATCAGGATATCCGCGAAGTAAAGCGGATCATGGATTCTCAGGCTCGACAGCACGGAAGATCCGAGGTCTCCGAAGTTATTTGTCTGGAACAGAACCGGAAGTGTGATGAAATCACTGTAAAATCTGTAGAACACTACGTTTGCATACAGAATGATCGTCATGATCGTACTTGTGATGAGCAGGTACCTGACCGTCCCTTTCCACGTCTTCATGTACATGGAGAAGCCGTAAATGAAGAGCAGGAAGCAAAGCGGGTTGATAAACAGGATAAATTCCTGCATCACGTTATCGATCGCCATATTGAAGCTTGTTTTATATGTGATATAGGTTTTGAGCCATGATGCCACTACTGCAACCGCAAGCAGCAGCAGGAGTTTTGGCCTTTTCGTATTTGCCACGTTCTGGCTAACCCCTTTCTTGTCGGTTTTCCGGTTTGGCAGGATATAAATGATTGGAATGAAGACAAACACAGGACTGCTCAAATCCGGTTACCCTACTTATGACGGATGTAAACTTCATATGGTTTCATTTTAAACTGAAGTTCATAAATTCTTAATACTTCCATAGACCTGAAAATCAGCCCCGGGCTTATTTTCCTCTTCTTAAAACAAGTAGGGATTGCGCAAATTCCTTTTGGGTGATCAGGCCGTTATCATATAGCTGGCGGACTTCCATTTCCAGGAGGATGAGGTCGGCATTCCGGTCTCCGGTATAGACAAACGTCCCGAAGCGCTTTAACAGCTGCATGACATCATAGACGGTTTCCATCCGGCGACCCTCCTCGGCAGTCGACCATACGACGTTCCGTAAAGATACTGTCAACGGGGATATCATGGGATTCAACCGGCACTTCCCCGCACAGCTGCTTTTCAAAAGCGAGGGAGACCTTGTGGCCGCTGTATTGCACCAGATAACGGTCATAATAACCCCCACCGAAGCCGGTTCGGTAGCCGGACTCCGAATAAGCGACGCCCGGAACGACCAGAAGATCGATCTCCTGTTTGCCGGCGGGCATCGTTCTGTTTTCCGCCGGTTCCTGAAGGTCCATGTAGACGGTCTCCAATTCCTCATAGGAGCGGATGTAGCGGAACTGCATGCTTCGGTCGGAAGGCGCGCATTTTGGCGCAGCCACCCGCTTGCCGTCTTCCCAGGCAGCCTGGACCAGCGGCCTTGTATCCAGCTCAGGAAATCTTGAGATCGTCACGCCGATCACGCCGGCTTCTCTATATCTTGAATCGGATCTGAGACGGCGGATTGCCTCCAGGCTCCGGGCAGCATGTTCTTCCGGGTCCATTGAGTCCAATGCATCGAGTATGTTCTTCCGGATCTCTTTTTTATCCATTACAGAACCCCCTTCAACGAAAAAACCAAAACCGGTACCGGTTTTGGCAGGATCCGCTTACTTTGTTTCGCGGTGCAGAGTCTGTTTGTTATCACGTGAGCAATACTTTTTCATTTCAATGCGTTCCGGATTGGTCCGCTTGTTTTTGGTCGTGATATAGTTGCGCTCGCCGCATTCGGTGCAAGCAAGAGTTACATTAACGCGCATTCGGTTCCCCTCCCACTCATACAGGATAGAAATGTTTGAGCATGTAAAGTGAGCATGATTTATACGACTGTTCCATTATAGCACACGGAGTGCTGATGTCCACTAAAGAATATGCGATTGACGGCATTTTTTTCGGCGTCAAAGGCAAGGGCCGGGCGCCTTTGCGGCAATCCCGGCCCTATTGGTCATTCCCCTTCGCCTTCCCGGATCACAGTATCGTCAGAGGATTCTTTTAGTGTGCCCTCGGTGTTGGGGCCGGCTTCGCCGTCCTCGATCCGCTGCTTTTTGAGTTCAAAATAGTAATCGGTCATTTCGCGTGCGATTTCGTTGTTCGGATGCGGAATGTAGCCGGTATTTGACGAAACGTTCGGAGCCAGGACCGCATACGCAATCTCCGGTTCTTCGTAAGGGGCGAACCCGACGTGCGATACGTTGACGGTCGGCTTGCCGAACCACGGATCGTTCCGGTCCGCCTCGTAGTAGTTACGCTGGGCGGTCCCCGTCTTTCCGGCAGCTTTATAACCTTTCGTATCTTTGAATGTGGAATATGCAGTTCCGCGCGGATTGTAGTAGACCGTGTACATCCCCTGCTTCATCCGGTCGATCTGACCGTCAGAGTTATTGATACGGTTCAAATACTTTGCCGGAATCTCCGTCGCAATCGGGCCGAGTGTCTTGCCGTCCGGAGACGGCTCCCGGATTTCCTTGACCACGCGCGGGGCAACCCGGTATCCGCCGTTTGCAATCGTTGCGACATACTGGGCAAGCTGCATCGTCGTATACGTGTCATACTGGCCGATGGCAAAGTCCAGGATCTGTCCTGGTTGTGAAAGTTTTGGATGCTGTCCGGCGGCTTCAGCCGGCAGATCAATTCCGGTTTCCACTCCGAGGCCGAACGATGCGAACGAATGGCGCAATCGCTCGATTGCCTCAGTGTCAATGGCAAGCGGGGCATTTCTCACGTAAGAGCCGTCGCCTATTCCGATGGCGACCTTCCACATATAAACGTTTGAAGACCTGGTGATCGCAGTTAAATCATTAACGGGCACACGGCCAGACTGGTTGAAAAGGGACCGCTTCGGAGTTCCGTTGGCGCCGAAAACCATCGGCTCATCGATCATGGTCTGTCCGACATTTACCGCCCCGTACTCATAACCGGCGAGGACCGTCGCCATCTTGACGGTGGACCCGGCTTCATAGGCATCCTGGAAAGTGCCGAATGTCCGGTCACGGACTTTGTATTTGCCCGATTCTTTATCGTAATAAGCCTGCTTGCCGACCATCGAAAGGATCTCTCCGTTGTTGGGATCCATCATGACGAAAAAGATTCGGTCGAACATTTGGGAGTTCCTTCCGTTTTTGATGGACAATACATGGCGGGAAACAACTTCCTCCGCTTTTTGCTGAAGTTCGTTGTCAATAGTCAGAACAAGGTCCTTGCCTGGCTGCCCCTCCTGGACAGGCACCGTTTCGAGGACATTGCCTGCCTTGTCCGTAATGTTCTTGGCGATGGTTTTCTGCCCCTGCAGGACGGATTCATACTGCTCCTCAATGAAGCTCGTGCCGACTCTGTCGTTGCGGGAATATCCCCGGGAGAGATAGTATTCCAACTTCTCACTCGGAAGGCCTGTTTTCGGTGTCGTCGTATTCCCGAGGATGGCCAATTCTGAGTTCTTCACCCGCTCCCAGTCTGTCGTCGTGTTGACACCGGGAAGCTCATTGAGCCGCTCGGAAACTTTCGCGTATTCTTCCGGCGTCACATCGCCGCTCTTGATGATCTGCGGAGAGTAATTATAGCCCGAGGACATTTCCCTGTAGATGGCAAGAACTTCAAGCTCCTCGTCAGTCATGGCATTCAGATCGTCTTCCGTGATCTTGTCGCGCACCAGGCTGTCCAGTTCCCGCTGGCGTTGGGTTTTAGTTTTTGTCTCATCCGAATTGATCGCCTTTTTCTCTTTGTCCGACACTCGGTCATACGCCTCGTCTTTGTTGAGAAGAATCCAGAAATCCTTTTTGTCGCGAGTCGTGACGGCTTCTGCATCTTTTTCAATCAGCTCTGCAAGGCCACGGGCGATCTCGAGCATTTCCTCCGTCTTTGTTGACTGCTTTTTCGTGTAAGTGATTGCGCGCTTTGGTTCATTGCCGACCAAAATCTCCCCGTTCCGGTCGTAGATCCTGCCGCGCGGCACACTAGTGTTGACGGAGATTTCCTCTTTCCGCTCGATCTCACGCTTGTAGTCTTCGCCTTTGACGATCTGGAGATAGCCCAGACGAAGAACCAGAGCCGAGAACAAAAGGAAGATGGTGAAGAACAGGATATTCATCCTGAAGGTCGTGTTCTTGCGGAATCTCTGTTTTGGTGTTTCCTGTTTAGAGGAGCGCCTGCGGCGATTCACGCGGCTTCCCCCTTTCCCTGCAAATTTCTATGAAAATTGTACCGCAAACCAACAAAAAAAGCACACACCAACGGGACGCCCGTGGTGTGTGCGGGGTTTCCGGCACAGCCGGATTTTTTGCTGAGCGGTAAAATTACTTCGCTTCTTCGTAACGCTTGGAAACTTCTTCCCAGTTTACAACATTCCAGAATGCCGATGCGTATTCCGGACGGCGGTTCTGGTACTTCAAGTAGTACGCATGCTCCCAGACATCAAGGCCGAGCACAGGCGTTTTGCCTTCCATGAGAGGAGAGTCCTGGTTCGCAGTGGACGTAACTTCGATCTCGCCGTTGTTCACAACGAGCCATGCCCAGCCGGAACCGAAACGTCCCTTCGCTGCTGTTTCGAATTCTTCTTTGAACTTGTCGAAGCTGCCGAACTTTTTGTCGATTGCCTCAGCAAGTGCTCCGGATGGCTGTCCGCCGCCGCTTGGCGAAAGGATCTGCCAGAAGAGCGAGTGGTTTGCGTGTCCGCCGCCGTTGTTGCGGACTGCGGTTTTTTTGTCTTCCGGTACGGAATCGAAGTTGCGGAGAACTTCTTCGATCGATTTTTCAGCGAGATCCGTTCCTTCAACTGCTGCGTTGAGGTTTGTTACATACGTGTTGTGGTGTTTCGTATGGTGGATCTCCATTGTTTCTTTGTCGATGCTTGGCTCCAGCGCGTCGTACGCGTATGGAAGTTCAGGCAATTTAAAAGCCATTTCACATTCCTCCCGGTTTCAGATGATTGACTACATCCCTCACATTATCAAACTTGTTGCACAGCTTCAAATAAAAAGCACCGCCAAATGTGGCGGTGCAAGAAAATGAGTTATGTGACGACAATGACAAACAGCAAAATCATGATAATTTGGATAGCGCCCTTGACGCCAACCGATGTCAGGAAACCGATCAGCGAGCCAAGCCCGCTACGGAGGGCCTGTTTGAGCCCCTTCCTGTTCACCAGCAGTTCCCCGAGCACCGCTCCGATAAACGGTCCGGCCAGTATTCCGAACACCGGGATGACGAAGGGCCCGATAAGAATACCGATCGTGCTTCCCCACATACCGGCTTTGGTACCGCCATACTTTTTCACTCCGACTGCGTTGGCCAGGAAATCCGCTCCGAAAAGCAAGATGACAAACAGGACTTCAGCCAGCCAAAACCACCATGGGAGATCGGCAAACGAGTAAAACAGGCCGTACAGGACAAACCCCAGAAAAACAAAAAGAGAAGCGGGGATCACCGGATAGACCAGCCCGATGAACGCAACCGTGAAACTTAAAATAATCAGCGTCCAAGCGATGATGGCCATTCGGTTCCCCTCCTCCACTTTTTTTACATTATACGTTCCGTCCTAGGATGGCTTCCGCAATATTGACGGCATGGTCGCCGATCCGCTCCAGGTTGCTCACGATATCGACAAATACGATTCCCGCCTGTGCGGAGCATTGGCCGTCGTTCAGCCTTTGGATATGCTTTTTGCGGAACTTCCGCTCCATTTTGTCGATGAGGTCTTCTTTTTCCGCGACTTCGCGTGCTATTTCTGCGTCGTGATGGTTGAGCGCTTCAAGAGAGCGTCCGACTGTTTCAATGGTCAAGGTGAACATTTCATCCAGGTCTGCCATTGCACCTTCCGTCATGACTACACGGTTTGCTTCCCGGTAGTCGATCAGTTCGATGATATTTTCAAAATGGTCTCCGATCCGTTCGATGTCACGGACGGTCTCCATGAGGATGACGTGGCGCTCGGATTCAATGGCGCTAATCGGCTCCGCGGAAACTTTCACGAGGTAGTCCGTGATATTGCGGTCAAGATTGTTGATTGCGTCTTCCAGCTGGTAGGCCGTCTCTGAATGCTTCTTGTTGCTTGTCTTCAGGTAGCTGTACGTCTCATTCAGCCCGCGGACAGCGTATTCCCCCATGCGGAGAATTTCTTCTTTCGCCTGGCCGATGGCAATGGACGGCGACTGGGAGATGAACGAAGGATCCAGATGCTTCGGTTTGAATTCAATCGAAACATCATCGCCAGGGATCAGCTTCGTCACAACGTATGCCCAAGCCCCGATCAGCGGGAACTGGAGGATCGTGTTGGCAACGTTAAAGGAACCGTGGGCAAATGCAATCTGCATTTTCGGTTCAAGTCCGAGTACGGATGACAGCCAGCTGACATACGCAGTAAACGGGACAAGGAAGATCATAAAGACGATTGTTCCCGCCACGTTGAACAGGACGTGAGTGGCAGCCGCACGGCGCGCCGCTACGGAAGCTCCGAGAGAGGCGAGAATTGCCGTGATCGTCGTCCCGATATTGTCTCCGAAAAGAACAGGCAGTGCCGCTCTGAGGTCGATCAGCTGCTCGGCATAAAGTCCCTGCAGGATTCCGACCGTGGCACTGGAGCTCTGGACGATCAGTGTGAAGACCGTACCGACGACGACACCGAGTACCGAATGCTCGCTCATCGCCACAGTCATGTCGATAAATGCAGGAAGTTCGCGGAGCGGCTTCATTCCGCCGCTCATGAGTTCAAGACCGAGGAAAAGTCCGCCAAAGCCGAATACGACTTCGCCCAAGTTCTTGATTTTGTCCTTCTTAAAGAAGAACAGGAGGAAGGCACCGAGACCCATGATCGGCAGCGCATAGGCGCCGACGTCAAACCCGATGATGAAGGCGGTGACGGTCGTTCCGATGTTGGCCCCCATGATGACGCCGATGGCCTGGCGCAGCTTCATGAAGCCCGCGCTCACCAGGCCGACGACGATGACTGTCGTACCTGAACTGGACTGGATCAGGACCGTTACGACAATCCCTACCAGCACACCCATAAACGGATTCGTCGTAAACCGGTCCAAAATATCCCTGAGCCGGTCTCCGGCTGCTTTCTGGAGAGCATCCCCCATAAAGCTAATGGAGAAAAGAAAAATTCCCAGTCCTCCAATAAACTGGAATAACATTTCTGTCCAGTTGATTTCCACGAGTTCATTCAACCCCATTCGACAAATATTGATGCCTGTCCATTATGTAGAGTCTGCCTGCTGATTGTAAAGAGACGCTTAAAAGAATTTACAATACGTTAACAATCGGAGGCCCCGGAGTCATAGAACTGTCGTATTCTTCATTTAGAACTACCCTTCCGCATGTTAAAATAAACAGGTTAGGGAGGCGATTGATCTGAATCTGAAGTTCCGGCAACTCTTCCTTTCGGCTTTTTATGAGCCGAAGAAACTGGCCGCCTACAGGCTTCTGCCATTCGGCAAAGTGGTAAAATATATTTTTGTATTCGTGTTTCTCACGGCCGTCCTGTCGTTTATCAACTTTTCGCTATCTTCCGGGGATATCCTGGCTGATACCGAAATGCCGGCAGAGGAACTGAAAGGCATCGGCCCGCTCCTTTATCCGGCCGCTTTTGTTCTCCAGTTTCTGATCTCCACTTTTTACTTTTATATCAAAGCAAGCATCGCTGCTCTTGCTGGGATGGGAATCATCCGTATTCGCGGTCGGCGCGGCGAATACCGGCACCTCTGGCGTACCTCTGCAGTCGCGCTTACCGTACCGACGCTGCTGCTTCTGGCTGATGACCTGCTTGGCGGAGTCATTCCGCTTGCGACAGCCTTGTCGTGGGCCGTGGTCCTCGTTTATATCTGGCTGGCGGCCGGCTATTATCCCAAAAACTCGCCTGCTAAGAGACCCGGCGCGCATAAACCCCCTGCCCGTTCATAGAATGTGGAAAAGGGGGTTTATCCATGAGGATTTTCCTGACGGCCATCGCGATTCTCATCATTTCTTATTTCATCAGAACCGATCTGCAGGAAGGGACTATTCCGAAAGCCGCCTTCTATTCAAATGAAAACGGCAACTCCCAATGCACGGAATCGGAAGAACCCGACGTGATTCCCGTGACTGTCGTCGAAGGCGATACAGTCCGTTCACTATTCGCGCTTTATCCGGATGACATGGATCTCCTTACCCGCCTGAGTGAGTTTTACAAATTGAACCCCCATCTGAAAAATCAGCAGCCGGCTTCGGGCGAGACGGTCTTTTTGCCCCTGTCTCCCACCAGCGGGAATCCATGCGGCTGACTCCCGATCGGCGGGTCATTTGCATCCGGATTACTTGTCTAAGCCCGCATGCATTGATAGAATAATCCAAGTGAAGGCACCGGCCTGAAAAGGAGAGAATGAACCATGGGTGAAATTACACACCGTTCAAAAACCCGTCCGGTCCGAGTCGGCAATCTGACGATCGGCGGCAGTAATGAACTCTTTATACAAAGTATGACAACGACCAAGACGCATGATGTGGAGGCGACTGTCGCCCAGATCAAGCAATTGACGGAAGCTGGCTGCCAGGTCGTCCGGGTGGCTTGCCCTGACGAGCGTGCAGCACTCGCCATCGGTGAAATCAAGAGGCAGATCGAAATCCCTCTTGTCGTTGACATTCATTTCGACTATCGCCTTGCGCTGATTGCGATTGAACAGGGCGCAGACAAGATCCGCATCAACCCGGGCAACATCGGAAAGCGTGAGCGCGTCGAGGAAGTCGTCAAAGCAGCAAAATCGAAAGGCATCCCGATCCGGATCGGCGTCAATGCCGGTTCACTCGAGCGCCACATTCTCCAGAAATACGGATACCCGACTGCAGATGGCATGGTTGAAAGTGCGTTGCATCATATTAAGATTCTTGAAGATCTCGACTTCCACGACATTATCGTGTCCCTGAAGGCATCGGATGTTCAGCTGGCAATCGAAGCCTACCGCAAGGCCTCGGAAGCCTTTGACTATCCGCTCCACCTCGGCATCACCGAGTCCGGCACCCAGTTTGCCGGATCGATCAAGAGCGCGGCCGGTCTCGGCACCCTGCTCAGCATGGGAATCGGAAACACGCTCCGCGTATCGCTCAGTGCGGATCCTGTCGAAGAAATCAAGGTGGCACGGGAACTGCTGAAGGTCTTCGGACTGTCTTCCAACGCAGCGACACTCATTTCCTGCCCGACATGCGGCCGTATCGAGATCGACCTGATCTCCATTGCCAATGAAGTGGAAGAATACATCTCCCACATCAAGGCACCGATCAAAGTCGCAGTTCTCGGCTGCGCGGTCAACGGGCCGGGAGAAGCACGCGAGGCGGATATCGGCATCGCCGGGGCGCGCGGTGAGGGCCTTCTCTTCATGAAGGGCGAAACTGTCCGCAAAGTTCCGGAAGAAACGATGGTCGATGAACTCAAGAAGGAAATCGATAAGCTGGCCGAAGAATACTTCGAGAACAAGCGCCGTGAGGAAGAACTGGCGCTTCAGGGAGAAGGCGCAGAGTGACACCGCTCCGCCTCGGAATCGACATTGACGGTACGGTGACCAGTCCCGCTGCCCTCCTGCCGCACATCAACAAGCGGTTCGGCAGGGAGTTCAAGCTGGACGACATCACCGACTACAGCCTGACTGCCTCGTTTCCAATGCTGGATCCCAAAGAGTTTGCCGCCTGGTTCAAGGAAGCGGAACCGGAAATTTACCGGACTTCTCCTGCTCATGACTATGCAAAAGAGATCCTGAATAAATGGAACCGCCTGCACGAACTTTACTACATTTCGGCCCGCGGCCTGGAAGTCAGGGATGTCACGTTCAGCTGGTTCAGGGAGCACGGCATCCCCTACCGCCATATTGAACTGACAGGCAGCCATCGGAAAATCGAAGCGGCAAAAAAGCACGAAATCGAAATCTTTTTCGAAGACAAGCATGACAATGCCGTCGATATCCATGAGGAAGTCGGCATTCCCGTCCTGCTGTTTGACGCTCCATACAACCGCCTTCCCGCCCCGCCCGGAGTCATCCGCGTTCGGGACTGGCGCGAGGCGGACAACTGGATCAAACAAGAATTCGGCACACAAAAAGCGTGAGGATGAAAATCCTCACGCTTTTTTTCAGTGCCTGATCATCCGTCAGCCCGCCGTGCGGCAGTCGGGGCATTGGCCGTAGACCTCGAATTTGTGGTCATCGATGACGAACGACGGCAGCGCATGTGTTACCTGTTCCATCGGGCAGATGTCCAATTTTTCGGTCCTGCCGCATTCCATGCAGATGAAGTGGTGGTGATGGCCATGACGGTCGCAATGCATGCGGAATTTCCGCTCTCCGCCAAGTTCGGTTTCTTCAAGGATCTTCATTTCCGAAAATGACGATAAATTGCGATATACGGTATCCTGGCTCATTTTCGGATGATCCTCGGCCAGTGCCTTCCTGACATCTCCGGCAGACAGATACCGGTCCTCTTTCTCAAGAAGCCTGAGGATCGCTTCTCTGCTTGGCGTACGTTTGAAACCTTCCGACTTCAGCCTCTCCATGGCGAGATCAAAGTTCACCGGTTTCCACCTCCCCATTCCGTGCCGCACTCCGGGATGCGGCCAGTTTTTTGCCCCCCAGCACGAGGAGCAGAATCATGATCGAGATGACGACAATGGTGCCACCTGGAGCAAGGTCCAGGTAAAAGGCGGCGAACAGGCCGCCAAGTACCGACAGCTCGCCGAAAATGGCAGCGTACAGCATCGCCTGGCGGAATCCCTTTGCAAGCTGCATCGCAGCCGCCACCGGTATGGTCATCAGTGAAGACACGAGCAAAATGCCGACGATCCTCATCGATCCGGCGACTACAAGAGCCGTGACGATCATGAACCCGATGTTCAGCGCCTTTGATGAGATGCCCTGGGCCCTGGAATACTCGGGATCAAATGACATTGAGAAAAGCTCCTTGTAGGTCAGCACGATAAACAGGATCGTGATCACGGCAACTGCAATGATCGTGTACAAATCTTCCCGTCCAACAGCCGAGACCGATCCGAACAGATAGCCGACCAGGTCGGTGCTGAACCCTTGCGCCAAGGAGATGAAAATGGCGCCCAGCGCTATCCCGCCAGACATGATGATCGGGATGGCCAGCTCCTCATAGCTCTTATACAATTCCCTCAACCGGTCGATCAGAAGTGATCCCGCAACAGAAGAGCCGATCCCGAGATAAAGCGGGTTAAGCGCCGCAAATGCGGGAACGTTCTGGCTCAGGAAAAGGCTTCCCGCTATCCCGGCAAGCGCAACATGGCTCAGCGCGTCCGCGATCAGCGCCAGCCTTCTCACCACGATGAACAGGCCCAGCGCCGGCGCGACGAGACCGATGATCAGGCCGGAGGCAAAAGCATTTTGAAGAAATTCATAATTGAATATGGCAGAAATCATGCGTCCTCCGCCTTCCTGCCGTGATGGACCCGCCGGACGGCATGCCCGTACCATTCGCTGCGGATTCTGTCTTCCTGCCGGCTGTATTCTTCGTGGGGACCATGGAAGTGGATCGACCGGTTCACGCAGGCAACATGTGTCACCAGTTCCGAAACCGTATCCACATCGTGAGTGACCAGGACAATGGCGATCCCCTTCTCACGGTTCAGCCGGCCCAGCATATTATAAAATGACTGCATGTGTTTGCGGTCGATGCCGACAGTCGGCTCATCCAAAACGAGAAGTTCGGGATTGCTGATGAGCGCCCGGGCGATGAACACGCGCTGCTGTTGCCCCCCCGAGAGGTCACCGATGCTCCGGTCCGCGAACTCTTCCATCCCGACAGCCGCAAGCGCACTGTCCACTTTCTCGTTGGCATTGGCCGGGTAGCGTCTGAACAGGCCGGTCTTTTTGACCAGCCCGCTGCGGACCACTTCCCTTACCGTTGCGGGAAAGGCCCGGTTAAATGCGTTGGACTTTTGCGACACATATCCGATTTTCTCCTTTTCCCTGAAGTCAGATGAATCGTGTCCGAACAGGCGGATCTGCCCCGACAGCGGCTTGATCAGGCCAAGAATCAGTTTGATCAGTGTTGATTTACCCGAACCGTTCGGCCCGATCACCGCCCAGAATTCCCCCTTTTCGACAGTGAGGAAAATATGCTCGAGCGCGGCCGTGTCCCCGTACCGGTACGACACGTCTTCGAGCTCTATCAATGGTTCTGTCATGTTGCGGTCCTCTTTTCCAATTCGGAATGACTACGATTTACTCAATGAAGTATAGTACAGTTCACGCGTGTTGTAAATGATTTGAGAATGGAGGCCAAGGATGAATCTGAATGGGATGATTGCGGAACTGAAAAGAATGTCAGACCGGGAACTCAGGGAACTTGCCGCGCAGTATGGGGTTGAACTGTCTTCGGGAGAAGTCCGTAAACTGCGCCCGCTTCTAGATGAAGTTTCATTTTCATTTCTCTGGACAGGAGTTCCGGAGCCGTTTATCAGGAAAGTGGAATCAATTATCGGACCGGAACGGACACGTCGGATCATGGAGCAGTATCTGTAAACCATCGGAATCAGAAAATCAGGCTGCCATTGCGTCCTTAAGGGACGCCCAGGCAGCCTGATTATATTTTTTACACCATAAGGGCTTCGATCGGCTTGCGGCTGAACGATTGTTCGCGCAGCATGGCGATTTCATCTCGATAAGGGGCCTTGCGGCTGGTTTTATCCGGCCCGACCCAAGGGGTCTCGAGAATTTTTGGAAGTTCTGCAAATTCGGGAAGGTGGACGATCCTTGCCAGAGCCTCGAATCCGATGTGGCCAAAGCCGATATTCTCGTGCCGGTCTTTTCTTGCGCCGCGTTCGTTTTTGCTGTCGTTGACGTGGATGACCGAAATCCGGTCCAGACCGATTGCCTGATCAAACTCTGTCAGCACCTGATCGAGGTCGTTGAGGATGTCATATCCCGAATCGTGGACGTGGCAGGTGTCGAAGCAGACTGTCAGCCGATCGTTCCGCTCCACACCGTCGATGATCCTTGCCAATTCATCAAATGAGCACCCGCATTCCGAGCCCTTGCCCGCCATCGTCTCAAGAGCGATCCTGACGGGGGCTTCTACCTGAAGCACTTCGTTTAAACCTTCGATGATTTTGGCGATTCCTTTGTCAGTCCCCTCGCCTACATGGGCCCCCGGGTGCAGGACAATCTGGTCGGCACCGAGGGCAGCCGTCCGTTCAATCTCGCTTTGCAGGAAGTTCACGCCGAGTTCGAACGTTTCCGGCTTGACCGTATTCCCGATATTGATAATGTACGGGGCGTGGACCACAATGTTTGAAAGTCCGTTTTCTTCCATATGAAGGCGGCCTGCCGCGATGTTCAGCTCTTCAACCGGCTTCCGCCTCGTATTCTGGGGTGCCCCGGTATAAATCATGAACGTCGACGCGCCGTAAGAAGCTGCTTCCTCGCTGGCCCCGAGCAGCATCTTCTTGCCGCTCATGGATACATGTGAACCAATCAGCACTTTACTTTCTCCTTCCCTGCCGGAACTCCTTGCGCTTTTCCTTACGCCGGATATCGGCCACTTGCTTTTCTATCTTTTTCTTATAGCCAGGCTTGACCTTAGATGGCTTTCGGACCTGTCGGCGGATTTTTTCATCCAGTTCCCTGTCGGTCTTTTGCCGGGTGGACCGTGCATGCCGTTCCTTCAACTCGATCCATTCCCCGTTTTTCACGTCACGGTGGACAAACGGTACGCCCATCTTTTCTATGCGAACGATAGCATCATCATCCGCTGGCTCATAGAGCGTAATGACCGTTCCGTGCAGGCCGGCCCTTGCCGTCCGCCCGGAGCGGTGGATGAAGAATTCCAGGTCTTCAGGCAGGTTGTAGTTGATGACGTGGCTGACACCCGGTATATCAATTCCCCGGGAAGCCAGGTCGGTCGCGACGATGTACTCGAATTCCAGGTCGCGGACACGGTTCATCATCTTCCGGCGCTCACGGGGTGTCAGGTCCCCATGGATGCGCCCTGTCTTGAAGCCGTTTGAGGACAGAAATTCCCCGACCTCTTCCGCTTCTTTACGGGTATTCGTGAAGATGATGGCCAGGTAGGGATTCAGCCCTTCCATGACATGGAGCAGTTTCTTCTTCCGATCCATGCTCCTTACCGGCACAAGCGGAAACTCGATCCCTTCCGCAACCGGGCGGCGCTCGCCGATCCGGACGTGCTCGGGCGATTCCATATATTTGTTCAGGAATGGCTTGAGCTTTTCCGGAATGGTCGCCGAGAACACATACATCTCGAGATCTTTCGGCATCCGGGAGGCTACCTGGTCGATATCCTCGATATACCCCATGTCAAACGCCAGGTCAGCTTCATCGATGACCAGAATTTTGGCCGTGTGGGCCAGGAGGGCATCCTCCTGGACAAGGTCACGCAGCCTTCCGGGAGTGCCGACAGCGACATGCGGCTGTGTCTTCAGCTTATCGATGGAACGCTGTTTGTCAGTTCCGCCCATGAATAGCCCGGAGCGGATGCTTGTCCCTTCGGTCAGCTTCTGCAGTTCCGAATGGATCTGTTCCGCAAGTTCCCTTGTCGGTGCAGCGACAACGGCCTGGACCGTTTCGGCTTCCTGATTGAGCCGCTCAACAATCGGAATCAGGAAGCTGTGCGTCTTCCCCGTACCGGTATGAGCCTGCCCGATGGCGCTTTTTCCAGCAAGCACCAGCGGGATGACGGCTTCCTGTACCGGCGTCGGCGCTTCAAACCCGATTCTGCGGATGGCATCCTGCAGAAAAGGCTGGAGTTTCATTTCAGTGAATTTCAACATGCGTTTTCCTCCTCAACTGTCCTTTATTTTAACACAGGCGGCCCGGATTCTCCCGTTTGTTGCGGATACGCAGATATTCGGGATCAGTGGCAATGCGGAAGGTTCTGCATATGATTTAGAGAGAGAGTATTTTGATGAAAGGAGTCCGCCGTATGCGATATCAGTCATTTTACCCGTTTTCAGGCGGCGGAAGCCCCCCGCGGATGCCGTTCGGACCTCCTCCTCAGAGCGGCATGTTCAACGATCCGGCTGCCGGCTTCGGCAGAAATCCCGGCTTTGGTCCGGGTGGGTTCGGCAGAAGAGGGTTTGGAGCTGCAGGAGGCCGTGGAGGTCCGGGTGGATCGTTCGGGATATCCGGAAATCCCGGAGGCCAGGGACAGGGGATGTCACGGTTCGAATCTTATATGAGGACGGCCGACAAATTCCTTTCCACTGCCCAGCAGCTGTCACCGCTGATCAACCAGCTCAGCCCGATGATGCAGAATATCCCGGCACTGCTTCAGATCTACCGGGGATTCTCCGGAACTCCTTCGGCGGGCGGAGGTAACAGGACTGCATCGGATGCTGTCCAACAGCGTCCTGAAGCCGCGGCTCCGCGCTCTGACGGCAGTTCCGTGCCCCGGATTTTCCAGCCGCCCATTTGAATCTTTGAATCCGCGGCCACGCTCGGCTATAATAGGGGCAGTGACCTGAAGGAGTGAAATCCATGAATGTAATCAAGATTTCGCCGAGGGGCTACTGCTATGGAGTCGTGGACGCGATGGTCATCGCCCAGAACGCCGCCATGGACAAGTCGCTTCCGAGGCCCATTTATATATTGGGGATGATCGTCCACAACAAGCATGTGACCGATGCTTTCGAGCAGGACGGCATCATCACGCTTGACGGGCCGAACCGCAAGGAGATCCTTGAAAAGGTCGAAAACGGCACGGTCATTTTCACCGCGCACGGCGTTTCGCCTGAAGTCCGTGAGATTGCCCGCCGCAAAGGCCTTGTCGCAATCGACGCAACATGCCCTGATGTGACGAGCACTCACGATCTGATCGAAGAGAAAACTGCAGAAGGCTATGAAATCATCTACATCGGCAAGAAAGGCCATCCTGAGCCGGAAGGGGCCATCGGAGTCGCTCCGGACAAAGTCCATCTTGTGCAGACAATGGCTGATGCCGAAGCGCTGGATGTTCACGCCGAAAAACTTCTGGTTACCAACCAGACGACAATGAGCCAGTGGGACGTCGCCGAAATCATGGAGCACCTGAAGGAGCGCTATCCTCATCTTGAGGTGCACCGGGAGATTTGCATGGCGACACAAGTCCGCCAGGAAGCTGTTGCCGAGCAGGCCGGTGATGCGGATCTATTGATCGTCGTCGGCGATCCGATGAGCAACAACTCCAACCGGCTTACCCAGGTCTCGATCGAAATCGCCGGGACGCCGTCCTACCGGGTCGAAGATGTATCCGGCATTGACCTCGCCTGGCTGGAAGGCGTCGATACGGTCGCCGTCACGGCAGGCGCTTCAACGCCGACGCCGATCGTCAAGGAAGTCATCAACTTCCTCGACCAGTATGACCCGAATGACCCTTCAACACATGACAACACATCCAAAGTACAGCTTGAAAAAATACTGCCGCGCATCAGGAAGCCGAAACCGGTCAAACGGATCGATCCTTATCCGGTATGAGAACTGAAAACGGGACTGTCCAAATCGGGCAGTCCCGTTTTCCTGTTTACATGAATCTGAATGGCTCGGTGACAATAGCCGACTCGATGAATTCGCAGTTGATTCCGGCTTTTTCCGCGTCCTTTTCCAGGCGCTCCCTGACACCGCCGACCATGATCCGTTCGATGTGGTGACCGGGGTCGACAATAGAAAGCCCGAGGTTTGCAGCGTCCTGTGCGGTATGGAAATCGATGTCACCCGTCACGAGCACGTCTGCCTTTTTACCGATGGCGGCACCGACATACTTGGCGCCGGAGCCGCCCAGCACCGCAACGGTCCGGACTTCTTCTTTTCCTCCGTCCACAGCTCGAAGTGCCGGAACGCCCAGGCGCTCTTTGACATGCTCTGCGAATGCTTCCAGGGTCATCGGATCAGGCAGATTTCCGACACGCCCGATCCCATATTCCTCGAGTCTCTGGTCGAGCACGAAAAAGTCATAGGCCGGTTCTTCATAAGGATGGGCGTCGATCATCGCTCTCTCGACACGGTCGCGAATGGAACCCGTGAGCACCACTTCGACCTTCGTTTCGGAGACGGCTTCCTCTTTGCCCACACTGCCGATGTAGGGATCGGCCCCATCCGATGGGGTAAAGCGCCCCGTCCCCTCCAATTCATAGCTGCAATGCGTATAATCCCCTATTGCACCGGCGCCTGCATCGCCCAATGCCTTCCGGACTTTTTCAACACTGTCATGGGGCGTGAAAACAGCCAGCTTGAACAACGGCTCCCTGTAGGTTTCTTCCAAAGTCGAAATTCGGGATAGCCCGAGCCTTTGGGCAAGCATGTCGTTCACGCCACCCGGTGCGACATCCAGATTGGTATGTGCAACGTACACAGAAATGCCGTTTCGCAGGCATTGTTCCACAATCCTTCCATGTGGTGTATCGGTCCTGACTGACTTTAGCGGGCGGAATAGCGGCGGGTGATGGGCGATGATCAACCCTGCGCCTGCTTCCGATGCCTCCCGCACTACCTCTTCCGTCACATCCAATGTAACAAGGACCTTGCCTGCCGGGGCATCCGGTCTTCCAATCTGAAGACCCACGGGATCCCAGTCATATGCGAATTTTTTCGGCGCCCAATCTTCCATCAGGCGGGTGATATCATTGACGGTCGTTTTCTGCTCCATTACCGAGCACCTCCATGATTTGGTCAAGTGAGCGCATTAGCTCCGCTTCTTTTACGTGACGCTCTGCGGAAGGGGCCGCTTCCTGTATCTGCTGCAAGATTTTTTGAAGTGAAGCTGCTTCATGCTCCCACTTTTTCCTGAATGCGGGAGGCTGGGCCTTGGACAGGAACGGTCCGAATCTAAGCTGTAAGTCATCATATATGGCTGTTCCCCGTTCAAGCACGAGCACCTCATAGATTTTGCCGTCTTCCTCAAGGATGTCTTCATCTGTGATTAGCCATCCGTTGGCCACCGCCCATGAGCGGATCGCACCTGCATGGATGTTCGGCTGAAGAACCAGGCGTCGGACACTCTTCAGCTGACTTTTCCCGTTTTCCAGAATTGAGGCGATTAGAGGACCTCCCATTCCCGCTATGGAAACGGTGTCCACTCCGTCCTCTTTTCGGATCGCGTGAAGGCCGTCTGCCAGTCGGGCTTCGACTTTCCCTTCAAGTCCCGACTCGCGGATTGTCTCCACCGCGGAGTCATAAGGCCCCTTGGCCACTTCCCCGGCAATGCCCCTGCGGATCCGGCTAGTGATCGCAAGATGGGCTGGCAGGTAAGCGTGGTCGCTCCCGATATCCGCCAGGACGGCATCCTGTCCGATGTGAGAGGCGACTGCCTGCAGCCGCTTGGACAGTTTGTTCACATTCATCTTCCGACACCTCCTTGTGCAATTGTAAACAACAATGCGTAAATTGTTAAAGCCCTTATCCGAAATTCAGGATAAGGGCTCCTAGAGCGAGTTCATTATTGAAGCGAAAGCACCCATTCAGCCATCGCATCGAGGTTCTCGTCCGGGACGAGACCGCCAGGCATTGCGCCTTTACCGTTCTTCAGAACGTCTTTGACTTCATCAGCGCTCGCATCAAGGCCTACCAGGCTTGGACCGACTCCGCCTTCATAGTTCTGGCCGTGGCAGGAAACACATTTACCCTGAGCAAGTGCCTCTGGATCAAAGTCACCGGAAGAAGCTTCGTCTCCGCCTTCTCCACCGGCCTCATCTGCAGCTTTATCGCCGCCATCCTCGGTTTGCTCCTGGTCGGCTGCGATTTCCTTCTGGTTATCCAGTCCGTACAGAGACATGAAGAAAATAAGTCCGATCCCGAGGGCCATGATTAGGATATAAGGTACGACAGGATTTCTGTTCATCGACTAAAACCCCCTTTTCCGTGAGATAGCTGTACAGTTATATACAGTGAACAATACATATTGTACTGCATTCCCCCGAAAACTGAAAGCATTAGCCGGGAAAGTTTTGCGACTTTGTGACAAATTCGGCAAAAGTCCGGCGCGTCTCCGGTCACTTATACACCGATCTGGCGTGCAATCACCATATGCTGAACCTCGGATGTCCCTTCCCCGATTTCAAGAAGTTTCGCATCGCGCATATAGCGCTCCACCTCATATTCCTTCATATAACCATACCCGCCATGCAGCTGGATGGCCTCGTCAGCCACTTCCATGGCGATTTCGGACGCGTAAAGCTTGCACATCGCAGCTTCTTTTGAGAACGGTCTTCCCTGGTCTTTCAGCCAAGCCGCCTTATATACCATGTTTCTCGCCAGTTCAATCTTGAGGGCCATGTCTGCAAGCTTAAACTGGTTCACCTGAAAATCTGCAATGGCGCGCCCAAACTGCTTGCGTTCCTTGGCGTACTGGAGAGCTCGATCAAAGGCCGCCTGCGCAATGCCCACTGCCATGGCCCCGATTCCGATCCGGCCGCCATCTAGCGTGACGAGGAAC
This sequence comes from Bhargavaea massiliensis, assembly GCF_018390575.1. GTDB lineage: Bacteria > Bacillota > Bacilli > Bacillales_A > Planococcaceae > Bhargavaea > Bhargavaea massiliensis. Next base: position 167,073 of record NZ_JAHBCJ010000004.1, on the reverse strand, counting down.
TGCCGGAAGCCATTGCCCCGCTTGCCGAGCAGGTTCTCCTGCGGGACGCGGACATTTTCAAGGACAAGTTCTGTCGTATTGGAAGCATTCAACCCCATTTTTTCGTAATTGTCGATCACCTTGAACCCTTCCGCATCCGTCGGAACGATGATGGCGGAAATTTCCTTTTTTCCATCTTCCATACCGGTGATGGCGGTAAGCGCAAGGTGCTTGGCATAGCTGGCATTGGTAATGAAGACCTTGCTGCCATTGATGACGAAGTCGTCCCCCTCCGGCTTCGCCGTCGTCTGTGTGCCTCCGGCATCGGAGCCGGCATTCGGCTCGGTCAGGCCAAAGGCACCCAGCGATTCACCCGTACAGATTGGCATAAGATATCTTTGCTTTTGCTCCTCTGTTCCGAAAAGGTTCAGGGGAGCTCCCCCGAGTGAAATATGAGCAGAATAAGTGATTCCCGTAGAAGCGCACGCCCGGCTCAGCTCTTCAGTCACGATAGCGAAGCTGACCGTGTCCGCACCGGCTCCTCCGTATTTTTCCTCAAACGGAAGGCCCATCATCCCCATTTCCCCCAGCTGGCGGAAAATTTCCTTTGGGAATTCCTTTGTCCTGTCGCGCTCGATCGCCCCCGGAGCTACAACCTCATCGGCAAATTCCCTGATCGTTTTCCGGATCATCTGCTGCTCATCAGTCAGATCAAAGTTCATGTTGCATCCCCCTTTTGTGAATACGCTTTCAAAAACAGTATAACTGAACGAGCGCTCGCTTAACAACCATGAATGGAAGATTCACAAGGTCTTTGCAGATGCCCGCTTTCTTCTTCTGTACCTGTCCACGATGTCTTTTCCTGAAACAGCAAAAAACCGCGGCCCATGAGGAACCGCGGATGGATGGTGATTGATTATTCGAGAAAATCCTTGAGCCGCTTCGAACGGGAAGGATGACGAAGCTTGCGGAGCGCCTTTGCCTCAATTTGGCGGATCCGTTCGCGGGTGACGCCGAACACCTTGCCGACTTCTTCCAACGTTCTGGTCCTGCCATCGTCAAGACCGAAGCGAAGACGGAGCACATTCTCCTCGCGGTCAGTCAGGGTATCCAAAACGTCCTCGAGCTGCTCTTTGAGCAGTTCATAGGCAGCATGGTCAGATGGTGACTGTGCCTCGGAATCCTCGATAAAGTCCCCGAGGTGTGAATCGTCTTCTTCCCCGATCGGCGTTTCGAGGGAAACGGGCTCCTGTGCGATTTTCAGGATTTCCCGTACTTTCTCCGCAGGAAGATCCATTTCTTCCCCGATTTCTTCAGGAGTCGGTTCGCGTCCTAGATCCTGCAGAAGCTGGCGCTGGACACGGATCAGCTTATTGATCGTCTCGACCATGTGGACAGGTATCCGGATGGTCCTGGCTTGGTCGGCGATTGCGCGTGTGATGGCCTGACGGATCCACCACGTTGCGTACGTACTGAACTTAAAACCTTTGCGGTAATCGAATTTCTCGACCGCTTTGATCAGGCCCATGTTCCCTTCCTGAATCAGGTCGAGGAAAAGCATGCCCCGCCCTACGTAGCGCTTGGCAATCGAGACGACGAGCCGCAGGTTGGCTTCTGCCAAGCGTTTTTTTGCTTCCTCGTCCCCGTCCTCGATTCGTTTGGCAAGTGCGATTTCCTCATCCGCAGAAAGGAGGTCGACACGGCCGATCTCTTTCAGATACATTCTGACAGGGTCATTGATTTTGACGCCGGGCGGCACGCTCAGATCGTTGAGGTCAAATTCTTCTTCCTCACCTTCCTCGCCTTTCTGGCCCTTTCCTTTGCGTTCAATTTCGACTCCCTGCTCCTCGAGTTGATCAAGGAATTCCTCGAAATGATCCGGCTCCATATCAAAAGCGGATAGTTTTTCAGTCACATAATCAAACGCCAGCTCGCCGGCCTTTTTGCCTTGCTCAAGCAGTTGCGTTTTCATTTCCTCAATTGTCATTTCATGTTCATGCTCATTGGACTGCCCTGAAAGGTCTGCCATTTTACTCCTCCTCCTGCAAAAGCCGGCACACTCAGATTGCCGACAAGGACTTCCTCAATGCGATGATTTCTCTGGATAGTTCAAGGGCGCGGCTCAGATTGCTCATCTTTTCCGCTTCCTTTGATTGCTGCAGCTTTTCGCTGATTTCCATCTCGATCCTGTACTTCCTGATATGGCGCATGCTGTCCTGAATCTCTTCTTCGGCGTATTCGCCGGAAAACTCGTTCATCGCCGTTTCCATAACAATTTTTCTCAGTTCCGGATCGTCCAGCGTTTCACAGAAGCGATGTACATCCGGTTCGCCATATTCCTCATAAAATCCTGCAAGTCTGACGAAAATCGCCGTATATTCATCATGGAAGAACGGGCTGCCCTCTACTGAGTCCCTGAATCGGGCAAATAGGGCGCCGTCACGGAGAATGTGCGATAAAATGATCCGCTCCGCCCTTGCAACCGGTGATTTCCGGGTTTTCCCGCGGGAGGTTGCCGGTTCGGCAGGCCGGGTTTCCGGCGGCGGTGCATTTCTTTCTCTCCGTGTATGGCGGGCTTCCGACTTCCTGAACTGCGCAGTGAGCGCATCCACAGAGACGCCCGTCTCCTCCGCCAGCTGCTTCAGGTAAAGATCGCGCTCGACCGGCGTCGTCTTCCCGGCCAATTCTTCCAGAACTTCATGGATATACTGTAGGAGGTCGTTTTCATTCTTCAGGTTCTTATCCCGCCTGGCATACATCATTGAGAAAGACAAGAGCGTATGCGGCTGACCGATAATGTTTTCCCTGAATGCTTCTCCTCCGTACTTTTTCAGATAATCATCCGGATCCAGGCCTTCAGGCACAATGGCCACCTTGGCGTCCAGGCGGTTTGACGGGAACATCCGGCTGAATCTCCTGGCTGCTTCCCATCCCGCATTGTCCCCATCGGTACAGATGATGACCTCGTTTGTTACACGTCCCAGCATCGACAGGTGCTTGTCCGACATCGACGTGCCCATGAGGGCGACGCCAGATTGAATGCCTGCCGCATCAGCCGAAATAACATCCATAAATCCTTCAAACAATATTACATTACCCGATTTGCGGGCTGCGAGACGTGCATTGTGGTAATTATAGAGAATTTCGCTCTTGTTGAAGATAGGTGATTCGGGGCTGTTCAGATACTTCGGCTCGTCTCCGGCCTTTTCGATGACCCGTCCGGAGAAACCCACCGTTTTCCCGTTCATATCGTGGAGAGGAAACATGACCCGGTTCCTGAACCGGTCAAATGCGCCGTTACCGTTTTCGGGGATGATCGCCAATCCTGCTTCCGCGATTTCTTCATCAGTGAAGCCCTGTCGCCTAAGCAGGGTCACAAGCGACTCCCTGCTGCCCAGTGACCAGCCGATGCCGAACTTATTGATGGTCTCTTTCGTGAAGCCGCGTCCATACAAATAATTGAGCGCTTCCTCTCCTTCCACCGTGTTCAGGAGCAGGTGATGATAAAATTCGGCTGCGTACCGATGCGCATCCAAAAGTCGCCGATGGCCGGATGGTATGGCCCGCTCTCCGCCGGGCGACTCACCGGTTTCCACCTCTATCCCCGTGCGTGCACCCAGTTTGGCCACTGCTTCTACGAACGACAGGTTTTCAACATCCATAACAAACGTGATGGCATTCCCGCCTGCCCCGCATCCGAAACAATGGAACATCTGCTTGTCCTCGGAAACCGAGAATGACGGAGAGTTCTCGTCGTGGAACGGGCACAGCCCGAACCAGTTCCTGCCTCTCTTCGTCAGCTGGACATATTCACCGATCAGTCCGACAATATCCGTCTGGGAGCGGATCGCCTCAATCTTCTCCTCAGGAATCCGCTTCATCCTTCACACCACACTTTCGGTCGTACTCTCGAATTCGAGATTCAGGTGGAGAATCCTTCATTCTTCGACAAAAAAGTGCGCAGGAGGGAAGAAAACTGCCCACTACGCGCATTTTATTCACAATATCCAATTATAATACGCTTCTCCGAGCATTTCCACCATTAGAAAAGCTTTTTTGAACTTCCGCGTTACTTTCCGGGGCAACTCTGCAAAAAAAGAACCGGCCTTCCGAAGAGGCGGTTCTGCCGTTCATCGTTCTCGTTTCGTTTTGATATTCAGGATAATGTTTGCGGTTTCCTCGACTGCACGGTCGGTCACATCAATGACCCTGCAGCCGATCCTGTCCGCCACCGAGTAGAAATGATCGATCTCTGCTTGGATCCTCTCGATCTTCGCATAATTCGCGTCATCTTTCAATCCGAGCGCCTTAAGTCGCTCTTTACGGATCGAATTCAGCTTTTCCGGTGAAATTACGAGGCCGAAGCACTTATCCGGGTCGACCATGAACAATTCTTCAGGCGGTTCCACTTCCGGAACGAGCGGTACATTTGCCACCTTATAGCGTTTGTGTGCCAGATACTGTGACAGAGGGGTTTTTGATGTGCGTGACACACCGATGAGGACAATATCCGCCAGCAGAAGCCCCCTGGGGTCTCTGCCGTCATCGTACTTGACCGCAAACTCGATTGCCTCGATTTTCTGGAAATAATCTTCGTCCAGCAACCGGACACGGCCCGGTTCTTCGGACGCACGCTCGTTCAGCGTGCTGCCGATTACATCGATGATGGGGCCGAGCAGATCAATCGAGGGAATATTCCTCCGCTCGCATTCAAGCTTGAGGCAGCTTCTCATCTCTTCTTTGACAAGCGTATATAAGATGATGGCATGCTGCTCTGCTGCAATCTCCGTGATTTCTTTGAGCTGGTCTGTGGATTCCACATGCGGAATCCGCTTGACCGCGGTCGATTCGAAGTCTTTCCGGAATTGGCTGATGGCCGCCTTTGCCACCAGATCTCCGGTTTCTCCGAGCGAATCGGACACGATATACATTTTCAGTTGATTCATAGGGCACCTCTCACAAATCGTGATTTTCCGCCAGCGACAGGAACGCCGAGGTGATGTTTGTCTTGGTGATGCGGCCGATGACCGAAAGCCCTTCATCCGTCTCTTCAACGACCGGAAGCGCATCAATCTGCCGTTCGATCAGCACCTTCGCCACATGGACGAGAGCCTCGTTTCTCCTGCAGTAAGCGATGTTCGGCATCCTCGTCATAATCATATGCACCGGGATTTTCTCCAAGTCGGTGCCGCCGATCGCTGTCCTCAGAAGGTCCTTTCTGGAAAGGATCCCGCTCAGCTTGGACTGATCATCCACGACAATCAGCGTGCCGACGTCTTCGAGGAACATCTGCGTAATGGCATCATAGACGGAAAGTGATTCCTGGACGACGACGGGAATCGACTGAAAATCCCGTACTTTCATATTCAACATATTCTCTGTCAGATGCTGGTCCTTTTTCTTGCCCGAATAAAAGTACCCGACACGCGGACGGGCGTCCAGAAAGCCTGCCATCGTCAGGATGGCGAGGTCGGGCCGGATCGTGGCACGGGTCAGGCTGAGCCGTTCCGCGATCTGTTCGCCTGTGATCGGCCCGTCGGCCTTCACAATCTCCAGAATCTCATCCTGACGCTTATTGAGTTCCATACGACTCACATCCTGTACTTGATGGGTAATAGCCTAGTTCATTATATCCGAATCTCCCGCCGATTGCGAAACGATTCACCCCATGCTACAATGTTGTCAAAGTCCATACGGCGATGAAGGGACAATCAAGTAATATCCGGCAAAAGCGAGCAGGGATGGTGAAAGCCTGCATGGATATGAAGCGGCACCCCCGAGCTGATCTTCTTAAAGAGGGCCGGATCTCCGGCCAAGCGGGGTGGAACCGCGGGTCATCAGGCACCCGTCCCCGGACGATATGTCCGGGGACGGGTGCCTTTTGTGATGGAGCGCAATGATTCGCCTTCAGTCACGGTCCGGTCCGGTGCCATATCAGACATCGCCTGAAAAAGAATACGAGGAGGAAACGGACATGACTTCAATGGAAACGATCGTCAATCTGGCCAAGCATCGGGGGTTTGTCTTCCCGGGCTCCGATATTTACGGCGGCCTTGCCAACACATGGGACTATGGCCCTCTCGGCGTGGAACTCAAGAATAACATCAAGAAAGCCTGGTGGAAGAAATTCGTGCAGGAGTCCCCTTACAACGTGGGCCTTGACGCGGCCATACTCATGAACCCGAAGGTCTGGCAGGCATCAGGCCACGTCGGCAACTTCAACGACCCGATGATTGATTGCAAAAGCTGTAAAGCCCGCCACCGTGCGGATAAGCTGATTGAAAACAAACTCGAAGCCGAAGGCAATGAAATGGTTGTCGACGGTATGCCGTTCGAGAAAATGCAGGAACTGATCCGGGAACACGAAATCTCCTGCCCGGACTGCGGCGCGCAGGACTTCACCGAAATCCGCCAGTTCAACCTGATGTTCAAAACTTCCCAGGGTGTGACGGATTCTTCCTCGAACGACATCTACCTCCGTCCGGAGACGGCGCAGGGTATTTTCGTCAACTTCAAAAACGTCCAGAGATCCATGCGCAAAAAATTGCCGTTCGGGATCGCCCAGGTCGGAAAGAGCTTCCGAAACGAAATCACGCCGGGCAACTTCACGTTCCGTACCCGTGAATTCGAACAGATGGAGCTGGAATTTTTCTGCAAGCCGGGTGAAGACCTCGAGTGGTACGCATACTGGCGCGACTTCTGCAAAAACTGGCTTGATCAGCTTAATATGACGGATGAAAATGTCCGTCTGCGCGAACATGAAAAAGAAGAGCTTTCCCACTACTCCAACGCAACAGTCGACATCGAATATAAATTCCCATTCGGCTGGGGCGAGCTCTGGGGCATCGCGGACCGGACCGACTTTGATCTGAAGCGCCATATGGAGCATTCCGGCGAAGACTTCACGATGGCGGATCCGGAGACCGGTGAAAAGTATGTTCCTTATTGCATCGAGCCTTCCCTCGGAGCAGACCGGGTTACACTTGCATTCCTGTGCGATGCATATGAGGAAGAAAAGATTGGAGAAGATGACCAGCGTACGGTCCTGCGCTTCCACCCTGCCCTTGCACCGTTTAAGGCAGCGGTCCTTCCGCTTTCCAAGAAACTTTCTGATGAGGCTCAGGATGTATGGGCGGATCTGCGCAAAGCGTTCCCGGTGGATTACGACGAATCCCAGTCGATCGGCAAACGCTACCGCCGCCAGGATGAAATCGGCACACCTTTCTGCATCACCTACGACTTTGATTCCAAGGAAGACGGCCAAGTGACGGTCCGCGACCGCGATACGATGGAACAGGTGCGCATGCCGATCAGCGAAGTCCGCGCATTCATCGAACAGCGTCTTGAATTCTGATTTCCATATGAAAAAGGCAGTCCGCATCGGCGGGCTGCCACAGACTGCAGCCAAAGAGAGCATGATGCTCATCGGCTGCAGTTTTCTTTTCTGGAAAAGACTTCGGAGGTCTTTTGATCGTACCTTGTCTTTGTTGTTCGGATCCACAAAAAGTGTCCGTTGAGAGAAAATAAGGGCCTCCTCATAAAGTGCACTGCTGGAGATTCTGCCAGCAATGGATCAGCATCGCCCCTCTGTAAGTTATCGAGCCGGCCCATAAGTGATTGTCTCGTACAGCCGGGTACATTCGGCTTTAAAAATCAGCCTGATAACAGATCATCATTTATGTGTAATTTCCGCATGAGTCAGACGCTGACATTTCCCGGGAAAGGACGTCATGCATCGTCGTCTGATGCTGTTTCTTCATTCCGCCCTTTCATAGCCGGCGGCTCGTCCCTTGAAAAAGTCGGCATGCGGTCGAGCTGGTCGAGGAATGTGGCGGACTTTAGCCGGAGGCCCACCTGTTCATCATAGATTGTCCGCACAATCTTCCTTATGAACTTTTTTGTCGCGGGTTTCAGCGTCAGCTTGCCGACCTGCTCGATCGGGACGGTGTAAAACGTCCGGATCAGGCGGAGATGGGACGGCGAAAGCCGGATCAGGTAAGGGTCGACATGGAAGCAGCGATGGCAGAGAAAGCCGATTTCCTGGAAGGAAAATGCAAATTCCCCTTCTGTAGCGCCGCAGCTTGCACACTGATGCAGGACAGGATGGATTCCAGCGACGGGGAGCATTTTCCATTCCACAAATAACGTAATTGCCTCCGGATCATATTCCTCGTCGATGGCATGGAACGCCTGTCTCAGGAGTTCAAACTGGGCAGGCGATGGCTGGTTGTCTTCAATCAGACGGTCCATCAGTTCGGCAATGTAACTTGCATAGGCGGTTGCTGTGATGTCCTGGTGCAGATGACGCATCTGGTGGAGCGTATCTCCCGACTGGAGCGTTCCCATGCCCCTCCCCTTGTATATCATGAAGAGTCCATGAGTGAATGGCTGTGTGACCGCGGCAAGTCGGCTGGCCGGTTTTTTTGCCCCACGGGCCATCGCGGTCACTTTGCCGGCTTCCCTGGTCAAGAGTGTCACCACTTTATTCGTTTCGCCATATGGCCCTGTGCGGAGGACGATCCCTTCCCACTTATTCAGCATTCGTTCATCTCCTTCCCCGAACGAGAAGAAAAGCGCGGGCAGCCGGCCCGCGCCCCGTCAGTATTCATCTTCCCGGAAACCATACTCCCTAAGCTGGTTGGCCCGGTTCCGCCAATCTTTCTGGACCTTCACCCACAGCTCGAGGTACACTTTGCTGCCGAGCAGCATCTCTATGTCCTGGCGGGCACGGGTGCCGATCTCTTTAAGTAGCGCACCGCGTTTACCGATGACAATCCCTTTCTGGGAGTCGCGTTCCACGATGATGGTCGCACTGACGTCGACGGTTTCCTGCCCTTCCCGCTTGGCGATCCGCTCAATGACGACGGCCACCGAATGCGGGATTTCTTCTCGGGTGAGGTGAAGAACTTTTTCACGGATCATTTCAGAGATGATGAACCGTTCGGGATGATCTGTCACCTGATCGGCAGGGTAGTACTGCGGCCCTTCAGGCAAATAGCTCTTGATCACGTTCATCAGACGGTCCACATTGTTCCCCTGGAGGGCAGAAATCGGGACAATCTCCGCAAAGTCCATTCGCTCCCGGTACGAATCGATGACGCCGATCAGTTCATCAGGATGGATCAGATCGATCTTGTTCAGGACAAGAATAACCGGGGTTCCGCTTTCGCCCAGCATCTCCATGATAAATTCATCGCCCTTGCCGAGCGATTCGTCTGCATTTGCCATGAAGAGGACAATGTCAACTTCCTTAAGCGTGTTTTTGGCCACCTTCATCATGAAATCACCGAGCTTATGTTTCGGCTTGTGGATGCCCGGCGTATCGATAAAGATCATCTGGCTGTCTTCTGTGGTGACGACTCCCTGGACCTTATTCCGTGTGGTCTGGGGTTTATCGCTCATAATCGCGATTTTCTGCCCGACCACCCGATTTAGGAAAGTTGATTTGCCGACATTCGGGCGCCCGATGATCGAGATGAATCCTGACTTGAAGCCTTCGCGGTTATTCAGCATTTTCCATATCCTCCGCTTTAAAAGCTCCCGGCAGGAGTTGGCTCACGGTTGTTTCCATGACATCCCCCTGCAGATTCGTCAGGTACACAGGCATATCACCGTCGCAGAATTCCGCGATGACCTGCCTGCAGGCACCGCAAGGAGAAACGGGTCCCGGAGTATCCGCGACTACCGCCAGCGCCGTGAAGGCACGGTGCCCTTCCGAGATGGCCTTGAAGAAAGCCGTCCGCTCCGCACAGTTCGCCATGCTGTATGCAGAATTCTCGATATTGCATCCCCCGAAAACTTCACCATCTTCTGTAAGGAGAGCGGCCCCTACCTGAAATTTTGAGTAGGGCACGTATGCGAGTTCTCGGGCAGTTTTGGCCCGCTCCATCAGTTGTTGTTTATCCATTGATTAACCACCTTCAATAAAAGAGATTCAGCCATTTGGGGATGAAAATCACGCATCCGATCAGAGCGCTCGCCATTGCAAAGACGAGGACAGCGCCTGCAGCGACATCTTTTGCCTGTCCGGCGAGCGGATGATGTTCAGGTGATGCGAGATCCACCACCCGTTCAATGGCTGTATTTATAAGCTCCAGAGCGAACATGCCTCCGAACAGCAGGATGACGATCAGCCATTCCAAAACAGACAACCCGGACAGCCATCCCAAGATTGTCACGACCAGCGCAGCCAGTAGATGGAACCTGAAATTCTGCTCGGTCCGAAATCCTTCTGCAATCCCCTGCCAAGCATACCGGAAGGAACGGAAAAGTTTACGGGCGTCCATCCGTGTCCCGTCCGAGGCCGAATAGCTTCAGTATTTCTTCCTGACGGCCGAACATCCTTTTTTCGTCTTCATCGTTCATATGGTCATAGCCGAGCAGATGGAGAAATCCATGGAGTGCAAGAAAGCCGATTTCCCGTTCCCTGCTGTGGCCGTATTCCCCGGCTTGCCGATCCGCTGTTTCTGTGGAAATGAGAATGTCCCCGAGAATACGGGGCATGCCTGCCGGGGTGCTCAGGGCCATCTCTCCTTCGACCGTTTCTTCAAGTGCGAATGAGATCACATCGGTCGCCCGGTCCTTTTCCCGGTAGTCCCGGTTAATCGCCCTGATGGATTCATCATCCATGAATGTGACAGACACTTCCGCATCGCCGATCTTCTCCATCTCGGCGGCGTGTTCCAGAAGCCGCATGACCAGCTGCTGATCCTTTTCCCCAACTGTGCCGGTTTCATCCATCATATCGATTGTCAGTACCATATCAAGTCCTCCAGTCGGTCACTTCGGATATTCGATCCGGTTGTGGAACACCCCGTTAAGAGTCGTGCAAATCACTTCCCCCACAATAGTCAGTTCCCTGAAACTGAGGTCACATTCCGAAAATTGACCGTCATTCATCTTTTCTTTGATGATGGAACGGACCACCTGCTCGATCTTTTCAGGAGTCGGTTCTTTCATCGAGCGTACAGCCGCCTCACAGCTGTCGGCAATCGAGATGACCGCGATTTCCTTTGTCTGCGGCTTTGGCCCAGGATAACGGAATGACTCCTCGTCCACATCTTCTCCGGACTCCCTGGCTTTTACCAGGAAGAATTTTAGCAATGATGTGCCATGGTGTTGCCGGGCGATGTCCACAAGCTCTCTAGGCATCCCATGTTTTTTCAGCATCTCTGCCCCGTCCTTGGCGTGGGCGATGATGATGTCCCTGCTTTTCTCGGGAGGCAGCGAATCATGCGGGTTTGTGCCGGCCATCTGGTTTTCTATGAAAAATGCAGGCCTCCGGGTTTTCCCGATATCGTGATAATAGCTTCCTACCCGGGCAAGGAGCCCGTTTGCGCCGATCGCTTCGCATGCCGCATCAGACAGGTTGGCGACCATGACACTATGGTGGTATGTACCCGGTGTCTCTGTGAGGATCCTCTTCAGGAGAGGATGGTTCGGATTTGACAACTCAACAAGTTTCAGGTCGGACAAAATGCCGAACACCGTTTCAAAAAATGGCATCAGCCCGATGGTGAGCGCACCTGACAGCAGGCCGGAACCAAATGCCGCCATCACGAACAGCGACCACTCCTGCCAGCCGAAGTGGGATTGGTTCATGAGCAAGTAAAAAGTGATAAAGAGCGCGTTCACAACCGAAACGCCAAAGCTTGCCGTCAGAATCGACGATCTGCGTCCATCACCTTGGATCAGGTAATGTCCCGCAAATCCGCCGAACAGGATATACAGTACAACCTCCATATTGGCGACCGGTGAATACCCTTCCTGCAGCAGGAGCCCGCCTGTTGTGGCAGTCAGCACCGTCAGGAGAATCGCCATTCTCCCGTCAGTCAGAAGCCGGAGAAGAAACGGCACAAGTGCTGTCGGGTACACATAGGCCAGCGCCATATTAAAATCGATTTCCGTTGCTGCAAGCAGCTTCATCGCAACGATTGTGAGAAAATAGACGACCAGTGTGATGGACAGCCATTTCTTTTTTACGGCGGCCGGTTGTTCCAGTTGCCTGAAATGGCGGTAGATGAACCAAAAGATCAGCAGCGTGAAAAGTCCGAGAGCCAGTACCGGCTTAAGCGATGTGTTTTCATTCAGAAGCCCGGCAAGCTCAAGCTGGCGGTGCACTTCCCTGTCAATGATTTGCCCTTCCTGGACGATCACCTGACCTTGCAGGATGCGCGTCGGTTCCACCTCTGCCCTTGCCTGCTCGATTCTTGCCTCGGTCTGCTGCTCATCCAACTTCTCATTCATCGTGATGCTGGAGCGGCCGATCTCAACCGCTGCCGGCAAAAGTCCCCGAGGGATTGCGGCGGAGCGGATCAGATCCTCTGTTTCATTTCTTGCATCCGCAAGCCCCGTGTCCCGGATCGGCTGCTCCATTACTCCGGATACAATCGAACTGACGGTATCGCGTGCTTTCTCAAGTTCTGCGTTGCCGGCACGCACGAGCATCCCGAGAAGGTCGTCGGAAAGGCGGAATCCGCCACCCGACTCTTCAAGGTCTTCGAGCTTTTTACGCAGATCCGCTATTTGCCGTTCAGTGTCCGGAGGTTCTTCCTGATCGTCTTCTGCCGCCTCCGCTTTGGCATCCAAGGCATAGTCGAAAACAGAGCGTACGATGGCCGCACTGTTTTTCGGGGCCTCCTCATCATAGTCATAGACCGGCGTGACCTCGGACTCGGCACGCTGCTTTTCCTGCTCCGTCTTGACCGGATCTTCCACCGTCTTGGTCGCCCGTATGGTTTCGTTTGCAAGGTGGAACATCCGGATATCAAAAGTTTCATCCTTTACACTTCCCAGCATGATGAAAAAGGCCAGGATTGCTGAAAGCCCCAGAAGGGCGATCGAGAAAATGGAAAAAGAAATCTTTTCAACGAACGATTGCAAAGCCTTGAACATAGCAGCTTCCCCCTAGCGGCGGGTCAAAACGTGCATTCGCGAATGCGACCCGTGATCCTGCAACCGCATTTGGCAAATTCGTGGCCGCAGCACTTTTCCCCTTCCATATCTGTTGTACTCTGCCCAAAGGACGACAAAACCGGCCGGACTCCAGCTGAGGCAGGAGTACTCGGCCGGTGAACCGTTTCGCTCACTCCCGGTGACTGCTTGCTTCGTATGCTTCGATGATCCGCGCCACGAGCGGATGACGGACGACGTCCGCCTGCTCAAAGTGCTGAAAGCGAATGCCCTGTACCTCTTTCAGGATCCGCTGGGCGACAATGAGCCCTGATTCCGTGCCCCGCGGCAGGTCAATCTGTGTCTGATCACCCGTAATGACCATCTTGGAACCGAAGCCGAGCCGGGTCATGAACATCTTCATCTGGGCCTTGGTCGTGTTCTGTGCCTCGTCAAGGATGACAAAGGCATCATCCAGAGTCCTGCCGCGCATATAAGCAAGAGGGGCGATTTCTATGGTTCCCCGTTCGATCAGCCGTTCTGTCTGTTCCGGTCCGAGCACATCGTGAAGGGAATCATACAGCGGCCTGAGGTAAGGATCGACCTTTTCTTTCAGGTCGCCAGGGAGAAAGCCGAGGTTTTCTCCCGCTTCCACGGCAGGCCTTGTCAGGATGATGCGCTTGACCTGTCCATTTTTCAGTGCCTGGACAGCCATCACGACGGCCAGATAGGTTTTGCCTGTTCCGGCAGGACCTATTCCGAACACCATGTCCTCCGCGCGGATGGCATGGACATACTCACGCTGACCGATTGTCTTGGCACGGATGGCCTTGCCTTTGGAGTTTCTTGCGATTTCTTCATCGTAAAGTTCAGCAAAATATTCAATTGTGCCGTTCTTGGCCATCTCAAGGGCGGTGGACACGTCGCGGAGGTTGATGTTGATGCCTTTGCGGATGACGCGCAGAAGCTGGCTCAGAAGCTCCTGGGCGGTTCCCCGGGGCTCCTCTTCACCTTTTATCACGATGACGCCGCCCCGTGTGAGCACCCGAACCCCGAGCTCTTCCTCAATCAGCTTCATGTTCTGGTCGGAAATTCCGAGCAGCATCACCGCTTCATTTGGATCTTCCACATGCAGTTGAACCGTGTTGTTTTCTTCCAATCGATCAATCTCCTTGGGGAATCTGTTTTCTTACGGCAATATTTTCATTTATGAGAAATAATACGGTCCCCTTTACTTTATCATTATCATAATGCACTCGCAAAACTTTTTCATCCTTTACAGTCGCGTCAGGATCAAGTGTTCCCAGCAACTTTTCCTTCAAAACAGACAGGATGATCCGCTCTCCATTCTCCTCCGTGATTTTCACCTCCCTGGCTGCGCCATCACGGCTTTCTGACAACGTCAGGAATGAACCGAAAATTGAGGGAACCGGAATGTCCCGCCAAGCATCACTTGCAGGCCCTTCACTTCCGAATGATAAGCGGTACGCGCGATCCCCGGGGGCTGAATACCGGATAACTGCCGGCATTTCAAACCGGGTCTCGACATAATAGTCCCCGTACACTTTCCCTTCCGCTCCGGTCACATGGCTGTCTTCCCGTTGCGTGACAATTCCGGAGGCGACGATGTCTCCTTTTTCAACTGTCGTATTCGGCAGGACGTTGCGGACTCCGCTGGATAATTCAAACCTGGTGATGACCGCACGTTTGGACGCGGCCAGATGTGCCGGAGGCAACTTACCCTCTGCATCCTCGCCCGTTTCCGGAGCCTCGATCGGGTGGATGGTCAGGCGGCCGCCTTCGCGGCTCACCCGCACCCAGCTAAGTCCCGGATCAGCAACCATCAGATCATTCCTGATTTCAGACTCGTCAGGAACAGATCCAATCGGAATAAACGGCCTGATGCCGTTTTTTGCGAGGTAAGTACTGATCCGTTCCTGGCGTTCAGGCTTTCCGCCTTCCACACCGACAGACCAGATCAAGCCGGAGCAGGCCAGGGGCGCGAACAGGAAAAGCAGAACGGCCATTACGCGGACAAGGGAAAGGTCCAAGATCACTCCGTAGCGTCCGGCATGCAGCCCGATCCGTACACGGTATTTCCGCCTCAGCCTGCGCAGAGCGGGCATGTCCTTTCGCATCACGGAAAACTGGAGGCGTTCCCCGTCCCGGCCGACATCCCTCAGGCGGATGCCTGACGCGGCACATGCTGAGAAAAATGCATCGGTTCCGCTTCCTGTCACCGTGAGACGGACGGTCTCCCGTCCGCGCAGCCGCTTAGCCGTCCGCATGGTCCCTAGTCCGGATCAGCGTCAGCCGGTCAAGCCGCTCAAATGTGATGAGTGCCGCCTCGTCGCCGATCTCCTCCACTTTCACAGCGTCCCCTTCAAGTGTCATCGCATACGGTGCAAGGCGGAGGCTGACCGCACGCTCCCCGATCTTCCCGATAGTGAATTTCCCGTTGAGCCGCAGCGTCTGATGATCCTCGATTTCGAGAAACGGAACCATCCTGAAAAATCTGCGCATACAAAAACCCCCCTTGGCCTTCAGTTTATGACAGGCCGAGGGGGGGCATTCACACCGGCATCAGCCGGCTTATCTTCTCTTCGCTTTTGGCGGACCGAGAATTTCCGCAAACACGATGGCTCGCGCCAGTTCCTCTTCATTTTCCGGGAAAAGCGATTCCGAATCTGCAAAGTCCGTTTTGCCGGAAACCGGTGCCGTTTTGCGAACCCGCTCTTTCCGATCAGGTCGGCCCGGTGCGGGAGGAACATCAACCGTCTCCCCCATTCTCCCCGCCGTACGGTCAGAAACCGTCCTTTCCCGGTCGGCCCTCGGCCGCTCCTGCTTTGGCTGAGGTGCCGTTTCAGAAGTGCGGGGATCCGTCCGGAACTCCTTGGATTCTTTCTGAATTTCCCTCTGAAGATCTTCATACAGCTGCTTGGTCAGATCCTTGAGGTTTCCGCTTTGTTGGGCGGACCGCTTGGGCACTTCAGGACGCGGGGCCTGGTTCGGCTTTTGCGCCGGCGGCTTCTGGTTATCCTTTCCCTTGAACAGGGAGCCGACTATCAGTGAGATGATCAGCAGGATGATCGGTTCCATCAGCTCATCCCCTTTCCGTCAGACCGCGCATCATTGTTGGCCGTCGGAGCGCTTCTCCTGCTCCTTGCCCATTTTGCCTAGGGTTTCACGCATTGAGGTGTCTGCCTGGATGTTTTTATAGTTCACATAATCCATGATGCCAATATTGCCGGAACGGAGCGCTTCTGCCATGGCGAGTGGAACTTCGGCTTCCGCCTCGACGACTTTGGCACGCATTTCGCCGACTTTCGCACGCATTTCCTGTTCGCTCGCAACAGCCATCGCACGACGCTCTTCCGCTTTTGCCTGTGCGATATTCTTGTCGGCTTCCGCCTGTTCGGTCTGGAGCTCGGCTCCGATGTTTTTGCCGATATCGACATCGGCGATATCGATCGACAAAATTTCAAACGCCGTTCCGGAGTCGAGACCCTTCGAGAGAACCGTCTGGGAAATCTTATCCGGGTTCTCGAGAACGACAGTGTGGTGCTTTGCAGAACCGATCGTCGAGACGATCCCTTCGCCGACACGGGCGATAATCGTCTCTTCGCCGGCTCCCCCGACGAGGCGGTCGATATTGGCACGGACCGTAATGCGGGACTTTGCTTTGACCTCGATCCCGTTCATGGCAACACCGGCGATAAACGGCGTTTCGATCACTTTCGGGTTGACGGACATGCTTACTGCTTCAAGCACGTCACGGCCTGCCAGGTCAATTGCAGCTGCACGTTCGAAATTCAGCGGAATATTCGCGCGGTGAGCCGCAATGAGGGCGTTGACGACGCGGTCAACGTTACCGCCGGCGAGATAGTGGCTCTCCAGCTGATTGATGGCCACGTCCAGCCCCGCCTTGTGGGCCTTGATCAGCGGGTTGACGATCCGGCTCGGGATAACCCGGCGCAGACGCATCCCGATCAGTGTAAAGATGCTGACTTTTACGCCGGCTGCCAGTGCGGAAATCCACAGCGTGACAGGCACAAATGTAAAGAAGACGGACAGGGCGACGATCACGAGAAAAGCAACGATGATCAGCCCGATTGTTCCTAATCCAAGCATTCTGTTTCCTCCTATTCGTCGGAGGCTTCCCGGACAACAATCCTGGAGCCTTCGACTTTCGTAATCTTGACTTTCTGGTCTCTACCGATGAATCTGCCTTCCGAGACGACATCCAGATACTCACCGTCCAGCTCCGCCGTGCCGGAAGGACGCAGCGGTGTCACCGTTCTTGCCGTACGGCCGATCAGTTCAAGCCGGTTGGCACTGGAGACGTAGCCGCTTTCGGTATCGGTGGCGTCTCTCAGGACGATGCGGTTAAGCAGATGAAGCCGTTTGCCAAAGAATTTCATCATGATCACCATTCCCAATATCGTGATGACCAGCGCCGTGATGACAGATACGGCCATCCAGGCCGGGTCAGCCCCTGCCAGTATGATGCCCGCCACCATCGCCACACCGCCGAGGATGCCCAGTATGCCGCCCGGAACGAACAGCTCGGCAATGAGCAATCCGACTCCTGCCAGGAACAGCAACAGTGATTCATATCCGGCGAGTCCCGCTACGAGATGCCCGTAGAAAAACAGGAGCAATGCCCCGGCACCCATTGAACCCGGAATCCCGAAGCCCGGGGAATATAATTCCACCACCAGTCCAAGGCCAGCGATGGACAGGAGGATCGGCACGACGACCGGATTCGTGATAAAGCGGGCCAGTTTTTCACTGAATGTCTCATTCATCTTGACGATTTCTGCACCTTCGAGCCCGGAGGTTGCAAGCAGATCGTCAAATGATGAAACCGTCCCTTCACTATACTTGACTTCAAGTGCCTCATCGGCGGAAAGTGTCAGAAGTTTACCCTTTTCCGCCCGGTACTGTGGCAGGTCGATGTCCGCATTCGCCATGGCGAGTGCGAACTCAGGGTCACGGCCGGACGATTCTGCAGCCGCCTTCATGGATGCCAGCCAGGCACTGTTGGCTTTGTCGTCTGCGGCATTTCCCGACTGGTCGATCACCTGTGCTGCGCCGATCCGGCCATTCGGGTGCATATAGATTTCGTCAGCATGCAACGCAAGGAATGCGCCTGCCGACAAGGCGTCGCGATTGATATACGCAATTACATGAAGTTTCGTTTCGTCCATCAGTTTGGCTATCCGGCCGGCGGCATCCACAAATCCTCCCGGTGTGTTGATCTCCAGGACGATCGTTTCGGCTCCTGCCTTTTCAGCTTCGCTGAACGAACGGTTCAGGAACTCATACAGTCCCCGTTCAACTTCGTTTTCCAATGGCACATGGTAAACTTTACCGCTATCCGCTCCGGCATGAGGAATCGCCATGAGGAACAGGGCGGCAAACAGAAGGAGACCGCGTATCAAGCGGATTCCTTTCAAGTCTTCACCCCCATTCGTCTCTCCGTCCATTATAGGTGATTCTACGGATGAACAAAGCAAAAAGTTTCATTTAAATGAAATAAACCGGAAAATCCCGAGGGACTTTCCGGTTTTGCATTCATTATCTGATTTGTGCCATTCCTGTTATGGACGCAGGGATGGTGAGGGGGGATCAGTATTTGCGCTTGCGGGCTGCTTCGGACTTTTTCTTCCGCTTAATGCTTGGCTTCTCATAGTACTCGCGTTTGCGGGCCTCTTGGATCGTGCCCGATTTGGAAACACCACGTTTGAAGCGGCGAAGAGCATCTTCAAGCGATTCGTTTTTACGAACGACAGTTTTTGTCATGTCTTTTCCCCTCCCTCCGTACGCACTTCCATACATGAAAACACGTCATGTACTCAAAAATTATAGCTTATATAATGGCGCCGGTCAATATATATCTTTTAATTTCGCATGCGTGCTTTCAGAAGTTGATCAGTAATCTTCTGAAGATGTAAGCCCCTGCATAATCTTGACGCCGGAGCTGGCCCCGATCCTCGTGGCGCCGGCCTCGACCATCGCCTGCAGGTCCTCAAGGCTGCGGACGCCGCCGGAAGCCTTCACGCCCATTTCATCGCCGACTGTCAGGCGCATCAGGGCCACGTCCTCAATTGTCGCGCCTCCCGACGAGAATCCGGTTGACGTCTTCACGAAGTCAGCACCTGCCTGCTTGGACAGGCGGCACGCGATGATTTTTTCATCGTTGGTCAGGAGGCAGGCCTCGATGATGACTTTGACGATGGCCTTGCCGGCCGCCGCTTCTACCACTGCACGGATGTCCGATTCAACCGCTTCTTCATCGCCGCTTTTCAGGGCGCCGATATTGAGTACCATATCGATTTCCTGCGCGCCTTTTTCGATGGCGTCCTTTGTTTCGAACGCCTTGGCCTCTTTTGTGCTTGCGCCGAGCGGGAAGCCGATGACCGTGCAGACTTTCACTTCAGTGCCCGACAGCTCGGATGCGGCCGTTTCCACCCAGTACGGATTCACGCAGACCGAAGCGAACTTGTACTCTTTTGCTTCACTGCACAGCTTCAAAATCTGCTCTTTGGTCACTTCCGGCTTCAGAAGCGTATGGTCGATCATTGATGCAACGTTGATGCTCATGTCAGATCCTCCTAAAATGACCCTCAGGTCAGTTAACTGAAATAGCCAAGACTTTTCCGCTCCGACGCAAGATGCCCGGAAGCCGTGGAGCGGCTCCGGGCGATGCGCCGTCTCAGGCGACCGGTTCCGGCCTGTCCTCGATCACGCGGACAAAGGCACCTTCGTTGTAAGGATAGCCTGCCTTTGTAATTTTGACGCGGACGATTTTGCCGACCATCGATTCGTCGGCAGGTATGACGACTTTCATGTAGTTGTCTGTATAGCCTTCGTAAAGCCCGCTGCCCGGATCTTCCTTGAAAGGTTCTTCAGGAATCATTTCAAGCACCTGGCCCTCGTAGGCGGAGGCATATTCCTTTGCCAGCTGATCGTTCAGCTCAAGAAGGCGGTGAACGCGTTCGTTTTTCACTTCTTCGTTGATCTGGTTATCCATTCGGGCGGCAGGTGTGCCAATCCGCATGGAATACGGGAATACATGCAGCTCTGCAAAGCGGTGATCACGGATAAATGTGTAGGTCTCCATGAATTCTTCTTCCGTCTCGCCCGGGAAGCCGACAATGACGTCTGAAGTCAGTGCAAAGTCCGGCAGCGCTTCACGGAGACGCTCCAGCCGATCCGCGAAAAAGGCCATCGTATACTTCCTGCGCATCCGCTTCAGGACAGTATCCGAACCGGACTGGATAGGAATATGAAGATGGCGAACGACGATATTGGACTCCTTCAGCACGCCGATCACTTCATCCGTCAGCTGGCTGGCTTCAATCGAAGAGATCCTGAGCCGCTTGAGCCCGGGTACATTCGCTTCGATGTCCCTCAGCAACTGTGCAAGATTGTAGTCCTTCAGGTCCTCACCATAACCGCCGGTATGGATTCCGGTCAGGACAATCTCCTTGTACCCTGCCTCGACGAGCTGGCGCGCCTGTGCAACGACTTCTTCCGGGTCGCGGGAACGCATCAGGCCGCGGGCCCATGGGATGATGCAGAACGTACAAAAGTTGTTGCATCCTTCCTGGATTTTCAGGGATGCCCGTGTCCTGTCGGTGAATGAAGGGACATCCAGCTCTTCATAAACACGATTTTTCATGATGTTTCCGACCGCGTTGATCGGCTGGCGTTCGCGGCGGTACTGCTCGATGTAGCCGAGCAGCTTCGTCCGGTCCTGTGTGCCGACAACGATGTCGACGCCCGGAATCTCCATGATTTCGGCAGAAGATGTCTGGGCATAGCAGCCTGTAACACAGACGACGGCATCCGGGTTCGTCCGGATGGCGCGCCGGATCACCTGCCGGCTTTTCTTGTCACTGGTATTTGTAACTGTGCATGTATTGATGACGTAGACATCTGCGCGGCCGTCAAATTCCGCACGCTCATAGCCTGCGTCTTTGAAAAGCTGCCAAATGGCCTCCGTCTCATAGTGGTTCACTTTACAGCCCAATGTATGAAAGGCAACTGTCGACATGGGCTCACCTCTTTCCTTCTATTTCGCTTGAAATGGCGGACAGCGCGTATAGTGGTGCCGTTTCGGCCCTGAGGATTCGCGGCCCGAGTTCAATGGGCCTGAATCCTGCTTCACGGAACCGCTCCGCTTCTTTGCGGCTGATGCCGCCTTCGGGACCGAAGACGGCAAGCACCTTCTGTCCATGATACACGTTTTCAAGATGGGCGGCAATCGAGCCCCCGCTTCGGTCTTTGGCGGCTTCCTCATCCGCGATAAGCAGCAGATCGAACGACTCCGCAAGCCGGACCAGGCCGTCCAGGCCGGTCACTTCCGAAATTTCCGGAATGACGCTCCGGTGCGACTGCTCCGCTGCTTCCTTTGCGATTTTCCTGAGCCGCTCGATCTTCTTACCGCTTTTTTTGCTGTCCCACTTCACGATGGACCGCTCCGCTTCGAAAGGAATCAGCCCGGACATCCCCAGCTCGGTCCCTTTCTGGACGATGAGGTCCAGCTTGTCCCCCTTTGGAAGACCTGCGGCGACCGTGACGTGGACCGGCATCTCGTTGGAAGGCAGTGCTTCCCCGAGCCTGCGGATCTCAACCTCACCATCAGCCAATGAGGTGATTTCTGACTCGAAAGCCTCTCCGCCCGATACGGCTATGATTCTCCCGCCTTCAGCCATTCGCATCACTTTCGCGATGTGCCTTGCATCTTCACCGTGGATCACTGCTCTGCCGCCGGCAGCAAACGGTTCGTCAAGAAAATATCTCTGCATCCGTCCCACCCGCTTCCGGTTTGCGTGCGATAATGGCTGTCCAGTCTTCCATCACCATCACTTCCTCAATCCGGAAGCCGGAAGCTGCCAGCGCTTCCTTTACCTCATCCTTTTTCTGGGCGATGATTCCGGATGTGATGAATAGGCCTCCCGGCTTCAGGACACGGTAGGCTTCATCTGTGAATGTGACGATGACTTCCGCAAGGATGTTGGCGACCGCGATATCAGGGCGCCCGTCGTAAACATCAAGCAGGTTGCCCTGACGGACATCGATCGTTCCCGCCAGCCCGTTAAGCTCAGCATTCTGGCGGGCTGACTCTACAGCCACCTCATCCAGGTCCAGCGCCGTGATCCGCCCGGCTCCGAGCAGCGCGGCACCGATTGACAGTACGCCCGAGCCGGTACCGATGTCGACCACTTCGTCACCTTCCCGGACCGTCTTTTCAAGCGCCTGCAGGCACATGACTGTCGTGGGATGTGTGCCTGTGCCGAATGCCATGCCCGGGTCCAGCTCGATGATCAGCTCATCGGTGCCGAGCCGCTCATAGTCTTCCCAAGTCGGCACAATCGTGAATCGCTTTGAGATCTTAACCGGGTGGTAATAATCTTTCCAGGCGGTTGACCAGTCCTCTTCATCCACTTCCGACTGGGTCACAGCGTTCGGGCCGATGTCGAGCCCGAATGACACCAGATTGGAAATTTCGTTTTTCAGCTCGTTCACTGTCTCGGGAAGGAAGCTGTTCACCGGGAGGTAAGCTTTAACGACGGCTCCCTCGGAAGGATAGTCCGCCCTGTCCAGCTCGTACAGTTCCCCGAAACGTGTGTCGTGCTCGAGGTCGGGTTCCCGGGAGTCTTCGATCACGACTCCGCTTGCCCCTGCTTCGTAAAGGAGGTTCGAGACGGCATCGACTGCCTCATTGGAAGTGTGCACCGCGATTTCCGCCCATTTCATGTAAAAATCAGCCCTTTCAGTCACCCTTGAATGTTCGCTTCAGACGATCAAACAGCGAACTTTGGTATTCGTCCGGTACATCTCCGCTGACGGCGGCAAAGTCCCGCATCAGCTGCTTTTGCTTTTCGGTCATCTTCGTCGGAGTGACGAGCTTTATGATGACGTGCTGGTCGCCCGTCCCATAACCGTGAACGTTCGGAACTCCTTTTTCCTTCAGACGGAATGTCGTGCCCGTCTGGGTTCCGGCCGGAATCTTCAGCTTCACTTTTCCGTGGACAGTCGGGACCTCCACTTCATCCCCGAGGGCTGCCTGTGCAAAATTGACACGCAGCTCCAGCAGAATGTCGTCCCCTTCCCGTACAAAGCGCTCATGCGGACGTACACGGAATTCCACATAAAGGTCACCTGCAGGCCCTCCATTTACGCCGGGTTCTCCCTGGCCGGAAACACGGAGCTGCTGTCCGTCCTCAACGCCTGCAGGAATGGTGATTTTAATGCGTTTGCGTTTGTTGACGCGGCCCGCCCCGTGACACTCGGAACATTTCTCCGGAATGATCTTGCCTGTTCCCTGGCAGGTCGGACAAGGGCGGCGGTTGACCATCTGGCCGAACGGCGTCGTCTGTGCAACGCTTACCTGGCCGGAGCCGCCGCACTCTGTACAAGTGTTAACACTCGTTCCCGGCTTCGCGCCATCTCCTCCGCAAGTATCACAGTTTTCTTCCTTGTTGACATTGATTTCTGTTTCTTTGCCGAAAACGGCATCCATAAAATCGATGGTCATCGTGTAGGAGAGATCTGCTCCCTGGCGAGGGGCATTCGGATCCCGGCGCCTGCCGCCGCCACCGAAGAACGTGTTCAGAATATCATCAAAGTCGAATCCGGCGGCGCCTCCGCCAAATCCTCCGAACCCGCCGCCACCGAAGCCTCCCGCCGCGTCGGCATGGCCAAACTGGTCATAGCGGGCACGCTTATCGTCGTCACTCAAAACTTCATAAGCTTCGGCGATTTCCTTGAATTTCTCATCAGACCCTTCCTCTTTGTTCAGGTCCGGGTGATATTGCTTGGACAGTTTCCTGTACGCTTTCTTGATTTCATCTTTGCTTGCAGATTTCGTGACACCAAGTACTTCATAGTAATCACGCTTGCTCATAGTCTCACTGCTCCTTTAAACATAGACAAACGTAGAATTAGATGTCTACACAAATTTATCCTGCTTCTCCGTACCTCTCTGCAACGTTATTGCGACCTGCAGAGGAAGGCGTCGTTCTCCTCAGTCTAAAGTACCGACGAAGCCCGACTCGAGACCCTCTTGCATGAGAATCATTGTACCATGCGCAAAATGGTCTTTCAAAAACATGGCGGGCGCCTGCATTCCCGTCCCCGCAGAACTTTCCGGGGCCCGCTGCCCGCTTTTAAACAGTAGAAAAGCCAAAGCCGAAACACCGACTTTGGCTTTTCCGAGGGCGGATTATTTATTGTTCTTGTCATCGTCGACTTCTTCGAAGTCTGCGTCGACGACGCCGTCATCTGAAGATCCGCCGTCTTGCTGTGCCTGAGCCTGCTGGGCAGCCTGTTCATACATCTTCACCGACATCTGCTGGACAATCTCCATGAGCTTGTCTTTCTTGGTGCGGATGTCTTCGATGTCATCTTTTTCGAGAGCGGCTTTCAGCTCATCTTTTGCTTCTTCAGCCTGTTTCTTTTCCTCTTCGGAAACATTGTCGCCGAGATCGGAAATCGTCTTTTCGGTCATGAAGACAGCCTGGTCCGCTTCGTTGCGGAGCTCAGCTTCCTCCTGGCGCTTCTTGTCGGCTTCGGCGTTTGCCTCCGCGTCTTTAACCATGCGTTCGATCTCTTCGTCAGACAGCGAATTGTCGGACTGGATCGTGATGCGCTGCTCCTTGTTCGTGCCCAGATCCTTAGCTTTGACGTTGACGATCCCGTTTTTGTCGATGTCGAAAGTGACTTCGATCTGAGGGATGCCGCGCGGTGCCGGGGGAATATCAGTCAGCTGGAAGCGTCCGAGCGTCTTGTTGTCGGCCGCCATCGGGCGCTCCCCCTGGAGAACATGGATGTCAACAGCCGGCTGGTTGTCAGCGGCGGTCGAGAACACCTGCGACTTCGATGTCGGTATGGTCGTATTGCGGTCGATCAGCTTGGTCATTACACCGCCCATCGTTTCAATTCCGAGGGACAGTGGCGTGACGTCGAGGAGAACGACATCCTGGACATCGCCGGAGAGGACGCCGCCCTGGATGGCTGCCCCCATCGCGACCACCTCGTCCGGGTTAACGCCGCGGTGAGGCTCCTTGCCGGTCGCTTTCTTGATTGCTTCCTGCACGGCAGGAATCCGTGTGGAACCGCCGACAAGGATGACCTGGTCAAGCTCGCTGGCAGAAAGGCCGGCATCTTTAAGTGCCTGGCGTGTAGGAACCATCGTACGTTCGACAAGGCTTGCCGTGAGTTCGTCGAATTTCGCACGGGAAAGAGTCGTCTCCATGTGCAGCGGACCGGCTTCACCTGCCGTGATGAAAGGCAGGGAAATCTGTGCCGAAGTGACGCCGGACAGATCTTTTTTCGATTTTTCAGCCGCATCTTTCAGGCGCTGCATCGCCATTTTGTCCTTGGACAGATCGATGCCGTTTTCTTTCCTGAACTCTTCTACGAGCCAGTCCATGATCGCCTGGTCGAAATCGTCGCCGCCGAGCTGGTTGTCACCGGCAGTCGCACGCACTTCGAACACACCGTCGCCAAGTTCGAGAATCGAAACGTCGAACGTTCCGCCGCCAAGGTCATAGACGAGGATGGTCTGCTCGCTGTCCGTCTTGTCAAGGCCATAGGCAAGGGCAGCAGCCGTCGGCTCGTTGATGATCCGCTCAACTTCAAGCCCGGCGATTCGGCCGGCATCTTTTGTCGCTTGCCGGGCGGCATCATTGAAGTAAGCCGGAACCGTGATGACCGCTTTGCTCACCTTTTCGCCGAGATAGTCTTCCGCATACCCTTTCAGGTACTGAAGAATCATCGCCGATACTTCTTGTGGAGAATAGTCGCGGTCCTCAGCGGACACTTTTTCATTTGTACCCATCAGGCGCTTGACCGACATGATTGTATTCGGATTGGTGATCGACTGGCGCTTCGCCACTTCACCGACCTGGCGCTCGCCGTTCTTGAACGATACGACGGAAGGAGTCGTCCGGTTGCCTTCCGGGTTCGGAACGACTTTCGGCTCGCCGCCTTCCAGTACCGCTACTACAGAGTTGGTTGTTCCAAGGTCGATCCCGATAATTTTGCTCATTGTCCATTCCTCCTAAAATCAATGCATCATGAAGCGTTATGCAAGTTGTTTATTCGTTGACTTTCACCATTGAAGGACGCAGAATCCGATCCTTCAGCATATACCCTTTCTGGAGTTCCTCCAAAACGGTATTGGACGGCTTGGAGTCGTCCTGGCCCTGCATGACGGCGTGGTGGAAGTTCGGATCGAACTCCTTGCCCTCCGCCTCGATTTCCTCGAGCCCTTCCTTTTCCATGGCGGAACGGAAAGACTGGCAGATCATCTCCATGCCTTTTTTGAGGGCGAGCGCATCTTCAGACGTCACTTCCGCATCAAATGCGCGCCCGAAGTTATCCAGGACAGGAAGCAGTTCAAGCATGAGACGCTGCGAACGGTATTTCTCGGCAGCCTGGATTTCTGCGGCAGAGCGGCGCTTGAAGTTCTCGAAATCCGAGAGCAGACGAAGATACTTGTCTTCTTTGCGCTCCAGTTCCTCTTCCAGTTCAGCGATGCGGGCGTCACGGGAATCGGTTTCAGCTTCGCCGCTTTCCTGCGATGCCGGATTTTCTGATGCCTCATCCGGCGAGCCCCCTGAGGTGCTCGCTTCTTCGGTCAGGTTGTTGTCCCCTTCGACCGCCGCCGTCTTGACGGTTTCCTCATTCAATTCTTTGTTTTCATCCTTGGACACGGGTCATTCTCCTCCAAACTCTCATACTAACCGTTGTGATTCGGGTGTTCCCGAGTAAAGGAATCCCGAACTTGATCGGGCAGGCATCACTTAAGATGCCGGCCCAGTTCACGGGAGAGACCGCGGCTCATGTAGTCGAGCACGGACACGACCCGCGCATAGTCCATCCGAGTCGGACCGACTATGGCGATCGCACCTTTTCGTCCCTCTCCCGCTGTATAAGAAGCAGTGATGACACTGCAATCTTCCATGGCAAGGTGACCGTTTTCAGAACCGATCCGGATATGAATCCCGTCATCGCCAAGATCGAACAGGAGCGCCGCGAGCGGCGCGTCTTCCATATAGTGCATGACCTGGCGCGCTTTTTCCGGATCGTTGAATTCCGGCTGTGTCAGCATGTTCATGCGGCCGCCGAAGAACAGCCGATCTTCATCATTGGAAGCGCTGAGCGACTCCCGGAATGATTTGAACAGATCCCCGTAACGGCCGACATGACGCCGGAGAATATCGGAGACTTCAGTCTGCATCCGCTGGTCGATTTCATGTAGCGATGCGCCGACCAGATGCTCATTGAGGATGTTCACCATCCGTTCGATGTCGGACGGATGAATATCCTCAGGAATGTGGAAGTTCCGGTGTTCGACATGGCCGCCGTCGGTGACAATGATGGCAACCGCATAATCATCGGACAGCGGAATAATCTGGAACCTCCTCACCTTATGCTGGCCGACATCCGGACCGAGCAAGATCGATGTGTAACTGGTCAGCTCGGACAGTATGTCGGCTGTTTTTCGGATGATCAGTTCGGTTTCCAGCAGCCGATCACCGAAAATCGATCGGATCCGGTCCAAATCATTGCCTTCCAGGCTTTTTGTCTTTAGCAGATGGTCCACGTAAAAGCGGTAGCCTTTCTCGGAAGGCACCCTGCCCGAGGATGTATGTGTCTTTTCAAGAAGACCCAACTCTTCGAGGTCCGCCATGTCGTTCCGGATGGTCGCCGCGCTAAACGGCACGGCATCAAGTTTGGATAGTTGGCGCGATCCGACAGGCTGGGCCGACCGGATAAACCCGTCGACGATCGCTTGCAAAATATGCAATTGACGCTCTGTCAGCATGATCATCACCTCTGTTAGCACTCCGTTATATTGAGTGCTAATATCTATACCCAATTTAACAAAAGCCATTCCGTCCGTCAATCAAACTGTACGTTATCCGAGGAACTCCTGAAACACTTCATTTCCGAGGAAAATGCCCTTCTGGGTAAGACGCACTGATTCCCCGTCCGATGCCAGCAAACCCTTCTCGGAAAGCTCCCGGATCCGTGTCCCATAAACATCGTTCAGCTCCCTGCCGAACCGTTTCCGGAATCTGTCGAAACGGACGCCTTCCGTCATGCGCAACCCGAGGAACATCTCCTCTTCCATTTCTTCACTCGCGGTGACGCGATGTTCCTCAAATACCGGCCGCCGGCCCTCGCTGACCGCGTTCATATACTTTTTAAGCGGACCGTGGTTGGAGTATCGGACACCTCCCGCATAACCGTGCGCTCCTGCACCGGCACCCGCGTAGGTGCGATTCTGCCAATACAGCTTGTTGTGGACCGATTCAAAGCCTTCCTCGGCAAAATTACTGATTTCATACTGCCGCAGTCCCGATTGCGCCATCCGCTCCATCAGCAGGTTGAACATGCCCGCTTCCGTGTCTTCCCCCGGGAGCGGCAACTGATTTTTGTTCATCAGATTATAGAAGATCGTCTTCGGCTCGACAATCAGTGAGTATGCGGAATAATGCGGGAGTTCAAGTGAAAGGGCACGGTCTAACGTGTGTTCCCATTGGCCAATCGTCTGTTCGGGAAGGCCGTACATCAGGTCGATGCTGATATTTTCGAATCCCGTTTCACGGGCCTGCCGCACAACCCGTTCCGCGTCATTCGGGCTGTGGGTGCGGCCCAGCCTTTCAAGGAGTCCGGCGTCAAATGACTGGACCCCGATGCTGAGCCTCCGGACGCCGTTTTCCCAAAGAATCGCGAGCTTGTCCGGGGTGAGTTCGTCCGGATTCGCTTCAGTGGAGAACTCAATCAGGCGGTCCGTCGGCACGGCGCTGCAAATATGGGAGAACAGCTTTTCCAATTGCCTGTCTTCCAGTGCGGTCGGTGTTCCGCCGCCGATAAAGATCGTGAGCGGACCGCCGCCGCCGAACATTCCTTCCCTGCGCATCATCATTAATTCTTCGCCCAGGCAGTCGATGTATTCATCAACCGGCTGGTTTTTAAAAAACACTTTATTGAAATCACAGTAAAAGCAAATCTGGTGGCAGAAAGGAATATGGATATAAAGACCGTCTGTCATCTTGTGTTTCCTTCTTTCATGCGAAAAAAGGAGGCGGCCGCCTCCTTTTTCCGGTGTTAGGACTTGTCCTCGTCCATGCTGAGTACGGCCATAAATGCTTCTTGCGGCACTTCAACAGAACCAACCTGTTTCATCCGCTTTTTCCCGGCTTTCTGCTTTTCGAGAAGTTTGCGTTTCCGGGAAATGTCCCCGCCGTAACATTTGGCAAGGACGTTTTTGCCCATGGACTTGATGGTCGAGCGGGCGACAATTTTATTTCCGATGGCCGCCTGTACGGGCACCTCGAACTGTTGCCTAGGGATGAGTTCCTTCAGCTTTTCAACAATTGCCTTGCCCCGCTCATAGGAAAAGTCGCGGTGAACAATAAAGCTGAGCGCATCCACTTTCTCGGCGTTCAGAAGAATATCCATTTTCACGAGCTTGCTCGTGCGGTATCCGATCAGTTCGTAGTCGAACGAAGCATACCCTTTCGTATGCGACTTGAGCTGATCAAAGAAGTCATAAACGATCTCGGACAGCGGGATCTCATAGATGATGTTTACCCGTGTCGAATCCAGATAATCCATCGTCATAAAGTGGCCGCGTTTCCGCTGGCACAGTTCCATGACAGCCCCGACGTAATCGTTCGGAACCATGATGGAGGCCTTGACATACGGCTCCTGGACCTCTTCGATTTTCTGCGGATCCGGCATCAGCGACGGGTTGTCCACCTTCAGAATGGAACCGTCCGTCATGACGACATCATAAATGACGCTTGGCGCGGTGGTGATGAGGTCGATCTTGAATTCACGCTCGATCCGCTCCTGGATGATTTCCATATGGAGCAGGCCGAGAAATCCGCAGCGGAAGCCAAAACCGAGCGCCTGGGATGTTTCCGCTTCATAGGTCAGCGCGGAATCATTCAGCTCCAGTTTTTCCAGAGCCTCGCGCAAGTCATTGTATTTGGCCGTATCAATCGGATAAAGCCCGCAGAAAACCATCGGATTCAGCTTCCGGTAACCCGGGAGAGGTTCATCGGCCGGATTCGAGGCGAGTGTGATGGTATCCCCCACGCGGGTATCCCCGACATTCTTGATCGCTGCTGTCAGGTAGCCGACATCGCCGACAGTCAGTTCGTCGCGTTTAGTGGCTTTTGGCGTGAAGACGCCTGCCTCCACGACTTCGAATTCCTTACCGGTCGCCATCATGCGGATCTTGTCCCCGGGTTTCACTGTCCCTTCGACAATCCGGATGTAGGCGACGACTCCCCGGTACTGATCATAAAGAGAGTCGAAAATGAGTGCCTTCAGCGGCGCGTCCGGGTCTCCGGTCGGTGCCGGCACTTTTTCCACAACTTGCTCAATGATCTCTTCGATGCCGATTCCCGCTTTGGCCGAAGCATGGACGGCTTCGGAAGCATCCAGTCCGATCACATCTTCAATCTCCTGCTTGACCCGTTCCGGGTCTGCAGCAGGAAGATCGATCTTGTTGATGACCGGCAGGATTTCCAGGTCGTTGTCGAGCGCCAGATACACGTTTGCCAGCGTCTGGGCCTCGATTCCCTGCGCCGCATCAACGACGAGGATGGCGCCTTCACATGCAGCCAGACTCCGTGATACTTCATAAGTGAAGTCGACGTGCCCAGGTGTATCAATCAGGTGAAGGATATATTCTTCACCGTCTTTTGCCTTATATTTCAGCTGGATGGCATTCAATTTGATCGTAATGCCCCGCTCACGCTCCAGGTCCATCGAGTCAAGGAGCTGGTCTTTCATTTCCCGTGATGTCAGGGTTTCCGTTTTCTCCAAAATCCGGTCGGCCAGCGTGGATTTCCCGTGATCGATATGAGCAATGATCGAGAAATTCCGGATGTGGTCCCGGCGTGCAAGTCGTTCTTCGCGATTCATGTTGTCCACTCCTCTGTAAACTATTTTGAATTATAACAGTGGACAAAACATGATTCAATCAGGGCCCTGCGGGAAAGTCATTGTTTTTCCGGCCGTTCATCTTCCTGCAAGCACTTCTGCCGAAGCTTTTGCGACAATCGCCGCTGTCCGGTTAAGCTCTTCCTCCGTATTTTCCGTACCGCCCATTTCGATCAGCAGCACGTTCGGTCCGAGATCCTGGTTATAAATGCCGTCGACGCCGTGGCCGCTTTTCCTGAAGATCCCCTTGGAGATGCCGGGAATCAGTTCGTTCATTTTTGCAGAGATTTTTTCCGCCAATTGCCGATTGTCCTTATGGCCGCCGTGATCTTCACCGATGACAAAATACACTTTCGCATAAGGCCCGTCCTTATGGTCCAGTGTGGTCTTGTTCCTGCCGAGGGAATCCCTGTGGACATCCAGGACGAGGTCGTATTTTCCTGCCTCCATCTGCTTTGCCACATGGGGCCTGATCGCCTTATAGGCGCGGCTGTGCGGGACACCATTCCGGCTCATCTGGCCGGCATTGTCATAGTTCAGGACGTCCAGCTTGATTCCATTCATGCCGAAGTGGGAATTGAACGCCTCGCCGAGGTTCATAATATTCTCCTTGCTGTGCGAGACGGCGGTCTTGCCTTCCTTTGCCCGTAGAATCGGCGCAAATGCCTCGTGGGAATGGGTAAAGTACATCAGTGCCCGTCCGGTCCCGCCCGCTTCCGCAGGTTCTCCGTCCTCTTCAACCTCAAAGTCGAACAGGTTGGCGGCATAGACGAGCCTGCCCGATTCCGGGGCGGCCTCCCGGACCTCCGGATTCAGGCCGGGGATCTTGACCGTTATGAACGGCATCAAGAACAAGAATAGGATCAGCCATGTATAGAACTGCCACTTTTTCTTCATCAAAAGAATCCCCCCTCCCGCACTATATGGCGGAAGCAGGGGATTCAGAACCCGGATTGGCAGGTGACAGCCATTTCACCACGCCTGACGATACGAGCGTTGCATACTGCAGGATCCACGTATCGGTTTCCTTTGGCGTGACGAACATGCTTTGCTCGTCCGACGAAAGCACTTCCTCGAACAGTTGCTGCTTGTCTTCCTTGGACCACTGTGACCATTCACCGAAGATCGGCTTAAGCACCTTTTTATCGGTTTCTTTTGATTTGTCATGAAGCCACGGGGTGACGGCCAGTGCCGATGATGGGGAATTTTTTTCTTCAATTTTTGCTGCGATGTAGTTAAATACCGATTCGATGGCGTCAGACACCATGACCGGCCCGTCCACGACCGTCGGGACGCCGATTGCAGTAACCGGGATTCCGAGCACTTCCTTTGAGATTTCTTTCCGCTCGTTGCCGACACCGGACCCCGGATGGATGCCGGTATCCGTCAGCTGGATGGTCCGGCACAATCGTGTGCTGTCCCTTGCCGCCAGTGCATCAATGACAATGATCAGGTCCGGGCTGACTTTATCCGCCAGTGCATGTACAAAATCACTGGTTTCGAATCCTGTCTGGCCGGTCACACCTGCCGCATAGGCAATGAGTCCGGGATCCTCCGAGTAAAATGCCGGGACGGCTTCTTGAAGGCGATCGATGGCATACGGGCCGACAGCATCCGGTGTGACGGAGCGGTTGCCAAGTCCGACGACGAGCACTTTCGGGTGTTCCGGCAGTCCGAGAGATGCGTGCATTTCCCGCAGTTTGTCAGCCAGAAGCTGTTCCATTTCCACGAAGCCTTCCGAATCATCGGCAGTGAGGCCCGGTGCGGTGAGGGTAATGTACGTACCGGGCTTTCTGCCGATCTTCTCGGCGCCTTTTTCATCCACCCGGATCTCCGTTACGATAAAGCGCCCTTTTCGCTTTTCACGAAAATCGATGCCGCTGGATTCTTTTAGTTTTTCTTTGTCCTTTTCAGTTCGGTGCCTGACCATTTCTTCCGTTTCGTCAAGCAGATCCGTTCTGCCGAATTGCATCATGTCGCTCACCTCCAGATCAGTATGTCCAAGTGTCAAGGGAATATTCTTTGCGTTTCATGATTGCAATCAACCTTCAGTTTTGATAGAATGTTGTCTGTTGCATAAAGGCAGGCCCGGCAAGCGGGCCGCTTCCTGATCCGACCCTGAATGGAGGTGAATCCATTGGCAAACAGCAAACAAGCAATTAAACGAATCCGCCAGAATGAAGCAGTCAACGCACAAAACGTCACGCAGAAATCTGCGATGCGTACGGCGATGAAAAAAGCAGAAGCGGCGATTGCCAACAATGACGAGAATGCAAGCGCGCTTCTGAAAGACGCGATCCAAAAACTCGACAAAGCGGCAAACAAAGGGCTGATCCACAAGAACACGGTTGCCCGTCAGAAATCCCGCCTCACGAAAAAAGCCCAGTAATTCTGCTTGGCTTTCCGACCGTCTTGATCCGGCCTTCCGGATTAGGGGCGGTTTTTTTATTTAAAATACGCTTTTCCCGCTCGTGTCTCAGGCACTCCGCTCCAATCCGCCAATAAAGAGAGCTGTTAATTTCGAATGGCATCACTCTCCCATAAAATCACTCCCCGACGATGCTTCCCTGAAGGGAGAAGAACATCATCGGGGAGTGATTTCTCTTGTAGTATTCCTGTCACTTTTCCTGATATTTATTACAAAACCCGTGCGAAGTGCATTTGGTTTTTTTCTGCAGGTGTGAGGTAGCGCCAGTAAACGACGTTTTCCTTATCATCGAAGCAGATCGCGATGGTGGTGTGGATGTATTTCCTGGAAAACAGGGTCATGAAGCCGACCGGCCGGTATTCCCAGTGGTCCAGTTCCTCTTCCCACTTCTCGTATTCGTACAATGGCAGCATGCCTGCCATGCGTTTTTTTAGCCCGTTCTTTCTTTTCCGGTTTATCAGGATGGCTGTTGTTTCTGTACCCACTTTCATAACTGCACATTTGTATTCTTTCCTGAGCAAGCCGTGGATTTCATCATCCATCATTTCAATCACCTCATGGGAATTTGTGGGTGTAGCTTAGGCAGTGGCTTGTGCGATCATATGACTTTCATCAATAGGCTCAGGGTGCGATGGATCGTAATTCACCCGTACTATACCCGGATTTAATCAGGGGTGCAACCCTTTGGAATTAATCTTTATATTGAGAGTTGGGTAACTTCCCGAATCTCCTGCAAAAGCCATATCCAACCGTGACAGTTCATAAAAAAAGACTGCATACCGGAACTTTAAGCCCGGTTCTGCAGTCTGTTCATTTTATTCCGCTCACCTTCTGCATAAGCACCAGCTCGAGAATCCGTTCCCTGTTGCCGGAGACAGTTTTCAGCCGGAGATCTGCATCCGCAAGGCGCGACAGGGTTTCAAGCAGGCGGGCGTCGTCGGCCAGTTTCCGGTTCTCCAGAATCAGTTTGACCCGGTACGGGTGGGCTTTAAGCTGTTTGGCGATTTGATGCTGCTGGTAGCCCTTTTTCTTTAGTGCATTTACCTGTATGATGAGCCTGACCTGGTTGGCCAGAAGTGCATTCAGGCGGATCGGCTCTTCTTTATTCCGGAGCAGATCCCTATAAATCTGAAGTGCCCTGGCCGAGTCTCCCTGCATATAGGCGTCGAGCAGTTTAAAGGCATCGTCTTCAGGCGTTTTGGGCACGAGAAGGCTGACAGTGTCTTCACTGATTTCCTTGCCCTCTCCTGTATAAAGCGACAGCTTTTCCAGCTCTGAACGGAGCCGGACGAGGTCTTCTCCTGCGGTATCAATCAGAAGACGTGCGGCGCTGTCCGATACGCTGCTCCCGAGACGGGTCGCTTCCTGCTTGATCCAGGTTTCGACATCATGGGTTTTGAGCGGTTCCGCTTCCAGGCAGACCGCATGCTTACGGAATGCCTTGACCACTTTTTTTCGGGCATCCAGCTTCTCATAGGGAGCGAGAAACAGGACGACCGCGCTTTCCGGAGGATGGGCAAGCCAGTCCATCAGCCTGTCCAAGTCATGTTCCACTTTTTCCTTTCCCTTGTCGGCAGCTTTCAGAAATGATGCGTTTCTGGCAATGATCAGCTTCCGGTCACAGAAAAACGGGAACGTATCCGCTTCTTCGATCACGGCCTCCACCGGAGTTTCATCCAGATCGAACGTGATCAGTTCCGACGCGGCCGCATCTGGCATGGCATCCCTAAGCCTCTTCTCTGTTTCATCAAAAAAATACATTTCCGGGCCACTGATCAGGTAGACCGGTGAAATATTTCCTTTGGCCATGTTTCTCCAACTATCCGTAAACATTTCGAACACTCCGTTTCGCGAGGCTGTTCATCTATTATACATGAAGCCGGTCGGCGCCATCGTTTGTGAAAATTTTAAGAACCTCTTGTGAACCGCATAAGGATCGGTTCGTACGTTATAGCTTTTTTCTGCATCATCCCTTATAATATGGGGGAACCATAGGAGGGGTAGCAATGAACGAATTCGAACAGAACCCGCAGACGAAGCGAAACGACGTCATCGACTCGGGCGTGGGCTTCATCGTATCCTTTGTATTCTTTTCGCTGATCTTCGTCATTGCGACGGTTATTGAACTCGTTGCACGCTGATCAGGGCGGAGGCTTCCGGAAAACCGGGGCCTCCGTTTTTTAATTTCCTTGCGTTCGGCTGTGGGTGATCGTCATGTTTTTTCCCGGGGAGAGCGAAAAAGTCATCGTTCCGTAATCCGCAGTGGAAACGGCGGGCAGCCCTGCCTCTGCGAGCCGCCCGGTGACCTCCTGATGGGGATGGCCGTATCGGTTGTTCCTGCCTGCGGAAAAGACCGTCAACGAAGGATCGGCCGCTTTCAAAAAAGGAGCACTGCTGGATGTCCGGCTTCCGTGATGGCCTGCCTTGAGGATCATCACCGGGAAGAGGCTTCCGTATTCCCCGATGATCCGCTTTTCCCCTTCTTCCTCCAGGTCACCGGTGAACAGCACGCGGAACTCCCTATGTTCCATGTGCAGCACAAGAGAGTCGTTGTTTCCCCGGTATTCTGAATCAGATGGGCTGAGATACCTGAAAAGTGTGTTTCCTTCCTGCCAGCCGGCCCCGGCAATCATCTCCCTGACCCGGATGTTCTTGGCCCCCGCGGCCCTGATTACGTCCGCATATCCTTCCTTTCCGCGGGTACCTGGGCCGATATGGATTTCGCCAGCCCGGATTTCCTCCAGTACTTCATCTGCCGCTTCCGCATGATCCGCATCCGGATGCGACAAAACGAGCTTGTCCACTCTGGTGATTCCGCGGCCTTTCAAATAAGGGATAACCACCCTCTCCCCGACTCCGGAACCCATTCTCCCCTCTTCTTCCCCTTCAAACAAAAGCCTGCCTCCGGTATCAATAAGGAAGACGCTGCGCCTGAATGGAAGTTCCACCAATGCCGAATCCCCTTGCCCGACATCAATGAACGTGACATGGACGGATGGATCGGCATAAGGGACGGCATGGACAATGCAGCACGCAGCACCAAAAACAATAGCGGCCGCAAGGCCTTTTTGTTTTTCCAAAAGCCAAAAGAATATGAAAATCGCGGCAATCAGCAACAGTATGGATGGCAGATCCGGCCTGCCCGGTGTCCAAACACTCAGCGGCAGTTCCGCGCACAACAGAATAAAGCCTGCCAATCCTTCCCGCAGCGGGACATACACGGCAAACAATAGCCCGGCCACTTGTGGCAGTATGAAAGTCAGCACAAGCAGGATCAGGTTTGCAGGCAGGATGACGATTGAAAAAAGCGGGACGAACAGCAGATTGGCGGCAAATGCGGAAATGGACGTCTCGAAGAAATGATAGAGGAGCACCGGTGTTACCGCCACCTGGCAAATGACCGTAACCAGCCATGCCTGATGAAGAGCACCGCGTGCCGATTCCAAAACGGTGGAAGAATGGATCAGCGCGAATGCTGCCAGGTAACTCATCTGGAAGCCGGGTTTGGTGACGGCTTGGGGGTCGATGAGCAAAAACAAAACCATACCGGCGGAGAGGAAGAGATCCAATCGCGGTTTTCCGGATTTGGACTCCGGGACGAGCAGCATCAGGGAGATGAGGACAGCCCGCCACACGGGCGGTGCGCCGCCCGCAAGCATGGCATAAACCGGAAGGAAGAGAATCAACCCCGTCCTCACGACGTGGGTCCTGACACCAAGCCTGAGCAGGCCTTCCCTGAGCAAATAAACCATGATTCCTACATGCAGCCCTGAAATGGCAAACAGATGGGTAATCCCGAGTTTTCTGTATGCCCGTTTATCCTGCGGATCGGTGGCTGAGCGCTCGCCGATGATAAGCGCTTCCGCCTCGGCGGCGACCGATTCCGGAAAGTTCGCCCGGATATGGCTGCCGAGCATTGCCCTCCATCTTCTGAGCGCAGCGGTCATTCCAGGAGCGGCCCCTGCAGGCTCGGCATCCTGCAGCTTCAGGATGCCGTCTGCCCCTTCGGATTGCAGCCACGCCGCCATGTCAAAGGCATATGCGTGGGGTGGAGGGTCTGGTTCCTCCGTTTCCGCCCGGACCAGGTAACGGTACCCCGCAATTCCTTCAAGAAAAAACCGGTCCCGTTCTTCTCCAGCCCGGAACCGGTAATTGACATACCATTTGTTTCCTGAGGAATCTTCTGCGAATCCTTTAAGCAGACCGCCTGATTCAGACACTTTGTCCGTCCAGACAATCTCGTCCGGTACA
The DNA here is from genome assembly GCF_018390575.1 of Bhargavaea massiliensis. GTDB lineage: Bacteria > Bacillota > Bacilli > Bacillales_A > Planococcaceae > Bhargavaea > Bhargavaea massiliensis. Next base: position 129,542 of record NZ_JAHBCJ010000004.1, on the reverse strand, counting down.
GACGGCCATTGATCCGGTTTTGTATCCAGACTGAACCAGGCATATGACGTTGCTGTGACTCCCATAATTGCAACCCAGACAGCCGGGGGTTCCCTCTTCAGGGCTGCAACCGCGACAACAGGCAACAGCAATGCCGCAAACAGCGGGGAGACCGTGCTTGCGGCAGCTGCAGCCAGAACAGGCAGCGCCAGATACAAAATAGGGTTTTCAATCAGCCTCAGCCGAATAGAGCCTTCACTCTCCTGCCGTATGCCCCGAGTTCTTCCTCAGGAATTCCGGAATCCTTCAGCTTGCCCAGTAGCTCCTCATAAAGACCGAGTTTTTCCTCAGCGAGAAAATCGACTTCACGCTCCTCGAACGGAACCTTGAGCACCCGGACTCCTGCCTGCTGGAGAAGCTCTTGGGCATACTCATTATTTTTATAATCAGATGCATAAACCAGCTTGGAAATTCCGGCCTGGATAATGGCTTTTGTGCATTGAAGACACGGGAAGTGGGTGACATAAATTTCAGCACCCGCAACCGGCGCACCGTATTTCGCGCACTGCAAAAGCGCGTTCATCTCGGCATGGATCGTCCTTACACAATGACCATCGACGACATAGCAACCTTTATCGATGCAGTGGTCGCCCCCGGATATCGAGCCGTTGTAGCCGCCTGCGACAATCCGGTTGTCACGGACAATCGTCGCTCCGACCGACAGTCTCGTGCATGTGCTCCGAAGTGCCAGCAAATGACTTTGCGCCATGAAAAATTGATCCCAACTAATCCGCTCCATGAAGTCCGCCTCCTGTAACTTTGCAAATCACTATCCTCAGTTTATCGGTGTGCGCGCCGGGATTCAATGTCATTTTGCGGTGATAAGCTCTTCAAGTGCCGCGAATGTCTTTTCACCGATCCCGCTCACATCCATCAGGCCGGCCGGCTCGGCAAACGGCCCATGCTCGGTACGGTGGGCGATGATCGCTTCGGCTTTTGCGGGACCTATTCCCGGTAGGGTCATGAGTTCATCCGCCTCAGCGGTATTGAGATTCACTTTCCCGTCGTCCGCTCCATAAACGGGCGGGGGGCTTGCGCCGGCTTCCCCGCCCCCCTCATGCGAGAAGAACGGCACATATATGACCATCTCATCACGAAGTCGTTCCGCATGGTTGATTGCGTCCGGCACTGCTTCTGGAAGAAAACCGCCCGCCCTGGCAACAGCGTCGATCACGCGGTCCCCTTCATCCGCCTTATAGACACCCGGCTTTTCCACGGCTCCCTTCACATCAACAAAAATGACCGCTGCGGAAGAATCCGCACGGTCATCGGCACTGATCGGGTCCAACCCGTCAGAAGCTGGTATGAATGAATCCGCAGGAACACCCGCGGTATGGCTCTTCGTATACAGGATAAATGTCAGGATCAGGACGGAAGCCGCTATCGGGGGGATCAGCTTCCTCCAGTTCATTTTCAGCCATTCCAAGAAAGCGTTTCCTCCCGGGGATGGCGGATCATGGAGTCTACTCCACTATACCTGATGTTCGACTATTTGGAAAGCTTCATTTTACGGCATGGAAAAATACACGCTCACTGTACTCCGAAGGCGTTTGGCCCGTCCAGTCAGCCGTGACCGAACGGATGGCAAAGCCCGCCTCTTCCAGAAGGCGGATATAAGTATCCGGCGTGAAAGTCCGCTGCAGATGAAACTCTTCCTGCCGCATGTAAAGCCCGTCTGGCCGTCGTATGAAAAAGCTGATTTCTGATTCTACGGAAAGCGGCTCTTCCCCCGGATACGTATGCCAAATATACGAAACATCTTCCAGATCGGCAGTGAACGGCCCGTCAAGGAACAGCTCGGTCATCTTATAGGGGGAATGGACATCAAACAGCAGTCGCCCTCCAGGATTCAGTGCGCCAAAGACATGCCTGAACACCGCGGCCACTTCCTCGTCTTCTGTCACGTAATTCAGAGAGTCGATGGCAATCACCGCCAGATCGTACCCGGAGTGTCCTTCCATCTCCTGCATCGGCTGTTCAAAAAATGCCCCTTCCAGGCCGGCTTCCTCGAAGCGTTCTCTTGCGACCGCGAGCATGTCACCGGACAGGTCAATCCCCGTCACACTGAAGCCTTCACGGGCAAAGCGTTCTGTCAGCACCCCTGTGCCGCAGCCGATATCCAGCAGCTTTAGCCCTTTTGCATCGCCTGCCGCCTTCCGGACCCATTCGGCATATCGGCCATAGGGGATATCTTCCATCAGGAGATCATAAACCGAAGCGAACGCGCGGTAGGACTCCCCGTTCATCGCCCTTCCATTTCCAATTCCGGCGCATCTCCCCACAGTCGTTCGAGGTTGTAATATGCACGCTCGTCCTTATGGAAGACATGCGCGACCACATCACCCAGATCCACGAGGATCCAGCGCGCGGAATCGAAGCCTTCAAGCCGTCTGACGTCAAAGCCGGCTTCCTCCGCCTTGTCTTTGATCTCACGGGCGATGGACTGTACCTGCCGGTCGGAATTTCCATGGCAGATCAGGAAGTAATCAGCGAGAAGCGAAACGCCCTGCATGTTCAGGACGACCATATCGGCCGCTTTTTTATCATCTGCGGCATTGTATACCGTTTCAAGCAATGTCTGGTTTGTCATCGGTTTAAAGCACCCTTTCCTTGCGAGAGACTGTCGTTGTAGCATCGGAGCGTGTCCGGATGGATGGCGGCGCGGACGGAGACCAGGTATTGGAGGCTGTGTGCGCTGCACGCAATAAGCGCATCTTCAAGCGAGCGCTCCGCCTCCGCTCTCAGCTGCTCCGCCCCGGGAAAATTCCTGCCCGGCTCAATCATGTCCGCTATAAAAACAATTTTTTCAAGACGCGACATGCCTGAGCGACCCGTTGTGTGGAACCGGACGGCAGCCAGGATATCGGCATCCCGGATCCCGAACTCATCATGGGCGATCACAGCCCCCGCCGGGCCATGCCACAGCTCATGATGAAATCCGAGGACGCCGGCGGGATCCCCTTCTGATACCACGATCCGCTTCAGCTCTTCCTTTGGCATGGCTTTGGCCACGTCATGGAGGAGTGCGGCGGTTTCCGCTTTTTCTTTATCTTCCCCGAAACGGTCCGCAAGAATCATCGCTGTTTCAGTAACTCTCAGGACATGCTGGAATCTGCCTGCGGGAAGGCGCTGTGCCACCCCGTTTTTCAGTTGTTCAGATCCCATACAATCCCTCCTCGCGGATAAAGCGGATGACCGGATCGGGAATCAGGTATTTAACCGAACGACCCGCTTTCAGCTTTTCCCTCAGGAGAGTCGAGGACAGATCAATCTGCGGGATGCCGACCATTCTGACCGGGTACCGGCCGGATGCGCTGCTGCCCGGGCGGGGTACACCGATGAACTGCACTTTATCCATGAGCGAATCGATGTCATACCACGTATGCAGATGCTCGATGCTGTCGCCGCCGATGATGAAAGAAAAATCCGATCCGGATTCTCGTTCACGGAGCAGGTCCAGCGTCCGGGAGGTGTAGGAAACCCCTCCCGACTCCACCTCGATGGACTCAACCGTGAAATCGGGGTTGCCGCGGATCGCAAGCTTTGTCATCTCAAGCCGCTGCCAAGGTTCTGCATCGCCTTCCTTTATCTTGTGCGGAGGGATTGCGTTTGGCATAAAGCGGATTTCATCAAGGTCCTCGGCGTCTCGGACGCCTTCGGCAATCATCAGATGGCCGACATGGGGCGGATTGAACGTCCCACCCAGGATTCCGACCTTCCTCCGTTCACTCACCCGGAAGCACGAGACGCTTATTGTCCCTCGACTCCCGGTAAAGCACGATCGTCTTGCCAATCACTTGCACGAGCTCGGAACGGGTCCTTTCCGAAAGCACCTGTGCGACATCTTCTTTTTCCTCCGGCGCATTCTGAAGAATGGCCACCTTGATCAGTTCGCGTTTTTCCAGTGCTTCGGAAATGCCGCTGATCAGTTCATCGTTGACACCCTGTTTTCCTACCTGGAAGACGGGCTGAAGGTGATGCGCCTCGCTTCTCAGGAATCTCTTTTGTTTTCCGGTCAGCATGTAGTTTCCTCCATTTCTGCGATCAGCCGTTTTCTTGTTCCAAGCGTGTCCGGCATCCGGCCTGTCCATTCATTGAAGGCAAGTGCGCCCTGCCAGATGAACATGCCCAGGCCGTCCACGATTTCATTTCCGTTTTTCAGTGCAGCTTTCAGGAATTCGGTTTGGAGAGGGCTGTAGACGATATCCGCAACAACCGCGCCCGGATCCAGGTGGTCCATGGCAATCGGCAGGCCGCCTGTTGCGGTCGACATGCCGACGGGCGTCGTCTGGATAATGATCCCGAATTCGCCCAGTTTCCCTGCCGCCTCTTCAAGGCCAAGTGCTTCGCCGCCGATCCGATTACAGAGTGCCTCTGCCTTTTCCACGGTGCGGTTGCACACGGCGACCTTCTCATACCCGCCATGTCTCATGGCGAGGGCTATCCCGTTTGCGGCACCGCCGGCACCGATGATCAGCACACGGTCATTCTTTCGGCCGCTGCCGATCCTGTCCTCGAGAGAACGGACGAAACCGGGGCCGTCCGTGTTCATCCCAAGCAGCCGGCCGTCAGGGAGAACCTTGACCGTATTCACCGCCTGCATCTCTGCAGCAATCGGCTCCACTTCGTCCAGAAAAGGGATGATGGCCTGTTTATGGGGCACCGTCACATTCCATCCCGAAGCACCCAGGCGGCGCAGGGCGGCGACAGCGTCGCCAACCGTTCCGGCCGGGACATGGACCGGAATATAAGATGCATCGATGCCGTTTTCCCTGAACCACGCCTCATGCATGGCCGGTGACTTTGAATGGGAAACCGGATCACCGATCACCGCATACCATTTTTTCATTCTGTTTTCCCCCTCAGATCAGGGAAGGACGGAGCATGACAGCGACCCCTTCGGGCGCGTGGACCGCAACCACTTTCCCTGCCTGCTGGACTGTGATCCAGCCAAGGCCCGAGATGACGATGTCCGTCTTTTCTTCCCTGATCGAAAATTCATGGCGCACAAGCTTCGGAAATGCTTCCGGATCCGCTGTCGGAGGCGTTAGCAGATCGCCCTTCTGACGCGAATACAGGTCATCCGCCTTTTCCAGCTTGGTCCGGTGGATGTCAAGTGCATTTGAAACGTGTACGGTGAACGCCGTGCGGCCGCCCTTCAGATAGTCGAACCGCGCCAGCCCCCCGAGAAACAGGGTCTGCTCCTCATTCAGCTGGAAGACTTTTGGCTTGATCTCCTTTTTCGGCGTAATCCACTTCAGGTCCTTTGCATCAAGGAGGTGTGCCATCTGATGGTGATTGATGATGCCCGGCGTATCGTACATGGAATTCCCGTCATCAAGCGGGATATCGATCATGTCCAGTGTGGTCCCCGGGAAATGGGACGTCGTGATGACATCGTCACCGCCTGCAACTTGCTTGATGATCCGGTTGATGAATGTGGACTTTCCGACATTCGTGCACCCCACCACATAGACATCCCGCCCAGCGCGAAGCTCCTCGATGCGGTGAATCGCAGTATCGATTCCGGTTCCCTTATCGGCGCTTACAAGCAGAATGTCCTCCGGCTGCAGACCGAGCTTCCTGGATTCGGATGTTATCCAATGGATGAGCTTGTTTTCCTTTACCGACTTCGGCAGCAGATCTGCTTTGTTGCCGATGAGAAGCACGGGATTGGAACCGGCAAACCGGTGCATTCCCGGAATCCAGCTTCCGTTGAAGTCGAAAATATCGACGAGGTAGACGACAAGTGCGTCCTTGGAGCCGATTGTATTCAGGATTTTCAGGAAATCATCATCCGTCAGCGGCACAGGTTCAAGCTCATTGTAATTCCTGAGCCGGAAACAGCGCCTGCAGAGCGGCATTTCCTTTTCAAGCGTCGCAGCCGGGGCATAGCCCGGCGCTTTTTCATCATCAGTCTGCAGGACGGCCCCACAGCCGATACAGGTTTTTTCTTCGGTCACTTTATTTCCTCCCAATCGATGAGCCCTTGGTTTTTGAGCTTCCGCATGATCATGCGCTCGACCTTCCGGTTGAACCGTGTGGCCCATCCGTCCGAGCTGGCGACCGGAACGACAAGGACGGTATGCAGGCCGCTGCGGTTCCCGCCGAAAATGTCCGTCAGCAGCTGGTCGCCGATTACGACAACCTGCTCTTTCGGAATGCCCATCTGGCGGACCGCTTGGCGGAAAGCCTTGCCCATCGGCTTGCGCGCCCGGTGGATAAAGGGAATGCCCAGCGGGTCGGAAAACGCCTTGACGCGTTCCTCGTTATTGTTCGAGACGATTGTCACATGGATGCCCGCATCGCGCATGTCCCTCATCCATTCGATGATTTCTGCGGTTGCATCGGGCCTGTCCCATTCGACAAGCGTGTTGTCCAGGTCAGTAATGACTCCCCGGATCCCATTGCTTTTCAGTTTTTCCGGTGTCACACGGAAAATGTCCTTCACATATTCATTCGGCAAAAAAAGACGATACACCCGATTCACTCCATTGGCTCTGAATTCTTTCCCGATTATACCATAGCGCCGCTCCGTCCCACATCCCGGGACCCGTCATTCTCATGATTCCTCACATTGTGACATATGGTGGCAGAAACAACTTAGGAGGTGTTGGCGTGAGCGGGATTTTCACTGCTCTGCTTCAGCTGTGGGCGGATATCCCAGCACTGGTCGGCTACCTGAAGGGCCAGGCGTTCCAGAAGCCGATGAATGCGGAAGAAGAGGCGGACTGCCTGAGGCGGGTAGCTGAAGGTGATGAAAGCGCAAAAGATGAGCTGATCGAGCGCAATATGCGCCTTGTCGCCCATATCGTGAAGAAATTCCATCCACGGCACGAGCAGCTGGACGACTACATCTCAATCGGCACGATCGGCCTCATGAAGGCGGTTGGCAGCTTTACCCCCGATAAAAAAACCAAGTTTTCCACTTTCGCCGCACGCTGTATTGAAAATGAGATCCTCATGCATCTCCGCGCGCAGAAAAAAGTCCAGAAAGATGTTTCACTCTATGAGCCGATCGGCATTGACAAGGACGGATACTCGCTCCAGATTACAGATGTCCTGAAAGTCGACGAATCAACAGCCGATGACCGGCTGGAGCGGAAGGAGCGCTTTGACCGGCTGTACCGGCATCTGACCAAGCTTGATGAGCGTGAGCTGGAGATTATCCAGAGACGCTACGGCCTCTTGGACGACAATCCGATGACCCAAAAAGAAATTGCGGCACAGCTGAACATTTCGCGCAGCTACGTCTCACGGATCGAGAAGCGGGCCCTCGTCAAGCTTTATCAGCAGTTCAAGCATGAAAAAAACCCCTCCCCCGCCGAGCGCGGGGGAAGGGCAGACTAGATCACTTTTCGGAACCGAGCTGGGCCATCATGACGCCCGCAAGGATACCTGTCAAAATCAACGAACCTGCCATCAGATAAAGCATATTGTTCACTCCCTGTCCAAATGGTGATTCACTTATCCGATTATACCATGCGATCCCTGAAGATTCGAGACCGCGCGCATGACCGCTTCTGCCGAATGCTTTGCCGCCTTCGGCAAAAACTCGTCAAACGACATGGCCGACTCCTTGCCCGCGATATCGGAAAGCGCGCGGATAACCACAAACGGCACGCCGAATTGGTGACAGACCTGGGCAACCGCAGCCGCTTCCATTTCGGAGGCTAGTGCCTCGGGAAAAAGTTCACGCACACGGGCTACACGATCTGCATCGGACATAAATGAGTCGCCGGTGATGATCAGCCCTTCTGCCGACGCATGTTCACCGATGTCTTCCACGGCCTTGCGTGCCGCTTCCATGAGCCTGCTGTCCGCCGTGAATGCGGAAGGAAGCTGCGGTACCTGGCCGTGTTCGTAACCGAATACCGTTACATCCACATCATGGTGCCGCACTTCGGACGAAATGACGACCGTGCCGATTTCATGGTCACTGTTGAAGCCACCTGCAGAACCGGTGTTGATCACGGCATCCGGTTTGAAACGGTCAAGCAATACCGCCGTGGACATGGCCGCGTTCACTTTTCCGATCCCGCTTTTTAGCAGAATGACGTCCGCGCCATTGAGTTTACCGGCAGTGTACTCACTGTTTCCGGCCATTGTTGTCTCTTTTTCTTCGATCCGGCTGCGCAGAAGCTCGACTTCTTCTTCCATCGCACCGATAATGGCTATTTTCATGCGAGAATCCTCCGTTCCGTTCCGGTCAATAGGCCCCTTCAAGCGTGTTCAGCTTGTCGAGCCGCACCGGCATCCAGCCTTCACCGTCCACCCATTCCAGGTGGACATTATATTTTTCGCTTTTATCTCCGGTCGATACGGTCCCGATCGATTTTTGCGGACCTCCGCCGTTTTTCACATACCATACAATCATTTCTTTTTCAGGGATGCCGGTGGCATACGACATGGCCTTCACCTTTTCCTGCCAGTCGATATGCCCTTTCTCATAGACCGAGACATGTTCGCCCGACTGTCCGGTGCCGATCGGCTTCCAGGATGTGTCAACGATCGTCTCATCGACGACGCCGCTTTCTGAAGGTGTCCGGATCACTTTGCCCGGCTGATCGGATTCTTCGGGTTCTTCGCCGCGCTTGTCCGAATCGGGAGCTTTTTCTTCGGAGGTCGCTTCCCCGTCTTCGGACTCATCGTCACCGGCTGCATCGGAATCTTCCCCGCCATCATCAGCCGGCACTTTTCCGCCATCGGGTCCGCTGGTGCCTCCCGCCTGTTCAGTCCCTGCCTCATTCCCTCCGTTGGCCGCCCGGTCATCCCCGCCGGTAAAGATGCTTGCCGCAGTGATGACAATCAGGACGAAGACGACGCCGATCAGGATGTTGAGGATCCGGTTTGATTTCTGGCGGTTCCGCGCTACCCTGGAAAAATTCTGTTCTTCCATGCCATCTCCTCCCCCGGTAACTCTATCATAAACGATTTCCGCTTATTTGACGAAACGATTACCGGTTTGTTTCAGTTTCATGAAAAGGAATTTCAGGCATCCCTAATAATCAGACCCTCGGGTGTTAAGCAAAGGGCTGAGGGTGTTAATAAAACCGTCCACCTGCTTGCCGCGATACTATGAAAAAAGCTGATCTCCGCAGAACTCCTCCGCTGCCGCGGTTTCCGGAGCCATCTGCTTGAATCAGCCATTTTGGTTATTCCCTGCCTGTATGGGTGATGTCCATCAGTAATCAGCCGATGGAAACGATCTCGACATCCATCTCGCCGCCCGGTGTCATGATCTTGACGCGGTCTCCGACTGTACGCCCGAGAAGCCCTCTGGCGATCGGCGAGTCGTTCGAGATGCGGCCTTCGAATGGATCCGCCTCTGCGGAACCGACGATGGTGTAGGATTCCTCATCGCCATCCGGAACTTCCTTGAATGTTACGGTCTTGCCAAGCTGCACACGATCGTCATCGCCGTTGTCTTCAATGATTTCCGCATTGCGGATCATGGACTCAAGCGTAGATATACGGCCCTCGATAAAGGCCTGGTCTTCTTTGGCGGAGTCGTACTCGGAGTTCTCGGACAGGTCCCCGAAGCTGCGGGCCACTTTGATGCGCTCGACGACCTCTTTGCGTTTAACCGTTTTCAAATACTCCAGTTCTTCAAGAAGTTTCTCTTTTCCCGCCTGTGTCATCGGAAATTTTTTCTCTGTAGACATAAACAATCTCTCCTTCGCGTCTTTCCTTCATAAAAAGAATACTATGCCGCCCCGTGGCCGGGAATGCGACATAGCGGAAATGTGATGGTTTTAACTGACAAGAGTATATTACAGATTTTGTGGAGATTCAAGAATTGTTTTTATTTTCGTCACCATCAGATCGATTGCGACCTTGTTCTCCCCGCCTTCAGGGATGATCAGATCCGCATATCGTTTCGTCGGCTCAATGAACTGGTTGTGCATCGGGCGGACGACCGACAAATACTGGCCGATCACCGAACTGATCGAACGGCCGCGCTCTTCGATGTCCCGCTGGATGCGCCGGATAATCCGGAGGTCCGCATCGGTATCGACAAAAAGCTTGATATCCATCAGTTCGCGCAGCCTGGCATCATCCAGCACCAGAATTCCTTCGATGATGATGACGTCCTTCGGCTCGATTTCCACCGTCTTGTCAGAACGTGTATGTAGCGCATAGTCATACACCGGCCGATTGACCGGACGTCCCTCGAGCAGTTCTTTGATGTGTTCGATGAGAAGGTCCGTGTCGAATGCGAGCGGGTGGTCGTAATTGGTCTTGAGCCGCTCTTCAAACGCCAGCTCCGACTGGTCTTTGTAATAGTAATCGTGTTCAATCACAACGACGGAGTGTTCTTTCACGACGTCGTAGATCGAACGTGTAACGCTCGTCTTGCCGGAACCCGAACCGCCGGCAATCCCGATGATGAGGGGCCGTTTTGTCGTCATAATGCTGCACCTTCTTCGGTTGGTTCTTTTTTCGTACTGATCATAAGTCCGTCGCCCACCGGCAAAAGAGCCGAATCGTAGCCCGGATGAGCCATGAGCCATTCTGTGAACGCCTTGAGTTTGCGGATCATTGTCCGGTTTTTCCTCGGGATGTCCTTCGGATCTTCGGCGGTCAGGCCGTGCATGAACATGTTGTCACAATAGACCACGCCGCGTCCGGACAGAAGCGGCTCGTAAATGTCGAAAAACCTTTTGTATTGGCCTTTTGCTGCATCGATGAACAGCGCATCGAACGGTCCTTCCGGGAGCCTGTCTTCCAGTTCCAGCGCGTCCGCGCGGACTAGCCGGATCCTCCCCTTTGCGTCGGAGCGGCTGATATTTTCCTCGGCCTTTTCCTGCATGGCCGGTTCCCGCTCGATCGTCACCACTTCGGTGCCGGGCAGGGCCTCTGCCATCCGGATCGCCGAGTACCCGATGGCCGTGCCGATTTCCAGGATTCTTCCGGGACGCTGCACACGGAGAATCTGAAGCAGCGCTTCCATCCCCTCAAGCTGCATGATCGGTACCCTATTTTCGCGTGCATACTGCTCCATTGCCATGATCCGCTCCGGACGGGGCAGAATCATACCCTCCGAATACCGGCTATATTCATGTTCCATCAATCACACCTGCTTATCCAAAAAAATACCCGTTCATCATAGCACTATTCACATGAAAAGAGAAGGAAAGCGGAAGCTCTCCTTCTCCGGGTCATTCCCCGCTCTTCAGATACTTGTCCCTGTTTTGCAGATGTTCCTCGTATGTTTTTGCAAAATGATTGATGCCGGACGGGTCGGCGAGGAAGTAGAGGTAATCCGTGTCGGACGGGTTGAGCGCGGCATCTATCGATGAACTGCCTGCATTCGAAATCGGCCCGGGCGGAAGCCCCTTGTTCTGGTAGGTGTTGTAGGCGTCGTCAATCTCCAGGTCGCTGTACATCGTCCGTTCGAGGTGTTTCCCGTGCGCATAGGCGACCGTCGGGTCCGTCTGAAGCGGCATGCCTTCCTCGAGGCGGTTTTCAAAGACGCTGGCAATCGATTTCCGGTCTTCCGGTGTCCGGGCCTCCTCTTCAACGAGCGAAGCCATCGTCAGTACCTGATGGACGGTCCGTTCATCTTCGGCAATCGCTTCGCGGTAAGGCGAGAGGGTCTCATCCGTCGCTCCGATCATCTGCTCGACCAGCGCCTCCAATGTCGGCTGCTCCTCGAATACCGGGTAGGTTGCCGGGAACAGATAGCCTTCCAGCGGAAACTTGATCTGTTCATCCAGGACTTCTTCGGTGAGAAGATTCGGGAACTTGGAAATCAGTTCATTGATGTAAGCTTCGTCCGTGACGAGCTTCATGAATTCATCGGCCGTGTACTCCGTATTTTTCTCAATCACTTCGGAAATCTGGGCCAGATTCAGGCCTTCCGGAATGGTGTACTGGAATACCGGTTCCCTGTAGACCTTGCCGGTCTTCAGGCTCTGGAGCAGTTCATCGGGTGTCATGGCCTGGCTCATTTCATAGGTGCCCGCCTGGAAGTCGCTCTCATTGTTGAATTTGGCATAATACTTGAATATCCGGTCATTTTTGATGACCCCAGCCTCCTCGAGTTTCAGCGCGATCGAGTCCAGATTCGAGCCGATCGGAATCTCGACGGTGACAGTGTCCTCAGCATCCGGATCAACCGGTTTTAGCGCTCCCGTCACGTAGGAGTAGAGGATGGTGCCCCCGATGACCATGAGGAGCAGTACGGAGAGAAAGACAATCAGGACGATTCGCCGGACCGTCTTTACTTCCTTCTTTTTTTCGTTCATGCGTTCAAGCATGATCTGTTTTTTGGATCGGTCACTCATAAACCGCGTTCCCCCTCTGCATTTCGAGGCTATTATACATGAAACAACAGCAACAGGAAAGGCGTTGGCGGAAGGGCAGGCGGCCTGTGCGGCTTATTCGGATAAAGGCACACGAAAAGGCCCCCCGTTTCTGCACCGCACGGAGTGTGCGATGCGCCCGGGGAGCTGTCCGGCGGATTATCGCCAGAGTGTTCAAATCTCTTATTCTTCTTCTTCGTCCTCTTCGTCGTCTTCAGCGAGGAACGTATTCAGCATTTCTTCGATCATGTCCCACTCTTCGTCGGTTTCGATCGGCTTCAGTTCTCCCTGTTCGCCCTCTTCACCCGGGGTAAAAGAAGAAGCCATGATCTCGATTTCCTCATTGTCGTCTTCTTCGGCCCCTACCGGGTAGTAAAGAACATACGACTTGTTGAACTGTTCCGCTTCAAATGTGAAAAGGACTTCGCAAAGCTGTTCGTTGCCTTCTTCATCCACAACCGTGATGTGCGCATCTCCGTGTTCCATTCAAATCACCTCATCCGTTTTTTCTGTCCAGCCAGCCCTGCAGAATCATGACGGCAGCCATCTTGTCGATGACGCTCTTGCGCTTTTTGCGGCTGACATCAGCACTGATGAGCATCTTTTCCGCCGCCATTGTCGTCAGGCGCTCGTCATAGAGTTCCACAGGAAGGGAGAATTCATCCCTCAGCAGGTCCGCAAAACGCTCGGATGCTTCCGCGCGCGGTCCCACTGTGTTGTTCATATTCTTTGGGTACCCGACAACGAATGAAGTTACACCATACTCCGTAACCAGTTCGCGGATCCGGGCAATGCCGAACTCCCCGGCCTCCTCGTCGATCTTGATCGTTTCGACTCCCTGGGCCGTCCAGCCGAGCCCATCACTCACTGCGACGCCGATTGTTTTGGTGCCGACGTCGAATCCCATTGCCCTCATGAACGGCCCTCGTCATGACCGGCAATATAAAATTTCACGAGTTCTTCTATGATCTCGTCCCGCTCAAGCTTCCGGATCATGTTCCGTGCATCATCATGCCGCGGGATGTATGCCGGATCTCCCGATAAGAGGTAGCCGACAATCTGGTTGATGGGGCTGTATCCCTTTTCTTTCAGCGCGGTATGGACCTTCAGCAGAACTGTCCGCACCTCATCTTCCATCGGCTCTTCCGGAAAGTTGAACTTCATCGTCTTGTCGAATGAATCCATGGTCAGCACCCCGCTTTCCCTTGGGATGCTTTAGAACCTCGCATCCCATTATAAACGTACAGATCCGCGATTATACGGATTTGACTAAATCATACACGGATTGGAGCGCTTCATCAAGTTTGGACGGGTCTTTGCCGCCGGCCATTGCCATATCCGGACGGCCGCCGCCCTTGCCTCCACATATTTCCGCAACGTGGCGGACGATATTCCCTGCATGATACTCCTTGCCGGCAATGTTTTTGGTTACGCCGGCAGCAAGTGTCACTTTGCCGCCGTCGGCGGATCCGAGCACGATGACCCCGTTGCCCAGCTTTTGCTTGAGCTCGTCCATCATGGTGCGGAGCTGGTTGCCGTCCGCGCCTTCCACACGTGCCGCCACAACCGACACGCCTCCGACCTCACGGGCAGATTCCAGGATCGTACCAAGCTGGCCCTGGGCTTTTTGTGCAGAAAGCGACTCAAGCTCACGCTTCAATTCTTTCTGCTCGGACTGCAGGGCGGACAGTTTCTTGAGAAGGTCTTTCGGATTTGCCTTCAGCATCGAAGCGGCCTGTGCCAGGATTTCTTCCTCCCCCTTCATATAGAGGAAGGCCTCCTTGCCCGTCAGCGCCTCGATCCGCCTTGTGCCCGCCCCGATGCCGCCTTCGGACATAATCTTGAAGAGACCGATCTCCGACGTATCACGGACGTGGCAGCCGCCGCACAGCTCAAGCGAGTAGTCTCCGATTGAAACGACACGAACGACATCGCCGTATTTTTCCCCGAACAGGGCCATGGCGCCCATTTTTTTCGCTTCCTCGATCGGATGGTAGGCAGTGCCGACACCGATGCCGTCCCAGATCCGTTCGTTGACGATTTGTTCCACTGTTTCAAGTTCCTCATCCGTCATCGCTCCGAAATGGCTGAAGTCGAAGCGGAGGCGGTCAGGTCCAACGTAGGAGCCTGCCTGATTCACGTGCCCGCCGAGAATGTCTTTGAGGGCCTGATGCAGCAAGTGTGTCGCTGTATGATTTTTCACGGTCAGGCGCCGTTGCGCTGCATCGACTTCCGCTTTGAGCGTATCGCCTTTTGTCATCGTGCCGGCTTCAACTTTAACCGAGTGAAGGTTTTGGCCGTTCGGTGCTTTGCGCACATCCTGAACGGACGCACGGAAAGCTTCGCCGGTCATCGATCCGCGGTCGGCGATCTGGCCTCCGCTCTCTGCATAAAACGGTGTGCGGTCAAGGATCACTTGCACATCCTCACCTTCTGATGCGGTTTCCACAAGTTCTCCGCCGCTGACAATCGCAATGATTTCCGCTCCTGCCACCATGTGGTCATAGCCGATGAATTCACTTTCCCCGTGGAATCCGCCGAGCGCCCCTGACTGGACCTGCATCGAACCGACATCCTGGCGCGCCGCACGGGCACGCTCCCGCTGGGCCTCCATCTCGCGGCGGAACCCTTCCTCGTCGATGCCGAGGCCCTGTTCTTCCGCGTATTCGGCAGTCAGCTCTTCCGGGAACCCGAATGTGTCATACAGCCTGAATGCATCTACGCCTGAAATCTCGTTGCCGCCTTCTTCCTTCACCCGCTGGATGATGCCGGACAAAATTGACAGGCCTTCATTGAGCGTTTCATGGAACCGGTCTTCTTCATTCTTGATGACCCGCTGGATGAATTCGGCTTTTTCGGTGACCTCCGGGTAATAGCTCTCCATGATGCTTCCGACAACCGGCACGAGGCGGTACATGAACGGCTCGTCGATTCCGATCTGTTTCGCGTAGCGCACCGCACGGCGCAGAAGGCGACGGAGCACGTAACCGCGGCCCTCATTGGACGGGAAAGCCCCGTCTCCGACCGCAAATGCCACGGTGCGGATGTGGTCTGCAATCACTTTGAATGCGGTATCTTTTTCCGGTTGTTCACCATAAGATGCCCCGGAAATTTTCTCGATTTCACGGATGATCGGGATAAACAGATCGGTGTCGAAGTTTGTCGGTACATCCTGTACGACGGAAACCATCCGCTCCAGCCCCATGCCGGTATCAATGTTCTTGTTCGGCAGCGGGGTGTAGGTGTGGTCAGGGTTATGGTTAAACTGGGAAAAGACGAGGTTCCAGATTTCCAGATAGCGCTCGTTTTCTCCGCCCGGATAAAGCTCAGGATCAGAGAAGTCGTCACCGTATGACGGCCCCCGGTCATAGAAAATCTCAGAGTTCGGACCCGAAGGACCTTCCCCAATGTCCCAGTAGTTCCCTTCGAGACGGATGATCCGCTCTTCAGGCACACCGACTTCATCGCGCCAGATCTCAAGCGCCTCCTCATCTTCCGGATGGACCGTCACCGACAGCTTTACGGGATCGAGGCCGATCCAGTCCGGATGGGTCAGGAACTCC
Source organism: Bhargavaea massiliensis (assembly GCF_018390575.1). Classification (GTDB taxonomy): domain Bacteria; phylum Bacillota; class Bacilli; order Bacillales_A; family Planococcaceae; genus Bhargavaea; species Bhargavaea massiliensis. The sequence continues at coordinate 113,632 of NZ_JAHBCJ010000004.1, read as the reverse complement.
CATGCCCAGTGGATGGATTCGCGCTTAAAGTAATCACCGATCGAAAAGTTGCCGAGCATCTCGAAAAACGTGTGATGGCGTGCGGTCTTCCCCACGTTTTCAATATCATTTGTCCGGATCGCTTTCTGGGCGTTCACGATGCGAGGGTTGTCCGGCACTACGCGTCCGTCAAAGTATTTCTTAAGTGTCGCGACGCCGCTGTTGATCCATAGAAGCGAGGCATCATCGACAGGGACGAGCGAGGCGCTCGGCTCGACCGAGTGGCCCTTTTCTTCGAAGAACTTCAGGTACATCTCTCTGATTTCTGCAGATGTCAATGCTTTCATTAGGTTCTCCTCCTTATTGGTTGGGCGGTGCGGCAATAAAAAAAATCCTCCATCCCCTATACAATAGGGACGAAGGATCTGTTCGCGGTACCACCCTGATTACAGCAGCATCCGCCGCTGTCTCTCAAATGCCTTAACGCGGCGGACGGCAGGGATGAGCTGCACTCTGGAGTAGCTTTCCGCATCCTTGCCTACGAGATCCCTTTCAGTCGGGGGAATCCTTCCTGTGCCGGCGCAGTGCGTACTTTCTCCGTCATCGAATTGTCTTATATCCCGCATTATAGTGAAAAGGGAGGCACCTTGTCAACGGCCGTCCATAAAATCAAACGGCGACACGCCATTCATGCCGACCATCGGATCGATGGCCTGATGATTGGACAGGTTGAGGGACGGCGGAGCGGACGGTGACCGCTCTTGCCCTGAGCCGATTTCCGAAGTTGATGTTGCAGGGACAGCTTCCGGCTCGGTTACGGTGCCGGAAGCTTCCTTCTCCGCTGCCTGTACGGCCGTTTCGGCAGAAGGCGTCTCTCCGCTTGTCACCCTCTCCAAGAGCGACGTCCTCCTGCTGAGGTCGTCTGCCCGGGCGATGCCTTCCCTGAAGACATCCGGCTCGCCGATGAGGATCAGGAAGTTTTTCGCGCGCGTCAGTCCGGTGTATAACAGATTCCTGCGGAGCATCCGGCGGTAAGTCCGGACGACGGGCATGATGACCGTTCCGAATTCACTGCCCTGGGATTTATGGATCGAGATGCAGTAGGCCAGTGTCAGCTGGCTGAGATCTTTCCGCTCGTAGTTCACTTCAAGGCCGTCGAAGGAGACCACGATCATCTCTTTTTTGTCGACGGTCTCGTTCGGCTTCATGATGGCGACCACTTCGCCGATGTCACCGTTGAACACATTGCTTTCCGGCTGATTGACAAGTTGCAGGACTTTGTCACCGATCCGGTAGGTGATGTCGCCGAACACGGTTTCTTTCCGGCCTTCTTTTGCCGGATTAACGATTTCCTGAATCAGTTTGTTGAGGTTGTCGATGCCGGCAGGGCCCTTGTACATCGGAGCCAGCACCTGGACATCCTGGATCGACTGTCCTTTCGTCATGGCGCTTTTCAGCACTTTCTCGACCGCTTCCGGAATCTGCGGCGTGCCGGCTTTGATAAAGGACCGGTCGGATGTCTTTTTCCCGATATCGTCTGTGACACCGCCCTTTTTCACCTTATGGGCGAGCTCGATGATCGATGAACCGCTGCTCTGGCGGTAAATATCGGTCAGCTCTACCGCAGGCACCTGTTTGGAGGCAAGCAGGTCTTTCAGAACCTGCCCCGGGCCAACAGGCGGGAGCTGATCCTGGTCTCCGACGAAGATGACCTGGGCCCCGTCCGGAATCGCCTTCATCAGCTGATGCGCGAGCCACGTATCGACCATCGACACTTCATCGATGATGAAAAGCCGGCCGTCCAGTTCCCGCTCGGTTTCTTCTTCCCGCTCCATTCCATTAAAGCCTAGAAGCCGGTGGATGGTCATCGCAGGCAGCTCGGTCGACTCGCTCATCCGCTTTGCCGCGCGTCCTGTCGGTGCGGCGAGCACGATCGGGAAGGATTCTTCCTTTTTCGCATAGTCCTTCGGTTCAAGCGACAGCCCGTGAAGCTCGGCATACAGTTCGACCAGTCCCCTGATGACGGTCGTCTTGCCAGTCCCCGGCCCGCCCGTCAGGATCATGAACGACGAATTGAGCGCAAGCTCGATCGCTTCCACCTGGGTTTTGGCGTAGGTGACCCCGAGACGTTCCTCAATGCCGCCGAGTGCCTTCCGGATTTCAGACTGTGGAAAAGCATCCTTGTGCGACTCGTCCTCAAGCAACGAAACCACTTTCGAGGCGATGCCGATCTCGGAAAAGTACAGCGACGGCAGGTAGCAGCGCTGCTGCTCGACGACAATCTTGCTTTCTTCACCGAGTTCGATAATCGCCTGCGTGATCGCTTCGAAACTGATCTTGTGGGGCTGGCTCGCTTCAAGCATCCTCTTGGCTTCCGGCAGGAGCGCCTCCGCTTGCGTAAACACATGGCCTTCCGACAGTGCCGCCATGTTCAGGAGGTGAAGCACTGCCGCCTTCACCCGGTCCCTGTGATCTCCTGTGATTCCGAGCCGTGCCCCGAGTTCATCCGCCCGCTGGAAGCCGACTCCCTCGATCTCCCCGATCAGCCGGTACGGATTCGTCTGCAGTACGCTGACAGTCTCCTCCCGGTATGTCTGGTAAATCCGCATTGCGAGCTGAGGGCCGAAACCCCATTCATTCAGCGCGATCATGATCCTTTCCAGCCCCATGTTCTCCTGCAGGACGGAAACGATCGTCTCTTTCCGCTCGTCTGACAGCCTCGGCACCCTGTCGAGGGCGGACGGGTCATTCAGGATGAGACTGATCGTATCTTTTCCAAGTTCCTTGACGACCGCCTGGGCAGTTTTCTGGCCGATTCCGGGAAACAGGTCAGACGACAGGTAATGGACAAGTCCCGTCTCGGTGTCTGGAAGGTCTTTCGTGAACACGGAAGCCTTGAACTGGGTTCCATATTTCGGATGCTCCACAAGGCTTCCCTGGAACTTATATGTATCCTCCCCTTCAAGGGGAGGGAAATATCCGGTCACGACAATCTCCTTGCCGTCATATCCGGAGTCGGTCGCAGTGACTTTGACACGGAGGATTGAAAACAGGTTCTGCGGATTGTGGAAGACCGTGGAAACCGGCCGGCCGGATAGATATTTTTCATCTTCTTTAAATAGGTCCATTTGCCCGGCCATTCCGCTTACCTCCTTTGCCTTACTGTTCCGACTGACTGATCATGGTATAGACTTCACGCGCCTGGAGATGGTCCGGGCTGATCGTGAATGCTTTTTCCAGGTGGCTGAGCGCATGCCCGCGCTGTTGCGTAGACACTGCATACAGCACACCGAGGTTATAGTGGGCGTCTGCATTGTCCGGATCATGTTCCGTAACGTACTTCAGCTCTTCCATCGCTTCAACAAACATTTCCAAGGAAGCCAGAAGGATGCCGTAGGACAGCCGGATCTGCAAATCATCGGGCGCCAGTTCCCGCGCGCGCTGCATGTACGGAAGAGCCAGTTTCAGCTTGCCGGTACGTTCGAGTGACTTTGCCAGCATGTAAGGAGCGTCCGCTCCCTCAATGCCGCCACGGATCGCTTTTTCGTAAAGCCTTGCCGCTTCCTCGTAACGCTCAAGGTTATAATAGAGGCCGGCCAGCCCGTAGATTGCCGTCATGGAATCCGGGTCAAGGGCCAGCGCTTTCTGGAAGAATTTCTCCGCTTTCAGCGCTTCCTCTTCCCGTCCGATCGATGCGAGCAGGTTCCCGAAATTGATATAGCCGATCGGATCGTCCGGATTGGCGTCGATCGCTTCCGTGAATGCTTTCACGGCTTCTTCATAGTCTTCGTTTCGGATCGCTTTGATCCCTTCGGTATTATGATCCATTCCCATCACTCCTCAACCGACATAGTCAAGCCGGTTGCCGTTTTTGTACACTTCGTCGATCGTTCCGCCTCCGAGACAGACGTCGCCGTCATAAAATACGACCGCCTGGCCCGGTGTGATCGCACGGACCGGTTCGTCAAATGTCACCGTGGCGGTTCCGTCGCCGTGCAACTCTACTTCAACGCCTGTGTCCGGCTGCCGGTAACGGAATTTCGCCGTGCAGCGGAATGTTTCCGGCTTCGGGACATCAGAAGTGAAACCGATTTGGACCGCCTTCAGGCTGTCGGAGTACAATGCGTCGTTGTGGAAGTTCTGGCCGACGAGGAGCACATTTCGCTTCAGGTCCTTCCCAATTACAAACCAGGGATCGCCCGCTCCTCCGATGCCGAGACCATGGCGCTGGCCGATTGTATAATACATGAGCCCGTCGTGGGTTCCCATGCGCTTGCCGTCCATCGTCTCCATCGCGCCAGGCTGTGCCGGGAGGTAGCCGGACAGGAATTCCTTAAAGTTGCGCTCACCGATAAAGCAGATTCCCGTCGAGTCTTTTTTTGTCGCAGTCGCAAGCCCTGCCTCAAGGGCGATCTTGCGGACTTCGGACTTATCGAGATGTCCGAGCGGGAACATGACCTTCGACAGCTGATCCTGAGACAGCTGGTTGAGGAAATACGTCTGGTCCTTGTTTTCGTCGACGCCGCGCAGCATAACGGATTCATTCTCCCGGTGCTCTACCCGCGCATAGTGACCCGTTGCCAGGTAATCGGCGCCTAGGCTCATCGCATGGTCGAGGAAAGCCCGAAACTTGATTTCCTTGTTGCACATCACGTCGGGATTCGGCGTACGCCCGGCTTTGTATTCATCCAGGAAGTACGTAAATACTTTGTCCCAATATTGTTTTTCGAAGTTGACCGCGTAATACGGGATGCCGATCTGGTTGGCGACCCTGATCACATCCTCATAGTCCTCCGTCGCCGTGCATACGCCGTTTTCATCGGTGTCATCCCAGTTTTTCATGAAGATGCCGATGACATCGTAGCCCTGCTCTTTCAAAAGCAGCGCGGTTACAGAGGAGTCGACGCCGCCGGACATGCCGACGACGACGCGGGTGTCTTCTGGTTTTTTATGAATTGCCATGTTTTTTCACCTTTCTATTGTCCAGCGAGTCTCCGGACCACAGCTGCCGTTTTTTCCGCGGCGGCCCGGATGTCTTCGTCCGATAAGCCGTATCCGAAACTGAAGCGGACGGAATTGCGCAGCTCCTCCGCCCCTTCCCCATACATTGCGACGAGCACATGGGATGGATCGATCGAACCCGCCGTGCAGGCGGAGCCGCTCGATACATGAATGCCCGCCAGGTCCAGATTAACGAGCAGCGATTCGATATCCGTGCCCGGAAAGCTGATATTCAGAATGTGCGGCAATGTGCTTGCCTGTCCGGCATTTACGTTAAAATCGATTTTGGATTTTTCGAGTGTGCCTGTCAGGGTCTTCTTGAATGACTCATGCCGTTCCCGCCGTTCCTCAAGAGATTCATGGGCGATTTCTGCCGCTTTGGCAAATGCCGCGATGCCCGGCACGTTTTCCGTCCCCGCGCGGCGTTTGCGCTCCTGTTGGCCGCCGGAAGTCGGCGGCACCAGCTTCGTGCCGTTTTTCTGATAAAGGAAACCGATCCCCTTCGGACCGTTGATTTTATGTGCGGACGCGCTGAGCAGGTCGACACCGAGTTCCCCGACATTGACCGGAATCTCTCCAAAAGCCTGAACCGCATCGGTATGGAATGTCGCCGGGTGCCCCTTCAGGATTTGTCCGATCTCCCTGATCGGCTGGATCGTGCCTACCTCGTTGTTTGCCGCCATGATCGTAACAAGGATCGTGTCATCCCGAAGCGTATTCCGGACATCTTCAGGGGACACGCGCCCTTCCCGGTCGACCGGAAGCCAGGTCACCTCAAAGCCGCGCTTTTCCAGCCGTTTGCAGGCGTTGAGAATTGCATGGTGCTCGATGGCCGTCGTAATGATATGGCGGCCTTCATCCGACCTTGCTTCAGCCGTTCCGAAAATGGCGAGATTGTCGCTTTCCGTGCCGCCGCCCGTGAAGATGATTTCTTCCGGACGGGCGCCGATCAGGCCGGCTGCGGTTGCCCGGCTGTCATCAAGCAGCTTTCTTGCACTGCGCCCCGTGCCATGGATGCTTGAAGCATTACCGTATGTGCTTGTGAGAAGTTCTGCGTAGACCCGGGCCACTTCCGGATGCACCGGTGTCGTGGCCGCATGGTCCAGATAAATTCCGTTCATCTCCAAAATCCTTTCCCAGCAGTGGTGCCGGTCGTTTCACTGATTATTTCGGTCCGGCTGTTGATATCAGGCTGTCAGATATAGAACATGTAGCCTTCGTCTTTGCTGTCAGATTTCATATTGATCAGGTCTTCAATCGTGACTGTATCAAGCACTTCTTTTACAGCGTCGCGGATGCGCCCCCACAGCAGCCGCTGGGGCTGCGGCTCGTCTTCAATCCCCTCGACCGGCTGGATCGGCCCTTCCAGGACCCGGATCACATCTCCGGCCGAAATCTGATGCGGCGGCTTGGCCAGTTTGTATCCGCCGTGCGCGCCCCGTACACTTTTGACAAGCCCCGAATTGCGGAGCGGCGGAACGAGCTGTTCGAGGTAAGCCTCGGAAAGGTCATTGATTTCTGCAATTTTGCGGAGCGGAACCGGCCCGCTGCCGTATTGCCGTCCGAGCTCGATCATGATTGCCAGCCCGTAACGGCCCCTGGTTGATATTTTCATCAGTACACCTCTACCCTGCGCTTTTCTATCCGCCATTATAGCATAATGATTACCGCTCTCGCGCATGAAGAGTCCCGAAAGGAACTGTATAATGGAAGGATGGATGAAAGAAAGGGCTGATCTCATGCAGAACGAACCGCTCGCCTTCAGGATGAGGCCGGAAACAATCGACGAGATTGCCGGCCAGCGGCACATCATCGGGAAAGGGACGGCACTTTACCGGATGATCAAAAACGGGCACGTGCCGCCCATGCTCCTCTATGGCCGCCCAGGTGTCGGCAAGACGTCGCTCGCGCATGCGATAGCGGGCACGAGCGGCCTGCCGTTCATTGCGCTGAATGCCACCGTGTCCGGTAAAAAAGACGTGGAGCGGGTCGTAGACGAGGCACGGGTAACCGGCAAGGTCATTCTCTTTTTGGACGAGATCCACCGGTTCAATAAATTACAGCAGGACGCGCTGCTCCCGCATGTCGAAAACGGCTCGATCGTCCTGATCGGGGCCACGACCGAAAACCCGTTTCACGATGTGAATCCCGCCATCCGTTCAAGATGCGGAGAAATCCTTCAGTTAAAAGGGCTGGAGACCGAGGACATCGTGGAACTGATCCGGAGAGCGCTCTCCGACACAGACCGGGGCCTCGGCCGGATGGACATCCGGATCACTGACGACCAGGTCGTCCGTTTAGCGGAGGGCGCTGGCGGCGATGCCAGGAAGGCACTGACACTTCTTGAATCGGCTGTGCTCGCTTCTGATGAGGAAGACGGCACGACCATTGTGGAAGATGCGGTGATCAAGAGCCTCATCGGGCGCACTGGTGTGTTCGGGGACAAAAACGGTTCCCACTTCTATAATCTCTTGTCGGCCCTCCAAAAATCCGTACGCGGAAGCGACGCGGATGCCGCCGTCTTTTACCTTGCTCATCTTCTGGAATCGGGCGACCTGACCGCGGTATGCCGGCGTCTCCTCGTCATGGCCTATGAGGACATCGGCCTGGCCAATCCGGAAGTCGGCGCGCATGTTCTGGCGGCGACACAGTCCGCTGAGCACCTCGGCATGCCGGAAGCCCGAATCCCCCTGAGTGTGGCGGTCATCGAGATGTGCCTCTCCGAAAAATCAAACTCGGCCTATCGCGCTTTTGATGCTGCGGCGTCCAGAATCCATGCCGGAGACACCGGCGAAATTCCCCAGCACCTCAAAGACGCCCACTACGCCGGTGCCGCGGCGCTCGGACATGTAGGATACAAGTACCCGCACGACACCCCCCTCGGCGAGTTCGGCGGTTGGACCAGCCAGCAGTACCTTCCAGACAAGGTGGCTGATGAACGGTTCTATGAACCCGTCATCGCCGGCAGGGAGAAAAAGATGGCCGGCATCTATAAAAAGCTGAAGCAGTTCATGAAAAAACCATGAAGGGGCTGTCCAAAAAATTTGGATTCAGCCCGCCATATAGCAAACGGCATGGACGCCGGGAGACTCCTCGAAAATGCTTCGCATTTCCTTCGTGCGAGGCTTATTCGAGGAGGCTTTTATGTCCTGCGGGAAAAGCCGGGCTGTCGTGACCCGCTTGACGCGGGGCTCGGCGCCGGCCCGCGGTAAGCGACCAGAGTCCGTGCTGTTTGTTTTTTTTAAATTCATACTTACTTTCTGGACAACCCCTTTTGATTGGTGGCAGCCGGAGCCGGTATCGGCGTTCCTTGTTTCAACTTCGGGCTCCTTGTTTTAACTCCGTATTCCATGTTGCAACTTGCCGCTCCTTGTTTCAACTCCATATTCCATGTTGCAACTTTCCGCTCCTTGTTTCAACTTCGCATTCCATGTTGCAACTTTCCGCTCCTTGTTTCAACTCCGCATTCCATGTTGCAACTTTCCGCTCCATGTTTCAACTCCGTATTCCATGTTGCAACTTCGGGCTCCTAGTTTAACTTTGTAAACATAAAATTATTATCTAATTCCAACTCGAACAGAGAAAAAATCCGCTCCCCAGGGGGAACGGATGTTATTTATTCGCCTTTTACACGTTTGATCTTGATGTCCTTGACGATGTCATTCAGTACCCAGGAAGCACAGAACAATCCGGCGGTCGACGGAACAAATGCGTTCGATGCAGGAGGCATTTTCGCCTTGCGGATTTTCGCATCCGGCTTCCCCACCACCTCATTGACTTCTTCCTTGGAAATGATCGGGCTTTCGTCCGAGAAAACAACCGGGACGCCTTTTCGGATGCCGTCCTTTCGGAGCGTCGTCCGGATCACTTTGGCAAGCGGATCCGTGTGAGTTTTCGAGATGTCCACAATCTGCAAACGTGTCGGATCGGTTTTGCGGGCGACCCCCATGCAGGAGATGACTTTCACGCCGCGCTTCACGCACTCTTTGATCAGATGGATCTTATAGGCGATCGTGTCGGATGCATCAATCACATAGTCAGGACTCAGATCAAACAGTTGGTCCGCCGTTTCTTCCGTGTAAAACATGTTGAGTGTGATCACTTCACAATCAGGATTGATGTCCGCAATCCGCTCTTTCATCACTTCGGCTTTTTTCCGCCCGACCGTAGACAGATAAGCGACAAGCTGGCGGTTGACGTTCGTGATGTCGACTTCATCCTTGTCGATCAGGATGATCCGGCCTATTCCTGTCCGTGCGCACGCTTCTGCCGCGAATGAGCCGACGCCGCCGACACCGAGAACGGCGACGGTCGTCTGCCTGTATCGGTCCAGCCCCTCTTTGCCTACTGATAGTTCATTTCTGGAAAACTGGTGCAGCATGGGGGTTCCTTCCTTTCGCAAATCAAAATAAAAGCCTCCCGCTCAGGCGGGAGGCGGTCAGTCAAAACGGGACAGATCCCGATTGTGCCGTCTTTGGTTAATCGTTTTGAACCCGCACAAGGCAGGTGGGTGTCCTCACCGGCACGTTTGACTTCCCTCTGAGGGGCATGCCAGCAATGCCGGTATTCGGACTCCCTACGATTTGAATGTTCGGTCAAAACTGATAGACAAATAACGAACACATCAGGATCTGTATTGGAATCATAGTAACATATCTGAATCTTGGAATCAATGCTGAACGTTTATGGCTTCCGCCTTATTTTAATTCTGTAGCTTTATACCCAGTTCCTTGAGTTGAGCGTCAGACACACCGGACGGCGCTTCAACCATGAGGTCGCTTGCACTTGCCGTTTTCGGGAATGCGATGACGTCGCGCAGGCTTGATGCGCCCGCAAGAAGCATCGCAAGGCGGTCAAGACCGAAAGCGATTCCGCCGTGCGGAGGCGTTCCATAGTCAAAGGCATCCAGCAAAAATCCGAACTGGGCCTTTGCCTCTTCTTCGGTAAATCCGAGTGCCTTAAACATTTTTTCCTGGATATCGCGTTCATAGATCCGGAGAGAACCTCCGCCGAGCTCAAAACCGTTCAACACCATGTCATAGGCCATCGCCCGGACTTTCTGTGGCTCCGTGCCGAGCTTCTCAATGTCTTCACGGACCGGCATCGTGAACGGATGGTGGGCTGCATAATAGCGGCCGTCTTCTTCGTCATACTCAAACAGCGGCCAGTCGGTCACCCACAGGAAGGCATAGCGGGATTCATCAATCAGGCCGCGATCCTTGCCGAGTTTCAGACGGAGAGCGCCCAGCGCGTCAGCGACCACTTGCTTTTTGTCGGCAACGAATAGCAGAAGGTCACCGGGCTCCGCTTCGAGAGAAGCCTTCAGCTGTTCCGCCGTCTCGCCTTCGAAAAACTTGGCGATCGGGCCCTTCAGCCCGTCTTCTTCGACTTTCATCCAGGCAAGCCCCTTGGCACCGTACCGGCCCGCAAATTCCCCGAGCGCATCGATGTCTTTGCGGGAATAATCGCCCGCGGCGCCTTTAACGTTGATCGCCTTGACCTGCCCTCCGGATGAAACCGCGCCCGCGAACACCTTGAAGGAGGAGTCTGCAACAATTTCGGAAACATCCTGAAGTTCAAGTCCGAATCGGACATCCGGCTTATCGGAACCGTAACGCGCCATCGCTTCGTCATAGGTCATGCGCTGGAATGGCACGGACACCTCAACACCTTTGACGTCCTTCATCACTTTTTGCATAAGGGTTTCGTTCAGTTCGATGACGTCTTCCATTTCGACAAAGCTCATCTCCATGTCGATCTGGGTAAACTCAGGCTGCCGGTCCGCCCTCAGGTCCTCGTCCCGGAAGCATCGGACAATCTGGTAATACTTATCGAAACCGGAGACCATGAGTAACTGCTTGAAAAGCTGCGGAGATTGCGGAAGCGCATAAAACTCGCCGTCATGGACACGGCTCGGAACAAGGTAGTCCCGGGCACCTTCCGGGGTCGATTTTGTGAGGTATGGCGTCTCGACTTCCATGAATCCATTGTCGTCCAGATAGTTCCGCACGGTTTTCATGATGTCCGAGCGCATTTTGAACGTCCGGTACATTTCCGGGCGGCGCAGGTCAAGGTAGCGGTATTTCAGTCGGATTTCCTCGCCTACTTGGTTTGCATCTTCAATGACGAATGGCGGATTTTTCGCTTCGTTGATGATGTCGATCTCTTCCGCCTGGACTTCAATCCTGCCTGTTTTGAGGTTCGGGTTAACCTGGTTTTCCTCGCGGCCGATTACAGTGCCGCGCACCTCGACGACAAATTCATTGCGCAGCCGGTCACCTGTCTTCATGGCCTCACCGGAAAAGTCCGGATTAAAGACGACCTGCACGATTCCCGTCCGGTCACGAAGATCAACGAAAATCAGGCCTCCAAGGTCACGGCGCCGCTGCACCCACCCCTTCAGGACGACTTTCTGTCCGATCTGTGTCTCGGTGACTTCACCGCAATAGTTGGTTCTTTTCATGTCAGCTCTTCCTTCCTCACTCAAGATCTGCTTTTCAGGGCTTCCGAAAGACGGAAGAATTCCACCGTCTCCTGTGTGCCGTCCGCCATGTTTTTCACGCCGGCGGCTCCGTTTTTAAGCTCATCTTCGCCGATGACGATAACATGTCTCGCTTTCATGCGGTCTGCCGCCTTCATCTGGGCCTTCATCTTCCGGCCAAGGTAATCCATATCTGCCGCGATGCCTTCCCGCCGAAGGTTGCCGAGAATCTTGACCGCTTCTTTCCGGGACTCATCGTCCAGAGCGACGATGAACGCATCCAGCTTGCTTTCGGTTTCCGGCATCTTGCCTTCGGCCTCCAGCGCCATCAGGAAACGCTCGATGCTCATGGCAAACCCGATGCCGGGCGCTTCCGGACCGCCGATGTCTTCCGACAGCCCGTTATAGCGCCCGCCTCCGCAGAGCGTCGTGATGGCTCCGAATCCGTCCGAAGTGCTCATGATTTCGAAAGCGGTGTGGTTATAGTAATCCAGCCCCCTGACAAGGTTCGGATCGACAACATAGTCGATTCCGAGTGCGTCCAGCGCCGTTTTCACCTCTCCGAAGTAGGCTGCGGACTCTTTGTTCAGGAAGTCGGTAAGCGCCGGTGCGTTGTTCATCAGCGGATGTTCCCGGTCCACTTTGCAGTCCAGGATCCGGAGCGGATTTTTCTCGAGCCTGTTCTGGCAGTCACTGCAGAACTCGCCGATCGACGGTTCAAAGTGGCGGATCAGTGCTTCGCGGTGTGCGTTCCGGCTTTCCTTGTCGCCGAGCGAATTGATTACAAGACGCAATTCCTTGAGCCCCGCACGCTGATACACATCCATCGCGAGGGAAATGACTTCCGCATCGATTGCCGGCGAATCGCTTCCGATCGCCTCGACACCAAACTGCACAAACTGGCGGTAACGTCCTGCCTGTTGGCGTTCATAGCGGAACATCGGTCCCATGTAATAGAGCTTCACTGGCTGATCAGGTGAGCCGAACATCTTGTTTTCGACAAATGCCCGGACGACCGGCGCAGTGCCTTCCGGCCGGAGCGTCAGCGAACGCCCGCCCCGGTCCTCGAATGTGTACATCTCCTTCTGGACAATATCGGTCGTGTCCCCGACACTTCTTGTGAACAGTTCGGTCTGCTCGAAAACCGGTGTCCTGATTTCTTCATAACGGTAAAGACGGCATGTTTCCCGGATCAGCGACTCGACCGCCTGCCAGCTTCCCGTTTCTTCCGGAAGCAGATCTTTCGTTCCTCTAGGCACTTTGAACATCATTGATATCCATCCTTTCCAAGAAATGAAAAAGAGCCCCCGTCCCCTGCATTTCTGCAAGGGACGAAGGCTCACTTTTAGCCACCGCGGTTCCACCCTGATTGGCACAGCAAAGCTGCACCCACTCGGTCCGGGTAACGGCCGGTTCCGTCTTCTCCTACGCGGGGAGATCCTCCCTTTTCGAAGAAGAGCCTCTCGGATGTTGTTCACGGCCCTTGTCCTGCAGGCGGGATTTCAGCCCGGGTCCCACCCTCTCTTTTCAGGACAATGGGCCGCTAATTTTCCGGTCAGTGGCGTCCATTCCAGTATCAATTAACCATTATCTTAATGACTTAAGAATCAACTGTCAACCGTTTTCGAAAAAGGTATAGAATTCTCCGTGACTTCACCGTAAACTTATCCTTGAGGAGGGGGATGAATGAGAAACAAACGGAAAATCGCATTATCCATTTTGCTGGTCTGCGGACTGTTGCTCGGCTTCCATGGCACATCCGGCACTGTCCGGGCGGCAGGCACAGTGACAGTCGATACCGATTCGGTCAATATCCGTTCTGGACCGGGGCTCGCACACAGTGTGACCGGTTCCCTGAAACGCGGTGACACCGTCAAGGTTCTCGGATCCGAAGGCGATTGGCTGTATGTGGATGCCGGTTCTTCCAAAGGGTATATCGCCGCTTACCTGACCAAAACGTCAGCTGCCCCGGCACCGGGATCCGACACCGTCATTTCGCAGGTGGACAGGCTGAATGTACGCGCACAGCCGACCACGTCATCCGCGGTTCTTCTGAAGATGAACCGCGGCGACCAGGCCACTTCCCACGGCTCTTCTGGCGGATGGACGGAAGTGACTGTGAACGGAACGCGCGGCTGGGTATCCAGTCAATACATAACCGCCTCTTCGGCCAAGCCTGAAACGGAAAAGGCGAAAGCGGAAAGCGGAACGTTCACAGTTGCCGTATCCGCGCTGAACGTCCGCGAAAAACCGGATTTGACCGCCGGTAAAGTCACAGTGGTCAGACAGGGTGAAAGTTACCCGATCACCGAAACTTCCGGAAATTGGGTCAAACTCTCCATCAGCGGCAAAGAGGGCTGGGTGTACGCCTTCCATGGCGTCCGCTCTTCCGGGGCCGCTGCTGCCGGCACCCCTTCTGGAAAAACCGGATCGGAGTCCGGCAACCAAGCCGATTCGGTCACCATTCTTTATGACGGAACGAACCTGCGAAGCAGTGATTCCACTTCATCTGATGTGGTAAAACGGGCGGCTGCCGGAGAAACCTTTAGCGGTGTACGTGAAGGCGACTGGTATCGGATTTCGCTGAATGACGGCTCGGAAGCCTATGTGGCAAGCTGGGTCGTGTCAGTCGGAGGCGAAGCGGCGGAGCTGAAAGACCAAAAGAAAAAAGCCGGGCGCAAAGAGGGAACGCTGAATGGGGTCACCCTCGTAATTGACCCGGGCCACGGCGGCAATGACGGCGGGACAACCGGCATGAGGGGAACAAATGAAAAAGACCTCACCCTCCCCACGGCAGAACTCCTGGCTTCCAAGCTAAGGGCAGCCGGTGCGGAAGTGATCCTGACACGGGAAACCGATGAGTATGTCGGCTTGAGAAAGCGGGTTTCGCTCAGCAATCAGGCGGGGGCCGACGCGTTCATCAGCCTTCATTACGACGCGACGACCGACCACTCGGTCCGGGGATTCACCACCTATTACCAGAAATCAATCGAGGAACCTCTTGCTGAGTACGTCAACATCTATCTAGGCAAATCTGTGAACCTGAAGGACAGGGGTGTCCAGAAAGGGAACTACCTCGTGCTGCGCGACAATCGGCAGCCGTCCATCCTCGTCGAACTCGGCTTTCTCAGCAACCTGTCCGAAGAACGCCGCGTGACAAACCCTGAGTACCGGGAACAGGCAACAGATGGCATCTACAAAGGAATTATCAAATACTTCGATTCCCAATTGGGACAATAAAAAGCAGAACTGAGCCGGGTTCTGCCGAGCTGCAGATCAAGAGAGCAAAATTGCTCCATGATCTGCAGCTTTTACGTATTATTGACCGATTTCCGCTCCGGGTGCTTGCTTTCCGCGTGCGGTCCGCAAGCCTCATCGAGCCTCGCGGGGTCCTGCGGTGTACCGCCTGGCCCGCTTTTATCGCAGGAGTCAAACACCTTCTGCTCCAATCAACACCGATAAATCACTATGAACGATTCGGAAAATGTATCGCAGCAGTATAGAAACCATAGCCAAGTACCACAGATAAACAAGGAAGACCTTCCACTGTGCGATGCGCGAAGACGTCAGCCTATGGACTGGTGCCGACTGAAGCAATACTTCGGAAAACGGGGGGCCTGACGCGGAAATCCCAAGGATTCATCTAAAATTAAAACTGCAGGCGAAGGGGCGATATGCTCACCTTTGTCTGCAGTCACTTGTAAAGCCTTTTTAGCTCTTTTAGTCATTTCTTCGATTCAAGAATCACCGTGACAGGGCCGTCGTTGGTGAGGCTGACGTCCATCATGGCGCCGAAGACACCGGTTTCCACACGGAGCCCGAGGCCGCGGAGCTCTTCATTGAATCGCTCATAAATCGGCTGGGCCTGTTCGGGCCTTGCCGCTTCTGAGAATCCGGGACGGCGTCCCCTTGTCGTATCCGCATACAGCGTGAACTGCGATACAGATAAAATGGCGCCGCCCGCTTCCAGGATCGACAGGTTCATCTTTCCCTCGTCATCTTCAAACAGGCGGAGGTTGGCGACTTTATTGGCCACATAACGGACATCCTCTTCCGTGTCGGAGTGTGTGATGCCGACCAGAAGCACATAGCCGCTGTCGATGGCACCGGTCACCTTACCGCCGACGGTCACGGACGCTTCCCCGCTCCTCTGAATGACCACTTTCATTTAAAACTCTCCCCCTTCCTCAGTTCGTGACCCGCTGGACATAATAAATGTCGCGGATTTGCTTGATGCGCTCAACGATCCGGTGCAGGTGGGTGATGTTCGTGATCAGGAGCGTCATATGGATGGTCGCGATTTTGTTTTTATCACTTTTCGCGCTGACCGCCGTGATCACCGTCTTGAGTTCATTGACGATGTGCATCACTTCATTCAGCAGGCCGGGACGGTCGAAACCTGAGATTTCGATATCCACCTGATACTCTTTATATTTTCCTGCTGGACTGCCCGCCCATTCCACGTCGATCAGACGGCTTTCCGAATCGTCGGGCACGACGTTCGGGCAATCCTCCCGGTGAACCGAGACACCGCGGCCTTTCGTGATATACCCGACAATTTCATCACCCGGAACCGGGCTGCAGCAACGGGACAGGCGGATGAGCAGGTTATCGATACCCGGAACGATGACGCCGGATTCAGTTTCTTTCTTTTGTTGTGGAGCCGCCATTTCCTTGGTGATTTTTTCAAGCTGCAATTCGGCTTCTTTTTCTTTACGGAGCTTTTCCGTCAGCCGGTTGACCACCTGCTGGACGGTGATGCCATTAAAACCGATGGCGGCATGCATGTCTTCTTCATTCGCAAAGTTGAACTTGTCGCAAACCCGCTTGATGTTCTCTTCGGTAAGTACATCTTTTTTCGCCAGCCCGCGTTCTTTGAGTTCTTGCTCGATCATCTCTCGGCCCTTGATGATGTTTTCATCACGCAGTTGTTTTTTGAAGAACTGCTTGATCTTGTTTTTGGCCTGGGAGGTGTTCGCGATTTTGAGCCAGTCCCGGCTTGGTCCGAACGACTGCTTGGACGTGAGGATCTCCACGATATCCCCCGTGTTGAGTTCTGTGTCGAGCGGGACGATTTTGCCGTTGACTTTGGCGCCGATCATCTTGTTTCCGACTTCCGAGTGGACCCTGTAGGCAAAGTCGATCGGGACAGACCCCGACCGGAGTTCCAGGACATCGCCATTCGGCGTGAAGACGTAGACCATGTCCGAGAACAGGTCATACTTTAGTGATTCCATAAATTCTTCCGCGTTAGACGACTCGTTCTGGAAGTCAAGAATCTCCCGGAACCAAGTCAGCTTGGAATCCAGGCTGTCCTGATTTTCCTGCAGGTTCTTGCCTTCTTTGTATGCCCAGTGGGCCGCAACCCCGTACTCGGCAATCCGGTGCATCTCATCTGTCCGGATCTGCACTTCGAGCGGCTCGCCATTCGGGCCGACGACGGTCGTATGAATGGACTGGTACAGGTTTTGCTTTGGCATGGCAATGTAGTCCTTGAACCGCCCGGGCATCGGTTTCCAGAGCGTATGGATAATCCCCAGAACGGCGTAGCAGTCTTTGATGCTCGAGACCTGAACCCGGATGGCGAGCAGGTCATAGATTTCATTGAATTGCTTGTTCTGCAGGACCATTTTGCGGTAGATGCTGTAGATATGCTTTGGACGGCCGGAAAGTTCCGTTTTAATGTTTACCTGTTCCAGTTCGCCACGAATCTGGTCCATGACTTTCTTGAGATAATTTTCCCGCTCGGTACGCTTTCTCTTCATCAGATTGACGATGCGATAGTACTGCTGCGGATTCAGGTAACGCAGCGCAGTGTCTTCCAGTTCCCATTTAATGGTCGAAATTCCTAGGCGGTGGGCAAGCGGCGCAAAGATCTCAAGTGTCTCGGCCGATACACGCCGCTGCTTTTCAGGGCTTGTAAATTTAAGGGTGCGCATATTGTGAAGGCGGTCGGCCAACTTGATGAGGATGACCCGGATGTCCTGCGCCATCGCGAGAAACATCTTCCTGTGGTTTTCCGCCTGCTTTTCTTCTTTTGACTTGTACTTCAGCTTGTCCAGCTTGGTGACGCCGTCGACCAGCCTGGCCACTTCTTCCCCGAAACGGGAGACCAGCTCCTCTCTCGTTACTGCCGTGTCTTCCACGACATCATGCAGGAAGCCTGCTGCCACAGTTTCCGGATCCATCTGGAGGTCGGCAAGGATGCCCGCAACCTGTACGGGATGCGTAATATACGCCTCACCCGAGCTGCGGGTCTGCCCCTCATGTGCCTGTTCCGCCACTTCGTAGGCCTCTCTGACAAACTGGACATGCTCTTCATTCATATAGGAGGAGACGGATGCGAAAACATCCTCTACCGTCATCACTGTATTTTTCGCCATTCCGTCCACCGCCTTCCGATTACTTTTCTGATATAAAGTAAGACTATTTTATCAAAAAAACGCGTTTTTGCAAAAACGCGCTCTCGAATCAGACCCCCGGCTTCCGCCGGGGGCCGAAATCAGTCTTCGTAATTGATTAGTGCATGGACGTCGTAGCCTTTGAGGCGGTCCCGTCCGTCCAGGTAAGAAAGCTCAATGAGGAAAGCGCAGCCGGCCACTTCGCCGCCGAGTTCCTCAACCAGCTTGACCGTCGCTTCGACCGTTCCGCCGGTTGCCAGAAGGTCATCGATGATGAGAACTTTCTGCCCCGGCTTGATCGCATCGTGATGGATGGTCAGGACGTCCTTGCCATACTCGAGGCCGTATTCGACCTTGATCGTTTCGCGCGGAAGCTTGCCTTCCTTCCGTACCGGGGCGAAGCCGATTCCGAGTGCATAGGCGACTGGGCACCCGATGATGAAACCGCGTGCTTCCGGGCCGACAATGATTTCCGCCCCCACTTTTTTCGCGTACTCGACGATCTGGTCGGTCGCGTATTTATAAACAGGACCATTGTCCATGATAGTCGTAATATCCTTGAAGCTGATGCCTTCTTTCGGATAGTTGTCGACAATCGTCACGTATTGCTTTAAATCCATAGTTGTTGCTCCTCCCGGGCAGTCTCAGGCGCATCCAGTATGCTGCCGATGACCCGCCGTAATTCCTGATAAGGCGAATAAAGTAAAGTTTGCTCGATATTGATCATCCGCTCCAGCCCCGAAAACGTTTCGGATTCGGACAGATCCCGCTTTGGCGGGTTGCCCACGACTGCAGCAAGTCCGTTCTCCATTGTAACAAACCCGAGCTCAAAAAACACCTTTGTCATAAAAATAACCGTTTCCCGGCTCCATCCTTTATGTTTGGCCAATCGTTCCCCTTCATGCAAGACGTGGAAGGTGCCCTTCTGCTTCAGGAACGTATAGTACCAGCCGAACTGCTTTCGGTCGGGAATCCCCATGAAGTAGCGGGATTCCGGCACGTGGAAATGCGCATAGATCCTCGACGGCATGCATGAGCTGAGCAACCCTTCAAGTTCCTCGAGTGAGTCAGGCAGATCCAGCAGGACAAGCGTGGACGAACGGGCCGGGTCCAGGTCCTTCGGCTGAATGATGTCCTTCCCGGTGTCTGCGCGGAATTTCTGTACGCTCTCTTTTCTGAAGGCAACAAATAACGCTTCTTCCGGAATAGAAGGAAGCCACCTGGACAGCAGGCGCTCTCCGCGCACGTCAAACAGCTGCCAACCGTCGGACTTCAGGTCCGTCAGCATGAGCTGAGGCTTTTTCCTGCCGTTCCACTCGTTGATCTGCAGATCGCCTGCAACGCTCACACGCGCATCCGGTGTCAGCTCGTCTTCAAGATGCCCGAGTCCGAACCCGACAACATCGAGCGAGATCGTCCCGTCAGAGACGCTGAGCTTCAGGTGGTTTTTCATCGAACCGATTTTCCGGCTCGATTCCACGTTCAGGTCTGTCAGGCAATAGACAGGCTTGGCGAAGCCGACACCATATGGTCCAAGCTCGCTCAGTGATTCGATCGAAGCGATATCGACCTCATCCAGAGTCAGCTGCACATCGACGTCCAGAGTCGGAATCAGATCCTCCTCTGTCAGCACTTCCTCCCCCTGACTGATGAGGTTTTCCCTTAGTTGCGTAACATGTTCGATCGGCATTGTCAGCCCGGCGGCCATCGGGTGGCCCCCGAAATGCGGGACGAGATCCGCATTTTTCTTGAGCTCACGGTACATATGGAAGCCCTCGATACTCCGTGCGGACCCTTTTGCAATTCCCTTTTCGGGGTCGAGTGCGAGTACAATTGACGGGCGGTAATATTTCTCGGTTATCCTCGATGCAACAATGCCGACGACGCCCGGATTCCAGCCCTCTCCCGCCACCGTCAGCACATGAGGGACCGCATCGCCATATGTATCTTCGATCTGTGCGATCGCTTCATCGGCGATGGAGGCGACCATCTTCTGCCTTTCCTTGTTCCTGTCATTTAGCTGAGCGGCAAGCATCGATGCTTCCGCTGCATCACCGGTCAGGAACATGCGGACGGCAGGTCCTGCATCACCCAGCCTGCCGAGGGCATTGATTCTAGGACCGAAAGCAAAACCGATCGTTTCTTCATTGATTTCATGCTGGCGCACATCCGATACGCTGCAGAGTGCCCGTACGGCCGGATTGGATGTTTGTCTTAATTTCCCGATTCCCATTTTGACGATGAGCCGGTTTTCTTCATGAAGGGGGACAAGGTCGGCAACTGTGCCGATTGCACCAAAAATCAGCGAATCTGCCGGAAAGTCACCGGTCAGTGCATGGGCGACCTTGAGGGCCACTCCGACACCCGCCAGCTCACCGAACGGGTAGTTTCCTTCCGGGTGGCGGGGGTGGATGATTGCATCCGCTTCCGGCAGGACTTCGCCCGGCTCGTGGTGATCTGTGATAATCACATCCATGCCCATTTCCTTTGCCGCTGCCACCTGCTCGTTGCCGGATATTCCGTTGTCAACCGTCACGATCAGCGAGGCACCGCGTTCGTATATTTGACGGAAAAGGTCAGTATTTGGACCGTATCCGTGCTCAAACCGGTTCGGGATCACATAGAAGGCATCCGCACCCAGCGAAAGCAGCGCCTTCATAAGGACGGTCGTGCTCGTAACACCGTCGGCATCATAGTCTCCGTAGACAGCGATGCGCCTTCCTGTACGGATATGCTTATGGATCAGGTCAACCGCCTTGTCCATGTCTTTCATAAGAAACGGGTCGTGCCAGCTTTCCAGCCCGATTTGAATAAAGGCGGACGCTTCTTCCGGGTCCGTGAATCCCCGTGACGCCAGTACCTTTGCCGCAATCGGCGAAAGCCCGAGAGCCTGGCGGAGCTTTTCCGCCGCCCCGGCCTCACTTTCCTGGGACCGCCAGCGCTTCATCGATTCTATCATTCCATCACTTCCTTGGAGACTATTATACATGAGAACGCACGAGTCTACCCATCCCCAAATAACAGAGGGACACATGGAAAATCCCGGCTTAGTTGGCGAGCCGGACGCCCGGGCTCCTCTTCTACATCAAAAAAACCCCTGACTGGTTGTCAGGAGCTGTGGCTGTCGCCGCCGAGATTGTTGCTGCGCGGTTCTGATTCGGGTTCCGCGGCAAATGCCGATGCGGCATGCTGCATGGCGGCAATTTCATTTTGCTGATCTGCAATCTGGACTTCCTTCTCGTTCACCTCGCGCTCGAGCCGCTTGATTTTCCGCTGCTGCAGAATGGAGCGGAACATTGACACGAACCCGCTCACCGCAGCGCCGAGCAGAGCCGATGCCAGGATGACGATGATGAGCGGCCATTCCGCCGTTCCGAATACATAATTCACAGGCACCGGCTCCACGTTGACAATCGCGAACCAGGCGACGATCAGGGCAAGGATCAGTCCCAGAAGCAATGTCCACTGGAATCTCATTGAGCTCCTCCTTTCCACAAAAAAGACAGGGCATACAGATGTATACCCTGTCCGTTCCTGAGCGGAAACCTGATCAGACGACCGGTTCGTCGGAGCCCCAGTTCTTTTCTTTTTTCTGGACGTCGAGCGTCCCTTTTTTGTTGATTTCCCGCTTTTTGAGCTGCAGCCAGAGCTGAGCGGCGATGAAGATGGACGAATAGGTCCCTGCAACCAGGCCGAACAACAGCGCAAGCGAGAAGTTGCGGATCGATTCCGCCCCGAAGAAGATCAGTGCGAGGACAACCAGAACAACAGTGAGCACCGTGTTGACCGAGCGTCCGAGCGTTTGCCGGAGAGATTTGTTGACCACGTTCTTAAGGTCTTCCTCCGTCTCGATCTTCTTCATCTTGTGGAGGTTCTCGCGAATCCGGTCAAAGGTGACAATCGTGTCGTTGATGGAATAACCGACAATCGTCAGGATCGCGGCGATGAAGGTGATGTCGACCTCCAGCCTCAGCAGGCTAAAGAGCGCGATCATGAAGAACGCATCATGCAGGAGCGAGACAATGGATGCGACACCCATTCGCCATTCGAACCGGAAGGCGACATAGATAATGATACCGATCATGGCAATGGCCAGCGCCTTAACCGCATTTTCGGCAAGCTCCCGTCCGACGGTAGGTGAAACGGTGCTGACATTCGGCTCATGACCATAAATTTCTCCGAGATCCGCTTTGAGCTGGTTGATTTCACTTTGATTCAAGTCATCCTTGTAGCGGAAAACAGCCATTTCCTTGTTTTCTCCGGAAATCAGGATATCTTCAGTCGGATGACCGGCCTCTTTGAGCGTTGAGGCAACCTCTTCCTGGGTAAGCGGTTCATTGGACAGCACTTCCACACGGGTACCGCTCGAGAAGTCGATGCCGAGATTGAGCCGGAAGACTCCGAGTACGATCGCACCGGCCACGAGGAAGAGGATCGAGGCTGCAAAGAACTTTTTCCTGTTCCCCGCAAAGTCGAATCGGTCAAATCTCGTGGTGAGGTCGAGGACCTCCATCTCATCCTCTTTGGCATGGATATACTTTCTCGAAAGGCCGAAGGCACCGGGTTTTCCATCAAGCGTTCCGCTGTGGACAAGCAACCCGAGCAGCAGCCGCGATCCCCATACCGCCGTAACGAAGCTGAGCAGGATCGAAAGGATAAGCATCGTCGCGAATCCTTTTACGGAACTTGTCCCGAATACGAACAGGACACCCGCCGCGATAAGCGTGGTGATGTTCGCATCAAGAATGGCCGTGAAGGACGATTTCGCCCCTGCCTTGAAGGCATCCTTAACCGTGGCCCCAATCCTGAGTTCCTCGCGAATCCGCTCATATGTGAGGATGTTGGCATCGACCGCCATCCCGACGCCGAGCACGAGCGCCGCAATTCCCGGAAGCGTCAGCACGCCATTCAGCAGGTTAAAGACGAGCAGTACCAGATACACATAGACGGACAATGTGACCAATGCCACAAAGCCTGCCACACGGTAGTAAACGAGCATGAAGAGCAAGACAAGCCCGATGCCGATCGCCGCGGCGATGACGGTCTGATCAAGTGCCTGCTCACCAAACTGGGCGCCGACAGAGGTTGAGTAGATTTCTTCCAGGTTGACCGGGAGCGCGCCTGCATTCAGGATTCCGGCCAGGTGTTTGGTCTCATCCACCGTAAACGACCCGGAAATCTCTACGTCGGAAGAAAGGATCGGCTTGGAGACGTTCGGAGCCGAAATGAACTTCGGATCCGGTTTCGCCGCTTCCTCGGCGTATGAGTCCACGCCCTCCTCAAAGTCGAGCCAGATGACAAGCTGGTTGTTTGGTGCCATCGAGGCAATATCGGAAGTGACTTCACCGAACTTTTCCGCACTTTTCAGCTTGAGCGTGACAATCGGCTGTCCCTGGTCGCTAAAGGTCGACTTGGCGCCGCCTTCGACCAGGTCATCCCCGTCGAGCATAAGGCGGTCATTGGTGTCCCTGAACGTCAGGTTAGCCTGCGTGGACAAAAGTTCCCGCGCCGATTCCTGGTCCTCGACTCCCGCCAGCTGCACGCGGATCCGGTTTCCGGACTCGATCTGGACACTCGGCTCACTAACCCCCAGCACGTCGATCCGGTCAGTCAGCGCCCGCGCTGTGTCGGCCACGACCTCTTCGGTGATCTTCTGGCCGTCGCGGAGCGGTTCCACCTGGTAAAGCACTTCAAATCCGCCCTGCAGGTCCAGTCCGAGGTTGACTTCCTTGGCAATCTGCTTGCCCGTACCGCCAATCATTGTGGCAAACAGGACCAGGAGCAAGAGAAAAGCGACTATGCGCCCTCGAGTTTTCATATGTGTTCCCCCTATTCAATTTGCAGCAAAAAACAGTGCCCTCAGGTTCTACGGACACCTATTATAGACGTACAAAAAAAGCAACAGTTCCATTATGGAATACGTTGCCTTTCGTGTCAATTCGGCTTTTGCGCTGTGCCGGTGTCTCGTTTTCGTCCTTTCGGAGCAAGGAGCTCACGGAATTCTTCATCGTCCAGTCCTCCAAAGCCGCTGTTTCCCGCTGCCTTTTTAAACCCTTCCACCTGCGTATGGGTCATGTAGCGTGAAGGAGAAATGGACAGAATGTCACCCACTGCCTCATGGACCGGAATGGCTTGAAGATCTTTTTTGCGCCACAGTTTCACCAGGCAATACGTCCACAGATCTTCTTCCGTCACAGAACCGTAGCCGTAGAAACTGAATTCATCCGCTTTGTTCGAAAGCGCCGGCATGACCCGCCCAAACAGATCTCCGGTATCTTGCTGAACCATACTGTCACATCCTCTCCGTGAGTCGTACGGGCCCTTGCTCCCGCATACGGATATTGTATAAGATTTCGGCCACCATGAGAAGGAAGTGTTCAATGTGTCGACATTTTTCCGGGGGACCATCATCCTGATGGGCGCGGTTTTCCTGTCCAAGTTCTTCGGCTTCATCTACCGGATGCAGTTTATGCGGGTTGCAGGGGAAGAAGCGGTCGGCACTTACATGACCGCCTATCCGGCGTTCATCTTTTTCCTAGCCCTGATCCAGCTCGGCCTCCCGATCGGTGTTGCCAAGGTTGTCGCCGAACTGCATGCAAAGGGCGAACGGAACGGCCTCCATCAAGTGATGCGCACATCGGTCATCCTGTCTGTCGCCGCTTCCATCGTTCTCCTTCCGCTGTTCATCCTCGGCATCCCTTATTTGTCCGGGACTCTCCTCGGGAATCCCGAAACCTCGGTCGTGCTGTACATCTCGCTGGCCGCTCTGCCGGTTGCCACCGCCTCCGGCCTGATCCGCGGGTATTTCCAGGGCATTGCGCGGATTGAGGAAACCGCCTGGTCACAAATTCTCGAACAGACGGTCCGGATTGCCCTCATCAGCTTTCTTCTGCCGATGTTCGCCGATCCGACAAGCCCTGCGATAACGGCGGGGTTTGCAATGGCTATTACCGGAGCGGCCGAAGTGGCGACCTTGCTTTATCTGTATATCAAATACCGCCAGGTCAAAAGGAGCAAAACTGAAAAGCCGAAGGGGATGTACCCGCTCCGGCCGATTCTCTCGGTTTCTCTTCCTTCTTCCGGGAGCCGCCTGTTCGGATCGTTCACCTGGTTTCTCGAACCGATCGTTTTTATCCGCGCGCTCGGCATGGCCGGAATCGGGGTGACGGCGGCGACCTCGCTGTACGGTGTCATTTCAGGTGTGCTCATTCCGCTGCTTTTGTTCCCCGCCTTTATCTCGCATGCGCTTTCCGTCGTCCTTGTGCCTGCGGTTTCAAGCGCAGCTGCTCTGAACGATATCCGGCTTCTCCGGGAGAGGATTCATTTGTCGCTCCGGATTTCCGCGATTACGGGCAGCGTTGCCGCCGCCGTGTTTTTCCTTCACGGAGAGGAAATGGCGGTCAAGCTGTTCCACATTTCGGATGGAGGTGCCTATATGCTGATGCTTGCGCCGATTTTCTTCTTCTATTATATCCAGGGTCCGCTCCACTCCATTCTGCAGGCGATGCAGGAGGCAAACGCCGCTATGATGAACTCCGTCTACGGCGGCATCGGCAAGCTCCTCGTCATGTTCGTCCTGGCATCACAACCCGGTCTCCAGGAAGCGGGCGCCGTTATGGCCATCGGCTTCGGGGTTCTTGTGACCTCATTTCTTCATATTGCGACGCTGCGCAAAAAACGGGATGCTTCCACCGGCTTCACGATGTTCATCATCCCGTATCTTTCCTTTATCCTGACTGTCGTCGCCCAGCCGCTTCTGATCGAGGAAGTGCCATTCGGAATGCTCGGAGACATCATCGTCACTTCTGCTTTCCTGCTTGTGCTTCTTTTCCTGTTCCGCTATTTCCGGCTGTCCGACTTGCAGATGGTCCGCAAGCTTGCCAAGCGCTTTTGAACATCACCCTGTACGGCCTTTTTCCTGGATGTGCATGCCGTCCTTATCCAGCGTGCAAAAAAAGATTTGTTCGGGGCCATTGTAGCCGGCGGCCTGAATTTCGTTCATCAGCCATTCCATGTCTTTTCCGATCAGGGGCAAGTGCTCCTTTTGGATGACACCGTCTGAAATAAGCGGAAGTATCGGCTTGTCACTATTTTTTTCGAAGACCGCCAAGTTCCCGCTCGGCTCCAGGAATGCATAGGCGACGTTGCGCACAGAAGCCACCTGCTGCTCCCGCAGTTGCTGTAGCAAGTCATCGATGTTATACCGTTGTTTTCTCATATTCTGTTCCTCGATTACTCCGTTCCGGATGATGACCGCCGGGTCCCCCTCGACGACATCCCGGAACTTTTTGCTTTTGAGGGAAAGGTAGGAGGCGGTAATCTGAATGATGAGCAGGACAATAATCGGCAGGATGGCGAGAAAGATGGGACTGTCCGGATCATCCAGCGCAAAGGCGGCAACTTCGGCCATCAGGACGGAAATGACGAGGTCTACCACACTCAATTCCCCGAGCTCCCGCTTTCCCATCAATCGCAGCACGATGATGATGAGCACATACAGGAAAACCGTCCGCCATATCACTGTCAGCAAATCTTCCATGATGCACCTCTTTTCCCGCTCAGTATGGGCATCCGGGAGGGAAACATTCACCATGTTGCCGCAATGGACAAATTCTTGGAACACAAAAACCGCAGGCACGGCGGATAATTCCGCTGTGCCTGCGGTTATTGAAACGGATCAGTTGTCAAGAACACGGCCGACTGCCGCACGTTCGAACTGGAGACGGGATCCGTCGGAGCATTTCAAGAATACGGTCGCGTCGTCAACTGCATCGATTGTGCCGTGGAGGCCACCGATTGTAACGACTTTGTCACCGCGCTGGAGTTCATTTTGCATTTTTTGTGTGGCTTTCTGCCGCTTCTGCGCAGGGCGGATCAGGAAGAACCACATCACGGCGAACATCAGGATCAGCGGCGCCAGGGCTACTAATGTTTCCATCTATTTTCCCCCTTTCTGTATGGTACAAGTATACAAGCTTCAGAAGTTTTTTGCATTCGGTTTGTTGTAGCCATACTGCTCAAAAAACTCTTCGCGGAAATCGCCAAGACGGTCTTCGCGGATCGCCTGTCTGACCTGCTCCATGAGATTCATGAGGAAATACAGGTTATGGTAAGATGTCAGCCGGATGCCGAACGACTCTTCCGCCTTGATCAGATGGCGGATGTAGGCACGGCTGTAGTTCCGGCATACATAGCAGTCGCAATTCTCGTCCAGGGGCCGGAAGTCACGCGCAAACTTCGCATTCTTGACGACGAGGCGCCCTTCGCTCGTCATAAGGGTGCCGTTGCGGGCAATCCGTGTCGGCAGCACACAGTCGAACATGTCGATGCCGCGGATCGATCCGTCGATGAGCGCATCCGGAGATCCGACGCCCATCAGATAGCGCGGCTTGTTTTCCGGAAGGAGCGGCGTTGTGAAATCGAGGACCCGGTTCATGACGTCCTTCGGCTCTCCGACAGACAGCCCGCCGACCGCATAGCCCGGAAAATCCAGGGAGGTGAGGTCCTGGGCGCTCTGGCGCCGGAGGTCTTCGAACTCGCCGCCCTGGACGATGCCGAACAGCGCCTGGTCTTCGGAACGCTTGTGCGCCTCGAGGCACCTCTCCGCCCAGCGGGACGTCCGCTCAACGCTCGCCTTCATGTACTCGTGGGATGCCGGATACGGCGGGCATTCATCAAATGCCATCATGATATCAGAGCCGAGCGCGTTCTGGATCTCCATCGCTTTCTCGGGGCTCAGGAAAAGTTTGCTGCCGTCCAGGTGATGGCGGAAATGGACGCCCTCTTCTTCGATTTTTCGCATGTCACTCAGCGAGAACACCTGGAAGCCGCCCGAGTCGGTCAGGATGGCCCGGTCCCAGTTCATGAACTTGTGAAGGCCGCCCGCCTCTCTGATGATTTCATGGCCCGGGCGGAGCCACAGATGATATGTGTTGCTCAGGATGATGCCGGCTTTCATTTCTTTCAAATCTTCCGGAGACATCGTTTTGACAGTTGCCTGCGTGCCGACCGGCATGAACGCGGGCGTTTCAAACGAGCCGTGAGGCGTATGGACGATGCCGAGGCGCGCTCCCGTCTGCTTGTCTTTCTTGATCAGTTCATAGGTGACCGCTGGAGTCATTTGATTCTCCCTTTCTTTGGTGGCTTCAGGAACATCGCGTCACCGAAGCTGAAGAACCGGTAACGCTCGTCCACTGCATGCCTGTATGCATTCAGGATGATTTCTCGGGATGAGAAGGCGGACACGAGCATGATCAGTGTCGACTTCGGAAGGTGGAAGTTGGTGATCAGCCCGTCAATCGCCTTGTATTCATAACCCGGATAAATGAAGATCGAAGTCCAGCCGCCGGATGCGACGACGGTGCCGCCGTTTTCGGAAGCAATCGTTTCGAGCGTCCGTGTGGATGTGGTGCCGACTGCGATCACCCTGCCACCCGCTTCCTTTGTTTTCCGGATGGTCGCGGCCGCTTCTTCTGAGACGCTGTAGTACTCCGAATGCATCTCATGGTTCTCAATCGTATCAACGCTTACCGGGCGGAATGTGCCTAGCCCGACGTGAAGCGTGATGAAGACGATCTCAACGCCCTTACCGCGGATCTGGTCCAGCAGTTGTTCCGTAAAGTGCAGCCCTGCCGTCGGAGCCGCCGCCGAGCCTCGTTCTTTGGCGAAAACAGTCTGGTAGCGGTCCCGGTCATCCAATTTTTCATGGATATAAGGGGGCAGCGGCATTTCGCCCAGCCGGTCGAGCACTTCATAAAAAATGCCATCATAGCTGAACTTGAACGTCCGGCCCCCATGGTCGCCAACTCCGGTGCATTCGGCTTTGAGCAGCCCGTCACCAAAGGTGACGACCGTGCCCGGCTTCACGCGTTTTGCCGGCTTGACGAGCGTTTCCCACTCATCCTCGCCCTTGTCTGTCAGAAGCAGCACTTCAATTGTGGCACCCGTTTCTTCCTTTGTACCCATCAGGCGCGCGGGCAGAACCTTGGTATCGTTCAGGACAAGGCAGTCTCCCGGTTCGAAGTATTCGAGGATATCGGAGAACTTCCGGTCTTCGAAATCGCCGTTCTCCCGGTCGACGACAAGCAGGCGGGATGCCGCCCGGTCTTTTAGCGGTGTCTGAGCAATCAGTTCTTCCGGCAGATGAAAATCAAAGTCTTCTACATTCATGGTTGGTTCCTTCTTCCGTCGTCCGGCATGTCCATGCCGAAATGTTCATAGGCGAGCGGTGTGACCACACGCCCGCGTGGTGTGCGCTGCAGGAATCCGACCTGCAGCAGGTAAGGTTCGTAAACATCCTCAATGGTGGCCGATTCTTCG
This sequence comes from Bhargavaea massiliensis, assembly GCF_018390575.1. Lineage (GTDB taxonomy): Bacteria > Bacillota > Bacilli > Bacillales_A > Planococcaceae > Bhargavaea > Bhargavaea massiliensis. Next base: position 84,451 of record NZ_JAHBCJ010000004.1, on the reverse strand, counting down.
CCGATGCTTGCAGCAATCGTGTCGAGGCCGACCGGCCCGCCCCTGAACCGCTCGATCATGGAGAGGAGAAGCTTATGGTCGATGCTGTCCAGTCCGTGTGAATCGACCTGAAGCAGTTCCAGCGCTTCCTGAGCCGTCGGCAGGGTGATCTGACCGTTGCCGCGCACTTGCGCAAAATCACGGACGCGCCTGAGCAGCCGGTTGGCGATCCGCGGCGTCCCCCGTGAACGCATCGCCATCTCCTCCGCCGCCTCGCGGGTGATCGGCGCGCCGAAAATGTCGGCGCTGCGGACGACAATTTCCGACAGCGCCTCCCGGTCATAGTAGTCGAGCCGCAGAGGCACGCCGAACCGGTCCCGGAGCGGTGCCGATAAAGAGCCGGCCCTCGTGGTGGCACCGATCAGCGTGAAAGGAGGCAAGTCAAAGCGGATCGACCTTGCCTCCGGCCCCTTGCCGACGACAATATCAAGGCAAAAGTCTTCCATCGCCGGATAAAGCACTTCTTCGACCGCACGGCTCAGACGGTGGATTTCGTCGATGAACAGCACATCTCCCGGTTCCAGTGAGCTGACGATGGCCGCAAGGTCCCCGGGGCGTTCGATCGCGGGACCGCTCGTTGTCCGGAAATTGACGCCCATCTCATTTGCGATGACCGAGGCGAGCGTCGTCTTGCCGAGGCCAGGCGGCCCGTAGAGAAGTACATGGTCCAGACTTTCCTCCCGCTGCTTGGCCGCCTCGATGAAAATGCCGAGATTATGTTTGACCCGCTCCTGTCCGATGTATTGTCCGAGCCGCTGAGGCCGCAGCGACTGCTCAAAGCCGTCGTCAAATGCCGAAGCTTCGCCGGAAATGACCCGTTCTTCCATCAGTGCCCCTCCTTTCCATCAGGTTGTTCAAAGCGGTTCATCATTTAACCCTGCTTCAGCAAAAGCGCCAGCGCCCGCTTCATATAGGCTTCTGTATTTTCCAGAGTCTCTTTCTCAAGCTTGGTCCGGATCTTGCCGAGCTCCCGCTCCGAGTAGCCGAGCGCGGTGAGCGCGAGCATCGCTTCCTCAAGGTCGTGATTTGAATCCAGAGCCGGCTCCGGTTCGTTTTCAGTCATAAAGACGACTTCATCGGTCACGCCGTCCAGCTTCCCTTTCAGGTCGAGGATGATCTGACGGGCGGTCTTCTTGCCGACACCAGGGAATTTCACGAGGAACTTTTCATCTTCCGCCTCGATTGCCGCAACGACCTGCGCGGTCATGCCGCCGGCCAAAATCGCCAGCGCACCTTTTGGACCAATTCCGGAAACGGTGATCAGTTTCCTGAACAGTTCCCGCTGCTCCGGGGCCTGGAAACCGATCAGCTGCATCACGTCTTCCCGGACATGGAGATGCGTATAGACCTGCTTTTCCTCATCCGCATGGAAGGCATACGGATTGGGCGTGATCACCTGATAGCCGATGCCGCCCTGTTCAACCGTGATATACTCGGGCGTTACCCTGGTGATGCGCCCTTTTATGTAATCGTACAAGCCGTGTTCCCCCTCTGTCACAATGAGTAGATTATAGCATACATGTTCGCATCCCCGCATCAGCAGGGGTATGGAGAGAAGATTTCTATTTACATAATAAATATATAGTGTAATAGCTGTCCGCCAAACAAAAAATGCCCCGCATCTCTCTTCGCTCAGAGAGATCCGAAGCAAATGACAATCAAGCGTTCGCCCGTTTTGATATCTGATAACAGAGCGGAATCCATGCAGACATCGCTTTATCTGTGAACCGGTCCAGCTTCACCTTCATGATCTTCTGTTTGTCTTCATCGAGGGACAGCAAGTACAGCCATTCCCTCAGCAATTCATTCGGATAAAGCAGCAGATTGAACGATGACGCGGTAAGCGAAGCGAGTTCGGGCTGCTCGCCGCACAAATAATCCAGGTCAAAGTCGACATGCGACAGGACGCGGTGAACCCACAGGGCAGTCTCCGTGCCGGACGGACCGATGCAAGCCAGATCAAAATCGATCATGACGTATTTGCCATCCGGGCCCTTCAGGAAATTATGATGGACGACGTCCCCATGCAGGAGTGTGCAGTCTTCTTCGGGATCATACGTTTTCCGGATGGCCCGGAGCGCTTCCTCGGCATGATAGACTATGGCGCCATAGTGCTGGCTTCCCATCAGCTGGACCAGCTTCTTTTTCTGACTGCGGAACTTCTCGAGCCGGTCCTCCCATTTGGCAATGAGCGGATACCTGTAAAGCACACCCGTACTTTCCCAGTTCACCCGTTCGGATGTCTCATGGAGCAGGCTGAGGACAGAAAGCGTCCGCTCCCGCCCCGCCCTGCTTGAGTAGTCGGCTGGCCTGGCACGGTCCAGCCACGGCTGTATGACCGCCCGTTCATCCGCCGAACCGATGATCGGCAGGATGTGCGGAAACCCGATATTCTCGAGCTCATCATGGATCCGCCTCACCTTGCGAGCCTGTTGGACGGAATCATACTTCTTCAGCGAATACCGTTTGCCGCCGACGTCCCATTTCCATACATTCTGTTTGATCTGTCGGATGTTGCCCCCGGCAGTCATGGATAATCAGTAGCCGCCGTATCCGAACGGTGACCCGCATACGTTGCAGCAGTGTCCTTGATGTCCGTGATGTCCATGCTGATGGCCATGGCCCGGATAAGGCATGAAACCTGGCTGCGGCCAGTATGGCCAAGCAGCGGCCTGGACGGCGTACGGCACGGACGGCCCGTCACCGCATCCGCAGCCGCCAGGTGACTCTGCCGGGTACATCTGCGGCGGAGCCTGAGGCACATGGAGGTCGTCAGTCATCGGCGACTCCTGTTCGTGATGTTTGCCCATGTACACGTCCAGCGAAGACGAATAAGAACTGGATTCACCCATTTTCCAGCCATCATCCGGCGATTCATGCTTCGCCGGCATGGCGTATTCCGGCATCCCTTCCGCCACAGGCAGTGTATAGCCCGGTGCTGCCGGCATCTGCGGCATCGCCGGATACGGCTGGGCCTCGGGGTACGGCTGCATCGGCATCTGAGGATAAGGGTGCATCATTTGAGGATAGTGATGGTACGGCATATGGCCGCACATGCAGCTCATATCAAACACCGGCATATAACAGAACGGCATCGGCATCATCGGGATGGCCGCCTCCTTCTCAGGTGGGCAAGGCTCATGCATCGGCGGCATATCCATTTCCGGCATGACCGGAGGCGGGGCCATCGGCGACTCTTCTTCCATCGGCGGAGGTGGCGGAACCGGCATCGGTGCCGGTTTTGGTGGAGCCGGTTTTGGTGGAGCTGGTTTTGGCGGTGCCGGTTTCGGAGGTGCAGGCTTTGGCGGCGCAGGCTTCGGCGGCGCAGGCTTCGGCGGCGCAGGCTTTTCCATCGGTGGTGGCGGTGGCGGAACCGGTGTGAGTTCCGGCGATTCCATTTCCTGCTTTTCCCTCACCGGTTTTTTCGGCCGCCCGTCTTTATACGGATGTTCGGCCGGCGGCTTGCCTTTCCCTTTCTTTGCATGATCCGGCAGGAAAATCTTCATCCCCGGCACGATGTAGTCCGGATTTGCCAGATGGGCGTTGAGCCGTTTTACTTCCTCAAAGGGAACCCCGTACTGCCTGGAGATTTTCCAGAGGGTATCCCCTTTCTGCACAATGTGCACGTGCATTGCTTCTCCCCCTTCCATCGGTATAGCGTATGAACCCGCACTGGGCGATGACACTGAAACTTTGACAGACTCCGAGGACGTCTTCACAATAAGCTATGAGAAAACGAACAGCAGTTATGACGGGAAGGAGTCGAAGCCCATGGAAAAGTTGAAAGGGGACGAGCGGAGGGAGCTGATCCTCAGGAAGCTGAAAGAAAACGGGCGGCCGATCAAAGGGGCCGACCTGGCAAAGGCCTGCGGAGTGAGCCGCCAGGTCATCGTCGGAGATATCACCCTGCTGAAGGCGCACGGCGAGTCCATCATGGCCACGAGTTCGGGGTATATCCATCTGGGAAGTGAAGCGCCGGAACGGAAAAGCGGTTTCTCGAGAAAAATCGCCTGCACGCACACGCCGGATCAGACGGAGGACGAGCTGAACCTGATCGTCGACGCCGGCGCCTCCGTCCGTGATGTCACCGTCGAACATCCGGTGTACGGGGAACTTACCGCCGCAATCATGGTCAACAACCGGCATGACGTGGGCCAGTTTATCTCCCGGGTGAACGAGACCGGATCGCCTTTTCTTCTGGAGCTGACCGGCGGCCCGCACCTGCACACCATCACCGCGGACAGCGAGGAAATTCTCGACCGCGCGGAGCAGGCGCTCAGGGAGCACGGTTTTTTGACGGACGAGGCGTGACGGGGATTGCGCCTATCCAACAGCACCCAATATAAAAACCGGCATCGCGCTTAATGTTCGCGCGGTGCCGGTTTTATTTCATATGTCCTGTACGTGCCGAGCGGCTTGACGACGCAACCGAGTGCGGCGAGCTCTTCCATGGCGCCCTTCATCATCGGCTCTTCTTTTCCCGCGTCCACATCGACGATAAAGAAATAGTCGCCGAGACCCGTTTTCATCGGCCGGGATTCGATTTTGGTCAGGTTCAGCCGCCTCCAGGCAAAGACCGACAGCACCTGATGGAGCGCACCGGATCGGTTGTCCTTCGGCAAGTTGATCATCAGTGTCGACTTGACCTTGTCCCCGCATCCGGGCTTGCCGATCTCTCCATCACGCTTTGAAAGGACGACAAACCGTGTCCGGTTAAAGTGAAAATCGTTGATGCTGTCCTGTACGATTTTCAGGCCGTATTTTTCTGCAGCGAACCGGTTGCCGATGGCGGCAATGTTCAGATCCGGATTCTCGGATGCATATTTTGCCGCACCCGAAGTCGAGGTCGCCTGGATCAGCGGCACGCCGCGGAACCGATAGTGCAGGAATTTGTGGCACTGTGCCAGAGCCTGCGGATGGGAATGGATCGACTCCACCTCTTCCCACCTGTCCGCCTGCTTTGGATGGACCATGAGGTGCTGATCGATCGGCTGCAGGATCTCCGCTGTGATGTAAAGTTCCACTTCATGATAAAGGTAATCGACCGTCAGGGAGACGGCCCCTTCCAACGCATTTTCAATCGGGACGACCGCATAGTCTGCGCGGTCTTCCGATACGGCTTCGATCGCTTCCGGAATTGTCGTGTAAGGCATGAGCCAGTCCCCGTGGAACAGGCCATCTGCCGCCAGATGGGTGAACGACGCCTCCGGTCCGAGGTAAGCCACCCGTGTCACTGTTTCTTCCAAACCGTTCTCCCCCTCAATAAGCGCCCGAGCTGACGACATCCGCCGATTCGATGAACGGCAGCCGCTTGAGCGTCTGCAGGAACGTGTTCAGTTCCATCGTCATCGCGGTGACGTCCAGGGACAGTGTCACATTGGCGCGTCCCTGGATCGGAATCGTCTGGTGGATCGTCAGCACATTGCACTCCGCCTCCGCCACGGTGCGCAGCAGTTCCGCGAGTGCCCCTTCCCTATCCTCAAGCTGCAGGAAAATCGTGAGGATCCGTTCCTGGACGACCGAATGAAACGGAAAGACCGTGTCGCGGTATTTATAAAATGCGCTCCGCGACAGGCCGACCCGTTTCACTGCATCCCAGATGGTCGTCTCCTCACCGTTCTGCAGGAGGCGCTTTGCTTCGAGCGTTTTCTGCATCGATTCCGTCAGGACATCTTCCCTGACAAGGTAGTAATTTTCATCCGAAACATCTTTCATTGTTTCAGCCCTCTTTTCTCTTCCTGCCGTCCTCGCCGGCAGGCCCCCTTTACCGGGCAGGTCTCAATCAACGAATTCGAATTCGTAATCCATGATGCGGACCGTATCGCCGTTCTCGACGCCGCGCTCCCTCAGCGCATCATCAATGCCCATGCCGCGGAGCTGGCGTCCGAATCGGCGCACCGATTCCTCATGCGAGAAGTTCGTCATCTTGAACAGCCGCTCAATCGCAGGACCGCCAACCGTAAACGCACCGTCGTCATCCCTGCCGATAACAAACTCCTCTTTCTTCTCCGCTTCAAACTTGTAAAGGACGTGGCGTGATTCTTCCACTTCCTCTGGATCATAAAGCGGGAACTCCGGCGTTTCCTCGAGAAGGTCCGCAATGGCATACAGCAGGTCCGACAGCCCCTGGCGGGTGATCGCGGAAATCGGATAGACCTTCACATCGGACGGAATCTGCTCCTTGAATTCCGCAAGGTTCATCTCGGCTTCGGGCATGTCCATCTTATTGGCCACGACAATCTGCGGACGTTCCGTGAGTCGGAGGTTGTACTGCTCCAACTCCTCGTTGATTGTCGTATAGTCCTCATACGGATCCCGGCCTTCCATGCCGGACATGTCAATCACATGCACGATGACGCGCGTCCGCTCAATATGGCGGAGAAACTGATGGCCGAGCCCGACGCCCTGATGGGCCCCTTCAATCAGGCCGGGCAGGTCCGCCATGACAAAGCTTCGCCCGTCACCGGCATCCACGACACCGAGGTTCGGAACAATCGTCGTGAAATGGTAATCACCGATTTTCGGCTTGGCTGCCGAAACGACGGACAGCAAGGTCGACTTGCCGACGCTCGGGAAGCCGACGAGGCCGACATCCGCCAGCACTTTCAATTCAAGGACGACTTCAAGCTCATACCCCGGCTCGCCCTTCTCGGAAATTTCCGGAGCCGGATTGGCAGGGGTCGCAAAGCGGATATTGCCCCGCCCGCCGCGGCCGCCTTTTGCGATGACCGCACGTTGGCCGTGTTCAGTCAGGTCTGCGATGATTGCGCCAGACTCCGCATCCGTCACCGTCGTTCCCGGCGGTACCTTGACGATCATATCCTTCGCATTTTTGCCGTGCATGCTCTTGCTCATCCCGTGCTCACCGCGCGGGGCCTTGAAATGCCTTTGATAGCGGAAATCCATCAGCGTACGCAGGCCTTCGTCCACCACAAAGATGACATCGGCCCCCTTGCCGCCGTCTCCGCCGGCAGGTCCGCCCATCGGCTCATATTTTTCCCGGCGGAAAGCGACCATTCCATTGCCGCCGTCCCCGCCTTTTACATAGATCTTTACGTGATCGACAAACATCACCGATCCACCTTCCTTCCAGCTACTGTCATCTTCAGTTGTCCATTTTCTTCAGAGTGCTCGAACGTAAAGCGTGCATCCGGTGCCGCTTCCGGCAGCCCTTCATGCAGTTCGTGAGGGCCTGCCAGCTTGAACGTGACCGCCCACGCCCCGGATTCCGTCTTTACCCGGATTTGTGCCCCGTATTCCGCATAAGGACTCAGGCCCTCTTGCAGATCTGTGAACAATTCTTCGAGAAAGGCTTCCGCCTCCCTGTCCGCCTCTTTGTCTCCCGGGCCGTCCGCGGACACGTCCAGCGACACTTCGTATTCCGGGAAGCGCCAGCCGAAGGTAAGAAGCCATACTGCCAGGCGCGGCATTGCCGCGGCACCCAATGCGGATTCTTGCCGTGCCCGTTCAACGGCCGCATCAATCGCTTGCCGCACGCCGTCCTCCTTGCCGAGATCCAGAAGCATCCGGATCAGATGGAGTGTGTTCATATGATCATGCCTCGAGTACTTCAGCAGTTCTTGTGCCGACAGACGTTCTTCCATTGCGGTCACTTCCCTTCTTCAAAAGGTCGTGTTCATCCCATACGTACAGTATACCACTACAGGACATGCCAGTTTCAATGCAGGGGATTAAAAAAACGGCAAAGAAAAAAGCGGGCCGCATGAGAATCATGCAGCCCGCCGTCATCCGCCTGTTGCTTATTGAGCAGCCGGATAGACGCTAACTTTTTTCTTGTCGCGGCCGAAACGCTCGAAGCGTACGACACCGTCAACCTTTGCGAACAGCGTATCATCGCCGCCGCGGCCGACGTTCTCACCAGGGTGGATTTTTGTCCCGCGCTGGCGGTACAGAATGGAGCCGCCGGTTACGAATTGGCCGTCCGCGCGCTTCGCACCAAGGCGTTTCGCTTCGGAGTCACGGCCGTTCTTCGTGGAACCTACCCCTTTCTTCGACGCGAAGAACTGGAGATCCAAACGTAGCATATAGTCCACCTCCTATCGGTTAATAGTCACTTTGATATGTTCACCATAGTCCCGCTCAATGGTCTGCAATGAAACGATCATGGACTTCAGGATCAGCTGGACGGATTCGTCTTCGGGATCCGGCACTTTGACGGATAAATATCCGCCATTGTCGCCAAGCTCCACTTCCGGTTCCGTTTCCGTCAGTGCATACACTGAGTTCACGGCGCCGAACGACACGGCCGAGGCCGCGGCGCAGACCAAATCCTTTCCGTGTTCCGCGAAGTCCGCATGGCCGGTCATCTCGAATGAGGTGATGCGGCCATCTGATGTTTCATCCACAATTACCCGGATCACGGCTTACAGGTTGATGCCGTCGATGACGACTTTCGTGTAAGGCTGACGGTGACCCTGCTTCTTGCGGTAGTTTTTACGGCGCTTGTATTTGAAGACAACGATTTTCTTGCCGCGGCCGTGCTTGGCGATCTTACCTGTTACGGTAGCGCCTTCCACGAATGGAGCTCCGACTTTAACGTCGTCGCCGCCGACGAACAATACTTTATCGAATGTGATCGTCTCATCAACGTCACCTGCGAGCTTTTCGATGTAAATCTCCTGGCCCGCTTCAACTTTAACTTGCTTGCCGCCTGTTTCAATGATTGCGTACATGCTTGCACCTCCTCTTAGACTAAGACTCGCCCTCCAAGGTGACCAAGTGGTGCTTAAGACCTTGTCGGTGCGGTTGTAGTAGCACGGGTGCGCTACAAACCAACATGAAAATACTATCACAGACCCGACTTCCGGTCAACTGCCGGCTTCGGAAAACTTCCGGAATAAACTCTCTCCAGCACCCGTTCATATTTTCTGTACCGCCAGTGAAGAATATTTTGGAGCAGCAGGAAAAGAGCAAGGAACAGGTAAGGTGCCGACTGCGGCAAATAAACGATGAAAAAAACGGCTCCGGAAGCTGATGCAAAAATAGATATTAGAATGAATGCAAGCTTTTGTTCCGGAAAGAAAACGAGCGCCGCCCGGCCGCCATCCAGCGGCAAAAACGGCAGCAGGTTCAGGCCGAGCAAGGCCAGTTGTGTTGAGATGAGCAGTTCCCGCCCCGGCATCTGGACCAAAAATGAAATGCCCAGCAATAAGGTTGTCGCTGCGGGTCCTCCTGCGACGATCAGAAGCCTGTCCGATTTCGGCAAACGGGAAAAACGGGGAATCACGATTTCCCCGCCGTACGGCATAATTACACATTGCCTTACGGAAGCGCCCGTCCATTTCGCAGCCAGCAGATGGCCGGCCTCGTGGAACAGGAGCGAACCGAGGACGATGGCATAGAATGAGACATTCCCGCTCGCAATGATGGCAAGCAGGAACGGGATCATGACCGGATGCATCCGGTACTTCATTTAGAGAGGACTCCGGTTGTCATTCCCCCGTCCCCCTCAGCGACGCCAACCAGTTTTTCACGCCTTCCGCATCCATCGCATCACCGTCCCGCTGCACACCGAGGAACATCGCCCCGGTCTCCAGCTCCGCAATCGCCTCACCCGCGCCGACCGTCGTATACGGCAGCGTCAGGAACTTTCCGATAAACCCATATGTCACGGTATCCCCGTCATCATATTGGACGGTCACCGTCTTTCCCGTCTGGCGAGTGTGCCCGGTATATATCACCAGTCCGTCCCCCTTCGCCGTCACCGGAATGGTCGCATCATACGACAGCACGACCCCTTCCCGGAACGGCTGCAGCGACGAAAACTCCGCCATCGCCGGCGTTGCACCGTCCGCGGTCACCGGAACCACCGTTTCCGGACGCCCCTGATCCACAAAAGACATCACCCACTTCTTCAGCACGGTGAGCTCCTCCCCCGACCGCACCAGATGCGTGATCTGCGTCTTCATCACCTGATGCTCCTCCAGTTTCGCCACCCCGAACAGCACCACAGTCACGAGCAGCGCCGCCACCCACTTCTCCCTCCACCTCATCCGCACCACACCCCTGCAAAATGTTTTCTCTATCATATGTAGGAGGGAGCGGGGTGATGATAAATTGTTAAGAGATTTGGAGAGTGTGAATTGGGCGGTGCCATGTGGCAAGTCGACGGGTCATGTGGCAACTTCGGATGCCATGTGGCAAGTCGCAAGCCCTTGTGGCAAGTTCGGATGCCATGTGGCAAGTCGCGAGCCCTTGTGGCAACTTCGGATGCCATGTGGCAAGTCACGGGCCCTTGTGGCAACTTA
>NZ_JAHBCJ010000004.1:0-74046 GCF_018390575.1 Bhargavaea massiliensis | reverse complement strand
GTGGCAAGTCGCGGGCCCTTGTGGCAACTTCGGGTGCCATGTGGCAAGTCGCGGGTCCATGTGGCAACTTCGGGTCCATGTGGCAAGTCGCGGTACCATATGGCAACTTTACTTACTGTAGAGCAGATGATTGATAAAAGGTTCTAGTAATGAAAGATCCGATTTGATTTGGTATCGTTTATTTCTCTTATTTTTATTTACGGTAGTAAATCTCTCGCGCAATAGGCGGTTTGCGAGGTATAGGTCTGGAATCTGGATAAAATCCCTCATTTTCTTGCTGGTAATTTCCTTTCCATACATCAATCGATATTCCTGCAGCGTGGCAAGGTGGGCATCGGTTGAAGTTGCTTTGCAATCCATGCAAATCCACTTTCCATACCCACGCTCCATGCCAATTCTGAAGCAGCCGGGACATCTCACACCCGGTCCAATATCATTACTTGTAATTTTATACCATTTAAAAAATTGCTCTCGCTTCTCTCTCGACAGAAGATTAAGCGTATCGACTACGTAATGCAGGTCCGACCTTTTTAAAATAGCTCGATTCTCCTTCTCCAATTTCTCAATGTGCCCCGGCAACCGGTCGACCTGGAAGATGGGCCTGCTGACCGGACCTTGGATGACCAGTCCGTGATAGCTTGCGAGCACGATGGCACCATGGACGCGGACCGGCAGTTCGATGGATGCGAGAAAGCGCTCTGTCGCCGCCACCGATCGGTTCAGCTGGTCTTCCGGATTTCTCATGCCTTCCCGCACACCATTTCTGAACCGGTAAAATTGTCCGGTGCCTTCGTCAAAGTAGAGTTCGCCGGTCATATTCTTGACCTCGGCTACAAGCACAAACGCGGGATGGAGAACCAACGTATCCACCTGGACCTGCTTTCCGCCTGCCGGCACCATCACATCCTTCAACACCACCGGCTTTTCCTTCATCCTCGCCTCCTCCAGATAATAGTCTGCTTTTTTCTCCCCTGCATAGCCGGCGAGCCGCATGTCTAGGTCGCTTTTGATGCGAGGATATGAAAGGTGTCTCTCTGATACCCTCGATTCCAGCACCGCCAGTGCGGCCAGGCGCTCCGGCACACTCCGTTTCCCCATCACCCTTCCTCCTTTCCAAAATGAAAGACCCCCATCCGCACGCCTAAGAAGGCATGTGATGGGGGTCGCATTGTCGAATATCCTTATTTACTCCCGATTTCCCGGGAAACGATTATTTCGTGAAAAGAGATTTCAACTTACCAAGGAAGCCCTTTTTCTGCTCGTCCATGGACATGAGCGGCACCGATTCTCCGAGAATCCGGCGGGCGATGTTGCGGTAGCCCGTTGCCGCACGGTTGGCCGGGTTGAGGACGACCGGTTCGCCTTTATTGGATGAAGAAATGACGTTTTCATCGTCCATGACGATGCCGAGGAGATCGATCGACAAGTGGGTCGTGATCTCATTCACATCAAGTGCTTCGCCGGAGTCCATGAGATGGCGCTTGATCCGGTTGATGATCAGCTTGGGCGGTTCGATGCCTTCTTCCTGCTCAAGCAGACCGATGATCCGGTCGGCGTCGCGCACGGCGGATATTTCCGGCGTGGTGACGACGATTGCGCGGTCGGCACCGGCCACTGCGTTCTGGTAGCCCTGCTCGATACCGGCCGGGCAGTCGATCAGGATGTAATCGTATTCGCGTTTCAGCTCGGTGACGAGCTCCTTCATCTGCTCCGGCGAAACAGCCAGCTTGTCCGCTGTCTGTGCCGCCGGAAGAAGGAACAGCCGGTCCTCAAAGCGCTTGTCTTTCACGAGCGCCTGGTTGACACGGCAACGTCCTTCCACCACATCGACAAGATCATAGATGATCCGGTTTTCAAGGCCGAGTACGACGTCCAGGTTCCGGAGGCCGATGTCCGTGTCAATCAGGCAGACTTTCTTGCCTTGAAGGGCCAATGCAGTTCCCAGGTTGGCGGTCGTCGTCGTCTTGCCGACGCCCCCCTTCCCTGATGTCACAACGATGGCTTCTCCCACATTAGCTTCCTCCCTTGAATGTAGATAAGTTCGGCCTCAGGATGCGGAGCTCCTGAAGTCGGTCGATGGCGATGAAGCCGTTCCGGTGGATATAGGCACATTCCATTTCCGGACGTTCGGACAGAACCGTCAGTTCGTCCGTCATCGTCTCCACTTTATCGGCGATCATCAGATGCGTCGCTTCCAGCCAGGAAGCCGCGATGACCGCGTCACGATTGCCCTCGGCACCGGCATGGGCGATGCCCTTCAGCCGTCCGAGGACGAAAATATTTCCGTTCGCGATCGCTTTTCCGTTCGGATTCACGTCACCGATGATGACGAGATCTCCCTCCGCCTGTACGACCTGCCCGGAGCGCACAATTCCGACAAACGTCTCGGACTGGTTTTCTTTGATGAGGCGATTGCACTCTTCCACCCGGATGACGTCACCTTGAACTTTCGTTACTCGGAGATGGGGAGATTTCTGGACACAGTTGATGAGCTCCTTAACCTGCTCATCGGTACAGTACCGGTTGCCGAGGTGGAGCTGGATCTCCGTCGTCCCCTCGAGCGCTTCCTCCCGGACTTTCTGCTCCAGTTCCGACATCAGTTCGGAATAGGCGCATTGGTCGTCAAGGCGCAACACGAGGCCCGACTTCGTTCCTTTGATCATGACAAGCTGTTTTCTAGTCACTTGCGTCACCCCAATTCTCCTCCATGCTTACAACATTCCTTCCCTCTTCTGGATGCTCCGCCGGTTGGCAAGCGATTTGAACACCCAGCCCAACAGGACGAGGAACACCGAGTTGGCGATCATCGTCGGCACGAGACGTGTCGTGGCAAACTCTCCGAATGGCATCCCGATGAACCCGATCAGCGTGAAGAATCCGTACAGCGCCGTTTCAAGCACCGCTACAAGCAGCAGCGTGATGAGCGTAACGACAATGATGTGCTTGTGGATGTGCTTCACGGCCCAGATGGCCAGCAGGCAGACGGCCGGGTACAGGAAGGCGTATAGACCAATAATATCAATGTGAAATAAATCGTACAAGAGTCCGAAAATGATTGCGTACGTCAGAGCACGCTGCCGGCTGTAGTACACCCCGACAAAGATCAGGAACATGATCAGGAACCGGGGGATGAGATAGCGGAACTCCCCGCCGAGTTCAACCGGGGAAAACAGGCCGAACACCGGCTCCAAATAGAATAAAACGACGGCGACAAATGGAATCAGGAGCCGGATCATGACCCGTCCCCGTCTTTCCCGCCATCCGCCGTTTTATCCTTTGCCTCATCCGTGTTGCCGGCATCAGAGCCGTCGACCTCCGTCGATTTCCGCTTTGCGATGATGACATGCTCAAGCATCGAGAAATCGGCAGCGGGCTTGATGTGTGCCTGTTTCGTCAGCCCGAAGTCATCCGTCGTCACTTCGGTGATTTCTCCGATCAGAAGCCCTTTCGGGAAGATGCCCCCGAGACCGGAAGAAATGACTTTTTGTCCTTCCTTGATCTCGAATGAGGCATCGATCCGCCGGAGAATCAGCTCACGCCGCTCGGAGTCATAGCCTTCGACCAGTCCGAACGCCTCCGTCTTTCCGACGACGAGTGCGGATACCCGGTAATCCGGATCCTGCGTCGCAAGGAGCTGGACAGTGGATGTGAACGGTGTCGTCAAGACGACTTTTCCGATCAGGCCTTGGGCGGTCATGACCGCCATGTTCTTTTGGATGCCGTGGGTTTCACCGCGGTCGATGACAATTTTCTCTTCCCACTGGTCGGGGTTCCTTGCCAGGACCGATGCGTGGATCGGTTCAAAGTCCCGGAGATCGTCCTCTTTGCCGACAATGTCCTTTAGCCGCTCATTCTCTTTTCGGATATCACTGAGTTCTGCCTGGACGGCCGCGTACTCAACGAGCCGTGCGCGCAGGCGCTGGTTCTCCTCATAGGTGTTCAGAAGTGAATCCACATCGTCGATCAGGTCCGTTATGTAGTGCGCAGGCTTCGAGAACAGCTGCTGTCCGAAGCCGACGACATCTTTTACGATCTGTTCGGGCAAGTTCGCATGATCGCGGTCCCTGAGCGAGAAGAAAATCAGGGCGACCAGTACGATGACACCGACGAGGAGAAGGATCAGCCGTTTGTTAGAGAAAAACTGCGGCATGCTGCCTTCACTCCCGTATTATCTGGCTTGCTGTTTCTTGATGACATCAAAGTTGTCGAGCGCCTTGCCGGTGCCGATCGCCACACAGTCAAGCGGGTCTTCCGCGATGGATACAGGCATGTTCGTTTCTTCTGCAATCACCTTATCAAGGTTGGCGAGAAGTGCGCCGCCTCCCGTGAGCACGATGCCGCGCTCCATGACGTCTGCGGACAGTTCAGGCGGTGTGTGCTCGAGGGTCTTTTTCACGCCGTCGATAATGGCCGTGATGGATTCCTTGAGCGCTTCCGCGATTTCTTCCGAAGAGATTTCGATCGTCTTCGGCAAGCCTGTCAGCAAGTCGCGTCCGCGGATTTCCATCTTGTCCGGCTTCTCTGTGACTTTGGCAGAGCCGATTTCGATTTTGATCTGCTCAGCGGTGCGGTCACCGATCGTCAGGTTATAAGTTTTGCGGATGTAAGAAATGATCGCCTGGTCCATGGCGTCGCCGCCGACGCGGATCGATTCGCTCGTTACGATGCCTCCGAGCGAGATGACAGCCACTTCCGTCGTCCCGCCCCCAATATCGACGACCATGCTGCCGGTTGGTTCCCAAACTGGAAGGTTTGCGCCGATTGCCGCCGCAAACGGCTCTTCGATTGTGAAGGCGTCTTTGGCGCCTGCCTGGCGGGATGCGTCGATCACGGCGCGCTGTTCAACCGATGTGATGCCGTACGGCACGCAAATCATGACGTTCGGCTTTTTCCATGTGCCGCCCGATGCTTTCTGTGCTTCGCGCAGGTAATACTGGATCATGGCCGTCGTCGTGTCGAAGTCCGCGATGACGCCGTCTTTCATCGGACGCGTTGCAATGATGGAGCCCGGTGTCCGTCCGATCATATTCTTCGCGTCATTCCCGACCGCGACGATCTCCCCTGTCTTGACGTTCTTCGCAACGACGGACGGTTCGCGGAGAACAATTCCCTTGCCTTTAATGAAAACCAGTGTATTTGCTGTGCCGAGGTCAATCCCGACATCTTTTGATCCGAATCCAAACACGCTATTAATCTCCCTTTCTGCGCGGCCGTTAGTGTTGCCGGTTTGAAATCATACACATCATTATAACGGATTGCGCGAGAAAGTGACAATCTTATATGAAGCTATAGCGTGTAATAGATTAAAGTAAGTAAATTCTTGCTTCGTGCTTGTTGATTTTAGCTCCAGGCCCTCGCTTACCGCGGGCGTTGCCTTAGCCTCCTCGAGCTACGCTCTGCGGGGTCTTCGGCTAACGCTATTCCCGCAGGTGTCTCGGGCCTTACGCTTCAATCAACGATAGGGCATCATTTAACCAGTAACACCTGCGTACAATGCCATTTCAACTAAAAGATTCAAATAAAGTCCCCTTCCTTCAGACTGAGGAATTTGTGGTCTCCGATGATGATGTGGTCGAGGAGGTCGATGCCGACGATTCTGCCGGCTTCGGCGAGACGTTTGGTGACTTCGATGTCTTCGGGGCTCGGGGCCGGGTTGCCGCTCGGGTGGTTGTGGGCGCAGATAATGGAGGCCGCGGAGCGCTTGACCGCTTCCCGGAACACTTCCCTCGGATGGACGATCGAGGAGTTCAGGCTTCCTATAAAAATGGTCCGGCTGTGGAGCACTTCGTTTTTCACGTTCAGGAACAACACAACGAAGTGTTCCTGGTTCAGGTTCGACATATCAGGCATCAGGTAGCTCGCGGCATCTTCCGGCGAGCGGATGACGTAGCGTTCCGTCGACTGCTTTCGGGTGAGGCGCTTGCCGAGCTCGACGGCGGCCAGCAGCTGCACCGCCTTCGCCTCACCAATGCCTTTTACCGATGTCATTTCCTCAAGTGTCGCATGCTGCATGTCTTGGATCCGGTCAAAAAAAGCCAGCACCCGGTTGGCCAGCTGGAGAACCGATTCCTGCCTGGTGCCGCTCCGGAGCAGGATTGCGATCAGTTCCTGGTTGGACAAGCTCTCGGCGCCCTGGTGGATCAGCCTCTCCCTCGGCCGGTCAGCGATGTGGAGCTCGCTGATCTTCGGTACATACAGGTCCGTCGTCAAAGCCCGTCCCCCTTCCCGCCCGAGATCACTCCCATTTCATTCAGCACTCCGAATACGTCCGCGACCGGAAGGCCGACGACCGCGTGGTAGTCTCCCCTGATCTCCTTCACAAATAGCGCGCCGCCGGATTGGATGCCGTACGCGCCGGCCTTATCCATCGGGTCGCCGGAATCCACATACTTGTCGACCATCCAACCGGGAACATCACGGAACTCGACGTCTGTCGTGACCGAGAAGGTACGTTCCTTTTCCCCGTCCGTCACACAGACTCCCGTCGAGACGGAATGGACCGAACCGCAGAGCGCCTCGAGGAAGGCTTTCGCCTCTTCCCTGCCGGACGGTTTTCCATACACCCGTCCTTCCTGATGCACGACCGTGTCCGCTCCGATCACAACAGATCCGGATTCATGTTCCGCCACATCAAAGGCCTTCAGCCTGGCAAGCCGTTCCGCATAATTTGCCAGCTTTTCCCCCTGCCGGATCAGCGGCTCTGCCACTTGCGGTTTACGGACGATGAATGGGATGCCCGCCACGCCCATCAGCTCACTTCTTCTCGGAGATCCCGATGCGAGAATCACTCGACGGTTTGTCTTGAATTCCATATGCCATTCCCCCTAAACGGTTTGTTCCCATCATAGCCGAGAGGGGGAAAATAGAGAAATCCGCACTTTTCAATTTCGAGCACGGAAACTGGCTCAGAATTCGATTTTGAGACACTCGGCAGCCTCGGAATAATGGCTGACCAGATGCAGCCTCATAATGGCCGGATCTTCCGTAATCCCTTGAACGGCGCCGACATTCTTTTTCCACCCTTCCGGCAGGGCATCATCCTTCGTCTTGTCGTCAAATTTAAATTTTGCCGCTTCCTGCGCAGCCAATAAAACCGGGAGTTTCCCGCTCGTTTCCGCAGGGCATGCCGCCGCATCAATCGTGAACGGCTTGACGAACGTATCCTTCACGACGGACGCACGGGCTTCCGAATCGGTCAGGTGGATCGATGACCAAAGGTAGAACTTGTCCTCCACGCGGACAATCGCCGCCTTGTCGAGCTGTGCCTGGGATGAGAGGAACCCGGTCGCCGCATCATGACTTGAGAACATGCCGTGCTGAATCGCAAAAAACATCGTTTTCCGGTTGCCCGTCGCTTCCTCGCCTTCCCCCTTTTTCGCTTCTTCCTTCGCAGGTTCCGCATCCGCAGGCACCGTTTCCCCGGCTTCCGGCGTTTCCGCATCGCCCGACTTCCCGTCTTCCGACATGACGATAAATCCGAACAACAGCACGCCGCCGATCCCCATCAGGAAGCCGTGCAGCATGGCCATCGCGATTGCCCCGCGTGAATACTTTTTCCGTAACCGCATGACACCACCCCTTTTATAAGGAACGATACCAGCCGGACGATAAAAAAGGACAAGACGGCTGTCGTCTTGTCCTTTTAATTTATCGGGTTAAACAAACAGGTTCAGATACCAGCCGACAATCTCGTCGCCGTACAGGTAAGCGATTGTCGCACCGAACGCTATCGAAGGGCCGAACGGGACCGGCGTACGCCGACCCTTGCCCTGCCGCTTCAGGATGATCAAACCGGCAACCGCTCCCACCAGGGCGGCGATGAACAATGACAGAAATGAATCCGTCAGCCCCAGCACAAGGCCGATCACGACATACAGCTTAATGTCGCCGCCGCCCATGCCGCCCTTTGATACGATGGCGATAAAGAGCAGGATGGCGGGCAGAACCAGTGCCGCCGCCGGGCCGTCCCACCACGGATCCGTCGGCAAGGCGACACGCAGCAGGAGAATCGGAACGCCAAGCGAAAGGAGAATCTTGTCGGGGATAAGCATATAGGCGATATCCGAGACGGTAATGATGACAAGTAGCGACAGGAACAGCAGCGCCACCACCAGTTCGCCGGAGAATCCGAAGCGGAAATACGCAAGCGCGAAAGCGATTCCGGTCATGAGTTCCATCATCGGATACACCCAGTGGATCTTCGAGCCGCAGCCGCGGCATTTCCCCTTCAGGAAGACAAACGAGAAAAACGGCACAAGGTCGGCCGCCGTCAGCCGCCTCCCGCAGGACGGGCAGCGGGACGGCGGCCGGACGATCGACTGCTTTTCCGGGACCCTGAGGCCGACCACATTATAAAATGACCCGAACACGAGTCCGTAAATGAAAAACATCAGCGCCCAAAGCCAGTCCACAGTCAGTCCTCCTGTTCCGTCTCATCCTCGAACGTAAATGGGTCTTGTTTCAGCGAAGGCGGCGGAGCCGGTGCGGTCGGCGTCTCGCCTTCCAACGTCGTAAGATCAGGCCGGTAAAACGAGGAGAAGGTGATCTCCATCGCGACCGGCTCTTTTTCCTGCGCCTCCCCGGTCCGCTCCGGCGGGCCGGTGAAAGAGACCGAATTGGTGACCGTAATCCGCTCCAGTTGCTCGACTTCCTCAATAAATGTAAGGATGCCGTCGTAATCCGGAGAAAGGATCTGCACGGTCGTCAAAAGCTCACTGACACTCTCAACGCCATCCGGCGGGTTTTCGATGACCATCTCGCCGGTCGTAAACGCCACGTTCTGGATCTCCGTCCCGGACACCACTTCCGCCTTGCCGACCTGGAGCAGGACGACTTCCTCTGCCGGACTGACCGGCACGCGCCGCTGGAGCGGCAGCGTGCTTGCCGGCTCGCTTTCCGTCTCGCCCGAGGCCTGCTGCTGGAGCGAGGACAATACCTGACGCTCGGTCTGCAGCGTCTGCTGGGACTGGATCCGCGTTTCGCGCGCAGGCTTGAACAGCATGAAGTACGAGTAAAGGAGAAGGGCGATCAGGAACAGCGCCGAGAGGACGACAAGGATCGTCTCTTTCCGGTTCATGCCGAATCGGTTCACTGGCCGCCGCCCCCTTCCGTCTGATCTCCGCCGGAAACCGGTGTGTCGCCGTTCTGGGTGCTCCCGGCATCCGTGGTGCCGTCCTGACCTTCGGCAGCAGGGTCGGTTTCAGCTCCTGTACCTGTGTCCTCGCCGGCATCAGTGCCGGTCCCCGGTTCCGGATTCTCCTGCTCCACATTCACATCGACATCGTTGTCGACGTTCACTTCAGTATCAGAGCCGTCCTCCGCCGCTTCGCCTTCCCCGCCTTCTGCCGGTTCCTCTGCCGTCCCTTCGGCCGGGACCCTCGGATCAACAAACTCAATGGTGTAAGTCGCGATATAACGGGGCACGACGATCTCGCCGGTATCTACAGGATTCCCTTCCTCGTCGGTTTCTTCGTCCAGAGGCGATGCGCTGACATCATTCATGATCGCGCTGTCCACGGGTGTTGCCGCCTTCAGCCGGGCAAGATAGTAAGCGGCCTGCTCGTATCGGTCGAACTGGACGGACAGGTCGGCCGTATGCGGGCCGGTATATGTATACTCCATCATGAACCCGCGGGCGGGCAGCAGCGAAACAAGATGGCGGAGGAGAGGGGCCGTCGGGAACTGGTAGCTTTCCGCCCAGCCGACGGTCAGCTCCAGCTGTTCGCGGTCCGCCATCGTCTCCGTCCCCTGCATGCGGGATCGGATTTCCGCCCCCTCGAGCCGGATTTCCTGCGTGTGGGCATCGAGCCGCTCCGCCTCATCCGCATTCCGGTTTGCCATAATGAAGAACGTCAGCCAGAACAGCATCGCGGAAAGCAGGATGACGAGCGAGAGGATGACGGCTTTTGATCGTTCCCGATCCCGTTCGGGAAGTAAGTTAATATCAACGAGCAAACGCTACACCTCTTTCAAAGCCAGACCGATCACCCGGTCAAACCGTTCCGGGACTTCACGGCCGGCCACGTCTTCGATCCGTTGTTTCCGGATGCATCCGGCATCCAGGCTCATTTGGTCCCGGAACATTTGGGACAGCTCATCAGTCATGCTGCAGTCACCCGAAACAAACAGGCAATCAATCGTTTCATTGCCGTCCATCATGTTGTATGTATAGAAATTGATGAGTTTGGAGATTTCCCGGAAGGCGGTTTCTGCCGTCCATTCCTCTTCATCAATTTCAATCGGCCGCAAAAACAGCGGCTGATGGCGGTGGAAGATCGAGACCGTCAGATCATTTCCCCTGAAATCCGCGATCAGCACATTGCGCTCTGTGTCCAGATTGTGCTGCTGATAAGCCAGCCGGTAAAGCGCAAGCGGCGCAATGTCACATTGGACAGGCTTCAGCTTGGATTCGACAAGAGCCCGCTCATACTGACGCACAATCTCTTCTTTCGACGCGATGATGATCGATTCCTTCCCGTCTCCTTCACTCTCGAAAGGAACGACATCAAACAGCGGATCATCAAACGGCAAATATAAAGAAGAGCCGATCTCAATGAAGAAGTAGCCTTTCAGCTCATCTTCAGGGACATCGGCCGGGGTTTCCACTTTTCGGATGATGACAAACTGATCAGGAGCGAGGAACCGGACGCGCTTGCGCCGCAGCCCCCAATCCTTCACTGCCCCCTCCACCGCCACTTCCAACGCTTTCGGATCCATCACCTTGCCTTCGGAGATGACTCCTTCCGCGAGCGGCCGTTCCTCCGTGCGCTCGATGATGAGCGGAGCGGCGGAGCGGAGCTCAGCGTAACGGAGGGCGTCTTCTTCGATTGTGATGGATGTGATGCGTTGTTTGCGGCGGAATGGTTTTTTGGGCAATTGTGTCAGCTCCTTTATTTAACCTTCTACTGGAGGCTCTGTTGTACCACCGCCAGGAATAGTTTTGTTATTATCAGAACTTCCTGACTGATCATCGGCATTGATTTCTGCTAC
Source organism: Bhargavaea massiliensis (assembly GCF_018390575.1). GTDB lineage: Bacteria > Bacillota > Bacilli > Bacillales_A > Planococcaceae > Bhargavaea > Bhargavaea massiliensis. The sequence goes on along the minus strand of NZ_JAHBCJ010000004.1, from coordinate 63,057 downwards.
CGAAGCATTAGTGAATTTAACAGTTTTATTTCCCGAATACTCGACACCAGCAGCTGTGGTGATAACAAGGTCACCGTCTTCTCGTGTAACTGTATATTCAGTAACCTTTCCTGGTGATTCTAAATAAGAATCAAGTTGTGCCGGTTTAATTCCTTCACTTGGAATTTCGTTTTCTGCAATATAAATATTGGCAGCAGACAAGATATTGAGAGCGTCACCTTTAACCGCGTTATAACGACTGTTTTCAATAACATTGCCGATAGCCGGAATCGCAATGGCAGCAATAATACCAAGAATAACGATAACCGCCAAGAGCTCAATGAGCGTGAGGCCCTTTTCCTCTTTTAGTTTGTTTTTGACGAATTTCATCATTGGTTGTCCTCCTTTTGTCAAATCCTGTAGGTTTTCTACGAATCTATTATAGCATTACCCCAAACCAATAAATAGAATCATTTTTACGTTTATTACAGGATTATTTCTGTTTGTTACAGAATTGTTTCACGTTAACCAACTTGTTCGTACATGCTGAACATTGGAATCATGATGGCCATGACGATGGTGCCGACGATGACCGCGAGGAAAATCATCATGAGCGGCTCGATCAGTGATTTCAGCCGCTCGGTTGCCGTGTCTACTTCTTTTTCATAGAACTCGGCTACCTTTCCGAGCATCTGGTCAAGCGCCCCTGTCTGCTCACCTATAGCAATCATGTGGGGAATAAGCGGCGGGAACGCCCAGTGGCCGGTCATCGGTCCGGCAATGGAATTCCCTTTCTGTAACTCATTCCTTGACTCATTGACAACCCGCTTAATGACTTCATTGTCGACGACCCGCTCGACCATCGCCATTGCCTGGAGGATGGGCACGGAACTTGTAAACAGCGAGCTGAGTGTCCTGGTCATCGAGGCTAAAGCAGATTTTTTCATCAGGTCGCCGATCAAAGGCATCCGCAGAAGAAACGTGTCCAGGACATACTTCCCTTCTTTGCTTCGATGCATTAGGTAGATTGCTAGAACAAGCAGCAAAACGAACCCGACAATCAAATACCAGAACCTCTGCATGAATTCACTGGCCCCGAGAACAAAAAGCGTAATCCCCGGCAGTTCCGCCCCCAGGCTGTCGAACATGTCGACAAACATCGGGACGATCGACACGAGGAGGAAGATGACGACACCGAAAGCCAAAACAAGGACGACGACCGGGTAGACCATTGCCGACACGACTTTCTGCCGGGTGGCATACGACTTCTCGTAATGCATGGCGAGCCGGTCCAGTGAGTCGTCAATATTACCGGAGGCTTCTCCTGCCGCAATCATATTGAGCGTAAGAGGCTCGAACGCTTTCGGATGTTTGGCCATCGCGTCACTCAGTGCACCGCCGCCGCGCAGGTCGTCGGCAATTTCCGAGAGAATCTTGCGGAACGGCTTGGATTCGACCTGCTGAGACAGGATATGGATCGCATCGACAATCGTTACGCCAGCCCGAAGAAGTGTCGAAAATTGCTGGAGGAACATGATCAGCTGTGGGCGCTTGACCGGCTTCCCGATTGTGATTTCTTTTGTCAGCGTGGTTTCCGGCAGTTCGTTAAGTTTGAGTACGCGGATCCCCTGGTCGCGCAGCTTCATCACCGCATCCCGTTTTGTATCCGCCTGGATGGTACCTTTCCTGACACGCTTTGTGTCACGCCCCTCATACTGGAAACGCGGCATCAGTGCTCGTCCCCTTCAAGGTACGGCTTGGCCGTTTCATAGGAAATAGCGCCGGTATCGACGAGCTTCTGGATGGACGACTCCATTGTGTGCATGCCGATTGCCCGGCTTGTTTGAATGACGCTCGGGATCTGATGGATCTTCTCAGTCCGGATCAGGTTGCCGATCGCCGGGTTGTTGATCATAATCTCGGTGGCGGCACGGCGTCCCTGGCCGTCCGCTGTCTTGAACAGCCGCTGCGAGATAACGCCTGTCAGAACCCCCGCCAGCTGTACACGGATCTGTGTCTGCTGGGACGGAGGGAACACATCGATGATCCGGTCGATCGTGGACGCGGCACTCCATGTGTGAAGTGTACCGAAGACGAGGTGGCCCGTCTCCGCCGCAGTGATCGCAATCGATATCGTCTCGAGGTCCCGCATCTCCCCGACGAGGATGACGTCAGGGTCTTGCCGGAGAGCGGCACGGAGGCCGTTCGCAAACGAATCGGTATCAAAGCCGACTTCCCGCTGGTCAATGATCGACGCGCCGTGATTGTGGACGAACTCAATCGGGTCTTCGAGCGTGATAATGTGCTTTCGGGTTGTCTCATTGATATGGCGGATCATCGCGGCAAGCGTCGTGGACTTACCTGAACCGGTCGGACCAGTCACGAGGATCATGCCTTGCGGCGTTTCCGCAAGCCGCTTGAGCGTGTCCGGCATGCCGAGTTCTTCCACGGTCATGATCTTCGTCGGAATCGTCCGGAAGGCGAGCGATACCGAACCGCGCTGGCGGTAAGCGTTCACCCGGAACCGCGACACACCCGGGACGGAGTAGGAAAAGTCCAGCTCGCCCTTTTCAAGAAACTGATCATACAGTTTCTCGGGGATGACCGCCTTTGCGATTCCCAGGGTGAATTCCGGCGTGTTCACTTCCTTCCCATACCGCTTCAAGTCTCCGTGAATCCGGAAAACAGGCGGTACGCCGACCGTCAGGTGAATGTCGGATGCCTTGAGTTTAAATGCCGCAGATAAAAGTCCGTCAATTGTCTGTTTCATCATTCCACCGCCTTAATCCAGCATTGCGACACGGAACACTTCTTCCGTCGTCGTGATTCCCTGTTTGACTTTCAGGAGCCCGTCATCCAGAAGGAAAATCGTCTTGTTCCGGATGGCGATCTCTTTTAGTTTGGATACCGTTTCGCCCTTATTGATCGCATTCCGCATTTCATCATCGAGCACGAGCACTTCGTGGATCGCAATCCTTCCGCGGTAGCCGGTCATGTTGCAGGACGGGCAGCCCTTGCCGCGCATGACCTGTTCGATCTTGATGCCGCGCTTTGACGCGATTTCCTTTTCCCGCTCGGTCGCCGGCTCTTCCGTCTTGCAGTCCCTGCACACCCGCCGCAGAAGACGCTGTGCCACGACGGCATTCAGCGATGCGGTGACGAGGAAGGGCTCGACGCCCATATCAAGCAACCGGGTGATTGTCGCAATCGAATCGTTCGTATGGATCGTGCTGAGGACGACGTGTCCCGTCAGAGAAGCCCGCACCGCGATTTCCGCCGTTTCAACGTCCCGAATCTCCCCGACCATGACGATGTCGGGATCCTGGCGAAGAATTGACCGCAACCCCGCCGCAAAGGTCATCCCGACATTCGGATTCACCTGGACCTGGTTGATGCCGTTCAGCTGGTACTCGACCGGGTCCTCGACCGTCACGATATTGACCTCTTCCCGGTTCAGCTTGTTAAGTGCCGCATAAAGCGTCGACGATTTCCCCGACCCCGTCGGCCCCGAAATGAGGACGATGCCGCTCGGCTTCGTGATTTCCTTCATAAACCGTTCAAGGTTGATCCGGTTAAACCCGAGATGCGTCAGGTCGGCGAGCGAGTTGCTCAGGTCGAGGATCCGCATGACGATCTTTTCCCCGTAGACGGTCGGCAGTGTCGACACGCGCAGGTCGATCGGCCTGAAGTCGACATTCGTCTTGATCCGCCCGTCCTGCGGAACGCGGTGTTCCGTGATGTCGAGGTTCGCCATAATCTTGATCCTGGCATTGATCATCGGCTGCATATGCTTCGGCAAGACACGCTCGTCGTGAAGCATCCCGTCGATCCGGAACCGGATGAGCAGCTGGTGCTCCCTCGGGTCAATATGGATGTCCGACGCCTTCTGGATCACCGCCGCAGTGAGAATCTGGTTGACGAGTCGGACGACCGGAGAGTCCAGGTCTGTCAGGTTGTCCTCGTCCTCCCGCTGAAGCCGCTCCTGCTCAATAAATAATTCGTCAAAGGACTCTTCGTAAAACTTCGCGATTGTCCTCATGATGTCATCCTTCGAGGCAATCACCGGCTCAATCTGGAAACCGGTGGACAGCCTCAGGTCTTCGATCGCAATATAGTCCATCGGGTCGACCATCGCGACAAACAGCCTGTCCTCTTCGGTTTTCAGCGGCACCAGCAGATTGCGCTTGGCGAACTCTTTCGGAACGAGGCTGAAAATGTGAGGCTCGAACGGATATCTGAACAGGTTCACATGCGGGATGCCGAGCTGGATCTCGAGCGTCTCGACCAGCTGCAGTTCGGTGATCAGTCCTCTCTGCAGGAGCGCATCACCCAGACGCTGGTCTTTCAGTTTCTCCTTCAGGGTTTCCCGGAGCTGTTCTTCCGTGATCAATCCCGTTTCAACGAGGATATCTCCAAGCCGCTTTCGTGCCTGGACCATGTGCATCACCTTCCCCGGGCGGCTGATGGCGTAATCGGGTTGCCGCCCTTGTCGTATTGAATCTCATCGTCTCCGTTGCCGGTTCCCGAGTCATTGCCGGCCCCCTCTCCATTTCCGTTTCCTTCGCTGGAGCCTGAACCGGGGCCGTTATTATTGCCGGAAGTGTCTCCTGAACCGTTTCCTGAATCATCACCAGAACCGGAATTGCCACCGTTATCGGAATTGCCGCTTCCGGTACCATTGCCTGTATCGTCGCCTGATCCATTGCCATTCCCAGTGCCATTTCCGGTACTGTCTGAATTGCCATCGGCACCTGTCCCGCCTGTATCAGACCCTTCTTTGCCGTTTCCTGTGTTTTCCGCAGGCTGTTCTTCCGGCTTCAGACGATGCACCTCTACGCGGTGGACAGGCGGATAGAAGTCGGTGGACACTTCCTCCTTCGATCGCTCAATCGCATCATCCATGATCGTTTTGATCACGGTCGCACGGATGCCGTCTTCCCCTTTTTCTTCGATCCTTGGCGCGATGGTCTTCACATTTTCGCTGAACTGCTTGATGAGCCGCGGCTCGAACGTCTCGGTGCCAGTCACGGATGTCGTGTATTCATAAAGAAATGGCAGACCGTGAAGCGAGAGCGTCGCAGTGTCTCCGGCCATCTCCGTTGCAATTGTAAATGTGGCCCCGTTTGGGTTCGTAAACATCAGGTCCGTTTGTGTAATAGGGTCGACAGCCGCTTCGAATCCGAGCGGAATGCCGTCCGACAGGCGGTTGCTGATGGACCGCTCGTCGATGGTAAAGTTTGTGTTTAATACAGTTGCATAGAGAAGGGAAGCGATTCTCGTCATCTCATCTTTCGTGAGCGATCCCGTATCCAGCGATTCCATCAGCTGGAGGAATGACACGGTTGACCCTCCGCTGATCTCCACTCCGTTCAGCGCCTCCAAGCCGTTTAGGAACCCTTCCGTTACGGTCTGTGAATCAAATGAAGCGGATGCTACAACGGTGTCGCCTTCCAGGCGGCCTGCATCCAAAAATTCGCTGATCTGGATGCGGGCGGGCATCGTTCCATTCCTGAGCCTGCGTTCGATGCCCTCCGCGATGGCGCTGACTTCTCCATCAGTCAGGTTCAGCTTGCCAAGGTTCTGTTCGAGCAGCGTGCGCACGGCGCCTTCCTTCACATGCACAAGCAGGGGATTCTCCTGCCCGGTGTCAGCCTCATTGATGGTGCCCGGCACATCGAATTCAACCGCTTCTGGCGGCAGGGTGAATGAACCGTCCAGATAACGGACTTCCACATCAAACCGGCTCTGCAGGTCGCTGACGCCTTCATTCAGCACCTTTGTCGTCTCCGCTTCCTTGTAGTCCGACACATCATACGGACCTATATATGTATTTTCCCCGAAGTCTTTTGAGGGAAAGAGGAGATTGCCGGCAAGTAAAGATCCGCCCGACGCAAACAGGTAGAAAAAGAGCGTGGACAGAAGGACGCCGATCAGGACGTTCAGGATTTTCTTATTTTCCATCGCCTTCTTCCTCCTCTTCCACAATCCAATCCTCTTCAGTCAGCAGCCCGAACGGGTCATCTTCCCGCATCACATCGGGCTCCTCCGGCCGCTCATCGGCCGGCTCGGGAACCGGCCGGGCTTCAAGCCAGGACTCCAGGTCGCCGTCATCAAGGTAGTCGTCTTCATCAACGAAAGAGGGCTGTTCGGGTCGTTTAGATTCCTCTGCTGCTGGTTGCGATGGCATTTCCAGTGGCTCCAGATAATCGTCCTCTCCGGCAAATTCCGGCTCCATCGCTTCCTCGACCGATTCAGAGACGAGGTCAATTTCCGGTGTATCCAGATCAGTCAGAAGCTCCAATTCATCATTCTCAAGATAGGATGCTGCTTGTTCGTTCCTATCCAAGTCTTCCGGAGGTTGCTCGATCTCCGCCATGCCGGGAAGGATAACTTCTCGGTAACCCTCCGGCTCAATCGTATTGGAATCCTCGGCCGGAACAGCAGCGCGGATGTCTTCCGAAGCCACGGCGATTTCATTTTCATCATTCATGGCCGGAGAGTCATCCTCCAAGCGAATCGGCTCGTATAATTCATCCAGCACGCCCTCGCTGACCGTTTTGTCCGGCAACCGGTTGGCGATCAGAACAGCGGCCGCGAATGACAGTCCAATCATTGCAATCGCGGAATAGTAGAACGCAAAATGATTTTGAATGTAAATTCCGGCCAGCGCAATCCCGAAACCGGCTGCCGCCATGATGACCATCACCTTCCCCGCTTTTCCTTTAGTCATCAGATAATAGAGAACGGGGAAAACGATGATGGCGGCAATCAAGAGAAATATATAGTCCAGCATGACGGGCCTCCTTTCAACAATTAATAATCCACTTGGATGTCATAGTTTGCATCGATTACGCTCGGAACTGACATATCCACGGGTCTTGTGACTGTTTTCTTCAGCGTCACACCGCACTTCTCCAAGAAGGATGCATAGCTCGGTGCACGAACTACATAGTAATCATTGTTTTGCACTAATCGGAACGTTTTATTTGGATCTTTCGAATAGTAGATAAGAGATCCGCTATCTTTGAAGTTGGCTTCTTTTGAAAGACGGGTGAGATCTTCGCTCTTGATCCTGTCAATATCAATGCACAGACGGGAATAGATATCGACATCAAAATGGTTTCCCCATTTTAGGTCAGCCAGGGTCCCATCTTGGTTGCCAAGCACCAGCAAATTGGTATAGGACATGTTCTTAATATTGTTGTCCACATTCAAACCTTTAACGATGACATTTTGTTTGACCCCATTTTTCCCAAGGTTATTTAAGTTGTTTCCGACTGATAAGGTTCCGTTAATAATCAGATTGCCATTCACCAAGTTATTCATATTGTTGAACGCTTCAATATCACTTGAATTAACAACCAGATTGGCACCTGAGAAGTCCAGGTTATTTAGATTTCCGCATTTTAATCCGCATACATCTCGCACGAAATTGCTGGTGAAGACCGTGAAATCTTTTGGATCAAGTCCGGCAGTTTTAATTTTTTCAACGATGCCGCTCAACGCTCCGTCGGCTTTACATTTATAGGGGGCCACAGCGGTTCCGGACTTTACGCTGTCTATCAGCGTACTGCATGAAATTGTCGGTGCCTGCAGATTGAAAATATCCTCATAGGTAATGTCTTCACTTACTTCTACGAAGTTTGTCTGTACCTTTTCAGCTTCATCAGGATTGAGGAACCGATCCGGTACCGGGAAAATAACGGTCGCCATTAGAGTGCTTGTCCGTTCATCCGCTTCTCCTTTGACCGTCAGATTCATTTCGATTTCTTTAAGATTGGAAACCGGCAGATTCGAACTCAGATTGGATGTTACATTTTCAATATAAAAGCCGGCCTTTCCGGGAAACTCTTTTTTCATATTTATGGAACTCGAGTTCGTCTTGTATGTACCGATCAAATCAAAAACTTTTTCAAAGAAAAGTGCCCGTATCTCTGATTCAATCCGGCTTTCATAATTTTTGCGATCTTGTTCGCTATCACATTCTGTTCCTATAGGAGGCTGTATGCATTCCCGGAGTTTGTTGATCTTGATTGTGGTCTCCAGATTAATCTCATCAAGAAGCTGGTTAAAATCGTCTCCAAAATGAGCTGTTTCATATTGGATACCCATTTCTGCTGCTGCGACCGACAGATTCCCGGACTCCACAGTGCGTTCCTGAACAGAATGGTTCATTGACGTAGCCATAAACGTTGCGGCAAAGGCAAGCAAAAGAGTGATCACCAGTAAGACGATAATGAGCGTGTATCCTTTTTCATTGTGGAGCGGCTTCCGAGATGCCCTCATCACTCTCTTCATCGCTGCCTTCCTCCTTAAACCGCGAAAATGTCGTTTCCTGAACCAACTCTTTGCCATTCCCGCTTTTGAATGTGATTCGGGCACGTAGGTTTTCCCTTTGGGGGTCGATCACCGTCTCGGAATTCAACTCTTCACAGACGGTCTCTGTGTCACGTAAACTCACGCGGCAAATCCTGACTTCATAACCTTCGTTCTTGTATGCCGAACTGTTCTTTGTAGACGTTGTACAATTTCCGGCTCTCAGCTCATTCCGGTTTTCGTCCTGTTGCCGTGTAAAAGTAATGATTTCAACGCCGCTTTCCTTCTGGTCCAGCGCATAGCAAGCGCCCGAGCGATGGATTTGGGTGATACGGGTCATCATTAAATTCATTTCCTGCTGCAAGGCGAGATGACTGGTTTCAAGAGATTGGTGTTTTGTGCCGATGGAAAACAGGGTCATAATAATGACCACTACCATGCCAGCCAGTGCCAATGCTGCAATCAGTTCTGCCAATGTCATCCCTTTTTCTTCTCTTATTTTCCTTATCATTTAGTTCCCTCCTCCGCATCAGAAGGGGGTTCAATTTCCAGATAGGCATAGGTTTCCGACATTCTTCTTGATGTACCGCCTTCCATAACTACGAGATGCACCTGATGAAGATAAAGGGAATCAAGCTGTTCATCCGTTTCTGCCGGGAATATGGAAGCTTCTACTTGATACCCATTGGGCAATTGGTAGGATAAAATGACTTGTCCGGATGAACCTGCAGTCGAACTGACCGCAACACGATCCAGATGAATATTCTGGAGTTCCGCACCGATTTCCGGGCCAAATCTATTCACCTGAACCTGTTTTAACAGTTCAATTTCTGCCCTTGCAATGCTCATCGCATCCAGCTTCACTTCCGTCCGTTCATTGAAAAGAGTCATCTGCGGAAAGATCGCCATGATTCCGATAAAGACAATGCCGATGATGACGAGGGTGGCGAGGATTTCAACGAGCGTCAGGCCATTTTCATTCCTTTTCATTGCCCATTTGTTCATCGTCCGCCCTCCCCGACTCTATGATTCTCTCATTATGCTGCATTCGACAGTGGTTGTCATTTTCCTTTTCCCCAGTGTCGGTGTTTCGACACACAAAAAGACCGGTTTCCCGGTCCGGTCATCCCTCATATACGCCTACTTTGTTTCTCCCCGACTGTTTTCCACCGACGTAAAGGGCCCTGTCCGCATTTCTGAGCAGGTCCATCGGATTGTCCGAATCGTCCGGAACGTTTGCGACTCCGAAGCTGGCAGTGATGCTGACGAACTCCTTTTGCCGCTCTGCACCGAGATCCGGCCTGATTTCGAATACCGAGTGCTCGATGTACTTACGGAGTTTTTCTGCGAACTCAACGGCTTCTTCCTTCCACCATCCCGGCAAGAGAATGACGAACTCTTCTCCGCCGTACCGGGCGACCTCGCCTTTGCCTTCCGTGTTTTTTTCAAGAATCGCCGCTAGATTGATCAGGATGTCGTTTCCGCTCTGGTGGCCGTATGTATCGTTCAGCCGCTTGAAGTGGTCGATGTCCAAAATGATGAGCGACAGCCGGCTGAGGACGCCGCCATTCACATTGCTGACCCGGCGCTCGAGTTCGCGCTCCAGCCATCTGTAGTTGCGCAGACCGGTCAGCGGGCATCGCTCGCTGTGCGAAGTGGCGGTCTCGACATACCTCGCCTTTTCCAGCGATACGGTGAAGTGGGTGCACAAGAGGTCGAAAATCTGGCAATCTTCCCGGTCAAACAAGTGGCGCCTGTATGCTCCTGCCACAACAAAACCGGTCAACTTGTCCTCATTCATAAGAGGAGCAACCATCACACTCTCGATCCCCTCAGGCAACCGAAGCAACAATTCCCGTTTCCATTCCATTGCGGTGCCGAATACCGCTGCCTGCAGCCTGTCAAAACCGCTTTTGTCACTTTTAGTGATCAGAAGATGGCGTGGGTTGTTGGTAAGCTTGTCTTCTTCCCATGCGCCCGTAACAGTGAACCGTCCCTCCGATGCCTCCATCAGATACACGGCATCGGCTTCATGCGCCTGCCGGATCCTGTGGATAAACAGGCGGATCAGCTCCTCGCTGTTCAGCCGGCCGGCGAGTTCATAGCCCGTCTTAGAGGCTGATTCCAGTCTCCGGTTCACACCTTCGCTCGTGTTGTAGCGTGCCGCGAACAAGAGCGCGATAAAAAATGGAATCAGGATCGGAATCAGGCCTCCGGGACCATATGCGCGTTCCAGGAAGTAGGCTGCGATTCCGAACGGGAAAGTGACTAGAAGGGATGCAGCATCCCACAATGTTTCCCTGGACAGGAGATGATACGGCCTGCCGAAGCATTTTGAATCGGCCAGCAGGCAAAGGTGGTTGGTTCCAAGATACGCCATCGTGTATAGCAGACCGTAGCCGACGACATGAGGCACGGATACACTGCCGGTCACGCCTCCCGAGAAAAAGAACACTCCCGCCGCAAAAACGGACGAGACAAAGAAAATCAGTGAATTGATGACAAAGCGGTGGACCGGAGGCAGCACAGACTTGGAAAATACAACGGATGCGATCACGACCAGCTGTGAAACAAGTGCTTCCGCTCCTGCCCCGAACCGGAGAAAGATTGTGATCAGCAGCCACTGCTGGAAAGAGACTGCGATATTTCTGAATTCCAGCGGAAACAGACCGGTAACAATTGCGGCAACTGCCATGATGGCAAAAGCGACCCAGTCGTCGATACGCGGGCCAAACAGCCAAAGCAGGGCCATCCCGCCGGGCACGAACAACAGCCAGGCCAGCGGCAGTGAAATCCGCTCCCCCTTCCCGATTTCCATCCCATTCACTCCCCATCGTTATCCGGCATAGGCGGCCACTTTGTTCCGCCCGGCCTGCTTGGCTCCCGTGTAGAGTGCCCGGTCGGCATTCCGGATCAGCCCCATCGCGCTGTCGCTGTCCGCTGGCGACGTCGCGACCCCGATACTGACAGTGACCGGAATCATTGCGGGCCCGGCTTCCCCGAATGACTCCACAGTAAATGCGTGATTCTCCACCTCCATGCGAAACGCTTCGGCAAAGCCGACGGCCACTTCCTTTGATACCCCCGGCATGAGAACGACGAACTCCTCTCCGCCGTAACGGCTGACCGTCCATGAGACGTCTGAACGTTCCTCCAACAGCCGAGCAAATTCTGCAAGGACCCGATTTCCCCCGTGATGTCCATGGATGTCGTTAATTTTCTTAAAATGGTCGATGTCGAGCATGACACAAGAAAGCGCATCCGACTCACCGCTGTTCACCTGATTCATCTGCCAGTGAAGCGCATTCTCCATGTACCGGTAGTTGTAAAGCCCTGTGAGTGCGCATCGTTCGCTTTCCTGCACGGTCTTCTGGACATGGCGGGCTTTTTCGAGGGCTACTGCCAAGTAGGAGCCGAGCAGTTCCAAAACACGGAGATGGTATTCTTCAAAGGCATACTTCCGCTTGGACATGACCGCAATCACGCCTTCGACCATTTTATTTCGGACAATGTGGACACCGATGAGACTTTCCGCGTCAGGAATGGAACCATTCACAAAGATTTCCCATTCTTCCCGGTTTCCGAAAAGACGGCCCTTTTCTGAATGGTAGACCATGGAACCGATCCCCGTGTCCGCGTCCCGGCGCTGCCATCCGACAGTGAACATCTCTCCATTTTCCATCAGCTTCAGAGGCTCGACCCGACCTTTTCTGATGTCATAAATATAGAGGGAATCCACAGGCAAAAGATCGGGCACTGTCCTGACGAACAGATCGAGCACTTCCGGCTGGGTCAGCTTGCCGGACATCCCCCGGCCAAGCTCCGCCGCTTTGGCCAGCATGTCATTGACCCGCTCCGTCGTGTCATACAGCCGCATCAAGAAAATAACGCTAAAAAACGGGACTGCCAATATCGGCAGGCTGACCGTACCGATGGCGAGATACAGATAATACCCCGACAACGCATAAGGCAGGATGACAAGTGCCGCAAAGAAATCCTGCCGGACCAGACGTAACCGGAACGGATACGGATTCCCGATCAGCTTCTGATAAAGATGGAGAAATCCGATATTCCCTATGGTTTGGACGGCCAAATAAACTGCGGCGGGCAACGCCAAATCCGTGAAACCGGTCCCCATGATGCTGCCGCCGGATGCATAAAAAGCAGCTCCCGAAACTACCGACAAAACAAAGAAAATCAACGAATTAAAGAAAAACCGTTGCAGCGGATCCGGGCTTTTCCGGTTGCCCGGAATGGCTGCCAGCAACGCAACCTGCATCATCACCGCTTCAACGAAGATCCCCCCGAGAAAAAACGCCGGCAATGTCAGCCAGCCTACAAGCGTCAGGTGTGTTCCGTTCCGTAAGACAGGATAGAAAACGGCTGCCATCGCAAGCACCGTGGCTGCCGCAAGGACGGGATAGCTGCCGGAATCAAGCGGTTCCCTGATGTGCCACAGCCATACGAATCCCGCAGGAACCACAATCAGCCAAGCAACCAGGACAGCCAGCCGCATCTGGCCTCTGAACCGAACCATCCCTCTCCTCCTCCCCGGGGTAAGGATTTGCATTCATTACTTCATACTTTACCAAATCTTTGAAGCACTGTCTGTCAATTTTCAAAAAATTATAGAAAACGATGACGGAGTTCCGAAAGAAGGTATAGGGAGCCTGTCACAATCAGAGGAATTTCTGCGGGAGACCATCTTTCCTGCTGAATCTGTTCAGCGTTTATCTGCACAGACGGAAGCTTGGTGCACGCGGCAAGGAGATGCGCGGGTGCAGCATCCGAATGTGCGAAGTCGATGAAGATAAATGACCGGGCGACCGGCTCGAGAATCCGGATCACGCTCCGGTAATCTTTTCTCGCGAGCATGCCGACCATGAACCGGACCTTCGCCTCCTCGCCGAATCTGTCTTTGACCGATTGGACGAGCGCATCTGCCGCCGCCGGGTTGTGGGCTCCGTCCAGGAAAACACCCGGACTTATCTCTTCGAACCTGCCGGGGAGAAAAGCGGTTTCCGCTCCCCTTTTCAGCTTGGATGGATCAAGGTCAATCCCCGCAGCCTTCAGCGCTTCCGCGGCAATCGCCAGGTTCACATGCTGGTGCGGGCCGGAAAGACCGGGTCGGATACCGGGAATCGCGGTAAAGTCTTGACCGTAAACAGAGATCGGCACGCCGGTTTCATTTGCGACACGCTTTACCTCTTCAAACGCTTCAGTTTGGAGCGGCCCGATAATTCCAGGCACACCGCGCTTCAGAATCCCCGCTTTGTGCCAGGCGATCTCTTTTAAGGTGCCGCCGAGGAATCCGGTATGGTCGAGGCCGATCGATGTGATGGCGGACGCCTCCGGCATGACGACATTCGTGCTGTCAAAGCGCCCGCCCATGCCGGCCTCGAGGAAAATAAGGTACGGCTGATGATTTTTGAAGACGAGGAAAGCCGCGGCCGTGAGCAGTTCGAAATCCGTCAGCATGCCGGATAGTCCCGCTTTTTTCATTTCGGCAAATGCCGAATCAGCCTCATTTCCGGTGACAGGCCGGCCATCCAGACGGATCTGATCATGGAGGTCGGTCATCGCGGGTGACGTGAACGAGCCTGTCCGGAGACCGTGCGCGCGGGCGATCGATTCCATGAATGCCACCGTCGAGCCCTTGCCGTTCGTCCCGGCCAGATGGATAAAGTGCTGGCCTTTTTCGGGATTGCCGAGCCGAGCGAGCGCTCGCTCCATCGCCTCCAGCCCTGGCCGGATCTCATCCGCGCTCATCAGTTCGTGCTTCTTTTGGTACAAATCCAGTTTTGGAATCAAAGCGGTCTCCTCCGTGTGGTAAACTTGTGATGAATTCATTTTAGCGTAGAGCGCGGTTTAAGTGGAGGAAGAGCGATGAAGAGTTGTTGGGTCATTTACAATGGCAGCCTCATATCGGATAAGTTTGCGGACCAGGCACGTCTTGTCGCGGAGGCGGCGGACCGTGCCGGAGTCCGTACAGAGATCCGGAAAAACTTTGAGGTCATGATGGATCTGCAGCAAGGCGTCGTGTCGCCGCCTTCGTTCGTCGTGTTCCTGGACAAAGACATCCTGCTGGCCACGTGGCTGAAGGCATCCGGTATCCCGGTATTCAACGATCCGGAAGTGATCGAGACGTGCGACAACAAGGCAAAACAATATATCAAGCTGGCACAGGCGGCGATTCCGATGCCGCGTACAGTGGTCGCTCCGAAAGTCTATCCGAACTTCTCCATTGCGGGGACCGGGTACTTCGAGCGGGTGCTTGCCGAGTTCGGATTGCCGATGATCATCAAGGAAGGCCATGGGTCGTTCGGCGCGAAGGTGTATCTGATCGAGACGGAAGAGGCATTTTTCGAGAAGGTGGAGTCACTCCGCGGCGTCGACTTTGTCTTCCAGGAATTTGTCGCTTCCAGCCGCGGCCGGGACATCCGGGTCAACACGGTCGGCGGCCGGATCGTTGCGGCGATGTACCGGCACTCCGAGACCGACTTTAGGGCGAACATTACGAACGGGGGCGTCGCGGAACCGGTGGAGCTGGATGATGAACAGCAGCGGATCGCTCTGGATGCGGCACGGGCGGTCGGAGCTGAATTCGCCGGAGTGGACTTGCTGTTCGGCCCGGGCGGCCGGCCGCTTGTCTGCGAAGTCAACGCCGCCGCACATATCCGCAACATTTATAACGTGACCGGCATCAACGTGGCCGACGCGATGATCGAATACATACTGGAGACACTTCAATGAAGCATGGTGTTGTTTATTACCGCCCGGATGAAGCTGCCCGCAACGTCGGCTTCATCAAACTCCTGAAGCTCGCAGCCGAACGCGCAGGTCTTTTGCTGACCCTGTCGATGTACCCGGACGACCTTTCGGCGGATGCCGACTTTATCATCTTCCGGGAACGGAACGCGAAACTCGCGCGAGAACTGGAAAACGCCGGCCACCGGCTGTTTAACCGCCCGAAAATCAATCAGATCGCCAACGATAAGTACGCCACCTACCAGCTGGCGACATTCATGGGCGTCCCTGCGGTTCCGAGCCGCCTTGTCGATAGCCCGGACGAGCTGGACAGCTATCCCGCGGTGCTGAAAACTGTCGACGGCCACGGAGGCGTCGAAGTCGCCCGCGTCCTCGACGAAATGGAGGCCGGCTGGTTCTTTACCCGCTTCATGGACCGCCGCATCATCGGCCAGCCCTTTATTGAATCCGGGGCCGCTGACGTCCGTCTGTTCATGGTCGGCAATGAACTCGCCGGCGCCGTCAAACGAACCGGCAGCACCGGATTCAAATCCAACTACACGCTCGGTGGCCGCGTCGACCCATACCGGCCAACCGCAGACATGGTCCGCGCCGCACAACGCATCACGCGTGCACTGAAAAGCGACTACATCGGCGTCGACTTCCTCCTCCTCCCCGACGGAGGATTCCTGCTGAACGAAATCGAGGACCCCGTCGGTGCTAGGTCGCTCTATGAAACAAGCGACACTGACATCGCCGACGTCCTCATGCAGCATATTAAGAATAAGTTGAACGAATAATCCCCCGGCGGGTGAAGCCGGGGGATTTTGGGTGTTTGGGAGCATGAGGATGTGCAGCCTCGGGGCGCCATCATGCAGACTCAGTCGAGTAATGTGCAATCTCAGCCGAGGAACATGCAGTCTCGGCAGCGCCACTTGAACACTCACTGCCTGATTGCTTCTTTCCCGGCAAGCCAGGCTTTCACCACCTTAATCACATCATCGGATTGCGCCAACTGACCGTAGTCTGCCATATACTCAACTGCCTTTCCTTTTCCGATCTTGATTAATGGAAGTCTGGCCAATAGACCTCTTGCAGACTCATGGGATTTCAGCTCCAAAAGGATCATGACTTCCCTCGGCCTAATTGTTTTTCTGACCAGCAGGAACCAGGCCAGCAATGTCACCAAGCCCGGATCTTTTTCACGCCTTTTACATTTGGCGCAAAGCCAATTCCTTTGGGAGTGTCTCTGTAGCGGCTCGCTGCAATACAGACAAAGCGGGCCCAGACGACCCACTGCCGAATGGATTCCTTTAAGAGGAAATGGAAGATAGGGGCGTGCATCCAATCTCATCGACTTCTCCAATGCGCGGATCTCACCGGTATCCATTACGGGCTGCCTCACCAGATGTCGCCTAATCAGATTTCTGACTTCCCTCATCTTATAAACGGGGGCGTTCTGCTTGATTTCTTCGATGACCGGATTGTTGGCGAACACGACCGCCCCGTAAACCGGTACCTGATAGCCTGCCATTGTGAGCCATTGATGCAAGTTCTGTTGCTGTTCGGACAGCTGTGCGACCGGGCAATCGTAAACCGCCTGAATCTTTCCGTCTTCGTCTACCTTCCTCAGTTCTGCCGGCACTGGATGGAACCGGAGCCTGCCCGCGATTTGTTTTGACTCTATAAGTAAAATCCCGCTTTTGGCGACAAGGACCAAATCCATCTGGAACGTGGAGCCGGCCATAAGCGGAAGCGCCATATCCTGAAGGATTGCCGCTTCATCATGCATCTTTACCGATAGAATGGTCTCGTATATCCGCTTCTCCCCTGCCATGCCTGCCCGTAAGTTGTTCAGTGACTGAACTTTTTCTGACCGGATCGGTTCCCATGCCGGCAAACGCTCCACGGCCTGAGCCAATGCAAACTCCATCAGTAAAGCTGCCCCCTGTGTGCTTACCTTCCCCACCCGCTTCCTGGATTTTCATTGAGCTTAGCACGTCCTTCTTCAGCTGAGAAGAGGTTTTTGCATCTTTGAATTTTGCCTGAAATATAGCTGTTAAAATTGAATTTTGAGCCTTCATTTCAGGAATTTATTCGCTGTTTCCATCAGATTGCACGTTCACCGCTCGAGTCTGCATCATGGACCGCCGAGATTGCAGGGTCACTCTGTGAGTCTGCACAATGCACCGCCGAGATTGCAGGTTCATCTCGATTTTAGCCCCCGCCCCCACCAAAAACCCCCGCCAGCTCGCCGACGGGGGTCCTCACTCCTATTCAGATCTCTTTCAGTTCCGCGATGCGTTTTTGCACAGCGTCGTATTTTTCTTGGTAGTCTTTCTGCTTGGCGCGTTCTTCTTCGACGACCGTTTCCGGGGCTTTGGAGACGAAGCGTTCGTTGGAGAGTTTGCCTTCGACGCGCTTCAGCTCGCCTTGCCACTTGCCGAGCTCTTTCTCAAGCCGTGCGAGTTCTTCCTCGATGTTGATGAGGCCTTCGAGCGGCATGAAGAGTTCGGCGCCGGAGACGACGGCGGACATGGATTTGTCCGGTGCGTCCATGTCGCGGCTGATGTCGAGTGACTCCGGGTTGCAGAAGCGCTCGAGGTACGCGCGGTTGTTTTCCAGTGCGGCCTGTGTTGCGTCGTCGTGCGTGCGGATCGCGAGCGCGACTTTCTTGCTCATCGGCGTGTTCACTTCGGCGCGGATGTTGCGGACCGCCTTGATGACGTCCATGAGGTGCTTCATGTCGCCTGCGCGCTGCTCATCGGACAGCGAAGGATCCGCAACCGGCCATTTTGCTGAGACGATCGACTCGCCTTCGTGCGGCAGGCTCTGCCAGATTTCTTCCGTAATAAACGGCATGAACGGGTGGAGCAAGCGCATCGTGTTATCCAGTACGTACGCGAGGATCGAGCGGGTCGTTTTCTTGGCCGCTTCATCTTCCCCGTACAGTGGGAGTTTCGCCATCTCGATGTACCAGTCGCAGAAGTCATCCCAGATGAAGTTGTACAGCGCGCGGCCGACTTCGCCGAACTCATACTTGTCGGCAAGCTTCGTCACCGTCTCGATCGTTTCGTTCAGGCGGGTGAGGATCCACACATCCGCGGCAGATTTTTTGCCCGAAAGATCGATTTCTTCGTACTTCAGTCCATCCATGTTCATCAATGCAAACCGGGATGCGTTCCAGATCTTGTTCGCGAAGTTCCAGACGGATTCCACTTTCTCATTCGAGAAGCGCAGGTCCTGGCCAGGGGACGAGCCCGTCGCGAGGAAGTAGCGCAGCGAGTCCGCGCCGTACTGGTCGATGACATCCATCGGGTCGACGCCGTTGCCCAGCGACTTGGACATCTTCCGGCCGTCTTCCGCGCGGACGAGGCCGTGGATCAGGACGTCATCAAACGGACGCTTGCCGGTGAACTCGAGGCCCTGGAAAATCATCCGGGACACCCAGAAGAAGATGATGTCATAGCCCGTCACGAGTACATCAGTCGGATAGTAGCGCTTGAACAGTTCGTTGTCTTCATCCGGCCAGTTCAGCGTCGAGAACGGCCAGAGGGCGGACGAGAACCAGGTGTCGAGGACATCTTCGTCCTGCTTCCAGTTTTCCGCATCTGCCGGTGCTTCCATTCCGACATGCACCTCGCCGGTTTCCTTATGGTACCAGGCCGGGATCTGGTGGCCCCACCAAAGCTGGCGCGAGATGCACCAGTCGCGGATGTTCTCCATCCAGTTCAGGTACGTCTTCTCGAACCGCTCCGGAACGAAGTTGACTTTCTCCTCGCCCTTCTGGAGCTCGACTGCTTTTTCGGCAAGCGGCTCCATCTTGACGAACCATTGAGTCGAAAGATACGGCTCGACGACCGCTCCGCTCCGCTCGGAATGTCCGACAGAGTGCATGTGCTCTTCGATCTCAAAAAGGACGCCCATTTCCTGCAGGTCCTTCACAATCTCCTTGCGGCACTCGAACCGGTCCATGCCCTGGTACTTGCCGGCACGCTCGTTCATCGAACCGTCTTCGTTCATGACAAGAACGCGTTCCAGGTTGTGGCGGTTGCCGATTTCAAAGTCGTTCGGGTCATGGGCAGGCGTGATCTTCACCGCCCCGCTTCCAAAGTCCATCTCGACATAATCGTCTGCGACAATCGGAATTTCGCGGCCGACGATCGGCAGCTTGACCGTCTTGCCGATCAGGTGCTTGTAGCGCTCATCTTCGGGATGGACGGCGACTGCCGTATCCCCGAGCATCGTTTCAGGACGAGTCGTCGCAATTTCAATCGACCCCGTGCCATCAGCAAGCGGGTACCGCATATGATAGAAGGCGCCCTGTACGTCCTTATAGATGACCTCGATGTCGGAAAGTGCAGTCTTCGTCTGCGGATCCCAGTTGATGATGTACTCGCCGCGGTAGATCAGGCCTTTTTCATATAGCTTGACGAAGACGGTGCGGACCGCTTCCGACAGACCCTGATCAAGCGTGAAACGCTCGCGGGAATAGTCGAGGCCAAGGCCGAGCTTTGCCCACTGCTCGCGGATATGGCCCGCATATTCCTCTTTCCATTTCCACGACTCTTCAAGGAATTTTTCCCGTCCGAGGTCATAGCGGCTCTTTCCTTCTTCGCGCAGCTTGCCTTCGACCTTTGCCTGTGTTGCGATTCCGGCATGGTCCATCCCCGGCAGCCAAAGCGCGTCATAGCCTTGCATGCGCTTCATGCGGATCAGGATGTCCTGGAGAGTCGTGTCCCAGGCGTGGCCGAGGTGAAGCTTGCCCGTAACGTTCGGCGGCGGAATGACGATCGTGTACGGCTCCTTTCCGCTTTCCGGCTGAGCTTCAAAGAACTTGCCGTTGACCCACCATTCATACCTGCCGCGCTCGATCGATTGCGGATCGTACTTTGTCGGCAGGGATGTTTCCTGCTGTCCGTTCTGTTCCATCTCTGGTTCCTCCTTTGTTTCCGGGAAATCAAAAAACCCTCCGTCCAATAAAGGACGAAGGGCTGACTTCGCGGTACCACCTTTAGTTCCGGCACGCAAAACAGGAGCGGCCGGCGCTCGAAACGATAACGGTCGTCTGACCGGCACTCCGCTACTCGGTTCGCGGAGGCTGCTCACGGGCGACTTCGGACGGCGCTGACGGGAGCTTTCACCAGCCGCTCCCTCTCTCCTGACAACTTCCGTACCTACTCTTCCCGTTCACTGCATCGTTATCCATTTCGTTCATTGTACAAAACCGGCATCCGCCCGTCAATACGAAAGGAGGTGTTCCCCATGAGAAAGAACTACAATCCGTGGCTTCTGCCGCCCTGCCTCCGGAAAATCCGCTTTTATTGCAAGGCAATCGTCATCCCGATCTGCTGCTTCCAGCTGATCCGCACGCTGTTCGTGCCGACGACGGGCGACTTCCTCCTGCTGATCTGCTTAATCGGACTCTGCGTCGCGTTTCACAAGGATCTTATATGATGGGTAGGAAAAGACGGTATACGTATCCTCCAGGCCCGCGATGAACGCCCTTACCTCATCCGGGCTATTTTGTGATGCCTCTTCTGCGTTGGCCTGCGGTTCCTTTTCCGCAGTCACGGCAGCGGTCACCGGCTGCCTGCGCTCAGGCTCGGCGGAAGCGCGTACTGAAGAAGATTCGGTTTCCTCACGTGCGGTAAATTGTGGTGACCGGTGGCTGCTGCTTTCCGTGCGGACTGAAGATTCGTCCTGCGTTTCAAGTACTTCCGCCTTTGGGGCTTCGCCTGCTTCGTCCGATTCATCGTCCATATTGTCCCCGTAGAGGCAATCGACCTTCCATGTGACACACAATGCCCCGTCTTCATTCACATGAGCCCGTACATCCTGTGTCTTGATCGAAGCACCCTGCCCCGTCTCCGACGGAAGGTCGACATAAAGCGGGACTGCATACTCAAAGTAGCCCGTCTCTCCGTCCAAGTCAATTTCCTCGATCATCGTCGCACCTTCCGGCTCAGGGGTACCGCCCTCGCCATCAAATACCGCCATGCATGTCAGGTGATAAATACCGGTCAGCCGGTAGGCATTTTCCGTATGCTCGTCCGTGTACTGGGGCGTCACATTCACCGATTCTGCGCGCACCGGCTCCCCGCAACCCTGCGGAAACCGGAACGTCTGCTCCATCGTCCATGCCGACATCGCCATCTGCTTCTCCTCCTCTGTCTGTTCGCGCATAAAACAATATATGCATCGGAGCGCTCTAATATGGCGAAGACGTGGGATGTATTTTGGATAAATGACTGATGGGTCAAGGGGTTCATTTGCAGCATGGCGGAGGGAATTGCAACATGGACGTCCGAGCTGAAATAAGGGGCAGGCAGTTTCAACATGGATGCCCAGATTGAAATAAGGAACCCCGCTTTGCACGATGAATGAACGATTTGAAATATGGACGCCCGACTTGAAACATCAATCCCCACTCCCCCGCACACAAAAAACCGCCCCATAACGGGACGGTTCACTTATCCATTTATCGCTTCATCTGTTTGAACACTTTGTGGAAGGCTTCCACTGTGCGATCGATATGCTCCTCGGTGTGGGCAGTGGAGATGAAGACGCCTTCGAACTGGGACGGCGGCAGATAAATGCCTTCTTGCGCCATCAGGGCGTAGTACTTGCCGAACAGTTCAAGGTCGGACGTCTTGGCGCTTGCAAAGTCGGTGACGTCTTCGTTTGTGAGGAAGTAGCCGATCATCGAGCCGGCGCGGTTGACGGTGTGCGGGATGTTGTTTTCTTCAGCCGCTTCGCGGAAGCCTGCTTCCAGACGGTCGCCGAGCGCCTTGAAGTGGTCGTACGACTCAGGGGTCAGTTTGCTGAGAGTCGCAATACCTGCTGCCATCGCGAGAGGGTTCCCGGATAGGGTTCCGGCCTGATAGATCGGGCCGGCCGGTGCGACCTGCTCCATGATCTCACGCCTGCCGCCGAATGCGCCGACTGGCAGGCCGCCGCCGATGACCTTGCCGAGACAGGTCAGGTCAGGCATCACGTCGAACAGTCCCTGGCCGCTGTTGTAGCCGACACGGAAGCCGGTCATGACTTCGTCGAAGATCAGGAGCGATCCGTGCTGCTCGGTCACTTCGCGCAGCCCTTCCAGGAAGCCTTCTTTCGGAGGCACGACGCCCATGTTGCCCGCAACCGGCTCGACGATTACCGCGGCGATGTCTTCGCCGTAGTTTTCGAATGCCTGGCGGACAGCGTCCAAGTCATTGTAGGCAACGGTGACCGTGTTGCCTGCAATCGAAGCCGGAACACCCGGGCTGTCAGGCAGTCCGAGTGTCGCCACACCGGAGCCCGCCTTGATCAGCAGCGAGTCGCCGTGGCCATGGTAGCAGCCTTCGAACTTCAGAATCTTGTCGCGGCCGGTCACGCCTCGCGCCACGCGGAGCGCACTCATCGTCGCTTCTGTTCCGGATGAGACCATGCGGACCATTTCGATCGACGGAACGCGGTCGATGACGATCTTCGCCAGCTCATTTTCGGCCAGAGTGGATGCGCCGAAGCTTGAGCCTTTTCCTGCCTGCTCACGGATTGCCGCGACGACATCATCATCGGCATGCCCGTGAATGAGCGGTCCCCAGGACAGGACATAGTCGATATAGTCATTTCCGTCGATGTCCCTGATGACGGCGCCTTTTCCGCTTTCCATGAAAATCGGATCCATGTCGACCGCCTTAAACGCGCGGACCGGCGAGTTGACGCCGCCCGGCATCAGATTGATCGCTTCGGAAAAAGCTTTTTTCGAATTCTCATACGATCGGACCAATTCAGTTCCCCTCCATGTATCGTACCGCGTCTTTTGCGAAGTACGTAATGATCATGTCGGCGCCTGCGCGCTTCATCGATGTCAGTGTTTCCATGACGATCTTTTCCTCGTCGACCCAGCCGTTTTGTGCTGCAGCCTTGATCATCGAATACTCGCCGCTCACGTTGTAGGCGACGACCGGCATGCCGGAGAAGTCCTTGACTTCACGCATGACATCCATATAAGACAGCGACGGCTTCACGATCAGCATGTCCGCGCCTTCCTCGATGTCCGACTGAGCTTCGCGGATCGCTTCGAGGCGGTTTGCAGGGTCCATCTGATACGTTTTCCGGTCACCGAATTGCGGGGTGCTCCCGGCTGCCTCGCGGAACGGGCCATAATAGGCGGACGCGTACTTTACCGCATAGGACATGATCGGCACATGCTCAAAGCCCGCTTCGTCCAGTGCATGGCGGATCACCGTGACGAAGCCGTCCATCATGTTTGATGGCGCGATAATATCCGCTCCGGCTTTCGCCTGGCTGACGGCTATGCGGGCAAGCAAGTCGAGCGACGGATCGTTCAGGATCCGGCCTTCCTCAATCAGGCCGCAGTGGCCATGGTCGGTGTACTCGCACAGGCAAGTGTCGGCAACGACAAGCAGATCCGGATGGCGCTCCTTGATCAGACGCGTCGCCTCCTGGACAATACCGTGGTCATGATAAGCCTCTGTGCCTTCCGCGTCCTTGTGCTCGGGCACGCCGAACAGGAGGACGGCCGGGATGCCGAGTGATACCACTTCGTCCACTTCCGCACCGAGATGGTCAAGTGACAGATTGAAGACACCCGGCATCGAGCTGACTTCCGTGCGGATGTCTTTTCCTTCCGCCACGAAAATCGGGTAGATCAGATCTTCCTTGTTCAGGACGGTTTCGCGTACCATCGAACGCATCGCCCCGGAGTTGCGGAGGCGGCGATGACGTGCAAACTGAAATTGGTTCATGACATTCCTTCCTTTCGGTTGCCTAGTTCCCGGACGAGGTCGAGCAGCGTGTACCGTTCGGGTTTGACGTGGACTGCGGCGCCGGCTTCGAGCAGTGCTTCTTCGGTCACATGGCCGATTGCGCCGATCGTGAAGCCGGTCCATCCGGTTTCCGCTGCAATCTGCTCCGAGAACACCCGGACGGCGGACGGGCTCGCAAACAGCACGGCGATCCGCCCGCCTTTTTTAAGCAGATCCTTCACACCTCGGATCCCTTCCTCGTCGTCCACCGTTTCGTATACGGTCCATTCATCGACTTCGTTCGGAAGCCCTTCTTTGATTGTATCTTTTGCAAGGTCGCCCTTCAGGAACAGGCAGCGCTCCTCTTCATCAGAAACAGCCGGGAATTCTTCCACAAAATGTTCTGCACTGAATGTGGACGGGACAAAATCCGCCTTGAATCCGACATCCTCAAGTGCCTTGGCCGTCTCGCTTCCGACGGCCGCGACCTTAACAGGGATATCCGAAGTTGTCAGGCCAACTTGCTCCATCTTGCGACCGAAATAATGGACCGCATTGGCGCTCGTAAAAATCAGCCACTCATAGGAAGCACAGGTCTGCATCCTCAGCGAGTCAGTCGGAACCATTTTCTCGACGGTCTTGATGAGCGGATAAATGACGGGATTGCCGCCCTGCAGCTGGACGGAAGCCACCGCTTCCTTCGCCTTTGGGGTGCCGGTGAAAATCACCGTCGTCCCGGAAAGGGGGTGCTTGTCACTCATCGAGTTCCGCCTTCACTTTCCGGAGGACTTCGTCGGCACCCTGCTCTTTCAGCATGCGTGCCGCCTCCTTTCCGGCATTGACCGGGTCGGCGTCCATGACAGTGGCTCGGAATACATCTTCTGCATCAGGCGATGCCACAAAGCCAGTCAGGCGGATTTGTCCACCGTCTACGACCGCGTGGCCACCGATCGGAACCTGGCAGCTTCCGTCCATCTCGGACAGGAACGTGCGCTCCGCCGTGATGGCCTGTTGAGTTGTCGGTTCGGTAATTTTCGCAAGTTCACGCAGAAGCTCCTCATCGTCCGCGCGGCATTCGATGCCGAGTGCGCCCTGGCCGACAGCCGGGATGCACTGTTCCGGCTCCAGGTAATGGGTGACGAGATCTTCATCCCAGCCCATGCGGTTCAGGCCTGCTGCCGCCAGGATGATGGCATCGTACTCCCCTTCGCGCAGCTTTCTCAGCCGGGTTTCGATGTTGCCGCGAATCCACTTGATTTCGAGGTCCGGCCGCATGAGGAGGAGCTGGGAGCTGCGACGGAGGCTGGATGTCCCGACGACCGCTCCTTCCGGAAGATCTTCGAGGCGGATATGGCCATTTGCAATGTAGGCGTCACGCGCATCTTCCCGCTCCGGGACACAGCCGACCACCAGGCCTTCCTGAAGCTCGGCAGGCATGTCCTTCATGGAGTGCACGGCAAAATCAATCTCTTTGTCGATCAGCGCCTGCTCGATTTCTTTGACGAACAGTCCCTTGCCGCCGACTTTCGACAGCATAACATCCAGGATCTTGTCGCCTTTCGTCACGATTTCTTTTACTTCAAAATCAAACGGCGCGCCTGCCGCCTTCATCTGATCGATAAACCAGTTGGTCTGTGTAAGTGCCAGATTGGAACGTCTTGAACCGACAATAATCTTTCTCAAAAAGAACCCACCCTTTCAAATATCAGTACCAGAAATGAAACACGGATACTCTGCTGATCAGCAGGAAATTCACGATTACCGCAAGAAATGCCAGGATATGGCCCCATGCGATATCAGGCCCGTTCAGCTTCCCGCGGTTCTGCAATACAAGCAGGACAAAATAAATGACGAGCAGCAGGAACGACCCAATAATCTTCGGGTCCCACAAAGGAAACGGCCCCGCTGCGATCACTGCCCACTGCATCCCCAGAATCAGGCTAACCAGGAGGACAGGCACTCCAATGACTACAGAGATTGTCATCGCCCGCCTGGCCTGATCAAGCGAAGGCAGCCTGCCCCATTGTCCCGTCCATTTTTTCTTTTTCAGCGAACGGTACAGCAACAGATAAAGGATCGCAAAAACGAACGACAGCGAAAAAGCCGTATAAGAGATCATCGCGGATGTGATGTGGATAAACAGCAGCTCCGAGATCAGGGCCTCTCCGACCGCACTGCCGGGCGTTCCCGCTTCACCAAAGGCTGTAATGACAACTGCCGCGAAGCCGATCACATTCAGGAAGAACACCGCAAAGTCGGCTTTCCTGAAAAAGTGGACGACGAGCGACATCGTAATCAGCAGCCACGCATAAAAGTTGATGCCTTCCGAAAGGCTGAGCACCGGAAAACGTTGCTCTTCCAGGATGTTTCCGACAAGGAACATCGTCTGCATGATCCAGACAGCGGAGAGCGTGTAGAATGCTGCCTTCCTCGCCTTCGGCTGGCTGTTCAGGAAGTCGATAAAATAAAACACAAGGCTGGCCGCATAGAGGACGACCATGACCTCATGCATTCTCATCAGTCCGATTTCAGTCATTGAAACCCTCTGCTTTCTTATTAAAAAAGAGCGTTTCCGCGTCTATAGTGTATCACATAGATGCGGAAACGCCCTTTAAAAACAATCAGTGAGCCGGCGATGGTTTCATGGCGGCAAGGTTGGCTTCCTTTGCCCGCTTTTCCTTCGAACGGGCGGCCGTTTCGGCGCGCTCCGCTTTCACGGCTTCTTCGATTCCGAAGATTCGCTGGAACAGTTCAAGCTGCCGCGCGGCGTCCGGAGACCCCGCGATTTCCTTGGCCTGCAGGATCGGTTCCTTCAGCATCTGGTTGATGATCGATTTTGTGTGTTTGCTGAGGACTTTCTTTTCCCGCTCGGTCAGCTCCGGCATTTTGTTGAGGATGCTTTCCATCGTCTCTTCCTGGATGGAGAGCGCTTTTTTGCGGAGAGCCGAGATCACCGGAACGACGCCGAGCGTCGCCAACCAGTCGTCGAACGAGAGAATTTCCGCTTCGACCATTTCCATGATCTTGTCGGCTGCCCTTCGGCGTTCGGCCAGGTTGGCTTCGACAATCCCGTTCAGGTCGTCAATGTCGTACAGGAAGACGTTCGGAAGGTCACCAATCTTTGGATCAAGATCACGCGGAACCGCGATATCCACCATAAAGAGCGGCTTGCCCTTCCGGAACTTCTCGACGTATTCCATCGTGCCGTGGTCGAGGATAAAGTCTTTCGCACCGGTGGAACTGATGACGATATCCGCTTCAAGAAGCGTGCACTGGAGCTCGTTCATTGGTTTGGCGATGCCGTTGAATTTCTCGGCCATTTCTTCCGCCTTGCTGAACGTCCGGTTAAGCACGGTCACTTTTCCGACTCCGCTCCCGTGCAGGTTCTTGGCGGCAAGTTCGCCCATTTTTCCGGCGCCGACAATGGCGACATGCTTGCGGTTCAGCGAGCCGAAGATCTTCTTGCCGAGTTCAACCGCGGCATAAGAGACGGAAACGGCATTGTCGCCGATTTCCGTTTCGGAGTGGCCGCGTTTTGCAATGGTGACCGCCCTCTTGAATAGCTCGTTAAAGACCGTTCCGGTCGTACCGTGTTCCTGGCCGACCAGGAAGCTGGAGCGGACCTGGCCGAGGATCTGTGTTTCTCCAAGAACCATCGAGTCAAGGCCGGCTGCGACCCTGAACAGGTGCCGGACCGCTTCTTCCTGCTCTTCGATGTTCAGGTACGGCTCGATTTCTCCGATTTCCATACCGAACCACTTTGCGAGGAACCGTTTGACGTAATAACGCACTGTGTGGAGCTGATCCCCGACGGCATAGATCTCGGTGCGGTTGCATGTCGAGACGATGACGTTCTCCAGGATGCTTTTTTCATTCTGCAGCGCCTGCATGGCAGCGGGAAGGTCGGACTCCGGGAAGCTGAGCCGTTCCCTGAGCTCGACAGGCGCCGTCCGGTGGTTTACACCGACGACAATCGTATACATAAAGGTGTCACACCTCTCACGTTCATTCATTTCACGGCTCCCATTATATCACGCCACGGCCGTGTCGGACCGGCACAATTGTGAACAAGCCATGAATGCCACTTTATAATAATTACAAATTAAGTATAGCAAATGGAGGTCCTTGAATCAAAGGACGTGCCTGATGTAAATAAAGGATATGGTTGTCTATATACATCCGGGGGCAGGATTAAACCATATTTGTTCCGCACTGTTCCTTAGCTTTCCTGTTAATGTACCAATGTATGCGGTTATAAGCATACACATACGGTTAAACCTCTGACCCTCCGCTACAATCCTCCCATGATTACAATGTCTTCGAGCGGATCCAAAGGATCACTGACGGGCCATGGACAGACTTATCCTCCGTTCCATACTCGGACGTTAATTTCGTCATGCGCGCTTCCAATTTCCTCATTCGCCCCCGCAGTTTCGTCATTCCGTCCCCCGACATAAAAAAGCAGCGCGGTCCCCAACCGGGAACCGCGCCGCTTTTCTCTTCCTCACTTCATGTGTTCTTCAAGTACGGCCCATGCTTCTTCTTTTCCTTGTCCGGTTTCGGAGGAGAACAAAATGAGCGGGTCGCCTTCTTCGAGGTCAAGGGCTTCCTTGATGATTTTTCGGTGTTTCTGGAGCTTGCTTCTCGGAATCTTGTCGGCCTTTGTGGCGACAATGATCGTCGGCAGGTTGTAGTGCTTAAGGAAATCATACATGAGGATATCGTCCTCTGTCGGCGGGTGGCGGAGGTCGATGAGCTGGATGACGGACTTGAGCTGTTCACGTCCCGTCATATACCGCTCAATCATCTTGCCCCATGCCTCCCGCTCAGACTTGGATACTTTCGCATATCCGTATCCCGGAACGTCGACAAAGTAGAAGGATTCCTCAATCTTGTAGAAATTCAGTGTCTGTGTTTTTCCCGGCTTGGACGAAGTGCGGGCGAGGCTTTTGCGGCCGATCATCTTGTTGATGAATGATGATTTTCCGACATTCGAACGTCCGGCCAGCGCAAATTCGGGGTATCCTTCGTCCGGATACTGTTCCGGTTTGACCGCGCTGATGGTGATTTCTGCGTGATTCACTTTCATTTGCGTTCCTCCTCGAGTGCGATCTGCAGCACTTCCGTCACGTTGTTGACCGGATGGAACGTCAGCTCTTCACGGACCGTTTCAGGGATGTCTTCTATATCCCGTTCGTTGTCCGCAGGGATGATGATGGTCGTCAATCCTGCGCGGTGCGCACTTAGTGTCTTTTCTTTCAGGCCGCCGATCGGCAGGACCCGTCCGCGTAGCGTGATTTCGCCCGTCATGCCGACTTCCCGGCGTACGGGGCGTTTGGTCAGTGCTGACACGAGCGCAGTTGCGATCGTGATTCCGGCGGAAGGTCCGTCCTTTGGAACGGCCCCTTCCGGTACGTGGATGTGGATGTCTGTGTCTTCATGAAAAGCGGGATGGATGCCGAGCTCCTCTGCGTGGGAGCGGACATAGGACAGCGCCGTCTGGGCAGATTCCTTCATGACGTCACCGAGCTTGCCGGTCAGGATCAGCTGGCCTTTGCCTGCGGAAAGGGATACTTCAATCTGGAGAGTGTCCCCGCCGACAGTCGTGTACGCCAGGCCCGTTGCGGCGCCGACCTGATTCTCCAGCTCAGCCATTCCGTAACGGAATTTCGGCTTGCCGAGCATGTCCGTGATGACCTTTGGAGATACCTGGACCCGCTTGTTTTTTCCGGAGACGATCCGCTTCACCGCTTTGCGGGCGATGGCGGCAATCTGCCGCTCAAGTGAACGGACGCCGGCTTCGCGCGTGTAATAGCGGATCAGGTAGCGGAATGCATCGTCCGAGATCCGCAGCTGTGCCTTCGTGAGGCCGTGGTGCTCAAGCTGTCTCGGATACAGATGGTTTTTGGCAATCAGCTGTTTTTCAAGCTCTGTATAGCCCGGGATCGTAATGATTTCCATGCGGTCACGAAGCGGGCCCGGAATCATGCTGAGATCATTCGCCGTCGCAACGAACATCACTTTCGACAGATCATATGTTTCTTCAATATAATGGTCGCTGAAATTATGGTTCTGCTCAGGATCGAGCACCTCGAGCATCGCAGAAGACGGATCTCCGCGGAAGTCGTTAGACATCTTGTCGATTTCATCAAGCAGGAAGACGGGATTGACCGTACCTGCTTTCCTCATTCCCTGGATGATCCGGCCCGGCATGGCGCCGACATAAGTGCGCCGGTGGCCGCGGATTTCAGATTCATCCCTCACGCCGCCAAGTGAAATGCGCACGAACTTGCGCCCGAGTGATTCCGCAATGGAACGGGCAAGAGATGTTTTCCCAACGCCCGGAGGCCCGGACAGGCAAAGGATCGGCCCGCGGAGCGAACCGGTCATCTGCTGGACGGCCAAGTATTCAAGAATCCGTTCCTTGACCTGTTCCAGACCGTCGTGGTCCCGGTTCAAAATACGTTCTGCACGGTTCAGGTCGAGGCGGTCATCCGTTTCCTCGGTCCACGGAAGGGCGAGCAGCCAGTCGATATAGCTTCGGATTACGCCACTTTCAGCT
This sequence comes from Bhargavaea massiliensis, assembly GCF_018390575.1. GTDB lineage: Bacteria > Bacillota > Bacilli > Bacillales_A > Planococcaceae > Bhargavaea > Bhargavaea massiliensis. Next base: position 32,697 of record NZ_JAHBCJ010000004.1, on the reverse strand, counting down.
GCAGCGGCAGGAAGGCGCTCATAGCGGTCCAGCTCGCGCAACGCTGCGGTCAATGCATGTTTCGGCATTCCTGACTCCAGAATGCGCTCACGCAGTTCGGCCGCTTCCCCGCCTTTGCCGTCCACATCTCCGAGTTCTGTCTGGATCGCCTTCATCTGTTCTCGCAGATAAAACTCTTTTTGCGTCTTTTCCATCGCTTCCTTGACACGTTTGTTGATTTTCTGTTCCAGGCTGAGCACTTCCTGCTCATTGAGAAGCCGGCTGATCAGCCATTCTATCCGTTCCTTTACGTCGAACAGCTCCAGGACTTCCTGCTTGCTAGCGACTTTCAGCGGTAAATTCGCCGCGACCATGTCGGCAAGGCGGCCGGGTTCGGATATATCCGCCACCGATTCATACGTCTCTTCGGTGACTTTCTTGGAGAGCTTGGAGTATTTCTTGAACTGTTCGAGCAATGTCCGCATCAGGGCCTCATGCTCGATGTCGGCTTCCACATCGGGTTCAATCACCTCGATGTCGGCTGTCGAATAAGTTTCTCCGTCATCCAGTGCGATCAGGTTCGCGCGGTCCAGCCCTTCTATAAGCACTCTCATCGTGCCGTTTGGCAGCTTGACCGTCTGCTTTACTTCCGCGATCGTCCCGACGCCATACAATTCTTCAAGGCTCGGCTGTTCAACGGAAATATCACGCTGGGAAACGAGGAAAATCTGATTTTCCTCCACGATGGCCTGTTCGATCGCCGCCATTGACCGTTCACGGCCGACGTCGATGTGGAGGACCATTTTTGGGAACACCAGCATCCCGCGCAAAGGCAGGTATGGGATGCGGTTCATTTTAGTTGTCGGCATTCGGAGTCACCTCCATGTATTCATGTCCGTTTCCGGACAGGTTAAAACGCATCGGGTGCGAAAAGAGCCGGCATCCGCCCGTGCCGCTCAGACGGCAGAAGGATGCCGGCTCTTCCTGTTGGATCAAGCCGATGTCTTTTCGTTATCAGAACCGTTGTCGATTGGATCGCCGTTCTCGTCCAGAAGAATCGGGGACTCCCCGTCTGTAACGGATTCCTTCGTGATGATGCAATCCAGCACATCTTCACGGGAAGGCAGGTCATACATGACATCGAGCATAATTTTCTCGATGATTGACCGGAGTCCGCGTGCGCCTGTCTTGCGCTCGATCGCCTCGGCGGCGATGGCACGGAGGGCTTCCTCTTCAAAAGTCAGGCGGACACCGTCCAGCTCGAGCATCTTCTGGTATTGCTTGACGACCGCGTTTTTTGGCCCTGTAAGAATCTGGACAAGCGTGTCTTCATCCAGCTGCTCCAGGCTCGCAAGAACTGGCAGACGCCCGATAAACTCGGGGATCAGGCCAAAGCGGAGCAAGTCTTCCGGAATCAGGCGGGAAAGAAGGGACACTTCTTCATCCGCATTTTCCTTTTCGGAACCGAAGCCGATGACTTTCTTGCCGATCCGCCGCTTGATGATATCCTCGATGCCGTCGAATGCGCCACCTACGATGAACAGGACATTCGTCGTATCGATCTGAATGAATTCCTGATGCGGGTGCTTGCGTCCGCCCTGAGGCGGCACACTTGCAACCGTTCCTTCAAGAATCTTCAGAAGCGCCTGCTGGACGCCTTCGCCCGAAACATCGCGTGTGATGGACGGGTTCTCGGACTTCCGGGCAACCTTATCAATCTCATCGATATAGATGATGCCTTTTTCGGCGCGCTCTACATCATAATCTGCGGATTGGATCAGTTTCAGCAGGATGTTTTCGACGTCTTCGCCGACATAGCCGGCTTCTGTCAGGGATGTGGCGTCCGCCATGGCGAACGGCACATCGAGAATGCGTGCCAGGGTTTGGGCAAGAAGGGTTTTACCGCTCCCCGTCGGCCCGATCAGCACGATATTGGATTTCGCCAGTTCCACATCATCGATCTTCGAGTTGGAATTGACGCGTTTGTAGTGGTTGTATACCGCGACGGACAGTGCCTTTTTCGCACGGTCCTGCCCGATTACATATTCGTCGAGGATGGTCTGGATATCGCGTGGTTTCGGGACATCCTTCAGCTCGAATCCTTCTTCGGTGCCGACTTCCTCTTCGACGATTTCGGAGCAAAGCTCGATGCATTCGTCACAGATATAGACACCCGGACCTGCAACCAGCTTGCGGACCTGTTCCTGTGGTTTGCCGCAGAAGGAGCAGTTCAGGTTTTCATTTTCATCGTTGAATTTAAACAAAGTCGTTCACCCCTATTCAAGTGACAATCTTACAAGATTGCCTAATCGTTGGCAAACATTTCGTACCGGTCCCGCCTCGCGCATTAAAGCTTTCCAATGTAAGAAAGAAGGCGCTGGAGTCAACCGGCGCCTGATTCTTTCATTTTTGCCTTAATGGCTAAAGTGGATTATTCGCTGATTTTAGCGTTTTCGACGAGGAACTCGATTGTTTTCTTGAGACGGATATCGTTTTCGAGCATTTCCGTGCCGCCGAGGATCTGCTTGATCTGCTCGGTGTCCATGTTGAACTGGCCGGACATCGTCTGGAGCTCTTCCTGGATATCTTCCTCAGAAACCGTTACACCTTCCGCTTCCGCGATGGCTTCAAGGACAAGGGATACACGTACCCGTGTTTCCGCATCTTCCTTCATCTGGGCGCGGAGTGCTGCTTCGTCCTGTCCGGAGAACTGGTAGTACAGGTCAAGTGTCATACCCTGCTGCTGAAGGCGCTGGCCAAATTCCTGCACCATGCGGTCAACTTCGCTTTCGACCATCACTTCAGGAATGTCGATGTCTGCATTTTTCGCAGCCTGTTCAACCAGCTCATCGCGGAGTGCTGCTTCGGAAGCATCTTTTTTCTCCCGGGCAGTTTGTTCCTTAAGCTTATTGCGCAGCTCATCGAGGCTCTCGACTTCACTGTCGACTTCTTTTGCAAACTCGTCATCGAGCTCCGGAAGTTCGCGGGCCTTCACTTCGTGGACTGTCACTTTGAACGTTGCCGGCTTGCCCGCGAGCTCTGCTGCATGGTATTCCTCAGGGAAGGAAACTTCCACATCTTTCGATTCGCCTGCTTTTACGCCGACCAGCTGTTCTTCGAAGCCCGGGATGAAGCTGCCGGATCCGAGCTCAAGCTCGTAGCCTTCCGCTTTTCCGCCTTCGAATGGTTCGCCGTCCGTGAATCCTTCGAAATCGAGAACAACCGTATCGCCTTCTGCTGCCGGCTCGTCTTCTTTGATGACGAATTCCGCATTGCCCTGGCGGCGGTCGTTCAGCTGCTCTTCAATTTCTTCGTCAGTGACAGCTGTGTCCTGGCGCTCAACTTCGAGGCCTTTGTATTCGCCAAGCTTCACTTCAGGCTTGACCGTTACGTTTGCCTTGAAGATGACCGGCTGGCCGTTTTCAATCTCTTCGACATCGATTTCCGGCTGTGCAACCGGAGAAATTCCAGCTTCGTCGATGGCATTTGTGTATGCTTCAGGCAGGACTGCGTCGATGGCATCCTGATAGAGGGATTCTACTCCAAACATCTGCTCGAAGATTTTGCGCGGCACTTTCCCTTTGCGGAAGCCCGGTACGTTCACTTGCTTGACGACTTTTTTGAAAGCCTGATCCAGACCCTTGTTGAATGTTTCTGCAGGGACTTCAAACGTGAGGATCCCCTGGTTACCTTCTTGCTTTTCCCAATTTACTGCCATGTTTACATACCTCCAGACGATATAATTCGCTAATCAGCGCTTGCGTTCACTGGTTTGACAACTTTCTCAGTATAGCACAGATGTGTCCATATTCAAGAATTTCATAGCTGCCGGCCGTTATGAAACAGTTCGATTTTGTTGATGAGGTCGATGACCGGATGTGCGCCGGCATCGGTGCCGTCAAACAGGCTTTCGATATATGTATAGTACGCGTCGGCAACCTCCTCGGCGGACAGGCCCGGCCACTCGAATGGATAAGCGGTGAACCGGTAGGTGCGCAAAAGCTGGGCGGCAATCTGTTCTTTTGAAGGATCCTGCACGAATTGTTCTTTCAGAATCGCTTCAACTTCGCCGACCTTTTTCATGTCCTCGGGTCCCGGCAGCCGTGCAGGAATGATGGCTTCCTCTACACCGAACTTCCTGACCGTCACCGGTGAAGAATACCCGATGCCGGCAAGAAGCACAAGCGAATAGGTGATCAGGAGAGGCGATGCTTCCTCATGGGCCGCCAGAGCTGCCAGGAATTCGCCCCAAGCCGGAAGTTCATGGTCAGGAACGGACGAAAGGCGGCTGTGCTGTTCCCCTTCCGGAAGGGATAGGAACTCATCCAGTCCGGGCGGATCTTCAGGAGCCTCGGGCGGTTCGTCGTAACGGTCCATCAGCCTCCGGTTAAGACCTTGCAGATAAAGGAACTTTTCCCGTCTGTCCGTCGGAATGACCCCTTCATCAAGGAGCGCGGAGATCGTATCTTCCACTTCGTCGTAATCCCGAAGCTGAATGCAGACAGAAAGATAGAGCTCCATCGCCTCGATATAGTTGGCGGGGCCTGCCTGCAAATACCGGATGGCAGCTTCTTTTGCCTCCGGATAATCCCGCAGTTCGTACAGTGCTACGGTCAACGCACCAAGGAGGCGGGCATTCCCTGCTTCATAGGTGAGGGCCTGGCGGATGAGCGGAGCTGCCTCGTCATACCGCTCTTCGGATACTGCACGCAGCCCGGCATCCATCAGCCGTTCAAAGGTGCCCGGCATGACGATGACTTTGCCGTGTTTTCTGAGCTGTCGTTTCTTCCTGCGCATCCGTTCCATCCCCTCTCTTTCCATCCATGATAGCATAGCCGCAGGGCGCTGTGCATATGCATTTCGGTCCGGACCGGCACCGGATGTGACACTCTTCCCTTTATATCCGATTCATCTGCCTTTCAACATACTAAAAAGCCTGACCTTCCTTTTGTGAAAGGAGTCAGGCTTTGGTGGAAAATGTCTCTCGGAACTTACTCTCCTATCAGCCGATCCGGCCTTGCATCCGCGCGCTTGGCCGGAAAACCGGCCGGGGGGGCAATCACCCGGCGCAGTCGCACGGCCATCCCTCCTGCCACTACGGATAGGATCAAATCCCCGCCGATGCCATACACGAAACCGACCATGACGACATGGGACCAGCTTGTTTCAATCCCCATCCAGGTGTTTAACGCCAAATACAAATAACTGACTCCCGCTATGTAAACGATCGCTACTCCGACGAGGTTGGCAGTGACAAAGGTGAGTACCTTCGGGTTTTTGGACCGCTCCGTCATCCGGCCTACAACAAATGCAGCAAGAGTAAATCCGATCAGATAGCCAAAAGTCGGCTGCAAAACATAACCGATGCCGCCTCCCTGAGTAAAAACAGGCAGCCCCGCAAGTCCGGACAGGACATAGACCAGTATGCTTTGAACCCCTCTCCTGCTTCCGAGTAAACTCCCGGCAAGAAAAACAAAAAGGATCTGCAACGAAAACGGAACAAACGGCAACGGGATTTTAATGAACGCCCCAACTGCGGTCAACGAAGCGAAAAGCGAAACTACAACCAGGGTGTAGGAGCGATTTGCCTTCAAGCCTCCACTACCCCCAAACTGCTCCGGCTTTTATCGAAGTAATGTTGCATGGCTTCATTGGCAATTTTTAGCATCCGGTCGATTTCCGTTTCGGAAATGACATAGGGCGGCATGAAGTAAAGGACATTACCGAGTGGCCTGAGGAGCAGCCCTTTTTCCAGAGCTATCCGATAAATCTGGTAACCTGCGCGCTCTTCGGCCGGTATGGGTTCGTTTAAAGCCTTATCCATGACCAACTCAATGGCCCCGACCATTCCGGTCTGCCTGCACTCACCCACATGAGGCTGGTGGACAAACAGTTCCGTTGCTCGCTCTCTCATATAAGCAGCCTTAGCCTGAATCTGATCGATGAAACATTCTTCCTCGAAAATCCGCAGCACTTCCAGCGCGACTCTGCAGGCCAGAGGATTTCCCGTGTAACTATGGGAATGCAAAAAGGCTTTCATCGTCTGGTAATCATCATAAAACGCATCGTACACTTCATCCGTTGTCACCACGGCAGATAGCGGCAAATAACCACCCGTCAGCCCTTTGGACAGACAGATAAAATCAGGCGTAATGCCGGCCTGGTCACAGGCAAACATCGTTCCCGTCCTGCCAAACCCTACCGCGACCTCGTCAGCAATCAGATGGACATCGTACTTCGAACATAGCTGCCTCAGCTTGCTCAGATAACCAGGAGGGTACATCTTCATGCCGGCAGCCGCTTGGATCAGCGGTTCAATAATCACTGCGGCAAGCTCTTCATGATGGACCCTGAGTTTTTCTTCAATAAAGGAAATGCAGGGCGTATCACAACTCCCGGGCTCCTCCTGGAACGGACACCTGAAACAGTCCGGCCCTTCGGCTCTAATGGTATTCAGAAGCAGCGGCTGAAAGACTTCGTTGTATAATCCAACTCCACCGACGGAAAGGGCACCGAGTGTTTCTCCGTGGTATGCATTGCTCAGCGCGAGGAAACGCGTTTTATTCGGTTTGTTTTTCTGCTTGTGGTACTGAAAACTCATCTTCAATGCAATTTCGACCGCAGAAGAACCGTTGTCCGCGAAAAACACTTTGCTTAACCCCTCTGGCGTCACTTTCGCAAGCTTTTCCGCCAACAACACTGCCGGTTCATGCGTGAAATTCGCGAAAATCACATGTTCCAGTTGGCGTGCCTGCTCGGCGAGCGCGGCACTGATCCGTTCATTCGCATGCCCGAATAAGTTTACCCACCAGGAAGAAACAGCATCTATGTATTCCTTGCCGTTTTCGTCGTACAGATAAATGCCTTTCCCGCTTTTGATGACAATGGGCGGAAATTCTTCGTAATCCTTCATTTGCGAACAAGGATGCCAAACATGCTTTAAATCCCTTTTCTGAAGATCGGATGTCATAAAACGCTCACCTCCTCGAATAATGTCTCTGCCAACCCAGGGTCCAGATCCTCCAACTCGTTTGTCTCAGACAACCTCGGCAAAGTGACTGAACGTAATCCGGTAAGCCGGCAAATCGTCGCTCTGTTATCCACCTCAAGTTCAGTTCCTTCAAAGCCGTTGAAGACGATTCCGATGATCGGAATGCCGCACGCACGCAACACCTCAACAGTCAGCAGCGTGTGATTGATGGTACCGAGTGACGTGCGTGATACCAGCACGACGGGCAGTCGGGAGGCTTGAACCAGGTGCTGGAAACAATAGTCCCGCTTTTCATCGAGCGGAACATACAGACCGCCGGCCCCTTCGCAGATAACATGATCGTACTCGGTTGTCAGCCGATTGATTTGCTGCAAAATGCGGTTTTCCTCAATCGTCTGCCCTTCAAGACGTGCCGCGTAATGAGGCGACGCGGGCGTCGGGAAAGAGTAAGTATTCACCTGCCTCCCGTCCAGCTCCGTCTTGCTGAATTGACGGTAAAAATAAGTATCCCCGTAATACGACACCGATCCGTTATGGATGATCCCCGTCTGGACCGGCTTGTAGGGAATCGCAGTTCCCTTGCCTTGGAAATAACGCATCAGCCAAGTTGTAACCAGCGTTTTCCCCACATTCGTATCCGTTCCGATTACCCAAAAACTGCGTGCCATCTTGAGCCTCCTCATTTGCGTTAACTATTACATTTTATAGGTTAACACAAATTCATTCTTTCTGTGAATAGCTTCCAAGTCCTTTTCGGCAGAAAAAATTGCTGCGCGCAAATGCACCCATCCCTAAGTTTAAGAGATTCCCTTTTCTCTTCTGCCAGCAGTTCCCACAGGCAGCTTTAAACTTGTATCCCGGATATCGGGGGTTAACCCGATACCAGCTATCTTGACCAGTTCATCCGCTAACTGTCTGTCACTTTCTTCGGTCGTCCCTATTCCAAACGAGATCCGGATAAATTCCTTGGCCTGTTGTCAATTTCTGTGACAGTCATTATTTTGACAGCATGCTGCGTGCCTGCTTGCTTGGCAGGGGGAATCGGAAGACATAACGGGGCAACAGTGACATAGCGAACGCGCGTACCATGGTGGAATGGGCACTGACATTAAGAGGTGGGGGCCAATCAGCACAACGCAAAAAGCCTGGCTAGGGGTTCTCTCTTCTGCCAGGCTTTTTAAGCATTTATCCGATCAGTTCTGATGCAATTTTCTTGGCGGTTGGGATGCTTTTCGTGCCATGGACCAGCATCCTCCCGTCACGGAACAAAACGACGCGGTGACCGTGATACTCGCATGCCACAAGATAAGGGTTGTGGACAAGATTGGAGACTACCTTCTTGACCGACTGCACGAATAAAGGCAGTTCCACTCTTCTGCTTCCCGGCCAGATCAGCTGGACGGTGTCCCTGCCGCAAAGGACCGCCGGCCTGACCGATGTGCCTGTTGTGAGAAACGGATAGCTGGCATGTTCCGAACAGCTTGGACAGTCCCTCTTCTTCAATCCGCTTACGTCGATGGACGACCGCTCCCCTGTCCAGACATCAGCAGATTCGAGCTTCGGCTCCATCTCGCCCGTCGTCAGGTACTTCAGCACCCCTGCTACTTGCCTCGCGGCTGTTGTCACCACGGCCGGGCTGATGATGCCAGCAGTATCGCACGTCATCGTCTGCGCCGGCAACGTATCCAACAAGCAGTGGAGGCAAGGCTGCTCTGTCTGAACACCGAACGGAAACGTCAGGCCGTAGCTGCCGACGCATGCTCCCATGAAAAAGGGAAGGCCCATTTTACATGCGGCGTCATTGGCCAGCAGCCTGGTTTCCATATTGTCTGTCGCATCCAACAGGACATCGTGGCCGGCGATCAGCTTCTGGATGTTTTCCGCTGTCACATCCGCTACGATGCCGCTGATCCTGACATCGCGGTTGATGGCGGCCAGCCTTCTTTCGGCGCATACAGCTTTTGGCAATCGATCAGCGACGTCCTGTTCCGTGTAAAGTTGCTGGCGGTGCAAATTGGTCCATTCGACATAGTCCCTGTCGACAATCGTGACTTTTCCGACTCCGGCACGCACGAGCATTTCCGCTCCCGAAGACCCCAGCGCCCCCGCACCCAAAATAAAGACTGCCGACTTTCCCAACCGTTCCTGTCCGCCTTTTCCGATAGGCATAAACAATTCTTGCCGAGAGTATTTGGAGCTCAATTTGGCACAAGCCCTTCCATCGGACTGCTGGCGACTCCATAGTCCCGTACCGGCATCCGTCCCGCTTCAAAGCCTAGCCTGCCTGCCTCTACGGCAAGTTTCATCGCCTTCGCCATCTTTACCGGATCTGCGGCTTCAGAAACAGCCGTGTTCAATAAGACCCCATCAGCTCCCAGTTCCATTGCATATGCCGCGTCTTTCGGCGAACCGATCCCTGCGTCGATGATGACCGGAACAACGGATTGTTCGATGATCAATGACAAATTGAGCGGATTGATCACGCCGCGGCCTGAACCGATCGGAGAAGCGCCCGGCATGATGGCATGGACCCCCAATTCGCATAACCTGCGGGCAAGGACCACATCATCCGACGTATAAGGGAGCACAATGAAGCCTTCTTCCAGCAGCATTTCTGAGGCTCTGAGCGTCTCAACCGGGTCAGGCAGCAAGGAACGGTCACAGCCGATGATTTCGACCTTGACCATATCGCAAAGTCCTGATGCTTTTGCCAGCCTCGCAATCCTCACCGCTTCCTCCGCAGTTTTTGCGCCTGCAGTATTCGGCAACAATGTAAAAGCTGATAGGTCGAGCTGCTCCAAAAAGTTGGGCTGCGACGGCTCGAATACGTTCATTCTCCTCACCGCGAATGTAAGAATTTCCGCTCCGGACACTTTGACTGCTTCTTTCTGGATTTCAAAAGAAGGGTATTTTCCTGTCCCTAGCAGAAGTCTTGAATGGAATGTTCGGTTTCCAATGGTGATCATGGTCATCCTCCTCCGACAAAATGGATAATTTCAATCTGATCTTTATCGTTAATGGGTTCTTCATAATCTTCCTTTAACAGGATCATCTGGTTGAATTCAATCACAGCGATGCGATCGCTTAAATCCAGATGGGCAAGCAATTGCCTGACCGTTCCCACATCTTTTGGCACTTCATACTTTTTTCCGTTCAGCTTGATTACTTTTTTCATTTAGATTCCACCTTTCCCCGGAACAGTTTCTCTCTGTAGGAAGCAACCGCTTCCTCCAGAGTGCCATTACTGAAAAGAGACGACATCAGTGCGACACCCGCCACATCCGATTTTTTCAATAAGGGCATATGCTCAGGCCGGATTCCCCCGATAGCATAAATTGGGATCGGAATCGTCTGTGCGATTCTATAGAGCTCATCGGTTCCCCTCGGTGCCATGCCCAGTTTTGATGCGGTCGGAAACAAATGCCCGTATAGAAGCCAGTCAGCTCCGCTTGAATAGGCGATTTCTGCTTCCTCGAAAGAATGGACGGAACGGCCGAAGAGAAGTGAAGGGAATTGATGTTTTAATTGGACCAGCGGCAAACCGTGGCCGGGAATTTGCACACGCCGGATTCCGGTCAGTAAAGCGATATCGGGACGGGAGTGCACGATGATTTTTTCTTTATCAAAACCCGCTTCCTTCAGCTGGCGGATTACTTCAACTACTTCCGCATCCGTTTTCGAAATTTCTCTTAATATGAATGCATCAATCACTGGCTCACCACGAAGCAAAACATCCACAAGCTCCGAAATCTCCATTTTGCTGTTCGTTACTGCCCAAATCTCCATCCCATCTCTCCTTTCTCCATAACAAAAAGACCGCCTTCCCGTAAGGAAGCGGTCCTGAAATTGCCAATACAAAAGCATAGCAAAAAGAGACGCCACTTCCCTACGCAGGTACAAACCTGGTCAGGTGATAAGGGTATCGGAGTCACACTCGTCTCTCAGTCCTTTAAAAGGATTCCCCTATGGTCGCAAGTTATGAAATTCATTTTACAACAGTAGCATATCATGTTATCGGAAAAATGGATACCTTCAGTTAAACTCAGGGTGCATTCCTTTAGGATAAAAAAAGCTTCCCGACGCCCGATGACCTTGTACAGATCATCAGAACGGCAGGAAGCGCATATTACGGGCAGACTGCCCTAAAATTACGTCCCAGGCAGGATTCGAACCTGCGACCGACAGCTTAGAAGGCTGTTGCTCTATCCTGCTGAGCTACTGGGACATGGCAACCATGCGGCTGCGCACGACAAAGATAATTATAGGATCCCCGCCCCCCAAAGTCAACGGCTTTCCGGAAAATCAGGGAAATTGACGGCAGCCGCCTCTGTCGCATCCATGCACAAGAAACGGACGGACACGCCTGCCGCCTTTTTTTCGACCACCGCGTAGGTGGCCGGACGGCCGGACGGCGGCCTATGCGTGCTGCCCGGGTTCACAAATAAAATCCCGCCGTGAACTTCTGCCCCGTAAAGATGGGTATGGCCGAACAGGACAATATCTGCCCCGGCCTCCTCTGCCCTGTACCGGAGCGGCAGCAGGCCGGTCTTCACACGGTCCAGATGGCCGTGTGTGACGAGTACCCGTAAGCCGCCCGCTTCCAACATCCGATACTCGGGCAAGCCATCCGGATCACAGTTTCCTTTTACCGCAATCATCTCTTCAAACAGGGCGTCTTCCGCCAAGAGCTCGCTGTCCCCGCAATGGACAAGGAAATCCGCTCCCGACTGCTCGTCCTTAAACAGGCAGACCGTCTCCGTGTCACCATGCGAATCGCTCATCACCGCAATGGCCCAATCCGTCATTGCTTTTCCCCGAACAATTCCCCGGCCTGTTCCTCCAGGCTCCGGATCGCTTCACCCCGGTGGGACACGACCGCTTTCTCCTCGGGTGTCAGCTGTGCCATTGTCCGTTCTTCCCTCGGTACGTAAAAGACAGGATCATAGCCGAAGCCGTTTTCCCCTGCAGGTGCCCTCAGAATGCGCCCTTCGCATGTCCCTTCGAAAAATCGGGTATCGGCACCCGGTGCAGCAACAGCGAGCACACACACAAAGCGGGCGGTGCGTTCCTCATCCGGCACGCCGGAAAGGTCCGCAAGCAGTTTTTCGATGTTGCGCTCGTCCGTGGCCCCTTCGCCGCTGTAACGCGCGGAATAGACCCCCGGCTTTCCGTCCAGCGCATCAACCGACAGGCCGCTGTCATCGGCAATCACCATTTTCCCAAGCTTTTCTGCGACTGTCTCTGCTTTCAGCGCCGCATTTTCCCTGAATGTCGTCCCCGTTTCCTCGATCTCCAGGTCGGGCGCCACATCGAAAAGAGTGAGAACTTTGATGCCATAGGGTGACAACAGTGCCTCAAAGTCTTTGGCTTTTCCCCGGTTTTTAGTTGCAATGATTACTTCGTCCATGAGTATCTTCTCCTTCCGCCCGGCAATGGCCGTCTCATCGTATCATAACCGTTTTGGGACGGCGAAAAACCCGAAGCGTTTCCTGCTCCGGGCTTCAACAGCCAGCCGGTGTTTATTGCTCGGAATCTTTCAATTCCATCCTTCGCTTCCTGCCTTCCTTCATGCCGCTATGCAGCTTGGACAGCATGCCGGAAAGCCGGATGACTTCATCCGCCGAAAAGTCAGACAGCACGGCCTGAAGGTCCTTCTGCCGCTTCTCGATGACTTCCTGGATAATGCGCTCCCCGTCCTCCAGCAGATGAATCCGGACGACCCGTCTGTCCTGTTCGTCACGCACCCGTTTTACCAGATGGTTTTTCTCCATTCTGTCGACAAGGTCCGTTGTCGTCGAAAAAGCCAGATACATCTTATTCGATAAGTCGCCGATCGTCATGTCGCCCAGTTCGAGCAGCCATTGCAGCGCAACAAACTGAGGCGGTGTTATTGGATAATTGTCGAGAATCTCCCGTCCGCTCTGTTTGATCAGTCCAGAGATGTGACGCAGCTCCTTTTCGACGAAGGCGATGTCCTCCCCATTATGCTGCAGGTCCTCTCCGTTCAAGCCAGCCATCAACTCACCACTCCCGAAACCGTTTGAATAGTTATATTGTGAACGGTTTCCGGCGGAATGGCAAGTATATTTAGTCAAGCGAGAGTTCCGATAGCCGGAGAAGCTCGACGATTGCCTGAGCGCGTCCGGATACCCCTAATTTCTGAATGGTGTTCGAGATATGATTCCGGACGGTCTTTTCGCTGATTCCCAGCCTGGCTGCAATTTCTTTCGTTGTCTGATCCTTCACCAGCAGCTGGAAGATTTCTCTTTCCCTTCCGGTAAGTAATGAACGATGATGCAGCTCATCCGCCACGTAGCGCCCCTCCCCTCAACTCTTCATCGTAGAGTATGAAGGGACACGTCCGGCGGTGACGGCATTTGCCCGGCATTCAAAGGTTTATCACGATAAAGCCGATTCGGCACCGATTGCGTCAAGTGCTTTAGCCGACCATGGAAGCGGTTTGCCGGTCTTCCGGCTTACCTGGACAATCGTCCCCCGTCCGGTAAATGCCGGTTCCCCGTCACGTCCTGTGGCCAGATAATGGATATCCAATGAAGTGCTCCCGACCCTTGCCGTCTTTACGTGGATGTCGAGCTGTTCATCAAAGAACACCTGCTTCAAGTAATCGCACTGAAGATCGGCAACAACCGTGATGGCCCCCTCTTCTTCATCCAGCCAATTTTCCATCAGCCCGAGGTGTTTCAGGTATTCAATCCTTGCGTGTTCAAAATAGGTGAAGTTGACCGTATTGTTCAGATGCCCGAACATGTCCGTTTCGGAAAAACGCACCGTGACCGGCACCGAAAACTGAAACCCCTTTTTCCATTCCTCAAAATCCCCGATGTATGCTGCTCTCATATCCATTCCCCCCGCCGATTTAAAATGAATGACCATTCACTCTTTTATCTTATCAGATGAAACGGCAGATGAGAAGGCGCACAGGCATGTTCCTACTATATAAAACAGCCTGCTCAGATGACACGGCCGCTTCATGATTTGGAGAAAGAAAAAATCCCCCTCAAGCCGGACATGCCGGTTTGAGGGGGATGGCGCACATCAGTCGACCATGTGGTCGGAACCGAAGAAGCGCTTGAAGGAGTATACGGATGCTGCGCGGTTCATTGCAGCGATCGATGTGGTAAGCGGAATGCCTTTCGGGCAAGCGACCACGCAGTTCTGCGAGTTGCCGCACTCCTGGAGTCCGCCGTCCTGCATCAGGGCATCCAGACGCTCGTCCCGGTTCATCGCGCCTGTCGGGTGCGAGTTGAACAGACGGACCTGGGAAATCAGCGCAGGGCCGATAAAGTTCGTCTTGTCGTTGACGTTCGGGCACGCTTCGAGGCAGACGCCGCAAGTCATGCATTTGGAGAGCTCATAAGCCCACTGGCGCTTGCGCTCAGGCATGCGCGGTCCTTCGCCGAGGTCATACGTACCGTCGATCGGCACCCATGCCTTGACCTTCTTGAGCGAGTCAAACATGACTTCACGATCGACGACCAGGTCGCGGACAACCGGGAATGTGCGCATCGGCTCAAGTGTGATCGGTTGGGTCAGCTGGTCGACAAGCGCCGTACAAGACTGGCGCGGGCGGCCGTTGATGACCATCGAGCAGGCACCGCAGACTTCCTCGAGACAGTTCATTTCCCATTGGATAGGAGAAGTTTTCTTGCCTTCTGTGTTCACCGGGTTCCGGCGGATTTCCATGAGCGCCGAAATGACGTTCATGTTCTGGCGGTATGGGACATCAAACGTTTCCCAGTAAGGGCTCGACTCCGGGCTATCCTGACGCTGGACCTTGAAGCGGACAGTTTTTGCAGCCGTCGCCTCATTCCGTTCCTTTACAGCAGTTTCAGCCATTTTTATGCGTCTCCTTTCTCAGAGATCAGTGCTTCGATGTATAGTCGCGCTTACGCGGCTTGATCAGGGAAACATCGACATCGGCGTATTCGAACTTCGGTGCGGATACACCGTCAAACGATGCCATCGTCGTCTTCAGCCACTGTTCGTCGTTCCGTTCAGGGAAGTCCGGCTTATAGTGCGCACCGCGGCTCTCGTCCCGGTTGAGGGCTCCGAGCGTGATGACGCGCGCCAGGTAAAGCATGTTCTTCAGCTGGCGAGTAAATGCCGCACCCTGGTTGGACCAGCGGGACGTGTCGTTGACGTTGATGTTTTCGTAGCGCTCGAGGAGCTCCTGGATTTTGTAATCCGTTTCCTGGAGCTTGTCGTTGTAGCGCACGACCGTGACGTTGTCCGTCATGATCTCGCCGAGTTCTTTGTGAAGGACGTAAGCATTTTCCGTGCCATCCATCTTCATGATGCCGTCCCACTTCTGCTCCTCGGACTTGACGACGCCGTCGAACAGTGCGGATGACATGTCCTCGGCATGCTTGTCGAGGCCTTCCATGTACTTGACTGCGTTAGGGCCGGCAACCATGCCGCCGTAGATTGCGGACAGGAGGGAGTTCGCACCGAGGCGGTTAGCGCCGTGCATGGAGTAATCCGCTTCACCCGCAGCGAACAGTCCAGGGATGTTCGTCATCTGGTCATAGTCGACCCAGAGGCCGCCCATCGAGTAGTGGACCGCAGGGAAAATCTTCATCGGCACTTTGCGAGGGTCGTCGCCGGTGAACTTCTCATAGATCTCGATGATTCCGCCAAGCTTGATATCCAGCTCACGGGAATCCTTATGGGAAAGGTCGAGGTAAACCATGTTCTCGCCGTTGACGCCGAGCTTCTGGTTGACACAGACATCGAAGATCTCGCGTGTCGCGATGTCACGCGGCACGAGGTTGCCGTATGCCGGATATTTCTCTTCGAGGAAGTACCAAGGCTTGCCGTCCTTGTATGTCCAGACACGGCCGCCTTCGCCCCGGGCTGACTCCGACATGAGGCGAAGCTTATCGTCACCGGGAATTGCTGTCGGGTGGATCTGGATGAATTCACCGTTCGCGTAGATTGCGCCTTGCTGATAAGCGATTGCTGCAGCAGAACCTGTGTTGATGACGGAGTTCGTCGACTTGCCGAAGATGATTCCCGGTCCGCCGGTCGCCAGAATGACAGCATCCGAGCGGAATGTCTTAATCTCCATCGTTTTCAGGTCTTGCGCAGAGATTCCGCGGCAGACGCCTTCATCGTCGAGAACGACTCCGAGGAACTCCCAGTTTTCGTATTTCTTGACTAGGCCTTCAACTTCAAAGCGCCGGACCTGCTCGTCCAGTGCATAAAGAAGCTGCTGGCCGGTCGTTGCGCCGGCAAAGGCCGTGCGGTGGTGGAGCGTTCCGCCGAAACGGCGGAAGTCAAGCAAGCCTTCCGGGGTCCGGTTGAACATGACGCCCATCCGGTCCATCAGGTGGATAATTCCCGGCGCCGCTTCGGCCATCGCCTTGACGGGAGGCTGGTTTGCCAGGAAGTCACCGCCGTACACGGTGTCATCAAAGTGGATCATCGGGGAATCGCCTTCCCCTTTCGTGTTGACCGCACCGTTGATGCCGCCTTGTGCACAGACGGAGTGGGAACGCTTTACAGGGACCAGGGAAAACAATTCGACGGGCGTGCCGGCTTCGGCAGCCTTAATCGTCGCCATCAGGCCGGCAAGGCCGCCGCCGACGACGATCAACTTGCTTTTCGCCATTCTATCTTTCACTCCTCAGTTAGATCAAAGTAGGTGGCACGGGATGCCAGTCATCACACGAATGCAAAGATGGCACGGATGCCGATCACGGACAGGACGAGGAACAGCCCCATCATCACGTACGTGGAGAGACGCTGCGAACGCGGAGATTGCGTGATGCCCCATGTGACGAGGAACGACCAAAAGCCGTTCGCAAAGTGGAACGTCGCAGAGATGACGCCAAGCACGTAGAACGCGATCATAAACGGATTGGCAAGGATGTCAGCCATCATGTCAAAGTCGACATGGGCGCCGAGTGCCTTCTGGATGCGAGTCTGCCAGATGTGCCAAGCGATGAAGACCACAAGGATCACACCAGTGATGCGCTGTAGAGTGAACATCCAGTTGCGGTATGTACCGTAGCGGTTCGTGTTCGGCTTGGCAGTGAACGCGATATAAAGGCCGAAAAACGCGTGGAACATGAGCGGGATGTAGATCACAATCCACTCAAGCCAGAGAACGAAAGGCAGATTGCCCATGAAGTCCGACGCTTTGTTGAATGCCTCGACCCCCTGCGTTGCAAAGTGGTTGATGATGAGGTGCTGCGTCAAGAACAGGCCGATCGGGATGATCCCAAGCAGCGAGTGCAGCCGGCGCAAGCCAAAATCTGAATCTCTCATGAAATCTTTTACCCCCCTTAGTACTGACAAACAGGCAGGCAAGGAAGCCCCCGCCTGCCGGCGGAAGCGTACATTGACTGCATATTTAATCATGTTTACAATATTTAAGACATGACCATTGTACTCCTGAAACAAACTGAAATCAAGGTGACGGTCACATTTTCGACAAAAGCCGCATAAGCGGTTCCCGGGCAGCTAAAAAGGCTTCCGGTCAAGTTTTTCAATGGAAGAGGCGAACTTAAAATGGAGTCAAAACCGGAAAATGCCGGAGGGGAAAGCAGGATGCCGACAAAGTTCGGCTATGCCCTTTTCCGCGATTATATCCTTCCATCCGTCCTTGGCAGACATGAGGAAGAAATTCTTTACTGGGCCGGCAAAGAACTGGCATCCGAATTCCCGCTTTTTGATATGGATGAAGCCGCCGGATTTTTCCTGGAAGCGGGCTGGGGAACCCTCACCCGAGAATCAGCCGGCAAAAGAGAGATGATTTATGTGCTTGAAACAGAAGCCGAACAAGCCAAGAAAGGACGGCGCTGCTACTCTGTCGAGGCCGGTTTCCTTGCCGGGCAGTATCAGAAAATCCATAACCGGGTTGCTGAGTGCCGGCCGGAAGCGGATCGCCGGCAGGGCATTGTCAAACTGACGCTGGCCTGGGAGTAAAACTCAAACCATCGGCCGTGCGACGGAAATCCGTTGCACGGCCGTTTTTCTTTGTTCAGTCTCATTTCAGCCTGTCATTGATCTGCCGGCTATACTGCCTGAACGCAGAGCTGTTGGTCCGCACGCCTTTCTTTGAAAGCAGGCTGTTCATTTTCCTCATCTGACGGTTGTAGGCCTGCTCGAGTTCGCTTTTCTCATCGTCTTGAGCGTTTTTGAGACGGCTGCCCAGTTCGTTCATTTCCCGTTGCACGAACATTGCTTCTTCATCATATCCGCTGTTTTTGAGAATCCTGACCGCCATCCGGATGTCCGCCGGCACATGTTCCAGCTCGTCTTTCGGAAGCGGTTTTCCGGCACCCGGAAGATTGTTGAACTTCCCTTCCTCACGCGCCCTGACAATGGCGTCCTCGACAATTCTCCAATTCATCCCGCTCCTCCTTTATTCACCGGTTCCGGACGTCTTTTCTTCTTTCGCTTTTTCCTGCTCCCTGAAATACTGCTCCACCGTCTCTGCGACGGTCTGCGGCAGTCCCGCTTCCTTCAGTTCGTCTACGCCTGCCGCTCGGATTTTCTTGACGGATCCAAAGTGACGGAGCAGCTGGTTTTTCCGCTTTGCCCCGACGCCCGGAATCCCGTCCAGGGAGGAAGTGAGGGATTTCGCCCCCCTCCGCTGTCTGTGGAAAGTGATTGCAAACCGGTGCACCTCGTCCTGGATCCGCTGCAGCAGATAAAAGGCTTCGCCAGTGCGCTTAAGGGGAACGACTTCCGGCGGATCCCCGTATAAAAGCAGCGCAGTCTGGTGCTTGTCGTCCTTTGCGATGCCCGCGACCGGGATATCCAGCCCCAGTTCGTCCTCGATCACTTCCTTGGCGGCGCTGATCTGCCCTTTTCCTCCGTCGATCAGGACAAGATCAGGAAGCGGCAAATTATCCCTCAGCACGCGGACGTACCTTCTTCGGACGACTTCCCTCATTGCGCCGTAATCGTCATGGCGTGCAGCCGCTTTTGTCTTGTACTTCCGGTAGCCCTTTTTGTCGGGACGTCCATCGATAAATGTCACCATGGCGGAAACCGCCTCGGCTCCGAACGTATGTGAGTTGTCGAAAGCTTCGATGCGGAGCGGCGCCGCAATGCCCATTGCTTCACCGAGCTGTTCGCAGGCGCCGACTGTCCGCTGTTCCCTGCGTTCGATCAGCTGGAACTTCTCGGAAAGTGCAATTTGCGCATTTTTTTCAGCAAGCTTCACCATATCTTTTTTCTGGCCGCGCTGCGGCACGGTAACCTTCGCTTCAAGCAGCTGGCTGACGATCTCCAGGTCCGTCCCATCCGGGAAGAAGATCTCCTTCGGCTGCAGATGCTCCGGTTTGTCATAGAATGACCCGATGTACGTCAGGAATTCCTCATCCGGATCGCGGTAGATCGGAAATAGTGAAACATCCCGCTCAATCAGCTTGCCCTGTCGGATAAAGAACACCTGGACACACATCCATCCTTTATCGACCGCGTAGCCGAACACGTCCCGGTCAGTCATGTCCGTCGTCGTCATTTTCTGCTTTTCCATGACGGCTTCGATATTCGAGATCTGATCCCGGTATTCCTTGGCACGCTCAAATTCCAGCTTTTCCGCCGCTTCCTGCATCTTTCGGGAAAGGTCATCCTTAACTTCTTTGTACCCGCCGTTCAGGAATTTGGTAATGCCGGCCATCATTTCCCGGTACGTCTCCGGCGTGACTTCGTTGACGCACGGAGCCAGACACTGCCCCAGATGGTAATACAGGCACACCCGGTCCGGCAGCGTGTTGCATTTCCTGAGCGGATAAATCCGGTCGAGCAACTTCTTCGTTTCTTGGGCCGCATAGGCATTCGGATAAGGCCCGAAGTACTTCCCCTTGTCTTTCTTGACTTTGCGCGTAACGATGAGACGGGGATGACGCTCCCCGGTCAGCTTGATGTACGGATAGGTTTTGTCGTCTTTAAGCATGATGTTGTATTTAGGGTCATGCTTTTTGATCAGGTTCAGCTCAAGAATGAGCGCTTCGATATCGGAAGAGGTGACAATATATTCAAAGTCTTCGATTTCGCTCACGAGCCGCTGCGTTTTGGCGTCGTGCGAGCCTGTAAAGTACGAGCGGACCCGGTTCTTAAGCACTTTTGCCTTGCCGACATAGATGATGGTGCCCTGCCGGTCCTTCATGAGGTAGCAGCCCGGCTGATCGGGCAGGATCGCCAGCTTCTGTCGGATCATTTCATTCATACGGATTCACCTGCCAAAAAAACCGGGCACCTCTGAGGGACCCGGTCAGCGTTCTGTTTGTTACGCGTACTGTTCGATAAACTGGACAAGCTTTTCTTTCGGATTGAAGCCGACCACTTTGTCGACAATCTCGCCGTCTTTAAAGAGGACGAGCGTCGGGATCGACATGATGCCGTACTTGCCGGCCGTTTGCTGGTTTTCGTCGACATCGACTTTGACAATCTGTACCTTGTCGCCGATTTCTGCATCGACCTCTTCAAGAACCGGCGCAATCATTTTGCACGGGCCGCACCATGTTGCCCAGAAGTCGACTAGGACGAGCCCGTCGGATACTTTTGTTTGGAAATCTTGATCAGTTGCGTGTTGAATTGCCATTTGATTACCTCCTCATGATTAACCACTCTGGGGTCATTATAGCACCTGCCCGAATGGCCGGCGAATGTTCTGCCTGTATGGGTAACCGCTTGCCCGCAAGCGGTTCGTTAACTGTTTACCCGCTCCGCAGAAATTTATTCTGCTTGCACCGGCAACAGAAACGGGACCGTCCTTAAACCGGACGGTCCCGATATGATCAGGCGTTGACTTTAAGCTGCTTGATCTCTTCGATCATCATCGGGATGACTTCGAAAAGATCACCGACGATGCCGTAGTCCGCCACTTTAAAGATATTGGCTTCAGGGTCTTTGTTGATCGCCACAATCACTTTGGAGTTGGACATGCCGGCGAGGTGCTGGATGGCTCCGGAAATGCCTGCCGCGATGTAAAGGTCCGGCGTGACGACCTTGCCTGTCTGGCCGATCTGGAGCGAGTAGTCGCAGTAGTCTGCGTCACAGGCACCGCGGGATGCGCCGATTGCGCCCCCAAGCAGATCTGCGAGCTCTTTGAGGGGCTCGAAGCCTTCGGACCCCTTGACGCCGCGTCCGCCTGCCACGATCACCTTCGCCTCGGACATGTCGACCCCGTCAGTCGCCTTCGTCACAACATCCTTCACGACGGAGCGCAGGTTTTGGATGTTTGCGCTGACTACCGAGACATCGCCGGAGCGGCCCGCGTCCTGGCCGAGCGGCTCGATGTTGTTCGGGCGGACCGTGAAGAATACCGGGCCGTCGTTGATTTTGACCTTTTCAAAGGCCTTGCCGGAATAAATCGGACGGATAAAGACAGCATCGTCGCCTTCACCTTCGATTTCCGTCACATCGGACACAAGCCCGCTTTGGAGCTTTGCCGCGATTTTCGGTGAAAGGTCCTTGCCGAGGGCCGTGTGGCCAAAAACGATCGCTTCCGGCTCTTCCTGTTCGTGGACAGCCATGAAAGCCTGCCCGAACCCGTCGGATGTATAATGCTTCAGGTGCGGATGCTCAACCGCCACTACGCGGTCCGCTCCGTATTGGATCAGTTCCTGTCCGAGGTCCTGGACGGAATCCCCGATCAGGACTCCGACGACTTCTCCCCCGCCGGAAATTTTCTTCGCCGCTGCAATCGCTTCAAACGAGACGTTGCGCAGTGCGCCGTCGCGTACTTCCCCTAGAACAATCACTTTTTTGGACATAGTTTACCCCTCCTGTATCGAATGTGCCGGTCGGCTCAGATGACTTTCGCTTCGGTGCGGAGCAGCTGGACAAGCTCCTTGACCTGGTCCTGGAGGTCGCCCTCAAGAACGCGTCCGGCCTGTTTTTCAGGCGGCAGGAAGACATCCACACGCTCAACCTTCACTTCAACATCGTCTTCCTCGAGATCGATGTCGTCGAGTTCAAGCTCTTCAAGCGGCTTCTTCTTCGCTTTCATGATCCCCGGAAGGGACGGATAGCGAGGATCGTTCAGGCCTTGCTGGGCCGTCACGAGAAGCGGCATTTGTGCCTCGATCGTTTCGGAATCACCTTCGACATCGCGGACGACGGTCGCCTTGTCGCCATCAATCTTCAGCTCGGTGATGGTTGTGACATAGTTGATGCCAAGCAGTTCCGCCACGCGAGGGCCGACTTGCCCGGAGCCCCCGTCGATGGCAACGTTTCCGGCTAGGATAAGATCCGCGTCTTTGTCCTTCAGGTATTCCGCGATGATCGTCGCTGCACCGAACTCGTCCAGCTCGTCGAGATCATCCTCGGTATTGATGAGAACCGCTTTGTCGGCCCCCATTGCAAGTGCCGTGCGCAACTGCTTTTCCGCTTCTTCGGAGCCGATCGTCAGTACGGTCACTTCCCCGCCGTGCTCGTCGCGCACGCGGATTGCTTCTTCCACTGCGTATTCGTCGTACGGGTTGATGATGAATTCTGCGCCGTCCTCTGCGATACCGCCGTTTTGGACAGAGATTTTCTCTTCCGTATCGAATGTGCGTTTAACCAGTGCGTAAATGTTCATCTTGCCATCCTCCCCTTCGTGTCTTACTTTCCTTGGAATACAGGTTTGCGCTTTTCGAGGAATGCGGAGATTCCTTCTTTTGCGTCCTGTGATGCGAAAACCTCGCCGAACGATGCCGCTTCGGCCTTGACTCCTTCATGGAAGCCGGCGTGCTTGCCGTACTGGAGCATGCGGAGCGCGGCACGGACCGATACCGGACTCTTATCCGCTATTTTACGCGCAATGGCGAGCGTTTCTTCGAGCAGTTCTTCCTCGCCGAACGCCCGGTTGGCCAACCCGGCAGAAACGGCCTCTTCGCCTGTGATCGGGTCCGAAGTCAGCATCATCTCGGCCGCTTTTGCCGGACCGACATAGCGCGGCAAACGCTGAGTTCCGGCAAACCCCGGAATCAGACCGAGCTGGAGTTCTGGAAGCCCCAGCTTCGCACCCGACGTGACAAAACGCATATGGCAGGCCATGGCGAGCTCGAGTCCTCCGCCGAGCGCAGCACCGTGAATTGCCGCAACCACAGGTTTCGGGAAGTTCTCGAGACGCTCGAACACTTCCTGGCCGTTGCCGGCAAGCTTGCTGAAACCGGCAGCATCCGGAACTTCCGTAAATTCCTTGATGTCGGCTCCCGCGGAAAAGAACCGCCCTTCACCGTGCAAAACGATTACGCGCACTTCATCATCGTTCTCGACCAGATCCAGGAGCTCATTCACTTCTTTGATCAAGCCTTGTGAAAGCGCATTCGCCGGAGGCCTGTTTATAGATGCCAGCGCGATGCCGTCTTCCTTGTTCACTCTCAAGAATTCCAATGTCTACCCATCCCCCTTACTTGGCTTTCATGCCTTTCATGAGCAGCCTATGTACATCCGGCGCTAGTTTAATTAAATCATATTTCTGATCATTCATCACCCATGACGTAGAAATCTCATCAACGGTTCCGAATACCATCTGCCGTGCAAGCCGGATGTCCATGTCTTCTTCGAACTCGCCGCGCTCGATTCCTTCTTGCAGAATGCGATCCAGCATGGCCAGATAATCTTTCAGGACGCCGTTGATTTTCAGCCTCAGTTCCTTATTGGACTGGCGAAGCTCCAGTTGGGTGACGATCGCCAGGTGACGGTCTGAGTAGAGTACGTTAAAATGATTTTCTATCATCCGGAACAATTTTTCCTCGGATGACATCCGGCCGTCTTCGAGGACAGGCCTGAGGTTGTCCATGAACAACGCCATCTTCTCACGGAATACCGAGACGAGAATATCTTCTTTGTTTTTAAAATACAGGTAGATCGTCCCGTCAGCCACCCCTGCCTGCTTGGCGATTTTTGAAACCTGGGCCTGGTGATATCCGTTTTCTGCGATGGCAATCACGGCTGCATCCACTATCTGCCCGTACTTCGGCTTATTCCGATTCAATGGGTTCACCACCAAATAAAAAAGAAATATGAATGATGATTCATTCATATTTCTATATTATTCTCTATTGGATTAACTGTCAAGCTTTGTTCAGGAGATGACTTTCTCCTCTTCCATCTTCTTTTTTTCTTCGTCAATCAGTGAGCGCCTCAATATTTTTCCTACTGCCGTTTTCGGCAACTCATCACGGAACTCATAAAGTTTCGGTGCCTTATAGGCAGCGAGGCTCTTCCGGCAATGCTCGTTCAGCTCTTCTTCCGTCAGGTGAGTGCCTTCCTTCTTGACGATATATGCCTTGACCGTTTCCCCCCGGTACGGGTCTGGAACGCCGGCAACCACACATTCCGCCACTCCAGGATGCTCGTAAAGCACTTCCTCGATTTCCCGGGGATAGACATTATACCCGCTTGCAATAATCATGTCCTTCTTGCGGTCGACCACATAGAAGTAGCCGTCCTCATCCATATACCCCAGATCTCCCGTGAGAAGCCAGCCGTCTTTTAAAGTGGCAGCCGTTTCTTCAGGCCGGTTCCAGTACCCCTTCATGACCTGTGGTCCCTTTACCGCAATTTCTCCCACTTCTCCCAATCCCAAAGGTTCTGTCGTTCCGGTCTTAAATATGGCTGCTTCCGTATCCGGCCAAGGAAGCCCGACAGAGCCTTTTTTCCGCTCTCCGTCCCAGATCAGATTTGAATGCGTCACAGGTGACGATTCGGACAGGCCATAGCCTTCGACCAGCTTCCCTTTCGTGATTTTCTCGAACTGTGACTGGATATCCACCGGCAGCGGAGCGGATCCGCTCAGGCAAGCCTTGATGGAAGATAAGTCATAATTGCCGATGTCGGGATGATTCAGCAGGCCGATGTAAATGGTCGGTGCGCCCGGGAAGAGGGTCGGCGATTGCTTTTCGATCAGCTTCAGCACGGTTTCCGGATCGAATTTTGGCACGAGCACCATTTTGTTTCCTTGGCTGACCGAGAGCACCAGAACAGTCGTCATTCCATAGACGTGGAAGAATGGCAAAATTCCGAGGGTCACTTCTTCTCCGGGCTCGCACCGGTACATCCACGCGGCACACATTTCGGTATTCGCAATCAGGTTCCTATGGGAAAGCATGACCCCTTTCGGCGATCCTGTCGTCCCCCCTGTGTACTGGAGAAGGGCGAGATCTTCCTGATCCGTGTTCACTGCATCGATCGGCTCCGCCTGCGTCCGTTTCATCACTTCTGTAAAGAGATGATTCCGCCCTCGGTGTTCGACCTTGACTGTCATGCCGTACTCTTTTTTCTGCACAAACGGATAAAGTACGTTTTTCGGGAATGGAAGATAGTCTTTGATACCTGTGACGATGACATTCTCCAGAGCCGTTTCGCCGATTGCTTTAGAGACCCTCGGGAACAAGATGTCCAGCGTGAGAATAGCTTTGGCACCTGAATCGTTCATCTGGTATGCAAGTTCTTTCTCAGTGTAAAGAGGATTGGTCTGAACCACCACGCCGCCTGCGTACAGGATGCCATAGAAGGCGATGACATTTTGGGGACAATTCGGCAGCATGATCGCCACCCGGTCACCCTTGCCGATTCCCAGGCGCTTCAGATAATTTCCGAACTTAAGGGCAGACTCGTACAGTTCTTTATAACTCACTTGTCTGCCGAGAAAATGAATGGCCGTTTTCTCCGGAAACTTGGATGCCGAACGGGTCAAGCCATCCTGAAGCGGTTCTTCAGGGTAGTCAAGCGTTGGCGGAATTCCTTCGGGATAGTTCTTGAGCCATGGTTTTTCCGTCATGATCAGACCCCTTCCTATAAATCGTTTGAATATTCCTATTACTATCTTACCTTATGATGAATGCGCTTTCAACTGGCAATGCGAAAAGACGCAGGTTTCCCTGCGCCTTTAAGATTACCCGTGCTGATGGCCGAGCGGGCTGTCTATGCCTGAAGTCAGATTGGTGAACAGTCCGGAATCATCACGCCCATTTTCGTCGCATACCCGGAATGCACGCACAATCTCCATTACTCGCTGCCTTCAGAAAAACAGCCACCAGATGCCGACGATGATGAAGCCGGCGCACAATACCAGCAGCAGCTTGGCCAGTTTGATCATGTCCATATCATTTACCGCCTTTCGGGACGGATCCGGAAATCAGGTGATGCTTGCCGCAATGACATAGCTCAGTCCCACCGAGATGATGAGGGAAATAAGGCCCACTGCCCGGTTGCCATTTCCGATTTCTTCGTCAACATTAAACCGTGGAGTCAAAAATTCGAAAAGCCAGTAGGCCATAATGAGGAGGAAAAATCCGAACCCTCCCCATGCAAGCATTTCCGGCAACGAGGAATGCTGTTGGATGGAATGGCGGAAAATATTCGCCACTCCGTAAATTTTGCCGCCTGTTGCAAGCGCGACAGCCACATTTCCGTTCTTGATCTCTTCCCAGTTCTTGTATTTCGTCACGATTTCAAAAATCACCATTGATACGACCAGGCAGAGGACCGTGACACTGAAATAGCCGGCCGTCTCCACGATCGGATGCGACCAGAAACTCGATAACAGCATTCAGTTTGCTCCTTTGCGGTTTTGATACCTATACGGGTTACATGCAATGAAGTTTCATTTCCGCCCAATTCATGTGCAGACAGCCGCAGCCGGTTGAAAAGTTCTCAGCCTCAGGCCTTCCTACTTCAGCTCGACCACGGTGACCCCGTAGCCGCCTTCGCCTGCTTCGCCGAACCGGAAGCTTTTGACTCGCGGGTGGCGGCGAAGGTACTTCTGGATTCCCTCGCGGAGAGCCCCGGTCCCTTTGCCGTGGATGATCGACACACGCGGATAGTTTGCAAGAAGCGCATCATCGATGTACTTCTCAGTCCGCCGGATCGCATCCTCGTACCGTTCGCCGCGAAGGTCGAGTTCCAGCTTGACCCCTGAGCCCGACCGGCCCCGGACCGCATTGACGTTGACCGTCTCTTTTTCCTTCTCCGGCTTGACATACTCAAGGTCGGATTCGTCGATCTTCATTTTCAGGATGCCGAGCTGGACCATCCATTCGCCGTCCGACATCTTTTCAATAAGCGAGCCCTTCTGTCCGTAGCTGAGCACCTTGACTTCATCGCCCGGGCGGAGTTCTCTCTTGGCAGACTTCGCCTTCTGTTTCGGCTTCTTCGTAAGTTCCTCTTCCGGGATGGCACTTTCCAGGCGCTTTTTCGCATCGATCAGTTCGTGTTCTTTCACCGAAGCGCCTGCATTCAGCCTGAGTGCCCGAAGGTCCGAGATGACCGATTCTGCTTCCCTGCGCGCATCCTCGACGATTTTCTTCGCTTTTTCACGTGCTTTCTGCTCGAGTGCATCTTTTTTCGATTCATACTCTGAGAGGCGTGCGTCCAGCTGTTCTCGGAGCACTTCAGATTCCTCGAGGACCCTTGCTGTTTCTTCCGCATCTTTTTCGGCCTGGACCCTGCTGGCCTCAAGCGAGGTGATCATCGTCTCGACTTCGTTCCGGTCTTCTCCGGTGAAGGTTTCGGCATAGCGAATAATGCTGTCCGGCAGACCGAGCCGGCTGGAGATTTCGAACGCGTTGCTTCGGCCGGGCACGCCGATCAGCAACCGGTATGTCGGGCTGAGGGTTTCGACATCGAATTCAACGCTCGCATTGACCACGCCGGGACGGTTGTATCCATAGGCTTTCAGTTCAGGATAGTGAGTCGTCGCCATGACACGGGCTCCGCGGCCATGGACTTCATCCAGAATCGCGATGGCCAGTGCCGCGCCTTCCTGCGGATCGGTACCGGAACCGAGCTCATCGAACATGACCAATGATTCGGAATCGAACTTTTTGAGGATGTCGACAATGTTGACCATATGTGAAGAAAACGTACTCAAGCTTTGTTCGATGGACTGCTCATCACCGATATCGGCAAACACATCTTTGAACACGGCCATTTCCGAGCCATCAAGCGCGGGAATCGGTATACCTGCCTGTGTCATGAGTGTGCAAAGGCCGACCGTTTTCAGTGTGACGGTTTTCCCGCCTGTGTTCGGGCCCGTAATGACGATTGCCGTCGTATCCCTGCCGAATTCGATCGTGTTCGGTACCGCTTCTTCTCTCGGCAAAAATGGGTGGCGCCCTTTCACGAGGCGGATGTATCCCTCGTCATTGACCTTCGGCACGGTCGCCTTCTGGGTTATTCCATATTTCGCCTTTGCCAGAACCGCATCCATGTCCCCCAAGATCCGGACCAATATAAACAGTTCATGGGCGTGCTCCTGCACATGGCCGCTCAGCTCGCGGAGAATCCGTTCAATTTCTTCCTTTTCCCTTGACTTCAGCTGGCGAATTTCATTGTTTGCCTGAACAACCGCATCTGGCTCGATAAACAGTGTCTGGCCCGAGGAAGACTGGTCGTGGACAATTCCGCCGAAATGCGTCCGGTACTCCTGCTTGACCGGAATGACATAGCGGTCGTTCCGGATAGTGACAATCGAGTCGGAGAGCATCTTCGAGTTGTTTCGTGTATACTGCTCCAGTTTTTCCCGGACCCTTCCCTCCTGGGTCCGGAGCTGCTGGCGGATAGAACGGAGTGCCGTCGAAGCGCTGTCCAGCACTTTTCCGTTTTCGTCGATGCAAGCGTTGATTTCGTGCTCGAGTGCCGTAAGGACCGGCATCTCCTCTTTTTTCGCAATAAAAAGCGGGATGTCGATTTCCCCTTCTTCCGCAATCGCCTCCAGGAACTGGCGGAGGATGCGGCCTGCGCGGATCGTGCTCGCCGTCTCCATGAGTTCGCCGGCGCCGAGTGTGCCGCCCGCCTGCGCGCGCTTGGCGTACATGCGGATGTCGAAAAGACCGCCCATCGGGACATTTCCGCGGATTCGGTAAATGGCCAGTGCTTCGTCCGTCTCTTGGAGAAGCGAGCGTACCTTTTCGATCTCATTTGAAGGGACCAGCTCCCCGATACGCGAACGTCCGAGTGCCGACGTGCAATGCCCGGTCACTTCGGACCGGATTTTATCAAATTCAAGTGTTTTCAGGACTCGGGCCTCCATGTGCCCCACTTCCTTTCAGATCTGGTCAGTCTATTAGAATCATCGTTCCCTGCCGAGATGCGCCAGGAAACGGTCGAGTGTCCATGTGTTGACGATCAAATCGCGATGCAGCCATGCACGCTGTGCATAGCGCACACCGGTTTCCATATAAGCCAGCTGGCCCACGCTGTGTGCGTCTGTATTGATTGCGATCGGTACACCTTTGTCCGCGGCCAGTGCCAGCCACTCTTCAGCAAGGTCCAACCGGTAAGGATTGGCGTTCAGCTCAAGGATCTTGCCGTATTCCGCAGCCCAGTCGATCAGCTGCGCCACATCAGTCGAGTAGCCGTCCCGGCGGCCGATGATCCGGCCGGTCGGGTGCGCAATCATATCCACGTGCGGGTTGGAAATCGCCGCATGGAGGCGCTCCATGATCTTTTCTTGAGGCTGGCTGAAATTGGAGTGGATCGAAGCAATAACGAAGTCGAGTTCCGACATCAGCTCATCATCAAAGTCCAGCGTGGCGTCCGGCAAAATGTCCATCTCTGTCCCACACAGGATCGTGATGCCGTCCATTTCCGCATCCGCCTCACGGACTTCACGGATCTGCTCCCGGAGGCGCTCAGGAGTCAGACCGTTCGCGACCCGTAAATAACGGGAGTGATCCGTAATGACCATGTGGCTGTACCCCAGATTCCGGCAGGCTTCCGCCATCTCACGGATGGATTCCGCACCGTCCGACCAGACTGTGTGCATATGAAGGTCCGAACAGATGTCTTCCGGGCGAATCAGGGTTTCCAATTTATCTGCCCGGTCCAGCTCCGTCCCGTCTTTCCGTACCGCCGGCGGGAAAAACGGCAAGTCGAAGTGGGCAAAAAAGTCTTTCTCGGAATCAAACGTGATGACAGTGCCGTCTTCCTGTTCCACTCCGTATTCACTGATTTTCTCGCCGCGCTCTTTGGCGATCTGCCGCATCCGGACATTATGATCCTTCGATCCGGTAAAGTGGTGGATCGCGCTTGCAAACTGTTCCTCCGTGACGAACCGGAAATCCACATCCACCGGTTCTTCCGCATCGACGGTGACCGACAGCTTGGCTTCGCCTGAAGCCGCGGTTCCCGTGACAGGAAGTCCGGTTGCCAGCAATTCGTTGACCCGCTCCGCTTCCCTGGTGACGACAATAAAGTCCAAGTCACTGCTCATCTCTGCAGTGCGCCGGTAGCTGCCAGTTACCTTGTAGCGGTTCACTTCAGGAATCGAATTCAGGATGTTTTCGATCATCCGGACGACGGGCTCCAGCTGCCAGTGCGGGAGCTTGTCCGGACGCTGACCGAACGCCTCTAGTTCCGCAAGAATTTTCTCCTCGGTCTTTTTGCCAAATCCGGCAAGCTTGCTGACTTCGCCCGCCTCGCAGGCGGTGCGGAGCGATTCGGCGGAATCGATGCCGAGCTCCCCGTGCAGCTTGGCGATCTTTTTACCTCCAAGGCCCGGAACCTTAAGCAGCGGAATCAGGCCATCCGGCACCTGTGTGCGAAGTTCTTTGAGAAGATCGGACTCTCCTTTTTCCATCAGATCGGTAATCACCGCTCCGGTGCCTTTCCCGATTCCTTTCAGAGACAGAATATCATCCATTTCTGCCAGGCTGCGCGGATCCTGCTCGAGCACGCCGGCCGCTTTCCGGAAAGCCCCGACCTTAAACGGGTTCTCACCAAGCAGCTCCATATGGAGAGCAATTTCTTCAAGCGTCTTGATGATGATTTTCTTGTTCACCGTCACCATTCCCCTTTCGGATAAAAAGCTTCCCTCATCGGAAGGGAAGCTTTCATTTTGCATAGATGAACCACCAGTTTTTCACCACTTCGGAGAATACCGGTGTATGTTTCAGAATCGTCCCTGAGAGAAGCGAGGAATCGATCATGTTCTGCACGGCGGCAACCGGCACCATTGCCACGATATAGAGGATAAAAAACAGGATCAGATAAAACTCCAGGAAACCGAGTGCCGCTCCCGCAAATGAATTGACCGACCCGAGCACCGGCAGGTATTTCAGGAAATCCAGAGCGGATGCAATCAGGTGCAGAATCAGCTTCACCGCCAGGAAGATAAAAACAAAAGCCAGCAGACGGTAGAACGTCTCGTCGAAATCAATGCTGCCAAACGAGATCCGAAGCGAGTTCCCCGCTTCGACTGCGGGATACGGAATCCACAGCACAAACTTTTCGGCAAGCGGCTTATAGTACTTCCATGCGACAATCAGTGCGACGATAATGCTGGTCATATGTAGGAGCTGGACAATAAGGCCCCGTTTGTAGCCCGCTACGAGGCCGCCCAAAAGAACAATCAGAATGATTAAATCAAGCATACATGTGTCAGCCCTTCAATTGGTTCAGTTCGTTTTCAAGTTCTTCAACCCGCTCTTTGAGCTTGAGCGAGTCATTCATTGTATTGAGTGCGGTCAGCACCGCGATTTTCGTAGTATCGAGCGAGCGGTTCTTTGAAGAGATCTCGCGCATCATATCATCCACTAGCGAAGCGACGAGCCGCATATGTCCGACAGTTTCTTTCCCCACCATCTGATATGTCTGACCGTAGATGTCGACGGACACACGGTTTTTTTCAGGTTCAGCCACTCCCGCCACCTCCTTGAAAAATCCCATACACCATATTACCATGAAAAGACTTGCCATGTGTAGGTACGAAACGGCGGAAGGATGAGAATCATGTCGAATGCGGTAATCCAGCTTGGCCCGGACAAGATCCGGGAACTTATGGCCCACTACGCGGGCTCCAAAATCGAACGGAACGCTCCGGGCGTGGTATTTGCCGCAAAGTCGGGCGGCGTATCCATCACCGCCTACAAATCCGGGAAAGTGTTGTTCCAGGGAGGGGGCGCCGAAGCGGAGGCATCCAGATGGGGAGGCGCTTCCCCCGCAAGCTCCAAAAAAACGACTCAAGCAAAGGGGGAAAAGCTGCCTCCGGGTCTTGCCCGCTTGTCCGTGCTCGGATCGGACGAAACCGGAACAGGCGACTTTTTCGGGCCAGTCACTGTTGCGGCTTGCTTTGTTCCCGCAGAAAAAATTGCGCTGGCCGAGGAACTCGGAGTCAAAGACTCGAAGATGCTGACAGACGCCCACATGCAGAAAATCGGGCCGGAAATCAAAGAGTCATTCATGAACAGCGTGCTTGTCCTCCCGAATGAAAAATATAATAATGTCCAAGCCAAGGGCTGGTCCCAAGGGAAAATCAAGGCGCTGCTCCATAATCAGGCACTTAAACATGTGCTTCGTAAAATGGACGGCATCAAACCGGACCACATCCTGATCGACCAGTTTGCGGAACGCGGCATTTACTATCGCCATATCGCATCCGAACCGGAAATCATCCGGGAAAACGTCCTGTTTTCCACAAAGGCGGAAAATCTCCATGTGTCCGTTGCCTGTGCGTCGATTCTCGCCAGAGTGGCTTTCCTTGAAGAAATGGACCGCCTTAGCGAGATAGCAGGCGTCCGGCTTCCGAAAGGCGCCGGCAAGCCGGTCGACGAGGCGGCCGCGAAAATCCTTTTGAGAAAAGGTGATGACTTTCTAGCTTCGATCACGAAGCGGCATTTTGCCAATACCCATAAAGCCTCGGTTCTTGCGTCCAAGCGCTCCGGAAGGTCATGATAGGCTGTCCGGCTGATGCCGGACGCATACTGTAGACAAAGTGAGTGTAATGCTCCTTTGTCTGCAGTTTTTTCTTTTCCTGA
>NZ_JAHBCJ010000043.1 GCF_018390575.1 Bhargavaea massiliensis | reverse complement strand
AGCAAAGGACTGAAAATCCTTGTGTCGGCGGTTCGATTCCGTCCCAAGCCACCATTCGCGGATGTAGTTTAGTGGTAAAACCTCAGCTTCCCAAGCTGAAGTCGAGGGTTCGATTCCCTTCATCCGCTCCAGCGAGACCGGGCCTATAGCTCAGCCGGTTAGAGCGCACGCCTGATAAGCGTGAGGTCGGTGGTTCGAGTCCACTTAGGCC
>NZ_JAHBCJ010000042.1 GCF_018390575.1 Bhargavaea massiliensis | reverse complement strand
AATGACAAAACGGACCCAAAAAGATTTCTTTTGGGTCCGTTTTGTCTACAGTCTGGGCGCACATAGGAATCTATGTGCGCTTGGCGGGCTTCTATGTGAGGCCGTGCCCTTTATGAATGGGCAGAAGATAGGCATCCAGAAAACAGCTATTTTTCCGCACAAAAAAAACCGCCTCCATAAGGAGACGGCTTTGTGCCCAGCGACGTCCTACTCTTG
>NZ_JAHBCJ010000041.1 GCF_018390575.1 Bhargavaea massiliensis | reverse complement strand
CGTGTTACCGCCGTGAAAGGGCGGTGTCTTAACCGCTTGACCAAGGGGCCATATTAAAGTAATAAAACTGGCGGAGAGCAAGGGATTCGAACCCTTGATACACGGTTAGCGTATACACGATTTCCAATCGTGCTCCTTCGGCCACTCGGACAGCTCTCCATTAATGGCTCCGCAGGTAGGACTCGAACCTACGACCGATCGGTTAACAGCCGATTGC
>NZ_JAHBCJ010000040.1 GCF_018390575.1 Bhargavaea massiliensis | reverse complement strand
ACGGATACTAATCGATCGAGGACTTCTCCTCAAGGCACATGAAAGACTCGGTACTATACAATGTCTCGTTTATCCGGTTTTGAAAGAATAAAAAAAGTTCTTGCCAAATCGACAGGAAATGATATAATAATATTTGTTCTTTCAAAAAAAGAATACGGTCTGGCGATGATGGCGAAGAGGTCACACCCGTTCCCATCCCGAACACGGAAGTTAAGCTCTT
>NZ_JAHBCJ010000039.1 GCF_018390575.1 Bhargavaea massiliensis | reverse complement strand
AGGTCAATACGAACCTGGCTTACCGCTGGTTCCTGGGCTTCGGCTTTTATGATAAGGTGCCTCATTTTTCGACTTTCGGTAAGAACTACGAACGGCGTTTCAAGGACACGGATCTATTTGAACAGATCTTCTACTGGATCCTGAAACAGGTGGCGGACCGTGGGCTGCTCCGCTGCTTGCTCAGTGCACTCAAAGCCAGAATCATGTAAAAGTCATCACCCGG
>NZ_JAHBCJ010000038.1 GCF_018390575.1 Bhargavaea massiliensis | reverse complement strand
AATGCAGGTTTTGACCTGTACCATCAGCGTTTTGCGTTCAGTTTTGAAGGTTTATGGAAAAGCGGAAAACACCGTTTGGCTCAACCGGATGCTGGAGGACTCGAGTAGAAATGCTTGCATTTCGACCGAGAGGCCGAAGCAGACGCGTGAGCTGGTGTTTGCAGCTGGACATATAAGCTTTCAATGCTTGTTCTTTGAAAACCGGATAAAACGACATTGTACCAAG
>NZ_JAHBCJ010000037.1 GCF_018390575.1 Bhargavaea massiliensis | reverse complement strand
AAGAGCTTAACTTCCGTGTTCGGGATGGGAACGGGTGTGACCTCTTCGCCATCATTGCCGGACCGTGTTCACTTTAAAAGGACAAATACTATTATACCAATCCTCAAGGATTTGGCAAGCACTTTATTTGTTCTTTCAAAACCGGATAAACGAGACATTGTGTAGTACCGAGTCTTTCATGTGCCATGGTCCGGCCTCAGCGGCCAACTGCTCGGGTCATAAGCCGT
>NZ_JAHBCJ010000036.1 GCF_018390575.1 Bhargavaea massiliensis | reverse complement strand
ACCAGATAGTCCTCCGGGACCATCTCATCAAGCGAGACCATTTCCAGTTGATCACAATTGGTTCCATTCGATTTTGACAGCATGTCAATCACCCGTGTTGTAGTCTGTTAACTCGATTATATAAACAGGTACCGTTTGCCTCAATAAGCAATATGGCGGATTGAAGCGGAGGCCCCGAGACACCTGCGGGAAAAGCGTTAGCCGAAGACCCCGCAGGATGTTGCGCAA
>NZ_JAHBCJ010000035.1 GCF_018390575.1 Bhargavaea massiliensis | reverse complement strand
AACCCGCGACCCCCACCTTGGCAAGGTGGTATTCTAGCCACTGAACTACTTCCGCGATATCAAGTATTCAAATAAAAGTGCGGATGAAGGGAGTCGAACCCCCACGCCCGAAGGCACTAGATCCTAAGTCTAGCGTGTCTGCCAGTTCCACCACATCCGCATGTCTTTAAACCAGAGGAAAATGGTGAGCCATGCAGGGCTCGAACCTGCGACCCTCTGATTAAAAGTCAGATGCTC
>NZ_JAHBCJ010000034.1 GCF_018390575.1 Bhargavaea massiliensis | reverse complement strand
TGCCACATGGCGCCCGGAGTTGCCACATGGCGCCCGGAGTTGCCACATGGCTGCCTGAGTTGCCACATGGCTGCCTGAGTTGCCACATGGCGCTCGGAGTTGCCACATGGCACCCGGAGTTGCCACATGGCTGCCCGAGTTGCCACATGGCACCCGAAGTTGCCACATGGCGCCCGGAGTTGCCACATGGCTACCGGAGTTGCCACATGGCGCCCGGATTTGCCACATGGCGCCCGGAGTTGCCACAT
>NZ_JAHBCJ010000003.1 GCF_018390575.1 Bhargavaea massiliensis | reverse complement strand
GACCAGACACGCGTTATATCCATAAAAATGACAAAACGGACCCAGAAAGACTTCTTCTGGGTCCGCTTTGTCTACAGTCTGGGATGCCCCGGCTCGGGGGCATCCGTTTCATCGTTTCTTCTGATTTTGTGCGCGGCGCACGGCCTTGGTCAGGTCCTTGCGCTGCTTTGCGCTTGCCATCCTGGCACGGGCATCGGATTTCTGTTCAATATAGGCGATTTCCCGCTGGAGCTTAAAGTAGCTGGCTAGCCGGTCCTCCGGCAGCCGGCCTTCCTCGACCGCTTCCCGGACCGCGCAGCCCGGTTCCTTACCGTGTCCGCAGTCGCGGTAACGGCAGGATTCCGCCAGCTCGTCGATGTCCCGGAATCCGGAATCCAGCCCATCGCCCTGATCCATCAGCTGAAGTTCCCTCATGCCCGGTGTATCGATCAGGCAGGCACCGCCCGGCAGCGGGATCAGTTCGCGATGGGTCGTCGTATGTCGTCCCTTCGCGTCGTCTTCCCGGATGTCCTGCACGGCCATCGTTTCCTTGCCCGACAGCGCATTCGTAAGTGTGGACTTGCCTGCACCGGAGGAGCCGAGAAGCGCGGCCGTCACCCCTTCACCGAAAAAGGCGCGGACTTCGTCGAGCCCTTCCCCGGTCACAGCACTCACGAGCACCGTATCAATACCGAATGCGACGTCTCCGAGTTCATCCAAATAATCAGCAGGGTCGTCGCAAAGATCCTTTTTCGTCAGCACGATCACCGGCCTGGCGCCCGAATCCCAGGCCGCCACCAGATACCGCTCCAGCCTGCGGGCGTTAAAGTCGGCATTCAGGCTCATGACAAGAAAGACGACGTCCACATTCGCCGCGACGATCTGTTCCTCCACCCGCTGCCCCGCTTCCTTGCGTGTAAAGACCGAAGTCCGGTCAAGCAGCGCATGGATGATTCCTTTCTCCTCGCCGGGCATCTGCTCCACGAGCACCCAGTCCCCGACTGACGGGAAATCCATCCGTCCGGCCGAATGGAACGCAAAACTGCCCGAAACAGTCGACAGCCACTCCCCCTGCTCCGTCACAACGCGGTACATCCGTTTGTGTTCAAGGACCACCCGGCCCGGAATG
Source organism: Bhargavaea massiliensis (assembly GCF_018390575.1). Classification (GTDB taxonomy): domain Bacteria; phylum Bacillota; class Bacilli; order Bacillales_A; family Planococcaceae; genus Bhargavaea; species Bhargavaea massiliensis. The sequence continues at coordinate 409,486 of NZ_JAHBCJ010000003.1, read as the reverse complement.
CACCGGGAAAACTCAGGTGTCGCCATCAGGCTCTCCGCCTGAGCCTTGAACGGATCTTTAAAACCAAATTGGGTCATATTCAAATTCATTTCCTCCTGTTTGTCCGTGACCATAAGAAAAACCTCCGACAGCTTACCGGCAATCCGGCGGCTGTGGAGGTTCTCAGGCACGCGAAACAGGAGAACGCGTCAAAACGCGCCCCGCAGGCGTGTGAGTCCAGGCCGACCGGATTGTTGCATTGCAATCTCCACTTTAGCCATCTCACATCACCTGCTTTCCGTTGTTGGTAAAAACAGAATACCAAGACAGGGGCTGTCCCGTCAATCAGGTTCAGAAAATTTTATCCGATTACTTAAACAACTGCGGTATCCCGTTGATCAGGGAATACCCGCCCATCAAAGCCATTGCGATGACCGTGATGATCCCGAGAACGGTCAGCCAAGCCGGATGCTTGTAATCCCCGACAACGCTCGTCTTGTAGGCGGCAATCAGCATGACGCCGAGCGCAAGCGGCAGGATGAGGCCGTTCAGTGAGCCGACCAGCACAAGGATCTTAACCGGCTGTCCGACAATGACAAAGACGAGGGTCGAAATCAGAATGAACCCTATGATGAATTTCTTGGCATGCCGGTCGATCCACGGGCTGAACGAACGGATAAAGGAAACGGACGTATATGCAGCCCCGACGACGGATGTCACTGCTGCGGACCACATGACGACACCGAAGATCTTATATCCGATGTTTCCTGCCGCATGCTGGAAGACGGATGCCGGCGGATTACCCGGATCCAGTTTCAGCCCTTGCGAGACGACACCCAGGACGGCAAGAAACAGAAGGATTCGCATAAGCGAGGCGACCCCGATGGCAGTGACCGCGCTTTTGGTAACGACGGGCAGGTATTCTTTCCCCTTGATGCCGGCATCAATCAGCCGGTGGCCGCCCGCGAATGTAATGTAACCGCCGACTGTTCCTCCGACAAGCGTGACGATCGCCAAAATGTCCAACTCGAGTGGTGCAACGGTCCGCAGTGCCGCTTCCCCGTATGGGGGCTGTGCGGTGAACATCACATAAAGCGTGAGGGCGATCATGACAAAGCCCAGAATTTGCGTGAACCGGTCCATGGCGCGGCCCGCTTCCTTGACGACAAAGATGCCGACAGCGAGAACGCAGCTGATGATGGCACCTGTTTTCGGATCAATGCCAAAAAGCACATTCGCACCCAGTCCCGCACCGCCGATGTTGCCGATGTTAAAGGCGAGACCGCCCATCACGACAAGCAATGCCAGCACATAGCCGAGGCCGGGCAGTACATCGTTTGCAATGTCCTGCGCCCGCTTGCCGGAGACGGCGATGATCCGCCAGATGTTCAGCTGCGCGGCAATGTCGATTACGATTGAAATCAGGATGACGAACGCAAAGCTGGCCAACAGTTGCTCGGTAAATACCGTTGTTTGTGTGAGAAAGCCCGGTCCGATGGCCGAGGTGGCCATCAGGAACGCGGCACCGAGCATGACACTACGCAATTGTTTTTTCTCTAATGTCTGATTCATTTGTTTCCCCCTGAATGAAGCATGATTCGCTCTTTCTCTTGGATCTGCCTGTTCCTAATCATGAAAATCGGCTGCCGATTTTCTCTACCCGGACCCCTTCATCGGGCAGCAGGCCTTTGAGCCGCCGGGCGAACTCGAGTGCGGTTACCCCGTCGCCATGGATGCAGACAGTATCTGCCCTCAAGGCAAAGTCCGTCTCATCGACTGTCAGCACCTTGCCCTCTTTGACCATCCGGACCACCTGTGCTCCTGCAGTTTCCGGGTCCGTGATTAGCGCATTCGGTTCCCGTCGGTTCGTGAGTGATCCGTCCGGCTGATACGTCCGGTCCGAGAAGACTTCGCTTGCGGTCCGGAGGCCAATTTTCTCTCCGGCCCTGACCAGTTCGCTGCCCGACAGGCCGAACAGAATCAGTTCAGGATTGACCGCATACACCGCCTCCGCAATCGCCTCCGCCAGTGAAATGTCCTTTGCCGCCATGTTATAGAGCGCGCCGTGCGGCTTGACGTGCTGCATCACGCCTCCCTCTGCCCGGATGAACGCATCGAGCGCGCCGATCTGGTACATCGTGAGGTCATACGCCTCTTCCGCTGAAATCGCCATGGCTCGCCGGCCGAACCCGGCCAGGTCAGGCGTTCCGGGGTGGGCACCGATGCCGACGCCTTTTTCCAGTGCCATCCGTACCGTTTTCTTCATGACCGAAGGATCGCCCGCGTGGAAGCCGCAGGCAATGTTCGCACTTGTGATGAGATCGAGGATCTCCTCATCATTCCCCATCGTATAGGCACCGAACGATTCTCCCAAATCGCAGTTCAGGTCTACTTGATAATCCATGTTTATACCCCTTTCATTTTCAGCTCAATGGCCAATTTCAGTTCTGCGAGTTCTTTCTTTTGTTGCATCAGCAGCTGCTGGGCCTCTTCGACGGACACTTCCCTGAATCGCAGCTTTGCCCCCGGCTTCATCTGGGCGACAAGCGGAAGGTCGACCGTTGCCGCCTGGCCGATCTTCGGGTAGCCCCCGGTTGTCTGCCGATCCGCCATAAGCAGGATCGGGCTTCCGCCAGACGGCACCTGGACCGCTCCGGCCACGACGCCTTCCGAAAGAAGCTCTCGCGGCTCGGATAGACGGAGCGTCTCGCCTTTCAGCCTGTAGCCCATCCGGTCTGATTCGGAAGAGACGGTGAACGTTCCGTTAAAGAACAGTGACCTGCTTTCTCCATCAAACCAGTGATGCTGCGGCCCTTTCATCATCCGGATTTCCGCCTCATTTCCGTAACGCGGAACAAGTTCATCCGAGACGGACCAGTCCGCGGCACAGAATTTTCGGTCGCCGGCTTTGGACAAGGCTTTCTCCGCCCAATGCTTTGCGAGAATAGACGGCTTCCCGGTCTGAAGCGTGTCGCCCTTCTCGAGACAACGGCCTTCCAGACCGCCGATGCGGGCTTTTGTATAAGTCGACCGGCTGCCCATCACTTCCGGCACATCGATTCCGCCGGCGACTGCAATATAAACCCGCCAGCCCGAGACCGGCTGTCCGAATGTAAGGACCGCTCCAGCCTTTACGGCAATCGGCCTCCACATCGGGACAGGTTTCCCATCAATACCCGGCGACAGGTCCCCGCCGGCCAATGCAATCAGACTGTCCGCCTCAAAGCGGATGGTTGGCCCGGCAAGTGCCGCTTCAATCGAGGCGCATGTTTCACTGTTTCCGACCAGAAGATTCGCTACCCGGTGTGCATATGTATCCATCGCGCCGCCCGCGACCACCCCGAATTGCTGGAAACCCGGGCGACCCAAATCCTGTACGGACGTTTGGAGGCCCGGCTTTTCAATCATGAGCATGACGGTCAGCCTCCATCTGTAAGTATTCATCGGTTGAGATCGGACTGAACCTGACTTGATCCCCCGGCCGGAGGAGGCTCGGAATCTCTTCGTCAGGCAGGAACAGTTCGATCGGCGTCCTGCCGATGAGCTGCCATCCACCCGGCGTTCCGATCGGATAAACACCGGTCTGTGCACCGGCAATCCCGACTGTCCTGGCCGGTATCTCCAGCCTTGGCGACGGCCGCCTCGGGGCTGCGATCCGTTCATCCATTCCGCCCAGGAAAGGGAACCCGGGGGCGAAACCGATCATCTTTACGTCATATGTAGTGCCGGAGTGGATCCGGATGACTTCTTCCTCGGTCAGTCCGTTGTGTTCCGCGACAAATGCAAGGTCAGGCCCGAACTCGCCACCGTAACAAACGGGGATTTCGACGGTACGGCCATCTCCTTTTCCGGCCGGCCTGATATCCGACAATTGTTCACGCAACTTCCTCTCCATTGCGCTGTAAGTCATTCCTCCATCAGCCTCATAGCAGACCGTGACCGTAATGTAAGCCTGGATCACGTCGGACACACCGGGAATCTCTGCCCGGGTGATGGTTTCGGCAATCGCCCGCACCATTGCTGTGGATTCTTCACTGATCGACTCACCGGCAGTTACAACGATTGCCCCGTCCCCAAGCGGGTGATAGTTCAACTCCATAGACATCCCTTCTTTCTATCCAGACTCTTTTGACAGATTCCGTCGAAAATCCTCCCTAAGAAACGAATCTTGTCACTTTCCTTCTTTTGGAAATCCGGTGGCAGCCAGGGAATGACAAAAGCGCCCCGCATCAGCGGAGCGCTTTTTGTTCAGTTGCTTTTCTGCTGGTGGAGCGGCGGCGTCATCAGCCAGCCTTTCTGCTTCGTAAGACGGAGCAGCCTGGCTCCCGCAGTGGCGCGGTCAGCATGGAACCGGGCAAAATGCGCCGCCACATCCTCGCGGCTGCACTGGCCCATCACTTCACTGCAGGATACAAGTCCCTGTCCGGCGTTGACGCCGAGAATTGCGGCAATTTCCTGGTCCGCGAATTTTGCGCCGGGCGGAATGTCCTCGGAAGAAGCTTTCCCGCGGGACGGCAGTGCCGGCGGCGGTGTGACGCCGTTTTCCTTCAGGATCTTCTCGATTGATGTATTTTCGGACTTCATCATCTTGATTGAATCCTCGATCACACCGATCAGTTCCTTGTCGCCCGCATGATTCACAAATGCCTCGTACATACTGACCAAGCCATTGTTCGCGGCAACGTAAGCCCAGATACCGACAACTTCACCATAATGCAGCGGTTCATTTTTCGGATTGTCACTCATGACACCCATTGGCGAATCCCCCATCCTTTCAGTAATCACATTCAGTATGGGGAGAATCGGTCCATTTATGCAGATTAATTATCCGTATTTTTTCTGATGATCTTTTTTGCGCCCGAGATAGTCCTCTTCTTCACGGATCCGGTCCCAGTATTCTTTGAAGATGGCTGCGGATTCGGCCTTTACCTGATCCTCGGTCCGCTCGTGTGTCGTCCCGTCCTCCTTATACTTCCGGCCGCCCTTATAGTTGGTGTAGCGCCTTGCCCTCGTATAGCCCATCTGGATGAATTTGCGCGCCATATCCATGCCGACAAAGTCATCGTCTTTCCGGTAATCCTCAAACATTTCATAAAGCGTCTCGGCGGACTTTTTGGCAATGTCCGGCGTCCGGAACCGCCAATGAGGAAGAAGCTCGCTTTTGTACGGTTCCACGAGGAGAACGCCCTGCTCGCCCCTGCCCACCCGGTACAGATCCGGTCTTTCCCTGAAATCGATCGTAGCGAAATCCAGGTCATAGTCAAATGCCATCGTCATTCCCGCCTTTCTCCAGGAAGTCCGTCCGATTTTCCTCCAGCAGTCCCGCACCGCCTTTGTCGGATTCGAGATGCAGGACCCCATCGACCATTTTATAGACTTTATCCACATAGTCAGTGAGCCGGGTATCATGCGTGACGACAATCGTCGCTGCATGTTTCTTTACCGCCGCGCTTTTCAGTAGCTTCATCACCTCGAACGCCCGGTCCGAGTCGAGCGACGCGGTCGGCTCGTCGGCAAGCAGGAGCGACGGGTTGCTGTAGAGCGACTTGGCGATGGCGACGCGCTGCCGCTCACCGCCCGACAGATCGTTCGGATACTTATTCGTCAGTTTGGTGATGCCGAGCTCCTCCAAAAGACCATCCCGCTCCTCCTTGGACATATTCCCCTTCTTGACCTTATCCAGCAGCTTCAGCTGGTCGGAAACGGTCAGGAACGGGACGAGATTGGAGGACTGGAGGATGAACCCGACATGCTCGAGGCGCACTTTGGAGCGGTCCTTTTCCCCGAGTTCGGTGATCCGCTCGCCGGCAATCCGCACTTCTCCCTCAGTCGGGCCCTGCAGGCCGCCGCCAATCGTCAGAAGTGTCGACTTCCCTGAGCCTGATGGCCCGATGATCGCAATCACTTCGCCGCGGCTCACATTCAGAGAGGTTTTCTTTAATGCCCGGACTTCCGTTCTTCCCGAGCCGAACGTTTTCGTCACATCTTCCATCTTCAATACATGTCCCGTCATCCCGAGATCGCCTCCAGCGGATCAATTTTCACAATCGTCCAGACCGACACAAGCGCCCCGAAGATTGCCACGACAATCAGGACGGCTCCGTAAATCGCCATCATGCCGTAGTCAAATGACACCGGCACGGCCGCCGGCAAAAACTGACCTGTCAGCACCGTCAGGCCGAAGCCGAACAGCACGCCAATGACCGCCAGGATGAACGTTTGCGCGATAACTGACCGGGACAGATACGCGCTCGAGATGCCCTGCGCCTTCATGACTCCAAACATGCTGATCTTCTGTACTGTGAGCACATACAGGAAGATCGCAACAACTGCCGCCGAAATGGCGAACAGGAAGTAGATCATAAATGTCAGTGTCAAATTTTGCTCGGTGTAGCCCGGAAGGTTTTCGATGAACGTTTCAGACTCCAAATATTCAAGATCATCCGGTACTTCATCGGACTGGCTGCCTTTGACGACGATTGCATTCACCATCTCCGGCTGTTCCACTGTTTCCCCGGGTAGTCCCTGGTCGTCCTCTGCGGGCTGCCCGTCAGGATTCTCAGCGCTCCCTTCCTGCTGGGCCAGTGCCGCGGCACCCGGACGCACCTTTTCAAAATCCTCCAGATTCATATATAGTACCGGGGCTGCATTAAAACGGGCCTCGTCCGTGAATCCCGTGATGGTGAGCATCACTTCGGATCCGGAAAGGTCCAGCTCATCCCCGACGGAGAACCCTTCCTCCTTCAGGCTGTCCGACGCGATCACCTCGAACTCATCCGAGAACTCGTCGCCTTCGGTCGGCTCCGGCATGATGAATTCATCCGGGCGGATGCCGAACAGGGCGACACCGCTCTTCGCAACTCCATTATCGGCAATCAGATTCGTCTGGGCGAGCACCGCCGTTTCATCCGCCACGACCTCATCGGCGAGGTCAGCCTCCATCATTGACTGCGTCAGGCTCTTATCCGACTCATCAGTCAGATAGATGCCATCCGCCTGCCACTTATCGACCGCCTCCCGGTTCAGGCCCGCCAGACCCGATGCCAGACCTGACAGGAAGAATACGAGATATGACACTAGCAGCAGAACGGCCGTTACAAGAGCAAACCGGAGTTTACTTTGCCTGATTTCTCTCCATGCCAAAAACATGTCCCCAACTCCTCTGATTTTGAAAAAACCTTCTTCTTTGTACCTATTACTTCTACCCCAGGCTCTGAAGCGGAAACCGTTACGATAGTTTAAATATGACTGATTCTCACATCACCTAATGTGCATTCGAGTCGTTGGCCTTTTTTACCGGTTATGAGATGATAGAGGAAATATTCTGTGTATATAAGGAGGAACAAAAATGGCTGATCTGAGTGGTATGCTTGCATGGACATTTTCACAGGAAGTAGCAATTCCCGATGACGTAGAGAATTTGCTGATTGATGGAGAAGAAGCTGTTGTTGCCTATAAAACGGTCAGGGATGTCGCAGTCGTGACGAATAAGAGATTCATCATCTCCGACAAACAAGGTTTAACCGGTAAAAAAGTCGAAGTCTATACGATCCCTTTCAACTCCATTAATATGTATTCAACTGAAAATGCAGGTAAGCTTGACTTCAATGCGGAAATCGAACTTTGGACTCGTGCCGGAAAGATGAAAATCAATCTCGGACGGGGTGTAGATATCCGGAAACTTGATAAAATCATTGCTCAAGCAATTTTGTAAGCAAAAGAAGGTGTTGTCGTGTCAAAACGAATTGAGGGCGCCCGGCGTGCCGCGCGGATTGTACATGCGCTGAAATGCCCGGTCTGCGGAAAACCGGTCAGCGTCGAGGATGAAGGCAGGCTGCTGTGCCCGGAAAACCATTCATTCGACTTTGCAAAGCAGGGCTATGTAAACGTGCTGACCCGGCCGGCAGGCGGCCATTACGATAAAGAACTATTTGAGGCAAGACGAAGGATCATGATGGACAGCGGGCTGTATGCCCCGTTTCACAAAACGGCGGCGGATCTGGTCCGGGAGATGTCCCTGCCCTCAGGTGTGCCGGGCGTCATTGCCGATATCGGCTGCGGCGAAGGTACGCACCTTCACCGGATCCTGGAGGAGCTGAGCGGATTGAACGTGATCGGAGCGGGGCTCGACATCGCTAAGGAAGGCGTCCAGCTCGCGGCAAGAGATTTCCAGGATGCGGTCTGGCTTGTCGGCGACCTGGCACAGTCACCGTTTGCAGATCACTCTATCCACGTCATTCTGAATATCCTTTCGCCGTCCAATTACGAAGAATTCACGAGGATGCTTGCTCCAGGAGGCAGACTCATCAAGGCCGTGCCCGGTGCCGGCTATTTGCGGGAGCTCCGGGAAGCCCTTTATTCGGATGAGCGGCAAACGTATTCCAATGAAGAAACCATCGGACTGTTCGACCGGCATTTCCGCCGTACGGAGACGGTAACGCTTCGGTACTCCGTCCATCTCGAGCGCGAGCAACTTGAGGGTCTGGTGCGCATGACCCCGCTTTCCTGGTCACCGGATCCGGAAGCGGCCAGAAAGTTTCTCGACCGCGAGTCAGCGGAAATCACCGTAGAGCTGGAGCTTCTGGTCGGAGAGCCCAGAGACTAGGCCGCGGTATGTTAGCGTCTCAATCAGGTATGTAAATCGTCTCAATGCAGTATGTTAACGTCTCATCAGAAGTCAGTACGTTCCACCTGCCCTCTATAGGTCTGCAACCGATTTCTCTAAAGAAATCGGTTTTTTTGCATGAATTTGCACTTTACAGACTGGGTCTAACAGTCTATAATCATCTAAACTAATAAATATACAACCAATGGAGGTTTTATACATGCTCAAGAAAGCACTGTTCGCATCGGTCGCATCCGCGGCACTTTTCCTGGCAGCCTGCGGCTCGGGCGGGGATTCCACATCCGGCGACACGGCGGACAAATCGGGGGACAGCGCCGAAACAAAAGTCCTGAAGATGGGTACGTCCGCTGACTTCCCTCCTTTTGAATTCCGTGACGAAGCCGGCAAGGAAATCGGGTTTGATATTGATCTTGCCAACCACATCGCAGACGAACTCGGCTATGAGCTGGAGATTCATGACATGAAGTTCGACGGCCTGATCGGCGCCCTCAACACAGGCCGCGTCGACATGGTTCTCTCCGGCATGAGCGCCACGGATGAGCGAAAACAGAACGTTGACTTCTCGACCGAGTACAATCGCTCCGGTGAATTCTTCGTCACCACCAAGGATTCCGACATTAAAACCATCGAAGACCTCGAAGGCAAAACGGTCGGCGTCCAGTTGGGCACAATCCAGGAAGACGGGGCGAAGCGCCTGAAGGAGAATGAAGGGATCAACTTTGAACTCAAAGCGCTCGACAACTCCCTCCTGCTTATCCAGGAACTGAAAACAGGACGCATTGATGCCGCCTATATGGATAAATCCGTAGCGGTCGGACACGTCGAAGAACAGGGCCTTGGCGGATTCGACGATCCGACAACAAGCTCTCCTGGCATGGCGGTCGCCTTCCCGAAAGACAGCGAACTCGTCGAAGACGTGAACAAAGTACTTGCCGACATGGAAGAAGACGGCTCGCTTCAGGAACTCAAGGACAAGTGGCTGTCCGACCAGGAATAAGCCAACTGGCAGGGGTTGCCCGCTTTTCCGGCAGCCCCTTTTCCTATCCAACTTCCCGCATGGCCGGGACAACAGAAAAGAGTTGAATCCACCATGAATCTAGATTTTACGCAGATGACCCCCTATATCCCCTATATGCTGGAAGGCATCTGGGTAACGTTGAAGTTTGTCGCGGTCGCGCTTCTGATCGGTGCACTGATCGGAACACTGCTCGCCCTGTTTAAGATCAGCGGTCCCGCTCCTCTCCGGGCATTCGCAATCGCCTATACATCCATTTTCCGCGGTACACCGCTGATCCTTCAGCTGATGCTGATCTACTTTGCCGTCCCACAGCTGACGGGCTATGACATCACTCCGTTTTTGTCGGCCATCACGGCATTCGGGCTGAACTCCGCAGCCTATATTTCCGAGATCATCCGTGCCGGCATCCAGGCGGTCGACAAAGGCCAGGTCGAGGCGGCACAGGCGCTCGGCGTCCCGTACCGAGCAATGATGAAGGACATCATCCTGCCGCAAGCATTCAAAAACATCCTGCCTGCGCTCATGAACGAAGTCATCACCCTCACGAAGGAATCCGCACTTGTTTCGACGATCGGCTACCTGGATCTCATGCGCCGCGCGCAGGTCGTCGGGGCCAGCATGTACCGCCAGTTCGAGCCGCTGCTCTTTGTGGGACTCATCTACTGGGTGCTCGTCATGATCCTCACGCTTATCGGACGCAAAATCGAAAGGAGGCTGAAGGCAAGTGATATCCGTTAAAGGACTCATCAAATCATTCGGTGACCTGGAGGTCCTGAAGGGCATTTCGACTAATGTCGATGCGGGCCAGGTCATCGCCGTCATCGGCCCGTCCGGCTCCGGCAAATCAACGTTCCTCCGCTGCCTGAACAAGCTGGAGGAACCGACCGGCGGAACCGTCGAAATCGCCGGGTTCAACATCACCGACAAAAAAGCCGACATCCGGGCCGCGCGCCAGGAAATCGGCATGGTGTTCCAGCACTTTCACCTGTTCCCCCACCTTACCGTCCTCGGCAACCTGACGTATGCCCCGATGAAAGTGAAAGGGGAAACGAAAGCGAAGGCAGAGGAAAAAGCACGCACTCTCCTCAAGCGGGTCGGCTTGTCCGAAAAGGCAGATTCCTATCCGGCAAGCTTGTCCGGCGGTCAGAAACAGCGCGTCGCCATCGCCCGTGCACTCGCCATGGAACCGAAGCTGATGCTGTTCGACGAACCGACATCCGCCCTCGACCCGGAAATGGTCAAGGAAGTGCTCGACGTCATGAAAGACCTTGCGAAAAGCGGCATGACGATGATCGTCGTCACCCACGAGATGGGCTTTGCCCGCGAAGTCGCCGATCGCGTCCTGTTCCTCGACCAGGGCAAACTGGTCGAAGAAGGCACACCGGACGAATTCTTCGGAAATCCGAAGACCGACCGTGCGAGGGACTTTCTTGAGAAAGTGCTTTGAGGAGGAGTGCCGGCGGATGGCCACCTTCGGACATCTTCACACTCACTCCTTTATACGAAAAAGCGATGCCCGCGCGGCATCGCTTTTTTTCGTATGAAAATCGCATCTGTGCCATTCTTCAAACTCAGCCACCACATTTAAATGTAAGCGCACACAATAAGAAAGAAAATTTTATTCAATTTATTTTTTCTGAAATATTATTGCTTTCTGTAATATATCATATTATAATTTCACCTAACACTCGTTAGGCGGTGAATAAATGACTCAAGAGTTATTATTGCAGGCAGCTCTTCAGCTTTATGCAAAGCACGGTTATCAGGGGGCGTCGATGAGGAAGATCGCCGAAGAAGTGGGTATCAAGCCTGCGTCGATCTATTTCTTCTTCAAGAATAAGGAAGAATTGTTCCGGGAGGTGTTCAAGCGAACCCTGGCCCGGCACAATGATGCGATGCGCAAGACCCTTCAGCGTCATACCGATGAGCCTGTCGAGAAAATCTTTGCCGCCATGCTCCGGACGACCGTCGATCACCATGCCGGAGACAGGGACGAGATGGCGACCTATATCTCACTTGTTATTTCTCCGCCGACGCCGGACTTCCAGAAGCAGCTGGACGATTATTTCAGTAGCTTCAGTATCTGGCTGGCGGATGCACTGAACGATGCGCTGCGCAGAGACTTCCCCGACATTACCGATTCCGAGGCCACTTCGGTGATCGGTCAATATGTTCTTCTTGCCAACGGCATTTTCTGGAGCATCAACATTTTCAGTCCTAATGAATTGGCCTTCCAGCTGCGGATGGCCGAACAGATGCTGCAAGCTTCATTCACGGCACTTCAGAAAAAACACAATTAAAAAGGAGGGAATTCAGATGGAAAACCGATTCAATAATCAATTGGTGGAGGACTACGAGCGGGAACCAGTTCCGCAACACAAGAGAAAGGGCTGGATCAAACTATCCATCGTCTGGATCGGCGGCATTGTTGCGCTCTCGGCCACTGCACTTGGCGGCGCTCTGGGGGCAGGCATGGCGATGGGTGATGCCCTGATTGCTACATTCATCGGCTGCTTCATCCTCGCCGTGCTGTCCGCATTGTGCTGCACGGTCGGTGCGAAAACCGGGCTCTCCACCCCATTCGTCTCAATGTTCGCGCTCGGCCGCTATGGCTCCTTTGCCGTTTCCGCGATCGTCGCCATCTCGCTTTTCGGGTGGTTTGGTGTACAGCTTGATCTTTTTGGCTCCAGCCTGCAGAGCATCCTGTTTGACGTGTTCGGCTGGAACGTCAACCAGAAACTGCTGGTCATCCTTGGCGGTGTTCTCATGACGACCACCGCGTTTATCGGCTATAAAGCCATTGAGAAACTGAGTCTGTTCGCAGTTCCGCTCCTGGCCGCGCTGCTCATCGCCTCACTCATGAAAGTTATGAACGGCAGGGACCTTTCTGAAGTTGCCGCCGCCCCGCTTGCGAGTGATCCGCTGAGTGTCGGTGTGGCCATCTCCCTGATCATCGGTTCACTTGCAGTCGGCGCAATTATCGGCCCCGATATTTCGCGTTACGCCAAATCCGTGAAGGATGCAGTAATCTCCTCGTTCGTCGGATTCTTTGTCGGATTCAGCATCGTCCTGATCATTGCCGCGCTTCTCGCCAAAGCGACGACACAGGTAGATATCGTGGAAATCATGCTCGGACTCGGCTGGGGCACTGGTGCCTTGCTCATCCTCATCCTTGCGCAGTGGACGACGAATGACAACAACCTGTACTCCTCGGCGCTTGGTTTCTCCGTCATCTTCCAGAGCGTGCCGAAGTACATCCTGACAATCGTGGCGGGCGTCATTGGCACCGGGATGGCGGTCGGCGGAATTTACGAGAACTTCATCCCGTTCCTCATATTCCTGAGTGCGCTCATCCCGCCAATCGGAGGCATCTACGTCGTCGATTATCTGATGAATAAAAAGAAATACAGTTTCGAAAACCTTGCCGACAACGTCCCGGTCAACTGGGGCAGCGCCGCAGTGTGGGTGATGGCTGCCCTCGTTGCCTTTATGACGGCGCCCGCACCGAACGGCTTCGGCCTGTTCACCTTCACAGGCGCTTCGGGATTCGACGCATTCCTTGCTGCATGCGTGTTCCAATTCATCTTCAATAAGTTTTTGCAGGGGGCACCAGCAGTTGTCGCCCTGTCCAACCAAAGGGGGAGCATCAAATGAGACTGATCGGAAAAGAAGAAATCGAGAATATTGCAATCGGTGCGGCGCTATTGGGCACCGGAGGAGGCGGCGACCCCTATATCGGCAAACTGATGGCGATCCAGGCGGTCGAGGAGAACGGGCCGATCCGACTCCTCAGCCTGGATGAAGTACCGGACGACGCACTGATCGTCCCGTCGGCGATGATGGGCGCCCCGACGGTCATGGTCGAGAAGATTCCGAGCGGCCATGAGGCACTCGCCGCTTTCAAGTCACTGAAGGACTTCCTCGGTCAAGAGATTTACGCTACTATGCCGATCGAGGCGGGCGGGGTCAACTCCCTGCTGCCGCTTGCCCTTGCCGCGCAGATCGGTCTTCCGGTCATCGACGCGGACGGGATGGGACGTGCATTCCCGGAGCTTCAGATGGTCACGTTCTACCTGGAAGGCGCATCCGCCACACCAATGGTCCTGTCTGATGAAAAAGGCAACAGCCTCCTGCTGAACACAATCGACAGCGTATGGGCAGAACGGATCGCCAGAAGCGTAACAGTCGAGATGGGCGGCTCCGTCATGAATGCAATTTATCCCATGGAAGGCCATTTTGTGAAAAAAGCGTCCATCAAAAACATCCTGACGCTTGAAGAAGAGATCGGCAGGACCGTCCGTGAAGCAATGAAGCAGAACATCAACCCGATTAAAGACGTACTTGAACTCGTTGGCGGCACCGCCCTTTTTGAAGGTAAAGTGACCGATATCAACCGGAGAACGGAAGGCGGCTTCGCCAAAGGCACCGCCACAATCGACGGGCTGAACAAAAACAAAGGATCCGATTGCCGTCTCCACTTCCAGAACGAACATCTACTATGCGAAGTTGACGGCAAAGTCCGTTGTGTGACGCCTGACCTGATCGCCGTCGTGGATTCCGAGACCGGTATGCCGATCACGACGGAAGGACTGCGCTACGGCGCACGCTGCACCGTCATCGGCATACCATGCGATGAAAAGTGGCGCACCGAGAAGGGAATCGCCACCGCAGGCCCGCGCTATTTCGGCTACGACACAGACTTCACACCGATTGAACAACTAAACGCGAAAGCAGGAATAACAAAATGACAAATTACCGTCTTGGAATTGATGTCGGCGGAACCCATACCGATGCCGTTATCTTGGATGAAGCGTATCGGGTCATCGCGTCCGTCAAAGCAACGACGACAGTGGACGTCAGCAAAGGAATCTATTCGGCCATGCGCCAAGTCGTCGAAAAATCGGGAGTGCCGGTTTCGGACATCCGCCATGCCATGCTCGGCACAACCCACTGCACGAATGCCATCGTTGAGCGAAAGCGCTTGAACCAGGTTGCAATCATCCGAATCGGTGCCCCTGCGACACTCGCTATCAAACCGCTTGTTGGCGTGCCGGACGACCTGCGGGAGATTCTGGGCAAGCATACCCACATCGTGCGCGGGGGCCACGAATTCGACGGGCGAGAAATTGCGGAACTGGACGAAGAAAAAATCCGCGCGATTGGACGGGAACTGAACGGACAGGTCGATTCCGTCGCTATCACCTCCGTCTTTTCCCCTGTCTCCGCCGTACATGAAGAGCGCGCAGCGGAAATCATTCGCGAAGAAATGGGGCCGGATGTCGCCCTGTCCCTCTCAAGTGAAATCGGAAGCGTCGGACTCCTCGAGCGCGAAAACGCAACCATCCTGAATGCTGCCATCGTCAATGTCGCGCGCTCCACCGCTGACGGATTCGTCAAGGCGCTTGAACAGGAAGGCATTCATGCAGAAATTTTCTTCGGCCAGAATGATGGCACACTGATGTCCGTCGAGTACACCGTTAAATATCCGATTCTGACGATTGCCTGCGGTCCTACAAACAGCCTCCGGGGCGCAGCCTACCTGACTGACCGACCGGATGCACTCGTCGTCGATGTCGGCGGTACGACAACGGATGTCGGCGTCCTTGTCGACTCATTCCCCCGCCAATCTTCCCTTGCAGTGGAGATTGGCGGAGTCCGCACGAACTTTCGCATGCCGGACATTGCGGCGATCGGTCTCGGAGGAGGGACGATCATCCGCCTGGAAGGCGACGGCTCCTTCCAAATCGGTCCACAGTCCGTCGGCCATCGTCTGAATGAAAAAAGTCTCATCTTCGGTGGCGATACGCTGACGGCCACCGATGTCGCAGCCGCACTCGGAGTCATCAATCTCGGGGATCGCGACAAGGTGGCACACCTGGACCGCGGTCTCCTGGAAGCCGTCTACGCCCGCATGGTCGAAATGGTCGAAGAAACCATCGACAAAATGAAGACCAGCGCGGATCCTGTACCGGTCATGCTTGTCGGCGGCGGTGGCATCCTCTTTCCAACCCGTCTGAAAGGCGCTTCGGAAGTGATCCGACCTAAAAATGCAGGGGTGGCCAACGCCATTGGATCTGCCATCTCACAAGTCAGCGGTCAAGTCGAGAAAATCTTCCTCGTCGACGAAATCGGGCGCGAAGCCGCTCTCGAGGAAGCCAAGCGGCTCGCCTTCGAAGAAGCCGCCAAAGCCGGCGCCGACACCGAATCCCTCATCATTGTTGACTTGGAAGAAGTTCCGCTATCCTACCTGCCGGGCAATGCCACAAGGATCCGCGCAAAAGCCGCCGGAGATCTTGCGATGAACAAACAACCGGCGATCCGGTGAACGGATGAAATCTTATACTGCGGACAGGCCATTGAAGTCTGCACATGAAAAAGCGATGCCCGCGTGGCATCGCTTTTTTCATGTGACCATCTGCACCGGAGGACACTGACCATCCCAATGTCAATAATCCAACCAGGCAGGGTGCAGTTTCGTCATTCATGGGCTCAGTTTCATCGTTCACGCCGCCGGTTTCGTCATTCGCAGACAACTTCTCATTGAATGACGAAACTTCAGGAGCGAATCAAGAAACGCAGCAGGCAACCACATGCCGCGTCACTGAAATCACTAAATACATCATTGTAAAAGCCGCGGCTTTTACGACGCCAGTCTGCGGTAAGCGTACACTTCCAGTGCAGCAAAAAGCCGGCATCGCTGCCGGCCCATTCCTACTTATACCTCAACCTGTACGCCTTGCCTGCCTGCTTCCGCCTTGCGGTAGACGCCCTTGGCCACCGCCAGATCGTAATAAGCGGCGCCGACGCATTTGAAGAAAGTGATCTCTTCTTCGGTTTCTCGGCCGGATACTTGTCCGGTCACAAGGTGCACAAGCTCCCCGTGGAGTTCATCAAATGACCAGGCTCCTGAGCGGTCGGCATGAATCAGTTCTCCCGCTTCCTCTTTCACGCCATGCAGGTCATCCGCGATGATTTTCGAGCAGCGGCGAATAAATGTCTCGTCCACTTCCCGCATGTGCGGCAGATAGGATCCGACCCCGTTCACATGCGTACCCGGACGGATTGTTTCACCGTCAAATACCGGCGTCTCGGAGCGTGTTGCGCAGTTGATGACATCCGCCCTTTTTACCGCCTCATCGACATCATCGACAATCTCGATCGATACGTCAGCCGAGATCCGCCCTTCCCTTCTTAGCCGCTCGCCGAATGCTTCCGCCTTCGAACGCGTCGGATTGACCAACAGGATTTCCCGAATCTCACGGACAGCCAGCACGCCGAGCACCTGCTCGTATGCCATGCCTCCGGTTCCGATCACACAAAGGACCGATGCCTCTTTTCTGGCTAGTCGGTCTGTCGCCAGACCGCTCATCGCTCCGGTCCTGAGCCGCGTCAGGAACGATGCGTTCAGCATCGCCAGGTGACGGCCGTCTGTGGCATCGGTCACGAGCACAACGCCTTGAGTGGTCGGCAGCCCATTTGTTTTCGGGTTCTCAGGGAAGATTGTCACCGTCTTGTTCGCCGCGATTCCTTCCGACAGGTCCGCGCATGGCATGTACAGCACCGATGCGCTCCGTTCCGGGAATTCGATGACCGTGCGGATCGGATTTTCGATTTTCCCGTCCGCAAGAGAATGAAGCGTCGCCTTTACATCTGGGATGGCATCTTCCATTCCGTACATTTCCAAGATCTGCTGTTCATTCATGATAATCAAAACGCATTACCCACCTTTGTTTTTCCTGCATGCTGTTCCTTCACGAACTCAGACAAACTGCTTTTCTGTAAGCTTCCCCTTGGCGTCAAGAACCTCCGTCTCTTCATCCAGCTGCTGGTTGCTGCGGTCGCGTACTGCCCAGATGGCAACGAGCGAAACGACCGCCGTGAAAATGATGTAGAGCGCAACGGGGATGTAGGAGTTGTTGAACTGCAGTAGAAGTGTCGTTGCAATCAGCGGAGCGGTTCCCCCAGCAACCGCTGCGCCGATCTGATAACCGAGCGTGATGCCGGTGTAGCGGACTTCCGCAGAGAAGATTTCCGAGAACATCGTGCCGAGTACGGCAGTGATCGGCGCCCAGATGATGCCCAGTCCGATAATGGTGGCGAGGAACATCATGATATTGGACCCTTCGTGCAACATCCAGAAGTACGGGAAGGCGAACACGATCATGCCGACTGCGCCCCAAACATACAGCGGCTTGCGGCCGACTTTGTCGGACAGCTTGCCCATGATCGGGATGAGGATCGTCGTGATGATGGTCGCAATCATGACGGCATTCAGCACTTCATTGTTCGTGTGGCCGACATTTGTCGTCGCATAAGATACGACGAATGTCCCAAAAATGTAGAACGGAGCAGTCTCAACCACTTTCGCACCGACCGCGATCAGCACTTCACGCCAGTGATGCTTGAGGGTGTGGACAAGCGGCACTTTCGGGGCGGATCCTTCCGCCTGAACCTTTTTGAACGATGGCGTCTCTTCGATGCCTTTCCGGATCCAGAGTCCGAAAACAACGAGCAGCGCACTCAGCAGAAACGGCACACGCCAGCCCCAGCTCATGAATGCTTCTTCCGGTAGGAGTGTCATGACAGACAGCGCTAGCGTACCGAGCACCATCCCGATGGTGACGCCCATCTGCGGAACGGAACCGAAAAAGCCACGTTGCTCCTTTGGCGCATACTCCACCGCGAGCAGCATCGCGCCGCCCCATTCCCCGCCGATACCAAGACCCTGAATCAGACGGAGCGTGATGAGAAGAATCGGAGCCCAGATGCCAATCGCATAGTACGTCGGAAGAAGCCCCATTGCGAACGTAGCAACCCCCATCAGGCTTAGTGTCAAAACAAGCGTCTTTTTCCGGCCGATCCGGTCCCCGATATGGCTGAAAATCACGCCGCCGAGCGGACGGATAAAGAATGACAGCGCGAACGATGCATAGGCCAGGATCAATCCGATTGACGGATCCTCCGCAACAAAGAACATCGTATTGAAGACGAGCGCTGCGACCGTTCCGTACAGGAAGTAATCAAACCACTCGATGGAGCTCCCGACCAGGCTGGCAATCAGCACGCGCCTCATGTCCTTGTCTTTCATATGAATTCCCCCTAATCCCCTTTTCCAGATTTAAGCATGACTTCAATTGAAGTGTCACTTCAATTTATGCTACTATCTTAGGCGAGAATGAAAGCGGTGTCAATATAGTTTTTTGAAAATTAGGGGAGCGGTCAATGAACAGTTCACTGGGTCAGAAAATCAAATCAATCCGCAAGGACAAACAGAAAACCTTGAAGCAGGTTGCAGAGCAATCAGGATTCTCCATCAGCTTCCTTTCTCAGCTTGAACGCGGTAAAACCTCCGCCACGCTGGAATCTCTGAAGAAGATTTCGGTGGCACTCGGGGTCAGCCCGGGACATTTTTTCGAGGAGGAAAACGGCGGCCAAGCCGGGGACGGAAACATGATCATGGCCGAACGCATCGCAGCCTATGGTGTTCATTACCGAAATCTTGCAGCTGGCTTCAGCGCGCCAGACTTCATGCCGATGCAGGTTACATTGGAGCCCGGCCAAAACGGCGGCCAGCCCATCACCCACGCCGGACAGGAATTTGTCTACGTACTGGAAGGCACGCTCACCGTGGAAGTCGGCGGAGAACTGTCGATACTCACGATGGGCCAATCACTTTTCTATGACGCCGGTGAATCCCATTACTGGTACAACCGGAGCAGCCAACGGACCGTGTTTCTCTGCATCTCGTCAGACACGGGAAAATAGACCGTCTGCATCCGCCTCTCCGGCCTACAACACTCACGCAAAAGATGAAAAGCGATGCCCCGCGGCATCGCTTTTCCCAATTAATAGATTTATCCGTACTGTTTCCTCGTCAGTTCATAAAGTCCCGCTTCTTTCAGCTTTTCAACAGGCGCAAGGAACGTGACAGTGACGACGCCAGGATGGCGTCCGATTTCGATGGCGCCGGTGATGGTCGAGCGGTTCATCACTTCTTCAACGGTGATGCCGAGTACGTCAGCAGCGCGCTTCATCCCGTTTTCGGTCGCGTCATTCAGCGTTGGCCCGGTTCCGATAAATGAAACGGGCAGGGACTCCTCCAACTTCCTGACATTCCACTTCGCAGCCACTTTCTCGGCTGCCTCCCGTTCCTCTTCGGTGATCGGTTTTGCCGTATATGGAAGATCTTCCACATTTGGAAGAAGTATCGGGCCTTTGAGATTGGCGTTTTTCAGAACGTGCACCCGCAGATGGACCATTCCTGCGACATCTGTCGTATGTCCGGCGATTTCTCCGTCGCCTTGCATGGCGTGCATATCGCCCAGGTAAACACCGCCGCCTTCCACTTTAACCGGGCAGATAAGCACAGCGCCGGCACGCACACGGTTGATGTCCATATGGCCGTCGGTCCGGTGGGTTTCCAGTTCCTCAGCCGTACAGGAATAGTCGTGCGGTGCACCGACGAGGAACAATCCAAAGTCGCCGGCATTATGGGAATCCGGCGTAGGTCTCGACGGCGTGGTACCGAGTTGGCCAAGGAATGGGCGCGTCCTGGCTATGGTTCCGACCAGGTCTGCGGCGCGAATGTCACAATTGGATTCTGGACCGAGTTTTCGGGAGTCTGCATATAACTTCGGCCATCACGGGCGACCTGTTCCGCCGCTTCTTCCGTCAGAGTCACCCCTACTGTTCCACTCTCATCAAAAGCCATCGTATAGCCGTTCGTAAATTCAAACGGTGTAACATTCTCTCCGCACTCTGCACAGCGGATTGCTTCCTGCCCGGTGCCCTCAATGACTGTTTCCGGATACATCGTCCCGCAACCCGGACATTTGACCGCGATGAATGGATCCCCGACAAAACGCCCTTCGACCGGACGGTCATTACCCGACGCGGTCGCCCGTGAGGTCACTTCGATTGATTTGATCTCTACGACAATGGCGTCACCAGGCATCGCCCCCTCCACATAAACCGGTTTGGTCACTTCATGACCTCCCCGGATGCAAGGCGTGATCATCGGTCCCCAGCAGCCCGGTGCCGTGTGTGCAATAATATGACCGCCGTCTTTCACCGGCCCCAGCATCGGCTTTCCCGGGTCCAGCACCCCATCAATATACTCATTGACCAAAATCATCTCGCTGGCTTCTCCGGTACGCTGCATTTCCTGAACCACTCTGAATCTCCCCTTTCAAAGTTTTCAGTCTTCATACTCTATCTTACCACCTTTGTTCCGGGGATGAATGAAAAGCGTTCAATAGATATCAATCACAAGCTGATATACCCCTTCACCTTGCCCACTTCCGCCTCCCGTGCTTTTTCCACACCCGGAAGCCGGTACACGATCCGTTCTTTGATTCCCAGTATGCCCAGAAGCGGCCCCAGTCTCCTTGCCGTTCCTGCAGTCAGGTGAACTTCTGCAGGCAACATTTTAAGAAAGTGGATCAGCACGTCCGCGAACATGGCCTGTGCCAGAATGTCCGGATCGGTCGTGGACAAGAATTGTGAATGGATTGTCCTGCCCGAGTTCGCTTCGGCAGAAGCGAGCAGCAATGGGTTGAAAAGCCGCTGCATCACCGGTTCTCTGCCATAGACCTCCGCCAATGACAAATCGAATTCAATCCGCTGTTCTGAACGCGGCAGGTTCTTCAGACACTTGACGGTATAGTCCGTTACCCGGATTCCCGGCACCCGCTCCGGCGGAATATCGGGAGTCTTGACAATTCCGCCTTTCATGGCGCCACTATCCTCAGCCACGAACCCGATCATTTCTCCGCCGGACCGGAACACGGGAAGCGCGGAAAAACCGCTGGAGCTTTTCAGTAATGAACGCACAGCTCCGATGGCATGCAGGAGGAACTCCGCGTCCCGCGGTCTCGGGAGTTGCGGCATCCATCCGGGTTCGATGGCTTCCAGAAGGGGCCAGCCGGATTGTTTGAATGTATGGCCCAGCTCTTTATAGATCCGCCGGGTGATCGGGTTCAGCTGCTTCTTGTTCACAAAAGTGGCATATACCCCTCTGAATCCATGAATCCGTTCCTGGTCAGTCAACTTTCCCTCCAGCTCGTTGCACATATGACGGTAGCCGTCCCAGCCGGAATACACGACCAGTCCAAACTCATCTTCCTCGCGCCCCAGCACCCGGATGAACAGCGGTTCTTCCCCGTCTCCAAACTCCAGGAAGATCACCTGGCGGCCGTTCAGGTATTCCCACGGCCTGGCACCATAAAGCAATTTCATTGCTGCAAGCACTTCCTGAAGCAACCCTTTCCACCCGCTGCGAAGTTCATTAAATTGGTTGAGTTGTTCGTCCGTCACCGTCTCTTCTTCCCTCCGGAAGTGGTCCGAACCGCTCCACATCCCGTTTATTTCATAGAGGGTCGGGATGCCATCGAATTTAAGGAATGCCATGTTGATGTCAAATGCCAGATCACTTGGCGTCCGGACCCCAGGTTCGATAAACATAGGCGGAACGGTATACTTATGGAGCAGCTCTCCCTCAGCCTCCAGGCACCTCGGATAAGCAACATTCGGTTCGCTGTTTTCAGGCGCCTTGATCAGTACGGATTTGACCGCAAGCTGATGAATCCATTCCCCATCGGCAAAGTAGCTGTACAGTAGTTTATCCCCTTCCTTCAGCGCATCAGCGACTTTCCGTTCTTCCGGAATGGGAATCTGCTCCCCGGATGAACGTTTCCGCCTGAAATTAAACTCATGTCCCCGTTCCCATTCAAATGCGGATTGGATCACCTCATGGAGCTGCCCGAATGCCATATCCCCGTCCACCTGTATCAGCCGCCTCGCCTCTGCCCCCCGGTTGATCGTGATTTCAAGCTCGTAGATCAAAGACCTTCCTCCCATCCTGATTTGACCTCATTGTAAGCGCTGCCGCCCTCTCCCACAATGGAGCGTAAGACTGAAACCGAAAAAGGAAAATTGATGTCGAAAATTGAAAAATGGACGCCCAGGTACGGGTGAAAAACATAGGCCTTTCTTCGGGCTTTCACAAAACAAATAAACCGGAACAGACGGCAATCTCTGTTTGCCCTGTTCCGGTTCACCTCTTTCTTATGCCATTTCAGGTACAGCTTCGCATAGTGCCTGTTCCAGTTCTTCGCGGTAGAGTTGTTCCTCTTCAGCGGACCAGCCATTGACTTCTGCCATCTTACGGATGACCGGATCTTTCCAGGTCCGCACCCAATCAATATCGAAGAAAAGTGCGCCCGTCCTGCGGATAAAGAAGTCGACCGGCTTGGCGGCCATCTCATGATGCATCGAATAGTTCAGGAGCGCCTCCACTTCCTTCGGCAATGCCCCTTCTCCGGATTCATTGATATAGGAGAAGACCTTCCCGGCATTTGTGCCGTAACGCTGAAGGATGGCATCCGCAAATTCTCTTGGGAGGCCGGCCGCTACTCCTTCCGCAACCTTTTCTTCTACATAGGCAGGGAATTTTGCGGAGCCGCCGACATCCCCTCCGGAAATCGGCAAGTCTCTTGTCCTGCACGTTCCGAATCCTCCGCCGAGCCTTTCCGCAATACGGTCTACGACGCTCTCCGCCATTTTCCTGTAACCGGTGAGCTTGCCGCCCGCAATCGTAATCAGGCCGCTGTCCGACTCCCAGATTTCATCTTTCCGGGAGATTTCGGATTCTTTTTTCCCTTCTTCGTAAATGAGCGGGCGCACCCCTGCCCATCCCGACTCGACATCCGCAGGGGACACGCTGACGTCCGGGAACATAAACCGGATCGCTTTCAGCAAGTAGTCCACATCTTCCGGCAGAGGGATCGGGTTGACAGGGTTTTGGTCGAAGAATGTATCCGTTGTGCCGACGTACGTTTTGCCATCCCGCGGAATCGCAAACACCATGCGCCCATCAGGCGTGTCAAAATAAACGGCCTGCCGGAGCGGGAACCGGCTCTGGTCGAACACGACGTGGACACCTTTGGTGAGGCGGAGCTTTTTCCTTCCGGGGGCGTCTTTATCGCGCATCTTGTCACTCCACGGTCCTGTTGCATTCACGACCTTTTTCGCCCGGATCACAGTCTCTCCCCCAGCGAGCCGGTCACTCACGCGAACCGAAGTGATCTTGCCGTTTTCATAAATATAGTCCTCTGCTTTGGCATAGTTTGCCGCAAGTGCTCCCTCACTGACCGCCGCCTTCAGGACCTCGATTGTGAGCCGGGCATCGTCTGTCCTGTATTCCACATAATAGCCGCCGCCTTTCAGGCCCTCTTTTTTGATGAGCGGTTCTTTTTTGAGCGTCTCATCGGCCGACAGCATCTTGCGGCGCTCGTCCTTTTTGACGCCGGCAAGGAAATCATACACCCTGAGACCGATATTCGTTGTGAATGCCCCGAACGTTCCGCCTTTGTGGAAGGGCAACAGCATCCATTCCGGTGTCGTGACATGCGGGCCGTTTTCATAGACGATCGCCCGCTCCTTTCCGACTTCCGCCACCATCTTTACTTCAAACTGCTTCAGATAGCGCAATCCGCCATGGACCAGTTTTGTGGAGCGGCTGGATGTGCCTGCAGCAAAGTCCTGCATCTCCACGAGGGCCACGCTCATGCCGCGTGTTGCTGCATCGTGGGCGATGCCTGCGCCCGTGATGCCCCCGCCAATCACCAGAAGGTCAAATTCCCGGCTGCCCATTTCTTCAAGCAGCTGTTTTCGTTTTATCGAAGAAAATTCCATTATCGTTTCCCTCCATCGGGTAAATGAACTGAAAGCAACAAAAAAGAGACCTGAAGCAGGCATGATGGTCTCCCCATCATGCGCATCAGGTCTCTCCGAGTCTCTCGACACATTCATTAACTTTGAGTTCATTATACCAAAACGCAGCCTGCAGAATCAATGAAACCGATTATTTGAAACGGATGGTCGCCTCGACGGCCTTTTTCCAGCCGCCGTAAAGCTCATCGCGCTTTGCTTCGCTGATGGCAGGTTCGAACCGCTTTTTGACCTTCCACTGGGCGGAGATGTCGGCACAGGAATCCCAGTATCCTACAGCAAGGCCCGCCAGATAGGCTGAACCCAAGGCTGTCGTTTCGCTGACTGCCGTCCGTTCGACGGGTACGCCGAGGATGTCACTCTGGAATTGCATCAGGAAGTTGTTGTTGACCGCGCCGCCGTCCACGCGAAGTGTTTTCAGCGGCAATCCCGAGTCTTTCTCCATCACGTCGAGCACATCTTTTGCCTGGTACGCCAGCGCTTCGAGGGTGGCACGGATGAAATGCTCTTTTGTCGTGCCGCGTGTAAGTCCAAATACCGCTCCGCGCGCTTCGCTGTCCCAGTAAGGTGTCCCGAGGCCGACAAAAGCAGGGACCATGTAGACCCCGCCGGTGGAGTCCACCCGCTCTGCGTATTCTTCGCTTTGGGCGCTGTCTTTAAGCATGCGCATTCCGTCTCTGAGCCACTGGATCGCGGAGCCGGCGACGAAGATGCTGCCTTCCAGGGCATACTCCACTTTGCCATCAATGCCCCATGCAAGCGTAGTCAGCAGGCCATGCTTGGAACGGACCGCCTTTTCCCCGGTTGCCATGAGCATGAAGCAACCGGTGCCATACGTGTTTTTCGCCATTCCTTCCTCATAACAGGCTTGGCCGAAAAGCGCCGCCTGCTGGTCGCCCGCAACTCCTGCAATCGGAATCTGCTCACCGAAAAAGTGGTGGCTCGCCGTCTTTCCGAAAAGGTGTGACGACGCCTTCACTTCCGGGAGCATCGTTGCGGGAATCTCCAGCATCTCAAGCAGTTCTTCATCCCACTTCAGCTCATAGATGTTATACAAAAGGGTCCTCGAAGCATTGGAATAATCGGTCGCATGCACCTTCCCGTCCGTAAGCTTCCAGATCAGCCACGAATCAATGGTGCCGAACAGCAATTCTCCGCGTTCCGCTCGTTCCCGCGCCCCTTCCGTGTGGTCAAGCATCCACTTGATCTTCGTCCCGCTGAAGTAGGGATCGATGAGGAGTCCGGTTTTCTCCCTGACCGTCTCTTCGTACCCCTTTTCCTTCAGGTCCCTGCAAATATCGGCCGTCTGGCGGGACTGCCAGACAATTGCATGGCAGATCGGCTGGCCGGTTTTCTTATCCCAAACAACGGCCGTCTCGCGCTGGTTGGTGATTCCGATAGCGGCAATCTGTTTCGGGTTGACATCCGCCTCGGTGATCAGGGTGGTCACGACTGACAGGACGGATGCCCAGATTTCATTGGCATTCTGTTCGACCCATCCAGGATTTCGGAAATATTGGTTAAACTCCTGCTGGGCAGAATGCACGGCCTCCCCTTCCTGATTAAACAAAATTGCCCTTGAACTGGATGTGCCCTGGTCGATGGATAAAATGTATGTTTCCATTTCCTTTTCCTCCGATATCACGTTTATTTTTTAACGGGAGTGGGCGAGCTGACAGCAGGCCCCTGGCTTTGGCGGCCCTGTATCACCCTGGCCGCCGCCAGTGCCGCCGAGCATACGATTAACACCGCCCAAAAAGCGGGAGTGGGGGCTCCGGTGAATACCGCTTTATAGAATACGCCGCCCAGCGATCCGCCCAGAACCGGCCCTGCCACCGGGATCCATGAGTATTTCCAGTTGGATGGTCCCTTTCCGGCAAGCGGCAAAAGGAAATGCGCAAGCCGGGGCCCGAAATCACGGGCGGGATTGATTGCATACCCTGTTGTGCCTCCGAGGGAAATGCCGATGGCCACAATGAGCAGCCCGACAATCAGAGGGTTCAAGCCCTCCGTGAATTCGTTGGCTCCGATCGAAAGGATCCCCACCACCAGGATGAAGGTTCCGATCATCTCGCTTATCAAGTTGGAGAAATAATCAGGGATGGCCGGACCGGTTGCAAACACGCCCAACTTCACGCCCGGGTCTTGCGTCTCTTTCCAATGTGGCAGGAAGTGCAGCATAACAGCGGCCGCCCCGATAAATGCGCCTGCCACTTGCGCAACGATATACCCCGGCACGTCAGCCCAAGGGAAGTCCCCCTTAAACGCAAGGCCAAGCGTCACTGCGGGGTTCAGATGGGCACCGCTGAACATCCCGACCGCATAAACCGCCATCGTGACTCCAAGCCCCCAGCCGATTGCGATGACGAGCCATCCGCTTTGAAATGCAAAGGTTTTTTTAAGATTGACATTGGCACAGACCCCCGCACCAAAAAGGATCAATATAGCGGTTCCAATCAACTCTCCCAGAAATGGATTCATTGCGGTCTCCCCCTTCGGTATGTTGGCAAAACAAAAAACAGGGAAATTCACCATGCAACGGCAAAAAAACCGCCGCTGCATTCAAAGTGAATCTCCCTGTTCTCCGTCATCCTATTAACTTAGTGGAAATGATAACGCTTTCCGCTTTTCGCGTCAACCACCAAAATCCATCGGTCTCAGTTTTCGGAACCGGCGAATTGATGCCACAGTTCAGCATCGGATGTGGTAATGGCTTCGGCCCCTGCCTGAAGCGCGATTTCAACGTCTTCGGCAGTCCGGATCAGCCCTCCGGCAAAAATGCCGATGCCAAGCTTCTGTTTGATTTCCGTCAGCATCCACGGGACGACACCGGGCATGATCTCAATAAAGTCCGGCTTTGTCCGTTCGACGAGCTGATAGCTTTTCTCCAAGGCATGCGAATCGATCAGAAACATCCGCTGAATGGAGAGAACGCCTTTCTGCTTCGCTTTCCGGATCACATTGGACTTGGTCGAAATGAGGCCGAACGGCTTGTACTCCTGGCAAATGTACTCCGTCGCATGTTCATCGCTTTTCAGCCCTTGAATCAGGTCTACATGATAAATCATTTTCTTTCCGCGGTCTTTCGCCATCTGCGCCGCATGCTTAAGTTGAGAAACATGCAGCTCCAGGAAGATCCCGACTTCATAGTCACTTTCGAGAAATCGTTCAAATTCCCTCATGGTTGAGAACGCAGGCAGAATCTTTTGGGAACGAATCATGATTCTACTCCTCACTGTTCAATACGGACAGTTTATCATCGGCAGGAAGGACCTGCAATCCGGGGCCCTCCCGGCATCCTAACAGAAAAAGAACCGGCAGCTGCCGGTTCTCTCTGGTCAGGCGGTCGTTTCCTGATGCTTTTTGACCGCCTCTTTGATTCGGTTAAGTGCTTCCTCAAGCGTCTTTCTCGTGCAGGCCAGGTTCACACGGACGAATCCTTCTCCGCCCGGACCGAAAATATGTCCCTGATTAAGTCCGACTTTCGCTTCTTTGGCCATGAACGTCTCAAGGGCTTTGTTGTCCAGACCAAGGGCACGCGCGTCCACCCATGCAAGATAGGTCGATTCAAGCGGGTACACTTTAAGCTTCGGGATATTCGCTTCCGTAAATTCCGTTAAGAAGGCGTAGTTGTCCCTGACATAGTCGAGCAGATTTTCAAGCCATTCCTGCCCGTGGCGGTATGCCGCAATGGTCGCAGCAGCCCCAATCGGTGACGAGCCGCCGACCGCAAACTTATCAAGCTGCACATTGAACGCTTTCCGACGTCCTTCATCAGGGATAATGATGTTTGACGTATGAAGGCCTGCCAGGTTGAACGTCTTGCTCGGTGCCGTGCACGTCACGCTGATTTCGGCAAACTCGTCCGAAATGCCGGCAAACGGCGTATGCGGCTGGTCGCCGAGAATAAGATCGCCGTGAATCTCATCGGAAACGACGGTTACGCCATGACGCACACAGATGTCGCCCAACTGCTTTAGCTCGTCCGGCGTCCAGACGCGTCCGGACGGGTTCTGCGGGTTGCACAGGAACAGAAGCTTCGCACCGCTATCCTCAATTTTCGCCTCCAAGTCGTCAAAATCCATTTCATAGCGGCCACCCCGGTCGATCAGCGGGTTGTTGACCACTTGACGGCCATGATTGTTGATCGCCTTCATGAACGGATAGTAAACCGGCGGCTGGACGATGACCGAATCGCCGGGCTCCGTGTAGGCAAGAACGGCCATATTCAGCGCATTGACGACGCCGGGCGTCTGGGTGATCCACTCACCGTCAATCTCCCAGCCGTGGCGGTTCTTCATCCAGTCCTTCACCGCCTGCTTGTATTCATCGGATCGGAGCGTATATCCGAAAATTCCATGGTCCGCGGTTTCCTTGATCGCCTCGACGACCTCCTCCGGCACACGGAAATCCATATCCGCCACCCAAAGCGGCAGAACATCTTCGGAACCGAAAAGTTCCTTTACAGCGTCCCATTTCGCACTCGCTGTCCCTCGGCGCTCAATTGTTTCATCAAAATTGTAAGCCATGATTGACTCCCCCTTACGTAAATAAAGGAGCCGGCCAACGATTTCCCGGTAGCCGGCTCCGCCTACTATACACTTTACCTCTTTTTGTCCTTCAATAGCCACTCCAGCTGTTTGAATTTACAGAACCGAGAACAAAAGCACAAGCGCCCGGTCAGCAGCATACATACCGGAGCACTTCGCAATAAGATCAAGAGAAACGGACTAATGTTCGATCTTTATTTTTAGATGAATGTGTCAATACTCTTGCCAAGTGTCTCGATACCCATCATGAATGTCCCGATTCGCCCCATGAATGTCTCAATACTCTCGCTGAATGTCCCGATACTCTCGCCTCCCGACCCCAAGCGCTAGCACCCGGTCAGTAACAATAAGGCCAGCCCCTTACCGGGACTGACCGTTCTCATTTATGAAGACCTCGATCTGTCTAAGAGCCGGAAGAGCGGGGATTCCGCCTCTTTTTGTACAGGCAAGCGCACCTGCCGCACCTGCAAATTGGCAGAATTCCGTTAGCGTCGGGACTGCGAGGGATTCCTCAAACCCGCCTTCCATGAGACGGTAAAGAAAAGCGCCCCAAAAGGCGTCTCCTGCTCCTGTTGCATCTATTCGCTGAACAGGGAATCCGGGAATTTCGGCGAATTGGCCTTCCGAGTAAAGCACGCTTCCCCGGCTTCCCCTCGTGACGATGATGACGGGAATCCCGAATTGCCGGTTTAATGCCCGGCAGGCATTTTTGAGCTCAGGCTCATCCGCAATCAGCTCCAGTTCCTCTTCCGACACCTTCAGATAGCGGACAAGCGGAAGAATGCTGCGGATATCACCAAGCAGGCGGCCAAGATCTCCGATCAGTTTTTCCCGGATATTCGGGTCAAACGAAATTACCTTTCCCATTCCGGCAGCCCTCCGGATCGCAGACAATGTGGCACTCCGCGCCGATTCCATCGTCAACGAGACGGAACCGGCATGGAGCAGATCTGCCGCTTCAATTGCTTCATCGGAGATATCCGAAACCTCCAGCAGCACATCGGCCCCCGGTTTCCTGTAAAAGCTGAAAGACCGCTCCCCATCGTCATCCAGATGGACAAATGCCAGCGTCGTATTTGCCTCGTCCGTCACCGCAACTCCGGATGCGTCCACCCCTGTTTCCCCAAGTGTCCGGATCAGTACTTCTCCAAAGCTGTCACGTCCCACTTTTGCGGCAATGGATGCCTTGCCGCCGAGCTTGGCGACCATTGCCTCCACATTCGCCGGCGCCCCGCCCGGGTTCTGCTCAAACAGCGGGTCTCCCTTATCAGACAGTCCGTAAGGTGTAAAGTCGATCAGCACTTCTCCGACTGCAAGAATTCCGGGCATGGTCTTCCTCCTTTTATCGGGTCTTGATCAGCCGCTCCGCCTTTTCCCTGCCGTCCGCGATGCAAAGACCGATGCCGACGCCGTGGAACGATGCTCCGGCCACATGGATATTCGGATAATTCCCATCAAGGAACTGTTCCAGCTGCTCCACTGCTGCACGGTGTCCGAGGCCATACTTCGGCATGAGTCCGAGCCACGGCGTGATTTCAACCACCGACGGCTCCGCGTCCAGGCCCAGGCTTTCCTTCAGGTCCCGGCGTGCAAGGGCGATCAGTTCCTCTTTGTCCATCGAGGAAATCTCTTCGAACTCCGGATTAGAGTTTTTGTAGAACAGCCGGACGAGAAGACGGCCATCCGGCGATGTATGCGTCCATTTCCTGCTTGTCCACGTGCACGCATCGCACACAACCTGGCCGTTCCCGGCGTTGATGAATCCGGTACCGACCGCGGGAAGCACGGAGTCCGGCACATCGTATCCAAGGTACATCGTCAGAATCGAGGCATTCGTGAAGGTTTCGAACACTTTCTTTGGAGCCGCCTGGTCGAGCAGCCCGCGCACCTGGGAATCCGGCAGGGCCAGGATGACCCCGTCAGCCCGGAATCCCCCCTGACCTTGAACCGATACAAGATAGCCGTCCCCGTCCTTTTCAAGACGCTCCGCCTTGGCCCCTTTCAGGATCCGGACGCCTGACATCTTTTCTTCCATCCGGTCGATCAGGACGGACAATCCCCCGTCGAACGAAAGGAATTTCTTGTTCGCCTGGGACTGGAACTTTTCCCGGTTTGCTCCGAGTCCGCGGATGATGCTTCCGTACTCATTTTTGTAGTCCAAAAGATAGGGCAGTGTAGAACCGAGCGTCAGTGAATCTAGGGAACCCGAGTAGACGCCCGACAGCACGGGGGCCACCTGCCGCTCCACCACCTCGTCGCCGAGGAACGCCCGCAAGAACGCGCCGATCGGGCTATCCTTGGTGAAATCATGATCGGCCTCTTCGAAATCTTTCAGCGCGGCCTGCTTACCTTCTTCGGAAACAAGTGTGGACGCCATGAGAGACTCTTTGTCCATCGGAATGCCGAACACCGTATCCGCCGGAATCGCATGCAGTTCCCCGTCCCGGTAAAGGTACGAGATGCCGGTCGCATTATGGACAACACGGTCCCGCAGACCGAGGTCGTCCACCAGTATCCCGACCGCCTCGTGACGAGCTACGATCGAATCCGCTCCCGCTTCCATAATGAATCCTTCCTCCTGCAGCGTCCACAGCTTGCCGCCTAGCCGCTCCTCCGCTTCAATCAGCGTGATTTGGATGTCTTCTTGAGACTCCCCGGCAAGCTGATGCAGCCGGTGCGCAGCGGACAGTCCGGTGATGCCTCCGCCGACCACGATATAACGTTTCATAAGTCACCCGCTCCTTTTAACAACTCTCTACCGCAAGTGTACACCGTTTTGCTTAACTGATGCGACTTGCGCCCAGACAGTTTTGTGACAGAGACCGTCCGAAAAAGGGTAAACTGAAGATGGTACTAATCTTCGGTCCGAAACAGGAAAGGAAGGGACTTCATGCGGAATACGTACAAATTAACCATCGGAACCGTCACCCGCGAACTGCCGCTTGTCTGGGTTTCCGAAGAACTGCGGATCGCCAGCTTCGTCATCCTCGGAGACAGCGAAATCGTATCGGAAGCCGCATCCCTCATGGCAGACAAACTGCCTGAAGTAGACTTCCTTGTGACCGCCGAGGCCAAAGGCATCCCCTTTGCCCATGAAGTCGCCAAGCTCAAAGGAATGCCCCGTTACATCGTGGCCAGGAAAAGCGTGAAAGCGTATATGGAAGAGCCGTTTGTTGCGACCATGACCTCGATGACGACCCATAAGCAACAGAAACTTGTCCTGGACGGTCATGATGCTGCGGCAATCAGGGGAAAACGAGTCGCCCTGATCGATGACGTCATCAGCACCGGCGACTCCCTCCGTGCCCTGGAAGCCCTTGTCACAGAAGCAGGCGCAGAAATCGTCGCACGTGCCGCCATCCTGGCCGAAGGCGACTCGGCGGATCGTGAAGACATCATCTTCCTCGAAAAGCTGCCGCTGTTCCCAGTTGAATAACGACTTGAAAACAGGCGGTTCCGATGATGCGGAACCGCCTGCTTATGTTAAAAAGTTGATGAACTCTCAGTTTAGCCCAGCTCCGCCTCGCTGCTCAGATAGCGCCAAAGATAAAACGTCGCATAGGCGCGCCAGCCTTTCCACGGCTCGGCGAATGCCTCAACCTCCGGCAAGGTCGGCTTCCGGTCAAGCCCTGCAACGAGCTTCAGGGCATTATGAAGCCCGACATCAGCCGCCGGGTAGGCATCGGGTGACCGGAGGCAGCGCATGAGGACATAGTTTGCCGTCCACGGTCCGATGCCCCGGATGGCGGTAAGCCGGTGCTCGATCGCCCGGTCGTCGCCAAGGGCCAGGAGCCCTTCCTTCGTAAGCTCTCCCTCCGCAATTAGCCTGGCGATGCCGATGATGTATTCACTCTTCCTGGCAGTAATCTTCAGTTCACGCAGTGCCTCCGGCTCTAGTTCCGCCACTTTTTCCGTGGAAGGAAACAGATAATGGGCCACGCCGTCTGCTTCGATGGCCTGGCCGAAAGTCTCAACAAATCTGCGCTTCAGAACATAAGCGAACGCAACAGTGATCTGCTGGCCAAGAATTGCCCAGACGAACGTCTCGAACAGATCGGGGATCCCTACGACACGGAGTCCGCGGTGCCGGCGGACTGCATCCCGGAGAAGTGGGTCCCTCTCGCTCAACTCGTAGAACGGCACCAAGTCCCGGCCAAGGTCGAGCCAGTCGCGGATGAACCGCTCCGCACCGGCTTTCACTCCATCCCCTTCCCCGGCTAGGGTCACCAGAATGCCTTCCGGATGCTCTTCCATCCTAAAAAGCACCGGCTTTCCTTCTACTTCAATTGCACGCGATACCCTGCCATCTTGAATATGGAACATGCACTCATCCGCCGAGCGCGACAGGTACTCCAGGTTCTCTGAAAAGCTGAAGCCGTCCGGTGTGCGGATTAGCAGTTCTTGGTGATTCGTCATGATCATCCCCCTTTGTTCACGAAAGAGCACTCGGCATCAACCCTCGAACGCCACTTCCCCCCGGCAAAGCGTCAGCCGGACATTCAGGTCATCATCCACGAGGATCAGGTCCGCGTCTTTCCCTTCCCGGATCCCGCCTTTCCGGTCATCAACACCAAGCTGACGGGCCGGATTGGCTGATGCCACCGACACGATATCTTCCATTGTGGCACCGCCGATTTCGAGCATGCGGCTGGCCCCTTCATTCATCTTCAAGATGCTGCCGGCAAGCGTTCCGTCAGCCAGTTCCGCACGGTCTTCGGTCACCCTGACAGGCTGTCCGCCGAGTTCGTAATTTCCCGGCGGAAGGCCCTTTGCCCGCATGGAATCGGTGATGAGGATGAGCCGCTCAGGCCCGATGTTCCGCCAGATCAGACGGAGCATTTCCTTCTCCACATGGATGCCGTCCGCAATCAGTTCAGCTTTCAGCGAATCCAGAAGGAAAGCCGCCCCGACCACGCCGACGTCACGGTGATGAATGCCCGGCATGGCATTGCACAGGTGGGTCACCTGGCTGACGCCGTGCGCCGCAGCTTCCTCCATCCCGGCAAATCCGGTATCGGTATGTCCGGCCGAGACGACCACACCCGATTCTGCAAGTTCCCGGATGAACGCACCGTCGGGGTCATGCTCTGGCGCCATCGTGATGACTTTAATGAGCCCGCCCGCCATCTTCTGCCACTTCCTGAACAGCTCCGCATCGGGTTCGATGATGTAAGCCTCCGGCTGTGCACCTGCCCGTTTTTTCTCCACAAACGGACCTTCCAGATGGACGCCGAGCACCTCCGCCTGCCCCGGCCGGTTCGGATACTCCACAACATTCGTCAGCGCGTTGCCGATATTTTCATGAGATTGGGTGATGGTCGTGGCAAGGAATGATGTCGTCCCTTCCGCAGGCAAAAACCGAGCCATTGAATCCAGCGCCACTTCCGTCGCGTCCATGACATCCGCCCCGTCTGCCCCGTGGATATGGGCATCGATGAATCCCGGGAGCACGTTCAGGGAAGAGCCGTCGATTTCCTTCATCTCTTTGGGGAGCCCTTCCGGACGCTCGGCTGACGCCACGGCAATCCTGCCGTCCCGGACGAGCACATAGCCCCCTTCCAGAACACCTTCCTCGGCATAGACTCTGGCTCCACTGATCAAAATCGGTTGCATTTTGCTCATCCTTCCCATGTCACTACAGTTTTCCGCATCTATTCGGCCTCACATTTCTACTTCTATTGTTAGCTTCGTTTCTTCAGTTGTCCATTAAGAAACGAGAAAAACCTATGACTGGTGTTTCTCCTCTTCTGACTAGTTATCCGTGAAAATGCATTCCATCTGCAGATACACTTTTGGGCTTGGATGACCGCAGTGATACAGTAATGCCTGTAAATCACCACCAGGCAAGTGTGCTGAAGAGGATCAGCAATGTCCAGATCAGCATGGAAGGAAGCCCGATTTTCAGCAGGTCACGCTCGGAGAAATACTGATAGGAAAACGAAATCAGGTGTACCGGCGACTGGATGATGAACAGGAACCCCGGAATACTTGCCAGGAAAACCGCCATGGCAACCGCCATCGCCGTGTCTCCCGGTAGCGATTGCCCCACTGTGATAGCAAGGGGGAGCATAATGGTGAGCAATCCGAGTATATTGACGAAAATCAGGCGGAGCAACATCGTCAGCAACACCATCAATACGATAATGAACAGCTTGGAGTGGCCGCCCAGCATGTTGACAAGCAGATCGGACACCAATTGCAGAGTCCCCGTTTCGATCAGCATTTCAGAGACCATAATCGTCGCTGCGAAAAAAAGCATCATATCCCAATCAATTCGGGTCCGGGCTTCTTCCCAATTCCAGACCCCGATTGGCGGCAACAGGGTCAGGACGGCACCCAGCAGGCCGACAAGCGGAATGGAGACTCCATGCAAGGGCTGCGTTACCCAAAGCACTAATGTCAGGCTGATGATGATCATGATCCTCCATTCCCGAGAGGATAACCTGCCCTTTTCATCAGCCTTCCGGTCAATAATCTCCATCAATTTCCGGCGGTCAACTTTTTCCGGCGGGAATAAGACCATTGCCAAGATCCAAAGAAAGAACAGAAAAAGCAGAACAGGAAAGGAAAATGCCCACAACCATGACAAGTATTCAAAGCCTGCCCCCTGCTTCTCCATTAATCCAAAGGCGTAGATCGTTGAACTGGCACCGGTAGCCACTAGCGCACCTGAAATAGGCACGATGTAGGTGAGTCCGATAAACATGGACTTCCCGGTATTCCGCATGTCTGCAATGGGACCCATGTTTTTCAGAATACTGTCATATACCGAAGCGGCCAGACTGGCTTTTCCCACGTTTGAGGGCAGAACAACAGATAGAATCGCGGTCAGAACAAATGAAATCAGAATGAGCAGGCGGCTGGAACCCCTTGACCAGCCCAATACAAAGAGAGAGACTCTCGTCGCCAACCCTGTAGAAATGAATGCCCCGGAGAGAAAAAAGGTAGAAAACATCAGCCAGACAATAGGTGACGCAAAATACGATAAAGTTTTTTCATACGAGAAAAAGTGAAGTGACAAAATCAAGATCAGAATCAGTGCCGAAAGGGCGAGCGGAAACACCCGGCCGATCCATAGAATTTGGACAACAACCAGTACGACCAGGGCTTTGAGTTCTGCCGGAAAGGGTGTATAGCCCGGTATAAAGACCAGATAAAACAGCAATACCAAAATGAACAGACCGATTTTTCCTTTTTTCATTGAATCAGCCACTCTTCCTGAAACAGAAAAGCCGCCAACATGCTTGGCGGCTTCTGGTTAGATTGTTTGCACGGCCTGAACATGGCGGCCGGCGCTTGTTCCGGCAATTTTCCCGTATACAGCTCCTGACATCAGTCCGGATCCGCCAGGGTAATTGTGATAGAAGATGCCGCCGACCATCTCGCCTGCTGCAAACAAGCCCGGAATCGGCTGTTCATTCCGGTCCAGCACATGTCCTTCCGTATCCACGTGCACCCCGCCGAACGAGAACGTGATGCCGCATGTGACCGGATAGGCATAGAACGGTCCTTCATCAATCGTATTGGCCCAGTTCGTTTTTGGCGGTTCAATGCCCTTCGTGCCTTTACCGTCTTTCACGGACGGGTTGAATTCGCCGTCCTGCACGGCTTCGTTATACTCCCTGACGGTGGCCAGGAAGGCTTCCTTGTTCACTGGAATCTTGTCAACGAGTGCTTCAAGTGTATCAGCTTCTACGACAGTCGCTTCCTCAAGGTCATATTCCGGACGGAGAAGAGGACGAACTTTGGAATCGTAGATCTGATAAGCGATGTGGTCAGGCTGCTTCAGCACTTCCTTGCCATACTTGGCATAGGTATAGTTCCGGAAATCTGCGCCTTCATCGACAAAACGCTGTCCCTCTTTGTTCAGCATGATGCTGAGCGGATATGAGTGCTTTTTAAAAATGTCCCCAGGCTTGTTGAAGTCCCCGACTTTCGGCACATTCGCATCGGTGCCAATGGAGTGGCACCCGTCCCATTGCCCGAAACGGACCGCTCCAGCCTTAAGTGCCATGTCAATCCCGTCACCGGTGTTATATTCGGTTCCGCGGACGGCGGCCGCTTCCCACTCTTCACCGATATATTCCTTGCGCATTTCCTTATTGGCTTCAAAGCTGCCGCAGGCCAGGATGACACTTATGGCGCCAAACGTCTTCACTTCTCCGGCCACATCAGCTTTCAGGCCGGACACCCGTCCCTCTTGCCGGACAATTTCAAGCGCACGGGATTCATACAGAACATCGATTCCGAGTTCTTCCGCACGGTTGAACAGGGAGCGCATCAGCCCGATTCCCTTCTCTTTCGTCTTTAGCGGAAGGCCGCCCCAGAAGATTCGCTTTCCGTCTTCGACGAATGACTGGTTTGCTTTGTTCAGTTCGAATTCCACGCCATGACTGTTCATCCAGCGGATTGTATCAAAGGATTTCGAAACCAAAGTGCGGGCGAGATCAGGATCACTCTCATTTTTGGTGACGCGCATGAGGTCATCATAGAAATCATCCTCGGTATATTCCGGCATCACCGTATTCGCAGCTTCTTCATCTGTCAGTTCCGGCATGACTTCACGGATCTGATCCAGATTTCCGTACGCCGCGCGAATCGCGCCGTCTGTAAAGAAGGAGTTTCCGCCGCGTTTTTCTTTAGGCGCACGTTCCAATACGAGCACATGGCCGCCCTGCTCTTTCGCAGCAATTGCAGCACAGAGAGCGGCATTTCCGGCTCCGACAACAATTACATCATAATCAGTTTTCACATTTTGATTTGTCATTTGAAATCCACCCTTTGTTTACGAAATAGGATCGGCTTTGCGGCGTTGGAACGCCTTGACAATCAGTGGGTAGCAAAGCGATAGAATGATCAGCACCAACAGCGCGATGGATACTCCCGAATTGAAGAAGATTCCGAGACTGCCATTCGATGCAGAGAGAGCCATCCGGAAATTCTGTTCCATGTCGCCCCCGACAATGGCCGCGAGAATCAGCGGTGCCAGCGGGAAATCAAGAATCTTCATAACCAGACCAAAGTATCCGAAAAGGATCAGCAGGAAGAAGTCGAATGCCGTGTAGCTGAGCGTGTATGTACCGATGAATGCCAGCATGACGATGAGCGGATAAAGAATTTTCGCCGGTGTATCAAGAATTTTCACCAGCAATCCGACAAGGACAATGTTAATAATGACGAGTGCAACGTTCCCGATAAACATACTGTTGACGAGTGTCCAGACCGTTTCGGGCTGGTTTTCAAAAAGCAGAGGACCCGGCCGTATCCCGAGCATAATCAGTGCTCCAAGCATGACCGCAGTCGTACCGGAACCCGGAATGCCCATCGTAAGGAGCGGAATCATCGCGCCTACCGAAGCGGCGTTATTTGCTGACTCCGGAGCAGCAAGCCCTTCCGGGGCACCCTTCCCGAACTCTTCCGGCTTTTTGGAAAGTTGCTTTTCCGACGAGTAGCTGAGCATCGATGCGATCGTTCCGCCGGCTCCCGGCAGTACGCCGATGATGAATCCTAGCGGACCGCTGCGCAGCATCGGCATACGTGACCGTTTCCACTGATCTTTCGTAAACCAGATCTTGCCGACCTTTTTCCTCTCTTTTTTACTGTCTTCATCAATAGTCAGGAAGTTGAATAGCACTTCCCCCAAAGCGTAAATCCCGATAATGACAATAAGGAAATCGAGTCCTTCACTCAGTTCGGTAATTCCAAAAGTGAAGCGGTAAACGCCTGATTGGGTATCAATTCCGATTGTGCCGATCAGAAGCCCCAGGCTCATGGAAATGAACCCTTTGACCATTTTGCCCATCGAAAGCGAGACGATCGCGGATAATGTCAGCAGCATGAGCAGGAAATACTCGGCCGGGCCGAACCTGAGCGCAAAGTTTGCCAATGGCTGGGCCAGGAGAATGAAACCGAATACTGCCATAATGCCGCCTACGAACGAAGCCACTGCGGAAAGTGCCATCGCTTCCCCGGCCTTGCCCTGCCTGGCCATCGGATATCCGTCGAAAGTGGCCGCGATGGCCGATCCGTCACCCGGCGTGTTAAGCAGAATCGAACTTCTTGAGCCGCCGTACATGGCACCATAGTAGATGGCCGCCATCAGAATGAGGGCACTGACCGGATCCATCCCGAATGTGACAGGAATGAGGACGGCAACAGCTGTTGCGGGACCCAGTCCCGGGAGCATCCCGACAACCGTACCCAGGAAGCCGCCGATCACTATCCACAAAATATTCATTGGCTGGAGGGACGTTGTGAGTCCTTCAATAAATGCATCCATGCTGTTTCCCCCTCCTTAAGGCAAGCTGACGCCCAGCAATTCGCCGAACGCATACCAGGTCATGAATGAGAATGCGAGTGTCACAATAATATTTGAGACCCATTTCCTGGGGCCGTTGACGACGAACAGCAGTGCCCCGAGGAACAGAATCGTCGAAACGAGAAAGCCCAGCGTTTCAAATATCAGTGCATACACGACACCCAGTACAATCGTGCTGAGGATCAGCACAGGGGTCCGCCCGGTGAACAATTCCCTGATATGATCATTGGCTTCACGGGCTTTTCGGAGTTCCTGGATCAGATAAATCACAGAGAGCACAATCAGCAGGATGCTGATGCCGACCGGAAAATAAAGCGGGCCGTTCGGATTCCCCAGGTTTGCTTTCGGCAGATTAATCGCAGAGATCAGGAATGCCAGACCCACAATCATCAGGAAGACCGGCATCCCGAGCTTAAACCATTTCATACCCATTCCTCCTTATTCGAAAGGAAAAGCAGGTAAGGGTCATTGACCCATGCCTGCATCCTCTACAAGGCTTTCATACATTTCTGTCTGTTCCTTGAGAAACGCTGAGGTTTCTTCGCTGTTCATGTAATAGCTATCCCAGTCATTGTTCTCAACGATCTCCTGCCACAGCTCGGTTTCCGCCATGGCGGCCAGTTGCTCATCCCAGTAAGCAATTT
Source organism: Bhargavaea massiliensis (assembly GCF_018390575.1). Taxonomy (GTDB): domain Bacteria; phylum Bacillota; class Bacilli; order Bacillales_A; family Planococcaceae; genus Bhargavaea; species Bhargavaea massiliensis. The sequence continues at coordinate 369,621 of NZ_JAHBCJ010000003.1, read as the reverse complement.
CTTCTTCCGTCATATTCGGAGGGCCCATGATTCCGCGCCAGTGAGGAAAGACCATGTCGACCCCTTGCTCCTGGTACGTTGGAACATCCTCCAGATCTTCTACACGCTCCTCGGAGGAAATCCCAAGAATCTTCAGCTTTCCGGCGAGGTGCTGCTCCTTGACTTCGGACATGGAAGTGGTCACAAAATCGACGTGGCCGCCCAGCAGTGCCGTGACGACATCACCGCCGCCCTCATACACAAGGAAGTTCAAGTCTTTGGCATCAATACCGTATTCGCCCGCCAATTGAACAAGTGACAGATGGTCGTTATTGCCCAGTGCCGGTCCTACACCAATCTTGATTGACTTGGGGTCTTCCTTAATTGCATTCATCAGCTCTTCAAGGTTTGAGTATGGCGAATCCGGAGCCACTGCGATGGAAAGCCATTCCGTGGAAAGGATCGCCAGTGGAGTGAAATCTTCATGGGTTAATTCACTGGTACCCAGCAGGTTATTGGTAATCAGAAGACTGGAGTTGACGGCCAATGTGTGAGCATCTTGCTTTTCAAGATACTTCCATCCCACTTCTCCGCCGCCGCCAGGCTTATTCTGAACGTTAATATTTTCGGTGACGAGTTCATTATCCTGCAATGCTTTCTGGACCGAACGCGCAGTCAAGTCCCACCCGCCTCCCGGCGATGCGGGCGCGACAATTTCAACATTCTTGTTCGGAAAATCTGCCCCATCTTCGGCATTGCTGTTTCCGCAACCGGCCAATGCAAGCGTTGCCCCTGCGATAAGCAACCATTTCTTCATATCTATCCGTCCTCCTCATTAATCTCAGTTACTTTCTGAATTGAATAACTAAATCTTAATAGCCCGACTTATCCATGTAAACGTTTGCAAACTATTGTGTTTTATTAACGTTCTGTAAATAAAGTTCATAAAGTTCAAGGAAATAAAAGAACGGCGGAATTAACCGCCGTTTGGAAAATATCGTCTTTCGGGTCTTCCTACAATGCCATACACGCTTTCTGAACGTACCTTGCCGATTCCCGTCAGGTATTCCAAATAACGTCGGGCCGTTGTCCTGGAAGCTCCAAGCAAACTGCCGGCCTGTTCGGAAGAAACACCTTCCGGATGTCTTTCGATCAATTCGGTTACCTTTTTCAAAGTGACGGAGTCGATTCCGGACGGAAGGTCTTCAGTAGAGTTGGTTCCGGTACCGAACAACCGGTTCAAAGCATCCGGGTCAACCCGCTCCCCTTTAAGGAGAGTCCGCTTTTTCTTGACCTCATTTAGCGCTTCTCTGAATTCCTCTTTATCCACAGGCTTGACCAGATACCGGTACACGCCATAATCCAACGCTTTGCCGATAATTGCCGTTTCGTCCGCCGCAGTAATCATGATGATATCAACGCCCGGATGTTCTTCCCTTATTTCAGACAGCAAATCGGTCCCGAGCCGGTCCGGCATATAGACATCGAGCAGGACGACGTCGATTCCGCCATTTTTCAGAAACTGCAGGGACTCTGCTGCATCACGTGCTTTGCCTGCCAGCCTGAATCCGGGAACCTGTTCAAGAAAACTTTCATGAATTTGCGCAACACGGAAATCATCTTCAACGATCAGAACATTAAGCATTTCCAGTCCTCCTATCTGTTTTTCGGAAGAAATACTGAAAAAGTGGTTCCTTCGGGATTGGACTGGACTTCAATCTCTCCTCCAAGCAACCCCACTTCCTTTTTCACATTCGCCAGTCCATATCCCCTTCCCGGCCCTTTCCCGGAAATCCCGCGTTCGAATATCCTGTCGATGTTTTTTTCAGGAATGCCCGGACCATTATCAGACACTTCGAAAAGGATGTCCGTTCCCATATCGCTCACGAACAGGACAACCTCTCCATTTTTCTGTTTTCTCACTGCCTCCAACGCATTGTCGATCAGGTTCCCAAGAATAGTTACCAATCCGTTTAGGTCGATATGGTCAGGCAGACTCGCCAGGGACGAACCCGGATCTATCTTGAAGGAGACATGCTGTTCGGAAGCCTTCGCCAGTTTTCCGAGAATGATTGCCTGCAGTTTTTCATCACGAATCGACGATGAGACAAGCCTGACATAGTTCTCTTGGCTTTGTGTTTCATCGAGAATAAAAGAAATCGCCTGTTCGTTTTTGTTAAGCTGGATCAGACCCAAGATGACGTACAGCTTATTTTTAAATTCATGTGTCTGGGCACGCAAGTCTTCAGTTACGCGACGGGTTTCAGACAGGGAAGCAGACATTTTCCTCAAATCAGTTTTATCCCTAAACATGAAAATCGTGCCCGTAATCCGTCCCGCTGCCCGAATGTCCTGTCTGCTGGCGATGATGGTCTGGTCTCCAATCTCAAATTCCTCATCCCCTTGAAAATCATCTTTCAGGAAGGGGTATCCCGGATCACTGACTACATGAATGAGCGGCATCCCTCTTACACTGCCTGTAACACCAAAGAGCTTTTTCGCTACCGGATTCATCATCCGTATATGTCCACTCTCATCTGCCACAATCATCCCGTCTTTTAACGAGGAGAACACTGTCTTGCGTTCTTTGTATAGAAAGGCGATTTCTTTTGGTTCGAGTCCTAAAGTATCTTTCTTAATATCCTTGGCCAACAGGAGACTTCCGATCAAACCGACAATTAGAGCGATTGTTGAAACTGTTAGTATGGGAACGGACTCCCTGATAACGCTCTTGATGATCAGTCCCCCGTCATGAATGACCATGACTGCACCATTCACCTTTTGATAATCACCGTAAGCAATCATAAGGGGTGAGACACCCACCAAAGCCATTTTATCGGCTTTCCCTATTCTCTCGGTGTAAGAACTGCCAAAAATAAGCGCCTTCTCTATCGGAGGCTGATCGAAAACCTTCAAAATCATCTCTTCGTTCCCCATCGTGACAAAAAACCGCTCTCCCTCAGTCATCACAACTGCGGAAGCATTGGTATCACGAAGCAAATTATCCATGAGATTTCTTAATTCTGGAATCGCATCTTGGTCTTGAAGAGCTTCTTGCACCGTCGGCATATAAGACAGCGTTTTCGCAGTCTGAAAAGCCATCCGTTCTGCATCTGCCATGTCTTCTTTGTATTCAAAAAATATGTAAATACCAGTAATGGCCGCAACGATAAACAATATCAGAGCAGTTACCAACCCTAATATTTTCAGCTGAATCGTTATGATCCCCTGTGTTAGTTTCTGTTTTTTCATTAAAAATTCAACCAATTCTTTTTTCTCATCATAACATATTTGTCTGCAACAGGTTACAGGATACTGAATGAGGTTCGCCTACTTTAGACCCTCCCTGAACAAGTCCAATTACCTAATTCCCCTTCCGGCCCCTCCAATTTCTGATCCAATCCGAATAGTTTAATAGAATCAAAAATCTGAACTTCAATAAATGCTATTGTCACCTAAATTTACCGGCTCCATGATTAACGGGAAGGGAGGAAAACAACCTGAATCATAAGTCCCGTGTAAAGACTTTGTAAGCTTTACTAAGTTTCCGTTGATTCTATTGAATTGCCTATGATTCTACCCCACGATGCATAATGAACACCCATAAAAAGGAGCGAAATCTAAATGGACCAAAAGCGTTGGCGAAGGCCGCTCAATGGCCTGCTGTCCGCAAGCCTCATGCTGAGCCTGATGGTTCCCGCGATCCCGGCGACCGCAAATGCGGAAACTGCCGCGGAAGACCTGCTGATCTCGGAATACATCGAGGGCAGCAGCTTTAACAAGGCACTGGAACTCTATAACGGCACCGGAACGGAAGTGGATCTCGGGGTCTACACCCTTGAACTGTATGCAAATGGGTCAACTTCACCGAGCAGCTCCCTGAAACTGACCGGAACGCTTGCACCAGGCGAAACCTATGTCCTGGCCCATAACCAGGCGGCCTCTGACATTACCGGTAAAGCTGACCTTCTGAACCAGACCGTCATCAACTTTAACGGTGACGATGCGGTCGTCCTGAAAAAGGACGGGCAGGTCATCGATTCTTTCGGACAGGTCGGCGCCAGGGCCAATTTCGGAACGGACCTGACGCTTGTACGCAAGGCTACGGTCGCATCCGGCGACAAGATCGCTGATGATTCGTTCGACCGTACCGTTGAATGGGATGCGCTCGGAAAAGATGACTTCACGAATTTGGGCACCCACCTTCAGGATGGAAGCCCGGCCGATCCGGAACAGCCGGTTGACACCCTCTCCATCGCAGATGCCCGGGCTCTCCCTCTTGGCGAGACGGTTACCATCAAAGGTGTGGTCGCAGCCAATCTAAAGAACACCATTTCCATCCAGGACGAAACAGGCGGCATCGCGGTCCGCCCGACTTCCCTCGGTCTTGAAGTCGGCGAAGAAGTGACCCTGACCGGAACTCTCGCCGACTACCGCGGCCTTCTCCAGCTGGACGGGGCGACCGTAGTCAGCCGCGCAGATGCGGAAGCACCGGCGGGCAAATCCGTCACGGGCGACCAGATCGGCGAAGCGCTTGAGTCGCAGCTGGTCACCGTCAGCGGCGTGACGCTCGGCGACATGTCCGGCGGCGGATCATGGGCGAACTTCACAGCGACAGACGGCAACGGTGAATTCATCGTCCGCGACGAAACCAACCAGCTCGGCCTGGAAGAAGGCATGGCCTACGAGTCGGTCACAGGCATCGTCCAGCAATTCGATGATGGCTACCAGATCATCCCTCGCGGCGCCGGCGACATCGTTGCTGACAGCACGATCCTGCGTCCTGCATCGGCAACTCCCGGATCCGGCACATATGTCGGCCCTCAGGAAGTGACCCTCACGACGACTACGAAGGATGCAGATATCCTCTATACCATTGACGGATCCGATCCGGCTGAAAACGGAACGGTCATTGAAGGACCGGTCACAATCAGTGAAGATACTGTCCTGAAAGCCGTTATCCGTAACGCGGAAGGTGACTTCAGCGAAGTCTCCACATTTGAGTACACCATCACCGAAGCACTCCAGATTCATGACATCCAGGGTGCGGATCATTTCTCCTCGTTCGATGGCCAGCGTGTCGAAGGCGTGGAAGGTATCGTCACGTACCATTACGAACTGAACGGCTCCCACTATTACCACATCCAGACGCCTGATGAGCTTGCGGATGATAATCCGCACACTTCAGAAGCGATCACACTTTATGCAGGACGCAATGGCTGGCCGGTCCAGGTCGGCGATCTTGTTTCCGTCTCAGGTGAAGTGAGCGAGTATGCCATCGACGGCTACTCCGACCGCCAGGAAACCGATCTCCCGATTACACAGATCAATGTGCGTGATGATCGCGGCGGACAAGTAAGCGTGGTCGAAAGCGGCCTCGACCTTCCGGAACCGGTCGTGATCGACGAGTCGAACCTCCCGGCCGAGACCGTCGACGATGATCAGCTCACCGTCTTCGATCCGGAGTCCGATGCCATCGACTTCTGGGAAAGCCTCGAAGGAATGCGTGTGACGGTCGGTGACCTCCGTGCGGTCGGGCCTCAGGAACACGGCGACCTTGTCACCGTTCTTGAAAACTGGCCTGAGGAAACGATTCACGGCGGCATCCTTTATAAGGAAGGCGACCAGAACGCGGAGCGCATCCAGTTCCGTCTGGAGCCGAATGGGCCGGCGCGTGACTTCGAAGTCGCGACAGGCGACCGGTTCGAAGGCCCGAACACCGGCGTCGTCGGCTACTCTTACCAGAACTACAAGATCTTCGCTTCCCTTGATGAGATGAAGGCGAACCATGTGGAAGGCGATACGGAGCCGGAACAGACCACTCTCGTCAAGGATGGGGACAAGCTCACAATCGCTTCATACAACCTCGAGAACTTCTCGAACAACAAAAAGACCACGTCCGATGATAAGGCACGCAAGCTCGCCCGCGCAATTGCGGTTGACATGCAGAGCCCTGATATCGTCGGCGTGACCGAAGTCCAGGACAATAACGGTCCTGACGCCGGCGACTCCGATGCATCCGAATCTTACCAGCGCTTGATCGACGCCATTGTCGAAGCGGGCGGCGTCCGATATGAGTACGCTAACATCAACCCGGTCAACGACGAAGACGGCGGCCAGCCAGGTGCGAACATCCGCGTCGGATTCCTCTACAACCCGGAACGCGTCTCCCTCACTGACGGGATTCCTCACGGTGATGCGACAACCGCAGTCGGCTACGAAGACGGCAAGCTCACGCTGAACCCGGGACGCATCGCGCCGAACGACCCGGCATTTGAAGACAGCCGCAAGCCGCTTGCCGCCCAGTTCGACTTCCAGGGCGAAAGTGTCGTTGTGATTGCGAACCACTGGAACTCAAAAGGCGGCGACACACCGATCTTCGGCAAGATCCAGCCACCGGTCCTTGGCAGCGAAGCGCAGCGTATTGAGATCGCCAAACTCGTCAACGGTTTCGTTGAAGACGTCAAGGCAGACAATCCGGATGCGAATGTCGTTGCCGTCGGTGATTTCAACGACTACCAGTTCGCGGAACCGCTCAAGATCCTCGAAGGCGACATCATGACGAACATGATCCACCATGTCGAAGCGCCGGACCGCTACACGTATATTTATCAGGGCAACTCGCAGGTGCTCGACCACATCGTCGTCTCGAACAACCTCGTAGAAGATACAGAGATTGATATCCTGCACATCAACGCCGACTTCACCGACATGGCGGGCCGCGCGAGTGACCACGACCCGCTTATGGTGCAGATAGACCTCGCACAGGGCATGGAATTCGAGCCGATCGTGCCGGAGGACCATTATGTCTTCGACAAGCCTGACAAAAAGAAAGTGACGATCGGTAAGCAGAGCGTTTCCGTCACGATCAATGAACACGGCGTCATCCCGGACGGTCTTTACCTGAATGGCCGCTACGCCGAGCTCCACGGCGAAGGCTTCAAAAATCAGACGGTCTTTGTGAAGCCGAAAAATGACGGCACGATCATCGACGCCAAGGGCACCGAAGTAAAGGAACTGATCATCGAAAGCGCGAAGCCGCTTGAAATCCGCGGCGGCGAAAACATCCAATCCATTAAATTTGAGAAGAAAGCTTCTTCGGAGTATCTGACCCTTTATGATTCCAAAGGCCGGCTGATCGGCCTTCCTGGTGAGGAGGAGCCAGCCCCGGAAACAAATAAGGCACCTGAAGTGTCCGCTCCCCTTGAAAATAAAGCTGCAACCGAAGGCGAGACAGTCTCCGTCGATCTGTCAAAACACTTCTCAGATCCTGACGGTGACGCCCTCACCTACTCGGCGACAAAAGGGAACGTCTCCGGAAGCACACTGACGCTCGACCTGGAAACCGGCACGCATCTTATAGCGGTGACAGCAACTGACGGAAAAGCCAGCGCGACCGCCCGCTTCAGCGTGACAGTCGAACAGGCGGAACAGCCTGCCGACCCGGAAGAACCGGTTGGTCCTGAAGGCTACTACAGCGGCACGGAAGGATTGGAAGGCGAAGCCCTGAAAGCCGCCCTCCACGACATCATCTCGGAACAGGAGGTCCTCTCCTATTCCGAAGTATGGGAAGCGCTGCGCCTGACGGATGAGGACCCGAATAATCCGGACAACGTCATCCTGTTCTACTCACAGCAATCCCGCTCCAAGGACCGAAACGGCGGCATGGTCGGAGATTGGAACCGTGAGCATGTCTGGGCAAAATCCCACGGTGATTTCGGGACATCCAAAGGCCCCGGCACAGACATCCATCACCTACGGCCGACAGACGTCCAGGTGAACAGCTCCCGCGGCAACCTTGACTTTGACTACGGCGGCAACCCGGTCAACAACTGCAGCGGCTGCCTGCGCGACGGAGATTCATTTGAAGCACCTGATGAAGTGAAAGGTGACGTTGCACGGATGCTCTTCTACATGGTGACCCGCTATGAGGAAGGCGACCGTGTCGATCTCGAGTTGAATGAGCAAGTGAACAACGGCAGTGCCCCTTTCCACGGCAAACTGTCCGTGCTCCTCGAATGGCATGAGATGGACCCGGTCAGCGAATTTGAACAGCACAGGAACGAGGTCATCTTCGAAATCCAGGGCAACCGCAACCCGTTCATCGACAATCCGGAATGGGTGGAATCGATTTTCGGAAACGGCGCGGCTGACACCAAAATGGAACAGGCTTCGTGAACCGGACTCCTACATTAATCACAATGAGAAAGAGGGATTTTTATGCAGAACTCCAAATGGATCAAATCATCTGCCGCCGCAGTACTCCTGGCACTTGGTTTCTCGGGTATTCCAGGGAACATTTTCGCCGCTGAAGGCGATTTCGACCTCACCGTCATGCACACAAACGACACGCATTCGCATGTTGATACAATTCCCAAACGGGCAACGATTGTTGAACAAATCAGAAGCGAGCATCCGAACCATCTTCTGCTGGATGCAGGGGATGTCTTTACCGGCACCCTTTATTTCAATGAATTTCAGGGCGAAGCGAGCCTGAAACTGATGAATATGCTCGGATACGATGCCATGACCTTCGGCAACCATGAATTCGACCTCGGATCAAGACCGGAAGGCCACCAGAAACTCAGCGAATTCGTAGCCGGTGCGCAGTTCCCGTTTGTTTCGGCGAACGTCGACTTTTCCGGCGATGCGCTTTTTGATGGGCTCCAGCACGAAGTCTACACATCCGACTTCAGCGGCGGAGGCATCTACAAGGGCATCGTCAAAGTAATCGACGGTGAGCAGGTCGGGATCTTCGGACTGACGACGGAAGAAACACCGGACATCTCAAGCGTCGGGTCGGTCGCATTCAGCAACTACATTTCGGCGGCACAAGAAGCTGTTGATGCTTTCCGGAATCAGGGCGTCGACAAAATCATCGCCCTCACCCACATCGGCTATAATGATTCACCCATGTATGACAATGACCTGCTCCTGGCGAAAAACGTGCAAGGCATCGACGTTATCGTCGGCGGACACACCCATGTGGAACTCAGCGAACCTACCGTCTACCAGGATGAACGAAACGAGCCGACGGTCATCGTCCAGGCCTTTGAATACGGCAAATTCCTCGGGCAGCTCGATGTGACATTCGACGACAGCGGCGCTATCACGTCCTACTCAGGACAGCTTCATGACACGTCCGCTGCTGAAGCAGACGCGGACTATGCGGCAATCCTCCAGCCGTATACAGACCGGGTCGAAGAGATTAATCAAGAGTCGACCGGGGCTACCGCCCTCACTACCCTTGACGGCGAGCGGGAAAATGTACGCAAACAGGAAACGAACCTGGGCAATCTCATCACAGACGGCATGCTCGCAAAAGCCAAGACGATCGACAGCGCGACTTCGATCGCCCTGACGAACGGCGGTGGCATCCGTGCTTCCATAAAAGAAGGGGACATCACGTTCGGTGAAGTCCGTACCGTCATGCCGTTCGGAAACTCCCTTGCCATCATGGAACTGAGCGGAGCCGAAATCCTGTCCGCCCTTGAGCACAGTGTTTCCGCCTATCCGACGACTTCCGGCGGCTTTCTCCACGTAGCCGGCATGAAGTTCAAGTTCGACCCTGAACAGCCGGCCGGCGAACGGGTATTTGATGCAAGCGTAGTCGGCGAAGACGGCAACACGACTGAAATCGACCCTTCAGCGATGTACAAGGTGGCAACCAACATTTTCACCGCCAAGGGCGGAGACGGCTATGACATGTTCGCACAGGCCTATGAAGAAGGACGGGTCAGCGAGCCCGGTTTTGCAGACTGGGAAATGTTCATCGACTACATCCAATCCCTCGGCACTGTGAATCCACAGGTCGAAGGCCGGATCACTGCCGACCCGGGCGGCCTTGAACCGATCGGATGGACCACACAGAAAAACGGCAAGATGTCCTACCTGGACTACAAAGGAAATGAAGTGACCGGTTGGCTAGAAGTTGAAGGGGAAACGTACTACTTCCATAAAAACGGCGATCTCCGCACAGGCTGGACGAAAGTCGATGGAGACTGGTATTACTTTGATGTTAAAACCGGGGCCATGAAAACAGGCTGGCTGAAAGACCCGAAAAACGGAAAAACCTACTATCTCCACGATGACGGCAAGCGTCAAGCCGGAGGCACACTCGAAATCGACGGAACGGTCTACACCTTTAAAAACAATGGTGAGGTAAGGAATTAATCGCGGAATCAGACAAATCGGCTTCAGCCCTTTGGTCGGGGCTGAAGCCGATTTTATTTCAGACAAGAAGGGATGCACCGAGAAAAACGGAGCATCCCTTTTTGACAATTAAGCAGTTTCACTTCTGACTCTCGCGCCAACCGCGACTTTCCGGGCCCAGTAGATCACGACTGCACCGATCAGCGCAAACCCGAGGTAGCCGGTGATTGGATAAAGCGTACCGACCAGGCTGACAAATCCGACAAAGCTGAGTGCAAAGCCGCCGATGCCGAACAGAAACACATACGCCTTGAAACGCGTCGTGCCTGCTTCCGATACGCGCGCGGTAAAGGAATAAAGCATGCCGACAGCCGTATTGTAGATCATGCAGAGCAGCACGATTGCCATGATGTTGGCGAGAATCGGCGAGATTTCTGCAGCAAGTGCCAGTGTCGGCATGGCCGCTCCGCCGACTGCATCCAACTTGATCATCATGGCAAGGTTCACGAGCAGGATCAGGATACCAAGGAGCCCCCCGCCGATTGCGCCGCCGATTGCCGCGGTTTTGCGGTCCTTTACCGTACCGCCCATAACGGCAAGCATGGATGCGCTGCAAGCAATGTTAAACGAGACATACAGGAAAGCTGCCAGAAGCCAGTGAGGAGCCGCCGCGTCCTGTTCCTGCGCCAACCGTGCAATTTCCGCACCGGAGATATCGGCCGTCATGACCGAATAACCCGCCAGGATAATGATCATGGCCACCAAAAATGGCGTGACCGCCCCGATCACCGTGATGATCTTCTGGACATTCAGCAGAACCGTCACCATGGTCGCCACTACCATGAACAGGCTGCCGACAACCGCCGGGATCCCGAACTGTTCTTCAAAAAGCGAGCCTGCGCCGGCATACATGATGACTGCCACTCCGAAGAGAAAAAACGTGATGACAGCATCGACGAACATGCCGATCGGTTTGCCGCAGATTTTATAGATAATTTCCTTATGAGACTTCGACTTGAGTGAACTCCCGATACTGGCCAGATTCATTCCGATAAAAGCAAATACGAACATGGCGGCGATTCCGCCGGCAATCCCCCACAACCCGAAACTTGTGAAGAATTGAAGAATTTCCTGGCCAGAGGCAAAGCCTGCCCCAACCACTACCCCTGCAAATGCTGCGCCCAGCCGGATACTCTCTTTCAACTTGCATTCCCCCTCCGTTTAGGGAAGGTTGCCTGTCCGTCAAAACAGGCCATTCCCCGGTGTTTTTACTGAGATGAACATCATTTCATGACCAAGAAAGCGTTTTCCAATATGTAAACACGATACTCGGAAAACTCTCAAGATTCAAGTAGTACTGAAGAAAAGAAATAGATTAGGCCGAATAACCCATAGAATTAAAATAGATTAAATATTCAGTCTCGTTGAGGAAAAGGAGACCGGTGCCCGCAAGCACCGTTTGTTTCCCCTCTGACCTCTCCGCTCTCCCTCAACGGGCGGCCTCTTTCATTTCCGGCCGGAAGACCTCTTCCCCGACCGTGTACTTGTCCATCTTTTCAAGATCCGGTTCATATCCGATTCCATAACCGCTAGGAACAGTGATTTCTCCATCCACCGCTTCAACTGCAGGCGTGATGATATCTTCTTCCCAATACCGGTCAGACCCCGCCGTATCTCCCGGCAGCGTGAAGCCAGGTAACGTCGTCAGTGCAACGTTGTGGGCGCGCCCGATCCCCGCCTCCAGCATTCCTCCGCACCAGAGGTCAATTCCTTTTTTGACACAATAATCATGGATTTTCTTCGCCTCAGTCAGCCCGCCGACACGGCCGATCTTCACGTTGATGATCCGGCAGCTTCCAAGTTCGACGGCTTTACGCGCATCCTCCAGCGAATGGATGCTTTCGTCCAGGCAAACCGGCGTCTCGAGCTCTTCCTGCAGCTTGGCATGATCGATAATGTCATCGTGGGCCAGCGGCTGTTCAACCATCATGAGATCAAAGTCATCAAGCATCTTCAAAAGCTCGAGGTCCTTAAGGGTGTACGCGGAGTTCGCATCCGCCATGAGCGGCACATCCGGGAAGGATTCGCGGACAGCACGGATGATTTCAATGTCCGCACCCGGCTTGATTTTCATCTTGATCCGCTTGTACCCCTGTTCGATAAAGCCGCGGACCGTCTCGACCATCTGCTCTTTGCTGTCCTGGATGCCGATCGAGATGCCCACATCGATTTTTTCCTTGTCTCCGCCAAGCGCCTCCGCAAGAGTCAGCTTGTTCCGTTTTGCATACAGGTCCCATATGGCGCCCTCAACAGCGGATTTCGCCATGTTGTTCCGGCGGATCGGGGAGAAAATTTCATTGACCTCGTCCGGGTGGTTGATTTCTTTGCCGAGCAGCAGCGGAACGAGGATATCGCGGATGACATGTGCGTTCGTTTCAACCGTCTCTTCCGCATACCACGGATAGGAAAACGCGACCGACTCCCCCCAGCCGGAATTCCCTTCCTCATCAATCGCTTCGATCAGCAGGAACGGCTTATCCTGCATCGTACCAAAACTCGTTGTAAATGGATGCTTCATGCGCATTTCCATACGGCGCATGCGAATTTCTTTGATGATCAATTTTCCCATCTCCCTTTTTGTCGTTATAGCGGCACATGTTCTTTACGGTAAAGGATATATTCATTCAGGAGGCTGTCTTTTCTCCGGACATCGGCCAGCATATAGCCCGTGCGGAATGCTTCTGTGAAAATCCCTCTCGTCTTTTTCCGCCAGTCGATGGCCAGTGCCATGTCTTCTTTGCGCATCGCTTGGAAATCGGCCGGGACAGGGACCACGAAGGCATCCGCATCCGGGACGCTTCCCGCCTCATCAAGCACAGGCTGCCCGGATCCGCTGAACGACACCGTGTACGGGTGCGCCGCGGTTAATTCCGGCTGGCGGATGCCATCCGTCACGCGCGTGCTGTCGATCCACCAGTCCAGCCGGAAGCGGTCCGTCGGAAGCCCTGCGTTCAGCGGATCCTTCATCTCGCCGTAGCAGTTTTCCCAGTACGTGCTGACCACTCCGCCGAGCTTGCGGATGTTGAGATAGGCATTGCGGCTTTCCAGAGGATCGAATGTCCACTGGATCCAGTCATAGCCGATCTCTCTCGCGAGTTCCGCCTGGTGCCTCTTGATCGCCGCACCGAGCCCCGAATGCCGGTATTCAGGCAGGAGGGCCAGCATGTGCGAACACAGATAAGGCCGCTTTCCGTCAAAACCGGCAAAGCTGTACTGAAAGCCCACCGCCTGACCCCCGATAAAGGCACCGATCAGAAGGCCCCCGTTTTTCATCGCGGTCATAAACTGCTGGGGCGGCGTAGCACTTCCCCAGACCGCCCGCTCCAGTTCTGAAGCCTGAGGAACTTCTTCCTTCTCAAATGACCGGATTACCGGCTGCTCCATCTCCATCCCTCCCGCGTGTTTCAGATGCCTTCCACATAATAAAATCCATTGTCGATTTCCCGCGCTTCGACTTGCCTTTTTTGCACAGCCGCAGGATTTTTCACGCATGCGGCTGCCACAAGCGCGTTCAGGAACGAAAAGAGCGGCGCCGCCTTGTCGATTGTCGAACTTCCGGACTCGATTGAAAACAGCACGTCGCAGTACTCTGAAACCGGGGCCGTCGGCGAGTCACTGACGCCGATGATGAAGGCGCCCCGCTTTTTTGCAAGGCTCGAGATCTCAAGCGTCTCTTTCAGATAGCGGTGGAAGCTGAAAACGATTACGACGGAACGGCTGTCCGTCCGGACCATTGAAAGGGCCGGGTCTTCCGCCTGAGGATGCATGACATGGACGTCATCGCGGACGAACCTGAGCATAAGCGCCAGCCATGAGGCTGCAGGGTATGATGCCCGCAGGCCGAGCACGGATAGGTTCCCGGCAGTGAGAATCTCACGGACAGCCCGGTCAAACTGTTCCGGGTCGATGTTGCGCGCCGTCTCGGCGATGGCCCGCTGGTCCCGCTCCATGACTTTCTCGAAAATCAGGCCTTCCTCGCCAATCGTCAGCTTGTCATTCTGGTAATCCGAAAAGCTGCTTTCCGGCGTATACAGTTCTTCCCTGATCGCCTTCTGCAGTGCCGGATAACCGGTGAATCCCATGTTGTAGCTGAATCGGATCACCGTCGACTCGCTAGTCCCGGTCCGCTCCCCAAGCTCGGAGCCCGAACAGACTGCCACTTCATGAGGCCGCTCCATTACATACTCCGCAACTTTCCGCTGTCCCCTCGGCAGCTTCAGAATCTCCCTATGGACCAAACCTTTCAACATCATTCCTTCACCCCCTTCGACTCTATGTAAACCTCGCAACATCAAGAAGCCCGAAACTCAACGGAAACAAGTTCCCCGGACAACTTTGAAGCAAATCCTGCAACTTTCTTCCATTAATGAAGGAAATCCTTCAATCTGTTTTTTACACTATCATGATTAGGTAGCAACCGCAATATATTTCTGAATATTATCTTTCCTTTTGGCGGGAGAGCGTTATATAAAAACGGACAGGCCCTGCATTGTGCTGCAGGTCCTGTCCGGTTGCCGTAACGGTAAGGTAATAGTGTGATTTCCCTGTAATTCCCCAGGCAGAAAGGGAACACTCACTTAACAGCAGCCATCACTCCCCGGCTTTCACTTCATCCGCCAGTTGCCTGATCAGGGAGCGGTTCCGCTCTTTAAAGCGCTCGTTGTGAGAAGAGACCATGCCGCGGTCATGAGCTTCCGGGTCAACATATGTTTTGGCACGGTTGACAGCATTGACGGCATCCTGGAATGCACCGACCAGAAGGTTCACCTTGCCTGCGTAGGAGAGACAGTCACCTGCCGCAAAAATGCCCGGGACAGAGGTGGCAGCATCCGCCGCTCCCTCAAAGAAATGCCCGTCTTTCCGAATCGGTTCGGAGCCGGCCCCAAACTCAAGTGTCGCATCCCGTTCATAGCCATGGCTGACGACGACATCATCCACTTCTACGCGGGTGAGGGCGCCCGTATCCGTGTCCTTCAGTTCCACCATCTCGATCCGGGTTTTCGCGCCATCGGCAAGCAACCGGTGAATCGCCACATTCAGCAAGATATCCGTGCCACTCCGCCTCACCTTTTCCACCTGTGCCTCATGCGCGCAGAAATTGTCCCTGCGGTGGACGAGGATCACTTTCGCCGCGATGCCGGACAGCTCGTCCGCCCAGTCAACCGCCGCATCGCCTCCGCCCGAGATCAGCACGGTTCTGCCCGTGAAGGTCGCGAGTGAAGGCATGGTGTAATGAAGATTGTCCATCTCCGCCACGGCAGCGCCCTGAAGCCGAAGCTTCTGGGGCGTCACGATTCCGCCGCCGTTCGCCATGATGATGGCTTTGGACAGGTGGACCCGTCCAAAGTGATCCTCCGTCTCGAACAGTCCCCGGCCGTTTTTCCGTATCGACGTGATTTTCGTATTTGTGAGGACTTCCGGGCCGAACGTTTTCCCCTGTTCAATCAGTTGCCTCCGGAACGTCTCTCCCTGGAGCGGAGGCTG
This sequence comes from Bhargavaea massiliensis, assembly GCF_018390575.1. GTDB lineage: Bacteria > Bacillota > Bacilli > Bacillales_A > Planococcaceae > Bhargavaea > Bhargavaea massiliensis. The sequence continues at coordinate 353,946 of NZ_JAHBCJ010000003.1, read as the reverse complement.
GCCGCCCGCATCCCAGATCATCTTTTCCCGGAACAGACAAATCTTGCCGCCGAGTTCTTCCCTTGCCTCGATCAGTCTCACGTCCATGCCGCGAAGGCCGCTGTAAAATGCCGAATACAGCCCTGCCGGCCCACCGCCGATAATCGTCACATCCCGGATTGGTTCTGTCATGCCGATTCCTCCCTCTCCTGCTCCAGAAAACAGTTGACACCAATACACTTTGGCTTTATCATCTGAAATTGAAAATCATTCTCACCGATAATCATTTTCATTGAGAATAACACGTTTCATTCCAAAAAGAAAGGAGTAATCCGATATGCAACTGCTCGCCGAACAGATCCGGGTCGGCTACGGGGACACACCGATCGTACACGGGATGGACATTTCATTCCCCGAAGGGAAAATCACGACCATCATCGGGTCGAACGGATGCGGCAAATCAACGCTCCTGAAGGCGATCACGCGCATCATCCCCCACCAGGACGGTGCTGTCCTGCTTGACGGCGCCAATATCCGGTCGATGGACACGAAAGCGCTCGCGAGGAAAATGGCGATCCTTCCCCAGACACAGGACAGCGCGAACGGCCTCCTGGTCGGAGAACTCGTCGCCTATGGCCGGTTCCCCTACCAGAAAGGATTCGGGCGGCTGAGCGCGGAAGACCGGCGCATGGTCGACTGGGCACTGGAGGCGACCCGCATGGATGAATTCCGTGACCGGCCGGTAGATGCCCTGTCCGGCGGGCAGCGGCAGCGGGCCTGGATTGCGATGGCCCTCGCCCAGGACACCGGAATCATCTTCCTGGATGAGCCGACCACCTACCTGGACATGGCCCACCAGCTTGAGGTGCTCGAGCTTCTTCAGAAACTGAACCGGGAAGAGGGCCGGACAATCGTCATGGTGCTGCATGACCTCAACCTGGCCGCGCGCTTTTCCGACCATCTGATTGCCCTTTCCGCGGGAAGGCTCGTCAAGAGCGGGCCGCCTGAAGAAGTCCTCGTCCCTGACGTGCTGAAAAAAGTGTTCCGCATCGATGCGGTCATCGGAAAAGACCCGAGAACCGGGACCCCCTTCTGCATGACGTACGATCTGATCAAATAAATGACTATCCGAAGGAGAATCTCCATGAACAAGAAACTGCTTTTGATCCTCACCCTTTTCATGACCATTGCGCTTGCTGCATGTGCGTCAGGCGCTACCGATGGCAAAAAGGACGGCGCGGAAGAAAAAACAGACTCCGACACCATCGTCTACGAATCGGAAACCGGGCCCGTTGAAGTGCCGGCCGACCCTCAGCGCGTCGTTGTCCTGTCTTCCTATGCAGGCGACCTGATCAAGCTCGGCGTGCCGATCGTCGGCGTCGACTCCTGGTCGGCAGGCAACCCGAACTTTGATGAAGCCCTGAAAGACGCAGAAGTCGTTTCCAATGAAGACATTGAGAAAATCATCGAACTGGAGCCCGACCTGATCATCGGCCTGAACAATATCCAGAACGCCGATAAACTGGAGAAGATCGCACCGACCGTCCTCTTTACCTACGGCAAAAACGACTACCTCCAGCAGCACATCGAGGTCGCCAAAGTCGTCAACAAAGAAAAGGAAGCCACTGAATGGGCTGAAGATTTCAAAAAGCGTGCAGAAGACCTTGGCACGCGCATCAAAGAGAAGATCGGCGAAGACGCTACCGTCACAGTCGCGGAAAACTTTGAGAAGCAACTGTACCTGTTCGGCGACAACTGGGGACGCGGCACCGAAATCCTCTACCAGGCTATGGGCCTGAAGATGCCGAAGAAGGTTGAAGACGTTGCGCTTGAGCCCGGTTACTTCGCGATCTCCCAGGAAGTGCTCGGGGACTATACCGGCGATTATCTGATCTTGAGCCTGACGGAAGATCAGGACACCTCGTTCACGGACGCCGAGTGGTTCAAAGAAATCCCGGCTGTGAAAAACGGAAATCTGATCATTGCCGATGCCAAAAAAGCTTATTTCAATGATGCCCTGACGCTGGATGACCAGCTGGATTTCTTTGAACAGGAATTTCTCGGAAACAAATAACAGAAGAAAAGCGGCCAATTTTACGGGCCGCTTTTCCGTTGATTGAGGAAAGTGATCAAACGATATGACCACTAAACGATTTCTTCCATTTCCAATACAGCTTGCGTTCGGCGGCCTTCTTGTGGCCGCATCCTTTGTCGCGGCGCTGACGCTTGGGGCCGCGGATACCGGCATCCGTGATGTGTGGCAGGCGGTGTTCTCATCGGCCGGCGAGCATGCGGCTATTCTCCGCGAACTGCGAATTCCGCGTGTAGTGGCGGCCATCTTCACCGGAGCGGCGCTCGGTGTCGCGGGCGCGATCATGCAGGGAGTGACCCGCAACCCGCTGGCGGACCCCGGCCTCCTCGGGCTCACTTCCGGTGCGAACGCCGCGCTAGCCCTGTCGCTGGCACTGATTCCCGGCATTCCCTACCTCGGAATCCTTGCCGCCTGCTTTGTCGGTGCCGCTGCCGGCATGATCTTGGTCTTCGGGATCGGCGCGTCCAGCCGGGGCGGCATGTCTGCGATGCGTCTGGTCGTCGCGGGCGCCGCTGTCTCGGCTTTTCTTCAGGCTGTCGCGGACGGAACGGGAATCGTCTTCCAGATTTCCAAGGATGTATCGCTCTGGACGGCGGGCGGCCTCATGGGCACAACCCCGAAAGCGCTCATCGTCGTCCCGTTTATCGCGATCGGGCTGATCGGCGCCATTGCCGTCAGCAGACAGCTGACCATCCTCAGCCTCCAGGAAGACGTCGCAGCCGGGCTGGGCCAGCGGGTATTCCTGATGAAAGCCATCATGATGGGCATCACTGCCCTTCTCGCAGGCGCTGCCGTCGCCCTTGTCGGCAATCTGGCGTTTGTCGGCCTGATCATCCCGCATATCGTGCGGACCTTCAGCGGTTCGGATTATACACGGATCATCCCGATGAGCGCCCTGCTCGGCTCTGTGTTCATGGTGCTTGCCGATCTGGCGGGCCGTACCTTGAATGCGCCATTCGAGACGCCGGTCGTCGCCATCACCGCACTGATCGGCCTCCCCTTTTTCCTCGTGATCGTCCGGAAAGGAGGGCTCCGGGATGCGTAATCTGAAAAAACGCCGGCCGCTCCGCCGGACACTTTTGCTCGCCGTACTGTTCGTCGCTGTCCTCATCGCCGCCCTCTCGGCAGGCGCTGCCGGTGTGACGATCGACCGTCTTCTCCCCGTCCTGACCGGCAACGGCACGTTCAAGGAGTCCTTCATCCTGCTGGAAGTCCGTTTGCCGAGGATTGCGGTGCTCGTGCTTGCGGGGGTAGCGCTTGCGGTATCCGGGTCGATCCTGCAGACCGTCACGCGGAATGACCTGGCGGACCCGGGCATTATCGGGATCCATTCCGGAGCGGGATTCGCCATCACCGTGTTTTATCTGTTTGCCGGTGGAGACATCCCGTATTACGCCTATCTGCTTCCGGCAGTCGGCTTTGCCGGAGCCATCGTGACGGCCGCCCTCATCTACTTGTTCTCGGTTGAGAAAGGGCGGGGGCTGCGCCCGATGCGCCTTCTTCTGGTCGGAATCGGATTTGCTTCCGCCCTGTCCGGCGGCATGATGCTCCTCATCTCCGGCGCTGAGCGCCAGGAGGCCGCATTTGTCGCACAGTGGCTCGCCGGAAGCGTATGGGGCGCCGATTGGCCGTTTGTGCTTGCCCTCCTGCCGTGGATCATTGTGCTCGTCCCTTTTGTCCTGTACCGGTCGAACACGCTCAATATCCTGGCGCTCGGCGAACCTTCGGCGATCGGTCTCGGCCTGAAGCTGACCCGGAGCCGGATGAGTTTAATCGCGATCTCCGTCGCCCTTGCCGCAGCCGCCATCTCCGTCACCGGCTATATAGCCTTTATCGGGCTGATGGCCCCGCATATCGCCAAGGCCATCGCCGGGCCGCGCCACCAGCATTACCTGCCGGCGGCGTTACTGATCGGCGCGGGTCTCCTCCTCGCAGCGGACACGATCGGCCACTCTATCCCGGCCTTCACCGTCCCGGCCGGTATCATTGCCGCCCTCATCGGCGCACCGTACTTCCTTTATCTGATGAGGAAGAGCGGATGAATCCGCAGATTACATTGAGACGTTGACATACTGAGGCGAGACGTTGCTATACTGATGTGAACCGTTGACATACTGAGGTGAAACGTTGCTATACTCTATTGAGACGTTCACATACTCAAGTGGCCGCCCCCTATACAAGCTCAAAAAAAAACCAGCAGCCGTCCGCCGGCTGCTGGTTTTCTCATTCACGCGAAAGTCGCGATCCATTCTTTGATTTCCATCCCGCGTGCGCCTTTTTCGACGTACGGGTCCTGCTTGGCGACTTCCTCCGCAGCTTCCAGTGACTCGGCCTGATAAATTACCATGCCGCCGGAGCCGTCGGCAAACCGGCCCTTTGCTTTCACATTGCCCTTCTCAATCTGCTCATCCAGAAACGCCAGATGGTCCGGACGCAGTGTTTGGCTCAGTTCCTCGTTTTTCATCGGCAGATAAACCACATAATAAGACATCCTGTTTCCCCCATTCCACTCGTTGTCCGTTCCATTATATCGCTTTACGGACACTGTGGGAATGAGGGGATGGTCAGGCTTTGACCGGTGCTTTCCGGGCGACGCCCGTCCGGACCGCGGCTTCCGCGACTGATTTCGCCACCGCGTCCGCAACCCGCACGTCAAACGGATCCGGGATGATCCGGTCATCGGTGAGTGCCGTGCGGCCGATCAGGTCCGCGATCGCGTGGGCAGCGGCACGTTTCATTTCCTCGTTCACTTCGCTCGCACGCACACTGAGCGCGCCCCGGAAGATACCAGGGAATGCGAGAATGTTATTGACTTGGTTCGGGAAGTCCGAGCGGCCCGTCCCGACGATGCGGGCACCGGCAGCTTTTGCCTCATCCGGCATGATCTCCGGAACCGGATTTGCCATCGCGAAGATGATCGGCTCCTCCGCCATCGTGCGGACCATGTCCTGAGTAAGCGCGCCTGCCGCGGATACTCCGATAAATACATCCGCGCCGACGATGACTTCAGCCAGGCTGCCGCTTTTCTTCTCAGGGTTTGTCATCTGTGCGATCGATTCCTTCATCGCATTCATCCGCTCCGCCCGGCCTTCGTAGATCGCGCCTGCCGTATCGCACATGACAATCTGTTCCACGCCGAATCCGAGCAGCAGCTTTGCAATCGCCACACCTGCCGCACCCGCGCCGTTCATGACGACCTTCATGTCGCGGAGTTCGCGCCCTGTGAGCCGAGACGCATTCAGAAGACCGGCAGCGACAACAATTGCCGTCCCGTGCTGGTCGTCGTGGAATACCGGGATATCCAATTCCTCTTTCAGCCGATCCTCGATTTCGAAACATGCGGGAGCCGCAATGTCTTCGAGGTTGATTCCGCCGAATACGCCGGACATCAGCTTGACCGCGTTCACGAACTCATCCGGATCTTCCGTGTCCAGCACGACCGGAAACGCATCCACGCCTCCGAACCGCTTGAACAGTGCCGCCTTGCCTTCCATCACGGGAATCGAGGCTGCGGCACCGATATTTCCAAGGCCAAGTACTGCCGTGCCGTTGCTGATGACGCCGACTGTATGGCCCTTGATTGTATAGTCATAGATGCTTTCCGGGTCCTGCTCGATTTCCAGGCAGGGACCGGCGACGCCAGGCGAATACACCAGGCTCAGGTCACGCTTGGATTCGATCGGGGACTTCAGCGTCACTTCCAATTTTCCTTCCAGTTCCCGATGCAGATTCAGCGCCTCTTCATACTTTTTCACCGGTCTCCACTCCTTTAGCTCATTATCAGAGCAAATTTTAAAATAATACATCTCATTGTATCGGCGATATATCAGAAAATCAACCGGATCAGAATATTTCCGGACAGGAGGCACATATTCCTGGATAAACCGCATGTTTTTGTATAAAACAAACATGACCTCTAATTCCCTTTAAACTGTGCAATCCTGAAAAAACGATTCACTGAACAAAATGACGCTTTCCTTTCATTCTGATAGCATGGAAACCAGACTTGGAGGCGGAGCAAAATGGATACAAACAACCTCGAAACAATCACTCAGCAGCTGATTGAGAAGATCATCGAATCGGTACCAGTTGATTGGGACAAGATCATGTTCTATGGTGAAAACCGCGGTGAGCGGGCCGATTACTTTTATTATTTCTTTAGGAAAAACAGCCCGGAATGCCTGCCGGATGCGGAGATGCACTACATCCTCGACCTGGAACCCACGGATTATTACCATGAACAGACGATCGAGATTAAACGCCTGATCCTTAAGCTTGCCGGAGAGTTCGAGGCACTGGGACGGGAACCGTTCAAGACGATGACACTCATGATCGATGACGCCGGTTGCCTGGATCTCAATTATGGGTATGCTCGATTGCGGTATGACCGTGCGGAAGATTACGAGCTGAAGTTCACGAATAAATATGTGGTGCCCGAATGGAAGGCCCGCGGAGGACGTCCGGAAAAAAGCACAATGAGAAGGGTACTCGAGTTCTTCTTCAAATGATCAAAAGCCCGCGATGCCTGATTGGCATCACGGGCTTTTAGGTTAACGGGTCATACTTTGGATCAGATAGCGGATAAAGCGCTCTCCCTCGACCCCGAGGCAGACGTCCATATTCGGCTCACGGCCTGTCACTTTATTGAAATCACAAACGGTCTGGCCGTCGCAGAGGGAACTGTTCGCCTCCACATCGACATAAAGCCGCTCCGTCCGGACAAACGACCGGTCGAGCGCCACCCCGACCGCCAGCGGGTCATGCATGGAACACGCACGGCTTCCGGTCATCTCCTCGTAGCGGTTCATGTACCGGACGGTCGCTTCACGGATAAATTCCCCTTCTGCATTCCCCGCCATTTCCCGGACATGGGGCTCATCAAGAAGCGTCTTTTCCGTGACGTCCAGTCCGACAAGCGTGATCGGAAGGCCGGCCTGGAAGACGATCTTTGCCGCCTCAGGGTCGACGAAGACATTGAACTCCGCCTTGGGCGTGATGTTCCCCGGCGTGTCTAGGGCACCGCCCATGATGATGACTTCCTTCAGCCAGTCTTTGAGCCGTGGTTCCTTACGTACCGCGAGCGCCATGTTCGTCAGCGGGGCAAGGAGGACGAGCGTCAGCCCACCTTGGTGTTTTTTAGCCTGCTCGATGATGAAGTCCGGGGCAAACCCTTCGGATGGCAGTCCGGGCTCCCGATCCCCAAGCGCGCCGCCGATTCCGTCATCGCCATGAACCCTCGCCTCGAAATGGGGCTCGCGCAGAAGCGGACGGTCCGCACCGCGGACGACCGGGATGTCCTCCCGACCGATCAGGCTGAGGACCTTCAGTGTGTTGGCCGTCGCGTTATCCAGCGACGTGTTGCCATTTACGGTTGTCACCCCGACCAGTTCGGATTCCTTGGCCGCGAGCAAAAGCGCAATCGCGTCATCGATTCCTGTATCGACGTCCAATAATAGTTTCTTCATATAATATTCCGCCCTTCTCCATTTCCCGTTTCGTTATAGCAATCCGCAGGCAGTCTAGGCGGATTAACCCGAGACTCCAAATACGGAATCACGGGTCAAAATGTTATTTTTCTTCCCAGTTTCGGCGCATCCTGCGCGTAGAGATATCCGCTTCCCGTACCGGTATGGGGAGTCGGCTTTCGGAGCCTGTAAGCGACAGGACGAGTTCCGTGGATGAATCCAAATCGATTCCGTTGCCTGGCGACACGAACACAGGCTTCACACCGGCTGACGTCCGGACAGCCCGACCCAGGGTCTCCCCGTCCACTATGATGTCCGTGCAGCTGCCCTTTTCCTGTTCCGGTTCCTCGTACTCCGTTTCCGCTATTTTGAAATAGGTTTTTGCGACACCGACAGCCGGTTTGTCGAGAAAAAACGATGCGTGCGCGGCAATCCCCATCCTGCGGGGATGGAGGATGCCGTTTCCGTCAAACAGGAACAGATCCGGCACCGTCTTCAGCTTTCCGGCTGCCTCCACGATCAGCGGCAATTCCCGGAACGTCAGGAACCCGGGAAGGTACGGCATCTCAATTTTCCCGACTGCCTCGGCGCGCTCCACCACCTGCATCGTGGCCGCATCAAAGACGGCAATATGGCAGAAGCCGGTCTCGGATTCGCCCTCGCCGGCATAAGCCAGATCCACCCCGGCCACCGTCCGGAGATCTTCGTGCCGGAGCGGCCGGCTTACATCAATCTGCTTGGCCAGCCGCTCCTGGATATGGATGAACGCCCCCAGATCCGGCCGGAGGAGATGGATGTCATTCACCTGCACAATTGCCACTTCCTTTGCTTAACGTTTCTCATAGTACCCGCGCTGGGACTCGATCAGCCCCAGCATATCAGGGTCCGGTTCTGCTTGTTCACTGATGAGGTTGCCTGAAGCATTCCATTGCTTGTACCGGACGAGGACCCCATAGACATACTCTCCTCGGAAGACGAGTCGCCCCTCGGAATCCCATGCGTGTTCTTCCCCGTTGATCGCTCCGCGGAAGATTCGGCAGACTCGTTCTGGTTGTCCATTCCGGTGAAAGTCCACAGAAATTCCATGCGGAAGGCCTTCTTCATACTCCCCGTAATAAAGCAGTGTTCCGTCCTCTTCATCCAAATCGTAGACCAGTCCGGTGACCGGTTTTCCTTCTCCGGAGTCATCTGACGGGACAAGCAGCCGGTCACTAGGCGGCTCTTCTATCTCCAGTTCTCCGTAATCATAGCCTGTCTCAACCAGCTCATCTTTTGATAGCAATTTCTCGTCCATCAGGAACACCTCATTCCTTCGGCCAACCTCTATTTTCAAGGAAATCGTAGGTCAACCCGGCCGCTTCTTCCGGCCACCGCTCCTGATTCTCACGGCTTCTTTGATTGATGATCGCTATTTCTATTGTATCCGGCTCCGTTTTTTCATCGATCAGCTGGCCCGATCCATCCCATTCACGGAACCGGGCGGAAATGCCATGGATGTATTCCCCGAGGAAAATCAGGTTGCCCTGTTCATCCCATCTGCGCGACCACCCATGGCCTGTGCCATGAAAGACGGTATCCTTACTTTTCAAATTGCCATTCGGATAATAGAAAATAGAGATTCCATGTAGAAGGCCCCCTTGATACTCGCCGTAAAAGAGAAGGTTCTTCTCATCCTCGCTCAGCTCGTAGGCCAGGCCGGTAAACGGTACGTCCCCATCAGGCCGCAGTACCAGGTCGCTCATATATTCCTCAACCAGATTATCCCACGGAACACCTTGCTCCAACACTTCTTCAGGCGTTAACACTCTTATTCTGCTCCATATGTTTCTGATAGAATTCACGGCTTTGCTTAATCATCGTCAATTGACTCTCATCCGGTTCCGTTTTCTCTTCAATAAGTTCACCGGACTCATCCCATCTTTTATATTTCAGCTCATGCCCATACTCATATACTCTCCAGAAAACGAGGCGGCCTTCCTTGTCCCGTTGATGTTGTTCGCCGTGGATCGGCCCGTGGAAATGGGTGTGGGTCTGCTTGACTTGGCCGTTGGGATGGAAGTCCACAGAGATTCCATGTGGCAGTCCATCCGCATACTCCCCGTAGTTCAGGACCGAGCCGTCCCGCTCGCTCAGTTCATAGACCAGCCCATTGACCGGAACGAGGTCGTCCCCGTCCTCACCGGTCCGCACAAACAGCTGGTCGCTCGGCGGCTCCATCTCCAGGTCTTCATAGTCGTAGCCTTTTTCAATCAGTTCCTCTTTTGTGACCAACTTATCGTCCATCCTACATCACCCCAGGGAAGATTTTTGGCGCGCAATCGAACTTTTTCCAATAGTTTACCACAGGTGACAATGCGGCACCTGTACATAGGAAGGGGTGTTATCCGCAAAAAACAGACCTGCCAAAGCAGGTCTGCAGAATTCCATGTGTTTAATTCACAAACCGACCCGAGGCAGCCAGACCTTTGTGGGATTCCCAGTAGTCGTTCCGGAGATGGACCTTCTGGATCTTGCCCGAGGCGGTTTTCGGCAGCTCATTGACGAAGGTCACGCCCGTGACGGCCTTGAAGTGCGCCAGCTTGGAGCGGGAGAAGTCGATGACATCCTGTTCACTCAGACCGGTGCCTTCACGGAGGACGACGTATGCATGCGGGGTCTCTCCCCATTTCTCGTGCGGGACCGCGATGACGGCAGCCTCCACGATGTCCGGGTGCTCATACAGTGCCCCTTCCACTTCAATGGAAGAAATGTTTTCGCCGCCGGAGATGATAATGTCCTTTTTCCGGTCGGTGATGTCGATGTGCCCGAATTCGTCAATGGTGCCCATGTCCCCCGTGTGGAGCCAACCATTCCGAAGTGCTTCCGCTGTTGCTTCTTCGTTTTTCCAGTAGCCTTTCATGACGCCGTGGCTCCGGACGACAACCTCGCCGATCGACTTGCCGTCATGAGGAACCTCTTCCCCGAAGTCGTTGACAACCCGGACGTCGTTGCCGACCATCGGGTAGCCCGCCTTCGCTTTCAGGCGGACTTTCTCCTCATCAGACAAATGCGCTTCCGTTGAACGGCTCGAGGACGTGAGACTGAGCGGCGATGATTCGGTCATGCCGTACACCTGGATGAATTCCCAGCCCAGCTCGTCTTCGACGCGGCGGATAAAGGCCGGCGGTGGAGCGGAGCCTGCGATGACGATGCGGAGATCGGCCGTTCCGGTCTCCGGCTTCTCGGAATCATAGTATTGCAGCAGAGAGTTGAGGACGGTCGGCGCCATATGCACCGACGTGACCCCGTGGGAATTGATCGCGTCATAAATGGTCTCCGGCCGTGCCTTGCGTAGGCAGACGTGCGTCGCCCCGTTTGCCGTATAGTAGAACGGCGCGCCCCAGCCGTTGACGTGGAACATCGGCAGGACGTGGAGATACGTATCCGTATCATACACCCGGAGATGGTGCATCAGCGACATCGCGTGCAGGTAGTTGTTCCGGTGCGTCAGCATGACGCCCTTCGGATTGCCGGTCGTCCCGCTTGTATAAAGCAGGCTCGCGACGTCGTCCTCCTCGAGCTCCGCCCGGTTAAACGGCTCTTCCGGGAACTGAGCCAGCCAATCGTCGTAAGACGTCTCTTCAGTCTCTCCGTCATGATAATGCACAATGATCCGCTCGACGGTTTTGAACTGGTCCTTTACCGGCTCAATCAGATGAAGCAGATCCTGGTCGGCAAACAGCACCTTGGATTCGCTATGGTTGAGGATGAACAGGTAATCCTCCGGCTTGAGTCGAATATTGAGGGGCACCATGACGGCGCCTGTCTGATAGATTCCGTAGAATCCTTCCAGCATCTCCAGAGTGTTCGGAGCGAGGTAAGCGACACGGTCCCCCTTCTGCACGCCGAGCGAGCGGAGGCCATGGGACAGGCGGTTTACCCGCCTGCCCAGCTCGTTATAGGTCAGCCTGCGCCCCTCATCGTGGTCAATCACGGCCGGCTTCTCCCCGTACAGACGCACTGCGCGGTCCAGGAAGTCAGTCAATATCAGCGGTACATTCATGTCTGCTCACCTCTTGTTGGAATATTGAACTTTCTGATAAATAAAATTATATCATCTGTTGTATATCAACCTTCCTTTAGTTGCCAAGAGAGCGTTTTCTTGATTAAATGACCGTCTGAACTGTATGAATACAGAATTCACTGAAAACTTGTTTATTCCCGGAGAATCGAGAAATGTTCTCTCTCATGGCATGTTACTTGCATCCACATTGATGAACAACTATAAGGGAGGAAATGACATGAGCACACCTATTGCAAAAACTGATACCGTTGATTTTTATCATGGTCGTGAAATCCGAGACCCCTATCGCTGGCTAGAGGAATCAACGCATCCCGATACGGAAGCCTGGGCAGATAATCAGAATCAGAAAACACGCACCTATTTTGATTCGCTTACCGTTCGTAATACCATCCAGAAAAAGCTTGCCGGGCGCTGGAATGCCGTAAAATTCTTTACACCCGAAAAAGTGAACGGCGAATATTTCTATCAGAAAAATAACGGTCTGCAGAACCAGCCTGTGCTCTACCGTTCACACAACCTCTCAGATTCAACGCCTGACAAGGTGATTGACCCGAACGAGATAAATCCGGAAGGCACGACTGCACTGACCGCACTTTCATTCAGCGGAAAAGGATCATGGCTCGCATATGCCCTGTCGGAAAACGGAAGCGACTGGCAGACTATCCGGATCCGCAACCTTGAAACCGGCAAAGACCTCCCGGAAATCATCCGATGGGCCAAGTTTACGGACATCGCATGGACAGAGAATGAGACTGGCTTTTACTATAGCCGTTACCCCGAACCGGGCACTGTGCCGGAAGAGGATGGAAGCAACTACAACCGGCTTTATTTCCATCGGCTGAATACCCCTCAATCTGAAGACCGCCTGATTCATGAACGGCCTGATGACAAGGAACTGTCGTTCAGTGCTACCTTCACCGATGATCATCGTCACCTTATTCTCCAATCATGGAAAGGCACTGAAAACAAGAGCCGCCTCTACTACCGGGAGGCAACTTCCGATGGGGACTTCCTCCCCCTCGCCCCTGACGGTGATGGCTACTACTCTTTCCTGGGGAATTCGGAAGGCCGGTTCATCCTCTACACCACTGCCGGCGCCCCAAATGGGAGGATCATCTCGGTTGATCCGGAACATCCGGAAAAAGAGCACTGGCAGGAAATCATTCCTGAGCAGGAAAATGTTCTCTACTTCCCGAAACTCGCCGGGAACCACCTGATTGCGGCTTATATGGAACATGCCTGGCACCGTGTTGAACTGTACAGGACGGATGGAACTCATGTCAGAAGACTCGACTTGCCCGAAATGATCTCGGTATCGAACATTCAGGTATCCAAAAAAGAAGGTGAAGTGCTGATCGGCTATACGTCCTATCTCACTCCCACGACGATTGCCCGATACACGATTGAATCGGATGAATTGGTCACCGTTCTGGTGCCGGAAGGCGGATTGGATCCTGACCTGTACACCACCCGGCAGGTTTTCTATCCTTCTACGGACGGCACACAGATCCCGATGTTCATCACCAGCCGGAAAGACCTGTCGCCCGACGGATCCCACCCGGTACTCCTGTATGGTTACGGTGGCTTCAACATCAGCATGACGCCGGCATTCAACGCCTCGAACGCCATGTTCATCGAGGACGGCGGCATCTATGCCGTGGCGAATATCAGGGGCGGCGGGGAATACGGCGAGGACTGGCACCAGGGCGGTACATTCGGCAACAAGCCACAAGTGTTCGACGACTTCATTTCGGCTGCGGAATGGCTGATTGCGGAAAAGTGGACGAAACCCGAGAAGATCGCCATCATGGGCGGAAGCAATGGCGGCCTGCTTGTGGCAGCCTGCCTGAACCGAAGACCCGAGCTGTACGGCGCGGTCATCTGCCAGGTTCCGGTGACCGATATGCTCAGGTACCATAAGTTCACGGTCGGCCGATTCTTGACCTCGGAATTCGGCCATCCGGAGGAAAATGAAGAAGATTTCCGGAATATCATTGCATATTCCCCGCTGCACAACATTAAAGAACGTGAACATCCTCCCGTTCTGATCACAACCGCGGATACCGATGACCGTGTCGTCCCGCTCCACGCGATGAAGTACGCAGCTGCGATGCAGGAAGCCCAAAAGGGGGATGCCCCCATCCTGCTACGGATCGAGAAGGATGCAGGACATGGGCTCGGCAAACCGGTGTCAAAAATCATTGACGAACATGCGGACATCTATTCATTTCTCTATATACAACTAAATATGATCCAATGAAGAATGGCGGTTCTCGAAAAGAGGACCGCCTTGCCCATTTATTCCAACTTGGAAAAATACAGTAATTAGGTCAATAGCAAATTAGTGATTCCAAATCCCTAGGATAGTAGGTTAGTAATTCCACACCTTCCTCTGTAACGAGTACCGTATCCGAATGCCGGAACCCACCCAAACCTTTTACGAATACACCAGGTTCTACGGTAAATACCATTCCAGGCTCTAATATTGTATGATCACCGAGATCAAAAAAAGGTGCTTCATGCATTAATAACCCAATAGCGTGACCAGTATGATGAGGGCAATATTGTCGTATTCCATTTTCATCTATAAATCTTTGAACCTCTTTGTCAACAGCAGATGCTGGTATCCCTGGCTTAATATTTTTAAATGCGGTTTCTTGAGCTTCGCACATTAGCTTAAAATACTTTTCCTGTTCTGAGCTAACATCTTCTACAAACATTGTTCGCTCCAATTCACTTTGATATCCCCAGACATCGGCAGCTGCCCAAGTGACTAGGTTGTCTCCTTTCTTTATTGTGGCATTTTGTGTTACTACATGTGGAAATGCTGAAAGCTCTCCTATTTGACCACGAAAAGAGGCATGGGCCGGCTGGCCGTAAGGCCTATATTCACGCCCTAATGCATTTATCATAGCTAACGAAGCTTCATGGCTTGCTGAACTGGAAACCTCCAGCTCATTTAATCCAGCTTTCACATTTTTCTGTAGTAGTTTATGAGCTAAGTTACCCCAACGACATGACTCTTTTATCAACTCAATTTCATTTTGTGATTTCACGTATCTCATCTTTTCAACCCAACCTTGAATTGACTTGAAGTTAGCGTCAATAATTTCACTAAGCTTCGGCCCTACATAACCATAGGGGGAACTGTAACCATCTCCGTCTATTCCTACATTCTTATTGACGAATCCAGTTTCCGTTAAAATGCCTTTTAAATATTCCATTGGATGGAGAATACCGGGATATTCAGGATATGAATAGATTTCATCTACATAAGCAATCTCACCAGCATAGTCTATTTCCAGCGCAGGTATAAAAAGATTCGTCTTTCCAAGTGGGTCGATAAATAGGCAGATCGGTCGTTCGGTTGAAATAAAGTTAAAGTCCGAAAGGTAGAATATATCGGTTTGATTAAACAGAATTGCCCCATCTAGCCCATTATTTTGGAGTTCTTTTACGAGTCTGCTTTGTCTCTCCAATATCTCTTCTTTTGATATATTTAGTCTCAATTCCACATCTCCCTATAAGATCTTTATTACCCGTGTATTGAAATTGCCCTATTCACAAATCCTTTATATTGCTTCGACTTTGATATTTGATAGACCATGATTTACAACAATTTCTCCGTCTTTAAAAACCTGGTTCACTTTATCCAAGTGTGATAAATCATCGATAGGATTACCGGCCAATAAAATAAGATCAGCCTTATAACCCTTCTCAATCCTGCCAACGTTCATATCTAATATCTTTCCGGCATTAACCGTTGCAGTTTTCAAAACAGCTTTCGTGTCAGGCATCAGCTCATGCATCGCGTATAATTCATCCTTTAACGCATGGTGGGAGGTACCCGGCGAACCCGCATCAGAACCCGCCCCGACCAGCACGCCGCTATTAAAGTATTTTTTGAATGCCGCAGCATGAATTTCTGTGATTTCTCTCGCTTTTTCCTTTGCATATTCCGGAATTTCTTTCATGGAAGCGAGCTGTTGGTAAACATAGAGAGTAGGAATCCATGCTGCTCCCCGCTCTTTCATCAGCGCCACTAACTCATCATCCAGGTAATGCCCATGCTCGATTGTATCGATGCCGGCAAGCAGTGAATTCCGGATGCCATCCCTGCCGATTGCATGGGATGCCACCTTAAGCCCGAAGCGGTGTGCTTCATTGGCGATGGTCTGCAGCTCCTCGGGATTCAGCTCGGAATGGCCGACCTGCTCCCCTTCGTCACGTCCGTATGCGCCACCGGTCGCACTCACCTTGATCACCTGGGCGCCCTTATAGATCTGCTCACGGACACCTTTCAGCGCCTCATCTTTCCCGTCCACAAACCGGGCCCAGAACGGATCATGCCCGCCGGTCATCGTCAGTGTCTTCCCGCTTGCAATCACATCCGGCCCCGGAACCAGCCCCCTTCGGATGCTTTTGGCCACATGCAGTGCGATATCATCAACCGAACCGATGTCGCGTACTGTGGTGATGCCATGCTCCAGGTAATGCCTGCAGTTGGCTACCGCCCGGATCAGCATCTGCTCGTAACCTTCTAACTCAAGGGTCGCCACCGGGTCGGCAGAACCGTCCCACATCATATGGATGTGAAGGTCAATCAGGCCGGGTATGAGTAGATGACCGCGACCATCGTGTACTAGAGCCCCCTCGGGAATTTCAGAATCTGAGATGACCTCATGGATGATGCCATCCTTCACCCAAACAGCCTTGTTTCGTACAAGCTCTAAGTCCTCACCTGCAAGAAGCCTGATGTTTGAAATAATATAATCCACTGCCGAACTCCTTTCATGGTTTACGTTATTCGAATTTCCTTACCACTTAGGACCTCCTTATAGTTGTTACTGCAAAATTCATGCCACTTTCGACACAGTAAATCTAATGGTAATTAAGCTTCCAAAACGCTTTTAACGAAGTGTTGCTGTCAGTTTTTTATACAACCAGCAAATACTTTGTTAAATTTTCTGAACACTTTTAAATACTAATAAGCGGTTTCTTGTGCGTTTTTGAAAATATGTCGGAATATTAGCTCTCGCAATGCGTTCGTATCCTCCCTATTTATCATTGCACCCAATAATGCCGGGAAAAGTGGGCAACAGCCTATGGCGGACGTCAATAACTTGCACGTGATAAGTAAGCTTGGCATGCTTTTTGCTTTATAAAGAAAGTACAGTAAATCATATAGAAAGGAAGTCATCGCTCTTGGTTACAGTATTAGAAAATCGTGTTCAAATATTTATGGAGAAGCTTCTTTCTCAAAGGGTTGATTATGTTTTACTTACCTCCCCCTATAGCATCTTTTATTTCACAGGCTTTCTCTCCGACCCTCATGAGCGCTTTATGGGACTTCTGTTTGACCAGAAGAACGGCAACACCTCTCTCTACGTCCCACTTTTAGATGAAGAAGCTGCCAGACAAGCAGTCCCCAATATTCAGGTCACACCCATTTCGGATGAAGAGGATCCAATGACTGTTATCAGTCAAGAAATCCCCAAGCCTTGCGGTGTACTGGGTATTGAAGCCAACACACTGAGTTATGGTAGGTTCCAAGCCCTATCCAACAATTTCTCTCCTGAGGAGGTGATTGACATCACCCCGTCAATCAACGAATTGCGCCTCCATAAATCAATAGTAGAGATCACTTCTATAAAAGAAGCCATCCGCATTATTGAGAAAGTCATGGATGAGGGGATCCGGAAAGTAAAGCCGGGCATGACGGAAGCTGAACTCACCGCCGAGCTGGAATATCTTATGAGAATGCATGGTGCAGACGGCCCATCATTCTCCACGATTGTCCTTTCGGGTGAGAAAGCCGCCCTGCCGCACGGATCTCCCGGCGACCGGAAAATCACAACGGGAGACTTCCTGCTGATTGATATGGGTGTCATCAAGAACGGTTACTGCTCGGATATCACCAGAACCTTTGTTATTGGCGAACCTACAGAAGAGCAGCAGCAAATCTATGACATCGTCCGCCGGTCTAATGAAGCAGGAATCGAAGCTTCCCGGGCCGGGGTTCCACTCTGCAGCATCGACTCGGCTGCCAGGAAAGTGATCGAAGACGATGGATATGGGGACTACTTTAACAACCGGGTCGGACACGGAGTCGGTATTGAAGTGCATGAGGCCCCTTCCGTACATGCGAAAAATGAGAGCCTGGCAGAACCGGGCAATGTGTTCACGATTGAACCCGGCATCTACATTCCCGGGTACGGCGGGGTCAGGATCGAGGATATCGTCCATATCACCGAAGACGGCCAGGCCGAGGTGCTCACCTCCTTCCCTAAAGACCTACGGATCATTGGACACTGAGAAAACTGCAAACCCGGCAGCTTATGCTGCCGGGTTTCTTTCGTAGAATAATGTCGAACTACTCTGTCATCTGTGGTAAGCTATTTCAAAGAAACCGCTTTCACATGATTGCAACAGAGGGGAGAGATTGATATGCAGCTTACGATGACACAACGCCAGGAACTGAAGCTCATCATGACGATGGAGCTCAGGCAGGCCATCGAACTTCTACAATATTCCACTTTTGAATTGGAACAGTTTATCAGGGAGCAGGAAGCGGAGAATCCGCTCATCGAGCTGAAAGACCGCAACGCATCCGTTTCCTTTGATGCTCCCACTTCGAGAACTGCAGGCGGAGAAGGCTTAAGGACCGACTGGCTAAAAGCCCCGGATGCCCTTTATCGGGACGACCTGGTTTCCATGGTCCGGCTCAACTTTTCTGATGAAGAATCAGTCCTGCTCCTTTCCTACCTGATTTTGAATCTGGACGACAACGGTTATCTCATCCTGCCCGAAAACTGCGGCATCGAAGAGGAGATCCTGACAGCCGGCATTCATATGCTTCAGGAAATCGGACCGGCAGGCATCGGAGCACGTAATCTTCAAGAATGCCTTTTGCTTCAGCTGGATGAAGAAGAGGACCAGGTGGCCCGGCAGATGGTCAGCCACTGCTTTGCCCTCCTCACTTCACGTAAATGGAAAGAGATTGCCCAGCTGCTTCAGGTTACGCTCACTGATGTGAAATCGGCGTTTGACCGCATCCGGACACTTAATCCGAAACCATGCTCACTGATCAATGACCACCAGACGGATTACACCTTCCCGGATGTCATTGTCGTTGAACGGGAAGGCAACCTGGAGTTCAGCCTGAATGACGGTCACCTGCCTGAAGTGACGCTGAACACCGATTATCTCCCCTACCTGGATTCCAAGAACGAAGTCGGAAACTATCTGACGGAACGGCACAAACAGTACCGCTGGCTTCTCAGCAGTCTCGAACAGCGCCGGGAAACCCTCATCAAGATCGTCCGGGTCCTTGCGCAAAAACAGCAAGCCTTTTTCCTTAAGGGCCCTGAGGCGCTTAACCCGCTGACGATGCGGGAAGTTGCCGAGGAGATCGGGATGCATGAATCCACGATCAGCCGGGCAACTGCCAACAAGGTCATCAGGACACCGGCGGGCACTTTTGAGATGAAGCTGCTCTTCTCCTCGAAACTGGAGTCCGACGGCGGAGTGTCCGTTTCACAAAACAAAGTGAAAACACTGCTCAGGCAATACATCGACCAGGAAAACAAGCACCGGCCCCTGTCGGATCAAAAGTTGGCGGAACACTTCAAGAAGGAGCACGGCATCACAGTCTCGCGCCGGACAATCAGTAAGTACCGGGATGAATTGAACATTCCTTCATCCTCACAGCGAAAAGACATTATCATCTGAACCGAACAAGACCGGAAGGGACAGCTCCCCTCCGGTCTTGTTTATTGCTTTTCCGAAAAGTGGCCCAGCCAATAGCGGTTCAGCAGAATGGCAATCCCTCCGATCAAGGATGCCTTAAAGATCAAAAGCTGTCCCATGCCATAAGCTGATAACCCTAAGATTAGCAAGGCTCCCCCCAAGCAGGCCGTAATTCGGACACACCGATGAAGGCGCCCTCCTGACGCCCGCTGAACAGCACGCTCCATTGCCCACATCAAAACAATGAGGAGCAATACCGCCCCGGACGCAACCCCCAAAAACTCAACTAGCGTAATCATTTCCTCATCCCCTTTTTTGAGAACATCCATCCCCCTCTACTATACATTCTTAAAATGAATAACTATTTAGTTTATTTTATTTCTTCGGATCTTTAATGTTAACAAACACACTTTTCACCTCAGTGTAATTGGCGAGTCCGTAATCACCGCCCATTTCCCGGCCGACTCCGGACTGCTTGTATCCGCCGAACGGCATCGTTTCCCATTCCAGTCCGAAATCATTGATCCAGACCGTCCCTGACTGAAGTTTGCCCGCGATAGAATGGCCGGACTTGATATTGGTCGTCCAGACGCTTGCCGCCAGGCCGTAATCACTGTCATTGGCCCGCTTGATGACTTCCTCAACCGTATCAAACGGGAAAACAGCCATGACCGGCCCGAAAATCTCTTCGCGCGCAATCGTCATATTGTCTTCGACATCCGCAAAGATGGTCGGCCGGACGAAGTACCCTTTTTCTCCGGCCTTAGTGCCACCGGAAACGAGACGGGCCCCTTCTTCCTTCCCCTTCTCGATATACTCAAGTACGGTCTTCTGCTGCTTCGCGGAAACGAGCGGTCCCATTTCGGTTTCGGGATCCAGTCCCGGGCCGACTTTCAGTGCATCTGCCCGTTCAGCCAGTTCATCAACGACCTGATCGTAGAGGCTGCGGTGCACATAGACCCGTGTGCAGGCACTGCAGTTCTGGCCGTGATTGTACATGGTCCCGTTAAAGACGCCTTCGATCGTCTCGTCCAGGTCGGCGTCCTCGAGCACAATAGCAGGTGATTTACCGCCGAGCTCGAGCGTTACCCCTTTAATTTGATCAGCAGCCTTTTTCATGACTTCCTTGCCGACCGCGGTCGATCCGGTGAAGGCCACTTTGTCCACATCCGGATGGGTGAGGATGGCTTCTCCCGCCACGCGTCCGGCTCCGGGAACGACATTCACGACTCCGTCAGGGAACCCGGCTTCTTTAAAGAGCTTGGCTGCATACAAAAGAGACAGCGGTGTCTCGCTTGCCGGCTTGATGACAACCGTGCAGCCGACTGCAAGTGCGGAACCGAGCTTCCATGCCGCCATTGCAAGCGGGAAGTTCCAAGGAATAATCTGCCCAACGACACCGACAGGCTCGTGAACCGTATACGTCACATAATCCGGTGAAACTTGCGTAGTTTTACCGAATATTTTCGTCGCCCAGCCGGAGTAATAGCGGAAATGCTGGACCGTTCCGTCGACGTCATCCGCAAGAGCCGTTGCATATGGTTTCCCATTATCCAAAGACTCAAGCTGCGCGAGTTCTTCGCGATGCTCTTCGAGAAGGTCTGCGAACTTGTAGATCAGATGCGACCGTTCCGCCGCTTCCATCTTCGTCCATTCGCCTTCGTCAAATGCCTTCCGTGCAGCGGCTACCGCTTTGTCGATATCTTCTTTCTGGGCTTCGCTGACTTCAGCGATGACGTCTTCCGTCGCGGGATCAAGCACCGGAAACGTTTTTCCGCTCTCGGACGGAACATATTCCCCATTAATATAGAGCCCCTTGACCCCATCCAGAAACTCCTGGACCCTCGGTTTCAGTTCATAATTGACTGCTTGCATGTCCTCTCCCCCTTTATGATTGTTTCACTGTTTCCAGGCTGGCCATCAGTTCCTTCAGCCGGGCATCTTCCTCGGCGGTCAGCGGCATTCTCGGCTTTCGGCAAGGCCCGCCTGCCCATCCCTTCAGCTCCATCGAACGTTTTGCAATCTGCACATACTTGCCGGAGCCCTCCAGGAATTCGCAGAGCGGCAGCAGACGATCATAAAGTTTCCATGCCTGATCCAAGTCACCTGCCTGGTACGATTCGTAAATGTCCGTCACAAGACGGGGAGCGATGTTGCCCGCGACCGAGATCCAGCCGGTCGCCCCGACAAAGAACGATTCAAGCACCAGTTCTTCGGAGCCGCAGAACACCTGAATGTCGCCTTCGCCCCGGCGCGCAATATCACGCGCTTTCCGGATGTCTCCGCTGGATTCCTTGATGTGCGTGATATTCGGGACATCCCGGCCGACTTTCAGCAAGGTTTCCGTACTGATGTCGACTCCGGAAGTAAACGGGTTGTTATAGATCATCACCGGGATCTTCACAGATTCCGCGACTGCCTTGAAATGGGCATAGATTTCTTCTTCCGTAGGATGTGCGTAATAGGAGTTGATCAGAAGCGCGGCATCAGCCCCTGTTTTTTCTGCCTGACGGGTGTATTCGATGGCATCTGCAGTCGTTTCGGCAGCCGTCCCGACGATCAGCGGCACACGTCCCTTCACCTGGGCCACTGCCGTTTCAACAGCCTGGAACCGCTCTTCTTTTGTAAGGCTGACAAACTCGCCTGTGCTGCCGTTGATGCAGAGACCAGCCACGCCTTCCTGGATGAACTTTTCGATATTTTCGGCCAATCCATTGAAATTGACTGTCTCGTCTTCGTGCATAGGGGTTACCAAAACCGGGAATGCGCCTTTGATTTCTTTCATGATTGATTCCTCCAATAATGTTTTTTTAAAGCAGTGTCAGGAAAGGTTCAGTCTCTTGCCGGATACCGTCCGCTTTTCAGCAGGGACCGCTTCGGGCGTGGTATACCAGATGAACTTGTTTCGGTAGCCATAAATCAGGCAGATGATGATGGCGATAAAGTTAAACCAGAGAAACGGTAGATAGCTTAGTGTTGAGACGCCCAGTGCGGCTGCCATGAAGACGCCTCCGTCAGACCACGGCACCATAGGGGTCGTTAGGGTCCCGCCAGCCTCGGTATTCCTGGAAAGCACACGCCGGTCAATATGCAGCCGGTCGTAGTTGTCTTCGGTGATCTTGCTTGCCGTGATCAACGATACATACGCGGCTCCGCCGAAGAAATTACCGAAGAACCCGGAGATGACGGTCGCAAGTGTTGCATTTCCTGCATTCGTCGCCCATTTGGCAAGGTAATAGCCAATCGCGCGCAAGATGCCGATCCGTTCCATCAACCCGCCCACGCCCAGGGCGAAAATGATGAGTACGATGACATCCAGCATGAATACGATACCTCCGCGATTCAGCAGGTTGTCGATAAACGGAACGCCCGACTCGATTGCATTGCCCGTGTACATGATATTCACCGAATCGAGGACAGACTTGCCCTGGAAGAGAAAGGCCCACAGCGCACCGAGAACGGCCCCGAACAAAATGACCGGAATGGATGGCTTCTTCATGGCCAGAAGTACTATGACGAGAACCGCGGGAATCAGCATGTACCAGCTGACATTAAAATACTGTTCAAGTGATGCCATGGTCTGCGTGGCGCTGCTCATGTCGCCGTCTCCCCTGTAGAAGAACCCGACTCCCAGGAATAGAAGCGCCGAGATCAGCCAGGCAGGCGCGCTCGCGGTCAGCATGGACTTGATGTGCTCAATCAGGTCTACCTTGGAAAGGGACGCCGTCATGACAGTCGTGTCGGAAAGCGGTGAAAGCTTGTCACCGACATAGCAGCCGGAAATGACGGCACCAGCGACGAGCGGAAGCGGAAATCCGAAACTTGCCCCGATTCCCATCATTGCAATGCCGGCTGTTCCGGCCGACCCGAATGACGTACCGGTCGCGATGGAGGTCACTGAACAGATGATGAACGCGGCCAGAAGGAAGATGCTCGGATTAATGACGGACAGGCCGTAGTAGATGATCGACGGCACGATTCCGCCCGCAATCCACGTCCCGATCAGCGCGCCGACGGAGATCAGGATCAGCACCGCTTCCAGTCCGTCATTGATTCCTTTTAGCAGGCCATCCTGCATCTGCTTGTAGTTGTAGCCGATCTTCAGGCCGACGACCATGATCAATCCCCAGGTGGTCAGCAGCGCAAGCTGGATGGAGATCCCGAATTGGACGATGAACAGGTACATGACGAGCGTAAACCCGATCAGGACAAACAGAATTTCCGGTAGTGTGGGAAGCCGTTTCATATCCTCTCTCATAAAACCCCTCCTTGTAGTAGGCGTCAGGGACATCAGACAATCAGGAAGCCTTGATCAAGCGGATCTTCACGGTCGAGGACAAACTGGTGGGCACCCGTCACAAACGGCTCTGCCCTGACCTTGGCCGGTCCCCCTTCACCGTCTGTTGCTTCCGCTTTGAGCGTACTGCCGAAAATGCTCGTGTTGGAAACGGATGCTGCATTCCCATTCTGTTTTTCTTTAAGGGCCAACAATGCGAAGGTCGTGTCGATTCCGGGCGAACGCAGAATATAGCCGTCTTTTTCAAACGTCACACTTCTGAATCCTCCTCCCGGAAGCTCTTCGGCCAGCACGATTCCGGTGACGCCATGGTCTTCACCTGAATATTCGGCCGCCTTTCCTGCCCCCCACTCACTGATCACGGATAAATGAGCAAGGTCAATTTTCGGGATTGCCGGCGGCAATGGGTAAGTGAGATACTTCCGCTTTCCATCAAGAACGACTGCGGATGACTGGGAAGTACGGGTCACGGACGCGGACTTGTTATGCACACGGATTTGAGTGACTTCATCACCCTCGAAATCAGCACTGAGTTCAATCACGCCTTCTGTGGTTTCCGCCGTATACCGGCCATTTTCCCGGCGATCCAGCCCCCCGGTTTCAAGCAGGGCACCGACAGCAGCCAGGACACCTTCATACTTGAATACGCTTACTTGGTGATGGGAGAAAAAGAGCAGTCCGATATCGGCGAACTCGGAGCCGGTCGGGATGACACCGTGCATCCCCCGGTGGCCCCGGGGCTCATTTAAAAGAAGTTTCTTCTCATTCGAGAAGCTCTTTGTCAGTTGTTCGGATCGGGCTTTCAGGTCCGCTCCACTAAGACGGATCGGCGATTGGGTGACGATGCGGTATGCCTCTCCGGCCACATGGGCATCCAATGAACTGAACATTTTTCCGAATTCCATTTAAACACTCTCCTTTGCCGTCTCGCATGCCGGCTCATGATCCATCGGAGGGATCAGCAAATAGCCTTCTCGTAGAGGGTCGCGTTCGTTATAGAAGAACTTGTGCATCCCCATCACCCAGGCGGAACCCGTCACTTCTGTTATGACGGCATCCAATGGCCCCGCGGTTCCCGTGTCGATCACCCGGGCTTTGAAAAGCGTACCGACGATGCTTTCGTGTACGAAGCGTTCCTTCTTACGGATCTGGCCGTGTGAGTAAAGGGTTGCAAGTTTTGCAGAGGTCCCGGTTCCGCAGGGGGAGCGGTCAATGCCGCCCGGCGGGACGACAACGGTATTTTTCACGTCAGCATCGGGATGGACCGGCTTCGTAAAAAACTCGATGTGCGTGAGACCCCGGATAAACGGAAACTCGGGATGAACAATCTCTTCGCGTTCATTGATCGTATTCCGGATCAGGATCGCTTTGCTGATAATCTCCGCAGCATGTTCCTCGGTCAGTTCAATTCCGAGCGTGTCCGCGTCGATGATCGCGTAAAAGTTCCCGCCATAGGCGATATCGGCCTGAACGTTCCCGATGCCATCCACATCAATCTCGATCGACCTCAGCAGGAACGCAGGAACATTCTCGAACGTCACTTCCTTCGCTTTCCCGTCCTCCACAAGAACCTGAACATCGATCAGCCCGGCTGGTGTATCGATCTTGAGGTTGGTAAACGGCTCCTGCACTTCGACCAGCCCGGCCTCGATCAGGGCCGTGCAAAAACCGATCGTGTCATGGCCGCACATCGGCAGATAGCCTCCGGTTTCGATATAGATCACGCCAACATCCGCTTCCGGATGGCACGGGTCCGTCAGGAGTGCACCGGACATGACGCTGTGGCCGCGCGGCTCGTTCATCAGGTGTTTGCGGATCCAGTCGTAATGCTCCTGCATATAGAGCATTTTCTCTCCCATCGTTCCTCCTTCCAATGGCGGAAGACCGCTGATCAGTGTCCTTGTCGGGTTTCCCCCCGTATGTGTATCGATCGTCGTAAACAGCCGCTCGTACCTCACTTGATTCCCACCTCCACTTTCTTTTCTTTGAACCGGCCGATCCTCAGTGGCTCAGTCGGAATGCATGTTGCCTTGCCGCTCAGCATTTCTTCCATCACTTTACCGGTGACGGCGGCAAGGCTGATTCCGTCCCCTTCATGTCCGGCAGCGACATAGAAGCCCGGCACTTCCTTCACTTCGGAAACGATCGGCAGGTGATCCTCCGTCCACGGCCTGAGCCCCGCGTACGTGCGGATCACGGTCATGTCCGCCATCTTCGGATAAAATCGGACGGCCCGCTTTGCAATATAGCGGGTCACTTCGTGGTTCACCCGTGTATCGTACCCGGCAAATTGCCGGCTGCTGCCGATCAGGAAATTCTGGCTTTCCGTCGGTTCGAACACAAGTGCCACCCCATACTTTTCCGTCATTTCATCCACCACACGCTCTCCTCCGAACTTGGAGATCAGATAACCGAACTCCATCACTTTCCTGAGACCGACCGGCTGCTGGCGCGATGCAACAATCAGCTGGCCCTTTCTCGGATAAATCGGCACGTCCACATCTAGCATCTTGCCGATATGCGGTGCCCAGACTCCGGCTGCATTGACCACTTTGTTCGCAGTGAATGTTGTTCCGCCGGTTTCAATGATGAATCGGCCGTCCGGATCCCTCCTGAGATTTTTCACTTCCGTATTCGTATGAATTTTGGCACCCTGCTTCTCCGCCGAGTGGAACATCGAGAACGTCAGCATATACGGGTTGACGGTCGAGTCCGTCTTGCACTCCAGCCCGCCGTACAGGTCATCTGCGAAATACTTCGATTCATTTCTCAGATCTTCGCGATCGAGCATCCGGAAGTCGAGGCCGGCATCGCATTGTTGCCGAACCCATTTTTCCGCGGCTTCCATCTCGGCATCGTTTTCACAAACCAGGATGCTTCCCGGGTTGCGGTATTCAAATTTCACTTCCAGTTCCTGATCCAGCTCATGGACCAGTTTCTGGCTGACCAGTGACATCTGGCTGTCGAAGCCCGGATCCTTGTCAATGGCCAAGATATTGCCGTCGCAGCGTGATGAAGTCCCGCTGGCAAGCGTACTTTTTTCAAGGACGGTAATGTCGAGCCCGGCCTTGGATCCGTAGTAGGCGATGGCCGCTCCGATGATGCCACCGCCGATGACGACGATGTCACGGTGTTCTTGGGATAACAATAAAAATCCCCCTTTCTAAAAACGTTCTCACAAATGTTGTTGCAAAAGGCATGCCAACTTTCCAAGGGGCTGATCAAACCTCTTTTTTTCTTTTTCTGTATTGAATTTTCGTATTATTGGCGTAAAATTATTTTTACACTGACTAATTATTTGGACAGGAGAGAAACCAATGCCCCGAAAACTGCAGCTCAAAGACATCATGGTGTCCGGATTGCCTGAAAGAGCAACCGATGTTCCCGCCCTCCCGAAGGACACCATATTGGACGAGGTCCTCCCGCTGCTAAAGAGATCCGAAACGGTCATTGCCCTGGACGAGAGCGGCACTCCTATCGGACATATCGACTTAAAGACAGCCTTGGATGAAATCTTGTTGGCCTATAAAAAAGAAAAGGCTTATCTGGATACCATCCTGCAGACCATCAACGATTCCTGCACAGTGATTGATTGTGAGAAAAAAGTGGTCCACTGGACAGAAGGGGCCGAAAGGATTTTCTCTGTCAGGGAAGAGGAGATTCTCGGAAAGCCGATCACTGACTTTTTTGAAGCAGAGCATCTTGAGATTCTGAACACCCTCGAGACCGGTTCTTCCGTCAGGAACCAGCAGCACCATGCCCGGGAAGACCTCGTCGTCCTCATCAACTCCAATCCGGTCCGGCTGGAAGACCGGGTGATCGGCGCGGTCGTTTCCGAGACCGACATCACGAGCCAGATCCGCCTGAACAACGAACTGCACAGCACCTCGGAAAAACTGTTCCGTCTCGAGGAGCAACTGCGGAAAGCCTCTCCGACAGACAATCCGTTCTCCTATATAAAAGGCAACAGCCGTGCTCTCAAGCGCACATTGGAACTGACCCGCAAAGCGGCACGGACAGACGCAAACATCCTGATCAACGGGGAGAGCGGCGTCGGCAAAGAGCTGTTCGCGAAAGCCGTCCATCACTTGCGTGAAACAGACACCGCCCCGTTTATCGCAATTAACTGCGGCGCCATCTCGGAAAGCCTGTTCGAGAGCGAGATTTTCGGATATGAAAAAGGCGCCTTCTCGGGCGCTGACTCAAAAGGCAAAAAAGGAAAAGTTGAGCTTGCCAAGGGCGGTACCCTCTTCCTCGACGAAATTGGAGAAATGCCCCTGGAGATGCAAGTGAAATTCCTGCGCGTGCTTCAGGAAAAACGGTTTTTCCGGGTCGGAGGCACAAAAGAACTGGATGTCGACTTCCGGATTATCGCTGCAACGAATCGTGATCTCAAAGAACTTGTCGACGAAGGAAAGTTCCGTGAAGATCTTTATTACCGGCTGAATGTCGTCAACATCAAGGTTCCTCCCCTCCGCGAACGAATCGAAGACATCATCGAACTGACCCATTACTTTCTTTATGAAATTTCGATGAAGTATAACCGGCCGATCCACGGCATCTCCCAGGAAGTGATGCAGTCGCTCATGAATCACAGCTGGCCGGGAAATGTCCGGGAACTGCACAATGTCATCGAACGGCTCGTCATCTTTTCCGACCACGGGGAAATCCGGATAGATGATCTTCCTCCTGAAATCGAGCAGATCCATATTTCCGCCCAATCCCCTCCCGGCTCGCTGAAGGAAAAGGCGAGCCGAACACTGAATGAACAACTGGGCGAGTATGAGAAAAACATTATCCTCAAAGAACTAAAAGCGGCCGGCGGCAATAAACAACAGTGCGCCGCCAACCTCGGCATCACAAGGGCCACGCTCTATAACCGGATGAATAAACTCGGTATCGAACTCTGACCCGGCCGGGCCCGAATTCACCTTGGCAAGGAACTTGCATGTAGTTTGTTAGCAGCAAAACTTCAGCAAGAGGTGATTCGGATGACTGATCGAGACATGATTGTATGCAGATGCGAAGAAGTGACATATGGGGAACTGGTGGACACCGCCGGACAGTTTGCCTGTAACTCCCGTGAGCTAAAGCTCCGCACAAGAGCCGGCATGGGGTATTGCGGCGGCAGGACCTGCCGCTCTTTAGTGGACGCCATCGCGCTGGCTGCCACCGAACGTGACGTGACGCAGATTACGCTGAAATACCAGCCGCCTGTCCGGCCGGTTCACTTCGGGGATTTGGGGGCGATTCCAAATGACTGAGCGAATCCTTGACCACCCTGTGCTTGGCGCACTGGAGCCGGATCAAACGGTCACGTTTACTTTCAACGGCATAAAGTACGAAGGCCGTGACGGCGAGCCGATCGCGGCCGCCCTCCTCGCTGCGGGTGTCCGGACTCTCCGGTATCATGAAGAAAGCGGAACGCCCAGGGGCATCTACTGCAACATCGGACACTGTTTTGAATGCCGTGTGGACGTTGACGGCCATCAGGGAGTCCGTGCCTGCCTTACCCCTGTCCGGGAAGGCATGGTGATTAACGGGGGCGGCGCACTGCCCGCCCCGGTGCGTGATTGGAGGAAGAACAATGCGTGACCTGATCATTATCGGAAGCGGCCCTGCGGGACTGGCAGCCGCCATCACCGCAGCAGAGCACGGACTGGACGTTCTCGTCATCGACGAATACCTGAAGCCGGGAGGACGGCTCCTCGGACAGCTTTATGAAGAACCCGGCGGCAACTGGTGGAACGGCATCGAGGAAAGCAGGAAACTTGCCGGAAGGGCCGGTGAACTTGGACTCGAGATCCGCCTTGGACAACCCGTCCATAACATAGAACAGGAAAACGGGATCTGGCTGGTCCATACAGACAGTGAATCATTGGAGACGAATTCCCTTCTCCTGGCAACCGGGGCCGCAGAAGCACCTGTCGCCATACCGGGCTGGACCCTCCCCGGCGTCATGTCGGTCGGTGCCGCACAGGTGATGACCAACGTCCATCGTGTAAAACCTGGCAAGAGAGGCGTCATCATCGGAGTGAATGTCCTCTCGTCTGCCATCGCAATGGAGCTGAACATCGCCGGAATCGAGGTTGCCGCCATCGCCTTGCCGAAGAACAACCGGGTCAATGGTACCGCTGCCAACCCTTCCGAAGTGATGAACGCACTCCTGCACGTGTCGCATATGGCGCCATCGGCATTCGTGAAAATGGGCAGCAAGCTGATGAAGAATGAATTCATGAAAAAGATGGGCATCACCTTCTATCCGAAAAACGGCGTCCGCATGTGGGACATCCCCGTCATGCTGCGCAAGGCGGTCATCCGGATTGAGGGAACTGACCAGGTGGAAGGGGTGACCTTGGCGACAGTGACTGCAGAAGGGAAAGTTATACCGGGAACGGAAGAAGTCATCGGCTGTGACTTTGTTTGCATTGCAGGAGGCCTTTATCCGCTTGCGGAGCTTGCCGCACTGACGGGTTGCCCGTTTTATCATATTGATGAACTCGGCGGCTCCGTCCCGCTCCACTCTGAGGACATGCGTACCCCGCTCGACGGCCTTTACGTGGCAGGCAACATCACGGGCATCGAAGGCGCCAAAGTTGCCATGAGCCAGGGGAAAACCGCTGCTTTATCAATTGCGAAAGACCTTGGGAAAGACATTGCAGAAGCTTCCCTCTCGGAAGCCGTCCAACAGATTTCTTCAATACGGTCGGAGGCACATATTCAATTCCACCCGGAAGTTGAGGCCGGGCGGAGAAAACTACAGGAATACTGGGAGCAGCATGCTGAAGGAAAGCGAAAAGTCATGGTTTAACGACAAGAGACCGGGAAGGCCAAGGCCCCCGGTCTCTTTTTATGGTTCAGGCTTCCACCACTTCAATGACTGCAAGTTCTTTCGTCGATGGAGTGAGCGTTTCGCAACCGTCCTCCGTGACCAGCAACACGTCCTCCACCCTCGC
Source organism: Bhargavaea massiliensis (assembly GCF_018390575.1). Lineage (GTDB taxonomy): Bacteria > Bacillota > Bacilli > Bacillales_A > Planococcaceae > Bhargavaea > Bhargavaea massiliensis. The sequence goes on along the minus strand of NZ_JAHBCJ010000003.1, from coordinate 323,345 downwards.
GCCCCCGACGCCGGGCAGATAGATGCCCGGCTCGATTGTAATCACCATGCCCGATTCAAGTATTTTCTCTGTATCTACGGAGAAAAGCGGCTTTTCATGAACTTCGAGGCCAATTCCGTGTCCGGTGCCCGTGCCGGAGCGATCATTATAGCCGCTCTCGATCAGGGCCTTTCTCATCAGGGCATCCACGTCGCTGTCCTTTATTCCCGGCCGGATGCCATGGAAGCAATCCATGAATGACCGGTAGACGACTTCCTGGATTTCACGCATCTGTCCATCCGGCTCTCCAATCGCGACCGTCCGGGAGATATCCGCCCAGTAGCCGTCATAATTGGCACCGAAGTCGATGGTGATCATCTCCCCCTTTTCGATGGCTTTTTCGCTTGCCCGGCCATGAGGAAGTGACGAGCGGGCACCCGAAGCAACAATTGGATAAAACCCGACGGCTTGGCCGCCGCGGCTCTCGATGAACCGCACCAGTTCATCTGCGACTTCCCGCTCTTTTTGTCCTGGCCGGATATAGCCCAGGATATGGGTGTACGCGTCATCCGTGATTTTTGAGGCTATCCGCATTTTCTCAAGTTCATCCGGGCGCTTGATCATCCGGATATTTTCGACGAAATCAAAGGTCGGAACAAGCTCCGCCGTTACTCCGCCCTTCAGCCTTTCGTAATTTCCATAGCTGAGATGCTGCTGTTCGAAGCCGACTCTCTTTAGTCCTAGTCTGGTGATCTCACGGGCAGCTTCATCAAAAATCTTCTGCTTGTGTCCGGTATGTTCAGCGTGAAGAACAACCGGCAGGCCGGTCTGCTGGGCAGCCTGCTCATGATACCTGTAATCGACAATCATTTCCGCCATTTCCTGTGTAATCAGGACAAGACCATGGCTTCCCGTGAACCCCGTCACATACCGCCGGTTCCATTCCCCGTTGATGACCAAGCCGTCCAGTCCCTGCTTCTTCAGTTCTTCTCGGATCGTTTCGATGGTTTTCATTGTTCTTCTCCCCCTTTAGTAGATGTACGCACCGATCAGCCCGGTGCCGCCGATGAGAAGCGCACCTGTCCATGCGATATACGCAAACGCAGGAAAAGGCCGCATGGCCATTTGCATTTGTTCACCGGTTTCGTTTGACACATAGTTCTCCAGCTTGTCAGTTTTCCTTTTGAAGACCGTAAATGACCGAACAAAACCGTCAAACACTCCGGCATGGATCACTTGTAGTGTCCCGCCGACCAACAGCAACAGGAGTCCCATAAAAAACAGAGGGTCGGAAAAGATCCCGCCGCTTACCAAGTCCACAGCAAGCAATCCGGTAACGGGCGCAAGACAACACAGAAAAAACCGCTTAACGCGACTCATTTTAAACGAGCACTCCTTCCCCAGCCAGGCCAGCTTCACGGTCAAGTTCCGCGGCCTCAGCCTCTGTACAAAGAAGCCAGTGACCCTCCGACACTTCCCTGAGTTTGCAATCTTCCGAAAGCCCTGCGTGGCCTGTAAACCTTTCATTCTTGCTCCTTAACCGTGTTGCGTACGGATCTGGAACCGGAATGGCCGACAACAAAGAACGAGTATAAGGATGCAGAGGATTTTCATAGAGTTCGTCTGATTCGGCAATCTCTACTAGCCTTCCTTTATACATCACACCAATCCGATCACTGATGTAGCGGACCATCGATAAATCATGCGCGATAAAGATATAAGTCAATCCCTGTTCCCTCTGCAGTTTTTTCAGCAGGTTGACAATTTGGGCTTGGATGGACACATCCAAAGCGGATATGGGCTCATCAGCAATGATCAAGTCAGGTTCGACCGCAAGCGCTCGCGCTATGCCAATCCTCTGTCTCTGACCCCCGCTGAACTCGTGGGGATAACGATTAGCATGTTCCTTCGCCAATCCGACTGTCTCTAGCAGACTATATACTTTCTCCATCCGCTCCGTCCTGCTTCTGTAGAGTTTATGGATGTCCATCCCTTCAGCTATGATATCCGCTACTGTCCACCTTGGATTTAGAGAAGAATACGGATCCTGAAAAACCATTTGAATATCTTTATTTAACTCGCCATTCTTGAAGGTTTGTATTTCTCTTCCCTTGAAATAAATCTCTCCAGAGGATACAGCATTTAAACCGACAATAGTTCTTCCGGTTGTTGATTTTCCACAGCCAGATTCACCGACCAGCCCAAAAGTTTCTCCCTTATTAACATCTAAAGTGATTCCGTCGACTGCTTTTATTATTTTCTTTCTTCCAAGCGGAAAGTACTGTTTTAGATCTTTGATTTCTAGTATCTTTTCGTTTGATACTTTTTTCACTTTTGATGAAACCATTGAATCTCTTTGATTAGATTCACTTGCTTTGATTTCGGTCGCCACTTTCTTGGCTTTCTCGTGAAGGAGCCATGTCGCTGCATAATGCGTCTCACTTACTTTAAACATTGGCGGTTCATGAATGTAATCGATTTTCAAAGCAGCAGTATTTCGTTCTGCAAACGCGTCACCCTTTGGAGGATAAAGAAGATTCGGGGGGGCTCCGGGAATTGTTTTCAGTTCCTCGTCACCTTGCTTGAGATCAGGCATAGCTTCAAGAAGCCCCTTTGTGTAAGGATGCTGAGGATTATAAAAAATCTCATCTACCTTACCGATTTCAACAATCTTTCCCGCATACATAACAGCAACTCTATCCGCTACCTCTGCTACAACGCCTAAGTCATGTGTAATAAACATAAACGTAGTACCTAAATTGCTCCTTAATTTCTTGATCAAGTCTAAAATCTGCGCTTGAACGGATACATCAAGTGCTGTTGTTGGCTCATCTGCAATAACAATTTCTGGATTACAGGCTAATGCCATTGCTATTACAACACGCTGTTGCATTCCCCCTGAAAACTGATGTGGATAAAGATTTATCCTAGCTTCAGCATCTTGAATACCTACCTCTGTAAGCAGTTCGATAACCTTCCTTTCAGCCACCCTCCTTGGTAATTTCTGATGGGTCATTAGCCCTTCCATGATTTGCTTTTTTATGGTCATTGTCGGATTCAATGAGGTCATTGGATCTTGGAAAATGATTGAGATTTCGGCTCCCCGCAAAGCCCTCAATTGTTTACTATCGAATTTCGTGACATCTCTTTCCTTATAAAGAATCTGCCCTTCCTTAATTTTACCAGCCGGCTTCGGTACAAGGCCGGCAAGACTTTTTGACATCACAGATTTCCCGGATCCAGATTCTCCTACTACAGCTAAAATCTCACCTTTGTATAAATCAAAGTTAACCCCTCGTACTGCCCGGACTTCACCGGAGTCAGTATAGAACGATACATTCAAGTTGTTTACAGAAAGGATTTTTTCCATTAGTCCTCCCTCCTTATTTCCTCATTTTAGGATCCAAGGAATCTCGTAATCCATCTCCTAATAGATTAAAGCTAATCATTATGAGACTGATTATGACCGACGAGTACATTAATAGGTGTGGATAAATTTTCATCATCTTGAAACCATCATTTACGAGTGTTCCTAGTGAAGCAATAGGTGGCTGTAGCCCTAAGCCAATAAAGCTTAGAAAAGCTTCTGTAAAAATAGCATTGGGAATGGTAAACATGGTTGTAATGATTATCGGACCTAATGTATTAGGGATTAGATGTCCTCCCATTAATCTTCCATCGCTCGCTCCAAGTGTTCTAGAGGCAAGTACAAACTCTTGACTTTTCAGCTTCAACACTTGCCCTCTTACAATCCGAGCCATGTTGACCCAACCCGTTATTACCATCGCAAGAGTAATGGAAATAATACCGGGTTGGAGAACCAAAATGAGCAGAATGATTACAATTAAGCTCGGAATCCCCATCAGCACCTCAATAATTCGTTGCATCACATTGTCAACTCTACCACCGTAATAAGCTGAAATACTCCCATATGCTACGCCGATGACTAAGTCGAGAGCAGCAGCTAGAAATGCAATATAGAGTGAAATCCGGGTTCCTTCCCAAATTCTCGTCCAGATGTCTCTGCCGAGTTCGTCTGTCCCAAACCAATAGTAATCTCCCACACCTTTAGTTTCGTATTGGTCTACGCCGCGTACATCTACCCCATCCATTCCCAACCATGAAATATTCTCCAACACTGGTACTTTTGGTGGAAGATTTGCGTGTTCCAAGTTTTGTCGATCAAATCCATGGTTGTTCATCATTGGTCCAAAAATAGCCAGGAACATAAGAATTAAAATTAAAATCAAACCTGCAAGAGCACCTTTATTCTTCTTAAATCGTATCCAAGAGTCTTTCCAGAACGAAGAATACTCAACCTTCTTTTTTAACGGCTTAACTGTGTGGTCCTTTGCAATTTCAAACATATCATCACTGACTTCTAAATCATCTACTCGCACGCTGCTCACCTCCTGTCAAACGGATTCTTGGATCGATTAACACATAAAGAATGTCTACCAAGAACACGATGAGAATGAAGAAGAAACTATAGAAAAGTGTGACTCCCATAATCACGGGGTAATCATTGGTTAAAATTGAATTGACAAACTGTTCTCCAAGTCCAGGAATACTAAATATTTGTTCAACCACAAGTGTCCCAGTCATTAAAGAAACTGCTAACGGCCCCAAGATGGTAACAATAGGTATCAGGGCATTTCTTAAGGCGTGCCGTACAATCAGGACCGACTCCCTGATTCCCTTTGCACGGGCTGTCATGATGTAGTCATTTCCCAAAACATCCAACATTTCATTTCTCATAAATCTTGCAATCGTCGCTATCACAAAAGCAGCAAGCGCAACGGTAGGTAAAATTGAATACTCAAAGCCTTCCCAAAAAGCAACAGGCAACCACTGCAACCGGACACCAATCCAGTATTGAAGTAGGCCAGCAAATACAAAGTTCGGAATTGACAAGCCAAGAACCGCAATAATCATAGAGCCGTAATCGAGAAATGTATTGTGTCTTAGCGCTGCGATAATCCCAAGAAGCAATCCAAGTAGTGTTCCAATAATTAGAGATTGTGCTCCTAAAATGGCCGAAACACCAATTCGCTCACCAATAATGCTCGTCACAGGCCTACCGTCGAACTGGAACGAAACCCCCAAATCACCGCCAACTAGATTTCCAAGATATTTGAAGTACTGAACTGCCACAGGCTGGTCAAGCCCATACCGTTGGTACATCATTGCTTTCTGAGCTTCTGATAACCTTTCGTCATTAAAAGGAGATCCAGGAAGCGTTTGCATTAGAAAGAAGGTAAAAGTCGCAATGAGTAAAAAGGTGAACAGCATATATCCCAATCTAGTGAAGATGTATCTTTTCATCTTTCCCCTCCTCCTGTCTATAAAGGGAAGTACTTTAAAAGCACAGACAAGGGAATGCTTGTGAGGGGAGTAAACTAAGTTATCCGCCCGCTTGAAGTATAGTCCCTTGTCCGAAAGGTAATTAACAAATCTAAACTATCCTTGCTTTCTTAGAATAGGGATACATTTTGCTGCTATCTCTAGCTAAGGATATTTGACTTTAATTTCATTTCTCTATTGTTGCCCACTTATAGGTGAAAGTTGAGTTTCCATGGGCTACAAACCCCTGAACGTATGGCTTTATCAACCGTGCAGATCCAGCTTGGTACAATGGTGATATGACCGCTTCCTCACCAATTAGAATTTGCTCTGCTCGCTGCAAATCTTTTGAACGTCGCTCTATATCTGAAAAGTCCGTCTTCGCTTTTTTAACTAGCGTATCATATTCGTCATTCTTAAAGTCTTGCCAATTGTAGGCCCCATCCGACTCAAAGACAGTTAGAAATTCTACTGCATCTCCTACATCATTCCGCCAACCGGAATACGACAAGTCGTAATTTTGTTTTGCTTCAAGGTCTAATTTTTGTTTGTTTGGTTGCTGGTTAATTGTGATTTTTAGGCCAGGTAGATTTTTCTCCAGTTGGTTCTTTACAAATTCAGCAACAGACTTACGTTGCTCATCGTCGTAACTAAGAAGTTCAAAGCTTAATTCATTCTTACCTATTTCCTTTAATCCTGTTTCCCATAGTTCTTGTGCCTCTTCAATAGTGCCTTTATTGAGATCTCCATATGAATCACGGAAGTCAGATCCGTCTTCCAGTTCAACAAAACCTGGGAACACTAGGAAATACGCTGGTATGGAACCGTTTTTCAAGATGTGCTCTGCAGCTTGCTCTTTATCCCAAGCCATATCAATTGCCTTTCGGATGTTTACATTGGATAAGTCTTCATTTCGCTGGTTCATTCTAATGAAGTACATTTCTGATTTCGTGGATGTGTGATATTCCTCACTTTCTTGGTAAACATCAATGAAGTCAGAAGTAAGATTTGCTACATCTATATCTCCGGTTTCATATAGATTTACTTCAGTAGCCGTGTCCTTTGTCACTCTGACCTCGACCTTATCAAGCTCCACATTCTCAGCATCCCAATAGTTTTCATTTTTCTTAAATGTCCATTTCGAATCATGATCCCACTCACTTAAAGTAAAAGGCCCGTTATAAAGCATATTTTCCACTTCAAGGGCATAACTATCTCCTTGTTCTTCCACAAACTTTTCCTGTTGAGGATAGAACACCGGGTGTGCAAGTAGTTCAGTAAAATAAGGCACAGCATGTTCAAGCTGGACTTCTAATGTAAAATCATCCACAGCTTTTATGCCAAGTTCATCTACCTTACCGTAGGAAGGAGAGTCCGGATCCATAATGGCATCAGCCCCTTTGATAGGTCCCGATAAGTATGCATGGGGAGAAATTGTGTCTGGGTGAAGCATCTTCTTCCAGGCAAATACAAAGTCATGAGCAGTTGTAGGCTCACCATTGCTCCACAGTGCATCTTCATTCAAAGTAAATGTATACAACTTACCATCTTCGCTAACTTCGTAATCTTTGACGACCCCATTTACGACATTATCATTTTGATCGAGACGGAAAAGTCCTTCCACTACATTTTGCAATACAGTTTGAGACAAGCCGTCAATTTGTCCATTTGTCTTTAAAGTTGGAATTTCACCTGCCGCGGCAAGATGAAGCACATTCTCAGTGGATGTCTTGGCAGAAGATGCATCACTCGTATTTTCCACAGCCGATTCTCCACCGCCATAGCAACCTGCAAGTAACAAAATACTCGTAATAACTGAAGCACCAAGAGATCGTTGTTTTATTCTCATTTTAACCCTCCTCGGTTTTGTCAGAATTTTTTACACCCAATACGGAATGTTCAAAATATTTTACACGTTTTCGCGCGCTAAGTTACACTGTTTCGGTTCTCATGGTCCCCACCAGTTCCTCCAGCAAGAATCCCTCCGGCATCGGGTCTTCCGGATCGAGAATAAACTCATGAATCCCGGTCAGGTGGCCTGTTCCGCTTACTTCCGGGATGATCGCTTCCCTTCCCCCGACACAATCCACCCGCAGGATAGTCCCCTTGAATTGGCCATCCGTAATGCTTTCATGGACAAAGCTTTCTCCTTCCCCCAGCTCTCCGTGGGCATAAAGGCTGGCAAGCCGGGCACAGGTTCCAGTGCCGCACGGGGAACGATCGACTTGCTCGTCCGCAAAGACAGTTACGTTGCGGAGGTCAGATGTTGCCAGATTTGGCTTGTCCGAATAAATGACGCCATAGATGCCGTTGAGGCCTGGTTCCAGCGGATGCACGACATCCACTGCTTGTTCGGCTGCCTGTTTGATTTTCGTTGCCCATTTTCTCAATTCCGCCAAGTCCTTCTTTTGTACACTGAGGTTTAATTGGGAAGCGGGGAGAATGACATAGAACGCTCCGCCAAATGAAACGTCAGCTTTGAGCTTCTTGCCGTCAACGGTTAGGGCCAGGTCTTTTTCAAGGACAAAAGACGGGACGTTTTCAAAAGAAACCTGCTTAACCTTGCCGTCTTCAACCTCTGCTTGCGCAACAACCTTTCCTGCCGGGCTGTCAATGATGAACGTCCGGCTTTCTTCTTCCACCTCAAAACGGCCGGTCTCAATGCCCATCGTCAGCACACCGACGATGCCGTGACCGCACATCGTGCTCCACCCTTCGTTGTGCATAAAGAGGACTCCAAAATCAGAATCTTTCTCTGCCGGTGGAGTAAGGATACAGCCATACATCCCATGGTGACCTCTCGGCTCCAGCATCAAGGTTTTTCGGATATGATCCAGGTTTTCCATGCAGTAAGCTCTTCGCTCCAGTTGACTGTCCCCTATAATCTCCGGTAGACCTCCAGTAATGATCCGAAGCGGTTCCCCCGCTACATGCACATCAACCGATGTAAATGTTTTGCTTTCCACTTCACCCATCCCCCTTTCGGATTTATCACTATTGCTTGCATGTTTTATGCCAATGTCGAGGTTGCTTCCGATATTCATTTCGTCAAATTTAGTTAGAAATCGATGCTGCCTGCACTATTTCCCAGGAAATATGTCGAAATAAAAAAGCGCAAGCGTCCGCTCAGTAACACACAAACAAACTGGATCACTTCGCAATGAGATTAAGGAAACCCGGCGAGGAACGATCTGATGTTGACTTATCGTAGTGGAGAAGTGTTAGGCTTGCTAGTTGCTGGGCGCTAAAGCTGGACATGACCAACAGAGGAATAATCATTATTCTTAGCGTGTAGGTTTATAGTTTCTTAAGAGAGTAAAAAAACCGTCAATCGGGTTGAGGCCACTGAAAAACTATTTAAATTTCCTATGGACTAAAAAGAGCCACCACTATCATCCGGTTTTTGGACATAGTAACGGCTCATTTTGTGTGGAAACATCAGAAGGTGGACGTTATTGTCCCTTCTTTGCGTCCCATCCCTGCAAGCACCCGCAGCGGAAATCAACCGGATGCCGTAGAAAAGAGCCACCACTCAAAAAATGAGTGATGGCCCTTTCCATAGACTTTTTCGGTGGCCTCATCGGGTTTTTTAGTCATTTTTACACGGACGAAAGAGGCATTTTCAATCTCAATCGCTCTTATGTGTGTTTTCAGCAATCCTCAACAAGAATATAAGTGGCGCGGATCGGGCCGTGGACACCCACTATCAGTTTCATCTCGATATCCGCACTGTTGCTTGGTCCGGAAATGAAACTGACGCAGGAAGGCGTAACTTCACCTCGCTCCACTGCCTCGTGGATTCGCCGGGTGGCTTGGGTCAGCCGCGGAACCAATGTGCTTTTGGGGATGATTGCGATGAATGATTCCGGCAGCAGGCTGATGGCGCGGCCATTGGCCTGATCTATAAACAAAGTCACCGTTGCCGACTCCGCCAATGTCACATCGCTGAAACAGATACCGATATCCGCACGCTCAGCAAAGGTTTTGTTTTTCTCACCCAGTTCCTGGTCCCACAGATGGATTTCCGCACCTTCCTTCTCAAGACGCGAAAATAGGGTATCCAGACCAAAGGAGTATAGCCGTTGATCACTTCCCGCAACAATCGACTTTCCATTATATTCCTTGACCGTGTCCGTCAAAGCCGATCCAAGATCAGAAAGGGTCGCCCTTTTAAAGGACGTATGGATGGCGCTGCACTGAAGCTCCAATACTTTCACGAGGTCGTCAGCAGAAAGATTGTTCAGCACTTCATCTTGGGGACGCAAGCTCCATTCCGGCCTTTTGACCCCTGATGTCCGTCGGTCCCTGCCAAGATTCGCTGCGATATTATCCAAAAAGGCTTCACGATTTTGTATCGTCATTTCTTTTCCGCCTCCTTTTCACGCTCTTTGAACCATGATCTGAATGTCTGCTTTGCAGGGGCAGGAAAATCTCTAGTAGCCGTCCAGGCCTTCAGTGGACCCGGTCCCTTCGGAATCTTGCTGTCCTTCGTCCATGGCTTTAAGGCCGTATTCGCCAGACCCGCACTGAATTTATAGGCTGCAGGATGTGATGCCCACTGCGCAAATCCTTTCATTGCCCATGTCTCTCCCAGCGGTGCAAGGTTTTCCTCTTCCACTATTTTTTGCCGATGCAAAATCAATTGTTCGTGTAATGGAATTTTCACAGGACAAACCTCCGTACAGGCGCCGCAAAGAGATGATGCATATGGCAATTCCTGATGGTCTTCATAGCCGTCAAGGAGCGGTGTCAGCACTGCTCCGATCGGTCCCGGATAAATCGAACCATATGCGTGACCGCCAATATGGCGGTACACCGGACATACGTTGATGCAGGCTGCACAGCGTATACAATGCAAGGCCGACTGGAATTCAGTACCCAATATCTTGGAGCGTCCGTTGTCGACGATGACCAGATGGAATTCTTCCGGACCGTCAGTTTCACCTTCCAAGCGCGGACCGGTCAACCCGGTTACATAGCTTGTCAGCTTTTGGCCGACTGCGGCACGTGTAAGGAGGCTGACGAGGACATCCAACTCTTCCCAAGTCGGAACGATACGTTCCATCCCCATAACGGTGATCTGAGTGTCCGGCACTGTTGTCACCATCCTGGCATTTCCCTCGTTCGTCACAAATGATATGGTTCCCGACTCAGCTACCGCAAAGTTGCAGCCCGTTATGCCGATATCGCAGGCTAAGAAGTCTTTTCTTAATTGCTCTCTTGCGAATAGGCCCAGCTCCTCCGGATTGTCCGATCCTGCGTAGCCTCTTTTTCTTGAAAACGTTTCACGGATCTGTGTTTTGTTTTTATGCAGCGCCGGGGTAACAATATGGGACGGCGGGTCTTCATCAAGCTGTAAGATCCATTCTCCAAGATCCGATTCAATCACTTCGGCTCCTGCTTCCTCGATCGCAGCATTCAATCCGATTTCTTCTGTCACCATTGACTTGGATTTTACAATTTTTTTAGCTTTTTTGCTCTTGATGATTCCTTGGACATATTCATTTGCTTCCTCGGCCGTTGAAGCAAAATACACATGTCCTCCCCTCTTCTGGACATTTTCGCTCAGCTGGTACAAGTAATAGTCCAGATTTTCCAAGGTGTGCTTCCTGATCTCTGCCCCTAGTGTCCGCCATTCTTCCCAGTTCCCCAGTTCTGCCGCTTCACGCTGCCTGCCGCCACGAAACCTTCCCTGTGCCGAGGCAACAGCTTTCCGCATAAAGTCGTTTTCCACACCGTCCTGAACCCGCTCCTCATACGGCCGGTTGTCGATTTTCACACTCATCAGATACTCTCTCCCTTTCTCCGTCGCATGGTCACTTTCGGCAGTTCAGAATTTCAGTGATATGGACAATCTTGACATCCTTCCCTTCTCGCTGCATCCTTCCCCCGATATTCAGCAGGCACGCCATATCTCCGCCCACCAGATATTCAGCACCGCTTTCCGAAACATGACTTGATTTTTCGGATGCCATCTCGGTTGATATCACCGGATTCTTCACTGAGAAGGTCCCTCCGAATCCGCAACAGTCTTCTTTTATGGACAAATTCACCAAATCCACCCCTGGGACATGTTGCAAAAGCATCAAAGGCTCTTCCTTTACACCGAGAATTCTGGTCATATGACAGGATGGATGATAGGTCACCGTCCCTCGGAATGTCGAGCCCACATCTACGATGCCCAGGACATTCACGATAAACTGAGTCACTTCAAATGTTTTATCCGCCAGCTTCTTAGCTTCTGCCTCCCAAACCGGGTCACCTTGAAACACTTTTGGGTATTCCCGGATCATTCCTACACAAGATCCGGAAGGGCCCACTACATATTCTGAGTTGCTGAAGGCCCTTATCATCTGCTTCATTGCCTCTTTCGATGAATGAAGATGACCGCTATTGTACGCCGGCTGCCCGCAGCAGGTCTGCGCGTCCGGAAAATCTACTTCGCATCCCAGATTCTCTAACAATTCAACCGTATGTATGCCTACATCCGGCGATAGCATATCGCACATACAAGTGATGAACAATGAAACTTTCATGTTGGATCCACCTCTCCATATTCAACTCTCTAAATACATCAGGTCATCCTATGAGTGGTGCGTAAAAGAAAGATGACCCTGATGAGGACACCTTCACTTTAGCTCAGCGTAGATAAGGAGACAGTACATGGTCCACTGCGGCCAGGTGATCTGCCATTGCCTTCTCCGCAGCGACTGAATCTTGCTTTTCAATGGCTTCATAAATCTTCCGGTGTTCTTCAAGCAACCAAACCAGGCGCTCTTCGGAATACAAGATCAGCCGGCGTGTCTCCCGCATGGACTCCAGCGTAATATCCGTCACACTTGATAACAGGTCAATCAGCATTCGGTTTCGGGTGCCTTTGAACAGTGCCATATGAAATGCCAGATCTGCTTTCTCCCCGACTTCCCCTGTACCTAGTGCCGTCTCCATTTCTCGCAGTGCCACTTCCATGGAACGCAAATCTTCTTCTGACCTATTCAGGGCAGATACCCCTGCTGCTCCCACTTCCAGGATTCTCCTCAGTTCCGATAGTTCCCTAATATCCTCACGCTTCTGAATTAGTGTACCCGCAGCCGAAAGTGTGAATGAAGCTGCTCGGGCGTCCCCGACAAAGGTTCCTTCTCCCTGTCTGACATCAACGATTCCCATTGCCCTCAACCCGCTAATCGCTTCCCGGACCGCTGAGCGGCTCACACCAAAGCTTTTCGCAAGCTGTTCAACGGAATCCAGGCGATCCCCAGGCTTGAGCCCGCCCGTTTTGATCATCTCTACAATCCGGTCAGCCACTTGCTCGTATATCTTCTGCACTCGAATAGATTTCATTGTTCATCCTTCTTTCAATCGGACTCTTTCCCCTAATAGTACGTGATTCACTGCTCGGGAGAAAGCATCACAGCAAGCGAAGAAGCAGAAACCCTCCAAAGCCGGCAAGCAGGCCATATAATATTGCAGGCACCAACGTCTTGCGGATGATTTCTCCCTCTTTGCCGGAGAGACCGACAACAGTGGCCGCCGCCACAACATTATGTACGCAGACCATATTGCCCGCAGCAGCTCCAATAATCTGAAGCGCCAAAATAACTTCCTGATTGACACCGATCTCATTTGCAATACTGTACTGGATTGGAGAGAAGGTCAGCGTGGAAACAGTGGCACTCCCAGTTATAAATGCACCGAGTTCTCCGAGGAATGGTGCTGCAAAAGTCCAATTTGCACCTATTGCTGAGGCAAGCGCATCGGCGATGTACTGGGGCATGCTCAAATAATCGTGTACATTCATATCGGAATGCGTGAAGACTTGGACCAAGGCAAGTGTAGGCAACAAGGTCAACCCGGCATCCTTAATTGACATTAACGAGGATTTGGAAGCCGAAGCAAAAGCGGCAATCGGTTTTCCCTGGATAAGAACCGCAAAAAAAGCGGCAATTACCAAGATGGTCCCGGGAGAGTAAAGAAGTTCCCATTTTGAAGTGATCCCCTCAACCCCCAATATATTTCTCCAAGTGAAATCGACTGCTTGCAGCGCAAACTGCTTGACCGGTACGATCACCCTCGTCGCCAAAAGAAGGATAACAACGATGAGGTAAGGAGACCATGCTGTCAAAAGCCCCATTCCGCTTTTTTCCCCATTCCTTTGAAACCCTTTCTGGAGAGCATCCGTCCATTCCTTTTTCGGTATAAGAAAACCGGATTTGGCAGTGATGGTGGCTACAAGCAATCCTGCCAGCGACGCCAAGATAGAAATGAACTCCGGGCCAAACAGTACGGCAATAAGCAATGCCGAGACGGTATAAGTCATGCCGATCAGCAGACTCCATGGCAAAAGCGGCAAGGCGTTCCTGACGCCATTTCCCTGCTTACCGAAAAATACCGTCATCAGCAGAACCAGAAGAAACGGAACAAAGGTACCTGCCATAAGATCAATCGACGCAATCCGGATTGCAATAGTCTTATAAAAATCCAGGTCCGCAACGGAAAGGTTGCTTAGCCCGATCATCACAGGCGTTCCGACTGCTCCAAACGGCACAGCCGCACTATCAGCGACCAATGCGAGCACTGCGGCCGCCAGCGGATTAAAGCCCAGTGCCACGAGCAAGGGCCCAGTCACCGCTGCCGGCGTGCCGAAGCCGGCCGCTCCCTCAATCAGCCCCCCGAACAGAAAAGCTACGATAATTGCCTGAACACGCATATCGCCGGAAATGTTGTGGAATCCCTGATTGATCCGACTCACTGCACCGGTGTTCTCCAATGTCCTCAATAAAATGATAGCGCCGAATAAAATCAGCAGGATCGTCAACGCCTTGTGAAATCCTTCAAGAACGGACGCAGCAATCGCCGTTTTATCCATCTCCCATATAAAAAGCGCACATAAAATAACAATTACTGCACTTAGGAGCATCCCTTTTTTGGCCGGCATCCGTAAAATCACCAAAAACAAAAACGGAGCCAGAATTGCGCTTAAGGCGGCAAGTAACATTTTCATCCCCCATTCAACCCCATCTATTAAAGCGGTTACATATTCCATATCAGTGAGGTAGTCAGGTCATCAGATGACCTGAAGTAAACATATACTAAATATTTTGACGGGTCAATATTAAATTACTTGTTTACGCTCATGAGGAAGTCGTAAATTTCTTCAGGAAAACTTCATTCTAAACAAACGGAATACTCCAATTCCATAAAGGGACCCATGCACATCACCTCTTGCAAGTTCGAGTGCTTTACGCAAAATTCACCCGGCACTTTCAGCAAATCCTGCTAAAAATGAAGCTTCCTGTTCTATTTATCTGGAAATATGTCGAAGTAAAAAAAGCCTCCGCGCAGAGAGGCTTTCAGGGAATCAAAATCCGTTATACATCATACCGCCGAAAAAGGCGAAGCCGAAAATGACCAGAATCAGCACGAACATCCCCACACTGATGGCCACGAGAATAAACGTGGTGAGCAAGTACAGGCCGTAATTATGGAACAGGTCACTAAGTGCGCGTGTGTCCCCGCCCTCTTGGATCACTGCTGCTGATTTGCCGGTTTTGTAAATCAGATACCCCATAAAGAGCGTGATCCCGCCCGGTATGGCACCGACGATAAAGTAAAATAGGCCAAAAAATGCATAGATCCCGCCGGTGATCATCATGGCGATGCCCGTCACCTTACCCCATAGTGCGATGCGCTGAAGCCCCTTCTGCGCCACCGCTTCTTCAAACGATTGTGCTTGCATGTTTCCATTCTCTCCTTTTCTTATACTCTTCTTCCATTCTGACCGAATGCACTCCGCGTGTCACCAGATATTTGCAAAACTCCCGAAGATTCGACTACCCTTTAGGTAAAGGGGGGATTGCCTTGAACATGATGGACGCCATTCGCTCAATCCGGGAGCGGGAGCGCTCTCCGATAGAAGTGGTCAATGCGACGCTCGACACCATCCGGAAAAAGGATCCTGAACTCAATGCCTTTATCACAGTATGCGAGGAAGAGGCTGTCCGAGAAGCGGAGCAGCTAACCCGCGAATGGAAGTCGGAAACATTGCGCGGACCGCTCCACGGAATACCGGTTGCGGTCAAAGACCTGATTTATACCGAAGGAATCCGTACGACAATGGGTTCCGTGATCCATACGGATTTCATCCCTTCTGAAGATTCGACGGTCATCAAGAAGCTGAAGGATGCAGGAGCGGTCATCATCGGGAAGACCAACACGCACGAGTTTGCCTACGGGCCGACCGGAGACGTTTCCCATTTCGGGCCCGTCCGCAATCCGTATGACCTGTCGAGGATTTCAGGCGGATCCAGCAGCGGATCGGCCGCTGCGGTGGCAAGCGGCATGGCACTTGCGGGCATCGGGACAGACACCGGCGGATCGGTGCGCATCCCGGCAAGCGCATGCAATCTGGTCGGCATGAAGCCCACATTCGGCCGCATCAGCAAACAGAATATTTTCCCTCTCTCCTATACACTGGACCATCCGGGTCCTATGACGGCAGGCGTGGAAGAAAATGCGATCCTGCTCAACATTCTGTCCGGCCCGGATCCGGCCGACCGCTATTCCCTCCTGGAGTCTCCACCCGACTTTACCGCGGAACTGAGGGACGGTGTAGAAGGAAAGGTGATCGGCCTGCCATCGCCATACTTCCGCCTGCTGGACCCGGAAGTCCGTGCCGCCGCAGAACGCGCCATCCGCAAATTCAAATCGCTCGGCGCGAAGGTGATCGACATCGACATTCCGGTCATCCCTGAAATCAATGACGCACAGATTGTAACGATCCAGTGCGAAGCGGCCGCCATCCACCGGGAGACCATGGAGAAGCGGCCGGGTGACTATGCGCCGGAAGTGCTGGCACGATTGGAAGCAAGCGTGAAGCGGGCCGGATGGGAATACGTCCAGGCGCAGCAGGCGCGGCCCCTCCTGATTGAAGCATTTAATGAGGCGTTCTCTAAGGCTGATGTCCTGCTGACTCCGACGCTTCCGATCCTGCCGACTTTGATTGGCGAGCGGAAAACGATTGTAGAAGGAACGGAGATCGACGTCATACCGGCTCTCCTTAGCCTCACATCGCCGACCAACTTCACCGGCAATCCGAGTTTGAGTGTTCCGGCCGGATTCTCCCGGGAAGGCCTTCCGATCGGTATTCAACTGATCGGAAACCACGGGGATGAAGCGAAGCTGTACCGGTTTGGCTATGCGTTCGAGCAGAATTGAAAAGCATTAAAAGGGCATTCCGGCATGCAGCCGGAATGCCCTTTCCTTGTTTAGGCCCGTTCGTCCAAATGTTGCGGATAAACTCCCCGCGCGTGTTCAATCTCCCGCTCATGATTCTCGATTTTGGCCGACACGAGGCCGAGTGCACCGCCAAAAAGGGCACCTGCAAGAACTTCGAGCGGCTGGTGACCAAGCAGCTCTTTGAGTTCTTTTTCCTGTTCTTCATACTTGAGGCTCGGGAATTCTCCCGACAGCTTGACGAAGTTGTCTTCCAGGTCGTTGACAAGCTTGGCAATCTCACCGGTGTGGCGGCGGATTCCCTGTGCGTCATACATGACGATCGTGGCGAGTACGACGGCAACCGCCGTTTCGGTATGCCGAGCGCCCCGGTTCGAAGCGACATAAGTCGCAAGCGCGGAGACACCCGCTGAGTGAGAACTCGGCATGCCGCCTGTAGTGAAAAGCGGACGCCAGTCCCACTTGCCGGTCACGGCTTTGTGAGTAAACACTTTAAGCGCCTGCGCAATTCCGATTGCGCCGAATGCCGTCACGATCCCTCTGTTCATTTTCCTCATCTGCTTCACGGCTGCCGTATCTGCTATCGGCGGCATCCGCTTTCCTGCCATTGGCCGCGTGGCCCGGACCGGCATGGCCGGGTTCATCGGATGTACAGATTGTCTGTCCATGGTCACCCTCCTATGTAACATCGTCTTTATCCATACCCAAAGAGTTGTTGAATCATGTATCCGGGCGGGCGAATGTTAAGCAAACCGTCTCGAGTGTTAAGCAAATCCCATTCCGGTCAAAAGAAGGCCCGTACTCCATTCCACTGCACAGCCTTATTCATTTCCACTGCCGCCGCAATAGGACAACACAGCCGCCGCCATCGACTTTGCGCTGATGATCAGGCTCTTTTCATCGATATTGAACTTCGGATGATGATGCGGGTACGCCTCGCCTGTCTCCGGTGACGCTCCGACATAGAAGAAGCACCCCGGTACTTGTTTCAGATAATACGCGAAGTCTTCCGAAGGGGGCTGCGGAGGGGTTTCAAGAACCGCTTCCACTTCCGTGATCTGGGCATGCTCAAGCGACTGCCGGACCCTTTCGGTGACTTCCGGGTCGTTATATAAAACCGGATAATCGTTTTTGTAATCGAGGTCGCACGTCACGTGGAATGACCTCTCCAGGCCTTCCGTAAACGCCCGCACCTCACGTTCGACAATCTCCCTCGTTTCATCGGACATCGCCCGGACGTCCCCTTCAATCGTGACGGAATCCTTGATGACATTGAACGTCCCTTTGCCGTCCAGGTTTCCGATCGTGACCGATGCCACATCAAACGGGTTAATCCGGCGGCTCACGATGGTCTGCAGGTTCATGACAAAGGAACTTGCGGCGACGATTGCATCGTTAGCCAGATGGGGCGAAGAGCCGTGTCCGCCTTTGCCCTGCAATACGAGTTTGAAATAGGATCTGCCGGTTTGGGTGTTTCCGCTCCGGTAATACACTTTCCCTGTTTCCATTTGGGCCATGACATGGATGCCGAGGATGGCGTCCACCCCTTCCAGAACCCCCGCTTTGATCATGGCGATGGCACCGCCGGGCGGCATTTCCTCGGCGGGCTGGTGAATGACACGGATGGTTCCCTTCAGCTGGTCCTTGAACTCGGCCAGCGTTTCGGCAAGCACCAGCATGTAGGCTGTATGGCCATCATGACCGCAGGCATGCATGACGCCGTCGTTCTTCGAAGCGAACGGCTGCCCCGTCTCCTCCTTGATCGGCAACGCATCAAAGTCCGCCCGGATCGCAATGGTTTTCCCCGGCTTCGCGCCGTTGATGGTGACCACGATGCCCCGTTGCCCGCCAACGTTCGTTTCAATATGGTCCACGGGCACATCCGTGTAGAAGTTGCGGATGTACTCGGCCGTTTTTTCCTCCTGGAAGGACAGCTCCGGATGCTCATGCAGATAGCGCCGGATTTCGATGATCCGTTCCTTTTTCTTATCCAGTCTTTCCAGGACTTGATCCAAAAGCATCTCATCGCCTCCGAACTATGGATGTTGGGACTCTGCCATTTATCATTCCCCTAGGCTTGTTGCGAAAAACTCCCGGGTATCTGCAGCAATTAAAAAAAGACGCCGCCTGTCCGCGTCACGTCTGTTGGTTTATTGATTCCCTAACTCTTTAATATCCGGATTCACTTTCCGGAGTGCCTTGATCAGTTCGTCCCGGTCTTCCGGGCCGACCGAGACGACACCGTGTGTGCCGAACTGGATCTCCAGCTTCCGGATGGTCAGCGACGGTGAGGAGAACGGGTTGGCCGTCTTCCGGACCGATGTGATACGGTCGATCGGGATCGACTTGTAATACGGGCCGGAAGTGATGAATAAACGCCCGTCTTTGATTTCATAGGATGTCCGGAACCAGATCGACAACAGGAGTAAAATCACTCCCCCGACAATCACTGCGCCGACCAGGTCTCCGTCAGACACCGTGTCGGCGAGACCCCAGAGGAGAAAGGCGATGCTTCCCCAGATTACACTGCCGATCCACACATCCCGTCCGGCCCTGAATCTCAAAGCCGCTCCACCAGCCCCGGCAGTTCCGAGAGTGAATCAATCCGGCAGTCCGGATTTTCCGGCTGCCCGAATCCATAGGCCGCCCAGATAAACGGCACGCCGGCAAGCATTGCCGCGTCCTCGTCGCCTTTTGTGTCCCCGACATAGACCGCATGTTCCAGTTGGTTTCGGCCGACCACCAGCTGGATGTTGCCGCTTTTCGGGAGGCCCGTCCGCCCCGGATTTTCATAGTCTTTGAAATACTTGCCGAGCCCGTGCGCTTCAAAAAACGCCTCGATGTAGCCGTCCTGGCAGTTGCTGACGATGTAAAGCGGATAGGTTTGGGACAGCTGCTCCAACACTTCTTCCAGCTTGGGATACAGCACACCGCCTTTTTCCGCGACATAATCGTTCTCATATACGCAGCATTCATCCATCAGTTTTTTCCGTTCATCCGTATCCAGGTCCGGGAACAGCCGGTCGCCGATTTCCGGCAGCTGCAGGCCCATCAGTCCCGTCAGATCCTCTGCCGTGATCTCGCGCTTTGCGTCAAGGCGATCCTGCACCACCTTCGTCCACGACTCCGCGACCGCCTTTCGGGAATCCCACAACGTCCCGTCCAAGTCGAAAATGATTCCATCCACTGCCATTACGCTCACTCCTCAGAAATTGCCTTGATTTCTCTCCATTTCCCGTAACGGTAATAAAGAAATGCGATCACACTGCTGATAATGAAGCTCGTTCCCATGCCAAAAGCGATTCCCCCCCGGCCGAACCATTCGGAAAACAGCCAGACGAGCGGATACCTGAGCACCCAGAACGATATGATGTTCAGGACCAGCACCTGGAACATCGCCCCAGCCGCCCGGACGGCCCCATTCAGAATGAAATTGATGCCAAGAAACGGATAAAAGAACGCGATCGTCCTCAGATAAGCCGTGCCGAATTCAACCGCCTCCGGCTCCCGGATAAACAGTTTGACCGCCGGCTCGGCAAGCAGGAACAGCAGCGTCGCCATAAAAAGCATGGCACCGAGGTTAAAGATAAACCCGTACTTTGTGATGCGCGAGACACGGTCCCATTTGCCAGCGCCGATATTCTGGCCGGCCATCGAGTTCACAGCCGTCCCGAGCGCCTGCGCAGGCAGCATGATCAGGCTGTCGAGCCGCCAGGCCGCCCCGTACCCGGCGACAACCCCCGGGCCGAATGATGCGACGACACTCATGATCGCCATGACACCAGCCGAGATGACGCTCATCTGAAGCCCTGCCGGAATGCCGAGCTTTAAGATATCTTTGACCTCCCGCGACTTCGGAACGGTCGGCATCGTAAACGGCACGAGACGTTTACGGAGTATGTAAATGAGCCCAGCCACAAACGACAGAACCTGCGACAGCACGGTCGCATAAGCCGCGCCTTCGATGCCCCAGTTGAACCCGGAGATGAACAGCGGATCCAACACCGCATTCAGCACGACCGCCGTCGCGACAAAATAAAGCGGCGTCTTGGAATCCCCGACCGACCTGAGAACAGTCGTGTTGAAGTTATAGCCAAATAAAAATAGGAGCCCCGTGAAGTTGATCTGCAGATACGCCGTCGCCATCGGCAGCATCACATCCGGCGTGCCAAGCAGCCGGAGCACCGGTTCGGCGATGAAAATCCCGACGATGCCGAGGGTGAGCGACATGATCGACATCAGCACGACAAACGCATTCAGATACCGCTTCAGCCCTTCTTCACTTTTGCGTCCTTTCTGCTGAGAGAGAATCGTAAGCGCCGCATTGTTCAGGCCAAGCACAAATGACAGCACCGTGAACAGCACCGTCGCAGAAATCGACACCGCCCCGAGCGCATCCGCCCCGATCAGGTTCCCCACCCACAGCGTATCGATCAGCTGATACGACACCTGGAGCAGGTTCGCCAGCAGGATCGGCCAGGCAAAGGAAAACATCTGCCGGGCAAGCGGCCCCTGTGTAAAATCCTGTTGAGTCGTCGCCATCCCGCCGCCCCCCTTTTTCTAACTTGATGATGCTATCCATTATAGCCGAGTTAGCGGGGCAGAGGCAGTTGTGCCGGCCTGGAATGCGCAACGGCCGGGCGAAATCTCCTTAGCGCCGGTCCTTCCTGACAGAACCCTCTCCGCTCTTCTTCAACAGACGGAACAAGACTTCCATCACGAGCAGCATCACCGCCAGCCCGGCCGCGACCGGCAAGGCGGTCTGCCCCTCCGCGCCGACAAGCAGGCCGATTCCGTAAAAAGCGAGCACCCGTGTAAAGAGCAGCACCCATTTCCCCGCCACCGACTTGCCCATCACAGACTTCAGAAACAGCTCGATCAGGCTATCGGCGGAAAACAGATAAACGAGCAACGCAATAGCGAAAATCCCCACTCTTCCGGGGCTCATCTCCAGATCAAACAGCCAACCGACCACCTGCACCGAACCGGCCAGCGCAAACAAAATCCCGCCCATCACCGCCGCGACCGGAAGCGCAAGCAGCACCGAAGTGATCGCGATAATTCCTGGCCCCTTCCCCTCCGGATCCTGCCGCTCGCTTCGCCGGATAAACGAGAAGATGGAAAGGGATGCGATGATCCAGATGCCGAGCGTCGCGAAGATGATGTTCATAAAAACACGTCCAATCCTGATGGGTCTTTAGTGAATGGTACGGATGGGGGCGGGAGGAGGTTTCAGGGGGATCAGGGAGGCGCGGGTCGGGCAGGTATGAAATGGAAAAGCCAATGCATTCAGCGTACTTGGATGCATTGGCTTTTTTACGGTTTTTTCGTAATGGCACGCACACTTCGGAAGCCTTCAACTTTTCGCAAGCGAACTTCTGAAATTCGCACGAACCCCCGGATGCTTCCACTTTTCCGCAAGCAATCATTCCCTTTTCGCCATCAAACTCGGGAGACCTCTCACTCAAATCACCCCGAGCTGTTCACTTTTCAGGTCTGTTACGAACATATGGCCCGGCGCATGGGTGATCATGAGCGAGGGCTTGGTATGCATCGCGACGGACTGAGGGGTGACGCCGCACGCCCAGAACACCGGCGTTTCTCCTTCGCGGACCGTGACCGCGTCGCCAAAGTCCGGTTTCGCGATGTCCCGGATTCCGATTTCCTCCGGCGTTCCAATATGTACCGGGGCGCCATGGACCGACGGGAACCGGCTTGTCACCTGGACAGCGCGGACCACGTCGCCCGCGCCCATCGGCCGCATCGAGACGACCATGGGGCCCGAGAACTTCCCGGCCGGAACGGTCTCAACCGATGTCCGATACATCGGGACATTCACACCCTCTTCATGGTGCCGCATCGGAATCCCGTTGCGGATCAGCGCTTCCTCGAATGTGAAGCTGCAGCCGATCAGGAAGGCGACCATGTCGTCCGTCCAATATTCATTCAGATCGGCCGGCTCATCGGTCAATTCCCCGTTCCGGTACACCCGGTATTTCGGAATATCCGTCCGGAGATCGGCACCCGGCGCAGATGCGGCAGGAACCGGCGAACCGATGTCGGTCACGTCGATCAGCGGGCACGACTTCGGATTGCGCTGGCAGAACAGGAGAAACTCGAATGCATCCTCCTTAGGTAAAATGGCCAGATTCGCCTGCACGAACCCGTCGCACACCCCGGCAGTCGGACCGGTATAAGCCCCGCTCCGCACCTGTTCCCTGAAGGACTCCGGTGTCAAATTCCTCATGCCCTCACTCCCTTTCGTTTCAATCCGTCAACCAGGAGATAAACGCCCGTCACGCACAGCGCCGAGATGCCGAGCCGGACCCACATGACCATTTCGATACTGCCGCCCTCCGGTTGATAGACGGCCGTCAGCATCAAGCCCTGGATCCATTCAGCCACAACCAGCGCAACCGCGGCGGCGGTCAACCACATCAGAAACCGCTTCATCCTCATCTACCTTTCCATATCGGTCATTTCAGCCAGGATATCAGCCACTTTCACCCGGATATCAACCACTTACCATTTGCTCCATCCGCTTTTCCGCAAACCGCTTCAGCAGGTGAACGCCGGTCACGCAATCGCCCAAATCCGTCCATTCCGCCGGATTGTGGCTGATGCCGCCTTGGCTGCGGACGAAAATCATCGCCATCGGGGCGAAGTTCATGGCGTCGTGCCCGGCCCCGCTCATCAGTTCCATCGGTTCGATTCCTGCTTCCGTGAACACGTCTCGGAGTTCATTGCGGATCTCGTCACTTACCGGAGCCGGATCAACCGACGATAATTGGCTGACGGTGATTTCGACATCCTGTTCCTGCGCACAGCGCTCCGCGATCTCGCGGACCTTCAGGACGAGCGCGTCCCGCTTTTCTTTAACGAGGTCCCGGATGTCGACGGTCAATTCCACCTGCCCCGGGATGACATTCGAGCCGTTCGGGGAGACAGTCAGCTTGCCGACGGTTGCGACCGCCGTGTCACTGATTTCGGACGGAAGCGCGCTCACTTCATAGACAAACCGGCCCGCAGCCACAAGCGGATCGCGGCGCCCGATCATCGGCGTGTTGCCGGCATGTCCCGCTTCTCCACGGAAAATGATATGAAGGCCGGCAAGCCCTGCAATGCCCTTGACGATCCCTGCCGGAAGGCCCGCCTGCTCCAGCAGTTTCCCCTGCTCGATATGGAGCTCCGTATAAAACCCGATCTCTTCCGGACGACGTGCGGCTGCCAGAAATTCTTCCGGGGTGCTGCCGTACGACCCGATCACCTCGCGGAACGTCCGTCCGGCAAAATCCATGAGACTATCCAGTTCGCCGTCTCCGATTTTGCCCATCATCGCCCGGCTGCCCATGACGCCGGTCCCGAACCGGGAACCCTCCTCCTCGGAAAAGACCACCACTTCCACGGGCACCGGCGGCACATATCCCGTCTCTTTCCAGGCTTCAACCACCTCAAGCGAAGACAGCACCCCGAGCGGCCCGTCAAAATTGCCGCCGCTCGGCACTGAGTCGAGATGCGACCCCGTGACAAATGCGGGGCCACCCGCCTCACCGTTCAGCCGGCCGATCACATTGCCGGCACCGTCATTCCGGACAGCCATCCCGGCACCTCGCATCCATTCCATCACCTGTTGCTTCGCCCGCTTTTCTTCCTCCGAAAAACCGGGACGGTCGACTCCGCCATCCGCCGTCTTTCCGATCGACGCAAGTGTTGCCAACCGTTCCGCCAGCCGTTCACCGCTTACCCCGTTCCGATCATACCCCCGGTCGTAACCGTCAAGCAGCCGCTCTTTTACTGATTGTTCCATCCTGAGATCCCCTTTCTATTTCCGAAGCCTACGCCCAATTCTCAAATTCGAGGCGTGCTTTTTAACACTCGCCGTATCCGGTGTCTGTCCGAAGTGACGGATAAAAACGAATTTACAGTCTATTGACTCCGTTTCTATGATAAACTTTTCACTAATAGAAAGAAAGGGGACGACACCATGACGAACATCCGGACAGCCGCCCTGATTGGGCTTGGCGCCATCGGGGCTGCCTATGCCGAACGACTGCAGAAGCATCTTAAAAATGATTTCTTCGTCTTGGCCGATGAAGGCCGGATCACCCGGTACAAGGAACTCGGCATCCGCATCAACGGCCGTGATACCCGATTCCGCTACAAGCCGCTGACCGGAACGGCGGTGCCATCCGACCTGATTTTATTCGGCGTGAAAAACGATCAGCTGGATGAAGCGATTGACTGTGTCCGCCCGTTTGTCGGACCGGAAACGATCCTTCTTCCGCTCCTGAACGGCATCTCCAGCGAAGAAGAGTTGAAGGCGGCGTTCCCGGACAATCCGGTTCTCTACGCCATGTGCGTCGGCATTGATGCGCAGCGGGACGGCCGCGACATCCGCTACTCCAAACTCGGCCGGATCACATTCGGCACTCGCGCCGGAGAATACCCGGAAGCGGAAGCCGCTGTCGAGCAACTCTTCCGCGAGTCAGACGTCCCTTACGAGATTCCGGACGACATCTGGCGCGAAATGTGGTGGAAGTTCATGATCAACGTCGGGGTCAACCAGACCTCCTCGGTGCTCCGTGCTCCATACGGCATTTTCCAGACGATTCACAGCGCAAGAAGCTGGATGGAGGAAGTCATGAATGAAGTCGTCCAAGTATCCCAGGCGGCAGGCGTCGGCCTGAATGACCGTGACATCGCCCGCTTCCGCCCTGTCCTGGACAGCCTCTCGCCGGAAGGCAAGACGAGCATGCTGCAAGATATCGAGCATGGGAGAAAGACCGAAGTCGAATACATGGCCGGCAAGATGGTCGAACTCGGGGAGAAATACGGCGTGCCCGTACCGGAAAACGAACACCTGCTCAAACTCATTCGGATCCTGGAGAAAATGTGACATGGCCAAACCGGCTGTTCTAATTATCCAGGAAGCCGTGGGTTCCTCCCTTTCCCACAACTGAAAACCACAAAGACGCGCCCCCTCCGGAGCGCGTCTTTTTTATCAGCTATCGTAATTCCATTTCACCGTGACATTGTCAATTTTGTCTGTCCCCGCTTGATATTCAAAGAACAGCTCGTAATCCTCGTCGGCATACCAGAGATATTTGAAGTCCATTCCATCTTCGACTTTTTCCGCAGATTCGATGTGGCGCAGGACTTCCTCGACTGTCGGCTTTTCTTTAAAATGATAGGTCACTGTTGTCACAGGTTCCCCGTGCGGCTCAGGTGCCATATAAGGAACCCCGTACGCGTAATTCCCGTAGACATGCCGGAGGCCGCCTTCAAAGTCGTATTCAGCTTCAGCTTCGCCGGCTTTCGCTTTTAGGTCGGACAGGTCGGAACCAATTTGCACCACAGCACCCGCAACCTTGCCCTGTTGCAAGTCCGAGTAAAACGACGCCGGCATGACCGATTCTTCTTCACTCATTACTTTTTTATCAGCCGTCATGAGCGCTAGTGCTTGGTGAGAATTGGTCACCTCTCCCTCTATAAAGGCTGGAACCTCATTTACCTTGGAAAGATGATTCGTGCCCGCATGCACGTCGGCTGCGGATGCAGCAAGGCCTGTCCCCATTCCCAGCATGGTGCCTGTGGCTGCGATGGATAGAACGAGTTTTTTGTATGGATGTTTCATCATACAGACCTCCTTTTAATTGCGATCTGCTGATTCGAATTCGCCAGATCTACTCTTCTTAAAACAGTCTTTACGGGATTCGTGTCAACCGTTAGACTATATTTAGTTAACTATATTCATCAAATAGGTTAACCCTATAGGGGAAGGGGAAATGTTTCATGCTTCAATCACGTTCAAATCTATCGATGATGATCGTCTCCGCACTGTTCGCGGCGATCATTGGCATCCTGGCACAGGTCGTTGTGCAGTTGCCGCTTGTACCGATCACGGGCCAGACGCTTGCCATCGGCCTTGCCGCCACAATTCTCGGGTCCAAGTACGGCACGCTTTCTGTTATCATCTATCTTTGCCTCGGCGCCATCGGGGTGCCGGTCTATGCCGAAATGGGGAGCGGCCTCGGCAGCCTGTTCGGCCCGACCGGAGGCTTCCTGTTCGGATTTATCCCGGCTGCGTTCATCATGGGCTATTACCTTGAAAAGACGAGTTTCACCTTCAAACAGGCACTCATTGCGAACGTCATCGGCATGTTCGTGACGCTCTTCATCGGTACGGCTTGGCTGAAAGTCGCTGCGGGACTGACTTGGCCAGCCGCATTCGCGGGAGGATTTATCCCGTTCATCCCAGTCGGCTTCATCAAAGCCGGCCTCGCTGCCTGGATTGGCATCGCCGTCCGCAACCGCCTTGCCTCAGCAAGAATTGCAGTGCCTGGAGTTTAATTAAAGGGAGTCGCAGAGAATCTGCGGCTCCCTTATTACGTGCATTCCACTTGACCAATGATATAAACGTATCCGGCAACTATTTATCCACTTTACTTTCTTCCAGGTTTAGTCTATAAATAAGTTTGGAATATTTACCAAGAAAGAAGGAACCCATCCCATGGATTTACGCATCATGAAGCTTCCGGCCCTCATCCTCACCGCCCTCATCCTCTTCCTCACCGGCTGTGGAACGGCGGTGGACGAGGCAGTTGTGGAAGAAGATACGGAAAAGGTTCAAACAGAAGAATCGTCTGAGCCTGAAAAGAAAGCTGAAGAAACCACTGCAGAAGAGCCTGCTGAGGAAAAAAACAAACCGGAAGAGCAACCAGAAGAAAAACCGGCAGAACAGCCTGCCGCCGAAGAAACCAAGCCGGCCAAAAAACCGACCGAAACCGGCGGCACGACCGCCCATATTCCTGTCGAACTCGTCAAGACGATTGACGGCGACACGATCAAGGTCCGCTACAACGGGCAGGAGGAAAATGTCCGCTACCTCCTGATCGACACACCGGAAACGAACCACCCCCGCCTCGGAAAGCAGCCGTTCGGCGACCAGGCAAAAGAGCGTAACCGCGAACTCGTCAACAGCGGCGAACTCTCGATTGAATTTGACATCGGCGACCGGACCGACAAATACGGCCGGTTGCTCGCTTACGTATATGTAAACGGCAAGAGTGTCCAGGAAACCCTGCTACGGGAAGGTCTCGCCCGCGTCGGATACGTCTACCCGCCGAATACCCGCCACCTCACGCCGTTTGAAGAAGCCGAAGCGGAAGCCAAAAAGAAGAAAATCGGCATCTGGTCAATCGAAGACTACGCGACCGACTCCGGATTCGAAGCAGCTGCCGCCGAACAGCAAAGTACTGCCGCAAGTGCACCCGCTTCAACAGGCGGTTCCTCTTCCGGCGGAGGCGCAGCGACATCCAGCGGAGGCGCAGCGTCCGGCAATTCAAACTACGACGGCGACCCGAACGCCAAAAGTGGCACGACCACGGAATGGTTCCAAAACTGTACCGAGCTGAGAAAGAAATACCCGGACGGCGTCCCTGCCGGCCATCCTGCCTACCAATCGAAGATGGACCGTGACAAAGATAATTACGCGTGTGAAAGATAAAATGAGCAATCCCCCTGCAGGCCGCAAGCCTGCAGGGGGATTTTCTGCGAATGAGGAAAGCCGAGTGACGAGATGGACAGCGCGAATAACCTGATCTGGCTTTCGCTGAGTGTTACGATTCGGTGCTTGAATGTTACGTAACGGGCTCTGAAAGTTACGATAGCCAACGCGAATGTTACGCAACCGCCCACGAATGTTACGATAGCCTCCCTGAATGTTACGAAACCGCTCCTGAGTGTTACGCAACCGCTTTCGAGTGTTATCGAACCGCCGGCCCACATACTCTCACTCTCCCACCTCCACTCACTTCCCGCAGCACTTCTTATACTTCTTCCCGCTCCCGCACGGACAGGGATCGTTCCGTCCGGCCTTCTCGGAAATAATGGGCTGTCCGCCTCCCGTTGCCGCTCCAACCGACAGCACATTCAGCGTTCCGCTTCCCCTCAGCTCATTCGGCGTGTGTCCGCGGTTTTCCCACATCCGGGTCGCATTCACCATGTCGAAGAACAGGCCGATCAGTTCGTTCGCCTGCTTGTCGTCGTCAAACACGATGCCTTCGTCGTCCAGCAAGAGGCCCATCGCCTGTGCCGGCGGCGTGTTGGATGCGGCGAGGTACTGGGCGTAGTCGACCCAGTTGATGGCGCGCGTCTCCTCCCCGCGGAACAGCTTGCGCTCGGCAAACTGCCGGAATGCGGCGAGCTCGGCTGTTTTCTCGTAATGGTCGGCATCTACATACAGCATGAGCGCTTCCTTGCCCGGCACATGATACGGCTTGCCGTTTGCCTGCTTGGAGTAGTACTCATATTGTTCCGGGTCCAGCAAGTCTTCGTGGATAAACCGGTCCCCTTTCACATGGACGAATCCGCGGTCGAGCCACTCGGCGGCCGACGGATCTTTCAGCACCGCTGCAAAATCAGAGTCCGCAAGCGCCGTTCCGTTTTGCTGGTTAAACACTTCCCGAACTTTCGTGACCGGGGCGATTCCCCACAGGTGGGTCAGCGCCAGGATGTAGTCGACTTTCTCCTGTACATCACCCTCCAGCTCAGGCCGGGGCATCCCGAGGAGAATCTCCTCCCCCATCTCATACGGCGTATGGCCGCGGTGCGACCAGCTACGGACGTGGTTGAACATATGGGCGGCGTAGCGCATCAGGTCTTCAAAGTCGTCCGGGTCCAGTTTCGCGGGATAACCCCCGGCTTGCAGATAATGAATCAGATTCTGAAACGCATCGCCTTCTGCTTGATTTGCGGCAGACCGGATCCTTCCCATCAGCTCAGAGATTTTCTCGTCATTGAATCCCAGCCGCTTCCTCGCGAACGTCTCCAACGCCTTTGCCTGCGCCGTCATTTCGATGTAATTGTCGTCCAAATACCGAAGCAGTTCCTCTGCCTGCGGCACATAAAACGCCTTTCCTTTTGTCGCCTCAAGATACAGCTCCGCTTCGCCTTCCTGCATAATCACATCGTGCGCCAGGAATTCGGCCTCCGCCCAGACGAACATCCGGTCAAGCAGTTCTTCAGACTCCCGGGCCAGCTTCCGCACCTCTTTACCGCTTACCCGGTCACCGGTCTGCTCCGTATAAATCTCGGCCACTTTTTCGTAAGGCACAACACCATATAAATTGGTTGCCGCTCCTACATAATCCACCAGTCTCTGCTTGTCCATCCGCCGCACCCCTTTCATCCATTCATTTCTCCCATTATAACGCGGATCGGCCGGACGACTTCAATCATTCCCTCTTCCCTGCTTCTATGAGAAAATGGAAGAAACCCCGTACGGAAGGAGAAGCCCCATGGACAAATTCAGGAAAACCAACGCCCCCGGAATATTTCTCGGTGCCCTGCTCGGCCTGGGAATTGGCATCGCCATGGATAGCCTCGCCGTCGGTGCAGGGATTGCCATCATCTTTTCCATGGTGTTCGGAAGCAATGGAGATGAGCAGAACGGGGATGATTAAATCGCCGCAGGTAATGACCCGGCAACACTTGGCTGGCGGGTTTAGCTGTGCCCAGCAGTAATCGGTTTACTGGTCTAAGGCCAGGTCATAGGGGCTCACCGCTTAATCACATGTGAACCCTTTTCATCTCCTATGCCGTAAAACATCAAAGGAGTGATCGGTGATGGAAGTAAAACCACATTTCCCTATCAACTGGGCCGGAATCATCATCGGCCTTGCACTCGGAATTTTAATGGGGACCGCATTTGACAGCCTGGCATTCGGAATCTTATTCGCAATCGCCTTCTCCATAATCTTCAGCGCTGCTTTCAACGCTCAAAGCAAGAATAATTGATCACCAGAAAAGCCGGCCCCCGTGGCCGGCTTTCTCATTTAATGAACCCCATTCAAATAATCCATCGCAAATCCGCTCATGGCGATCATCCCCGTCGGAATGGCCCTCTCGTCAAAGACGATGCCCGGATTGTGGAGCGACAGGTGCGTGCGGCTGTCTTTGTCGTTCCTCGTGCCGAGGCGGAACAGCATGCCCGGTATCTGTTCCAGGTAATAGGCGAAGTCCTCGCTGCCCGTCGACGGTTCTTTCAGGTAGTCGATGTTGCCCTGGCCGATTCGCTCTTTCAGCGACTGTTCGAGCAGGCCGGTCAGATGCGGATCGTTGATGACCGGCGGGCAGCCAGCACCCTTGAATTCAACTTCCGCCTCCGCATTGGAAGCCGCGGCAACGTGGTGGGCGATTTCCCTCATGCGCTTTTTGATGTAGTCGCGGGTTGTGTGGCTGAGTGTGCGCACAGTTCCCGACACTTTCACATCGGTTGCAATGACATTGTCCGCCGAACCGCCGTCAATCTGGCCCGCAGTGATGACAGCCGGGTCGAAAGGCGACAGGTTCCTGGAGATGATGCGCTGGAACAGGTCTACGACGTCACCCGCGACCGGTACAGGGTCAACGGCTTTTTCCGGGTGGGCCCCGTGTCCGCCGGTGCCCTTGACCGCCACGTGGAACGTATCATTCGCTGCCGTCATCGGGCCGGGGCGGATGCCGATTTTCCCGGCTTCGGTCGACGGCCATGTGTGGAGGCACACCGCGTGGTCGGGCTTCGGATTTTCGAGCACGCCCGCCTTGATCAGTTCGGAAGCACCGCCTGCTTTTTCTTCGGATGGCTGGAAAACGAACTTGATCGTGCCTTTCCAGTCGTCCCTCAGTCGCTCCAGCACCTTTGCCGCTCCGATCAGCACAGTCGTATGAATGTCATGGCCGCATGCGTGCATGACATTCGGCTTTTCAGACGCGAACTCGACACCGGATTCTTCCATGAGCGGCAGCGCGTCCAGGTCTGCCCGCAGCATCAGGACGGGCCCGTCTCCGGCCTTTCCGTGCATCAGCCCGACAGCGCCCGTCTCAAGCTCGAGCTCCTGCCACTCGATCGACGTGTCTTTCAATTGTTCCTTCACGAACCGGGTCGTCTCGTATTCCTCATGGCTCAGCTCCGGATGGGCATGGATATGCCTCCGGATCCGGATCATCTCGTCTTGTATCTCCAGCACCAATTGTTTCAGTTCCATCGAATCCTCCGTTCCGTAGTGGGTTGGGTCGACTTTCCCGATAGTCTTCCATTACCCGAATCAGGAAAGAGGTATGTATTTGAATACCGACTACTCTTGTATCCGCCATAAGGGGCTTCGAAGAAGAGCGACTTTGATAAGTCGGTTCGCTATAGAGTGGCGGGTTGAAGTACGTTTCAACCGCACTTTACCCCACAAGAGAAAGCATGCCCCCTTTCCCGGGTGCATGCTTCTCTTTTCTTCCTAAAACCGCCGGCAGTCAGGAGTCTTCAAAGTTTCTGCCACCGTCCCGCTTCATGAGATGATATCGTTTCTTCGGTTCCCGGACGAGGAACATCCGGACAGTCCGGCGCTCGACAAGCTGGTATTTGAACCGGAGGGCTTTCTGGAACTGGTTGTGGAAGCTGAATTTGCTGACGGGCAACGTGACGGTATGGCCGTTCGTGAGCGTCACGCAAGTTTTCCCCTTCCCAACCGCCTCGTAGCAGTCAATGTGATGCAGGGCGAACCAAGTGCAGTCTTCGCGCGACGGCGAAGTGGTCGGGAAAAGGATAATCGTTTCTTCCCCCTCGATGCGGACAGGCGTGTTATGCGTTCTCGACAGGATGTAATTGGCGCCGTCACGCGCGCCACGGAAGCTGGTCCCTTGCATCCGCAGCGTGCGGTCAATCAGTTGTGTCGGGCTTTCCCCGACCGTGATGTACTCCTCCGGCAGCAGCACTTTGGCGTGCAGGTCGCCAAAAGCGTCATACTCCGGAACAATTCCCATCGTTTCCTGTCCTATCAAGAACATTGTCGTTCTCATGCCCCCATCCCCTTTGATCTCATTTTTCCCCGCTTTCTTCTCTTGAAATGCCCAATGCCCTTTACTTGCCGCCACTCACCCGTCCCATCCCTCACCTCACACCCTTCAAATAAAAGGGAAACCAGACTGACAAGGAAGTAAATGACCCACAAAAATCCAAATGATTGGAATAAATGAGCGATAATTCCCTTTGTAACTCCATTATAAGTATAAGACGGTATAAAAGTCTATCTATTTTGACAATTTAAGTTGATTATTGCTAAATATTGTCGCCGAGGCCCAGCAAAACGTAGAATGGGAATCAGAAAATAGGTCCTAAGCCAGGTGTTCGCGTATGAGAGTTAAGAAAACCTGCGCGAGTGTTAATCAGGCCTGATCACGGCAAAAGCGAGGACGTCGGTCGCTTGTCGCGCACCGCCGTCCCCGCCGCTGTTTGCATCTCATCTCTCATTTCTCCAGAAATCTCAGCTTTGCTTTACCGTACTGTTCTCCGGCCTCTTTATCCATGGAACCGTCTCCAGTCTGCCGGAGCGTTCACCGCCGACCAACAAGTTGTTGTATTGGCCGGTGTACCCCATCAAATGAAGGAGCGCAAGTTCAAGGTACTGGATGCCGAGCTGGAGGATGGCCTCCTTGTCCCGGTCGCTCAGGGCCTGGAGATTGCGTCGGTTCGCATGGAGCGTTTCCTTATAATACGCGGCAATCAGCTGCGGACCGTCCGCGTAGCCGCCGACACGGATTGTGTGCCGCGGGAAGGCTGTCGGGATGGCGCAGAACTGGAGAAGCCGACGGATCTGCATATCAACCGGAAATCGTTCGAACTCCTGCGCGGATAGGATCTTTTTTTCCTCGACAAGCACTTTCCATGCAAGCTTCACAATGCGGCATGAACAGACACAAGCCGGTTTTCCATGAAGCCCGCCGTTTTTGCACTGAGATACCACTGCAGAAGCCGCGGCAACGTCTGTTGCCAATGTGGAATCGTGAATTTTTCCATCACGCTTTCCACCAGGCGCCCCAGTTTGTCCTCCGGGTCATTCTCAACTCCGGGACACCAGTTGGCCTCGTTTCTCCAACTGTCGACTGCCGGCATCCGGTACTGTTTGAACACGCCCCCATGTGTGTCATTGCCATGGATGCTGCAAATGCCGACGGACCGGCCCGCGTTAAAGGACAGGACCCAATTCAGCGCCTCGATCAGTTCATTGATCGTCTTCGGGTCGGCCGGCTGCCTGTCCGTCCGTTCAATCAGGCCCGCGTGTGTCACCCCGTAACCGCCCAGTTCATCCAGACTGCGATACATTTCATCGTAGTTATGGACCTGATCGAATGTGAGCCTATACGCCCCGTAACGGGCCCGAAGCCTTCCCCTGTAAATGGAATTCAGATATCGGATCGGTTCACCGGCTGTCCCGTAAAAGTTCACGACAGAGAAATGTACGCGCTCGGCCGGCCGGAATGGCTGGCTGAATGATTCCTTGACGGACCCTGCCAACTCGGCCCGTTCCATGTTAAAGCGGTTAATGAACGCTTCTCCCTGAAAACCGGTCGGTGTCTTGATCCGGAACGTGCGGAAAACAGATTCCACCAACAGATTGCCCGCTTTCTCAGCAGGAATCCCGATATCGGCCAGGTTCCCGACCCACTCAATCTTCATTTCCGGATACCATTTAAGCGTAACTTGTCCATGAAGCTGAAACACGTCCGGACCATCTTCCAGCGAAAACTCGCCCGAATACAGATTCACCGCCTGGTTGACAAAGTTCATTCTGAGCGGGGAGACCAATGCATCCTCCACACCCGCCGGATTCCATTCCTCTATTCCGGATAGCCGTATTGCTTGCCTCCGACGAGCCGATTCCACATTCATTTCCGGTAGTCCCCTCTCCATTCTTTAACTGTGATCCGTGATCTTCCGGCTGTTGCAGCACCCCTGAGCATAATCAGGCAGGCCCTGTCGAACAAACTCCAGTTCAAGCAGCTTCCTGTATTCCTTTAAACCCAAGTTGCGACCCTGTCCGACCACTTGGGACAGCCCCTCGGCCGCCGCCATTTACCCATGATAAATTTCCCATTTATTTTTTTAATCATAGCATTCGCTTTCCTATGAAAATATAGAACTAAAGACCGAATAATTCGAATAATTTCCACATGAAACGCGCCGAATCGACAGCATGCTTCCTGTCTCGCATCAGAGGACCTGGTTCTTGGAAAAATGCCGTCAGCAAAGCGGGCCCAAGGGCAACAAATATTGCCAAAATCCAGTGCTTTGACCCCACATTCCATAAACCACCACAAAGTCATCTGAGTCAAAACCGATTACTTTCACACTTATTTTGAGTCAAACGCAACTCATTCACCACCGGTAAAGCATCTAATTAGTCTGATAATTAATGAAAGATAATCAACTTGTTGTGTGGCACAATTCTTGCATTTCATAGAAGCAGGAATGCTGATTGGGGAGGTTAGCCCGCCACATACATAAACTTCAGTTGATTAATCGTGTTGAGCATTTGCCAGAACCGTGCACTTCTACTAAACCGCTACCTATTAAGGAGATGAGAGCATGTCCGGAGAGATCATTGTAAAGCAGAAAGTCATAGAGAAAGTGAAAGGCAAGCCAAAAATATTCACTGCCATGTTCATCGTTTCAGCTTCAATCACAGCGCTTTTTTCCATCTTTTCTTTGGTTAGCCCAAGTGCACTTGCCAAGATCATGACGTTTCTTCAGTCATTATTCGCAGCACAGTACGGTTGGGTTGCAATGATGATTCCTGTTTTATGTATGGGGCTGTTATTGGCACTTGGGATTTCCAAGTACGGGACCATTGTCATTGGCGGGAAGGATACAAAGCCGGAATATAGTCTTTTTTCCTGGCTGGCGATGTTGTTTACCTCTTCGATCGGCATCGGGATTATTTACTTTGGTGTCAACGAACCTCTTTATGCTTATTATCTGTCCCCGGGCAGCACTGAGGCTCCCAATACGATGGTGGCCGCCAGGGAAGCGATGGGGACGGCGCTTTACCATTGGGGCATCTCAGTATGGGCAATCTTCAGTGTTGCCGGACTGATCATGGCCTATTTTGTTTCAAAGCACAATATCCGTTACTTGCCTGGAGATGTCATTGAAACGAGTTTCGGGAAGCGCAAATGGGTGCCTGCCACCAAATATTCGATGAATGTGTTGGCTATTGTCTGCTCGGGCATGACGATTGCGGCCACGATGGGACTGGGCAGTGTCCAGATCGCCACGGGGATGAACCAGGTTGCCGATATCGGCGGGGCCTTTCAAGCGATGTTGCCTTATGCAGTCTTGGCGATTTTGCTGATTGTCTGTCTGTTCGCCGCAACAACGAAGAAAGTCGGCAAGGGCATGCAAGTATTGGGCGATTGGAACGTCTATCTGGCCATTGCCATTTTGCTGTTTGCGATCCTTTTCGGCCCGACCCGCTATATCTTAAGTCAGGTTGTCCAGCTTCTCGGGACCTATATTGACCAGCTTCTCCCGAGGAACTTTGAAATGTTCCTCTTCAGCGCTGATCCGACCTATTCGACCACATGGGATGTCTCCAATAATATGTGGTGGATTTCATGGACGCCTTTCATGGGCGTATTCATCGCCTCCATTTCAAAAGGACGAACAATCCGGCAATTCGCTTTCGCAACCATGACCATACCGGTCTTGTTCATGCTGATCTGGCACGCCGCGTTTGGCGGGATTGCCCTGCTAGACGCTATATTAGGCACTGAACAAATCGCAAAGCACGCAATGGAAAGTCCCGATATGACGTTCTTCGCGATCCTTCAGACGATGCCCTGGCCGACGCTCACCTCAATTGCAACGATTATTTTGTTGATCATGTTCATTTCCACTACGATCACAAGTGCGGCTTTGTCGTTGGCCAGGATGACAGATGCTGATGGCAAAGAGGCAGCCCCCGTCAGAAGTGCGGTGTGGGTGATCCTTATCACGGTCATCGCCCTGACTGGTATTTTTGCAACTACTTTGGGTGGAAACGATGCCCTGAATGCCGTAAAGTCACTGGCTACCACTTTGTCCTATCCATATCTGTTCTTCTTTATCCTGATGGCTACCGGGTTTATCAGGCAGATCAGAAAAGATAAACACCAAATGCAGGGAGGAATCTAACATGGATCTTTATTATTTGAGCGGATGGGAACTGATCGCAGAAAAGGTATTACAGGTCGGCATGCTTCTGTTTATCGTCTGGAACCTCAAGTTGCTGCTTGAAAAAGGCACTGCCCCAGAAGGAGACAACCATGATGGCGTTCAATAAAATCAATGTCTTTGATAAAATGACGCCCGAAATGCACCAGGCCTTGCTTAAACAAAATGAACTTGTGGAAGATGCCTTTTCGACCGGATCCTCCATCGAGGAAATGAGACGGAATTACGAGAAGGAAAGAGAGTTTTGGAACGAGGGCGGACCCGAGCCGGCCAAAACGATTGATCTGGAGGTCGAAGGCCCGCACGGTCCCCTCCCGATCCGCTTTCATTATCCGGAAAACCGGATCGGTAATGGAGCTATCGTCTTTATTCACGGCGGCGGATTTGTGGTCGGCAACCTGGACACACACAGTAAAATCATGCGGCTGCTCATGGAGGAAACGGGATCCGTCGTCATCGGGATCGACTACCGATTGGCTCCTGAGTATCCCTATCCGACGCAAATAGAAGAGTGTGCGTTCATGGTGGAATGGCTGAGGCAGCATGCGGAAGAGTATGGAATTGACGGAGAGGACATTTCCCTTGCCGGAGATTCGGGCGGAGCCAACTTATCGTTGGGTACCGCGCTTTATTTAAGGGATCAAACGAACGATGTTTCCTATTTGCGGTGCCTGCTTCTATACTACGGCGCTTTTGGGCTGACAGATTCAAAGTCGATGCGCTTACTCGGCGGAGACTATGACGGGTTAAGCCGGGATGACCTGCTGGAGTATACAAGGATGTATCTGGGTGAAAACAAAGACGCCCCGTATTTTGACTGTTTCTCGAACGATTTAACCAAGGCTGTGCCTCCTTGCTATATTGCTTACGGGGACCTGGACCCTTTGCAGGATGACAGCAAGCTGCTCTACGAAATTCTTTCCGCCAACGGTTGCAACGCGGAGCTGGAGGAATTCCGGGGCGTGATCCACGCCTTTCTGCATCACTCCCGTCTTGTCCCTGAAGCTTTAAAAGCCATTCAGGGAGGCGCCAAGTTTTACGGGTCTGCGGTTCCGTGCAAAGTTCCGGAAAACTGAGCCCGTATTTTCCGGGTGTCTTTACAATCGCATGTCCATCCCCTACACTGGATATATCGGGGCCATCCCGAAGCACGAAAAACTGCATACGTCATTGCACTGGGGGTGCCCGTTTGGGCTGAGATGAGAGCGCTGCTCCGATCCCTTTGAACTCGATCAGGTTAGGACCTGCGTGAGGAAGTGCGGCGAGTTTCATGGCGCCCTTTTTGTTTATGGGCATTTCTGAAATCACGGCTGCATCTTCACGGGTGCAGCTTTTTTGTGTTCATTTTCAGAAAGGGGATGTTAGAAATGAAGGATCTGCAATGTGGGAACAGTCCGATTGTGGGGTTCCGGTTTACGCTGAGCCCGATGACCGATGATTTCATCGATGTCATCAAAGGAGCGCTTGAGGAGGTCGATACATCTGCGTTATGGATGCATACGGATGATGTGTCGACGGTTATCCGCGGCAAGCAGGTGCATGTGTTCAACGTGGCGAAGGCGCTGGCGCTCCACGCTGCGAAAACCGGCGTGCATGTGGCGCTGAACGGGACGTTTTCCGCGGGCTGCCCGGGAGACACCGCGGGAGATGCGTACTTGGACAAGCCAGATGAGCCGCTGAACAACGACACGACCAAGCAGTATGTATCGTCGCAGTTTGCGCTGTATCCGATGAACAACCCGGATTACATGTCGGTCATCTACCGTGAAGTGGAGCGCGCAAAGGAGCGCGGCGTATTCAATGAGTCGATGCATTACGCAAGCGGAATCCACGGAGATATCCATGACGTGTTCGACTTCTATGAGGAAACGTTCACACATGCCCGCACCGAGGAACACCGCCACCTCGTCATGACGGTCTCGATGAGCATCAACAGCCCGTCCCACGAGGTGAATTGACATGAGGCAGCCTTGGAAACTCAAAGAAGTCGTGCTTGCCTCCCTGTTCGGCGTCGTCTTCGGCCTCGTTTACCTTGTCGCCGTCCACTTCGGCAACATTTGGGCGGGGCTGATCGGGCCGATCGCCTATGAGTGGATGTTCGGCATCTGGTTTATCGTCTCCATCCTTGCGATGGCGATCATTCGTAAACCCGGAGCTGCGCTGCTTCCCGAAACGCTTGCCGCAATCATCGAAGTCATGCTCGGCAATGCGGTCGGCCCGCGCCTGATTTTGTCCGGGGTCATTCAGGGCCTCGGCGCGGAAGCGGCATTTGCCGCAACCCGCTACCGCCACTTTAACCTGGCAGTCATGATGCTTGCAGGTGCCGGTGCTGCGGTGTTCAGCTTTGTGTACGGCTACTTTGTCTCGGGCTATGCCGCGCTCGATCCGTCGTTCGTGCTTCTCATGTTCACACTTCGCGTGCTGAGCGGTGCCATCATTGCCGGGATCGGCGGCAAATATCTCGCTGATGGACTGTTGGCCACAGGTGCGCTCCGCGGTTATGCCATCTCGCGGACGAAACAGGGTGGGGCCGGTGCATAAACCGGTAGTCTCACTTGCTGACGTTTCATTCCGCTTTCCGGATGACCAGGAAAACACGCTGAACGGTCTGACGTTCACTATCCGACGAGGCGAGCGGGTCGTCATCAGCGGGCCGAGCGGCTGCGGCAAAAGCACCCTGCTTTACCTGCTGAACCGGCTTTATCCGCTTAACTGCGACGGCATCGTCGAAGGAGACATCCTGCTGTTCGGGAAACGGGCGGATGACTACCGGCCGGGTGAGATCAACCGGCTGATCGCGACCGTCTTCCAGGATCCGGACTCACAGTTCTGCATGACGACCGTCGAGGAGGAACTTGCCTTCACGCTGGAAAATCTTCGGGTTCCCCGCTCCGATATGGACCGAAAAATCGGAGACGTTCTGGCAATGACCGGCCTCACAGAATTCCGCCATTCGGTCATCCAGTCGCTGTCCGGCGGCCAGAAGCAACGGGTCGCGACCGCCTGCGCATTGATCGCGGAGCCGGAAGTCCTTCTTCTGGACGAGCCGCTCGCCCACCTTGACCCGCTGACCGCCAGGAATTTTGTCCGTTGGCTGGACGGGCTCCAGAAGCGGACCGGCCTGACGGTTGTCGCGGTTGAGCACCGGCTGGATCTGTGGGAGGGATTCTTCGAACGAGAGATTGCGCTTGGGCCAGACGGACAGATGATCGGGGATCATCCCGCCGATTCAAAAACTCCGGTTGCATTCCCAAAACGCGCCTCCGGCATGACCGGCAGACCTGCCCTCTCTGTTTCGGACCTGTCGGTTGATATCGGCGGAAAACAGCTACTAGCCCCTCTTTCATTCGAAGTTAGTGAAGGAGAGATCGCTGTTATCGCGGGGCCGAACGGGAGCGGGAAATCAACGCTCGCCAAGGCGCTTTGCGGCATTTACAAACACGGAGGAACCGTCCGGTCGCCCGGCAACGGCTACGTCCCCCAGTCGCCGGAATTCCTGTTTCTCACGAATTCCGTCCGGGACGAACTGACCTTCTCGGGCCTCGCCACGACAGAAACGCTGGACGACCTCGCCAAACGGCTGAAGCTGAAGCCTATCTGGGATGCCCATCCGTTCTCGGTCAGCCACGGCCAAAAACGCCGCGTCGCAATCGGTGCCATGCTCGCCGACAACCGTCCGGTCATTATCATGGACGAGCCGACTTCCGGACAGGACGCGTCCGGCCTGCAGGAACTGTTTTCTTTGATTGACGAGCGTTCGCGGGAAGGCATCACATTCCTGATCATCACCCATGACATGGAGTTTGCAGAGGGCGTTGCCGACTCGATTCTTCTAATAAAAGAAGGCCGGCTGACCGGGCATTTCAGTGCGGAGAATGTGTGGGAGGATCCGGCACTGCTGGACGCACACCACCTTCTCCCGCCGAAAGGAGCGGACCGCCGTGAGCCGGCTTTTGCATGACATGAACCCATCGGTCAAGTTCATCATCGTGACCGTCTCGATGCTCACGATGGCCTTCTTTTTCAATCCGTGGACACCGCTCCTATTCTGGCTCGGAATCCTCGTCCTGCAGGTGACGATGAGCCGGATCAACTGGAAGCTTTGGGCGCTCATGATGCTGCCCTTTACGCTCGGCGCGGTCGGCTACCTTTGGACGACACTCGTCTTCGGGGCGGACAGCGGCGGTGAAGTGATCGGATCATTTGCCGGCATCGATGTCACCGACAAGCAGTGGGCACATGCCTGGTCACTGACTTTCCGGGTCATGGCCTTCTCGACACTTTCGCTGCTGTTCGCTTTCACGACAAACCCGGTCACCTTCGTCATGAGCCTCATGCAGCAGCTGAAAATCCCGCCGAAGATCGCCTACGGCACGATGGTCGGCTACCAGTTCCTGCCCGTCCTTAAAGACGAACTCACCCAGATCCGTCAGGCCCAGCGCCTGCGCGGCATCGGCCAGGACCGGCACTGGTGGCAGCGGCTTGCCGGCACAAGAAGGTTGCTGATCCCGATGCTCGCCGGAGCCGTCCGGAAAGCCGAACGCGCAGCCTTCGCAATGGAAGCGAGGGGCTTCACCGGGGAGCGGCGAAAGGAATTTTATCAGCCGGTCCAAGTTTGCGGACGGGACTATGTGCTGGCCGGTGTTTTCTTGACGGTGCTCGTTGCAAGCTGCGCAGGAGGCGTCCTGCTTGGGAATTAACAGCAGAAACGGCGCCTGAAGCGCAGCCTTCGTCACCTGCACGTTCAAAGCCATCTTGAACGTCCTTCGCTTTTATGACATGATAGACCAGAACTTCATACCGACATGTGGGGGGACCGGTGTGGCCGGTTGAGAGTGCGCTCATTAGGCGCTGACCCTTTGAACCTGATCTGGTTAAGACCGGCGTAGGGAAACAATCTGCGAGACACCACCACTCGTCTTTTCCAGCGTGCCCGGCTTCTGCCCGGGCATGCTTTTTTGCCTGGCGCGGCAGCACCGCTCCCCCTGTCGGCAGAAAAACAACACAAGGGGGTACCATCATCATGAGAAAATGGCTCGGCATCGCCGCTATGGCGGCCCTTGTTCTGGGCGGCTGTTCTTCCGGGACAGCGGACCAGGACAAGGACACCGGCAAGAACGAACTGAAGAAAGTCACCATGGTCCTCGACTGGACGCCGAACACGAACCATACCGGCCTCTACGTCGCGCAGGAAAAAGGTTATTTCGAGGAGCAAGGACTCGATGTGGAAATTGTCATGCCCGGAGAAGCAGGCGCCAACCAACTGGTCGCTTCAAATGAAGCCGAATTCGGCATCAGCGCGCAGGAATCGCTTACGGAAGCCCGGGTCCAAGGCATTCCGATCGTTTCGGTGGCCGCGGTCATCCAGCACAATACATCCGGCTTCGCCTCTCCTGCAGAAAAGAACATCCGCTCCCCGAAAGACTATGAAGGGAAAACCTACGGCGGATGGGGAGCTCCCGTGGAAGAGGCGGTTTTGTCCACCCTGATGGAGGGCGACGGAGCCGATATCTCGAAACTTGAGTTCCTGAACATGGGCAACACCGACTTTTTCACCGCCGTGGAACGTGACGTGGATTTCGCCTGGATTTACTACGGCTGGGACGGAATCGAAGCGGAGCTCCGCGAGATCGACTTGAACATCCAATATCTGGCCGACTTTTCGGATGAACTCGACTACTATACGCCCGTCATGATCACAAGCGAGAAGCTGATCAATCAGGATCCGGATCTTGTGTCCGCTTTTGTCGCCGCGGCATCCAAAGGCTATGAATATTCGATTGATCATCCGGAGGAAGCGGCCGACATTCTGATCGGCGAAGTTCCGGAGCTTGACGAGGAACTTGTCCGTGCCAGCCAGAAATGGCTGTCCCCGAAATACCGGGACGATGCGGACCGTTGGGGAGAACAAAAGGAGTCGGTCTGGGCCGGCTATGCAAAGTGGATGCATGAACATGGCCTGAT
Organism: Bhargavaea massiliensis; assembly: GCF_018390575.1. GTDB lineage: Bacteria > Bacillota > Bacilli > Bacillales_A > Planococcaceae > Bhargavaea > Bhargavaea massiliensis. The sequence goes on along the minus strand of NZ_JAHBCJ010000003.1, from coordinate 280,804 downwards.
CGAAGAAGAACTCGATGTAGAGGCAGCGTTCACGAACGAATTCCTTCCGAAGGAGGAAAAATGATGGCAAATGCATTGCTGGGCATCCAGATCATCCCGAAAGTACCCGGGGGCAGAGATGTGATTCCTTATGTAGATGAAGCCATTTCCGTGATTGGCGCATCCGGCGTCCGCTATGAAGTCGGGCCGCTTGAGACCGTCATGGAAGGCGAGCTCGGCACGCTGCTCGACATCGTCAAACAGATGAACGAGAAGATGATCGAAGCCGGCTGTCCCGGTGTCCTTTCCCAATTGAAAATCTCCTACCGGCCGGAGGGGACGTCAATGGACGCGCTGACGGAGAAATACCGAGGATGAACCAGGCACTCCGCCAAAGCTGGAAGCCTGCGGCACTGATCGTTTTGCTGATGGCAGCTTGGGAAGCGGCCGTCCGTCTGTTCGACATGCCGGTCTGGCTCCTTCCTGCCCCGTCGGCGGTCTGGATGGAGCTGCTGAACGACTGGCCGGCCTACAGCGGCCATATCGGTTCGACGATCACCCTCGCCCTCGGCGGATTCCTGATCGGGAGCGCGGTCGGGCTGCTTGCGGCGACCGTGCTCCATCTCGTGCCCGGCTTCCGGGAAGCCCTTTACCCGCTGATGATTTTGACGCAGAACATTCCCGTGATTGTGCTCGCGCCGCTCCTGGTCATCTGGTTCGGTTTCGGGGCAGCACCCAAACTGCTGATCATCGCCCTCGTGTGCTTTTTCCCGATTGCCGTGTCCGTCCTTGACGGGTTCCGTCAGACAAGCGATGACCTCATGCATTATATGAAAATGGCAGGCGCCAGCCGGGGGCAGATTTTCCGCAAGCTGGAATGGCCCCACGCCCTCCCTTCCTTTTTTTCCGGGTTGAAAATCGCCGCGACCTACAGTGTGATGGGAGCCGTCATCACAGAATGGCTTGGCGCCAAAAAAGGAATCGGCGTATACATGACGCTCGCCTCTTCCTCGTTCAGGACGACGAATGTGTTTGTGGCGATTTTCCTCGTTATGGCGCTGAGCCTGCTGTTTTTCGGGATGATCCGTCTGATCGAAGACCGCACTGTCAGCTGGAAAACAAAAGGAAGGAGGGAGCGGAATGGCTGAACTGATCGTACACGATCTCCATAAGCAACTTGGGCAGACAAACGTGCTCGGAGGATTGTCTTTCCATGTGGAAGACGGGGAATTCGTCTCGATTCTCGGTCCTTCGGGAAGCGGGAAAAGCACCCTGTTTCAGCTGATTGGAGGCTTGATCGAGCCGGATGAAGGCGAGATCCGGCTGGGTGAACAACCGATCCGGGGCCGGCGCGGCATGATCAGCTATATGCCCCAGCGTCCGTCCCTTCTTCCGTGGCGGACCGTTCTGGACAATGTGCGGCTCGGCGCCGAAATCGCCGGTGTCCCGGATCCTTCAGCTGCACGAACTATGCTGGATAAGGCAGGCCTCGGCGGCTATGCGGACGCGTATCCCCATCAATTGTCCGGCGGCATGCAGCAGCGGGCAGCGTTTATCCGGAGTCTGCTCAGTCCCCAGGACTTTATCTGCCTGGATGAACCGTTCTCCGCCCTTGATGAGTTCACCCGGGCGGAGATGCAGCAATGGCTGCTTTCCCTGTGGGAAGAAAATCCGCGGTCGATTCTGTTTGTCACCCACAATATCGAAGAAGCGATCTACCTTTCCGACAGGATCCTGATCTTGACCGACAAACCGGCGCGGCTGCTTGCGGAATACACGGTCTCCTTCAATCGCCCGAGGACACCGGACCTGATCCTGTCCGAAGAATTCCTGGACATCCGAAGGCAGATCGCCCTGCAGCTGACGGCCCCGCACCGATAAGGAGTGACTTTCCGTGACCAAAGTAAAGCAAGAAAACATCGATGTCGCCCGGATCCGCGTCCATTCAGAAGAAATGGACCGCACCCGGGAAGTCCCGCAAAGCCTGCTGGACTATCTAATAGAAGAAAAGCTGTTTAAGCTCTTTGTACCGGAACAACTGGGCGGCCGCATGCTCGGTCTCCCCGAAGCGCTGAGCGTATTTCGCCAAGTTTCCCATGCGGACGGCAACGCCGGCTGGCTCACGACGATCGGCTCCGGCGGCGGCATGTTCGTCCCGAATATGACCGAAGAAACCGGACAGGAGCTGTTCAGCCCGGCATCTGCCGTCATTGCCGGGAGCGGCTTCCCCGCCGGCACAGCGGTGCCTGTCGAAGGCGGATACCGGGTCTCCGGTAAATGGAAATACTGCAGCGGCGCGCCGTATGCTTCCATGTTCACCGCCAACTGCATCATCGAAGGCACCGAAACCATCCGAAGCATGACCCTCATGCCGAACCAAGTGGAGGTGCTCGGTGACTGGAACGCATTTGGCCTCCGCGCCACCGGCAGCCACTCTATCCGGGTCACGGATGCATTCGTCCCGGAAACTCGCACCTTCAGTATTTTCGAACAGCAAAACGCATTTGCCGGTCCGGTCCACTCGTTTCCGTTCGTCGCCTTTTCGGTCGCTTCATTCACGGCAGTCTGCCTCGGCATCGCCGACCACTTCTACGAGGAAGCGCGATCACTCGCCGAGGAAAAATGGCCCGGAGCGGATCGGCAAGCCTTTGTCTTGGATGAACTTGAAGGGCATGAAAGCGAGCACGGCAAACAGGCCGCCCGCTTCGAATCAGCCGTTCGTGATGCATGGACACGTCACCTGGCAGGCGAAGCAATGACCGCCGAAGAAGAGCAGCGCCTGATCCGGACCGCCAAAACGGCGTCCGACACGGCGCGCTCCGGCGTCCATCACGCCATCCGTCACTTCGGCATGGATGCCGTCATGGAACAGTCACCGCTCAACCGCATCTTGCGGGACCTGTCGACCGCCGCTCAGCATACGTTTTTATTGCCTGAACCGGCCGACAATTAAATACGTTAGAAAAAGCATCCGGCAATGGGCTGCCGGATGCTTTTTTGTCCTTCTCATCTTCCCCCGACAAACACCTTCACCCGCCCGCTCCGGTCCATCGTCGCAAGCAGGACGTCCTGCAACTGCACATAGTGTTCTTCTTTCAGCACAGACAGCAGCCACGCTTCATCCTTTTCCGCCTGACGGAGTGCTTGTCGATCGATCTTTCCTTCCCTGACGACGACCTCCGGCAAGTCGAATGGCTCGGGCGCCATATTGAAATCACTCCGCGTCGGCCCCTGGTACTGCGGACTTTCGAAAAATGAAATAGTGCCATCAGGTTCCCATAGCGCCAGCGAGAGCTTCTGTAGATCCTCAATCTTCGCCTTCCGCGCTTCGGAAAGCAGATAATCGATGGAAATGCGGGCTTTTTTCAAGTTCGGATAAACAAGTTGTCCCCGATCGACCAGCGGTACCGGGCGGGGCAGGACAAAATTCCTGACGCGCCCGGATTTCAGCACGGCGAACACGCTTGCGGAATAGAGGATGGTGAGCGCGACCATCGTGATCATCGACCCCTTTAGGCCGAGCCCTTCATCGGACAGCGGATGCGCGATAATGTTTCCAATGGTAATGGCGACCGCAAAATCCAGAAGACTCAGCTGCGAGATCGACCGCTGCCCCATCGCCTTGACCACAATCAGCAGGAAAATATATGAGACGACCGCCCGCAAAATCCATTGCATGGCGGTCAGCGTTTCCTGGGCATGAAAAAACTCCACCGGCTCCGCTCCTCTCGGCTGTTTGATGCCAGTGTGCCCAATGGCAACGGCGGATTACACCTCATTTGCCGAGCACGCATAGGATTCTATGCGCGGTTCCAAGGATTCTATGCGCGTTCGCGGCGATTCTATGCGCGCTCCCAACGAGAAAAAGGGAAGGCGCGAGCCACGCCTTCCTCCTCAATCATAAAACCAGCAGATACGGTGTCTCGATATATTTTACCAGTGCAGTCAGGAAGGCCGCCGCTAAGGCACCGTCGACAATCTGATGGTCGAAAGTGAGGCTCAGCGGGATCTTTTTGACCTGCTTCACGGAGCCATCTTCCGAAAGTGCAAGCTCGTCCTGGAGCGCTCCGACACCAAGGATGCCGGTTTCCGGCGGATTGAGGATTGGCGTGAAATACTCAACACCGCTCGCCCCAAGATTTGTGATGGTGAATGTGGAGCCGGCTAGCAAGGATGGGGACGCCGCGCCGCTTCTGGCCTGTTCGGTTGCTTCCCGAATGTCTTCTGCCAGCGCGCCGATTGTTCTCTGGTGCGCATCCCGTATGACCGGAACAACCAGTCCGTGATCAAGAGACGTGGCGATGCCCAGATGAACTTCGTCATGCTCCGTCAGCTTGCCATCCCGGTAGGTGGCGTTTAAGGATTTAACCTCCTGCAGGGCAAGGACGGCTGCCCTTGCCAGCAATACGGTGAGGGTGAGCTTGGTATCATATCCTGCATTGACAAGCTCCCGCTTTAGCGTCTGCTGGAACTCAATGAGCGCGTTGCCATCGGCTTTTCGGTGCAACGTAAGCTGGGCGGTTTCGGCAAGGCTTCTCCGCATGTTTTTTGCAATCGCCTTGCGCATTGGGGATAGTCCTTCGCCCACTCCAGCCTCTGCCGCCGGCTGTGGGGCTATAGCCTGCCCGGAGGCAAGCGATGCCCTTTCTTGGATTGCGGACTCCGCCTCTGCAAGGATGCCGGTCGCCTCTCTTTGCACAAGCGCCCGCTCGACATCCCTTTTAGTGATCCGTCCGTTGCCTCCGCTTCCTTCTATTGAATGCAAATCGACTCCCTCGGCCTCTGCAATTCGCCTTGCAAGCGGCGTGACGAAGATCCGGTCACTTTCCGGGCGCGTGCTCGTCTCCTTCGGTGCCTGTTCAGCAGATACAACTGAATGTTCAGGTTCGGCTGGCATGACAGCTGCCGGCTCCTTTGCAGACCGAACCTCAGGAATAGGGGCCGCTCCTTCTTCCCCAATAACGGCCAGCACTTCCCCGACCGGCAACAAGCTGTCTGTGTCACCGCGCTTTTCCAGCAGGATGCCGGATTCCGGTGCTTCGATGTCCTGTGTCAGCTTGTCGGAGCTGATCATGAGGATCGGCTCCCCCTTTTCCACAGGATCGCCCACGTCTTTATACCATTCCGTTATGGTTCCTTCGGTCATGGTCATCCCTAGTTTTGGCATAACAATCTGTCCGCTCATTCCACCCGCCTCCTCATGCCAGCGATAGTGCTTTCTTCAGATCTGCGATGATTTCGTCCGCTACACGGAGCACTTTTTCAGCGTCCGGAATATAGGCCCGTTCGAGGTTTGCCGCAAACGGAACCGGCGTATTTGGTGCACAGACGGTCTTGATCGGGCCATCCAGATAATCAAAGGCCTTGTCGGCAACGACTGCCGCGATGTCCGTTGCGGTATTATTGTGAGGGTTCGACTCGTCAATGACGATCAGGCGGCCCGTTTTCTTCACCGACTCGATTACCGTCTTCTGATCCCAAGGCGCGATTGTGCGCAGGTCGATGACTTCTACTTCCACGCCGTCCGGCTGCAGGCGATCTGCTACTTCCTGTGCGACCTGTACCATCTTGCCGATAGCGACGATCGTCAGGTCCGATCCCTCGCGAACGACATTCGCCTTGCCGATTTCGACCGTGTAATATTCTTCCGGCACATGACCCTTCAGGCCGTACAGCATTTTATCTTCAGAGAAGACGACTGTGTTGTTTTCTTCGATCGCTGCCAGCATCAGGCCTTTCGCGTCATACGGGTTGGACGGCACGACGACTTTGACACCTGGGATCGCCCCGAACATTCCGTATAATGTCTGGGAGTGCTGTGCCGCTGCCCCGGCACCCGCTCCGTGCACCGTCCGAACAGTAAGTGGGATTTTCGCCTTGCCGCCGAACATATACCGCATCTTGGCGGCCTGGTTCAGGATCGGATCAAGGGCGAAGCCGACAAAGTCGTTGAACATCAGCTCAGCAATTGGACGCAGCCCCGTTGCCGCGGCACCGACTGCCGCGCTGAAGTAACCGTGTTCCGCAATAGGGGTGTCGATGACTCGCCCCCGGCCGAACTCCGTGACAAGCCCTTTCGACAGCCCGAATACACCGCCAAAAGCATCATCATGCCTTCCGTCATCCTGGACGAGGTGGTCGACTTCCGCTCCGCCGGCCACATCCGTGCCGATCAGGATCACTGTGTCGTCCTTTTTCATCGCCTGGAACATCGCTTCGTTGATTGCCGTCATAAATGTAACTTTACGTTCTGCCATCGGTTTCTCCCCCTTTTCTTATGCGAAAATATCCGTGTACAGTTCGGACTCATCAGGAAGCGGGCTTGCTTCCCCGAAAGCGGTAGCTTCTTCGATCGTCTTCTTGGCCTGCGCCTCAATTTCATCCGCTTGATCGGCGGTCATCCAGTTGTTCTCGATCGCTTTCTGGCGGAATTCCACAATCGGGTCGCGATCCTTGTTCGGGTCCTGGTCGGTTTTGTATTTTTGCTCATCTCCTTCGAAGTGGCCGTACTGTCGGTACGTATCGCACTCGATCAGCGTCGGGCCTTCGCCGGCCTTCGCGCGCTTGATCGCTTCCTTTGTCGCCTCATATACAGCCACTGCGTCCATGCCGTCGATCCGGACGCCCGGCATATTATAAGCGGATGCCCGCTCGGCAACCGTTTCGGACGCGGACGCATAACGGAACGGCGTGCCCTCTCCGAACTGGTTGTTTTCACAGACGAAGATCACCGGAAGATCCAAGATAGACGCAAGGTTCAGGCCTTCGTGGAAGACCCCTTCGTTCGACGCCCCGTCACCGAAGAAGCAGACCGCCACCTGGTCGCGGCCGAGCGTCTTGATGGTCAGTGCGGCCCCCGCCGCAAGGCCGAATCCTCCGCCGACAATCCCGTTCGCGCCAAGCATGCCCTTGTCGACATCGGCGACGTGCATGGAGCCTCCCTTGCCGCCGCCAAGGCCGTCTTTTTTGCCCATGATTTCCGCCATCATCCGGTTGATGTCGCAGCCTTTTGCAATCGCGTGGCCGTGGCCGCGGTGAGTGCTCGTAATGTAATCCTCGTCATCAAGCTGCGCCATGACTCCCGTTGCGACGGCTTCTTCGCCTGCATAGAGGTGGACAAATCCGGGGATGAGGCCTTTGCCGAATTGTACGCGGACCTCTTCTTCGAATTGGCGGATTTCGTTCATCTTCTGGTAAATCCATAATGCAGTCTTCTGATCCATGGGTGTTTCCTCCTTTGTGGTACTTTAAAGTGTATTGATTTCCGTTACCGACGGACGCTTTCCGCGAGCTTGGGCTTGGCCTTAGCCGGCGCCAGTACGCAGACTGGCGTCTGTGTGCAAAAGCGAAGCGGAAGGTTTCCTGCGAGCAAAAGCGTTAGCGTTGCAGAGCATTGCGCGGCATCCATGGGGTCTTCGGCTCTAGCTATTCCCGCAGGAGCCGCCGCCCTCCACTCCAATCAAAAGCTTTTCCTCAAGGTGATTTATTGATGGATGGCCAGTTCAAAAAATGCTTCGGCGCTTTCTCCGATTGCTTCCGATACCGAAGGGTGGGCCCGGACAAAGCCGGCCAGTTCATGCATGGTACCTTCCAAGCCTTTGACCGCCAGCACTTCCTGGATCATTTCTGTGGCATTCGGTGCGACGATGACAGCTCCCAATATTTCTCCGTAGGCCGTGTCGGAGATCAGCTTGATGAAGCCCTCCGTCTCTCCCATGGCAAGGGCCTTCCCGTTCCCCGACAGCGGGGATACCTTCACCCTCACCTGATAACCTTTGGCTTGCGCCACCTCCTCACTCAGGCCGAACGAAGCTATCTCGGGCTGGGTGTAGACACAGCGCGGAATGGAAGCTGGATCAAGCGGCCTTGGATCTTCGCCTGCGATGGCACTGGCGGCGACCAGTCCTTCCGCACTTGCCGCGTGGGCCAATTGATAGCCGCCGATCATGTCGCCGATCGCATAGATATGTGGCCTGCTCGTCTCATAGAACTCATTGACCTTTACATAGCGCCCCGAGCGATCCATGTTCAGGTCAAGTTCCCCGGCTGCATCCAGATTGGGGACTCTTCCGGTCGCAACTAAAAGCCGGTCGAATAGATAGGTCTCATCCCCTGCAGTGACGCTCTCGTTTGTGACGTTGGAGATGATTGCCTTCGTGACCACTTGCACGCCCAGATCATCCAGCCGCTTTTTGATGATCTCCCTGGCGTCCGGATCCTCTGTAGACAGGATGTCGTCCGCCACTTCAAGGATCGTCACATCCGACCCGAGCGGAGCGACGGCGAAGGCGAGCTCGATGGCGATCACGCCGCCACCGATGATGACAAGTTTCCCGGGGAGCTTCTGCAGTTCGAAGAATGTATCAGTCGTCAGATAGTCGGCCTGGTCCAGCCCCGGAATGGGCGGAACAAACGGCCTGCTGCCGGTCGCCAGAATGATGTCCTTCGCGCGGAGTTGCTTGGCGCCGGCCGTGACGACGAGGTCGTTGCTGACCGTAGCGGTTCCCTCGAAGAGCGTGATCCGGTTCTTCTTGATGAGGTAACCGATGCCGTTCTTTAACGTGTCGACCACCCGATCCTTCCGCTTCATCAGCTTTGTAAAATCGATGGTCATTTCTCCGGTCTGGATGCCCCATTCATTCGCCTTCCGGATCTCCTGGACAAGCTCGCTGTGCCGGAGCAGGGATTTGGACGGGATACAACCGACATTCAGGCAAGTGCCCCCCAACTTCCCCTTTTCTACCAGGGCCACCTTTTTCCCAAGCTGTGCTGCGCGGATTGCCGCGACGTAACCGCCGGGCCCCGCTCCGATTACTGCTAAATCATACGTTTCCAACAAACCTGCATCACCTTGCTTTCGACGTGTGGTGATTCCGCCTGGCTGATCGATTCTGCCTGAGCGGCTCATTTTAAGAGATTTGCAAGAAGTGTGCCAAGGTGATGTTTAAAGCGGAAAAAGTTTGGGAAGGTTGGTTTGACTGTGTTTGTGAGCGAGGTAAGATTGATAGGAATAACCTTACAAGTGTCTCACTGAGACGAAAATGTGTCTCAGCGTCTCAACTATATAAACTAAAGAAGTTAACATCGGAAGTGTAAATATGGCAGTGGAGCCCGGCACGCATCAAGCGTTCCGGCACCACTGCCATTGATCATGTGAGTTGATATTTCTTCATTCTGCGGTACATCGTCGCACGCGAGATGCCTAAGCGGATCGCCGCATGCGAAACCACTCCATCTTCCGCCTGCAACGCATCCAGCAGGCGAGCTTTCTCCGACTGCGGAGCGGAAGCCGATATCTCGGCAGGCAGATGAGACGGGCAAAGCGTCTCCCCATCCATGGTGAACAGTGCCTGCTGGATGACGTTTTTCAGTTCACGGACATTGCCTGGCCAGTGATAGTCCATGAGACATTTTATCGTTTCGGGCAAGACACGGACTTGACGCTTGCCGAACTGCCCGGCATTTTCCTCGATGAACCTGCGGCTCAATTCAGGTATATCTTCTATTCGTTCACGAAGAGGGGGTAGCGTCAGTTGGATAATCTTAAGGCGATACAGAAGGTCCTCCCTGAAGGTCCCCTCTTCGACGGCCCGCTTCAGATCACGGTGTGTACCGGCGATGACCCGGACATCAACCGGAATCGCCCGCTCACCGCCGATCCGTCTCACTTCCCGTTCCTCTAAGATTCGGAGCAGATGCACCTGGGATTCCAGCGGCATGTCCCCGATTTCATCGAGGAAGATCGTACCGCCCTCCGCCATTTCAAACTTTCCCGGACTGCCTTTTGATTTTGCGCCCGTGAACGAGCCAGCTTCGTAACCCGACAGTTCACTCTCTAGCAGGCCCGGCGGAATGGCGCCGCAGTTGATGGCGACAAACGGCTTGTTCCGCCTGCTGCCTGCACGGTGAATGGCCTGTGCGAATACTTCTTTCCCCGTGCCGGTCTCGCCCGACAGGAAGAGCGTCGCGTCAATGGCCGCCGCCTTTTTCGCCTGGTTGATCACCTGCACCATCGGGGTCGATGAACCGATGACATGCGCGAAGGCAGCATCATCGGATGATGCAGTGGACCGCCGCTTCTTTTGTCCGGGCAGATCCGGCGATTGCCTAAGGAAAACAACGGCACCCAGGCCGATTTCCTGGAAAGTGAGGGGATAGATTGAACAGCGATAGATATGCGATTTATGCCGGATACTTTCATTCTGTATTTTTTGTCCTGTCAGCATGGATTGTTCAAGCAGGGAATCCAGCCCTTTGATCAAACCGGCACCGGAAATTCCCGAAAGTGAGGGATGAACAGCGGCAGCCTTATTCCGGTTGATGATCTCCTTTTGGCTGTCCACGACGAACACTGCATCTTCTGTGCCATCCAGTGCCGCAGTCAGAAAGAGGTTTTCACGGATGGCATCTTCGTAAAGCCGGGCATGGATGGAGCCCGACAGATTTTTCGCTTCCGAGACAAGCAGTTTTAATGTATGCGGATGCAGATTCAGATTGCAGCCGGCGACATTAACAATCCCGACCAATTCTTTCGTGAAAGGCGCAAGGATCGGGCTCGCCATGCAGTACCACTCATGGTTCTTCTCGCAGAAATGCTCCGAGAAAAACACCTGTGCAGGCGCCTTCGTCTTCAAGGCCACCCCAACCGCATTCGTCCCTGCCGAGCTCTCGCTCCACGTCCCGCCCTCGAAAATATTCAGCACCTCAGCCCGCTTTAACGTGGAGCGGTCGCCGAAAGAATCCAATATAGTCCCATGCCTGTCGGTGACGCATAGCATTGTCCCCGATTCATTCAATAAATCGTTTAAATCCGTAATCTGCGGAGATGCGTAAGAAAGAAGCTGTTCATTCTGCCGGATGCGATGATCCAGTTCATGCGGGGAGATGATCTCCTCGATCTTCTGCTGAAACGGATCGACACCCAGGCTCTTCGAATGCTCCCACGATTCAAGAATCTCATGGCGGATCGGCTCATCCGGAAATCGGCCCAAATCGGTATAGCGCTTCCAGACCTCTTTGATCGATAGGTTAAATTCCATAGGTTCGGCAATTGCCTTTTGCAGTAGCTGATTCATCCGACTCCTCCTGATTCCCTATGTAAGTCCCATTAGCGAATGCAGATCTCCCCGACACGAAACAACAGAATATTAAAACAAATACATTCGATTAATCAGTTTCTACATGGTCATCGTGAACACCTGCCTGTCGACCGGAGAAGGGTGCTTTGGACCCCTTCCTTTTTCGTCGATAAGTCCCCGTGTAGAGTCACTTAACCTTCTTTCTACTTTTTTCAAGACAAAAAGAAAAGAAGGCTCAATTCAGCCCTCTCCTCAGTAAGATCAGTTATTAATATACTTCTCAAACACCGCGCCGAAGTCTTTCTCATGGTACTTGGCACGGGCCTGCTGCATCCAGTTAAAGCCAAACTCGGTCAGCTTCTCGTACTGCTCGGAAAGCTGAACCTCCGCGGGACGGGTGTTGTGGAGCACCTGGACAGCCCGGTCAAGACTCTGTGTGGCCATATCCATCTGAATGCTGTTCTCGTGTGTCACTTCGGCGATGTAGACAAGCGCCTTATAAAGGTCTTTCAGCTGATCCAGCTGCTTTTTATCGACGTCGATGCTGTAGGCCTGGTTACCCAGCGTGAACTTGATCTCGACATCAAGGTCCACTTTCCCCGCGGTCTCAAGCGTGACATCCCCAAACTTGTATTGCGAGTACGGATAGCGCTTCAGCGTCCGCTTGGAAGACACGGCGGTGTCCCCGTCCACATGGATGAACGCGATATTGGTGAAGCAGTACTCGTCCGCCTTCGTCTTAATCAGGAAATAGATTTTCTCGTTGTCTTCATGGCGGATGTAATCATCAGCGTCGGTCTTGTCATAGTCCGCCGGCCCGATGATTTTCCCGATATCCGACAGCCCGAGCGCGTCGGAAGCGATTTTTTTGAGCATGGCGCAGCCCCTCTTCCTCTATTTGGATTTTCCTTAATTATAGCATTTCATGAGAGGGAAACCAGACAGTAAATGGAATTTTTCCACCGGCATGCCCATCACCCATTCACTGCCGCTCCCCGCAACGGATGGTAAGCACTCAGATCCATCCCGGCCTCCTCACCCGTCGCAAGGCAGGCGGCAAGATACCCGACATATGGCCCCATCATCAGACCAGACGGCCCGAGCCCGGTCGCGACAGTGACTTGTCCAACTTCATCAAGCTTCCCTAACAGCGGAAGAGAATCCTCACCCATCGGACGGAAGCCGATCCGGACTTCCTTGAGCGTGCCCTGCGAGAGTCCGGGGGCGATCCGGAGCGCTTCACCTGTGACTTCATGCACCCCGCCGACTGTCTGGCGGTAATCAAATCCGGAACCGGTCTCCCTTGTTGCGCCCGCCACCACGCGAGAGTCGTCAAACGCCAGCATGTAGTGGCTGCTCTGCGGCAGGACGACCGGCCAGTCCGACGTGTCTTCACCCTGCACATCAATATGAAGGATCTGGCCCCGTTGCGGCTGTACGTTCACCTGCACACCGATCGGCTCCAAGAGCTCCGGCACCCAGGCGCCTGCGGTGACAATCACTTGGTCAGCATTGATGACTTCGTCACCTACTGAAACGCCCGTCATCTTGTCACCATCTGAAATCAGACTTGCTTCTCCTTCTATAATGCGCGCCCCATTTTTCTTTGCGGCCCGCACCATCGCCTTTCGCAGCAGCCGGCCGTCTATCCTGGCCGCGCCCGATACGTAGACGGATTCGAGTTCCTCATTTAATGGAGGGAACCTGCGCCGGGTCTCCTTGGCATCCAGTCTCAGTACTTCTCCCAATTCAGGAGCATCTGGCTGCTTGGCCCGGACTGCCTCTTCAATCCGGTCCAGTTCCTCCGGCCGGTCGCTCACACAAAGCGCACCGACCTGCTTGTAACTGGTCTGGCTTTCTCCGTCCTCTTCAAGATGCCGGACCAGTTCCGGATAAAACTTCGCCCCCTCTTTCGCCAGCCGGTACCAATCCGGGTTCCCGACATGGGACACCCATGGACAGATGATTCCCGCTCCCGCAAGTGTCGCCTTCCCGTCCTGCTCCTTGTCGATCAGAATCACTTCAGTATCCGCCCGCCTGCTCAAGTGATAGGCCGCGCTTGCCCCGACGATTCCCGCTCCGATAACTGCCACTCTCATTCGCTCACTCGCCCTTCTAAACTCCTTTGTGCTCAGTATATAGATAACTGAATATTGGTTAAAGTGTTTAATTGCTTCCAAGCATTGCGAGAATGCCCGCCTCCCGGCACGAGTAATCCTTTTCGAAGCACTCGGGGAAGATTTGGACGCACTCGCCCCCAACTTGGAAGCACTCCATGAAATTTAGAAGCACTCAGCCGAGGCACAAAAATACCAGGTGAGAAAACAGTCTGTTTTCTCACCTGGTTTGCTACTCCACTTCCTCCTCATAATCCTTAGGTTCCAGGTCATCTGGGTTTGGGTCGTACGGATCGGGCGGCTTGGTGTCGTGCGGGTCCTCGACATAAGTGCTCGGGCCGCCGGTCGGGTTGGCTTCTTCGTCCGGCGTGATGCAGTCGGCACAGCGGTCAGGTTCGGAAGACATGCCGGGGTCAAATTCTTTTCCGCATTCGATGCAGACCGGGTTTGCATTCGTCATGGGCTGTTCGCCTCCACTTTAGTCATTTTGGCGTTATTATGCGAAGTTCAAGTTCATTCCATCCACATTCACAACATTATTAAAAACAAAAAAAAGATCGTCCTAAAAACGATCATTGTAAGGCACTGATGGCGCGTTCAAGCAGGTCGATGTCCTCTGCAATTTTCATTTGCAATTCTTCGTCCCGGCATTGTTCCAAATCTATATACAATCGCAAAAGCTCGTACGAAAACATCTGAAATTCGACGGAATTCTCCAATCCTCACGGTACCTCCATTGCGGTATTCATCTATTTATTCCCATTCTTATTGAAGGCGAAACAATTTTCGAGTTTTGTCAGCCTGCAATTCATAGAATGCCTCAGTATTACCTATTTATTCATAAAAACCGGCTTTCCCCATTCTGGATAACTATTACTATCAGCCTAATTTTTATCAATCCAATTTATGCTATAATATCTCGGAATCCTCCTCGCCGCAGATAATCCCCGTTTATTCGGCAAAATCAGCGGTGAAGGGAACAGGACCGTCCGTATGCAGTGGCTTCAAAATCTATACATAAGGTGGATGAAATGAAAAAAAACAAACTGACCAAGAAGATTCTCGCCGTTACCGTCGCCCTTTCCCTATCTGCCCCGTTTGCCGTATTAGCTGAATCACCTGCCAAGGTGGTTGTCGATCCGGGTCACGGAGGACATGATTCCGGAGCGCTCGGAAACGGGCTTGCGGAAAAAGATCTTAACTTGAAGCTATCCCTGATGATCAACCAGAAACTGAACGCCTCCTATGTGGTCAATACTAAAATGACCCGCGATTCGGACATTTTCCTTTCCCTGACTGAAAGAACGGATTTGGCCAATGCATGGGGTGCGGACTTGCTTGTTTCTGTCCACCACAACTCTGGAGGGGGTTCAGGATATGAAGATTATATCCACTCCAGAAATGCTACGGCAAAAGATCGTGAAGTCCAGAATGAGATCAATAAAGAAGTCCAGAAAGTACTGAACCGTTATGGGCTGAAAAACCGCGGAAAGAAAAGCGCCAACTTCCACGTGCTCCGGGAATCAGGCATGACTTCCATCCTTCTGGAAATCCTGTTTGTCGATAATCCGACTGATGCAGCCTATCTGCGCAACAACAACTTCATGAACGACATGGCTTCCGCAATCACACTTGGCATCGCCCAGGCATTGGACCTGCCGCTCAAAGCAAACGCATCTGCCCCCTCGATCGGAAGCGGAGGCGCTGAGCATGCTTCCGGAATCAGCGTCCGGGAGTTGAACGGCACGTTTGAATCTACGGTAAACAACTTGAATGTCAGAACCGGCAACACGACGCAGTACCGTTCCCTCGGCAAACTCAGCAAAGGGGACAAGGTCCAGGTTACCGGCGTGACATCCAACGGCTGGTACCGTTTCAGCTTTAATGGAACAACAGGTTATGCCAGCGGGGATTACCTGGAGCAAATTGCGTCAGCCCCTTCCGTTCCGTCAAACGGCATGATTTACGGAAAGGTTCTGTCGCTCGGGGCGACCGGCGCCGCCGTCCGGGACTGGCAGCGCGACATGAACAAGGTCGGATTCAAGCTGGATGTCGACGGCAGCTTCGGGCCGGGATCCCGCACGGCGGCGATCGCCTTCCAGAAAAAATACGGCCTTACGCCGGACGGCTACTTCGGGCCGTCTTCACAAGCGAAGATGGCGAGCCTGCTTAACGGCACATCGAAACCCGCTGAGCCTGATAAAACCGAAAAGCCGAATCAATCTGAAAAACCGGCACCGTCCAACGGCATGATCTACGGCAAGACGCTTTCACTCGGCTCGACTGGCACCGCTGTCCGAAACTGGCAGCGCGACATGAACAAAGTCGGGTTCAAGCTGGGCGTCGACGGCAGTTTTGGCCCGGGCTCCCGCTCCGCGGCAATCGCCTTCCAGAAAAAGTACGGCCTTACGCCGGACGGCTACTTCGGGCCGTCTTCACAGGCGAAGATGGCGAGTCTGCTTAACGGTTCATCAAAACCCGCTGAGCCTGATAAAACCGAAAAGCCGTCTCAACCTGAAAAGCCTGCCCCGTCCAACGGCATGATTTACGGCGAGGTCCTGTCACTTGGGGCGACCGGCACCGCTGTTCGAAACTGGCAGCGCGACATGAACAAGGTCGGGTTCAAGCTGGGCATCGACGGCAGCTTCGGACCGGGCTCCCGCTCCGCGGCAATCGCCTTCCAGAAAAAGCACGGACTCACGCCGGATGGCTACTTCGGACCGTCTTCACAAGCCAAAATGGCAAGCCTGCTTAACGGCACATCGAAACCCGCTGAGCCTGATAAAACCGAAAAGCCGAAATCAATCTGAAAAACCGGCACCGTCCAACGGCATGATCTACGGTAAAGTCCTGTCACTTGGGGCGACCGGCACCGCCGTCCGAAACTGGCAGCGCGACATGAACAAGGTCGGGTTCAAGCTGGGCATCGACGGTAGCTTCGGGCCGGGCTCCCGCTCCGCGGCGATCGCCTTCCAGAAAAAGTACGGCCTTACGCCGGACGGCTACTTCGGACCGTCTTCCCAGGCGAAGATGGCGAGCCTGCTGAACGGCTCCCCCAAGCCTGCCGAACCGGATAAAACCGAAAAGCCGGCCCCGTCAAACGGCATGATTTACGGAAAGGTTCTGTCGCTCGGGGCGACCGGCACCGCCGTCCGAAACTGGCAGCGCGACATGAACAAAGTAGGGTTCAAGCTGGATGTCGACGGAAGCTTCGGGCCGGGATCCCGCTCCGCGGCCATCGCTTTCCAGAAAAAGTACGGTCTCACGCCGGACGGCTACTTTGGACCGTCTTCACAGGCGAAAATGGCGAGCCTGCTTAAATAAAATCGCCTATTAACCTCCCTTCGTTTGAAACGGAGAATCCTGATTCTCCCTTCTTAACGAAGGGAGCTTTTTTATGTCCGGGTCTTTTGGATTTTGAGTAGTTTCTCAGAGTTGGCGGGTATTCGCGTATCGAGCTTTTTCATGTGAATGCGCCTATATATGAATTTAGTTGTAAAAACCCGTAGCAATTATTACAAACGTGAAGCAATTTGTAATCTAACTGTAATCTATTAAAGCCTATGACTCTGCTAAAATGAGCAATAGATTAATAAACTAGATAGATTTTCCTAATTCACACTGAATTTAGAGCCTATATCCGTGACATATACAAAAACCATTCCAACTCAGGGGGAAATAACGTTGAAAAAAATCGTATTCTCGGCTTTGACAACTGCAGCGCTTGCCACGTTTATCGCCACTGGAGATGCTGAAGCCTCTTCCGATACTTATCAAGTGAAATCCGGGGACACCCTCTGGAGAATTGCTGTTCAAAACAACGTAAGTGTCGCTTCCCTTAAAAGCTACAATAACCTTAGCAGCGATCTGATCTTCCCTGGCCAGGTGCTTGAGCTTGCAGGCTCGGGCAAAGCACAAACGTCCTCAAGCCAGGCGGCTTCAAAGCCGGCCAGCACATCTTCGGCCTCGAGCTACACCGTCAAGAGCGGTGATACGCTGAGCAAGATTGCGGCTGTTCACGGGACAAGCGTGCCCAACCTGAAGTCGCTCAACGGACTTCGCAGCGACCTGATCCTTGTCGGTCAAGTCCTTAAAGTCAGCGGAACAGCAAGCGCGTCTTCTTCCGCGCCTTCGAAGAACACGACGACAAACAAAAACACGTCAACCGCACAACCATCGTCCAATTCGTCTACTTACGTGGTACAAAGAGGAGACACCCTGTCGAAGATCGCCAATAGGTACGGAATGTCTTACCGCAAGCTGATGGACCTGAACGGCATGAGCTCGACAATCATTTATCCGGGACAGACATTGAAAGTAAGCGGAACGCCTGTGAAAAATAAAACGACAGCATCCAGCTCTTCATCTTCTTCCAATGTTGTACACGCATCCGCTTCGAAAAATGAAGTTGCATCTTCGTCTTCACTTTCCAGCTTTGTCTCTATTGCCCAAGGACTGAAGGGCATCCCTTACAAGTGGGGCGGCACGACAACGTCCGGATTTGACTGCAGCGGTTTCATTTATTATGTTCTGAAACAAGCAGGCGTCAGCCAATCCCGCACATCGGCTGCCGGCTACTATGACCGTTCCTTCTCGATCAGCAGCCCGCAACCGGGTGACTTCGTCTTCTTCCGCGGCACTTACGGCGGACCGAACCACGTTTCCCACATGGGCTTCTACCTCGGCAACGGCAAGTTCATCCATGCCAGCTCTTCACGGGGCATTACAGTCAGCAGCGTGAACGACAGCTACTGGGGCAAATTCAAGCGTGAGTACAAGCGTCACTACTCTGCGCTTTAATCAACCGCTCCACACCTGAACCCTTGAACGCTTCCTCCGGAAGGTTCAAGGGTTTTTATATTCTCTGCCACTCCCAACAGGACTTCCCCTGCTCTATACCGAAATGGTTCCGTAACCGGTATAGCGTGTCCGGTCTGTATCCTTACTTCATGGTCTGCCTACGCAACCCGCCGCCCCTGACGGTCACCTTGCATGAAGTAGGAGGCATCAACTTGTCAGCATATCCGATTGATGAGATCCGAAAGCAGTTTCCGGCCCTCGGGCGGACATACGACGGGAAACCCGTGGTGTTCCTGGACGGTCCAGGCGGTTCCCAAGTCGTAAAGGGCGCAATCGACGCAATGGTCGCGTATATGGCGAACGGCAATGCCAATTTGGACGGGCAGTTCCCGACGAGCCGGGAGGAGGCCATGATCCGGGAAAGCCGGGAGGCCGTGGCGTGGACAGCGAAACACTGACACTGGATCTGTCCGGTCTGGACAGCTTCCTTGAGGCGACGTGCGCCATTGTCCGCACTCCCGCCCTTCAGGCAGGTGGACGTGCGTAATAGTTGAAGACATCAATAAAAGGGATTGGAGCCGGCGCTCCAATCCCTTTTTCGTTTATATGTGTGATTCCTTAAGCCATCTCCAGCATCCGCTTTTCCGCTCCCTGCTTCAGCAGGCTGACCGTCGTTTTCCGGATCAGTTCCGGCAGGATGCCGAAGGAGTATGGCTTGTAGACGCGCTCGGTCCATTTGTGGCCGTCCTTGCCGTAAACGCCCATGTTGATGGACGGGATGTCGAGCTTTTGGATGGCGCCGAATGGGATGGAGTAGAGATTGCCCCATTCCGGCAAGTTTTCGATCAGCGGCGCCAGCTCCTCTTCGGTTTCATGAAGCGACAGGAAACTGCCGTCCGCGAGATACGGGAAGAACTTTTTCAGTGCGAACTGTTCGCCGGTGGCTTCGCCCATTTCCCGGAGCACGCCTTCGACCGAGGCCTGGATCTGCATATCGCGTTCCTGATCGGCTTTCAGATAATTGTGCGGCAGGAACGGCGGCGCGAAGAACAAGATGACACGGGCTTTCTTTTCCGGGTCAGCCGCCTGCAGCGCGCTGACGATGGAAAAGCTGAGATCCCGCAGGTCTCCCGCTTCGCCTTCCGCATCTTCAAGCGCTTTGGCGATCACGGAACGGACATCCACATCGCGTTTCTGGAGGTAGCTCACATAGTCCTCGTATGTGGTGACATCGACCGACCAGGAAAGGTTGCGCGCCGGCAGGCCGGTCACGCCCAGGTACTCGTCGAACTGTTCCTTCATATACTGTTCCGCTTCCCGGCATGCCACCCTGGCCTCGTCCATCAGCTTCTCCAAAATCCCGGCAGGTGTTTCTTCATAGATAAAGTAGTTGAAGTACAGATGGCTGCTGATGGCCGTCTGGACGGTGTACAGTTCTTTGGTATCCCGCTGCTGCAGGCACGTCGGCGGCAAAACGAGTTCATTCGGAATGTTTTCCGCAAGCCGGTACCGGTTGTGGATCCGCTCCGTCAGCTTCGCCGCAATGAAGTTCGGGTCGATGCCGGAGAGCGTGTCCCCGACATGGACCTCCCGCCCGTATATGTGGAAGCAAGGCAGAATCTTCCCGGCCGCCCCCGTATAGATGTACCGGTGCGGATCTCCGTCATAAAGCGGGGTGATAAAGTCGGTGTTGATCGCCGAGACAAAGTCAAGGTGCCGTTCATGCTTCAGCCTGTTCAATTCCGAAAGCGCACCGACAATGCCGCGGTGTTCGCTTTCCTCGTCTCCGTTGCACAGAAGAAGGACGTTTCCGTCAAGCTCTTCCCGGTGCTCGGAAAAGTAGAGGATATTGGCGATGTGCACGGCAGCCCCGCTTTTCATGTCAACCGAGCCGCGGCCGAACATCCAGTCACCGGACTGAGCTTCTTCCCGGACTTCCGGATCGGCTTCATATTCCGTGAAAAACGCCTCGAGCGCGTCAGGTGAAAACGCATGCTCTTTTAATGGGCCAAAATCTTCGACAGCGACCGTATCGATATGGGCATGATAGAGAACTGTTGAATTTGAATGTCCTGCCCCTTCCACGAAGGCGAACACATTTTGGCGCCCGAGCGGATCCCCCTCAATTTTCTGGAGATACAGGTGATCCGGGTGCTCTTGGAAATAAGGGAATGAACTGAGGATCTGATAGATCTCCCGGACAATCCTGACCTCACCGACCGTGCCATTGATGCTGTTCAGGCCGACCAGATGGCGTGTGATCCACTCTGCCTGCTCAGCGATTTCCATCTTCCGAAGCTGTTCGTACATGAACGTTTCCTCCTTTTCTCTTGGCCTGTTTCTCGATCGGATAGTGATTGGCAAAATAATCAGCTGTAAGCTCTTTGACCTTTCCGCTCAGGAACAGGACGGCAATCACGTTCGGAATGACAACCATTGCCAACAGCAGGTCCAGGAACTGCCAGATAAACTGCAGCCCGCCGACCGCGCCGACCATGATGGCCACAATATAAACGAATCGCATCCACTTGGAGAAGGAAGTGCCGAATAGGAATTCCGCCTGCTTCTCCCCGTAAAAGATGATGACAACGACTGTTGTGATGACAAACAGGAACAATGTGGCCGACACGATCATCCCCGCAATGGACGACCCGTAGAGCGGGGTGAACGCTTCTGTCACCATGGTCGACGCCGCATCCGGGCTGATCGTTTTCCACACACCGGATGTCAGGATGACCAACGCGGTAATCGTACAGACGACCAGCGTATCGACAATCACCTCAAACACACCCCAGAACCCCTGTTTGACAGGATGACTCGTGATGGCGGCGGCGTGCGCAATCGGCGCCGTTCCCATCCCCGCTTCGTTCGAGTACAGCCCCCGGGCCATCCCCCAGCGGATTGCAGCGGCCACGCCGGCTCCGGCAAACCCGCCTGCAGCCGACAGCGGACGGAACGCATATTCAAAGATCATCGCGAACGCCTGCGGCACTTCTTTGAAGTTTACGAACAGGACGGCCAGCGCCGAGAGAAGGTAAACCACGACCATGAACGGAATCAGCTTTTCCGTCACTTTTCCGATCGTTTTGATCCCGCCGTACGTGACCAAAATGACGATGAATGCGACAATCAGTCCCGTCGCAAACGGAGGCAGGCCGAACGACCCGCTCATTGTCTGGGCAATCGAATTGGACTGGACCATCGTGCTCGCGATGATTTCAATCATGAGCGCGAGCGCGAGGAACGAAGCTACCTTTTTCCAGCCAAGGCCCTTTTTGATGTAGTACATCGGACCGCCGACATACTCGCCTTTTTTGTTTTTCTCCCGGTAATGCATTCCGAGCACGACTTCCGCGAACTTCGTCCCCATCCCGATCAGCGCCACCAGCCACATCCAGAAAATTGCTCCCGGTCCTCCGAGCGCGATTGCGACCGGCACACCGACGATATTGGCTGCCCCCATCGTGGAAGCGAGCGCACTTGTCGTCGCCTGGAAAGGCGTCAGTGTCCCCTGCCCCTCACTTTTCGAAAACATCTTGCCGAACGTCTGCCCGATAATATGCGGCAAGTATCTGAACTGGAAAAACCCGAGACGCACCGTCAGAAACAGGCCTCCCCCGATCAGGATGATCATGAGCGGAATCCCCCAAATGAAATTCGAAATCTCCGCAATCCAAGCCGTAAATCGATCCATTTCCCCTCAACCCTTTCTATGTCCGTTCGCAATACGAAATCGCTTTCAATAAATCCCCTTTTCGTTATTCCGCATTGTGGAATACATTCTACATTATGAAACCGCTTGCTTACATTCTATTTCTGCATTTTTGTATTGTCAATCTCTTTTTCTTCTGAACGGTCCGACGATTCGACTCGATTCGTCATGAATTTTTGATACAATGGGAACAGACAGGGGGAGAAGTGCAATGATTCAGTCGATTGACCGCGCGATGCAGCTGATCGGGACCATGTCCGAAACGGAAAAAGACCAGTGGCTTGTTGCTGAGCTGGCTGACAAAACCGGCCTGCCCATCAGCACCGTGTATCGTCTCCTCCAGTCACTTGAGACACACGGTCTCGTCACCCAGCATCCGCAGACGAAACTCTACGAACTGGGCGACAAATGGATGGAACTCGGCTTGAAAAAATACGAAAAGCTGGATATCCGGGCCGTATCCAGGCCGATTCTTGAAGCCCTCGCGCAGGAAGTGCGGGAAACCGTTTACCTGAACGCCCCGAGAAACGGCTCATCGATCATCGTCGACCGGATCGACAGCCCCCGGAACGTCCGGATCATCGACAGCATCGGAGAACGCATCCCGATGCCGATCGGCGCTGCCAATAAAATCTTCCTCGCCTTCAGCCCGCCGGCCGACACCGGCCCGTTGCTCGATCGCCTCATTACGGACCCAGCCGAACGCAACATGCTGAAGCAGCAGCTCCAGGCCATCCGCCGCTCCGGCGCCGCCATCAGCAGAGGCGAAAAAACCGAAGGCACCATCGCCGTCTGCGCCCCCATCTTCGACTTCGAAGGCCATCTCATCGCCGCCGTCAGCATCGAAGCCCTGGAGTCCCAGACCACCGACGAACAGGTGGACCAGTTCACCGAAAGTGTCATTGCGGCAGCCGACCGGATTTCTTCGGCGATGGGGATGAGTTCATAGGAATAGGGATTAAAAAAAGGGATTGGCGCCGGCGCGCCAATCCCTTTTTCTATGTCATTTAATTTCAGTACAGCAAGTAGTTCTTCCTCACCTTCTTGAACGCCTCCAGCTCCTCTTCCCATTCCGCTTTCATTTCTTCAACGGTCATGCCGTTCTCGATGCCTTCGCGGATCCAGCCGTTTCCGATCAGGTTGTCGAAGAAGTTGGTGAGCGTGACGTCTTCCGGATATAGGTCGTGGATCGTCTTGACGATGTGGAGTCCGGTTTCGACCGGCTGGTAGTCGTTACGGTCCGTGATGTGGACCTGGATGCCGTGGGACAGTTTGCCGGAGTGCTTGGAGAACATCGGCGTGAAGGACGCCGCGCGGAAGCTGACGCCCGGGAGTTCCAGTGCGTTCAGTTCGGCAGCGAGTTCGGTGCTGTTGATAAACGGTGCGCCGATCAGTTCAAACGGTTTGGTCGTGCCCCTGCCTTCGGAGACATTCGTTCCTTCAATCAGTGCGGTGCCCGGATAGGCGATCGCCGTGTCCAGTGTCGGCATATTCGGGGACGGCAGGACGAATGGAAGTCCGGTTTCATCGAAGTACATTTTGCGTTTCCATTTCTTCATTTCCACGACGGTCAGGTCTGCATCGATGCCGAATTCCGCATTAAACAGTTTGGCGAGCTCGCCGACAGTCATGCCGTGGCGGAGCGGGATGGTATACTGTCCGACGAATGAAGCGAATTTCGGATCCAGCACCGGCCCTTCGACTTTCTCCCCGCCGAGCGGGTTCGGACGATCGAGGACGATAAACGGAATGCCCTTTTCTTCAGCCGCTTCCATCGCGAGTGCCATTGTGTAGATGTACGTGTAGAAGCGGGTGCCGACGTCCTGGATGTCGAAGACGAGGACATCGACATTCTCGAGCATCTCCGGTGTCGGCTTGCGCGTCTTGCCGTACAGGCTGTAGACCGGAAGGCCGGTCACTTCGTCGATGTAGTAATCCACATACTGGCCCGCCTGCGCGTCGCCGCGGACACCGTGCTCAGGGCCATACAGCGCAGTCAGCTCGACTTCCGGGTCATTGTGGAGCAGGTCGACAATGCTGTTCAGGTCCTTGTCAACGCCAGTCGGATTCGTAATGAGTCCGACACGCTTTCCTTCTATTAAATGCTTTTGCTCATCCAGCAACACATCTACCCCGAGGGCGATTTCATTCCCTTTCCGGTGCTTGTTGTGATCCTGGGACTTGCCGTTGCCCTTGTCATGGTCGGCGAATGCGACCGTCAGTGTAGACAAAACGAGCAGAGCCGTCAGCAGGACGATCAGTCGTTTTTTCAATGGATTTCCCTCCTCAGTAAGTCAGGCCATGGCCGAATCCGTACAAGACGCCGCCTTCAGCGCCCGGAATCGTGATCGGCAACGTCCCGCTAGGTGCCACTTCGCCGAACAGGATGGCAGCCGTTGCCTTGAAGCTCGCGGTCCGGAAGCTGTACTGTGCAAGGTAAGCATCCGTATTCGGGTAAGCCATGATGTCGTACGGATTCCGGATGCCGACACCGATCACCGGCGTTTCGGTTTCCGCGATCAGCTGGTTGACCATCCGCATCTGAGCGCTTGTCGCGGAGCGCTGGGAGACGGTGGATGTGACCGTTCCTGCGATGACTGCCTTCGCTTCCCTCACCTGATCCAGCTGTGCCTCAGTCAAAGGTGCGCTCGCCTTAATCAGCACCGTATTGGCATGCTTGGCCTTCACTGCGTTGTACAGATCATCAATATACGTATTGCCAACAACGATAATCTGGTCATCCGCGTTTGGAGCAAGCGGCAGGATGTCTTGGTTTTTCACGAGCGTTACGGACCGCTCCGCCACTTCCCGTTCAACAGCCTTATGCTCGTCGGAACCGACCACTTCAAGGGCATTCGCGATCTTTTCGTCAATCGGCTTCGGACTTTCTTCCTTGAGGATGCCGCGCTCAAGCTTCAGCGTCAGGATGCGTTTGACGGACGCTTCGATGCGTTCTTCGGAAATGTCTCCCGAACGGACCGCGCCGTACACGCCTTCCGCGACGGTTTCCAGACCGACCGGCATGAGGACGATGTCAGTTCCCGCCTGGATCGCCTTGATGACCGCATCGACCGGACCGAAATGGTCGGCGATCGCCTGCATGTTCAGGGCGTCCGTGATGATGAGCCCGTCATACCCCATTTCTTCTCTCATGAGCCCGGTCAATACTTTGTGCGAAAGGGTGGCCGGGACATGGATTTCTGAGCCGTCTTTCTTGGAGATCACTTTTGTATCATCGATTTTCGGGAAGGTGACATGCGCCGTCATGATGGCGTCGATGCCTTCATCCATCGCCCGCTGGAACGGGTACAGCTCGACTTCCATCAGCCGCTCTTTGTCATGCGGCACTTCCGGCAGGCCGAGGTGGGAGTCGACCGCTGTGTCCCCGTGTCCCGGGAAGTGCTTGGCCGTTGCCGCCGTTCCGGTATCCTGGAGCCCCTTTACATAGGCCGTGCCAAGGCTTGCGACCAGCTCCGGGTCTTCCCCGAACGAGCGGACGCCGATCACCGGGTTGTCCGGGTTATTGTTGACGTCGAGTACAGGTGCCAAGTCGAAGTTGATGCCGAGTGAAGCCAGCTCTTCACCGATTACACGGCCGGTGTCATAAGCCAGTTTCTCGGAACGGGTTGCCCCGAGCGCCATATTGCCCGGCATGTCGGTCCCCGACTGAAGGCGCGTCACGATGCCGCCCTCCTGGTCAATCGTCAGGAACATCCCATACTTTTCGGAGGCTGCCTGGTAGGCGTCCGCAAGACGGGTCGTCTGTTCGGTCGTCACGACGTTTTCACGGAACAAAATGACGCCGCCGATATGGTAGTCCTTCACGAGACGCTCGATCTCAGGAAGCATTTCCGTCACGTTTTTCCCTTTCCAATTGCGGAAGTCCGGCATGAGCATCTGCCCGACCTTTTCTTCCATCGTCATCTGGCTGATGGCGTTGTCCACGATATTGTAGCGGTCGCCTTCTTCCTTCACGACCGTCACGTTTACAGGCGGCTTGCCTTTAGACTCTCTTGCATCCGGATCGGGCTTTGCCTGGATGGCAATCCGGTCGGAATACGTTCCGTCCGTCACGCTGATCCATGTTTTCCCCGGCTTTCCGGTAACCGTCACCTTTCCTGCCGCATCTACTGCCGCAACGGTGTCATTGGAAGACGACCATGTCTGGTCAGCAGACTTCTTGAAATGTCCGTCCTGATACACATGGAGCGCCGTCAGCTGCAGCTCCCCGTTTTCGGCTTCATGGTCGATCTCCGGCACATTCTGGAGAATCACCAGATCTTTGACCTCCGGCCCTTCCGCAGCACTTGCCCCCGAAATGATCGGCGTCACAATCAGCACCGCGATCAGAAACGGCAACAGCAACACCTTCCGCATACTCGGCATTCCTCATTCCTCCCTTTTAATAGTCTCTCAAAGCCCAGCCGCCGGTATCTCCTGCAGGCTCGACAGACTCCCCATCTGCCATTACGTTTCCGACATACCAGCCCCGGCCGTTCACGGATGCGTCGGTGTCATAGCGGAAGCGGACAAACTCGGTCCCTTCCGGCAGGTCCGCCGTCACCCGTTCCAGATCCCCGCCGTTTCCGGTCAGAGCCGCGAGTTCCGTCCAGTTCACCCCGTCTGCCGAAACCTCCACCCGGCCATAGTCTGATCTGTTCTCCAGTCGGTGCCAGGAATCAAACGAAAGCGCTGTTGCCTCTCCGTTCAGCTCAAACGTCATTGTCCGGTCAAGCCGGTCCCCGTAACCCGAGAACCACATCTCTTCATGTTTCGGGACCGGCGCCGGAATGGCGTCCGCCACATGACGCGCGACCGTCCGCCGGATCGTGTTCAGGGAAATCGTGTTCCTGGAAGGATGGACCCGGTTCGTCAGCAGGATGGCGACCGTCTGGTTTTTCTTGCTGACGGCGATGCTCGTACCGGTGTAGCCGGTATGTCCTGCAGTCCCCGAATCAGCCAGTGCGTCCATGTACCAGCCTTGGTTCAGCTCCCATCCGAGCCCGTGGTCATTGCCCGGGAACCCCGGAATCTGGTTTTCCTCAAGCAGGCGGACCGTTTCTGGCTTCAGGATCCGCTTGCCGCCGTACCGGCCATCGTTCAGGAACATATGCGCGAACTTGGCGAGATCCGGCGCCGTCGAGAACACGCCCGCATGCCCTGCCACACCGTCCAGCGACCAGGCATTTTCATCATGGACACTGCCCCACACGATGCCCCGGCCGAGTGCCGGCTGGTATTCGGTCGCGGCAATCCGGTTCTTTAGGGAAGCCGGCGGATTGTACATCGTATCCTTCATGCCGAGCGGCCCTGTGATTTCATCCTGGATAAACTGGTCAAGCCGCTTGCCGGAAAGCCGCTCCACCAGGGAACCGAGGGTGATCATATTCAGGTCGCTATACGTGTACTTGGTCCCAGGAGGATTGGCGAGCGGATAACGGTGTGCGATATCTAAGCGGTCCTCCCGGCTTTTGCCTTGGCTATACAGAGGCACCCAAGCCGTGAATCCGGACGTATGCGTCATCAACTGGCGGATCGTCACATTCTCCTTGCCGTTGTCAGCAAACTCCGGGATGTAATCGGCAACCGGATCATCCAGCGAGAAAAGACCCTGCTCATACAGTTTCATTGCAGCGGTCGTCGTGAAGATCTTGCTGATGGAAGCCAGGTCAAAAATCGTCTCCTCCGTCATCGCGACAGGCTCGTCCATCTCCGTGAACTGATCATCGGTGTAAAGCGCCGAATGCCCATATGCCTCATGCTTCACGACATGGCCGTTCCTTGCCACGAAAACCACCGCTCCCGGGAAAGTCCGGTCCGCCATGCTTTGCCCGATTGCCCCATCAATCGAATCCAGCGGCGTCTGGACCATACCCGCCCCCTTCACGGAACCCGGATGCAGAACCGGCGACATCGGCCCCGGCCGGTCCCACTGCTTGTTCTCCGCTCCCCCGCCTGCCTCAACTGGCACTGCAAAGACGGTACCGAGCGCCATCGTTCCCGCCAGCACTGCCGCCACCCCGGCTTTCTTCGTTACATTCAGCATGCTCTCTCCCCTTCTCTCCTTCTAAATTATCAGTACTTTCTAACAAGTTTATCGGAGTTGCCAAAACGTGCCTATCATACGGAAGTACTTGAATGGGAAAGCGATTTCCTAAAGTCGGGGCGATGGCACCGGTTCTTTTTATTCATTTTGAGGGAATGGATTTTCAAACCACTGACCTTTACGGATCACGCAACAAGCCATGGAGCGTAGGAACATTCGTTGTCCCGGTTTCATCATTCAGGATCGTAATTTCGTCATTCATGACCGCAGTTTTGTCGTTCGGCCTCCCGGTTTCGTCATTCACCCATTGCCGGGAATTGAATGGCGTAACTTTTCCGCGGAATGACAAAATTGAATGGTCGAGTGACGAAATCAATCTCTCTTCATTTAAATCAGATAGGCGTCACCAAATACATATACAGCGCCATTCTCAAGTCTCCAAAATCGGCAGCCATTGTCACAACAAATCATTGAAAGCGCCTCCATCAAAAACGCATAAAAAATCTTTATTTCCCCACTGAAATCTTTGCCACCCTTTCAACTCCTTGGTCTGCAAAGCTTTTCACTATAAATATTTTTAATCAAAATACAAAATCCGATATATTTCTAAAAATTCCATTGACTATTCTTCCTTATTTTCTGTAGAATCAGTTCATTGCTTTAGCTAACTTGGCTGGCGCAATGAATCAGCTTGGAAGGAAGGCTTTTTATGTCAGAAATCATACATTCTCCTCTTGTTGCCACTGTGCTCGTTTTTGCACTGATCGCGTTCGGCGAATGGCTCTCAATCGTGTCACGCGCCCGTGTGCCGATGCTGCTGACCGCCATGGTTGGCTTTATGATCCTCAGCTGGACGGGCATCTTCCCTGAAAATATTCTGGAAAGCTCTCAGTTCGCAGCGCTCGGGGCCATCCTGATCGGTCCGGCCATTGTCCATATGGGGACGCTCATCCCGATGAAGGTGCTCCGGGAGCAGTACCGCGCGGTCGTCATCGCGCTGTCCGGCGTGGTTGTTGCGGGTATCCTGATTTTCGCCATCATTCCGTTTGTCTTTAATTTCGAGACGGCTGTCGCGGGCATGGGCCCGATCAGCGGAGGCATCGTGGCGATGATCATCACGACCGAAAAACTGAAGGAACTGGATCTCGGAACGGTTGCCCTGATCCCTGCACTGATCGTTGCATTCCAGGGTCTGCTCGGCATGCCACTCGCCCTTAACTTTATGCGCGCCTATGCCAAGAGGCTGCTCGGCAAGATTGACGATGGCACCTTTAAGCCGATGAACGCCGAACTTGCCGAAGAACTGACGGAAACGAGGAAACTCGGGCCGGTGCGCTCCAGCATGACGATTCGGCTGTTTCTCGTATTTGTTGTCGGTGCCCTCGGCGTCGTCCTCGGCTCCGTTACACCGATCAATTACAGCATCTGGTGCCTCGTATTCGGTATCATCGGCGCAAAGATCGGCTTCCTCGAGCAAGAGTCCCTCGTGAAGGCGAACTCGTTCACACTGACATTGGTCGGCATCATGTTCGTCGTCATCGGTTCCATGGCGGGTGTCTCCCCTCAGGAAGTCATGACGCAGCTTCCGGCAGTTGCCGCAATCATCATCCTCGGAACGGCCGGCATCGCGATCGGCGGATATGTAGGGGCGAAACTCGTCAAATGGGATCCGCTAAAAGGGATGCCGGTTGCCCTTACAGCACTGTTCGGCTTCCCGGGCGATTACCTGCTGTGTGAGGAAGTCGCACGAAGCACAGCCCGGACAAAAGATGAAGAAAAACTCATCTTCAACGAATTGCTGACCCCGATGCTGATCGGCGGATTTACGACGGTCACCGTCGCCTCGGTCTTTATCGCGGGCGTGCTCGTTTCATTCATATAATTGGAGGAATTCTTAATGACTACAACCATCATCGAAAACGGACGACTCATCGACGGTACAGGCAGCGAGCCGCGTCAGGGCATCGTCGTCGTGAAAAACAACAAAATCGACTACATCGGGGACGCTTCGGGCTTTACGAAAACCGGTGACGAAACCGTGATCGATGCGGGCGGCAACACCGTCCTGCCCGGATTCATCGACACGCATGTCCATATGATGTTTGAATACGCGCCGCTCCAACAACGGCTGACGACGCCGTTCAGCTACATGTTCTATCAGGCAATGGCGTACATGAAGAAAACACTCGATGCAGGCGTAACCTCAGTGCGCGATGCACTCGGAACCGACCTCGGCGTCAAGCGCGCCATCGAAGACGGGCTGATCCAGGGACCGCGCATCCAGGTCAGCATCAACGCCCTCACCATCACCGGCGGCCACGGCGACGGCATGCAGCTGAACGGGGACGTGTTCGACATCTCCCCTTCCGGCTACCGCGGCATGCCGAACGGAATTGCGGACGGCGTGGATGAAGTCAGGAAGAAAACCCGTGAAATGCTGCGCGCCGGTGCCGAAGTCATCAAGGTACACGCCACGGGCGGCGTCCTCAGCCCGACCGACCATCCCGAGTTCACCCAATACTCGTTCGGGGAACTCTCTGCAATCGTAGAAGAAGCCCAGTTCCGCAAAGGCATTAAAGTAATGGCCCATGCACAGGGTGCGGAAGGCATCAAGAACGCGGTCCGCGCGGGCGTCCATTCCATTGAACACGGCATTTTCCTGGATGACGAAGCCATCGAACTGATGAAAGAAAACGGCACGTATCTGGTGCCGACCCTCCTTGCGCCTGTTTCCGTCCTGGAAACCGCAGAAGAAGTCGGCATGCCGCAATCGGCTGTCGAGCAAGCGGCTGAAGTCATCGAACACCATAAAGCAAGCTTCACGAAAGCCTACGAGGCCGGCGTGAACATCGCGATGGGCACCGACGCCGGCGTATTCCGCCACGGCACCAACCTTCGCGAACTCAGCCTCATGGTCGAAAGCGGCATGACCCCGATGGATGCCATCGTCGCTTCCACAAAGACTGCTGCGGAATGCATGGGCTGGGAAGACAAAGTGGGCACGCTGGAAGAAGGAAAGCTCGCAGATGTGGTCATCGTGAAGGGCAATCCGCTCGAGGATATCCATTCTCTTTCCGACCCGGACAACATTCTGGCTGTCCTTAAAGATGGAGAATTGGTGAAAGAACAATAAAAAATCACGCACACCTCTTGGGAGATGCGCGTCCGGCTGCAGACAAGGCGAAGGAATTCGCTCTGTCTGCTTTTTATTGGGATGCCCCACTCACAACCACGCCTCCCCTTCCCACTCCTCATCTTCCACTTCCCGGATCACAGTGACTTTACCTTTGGACCTGTAATACTTCGACCAGACGGAGATGGCATGATCGACGTGCTGGTAGGTCGTTTCCTGGACATGATCGGCGGCGGCGTCCTGCTTCCAAGAGACGATCAAGTCATAGCCATCTTTTCGCCTATAGATGTTTAGATAGCAGATTCGATAGAGCCACTTCGCCTTGTCACTGTCGACCCAGACCCAGTCTTCTTCCCAGTCGTCCCCTTGGTTCACCCACTCGCCCATTTCACTGCGGGGGTGCCGGCGGTTCCTGCGGGAAAGCTGCTCCGTCACCCGTCCGATCTGCATCAGAAGCCGGAAAATCGGATTGCGCCTCATGGCCGGTCAGCGTGTGTATTCAACAGGCGGCGTATCGGATCGCAAGAAGAGCGGGTGACGGGGCATTCCGCTGATTGTCGTCCCCAGGCAGTACAGTGTTTTTCCGGCTTCACGGATCATCTTGAGGACCACCTCATCCCGGCCTTCTTTTCCGCCATGCCGCCCCCATGCCACGATCACTTGCCGGGCGTTTCCAATCGCATCAGCCAGATGGCGGTCATTTGGGGGATGATGATGGCGTTCATCCGAATCAAAGAGAACTTCAGGACTTTTCGTCCTGAACGAATAAAGGTTGACGACCTCAAGTGACCCACAACCTTGGTGCTTGGCGATATTCATACACTGATGCAGCGTCTGATCGGGCTTTCCCGCATCCCCCGTGCTCGGATTCAGCATCACAAACAGACACTCCGGCTTACCTGTCTCCCAAGTTACGCTTAACCGGTAGCGGTGCCTGTCCGTGTGATCGAACATCACCAACACATGTTCCTCATTCAACCAAAGCCCGGACTCGATCCGGACATTCTCTTCTCTCCAGATGACCATCCCCGTGCCCCCTCAGGTTTATTGATTCTCACCATTTGGTTTCTACTATTTAAAAAGAAGCAGCGTGTATAGCTGCTTCTCTAAGGTATATGATGGAGTTTCTGATCTGATGAGAACGGATATCTTTCATCCATGAACTATTGGTTAGCTTTCTTAACAGCACCCGCAATGCCCGGTGCTGCTGATTGGCATACCGCAGGCGTCACACGTACTGGCTTTCTTATAGCCGGCGGGCTGGGGAATCGGGACCTTGGGCTTTTCGGCCTTTCGCTGCATAGCAGCAATCGCTTGCTTTCTCCTTTTCCGCTCAGCCCAGCGCAGGCGGTTTACCTCATCCTCCAACTTGCTGATTTCACGCTCCAACAAAATCACTTTCATCCCCTGCATCCGCTTCTCTTTCAGATACCTGACCGCCGTTTCACGGTCTAGAAAGAACGTTTCCCCATACGTCCATGCACGGAATTCAGAAGCGTCCCTAGTCAGAATCTGCCGGCTATTCAATACCCGATACACCTTTTTCTCATGAATCTGGCCGGCTTCAAGGATATGAACAGGATCCCCGCTGTTTAATGTCACCTGCCTCACTTTAGCTCCCCCCGTCCGCAGTAAATTCAGAAAGTTCCTTCTCCCTTTATTTTACCATATGCATTTCTGGAAGGTTAAGTGTGCTACATGCTTATGCTGGGAGTGAATTCACGTCACCAATATAAAGACGTCACCGATGCCTGCATCTGGTGTCGTCTTGTCCCCTTTTCTTATAACTACTGCCCATGTCATTCTTTAATAATTTCATTCGGCCAAGTGAGATCTATACTATTTTCTTTGTTGCCGCTGGCCCTACGCTTGTCGATATAATTATCGTTAAGATTCAGCGAGTATGCACCAATAGGAATTCCGGTTAATTCATTGATCCCTGATGAAAGCGAATCGATTATATCCGGATCCGGTGCCGCTTCTTCTTCCATATACAAGGTAATACCAAATGATACGTGCTTGTCATCATAACCTGTTTCTTCTAATTCTTGCCGAATTTGCTCTCCAGACACTTGCGGATTTTTCAAATAGAGTTGCAATGCATCTTCAAAAGCCGGTCCGAAGGGGCTGACGAGATAATAAACATTTGAAAAGCCGCTCCCCTTTACCTTTGCAACGGCTTCAGCAGTCAAACCGGTCACAGGATTAGAGTTAACAAACCCTTCAAGAGATTGATTCAGTTTTGTGAATTGCTCCGGGTATGCTTTTGCATAAAGCCAACCATAGAGTGCAACTTCCACTTGACCTTCCTGGGTCCAAACGTCATCCGTTCTCATTGTCCCAGTTGAAGAGTCATAAGGAACGATGGCATATGTATAGAAATGCGGGTCCGCCACCGATTCTACATAAACAGTTGCAGCATCCCCTGCACCGACAATGTTCGTAACGGTTATTTCCGTTTTGTATTTTTTCATAAAGAGAGCGGAAACTGCGTTTTCAATTTGTTCGGATGCAGCCCTTGCCGCCTTTTCAATCTCTTGATTGGCATTCCGTAATTCGTAGCCCTCGCCCGTATAATCCTGTACCCTCACGAAGTTTTCTTTTTCATAGGCATTCTGTTTATCGTTGTTTGTATTTGAAGATGTCACGTCTTGTTCTCCTCCGCCTGCTTCCTGGCCGGACCTTAAATCCGCATCTTCAACAACTTCGTCTTTTCCAGATGCAAAGTGGCTGCACCCGCCAATAACCAAGGAGGCACCAACCAGCCCGGCCAGAAACCTTTTATTGATCCCCAAAGTTGAACCTCCTGTCGGACTAACGCGGATACTTACCTATCGAACAAGTGAAGTAGTCCTTCAACTATATCATTCCCAAAGAATGTAATCAGTCAATCTATTAACCACTCATCCAAGGTAACTACTCCTATCCCAAACGCAAAGACCGTCCGGAGAGTCTCCCCCTCCAGATGGTCTTCGATTTAGAGACAGCTTTTCCTTATCCAAACAGCGTCTCTGCACTCTTCTCCTCCAACTCCCCCGCCAACTCCATAAAGAACGGATACGAATCCGGGTTACTCATAGAGTCTGGATTGATCACCTTTTCGGGGTCAAATCCAAGCAGAAGCTTCCGGATCGGGACTTCGAGCTTCTTGCCGTTCAGCGTTTACTGAGCGCTCCTCATACTTCCTCGACCCGGACCGGCCGCTCTACGATATTTTGTTCACCCTGTGCCAGGAAGGCATTGAAAAGGGAAAATTCAAGGCCAGCTATACAGCGCATGACATCGTGACGGTATTGATACATGGAATGCGCGGGGTGCTGTACAACTGGAGCCTGAATCGCGGGAGGATTCCGCTGGTGGATGAGCAGCGGATGGTGTTCGGGGCGTTATTGGAGGGATTGAAGGCCAGATGAATGACGAAATTCCGGTGCCGAATGACGAGAATGCAGACGGCACGGACCCTGCTCGCAGTTAGCGATTGGAGGCCGTGCCGTAACTGTTTTCACTCTCTTAGGTCAATTGGTTAGATTGGCTGACCAAGTTCCTGAAATCAACTTTCTGCTCAAGTGCATAGGCGAATTGGTACAACTCCGCTTCAGTTCCGTGTTTGCCGATTAGCTGGAGGCCGATAGGAAGGCCACTCTCCGACAGGGCACATGGCAAAGATAGGGATGGGTTCCCGGTATAGTTGGTCGGTGAAGTGAGACGCAATAGCGCACTTCTCACCGTCTCTTTGAATTCTCCAATCCGCACCTCACGCTGTCCAATATCTGTCGGAAGGACAGGGAGTGTCGGAGTGACCAGCACGTCAACTTTCTCAAATACTTTGTTGTACTCACGGATGATACCCTCACGCTTGATTTGAGATTCCACATACTCAAACCCTTTTACTGTTCCGCTTGCCACGATGCGCTCATACACTTCTTCATCCACGCTTCCCTTATGCTTTAAGGTCTGCTGATGAACGGCCGCAGCTTCTGCCTGGATGGTGATCACCTGAAATTTTGAAATCTCTTGCAGAATCGGCATCTGAACGGGCTGCACGCTGGCCCCCATCTCTTCAAATAGATCCAACGACTGTTCGACGGCTTTCCGGACTTCGGCGTCCACATTTACGAAATACCAGTCCGGTACACCGATCGTTTTACCGGCGAGGCCGTCTCCGATTTTCTCCGTGTAGTCCCTGTTCTCTTGGTTTAATGAATAAGGATCAGCAGAATCGTGACCTGCAATCACGGAAAGGATCAGGGCATTGTCACTCACGCTTCCAGTCATCGGTCCTACATGGTCGAGGGTATAGGCAAGCGGGAACGAACCGGATTTACTGACCAGCCCAAATGTCGGTTTCATGCCGACCACGCCGCATGCCGATGCCGGAATCCGGATTGAGCCGCCGGTATCTGTACCTATTGCAGCGGGTACCATTCCTGCCCCCACCGCCGAACCTGATCCGCTGCTGGAGCCGCCTGCAATTTTCTCCGGATTATACGGATTTCTGCATGCACCGAAGTAAGAGCGGTCACCGATTGGCCCGTAGGCAAATTCATGGGTGTTCGTTTTCCCCAGGATGACGGCACCGGCTTCTTTCAACCGGGTTACGACAGTGGCATCAGCGTCAGGGAGATGATTTTCGTAAAGCTTGGACCCCATCGTTGTCCGGATATCTTTTGTGTTGATCAAATCTTTGACCGCGATTGGAATTCCATGAAGGGGGCCCCGAATATGTCCTAAACTCAGTTCCTTGTCCAGTTGCGCTGCAGCCTTTTTGGCGCCTTCGGCATCCACCGTAATAAAGGCATTGTAAATCGGCTGCATCTCATGGATTGTCTCTAAAGATGTACTCACAAGTTCGGCGGAAGTCACACTTCCGCTTTTCATTTTGACTGTCAATGCGGTTACTGTCATTTACACCATCGCCTTCTCTAGTTGACCTTTGCGGGGACGCTGGCCCGGCTTGACGAAGAGCATGCAGAGCATCCCGATACCCGCCGCAATGGCTGCCGCAGTGAACATCGCTGAATAGCCGTAACTTACTACGAGGAATCCGGTCAAGATAGGTGCGATTATGGTGGCCGTATTGGTGATGAAGTGTGTGATTCCGCCAAATGTCCCTGCACGGCTCGGTTCCGTGTCGATGATGACAGACCAATAAACCGAGTTAGGCAGCGAGTTGAAAGCATTACCGATACACATCAGCACCATGACGCCCACAATGGTGTCCGCCGTCGGAATCATCACGAAACAGATCGCTGTTAGCATTAGGGAGACAACCGCAAGGCCGGAGCGTGCAATCCGAAGACTGCCGGTCTTCATGCGCAGATAGTCCGAAATCTTGCCGCCCAGCAGAACCGTGAAGCAGGCACCGATCCATGGAATCATCCCAAGGTACCAAAGCGAAGACAATTGGAATCCAAATTGATCCTGCAGATACTTCGGTGTCCATGTCAGAAGCAAGAAGTTGATGTACTGGAATGCAAAGTATCCAAACGCATTAAAGATCAACGTCGGGTTTTGGAAGAAATGATACCAGCGGACCGAGTCATCTTTCGGGTTGACCACTTTCTCATTCGGCAACAAATCTTGGGTTGATCTGATTTTCTCAAGCTCTTCCTTCGAGACGTTCGGGTTCTGCTCAGGCAGGTCGGTAAACATCTTCGACCAAACGATGACCCAGATAATCCCGAGACCCCCAAGGATAATAAACATCGTCTTCCAACTTGTCACGGACAACAGGGCGACTGCCACCGGCGCCGTCAGCAAGGCCCCGAGTGGTGTTCCGAGAAGGCCCATGGAAACTGCAAAACCGCGTTCTTTTGGTGTTGCCCAGTTGGCGTTTGTTTTATTGATGGTCGAGAAGGTCGGCCCCTCGGCAAAACCAAATAGAATTCGGATCAGGGCAAATCCGGTCAGTGCCGAGCCCCCGAATAGCGCGAGACCGAGATCTCCCGCAAAGGCGGTAGCGATGACAAAAAAGGACCAACCGATCCCAATCATGATCCATACAAATTTGGGTCCCTTCCTATCGGCCAGTATTCCCCCGATCAGAGAACCGAACAAGTAACCAAATCCGAAATACCCTAATACCGCACCCCAAGAAATCGGATCAAATCCGTATTCACTGATGATATCAGCCTGGGCGTAAGAAATGGCCCCCCGGTCGATATAGTTGATAATGACCATGATCACCATCATCAGCATGATCTGATAGCGATAATTCTTTTTCAACATGAAATTCCCCCACTTTCTCCTTCTTTTTCACCCCTATACAGCAAACGCTTACAGGTTTTAGTGCCCCCCTTCATCAATTCTCATTAGTTATAACATTCATGTAAATCGCCTACAATCGGGGCCGTTTCATTCTCTTATGCAAAAATGCATCACGTGTCTGAGCGCTTTGAAGATCCAATAAAAAAGCAACCGTGGGATATGAGGTTTCCGCTCGGTTGCTTTTTGGTTATGCATAAACGCATAACCATTTTGCACTTTAGCATACTTATGAATTTCCATATCGTTTCAGCTTCCTGCTAACTGTGGATTGATCAATTTGGAGGGCGTTGGCGATTTGCGTAGTGGAGGCATACTTCTCCTTTGCCATGGTGAGCAATTCCCTCTCCACTGCCTGAACAGCCTCTTTGAGCGGCATTATTCCGTTGACTTGCACCGGCATCGCATCTTTATCCCTCTGAGACAAGTAATCGGGCAAGGCGTCATTTCCGATCCATTCCCCTTCGGAGGTGACATACATCCGCTCGATAATATTCCTCAATTCCTGGACATTCCCTGGCCATTCATAGCCCTCCAGACGCTTTAAGGCGCTTGGATGAATTTTGCGTTCCTCATGGTAGATCAAGTTCAGTTCTTTCATTGAATGAAGGACAAGCGGGATAATATCTTCTTTTCGTTCACGCAAAGGTGGGACTCTGATCGGAACGACATTGAGATAGTAGTAAAAATCCTCCCTAAAAAGACGCTGCTCCAATTTTTCCGATAACTCCTCGGTCGCTGTTGCAATGATCCGGACCTTCGCTCTGCCTTCCGCTTTATTCTCTCTCTGGAGAACTCGGACCAACTTTGCCTGGACCGAGAGCGGCATCTGATCGACCCGCTCAAGAAAAAGGGTCCCTGAGTTCGCCAGATCAATCAGACCGTGCTGATCAGCAGTGCCGAACAGTTCCTTCTCAAGAAGATCAGAGGAGACCGTTTCACAGCTGACGACCAGAAACGGCCCCTCACTCCGGTTGCTCCAATGATGGATCAACGTTGCAATCTCTTCTTTCCCGACACCCGACTCGCCCAGAAGAAGAATAGGCGAGTCAACTTTGGCTACCCGCTTGGCGAAGTTCACGACGCGATTCATTCCTGCGCTTCTCGCGACCAGGCGGCGTTCCAACCCCTCATTCTCACGGAGCTGCTCAATTTCCTGCCGGAAACCTTCCATCATCTGCTTGAGCAGATCAATCTCGTTCTCCAGTTCTTTCAGCTCCGTCACATCCCGCGAAGCATTGACCACGCGCAGAATGTTGCCGTTGTCGTCCTTAATTGGGGTTCCCACTACCAGCAGACGCCGACCGGTTTTCGTCGTCTGGACAAGCGAGACCTTTTCTTCGCGCTCTAGCACTTCGCGGGTAACCGATGGTCTGTAAACCCCTTCTGCCTCCAATTGATACACAGTCTTTCCGACCAGCTCACTCTCTTTATAGCCCCAAAGGCGTTCACAGGCCGCACTTACCCGGAGGGTCTTCCCTCGGCCATCAGCGACATAGATGACGTCATACGAATGATCAAAGATGGCCTTGAAATCCAGCATCATATTCCGGTACGCATCTACACCGTAAAGCAATTGTTCCAATTCGGATTCCGAATGGAAAAGAAAACAATGGCCGCCCCCCTGGTTGAACAACCACCCAATAACAGGCTCTTGTTCCATGCTGAATTTATACACATTTAAGGCACTTGTCGATTCCACCCTTTCCAGACGGCTCAGAAGATGATGGCCTTCCGCTAGTCCTTCTTCCGACAGCCTGGTTCGGGCATAATCATTCAAGACTTGGATCTTGCCCTGATTATCCATGATGACTACACCAATCGGTGCCGACTGATAAAGTTCGTCTACTACAGCCTCCGTTGTGTGCCGTTCCCCAACCACGTTCTCCACCCCTTTGACAATGCATGGTTCACCCCAACAACTTTGTTGTGATGAAACAGCCAATGATTCTCCTGATATATGATAGCAGATTCTGTTACAGGGCAGAGGGTAAACTGAAAGCCGGAAACCCTATCATGGAGGGACTCCGGCTTTTTTGGTTTGGTTGGGTGATTTGCCAGGTGAGGCGCTGGATGTCGATGCCCTCCACCGACGAAAACTTCTTCGCCAACTCCGAACGGAGCCTGTACAGGATTGTCAGGGGGATGATCACGGAAGCAATCGAGCGGGGAGAACTGATGGCGGGCGGAAGCATCGCGCTCACCGAGCGGTTCAGCGCTTCCCGCTACTTTAAGCAGGCCAAGGCGCTCGGCGGGACGGTCGGCTCCCTGTTCGCGGCTCCGATCCGCATGATCTTGTCCAAGGAGTATGACCCGGCAGACCGGGACAACCCGCTCCGCCTCATCTTGTTTGCCCAGTCGGTCGGACAGCAGGAGCTCGACCAGTTCGAGGATCAGTTCAACACCCTCCTGTATCAGCTGTACGGCATGACCGAAACCGTCGGGATCCCGCTGATGAATCAGCCGCACGGAACGCCCAACAACCTGAGCATCGGGCGTCCGACTCTAGGATATGAAGTGAAACTGATCGACGAGGAAGGCAACGAGGTTCCTGCTGGACAAACCGGACAGATTGCAGTGAAAGGTATCCCTGGACGGACCATCATGAAAGGCTATTTCAAGAATCCCGAAGCCACTGCCGCCACCGTCCAGAACGGCTGGTTGTTGACCGGCGACAACGCCCGGCTCGGGGAAGACGGCCGCTTCTACTTTGTCGACCGCCTGAAGGATATGATCAAGCGCTCCGGCGAGAACGTCGCGGCGGGCGAGGTGGAAAGCGTACTGACCGATCACGAAGCCGTCTATGAAGCCGTGGTCGTCGGCGTTCCGGACCCGATTAAGGATGAAGCCATCAAGGCGTTTGTCATCTTGCACGACGGTGCGACCGCCACTTCCGAAGAACTGCTGGACTACTGCCGGGAACGTCTCGCCAACTTCAAAGTGCCGGACACCATCGATGTGGTAGAAGACTTCCCGAGAACCGCCGTCGGGAAAATCCAGAAGCACCTGATCCGCCAATCCGTCCTCACTTGAGGATACACACTATTTAAAAGGAAGAAGGCGAGTATATGAAAAAAGGAAAAGTCCTGCTGGCCAGCCTCTCGGGTTCTGTCATTGAATGGTACGACTTCTATCTGTACGGGACGGCGACCGCCCTCGTGTTCTCGACCCTGTTCTTCCCCAACCATGACCCGGCCATCTCCATCCTGATCGCCTTCGCGACATTCGGTGCCGGATACGCGGCGCGACCGATCGGGAGCATCATCTTTGGACACATCGGAGACAGGATCGGGCGGAAAGCTTCCCTCATGCTGACCCTGATCGGGATGGGCGGAAGTTCCTTCTTGATCGGACTCCTCCCGACTTATGCCCAGGTCGGCGTGCTCGCCCCCGCCCTCCTAGTCATCCTGCGCCTCATCCAGGGTGTGTCCCTCGGCGGAGAATGGGGCGGCGCCGTTCTACTCGCAACAGAATCGGCGCGCAAAGGGCTCCGTGGCCTGTTCGGTTCCATCCCTCAATTAGGTGTACCGATCGGACTCGTTCTCGGAACGTTCAGCTTCACGGCCATTAGTGCGTTTACCACAGAAGCGCAATTCATGGCCTGGGGATGGCGGATTCCGTTCCTCTTTAGTGCCGTCCTGATCGTTCTCGCCATCTGGATCCGGAGCACCATCGAAGAAACACCGGAATTCCAGAAGAAAAAAGAATCCGGCCAGATCGCGAAAATTCCGGTGGCCGACCTGTTCCGCAACAACAAAAAGGACCTGTTCCGTGTGATCGGCCTAAAACTCGGCGACGGATTCTTCAATGTCTTCCTGATGTCATTCATCCTCGTCTACGCGACCACCTATGTCGGGTATTCCCGTGACCAAGCTCTAATGGCCCTGACACTCAGCTGCGCCACGATGGTCATCACGATTCCGATCGTCGGCTATGTCTCCGACTTTATCGGTCGTAAAACGATCTACATCGCAGGACTCGTCGCCATGATTGTACTGGCGTTCCCGTACTTCCTGGCAGTCCCTGCGGGCACCGGCTGGTTCTTCACGATGCAGATCCTTCTGCTCGGCGTCGTATGGGCATCGATTTTCGCTACACAGGGAACGTTCTTCTCCGAACTGTTCCCGGCCAACGTCCGCTACACCGGACTCTCGCTCGGCTACCAGGTGGCCGCCGCCATCGTCGGCTTCGGACCGATGCTCTGGGCCACCATGGGCGACCGGTTTGGCGCCGCTCCGTACCTGTTCGGCGGCTTCATGATCGGCGGACTCCTGATTTCCCTGGTCCTGTCCATCTTCTCGCCGGATACACGCACATTCACACAGTATGAGGAGCATGCGGAACTTGGGGATCTTGAGGAACCTGAATTGAAGGTCACGCCTTCCGGGAAACA
This sequence comes from Bhargavaea massiliensis, assembly GCF_018390575.1. Classification (GTDB taxonomy): domain Bacteria; phylum Bacillota; class Bacilli; order Bacillales_A; family Planococcaceae; genus Bhargavaea; species Bhargavaea massiliensis. Next base: position 239,282 of record NZ_JAHBCJ010000003.1, on the reverse strand, counting down.
GTTGAATTATTGAGGAATGAGGAAAAGCAGCCGGGGCGGCTGCTTTTCTTTTTGAGCTATTTACTTTAAACCCGCTCAATAATCACTTCACCGTCCGCCCGTTCAAGAAACTTGATTATATCCTCAACCAATTCAACCGCCACTTGTTTTAAACTTTCCATCCGATCAGATTTCTCTACGTCGAATGCCTTTAACTGCTGAATGGTTAATGGGATGTCCTCAATCGGATGGGGTTCATCATACCAGCCCTCCAGATAAAAGTAATCCTTAACAATGCCTTCCTTTTCGATTCCGATGCTAAAGAGGACGTCCATGATGGTATCAAAATAACCGTCCCAAATGTCAGTCCCCCTCAACCTTCAACAAGTCAATCGTACTCGATGAATACTTGTCCTTCTGCACTCTTGAGAAACAGGATGATGTCCTGAAGCAGCTCAGGAGCTACTTTTTTCATGTTTTCGGTTCCTTCAGCATGGTTGATATCGAATGCCTCCAACTGTTTTATGGTTAGCGGAATATCTTCAATTCTCCAAGGATCGTCATACCAGCCCTCACGATAAAAATACTCTCGTATAATCCCCTTCTTTTCAGGATTTCCTTTTAGGAGAGCATCCATGATCGTATCAAAGTAGCCATCCCAGATACTCACCCTATTTTCTCCGTCTCTTAAAACGATTTTATGCTCACCTTCGAATCCATCGTAATACTTCGTATTGATCATTCAAGTCCCCCCTGGCCCACGGCAAGTCAGTCGTACTCTATGAATACCTGTCCTTCTGCATTCTCAAGAAATTTGATTATGTCCTCGATGAGTTCAGGTAAGACTTCCATTAAAGTTTCCGTCCCTTCAGCTTTATCCAAATCAAATGCCCTAAGTTGATTAATGGTTAGCGGGATATCCTCAATAGGCCATGGTTCGTCGTACCAGCCTTCCTGTCTGGAATACACTTCGGGCATTCCTCCCTTTTCAACTTCTGTTTTTAGGATGGAATTAAGGATGGTGACGAAATAGCCATTCCAAAAAACCATTGCTCTGTGATTGTCTCTTAATACGAGTTCGGGTTCGCCCTCAAATCCGTCGTAGTAAGTTGTGCTCAATTCGCGGTCAGTCCTTTCACTCCTTCATTCCCCGATAAAGATCTGAAATGTCGTCTCCAGCCTCTATGATTGCCTGCTCAATTTCCAGTCTAATTTCTGAAGACATTTGGTCCTCATCCAACGATTTCTTGATTTTATTAAAACTGCTTTCAAGTCCTAACGTGAGGACAATAGACAAGATTGCATCAACTTGATCATAGGATTCTGTATTCCACAGTCTGGAAAGTTCGCTATCAATTTCAGTTTTAATCTCGGGTGCCAATATTTCGTAAGTCATCGCTTGTCTGTTTGCCAATTCGTATAGGATTTCCAAGAGTTCAATTTGCCCAAATGCTTCCCGGTGATATATGTCAAGAACATTCCGAAATAACTTGGTTAACTCAGCGGTAGGCATTATATCTGGTAACTTCTCATAGTCTATTCACTTTAAACGCGCGGGTGACATCAACCTTCCCCTTCTACATAAATGATTTGTACCTTCTCCTCATTTTCTCAAACTTGCAGAATTAACTCCCTTCAGGGGAAGTTGCAGGTTATCGATGGACCGGACTGGACCTGGACGTTTGATGGTTTTGATGAGCTATGGGTTGAGCGTGCTTCCTGCAATCCAATTCCACTTTTCACTAAAGTGCAGAATAAAATCTCGCTCTTCACCCGCCTCTTCATTTACAAAATTCGATCTTTTACTTACACTTTAAGGAAAGAAAACAATTGAATTAGTAACAAGCGAAAAAGCAACCTAGTTTGGCTGCTTTTTAACGCTTCTACTTAATATTGAGCGAGTTTCTCAAAAAAAACAAATAAATTCAACAACACAAGTTCTAGTATAATAAGAGTCATAACCAGAGAAGAGAAAGAGAATGTCTGGGAAAAGTTTGGTACCTCCCACCTTTTCCGGAAACAACGCTGACATAGTTCTTCTTCCGATTGGATTGGTTCTTTACAAAAGTTGCATTTAGTAGGCTTTGTGAGATCGAACACAATTATTAGAACTCCCTATTTAAGTTGTTAAATGGATTTCCGTCAGGATTACTCCGTGTATAGCCTCCGCCTTCATGTACAGACAAATTCGTTAGCGAATTTCCATCTCCATCTCGGAAATAACCATTTACGACAGTGCCATCAGCTTTTACATAACCATTTACATAGTGTGGCTTAACAAAGTGGGTTTCACTTCCAGGCGAGAAACTTTCAAACTGCACAGATGAGGCATATACTAGCGGATCTTTATACTGTAGGTGTTCGATAATATTGCCGATCGAGTCTCCATTTCCTGTGTATTCTGGTGTTAATTCAGGAAGTTTCGGCTCATACTTAGTATTGTTGGTCAGACTTTCCTGCAGTTCTTCAACATTCTCAAGCAGTTCCTGAAAGAAGTTATCCATCACAATACCTCCACTACTGGTTTTATTTTTTCCCTGACAATATGCAACTCTTCTTTTCGCTTGTCTATGTCTGCAGAATCCTCTGTTTGTTTCCATAGAGTCCTCTCAAGAATATACTCTCGCTCAGTCAGAATATCATTGAATTTATTATTCATTTCGCTAGAAATTTGAACAAGCTCTCGGTTGATGTATGCTTCTAAAGCTTCTTTTAATTGTTGATGTCCTTCATGTATCCTCGTCTCGGAGGCTTCAAAAAGATGAGGTTTTAGTTGATTCAACTGATTCTCATTCATTTTTTTTGTTAAAAACGGCATGGCAACCAACCCAAGGACTGGCATGAATAAAGGAGCCCCAACCAATAAAGCAATTGTAGATGCTCCTCCCACTAAAGCCCCTGCTCTAATTGTAGTATTAGAAGCTTTTATTTCAGTCCCACCAACTTGGGCAGCCACATTGAATTTTTCATGAACCAATGGAAGATTAACCTGTTGTTCAAAAACTAAAAGAAGACCCTTGGCGACCTCTCTTTCCACTTTTGCCAATAATTGAATAATAGAATCTTGATAGTTTCGAATCCACTCTGCAAATCGTCTTTCAATTGTTTTTGGTATTTGTTTATTTGCAAAGTTATCCAAATCGTTTCCATTATACATTTCAATCGTATGATAAATATCCGTTCGCAAGTCCTCTACAAATGTAGAAAGAGACTTATTGATTAACAGATATATTTCATTTTCCCTGTCTAAAATATATTGTTCCAAATCCTTAAGCACGATTGAGTAATTTTGTTTCCATGCCACCAATTGACTACGATTTACTTTAATGGTTTCAATGGACTCTTCCAAGGTTGCTAATTGAGCATCAATGTAATCATTTAACATAAACAGAGTCTGTTCAAAGCGTCTCCTATATACAAGCTCTCGCCTCTTACCCATTTCATTTTCCTTAATGTTTGTTTTAATCCATTCTTTTAATTCGCTGAGGCCAGAATAATCCACCAGGTCAGCCTCTCCATGCAATTGTCCATACAGAGCATCCTTGGCTGATAGAGGAATTAAGTCAAATGCATTTTCATTTCCAAACGCATTTTGTAAACGTACTCTTGTTGTTTCAAATGCCTCCTCAAATTCTTCTTCACTCTCCAACAAATCTTGGAAGTTGGCGACGACCAAAACTTTTTTATGACCTAGAGGAGCAATATTATGCTGAATAAATTCAAACTCCGTTTTTTTAATGCTATAGTTTAGCGCGACTACAAGGATTAAGATATCAGCCCGTGGAATAAAACCATGGCTGACTTCTGCTCTGTGACTGCTTAAATCATTTAAACCAGGTGTGTCTACCAATAATATATTTGATTCTAGATATGGTGTTTCTTTCTCTAAATGAATAGCTGTTATTAATTCTGTGCTTTCCTGACCCCCTACAGTAAATTCCAAAAGGCGTTTATCATTGAACACCTCACTGTCTCTCATTCCGTCTTGCCGGTGGATTATCATCTTATTTCGGGTAGAATTTTTAATAGTGGTTAACACGGCTGTTGTTGGGGTGACATCACTAGGCATAACTTCCTCACCAATAAGAGAATTGATTAAAGTCGATTTGCCGTTTTTGAACTCTCCTACAACCACAACTGAAACTTGATCTTTTTGAATATCTTCTTTTAGATCCTCAAGTTTAGATTGAACCTTTCCGGGAATTTCGAACCCATCAAGTAGCTTATAGAGATTTTCTATCCGACTCTCGACTTTTTCATCTAGTATACTCATACCTTCACCCCTTATAATTCTTCTAATGTTTCATAACAACTAAGGATTTCATTTTTTTTATTTTCTATAAATTCTTTCCGTATTTTTACTTGGTGGTGACTTAAGTTTTTAATTGATATTTGCTTTTCAACCCTAAAATTGCTTTGCTCAATTTCGTTTTCTAAAAATACTTTAACCGTATCTTCAAACTGTTTAATACTTTCTTTCAATTGCTTCTCATATTGCTTTTTCCTCGATCTATATTTCTTTTCAATTGAGTTATTGAATTCATCTATCCATGTGTATTCTTTGTATCCCACAAATGCTTTAACAATTCCCTCCCCTATCTCAGCAAAGACTCCTGCGGCAAAAGCCACTGCGCCTATCACTTTATTACTGAATTCATTCGATTTAGTCAGAGTGCTTGAGATTTCATAGAATTCATCAGCAATTGTTTTTCTCACATTGAAATCAACAGTTAGATGTTCCTTTGTATTTTGCTCAGCGCCTAAATTTAATATTGAATAGTTAATTTTAGATTTCTTGCTTAAAAAGGCAGACAATTCTTCTTCGATAATTACATTAATCTGTTGTTGAAATTTTTTTTCGTACTCTAAATGCCTATTCTTGTCCTGTTTTGCTATAATGTCTTCTGCTTGACGAATAATTTGATCTTTGGACTGTTGATAATAAAGAGACTTAAGCAAAATGTCTTGATCAGATTTAATGCCTGTTTCAAACTCATTGACCAGTTCTGAAATAAGAATTTCAATTTTTGATTTTATGTTTATAATGACTTTTTTCTTCGTAGCTTCTAATTTATTGAGTTCTTTTTTAATTTCTTTTATTTCATTTTGTATATTCACTTGGGTGTTTTCTAAAGAGTATTGCTCCATATTGATGTCGGAAAATATTTCATTTTCTATTAGTTTACTCAATCTAGATTTAAATTTATCAATTCTAGTATGTCCTGCATTCTCTTCAATAAACGCTTCAATATCTTGCTCCAAATCGTGAAAACCACTTTCTTCGAGCGTCCAGGGAGTAAGTGGTCGTCCTCTTCGGTCTTTAATGTCTACACCAGATGCCCTTCTTTTAGCCCTCAATGCCTCTAGTGCAGACACTAAATAAATCTTTGGCTCTCCGAATATATCTTTTACATTTTCATTTGTGTATTCAATAACCTTTCTTTGTTCCTCTTCTGTTTTAAGCTGGTCTTTAAAATTAATTACAAGGAATACCTTTTGAATATCATTTTCCAACAAGCGATTTTTCAAGAGGCTCATTTCGGATTCAGACAATATTTTAACGCTTGAAAGAAGCAAAATCGCAATGTCGGAAGTTGGGATTATAGAATTGGTCAGAGCTTCGCGAGCGGGATCTAAGTCGTTGGTGCCAGGAGTATCAATGATGCAAACTCCATTTTTTAGGTAATCAACTGGATAAGAGATTTGAGCGTAATCAATGCTGCTAATTTCCTTCATTTTCTCTTCGTATTGCCGCAAAGAAATCTCGTCGCCTGGAAGGGGTTCTTTTGGAGCATTGTATTTTTTGAAGTCCTCAACATCAATTATTTCTTTGGTACCGTCCTTAAAGTGGACAGTTACATTTTTATCCTCACCGAATGAAAGTAAATTTAATGTAGCAGTAGTTGGCATTGCTTTTGATGGCAATACCTTCTCCCCCATAATTGCATTTATAAAAGTTGATTTCCCCCTGCTAAATTCTCCTACAACGACTATATTGAATTTACTATGTTGTACTTCCTCTTCCATGACATTTATCTTTTTCATGGTTTGAATAAGACCCAACTCTTTTGTTGAGTGTTTGATAGATCTCAATACTTCTAATAAAGAGGATTTTCTTTTGGTGTATTCCTTCAATTCCATTGGAAGTGCACTTCCTTAAGTAGATAATTGAATAATCAAAAGGATTAGTAGTGCTACTGAAAGAGCACCGGTAGCGAAGGTGCTTTTCAATATTCTTGCTGTCTTAGGGTGGTAATCTAAAATATCATGTTTATTTTCAGTAACAGGGTATGTTAATAAGATGTCTTGATGCTTGATTTCTAATCGATTACTTAATGCCCCTTCATCAATTACATCAAATTCTGTATTGTTTAAAGCCTGCATTACCATCTTCACTCGATTAATGTAACCTTGATCCCTTAAATCTTTCCCGAAAGAAGGAACTAAGAAAGGCAATTCTAACGTGTTAATCTCATTCTTTACACAGTTGGCATACGTACTGAACTTTTCATTGTATTTCACTATCAATTCCATTGATGAAATAGTATTAACTAAATTCGATAGAGGTTCGACCCTGACTGTTTTATTAATAAACGTCATAGCTTCTTTGTTTACACTATTTTTTCTTTCCGAAATATTTTTCGCTTTTTTCATTTGGCCTTCTTTGTAAACATTGAATACAGTTATAAAATGATCCTTAATCTCTAAGTCCAACGTGTTTTGGAACTCTACTACTTCTTTTTTTCTTTTATTGAATTCAAATAGCATGTTATTAAGTCTCTTCTTCTCTAATGCCAATGGGATAGAACTTATTTGGAAGTAACCATTTAACATATTTATGGTTAATTCCCTTCCCCTCCACCTACTAATGGCTTCGCTTATACTTAAATAATCTTGATTTATTATTTCCTCGTTTTTCTTTAACATATCGACTTTCCTATTTAACCGCTTTGTATAATTTAAGTTATCACCTAGTTCTCTTATTTCAATCCAATATTTATGGTAATAAATCTCTTCCAGTAATAATGACTCTATTTTTTTAATTTTTCTTTGGTTGTATTCTTTTAATTCAATAAATTGTTGCTGCACTTCTTTATGTCTTTTCCTAAATTGATCTATTTTGTATATATAATGTTCTATTGAATTAAAAGTATAGATTCCTTTTAACTCAGTGAAATTTGAGGATAATTTTTTTTGAACTCTCTCGGAAATAGCAAAAAGCCTTTGAATCAAAATTGAATTTTTCACCTTTTGATTTTCTGTTAACTTCTTTATAATTAAATCAATTTTGTTCCATTCACTAAAATGAATTAATTCATGATCATTTATTAATTTTCCTTCGAGTGCTTCAAGAGATGAAACCCCTACCATCTCTTTGAGGTAGGAGCTGAAGCGTAAAAAATTATCATTAACAATTTGCTCTAAAGTTTCATCTTCATCGTCTAAGACGAGTCGGTCAATTGCATTTACTATACCGATAACTGGTATTTGTGTTTCTCGTAGTAAACTCAACTGATCGATTTCAGTACTTGTTCCTATATTGTTTGCATGAAAAATCCAAAAAACAATATCTGCAGAAATCAAATCTCTTTTTACCGTCTTTGTATGTTCCTCATACTGAGAATTAAAACCTGGACTATCGATTAATGTAACTTCCTTTAACCACTCAATAGGAAGCTCCACTTCAACATGACTTAGGTTTGAACGTAAAGATTTATACCGGCTATCTCCTTCAGCAGTTAAATTGTGCAGAGACTCGATTTGAAGTTCTGTAAAATCACCTAGATTACTAAACGCACATACTTTAACATTCGGACCATATTTAATCTTTGTAATGACTGCAGTTGCCGGAAGCACATCACTTTTCAACACTTTTTTTCCTAATAAAGCGTTAATAAATGTCGACTTTCCCGCTTTAAATTCTCCCGCAATCAGTATTTCCAAAGGGCAATTGAGTTGCTCCTCAATTTTCCTTAGTTCTAGAATGTCGGAATCCATTCCTGGGAGTCCTTTTAATGATTTCGAAAGTTCAGAAATAAAATCAGAAATGAAAGTATTATCTAATCGATTGTCTGTTGTGTCTCCAAGGACAGAGTTAACTAACATTGAAACTCACTCCATTCTTACTCAAACCGAAAAAGCAAAAAATAAATAAACATCGTAATGGCTGATGCAGATACCAATAGAATTAACATCTGAAGGGATACAAATGCTCCAAATACTTGATTAGTTGTTTTTTTTATTAGCAGGATGGTTTTACATGGTCTACACAGAACATTCGTTAAAGATATTGACTTTAAACATCTTGGACATATGTTGCTTGACACAGAGCGATAATCCTCCCTTCGAATCAATAAAAAGTACAATAAATCCCTATTTCCCCTAGAAATCAAGAAGGCGATATAGATTATGATTTGCTTTTACCGGTATCTAAAATATCAACTTCCCACAATTTATAAACCTTAGGTTCTACTTCTTTCATGACATACTCCTTTAAACGGTCATAAGTGATTACTTCACCGCTTTCATTTATAAAGTTGAATATTTCTCTGACAGAAAGGCGGATAGCATCGCCCTCTACAACCCCTTCACTCACAGTATTAGACACGAATTCATATTCATAGAGGTAATGAGTTTCCTCTCTTATAACCTTTTCTAATTCACTGAAGGCTGGGCTTCCCTCTGCTAGCGTGTGGTAGATTCGATTGAAATCTTGATAATTGAGTGCATCTTCATAGGAATTACGAAATTTAAAGTAACTCTCGGATGCAAGATTTATTTTCTCAGCGTCTTTCTTTTGTTGGATCTCTTTCTCGGTCTCAATTCGTTCTTTTTTTTCTTTCTTTTTTTGTTCTTCCCTCTCTCTTTTTTCTCTTTCTTTCTGATTCTCTAAGAAAGGGTATGTGAAAGAAATTTTTTTCCCAGGGTAAGCTTCAACTTGATAAGATTCTTCTATTGATCCGTCCTTCATTTTACGCAATGCTGTTAATTTAAGGCTTTCTTCAAACACCGGATTCAACTTTCCTATTTCCTGAATCGTTTTTCCTGTGGACTTGCCCGCTACACTTAGTACATCTTCTTCAAAGCCTTTAACAAAGTCAACCTCATACGATGACGAATCTATGGGTAATGTAATTTCATCATCTTCGAAGTCTTGCCAATGGATTGTAATATCTCCCTCAGATGTATGATAGGGACTAGATCCTTTGAGTCTTATCTGATATTCACCTGGAAGTGCACTGCCAATTACAAAGGGCTTTCCTAGCAATTGGAATTGTTCACCTGCAAACTCTATGGATGCGTTAGTTAAGTCAGTGTCAACTATGACTTTCTTACCAATAGGCTCCATGGAAAGTTTCGAGTATATATAATATATGCTATCACAGCTTATACGAAAGACTTCAACTCCCGTATTGTCATAGACACTTTCAGTAAGCCCGGTTTTTCTCACCCTTTTTGCTACCTCTTCTAGCGTATTATAGAATTCAATATCGGCTGATGATTGTAAACCTTCTACAAATCCTGTTTTGTTATAAATCTGATCATTGATGACTAGCTCTTCAAAAAGTGCCTCCACATCCTCCGCTACGATAGCGTTATAAATCCTATTTATCTGCCACGACTCATTAGTCAACCAATTTAGTACTAAATGAAAGCCTATAGCAGATAACACAAAAACTGATGTAAGGGAAATCAATACTTTTATTTTCAGTGATAGGGGCTGCCTATCTGCGCCTAATGTTCTCGTGTTAAGTTTCTTACCAAACTCGGGAATCGGCGTTCCACATTCTGGACATAATGCTTGAAATTCTTTTAAATTATGATGGCATTCCTCACAAACTCGCTCCATTCACCAGTTTCTTCCTTTCCAAATACAATCCATAAGTAAATAGTATATTTAGACTGATTAAATAGTCACAAATCACTCATAAGTAAAGTTTATATAACTATATTGTTCCAAGTCAATGTCATATTTCCATTATTGTTTAATTCAAAGAGAATTTTAACTGTAATTTGGTAGTAATTCCGCAAAACTTGCTGAAATGAGTAATTCCTTTTGAAAATAAAGAAAAGCAGCCGATTCGGCTGCTTTTCTTACACTCCCTGATTAACTTTTCTCTGTGCTTGGTAGTCATAGCAGACATGATAAAGCTCAATAATCTTCTCACTTGTAGGCACCTTCGGATTGTTCGCAGGGCTGCCGCTGTCCAGGGCTTCTTTGGCCATTTTTTCTCTGGCGTTCATGAATTCCTGCTCATCGATGCCCCATTCTTTCAGGTTCGGGATGTTTAGTGAGTGGCAGAGTTTCTTCACCGATTGAACCGTTCGTTCTGCTGCTTCTTCATCGGTCATTTCTTCGTCCGGCGAGAAGATCCGGCCGATGTCCGCCAGCCGCTCCACGCAGGTATCTTTGCTGTATTCCAGGACTGCCGGCAGCAACATCGCATTGGAGAAGCCGTGCGGGACGTGGAACAGTGCGCCGATCGGGCGGGACATGCCGTGGACCAGGCAGACGGAGGCGTTCGAAAAGGCCATGCCCGCCTGAAGCGCCCCGAGTGACATGGCTTCTTTTGCTTCAAGGTCTTCCGAATTGTCATAAGCCCGCTGGAGATTGGCCGCGATCAGCCGGATGGCGGAAAGGGCCAGCATGTCCGTCATCGGATGGGCTTTCCTGGAGATGTATGCCTCGACGGCGTGGCTGAGCGCATCGACGCCAGTTGCGGCAGTCACATTCGCCGGCGTGGAGAGCGTTAGCAACGGATCGACAATCGCGGCCTCCGGCATGAGCGCCGGCTGCTTGATCATCATCTTCACCTGGGTCGTGGTGTTGGTAATGACAGTCGCGTCCGTCGCTTCGGCTCCTGTTCCGGCAGTGGTCGGAATGGCGATATGCGGCACCGGCAGCTGGATGGCCATTTTCCGGCCGCCCATGTAATCCCCGATATAGCCCCCGTTCGTCGCCAGAATCGACACCGCCTTCGCCGTATCGATGCAGCTCCCGCCCCCCAGCGAGATGATCAGGTCGCAACGCTCCTCCCCCGAAATGCGCAACGCCTCGGCCACAAACTCATCAGTCGGTTCCGATGCAACCCCCAGATAGACAGCGCTTTCAATTCCGTCATCTTTAAGCAGCTTCCGGCATTCATTGACATACCCGAGCTTGTCCATGATGGCATCACTGATAATCATCGCCTTCTTCCCCTTCAAGTTCAGCGCTTGCTTGCCGACCTGCTGAAACGCCCCCTGCAAATAGACGATGGACGGCGGTGTAAGGAATTCCTTGCTTGCCTTCATCTCAATTCCCCCTTTTGTGTTAACGGTGTTCTAGTAAAAGCGTAGCCCGCGAAATCCCGATTAGTCGATTGATTGTTTATTTTCTATACTTTATTAACACAAAAAAGCAGCCGGCAACTGCTTTTAAGAGAATTAAAACCTATTAGTAGATGTATTCAATAAGCTGTGTCGCATAAGCGAGCATCAGCGGATGCCTTGGCATTCCACATTTGGTTTTCCCTAAGCAATAGGGTACTTTACCGGCTTCTTGGATGTATTCAAGGATGTCTTGGTACCTGCGGTTTCGTCTGCCATGAATTCCCCACGAGACGATAATTTTGTCTGCACCGGAGATTGCTTCTTTCAGATGGATGTCGTTATCGGGATGCCTCAATTCACCTGACTTCCAAAGGTCGGCGGGCTTGGTTGCCCTGTATGAATAGAGGTTCAGGACTTCCAGTGACCCAAATCCATTCCGCTCAGCAAATCCCACGCACTTTCTAAGCGTCGGATCAGGTTTTATTGCATCTGCCGTACTCGGATTTAGCATGATATACAGGCACGACGGCAGGTTCTCTTCCCAACTGACACTCAGGCGGTAGCGGTGTTTTTCGGATGGGTCAAAGATCGCCTGGGTGGTTCTTTTTCCGTTATCCCACTGGCCATGTACGACCATCAGATTTTGTTCCTGAACGGCCATTTCACATCTCCCCTTTTTCGTTTCTTTCTATAGTAAGTCAATCGTACATCATTATTACCTTGGACCCCAAATTGATTATCCGGTGGTAATCACTCGCATCCATTTGGTAACCACTCACCCCTGCACAATAAAACCGCACCGAAGGAGAGATCCCGCAATGGCAGTGCACCACCCTGCAACTTCCCTCTACCAAAAAGATCCGCACTCTCCCTCGAGAGTACGGATCATTTATTTCACCTGAGTGTCCCTTCCTGAAACGATGCCTGTCAATAGAATAATCACCGAGACCGCCAGAAGCATCCAGAGCGGCAGTGTCCAGCTGTGGGTGGCGTCGTGCAGGATGCCGAACAGGGCGGGTCCGGTGGCTGCAAGCAGGTAGCCGAAGGACTGGGCCATGCCGGAGAGTTCCGCTGCTTCTTGCGGGTTTTTCGTGCGGAGGCTGAAGAACATCATGGCGAGGCTGAAGGCGGTTCCGCCGCCGATGCCGATCATGATGACCCAAAGCAGCGTCAGTGACGATGTGCCCATGAGGATGCCGAGTATCCCGCCGATAAACAGCGCGCCGGTGGCGATCACGAGCGGGATCTGGTTTTTCATTCTGCCGGCGATGATCGGAATGATGAAGGTGAACGGAATGAGGGCAAATTGCATGAGCGACAGCAGCCACCCGGCAGCTCCGGCCTCCACGCCACGCTCTGCCAGGATTTCAGGAAGCCACGCGACGATTGTATAGAAAATCAGGGATTGCAGCCCCATGAAGACGGTGATGTTCCAGGCAAGGCCGGATTTCCACAGGTTCACCGCTTTCTGGCCGCTTTCCTTTCCGGCCGGCTTGTTTCCGCTCCGCCTCACTTGGGGAAGCAGTACGAAAATCGCGACAAGCGAGATGAATCCCCAGTAGCCGAGCGACCCGCTCCAGCCGAGTTTCTCGGACACGGGGACACTGAGGCCGGACGCGATCGCGGCACACAGGTTCATGGATACCGCGTAGATGCCGGTCATGACGCCGAGGTGCATCGGGAATCTTGATTTGATCAGCCCCGGGATGAGGACGTTGCCGAATGCAATGCCGAAACCGATCAACAGCGTGCCGGCAAACAGCAGCCGGACGCTGCCCGTCATCCGGAGGAAAATCCCAGCCGTGATCAGGACGGACGCAAAGAAAAGAACCGATTCCATGCCGAACCGGCGGGACAGCTTTGGTACAAATGGAGACAGCAGCGCGAACGCCAGGAGCGGCAGCGTCGTCAGGAAACCGGCGGCAAAGCCGGATATTCCGAGGCTCGACCGGATTTCCCCGACGAGCGGACCGACCGACGTCAGCGGCGCCCGCAGGTTTGCCCCGACACTAATGATGGCCAGGAAGACCAATAGAAGCTCCAGGCTCCCGATCATTTTCACTTTCGATTCATCTTGTTGTAAAAGCTCTTGTTGTTGGAATCGCATGTTTTTCACCTTTATTCATTCAATAATGTGTCTTTAAATTCGGCAATGTACGTATGGACAGCTTCCATTGCCCGCTCCGGATCCTGACCGGCGATCGCCTCCACCAGCGCCTCGTGGCTATGGATCGCGTCGCTTCCTCCGGCGGACGCATCAAGGATCTTCCGCATCGACGACTCGAGCGGATCGGTCAGATGGCCATACAGGTCAATCAGCACCGCATTATGCGATGCCCGGACGACCGCGCGGTGAAGTGCGAGGTCCGCGGTCAGGTACGCCTGCCCGTCCCCCGCTTTTATCGCCGCCCGGCAATCGTCCAGCGCCGACCGCAGCTCTTCCAGATTGTCCGCATTCCGCCGCACCGCAGCGAGCAGTGCGGCCTCCCGCTCCAGCGCATGCCGCACCTCCAGCGTATCCAGCACATCTGCGCGGCCCACCCGCTTGCGGATCGCCGCTTCCAGCACGCTTGAAGAACTCACATATGTCCCGCTCCCCTGCCGTGTCTGCAGCAGCCCCGCATGGACAAGCGCCCGGATCGCCTCCCTCAGTGTATTGCGGCTCACCTCAAACTGATCCGCCAACTCCATCTCCGTCGGAATCCGCTCTCCGACCGGCCACTCCCCCGCATCAATCAGCGCCTCCATCCGGCCAGCCACCTGATCCACCAACGACGACCTGCCCACTTTCATCGACTCCGCCAATAGATTCACCTCATATAATTTGTAGGATGATTGGATGACTTAATCGTAGCATAGGGTGGGGGAGAGTGTAAAAGAATGGATTCGGACGTTGCTTGGGAGCATGATCATCTGTCTCCAAGCTGAGTGTTTACCTTTTGGAGATGAGTGGTTACCGTCGGCAGATTCTAAAAAGAAAAAACAGCCAATCAGGCTGTTTTCTCGACCATAGCAAACTTAGTGCGCTCCCCTCTAACCTTTTCTTCCACTCCTCGTTAGCTTCCCTAAAGCTCTCCTCCAGAAATTCATCAAGCTCTGTGCCCGTTTGCCGTTAAATCCGACCGTCCGGTCCCTAGAAACCACGGGACATTCGCCATTCACAAAATCCATGGTGTCCAAGCAGTAATAGAACTCCTCATCTTCAGGTTCACCATTTTCCTTAACCTTTCTGTTTTTCTGACCACATTCGGAACCGCCTGTTTCCCCGCTCCCAGGATATCTACACCGAAAATCCCACCGAAACCATAGTTCCTCAGAAACCACCTATAACTATCCGGAAGCTTTACATGCAAAGCTGCTTCGATTTCGGTAATTCGGGAATCGGGAATGCCCCCTGTGATGTCGGTATGGACCGCATGGCATTTTATGAAGTTACTCAGTTCTTCTTCTAAATACATTACATACCCCTGTCTCGTGTTAATGCTTAGCATGACCCTTTCACTTCGACCTGAGATACTCTTAATGATCGTTAATACTCATGAAGAATTTGCTACAGTTGTACCTTACTTCTTCAAGGTTCCTATGTATTGCTGCAGCTCAAGTTGTTCCTTTTTTAAATTTTCTATTTGAGTTTGGACTTCAACTAACTGATCATCTTCAATAGTGCTATTTAGGCTCTCAGTTAGCCTTTTTATTGTTCGACCTTTTGTATCTATCAGCACCTCTGCCTGGTACTTTGTAAGTCCTCGTTTGGAAAGAGGTAGAGATCCTTCTTTTTCACCCAAGGGTTGTTCAATCGTATTGTCAAGCTCCATATCTTTCACGACTGACCTTTCCTCCCTCATATTTCTTAATAAATATACAACTTCCAAAAGGACTGTTGTGATGAGGAAAGCCCCGGCTAACGTGAAATAAGCTGTAGCATGAGTCCCATTAATAATGTAGTTGTATGCATCACCACCTACATATGCGTTAACAGCTTTGTCGCTATATTCTCCGTTATCATAAGCCAATAACTTGTAAAATCCCCGGAACGCGAAATGCGCAGCGAAAATCGCTGAGATAATTTGTAAAACACGTTTTTTCATTCTTCTACACTCCTAGATTTCATCTATTTTCTTCCTCATACTAGTATAGAAGATTGAAACCAGATTGAACAAAAACATCTTTCATTGATACTTTCACTTTTGTGCCTTGCCTTTTGGGTTGAGTTATATGGGCATGAGCGGAATCGCCTTCGGCCTCTTCGCTAACCTTGTCCCGGTTCCCCACTCCCCTCAAACACACCTCTTTATATTCAGAATACTCGAAACATGTATACTATTAAAGAAGGCAAAATCGGAAAGGGCGGGAGAAAATTGACGACTTCGAATACATCCAACGAAAGTCAGACGCTGAAGCGACGGTTGCTGTCCATGCTGGAAGACCGGAAAGAGGAAATGATTCAGATCCGGAGGCATCTCCATGAAAACCCTGAGTTGTCCTTTAAGGAAGAGAAGACCGCAGCCTACATCGAGGCATTTTACAAAGGCAAGGATGTCGAGGTCCAGACGAAAGTCGGAAATGGCTATGGCATCATCGTGACGATCAAGGGCGGAAAAGAAGGCAAGACGATTGGGTTGCGTGCCGACTTTGATGCGCTCCCGATCAACGAAGAGACCGATGTTCCGTTCAAATCCAAAAATCCGGGCGTCATGCACGCATGCGGGCATGACGGGCACACGGCTTACATGCTCGTATTGGCCGACTGCCTCATCCAGATGAAAGACTCAATCAGCGGAACCATCAAGATCATCCATCAGCACGCGGAAGAAACACCGCCGGGCGGCGCAAAAAGCATTGTCGAATCCGGCGTTCTGGATGACTTGGATGTCGTGTTCGGGACCCACCTGATGCCCGCCCCCCCGACCGGCGCAATCGGCTACCGAGCCGGCTTTTCGATGGCCGGCAGGACGTACTTTAAGCTTGTGATCAAAGGCAAGGGGGGCCACGGATCCTATCCCACCAATCCAACGACTCGATCGTTGCGGGCGCCTATTTCATCACGGCCATCCAGACGATCGTCAGCCGCCGGTTGAATCCGTTCGAAATGGGCGTTGTCACCATCGGCTCGTTTGATGGGAAAGGTTCGTTTAACGTCATCAAAGACAGCGTCGAACTCGAAGGCGACGTCCGCTATATGAATGAAGACACACAAAAAGTCATCTCGGAGGAAATCCACCGGATCACAAGAGGAATCGAGGAAGAGTTCGGGGTTGAATGCGAGCTCAACTACGTCCCGGATTATCCGCCGCTCTACAATGACCCTGCCGTCACCGCCAAAGTCGTGTCCATTTTGGAACAGGCCGACGACCCGGTAATTGAGGCTGTCAAGGAAATTCCGATTAACTCCGGTTCCGAGGATTTCGCTTACTACACCCAAAAGATCCCGGGCACGTTTTACATCATCGGATGCAAACCAAAAGGCGTGGACAAGCCCTACCTGAACCATCACCCGAAGTTCGACATTGATGAAGACGCCCTGCTCGTATCCGCCAAATCCGTGGCACATGTGGTTTGCGAGTATAGCTTTGATTGAATGAAGATACTGGACAAAAGCAGCCCGACCGGCTGCTTTTTCCTATTCCTTAGGCGCCCGTAACCACTCGCTCTTCTGAGGTAATCACTCGCCGCTCATTCGTCTTAATCAAAAAATGGACCGCCCATAAAGGACAGTCCATTTCAACGATTACTTATCCAGCTCCAACGTCTCATTAATCTCCGCAGACTCCGCATCTTTACCTGTCATTCGTTTATACATAAACGCAATGTTCTTGATCAGGCTCCCACTCTCCCAGTATTCGGCGGCTTCGGCTTTTACTTTGATCAGGATGACGTCGGGGTTGTCGTAGGTGGTTTGCATGATTTTCTCGTAGGCTTTGCTCCAGAGCTCCTTTTTCTTGGCCATGTCTTCGACGATTTCGGCGCGCCCCCGGACGGAGACGTAGGATTTGCCGGCGTAGGCGACGTTGACGTCTTTGTTGTGGAGGATTTCTTTGTATTTGTCGGTTTCTTTTTTGGTGAAGAACCAGAGGTCGCCGTCGAATTCGACTTCCTGTGTTTTCATCGGACGGGAGACGAGCCCCTCATCGGATACGGTCGTCAGCATCGCGGTGTCGACGTTCTTGATCAGATCTCTGAGCGTTTCCATTTCTTCTTGTTTCATTGGATCACCTCATTTGTGTTATAGAGGTAGATTACCCTTTCTAGTAATTGGTTATTCAAGATTGGTAGGAATTCAGCTACCCCCCCCCTGGTGGGAATTCGCTCCTCCGCCCCGATGTTTTTTCAACCTTCATTCCATATTCATCGCTCCGCCCACGGAAATGCAGTCCCGGGTAACCATTCAGTCTCGGTTCGTAACCACCCGCCATCCGTAGGTAACCATTCACACCATAAAGCGATTTTTAAACCGACATAGTCCATCCATCAAATGAATACAATCCATAAGGCGTGCCATAACCGGAAAGGAAGGAGCCAGGTACTTGGGGTATACGGATCGTTATGAACGGGATGCGTACGGGATCATCGCGTTTTGGATTCAGAATGATTATGATCACGGGCGGTTTTTTGACCGCGAGATCAGTCATTATGAGACGGAGTTGGCCCGTGCGAACCTGAACAATATCCAGCGTTTGGGGAAAGTCTATGAAAAGGCGGTCAAGAAGCAGGGCGATGTGGGCAAGTTGATTGACGAGGCCCGCCATGCGACGAAGGAGTTCCATAGTCTGCTTGCGTACACGATGGATAAGTCGCTGCATTGCGAGGTCATCATTTCCACGCCCGTTTCCCTCTTGGATCACATGGTCAGGGAATCTGAGGAGTCCCAGAGGGTTTATAAATTAATAGAAAGCGGTGCCCAGATTTCCCCGTCGGATGCCATCATCCATGAATGCGTGTTCTGGATCCGGCAAATGGCCGATCACCTGGGCTATATCCGCCATTACTTGGATGTGTCGAATTACGAGCTGAATTTCAGGGTGACGGAGATGATGCAGAAGTTTGAGCGTCTGCAAATGCAGGCAACGGCCCTGCAGACCATGATCCGGACCCCGAGAAATGAAACCTTGCCTGTCCTGACGCAATTCAAGAACATGATCATTAAAGAGGCGAAGAGCCTCGAGGAGTTCAAACTGGAGCTGGACGATCTCGTCAAAACATGCGCCGCCGTCACCACGTCGCCGCCTGATCTGCTGGAACACATCGCCCGGGAAGCGCATCATCTGTGGAGGAATCTCGAGGAAGAGCGAATCACATGACTTTGGTGAAATCGGCTTCCGAGAAACCAACAAGTGCCCTGCCTTCCTCTCAACTCGCCAAGCCAGTACACGATAAAGACAGGCATCAAACACTTCGGAATTGCGATCAATGCCCCATGGCAGATCAATGCTCCGCAACTAAAATCGATCAGAATGATTAAAACAAAACCACCTGGCAGCAGGTGGTTTTCATTTTCACGGTTCGATCAGTATCAGTAGCCCTGCCCCATCCATGGGGAATACCCGCAGCGCATGCATCCCGGCATCGGCATCGGTATCGGCATTGGCATTTGAGGATAGTGCCCAAAGGGTGGCCACTGCCCGCCTCCTGCCCCGTGACCGCCCCCATGCTGCCACGGAAACGACGGAACAGCGTAGACAGGACCCATATTGTCCCTGAATTGATCTTGGCCAAACAGTGCCGGATGTTCGTCATACATCGAGCTTTGACCCCGTTCTGCGGATCCATATGGAATTGAAAAATCCGGACCCACATGCCACGGCACCTCAGAATGATTCCTCGACCTTTGACCATAATTGCCAGTCATCTTCATTCCCCCTTCCTGAACCTCCCCTCATCTTATTCATCGGTTGGGGGTTCGGTTATCAGACCCCTGAAGGTCGCACTCCCCCTTGCAAGAATTCATCCGGGAATGATCGTAACCACCCACGTCTTGGAATCGCCACTCCCATACAACACAAATAAGCAGGCAGGGAAAACATTCCGTTTCCCCTGCCTGCCTCTTCAATTCTCCACTCATCAGCTTCCATTCGAAGCACTGCTATTTAAGTAGTAGTTCAAGAACCGCTTTTCCACG
Organism: Bhargavaea massiliensis; assembly: GCF_018390575.1. Classification (GTDB taxonomy): domain Bacteria; phylum Bacillota; class Bacilli; order Bacillales_A; family Planococcaceae; genus Bhargavaea; species Bhargavaea massiliensis. The sequence continues at coordinate 219,874 of NZ_JAHBCJ010000003.1, read as the reverse complement.
TTATTCATATGGACGATCATTTTGTTTTCCGCCAGGCGGATGTCTTTTTGTTCGATGGCGTCCACGATTTCCACGTGTTCTTCGTAGGCGCCTCTTGCGCTTTTTGGGATGGTGCTGGACAGGATCAGGAAAGCCCGGTTGACGCCGGTGTTCATTCGTTCGATCATGTCTTTCAGTTCTTGATTGCAGTTAGGGGAAGCGAGCAGGATATGGAAGTCCCGGTCGAGTTCGATGAATTCCTGGTAGTTGTCCTTTTCAATCGCCGCCAGCTGGCCGGAGAGGTTATTCCGCAGATCTCTGATAAACCCCGGGTCGGCTTGGGCCACCACTTTGGTCAGGCTGTGGATTTCCAGGACACTTCGGATTTCCATGTATTCCAATGATTTTTCTCTTGTGAATCCGGCAACGATGGCGGGCCGGCCTTTTTTCTGGATGATCAGGCCTTCTGCGGCCAGGCGATTCAGCGCATCCCGAAGAGGGGTCCGGCTGATGCCGAGGTCTTTTGAAATGGTCTCTTCTGGTAGAGGCTGCTCGTCCTTGAGCTCGCCGTTTACGATGGACCGCTTGAGCAGCGTGTAGGCCTGGTCTGCCAATGTTGCGCTTTGCTTGATGGTTTCCAAATATCTTCGCCTCGATTCTAAAGCAACTTCAAAAGACAAGCGCGATCATTTCAATCTCCTCATCATAAGGATTCTCCATGCCATGCCCTTGTCCCTTCCGGATCATACAGAAATCACCAGCTTCAACAGGGACCCTTTGCTCACCATGGTCGAGAAAGATCCCCTTTCCGCTGAGAATGTAATACACCTCAGATTCATCTTTGTGAAGATGATAGGCGATCGTTGATTTCGGCTGCACGGTGACCCGTGCAAACAGATCGATTCCTTCTATCTTATCATTCTGGGATACAATGCGGGAGATATGGATGCTCCCTTCCCCGCCATGTGGTTTTTCAATGATTTCCGATTTTCCTGCCTGTTTAATCAATCCGATCCCTCCTTAACCAAACATGTTCGGCAATACCGTGCTGATCTGCGGGATAAAGATGATCAGCAAGACGACGACCGCCACAATTGCGATGACATGAAGCACATATGGGAAGGTGTGCTCAATTCCCATCTTCTTGTCTGTGACGTTACAGCCGGCGATTAAGGACAGCCCGACCGGAGGGGTAATATTGGCCAAAGCAAAGTTCATGATGAGGACCATTCCGAAATGAATCGGATCGATGCCGTATTGCATGGCGATCGGCATAAAGATCGGGCTGAGCAAAATGATCAGTGAAGTGACTTCTGTCAGCGTTCCCAGGATCAGCAAGATCAGGGAGACCATCAGCAGGAACTGCAGCGGAGTTGAAGCAAACTGCAGGAAGAAATCAGAGATGGCAGCCGGCACCCGGTTCGCGGTCAGCACATATGTAAATACGTTTGCGAACGAAATAATGATCAGGATGATGGCTGAGGTCATTGCAGAGTTCGCCATGATGTTCTTGAAGTTCCTAAACGACAGCTCCCCGTAAAACATGGAAAGGATGAATCCGTAAACGACCGCGATAATCGCCGCTTCTGTGGCCGTGACGAGACCGCTGAAAATCCCGCCCAGGATGAAGACAGGTGACAAAAGCGGAAGCAGCGCCGATTTGAAGATCGACCAAAACTCTTTGCCGCTCACCCGTGCATTTTCGACGACGCCGAAGCCCTGTTTCCTGGACATGAACGATACATACGCACAAAGGGCGACAGTCAGCAGAATGCCCGGGATAAAACCTGCAATAAAGAGCTTCCCGATCGAAATGTTGGCTGTGATCCCGAGGATGACCATCGTGATGCTTGGAGGGATGATGAGCCCCAGCACCCCGGCCGGTCCGATGATGCTGGCGATGAATGAGTTGCTGTAGCGCTGTTCTTTCATTCGCGGCACGATGACAGATCCGACAGCGTAAGTTGTGGCAACGGTAGAACCGGAAACTGTTCCGAAAAAGGCGCTGGTCACGACCGCGGTCATGCCCAACCCTCCCGAAAATCGGCCGACAATCGCATCTGCCAATGCCATGAGCCTTTTGGTCAGCCCGCCCTCGCCCATGATATTTCCTGCAAGGATGAACAGCGGAAGGGCCAGATAGGAGAAGTTGTTGACCCCTGCGAACATTCTCTGAATCACGACTTCCAGAGATACACCACTGACCAGCAGAACCCCGATTGAAACGAGACCGATCGTAAAGGCGATCGGCATGCCCAGAAACAGAAGGACGAAAAAGGCGATCAATATCCCGATAATCATAGGTTGACTTCCCCCTGTTCCTCAGGCTTTGGATTCAATATATGGACAACCACAAAGTAAATGGAGAATAACGCACTAAGCGGGATTGCCAAATAAAAAATCCCCATCGGCACTTTCAGTGTTGCCGATGCCGTCGACATGGCGGATAGCGACAGCTTGAATCCGTAAAATGCGAGAACGGCAAGCAGCGCGACAGTGAGAATATAGATGAACGTATCGATGATTTTCTGATACTTCTCACTAGCAAGGCTGACAAAATACCTGACGCCCAGGTGCATTTTTTCATGGATGGCCAGGCTTGCCCCCAAGAACGTCAGCCAAACGATAAGGAGCCTGGCCAGTTCTTCGGTAGCGGGAAGGGAGATTTTAAAGAACCTGGAAAATACCTGCACAAATACGATGGCTGCAAGCACGCTAATGGCAATGATACACAGATAGGTCAATATCTTTACGATGGTGTTTGTGAGCTTTTCCAACACGACTCCTCCTACCATTCTTATATAGAAAAAAGTTTTCTCTCCCTGTTGATCAACAGGGAGAGAAAGAAGTGGTTTACCATCCGGAAGCTTCGTTATAAATCTCCATCAGCTCTTTACCGAAATGTTCTTTTTCCCATTTCTCATAAATAGGCAGCATGGCTTCCCGGAACGCAGCGGTGTCCACGTTGTCGTTGATCTCCATGCCTCTTTCCTCGAGTGTCGCCAAGTACTCTTCTTGCATGGCATCATTTTGGGTGCGGACCTCCGCGGAGATGCGTTCTGCTTCTTTCAGGATGACTTCCTGATCTTCAGGAGAAATCGTTTCCCATGTGTCGTTATTCACCATCAGCATGACCGTATTGTAGAAGTGGCCCGTCAGCGACAGGTAATCCTGAACTTCATCAAACTTCGGCGCAACAATGTTCGCCAGCGGGTTTTCCTGAGCGTCCAGTACGCCCTGCTGAAGAGCGCCGTATACTTCACTGAACGCCATCGCGGTCGGAAGCGCACCGACTTCTTCGAACGCATCGATCCTCAGGCTGGACTCAGCCACCCGGATCTTCAGCCCCTCCATATCCTCCGGCTTCACAATCGGCTTTTTGTTGTTGGTGATATGGCGATACCCCCATTCCAAGTATCCGATCTGTTTCAGATCTTGCTCCGCCACCACATCTGCCAGGTAATCCCCGAATTCCCCGTCATATGCTGCACGCGCATGGTCGATGTCTTTCCACATATACGGCAAGTCCTCAATGGCCATTTTCATGTCAAGGGATTGCAGCGTGCCCACCATGATGGCTGCAGACCCCATCGTCCCCATCTGGACCTGTTCAATCATCTCTGTTTCCGAACCGAGCTGGCTGTTCGGGTAAACATCGAACTCAACCCGTCCGTCTGTCTGTTCTTTGACATTGTCCGCCATTTCCGCAATCAGATCCGCCGCAGGTGTTCCCTCCGACATGGCATGGCCAAGCTGCAGCTTGACCGTTTCCCCATCGGCTTCCGCCTGATCCGACTCACTGCATCCCGCCATTAGCATGGCGACAGAAAGACCAGCCGCAACCAATCCAACCTTCCACTTTTTCATATCCTGTTCCCTCCCCTTGGGTCCTCAAGTAACCGCTTACCATCTTGAACGTACTGCCTTCTTGGCAGCCTGCCGAGAATGGTTTGTATACGGTATACAAGTCTTGTTACAAGATTACTCAAGGACAGATTGCTTGTCAATTAGTTTTTTGAAAACAAACATTTTTCTATCTATCATTTGGAACACTCCTCCTCATGCCCCGTTATTTCAACCGTATCATCTAATAGTTCATCTCAAGTTTATAATTTTTAGAATTTTGTTTACGGACACAGGCATTTGATTTATGATTGTTGTATACAGTATACAGAGGATTATCCACCGACAGATAAGGACGTGACAAAATGATCGAACTCCACAAAGGATTGAATGAGCGGGCGTTGGAGATTGCGGTTCCGGGCATCCGTGTGTTTGCCAACAAGGTCGCTCAGCTTCCGGACGGCATTAACCTGACCATTGGCGAGCCTGATTTCCCGACTCCCGACCGGGTGAAGGCGGCAGCAGTTGCCGCAATCCAGCATAACCGGACCGGCTATTCACACAACGCCGGATTACTGGAATTGCGCGAAAGCGTCTCCCGGTTTTTCCTGCAGAAGTACGGCTTCCTTTATGATCCGAAGACAGAAGTGCTGATTACGAGCGGAGCCAGTGAAGGCATCGACTCCACTTTAAGAACGATTCTTGAAGAAGGCGATGAAGTTATCCTGCCTGCCCCCATCTATTCCGGCTATGAACCCGTGATTCGTTTGGCCGGTGCAAAACCGGTGTACCTCGATACATCCCAGACAGGATTCGTCCCTGATGCCGCGGCACTGGAACGCCTGATCACCGAGCGTACGAAAGCGGTCATCCTGAATTACCCGTCCAACCCGACCGGTGCCACACTTTCCAGAGAGACGATGGATGATCTAGTTGCGGTTCTCAGCAAGCACAATGTGTTTATCGTGTCCGATGAAATCTACAGCGAGAACACCTATGAAAGCCGGCATATTTCATTTGCCGAGTATCCCGAGATCCGTGATCAGCTGATCCTGATCCACGGCTTGTCCAAGTCCCATTCCATGACCGGGTGGAGAATCGGTTTCGTCATGGGACCTGCCCCATTGATCGGGCATATCCTGAAAGTCCATCTGTCCAACTCGATCTGTGCCTCGCTGCCCGGCCAATATGCGGCCATCGAAGCCCTCGATCACTGCCGGGACGTGCCGGCTGAGATGAACAAGGACTATATCCGCCGAAGGGATTATGTCATCGGCCGTTTGAGGCAGATGGGGCTCCGGATGACCGTGCCGACCGGCGCCTTCTATGTGTTCCCGTCAATCCAATCAACAGGCCTTTCCTCTTTCAAGTTTGCCACGAAGCTATTGGATGAAAAACATGTGGCGGTCGTCCCCGGTGATTCGTTCACCGAGAACGGCGAGGGATATGTCCGGATTTCTTACGCCAATTCCATGGACAATCTGGTCAATGCCATGGACAGATTGGAAGCGTTTATCCGTGAACTGCCGGCCGGAGATGCTCCGGCCATTTTATAAACAAGAAGCCCACTTGATATGTCAGGAGTGATTACAATGTATGAACAGTTGAGCAAACGGACGATCTACGAGCAGGCGGAATTCCTCACCCGCCATCTCGTCAGCTTAAACAGCATCAACGGGACACTGGGGGAAATCCGGATCGTCCAGGAAATCCACCGGATCCTGTCCACCTTCCCTTATTTCCGGGAACACCCGGAAAATCTGTATCTGCAAAAAGTCCCCGGCGACCCGATCGGACGCTGCAACATCTTCGCGCTCGTCGAAGGAGAACGGGCATTCGGCCAGACGGTGCTTTATCACGCCCACATCGATACAGTCGCGGTGGAGGACTTCGGGCCGCTTAAAGACCGGGCGTTCTCTACAGAAGACATGGAAGCCTACTTCCGAGAGTATGGCGAGGATCCGGTCCTTCAGGCGGAAGCCCGGTCCGGGGAATGGATGTTCGGGCGCGGAGCGGTCGATATGAAGAGCGGAGCGGCCGTCCATATCGCGAATGTCCTGTTCTACACGGAACACCGCGATCAGCTGAATGGCAACATTCTCCTTCTCTGCAACGGGGACGAAGAAAGCGAGCATCACGGAATGATCGGGGCGCTTGCGGAATTGAACCGGCTGCAGAACGAACGGGGACTGGAATTCATCTCAGCGATCAATACAGACTTCATCACACCGCTGTATGACGGCGACACCAACCGCTATATCTATACAGGAGCTGCGGGCAAGATGCTTCCGTGCTTCCATATTTATGGCCGGGAAGTGCATGTCGGTGATACCCTCTCCGGCATCGATCCGAACTTTATCGCCGCTAAAATCACGGAGCGGATCCACAACCGCTACGACCTCGCCGAGCAGATCCCGGGAGAAATGATCCTTCCGCCTACCTGCCTTCAGCAGCGGGATACGAAAGAGCTTTACACCGTGCAGACCGCCATCAGCAGCCACGTTTACTTCAACTACTTTGTCTACGAAGAAACCCCGGAGACCATCCTGGAAAAACTTCTGAACGAGGCAAAAGCCGCCTGCCTGGAAGCCGAACAGTACTTAAAGAAACAATACGAGGAATATCTGAAAGTCACCGGCCTCCCGTCGCGCAGCCTGTCATGGAACATCGAAGTCGTCACATATGAAGAATATGTTGATGCCTTGGCCGCCCAAGGCATCAACGTTCAAAGCATCATTGAACGCGTGCTCGAAGAAGAGAAAAACAGCGACCTGCGCGACCGGAGCTTCGAGATTGTCAGTGCCCTGCAGGATGCCGACCCGCACAAAAAAGCGCGCGTCATCCTGTTCGTTGCGCCCCCATTCCTGCCGCACAACTTCCTGAAGCCGGATGACACGCACGCGGCCAGCGTCCAGCAGACTGTCGAATCCGTCCTTCACGAAGTGGGCCTGAGGACCGGAGAGCAATTTGAACTCAAGAAGTTCTTCCCTTATCTGGCCGACGGCAGCTTCCTTTCGCTGCACGAAACAGAAAGCGAACTCGTTCCGCTGACAAAGAACCTGCCTGCATGGGGCAGAATGTATTCGATTCCGTTTCACGAGATCCAGAAGCTCAACATCCCCTCCGTCAACATGGGCGTCTACGGCAAAGACGGCCACAAATGGACGGAGCGGGTTTACAAACCGTACTCCTTCGGTGTCCTGCCGGAGCTGATCCGGAAGGCGACCACTGCCCTTCTGCAGCTAGAGGAAAACGAACAAACGAGCGGGAACGTAAAGATGATCACCTCATAGAAAAATGAAGACGATCCTCTTCCGGTATTCGGAGGGGATCGTCTTTTGATATATTGCATCGACCTCTTAGGTAACCGTCTTAGTTGGTGAAAGTGGCTTCAGACAAACCAACAATGCTCCGCCGTCCTCTCAACTCGCCAGGCCGCTACACGATAAAGGCAGTCACGAATCTCTGCGGGATTGCAGTCAATGCCCCGCCGCAGACCTGTGTTCTGCGGCTAAAGTCAATCAGAATAAATAAAACTGAACCCGCCTGGCAGCAGGTGGATTCAATAGTTGCGGTCCGATCAGTACGGGAAACCCTGCCCCATCCATGGGGAGTATCCGCAGCGCATGCAGCCCGGCATCGGCATTGGCATCGGCATTTGAGGATAGTGCCCATATGGCGGCCAGTGCCCGCCTCCTGCCCCGTGACCGCCCCCATGCTGCCACGGAAACGACGGAACGGCGTAGACCGGACCCATATTGTCCCTGAATTGATCCTGGCCAAACAGAGCCGGGTGTTCTTCAAACATGGAACTTTGACTTCGTTCTGCGGATCCATATGGAATCGAAAAATCCGGACCTACATGCCACGGCACCTCAGAATGATCCCCCGACATTTGACCATAATTGCCAGTCATCTTCAATCCCCCTCCCTGAACCTCCCCTCATCTTATTCAGGGAGGGGGGGTTTGGTTATTGGAGGTAAGGCGAATTTGGTAACCACTCGCAATGCAGGGGTAACCACTCACCAATCCCACTAGCTTAATCCTCCGCATCCCCTTACAGTCCACTCGCCCTTCTTTTTGATCCACTTAAGTAACCGAACTCGTCAGCCCCGCTCTCTTCCCTTGCAGCGGGTTGGTCTGTTCAAATGCATAACCTGTATTCAGGATGACGCTCTCGCTAAAGGCTGGACCGATAATCTGCAGTCCGACCGGCATTCCATCTTTTAGTCCGCATGGGACGGTCATGGCTGGCAGTCCTGCCAGGTTGCAAGGTCCCATGAATCGGATGAAGTTATCGATAAGATCGACTTGGTTTCCGTTCAAATCTGCGAAATCACTCCCGATGTCAGGAGACATCACTGGGAGCGTCGGGGCCAGGAGGACATCCACCTTTTCAAAGGCTCTCTGGAAGTCTTGCTTCAGCTGGCGGCGCAGTTGCTGTGCCTGCAGGTAGTCGACGGCCGAGAAGAGTTCTCCCAATTCAAAGAGGAGACGGATGTCACTTCCAAAGTCATCCGGACGCTTGATCAGGTTGCGGTGATGGATCGTTGTCGCTTCGGAGAGGGAAGTCACGAGTTCCGCATATTCCGCGTACTGCAACGCCGGTATGCTGACTGGCTCCACTTCTGCACCCATATCCTCCAGCGTCTTGATCGCTTTTCTCACCTGCTCCTCAATTCCTGAGTCTACATTCTTGAAGTAGTACTCCTCACAGATACCAATTCGGAGGCCCTTTACCTCTCCGGTGAGTTTTGATGTGTAATGATCTGTCGGGACATTGACCGAAGTAGGATCGTTGGCGTCATAGCCGGCGATGACCTCAAGAAGCCCGGCTGCATCCTTGACCGTTTTGGTCATCGGTCCGACGTGGTCCAGTGACCATGCAAGCGGGAAGACACCGTACTTGCTGACGCGGCCATACGTCGGCTTGAGGCCCACGATTCCGCAGGAAGAGGACGGAATCCGGATAGATCCCGCCGTGTCCGTGCCGAGCGTCGCCGTTGTCATGTCGGCCGCGACTCCGGCTCCCGAACCGCCGCTGGACCCTCCCGGAATTTTATCGAGATTCCAAGGATTCCGGACTGCACCGAAGTGAGGACTGTTGTTTGTGATGCCCCATGCGTATTCATGCATGTTCAGCTTGCCCGTGAAGACAATCCCTGCGTCTCTCATTTTCGTGATGACAGTCGCATCGTAGTCAGAGACGAACTCTCCATGGATTTTTGAGGACATGGTCGTGACTTCGTCTTTGAGATAGATGTTATCCTTCACAGCCATCGGGATGCCATGGTACATTCCTTTGTACTCGCCGGACGCAATCTCCCGGTCAGCTTGCTCTGCCTCTTTTTCTGCTTCATCACGGCGGAAGCTTACATAAGCATTTACTTTCTCGTTTAAGGATTCTGCATGGTCGATCACTGCTTTTGTCAGTTCAAGAGAAGAGACTTCTCTGTTTTGGATAAGAGGTGCAAGTTCCTCGACCGGCTTTTTAATGAGTTCTTCATTCAATGTGGTCACCCCCCGGAATGTTCACAAGACTGATGTCCGCATCATCCAGATTGGCACTGTCAATCTGTGCTTTCAGATTCTGAATGGCATCCCAACGGACCTGCAGAACCGGTAAATGCTCATCGACCACAGCTAATCCCTTTTCCTCTAACTTCTCACGAATTGAAACCGTCAACCTGAATCCTCTCCTTTTGGTCAAGAATTGATGGCAACGTTTAGTTAATACGAGAAAGCCGCGAGCCTCCCTTCGCCGGTAATACAAGAAGTTAAATAGAGCAGATAGATAAATTAGAATATTTAAAAACCTATTCAACCGTACACCAAGCGTATTCTAAAGTCAAAAAACTCTCACAACAGGGATCAAGATTCAGAGATTGAGATCCCGGGTAATCACTCACCCCCGAGAGGTAACCACTCATAAACAATTCTCCAAACACAAAAAAGCAGCCGCTCCGACTGCTTGTTCTCCACTCCCCACTATTCAAAACACAAACAGAGCGCAATGACCACAATAATCGGCAGCATGATCACCGTACGCTGGATAAAGATGACGACCAGGTCCAAGAAACTGACCGGGATATTGGAACGCAAGATCAGGATTCCGACTTCCGACATTTAATATGACCCAGCCTCCCGTTCATATTTCAAAAAAAGGCCAATCTCCGCCGGGACTTACTTCTTTAACAGTTAAACCAGCCTCAATCATTCACATTCGTACTCACTACCAACAACACAACCGGCTTGTCCGTCTCGTTATACCACGTGTGCGCTTTCGTCGAGTCGATGTGAAGGGATTCATGCGGATAAAGGGTTTCTTCGTACCCTTCTAGCGTCACTTTCAGCTCCCCCTCCAGCACATATACAAACTCCTCACCTTGGTGGGAGTAGGGTGCGGTATGGGATTCACCTGCTTTAAGCTCGATTCTGGCGGGTGTGAATTTTGGTTGGTCAAGGTCTCCCATTAGGCTGGTGTAAGTAAAGTTTGGTTGGTCAGCGCTTTTTTTCAAAGACCTCTTTTTTATCGGAGATTCTTCTTCATGTTCGAAGAAGAAATTAACACTCACACCAAGGGCTTCGGCGATTTTACGGAGCGAGGTAAATGTGACGGTGCTGATTCCACGTTCGACTTGCGAAAGGAAGCTCACAGACAGTCCGCTTTGGTCACTTAGTTCCCGCAAAGTCATTTTTCTTTCTTTGCGAATCCGCTTGAATTCTTCCCCGATTTGGTTATCCATGACTCCTCACTCCTGATTCATTATCCGCTGCTTTTAAAACTATTCTATCATCACGTTTCTAAATTTTGTCCTCATGCAAATCCCGGAGTGTATTTACACTCCGGGATCCTGTCACTTATTGAGGAACCGTTAGTTCACCAAGTTCCTGCATGTGCTTCATCAGTGTTTCTTCTTCCTCGCTGGTGAGACCTTGCCGCGGTTTTCGTGGTGGCCCTCCAGCAAGTCCCTTAAGTTCCATGGCACGCTTTGCGACTTGTACATATTTGCCCGAACCCTCAAGGAAGTTACAGAGCGGCAACAATCGGTCATAGACTTCCCACGCCCTGTCCAGATTCCCCGCTTCGAAGGCGTCGAATAACTCTTTTGCTGTTCGGGGGGCGATGTTGCCGGCCACTGAAATCCAGCCGACTGATCCAACTAAGAATGATTCCAGCACCATATCGTCCGCTCCGCAGAACGTCTTGATGAACCCTTTGCCTTCCCGTGAAATATCGCGGACTTTCCGGATTTCCCCGCTTGATTCTTTAATATGAGTAATGTTGCTCACATCTCTTCCGACCTGAAGAATGGTTTCAACAGAGATGTCCACTCCACTCGTAAACGGATTGTTGTAGATCATGACCGGGAAGGAGACTGCTTCGGCAACTGCCTTGAAGTGTTCGTAGATTTCTTCTTCTTTCGGATGAGCATAGTAAGAGTTGATCAGCAATGCGCCATCTGCACCCGCTTCTTCAGCCTGGCGGGTGTATTCAATCGCATCAGCCGTTGTTTCAGCCGCTGCACCGACAATAAGCGGCAGGCGGCCATTCACTTGCTCGACAGCAACTTCCACTGCTTTAAACCGTTCTTCCTTCGTCAAACTGACAAACTCTCCTGTACTGCCGTTGATGGCAAGACCATCAACCCCTTCTCCGATGTAATACTCGATGTTCTTTGCAAAGCCTTCCCAGTTAATGCTTTCATCCTCGTTCATTGGTGTAACGAGCACTGGATAAACTCCCTTGAATTCTTTCATTTTTAAAACCCCCATTGAAATTATTTACTTAGCAATTCAGGAAGCCATGTTGCCAACTGCGGGAAAGCGATCAGCAGAATGGCTGCAATCAGCTGAATAATAATGAACGGCACAGTTGCCCGGTAGATCTTGCCGATGCTGACTTTCTCGCCAACCGCGCTCTTCAAGTAGAAGATCGCAAAGCCGAACGGTGGCGTCAGGAATGCCATTTGCAGAACGACCATGAAAATAATTGCCCACCAGAGCGGATCGAATCCGGCATTGACGACGACCGGTGTAATGATCGGTGTGGCGAGCATGATAAGCGCCATTGTTTCCAGGAACATCCCCAGCATGATGATGAAGGCAAGAGCGAAGAAGAGAATCCCCCATTTGCCCCCGGGTGCATTGGCTGCCATCTCGGAAACAAATTGATTGCCCCCTACTCCGGAGAAGACCGCACTAAACACTGCTGCACCAATTAAAATCCAGCCGACCATCCCCGTCATCTTCATGGATTCATAGATGGATTCTTTCATCTTCGTCCAGTTCAGTCGCCTGGAGATGACACCGATGATGACCGTTCCCAGTACTCCTACTGCCGCTCCTTCGGTCGGAGTTGCTGCTCCCGTGAAAATGGAGCCGAGCACGAGGATGATAAGAAGCATCGGCAAGATGATGGATTTTAGCGAAGCAAACTTTTCCTCGGTTGTAGCGCGGTCCTTTTTTGCAAGAGCCGGTGCCACATCGTCTTTCCGGTAGGCCTGAAAGAGAATATACGCAATGAACAGCAGGATCAGCAAAATTCCGGAACTGAGGCCGCCTGCAAACAAACTGGAAACCGAAACACCTGTGATGGCACCGTAAACGACCATGTTCAGGCTCGGAGGGATCAGCTGGCCGAGTGTCCCGCCGGCCATGATCGATCCGAGGCTCAGCGTCTCGTTGTACTTGTATCGCATCATCTGAGGAAGCGCAATCAGACCGAGCCCGATTACACCTGCCGCAACAACGCCGGAGATTGCTCCGATAATGGCGCCGACTACAATGGCTGTGATGGCAAGGCCACCGCGCAAACCTCCAGACCATTTATACACGGCGTCAAAAAGCTCAGAGATAATATTCGTCTTTTCAAGCAGCACTGACATGAGGATGAACAATGGAATGGCGATGAGCGTGAAGTTGTTCATAATTCCCCAAGTGGCACTTGTGAGCAGTGCCGTACTGTCGATCCCCCACATCATCAGTGCAAACAAAATTCCGGTTGATGCTAAGGCAAAAGCGATGGGTACACCCAGGAACAAAAGAAGCAGCAGCAGAACGAACATGGCAATCGGCGCGTATTCGAAGATGATTGTCATCTTGCATCACCTCCGCGCCAAACTTTATAGATCTCCACCCATGCCTGAAGCCAGAGCAGCAGGCCCCCGATGGGGATAAACCATTTAAACCACCAGATCTGAGGATTAAATGAACTCTGATGAGAAGACCGTTCCATGATTTTCGTCGATTCAATTGCTGAATCTATTCCCTTAAACACCAAGAATGCGCTTACAAACAAGACAATCAAAAGCCCGAAAGTGATCAAGATCCGCCCCCATTGGTCAGATACATACTTCTGGATGATATCGACTGCAATATGCCCCTTAATCCGCAACGTATCGGCTCCTGAAAGCAAGATCATCATCCCAAACAGGAAAATCGGAACTTCGAATCCCCAATCAGGGGCATTTGAGAAGAATCTCCGCAGAATGACGGTGTAGACGATGACCAGTGTCAAGGGAATCATCAAGAACCCGGCCAGTTTTCCCATAATCGCTGACAAAGTCTCGATTCCTTTTAATATCACGTTCATCCCATCACCGCCTTATTCCCCATAGCCCAAGATCTTCGCTTCTTCCGTGTATCCCAATTCCGCGAGAACCTTCGCATACTCTTCAACATACTCCCTGCTCAAATCACTTTTTTCCTTATAATCATTAAGCAGTTCAAAACCGAGCCGGCGCATCTCCTCGACATCTTCCTCGGGAAGTTGGATGAACTCGATATCCGTGTTTTCCTCCCACTCTTTCATGGCCTTCCGACTTTCCACGCCGTATGCAATCGCCGATTCGTACCGTACTTTATCACGAGCGACATACAGCGCCGCCTTCAGGTCATCTGGGAGTTCGTCCCATGCCTTCGGATTTACAATCAATTCTTTGTCTGTGCTTGGGCCAACATGTAGTGCCGGATCCACCACATATTTTGTGACCTCGTCCAGTCCCATCTCGCCGTTGACGAGATAGTCATTGAACTCTGCCGCGTCAACCGTGCCGAGTTGCAGACCTGTATAGATCTCTGGCGCTGACAACGAAATTGCAGAGGCACCAAGTTTTCCATAATATAAGCTCGCAACGCCTGCAGCCCGGATGTTTTTCCCTTTGAAATCCTCGAGAGAACGAATAGGCACTTTTGACATGAGGATTTCTTCAGGGGCATAGTCGAAAGCCCCCAAATTTTTGATGCCATGCTTCTCATAAGCCTTATCAATGATCGGCTGAAGCTGATCAGAGCGATAGAAGTGTTCATCGAAGCTCGCAATCGGATCTCCGGGGATGGTGCCTCCCCCAAGCGCGAATACCGGATCCTTTCCTGTCCAGAAACCTGTGTAAATGGCCGCCAGTTCAACCACGCCGTTTTTCACCATATCGAACGTCTCGTCATTCGGAAAAAGGACATTGGCACCGAACGGCTCGATAACCAGGCGTCCCCCTGTAATATCCTTCACCGCTTCGACGAACGGGACGACCGTTCCTTCATACCTTGCTGTGCCTGGAATCTGGTGAGTGACCATCCTCCACTTGTAAACTCTGGCTTCCCCCTCCGGAATCGTCTGATAGGATTGGCATGCCCCCAAAAGCAAAATAACAACCAAAAAAAGAAGTCCCCCTACCTTCTTTCTCATCCAACAGCCCCCTTTTGATTTTTAGTCGGAATTTTCATTCCCCTATTAGACTGAATATTATTTCACACAGAAAGTAAAGTCAATGATAAATTTCACTGGTAGTGAAATTATTTTCAATTGAAATCTTCCCGTTCAAGTTTGAATGGGCAGAAGGTACTGATTACGCCTTCGGGGGATAAGCTTTCGGTGAATTAATGGGATTTGAATGAGAATGAGAATCGCCCCTATGCGGCTTTGGCTGCATAGGGGCGATTGAGTTTTGGTTAGCTAAGTGCTTACCCTCTACGGTTCAGCGGATACCAATTGCTGCCAATCACGTATGGGCTAGTAACTGGTTGTTACACACCAATTGGTCTCACTTGCTCTTCGGGATAATTTTCAATTACACCAATACAGAATAGACCCTCGAAATCTATAATTAACCTGCCTGCTTCTTAATTTTTAGTCACACGGTGTTCTTGGATTAAAAGCAGTTCTGTGTAAGGTCTTGGGCTGTTTTTATTCCGCAACTCCCTAATCACCTACATCAAAATCGCCCCGTCCACATGAAGAACATGACCATTAATATAATTTGCGTCGTCCGACGCTAGAAATAAGTAAGCTTTGGCGATGTCTTCCGGCTGGCCGAGACGTCCGAGAGGGATGGTACTTTCCATTCTTGTAATGATATGGTCCGGCATCTTTTTGACCATTGGGGTTTCGATGAAGCCGGGGGCCACAGCATTGACATTGATGTTTTTTCGACCAAGTTCCTTGGCCCATGTTTTTGTCATACCAATCACACCTGCTTTAGCTGCGGCGTAGTTGGTTTGCCCAACGTTTCCATACACTCCGCTGACAGAAGTTGTATTGATGATTTTCCCATGCCCCTGCCCGACCATGTGAGTCGCTGCCTCCTGCGTACTATTAAAGACACCTGTTAGATTCACTTGAATGACAGATTCGAATTGTTCAGTTGTCATGTTTTTCAGCATAGCGTCGTTCGTGATGCCGGCATTGTTAATCAGAACATCCACTTTGCCGAATGCCTCACAGGTTTGTCGGATCAGTTGCTGAACACTCTCTCTTTTACTTACATCCACAGTCATACAAATAAGATTGGCCTGATGTTGAAGATTGTTGGCCAACTGCTCCAACACTACTTCATTCCAGTCAGCAGCGACCACTTTGGCCCCTTCCGCAAGGAAAAGTTTGACTGTTGCACTTCCGATTCCGCCGCCTGCACCAGTAACAATGACAACATTACCTTTTAACCGCATATTCACCATCCTGACTCTCCGACTCATGTCTATTTTGCTCCAATTTGACCAATTCCCGCCTCAATATCTTTCCAACCGTGGTTTTTGGCAACTCTTCAATGATTTCGACGGCCGTCGGTATTTTGTATTTGGCAAGCTTCCCCTTGCAATGCTCGATGAGTTCCTCTTCCGTTGCCCCTCCTTCTTCTTTCAATACGACAAATGCCTTCACCGTTTCTCCCCGGTATTCATCCGGGATTCCAATCACCGCAACTTCACGGACCATCGGGTGGGTAAAGATCACCTCTTCGATTTCACGCGGGTAGATGTTGTAGCCGGATGCAATGATCATTTCTTTTTTGCGGCTGACAATAAAGCAGTAGCCGTCCTCATCCATATAGGCGACATCTCCGGTATAAAGCCATCCGTCGCGAAGGGCAACCTCTGTTTCATCAGGCTTGTTCCAGTAGCCCTTCATCACCTGTGGCCCCCGAATGATCAGCTCACCCGGTTTGCCGATAGGCATCTTGGTTTTCCCGTCTCCTATGTCAACAATCCTGCAGTCGGTGTTCGTGACCGGCATGCCCATGCTCCCAGCTTTCCGAATGCCGTTCACCGGATTGCTGTGGGTGACCGGAGAGGCCTCGCTAAGTCCATACGCATCCGCTACTTTTGCACCTGTCAGTTGTTCAAACTGCTGCTTCACTTCAGCAGGAAGAGGAGCCGATCCGCTGATGCACGTATGGATCGACCGGATGTTGCGCTCGTGGATGGCGGGGTCATGGTTCACTGCCACATAAATCGTCGGTGTGCCTGGGAACATCGTGATTTTGTTTTTTTCTAGGATCTCCAATGTTTTTGTGCTGTCAAACCGCCGCATAATATACATCGTGGATTGCAGATAGATCATGTAATTCATCGAAACGGTCATTCCGTAAACGTGGAAAAGCGGAAGCACATTCAGGAGCCGCTCTTTCCCCGGGTTGGCGTGAACGCCGAGAAAGGCGTGGGTCTGCACGACGTTGGCGTAAATGTTGCGATGGGTAAGCATGACGCCTTTTGAGACTCCGGTCGTCCCGCCGGTGTATTGGAGAAGTGCTACCTCTTCCGTCCGGTCACCAGGGTTCCATTGAAACTCAGCCGGTTGCTCCTTCATCATTTTTGAGAAGACGGACTGTCCGTCTCCGACTGTGATCACTTCCCGGACGCCCGTCTTTCCCTGGACGGATTTAAAGACAGGTGCCAATTCCTGATCGATGATTAAATAGGAAGCTCCCGAGTCATTCAACTGGTAATGGAGTTCACGCTCCGTATACATCGGATTGTGCGGCACAGCGATGGCATCACTGGCCAAGATCGCATAGTAGCTGATGACATAGTCGATGGAGTTGTTCATCATAAGGGCGACACGGTCTCCTTGTTGGAGGCCGAGCGACTTGAGGCCGTTCGCAATGCGGTGAACCGCATCTTTCAGCTCCGCATAAGTCAGTGTCCGATCACCCTGGATAAGTGCGGGATGTGATGAGGCCTGCCGGGCAGCACGGTAAAATGCGTCGACCATGGTCTCATCCGGAATCTCAACGGTACTCTTGATTCCTTCAGGGTAATTTTTCAACCAAACTTTTTCGTTCATCGGGGCACCTCCTATACTCTGCGCATGGCCAGATCCACCACACGCTTGGTTTCATCCGAGATATCTTCTTCGAAATACGGTTCCCAGGCGACTTGCGGGGCCGGAGGGAAAATGGCCATACAAATTAACATAGCAGCCACCGACAAGCCCATCGCGATTGCAATTGCCGGAATCGGCAGGACGAGCAGTCCGGTAATAGTCAAATAAGTGAATAGTACATACGACACGGCTCCGATCATGCTGCCTGCATAAGCGGATTGGCGGTTCGCCCGCTTAGAATACAGACCAAGGAAAATCGGGCCGATGAATGCCGAGCCGAAGAACCCGAACACATACGCCGCCACCATCGCAATAAACGCCGGCGGTTTTATGGAGAAAAAGAAGGCGATGATTGAAATGACAATCAGCAACACTTGAGTGATCCGGATGAGGGTTCCGTCAGCAACCGGCTTCGTGCGCAGATTCCGATACATGTCATAGGACACTGCAATGGCTGCCTGAAGCACCATTCCGTTTGAAGTGGAGAGCGCAGCTGCGAAGATGGCAGCGATAAGAATTCCGGCCACCACCGGATTCATGAACTCTGTGATAAGCAGTGGCATGATCTGATCGGACGCCATACCCTCAGGCATGGTCGGCACGAGAATCCGCCCGCCGAGCCCCATGATCAAAAGGCAGAGGAAGACAAACGTTAAAATCAACGTTGAAATGAGCGGCGTTGAAATGGCTGTCTTGACATTTTTGGCGGATAGGAGCCTGGTCGGCCAGTGCGGAGCCACAGCCGCCCCCAGCGAATTGGAAATGAAAATCCCGATCATCGCGGCAAGCGAGAATGTTCCGAGCGGGCTGAACATGCTTCCCGGTTCAACCGGTGTTCCTCCATGCAATACCGGGGTATTCACTTGTTGCAGCTGGGTGAAGAGAGCTGTCGGTCCGCCTACCTGATACAAGATCAGACCTGCTGCCAACACAAGCCCGAAGATAATGACAATGGTGTTAAGGACATCTGTCATCGCAACAGACCAAACGCCGCCGAGCACCGTGAGCAAAATAAACACAAGGAAAATCAAGATCGATACGAAGTAGCTCAACCCTGTAACTTGAGAAAGCAAGTAGCCGATTCCGGTAATCTGGATGGTCACATAGCTAATGTAGCCGATGATGATCATGACGGATGACCATGCCTGGATAAAGCTCTTCTTTACATAAGGTTCAAAACGCAGTCTCATGTATTCCGGTATGGTCCGCACCGGAAACATAGGGCGACGAAGTTTATAGGCAATCAGCGGAAGGATGGCTGTCGCGAAAAACCACCCGGCAAACCAGCCCGTGATGCCGGCAAAGCCATTGGCGTAGAGAATGCCCGGGACACCGAGGACCGAAGCAGCGCTCACCCATGTTGCCGTAAAGTAAAAGATACTGACCGACAAAGACATGCTCCAGCCGCCGATTGTGAAATCATCCAGATCATCCGACTTCTTATTTCCTTTGATAATGAAATAGAAGAGAACGGCTATATAGGCAATGGCAATCAATCCGATGATCAACCCGTTCATGAAACACCGCCTCCCTCTCTCTGTTCGTATGGTCTGGCTTTTGAAGGCTTTGCACCCCATCGCTCCACGCCGGACTGATTGATTTTACGGATCAAGTAAGCCGAATAAGCCCAAGGTATGATGATCACCAGACCCCAAATGCCGAGAGAAATCCAACCTTGCGACGGAATTCCAAACATTATTTTCCCTCCCGCTTTCTTTAGTTGGTTAAAGTCCGTATGCCTTCCAGCCACCATCCAGAAACAACGTTTCTCCGGTCATATATGAAGAGGCTTCCCCCGCAAGGAAAATTGCCGCACCGGCCATTTCATCAGGTCTTCCCATCCGCCCCATCGGTGTACGCTTTGCCACTGCTTCGGCAAAACCGGTCCGTGTTTTCTTCACTTCTTCTACGAGCGGTGTCTCGATATAAGCAGGAGCAATTGCATTGACCCGAATATTGTATTTTGCCCATTCGACCGCAAGCGTCCGGGTAATCATCGCCACCGCCCCTTTGCTTGCGGTATAGGGAATGGATCCTGTAACCGCTTGCACGGAAGCGATGGACGAGATATTAATGATTGAGCCACTCTGTTGCTTCGCCATCACTCGACCGACCTTCTGGGCAAACACAAAGACAGAAGTCAGATTCACATCAATAATCCGTTTAAAATCATCCAGGTCATAGTCCAGAGCCGGAGCCTTCTTCGTGATTCCTGCGTTGTTCACGAGGATATCGATCGAACCGAATTCCTTCACAGTGTCGTCGACGACTTGCTGGATATTTTCTTCATCCGTGACATCGCATGTCATGACGGTACTCGATCCGCCCGCATCGTCTATTTCACTTTTCAGCTCCAGCAATTCTTTTTCTGTACGGCTGCAAATGACGATATGTGCCCCGGCTTCGGCGAGCCCTTTGGCAATGCTTCGCCCGATTCCCCTGCCGGCCCCGGTTACGATTGCCACTTTCCCATCAAGCTTAAAGAGATCCATCCTTCTTTCCCCCTTATCTCAGCAACTCATTGGCGATGATCATCCGTTGGATCTGGTTGGTCCCTTCGTAGATTTGGGTGATTTTCGCATCCCGCATATACCGCTCAACCGGATAGTCTTTGATGTAACCGTTGCCTCCAAGCAACTGGACCGCTTCCGTCGTGACACTCATGGCGATATCCGATGCATAGCATTTGGCCATGGACGAGTATAGCGGCACATCCGGTGAGCCGTGTTCGACTTTTTCTCCCGCTTCGTAAACAAGCAGGCGGGCGGTTTCCAACTGGATAAACAGGTCAGCCAGTTTGGCGCGGGTAAGCTGGAACTGGTCGAGCTTCCGGCCGAACTGCTCCCGTTCCCGGACATAACTTTTCGCATAGTCAAAGGCAGCGCGTGCAATGCCAAGCGCCTGTGCTCCCACTACAGGCCGGGTTTCGTTAAACACGTTCATGAGGATTTTGAACCCTTCGCCTTCGCCGCCCAACCGGTTCTTTTTTGGAACACGAACATTCTCCATGAACACTTCCCGAGTCACCGATCCGCGGATCCCCATCTTTTCTTCCTTTTTTCCGAACGTCAGTCCTTCCGTCCCTTTCTCCACAATAAACAAGGTGATTCCGTTTGTCCGGTGTTCGGATGTCCGGGTGACGAACACATAGATTTCGGCATCCCCTGCGTTCGTGATGAACACCTTATGCCCGTTCAGGACATACACATCGCCATCCTGCCTGGCGGACGTTTTGATGCCGGACACATCTGATCCTGCCTGTGGTTCCGTAATCCCGAATGCGCCAAGCACCTCCCCCGAAGCAAGCCGGGATAGATAGTTCGCCTTTTGCTCATGTGTACCGGCAAGCAGGAACGGTGCCATCGCCAATGCCTGCGTGGACAAGGCGACACTTGTCGACGCACATCCTTTGGCGACCTCTTCGATCACAGCCAGATGGCTGTAATAGTCGGCTCCCGCTCCCCCATACTCAATCGGAACATGAGGGCCGAAAAGCCCGTTATCCGCGAGGACACGCAGGTTGTCCCATGGCATTTCCCCTGCCTCATCTACATGCGACGCATTCGGCACCAGCTTCTCTTCTGCAATTTTCCGAGCTAGCCCCCGGATCATCGATCGTTCTTCTGTCAGTACCATCCCTAACTCCCCCTCACGCGTAATCGTAGAATCCTTTGCCCGTCTTTTTTCCGAGATGGCCGGCCTCGACCATCCGTTTCAGCAACGGACATGGCCGGTATTTCGAATCGTTGAATCCGTCATACAAGCTCTCGATTGTAAAAAGCAGCACATCAATGCCAAGCGCGTCAGCCAGTCTCAGCGGACCGATCGGATGATTGGCGCCGAGCATCAGACCCCGGTCGATGCTTTCCGGGTCATTGCCTTCCATCACCAAAAATGCGGCCTCATTCAGCAAGGGAACAAGTGCACGGTTTACGGTAAATCCCGGGAAGTCCTTTGCCACTATGATTTCTTTGCCGATGTACTCGCCGAACTCTTTAATCTTCTCGACCGTTTCGGTAGCACTGTTGATGCCTTGGACAACTTCCACCAGCTTCATCATCGGGACCGGGCTGAAAAAGTGCATCCCCACCACTTTCTCCGGCCGGCTGGTGACCGAGCTGATTTCCGCTATGGACAACGAAGAGGTGTTGCTCGCCAATAAGGCCTCTTTGTCCAGAAATCGATCCAACTGGCGGAAGACATCTTGTTTGATCGCCATCTTTTCCGGCACGGCTTCAATGGCGAGCTGGGCTGTTTTCCCGTCTTCCATCCGGGTCGTAAAACGGATCGTAGATAGAATCGGATCCACCTGGTCCTCCCCGTGCAGGCGACCAACACTTTTTACAATCTGCTTTTTGGCTCTTGCGAGGTCTTCCTCAGCCCGGTCCACCACAATCACCTTCGGGCCGGCCTGTGCGATCACCTGAGCAATCCCGGCACCCATCAGCCCGGCTCCGACGATGACCACTTCCTCAAACGACTTCGACGACTGTTGCGGCACCTTGACCACCTCCTACACAAAGTGAAGCCACCCCATACCGCTGTCCCCTGCGCTTCAGCTCATGGACGAGCGTCACCAAAATCCGCGCTCCCGAAGCGCCCACCGGATGGCCGAGAGCAATGGCGCCACCATTGACATTCAGCTTTTCTTCCGGGATATTCAGTTCTGTATTCACAGCCAGTACTTGACTTGCAAAGGCTTCATTGATCTCAAAAAGGTCAATATCCGGGACGGCGAGACCCGCCTGATCAAGCGCATGCAATATGGCCGGGACAGGGCCGATCCCCATGATGGCAGGCGGGACGCCGCGAGTCGAAGCCGAAACAATTTTGGCAAGGGGCTTCAGGCCGTGTGCCTCCACCGCTTCTTTGGAAGCCAGCAGCAGGGCGGCGGCCCCGTCATTGAGGCCCGAAGCATTTCCTGCTGTCACCGACCCGCCTTCCTTGAATGCGGCACCGAGCTGGCCCAATTTTTCAAGGCTTGTCGCTCTCGGGTGTTCATCTTGATTGAAGATTGTATCCTTCCCCTTCACCCTGACGGTCACCGGCACAATCTCTTCCTCGAACCGGCCGGAGGCAATAGCCTCTGCCGCTTTTTCCTGAGAACGAAGCGCGAACGCATCCTGCTCTTTTCTCGAGAGATTATATTTGTCCACAAGATTTTCAGCGGTCACACCCATGTGGTAGTTTTCCATCGCGCAGACCAGCCCGTCATGTAAAAGGGCGTCTTCCACCTTCGCTTCACCTAGCCGGACCCCGTTTCGCATCTCCATCAGCAGGTGGGGGACATTCGACATGCTTTCCGTCCCTCCAGCCACGGCGACTTGGCTCAGGCCGAGCGAGAGTTTCTGCATGGCCTGGATCATCGCCATCATGCCGGATGCGCACTGATGATCCACGGTCATGGCGGTGGCGGAGACCGGCAACCCCGCTCTTAATCCGATCTGCCGCGCCGGGTTCCCCTTGAGCCCGCTTTTGAAGACGTTTCCGAAGTAGACATCGTCAACACTTTCCCTCAGAGAGTCATTCGGGCGGAACAACTCGTTAGTCACCGCCTCCCCCAGGTCAATGGCCGACAAGGGCTTCAGAGATTTGCCGAACGATCCGATTGCCGTTCTCTTCGCTTCAATCACATACACTTCACTCACCATATCCAGCACCCCTTGAGTAGGTTGGTTGTCGTTTTTCCATGAAAGCGGCCAGCCCTTCCCTGGCCTCCCCGTCTTTGAACAAAGCCAAAAAATGTTCTCGCTCGCTCTTCAGTCCCTTCCTCAACACCGAGAGCTGTTGCCCTGAGATCAATTGCTTGATTGCCCATAATGCCGGCCTGCTCTGCGCAGCGATTTTCCCGGCCAGCCTCAAGCTTTCCTCATAGGGCTCATCGGTACAAAGGGAGACCAAGCCCATCCCGTGAGCCCGTTCACTGCTGAAAAACTCCCCGGACAACAGGTAATGCCCTGCGTTGGAGCTGCCGGCAAGAGCAGTAAACAGCTGCGTACCCCAACCTCCAGGCAAAATGCCGAGATTGACTTCCGGAAGGCCGAATGTGGCATCGGCATGAGCAATCCGGATGTCCGTCACCAGACTAAGTTCAAATCCACCGCCGAGACAGTACCCTTCAATGCACGAAATAAAGATCATCGGACTTGAAGCAATCTGTTCATGCAAATCTCCGACACGGCCCGCAATTTCAGCGATTTTCTCTTCTGGGGCAGTGGCCATCTCTTTTATGTCGGCACCGGCCGCAAAGTTCCCTTCTGCTCCCTTGATAATGACGGCCATGGCCCGGTCTTCTTGCTCGAGCCTGTTGATCGTCTGCTTAAGCCCCTCCACCAATTCTCCATTTAATGCATTCTTTGCATGTGGGCGATTAATTGTCAGCACGACTATCTCCGATCCCGAACCGACTGTCTGTTCCAGCAAAACCATCACAAACCTCCTCCTCCTACTTTTCTTTATGCACAAACCATGCCAACACCAAGAATGCCGTCAGATCAACCTTTCTTGTCATCACCGGAACAAACTGGTACGATCTCGGACCGTTTCCATTCTTAAAGCGGTACATTTATTGACCAATGATCTGGATAACGCTTTTCCGGTACGAAATTGTACCAAAAGAAAAAACCCGGATAGCCGGGTTTTTCATTAAGCCTCGCGGAGGCCGTAAGTTTTGATTTTCCTCAGTAAAGTCGGATGACTGACACCCAATGCCTTGGCTGCCTGCCGGACCGACGGGTACTTCGACAAGGCCTTTTGGATCTCCATCTTCTCAGCGTTTGAGACAACGAGATGAAGCGGGCTTACTGGGTCATCCGATACAGGATGCAGCTTATCCGCAATTTCCGGCGGAAGTTGCGAACTCCGGATTTGGCTTCCCTCCGACAAAATGACCAGCTGCTCCACCATGTTCTCCAATTGACGGACGTTACCGGGCCACCGGTATCTCATAAAGATTTCTTTGGTTTCCTTGGCTAAAACCAATTGTTTATGATATTTCTTGTTAAACTTATCAAGAAAGTGTTGGGTCAAATGGACGATATCACGTTGTCTCTCGCGCAGTGGCGGAAGTCGGAGCGGCAGGACATTCAGCCGGTAATAGAGATCTTCCCGAAAAGCCCCCTCCTCCACCGCTTGTTTCAAGTCCTTGTTTGTTGCAGCGATATAACGCACATTCAGATGCTTCTTGGCCGTGCCACCGACACGGGTTATTTCATTCGTTTGAATCGTTCTCAGTAATTTTGCCTGCATGGCTAGCGGCATATCACCAATTTCATCTAGCAGGATTGTTCCGTTGTTTGCGACCTCCAGCAAACCTGGTTTGCTGGTAGAGGCACCGGTAAATGCTCCTTTTTCGTAGCCAAAAAGCTCGGCTTCCATAAGATGCTCGGGGATTGCACTGCAGTTAATTTGAATATACGGGGCGTTGTTTCTCTTACTCTGATTATGTATATTCTTCGCGACCACTTCTTTACCTGTTCCGGATTCCCCAAGAATCAGAATAGTCGCATCTGTTGCTGCGACCTTTTGGATCAGTATTTTTACTTCTTCCATTTCCGAAGATACACTGATCAGATCGTCCGCTTTGTTTACTACTTCCCGCAGTTTTTCAAGCTCAACGTAATTCAAGGAAGCTTGGCTTAAATGTTCTTTATATAACCTATTCAAGTTGGAGAGGCTGATGTAATTTGCTGCGTAGCAAATTGTCTTTCCTTCTTCATCAACAATCGGCTTGCTCACAATAAACACTTCACGGCCTGTTCTCAATTTCTGATAGATAGTGAGCGGATTCTTCTGTAAAACTCTTCTGGATTGGCGGATAATCGCTCCGTCTTCTTGCATTTCTTCCGGCGTTTTATTGATAATTTGACTAAGGGGGGTTCCAGATATTGTTTCCACGGCTTGGTTCGCATAAAAAACCCGTCCCTCTCCGTCGGATAAGATAAACCCCTCATAGCTTTGCTCAATAGAACGAATCAGAAGATCTTTTGTAATGCTCATATACAATCGCCCTTTTCTACCTTTGTACTCTCACTTTATCACAAGATAGGCTTAACAATAATACTAATTAGACTTTTCTGTAATCAATCAGAAAAATAGCACATGAATGCTCCTAACAGGTAACCACTCACCTCCGAAAGGTAACCACTCAGAGGACATCGTTAAATTCCGGCACCAAGGCTACCTGTCCTCAGCCCCCAACTCCCCCTCCAAACACGAAAAAAGCAGCCGCTCCGGCTGCTTTTTCTCCATCCCCACTATTCAAAATACAAACAAATGCGCAATGACCACAATAATCGGCAACGTAATCACCGTACGCTGGATAAAGATCACGAACAGATCCAGTAAGCTGACCGGAATATTGGAGCGCAAAATCAGGATTCCAATCTCCGACATGTAGATCAGCTGTGTCAGCGACAGCGTACCAACCACGAATCGGGTGATCTCGCTTTCGATGCCGCTGCCGATGACGGATGGGAGGAACATGTCGGCGAAGCCGACGAGCATGGTCGGTGCGGCTTCGGCGGCTTCAGGCAGTCCCATCCATGTCAGAATCGGAACGAGCGGGAACGAGATCCATTTGAAGATTGGGGTGTATTCGGCGACGATCAGTGCGAGTGCGCCGAGGCTCATGACGAGCGGGATCAGCCCAAGCCAAATGTCCAGGACGGTCCCGACACCGTCTTTGACGAGGCCTTTTGCGCTTTTCGTCTTTTCCGCTTTCGCCAGTGCCAGCTTCCAGCCCCAGCTCACAGCGGTCTCACCGTCCGGGATCATCTCGTCGTTTTCCTGCCGCGCGCTGCCGTCAAAATACGTATCGGCTTTCCGCGAAAGCGGCGGGATGCGCGGCATGATGATGGCAGCGGCGATGCTGGCGACGCTGATGGTCAGGTAAAACGGGATAAACAGATGACCAAGCCCGATCACTTTGGCCACGACCAAAGAAAACGCGACGGATGCGATCGAGAACGTCGTCGCGATCACTGCCGCTTCCCGGCCCGTGTAGTTCCCTTCGTCATACTGCTTCATCGTGATGACGACACCGACCGGAGCTGCGCCCATCCACGAGGCGAGCGTATCAATCGAGGAGCGTCCCGGCAGCGTGAAGATCGGCCGCATGAACCGCGTCAATAGCGCACCGAAAAACTCCATCAACCCGAACTCGACCAACAGCGGCAGCATGACACCCGCGAACAGGAACCAAGTCAGCAGCACCGGCGCGAGGTCGAACAGCACGACCCCTCCCGTCGCCCGGGAAGAAATAAATGTCGGGCCGACTTCAAAGTACGCCATGACCCCGACGGCGAACCCGAACAATCGCGTGATCACTCCGAACGGCCCGACGACGAACAGGTTCCGCAGAAACGGACGGTCCATCACGAACGCCGGCTTGGCCAGCACGGCAACAAGCGTCACTACCGCGGTGAACCCGAGCATCCCGAGAAGAAACGCGGGGATCCACTCGCTCCCCCATCCAAGCAGGCCGGACGCCATGACCCCGATGCCGATTGTGATTTCCCCGTTCCACTTGATCGGCACGAGGAACAACAGCACCCCGATCAGTGACGGGATCAGAAACTTCCAGGCGGCCCCTTTTGAAACCACCTGCTCCCCCTTAATGACAGTCATCGCTTTTCCCCCTTTTTCCGTATCAGTTTCCGCGTTCCCGGAGCACTTCTTCAAGCACGCCGAGCCCGTCGTCGATTTGTTTTTTCGTCACCGTGAGCGGCGGGATCATCCGGATGACTTCGCCGGAGTTGCCGCACAGATAAAACAGGACGCCTTTCTCCAGGCAACGGTCCAGTACGTCCATGACCGCCGCTCCGTCTGGCTCCCCCGTCTCCGGATCGCACAGCTCGATGCCGATCATGAGCCCGAGCCCCCGCACATCACGGATCACCGGATAACGCTCCTGCATCTCCCGAAGACGCTCCATCGCATACGCCCCGACCTCCCGGGTATTCTCAAGCAACCGCTCTTCTTTCATCACTTCGAGCGATGCAAGCGCCGCCGAGCAGGCGATCGGGTTTCCGCCAAACGTCGTGCCGTGCGAGCCGAGCGGCCACTGGTCCATCAGTTCCTTTGATGCGACCGTCGCGCTCAGCGGCATGCCCGCCGCAATCCCCTTCGCGATCGCCATGATGTCTGGCGTCACGCCGAATGTCTGCGCCGCGAACCACTCGCCCGTCCGGCCGAACCCGGTCTGGACCTCGTCAAAGATCAGCAAAATCCCGTGCCGGTCACAAATCTCGCGGATCTTCCGCAGCCACGCCTTCGGAGGAATGATATAGCCGCCCTCGCCCATCACCGGCTCGATGATCATGCACGCCACCTCCGACGGGTCCACCTGATGGCTGAACAGCCGGCGGGCATCCTTCTCAAGCTTTTCAGGGAAGAACACCTCCGGGTCCGCCCCTTCCGGCAGATCTTCCGGCAGGGCATATGGCAGCTGATACGTCAGCCACGACGGCTGCTGGTATTTGCGGTATTTGCTTTTCGACGTCGTGACACTCAGCGCGCCGATCGACCGCCCGTGGAAACAGCCGGTGAACGACACGGCATACGGCCGCTTCGTCACATGCTTCGCAAGTTTTAGCGCCCCCTCAATCGCCTCCGTCCCGCTGTTCGCGAAAAAGAAGTTATCGAGCTTCGGAGGAAGCACCTGCTGGAGTTCATGCGCCAGCTTCAGGATCGACTCATAGATGATCACACCGGACGGCCCATGGACAAGATGGTCCGCGCTGTCCTTGATTGCCTGCACGACCTTCGGATGACGGTGCCCCACGTTCTCCACCGCGATCCCCGACGTAAAGTCCAAATACTTCTTGCCGTCCGTGCCATAGTAGTAGCACCCTTCCGCCTTCACCACCGGCAGGTTCGGATGGTCCTTCGCCATGCTCGGGGCAAGGAAATTGCCGATGTTCGCGACCATTTCGGTCCACTCCGGCTGTGTCTGTTCAAGTTGTTTCGTCATGATGTCGTCCTCCTCATTCTTTATTGGAAGAAAAGCGGAGCGGACTCTGCTCCGGGCGGGTTTGTACCCCGTCTGCTCTCCCCCGTACTTCTTCAGCTTCCAAAATAGCGATGCACTCGGGATGAGTTTGGATGCACTCGCCCCGAACTTCGAAGCACTCGCCCACGATTTCGAAGCACTCACTTCATCCGCCGTCTCGCCCCTTCTCTTCTCCCTCTCAATCCTCTTCATACTTCTTCAGCTTCCGGACAACCGACGGCTGGCTGATGCCGAGCCGCTTCGCCATCTCGGTCGTCGTGCCGTAGCGCTGCTTGGCTGCCATCAGCACCCGCTTTTCCACACTTTCCAGGATGCTCGGCAGTGTCCGGCCGTCCACTTCGATCTCTGTCAGGGAATCGCCCGCCGCCACCCGGTACTCCATCGGCAAGTCATCCGGCGTCAGAACGTTACTTCGGCCGCCGATGACCAGCCGCTCCATCACATTCGCCAGTTCATCGATGTTGCCCGGCCAAGGGCACTCAAGCAGATGCTCAAACAACTCCTGGGACAGTTCCTTCCGCACTCCATGTTTTTCACAGAATCGGTCCTGGAAAAGCGGGATGAGCGCCGCCAGATCCTCTTTCCGCTCCATGAGCGGCCGAAGCTCAATCGGCACAAGATGAATCAGATAATACAGCTCCCGGCTAAACGCCCCGTCCCGTACTGCCTCAGACAACTCGCCCTCCGCGGAAGCGATGATCCGCACGTCGAACGGAACATCCGCCCCTTCGGCCTGATACTTTTTATCTTTCATCCACCCGGCCAGCCGGTTCTGGAGATACGGCGACAGCCGATCGATGCCTTCGAGATACAAGGTGCCGCCTTCTGCAACCTGCAGCATCCCGATCTTTCCGTCCGCGTCACCCGCAAGCTCCCGCTCAAACAGCGCTTCCGGAATCGTCCGGCAGTCCAGCGTCAAAAACGCCCCTTCACTCCGGCCGCTATTCCCATGGATCTCGCGCGCAAGCGTCGCCTTGCCGGTCCCGTGCTCGCCGTACAGGAGGATCGGCACTTCAAGCTCCGCCGCTTCCAGCCCTCTCGCGAACGCTTCCGCAGTCGGCCTCGATGCGAGCACCAGCCCTTCCGGAACCGCCGCCTCCCGCCGAAGCAGGTCCAGCTCCTCCTTCATCAGGGCCATCTCCGCCTCCAGCTCGCTCAGGTAGCCCTGGATGACGACAAGCTCCGACCACTCGCACGAATAACTGATCACATACTCGACCTCACCCGCCTCATCAAACAGCGGAAACCCGAGGATCAGCTCACGGGTCCCGTTCGGCGTATCCTGCACGAGCACGACTTTCTTCTTTTCTTTCAAGACGAGCGGCGTGATGGCCGGCACAAACACCTTCTCCCGCTCCAGGTCATACACCGAACGCCCCAGCAGCGACTCCGGCGTCACCCCATAATGCCGCCCGCTGATTCGCGACGCCTGGACAATCACCCCGTCCCGGTTCGTCACGATCAGATCCTCTTCAGTCGAATCGATGATCTCATATTGCTTATCCGGATTAATGGAAAAGATGGACATGCGGCACCTCCTGAGAGATAAGTATTCGTAATTGAATAAGACTATACAGAGTGATAAGGATTAATGCAATTAATATTTTGATAATTTAAAATAAATATATCTTGTTGCAAAATGGTTAGGCCTGAACTGGTTACAGACTCGATTATTTATAATTGATTCATTATTCAATAATGAATATAACTATACAATGCAATGCATAATATTACAATATGAAATTGCAGATTCAATTTTGGTTTCTGCACAACAAAAAAACGACACCTCAACAGGTGTCGCCAGCACATCCGCCGGTCTGCCGCATTTAGCATCCAGTGGTTCCTGATCCAAGCAAGACGGACTCCATGAATCCGATTCCGATAGTCCTATTGGATGCTCATTGACTCGCTAGGACCAATAACCAAAATTGAATTTTTTCATGTCTATCCAAATGCTATAATGGAAAAAGACGTTAATTCGACTTCGAGACAACATACGAAATTATTGGAGTGATTGAATGAAAAACAAGAAGCCGATCATCTTTTCCGCACTGGCACTTTTGGCCATCGCCGGCTTCATCATCTACAAAACCCAGTTCGCCTATACCGAGCCCCATGAAGTGCTGACACAGGACGAATTCACGGAAACCTATGAGGAAACCGGTGCATTGGATCATGTCGACGGACTTCATCACGTTGGACTCACCAGCAAATCCTCCGAAGCCAAAATCCTCGAAGTCATGCACCAGATGACCCACCAGAAAATCGCTGCCAACCAGAAATGGGGAGCCGTGCCGATGACTACGAAGAACATCGAGCAACTGGAATCCATCGTTTCCTCCTCCGAAAAAATCCAAAGTGACAAAGTTCAAAAAGAGCTGCTTGGATTCATTGAGAATTGGAAACAGGGGGACTTCAGTGAAGCGGATGCAGAACACAACTACATCTGGACCCTACAGGGTGGGACGCTTGGGAAGGCAAGAGGGCTTCTGAGCAAAGAAGAAGAGTTGGAGTTTATTAGAGAGTGGTTCTTGGACGACGAAGCAACAGAAGAAACGAAAGAATAGTGGGTTGGAACTCAAGAGACATTCGTTGTAACTCACCCCTGGTTGGTGGGAATTCAATAGGTGGTGCATGGGAATTCGAGTACTACTTGGTGGGGATTCGTCAATCGTTGAGGACTTTGATTTTATTAAACTCTGGAACAACCGCCCACAATAAACGTAAGACCGGATGGAAATAAAATTCCATCCGGTCTTCGTTATATCCTTTGCTTAATGTCATTTTCATGGCCCATCCACCAAGGTCCAGGTAATTATCGCAGTATGCGTCCCCGGTGACGCCTCTCCACCTGGCACTTCAAGAGTCACATTATCATTCAAATCACTATCGCCAGATGGAAGCCAACTTGCCGTCCAGGTGCCTATCCCCTGCCCCTGAGATGCTTGAACCACATTAGCAGCCTCAGCGCCAGCCCTAAGTTCAATTGGAGTAGATGACATATTAATTGATGGTAAACCACTTTGAGTAGGGGATGCCTTTCCGTTATAAAGTTTTAATACCGCTCCAGGCAACGTATCTTTCCCATTTGATTTAAAGGCTTCTAGATTGGCGGTAACACTCCACCCCTGAGCAGTTCCACGCCGATCGGTCACTTGAATGAACGGTCGAAGCGATTCTGCATAGTACGTAGCGGATGTATCAGAAACATACTGAGTACCAAAGTGGAGAAAGGGGACCTGGTCGAGTGTCAATGCCCCAACATCACCAGTTGTCGGATTACTTGGATCCTCAACTGTTGGAGGGGGGGAGTCTAGAGGCAGGATTGTAACCATTACATCTGTCACTGCATATCCACCATCGACAACCAGAGTAGTTTTCAAATCATCAGGTTCTTTTGCAAACACACCCAAATTAATCACAGCATTACTAACCACAAACTGAATTGGGTAAATTCCCGGTGGGATCTCTACACCTAGTCCATTCAAGTTAATGACAATTGTAAATTCAGCACTATTGTTTATCCCAACACGTATAGCAGAGACAATGCTCCCCTCTACTATATTCTGATCTGATTTAATATCTAATTTCCTTGGATAGGTTATACCCGGAACCTTATAGTCAAGCCACATATGGTTCTCGATATTATCTTGTTCTAGCAGGAAGCTTAGACTCTCAGGCAATTTCATATATATATGGTATGTTCCTAATATACCTACTTCTAAGAAGGTTTTCTCCTTCAAAGAAACCATTAGAAGGCCATCTTGAATTCGAACAGATGGTTCAACATTTCCGAATAAACTAAATCCAACTAACTCTGACGCTTCTACTCGATCTACCCCACGCTCCGACAAATCCACCAATTGCCCAATCGGCGACACCGCAACAACCAAAGCCATCACCCAAACCGCAATCCACTTCTTCCACTTTTTCCGCTTCACCCTCAAGACCCCTTTTTATCATCAGAATCAACCTGAGCCTTCAGTCTGCGGATATAAAGAAGCAACACAACCACGATGACTGCAAGCGTGCCGATGCCGACGGACATCCAGACCGGTTTTTCCGCTTCTACGAGTTCCACCGCTTCTTTGTTGATGTCCCGAGCCTGATCACGTTCGATTTCGAACTTCTCGGTCCATTCCCATTTCTCATCCTCCAGTTCGGCCGTCATGGCAACTTCATAAGTTCCGGGGTCGAGCGGGCGGTTGTTCCAGTCGATGATGAAGTCCATGCTGGAGTTAGGTGCCATCCGGATGTCCGCCTGCTCCTTTTCCTGTACAAGCTCTCCGTCCCCGTCCAGCACTTTAGCATGCAATGAAAGCCCTGAGATCAGGACAGGCGCAGTGTTGCGTAACTTTGCGGTGACCGCGGTCCGGTGGTTGACGAGGTCCGGTTTGACTTCACCAAATACCAGCTCGGGCTTGACCGGTTTGCCGGACTCAGAAAGCTGTACACCGATGACGTAGGCATACCGGTTTTCGATCTGGACACCTTCCGCCGGGCCTTCCTCATCCAACACTTTTTCAAAATGCATGCCGCCGAGCCGGATCCCTTCGAACGGCTTTTCCGGCACCTTGAGCGTCGCAGCCACCGTCTTTGTGCCGGCAGCCGGGATGGTCACTTCCTCTTCTTTGAAGCTAAGAAGATCGGTAATGGGTTCAGTCAAACTAGGGTCGATTTCCCCTTCTTCGTAAACAATAATGCCATTGCTGTTCGTCGAAGCATTATAAACGCCCAGACGGACAGTCAGTTCTTCCTGTTCATGATTATAAATCTCGACACGCAGCTCCTGTTCCGCTCCGGGTTCGACGCGGAGATCAAAGTAGGACGCACTCGGATTCACCTGGTTGTCAGGAAGGACGGCGCTTACCGAAAAGCCCACCGGGTGATCATCTGCAGCCGCTATCCCGGATAGCAGGAAAATATTTGAAACGAGCAGCAGCAAGGCGATCATGAAGCGCACCTTAACCTGCATATGTATCAACTCCTTTTTGCTGAACTAAAGCAAAACCTCCACCGGAAGCTGGAGGTTTTGCATTGATCTTCACTCTTTTAATCATTGTGGCGCGTCCGTCAATGTCCAGATGATTTCTGCTTTGTGTGTTCCTTCTGTAGCCGTACCTGCAGGCACTGTCAATGTGACGCTGTTATTGGTGCTTCCCACAGGCTCCTTGGGAAACCATCGATTAATCCAGGTCCCTTGTCCTGTCCCCTTATCTGCTATCAGGACCGGTTGTGCGGCTCCGCCCGCAATGACCTTGACAGGATCTTTCGCAACAGGCTTGGTTGTCCCTCCAGGAGAAACCGCCTCTCCATTTGCAAATGTAATAGAGGATCCTATCAGGGAGGCCTCTTCGGATACGCCATTTTTAAATTCCTCGAGCTCGGCGGTGATTTGCCATCCATCGCCGGTGCCGCGGCGGTCGGAAACTTGAATGAACGGGCGGTTATTTAGGGATTCATATGTCTCTTCCGTATCAGAGATGGTGTGAATGCCAAAGTTCAGCGAAGATACATAGTCCAAAGTCAGCAATCCCGAATCTTCAGTAATGCCGTCTTCCGGATCCTTGTTGGGATCAAGGGGTTCGGTTGGAGTTTCCGGGTCCTTTACTTCAGGAACCAGTGTTTCAAAATGGATTGTAGCTTCAGATGAATAGGTTGATGCCACTACACTGCTCGTCCCAAACCCAAACAGCAGAATTCCTCCAGACAAAGCAGCAACTTTCCATGTGTGCTTCATGTTCACCTATAATTCCTCCTATTTCATTATCACTAATATGCATCACGGTGCATCCACCAGTGTCCAGGTAATTGATGCACTATAACTTCCCGCTTCCACAGTGGATGGGTTAAAACGGAGAAGCGGGCCTCTATTCCAATTCCATGACAAGTGCGTAACCGGGTTCTCCTCCGTTTTGCCCTTATGAACTTCGATGTCCTGGTCTCGGATGACTTTGACATTCTTTGAATGGTCAATGAATACCAGGGCATCCGGTATGGTTTTCGTAGAATCAACAGTAGACTTGAGCGGGGTGGCACGCATCATCAGACTCCATGTACTGCCTGCTCCCCTGGTGTCATTAATCCCGATCGACCAATCCGGATTCTTTCTCACTACAGTAACTTCCTCATCTACAATATAGACATCTTCAAACTCCAGAATCTCCGGTACTGATGCGAACGTCAGCCTGCTGGTTTGAGTGGCTGTAGCTGTTGCACTAAACGTCGACATGGAATGTGTGGTCAGTTCACTGTTCGTGTGGACCTGTTCCGTTTCTTTGTCGGTGGCTCCGGCGGGTTCTGCAGGTTCGTCTTCTAACTGCCATACAGCATATCCAACCATATCGGCTCCCAATTGAGCCAGGTCTGTCGGTTCGGAGGCGGACTGTGCGTAAAAAATCCAGTCAACAGTCTGAAGATTATCTCTCAATGGAATCCTTAAAGTAAAGGTAAAGTCCGAAACAGACACAGAAGAATCTTGTGCATTCAATTGAATCCGCACCTGGTTAGAATCAAGCCAGATCTTCTTAGCGTTAATTGTTCCTGATGACTCGCTTATCAAGGACCCATCACTATGTATAGTTGCTTGATGATAGTGGGCTGAAAGACCCTTTTCTTCTATAGACCCGATTATCTCGTCCGGAAGCTGAAAAACAACCACTGCTTTTTCCGGAATCTTATTTCCTACCGGACTGTGTCCGGTCAATGTCAGCACAAGGCCACTCGTTCCATCCTGGACCGTCAACGCGGGAGACTCCAAAAATGGGTGTCGGGAAACTGTTTCTACCTCCGGCTCATCAGATTCGCTTTCTGGAGAAACTGGAATTGGCGGAATCACAACCTCTTCCTGTTCCCCGCTCTCTTGTTCGGTAGAATCTACAGGCTCTTTAACCGGTGTATTTTCCTCGTTCTGAGATTCTTCTTGAGCAGGCAGACTTTCTGGTTCTGTTTCTTTTTCTTTCATCGGATGCTCAGTCGACAGTTCAATATCTGTACCCTCTTCATCAGGAGACACTTCAGGCGGTTCTGCACTTCCCTCCACTTCTTCAGCCGGATTGATTGTGAAAATCTCCGGCTCTTCAGGAGGGGCATCAGCGTCCGTGATTTCAACGACAGGGAAGACTAAGAACAAAATGAAAAGTACTATAAATATTCTTTTTAGCATTATTCTTTAACCTCTCCCCCTCTCAACCTTTACACCAGGATTCCAACATCCGTACTTCTAGCTATTATCTTGATTTTAGTGATAATCTCATAGATTTTCAACGACTAAACAAGTACCATTTGCTTATGTACCAAAATTATTAACCAAAACAAATAAACCAAGTAAGTCTTTAGAATCATTCAAGAAAACGAGAAAAATAAGCCGCTCAAACTGGCTTACTTTTTTACCTACCCTTAATCTCTAGATCTCAACCCTGTTTTTGTATTGACTTAAGTATATTTTACTAGAATTGTGGGAGTGACTCGCCGCGCCCGCTTCCACGACGACAATAAAAAAGCAGCCGCAAGGCCGCTCTTAGTCATATCAGTTACATATCCAATTTCACCGTCTCACCAATATATCGATCCCACATCTTTTCTTCTCCTAAAATATAGTTTCCCTGGTATTCATCAGCTTCGGTTTGTATATGACCAGAGTGTTCAGTTAGCTTGAGGTCAGACTCCTGTTTCCGCTGCCAGCTCTTGTTTTGATACGACCTTCAAATCCCGCACATGATTCACCAACGGCTCAAATCCCTTAATCCGGCATTCCACCACATCCCCTTCATTGATCACGACCGCCCCCGGTGTCCCGGTTGAGATAATGTCTCCCGGCAGGAGCGTCATGACCTTCGAGTGGAACGACACCAGGTTCAGGGGGTTAAACGTCATATGGTTGACGGTGTTCTTCCGGTGAAGCTTCCCGTTGATCATTGTGGAGACTTCCAGTTTCATAAGATCTTGCGCTTCGTCCGGGGTAACAAATTGCGGGCCGAAGCTGAAGAATGTGTCAAAGCTTTTTGATCGGGTCAGGTAACGCGGATTTCGCTGCAGGATATCCTCTGCCGTCATGTCGATAATCGTCGTGTAGCCGGCGATATAATCCAAAGCATCTGCTTCTTCAACATCCTTGCAGACCTTGCCGATGATGACTCCCAGCTCGGCTTCAGCGGTCGTTCGCTCGGATTGGTGAGGAATATTGATTGTTTCACCCGCTCCGATGATGGACGTCTTCGGTTTCATAAAGCTTGCCGGTTCCGTGTTCGGAGCTACTTCACCCAGGTCCGAAGCGTGATCCACATAATTCAGTCCAATCCCCCAGATCTTGGACGGATTGCGGTAAAGCGGCTGGTAATCAAGAGAAGCTGCGTCTAATTCAGCAATCTCCCCGTTCAAAATTTTCTCTTTCCCTTCCCGGTTGTACCACTCGGTCATCTCACGCAGTTGACCGCAATCAATGATCTCAAACAATTTGGTCGCCCACTTCTTCCCCTCCGCCTTGTTCACCCGTTTAACCATCACTGCTTTCTCCCCTGCAATGATGACCGCTGTTTCTTCCCCTACAAGCTTCACTGTCGCCAGTCGTATGTTCATCCCCCCCTTTTTATACTCCTTTAACTAGTTCGCTTAATATAGGGCTTATCCTTTCTACCTAGTCACAAAACAAAATGGATTACCACATAACTCGGGCAATCCATTTCATCTTCACAGTAAAGCAAGGTAACCTCTATACAACTTCTTCAGCAGTTCGACGAAGTGTTCCTGATCAAACTCTATTGGCTGACCTGGAAAGATACTTAGGCTCAAGTTGTCGTTGTTGGGCCCGATTTTCCATGCGGTCCGGTCCCCGCTTAATCCGATGGGAATCCCTACTTTTTGCAGATCAACTTCATTGATTGTCCCAGTTTTGTAGTTAATCACGATTGAAAGGGAATTGGAGTTTACATCCACCTGCATCCATCTACGCTCACCTGGCATTTTGGGTGAGGTTCTATCCTTCCCGCCTTTCATTAGCGGCTTGACCATAACGACTTTTGGAAATTCGCTTTCCAAGAAAACTAAAAACTCATTTCTCATTCTTTCCACTGTCTTCATTCGCCGTATACCTCAATCTCAGTCTCTTTCGACAGGTACAGCGGGTGCTTGGGCATTCCCCTTGCAGTCTTACCGAGACAGTAAGGGGTCTTTCCCGCTTCGTCAATCCATTTCAACACCGACAAATACTTCCCATTCTTTGCACCGTCATTACCCCATGCAATAATGATGTTGTCAGCCGTCCTGACTGCTTCTTTTACTCGGATATCGTTTTCAGGATGATTCAACTGCCCCGATTCCCATAGCTCTTCTATATCTTTAGTCCTATAAGAATAGAGGTTCACTACTTCCAGAGATCCATATCCATTCCTCTCCGCAAAACCGATACATCGATTCAATGTTTTGTCTGGCTGCAGGGCATCTGCAGTGCTTGGATTGATCATAATGAACAGACACGAAGGCTTTGTGGCGTCCCAAATGACACTTAGACGATAGCGATGCTTCTCAGTCGAGTCAAACATTACCGTGACGTTCTTTCCCCCGCTCCAGGTCCCTGTTTGAATCTTAATCTCCGGCTCCTCCCATACCACCATCAACAATTCCCCCTTTTATTTAGTTACTTCCTCCCACTAATATTACTACTATTCAGTAAATTAATCACTTTTCCATTGAATCAATATCTACTAGTTCAAAAGAAAATACCATGGGCTTCCACGCTACTTGAGGATGAAAGACCGGACGAAAAAAATCCGCCTCACCTTAGTCGATCTACTACTCGCTTTACTGAACAACATGAAAACAAACCGCGTAGAGGATCTTTATAATAGCCGGAACTCGGGAGGCTATCGCAGCAACTTCCCTCATATTGGTTGGAACTCAGGTACCCCTTGGTAGGGATTCGGGTACCTGTAGGTGGGAACTCACCAATATAAAAAGCAGCCGCGCTGGCTGCTTCAATCCAAAGTTATCACTTATCCAACTCCAACGTCTCATTAATCTCCGTCGACTCCGCATCCTTCCCGGTCATCCGCTTGTACATAAACGCAATGTTCTTAACCAAGCTTCCGCTTTCCCAGTATTCAGCAGCCTCGGCTTTGACTTTAATCAGGATGACGTCGGGGTCGTCGTATGTGGTTTGCATGATCTTTTCATAGCCTTTGCTCCAGAGTTCTTTTTTCTTGGCCATGTCTTCGACGATTTCGGCACGGCCGCGGACGGAGACGTAGGATTTGCCGGCGTAGGCGACGTTGACGTCTTTGTTGTGGAGGATTTCTTTGTATTTGTCGGTTTCTTTCTTGGTGAAGAACCAGAGGTCGCCGTCGAATTCGACTTCCTGTGTTTTCATTGGGCGTGAGACGAGTCCTTCATCGGATACGGTCGTCAGCATCGCGGTGTCGACGTCCTTGATCAGGTCTCGGAGTGTTTCCATTTCTTCTTGTTTCATCGGATCACCTCATTTGTGTTGTTATAGAGGTAGATTACCCTGTCTATTAATCCTTTATTCAGTGCTAGGGTAATCACTCACGAGATCAAGGTAACCACTCACTCCTGCTAAGCTCTTCTCCCCGGGAGGCCACCACCGGTAACACTATCGCTCATCCGCACTTCTTTGGCTATTGATATAAGTGCATATCAGATAAGCTAATGAGATACCCAGCAGATCAATGCCGACATCAAATAGCCGGCCGCTGCGTCCGAAGAACAGTTGTAGGATCTCTGTAAACAACGCAAATAATCCACAAAGAACAAAGGCCTTATATGGCCGTCTGATCCATGTTACAAGAAAAAAATACAGAAATCCGAACGATAAAAAGTGTCCCGTCTTTTGAATTAAGTAAAAGGTACTGTCTAGATTAATATCATCCACTAGGAGAAGGTCATGAAAGTTTGGCGTAAATTCAATATGATAACTCACCTTACCTGCATATAAAAACGCTCGCGGGTCGCCGGTGCACATAGCGGTTAGTATTATAGCAGCCCACATAAAAGCAAATATAGATTGAATAGGTAATACGTGATTAATATGTGTTCTTTGAATGTTAAACACCTGCCATTTTAAACGGACTGTCTCAGGGCGATCTCCCTGGCCCTATGTTTTACGACTGCCAACCAGCACCTGTGGGTTGCAGAGAGGTAATCACTCATCTCCGCCTGCCCACAAGCACAATGAAAGCCTGTCACAGGTACGGCCGTGACAGGCTTGATCAATTCAAGAGTAATTTTTTCTATCATCATTTAAAGCAGAACATCCGCTGGTACGGGAGTTTCCCGGTTGCGGGTTCCACCGGCTCGGTAGTTACCGGAGTGCTGTGTCGCCTGCGTCTGGCCACCATGCGGGCGTACGCGCTTGCTTCGCTGTTTTCCAGCAGAGCGGGTTCTTCAGCACCCAGAATCACCACATACAAGTCGTCCTCACGCCAGCCAGTGTCCACGATTTCATAATGCCCCAATGGCTTTACATTCTCAGGTACATGCATGGGATTCATCACCGTCATTCCCCTTCTCCACGTTCTTTCTCTTTATCCAAAGTTATAATCGGTCCATTCCACGATTCCGATGAGTAAAAACACAAGACCAGACTAGTATTAAAATCCTATATATAGATGTTACGTAAGGACATTCTACCATCCTTAAAGACAGCAAACAAGGGGCCCTATATGGCGATCACTGACTAATTTCCGTTTTTTGGATCGATTTTTGTCGAATGTATCCAGTTTAAAGGGCATAAAGACTGACTACTCTATCGTTTTTATCATTTAATTCCGAGTGTTATTGCTAGGTCCTATTGACCGAATGCTGACGGCATTGCCTGTCCGGAAGTTGACGGATATACTGTCCATAAGAGTCTATAGAAAGGAAAAGGACGCTTCCCTTTAGCGCATGATCCGGCAAGATCATGCGGGAAGCGTCCCCACCAAAAAATATATGTATATCATAACAGAATACGCATTGATTTTAAACCCCGAACGCGGGGTTTTCGGTTAAGCCGACGGGAAATGCAATTCCCTGTCCTGCCTGCGATTCCGTAGCCTACAAGGTGATTGGAAGCAGGAATCGGAAAGGAAGAACTGAAGATGGTGGTGTGAGAGTGTATTCCATCCGCCGCCTCCGTTGCCAGAAATGCGAATTGATTCATCACGAGTTGCCGGATTGCCTGGTGCCTTACAAGAGATATCAGGCGGATGTCATTGAAACCGCAATCGATGACCCGGGGGGTCCGTCTGATCTCCCGGCGGACGACTCCACGCTCCTCCGTTGGAGGGATTGGTTTTATACACTCGCGGAACACTGGCTTTCCTTTTTAATTTCGCTTATCAGGCAACAAAAATGGGAACTACCAGTGAACGGCCTGTCCGATCGTTCACTGTCCGTGCGGCAAAGAATTGGACAAATGGTGGGTGGTGAATGCGGATGGCTGTCACGGATTGTCCAACCGCTCGCCAACCATCATTATTGGATACATACCCGTTCTGCCTGTCTGTCCGGGAACGGCTGATCTACACTCAAAGGGAATCAGAAATAGGAGGGATTCTCTTTGAGGGATCAGAGGAAGGCGGAAGAGATTGCCGCAAATAGGTATCAGTTGATCGCTCCCCTGCTTGAACCGGGCATGGGGACATCTGAGGCCGCCGAGATGAGGCGGAGAATCGCATCGGAGAACGGCTTATCAGAACGGACACTTCGGAGATACATATCGGATTACCGGAAAGAAGGATTCTCAGGGTTGAAGCCGGCTGGCCGAAAAGGCGAGACCAGTCAGCCGGAATGGATGGAAAAGGCGGTGGACCATGCGGTCCTCCTTCGACGCCAAGTTCCTTCAAGGAGCATTGCGAGCATCATTCAGACGCTTGAGTGGGAGGAGATTGTAGAGCCGGGGGCATTGAAGCGTTCG
The DNA here is from genome assembly GCF_018390575.1 of Bhargavaea massiliensis. GTDB lineage: Bacteria > Bacillota > Bacilli > Bacillales_A > Planococcaceae > Bhargavaea > Bhargavaea massiliensis. The sequence goes on along the minus strand of NZ_JAHBCJ010000003.1, from coordinate 178,533 downwards.
ACGCTTCAGGAGAAGCTGGCCGAACGGGGCTATAGCGCACGTCAGATGCGCCTTTATCATCAAGAACCGGGCGCGGTGCGCCGATATCAGAAACGTTCACGGAACGAACTTTGGCACTCCGACATCAAATACGGTCCATATTTGCCAGTAGGTCCCGACGGCAAGAAGAAGCAGGTTTATCTAGTCGCCATTATCGATGATGCGACCCGATTCATTGTCCATGCGGCCTTCTACCCGACCCTCGAAGCCGGTTCTGTCGAGAAATCGCTCCGTCAGGCAATCCAGGAGTATGGAGTACCAGATTCTTTTTACTTCGATAACGGGAAGCAGTATCGAACGAAATGGATGGGAAGGATGTGCGCGAAACTCGGAATCCGCCTGCTTTACGCCAAGCCCTATTCACCGGAGTCAACAGGGAAAGTGGAACGCTTCAACCGGACGGTCGACGGCTTCCTTGCGGAAGCGGCACTCGAGAAGCCGAAAGGCCTTGATGAGCTGAACCGGCTCTTTGCGGTTTGGCTCGAAGAGTGTTACCAGAAGAAGTCCCATTCAGGACTTCCCGAAAAACGGAGTCCCTTTGAGGCATTCCAGCGCGATCGAAGGTCTCTCTCCTTTGCGTCGGAGGGGTCAATCACCGATGCATTCCTCCACGCTGAAAACCGGAAGGTTGATAAGTCAGGATGCATCAGCTTCCAAGGAGATAAATACGAAGTGGGACTCTCCTTCATCGGCCGGACGGTGGATGTCATTTATGACCCGGCAGATACGGAAGAGATCCAGATTGAGTATGAAGGACATGAGCCATGGACCGCAAAGAAACTCGAGATCGGGGAGTTTTCCGGCAAGCGGCCGGAACTGCCGGAAACACTTCAGAAAGTCGAAACGGAGAGTTCCAGGGTTCTTCGCGCCGCGAAAAAAACAGAATGAAAAGCGGGAAGCCTACCGGCCTCCTGCCATCTCGTTCCGGAAAATGAAGGAGGTGCCGGACCGTGTATGAATCGTTCTATGGAATGTCGGCTACTCCCTTCACACGTGCCACACCGGTCAGTGAACTCCTTGGCACACATGCGTCAGAAGAGATCTTAAGCCGGCTGGGCTATGCGGCCGAACAACAACTGTTCGCCGTAGTGACCGGCGAGTGCGGAACCGGGAAGACCACCCTGATTCGAAAGTTCACGGAGAATCTGGATCACTCCCGCTTCAAGCCCCTGTATCTCGCGGACTCGAAGCTAACACCCCGCCATTTTTATAAAGGGCTGCTTGAGCAAATGGGATGTGAGTCGAAGTTCTACAGGGGAGACGCGAAGCGTCTGCTTCACCAGCAGGTCGAACTGATGAAGGGAATGCATCAGTTGTCACCAGTCGTCATCGTAGATGAGGCGCATCTTCTCGACCGGGAGATGTTGGAGGAATTGCGGTTCCTTTTGAACTTCCGGATGGACGCCGAGAGCCCGATGGCGCTCGTTCTGGTCGGACAGAGCGAACTGCAGGACCGGCTTCGCCTCCAGACGTTCGCCGCCATCCGGCAGAGGATTGATCTTCAGTGCCGGATGCCCCATTTCGACCGTTCGGAGACCGGCGGATATATGGAGCGTCAGATCGAATACTCAGGTGCCGGGCGTGATCTTTTCACAGCGGCGGCAGTCGATGAGATTCATAATTGGTCCGGAGGGGCCGCAAGGCTCATCAATAAGGCGGCCACCCACTGCCTAATCTTCGGATCCGGGCAAGGTCATCGTGTTATTGATGACCATATGGTCAGACAGGTCATCGACGGGGAACTGAATTAGTTCTTTGCATACTTGAAGGGGCCAGGGGGAAAACGGAACGTTTTCCCCCTGGCCCCTTCAAAGTTATAGGGTTTTTGTGATTCTCAGTTTTTGTGATTTTAATGGACAAGCTTTCCGTCAACTGTTGGACAACCAACACTGTCAAATGGCGGTCTTTAAACCCCGTCAGTAACATCCGAGAATTCCTTCCCACCCCCTCACCTGCCCCCCTTATTTCCAAACAGAATTTATAACTCTATCTGAGATGTCCATATCAGAATGAATAGCTGGCCGAAAACAACTCCCTAAATGCAATATTTTCTTCTTGAGGGAAATGTTATAATCGGTAAATAGTGATAACTCGGCTTCAAGACACCAAGTCGTTTGGAGGGATTGAATGAAAAGGAAGGGAATCCTGATTGGCGCGTTGGCTCTCTTGGCCGTCGCCGGCTTGATCATCTACCAGTATCGGTTTGCCTACTCCGAACCGGAGGAAGTTCTCACACAGGACGAATTTGTAGAAACCTTCGAGGAAACCGAAGCACTGGAGGATGTTGATGGGCTGGACCGGGTGGGCGTCAACGGCAATTCACCTGAAGGGAAGATCCTGGACGTCATGCACCAGATGACCCACCAGAAAGTCGTGGCTAACCAGAAATGGGGAGCGGTGCCGATGACGACAAGGAATATCGAACAGATGGAATCGATCGTCTCCACCTCTGAACACATCCAAAGCCCTGAAGTCAAAAAACAGCTGCTCCAGATCATCGCAAAATGGGAACGCGGCGACTTCAGCGAAGCCGACATGGACCACAACTACATCTGGGACCTCCAGAACGGAACACTCGGCAAAGCAAGGGGCCTTCTGAGCAAGGAGGAAGAACTGCAGTTTATCGAGGAATGGTTCATTGAGGGAAAAGCAGAAGAAGAAAAATAAAGAAACTGGTTGGGGGCGGAACATGCCCCCTCCAGCTAGTTTTATTGGCTATTCTTATAATTATTTGCTACCCACTAGTAACCCAGTTTTGAAAGAGCACCGCAACAAAATAGCAAATACTTGTGCATAAATATAAGGGTTATTAATTCCCCTCTGGGTAATAACTAACATACTGAACTAAGTGACAACAACTTTTGCTGACCGCAGGACCAATGAGTAAGTTTTATCCTATTCAATCATCTAAATAACCCATGGGATGACTCTTATGCCAATTCCATGCATCAGAGATTATTTTATCTAATGCGTTAAATTGTGGTTCCCATCCTAATACCTTTCTTGCTTTATCCGATGAAGCAATTAGAACAGCTGGATCACCAGCTCTTCTCTCCTTTACTTCTGCAGGGATCAGATGATTAGTAACCCTTCTTGCTACTTCAATTACTTCTCTAACGGAGTAGCCACAACCATTACCTAAATTAAAAATTTCACTAGGATTATCTTTTCTTAAATATTCTAGTGCTAAATAATGCGCTGTCGCCAAGTCCATTACATGAATGTAATCCCTTATGCATGTACCATCCTCTGTAGGGTAATCATCACCGAACATATAGATCTTATCTCTTTGACCTAATGGGACTTGCAATATTAAAGGAATTAAATGTGTTTCTAAATCATGATCTTCACCTATTCTCCCACTTTCATGGGCACCTGCAGCATTGAAATACCTTAAAGAAACATATTTGATCCCATAAGCTTTATCAAACCATTTCATCATTTTTTCCATGGTTAGTTTTGTTTCACCATAAGTATTCGTTGGTTTTGTTTCATCTTCTTCAATTATAGGGATGCTCTTAGGCTCACCATAAGTAGCCGCAGTTGATGAGAATACTATTTTTTCAACATTATTATTTTTCATTATATCCAAAAGACACATCATACCGTAAACATTATTATTATAGTACTCATCTGGCTTTACCATACTCTCACTAACTAAGGAGTTTGCAGCAAAGTGAATTACAGCCTCAATATTATGACTCTTAAAAACGCTATCTAAAGCTTCTTTATCTCTTAAATCCACCTCATAAAAGTACTCAACATCAATTGATTTTTTATGACCACTCTGTAAATTATCAACCACTATAACTTCTTCATTCTGTTCTAAAAAATATGTAACTGTATGAGATCCAATAAAGCCTGCTCCTCCGGTTACTAAAATAGACATCAACTGATCCCCCCTTAAACTTCCAATACATCAGCAATTCTCTTACTCGCATTACCATCACCATAAGGATTACTTGCTTTGCTCATTTTTTCATACTCGACTTTATCTTCAAGTAGTAGTTTAAAGGTATTATAGATATTCTCTTCTTCTGTTCCAACTAATTTTAATGTTCCAGCAGCTACACCTTCTGGCCGCTCAGTTGTATTACGCATAACTAAAACTGGCTTACCCAAACTTGGCGCTTCCTCTTGAATACCGCCACTATCAGTCAATATGAGATATGACCTTGAGAGGAAATTGTGAAAATCTAAGACTTCTAATGGTTCAATAATTCTAACCCTATCGTTACTTCCAAGTATTTCAATAGCTGTTTCTCTCACAATCGGGTTCATATGAATTGGATAGATTACCTTGATGTCGGGATGTTCATTAACAATTCTCTTAATTGCTTTAAACATATTTCTCATTGGCATACCAAGATTTTCTCTCCGGTGAGCAGTTATCAAGATTAGTTTACTACCTTCTGCCCAATTCAAATGTTTATGAGTGTAATCGTCTCTAACTGTAGTTTTTAGTGCATCAATTGCTGTATTGCCTGTTACATATATGGTGGAAGGATCTTTACCCTCTTTCAACAGATTTCCTTTGGTTAGATCTGTGGGAGCAAAATGATACTTTGCTATAATTCCTACAGCCTGCCTATTGAATTCTTCAGGATATGGAGAATTAATATTATAAGTTCTAAGCCCCGCTTCCACATGGCCAACTGGAATCTGTAAATAAAAACAAGCTAAAGACGTGACAAAAGTTGTAGAAGTATCACCGTGAACTAAAACCACATCCGGTTTAACTTCCTCCAATATAGCTTTCATTTTATCTAAAATACTTATAGTTACATCATACAACGTCTGTTTTGTCTTCATTATTGATAGATCATGATCTGGAATAACATTAAACGCCTCCAAAACTTGGTCTAACATTTCCCTATGTTGGCCGGTAACACATACAACGGTATCCATATTATCTCGTTTTTTTAATTCCTTGACCAAGGGACACATTTTAATAGCTTCAGGTCGGGTTCCAAATACTAGCATCACTTTTTTCTTTTTTTTCAAAACTATCATCCAGCCTTATTATATATTTTATATTACTCAATCTCTCATTTAGCTAATTTATTTAGTTTATTAAATACTTGCGGAATAAAAAGTCTTACAAAATAAGATAAACACAATATCCTACCTACTTGTTTTTTGTTTTTATCAACATATTCAACAGAATTTCTTACACTAGAACTAATCTCACTTTTTTCTATATCGACATGATTAGTGAATTTAATATACTCTTTTTCGTTTGATACTTCTAAAGCATTTAGTTTCTCTAAACAGACCTTGGAGCTAAAACTATTAATATCTATTAAAAAATCTTCCATTCCAATTTTACTTTGTATATTTGTAACTTTCGGATCATAACTAACCGCTATACTTGGGATACCATAGCTAGCACAAGTAATAATACCGTGCAATCTCATGCTAATCATTATGTCTAGCTTATTCATTTGGGATACCAAATCTTCTATAGTTTTATAATTATCTACAATAGTAATATTATTAAATTTACTCTTCAATCTATTACATAGATACTTATCCTCTTCATAATCTAAAGGAAATAAATATATCTGTTTATTCCGCTTTTCTAGTTCACTAATTAATTTTTCAATTTGATTTTCTGTCTCCTTAGTTGTTTTAAATTGCCTAAAACAAATTCCTATCTTCGTGCTTTCAGCCCTGTGGCAATGGTCTCTATTTGATGGTACATATTCAGATATTGAAAAGACTGGATCCGAAGTGACATCAATTTTAGTTGTGACTCCAATATTCTTGAGATAGTTTTGAGAAGCTTCATCTCTTACAGAAATATAATCTACAAACTTATTACTAATATCTCTAACTAGACTTATTAAAACTTTGTTTTTAATTGGCCCTACACCCATTGAATAATAAATAACTTTTTTATTATAAATCTTAGCAAAAACAGCAGAAATTAAATATCTAGGTATCGTTGCTACTGAGTGTACATCTTGTAGCAATCCCCCCCCGCCTATAACAACATAATCAGTATTTTTTATAGCCGCTTTTAATAAGTTCATATTCTTTAAAGCTGCTTTTGTTAATCCAATTCCACGCCATTCTGTTGCCTCGATATTGTCTCCAATTGCAGAGACGGTATACTCCGGATCTAATGACGTCACGGTTATTGCCGCATTCTTATCATAATCTTTAATTTTCCTTACTAAACACTTTAAGATAAACTCATCACCCATGTTTTTTGCACCTGAAAAACATGAAATAAAATACTTAGCCATTGCTTTAACCCCTTAATACTTAAACATTAATTTAAGTTCTTTTTTTGAAACCAATTTTAAACTTAGTAATAAAACTATAAAGCTTAGTAGCCCAAAAATTGCTGTTAATATAATTTTCATCAAGACGTTTTCTATCAATTCCTGAAATATGCTAAGTAGGAAAATAAATATTATTATCAAGAGTAAATACTTTAAAATTGTGCCAAACCTAATTTTAAAATAAAGACCCATTTTTTGAACCAAAATATATTTAAATATAAAAATGAAAATATAAGAAATTGAGGTGCCTATTGCAGCTCCCTCAATTCCGAATTTTGGGATAAATAGGAGATTTAATACTAAATTAATTAAAACAGCAGCTCCGCTGCAATATAAGATTTGATTTAACTTACCTGAAACCTGAATAAGAGGATCAAATGCTCGTGTTAAACCGTAACATACTGTACCAATTAATAATATTTTGAGTGGATTTATAGCTTCAATATAATCCTTTCCGAAATATAAAAGAACAAAATCATCTATTAGTACATACAATCCAATCGAACATAATAACATAAATAAAAATATGAATTTTACTGATCTTAAAGTTATATCAAAAATATCTTGGTGTTTATTCTCTTCCCATAGCTCAGCAATATTTGGTATCAATGCAGACTGAAAGGCTTTGGGCACCATCCACAATAGCTGAGATACAATAATTGCTGCTTTATAAATAGCAACCGCCTCGTAGTTTGAAAAATATTTAATAAGTAATATATCTGCATTGTATAATAATTGAGCAAATAAAGTCCCTATTACAATGAACCTTCCAAAAAATAATAATTCTTTTAAAATATCTTTGTGAAACCCCTTAGCACTTTGATTAAGCCCTATGCTTTCCTTAACATTTTTAATATTTATCCATAAAACTATAAACGGAATAATTAACCCAAAAACGAATCCGATTAGTAAACCACTAGCATTTGAAAAAATTAATGCAAAAAAAACAGCAAATGAATATTGTAAAAACAACATTAATACCCGTACTGTTTCTGATTTCTTTTGCATATGCATTCCAAATAAAAAAGAAGAATTATTTGAAATTGAAATATATAATAATAAATAAATAAAGATAATTAATGTTAACAATAAATCCTTTGTATATAAAAAATAAATGGTACATGTGATAAATAATAAAACAATTGATAAGTTTGAAATATATGATGAAGTTGCAATATACTTTTCTTTATCATTGCTATTTATATATTTTGGAGTAAACCTTCTTATTGCATCTGCTTGACCAAAGTTTATAATAATGAATAAAGTATTTATTACAACAAGCGTAGTGGAATATAGACCAAATTCACTCGGGGTAACTAACCTTACAATAATGGGAGTGGCAAGTAAGGATATTAATACTTGGCCCATGTTTCCTAAAAACACATACTTAAGAGCAGAAATTAAAGATTTGCTTCCTTTCATTTTAAATTACCTAAATATTTGTGTTTTAGGTAATACTTCCCCTCATTTTTGAGCCTTTCATACTTCTCAAGGTCTCTATATTTAAGGATTCGTGCAGGATTTCCCCCTACAATAGCCCCTTTGGGTACATTTTTAGTTATTACCGAGCCCATTGCCACAATTGCACCTTCTTCTATTTTTATACCAGGTAAGATCTTGGCATGAGCACCTATCCATACATTGTCTTCAATTTCTATTATTTTTTTTATTACTTTTTCATCATATGGAATATAAGTATCTGAATCATAATGATGATCTGCGGACCACACAAAAACTTCGGGACCAAAAACCACATTACTTCCAATTTTAATTCCACCATGCCCATTTAATCTACTTCCCCTATTGATATAAACGTGATTCCCAATTTTAATATTTTCATCATAATCTATATGAAAAGGTGGTTTAATAATAATATTTGTTCCTTGGTTGGTAATACGTTTCAAGGCCAAATATTTACGTATTCTTGAAAAAACCATAAAACAACACTCCTTAAATTCTAAAATCATGATGTGACTTATACATTTCTTTATGGCTTTGAGTATTTATCTCAACTGTAAATTTTTTATTAAATCGCTGAAAAAACCACTCTTTATCATCTTTTAATTTATCTCTATCCATGTTATAGAAAATAATCCTATCACAAAATGCTTCTACATCATTTTCCATTATGTTCTCTTCTTTTCCTATAACTTCCGGCAATCCCCCAGTATTACGTCCAATGACTACACACTTCCTACTCATTGCCTCAATTGCTGTTCTACCAAAAGATTCCTTATCTGAGGTTAAAACAAAAATATCAGCTAAATAGTAATATTTACTCATATTTTCCTGAGAAACATTATGAAACATTAAATGGTTAACACGGGAGTCTATTAGAGAGTTTTTTAAATCTTCGAATGCTCTCTCTTGTGTAATACCATTGGTCGATATTGCAAATATAAATAAGATATTTTTATTTTCCTTACTTAAATTTAAAACTATCTTTTTTGCAAGATCCCAATTTTTGTAGATACTCATTCTTCCTGAAAACATTACAGTTAATGTATTTCTTGGAATTTTAAATTGATCCCGAGTTTTAATTTCTATATCATCCTTATAAATTTCATAAGCTTCGCCAGCAGAATTTGGGATAACTCTTATATTGTTCTTACCTATTGTTTTAGCCCAAAAATTTGAGCTTAATTCTGTTAATGTAACTATCTGATTATATTGTAATTTTATTAACAAAACTGAAAGTAGTCTAAGCGGCCATCTATATGACTGCATATGTTCACGATCAGTATAGATTAATTTTGTATTACTAGGTAGGAACTTTAGGAAACTTAATAAACCTATTGCCCATGCTGCTTTTGGCATATGAACATGTAAAATATCTGGTTTTAATATTGAGATTTCTTTTTTCAATGAGTAGGCTAGTTTCAATGTTTTCATAGGGTTAAATATTAACGAAGGAAAAGTACCATTAAACTCGTTTAATTCTACTGTATTAATATTTTTTTCTAATTTATACTCTTTGTTTTGTGATGGCATTATAATTGTTATTAAATTATTATTCTTCGCAAACTCCTTCGCTATTAAACAGGTTGATATTGGAGCACCCCCATTTTCAGGATGTGAATCTATAATGTATACTATTTTCATATGTAATCCTTTCATAGTTCAATCTATATATCGTGAGAGTAATGGTAATACAAAAAAAGCTGAAAATAAAATTCCGTATGATTGAATTGGATTTAAAAAACCTAAAATAATAAATAATAAGGCAGAAAACACAAAGGCATTTTGAACATTAATGTTTTTCACTTTTATTTTTGTTTTTTTCAAATAAATTAGTATGAAAATAATAATTGGAGTTGCGCCCAATATCCCATAACGGCCAAAGTCATCAATAAACTGAGAATGGTTACCTATAAAGTTTGTACTTCCATCATGATAGTATGCACCAACCCCTAAGAGAGGGGATTCGAAGAAACTACTAATACTTTGTCTTAATAATGTTGCTCTAATCGTTGTGGATTGATAATTTGTTTCTCCATAAAGAAAGCTAATTATGCTTTCCAATTTGTATTGTGTCATTATTGATGGTGTTGTTTCCTTTATTGTCGTTAATATGAAAATTATAAATTCTAGCAATAAAGGAGATAAAAGTATTACCATAAGACCAAAAACAAAAAACATGAAATATACATTTGTTTTCTTTGGTAATAAAGATAGTAGAATAGCTAAAATGAGTAATAAATATGCAGTAGTAAAGTTTGATAATGCTATTACAATTAATGATAGTAGAACAATTGAGAACATAGTAGTTATAAATAGTAAGCTTTTCTTTTTAAGAGAGAACTTTAATCCTACAAATAATAAGGGAATTAATATAACTAAACCATATATAAAATCAAAGGCTGCTACATTTCGTTTTTCCAAATAGGAAATAACCTGAGGTGATGTAGAGGAACTAGTCATCAATCTTGCTACATTTAAATTATCTAGTAAATTATATATAGTTGTTATCGCTGTTGTTAAAAAACATAAAGTTATTACAGAAAGTATAATTTTTAATACTTTTTTGTCCCCATAATATGAATAGTAATAACCCATAAATGCAAAAAAGAAAAGAAATAGTGGATTTACAATCATTGAAAGCTTCATATTTCCATGATCAAAGACATAATACAAGAATATAATTATTAAATATATACTTCCTATTATACTTATTCCTAATAAATCCATGAACCATTTCCTGCTTATTAATAAACTACTTAATAGCCACACGCCGGCTATAAAAAAGAAAATTATTTTAAATCCACCTGTATTAGTGATACTCCTAAATATAGGAAGTACAGTCCAAACACATATATACAAACAACAAAACAAATTTATGTTATTAAGTAATTTTGTACTTGTATTTTTACTATTAAAATTAGGTCTTACTTCTTCCACTTCGCTTATCCTCCAGCGTTGCTCTTATATAATGTTTTACTTTATTGGGTAGAAGTGATTCAGTTAAAACTCTAAGTTCTAAATCTTTCTTTTTGCGTATTGCATTCTTAATTTGTTTATCGAGTTTATTTATATCTATATTACTGGAAACCGCATTTTCAAATATATCACAAATTTGTTCTTTACGATCCTTGATGTTTATATTCTTTTCTGCAAAATCTCTTGCACTAACTCTAAGTTCCTTTAATTTTGATACATTTTCACAGTAAAAAGTCATCGCTTCAATCAAAGACTTCTCGTTTACAAACGATTGTGGCCAATAATAACCGTCTTTACGGGACCTTAATAATGCAACATCAACTAGTTTACCATTCTCATTATTAATTATTTCGTTCATTGGGGCACAATCTGTTGTAATAACTGGTAAACCACAAGATAAAGCTTCATAGATAGTCAAACCTAAACCATCAAGTGTAGTAGGGTATACATAGACATCTCCCAAATGATATAAACCAGGAGGGGAAACCTCTTTTACAATAATTTCAATATTGTATTTTTTTGCTTCCTCTTCACTAATAATATGATCGATATTTATTTGCGAGTGAATGATCAGCTTTGAATTCATCTCATAAACTTTACCATTGATAAATGCATTAACAAGGGTATCTGTTCCTTTTCGTGCGGACATACCTACTGAGTGGAAAAAAGTTACTTGTTCTATTTCTTTTTTTTCCTGATATTTAAAAATGTCAATATTTGTTCCCCAAGGAACATAGTGTGCTCCTGGATGCCATTTAAAGACAGAAAAATGTCTTTTGGTATTACATATTAAAAAGTCATAAATGGTGTAATCTTTTACGGTTTCCTCAGTATAGTAATCAACATATGCACCCAATTTTATGTGTGGGAAATACTTCTTAGTTTGAAATACATTTATCATCTCACTCTGTTCATTAAATAGTATCGCATCTATGTTATTTTTTCTTATCCATTTAGAAAAATGTCTCCAATCAATTTCTGTTGTCCCTAATCTCAAGCCCCAAGTAACATAGTTTAGATCAAATTTGGGGTTTCCCTTTTCAAATTTCTCCCCACCCCTTGCATAAACAAAGATATTATGCTCACCTTCTAAAAGATCTATATAAGTCTTGGTGACATATGTTGCCCCTCGTTCTAACCATGTCGAAACAAATCCTATGTTCATACTGCCTCCACCTAATAATTTATTTTCTCGTTCATAAATTTTATGAGTTCATTTTATTCACTAATATTTTTATCGCATTACTCGGTGTATATTTAAAAGCTGTGTCAATACAATTCCTACGCATCACTTCAACCTCATCAGGATTTTTTTCGTAATAATTAAGAACATCAATTATAGAATCCACATCTTTAACCGGAAGGATGCGACCTGTATATTGGTCTTCAATCACCTCTGAATTATAGCGCCAATCTGTAGCGATAATTGGCAATCCCGATGCAAAGGCGTCAAGGGCAGTACCTGCAAAGCCCTCTCCTTTATAATATGTTGGAAATAATAACAGGAAATAGTCTTTTAAAGTATCAACCGTTTTACTATATGGGACCATTCCCTTATATTTTATATAACTTGGGGCTGAAGCAATGATATCTTGGAACTCTCTTTTATATTCTTCATCTATTTGTCCGTATATATCCAATGTATAAACTTCTTTACCGTATATTGAATTAGTTTTAATTACAGCGTTTATTGCATCTTCAATCCCCTTCTCTTTTAAAACTCTAGAAAATGTACATAGTTTAAAAGGTTTAGCATCATGGGAGGGTAGTTCATTAATGCTTAATATTTTTAGCCTTTTAAAGTTTGGCATAACAGATACGTTATCCAATCCTAACTCTTTTAATTTCTCTGCCATTGACTCGGTTTCTACAAAAATACAGTCAAAATGCTTTAGACCCCTTAATAAACTTTTATTATGCTTTAGAAATTCGGGAAGCCAGCCTCCTATAACTACGTAAAACATTTTTCTTTTGAAAACTTTATTTAGAAAAACGAATAATGGTACAAATATTTTCAGGCCATTTCTACCGGGAAGCATTACTACAGTCGTAGTCTTCCGAAAGATAGACAGACAATATCTTAATAGCCTAAAAGGACTAGCTTTCCAATTATATGTATCAACCGACATTACATTAGCTATGCCGAAATGATCTTGTAGTGCTTCTGTTAAGGTTTTAGTTTTTATTGTTTGACCATCTAACAATTCTCTTCCAATCGCAAAATGACCACATATTCCCACACGATGCATTTAAAAATCCTCCTTACAGCCTCCAATGAATATATCCTCTTTGTTCAGTATCCTCTCTATCTAATGTGCTTTTTATATCAATAATAACTTTCTCACTTTTATCGGAATCCCCAAACATCGTGTCTATCTGTTCCCAATTTAGATTTTTAATTTCATCATGAGCCACTGCAAATACAAGGCAATCAGCATCATTAACTTTTTCAATTTGGGTTAATTCAATATTATATTCCCTTTTCGCCTCTGTTTTATCAGCTTGTGGATCTACTACTATCGGCTTTATACCATACTCATTAAGTATCTTGATAATATCTATCACTTTAGAATTTCTTATATCAGGACAGTTTTCTTTAAATGTAATACCTAATATTACCACTTTAGCCTGTCTAACTACCTTATTTGCCAAAATTAATTTTTTTATAATTCCATCTGCTACAAATTCAGCCATTCCGTCATTAATTTTTCTGCCTGATAAGATAATTTGGCTATGATAACCTAACTTTTCAGCCTCATAAACGAAATAATATGGATCCACACCTATACAATGCCCCCCTACAAGCCCTGGGTAAAACTTAAGTGCATTCCATTTGGTATTCATTGCCTCAATAACATCCTTTGTATCTATGTTCATTCGGTCGAATACCATCGCAAGCTCATTCATAAAAGCAATATTAATATCTCTTTGGCTATTCTCTACAACTTTGGCAGCCTCAGCTACTTTTATAGAGCTAGCTCTATGAACTCCTGCCTCGATAACTAGTTCATATATGCCTGCAATTTCATCTAAGCTTTCAGTATCTATTCCTGAAACAATTTTAATGATTTTTTCCAGTGTGTGTACTTTATCTCCGGGATTAATACGCTCTGGGGAATAGCCAACTTTAAAATCTACTCCACACTTTAGCCCTGATTCCTTTTCCAGTATTGGGATACATATATCTTCTGTTACCCCTGGATAAACAGTAGATTCATAGATAACGATTGAACCTTCTGTTAAGTTACGACCTATAATAGCACTTGCACCTTCTACGGGAGTAAGGTCTGGTGTTTTGTCCAAATTTATTGGAGTGGGAACCGCAACAATGTGGACCTTTGCTTTTCTTAGGTCCTTTTCATTTGCGGTAAATTCTACAGTAGTTTGTTCAATTGCTTTATTTCCTACCTCATTAGTTGGATCAATACCTGATCTATATAATTCTATTTTCTTTTTATTTAAGTCAAAACCTATAACTTCAATTTTCTTTGCAAAGGCAACAGCAAGTGGCATACCAACGTACCCTAAACCAATTACGGCAAGCTTTTCCTTTTTTCTCATCAAATTTTCTAAAAGCATAATATGCCTCCAGTTTCTATTTACTTAAGTTTTTTAGTCTCTAGTCTCTACTATACAAGTCCCTAGTATATACTTTTTGTTTTACGATTTTTAAATCGTCAGACATCCGATTTGCAACAATTACATCACTAATATCCTTGAATTCTTCAATATCATTAATTACTCTTGAATTTAAAAATGACTTTTCTAGAAGTGCTGGCTCATATACAACAACTTCAATACCTTTAGCTTTAATCCGCTTCATAACACCTTGAATAGCTGATTGTCTAAAATTATCCGAATCCATTTTCATTGTCAGCCGATAAATACCAACAACCTTAGGATTCTTACTAATAATCATTTCAGCAATATGATCTTTTCTGGTCCTATTAGCATCAACAATGGCTGACATAATATTATTAGGTATATCTTCATAATTAGCTAATAGCTGTTTAGTATCTTTAGGAAGACAGTAACCACCATAGCCGAAGGAGGGATTATTATAATGACTCCCTATGCGTGGGTCCAATCCAACTCCGTCAATTATTTGCTTAGCATCTAATCCTCTTATTTCTGCATAAGAGTCAAGCTCATTAAAAAACGCCACTCTCATGGCAAGATATGTATTTGCAAATAGTTTAATGGCTTCAGCTTCAGTTGAATTAGTAAATAAAACAGGAATTTCTTCCTTTATGGCTCCTTGAAGTAACAAATCAGCAAATATCTTTGCTCTATTAGATTGTTCACCGACGATTATACGCGAAGGGTATAAATTATCGTACAAAGCTTTTCCTTCACGTAAAAATTCTGGAGAAAAAATAATATTCTCCGTTTCAAATTTCTCTTTTATTTTTTTGGTATATCCCACTGGGACTGTGGATTTAATAACCATTAATGCGTTTGGGTTAATTGATAAGACATTCGCAATAACTGCTTCAACAGTTCTGGTATTAAAGTGATTCTTCTCCGGATCATAATTTGTAGGTGTTGAGATAATTACATATTCCGCATCTTTATAAGCTTTATAATTATCGGTAGTTGCAATTAAATCAAGTTCTTTTGTAGCTAAATAATGTTCTATTTCGTTATCAACAATCGGAGACCTTTTATTATTAATAGCATCTACTTTTTGTTGATTAATATCTACTGCTATTATCTTGTTATGTTGGGCTAATAATATCGCATTAGATAATCCAACATAGCCTATTCCTGCAATGGTTATGTTCATATATCTTCCTCACATTACTAATTATTGAATAGTATTATAAATAATGTTTCTTAAATGCGTTCAATGCATAACAAACTGAATAATAACTTGCCTTTACTGAATTAATACCTTCGAATTCCGTCTGTATCTTCCAAACTTTTTTTATGTTCTTAATCTTATTTGAAGATAGCGAATTACTAACTTTTCTATATTTGACAAATACTTCATTAAGGCCATGTGCAATTAAACCATCACGCATCAACAATAACCAAGTGGCATAATCTTGTCCTGACCTTATTAATGGCATTTTAAAATCCCCTGTTATAGTGCGATCAATTACTACAGTCGAAGTAGCAATCATAGTATTCTTTAGTAAGAATTTATAATTAATCTTTTCTAGAACTTTTCTTTGACTTTTAAGCAAATTTTCATTCTCGTCAATCATCTCTATGGCTGTATAAGAGATCGCTGATTTTTTTTGTTTCATTAATTTTAATTGCTTATCTATTTTTTCTGGATACCATAAATCATCACTATCTAAAAAAGCTATATACCTACCCTTAGCCAGTTCTATAGCTTTATTTCTAGCAACGGCAGCTCCTGAATTTTTTTGTAGTCTATAATAGAAAACAATCTTATGGATTTCCGCATAATTCCTTAATAGTTGTTCAGAAGAATCATTTGAACAATCATCTACTACAATAATTTCAATTTGTTTGTATGTTTGTTCTAACGCTGAATCTATGGCTTTTAGAATGAACTTTTCGGAGTTGTACACCGGAATAACAATTGACACCAAATCATTAATATAATTATTCTTCATTATAATTACGCGTCCTTCTGATTCTCTAATACTTTTTCTGCAATTTGACTTGCACTCATTCCATATACACCTCTAAGATATTTCTGTGAGCCAACAATACTAGAGTACATATCATTTAATCCAACCTTTAGCACTCTTGCCTTTGTTCCTACTAACTCAGCCGTAACTTCCGATACAGCACTCCCAAACCCACCTACAACGTTATGCTCTTCAACTGTCACAATCAAATCAAAATTTTTAGCACATTCTTCAATTGTTAGTCTATCAATAGGCTTTACCGTCGGAAATGTATATAAAGCGGGGTTTATTCCCTCTTTAGATAGAATTTCACTTGCCTCCAATGCTTCGTCAAAAATAGCTCCTGTTGAAAAAATAGCAACCTTCTCTCCACCTTTAATTTTAATTGCTTTACCAATTTGAAAATCATCTATCTTATCATGAATACGTTTTTCTCCGCCTCTGCCAAGTCTCAGATAACAAGTACCTTTGTGGTTATAGATAGCTCTAGTAGCATGTTCAGCTTCAATCAAATCTCCTGGGGCAAGAACTGTAACATTAGGTAAGGCCCTAATTATTGATAAGTCTTCTGTAGCATGGTGACTCATCCCTAATGACCCATAAACAAATCCTCCACCTATACAAACAATTTTCACATTTGCATCATGATAAGCGCAGTCATTTCTTATTTGCTCAACAGCTCTTAAAGTTGGGAAGTTTCCAATAGAGTAGGTAAAAACAGTCTTCCCTTCTAAAGCCAGACCAGCTGCAAAACTTGTCATATTCTGTTCCGCTATACCGGCATTTGTAAATTGATCTGGCAACTGTTCCCAAAAGGGTTTTAATACACCAAAACCTAGATCTCCCGTTATAAGGTGTACATTTTTGTCTTCTTTTGCTATCTCAATTAAAGTCTTTACAAAGGTATCTCTCATGTTCTTTGGGCCTCCGATTCATAGATATCTGAAATACCTTTCGGCATTTGCTCTTTTAATTCAGCAATAGCCGAATCATACTCTTCACCTTCATGAGGGAATCGATAGTGCCAAAGTATATCGTTTTCCATAAATGAAATTCCTTTTCCTTTTATGGTATTAGCGATAATTACAGTTGGCTTTTCTTGTGAAGTAGTTGCTTGATAATATGCGTCCCTTAATTCATTATGGTTATGACCGTCAATATCAATAACATTCCAACCAAACGCTTTCCATTTATCTGAGAACGGTGATAATTCTATTGTATTTTCACAAAAATCTAAGCTTTGCATTTTATTATGATCAATAACTGCAATTAGATTGTTTAATCTATAATGGTTAGCCATTAATGCTGCTTCCCAAACCGATCCTTCATCACATTCACCGTCACCCAGGATAACGAACACGTTATGATTCTTTTTGTCTTTTTTTGCTCCATATGCCATACCTGCTGCAACTGATAATCCATGACCAAGAGATCCTGTAGAAAATTCAACGCCTGGAATTCCTTTGTGTGAAACATGACCAGATAATCTACTGCCGTCAGCATAGTGTGTCTTTAATTCCTGAACATCAAAAAATCCTTTTTCTGCTAGTGCGGCATATATTGCAGCACCTGCATGGCCCTTACTAAGAATTACCCTATCTCTTTCTGGCATTTTGGGATTATCCGGATCTATGTTAGCGATATCGTTATAAAGAACTGCAATAATATCTGTTACAGATAATATTGCACCTATATGTGATCCTCTTGAAATATGTGTCATTTCTATTCCATGTCTTCTGATTTTCCAAGCTAATTGCAAACTATTCATTGTACACCCTCCTTTTCCTCTGAAATTAATTTTAGTTTTTCAATTTGGTCTTTTGTTAAATTCCATTTTAATGCTTCGAGGTTTGATAAAAGTTGATTAGGGTTCTTTATTCCCGCCAACACAACTGAATTAGAGATATAATCTAGAATAAATCGTAAAGCAATTGAAGGAATTGTTTTTCCGGTCTGTTGTGAAATTTCTCTCAATACGCTCACAATTTCTAGATTTTTCTTAAGTTTTTCTCCATGGAAATTTACATAAATATCTCTTGAGCGTCGATCGTCAGAACCAAACTTCACATTACTATCATACTTTCCAGTTAATATTCCTTGTCCTAGACTCCCCCACGTTAATGGAGTTAGTTCTAGTTCTTTTGATAAATTAATTAGGTCTTTTTCATTTTTCCTACAGGCTAAACTATACTCATCTTGGAAACTCACAAACTTTCCAATATGTGATTTTAGCTCTGTTTTATCTTCTTCATGTATATTTGACAAACCATAGTAACGAATGTATCCCTTATTCTTTAAATCCTCCAACTTATAGAGGACTTCATTAATATTTGTTCTGTTGTCCCTATAGTGGATTTGATATAAGTCAATATAATCTGTTCCCAATCTTGTCATGCTCTCTTTTACAGCTTTTTCAATCCATTCTGGACTATTATCATAAAACGTTTTACCACCCTCAACACGTACACCAAATTTTGTAGCAATAACTACTTTATCTCTGTTACCTTTGATTGCTTTACCTAATACCTCTTCCGATTTGCCAAGACCATACGTATCAGCAGTATCAAAGAAATTCACACCATGTTCTATTGCAGTATGCACTGCGTTTTCGAGATTAATTTCTGATACATCTCCCCAACCATGCCCTCCCATAGGACATCCACCCATACACAGTCTTGAAACTTTTAAATCTGAATTTTTCAGAGTTAAATATTCCACAGAACACTCTCCCATTTATTTATTTGCAATATGATTAATTGCTTTTTTTATGACTTTATATGCAGTATAAAAGAATAAATAAACATCCGTTTTTATTGATACTGTTGCAGCATATTTAATTCGTAGTCTATTCTTCTTTTTTAGGACAAATTTCTCATAAATCTCATCAGCATTTTCTCCGCCAACTATTTCATCTAAATTAATAAATTCTATTGAACTATAGTCTGTTATTCCTGGCCTAACCTTTAATATAAGTTCTTCATCCCCATAATATTGAGAAGTATATTTGACTAATTCAGGTCTTGGGCCAATAAAACTCATTTCACCTTTAACAATATTAAAAAGTTGAGTGATTTCATCTAATTTTGTTTTCCGAAGGAAGTTCCCAATTTTCGTTATTCTAGGATCATTTAACGCTGTCGTTCCCCCACCTATTTTATCTGCTTCTTTGATCATCGTGCGAAACTTATAGATATGGAAACTTTTACCGTTTAATCCCCCTCGTTCAGCTTTATAAATAATAGGAAAACCAGTTTCAATGACTATTAATAATGCCACAATTAAATAAACAGGAAGTAAAATTATCAAAAAAAATATTGCTAAAATAAAATCAAGTATTCTCTTTATATATTTATTATAGATACCGCTATAAGCCTTTATTCCTTCAAGTTTAAAAGTGTCAACCTCGCCATTTTTTATAGGTGCAGATTTCATTCTAAAACTCCTTACTACTAGTTGTCTTTAGTAGAGTAGGACTTAACTGGAATATTCGTTCCAATCAACTACTAAGCCACTAATAATTCGGAGAGGCGATTGAAAGCATAGCTATTAAAATTGAGAGCACGACTAAGATTTCCTGTAGCTTCAACCTCACATCAATCGCCTCCTTCATTATTGTTATGGGACAGCTAACCCTCTTCACACATCCTTGAAAAATTGCGCATCTAAGGTGTTCCACGCACAGTATGCCCAATGATAAATGGTGAGAAGCGTCACTACTCGTTCAACTTTACTTCGGTCCTAGTTGCTCTGTTACTTTATCAGCCATAAAATCAAGCAATTGCTTTCGAATTTCTTCGTTCTGCAAGGCGAATTCGATCGTCGTTGTGATAAAGCCCAGTTTCTCCCCGACATCGTATCGCTTGCCTTCAAAGTCATAGGCGAAGACTCTCTGAATCTGGTTGAGCTGTTGAATGGCGTCTGTCAGTTGGATCTCGCCGCCTGCGCCGGTTTCCTGTTTGTCTAGGAAACGGAAGATTTCAGGCGTCAGCACATAACGTCCCATGATCGCCAGGTTGGATGGCGCGGTTCCTTTTGCTGGTTTTTCAACAAATGTATCTACCGCGTATCGCCTTCCCGTCTTTGTGGCCGGCTTAATAATGCCGTAACGATGGGTCTCGTCATCAGGAACCGTCTGGACTCCGATGACTGAGGCATGGGTTTCCTCGTATTGGTCCATCAGCTGTTTGAGACCTGGAGTGTCACTTTGGACTATATCGTCTCCCAAGAGCACTGCAAATGGTTCATTACCGACAAACTTACGCGCACACCAGACGGCATGACCCAAGCCCTTTGGCTCTTTCTGGCGGATATAGTGGATGTCCACATTCGAAGAATGACGTACTTTTTCCAAAAGATCTAGTTTCCCTTTTTCTTCGAGATTGGTTTCAAGCTCAAGGTTGTTATCGAAATGGTCTTCGATCGACCTTTTGCCTTTACCTGTGACAATAATGATGTCTTCAATGCCAGAGGCTATCGCTTCATCCACGATATACTGAATGGTTGGCTTATCCACAATCGGCAACATTTCCTTCGGCATCGCTTTGGTTGCCGGGAGAAAACGGGTACCGAGCCCTGCTGCGGGGATGATGGCCTTTTTAACTTTTTGCATGTCCATTACGCTCCTTTGACTGCTGCTCTTTCCAGAATAGTTTCTACCAGAGCGCTTATTCTCTCTGCTGCTATTGCACTGTCTTCTGCCTTCACACCATAATAGAACTTGATTTTCGGCTCCGTTCCGGATGGACGGATACAGATCCAGGAGCCGTCTTCCAATATGTATTTGATTACATTTGAATTTGGAAGTACGAGCATGGTTTGTTGACTTGTTCTGACATCAATTTTCTTTCCGGTCTGGTAATCTTCTATGGTTAATACATTTACGCCATTAATGGTTTTTGGTGGTTCGGCCCTGAAGCTCCCAAGAATCGAACGGATTTGTTCAGCTCCGTCTTTGCCCTCTAATTTAAGCGAGCGAGTGGTTTCTTTGTGATAACCAACCGTGTTGAAGATTTCGATCAATACCTCATATAATGACAATCCTTCATTCGTGTAGTGACTCGCTGCTTCCGCAAGGAGAACCGCCGCTTGGATGGCGTCTTTATCGCGAACAAAGTCACCGGCCAGGAACCCATAGCTCTCTTCATAGCCGAAGAGGAAAGTCTTATTGTTCGTTTTTTCAAACTCCTGGATCTTCTCAGCAATGAACTTGAATCCTGTCAAAGTATCGATCGTGTCTATCCCGTATCGGGAAGCGATGGCACGGGCCATTTCGGTCGTGACAATAGTTTTCATGATGACTCCGTTTTCTGGGAGCATGTTTTTCTGTTGCTTCTGGTCTAAGATGTATTCGATCAGGATGGCGCCTATCTGATTGCCGGTCAGGAGAATGTATTCTCCTTCCTGGTTTCGCACGGCAATTCCGAGCCGATCTGCATCGGGATCAGTTGCAAGAAGAATGTCGGCGTTCACTTTTTTGCCAGTTTCAATTGCAAGACGGAAAGCCTCCGGTTCTTCCGGGTTTGGTGAAGGGGCTGTGGTGAACTCAGGATCCGGTATACTTTGTTCTTCGACATAAGTGACATTCCGGTAACCCAATGTATCGAATGCCTTTTTCGCCATCAGGGTGCCGGTGCCATGAAGCCCCGTGAACACAATGGAAAGTTCCGACTGAGCTGCTTCAGGATTCAGTTGAATCATCTTTAATTTTTCCAGGTAAGCCTGGTCTACGTCATTGCCAATCCAGGTAAGAAGTTTATTCAGCCCCTCTTCTGAAATAGTTTCAATCGTGATTTCAGATTCGGCTTGATCCATGTAACCTACAATGAGATCCGCCGCTTCAGGAGGCAGCTGTGCGCCGTCATCACCGTACATTTTCAGTCCGTTGTATTCCGGCGGGTTGTGGCTGGCCGTAATCATGACGCCCGCGACCGCACTTAGATGGCGAACGGCAAAGGACAAGAGAGGCGTTGGTCGAAGGGACTCATACACAAATGACCGGATGCCAAACGCGCCTAGCGTTTTCGCTACTTCTAGTGCGAACTCTTGTGATTGGTGACGGGAGTCATACGCAATGGCTACCCCGCACTGTTTTGCTCCTTCACCTTGGCTCTCGATGAATGCACCTAAGCCGTAAGCCGCTTTCCGTACGGTATAGATATTCATCCGATTAGTGCCGGGTCCGAGGATGCCTCTCATACCACCTGTGCCGAATTCCAGGTTTTTATAGAAGCTGTCTTCAAGCTTCCGCTCATCTTGTTGGATGTCGGACAGCTGTTCTCTCAGAGGGTCGTTCGCAGGTAGTTGTTGCAGCCATTGTTCGTATTTTTCTCTCCATAACATCGCCATCTGATCCTTTCAAGTCCATCGTTTATCTATTACTTACGAATTGCAGCTCTCGCTTCTTCTTTCACTCCATAGCCAGGCTTGCCCAGCAAATTGAACATATTTGTCTTATATTGTTCAACACCAGGCTGGTCGAATGGGTTCACACCAAACAAGTAGGCACTCATCGCACAGGCTTTCTCAAAGAAATAGACAAGATAGCCGAAAGAGTAGGCATCGAGTCTCGGAATCCTGAACACAAGTCCCGGAACGTCCCCTTCTGTATGGGCCTGTAGAGCGCCTTCGAACGCTTTGTCGTTTACATGGTCGACTGTCTTGCCCGCGAGATAGTTCAAGCCGTCCAGATTGTCTTCTTCGTAATCGATTCGGATGTCCATTTCGGGCTCTTCTACTTTCAAGATTGTCTCGAAAAGGTTCCGCTGGCCTTCCTGGATATACTGACCAAAAGAATGGAGGTCAGTTGAAAAATTGGCAGATGCCGGGAAGATTCCGCGGCGAGCCTTTCCTTCACTTTCTCCAAAGAGCTGCTTCCACCATTCTGCGAATGAGTGGAGGTTCGGTTCGTAGGTAACGAACATCTCAATCGCCATTCCCTTTTGAAAGAGGATGTTGCGAGTTACTGCATATTGGTAGGCTGCATTCTCTTCAACATTGGGGTTATCCAGTTCCTTCATAGCTTGGTGAGCACCCTGTAGGATTGCTTTAATGTCAATTCCACTTGCTGCAATCGGTAGAAGACCAACGGCTGTGAGCACTGAGTAGCGCCCTCCAATGTCGTCTGGAACTGTGAACGTCTCATAGCCTTCCTTGTCTGCCAGTTGCTTGAGTGCACCTTTTTCTTTATCGGTTGTCGCATAGATTCGCTTCCGCGCCTCTTCTTTACCGTATTTCTCCTCGAGAAGCTTCCGGAAAATGCGGAAAGCAATTGCCGGTTCGGTAGTTGTTCCTGACTTGGAAATGACATTGATCGAGAAGTCCTTGTCTTCCAGCAATTCCATCAGATGAGCCATGTATGTAGAGCTCAGGTTATGTCCTACAAATAGCACTTGTGGAGCATTTCGTTTTTCTTTCGGAAGCAGGTTGTGGAAGTGGTGATTCAACATCTCAATTGCTGCACGGGCACCGAGATATGAACCGCCGACACCGATAACAAGCAGGACATCACTTGTCTCACTGATCGTCTTGGCGGCTTGTTGGATTCGAGTAAACTCTTCTCGGTCGTAGTTCTCCGGCAGGTCTAGCCATCCAAGATATTCGGCGTGTGTGCTTTTGGCATGCATCTCCTCATGGATGGATGCCACCGTCTGGTGCAGGAATGAGATTTTATAGTTTCCGAAGAATGGACTGAGATGAGAATAATCAAATTGAAGATGTGCCAACTCTTCGCCTCCGGTTTCATTTCATAGTTTAAGCTGTGGTGAGCGATTTTTCCGGCGATTCCGGAACTTTCCTGTTCGCGAGGGAAACCAATGTGTTTCTCAGTTCGTCCTCTTTCATATCAAGGAGCTTGTCCAAGATATATTGTTGTTCAGAACTGCCGATCGGCGTAGCACGTCCGATATGAATTTTTGGAAAGACCTGCTCTTGTTGGATTTCGGATGGGTCGAGCAGTTCTTCATAGAGTTTCTCGCCCGGCCGCATGCCAGAGTAGGTGATCCCAATCTCTTCTACCTCGTAGCCAGAAAGCTTTATGAGATTTTTAGCTAGATCAACGATTTTCACTGGATCACCCATGTCGAGAACGAATACTTCTCCGCCGTTCGCAAGAGTACCAGCTTGGATGACGAGCCGGGAAGCTTCTGGAATCGTCATGAAGTAACGGGTCATGCGTTCGTCAGTGACGGTGATAGGACCACCTGCTGCAATCTGCTTTTTAAAAAGCGGAACGACAGATCCTCTTGATCCAAGGACGTTACCAAACCGCACAGCCGCGAATTTCGTTTTGCTTGATTTAGCAAGATTCTGAACCACCATCTCGGCGAAGCGTTTGGTTGCGCCCATGACATTCGGCGGGTTGACTGCTTTGTCGGTAGATACGAGGACGAAATGACCAACGCCGAACGTGTGGGCAGCTTCAGCCACGTTCTTTGTGCCAAATATATTATTCTTTACTGCTTCGAACGGGTTCGCCTCCATGAGTGGAACGTGCTTATGGGCAGCGGCATGATAAATGACATCAGGGGCGTGTTCGGAAACTGTGTCGAAAATTCGTGTGCGGTCCTGTACGTCGGCAATTACCGGAATAATTTCCGTTTCTGATTGGTTGAGCCCTCTAAGTTCTCTGTCAATCAGGTAAATTGAGTTCTCTCCGTGGCCTAGAAGGACCAGTTTATCCGGCTTAAACTTCATAACCTGGCGGCAGATTTCTGATCCAATTGATCCACCTGCCCCTGTGACAAGAATGGTTTTATGTTGAAGCTTTTCAGCGATCGCTTTCATATCTAGTTCAACTTCCTCACGGCCGAGGAGGTCTTCGATCTTTACGTCACGGATGTCATTCACAGACACCTTGCCTGTCATGACGTCTTCAATCCGTGGGATCGTTTGGGTTCTTGCGCCGGTCTCGACACAGACTTTAGTAAGGTCCGCCATCTCCGCCTTGGACATGGATGGAATCGCGATGATAATGTTTTCGATGTTGTGGGCTTTGACGAGGCGGGGAATGTCTTTTGCACCACCGGCCACATTCACTCCGTAGATATCGAGGTGCTGCTTCGTCTTGTCGTCATCGACGAACAGGACAGGCATCAGGCCGTTCTGAGGGTTTTGCTTCATCTGCCGGACGACCATCGTGCCGGCTTGCCCTGCACCGACCACCATCGTTCGCCTTCCGCCGAGCTTCAGACGTTTCGTAATGGAATCGCGGTACACTCTCCACATAAACCGGGAACCTCCGATAAGGAGCATATGTAGCATCCAGGTAATTGCAAGAGCACGTACATAGACCTGGCCTAGTCCGACAAACTGGACGACCGCAATGGCTGCGATTGAGATGGTTACCGCCTTAAAAATCGCTTTCAGTTCACCGACTGAAGCATACGCCCATGCCTTCTTGTATAGACCATAGAAAGCGGCAGTTAAATGATGAGCGATAAAGATCGTCAGTGCGCTGATCAGCAGTGTTTTGGATTGAATCACATTCATATTCGGATTCAGAATAAGGAAGCTGACATAGATTGAGAAAAAGACAATGCAGGAGTCGATGAAACTTAAAAGCACCAGACGTTTGGGATGAGTCACACACCTAACTCCTTTCTGACATTTGCGAGACTATTCTACCGGTGACTATTATACTATCTCCTACATATAATTGGAACCTTTAGTCCGGCAAATTTTGACACCTTATCCGAAGATAAACCATTTTTTCTTCACTTTTGGGTCTTCGGGCTCCAGTAATACCGGATCGCGCTTCTCCAAAATCCGTGCGTTGTTCTCCAGCATGATGTCGACCATGTCGGCACGGCCCTTTTTCTCCAAGAAGGAAAGACCCTCATCAAAATGGAAGCCGCGCTTATCGGTGTTATGAGCGTCCGATCCGTAGAAATGGACGAGATGGGCATCAATCAGTGTGAGTGCGGCATCCTTAATTCGTGAGCCGAATGTGCCGCACACTGCGCCTGCAGTTACTTGTGCCAAGGCACCGTGGTTAACGAGTCTGTACAACCGTTGTGGCTTTTCAACAATCGCTTTATTGCGTTCCGGGTGGGCGATGACAGGAATCAGTCCGCGGTTCATCAGATCTTGGATAATGCCGACCGTATAGTCCGGGACACCTTGGCTCGGGAGCTCCAGCATCACAAATTTGGACCCGGCAAGCGTCAGAACATCACCGGCATCCAGGCGCTCAGGAAGAGTGGCGTTAAGCCGGACTTCGTGGCCTGTATGGAGTTTTATGTTTATGCCTTCCATACGGGCCGCTTCTCGCAGCTGAGCAACACCGTCATAGACACTGTTGGCGCCAACATGAAATTGTGGATGACAAACATGGGAAGTTGCAATGATTTCGGTAATGCCTTCTTCGGTAGCCTGGCGCAGCATATTAAGAGAGCCAGATAGTTCTTCAGGTCCATCGTCAACACCGAACAGAATATGTGTATGCATATCGATCATAGGGCTTACTTCCTTTCCTGAACGCTCAAAAGAGTAAGAGGCAGGCCTCTTACTCTTCTGTTCCGTAATACTGATAATAGTAGTGGTCGTTATCCAATTTAAAGTTATTCATGACTGCTCCGAGGATGCGGGCCTGTGCTTTCCCAAGCAGCTCTTTTGCTTTGTCTACGTTGTCTTTCTCCGTAACGCCGGTATTGACGACAAGAAGCGTCCCGTCGACTTTGTTCGCCAGGATCTGGGCGTCCGTCACCGAAAGAACGGGCGGTGCGTCAAAGACGATCAGGTCGTATTGCTGGGCCATTTCGTTCATGAGGACGGTCATCGACCTCGAGCCGAGCAGTTCTGCCGGGTTCGGCGGGATCGGACCGCTTGTCAGGATATGGAGGTTCGGGGAAATTTCCGATTCCCGGATGACCTCCCCTGCCAGCCTCTGCTGGGTAAGGACACTCGACAGGCCGGCCGCATTGGTCAGGCTGAATGTGTATTGGACGGTCGGCTTTCGCATGTCCGCATCGATGAACAGCACCCGCTTGCCGTCCTGCGCAAACAGGGTGGCGAGGTTCGCCGACACCGTCGATTTCCCATCACCCGGAAGTGCAGACGTCACCAAAATAGTTTTAAGTTCCTTGTCTACTGCAGAAAACGTGATGTTTGAACGGAGCGTGCGGAACTGTTCGGAGACGACCGATCGGGGGTTCGCCGAGACAACGAGTTTACGCGCGCGCTGCTCCAGTTGCTTTTTGGATGATTGTTTTTTTCTCGCCATCGATTAACCCCTCCTTCTCCTCGTTCGGACGACATTCGCCACATTGACATCGGAATCAGGAATTGGACTGATCATTCCAATGACCGGCAAGCCTGTCAATTCCTCGATGTCATCTTCTGTCTTCACTGTCGTATCCAGATATTCCAGAAGGAACGCAATGCCTATGCCTAGCATCAGCCCGATGACCGCTCCGATTGCCATATTCAGCATCGGATCAGGCTTGACCGGTGATGGGTTCGCCGGCATGACGGCAGGTGACAGGATGTTGACGTTATCCACGTTCATCAGCTGAGGGATCTCCTGTTCGAAGACCGTTGCGATTGTGTTCGCAATCTCAACCGCCTGCTTCTGGTTCGGATCCTGGACGCTCACAGTCACTACTTGAGAGTTCTGTTCACTGTTTACAGTAACTTTCTCGTTCAGAGAGCCTGCCGTCTCATCAAGCCCGAGTTCCTCGATCACTTTGTTCAGGATCGCCGGGCTTTTGATGACGACGTTGTATGTATTAATTAATTGGAGGTTTGTCTGGATATCCTGCGACGTGAACGCTTCAGATTGCCGCTCCGTCTGATTGACCAAAATCTGCGTGGATGCCTGATAGATCGGCGTCATCACGAGGAAACTGATGACTCCGGCAATGGTAGCTGCAATGACCGTGCTCATGACAATCAGCCAGAGCCGCTTGCGCAGCGTCTTAAACAAGTCCTGAAGACTGATGGTTTCTTCCATTCTCACTTGTGCCCCTTTATCATTCTTTCGTCTATAAATTGCCTATAACTTCCTCAGTATATCATGCTTATCTCACAAATTGTGACAATAATTTCACCTATCTGCTAAAATGTTATAGAACTCATGCTTTTTTACATTCTGTTAACAAATTGGCGAAAGGAGGATCCAGCTTTTATGAAGAAAGGACTTGCCACCGTGCTGGTTCTGATTGCCTGTGTCTTAGTTCTCGCAATCAGCTACCTGTCCTGGAATGCAAAAGTTGAAGAAGCAGCCGCCGAACCGGCAAACCGGCCGATCAAGCAAGAGCAAGCGGCAAAGAAAACTGCTGGCCAGGCTGCGGATCCTGAAAAAGAAAAACCCGCAGAGAAAGTGGCGGCTCCGTCAGGGGAGGAACTCTCAAGTCTGACAGCCAACCTGCCGGAAAGCACGGTTGAGATGCTCATGAGCCGTTTAGATGCCGGCGAGCCGGTCCAGTTGCTCGCTGTCGGAAGCAGCTCATTCGAAGCACCGGCCAATCAGCTGGCTGACGCGCTGGGTGAGGCATATGGAGGTTGGATCGAAACTGATGTCCTGACGTTCGCCGGGACATCGGATACCTTCCTGAGCAAAGGAGTCGGCGAGATTGACTGGGACAAAGGGTATGACCTGGTTGTCTACGAGCCGTTTACGCTCTCCAACAATGGCCTTGTCACCATTGATGACGAACGGGAAGATGCCCTTGAATTGCGAGGCCGTGTTGTTGAGGAAGTCAAAGATGCCACCTTCTTTATCACACCGCCACAGCCAATCCATCAGCCCAATTACTACATGACCCAAATCAATGCTCTTCGGGAGTTTGTAGAGGCAAGGGACATCCCGTTTATCGATCACTGGGATCAGTGGCCGGACGTGGACTCGGAAGATATTCTTGACTATGTGGATGATGAGTATGAGCCGACCGACAAAGGCGTCGAGGCTTGGGCTAACAGTTTGAAGGAGTACTTTATCGCATCTTGATATGAAAAAGAAGCTGCCACCCGTTTGTCTCGGGCGGCAGCTTCTTTTAGGTAATCACTCGTGTTACATAGGTAACCACTCGTCATCCAGCTGATCTGGTATCGAATCCCCTAAGGAGGAGCGCAGTCAAGAAGATGAACAAGTAATGGATTGGATGGACTCTGAACAACTGGTCCTCGACAATTTGGTGCGTCAACAGGGCGACAAGGAATGCAGCAATGAACAGCACAGCAGAAGGCTCTTCACCGCTCCGCAGTCGCCATACAACCAAAACGGCTAGCATGCCAAGGAACAGAAAAAACAGATGCAGACCAACAAAGCCGGTTTCCGCAAGCAGCTTTAGATAGAAACTGTGCGGCCCGATTCCGATGCCCGCCTCTTTCAGGACTGTGCCCGACATACCAAATCCAGTGCCAATCACAGGATGCTCCTGTGCAACCTGAAGGATATATGACCATGCAGTCTCCCGCCCGTTAAGTCCGCTGCCGACCCTGGTCGACACCCGCTCCGCAGCCGACCATCCGACAAGCAGCACAGCTCCAAGCGGGATGATAGAAATCAGCAATCGGTTTTTCCAAAGCTTCGGCCTTTGCGGAGCCCCTTTCGTCAACGCCAGATAAAACACGACGGACGCGGCAAGCGCAACCATCGATCCTCTTGACTCCGTAAGGAGTAACACTCCAGCATTTAGAATTACCGCAGTAACGAACAGCCAGGTTCTGACAACACGCTCCCGCTTAAGATAAAGCAGAGCCAGCAGTGCGAAGAACACCCAGATGCCGAGTGTATTCGGATTGTGCGTCAAGCCCGTGAGCCGTGGTCCCATATGGCGCTGATCCATCACAATTGACCCGACTTCCACAGCCAACCAGCGCCCCGCCTCTACCGTCCGGTCACCAAATGCCCAACCAACGAGCGTGTACAGCGCATGTGCAGTGCCCGCTGCGGCGAGGATCGCCATGACGGCGGTCAGCAACAGCTTCGGACGGCGGGCGTAGAGCACTGCCAACAGAAGCGCCAATGTCGGGAAGAGGATCTTGAGGTAATATTGCAGTGAAAACTCCGGATCAGCCGCGATCAGTGTGCTGATATACCCCCAGGCAAACAGCAGGATCAGCGGCACTTCCGCCCGGGCAACAAATGGCCGGTCCGGCGCAGCCTCCGCCATCGGCTTCAGCAAAAACAACAGCCCGCCGACCATTACTGTACCGATCAGGAAAGACGAACTGAACATGCCGAACGTCTGGAGCATAATCAAAGCGAACAGCAAGATAATGAATGGATCGATGGCCAGTTTCCTTTTGCACCGCTCGGACGAAGGATCGGTTATCGGAGTTTCATTTGGGTTTGTACTGTTTAGTTCGGGGCTTTCACTCATTTTCGGGTTATTGGACATACTCATTCCCTTCCTGATGACGTCCCAAAAACCGGACCGGCCTCCTATAGCGGTGGCCGGTCCATTGGTTTATTCGATTTCCAAATGCTGTTTGAGTTCAGACGAGATGGTATTAAGTTCTTCATCATTCATCATGTAGTACCAGACGCCATTGATCGTCTGGCCTTGGCCTTTTTCCACATACAGCTGGTCCACCTGACCGATGGCACCGCGATAGTCCTGCAGGCCGAGCATCTCATCAAGTGTCATGTTCGTTCGGATGTTCTTGCCGACCGCTCCGAAGATGCTTTGGTAGTTCAGGAGGCTGTTGGCGGAAGCCCCTTTCTTGATGACGCCCATGATGACATCTTTCTGGCGGTCCTGACGGCCAAAGTCGCCGTTCGGATCCTGTTTCCGCATCCGTACGTACGCCAGCGCCTCTTCCCCGTTCAGTTCAACCGGCCCTTCCGGGAAGGTGTACTGTCCCGACGAGAATGCGAGGTTATTTTGTACGGTGACGCCGCCGACCGCGTCAACAATGTCCTTGAAGCTTTCCATATTCACTTGGACCACATAGTCAATCGGGATATCAAGCAGGTTTTCCATGCTGTCCATCGCCATTTCGATGCCGCCAAACGCATAGGCGTGGTTCAGCTTGTCCTTCGTGCCCCTGCCGACGATCTCCGTGTATGTATCACGCGGGATGCTGACCATCTTTGTCGTCTTATCCTGAGGATTCACAGTCAGAACAATCATCGTGTCAGAGCGGCCGCGGTCCCCTTCCCTCTCATCGACACCGAGAACGAGTACAGAAAACGGCTCCTGATCGGTCAGGCTTACCGGTTTCTCACGCTTGTCCGATGCCTCGCGCTCGATCGGCTCGTGCACCGTATCAAGCGTATCCTTGAAATCTTTATATACCATCGCCGCATACACACCGACCACAGCCAGAATCAGAACAATCGGCCCGACAATCCAAGGCCAGATCCGGCGCTTCTGCTTTTTCCGGCGCCGTCTTTTCTTTTCTTCCATTTCTCATTCCCCTGTCTTTCTGATAGTAAAGTGTAAACATTGTTAACATTATAATCGATGTTAAGGAAAAAGGCTCTATAAAATGTGAAAAAATTGGTAGCATGGCGGTTTCACTAATTGGACGGAATGGAGTAGCGCCAGGTTCCCGGGCATAGAAAAAGACCTCCGGGCCGGCCGGAAGCCTACTCTGAAAGATGAATGTTTCGTTGACCAAGCTCTTCCCGGACCGCGTTCTTCACCAAATCAGGCCCCGCACTCCCATACAACTTGATCAATTCAGAAGTCGTCATACTCTGAAACCGCTCACGGAGAGCCCCTTCCCTGTCAACCGGCTTGGAACGATACGTCTCCATCCACTCCACCGCCAAAAAATAAAACTGCGCCTCCGTAATCTCCAACAAATTCTGCCCCATCATGACCCCTCCCCTATACTTGTATATAGAGAGCTTGGCCAATAGAGTGACATCTTATACCCGCAGACACATAGTCAGTTGCGAGTGATGACGGCGGCAGTGTGAGTGGTTCCCCGCGCTGCGCTGCGTCAATACCATCATAACCTCAATAGCCATGCGCAAGACGAGTGGTCGCCTCCGCAACGCGAGGGCGCGGCTATCTGTAATGCCCCGTCGTTTGAGCCGGATTTTATCCAGTGCTTTCAATACCGAGGTGAGTGCTTCGAACGGGGACATGGGTGCTTCCAAATCTTTGACGAGTGGCTTGAAATTCCGTCTCAGCGACTTCACGGTCCCCTAGTCATCCCCGCGCGGGTACCTTCCCATTAGATAGGCAAGCTGGTGAGTGATGACGGCGGCAGCGTGAGTGGTTACCTACCGTAGGTGAGTGATTACCTCCTCAACCCTCTCTCTACCCGGCTTCCCCTTCCTGATCTCCAGTCCATCCAGGTCGGTATAGAGATTCAACGTGTAAGCAGTCCCAGTAGAAGCCCCGATAATGAGCAGTTCATACCGATTAAGGATCCGGCTTGCAGCTTGTTTCGTCTTGAGCTTGGCGAATGCCCGTAGTTGGGCATTATTGAGCGTCGGGTGGATCAGCAAAAACCAGTCGAGAATCAGCAGGCCATAATCCGTCTTAACGTTTTGGTCACAGTTTTTGCAGTGGCCGGTGCGCTCGGTTGCGCGAGTCAACTGGCTGTGGCATTCCGGACAGAGAAATCCACGCTTCAGGCGGTTCGCGTTGATGCCAAGACGCTTGCATACGGGTTCCCAGACAATCATATTTCGCTGGAGACCAAGCTTTTCGGCAAGTTGGACGAATGTCTCCGGCGTCAGACGGTCATCTAATTCCCGGTATGCTCGCTCCAGATAAGCCGGAATCTCCCTGACCGGAATGATTGGAGCTTCTTCCGGCAGCCCTTCCCACCGGTTCGTTGAAGCGAACGCGACCGTGCCGAAGACCGGCAGGTCGATTCCCTGTGCATCAAGCCACCCCTTCAGCGCATGCATCTGGCTCTCAAGCTGCACGATCGGGCACGTAAAGACCATGACGGACCCGTCCCGCTCCTTCCGCTCGATCCGTTTAGGCGCATGGAGGTACCGAAGTGCGCCCTTATATTTCTTCGCCTCGATTACCCAGATCGCTCGCTGCGTCAGGATGAGCGTGTCAATCTGAATGAATTCACCGGGTGCAGCTTCAATCTGAATATCCGTGAACACGATTCCCGGAATCCGCGTGCGCCGCACATACTTGTCCGACGCAATCTCCCCTAGATAGCCCGCCTGCTGGCGGTACAACTCCTCTCTCACCTCATTCAGCTCCGGCATTTTGACCCGCTCAACAGCCCGCTCCAGCGCATACAAGTAAATCGGATAACGTCGGATGACTTTTATGATGATTCCCCCTCTCGGAATCACCATAGCAGGCAAAGCGTCAGGTTGACGAATCTTCATTTTTCAATTTTGGGGCCGTATTTTGGCCCGAATTCCAATCTTCAAGGGGCTGAAAGCTGGCGAACCCTAGCCGATGTAGGAACATACCCTTCCCAAAATTAAAATTTAGCAGTTGGCGCATGAGTGGTTACCCCCAGCACTCCAGTGATTACCAAACCATCTTCCATCTCCCAGAAAAATGGTGTTTAATAGTTCTATACATTCGAAAGCAGGTGCAAGCAGATGATCAAAGATACATTCAGGGAAGCGCTGATCGCAGCAGCAGCCATCCTCGTCTTGAAAAGCATCACCAAAGTGCTGAACAACCCCTCTTATTTCTCAGAAATGTTCGCAGACGGCGCCGTGAGTGCAACCATTACGCTGATCGCCTCCTACATCATCATTTTCGTCTTCCTCTTCCTTCTGATGCTCGCAGTGAAGAAGTTCTCCAAGCCGCGGAGAACCGCAAGAAAATAAAACAGGGCTGTCGCCTGACAGCCCTGTTCCTACTCTCGTGTAACCTTCTCATATATATTCCGCTCCAGAATCCGGCCGTCCTCATCGTGAATCAGCATCTCCGATTCCTCACGCATGGCAATATCCTCCGCGATCTTGACGGCCTCTTCCTGTGTCTGGACAAAACAAAACGGCTCCGGCTCGCCTTCCCCCCGAATCGCCCATTTCCCGTCCACCGGAATCACATGCTGACTCTGAGCCATCACAACCACTCCTTCAGTTGATCTTCCTGATGATATTCCCATAAGAGCGCCATCCGAATCCCACTTTGGAGTGTGGGCTGGCGGTCTTAACCGTTACTTCGTTAGCTATGTCATGATAAAGAGGTTCCGGTCCGATGTCAAACCGGCATTAATCTAGGATTCTTGTATTTTCCAGCGAGTGGTTACCTACGACAGGTGAGTGATTACCTCCGTAAAGCCTCCCACTCCGCCCTTGATCACACTCGCCCAGACAGCCTCTCCCTCTACATAGGATCTGTCACTCACCGGCGAGTGATTACCCCGCCACTATGAGTGGTTACCTCCCCCTACTCCTCCCGCTCCGCATGCACCAGCAACCTCTGATAGTTCTGCGGATACGGATGACAAGTAAGGAGGGTGGCGAGGTCTTTTCCTTCCTGGATTTCGAGGGAGTCGGTCTCGTCCGGATAGATCACTTGCTGG
This sequence comes from Bhargavaea massiliensis, assembly GCF_018390575.1. GTDB lineage: Bacteria > Bacillota > Bacilli > Bacillales_A > Planococcaceae > Bhargavaea > Bhargavaea massiliensis. Next base: position 143,744 of record NZ_JAHBCJ010000003.1, on the reverse strand, counting down.
GAAGTCACCCGGTAGGTGAGTTTGCCGTCGATCGTATGGACGTAGAAGACGTCGCCGGGCCGGAGCTGGTCGAGGTGGCGGAACATCGTTTTCGTCCACATGCCGCGGTGGCCGGCGAGTACCGTGTGGGTGCTCGTGCCTCCGAGCGGGAGCGAGGAGCCTTCGACTTGGCCGACCCCTTTGCTGAGGACCGTTTCCGATGAGCCCAGGTAGATCGGGGCATGGAGATTGAGCTTTGGGATTTCAAGTGCACCGAATGCGTCCCCGTCCCCAAACCCCATCGTTTCATTGTAGGAAACCATCAGTGCCTGCTGGTCCCCCCACGGATCCCGCAGGCCGTCGAGGTCTTCATGGATTTCTTCATTATATCGCCTGGCGCGTTCCATCAGTTCGGTGATGTCCGAATCCGACATGCCGTCCAGGACCGTCCTGAAATCCTCCGCCTGCTGGTGCTGCAGTTCTCGATTGACCAGTTGGGCGATGTGCGGGTAGGCCATGATCAGAAGCCCGGCGGCGAACAGCAAGATGATTCCTTTATACTTCCTCACGTTTCGCCACCTTCTTTCGGATCAGATAGAGGATGAAGCCGAGAATGAGCGCGGCCAGCACGTAGGGAATCCACTGCCGCTTTTCTTCCACCGCCGCGCTCTCCGCCTCGTCTTCCGGCTCAAACGGAACGCGCTTGCCGGTGACGAGCAGCCGGTGGGTGTTGATCATGTACGGGTCGCACGTCAGGAGCGTGACGAGCTCTTCCCCTTCCTTCATCTGCAGCCAGCCGGTTTCATTGGGAAGAACTGCGTCGATGTGCTGCACTTCGTACGCCATCGTTTCATCGAGCACCTTCACGTAAAATGGATCGCCGATTTCCAGCCGGTCCAGATGGCGGAACATCTTCGCCGTCGGCAACCCCCGGTGCGCCGTGAGCACGCTGTGGGTGCCGGGCTTGCCGGTCGGAAGCGACGACTGCTCGAGGTGGCCGACTCCCTGCGACAGCACTTCCTCGCTCGTGCCGTGGTAGATGGGCAGATCGGCGTCGATCTTTGGTATCTCAACGGAGCCGATCGCCGGCCCGATGTTCAGCGCATCGTAGTAGCTCCGGCTTTCTTCCTCCTCCCCGGACCCCGCCCCTTCGGCAAACGGGTCGATGAACTCGTGATCCATTCCGGCCAGTTCCTCGTTATGCCGGTCCGCCTTTTCCTTTTCCAGCCGGATCTCCTCAGCAGTCATGCCCTTGACCGTCTTGTCATACTCGCGGACGACAGACTGGTGGACCTGAGTGGAAAACAGGTTGGAGACGATCGGATAGGCAAACACCCCCAGCCCGATCAGAAATATCACGATCAGCACCATCTTTCTCTTCATGCGGCTCCCCCATCCCATACGCTCATTTCCATTGAACACCCGTCCACCCGTGGACCGGCCTTCAATAAAAACAAACAGGGGAGAAACGAATTCTCCCCCTCTTTCATTAGTCTTCTTTCGTCTCTGTTTGGCGCCGGCGCATAAAGAGCACGGATGCGCTCATCATGAGCATGAGGCCGACTCCCGTGAAGAGCGTCGTTCCGAGACCGCCGGTTGTCGGGAGGACCCAGGCGGACTTGGAGTTTTTGACCTCAGCTTTTGCTGTCTCATCGTCCACGATTTTAATTTCAATCGCTTTTGTCAGGAGGCGGTAGGACTTAAGCTTTCCTTCGCCATCCGTGTACGTCGGCGCCTTTGTCTCATGCAGATAGTAGGTGCCCGGCGTGAGGCCCGTGATATCGAACGTTCCGTCTGCACGTGTCGTTAGTTTCTCAAGTAGGCCATTGTAAGTTTTATCGTTCCATTGGACAACATCGCCCATTGCGGAAGTATCGATGATGTTTTTGCCGTCTTTATCCGAAGTGAGCTTGAATTCCGCTCCGGACAATTTCTTACCGTCTGCCGCGTCAATCTTGAGCACGTTCAGGTTCCCCTGTGTCGGTGTGACGACCGGCGGAGTTTCCGGTTCTTCAGGCTTTGCCGGCCCGTCAATGGTGGACCAGCCGAAGTTGTTGTCGAAGTCGAGCTTCGCTGTGTTCTCAATGCCGGTTTCAGCAATGGCATCCGGCTTGATTTTTGCGTTGAAGGTGATTTTAATCTTACCTCCGGTCAGTTTGGAAGGAACCGCAGTCCACTTGAGCGTCTGGCCTTCCTGGGAGAATGTGAAGGCATCTTTGGATGCACCCTCCACCGACCACTTACCCATAAACTCCAAGCGGCTGTCGAGTTCGTCGGTTACGATGAGCGCTTTATACTGGTCGATGTTCTCAGGTGCAATGATCGTGATGTTATAGTTGAACTCCTTGTCACGGTCGAAGTCGAGCTCTTTCTCGTCATTGGCGTCCTTGTCGACCGTCGGGATCGCATAGTTGGTGACGGTTCCATTTTCCGCAAACCGGGCGACGTTATTCCAGACGACTTCAATATCCTGGCTATGTTTATTTGGTTTTTGAACGGTGAATCCGATTTTAGTCTCGTTCAACGCGTATCCGTAAGGCACTCCCGTTTCCTTGAAATAGTAACTACCGGCTGCAAGGCCCGTAACATGAATCAGGCCATCATCTTCTGTCGTGCGTGCCGGAATTGGGTTACCTTTGTTGTCCAAGGCTTCCGTGTCATCTGCGTTATAGAGCTTGAACGTGACGCCTGCCAGCGGCTCACCCTTCTCATTAACTTTCTTCAGCTTTACATCCGAGCGGATCGTTTCGTTTTTCGGGTAGATGTGGACGTTGTAGTTGAGCGCATTCCCTTCCTTGTTCGTCATCGGGATGTCGACGTAGAACGTATCCGGGTTCAGGATAATGTGATCGGGACCGTTCGTCTCTTTCACTTTATATCGGCCGAGCTCAAGGCTGTTCGCCTTCGTAAAAGTGACAGTTCCGTCAGCGCCTGTCGTTCCTTTGATTTCAGCGCCACTCTTCTCTGTCCATGTGTCGTTTTCAGGGTTATAGCTGTGGGTTTGTTTCAGAGTGAACTCCACACCCTCAACAGGTTCGCCCTCAGCTTCCTGCCCAGCGTCGCCATTTGCTTCTCCGCCACTCCTTTCATCCGGCTCCTGCTCGAATTTATGGATGGTCAGGCTCGGGTTGTCCGCAGACCCCGTCGTCGTGTAGGCAAACGCCATCTGAGGAATCAGCAGCGCCAAGAACAGCAGCAGCGCCGACCAGATTCGGAGCGATTTTTTTCGTTGTTTCATTTCCATTCTCCTCTCACTCGTACATTCTCTTTTTCTTCCGCAGCGTGAACACCGCCGCTGCCATCATCATGACGCCCACCATGTAGAACGGAATCGTGCCGAATCCGCCGGTGGCCGGGAGTCCCCAGTCCGTCGGGGTGTTTTTGACCGTCTCTTTGATATCCAATCGGTCTGCGCCGATTTTGATCTCGATCGGTTTTGTCAGGAGCCGGTAGCCTTCCGGCGCCTTTGTTTCAACGAGCAGGTAACTGCCCCAGTCCAGATTCCCGAAGAAAATCTTTCCGTCTGCCCCGCTCGTTCCGGTGCCGATGAGGTTTCCGTCCGTATCCCGGAGCTCGAACTCGGCTCCGGCGAGCGGGTCTCCACGTTCATCGACTTTCGTGACGGTGAGCGAGCCCGTTCGCGCGGTGTTCGTGACGATGAACTCCCCGTTTGCGCCGATGCTGTAGGAAACCTCGTACTGCTCCGGCACTTCCGGTTCGGTCACGGTGTAGCTGATTGCCTTTCCGGTTTTGGCATCGTATTTGCGGAGGTCGGCGAAGGTTCCCGACCAGTTGTTTTCTCCGCTCAGGATGACGGTTATTCCGGTCTCCTCACCGTCTGCAAGAAGCTCGATTGTCACCGGTCCCGCTTCAGGCCCGACCCATTCTTTGCGGACATCGACGCTCGTCACCGCATCGTTTGTGTTCACGATCGTGAAGCCGGTATCGGCAGTTCCACTGATGTCCGAGGAATACCCAGGTACCGGGACTTCTTTCACCGTGTAGACGATCTCCGCTCCGGTTTTTGCGTCATACTTCCGAAGTCCTTCGAAAGTGCTTCCCCAGCCATTCTCTTCATTAAGAACGAGACTCTTCCCCGTCGGAGTGCCGTCTGCCAGGAGGTTGACCGTCACCGACTCCGCTGCCGGTCCAATCCATTTTTTGTCTACCTTGATGTCGATCGTGCCGCTATGCGTATTCGTGAATGTGAACCCTTTATCTACTGATCCGCTCAGTTGGGTGGTGTATCCCGGCACCGGCACTTCTTTGACCGTGTAGGTGATGGGTTCTCCGGTTTTGTCGTGCAACTTGTTCACGGAGAACGATCCGGTCCAGTTGTTCTGTGGATCAAGCGTGAGTGTCTTGCCGGTATCCGCTCCGTTGGCAATGAGTTTGATTGTGACTGGCCCGCCTTCAGGCCCGATCCAGGCCTTATTGACCTTGATCGTCAGCTGGGCGGGATTGTACGTGTTTGTGACGGTCAAGCCATCTAGTGTTTTTTCATAATTGGGCGGGACGGATGCTTCGTCGATGGTATAGGTGTATAACTTTCCGATAGGGCTGTATGCAGGCACCTGGTTCCATTTAAATGTCCAAGCATCCTTCTCAGCTCCATTGACGACCCCAGTATCCATCACATGAAGCTCATCGCCTTCTGCCTGAGCCATCAGCTGAAGCTTGATGGCGGGGCGTTCGGTTCCGCCGACCCAGACTTTATTGCCAATGACATTGATTTTAGGGATGTCGACGACCAGCTGTCCACCTACGTCATGCCCATTGCCGATTCCATCGACGAAGAATTTATGGGTGGCATTGTCCAGCAGGTTAAGAACATCCTCATTAAACTTGTATACAGTCCACCGCGCATCCTTGGTATTTCCTTGAATACCTACATCAGGTTTTTTCTCTTCTCCATCGATAAAGATTGATTGCATGGCCACATGCTTATCGGGGTTGGTCGCCTTGACCCCAGCCAATTCCATATAGTCAAGTGCATGTGTGGATCTGACTGCCACATAAACCGTGTTGGCATTTACCCACATCAGGAGCGGCATCGTATGTGAGTTGGTCGAAACCCCTTCCAGAGTGGTCGGGACGACTACGGCGTTCGGATCGAGATCATAATACTGAGCACCCACATTCATCGGCGCGAGTACTTCCGCCTCCACAGCAACCGGCGCCACGGTGCCCAAGACGGCTTCTTTTTCTATAACGACTGGCTCTTTCTTGCTCTCCGGTGCTTTTTCAGGGGCTGGATCCTCTTTTTTCGGTTCTGCCTCTTTAACCGGTGTCTCTGATTGGTTTGCCTCTTCGAGATCTGCAGATGGCTCAGGAGCGGTTTCGTTTCCGGACGGTTCCTGGGCCGGTTGTTTAGCTGGAGCGACTTCTTCTGCAGGGGACTCCTTTTCTTCAGCTGGTTGTTCAGTCTCTTTTTCAGGCTGCGCAGCCGGTTCGGCGTTTTCCTTTTTCACTGGTTCCTCGGCTTTGGCGGCCTGCTTTTCGGCGGGCTGTTCAGCCGGCTTTTCCTCTTCCTTGATCTCCGGTTTGATCGCTGCGGCGCGGTCGGCTGCCTGGAATGTTCCGTCCGGGTAGTCGGCGACGGCTTTGATTTCATGGAAGTCAGGATTGGAGTCGGTGACGCTCGCGGTTACATTCATAACTAAAGCGCCACTTCCAGCGGGCAGCTGGACCGTGTAGCCGTCGCCCGTGTTGGACACTTGATCGTCCGGAACTCCGGCGATTCCCGCCGGCGACAGTCCAGCGCCGAAGATGATCTTCGCCTGGATGCCGTCATGTTCGGTGCCGGACGCGTTCACGGTCACGCGCCATTGGACCGACTCCGCGGTTTGTGAGGTTTTTTCGATTTTTATCCGCCCCGCGTCATCCGACTGGGCGTTTCCGAAAACCGGAACCATCAGCTGCAGGACTAAAAGCACAGCCAGCACAACCGATAGTCCCTTGAGTCTCGACATGACCCCTCCTCCTTTCGCTATCTGTTGGGTTTAATCTCGTAAACTACTGTTTAATAGAGCAAAACAAGCCCTACATACCTATATTTATGAAAGTGATAGAGGAATTATGACCTAATTAAGAAATATTTTTTGATTAATTTCATTTTCTAAAGAAGGACTTACGTAATGGTTTTTCCAAATCAAAAAAGCCGCCGCTTTTCTCCCAATGGAGCAAGCGGCGGCTGGTTTCGGTTATGAGTGAGGACCGTTCGGCAGTGAGTGGTTACCTGCCGGTTCGTCCCTTATCCTTTCGGCGGATGCGGGTCTTTTCCGTAGGTGTTCCGCTCCCGGATTTTCCCGTCTTCCCCGTGGATCAGCAGTTCGGAGCGTTCTTTCTTCGCGATGTCCCGTCCGATTTCAAACGCTTCCTGCTGGGTGCCGACGGTGTGGGACGGCTCCGATTCGCCTTCCGCTTTCACGGCCCATCCGCCGTCCACCGGGATAACATGCTGGTTCTTGCCCATGTGCCTCATTCCTTCCGCTCTAAGTTTATTACTCTCTACCCTGATTCCCGGCCGGCCAAATCGGGTAAAAAGCCATTATTGACTCACCAGGGAGATGACATCATGAAGATTATAAAGACCGCACTTATTGTTTCGATTGCGCTGAATGTGCTGCTGGTCGGGGCGGCAGCGTTTTACATTCAAATGAACGGCGGTGAGCGATTCCTCAAGGAGCAGTGGCGCACGCTCACATCCGACCAGCCGTTCAACGACTATTACCTGAACCAGAAATCCGTGTTCGAGGCGGCGCCGGCCAATGCCCCGGTCGATAAGGCATTCATTGGCGACAGCCTGACCGACCACGGACAGTTCGGCGAGTATTTCCCCGGCGAAACCGTGATTAACCGGGGAATCCGCGACGACACGTCCTATAATGTGCTGCACCGCATCAAGGAAGTCGTGGATCGCGAACCGAAGGAAGCGTACATCCTGGTCGGCATCAACGACATCATGGAAGGCGTCGGGCCGGAGGAGTACGAAAAGAATGTAAGGAAAATCATCGAGGCGTTCGATCATGGGAAGACTGAAGTGACGCTGCTTTCCATCCTTCCGGTGAACCATGACCTGATCGGGAACTCCATCCGTGACGAAGAGATTGCGAAATACAACGGGATCCTCAAAAAGATCGCGGAAGAAAGAGGCGTCCGTTTCGCCGATCTGCATCCGGCGTTTCTGGATGATAAAGGCCAGCTTGATCAGCGGTATACAATCGACGGCGTTCACCTGAACGGCGCCGGGTACGACGTATGGATGGAAAAGATGAAATGAAGGGAAAAGCCACCGGCGGCGCCGGTGGCTTTATTTGTCTTAGAAGGTGATCTGGCATCCTGGCAGCGGCAAGCTCACGCATCCGACGAAAGCAACATGAGGCAACCGGTTTCGTCATTCGCCGCTCCGGTTTCGCCATTCGCACACTTAGTTTCGTCATTCCGCTCCCCAGTTTCGTCATTCGCGCTACTCGCCGGTGCGAATGACGAAACTTTCCGGCCCAATGACGAAACTGAGCAAACGAATGACGAAACTTTCCGTACGAACAAGGCATGAACTCCCGCCTCGCCCCCTACTGAGATTCCGCCAATCGGGGGAAGTAATGACATCGGGTGGCTCATTGCCTATGGGGGCCTTGCAGCCTTTTGAATAGTTACTTCGCCAGATCAGTCGCCGGCCGTGGCCGGCGTTCCCTTCAGAAAGGTTTTGCCTTGGTATGGGCGAGTGCTTCCAAAACGGTGGCGAGTGCTTCGAACGGGAGCCCCAGTGCCTCCAAATTTCCCGCGAGTGCTTCGAAACCTTGCCCCAGTGAATCGAATGATGAATTCCACACTTAACGGAGGAAGGCCACAACTGGAACTCCTACCTCGCCCCCTACTGAGATTCTGCCAATCGAGGATGAGTGGTTACCTCTCGGGGATGAGTGATTACCTCGGGTTGCTGGGGGCCATGCAGCCTTGTGAATAGCTACTTGCCAGATCAATCGCCGGCCGTGGCCGGCGTTCCCTTCAGAAGGGTTTTGCCTTGGTATGGGCGAGTGCTTCCAAAACGGTGGCGAGTGCTTCGATCGGAAGCGCCAGTGCTTCCAAATCTTCCGCGAGTGCTTCGAAACCTCACCCCAGTGACTCGAATGATGAATTCCCCACTTAACGGAGGAAGACCGCAATTGGAACTCCCGCCTCACCCCCTACTGAGATTCTGCCAATCGGGGATGAGTGGTTACCTCTCGGGGATGAGTGATTACCTGGTTGCTCATTTGCCGGCCATGTCCTGTTGTCTCGTGAGTGGTTATTTTTCGGGGATGTGGAATTACCACGGCTGGCCCTTTGCCGATCGGCCACGCTGCCCGGCGAGCGGCTTCCCCGGCAGATCAATCGCCGGCCGCGGCCGGCGTTCCTTATCAAAACGGTTTTCCCCCATGAGAAAGGGGCGAGTGCTTCCAAAGAGGAGCCGAGTGCTTCGAAGGAGATCACCAGTGTGCTTCATACCTGGTGCGCTCGTATGACGTCATGATCGACTCTCCGGGGGATTTTATCGAAGTGTACTATTTGAATCTGCAGTCGGGCGAACAGCCGGAGCTGCCGGATCGACTGTACGTGCTCCTGTAGAATGGCACCATGTTCTACACCCCGGTCGAGCGGGATGTGAGTGAGCTGGATACCTCGGCGCCGGGTGCCAAGAGGGAAATTTCTTTATTTTTCAAAAAGACGTTGACTTTTTGCTTCCTTGACTTTAGTATTAGTTTAAATTGTTGCAACAATTCGAATATGAGAATCACTTTCTTATCAAGAGAGACTGAGGGACAGGCCCTGAGACGTCTCGGCAGCGGACTCGTTTGAGCACCGTGCCAATTCCTGCAGATGCTGCAGCATCTGGAAGATGAGAAGGAGATGGCCCCATAGGCCCTCTTTTTCTTGTTGATGAGAAAAAGAGGGCTTTTTCATATGTTGTACACCTAGCATTGGCTATCAGGAGGGTTGCCGGATGATTGAATTCAAGCAAGTGTCCAAGACATTCCGGCTTGGAAACCGAGACGTGCATGCAGTGAAGAATGTGTCGCTCACCGTTGAGCAAGGCGATATCTACGGAATTATCGGGTTCAGCGGCGCCGGCAAGAGCACGTTGCTGCGGCTCGTCAATCTGCTGGAGCGCCCGACGGAAGGAACGATCGAGATCCAGGGGGTGAACGTCGCCTCACTGCCGGCGAAGGAGTTGCGGAAACAGCGCCGGAATATCGGGATGATCTTCCAGAACTTCAATCTCTTCAACTCGCGGACGGTGGCGGGCAACGTCGCCTATCCGCTAAAGCTCGCCGGCACTCCGAAGAGCGAAATCGCGGTGCGTGTCGAAGAGCTGCTCCGGTTCGTCGGCTTGGGTGACAAAGCGAACGATTATCCGGATCAGCTTTCCGGCGGGCAGAAGCAGCGGGTCGGAATCGCCCGTGCGCTCGCGACCAATCCGGATATCCTTATCTGTGACGAGGCGACCTCAGCACTTGACCCGGATACGACAGCCGACGTGCTCCGGTTGCTGAAAAAGGTGAACCGGGAACTCGGAATCACGATTCTCCTGATCACCCACGAGATGGAAGTCATCCAGTCGATCTGCTCGAAGGTTGCAGTCATGGAGAACGGCGAAGTGATCGAATCCGGCGGCGTGTTCGATGTATTCACAAACCCGGGCCACGAGACAACCAGACGGTTTATCCGATCCGTCCAGCAGGACCTCCCTTCCCCCGGAGTATTGGCTGAGTGGCGCGCAACCGGCGGCGGCAAGCTGTACCGGCTCCTGTTCAAGGGAGCGATTGCCAACGAGCCAGTGCTGTCGAAGGTGACCGCAAAGCACGGCGTGACGTTCAACATCGTTTATGGTTCGGTGAGGGAGCTGCAGGAGCGGCTGTTCGGCAACCTGATTGTTTCGTTCTTGGGCGAACCGGCGAAGGTTGCGGCCGCCATCGAAGAAATCGCGACACTGACCGACATCGGGGAGGTGAATGAAATTGGGCGTTGATTGGCTTACCTTCTGGCCGCGAATCGTTGAATCCACCGGCCAGACGATCATCATGGTCATCGCAACCTTGGTGTTCGGTTCGATCTTGGGCATCATCATGGGGCTCCTGCTCTTCGTGACGAGGCAGGGCAACATTCTGAAAAACAAAGTGGTTTTCAATTTGCTGAACCTCGTCATCAACATCATCCGCCCGGTGCCGTTCATCATCTTCCTTGTCGCCATTTCACAGCTGACGCGCCTCGTCGTCGGCACGACAATCGGAACGGCAGCTGCGATTTTCCCGATGACGATTGTTGCAAGCTTCACCATTGCACGCGTTGTGGAAAACAACCTCGTCAGCATCGACCCGGGTGTGATCGAAGCCGCCCAGGCGATGGGGGCGAGCCCGCTCCGGATCATCTTCACGGTCCTGATTCCCGAGGCATTGGGCCCGCTCGTATTGGGCCTGACGTTCGTCACCGTCACCCTGATCGACTTCTCGGCCGTCGCCGGGACAGTCGGCGGCGGAGGCCTCGGCCACATCGCCATGACGTACGGCTACCAGCGGTTTGACGGCAGTGTCATGATTGTCACCGTGCTGATCCTGATTGTCCTTGTGCAGCTGGCGCAGTGGCTCGGGAACACGCTGTCACGGAAAATCATGCGCCGCTAATCAAAGTAGAACAGTTCGAAAAATAAACCTATCTCAACTAAAAGGAGACTTCATCATGAAAAGAATCTGGATTCTGGCTATTGCCCTGGTTGCTTCCCTTGCCCTCGCTGCATGCGGCGGAGCGGGCGCATCAAATGGTGACGGTGAAACCGTCACAGTGAAAATCGGCGTAAACGGCTCGGACGGCGCCCAGTGGCCGATTCTCAAAGAAAAAGCCGCGAAGGAGGGCATCGAGATAAAACTTGTTGAATTCGCCGACTACACGCTTCCGAACTCTGCCCTGGCAGAGGGGGACATCGACCTGAACGCCTTCCAAAACATCGCCTTTTTGGCCCAGTACGTGAAAGAAAGCGGTAATGACCTTGAGCCGATCGGTTCCACTGTCTTCGCCCCTATGGGCCTGTACTCCGAGAAAATCAAAGACGTGTCCGAACTGAAGAAAGGAGACAAAATTGCGATTCCTGATGACCCAACTAACCAGGCGCGTGCCCTTCTGCTTCTCGAAAGTGCCGGCCTTATCACACTCGCGGATGACTTCGGCCTGTTTGACGACCCATCCAAGATCACAGAAAACAAACTCGACCTCGAGCTTCTCCCGATGACTGCCCAGCAGACGCCTCGCGTGCTTCCGGATGTCGCAGCTTCCGTCATCAACAACGGCATTGCCGGCCAGGCCGGATTCTCCCCAGCTGAGGACGCGATCTTCAAAGAAGACGAAACGAATGAGGACGTCCACCCTTACGTCAACCTCATCGCGGCAAACTCGGAAGACAAGGACAACGAGACATACAAGCGAATCGTTGAACTATATCAGGAATATGATGTTGCCAAGGCAATCAAGGACGACACAAAAGGAGGCTCAGTACTCATTAAGCTCAACCTTGACCAGCTGATTGGTACGTTCGAAGACTTGAAGAAATAAGTCACGGAAAGATTTTCATTCTATTAAATGGAGGGATTATCAATGACAGTTGCACAGGATACGAAAAAGAGGATTTATGATTCCATCGAGGAAAACCGGGCGCGATACATCGAAGTGAGCCATGACATCCACGCACGGCCAGAGATCGGCAACGAGGAAGTGTACGCAAGCGGACGGCTCGTGGAACTTCTTCAGGAAGCCGGATTCACCGTAGAGACGGCTGTCGCTGGGCACGAAACCTCATTCCATGCCGTGAAGGACAGCGGGATCGACGGCCCGGCGGTCGCTTTTCTCGCCGAGTATGACGCGTTGCCGGGCCTCGGCCATGCGTGCGGGCACAACATCATCGGCACGACTAGTGTTGCAGCTGCCATTGCACTGGCAGAAACATTGGACGAGACCGGAGGACGGGTGGTCGTGCTCGGCACACCGGCGGAAGAAGGCGGGCCGAACGGCAGTGCAAAGGGGAGCTTCGTCCGCCATGGATTCCTGGAAGATATCGATGTGGCGCTGATGATCCATCCGGGGGCCAAGACTGGACCGACAGTTGAAACGCTGGCCGTTGACCCGCTCGATTTCCACTTCCACGGCCGCTCCGCCCATGCATCGGGTTCCCCTGAAAAAGGGATCAATGCACTCGACGCCGTGATCGGCCTGTTCAACGGCATCAACGCACTTCGCCAGCAGCTGCCGTCCGATGTCCGCATCCACGGCATCATCACCCACGGGGGCGACGCACCGAACATCATCCCGGACTATGCTTCAGCCCGCTTCTTTATCCGCGCCGAAACATGGGCCCGCACGGAAGAGACCGCTGCGAAAGTACGCGCCGTCGCGGAAGGAGCGGCACTCGCGACAGGCGCGACGGTCAAGATCGAACGCTTCCAGAATGAAGTCCGTGACTTCGTCTTGAACAGCGTACTCGACGAGGCACTTGCCGAAGAGCTGGAAGCGGTCGGCGAAACCGTAGTCTACGAAAAGCGCAAAGGCAAAGGTTCGACCGACGCCGGCAACATCAGCTACGTCGTCCCGACCGCCCACCCGCACATCAAAATCGGCCCGGATGACCTGATCGGCCATACCAACGAATTCCGCGAAGCCGCCGCCTCCCCTGCCGGCGACGAAGCACTGATCCGAGGCGCGAAAGCCCTGGCCTCGGCCGGACACCGGCTGCTGACGGATGCCGTCCTGCTCAAACAAGTGCGGGATGAATTTGAAAAGGCATTGGCTGCGAAAGTTGATTGATGTGAACTGGTTATCCCCCGGAATCTTTGCGGATCCGGGGGATTTTTTGTGTGAATTGTGGTGAGTTCCCACCAAGGGGGCATGAGTTCCCACCTCCCCTCTGCTGAGCTCCTACCAATCGGGTGCGAGTTACTACGTCACCCCAGTAATAACCCAAAAAACCCTCAGCTACTTTTTCAAGTACTGAGGACTTTTTTATTCGCAAGCGGGTATGACATTTCGCCGACCCGTTCAAATGTTTCGATGAACTTTTCGAGTGTGGACGTTAAATAGGCATCTTTCCGCCTGATGAATATTGTGTTGATTTTACTATATTTTTCAGGCAAGTAATGGCAGTGCACCATTCCTCTTTCTTCCAGATGGGCAACGGCTGATTTGGGAACGAACGTAATGCCCAGCCCCATCGTGACGCTCCCCAAAATCGTTTCCAGCGTCCCGAACTCCATTAATTTTTGCGGTGTGATGTTTTGATCGTTATACCACTTTGCCAGTCGTGCCCGGTAGCCGCATCCTTCGCTAAAGCAAAGAATCGGTTCTTCTTTTAGTTGATCCAAAGACGTCTTTGTACTGTCTGATATCAGGACAAGCTCTTCTTGAAAAACATCATGGGACACCAGTTCAGGATGGTGATCGATTTCCGTCACGAACGCACCGTCCAAACGGTGGTGCAGCACATCATCCTGGAGTTGATGCGTAACCCCACTGAAGAGTGACAAGTCTACGTTTTTATACTTTTTGTTATATGAAGCTAGTATCACCGGCAGTTTCATAACGGTTTCGACAGTCCCGATTTCCAGTTTGCCTGCCGGTTCAGTTTTGCTTTGAACGACTTTCTTCATTTCATTTGTCAGCGCAAGAATCTTTTCGCAGTAAACCAGAAGTTTTTTTCCTTCCGGCGTTAATGTCATTCCGCGACTATGACGGTTAAAAAGAGCGGTATTCATTTCAGTCTCAAGTTTTTTAATTCTTGAGGTGATATTGGATTGGACATAACTTAATTCTTTAGCCGCATCGGTCACTGTCCCTTTTTGTGCAACCATTTGAAAAATCTCTAAATCTTTAAATTCCATATGATCACCCCTCCCCCTTATGATATCACTAATTGAGATGGAAGGTATCAATATCGTTCATTTTTAAAGATATCTCGTCTATGATTTAATTAGAGGTAACAGAGTTGAAGGAGACAGAACATCATGAAGAACACCGTAGTATGGGCCGCTATGTTATGCCTGATTTCTGCAGTTTCCTGGGGAGCCATGTTTCCGGTTGCGAATCATGCATTTCAGCATATCGACCCATTTTACTTCACACTTTTCCGGTATGGTTTTGTAACGATTATTTTAGTTGTATGGCTGTTTTGGAAGGAAGGGAAGGAAGCTTTCCGTTTTGAAGGGAAGGGCCGGCTTCTCTGGTTTTTTGGAACAATGGCCTTTGCGGTTTATAATTTGCTGATTTTCTGGGGACAGGATTTATTGGGTGATCCGGGTACGATGATTGCTTCGATCATGGAATCGTTAATGCCGATGATTTCTATTGTGATTGCTTGGGTGTTCATCAGGCAACGGCCTCATGCCTTTACGATGTTTTGTGTCGTTCTTGGGTTTGTCGGCGCATCGTTGGTCGTAACAAAAGGTGATTTCGGTGCCTTTTTCTCCGCTTCAAATGCGGTCATTCCATCTTTATTGATCTTTATCGCAGTCGTTGGGTGGGTTGTGTACACGATGGGCGGAACCCGATTCAGTAACGATGGCTGGTCTGCATTGCGGTATTCAACTTTGAGCTGTTTGCTCGGAACGGCTACTGCGGCTGTTGTCGTGATTGGTGCAACGCTTGCAGGATATGTCGCGTTTCCAACCGTTGAAACATTGACCATTACAAGCCCGCATATCGCATTTATGGTCATCTTCCCGGGAGTGTTCGCCCTGGTGGGGTGGAACTATGGCGTAAGTGTCATCACACCGCTGAACGGATTGTTATTTCTTAACTTTGTGCCCGTTACAACGCTAGTCATTCAAACTCTCCAAGGTGTAAGCGTCACGGCTTATGATTATATCGGCACCGTTTTCATTATCCTATCCTTACTTTTAAACAATCTGTTTCTTCGGTTACAGCAGAAGGACAGGGAAACAAAAGAGGATTTCAGAGGAAGATTGCAGGAAACGGAAGCATAACAGTAGGGCTGACTTGGAAGACATTTCAAGAGCTCATTTAAGGAGGAAGGCCGCGGCCTTCCTTTTCCTTTTGGGGTGGTTACCACCTTGCGCCCTCCGAAACACCACCTCCAGGGGGGGCTGAATCCCTACCTCCCCCCTGAATTACGACGTATTGCAGCGTGGAAATGAAGAAGATTAAGGAGCGAATCGGGAAAGGCATGAAAATCATCGGATTTTTCTTAGCCTTCGTCCTCCCAGCCATTGCTATCGAAGAGGATTATTACTTAATCCGCACTCCCCTATTTTCTGATCGGCGGTGGCGCCCTCATCATGATTGGCGATTGGCTGGGCGGAGAAAAAGCCCGCTGGATGTTGCTTATGATCGCGGCTCTCTTAGGCGTATTCTTTCTTCTTGTTAACGAACAAATCCCCCTCGCCATTTTCTTTATCACGGTCGTCTTATATCTGATCGAGCGGAAAGAATAGCGGGAATCTCCCGTTCAGGACTTGGATGAAAAGAGGGATGAGAAATGGTAGTGAGGGATTCATCGCGCAACGAAGAGTACTACAATACCCATATCGAAAAGAAAAACACCAGAATCCAACAGATTGAAAAGGTCTTGCATACCGTCATCGAACAGCGCGGGGCACACGACGAAGGCGCGAGGAATGGTTACCTTTTCCTCGCCAATCATTACCTCGACCGGATCATCGCCATGTATTCAGCCGGACGCCCATTGGACGAAATCAGCCGCCTCTTCCCCGGCGTCATCGAGATGATGGAGAAATCCTGGAACGGAGAGAACTATGAACAGATGCTGCAGGCGCTCTCCATCGGGGTCATGCTGGACGTCGAGGAGGAGCAGTTCAGCCGTCTGGCGGATTTGGTCAGGAAGTACGAACTCCGTGATGGTCTGATCGAGTTTATGATCGATGGGCATCCAGAAGGGCCCCTTCTATTTGCTGAGCCTTATGCGAAACTGATGAAAGTCCTCCAAAGTGACGGAAATGGACAGGTGGAACGATTGCGAAGCTACCTCGAAAACCATTGGTACGACGGCCATAAGGACTCCGGCTGGCACGACACGCACAAGCACGAGGATCCGATCTACAGCGGATATTGGAGCTTTGAAAGCGGAGCGGTGGCGAAAATTCTCGGGCTTGATGATGAAAAACTGATGAATGTGCGCTACTATCCATACGACCTCGTTCACTATCGGCAGTAAAGGAGCTGTTTCCCTTGGTGAGAGACCCCTTAAAAGACGAGAACTATTTCAAAGAATTCATAGAAAACCACGACGCCCGGATTGCAAAGTTCGAACAGGCCTCCCATGCCCGAATACAAGAGAAGGGGCCTGAAGACGACGGCGCCCACACAATAGCCACCTACTTGAACATGCTGTACTTCAACAAATTCATCGCCATGTACTCAGCGGGCCACCCCCTGGATGAAATTAAAGAATTTCTCCCCAAACTGATTGAAATCATGGAAAGGTCCTATGCCCCCGGTGTGGACCATGATTACGACTACTACATACAATCCTTATGGCTGTTGTCCATCGCGGTCATGCTGGATCAGGATGGTGAGGACTTCGAGAGGATTAAAAGGATAGCCGGTATTTATCAAGCCAAGGATGCATTGACCGATTTTCTTTTGAATCCAGAGGGCAACGGGGAGTCAGAGAACCCCCGATTTTTTGTCGCCCGTCCATATTCCAAACTGTCCTGCGTCATGAATGCCCCAGATCAGGAGACCGCATTGGCACATCTCACCGACTACATAAAACATGAGTGGTACCCTGCCCACGAGCCCGCCGCCTGGCATGATACCCATCAGTTCAACGACTATATTTACCGTGGATATTGGAGCTTTGAAAGTGGGGCCGTTGTGAAAGTTTTAGGACTCGATGACAGCAGCCTGAAAGATGTCCCCTACTACCCGTATGACATGGTTCATTATAAGAATTAACAAGAAGGCATCCACATCGGGTGCCTTCTGTTCGTCTGCTCTTCTATGAGTTCTTACCTATAAGACAGCATCCATCTTCCTCCACATCTCAAATCAAAACGGGCTAAACGATGCAGTCCCTCACCCACCCCTCAATGGTAAACTATTGGTAATTGATCTTGCTGTGCAATCCGCGGAAGAAGGTGATGGAGCATGAAGGTGTTGGATGTCGCCCAATTTAAGGAGGGGCTGGCGCGCAATAAGGAGACATTGAACCGGCTGGAGAGCGAAATGACGCTCATTATGGATTCCGTCAGAGAACTGATCCAACTTAACGAAGCACTGAAAGGCCAGGGCGGAGACGCCATCAGGAGATTTTATCAGGAGTGCCACCTGCCGTTTCTCGAGTATTTCCTCATGTTCAAAGAGAACTTCTACAGCACATTATCCAGCATCGAATCTGCAACAGATGCACTGGAGCCCGCACCTGACGGTTACATAGACGAAGGTTTCATTGAAAGTGAAGTAGAGAATGGGCTGCATCTGATTACCAGAATCTCCAGTAACCTGACGGATGAGACCAATGCCATCATGGACCAGGTTGCCGATATCGTCAGCCTCCCCCACCTGGATGACAGCCAGGTACAGGATGGCGTACTCGATGCACGCCGCGAGAAGATTCAGACCGTCAGTGACCTGAATGAATTCGACGCCGCACAGACAAACCGGCTGATGCCCGCATCAGACCAACTGCAGGCAATGGAAAAGTGGATCGCTCAAATCGAATCCTTGTTCCAGAGCGGACTGACTGACGTTGATTTCCCTGCACAGCAATGGGCCGCAGTGACAGCCAGGTCCCCGCTCCAACTGGGACTGGCACATCAATCCGCAACGATGGATAGCGTCAGCGGCCTGAACGGCATGGAGAACCCTCAGAATGTTTTGTACAATAGAAGGAACCTCGGCTCCTCCACTCTCGAAGGTCTCACTCCTGAATCACTGATGACTGCTCCTAATGCTGCAATCGGAAACAGCACCGAAAAACCAGAAGCAGAAAGCGAGAACGGATTCCTCAAGGCTGCAAAAGACTTTGCCGACGTTATGCTGTTCGACGATTTAAAAACCATCACGGACAAGGACTCCACCCTCCTGCAAAAAGGATTTGCCATCTTCGGAATGACGCCGATGGGCAAAGGTGTGAAGGCCGGGAAGCTTGGATTTAAACTGGTTAAGAAATCTTCAATCGGAAAGTGGTTCAAAACCGACGCCAGCTATGCAGCCATCAAAGGAAAACGCCACTACACCGCTGCACAAATTCAGCAGCGGAATGCAATAAAATCTGTAGAATCCGGAAAAACCAAACTGAAAAACAATCAACAAAAAGGCAACTACGGCGAGATGAAGATGGACGTGCATTATGAGAGTCAGGGGTATTCTAGAATTAGCAGAGATCGAGTAACGAAGTTGGAGCAAAAGATTGTTCAGGGGATTGATGGAGTGTACGAGAATTCCTCTCCACCGCCGAAGTATATAATTGCGGAAGCAAAATATAATAGTTCTAGACTAGGTCATACAAAAAACGGGAGACAGATGAGTGATAAGTGGGTAAGTAGCAAAGACCGCTTAAGAAATGCGGTTGGAAAAAATACGGCACGAGAAATTGAATTTGAAAAGCTTATTAACCCGAGCAATGTTCAGAAGAGACTAGTCCGAATTAAAAAAGATGGAGAAATAGTCGAAAAAGGAATCGATTAATTTGGTTAACAAGGAGAGTTCAAATGGTAAGAGATTTTCTTAGGGACAAAAATTACTTTGAAGAGTTTATTAAAGACGAAGAAGCGAACATCGAAAGGTACGAGCAAGCAATGGCGATGGTTATTGAACAGCGCGGTGAGGATGACGAGGGGGTACAAGCAGGATACACTATATTAACTGGATATTATTTTATAAAATTAAACGCTTTATATTCAGCAGGACGACCAATTGAAGAAATTCGAAATTTATTACCTAAAGTTATTGAGCTGATGAAAAAATCCTGGGATGGCAATGACTATGAACAAATGCTATCAACCTTATCGATTAGCGTCATGCTTGATATTGAAAATAATCAATTCGAACAGTTAATAGAAATGGTAAGGAAACACAACCTGCATGACTCGCTAATTGAGTTTTTAATTCAAGGAAAACAACACGAAAAAAGCACCCTTAAAGGCCAACTTCTATTTGAGGTACCCTATCTAAAATTGGTCCAAGTTATACAAAGCAACCAGACTGAGGCTGTAATAAAACTAAAGGATTATCTTGAGAAGTATTGGTATGAAGGGCATAACGATTCTGGGTGGTATGATACCCATAAAAATAGCGATGATATCTATAATGGTTACTGGAGCTTTGAGAGCGGAGCCGTTGCAAAAATCCTTAGACTGGATGACAGCATCCTGAAAGACGTCCCCTACTACCCGTATGATCTGGTCCACTATAATAACTAATTGAAAAGCGTCCGCAATGGACGCTTTTCTTTTTCAGATCCTCCCCCTTTAAAGCCCTGCCACCGCTGCCATCCTGACAGAACACTGATGCCCTCATCTCCAAATGATAAACTGTTCGTATCGCAATCATAGTGAAGGGTAACGATGCCGATGAGAGACCATCTGAAAGACGAGAATTATTTCGGAGAATATATCGAACAACATCATTCCGCAATCGTTGAGTTTGAGGACTTGGCGGAGCAACTGATCAATGAGCGCGGAGTGGGCGATGAAGGTGTCGATAACACCTATGACTCTCTGAGTGTTTACTCTTACAGCAAGTTGATTGCCATGTATTCTGCCGGACGCCCGCTTCATGAAATCAAGGACGCTCTTCCAAAGCTGATCGATCTGATGGAAAGAAGCCGGCCTACAAATGCAATTGGAAACTATGACGATTACCTTGAAGTGGTCTGGCTGCTCTCTATAGGGATCATGCTGGAGGTCGACGAGACATCGCTCTCCCGTGTGAAACAGTTGGCAAAGATCTATGAGGAGGATACTTTGGTTAATTTTTTTCTGGACCCTCGGGATTCACGCCCCAAGTCCACCTTCTTGTTTGGCCGCCCCTACAAAAACCTTCTGCCGGTCATCAGCGGTACCGACCCTGCTCAGCAGGTCCTCAGTCTAAAATCATACTTGGAAGATGATTGGTATAAAGGCCATGGCAAGGCATGGTGGTTTGATTCCCACTTAATTGATGACATAATCTATCCCGGCTACTGGAGTTTCGAGAGCGGAGCGATTGTGAAGATCTTGGACCTGGATGATAGCAGCCTGAAGGACGTCCCCTATTACCCGTACGACATGGTGCACTTCAAGGAACGAGAGGGTCATAGATGAGAGATACCCGCAAGGACAAAGCATATTTTGATGGTTACTTGAGATTTTATGAGATGCAGATCAATAGATTCAAGGATGCAATGGGAACGATCATTTCCGAAAGAGGTACTGATGATAAAGGTGTTCAGAGTGGGTTTGTTTCACTCAATGTGTTTTATTTCAACAAGCTGATTGCCATGTACTCAGCGGGCTGCACGATTGATGAGATCAAGAAGTTTATCCCGGAGGTCATCGATAACATGGAGAAAGCCTGGAGGCCATCGATAATCAAGAGCTATGATTATTACATTAAGTGCGTCTGGATGCTGTCCATCGGCTACCTGCTCGAGCTTGATGAGAAGCAGATGGACCGGCTCGGGCGCCTGGGAGAGACCTACCGGAATCGGGATGCGTTGATTGATTTCCTCGTGGATGGCAGGGTTGAAAATCAGGCATTTTTCCTGGACGAGCCTTATCCTAAACTTTGGGATGTACTGACAGGCAGTGATGCATCGGATCAGGTTATTCAGTTAAAGGCATACCTGGAAAACGATTGGTATAAGGGACACGAGGAAGTTGGCTGGCACAACACCCACCACAAAGAAGATTATGTTTACCGGGGGTACTGGAGCTTCGAGAGCGGAGCGATTGTGAAGATCTTGGGGCTGGACGACAGCAGCCTGAAGGACGTCCCCTATTACCCGTATGACATGGTTCACTATAAAGGATGTATGGAATGAAAGACCAATACAAGGACACGGCCTATTTTGAGGGTTTTTTGGATAATCATGATGCCAGAATCACAAAGTTCGAACGTGCCGCAGAGGCGTTGATTGCAGAAAGAGGGCCTGACGGTGAAGGCGTCTACACGCTCGTCAGCTATTTGGAAGTCCTTTATTTCAACAAGCTGATTTCTCTGTATTCGGCGGGACGCCCTTTGGATGAAATCAGCGGATTCCTCCCTGAAGTGGTCGGGATCATGGAGAGAGCCTATACCCCTTCGGTGATCCGGAACATGGATTACTACAATGAATGCCTTTGGCTGATGTCCATCGGGATCATGCTGGAGATCGAGGATAGGCTTATGACTAGGGTCAAACGGATTGCCCAAATTTACCGTGATCATGACAAGCTGATGGATTTCCTGATGAACGGTTCGGTGAGCGGAAACCGCCATTTTCTTATGGACCGGCCTTACGCAAAATTAGCCAATGTCCTCATGGCGTCCGACAAAGATACTTCCGTCATGCACCTCGCTCAATACCTGCAAAACGACTGGTACCCGGACCACGAAGGCACCGGCTGGCATGACACGCATGAAATTGATGATTTTGTTTACCGGGGATATTGGAGCTTTGAGAGCGGAGCGATCGTGAAGCTCCTCGGTCTGGATGACAGCAGTCTGAAGGACGTCCCCTACTACCCGTATGACATGGTTCACTACAAAGGATGAATGAGATGAGAGACCACTTGAAAGACGAAGCCTTTTTCAAGGAAAAGCTGGCGTTCGAAGACGACTCTATCCGGGAATTCGAGGAGCTGGTAGAGACAGTCGTTCGCGAGCGTGGTGAGGATGATCCCGGGGTCCAGAGCGGTTATATATCCCTCAGCGGCTTTTATTTCAATAAACTGCTTTCAAAGTACTCGGCAGGTGATCCGCTGGAGGAGATTCAGGATATCCTTCCGCACCTTGTCCACCTCATGGAGAAAACTTGGAAACCTCAAGCGATCGAAAGCTACGACTATTACCTGGAAACCGTCTCGCTGTTGTCCATCGGCATGGCTACTCCATCTTAAACAACCTATACCTCAAAAAGCTGAGGGCGCTGTATTCCGCAGGGCGGCCAATAGAAGAAATCGAAGCACTGATGCCCCCGCTGATCGAATCGATGGAGAAAACATGGATCGGCAGAGATATTGAACAGATGCTTTGGGTGCTCTCCGTTGGTGTCATGCTGGAGTTGGAGAATGAGTTATTCAGCCGACTCGTAGACCTCGTGAGGAAGCATGACCTTCAAAATCCTATCATTGAGTTGCTGATCCAAGGCAGTCCAACACCGGAAGGTTCGGCAAGGGTTGAAGCTCCCGATGACAGACTTCTTGATGTCATTAAAAGCGGTAACAAACAAGCGCAGCCAGAGAAATTAAAAGAATACCTAGAGAAATACTGGTATGACAGCAACAAGCATGCCGGCTGGCATGATACCCATAACCACCAGGATGCTATTTACTGTGGGTATTGGAGCTTTGAAAGCGGGGCTCTAGTGAAGATTTTGGGAATCGATGATAGCAGCATGAAGGGTGTTCCATATTATCCGTATGACCTGGTCCACTACAAGAAGGCGTCATGCAACGGGTAACCCGTTTAGTTGAGAGTACAAACAAATTAGCACAATAAACAGTAGTTGTTTTAGCATGCATAGGTATTAGCAAGATATTAACATCATGATCAGCATCTAGATGGATGCTTTTTTTATGACTACGTAATGCACATAAAACCGTGCTTGGAAGGACAACAAGGTATTGACAGGCCAGCAAACCTGCAAGATAATGGAAAAATAAAAAGATATAATCCAAAAATCCCCTCAAAGTCACCCAAAACGGGACAGTTCAAAAACAACATTCAGGAGTGTAGATGTGCCTAATATTGAAGAGGTCATTAAAGTCCAGGAAGAAGTATCAGCTCTTTCTAATGCACCACTTGCTATAGTCGCAGGAGCAATCTGGATTTTCATAACTATCGCATTTATTGCTTTTTTATTTAAAGAAAAAAAAGAGCTTTCTATGAAAGGTTGGATTTATAGTTTTCTCTTCTTGGTTATATTATTTGCTGTAACAGGTTATTTATCTTTCACGATTAAAGAATATAACTTTTCTATGAATGAAAAGAAATGGGAAGAAAATTATTTAAATCCTTACCTTGAGTCGTTGCCGGAAGAAAAAGAAAACATAGAGGACTTTTCTCAGGTTTTGAATGATGATGGAACTTCAATTAAATCTACATATATTAACAAGGATATACAGCCAATAGTAGTAGAAATATCTGAGAGTAAGAAAACAGACAAAAAGAAGCGCATCCAAGTAATCGTACAAAAAGAACAGATAGACCAGGCTTATATCACTTATAAAAAAATAGAAAAAAATATTTCAGAGAAATATACTAAAGATCAATCTTACGAAACAGTTTTACATATACCAAATGATTATAAAGTCATAGTTCCAACAAGGTAATGTAACAGTACAGACGAAAGTAAAAGGGCTATTTGCAGCTTTAGCAGCTTCTCTAATTATCCCTACTTCAGTTTTTCACCCGTATGACCTGGTTCACTACAGATGATGAGTGGCATGAGAGACCGGGTAAAAGACGAATCTTACTTCATCAGGAAATCGGCGTTCGCAACACTCACCTCCGTTTAGAGGGCACTCGGAACGCATTTAGAAGAGGAAGGCCGGGCCTTCCTCTTCCTTTTGGATGAATTCCACCTTACCCCCTCCGAGTTGCCACCTGCAGGGGTCCGAATCCCCACATCCACCCCCTTTCTACTTACAGTAAAAAGTCATGAAAAATAAAGTGTGATGCATATTGTACATGGACGATATGCATCACACTTTTACTGTTGGTATAAAAATTCCACCTGTGTTGCTCAACCATCTGCTAATACTTCTTTTCAACACAAAACCTCTCTACTAACACTATACGGTTATTTTCAACTTATTTACAGACTGTTTTTTTATTTTTGGGGGCACTATACTTACATATCAATCTGAAAATATAGGGGTGGATCAGAATGGAAGAAATAAAAGATCTCTTGGATAAAGGTCCTTTTTTTCACGGTACTAAAGCGGAATTAACTATTGGGGATTTGTTAGAACCGCAACATTTATCAAATTACCAGGATAAAAAATCTAACTATATCTACTTTACCGCAACATTAGAGGCTGCCAAATGGGGTGCTGAATTAGCAAAAGGTAAGGCGAAGGAAAAAATTTATATTGTAGAACCACTAGGTGATTTTGAAAATGATCCAAATTTAACTGACCAAAGATTTCCTGGGAATCCGACACGCTCGTACAGGTCAAAGTCTCCTTTAAAAGTAATCGCTGAATTGGGTTTATGGGAAAGACATTCCGACGAAGAGATCAATCATATGCTGGCATCTTTGAAAAAGCTTGCTGAAGAAGGAAAAAATATAATATACGATTAATAGACCCATATAAATGGGAGTCTACGGAGTCCCCACCACCGCACACAATCCGAAAGCCGCCCGATTTTCAGGCGGCTTTCTTCATATCCCGATTATTTCTTTCGCCAGCTCCGGATAGTCGATAAACGGATTGCGGTTCCCCTGCAGCTCCTGGATAGCGGCGTTTCTGTGTTTCTCATAGACATTCACTGGATGCTCCTGGTGCCACCTCAGCAGCAGCTTCAAATCCATTTTGTCTTTCATCCTGATCGCATCACTATATCTGACCGCAAAATAGAAGACAGCCCGCGCAGCAATCCCCTTCCCATATTCAGGCTCGAACTTCCCGTCTTCCGCCATTCCGCAGCCGCTCCGGATTTTGTCAGCCCGGAATTCGGGAACGTACGATTCGAAATCATGGTACGGGTAGTTGCTTCTCATGCTGTTGCAGGCGGGTTCGCAGGCGAACAGGTGATGGAGGTCCCCTCTCATCGGCTCTTTTTCACCGAACCAGGATTGGGGCACGACATGCTCCGTGTTAAAGACGGTTTTCTTGCTGTCCGCGCCCTCCGTTTGCAGGAGCATCAGGTCTTCTTCGATGGTCTTGAGCGGATCGAGGCTTGCGCCCGAGTACAGGCTTTTCAGCTTGCAGTTTTCCTGGAGATCGACCCACGGATAGACGTATTGATGCGGTGCATACTTTAGCGGGCGGGTGTGCGTGCCGGCGAGCAGCAGGTGGATCTTTTCCGGAAGGTGTCCGTCCCCGAAATCCACTTGGCTGTAGTAGACGGACCGCACTTCTTGATCCTTCTCCGAGTCATAATACGGTTCATTTAGCACGCGGTTGATATAGGTGGTCTGGGCGGCAATCCGTGCTTCCGAAATGCTGGTTTCTTTGATCATGTCGCACTCATGACAGCGGCTTTTACTTTTTCGGTGAAGATTTGTGCCAGGTGCTCCGGAACGGTCAGATAGACGAGGCCGTTTCCTTCCAGTTTCGGCGAGTTGCCGAGCGGAACGGTCCGTTTGATCAGTTGGGCATACAGCTCCGGTTCCGACAGCTTTCT
This sequence comes from Bhargavaea massiliensis, assembly GCF_018390575.1. Lineage (GTDB taxonomy): Bacteria > Bacillota > Bacilli > Bacillales_A > Planococcaceae > Bhargavaea > Bhargavaea massiliensis. The sequence continues at coordinate 118,232 of NZ_JAHBCJ010000003.1, read as the reverse complement.
TCCGAATTGCTGGGTGGCGTACACTTTGATCAGCGCCAGTGCTCCGGAGACGTGAGGGGCGGCCATCGATGTGCCGCTGAGCGTGGCGTATTTTCCATTCAGATGGGTGGAGAGGATCTCCTCGCCGGGCGCCACGCAATCCACTTCGTTGTGGGAATTCGTGAATTCGGACGGGTCGCGCTCGAGGTTAATCGCCCCGACACTGATGACTTCGTTGTAGCAGCCGGGATAAGCGAATTCGTCCGTGGAGTCATCGCCGTCGCCTTCATTGCCCGCCGCACAAACGACGAGAATGTTTTTCTCGACCGCCGCTTTGACGGCTTTGTAAAGATCGGGGACATCAACGGGGCCGCCGAGGGACATGGAAATAATATCGGCGCCCTGGTCGATCGCATAGTGGATGCCCTTGATAATCCACTCGTACTGGCCGGATCCGTTCCGGTTCAGCACCTTCACGATGAGGAGGTCCGCTTCCGGTGCGACCCCGACAACCCCCGCATCGTTTGCCTGCGCGGCGATCGTTCCCGCGACATGCGTACCGTGCCCGTTGTAATCCGCATAAATCCCGGGGTTGCTTTTGTCGTCATCCGTGAAATTGCGGCCGCCGATAATCCGTTCCTTCAGATCAGGGTGATTGACGTCACAGCCCGTATCCAGGACAGCGACTTTGATGCCTTTGCCTTTGGTCTCATCCCAGATTTCTGGTGCCTGAATCAATTCCACACCTTTCGGCACTTCCTTGACGGACTCTTCCTGCTGAATCAACGTATGAGGAATCACGCGAACGTAGTGCTTCATCTTTTCCCCTCCCCTTTAGAGATTCAAATCGAAGCCGGTTCATGATGTAGACTTTATTTTAACAATTTTGAATAGTTTCCGACAGTGCCATTTGTAGGGGATTGGGCACCGCCCTTATTCCCAAGACGACGGTCTTACCGGGGCTATTTCCCCGCCCGGCTCCGTTCCCTTTTGAGGCCGCTTATTGACAAATGGCCGGATCATCCGTAAATTAGACTTACACTTCAGCACGGCAAATAACGACAATCTGTCAGCAGACGCATTAGCTTCGGCTTCCCGCAGCAAAAAGAGATCGGATGGTTGGTGCGAATCCGAGCGGAACCGAAGTGAATTACATCTGCATGCTTGAGGCAGATTCATTTAGAGTGGGCAAGCTTTTCTTGTCAATTAGGGTGGTACCGCGAAGCCTCTTCGTCCCTATTTGGAGAAGGGCTTTTTTTGTGCGTTTTTTTAAAGGGGGAGAGAGCAATGTTGCAGTCGGCAAAGTTAAGGTTACCGGTTTGGGAAGCGGTTTTGGTGTTGCTCGTGATTTTCGCATCCATCAGCGTCGGGATTATCGCGCTTGGCATGGTTCCGCATCTTCCCATCATTTTTGCGATCATTTTTCTGATGCTGTACGGAAAGATCAAGGGGGTTCGCATTCATGAACTCGAAAAGGGATTGATTCAGGGGGCGTCGTCGGGCCTGGGTGCCGTCTACATCTTTTTCTTTATCGGCATGCTGATCAGCAGCTGGATGGCGAGCGGGACGATCCCGACCCTCATGTATTATGGTTTTCATTTGTTCTCCGATTTGCCGCTGTATTTCTCTGTATTCGTCGTGACGTCGATCGTGGGAATCGGGATCGGCAGTGCGTTCACGACCGCAGCGACGATCGGCGTGGCATTTATCGGCATGGCCACGGCACTGGATGCCTCTTTGGCTGTGACGGCGGGCGCCATTGTTTCCGGAGCCTTTCTGGGAGATAAAATGTCCCCCCTTTCGGAAACGACCAACCTCGCTTCCGAAACCGTGGGCGTCCCCCTGTTTGAACACATCAAGAACATGATGTGGACCACCGTTCCGGCGTTCATCATCAGCGCCATCGTGTTTGTGGTGCTTTCGCCGGAAAGAGGGCAAAACACGAAAGACATCGGGACATTCCTGCAGGCACTGAGAGAGTACAGCCATATCGGCTGGATCGCGTTTATTCCGTTTGTCATTGTCGCTGTTCTTGCGATGATGAAAGTGTCGGCGATTCCGACTTTGTCTGCGGGCATTGTGAGCAGTGTGGTGATCGCGTTTATCCAGGACCGTTCCATCACGTTTCCGGGAATGGCCGACATTCTGTTTTCCGGGTTCGTCATGGAAAGCGATGTGGAGGCATTGAACGCCGTGCTTTCCGGTGGCGGAATCGAGAGCATGATGTTTTCCATCTCATTGGTGTTACTAGCGCTCGGTATGGGCGGGCTGCTGTTTTTGCTGGGAATCATCCCGACGATTTTGCAGGCAGTCGAAGCGCTGCTGACAAGCGCGCTGCGACTTGTTTCCGCCACAGCCCTTACGGCAATCGGCCTGAATTTCTTTGTCGGCGAGCAGTACTTGTCCATCCTCATCACAGGAAAAGCATTTGAAGGGCAATACACCAAGCTCGGTTACAATAAAAAGACGTTATCCAGGGCGTTGGAGGACACCGGCACGGTGATCAACCCGCTTGTCCCGTGGGGAGTCGCCGGCGTGTTTATCGCGGGCGTACTCGGCGTCCCAACCTTGGACTACGTGCCATTCGCCCTGTTCTGCCTGCTCAGCCCGGTCCTGACAATTCTGAGCGGCGTGACCCAGATCGGGTTGTCCAAACAACCGAGTTGATCAAAAGGGGAGCGGAATTTGGAGCAGCTGGAGAGACCTTATCTCGGTCATGCATGCGACAGCATTCGACAAGGTTTTTTTTGTGACTGCCCTTCCCCCGACGCGATCTTTTGGTTCGACTGTGAGGAGATCGCCATGACCGACTATAACCGCGAGGAAGTTTTGGCGTTGGGGGAAATGAATAAGATTGGCAACGGAATGACTTCCATTATTACTCTTATGACATGACCGCAATAATAATTGAAAAGAAGGCGCCCCTATCGGGCACCTTCTTTTTGTAATCTGTCCATAACTGACCATCAAGGCGGCTTGCGCTCCCATATAGGGCAATCAGCATCTTCATCAGCAAAACAAGAAACAACGTTTATACAAAAATGCTACTTTATTCCTTTATGTAGAATAGTATTCACTACTCTTAGCCTAGTAAGTTTTTGATCGGCAAATGGTATAATTATAGGACAGCGGTGCGGCATGCAAGGGTGACCTGCCCACTCCCAGCCGAAAGGGGGTGAGGCTTGTGTCTATTCATGAGGCACTTATGTTTGCTGTCGCATTTGCGGCGCTTGTCGCTACCATTATGGAATCAGCACAGAAAAAATGACCCCCCGTTTGAGAATAGCCGCTCGATGGTGAGGTCATTTTTTGCTTGATCCATATTTTTCGGGCAGGATTCCCCTGCACCGTATCCGCTGGGCCATCCGGTTGCCCCCGGGTGGCTTTTTGGCGGATTCGACTCTTATCGACATTAGTATACCACCGATGGAGTGGTTCTCAAACGGATACGCGGCGGGTTGGGTGTTAAAAAAGCCCCCTTCACCCCGGCCCCCGGCAGCGAACTGTCTGAGCAATCCCCCTTTAGGTTATATGATGATCGTTTCCCTATGATTCATGGCATTTTATGCATAACCGGATGACGAGGTGCATTCAGATGGATCAGCTTAAGCGGCGGTACACCACACACTACCCTGGCGAGGGCACAACCGAAAAGCAATTGGATGAAATCGAAAAGGCGCTGGGCATCCGGCTTCCAAAATCGTTCCGGGAAATTTCCGCGTTCTACAGCGGCGGCCTTCTCGGCGGCATCAGCCACTTCGCCATTCCGGATGACTGGGAACCCAACATCAAGCAGGAAACGCTGCGGCTGAGGGAAAGCATCGGACTCCCCTCCCGCTTCATCGTGTTGGGCGAGCCGCCTGAAAGCCTGATTGTCATGGACACTTCCGGCAATCCGGAAGTGATCTGGACGGATGCGGCGGACGCGGCGAATTGGGCCGACCGAGCGCTCGCTTCCCCGGTGGATGCATGGGAGACGTATGGGGCGTTTTTTGAAGTGCTCTTGGCGGAGGAGGAAGAGGAGCGGAAGTAAGCGGAATTATGACGAGTGCTTCTAAATGGTGGGCGAGTGCGTTCAAATTTATCATGAGTGCTTCCAAACCGGGGGCGAGTGCTTTCAAAATGGCGCTGAGTGCTTCAAAAATTTCAAAAGGAAGGCTTCCGCTGAGAGCGGAAGCCAATTATAGCTTTTATCGGCGTCCCAACCTGGGGCGCCGTTTTTGGCGGCTGACCAGTTAGGCCAGGCTATACGTATACTCATAGTTTTTCTTCGTGTAGACGGTCCCTTCTAGGATTGTGCGTGCCGTGCGTACGACTTTGATCGAGCTGATGTTGCCGGCGATCAGGTCGACTTTGGTTTCCATGATGCCTGCCGGGTGGCCCAGCCGGATGACTTCCTGCTTGGGCTCGACCAGGTCATACAGGAGCGTGTCTTTCAGGAAGATGGCTGTTGTCGAGCAGATGGCCCCTGTGATGGCCAGTGCCTGATGAGGTTTTTGCATCGACATCATCCGGATCGTGCAGTCCATGTTTTCGGCTTTCCTGAGGATGCCGGTGACATCCATGTAATCCTGAGGCCGTGCGATAAGGGTCAGTTTTGGAACTGCCGGTGACTTCACTGTCGCCTCTTCTCTGGATGCAAAACCGCACAGTTCGGCTGCAATGGAGCGGATTTCCTCCAGTTCGTCGAGTTTTTCCTGAGACAGCTCGTGAGGCAGTTCGGCGCCTGTCAGTCCGACTTCTTCAGCCCTGACGAAGACCAGCGGATTGGCAGAATCAACGATCGAGATGGACACCGTACCCTTGGATGTTGTGATCTGCTCGACCGGTTTTCCTGTCGGCAGCACCTTTCCCGTGACGGCCCCTTCGGCATCTTTGAACGCCAGGTAGATCGGCGAGCCGGTTCCCGGGACGCCCGGGATCGAGCACAGTCCCTCCGTTTTCACCTGCCCGTCCTCGACTTCCACTTCTGCACCGATCATTTTTTTCGTGTTCGTATTGAAGATCCTCACTTTGGTCACCGGCTCAACAGCTGCCACCAGCCCCTGCTGGATGGCATACGGCCCGACCGCGGATGAAATGTTTCCGCAATTCCCCTTGAAATCGACCATCTGGTGCTCGATGCTGACCTGGGCAAATGTATACTCTACGTCCACTCCGGCAAGTTTCGACTGCTTGATGATCGCCACTTTGCTGGTCAGTGAGTTGGCTCCGCCAAGCCCGTCAATCTGCCTGCGGTCCGGGCTTCCCATAATATCCAGAAGGAACTCCTCCCAGAGGGACCGGTCTGCCGGCATATCGTCGAAATTGATGAATACGCCCTTGCTGGTTCCGCCTCGCATCACCACTACAGGAACTTTCATGTCACCAACCATCCTTTACTTAATTTTTCAATCATTCAAACCCTACTTGTAGAAAATATAGTATGATAGCTACAGTCATAAGTAAAATAGATATTTTGTTAACTAAAAGCAATAAAAAACTTATAACCGACAGAGGAGGGGACATGAATGGATGAAAAAGATTGGACTGCGATCAGAGTCCTTTATGAAGAAAAAAATATCAGCAGAGCTGCAGAACGCTTGTACATCTCCCAGCCGGCACTCAGTTACAGGCTCAAAAACCTGGAAGCTGAGTTTGGGACCAAGATTTTTTTCAAAATTAAGGGAGGAATTGAGTTCACGCCGGAGGGCACCCATCTGGCTGAATATGCCGATGAAATGATCAAAAAACTGCAACACACGAAAGACTATATGATGAATATGCAGGGTGAAGTCAAAGGAACCTTGCGGCTGGGCGTTTCCAGTAACTTTGCCCAATATAAACTCCCGAAAATTCTAAAGGAGTTCTCCACCGAATACCCACAAGTCCAGTTCAGCGTCAATACAGGGTGGAGTACCGAGGTGATGGACCTGCTTAACTCCTCTACGGTTCAGTTGGGGATATTCCGCGGGGATTATGAATGGTACGGAGAAAGAAAACTGTTGCATACCGAAAACTTATGCCTGATTTCCGCACAAGAGATTTCCATCGAAAACTCGGCTGACCTCCCCTTTATCAATTACAAAACCGATAATTCACTGAAAGCCCTGATCATGGGGTGGTGGCAGGATCAGTTTTCGGAACCTCCGGAGGTTGTGATGGAGACTGATCGTCTGGAAACCTGTAAAGAGATGGTGAAGAATGATTTGGGAATCGCCGTTGTTCCGCAGATCTGCCTCCAGCCGTCGGATCATCTATATGTCTACGAACTCTCTTATAAAGATGGAAATCCGGTCAGCAGGCATACTTGGCTGATGTATGACCAGGACTTACTCAAACTGCCCACGGTACGAAGCTTTGTGGAGTTTCTTGAAGACCGACCTTCCGGATTATAAATATTTTTTTGCAAAACATCTAAAATAAAACTATTTCACTTATCCTTCTCCTTATAATATTCTAAAAACAATACTTTTTTCGATGCTTTTTTTGTTATCATCGATGAAAGCGATTACTTATTTTGGGGGAGGGATTCACCATGCTTACGTTCTTGGGCATAGCAATGGTCATTACATTTACTTATCTGATCATGGCGAAAAAGTTATCACCGGTCACTGCGCTTGTCGCAATCCCTATTATATTTGCAGTGATTGCCGGCTTTAGGTTAGAGCTTGGGGACATGATGATGGACGGTCTCAAAGAAGTCGCCCCTTCAGCTGCCCTGCTGCTGTTTGCCATTCTGTTCTTCGGAATCCTGATTGATGCGGGATTATTTGATCCCATGATTAATAAGATTACAAAATTGGTTAAGGGGGACCCTGCCAAGATCGCATTGGGCACAGCAGTCATTGCCATGACTGCTGCCCTGGACGGTGACGGAACCACGACCCATATGATCACCATTTCCGCGATGTTTGCCCTGTATCTCCGGATCGGCATGAATCCTCTTATACTCGGAACGATCTCCTTGCTTTCAGTCAGTGTCGTGAGCGGACTGACACCGTGGGGAGGACCAGCTACAAGAGCCATCGCTTCATTGGGACTGGACGCCGATGAATTCTTCCTCCCGATTATCCCTACGATGCTTGGAGGAATGGCCTCTATCCTGTTCATTGCTTATATCCTCGGCCTGAAAGAGCGGGCCAGGCTCGGAGTCGTTGAAGTAAAGAACAATTCCAGCGTCTCCTTGGGCATGACTGAAATGGCGGTATCTGCTACAGCCGCTGCAGAAAATAGCCTGAAGCGCCCGAAACTCAGAATCGTCAACCTGATTCTCGTTGTCACTGTTATGTCGCTGTTGGTCATGGGCGTCATGCCAGTAGCAGTGCTGTTCCTGATCGGATTCGTTCTTGCCTGTGTCATCAACTACCCGAACATCGATCTGCAAAAGGAACGGATTCAGGCACACGCAGGAAATGCGCTGACAGTCGTTGTGCTCGTATTCGCAGCAGGGATTTTCTCGGGGATCTTCTCCGGAACAGGAATGGTCGACGCCATCTCGAATGCGCTGATCGCCATCATTCCGGAATCCGCCGGCGGCTTCTTCCCTCTGATTGTCGCGATCACGAGCATGCCATTCACGTTTGTCCTGTCCAATGACGCTTACTACTTTGGTGTCCTGCCGATCTTGGCAGAAGCGGGCACGGCATATGGTGCGAGTGCTATGGAAATCGCCAGGGCTTCCGTACTGGGACAGCCGGTACACTTCCTCAGCCCGTTGGTGGCTTCCACGCTCCTTCTGACCGGTATGATCAAGCGTGATCTCGGGGAAATCCAGAAGTTCGCCTTTAAATGGGCCTTCCTCTGCTCCGTGTTCATGATCATCGTCGCTGTTCTGACCGGCGTCATCTGATCAAAACAAAAAACCATCCGGACCGGGAATGACCTGGTTCGGATGGTTTTTTGATGTGTTTTAGAGTTGTTCTTCGTGCGGCAGAGCTCCTGTGATGACTTTCACAATCGCCTGCGCAAGCATCATGACGGTGTACAGCCTCGTGTCGTTCAGGAACTGCGAGGTCGGGAGCGGATCGATGTAATTCACGACACCCGCAAAATGATAATCGCCGACGGACGGAAGGACTTTTTCAATTCCCTTGCCCGGCTTCAGGGGTCCCTCTTTAAAGATGACGGAGCCCGCTTCTTCCTTCGTACCGAGGGAGGCATCAATGCTGAAAATAAGCGGCTCGGTGAACTGCCGATTGATTTCCTTGATGGTTCCTTTCAGATTGAATGCGTGGACCGGGTCTTTTAATGTCCCGTATACCTTGTATGGGGCTTGGCTGTCTTCAAGCATCGTTCCCACAAGGGGGCCGAGGGAATCCCCGACGTACCTGTCCGACCCGATGCAGAGGAAGACGACTTCCCTACCAGCGGCTGAAGCCTGCCTGATGATTTCTCCGATGGTCAGGGACAGGACCGCAATCTCGTTTTCTGCTGTTTCCCCGCTGGGTTTCAGATAAAATGGGGTGGAGTCTTGCAGACGATTTTCAGGATCCCGGAATAACGAACACACAATCATCACCCTCACGTTTTGGCATGAACTAACTTTGTCTCTATCATATCCTAACCGGGAGATGAACAGGAAATACAATGTTCGAAAGTCTATGGAAAGGAGGGGAAAAGATTGGATGAACGGGATTGGATCCTGATCCAGACGCTGTATCAGGAAAAGAACATCACAAAGGCGGCCCAGATGCTCTACATCTCACAGCCAGCCCTGACGAACCGGCTCCACCAGCTGGAACGAAAACTGAATGTGAAAATCGTCAACAGAGGACGTCGCGGCGTCCAGTTCACGCCTCAGGGGGAATACCTGGCGAAAGAAGCATCGGAAATGCTGAAGTCGATTCAGCGGATCAAGGAAAACGTGCTGAATTTCGAGGACCGGCTCACCGGGACCCTGAGGCTCGCCGTCTCCAACTTCTCGACCGACTACCTCATGCCCAGCCTGCTGAAGGCGTTCAAGGATGAGTATCCGGGCATTGAATTCAAGGTCACCACCGGCTTTAGCAGCGATATCACGGATCTGATCTACAACCATGAGGTCCACATCGCGATTGTACGGGGGGACTATGCCTGGAACGGACAAAAGCATCTATTGTTTGAAGATACCCTGAGTATTGCTGCCGACCGGGAAATCGATATCCGAAAACTGCCCGAACTGCCGCGAATCGACTATCATACCGATCCGGTCCTGAAGCATTCCATCGATCATTGGTGGCACGAAAACTTCTCCGAGCCGCCCCTCGTCAGCATCGAGGTGGACAAGGCCGGCACGTGCAAGAAACTCGTGGCAAACGGGCTGGGCTACGGGATTCTGCCGTCGATGGTCCTGAGGGGCAACGATGACATTCACTCGAACGTGATCCATACCGCCGACGGCAATCCGATTGTCCGCAAAACCTGGATGCTCTACCACGAGGAGTCGCTGGAGCTCAATATCGTGAAGGCGTTCGTCAACTTCGTGAAGGAATCAGATGCCATGGAATGGCTGACGGATTGAAATTGAGGCAATCAAAAAGAGCATCCGCCTGTTGGGCAGATGCTCTTTAATATTGATCAAACTGTAACTTTTGCCTGCGAGTAGCGCGCAGCGGAGGTGCCGGCCTGTTTTCCGAATACTGCTCCGGACATGAGTCCCGAGCCGCCCGGGTAGTTGTGGTAGAAGATGCCGCCGACCATTTCGCCTGCCGCGTAGAGTCCGGCAATCGGGTTTTCCTGCTCGTCCAAGACCTCGCCCTCAGGGCTGACATGCACGCCGCCGAATGCGAACGTGATGCCGCATGTGAGCGGGTAGGCGTAAAACGGTGCCTGGTCAAGGGTCAGCGCCCAGTTGGACTTTGGCGGGGTGATGCCCACCGTGCCCTTGCCGTCCTTCACGGTCGGGTTGTACTCCCCTTCCTGGACAGCCGCGTTGTACGCATTGATTGTTTCGAGGAATTGCTCTTTGTCGACCTTCATCAGGTCAGCCAGTTCTTCGAGAGTATCTGCCTGGAGGACTGTGGCTTCTTCAAGATTGTATTCCTTGCGCAGCATCGGACGGACCTGTGCGTCAAACAGCTGAAAAGCCGTCTGGTCCGGCTGTTTCAGCACTTCTCGGCCGTATTTGGCATACGTATAGTTCCGGAAGTCGGCCCCTTCGTCCACGAACCTCTTTCCTTCCTTGTTGACCAGTAGACCGAGAGGGAAGGAGGATTTTTTGTAGATGTCGCCCGGTTTGTTGAAGTCCCCGACCTTTGGCGCGTTGTAGTCCGTCCCGATCGAGTGGCAGCCGTCCCACTGGCCGTATTTCTGCGCACCCGCGGAAAGTGCCATCCGGATGCCGTCGCCTGTGTTGAACTCGGTTCCGCGCACGATCGCCGCTTCCCACTCCTTGCCCATTTCCTTGCTTCTCATTTCCTTATTGGCCTCGAAGCTGCCGGATGCCAGGACCACACTCGGCGCATGGACAGTCATTTCTTTTCCATCCTGTTCGAGCACCAGGCCGGAGACGCGACCCTCGTCCATGATAAGATCCGTTGCACGCGAGTTGTACCAGATGTCGATGCCGAGTTCCTCGGAACGTTTGATCAGGTCGTTGATAAGGCCGATTCCTTTGTTTTTGGTGCGGATCGGAAGGCCACCCCAGAAATGGCGCTTGCCGTCTTTTTCGAACGACTGGTTCTCGAAATTCAGCTCGAACTGGACGCCCTGCTCCGCCATCCAGGCGATGGTCTCATAGGACTTGGAGATCAACTGGTTGGCCAGCTTCGGATCGCTCTTGCCTTCCGTGACGCGCATCAGGTCTGCATGGAAGTACTCCTGCGTGTACTCGGGCATTTCGATTTTCTCCGCCTCTGCGTCCGTGAGCGGAATCACTTTTCGAATGGCATCCAGGTTCCCGTAGGCAACCCGGATTGCCCCGTCCGTGAAGAAGGAGTTCCCGCCCCGCTTTTCTTTCGGTCCGCGCTCAAGGACAAGAACTTCCGCTCCGTTTTCCCTTGCCGCAATGGCCGAACACAGTGCAGCGTTCCCCGCTCCTGCAACGATTACGTCGTAATTCTTTGTCATCTATATTCCTCCTGCGATTTCTTTGATGAATCTATCGTAAGATGAATGGTAGGATAAATAAAATATCGTTATTGTATGTATAACCATACAAATAGGTTATGGCTGATTACGAAAAAGGAAGGTCCCGGAATTGTTCGGGACCTTCCTTTTATGGTTTTGCCGAAAACCCGATCAGCCGGAAAATCTGTTCGGCGGCGATGCGGAGGTTGCGCCTGGCGGTTTCGGGGGCCATCGCCTCTTCCAGCGTGACCACTTCCTTCAGGACGGAGAAATAGGCGGTGACGCCGAGCTGGTTCAGTTCAGCAGCTTCTTCGGAGACACTGCCGGCAAGTGCGATAACAGGCTTACCGTGCTTTTGGGCGAGTCCGGCGACTCCCATCGCCGCCTTGCCCATGGAAGACTGGGCGTCCATGCGGCCTTCTCCTGTGATGACATAATCGGCTTGCTGCACTTTTTCCTCCAGCCCGATTGTGTCCAGGATCAGTTCAATCCCGCTCCGGAGTTCGGCATCCAGGAGTCCGGCGAAGGCGGCACCAAGTCCGCCGGCCGCTCCGGCGCCGGGAATCTCCTGGATGTCCTTTCCGAGTTCCGCCTTCACCACTTCAGCGAAGTTGCGGAGACCGTCGTCCAGTTCTTCCACCATTTTAGGCGTCGCTCCTTTTTGCGGACCATAGATATGGGCAGCCCCCTGCTCTCCGTGCAAAGGATTGTTCACGTCGCAGGCGACCTGGATGTCGAGATTTTTGATGTCGGGGTGTAGAGCTGAGATATCGGCCGACCGGATGGCGCCGAGCGCCGCCCCGCCCCTCGGCACTTCTTCCCCCATCTCGTCCAGAAAGTGGCAGCCGAGCGCCTGCAGCATGCCAACCCCCGCGTCATTCGTCGCGCTGCCGCCGAGGCCGACAATGAGTGAACGGGCTCCTCTGGAGGCAGCATCCAAGATCAGCTCGCCGACACCGTAGCTGGTCGCCTTTAGCGGATTGCGTTTGGTCTCTGAAATAAGCGGCAGCCCGCACGCCTCGGCGATTTCGATGACGGCGGTTATGCCGTCGCCGAGGATCCCGTAGGCAGCGTCGACCGGCTCGCCAAGCGGGCCGGTCACCCGGGTTCGGATGAGTTCTCCGCCCGTTGCCTGGACAAGCGCGTCGACGGTGCCTTCCCCGCCGTCAGCGAGGGGGACGACTTCGGTTTCCGCGTCCGGAATTGCCCTACGGATGCCGGCCGCGGTGGCTTCCCCAGCTTCAGCCGAGGTGAGGCTCCCTTTAAATGAATCGATGGCAATGAGGATGTTCACCGGAATCACCTTCCTTATTCAATGAGGGGCTGCCGGATGGCAACCCCTCGTCTATTCCTTCATTCTTCTTTGTACCCAGAAAGTCCTTTTACGCCTTACGCTTCCACATTCACCTTTGACAGGTTCTTGATGATTGCGTCGGTAATTTCCACTGTATCTGCAGTGCCACCGATGTCACGGGTGAGGACGCCCTGGCCCGTCGTATCGGCAATCGCTTGGTTGACGCGGTCTGCCTCTTCCTTCAGTCCGAGATGGTCGAGCATGAGCGCCGCGCTGCCGATCGTACCGATCGGGTTGGCGATGCCTTTGCCCGCGATATCCGGCGCTGAGCCATGGACGGATTCGAACATGCTCGGTGCGCTATGATCCGGGCTAAGGTTGGCGCTTGCTGCAATGCCGAGGCTTCCGGCAAGCGCGCTGCCAAGGTCGGACAGAATGTCGGCGAACAGGTTGGATGCGACGACGACTTCGAGGTCTTCCGGATGGAGGACAAAGTGCGCCGCCATTGCGTCAACGAGCCATTGGTCGGTTTCGACATCCGGATAATCCTTTGCTACTCGGGCGAACACTTCATCCCAGAGCACCATGCCGTATTGCTGGGCGTTGCTCTTTGTCACGCTCGTGACTTTTTTGCGCTTGCGGGTGCGGGCAAGGTCGAATGCGAAGCGGATGATCCGCTCGGTGCCCTTTTCGGTGAACAGCGCCGACTGGACGGCGACTTCCCCGCCCGGGCCGCGCCCTTGGAAGTTGCGGCCGCCGATGCCGGAGTACTCGCCTTCCGAGTTTTCGCGGACGAGGATCCAGTTGAGGCTTTCCGGGTCCGGATGGTTGATGCGGTGCGGGACGCCCGGCAGGAATTCGACCGGGCGGATGTTCGCCCACTGGTCGAGGCCCTGACAGATTGCGAGACGCAGGCCCCACAGGCTTACATGGTCAGGTACGCCCGGGAAGCCGACTGCACCAAAGTAGATTGCGTCATAGTTGCGCATTTTCTCCACGCCGTCCTCATCCATCATCTTGCCGTGCTCAAGATAATACTCACAGCCCCACGGGAAATGATCGTATTCAAATGCGAACTTCCCGTTTGATTCCTCGGCGAGGTGATCCAGGACGCGCAGCCCCTCCTTGATGACTTCCTTACCGATTCCGTCTCCCGGAATGACTGCAATCTTGAATGTCTGTTCTGCCATCGTCATGCTCCTCCTTCGTGATTCGTGTTATCTGAATCTTAGATTAACGTATACATTAAAGTCAAGCGGAAAATGAAAACGGTATCAAATTCCGCCTTTATTACGTTGTTTTTAGAAATTTCTCTATTTACTATTGACTATAACGTATTCATTGTCTACAATCTGTTTCAAGATTGGTTGTTGAAAGCGATTTCATTGGTAGGCAGGAAAAAGGAGGAGAACAGTAGATGTCATTTGCTAAAAACCTGTGGGTGCAGCTTTGGGTCTGGAACGACCAGGCCAAGGCGATGCTGAAAGCGATTCTGACGCTGAACGTCATGGCCATCGTCACCACCGCCGGATCCGGCTCTTCCGGTTCGGAACAAGAAGAGGGCCGGCTGAAAAGCCCGCCCCGCGCCCCGACGTATACCGTCCCGCAGAAGATCGGGCTCGTCCTCGGACCGTCTTTCTTCTTATTGATCAAGTTGTTCGTCCAGCCGGCCGGCATGTCGGATGAGGCCGTGTCCGTGCTCGCCTCCCTTGTCTGGGTTGCCACTTGGTGGGTGACCGAAGCGATGCCGATCCCGGTCACTTCCCTCCTGCCGATCATGCTGCTTCCTCTCCTCGGTGTCATGGAGACGGGATCGGTGACCGCAAACTACGGAGATACGCTGATCTTCCTGTTTGCCGGAAGCTTCATGATCGCCTTGTCGATGGAAAAGTGGAACCTGCACAAGCGGATCGCGCTATCGATCATCCATGCTGTCGGAACGAACCCGTCGACGATCATTTTTGGTTTCATGATTGCGACGGCCTTTCTGTCGATGTTCATCTCGAACACGGCGACGACACTGATGATGGTGCCGATCAGTTTGGCTGTTGCGAAGCATGTGGCAGATTCATTGAAAAATGATCCGTCCGTCGATACGACGCCGGGCAATTTCGCCTTTGGGACCGCGCTCATGCTCGGGACCGCCTACTCCGCGACCATCGGCGGGTTCGGCTCCATCGTCGGTGCGCCGGCAAACATCATTCTTGCCGGAACGGTGAAGACGATGTATGGCGTCGACATCTCCTTTGCCCGCTGGCTGATGTTCGGTGTGCCGCTCGTTGCCATCCTGATCCCGCTCGTCTGGCTGTATCTCGTCAAGATTGCCTTTCCGATGAAGGTGAAGAACATCCCGGGCGGACGTGATATCGTCAAGAAGGACCTCGACTCGCTCGGCAAGATGAGCTACGAGGAAAAAGTCGTCCTGGCGGTTTTCGCCCTCACCGGTGCCGCCTGGATCACACGCGGATTCATCCTCAACAAGTTCATCCCGGGCCTCGACGATACGCTGATCGCAGTGTTCGCCGGCATCCTGCTGTTCCTGCTTCCGGCCAGAAACCATGAAGGCAACATCATGGACTGGGAGACAGCCAAGAAGCTGCCATGGGGCATCCTCTGGCTGTTCGGCGGCGGCCTGGCGCTTGCTGCGGGCATCATGGAATCCGGGCTCGACAAGTGGATCGGCGAGCAGCTGACTGCTTTCAGCACCTTCCCGCTGATTGTCTCAATCGCCCTGATGGTCACCGTCATCCTCATTCTGACGGAATTTACTTCCAACACGGCGACCGCCACAATGGTTTATCCGATTGTCGCCGTGGCTGCAGTGTCCCTGGGAACGGACCCGATTATCCTCATGGTCGCGGCGAACATGGGCGCCACATTCGCCTATATGTTCCCGGTCGCTGCCCCGCCGAACGCCATCGTTTTCGGGACAGGATATGTCAAGATGGGCAAAATGGCCGCCACGGGCTTCTGGCTAAACTTGTTCTCGCTGGTGTTCACCTTGATTGTCGTCACCTACTTTGTTCCCTTAGTGTTCGGCGAACTGATGAAATGATAAAAAGGATTGGAAGCTTCCCGGCTTCCAATCCTTTTATTTGTTAGTCCGGCTCAGCACTTCCAGAATCTCTTTCTGTGCCCGGCTCCTGTGGGACTCCATCAGCATCCTCGCGGCCTTTCCGTCATTCGCCCTCATCGCCGCAAGAATCGCACGGTGTTCGATGATTGACCGCTTCGGCACCGGCCGCTCCGCGATCGTATACAGCCGGGCGCGGTACGACTGGTCGGCGTAGCTGTCGATGATGCCGGTAAGCCGTTGGTTGCCGGCGCACCGGACGATCCGGTCGTGAAACTCATCGTCCAGGGACGACCATTTTTTCAGGTCACCGGACCGGAGCGCCTCTTCCTGACTGTCGATGATGCTGTCCAGCTGCACGAGCAATTCCTCTTCCGACCGCTCCGCGGCCAGCTCGATCGCCAGCCCGTCCAGCGTACCGATGATCGCATAGATTTCCCGGAGGTCATCCGCTTCAATCGGCGCCACGATAAATCCCCGCCGCGGCACGAGCGTCAGCATCCCTTCCGTCTCAAGCCGGACGAGCGCCTCCCGCACCGGCGTCCGGCTCATCTCAAGCGCTTCGCTGATTTCCCGTTCGAGAATGGCCTGGCCCGGCGGGAGTACCAAATCCCTGATTGCCAGCCTCACCGTATGATATGCCCGCAGCGGCAGGCGGTATTGGTCCAGTCCCTCGAGTTGCTGTGCAAATGGTGTTAATGTCGCTGTGATCTCCATGTCATCCGCTCCATTTCCTGTTGGGTTTATTATAAAGGAACAGGAACGCCCGACATAGGATTTGCTGAGCATGATTGTGTGCGGTTGTTGATGGAGGTTAGAATGCTTATGTACTTTTTCCATTTGAAGTCGAGTGTGATTACCTACGGTATGGTTACAGACTATTTTTTCTTCCGCGGGCGTTATACCTGCCGTACGTCATTAAGAATGCAACTATATAATGTCTATTGAAAAAGGACTGCCCTACAGCAGCCCCTCCCTCATCCTCTGTTATATTCAGTTTAAAGGGAAGCCTTTCATGGCTGAAGATTCTTTTCGCTCCCCATGAACCGCCGGGTCACGTCCAAAATTTTATCTTTGTATTTAATAATATCCGTGACTTTTTCGATTGAGACTGTCGTTCGGTCTTCATCGTTAAACTGGATGTATTTGTTTTGTCCATTCAGTCCCAGTCTCATGATCCATTTTCGTATATTGTCATCCAGCAGAATGTTGAAATAACTGAGATTGTCCCGATAGAAAATTCGTCCGACATCCATGTCATCGTGCAACAGGACCTTTACAATAGAATATCCTTCAATTTCTTCTTCGGTGGTCACAATGAGGTTTTCGGGTTCCTCTACGATTTCCGCCTTCTGCTCAGCTTCCTTCTCGACCTCCGTCTCTTCTCCACTCGTAGACTTCAGCGCAGCATTAAGCTTTTCATTCACCATTTCGTTAATAAATTGCTTCATCGACTTCTTAATAATCGGGTCGAATCGATCCACTGCTTTTGTTTTCTTTCCCTCGTAGATATGTCCTATCACGAATGTCATGAAGGCTTCATCCGGGTTGTTCCACATCTGATCCAGAAAAGATTTGGTCTTGTTTAAATACTTTAGATCAGACGATGACCTGGCGAGGTACTCGGTCAAGAGAATATCGGCCATACAATGGAATCAAACCCAAGTCGCGGCGGATAGCAGAGCGAAGTTATCTTATTTACCTTAGGGCTGATACAGGAATTCAAAAAGGCATGCGCCGGCTCAGCGCATGCCCTTTTTCCGTGTATGCAACATTTTAAGCCACCGATTCCTTTAATGCCTGTTTAAGTAGGGTAATATCATCCGTTATTTTTGACTGCATTACTTTGTCGCGGCAGCGGATTCTGTCGCTGTAAAGCCGCAAGAGTTCATAGGAAAACATCATCACTTCCGATGTCCGTTCCTTCCTCTCCATGGTCCCTCCCTCCTTCAGGAAAAAGTTTTATAGATTAATTACCCGAATTTGTAAAATAAAATCCTTCATTTAACAATAATTAATTCCGAAAACACTAAAGTGAATCGTGTTTCACTTTCCTTAGCTCCGTTCCCTCCAAATGCTTTCTTGCATCGAAGTGATGCACCGATCTCAGTCCGCGGTCCAGTTCATGTTGCATCAAGTACCGATTGCCTGTGGAAAGACATCGGAGGCCGGCAAACCTGCAGAATTCCCGGTTTGTGATCCATGGCTTGAAGACCAGGAAGTAATCGCGGAGCGCACGCGTGACGGGGTTCCCCTCAACCGGCGCTTTGCATTGTGAGCACTGGTACGTTCTCTCCCCCTTCCGCTCCAGGGAAGCAAAGCAGTTCTCACAAATGGTTCCCTCTTTCAACGGGCCGTGCTTGATCCCCATTTCTTCGAATGATCTCATGTCCAGCCCCAACTCTTCCGCGAAGAGACAGTTCACGACTTCATTCAGGGAACTAAAGCTCGGGTCCGGCGGCGGGGACTGGTTGACTGATTTTATCAGCATGGACTTGAGTTCTTTCACCGAGACGATCGGAGCGTTATCTGGAAGGCCGGTCCATGTGTTGCGGGCGGCGAATGCGACCACACCGCGGATTGGAAGGAACAATCCTCTCTCCTCCAGCCACTCCTCCAGCCCGGTCTTCTGATTTTCCAACTGGAGAATCGGGCAGTCCATCGTCAGAACAGCACCGGATTCATCGGTGCGCTCCATTCTCCTTGGATTTTGAAACAGCCGGAGCGACCCACGGATCATTTTCGCTTCGATGATCCATATCCCCCGCTCCGTGACCAGCAGCGTATCAAATTGCGCGACATACTCCTCCCTGATCTGTAGCCGAATATTCCTTAGAAGAATCGATTTGCCCGGCAGCCGGAGCCCTCGCAGGTAATTGTCCACAGTCGTCTCTCCCTTGTAGCCCGCCTCTGCCCGGCTGATCAGTTCCGCTATATATCCCCGCTCCGGGTCATGGGCATACATCCGCCTGTGCAGCCGCTTGAGCCGGAGAAGTTCCACCGGATACTTCCGTGACCCCATGGTCAACACCCCTATCCAAGAAAATACCACTCTTGGAATGCGCCTGCTACACAACCGGGCGAGATTAGAAAAAGAGGAAAAAAGTGATGCCAAATTTGAAATTTGCAGGGGGATGTAGGGGTGAATTTTGATTTTGCGGATTTGTGGTGGACACAATTGGACGGACTTGTCGATAAATTGGATGTAGTCGTGGGAATTGAAGAGGCACTGGAGGAGTGATTCGAAGGACTCGCGGTAAAAAGAGTGGAGCTTTCCGGAAGCTTCCTGTCCGTTTAGAAGCACTGGCGAGGGATTTGGACGCACTGGTGGTGAGTTTGGACGCACTCGCCACAAATTTCGAAGCACTCACCTCCAAGGGCACCCTTGGCCACTCGCCCGATTTTCGAAGCACTCGTTCAGGGTTTGGACGCACTCACGATGAGTTTGGACGCACTCGCCATCGATTTCCTAGGTTTCGGAAGAATGAACTTTCGGGAATAGAACCAAACAAGCACGATTCGACAGGACGGGGGGCAGAAATGGAATGGGTGACGTTTAGTCAGCTGGCTCACGGAAAGTGGGAAAAACGGGCTTTGGGCAAGATCCGGTATTCTCCAAGATGCGTGGAAATCCAGACAGAGGACCAGCCTTTGGTTGACCATTTTAAGTTGATGAGGGAAGAAAGGGAGATTGTTTCTAACCTTGTCGTGATGAACCATCCCAACCTGCTGATAGGCGGGAAATTCCTTGTTGATACGGTGGACGGTCAGCAGGTCCTGCTTATACACGCCGGACGGGATGCTTATCAGGACCTTTTTTAATGAACCACGATAAAACGCCTGATTTCTCCTCATGAGAAACCAGGCGTTTCTTCTATTATTGACCCGAATCAGACAAAGCGATTTTAATGTGCTCCAGGTGATGTTCTTCGTGCCAGGAAAGCTTTGCGAGTTTCGTGGCGACCTTGACTTCACCGTTTTCCTGATGGATAAACGACCGGTCCAGCTGGTCTTCGGTGATGCTCTGGCCAAGTGCTATAATCCGCTCATTGATCCCTTCCAGCATTTTAATCGACGGTTCTACCGGAAGCTTCGTATCCGGCAGGACCGCCCACTTGTCCTGGTCGAATCCGGGGACAGTCGGGCTGTTGTCTGTCAGCGCGAGCCGCAGCCGCTGGTACATGTTCAGCTGGGAGTCGGCGATGTGGTGGACGAGCTGGCGGACGTTCCAGCTGCCTTCCCGGTATGTCCGGCCCAGCTCTTCTTCACTCAAGGCATCAACCGTCTCTCTTAGCCGGAACGTGTACGTTTTAATCTGGTTTAGCCAACCCTGCACGTCGTTAAATGTAACCTTTTCGGGTACCTGCAATTGGCCGATCGGGAACCTGACATCCATGAGAAAACCCCTTTTCTGAATTTATTTCAAACTATTTCGTGATTAATCCTCAATATATCGGACAGGGATGGCGGTTGCAAACTAAAAAGCATGCACCTTATGAGCGCATGCTTTTCAGTCAGCTTTCCTGATTCTCTTTTTAATGTCCAACACCGCTCCGTCATTGTCCGGCAGCCGGGTTTTCTCGGCGATCCTCGGGTCAATCCGGCAGGTCCTGGCAGGCCCCTCTTCCTTCAGGCGGTCCAGATGCGACTTCATCTGCTGCTGCGCCCGGAGGGAGGCTGCTTCCATGAAGGCTTTGTTGATCCGGCGATTTTTCATTGTGTTTCTCCTTCCCCTAATAATAAGTTCGATTGCGACAGGGTGATGACATGGAGGGCGCGGTCAATGTTGCTGATGAGGATGTTGTGCAGCACGGAAAACAGGAAGTCGTCGCTCATCCGGAACGCATAGGAGTAGCTCGTGAGGATCGTGAAGTATTCCTGCTCTTCGAACACATGCCGGTGGACGAACGTGTTCTTTTTCGGCCAGATGTCCGCCTCGCGGTTGACGAAAACAGATTCCGCCGAGTGGCGCGCCTTGTTCACGAGGAGCTTGATCGGCTTGGAAAGCGATTCGGTTTCCTCACCCGTGATGATTTCATAATCAAAACTGTGTCCGTAATGCTTCCGGTACTGATCGGCCGTCTGCTCCAGGTAGCCGGAAAGAAGAGATTCATAGACTTCGCCAATCGGGCGCATCCGGTCCGCGGGCTGGAAGCTTTCCTCGAGCAGCACTTCGAACACAAAGTCGTACACCTCATGCCCCGAAAAGAACTTCATCAGCTTCGCGGGGTGGATCGAATCTTCCACTTCCCCCTTCAGCACCTCGATTTTCTTCTCCGGGCTTTCCGCTTCCAGTTCAAAATTCATGACTTTGAGCCTTTGCAGGTTTTTCATGCCAAGGCGGACGACGACAAAAAACAGGATCCACAGCAAAATTAGGCACACGCTCACTGAAATCTTCTGGAGCTCAGGCGAGTCCCCGATCGCGACCAGGGCAAGCTTGAACAAACTGAGCTTCTCCAGCTCCGCCTCGGTAAACTCCCTAACGCCCCCGAACGCCAGCACATTGCGGAAGATGACCCCCAGCAAAAACAGCAGCCCGGCAAAGTACACCACCAGCGGCAAATACCGCGTCAAAAAGGGCCTGAGCCGGGCCGACCAGAAGGCAGTCCACATCGGTTCCCCTCCCTTTACCCCAGTATATGCAGCACCGCTCCCGTACTTCTCCGCTGACGTCAGTTAATCAACAGTTGGCGGAAACGGCAAAAGGAGCCGGAGCGGCTCCTTTTGGTTACCCGTGATAGTGATCTTCCCAGGCATGCGTCTCCGGCTGGCCATGGCCGTGGCCATGCAGTGCCCAATACATCTGAACGAGCTGCATCTCATACTGGAAATGTTTCTTGTAGAAATAAATATGTTTTTCCGGGTCGCTATGTTCATAAAACTTCGCCAACGTTCCGTACAAACTCGTCATTTGAAGCAATTGCGCCAATCTCGGATCCACATGACCTCTCCTTTAATAGGGAATCACGTGCATCCTATGCTCAGTTGAGTGAAGTGGGCTGGGCGGTTGGATAAAAGCGGCGCCGGCAACCGCTGATGATTATAAACTTCCATGTATAGAACGGTTTTCTCCCGCATATCCTATACCCATCACAGGGCCGCGGCACCGCCCTGTCCTGCGCGCATGGGCACTCTTGACGGAGGGTGGAAAACAAACACGCGCCGCTCCGGCCGGGGTGTGAGCCCGGTAGTGCCGCAATTACATAGGAAATCAGCCCCCGGCCGGATGGTTCCGGGGGCTGATTGTTGATCGTCTATTAAGATATTTAATTGAATCTCAATACTTATTAACAGTCTATTCATCTCTGCTTCACATTCAATTCTTATACTGGAGTCGACAAACGGACAAGGAGTGGTTGGATGAAGCGGATGGTAACGATTTTGGCAGGGGTCGGCATTGCTATGAGTTCATTTGCGGGAACTGCAGGGGCGGCTGAGCCTGTCGAGCTGAACAGCGTTATTTCCAAGCAGGAACAGCAAAAAATGATCAATGTGGCGCACCGGGGGGCGTCCGGCCATGCGCCTGAGAACACGATGGCCGCGTTCCACAAAGGCTTCGAAATGAAGGCGGACTATATCGAGATCGACGTCCAGATGACGAAGGACGGCGAACTGATTGCCATCCATGACACGACCGTCGACCGCACGACGAATGGGACAGGCTCAGTCGGCAGCCTGACGTTTGAGGAAATCCGCCAGCTGGATGCGGGAAGCTGGTTCGGCCCGGAGTTCGCCGGTGAGAAGGTCCCGACCTTTGAAGAAATCCTCGACGCGTTCCGCGGCAAGATCGGCATCCTGATCGAGCTGAAGGCGCCGGAACTGTATCCGGGAATCGAAGAGAAAGTTGCGGAAGCGCTGATTGAGCGCAACCTGCACAATCCGAACAACGAAAAGATCATCATTCAGTCGTTCAACCATGAATCGATGCAGACTTCGAAGGAGCTTCTCCCGAACGTCCCTCATGGCGTACTGGCCGGTGCAAGCTGGGCAAATGTGACGGATGAGCAGCTGGCGGAGTTCGCTACATACGCCGACTACTTTAACCCGAACATGAACATCGTCACACATGACATGGTGACTGACGTGCACGACGCGGACATGAAGATCTACCCGTATACGTCCCGCTCGCAGGAGCAGGCCCTCCGCCTGTTCGACCTTGGCGTGGACGGCATCATCACCGACTACACAGAGCATGTATACAAGCACCCGGTGAAAAACAACTGAATGGGATCGGAACAGGGCTGCCTCTGGGGGCGGCCCTGTTTGTGTTTCACTCAGGGATTGCCGGCGGCCGGTTTCGTCATTCGCTGCACCAGTTTCGTCATTCCACGTCCCAGTTTCGTCATTCGCCTTCTTACTGTGAACGAATGACGAAACTTTCCGCCCCAATGACGAGACTGATCGGACGAATGACGAAACCATTATGAGACAGCGTCTATTTTACAGCTCACCTCACGGCTTTCACGGTTTCCGCATTCGACCCTCCGGTTTCCGCATTCACGGGCTCAGTTTCGTCATTCCGCGTCCCAGTTTCGTCATTCGCCCTCTTACCGTGAACGAATGACGAAACTTTCCGCCCCAATGACGAGACTAAACAGACGAATGACGAAACCATTATGAGAAAGCGTCTATTTTTACAGCTCACCCCACGGCTTTCACGGTTTCCGCATTCACCCCTCCGGTTTCGCCATTCACGGGCTAAGTTTCGTCATTCCGCGTCCCAGTTTCGTCATTCGCCCTCTTTCCGGGAACGAATGACGAAACTTTCCTCCCCAATGACGAGACTGATCGGACGAATGATGAAACCAACGCAAAGTTTTCCCAAAACGAAGCGGGACTGCCCACCCAGGCAGTCCCGCTTTCACTTAACATTAACCTTCACAAAGCCTAATCTTAGCGCGAATCAAAGCTCCCGGTGACTCAGAGCTCCCCTTATTACAGTGCCGTAGACGATTCTTCCTGCGCGGAGTCCCGTTTCGCTCCCATCAGACGGTAGACATCTGTTTCCAATGCCTCTGCGACCTTTTCCAGTGTACCGATTGTCACATTCGAATACCCATTCTCAATCCGAGAAATGGCACTTTGCTTTGTCTGAATCAGTTTGGCCAGCTGAGCTTGGGTCAGACCTCGTTCTTTGCGCTTGCGGATTACGTTGCGTGCAATTTGATATTCAAGCTCATTTTCTTTCCATGCTTTTTTAAATTCCGGATCATTCTGGCGCTCGGTCAGGCGCTTATCAAGATAGCTCATTAAAACCACTCCTCTATCTGCGAAAGGAAATCGTTCCTATACGCTTTTGCCTTCCGAATCTCACGTGGTGGCGTCTTCTGGGTTTTCTTTTTAAATCCATAGATAAGCCATGCGCGACGTAGCGGCAAATGCTTGCGCGCATCCTTGTTACGATTTGGACTTGTTGTCCGTTGGCTCAGCCTTTCCCCGCTAACTCCCTCTTATCAGAAGTTCTATTGCCCGCACCCCCTCTTTTCTCTAAACTGGTAGTAATAAGAAGACTCAGACATCGGGAGGCTGGCATCTTGGGGATTTTGGAGTTTCATCAGGTAGAGAAGATGGCGGGGAATCAAGTGGTGTTTCCCCGTTTTGATTTGTGTGTGGGGCCGGGTGCGGTGACGGCCGTGCAGTGCGGACATGAGGCGGGGATGCAATTGATCGGTATGGTGACGGGGATGGCTCCCGCTTCTCATGGGGAAGTGCGGTTTGCCGGAGAGCCGGTCGGCCGGCATTTCCGGGATCTGGCCTCGCGTGTGGGTGTCATGCTGCTGGATGATGCCTTATATGATCGGCTGACGCCAGCCGAGCAGCTCCGGCTGTTCCGTAATCTCCATGATGCCGGATCCCCAATTGAGGACCTGCTCCGGAGACTCGGGTTGGCGGAGCGCGGACGGACACGGATTTCGAAGCTGACGTATTCCGAAAAGCGCCGCGTGCAGCTGGCCCGGGCACTGGTACATCATCCGGAGCTGCTGATTTTGCAGGAGCCGGAGCAGAATCTGGATGTGGAGAGCCGGATTATCCTTCAGCGTGTGCTGTCTGAATTCACGGCGGGTGGCGGCGCGGTGCTGCTGACGACAAGCAATTTGGAGAATGCGGTGACGCTGGGTGACACCGTTTACCGGCTCAATGCAGGCGGACTGAAACTGTTCGAGCTTGCAGAGGAGGCCGAAGTTCGGGAAGAACCTGTTTCTGAAGAAAAAATGGAGCGTGCTGATGAAGATGACACTTCCGTTCCCCAGCTCCAGTTCAACAAGATCCCGGCAAAGGTGAACGACAAGCTGATCTTGTTCGACCCGACGGAGATCATATTCGTCGAGAGTGTGGACGGCGTCTCGCAGCTGCATGTCCAGGGCGAGACGTTCCCGTGTGCCATCAAGATGGCGGACCTCGAAACGCGCCTGCAGCCATTCGGGTTTTTCCGCTGCCACCGGTCTTATATCGTGAATCTCCAGCGAGTGCGCGAAGTGATCACGTGGACGCGCAACAGCTACAGCTTAATCTTGGAAGACCCCAATAAAAGCACCGTTCCCCTCTCCAAGGGCAAGTATGCGGAACTGAAAACGTTCCTCGGCATCTGACCGTTCTGTCAGCGCTAATATTAGCGCGCCATTCATCGGCAATAGGCTCCATTCATCACGCCGCAGGATCCTTTCACCTTGATTTTACTGCGTTCTTTTAAACGGCGCGGTAAGGTGGAGTCAAGAAAACGAACGGCAGAAAAGGAGCGATCATGATGGAGCACATCATTGAGGTCAACAGCCTCGTCAAATCATTCGGAGACAAACTCGCGCTGAAAGATGTGGATTTCAATGTCCGCAAGGGAGAGACAATCGGATTCCTCGGACCGAGCGGATCGGGCAAGACGACCACCATCAAGATCCTGACCGCGCAGCTCGCGGCGACCGCAGGCGATGTCCGGGTGTTCGGAGAGCCCGTCCATCTATTAAAAGATCCGGCTCGAATGAAGAAGATCGGCATCCTCACCGACAACAGCGGCCTGTACGACCGGCTGACCGTGCAGGACAATCTAGCGCTTTATGCGGAGCTGTACGGAGTCGGAAAAGAGCGCATCCGTGAAGTGCTGGAAATGGTGGATCTCCTTGGCGAGGAGCGGACCCCCGTCAAGAAGCTTTCCAAGGGAATGAAGCAGCGTGTCACGCTGGCACGGGCCATCCTTCATAAGCCGGCCCTCCTGTTCCTGGATGAGCCAACCTCGGCACTCGACCCGACAACGACCAAGCAGATCCATGAGGGCTTGCGGAAGCTGAACCGGGAAGGCACGACCATCTTCCTCACCACTCATGACATGACTGAAGCGGAAGCGCTGTGCGACCGGGTCGCCTTCCTCCATGACGGAGAAATCAAGCTGTTCGATACGCCGCAAAACCTGAGGACGATGTCCGGCAGCCCGACGATTTCGCTTTTATTAAAAGACAAGACGACTGTCACCGTCGAGCCGGATGAAACCGGCGCTGCCGCGATCGCCGGCTATATGGCCAGCGGCAATCTGCTGACGATCCACTCGAATGAGCCGACACTCGGCGACCTGTTTGTACAACTGACCGGGAGGAACCTATGATGACCCCATTTTCCATAAAGCGTGTCAACGCGATTTTCGTTAAGGACTGGAAAGACCTGCAGCGCAACTCGTATGTCCTGCTTACACTGGCACTGCCGCTTTTCTTTGCCGCCTGGCTCGGGCGGATCGGAGCGGACAGCGCTGAAATGATCGCCTTCCCCATTGTCTTTGCCCTGGTCATCGCCGGTGCCTTTGTCCAGGCCGCGATGGTCGCGGAGGAAAAGGAAAAGAACACGTTGCGCGGACTGCTGCTGTCTCCGGCCAGTGTGACGGAAGTGTTTGTTGGAAAGAGCCTGCTGAGCGCGGTCACGACGGTGGTTGTCGTAATCGGCTGCATCTGGCTGGCAGAGTTTAGCGTCCCTTCCCTTCCGCTGTTTGCGTTGAGCATTGTCATCGCGCTCGTCTTCTTCCTGGCGATCGGCACACTGCTCGGCCTGCTGTCCCGCACGGTCATGGAAACGAGCATCATCGGCATGCCTGTCATGTTGATTTTCGGAATGTCGTCGATGTTCAAGTCGATGATCACGAATGAAATGATTTTGACGGTGTTGGATTATCTCCCGAATGAGTTGCTCATGAACATCTGGGTCAGTTTGGAAAGCGGAGCTGCCGTCGGGGAATCTTTTCTCGTCCTCGCGGCATGGGCAGTGGTGTCTGTCGGGGCGACTGTGGCGGTGTACCGGAAACGGCGGATGGACTGATTGATTTTGAGCCCCGGCATCTGAGTGCCGGGGCTCAGTTTCGTCATTCGTTGAGGAAGTCTCGTCATTCGGGCCTCCGGTTTCGTCATTCGGCCGCCATAGCGAGGTGAATGACGAAACATTCAAGCTGAATGATGAAACTAAACGGGCGAATGACGAAACCGGCTATTCAAAAGTTTCCAACAGCCTTGAATCCTCCAATTTTTTTGGGCATCTTTACTTTCTATACGCACCAACAGTTAGCAAACGCTTCCATAAAAATCACAATTAATCAGAATTGAAATACTTTTTTTAAAGTCATTGACTTCCCTTCCACGTCCAAGTAGAGTTAGTTTAAATTCTTGCACTAATCTAATATGAACATCTTTTCTTATCAAGAGAGACCGAGGGACAGGCCCTAGGACGTCTCGGCAGCGGACCCCATTCTTTGGAGGCACCGTGCTAATTCCTGCAGATGCCTTTGCATCTGGAAGATGAGAAAAAGATGACCTTTACCGGTCCTCTTTTTCTCTATATGAGATCAAGAGGATTTTTCATATCTGACAACAGGAGGTTCGCCGGATGATTGAATTTAAACAAGTGTCCAAGACGTTCCGGCTTGGCAAGCGTGAGGTTCACGCGGTGAAGGATGTGTCGCTGAAAGTCGAGCAGGGCGACATCTACGGAATTATCGGCTTTAGCGGTGCCGGAAAAAGCACATTGCTGCGGCTGGTGAATCTGCTGGAGCGGCCGAGTGAGGGCTCGATCGAAATTCAGGGCGTCAATGTGACGTCCCTCTCCGCCAAGGAGCTCAGGAAGCAGCGGCGGAACATCGGGATGATCTTCCAGAACTTCAACCTGTTCAACTCGCGGACGGTGGCCGGGAATGTTGCGTATCCGCTGAAGCTTGCCGGCACTCCGAAGCACGAGATCAATAAGCGTGTCGAGGAGCTTCTCCGATTTGTCGGCCTCGCCGACAAGGCGAAGGATTATCCGGATCAGCTGTCGGGCGGGCAAAAGCAGCGTGTCGGGATTGCCCGGGCGCTTGCGACCAACCCGGATATTCTGATCTGCGACGAAGCGACTTCCGCGCTTGACCCGGATACGACGGCTGATGTGCTGCGGCTCCTGAAACAGGTTAACCGGGAGTTCGGGATTACGATCCTCCTGATCACTCACGAGATGGAAGTGATCCAGTCGGTCTGTACAAAGGTCGCGGTCATGGAGAACGGTGAAGTGATCGAGTCCGGAGGCGTGTTCGAAGTGTTCACGGACCCTCAGCACGCAACGACCAGGCGGTTCATCCACTCCGTTCAGCAAGACCTCCCTTCCCCAAAGGTACTCGCCGAGTGGCGGGAATCAGGAGGCGGCAGTTTGTACCGTCTTCAATTCAAGGGGCCGGTCGCGAACGAACCGGTGCTCTCAACGGTTACGGCAAAGCACGGAGTTACCTTCAACATCGTGTACGGTTCCGTCCGGGAGCTGGAGGAGCGGCTGTTCGGGAATCTGATCGTCTCGTTCCTGGGCGATCCGGCTGCTGTCGAAGCTGCCATCCGAGAAATTGAAACGCTGACTGACATCGAGGAGGTGCAGGAAATTGAACGTTGATTGGACATCCTTCTGGCCGCGCATTGTTGAGGCGACGGGCCAGACGATCACGATGGTCATCGCCACACTCATTTTCGGATCGATTCTCGGCATCATCATGGGACTTCTCCTGTTTGTAACCCGCCAGAACAATATTCTGGAAAATAAATTTCTCTTTAACCTATTGAATATCGTCATCAACATCATCCGGCCGGTGCCGTTTATCATCTTCCTTGTCGCCATCTCGCAGCTGACAAGGCTCGTGGTCGGCACGACGATCGGGACGGCGGCCGCCATCTTCCCGATGACGATTGTTGCAAGCTTCACGATCGCACGGGTCGTCGAGAACAACCTTGTCAGCATCGACCCCGGCGTGATCGAAGCCGCCCAGGCGATGGGCGCGAGCCCGCTCCGGATCATCTTTACGGTCCTGATTCCGGAAGCGCTCGGTCCGCTCGTCCTCGGCCTGACATTCGTCACGGTCACCCTGATCGACTTCTCGGCCGTTGCCGGAACGGTCGGCGGCGGAGGCCTCGGCCATATCGCGATGACTTACGGTTACCAGCGATTTGACGCCAGCGTCATGATTGTCACCGTGCTGATCCTGATCGTCCTTGTTCAGCTGGCGCAGTGGCTCGGGAACACGCTCTCAAGGAAAATCATGCGGCGGTGATAAAAGCCGCCCCGCACTTATCCCCCCAAAAAAGGAGACTTACTGC
Source organism: Bhargavaea massiliensis (assembly GCF_018390575.1). Taxonomy (GTDB): domain Bacteria; phylum Bacillota; class Bacilli; order Bacillales_A; family Planococcaceae; genus Bhargavaea; species Bhargavaea massiliensis. The sequence goes on along the minus strand of NZ_JAHBCJ010000003.1, from coordinate 89,278 downwards.
GATGAAAAAGTTCTGGATTGTGGCAATCGCCCTGATTGCTTCCCTCGCCCTCGCGGCATGCGGCGGTGCAAGCGGAGAAAAAGCGGACGGCGAGACCGTCGAAGTGAGGATCGGCGTCAACGGCGCAGACGGCGCACAATGGCCGATCCTGAAAGAAAAAGCGGCTAAAGAAGGCATTGAAATCAAACTGGTCGAGTTCGCAGATTACACGCTGCCGAACAACGCCCTTGCCCAGAAAGACATTGAACTGAACGCCTTCCAGACGATCGCCTTCCTCGCCCAGTATTCCAAGGAAAGCGGCAATGAGCTTGTCCCGATCGGCTCCACGATGTTCGCGCCGATGGGCCTGTTCTCCGATAAGATCAAGGATGTCTCCGAACTGAAAAAAGGCGACAAAATCGCCATTCCAGATGACGCGGTCAGCCAGGCACGCGCGCTTCGCCTCCTAGAAAGCGCGGGGCTTCTGACCCTCTCGGATGACTTCGGGCTGTTCGATGACCCGACGAAGATCGAAGAAAACAAGCTCGACCTTGAAATCATTCCGATGACGCCACAGCAGACTCCGCGGGCTCTTCCGGACGTCACAGCCTCCGTCATCAATAACGGCATTGCCGGGCAGGCGGGTCTCTCCCCTGTCGAAGACTCGATCTTCCTTGAAGATGAAAACGATGAAAACGTCATCCCTTACATCAATACCATCGCGGCCCGCGCCGAGGACAAAGACAACGAAGCCTACCGGCGCATCGCGGAACTTTACCAGGAAGAAGACATTGAACAGGCAGTTAAAGAAGACACGAACGGCGGCTCGATTCTGATTGACCTCAGCCAGGAGCAGCTTGACAAGTCGTACGAGGAATTAAAGAACTATTGATAAAAGGAGCATGACGATGAAGAAAATTTGGATTCTGGCTATTGCCATCATCGCCTCCCTCGCCCTTGCGGCATGCGGCGGCGCAAGCGGAGAAGAAAAAGACGGCGAAACGGTCCAAGTGAAGATTGGCGTCAACGGCGCGGACGGCGCACAATGGCCGATCCTGCAGGAAAAGGCAGCAAAAGAAGGCATCGAGATCAAACTGGTCGAGTTCGCCGACTACACGCTTCCGAACAATGCCCTTGCCCAAGGGGACATCCACCTGAATGCCTACCAGCACATCGCATTCCTTGGCCAGTACGTTAATGAAAGCGGCAACGACATCGTCCCGATCGGTTCCACGATGTTCGCGCCGATGGGTATCTATTCCGAGAAGATCTCCGACGTCTCCGAACTGAAGGAAGGCGACAAGGTCGCCATCCCGGACGACCCGTCGAACCAGGCACGCGCGCTTCTTCTTCTTCAGAGTGCCGGACTGATCACCCTGGCAGACGACTTCGGCATGTTCGGCGACCCGTCCAAGGTTGCGGAAAACAAGCTGAACCTTGAAATCCTTCCGATGACCGCCCAGCAGACACCGCGTGTCCTTCCTGACGTCGCCGCTTCGGTCATCAACAACGGCGTGGCCGGACAGGCCGGCTTCTCCCCTAAGGAAGATGCAATCTTCGTAGAAGACGAAACCGACGAAAACGTCCACCCGTACGTCAACATCATCGCGGCACGCGGCGAGGACAAGGACAATGAAACGTACAAGCGCATCGCGGAGCTTTACCAGGAAGAAGACATCGCCGAGGCCGTCAAGGAAGACACGAACGACGGATCCATCCTCGTCGAGCTTAGCCAGGAAGAACTCGACAAGGCATTCGAGGATCTGAAAAAGTGATTTAAGGGAGGAAACCGGAATGACCGTTGCACAGGATGCGAGAGGGAAGATTTGGGAAACGATTGATGCAAACCGCGAGCGCTATATCGGTGTGAGCCATGACATCCACGCCCGCCCCGAGATCGGGAATGAGGAAGTGTATGCGAGCGGTCGGCTGTCCGAGCTGCTTGAGGAAGCGGGATTTACGGTTGAGCGGAGTGTCGCCGGCCACGAAACGGCGTTCCATGCCGTGAAAGACAGCGGCAAAGAAGGCCCGACCGTCGCTTATCTGGCGGAGTACGATGCACTCCCGGGACTTGGGCATGCGTGCGGTCACAACATCATCGGAACGACCAGTGTCGCCGCGGCGATTGCCCTCGGGGAACGCTTGGATGAAACCGGCGGACGGGTGGTCGTCCTGGGCACACCGGCCGAAGAAGGCGGCCCTAACGGCAGCGCGAAAGGAAGCTTTGTCCGTCATGGCTTCCTCGAGGATGTCGACGTCGCCATGATGATCCATCCGGGCGCCAAGACCGCTCCGACCGGCGAAACGCTCGCCGTCGACCCGCTTGACTTCCACTTCTATGGCCGCTCCGCGCATGCCTCCGGCTCCCCGGAAAAAGGCATCAACGCGCTGGACGCCGTCATCGGCCTGTTCAACGGCATCAACGCACTTCGCCAGCAACTGCCGAAAGATGTCCGGATTCACGGCATCATCACGCACGGCGGCGACGCACCGAACATCATTCCGGACTATGCTTCTGCCCGCTTCTTTATCCGCGCGGAAACTTGGGCCCGGACCGAGGAAGTCGCCGCGAAAGTCCGTGCCGTCGCCGAAGGCGCAGCCCTCGCAACTGGTGCCACGGTCAAGATTGAACGGTTCCAGAATGAAGTCCGCGACTTTGTCCTGAACCGCGTCCTCGACGAGGCGATCGGCCAGGAACTGTCAGCGGTCGGCGAACACGTCGTCGATGAAAAACGCTCCGGCAAAGGCTCCACCGATGCCGGCAACATCAGCTACGCCGTCCCGACCGCCCATCCGCACATCAAAATCGGGCCGGACGACCTGATCGGCCACACGATCGAATTCCGCGAAGCCTCCGCTTCTCCTGTAGGCGACGAAGCCCTCATCCGCGGCGCCAAAGCCCTTGCCGCTGCAGGCTACCGGCTGCTTACGGAAGAATCGCTGCTCCGGGAGATCCGGGAGGAGTTTCAGCGGGCGATTGCGGCGAAGGGTGAATGAGTTGTGATGCGATCCCCTGCTATGGCTTTTGCCGTGGCGGGGGATTTTTGATATTGGGGCTAATGTGGCGGCGGTGGCGGCGGTGGTTTCGTCATTCATGGCTTCGGTTTCGTCATTCGGGGCTGCGGTTTCGTCATTCATCCACCTCCAGGACATGAACGACGAAACTTTTCGGCCGAATGATGAAACTGGCTTAACGAATGATGAAACCGGACGGACAAATGACGAAACTGTCAGCGGCAACGTTTCTGAATCAGTGATTTTCCTGCCAAATGCCTCATCGGATCAAACCGGAAAGCCCGTTTGCTGGTGCTTCCGAGTACGTCCAGCTCAAAACTGCTCAGGTGCCGATGTCCGGTTGATACCGAGGGAATTCCGGTAAAATCACAGTAGACCCGGGTAGTGATGATGGGGTTGATCAGCAAGAAGCAGTCCAGCAGGGCATCCTGGTACGGATTGCCCGTTGGTTGACCACATTTCGCACATTCTAGCGTCCTAATCGTCTTCCAACCCAAGATAGTATGACAGGTTTCGCATAGGAGACCTCTTTTATAGTCATCAGGATGGATATCATATCGCAGATCGGTCCGGACCCACTCCGGTCCCAACTGCTCCTGGAGGATACGGTCTACGATTGCACTAGCTGGGGTGTTGCCGATGGCGGCTGTTGCCCCGAAATCCCGCCGCATGATGTATGGCAATTCCTTTACCGAGACAAACGGGGCATGTTCAGGCAAGCCGAGCCACGTGTTGCGGGCGGCAAAGGCCACCACGCCTTTAACGCTCATCATCAGTTCCCTTTGCCGAAGCCATTCGGTTAGACCTTCCTTTTGATTTTCAAGCTGGATGATCGGGCAGTCGAACGTAAGAATCGAACCGTCTTCCTCGATGCGTTCCAGCCTGCGGGGGTTCTCCTGGTAGCGAAGTGTCCCTCTGAGCAGTTTTGACTCAATGATTCCGATTCCGCGATCCGTCACCATCAACGTGTCAAACTGTGCGACATGTGACTTATTAATCCTGAGACGGATATCCCGCAGGATCCACCATTCCCTCGGCAATCGCAATCCTTCCAAGTATTGATCAACCTTTTGTTCCCCGCTGAATCCCGCTTCCAGCCTCTTGATCTGATCGGCAATCCGCACCAACTCCCGATGACCCGGATATAACCTCCGCTGCATGCATTCCAACGTCAGCAATTCTAATGGATATGGCCGTACCCCCAACTCGATCCCCCCTTTGTAAAACCATATCACGCCATTAAGCAGCGAAATACTCAGTTCGGAAAGATTGCAAATTGAGGCACTTATTGATGCCGAATTTAAATAATGATCAAGGAAGTATACCAAAATTTAATTTTGCCGAGTTAATAAAGTCACAATTGACACTGGTTCAAATGATGGTTTCGGCATTCACGGCTTTGGTTTCATCATTCACACTCTTGGTTTCGCCATTCACTGCGCCAGTCTCGTCATTCCGCGCCTCAGTCTCGCCATTCGCACTCACACAAAAACCCCGCCACCTCCCATCCGGGAAGTGAGCGGGGGTCATTCCAAATTGGCCGCAATCGCCGCGGCAACATTGCCAGCCGGTAGTCGGGAGCCGGTTTGTCATCTCCCCGGACACTGCGACCTTTACTTCTGGTCTTTTGAATAATTCAAATCCCAAGTAAATCCGAACCGGTCCTCCACCTTTGCATACAGCGCGCCCCAGAATGTTTCCTGGATTTCCATGATGCGGCGGCCTTCGTCGAGGAGGGTGTTGTAGAGGCGGCGGATTTCTTCTTCGGATTCGCAGTCGATCAGGAGGGAGATGCTGCGAACGGGCACTTCCGGCTGCGGCTCGGTGGAGTCGGCGAGCATGAGCTGGAAGTTGCCGCGCTTCAAGTGGCAGTGGATAACAAATTCTTCGGCGCCTTCGGGTGTCGGGAAGTCGGCTTCGCCGTAGGTTTGGATGCCGAGGTTCTCCATTCCGAACAAGTCCGAATAAAACACGGCCGCTTCCTTTGCCCGGCCGTAGAACGTTAGGTAAGGTGTGATGCATTCTTTCATCTGGTAACCGCCCCACTTTCTGATTGTCTTCCTTTATCATACCCGATTTCTGAGGGGATGAGCCTTGAGTGATTGCTGCTCAATCACAAATAAGGCGCACCGGATATCTTTCATTCAAACCAGTGCGCGCTCTATTAAATAGATTATTTCAGATCAATATTAACTGGGTGATTTTCAGTGTAGTCCATGTCATCCCAAGAGAAGATGTGGAGGATCATCTCGATATTGTCTTCCATTTTCGGAAGGTCGCCTTCATAGTTCTGAATTTCTAGAACTGCATCTGCGAGCTTGCCTCCAGAGACTTCCTGGCTCATCGACAGCATTGCGTCATCGACCATTTTACCATCCGCGGATACTTCACGGGCTTGTACTTCAATTGTATCTTCCCGCTTGTTTTCCACTTCGAAAGTCACTTCCACTTTTTCTTCGTCCCACATCTCATCTACCACTTTTTCGACTTTCGTCAGCGTGGCTTTGATGTTTTCATTATCTACAATCACTTGTTCAAATTCTTTGCTGAAACCATCTGCAGCGGACTCCGTTTGTTTTTCCTCAGCCTGTTGGGTCTCTTTCTCTTCCGCAGGTTCTGACGAGTCCGATCCTGTTGTTTCTCCACCGCAGGCTGCTAGCACCATCGCACTTCCGAAAATCGCGGCTAATAGTCTTTTGTTCATCTTGCAATACCCCCTATTACCTTAAATCAAGGATATTGTACCAGACGATTTACTTTTTTACCATGACGTTCCTGCAGTTCTCAACACTTGGAGTACATCAGCACTCCAATAAAACCCGCTTCACCTTGCTGGGAAGCGGTTGGTTTTCACTTGCTTTTGCAATCAAATTCATACGAGCTGGTGAACGTGTTATAAATCGCGAGGTCCACTGTCCCCCCGTTGTCCAGGCAGCCTTCGGTCAGGGCGCTGATTTCCTGCTTGGTGAAGTAATGTTGCACGGCCAGAAGAATGGCCGCCACGAGCAGGAGGGTGACTGCGAGAATGCCGATCATGTGTCTCGTTTGGATCATGATGTCTCTCCTCTTTTATCTGATGCGGTCTGACTGTACCTTCTTCGGCTTCAAAAGGACGCCGGCGAGTGTGACCAGCCCGGCCACCAGTAGTTTCTTCATCTTTACACCACCCGGTTTTCAGGGGTGCGGCCAGACAAGACCGCCTCTATGTCTTCCGCGTTCATGCGCATCATCGCGAGGCGCGTTTTGACGCTGGCACTGCCGATATGCGGGAGTGCGGTCACGTTCGGCAGAGTGAGGAGTTTGTGGTCGGCGCCGATCGGTTCGCCTTCGAAGACGTCGAGCCCGGCGGCCCAGATGTCCCCGTTTTTCAGGGCTTCGTAGAGCGCTTCTTCGTCGACGATGCCGCCGCGCGCGGCGTTGACGAGGACGGCGGTCTCCTTCATGAGGCCGAGTTCGCGTTCGCCGATCATGCCGCGGGTTTCGTCGGTGAGCGGTGTGAGGATGACGACGAAGTCGGATTGCCCAAGCAGGTCATCCAGCTCGGCGTACCGGAAGCCGAACATCGACTCGGCCTCCGGCTTGCGCGTGCGGTTGTGGTAGAGGACGTCCATGTCAAAGCCCGCTGCGCGGCGTGCGACACCTTCGCCGATGCGGCCCATGCCGACGATGCCGAGCGTGGCGCCAAAGATGTCCATGCCGGTGAAGCCCATCGGCGACCAGGACGTCCACTTGCCCTCGCGCAGGAAGCGCTCCGCCTGGCCGGTCTGCCTTGCCGCCGCGAGCATGAGCGTGAACGCCAGGTCGGCAGTCGTCTCCGTCAGGACGCCCGGCGTGTTGGTGACGATGATTCCCCGCTTCTTGGCCGTATCGACGTCGATATTGTTGTAGCCGACGGCGAGGTTTGCGATCACTTGGAGCGTTTCCCCTGCTTCTATCACATCCCTGTCGACGGTGTCCGCCACATTCGTCCAGAGCGCGTGGGCCGTCTTCGCCTTTTCAATCAGCACCTCTTTAGGCGGAACCTCGTCCTCGCTCGGCCACATGTCCACCTCAAACTCTTCCCGAAGTCTTGAGACAGCCTCTTCCGGCAGCTTTCTAGTAATAAAGATGTTCTTCATTCCCCGCATCCCCTTTCAATCATTGTGAAAAACCGCCGGAACCTGCATTCCGGCGGTTTGGATCAAGCATTATTTGGCCGCGACGGCTTCCTTTACCTCGGAATGGTCGTCTTCTTCGACTTCAACCACCTCGACCTCGTCGATCTGATCAAGAAGGCGGAGAAGGCGGCGGCGGTTGATCGTGCGCCCGGCTTTTCTCAGCTCAAGCAAAATCCAGTCCGGATCCAGCACATCTTCCTGTTCCATCAGGTGACGCATCAGGGCGATGTCTTCGCGGTCGCGGTCGGACAGCTTGTTTTCGGGCCGGTTCACGTAGTTGTAATAACCGCTTTCCGACACGTCGAGCGTCATGCAGAGCCGGCGGACCTTATGCTCATCCTTCATTTCATGAATGGCATCAAACCGCTCGGTCTTTTTAATGTCGACCATCGACGTGAATTTCTTCAGGATGTCGTTTTCCTCACGCAGCCGGCGCACTTCTCGCTCCAGCTCGCGGAGGCGGCGGTTCGGATCGATGCCCGGGGATTTCGGCTGGCGGCCGCGCTTTTTCGGGATGAGGCCCTCCTCGCCGGATTCCCCGTAGGCATCAAGCCAGTTTTTCAGCGTGTTCGGGTGGACGCCGAATTCGCGGGCGACCGCTCCCTTTTTCCGCTTCTTTTCAAGGACTTCACTCACCGCCCGGAGCCTTTCCTCAAATGTTTTTTGTGGTTTGGCTTCTTTGTCTTCCATCACGTTAGCCGCCATGCAGTTCTCCCCCTTGAACAAATTATCATTGACGCAATTATAACAAATCCCTCACGTCAATTGTCCAAGTTTATGAAAGGGAATACATTTTTTTATGGTTATTGCCACGATTTTTATCATAGAAATATTTCAACTTTTATCAGATATGCTTCAAGCACTCATTCATTGCGTAAGTAGCAACGATAGAGATGGGATAAATGTGATAAACATCAGCGCAATCAACAGCACAATGAAAAACGGTACAACCGCTCTTACAATCGTGGAAACAGACAGCCCTGATATGCCGGAACCTACAAACAAGTTGACCCCAAGCGGCGGAGTAAGGAATCCAAGTGCCAGTGCCGAAATCATGAGAACGCCGAAATGGATCGGGTCTACCCCAATTCCAATTGCAACCGGGAGCAAAATTGGCGTGAAAATGATGACCGCCGCAGACGTATCCAAGAAGCAGCCCACAATTAAGAGTAACAAGAGAAGAAGCAATACAATCGTAAATTTATTATCTGAGAGTGACAGCAATGCATCGGCAAACGCCTTTGGCATCTGTTCCATAGAGAGAATTGTGCCAAATGTATTGGCAGTTCCGATAATCAAGAGGATAACAACGGAATTCAGCGCAGCATCTGCAAGTATTGGTTTAAAACCAGCGATTGTTAGCTCGCGATGAAGAACGAATCCGACCACAGCTGAATACACCACGGCAACGACAGCCGCTTCTGTCGGCGTGAATATTCCTCCATAAATTCCTCCGAGTATCAGTATGGGGACGAGGAGAGACCATTTTGCCCGATAAAGCGCACTCCACATCTCCTTAATGGAGAAGGGCTCATTGTTTCCTTTGTAGTTCTTCTTCTTTGAATAGAAATAAATCCAGGCTATTATTGTAAAGCCCATCAAAATTCCCGGAAAAATCCCCCCCATAAATAGGTCCCCGATTGACTGATTCCCGGACACCCCGAAGAGCACCATGGGAATACTTGGAGGGATAATAATACCAAGTGAACCCGCTGATACGACGACTGCAGTTGCGAATTTCTTGTCGTAACCTTGTGAGACCATCGCGGGGATCATGATCCCCCCCACTGCTGCAACGGTAGCCGGCCCGGAACCTGAAATCGCCGCAAAAAACATTGCGGTAATTACGGCAGCCATGGCAAATCCTCCCGTGAATCTGCCGACAAACACATTCGCAAGGGCAAACAAGCGGCCTGAGATGCCTCCTTTTCCCATAATCTCACCGGCAAGAATAAAAAACGGGACAGCCATCAGTGCAAAATTATCAGTTGAAGTCACCAAACCTTGCGTTAGGAATGTTATGGAAATGTTTGTGGAATAGAGCGCGGTCACGACTCCGGACAGTCCTAGTGAAATCCCGATTGGAACAGACAAAAGCATGAACAAGAAAAAACTCCCGAAAAGAATGAATGCCGTTGCTGTCATGCAGCCTCACCCTTCCAGCCGAGGGTGTGCTTCTGCTTTATCGCTTTGCCTTGCCTCAGCACTTTATAATGGAGCACGAACCGCTGGAGCAGGCGGATAATTGTGAGGCCCATCCCCGCAACAGGTGCCGTATATACATAGCTCATCGGAATTTCAAGTGCAGCCGACTCCCTCGTAATCTTGGCAATGATATCCAATCCATAAATGGTGACAATGATCGTGAATATGAGGAAGAAGAAATCTGCAATGATCGCAAACACCAATTTCCCCTTTTCCTTAAACATGATCGGAAGGATATCGACTGCAAGATGGGCGTTTCGCTTTACCCCATAGCTGACACCTATATAGATCATCCAAATGAACGCATAGCGAGCAATCTCTTCAGACCATGTTAGGGAATTGTTGAACAAATACCGCATCACAACCTGTGAGAAGATGACGACAACAGTGAAAACACTAAGGAACATTAACAGATATTCTTCCAAGTTTTTATCAAGCCATTTGAGTACGTTCATTTTTCTCACCCCCCTTATTCACCGAATCCTTTCTACTGCAACAGCATCAAGTACGCGATTGACCAAGTCCTCTCCAAACCGTTTCCTGAATGAATCGTAAACTGGTTCTGCTTTTTTTCTAAATGGCTCTGTATCAGGTGTAAGGATAATGGTTCCGGCCTCTTCCAGCTCTTGAATCATCGCTTGTTCATTCTCTAAAACAAGGTCCCGGTGGTATTGCGCCACTTCCTTTGCTGTAGTTTGCAAAAGGTTCTGTGTTTCAGGAGATAGGGATTGCCAGAATTCCTCATTCACCGCAACCGGCACTGAGCTGTACTGATGTCCGGACATAATTAGGTAATCTTGAACCTCGTAGAGCTTATTGGCATAGATATTAGGCACCGGGTTCTCTTGGGCGTCTACGGTTTTCTGTTGCAAGGCCATGTACAATTCTCCGAACGCCATTGGTGTAGGGCTTGCCCCGAGCGCCTGGAAGGTGGTCAGGGATATTGGGAATTCTGGCGTCCTGATTTTTAATCCAGCCAAATCATCAGGACGTTCAATAGGTTTATTGGCGGTGATGTGGCGGAATCCATTTTCGAAATAACCGAGGACTCTTAAATGGTGATCCAGTAGATAGCTGCCGACTTCATCCCCCAGCTCTCCGTCAAGCGTGTTCCACGCCTCTTCGTGTGAGTCAAAAAGGTACGGAAGCTCGAATACGCTGATCCGCTGGTCATACTGACTGAAAGCACTGGCAGCAACCATCTGAAGGTCATTCAGCGTAACGCTTTCAATCATTTCCCCCTCCGAACCAAGCAACTCGTTCGGGTACACGAGAACCTCAATGTTGCCGTCCGACCGTTCCTCCACCAATTCCTTAAATTTCATGACTGCCAGATGCCGCTCATTCGTCTCGGCAGCTCCATGCCCAAACCGGATTGTGATTTTGTCATCATTCGAATTGGCCACTTTACCGGAAGCGAATATGATATACAGAAGGCTTCCTGCAAGTAAAAACACACCTGTTAGTGCGATAAACCGGATAAGCTTCATTCAATCCCTCCTCTTTTCATGGCTCACCTTGAATGGTAGCGCTTACAAACTAGAGCAAAGGGCAAATAGCCCTTTTAGTCGATATGTGATCCGCCATTGATGTCCAGTTCTTCCCCGGTAATGTATCCTGCTCCTTCAGATGCGAGGAATGAGATGGCATACGATACGTCTTCCACTTGTCCAAGACGGCCCACTGGAATGTCAAGCTTAATCGCCTGTTCCATTTCTTCGGTCATCAGCCCTCCCGTAATATCCGTTCCGCCAATTAAGCCCGGCGCAACCGTGTTGCATGTAATCCCATAACTTGCGACTTCCCTAGCAACTGCTTTCGTGAAACCGGTGAGGCCAGCCTTAGCAGCGGAATAATGAGATCCCCCGAATACACCGCCTCCGCGCTTACCGGACACCGAACTTAAGTTAACGATTCTTCCATATCGGTTTTCCTTCATATATGGAAGGACAGCCTGTGTCAGTAAGAATGGGCCTTTCAAGTTTACGTTGAGTACAAGATCCCATTCATTTTGTGTAATCTCTTGGACTCGCGAAGGCCGTGAAACCCCTGCATTGTTAACAACAATATCAATTTTGCCTACTTTCTCGACCATCTCTTCGACAACACTTTGCACCTGCTTTTGATCAGTCACATCCAATTGGACTGCGTAAGCTTTCCCTCCTTTACCTTCAATCTCATTGGCACCTGCTTCAACACCGTTCTTATTGATATCCGCAAGTACCACAGTTGCCCCCCGTTTGCTGAGCTGGCGTGCTATGCTCATGCCGATTCCTTCCAAGGAAGCCGCCCCTGTAATTAGTGCTACTCTATTCTCGAAATTCATGTACTCCACTCCTCATCTACAAATGCACAAATCAGAGAAGTTTCCAGACTGCCGGTCCCTTCTCTGATTGCCGGGTTATTAGTTGTTCAGCAGTTCCTCAGCGACCGAGGCAATTCCCTTACCGTCCAGCTTGTAATGCTGGTACAGGTAATAAGGCTTGCCGATCAGTGAGTATTCATCGTAGAAGCCGTGACGCTTGAACTTGCAGTTCACTCCGGATTCCATCAGCACTTCCGCCACCGCGCTGCCAAGACCGCCCATGACATTATGCTCCTCGACGGTCAGGATCGCTCCCGTCTCCCGTGCTGCATTCAGTACCGCTTCCCTGTCCATTGGTTTAATAGTATGCATATCAATCACCCTGACTGAAATACCCTTGTCCTGAAGCTGTTCAGCCGCCTGAAGTGCTTCATGAACTTCGATGCCGCAGGCGATGATGGTCAGATCGGAACCCTTGCGCAGAATGTTTGCCTTACCAATCCTGTTTTGGACTTTGGCAGGGTCTTTCGTGTATACCTGTTCTTCCCGTCCGCGGCTGACACGAAAGTAGATAGGCCCTTCATAAGTCTTTACTGATTCCTCCACCATTTCCGCCATAGCAACACCATCTGCTGGGGAGATGACCGTCATATTTGCCATTGACCGGGTAATGGCAATGTCTTCCGTTGCGTGGTGGGAAGACCCGTAAAAGCCCATGGCAATTCCGGTATGTGTCCCGATTAGACGGACATTCAAATTTGGATATGCAACCGCTGTCCGGATATTTTCGGCCGCCAGAATGCCCAGGAACGATGCATACGTCGCGACAAACGGGATCTTCCCTGTGCTTGCCAACCCGGCGGCCGCTGTGACCATGTTTTTCTCTGCAATTCCGAAATTGAAGAAGCGGTCCGGGTACTTTGCCCCAAAATCCCAGAGCCGTGTCGGTTTTCCGAGGTCCGCACAGAGTGCAACGATTTCCGGATGGTCATCGCCAAGCTTGGCCAAGGTCTCTCCCGCGGTCAACTGTTTTGCCATTTCAGTACTTTTATATAGCTCCCATGTGTCTTTATGGAAAGTCGTCATCTCAGTTCATCTCCTTTATTTCATTGATGGCTCTGATCTTATCGTCTTCTCCCAGATTGGCAACGTGCCACTCATAACCGTTTTCCATGAACGAGACGCCTTTGCCGGCAACGGTATCTGCGATGATCACTGTCGGTACATCCGTATCGGGTGAAGGCAAGTTCTCGAATGTCCTGATCAACGCCTCGATATCATGGCCGTCCACATCGATAACATTCCAGCCGAAGCTTTCCCATTTGTCGCGGATTGGTTCGATGCTCATATTCTCAGCTGTTACCCCATCCACGGTGACTTTGTTGTTATCGACGATAGCCACCAAGTTCCCCAGCTTAAAGTTAGGCGCGCTCATTGCCGCTTCCCATACTTGCCCCTCTTGAAGCTCTCCGTCTCCCATTAGGATATATGTCCGGTAATCGAGGCTGTCAAGACGAGCGGCAAGTGCCATTCCCACACCGACTGACAAACCGTGCCCTATAGAACCGGAGCTAAAGTCGATTCCCTTGATTTTGTTCATGTCTGGGTGGTCGCCGAACGCACTGCCAACTTCAGTGTACGTGTCCAGCTCTTCCTTGGGGAAGAAACCGACATCTGCCAGAAGCGGGTATACCCCGACAGCTGAATGCCCTTTCCCCATGACAAACCGATCCCTATTCTCCCACTTCGGATTGTTTGGATCATAGCGGAGCACGTAATAGTAAAGCGTTGCAAAAATTTCTGAGCACGAGAACGACGATCCGTAGTGCCCGCTCTTTGCAAGTGAAATTAGACGGATTGTTTCCAGTCGAGACAGTTTTGCTTTTTCTTTGATTAAGTTGACCTTTTCTTGGCTAGCAGTAAGATTGACCATTTGAATCCTCCTTTTGAGGTTTTCCGGTTAAACGTTTAACCTCTTTTGTTAGTTTTAATACTATCTTGTAAGCGTTTTACCGTCAACAGTTTTTTGAAAATTGATTCTTTATTCCCGGTTTTCACAGATGTACATGCTGAATTGAATATCCATGGTGGAAGGGATAGAATGTTATCACGTTAACGGTTTAACCAAGGGGGATCAGTCGTGAAGATGACCATGAAGGAAATCGCGAAAGAAGCCAATGTATCAGTGGCGACCGTTTCCCATGTGATCAATGGCACTAAACAAATATCGAAAGAAACCCATTCCAGAGTGATGGGTGTGGTAAGGAAATATAATTACATGCCGAATCAGGCTGCAAAAACATTGAAACAGCAAAAAACAATGACCGCAGCGCTTGTCGTCTCAAGTTTGCCGGATACATTCGTTTCCGAAATGACCTACGGCGTGGAAGAGAGAGCCAGGGAGATGGGTTATCATCTGATGCTCGTGAACACAAATGAGAATATTCTCTACGAAAAGAAGACCATCAATGTACTCCATTCGAATATGGTGGATGGAATCATCCTATCCCCAACTTCAAGTGACCTGGAGTACTTAAATGAATATACGGAGGCGGGCTTTCCGATTGTTTTAGTCAACCGCCACCATCCTGTCGTCAAAAATACTCCGAGAGTGACTGGAGATAACTATCAGACAGGATATGATGCGACGCTTCACCTGCTGGAACATGGCCACCGGGAAATCGGAATCATATATGGTGTTCCTGATGTTTCCACAACCAACGACCGGATTCGGGGTTACCGGGACGCATTGGAAGCTTACGGGGTACCGTTCAACGAGAATTACCTGGAGTTGGGTGCCGCCACGAAAAAAGGTGCTGCGCTTGCAGTCGAAAAACTATTGAAGAGATGCCGGCAAATTTCCGCATTGTTTATCTTGAATGACTTGATGACCATCGGGACGATTTCCAAATTGAAAGAGATGAAACTCCGTATACCGGATAACGTGGCCATTATCGGCTTTGGGGACTTCCCCTCGGCAGAAATCATCGATCCACCAGTCACAAATATCGTTCAGCCACCGGAACAGATTGGCCGCATCGCATTTGACATTCTGCTCGATAGAATTGAAAACCCCGGAAACGTCAAACATATAGAGTTGCCTGCAAATTTGGTTATACGGAAATCGTGCGGATGCAAATGAATTTAAGAAAGCTGCTGGGAAGCATGATGCTTCCCAGCAGCTTTATGATTTAAAGGTCGTCAAACCCGTTCAGGTCACTTGTTTTCGTGTACTGCCTGGAAGTCTGCTCGAAAAAGTCCGTTTTTGTATCGTCAAAACTGTCGACATAGGCGCGGATCCATTTCATCGGATTGTCCGTGTGTTCAGGATAAATCTCGGATAATCCAAGCATCCGCAGCATCTTATTGGCCCTGTATTTAATGTAGCCTTCCATCTCCTCCAAATCGATGCCGTCCACGCCATCCAGCACATAGCGGCTCCACAGAGTTTCCTGCACGACCGAATGGCGGTAGGCGTCATAAATCCACTCCGTGAATTCAGGTGTGTTCAGCTCCGGATTTTCCCCCATCGCTGCGCGGAACACATCGCTCATCGCCTTCCCGTGCTCGAGCTCGTCGCGGTTGATGTAGCTGATCATCGTCGACGTGCCGACCATCTTCCCGTTGCGGGCGAGGTTATAGAAGAACGCAAAGCCGGAATAAAAGAACAGACCTTCCAGAAGCGTCGTGTACACCATCGCCTTGAGCGCGTTTTGGGTGGTCGGATCGGTCGCGAAATCATTGTACACTTCGGCGATCCGCTCGTTCCGTTTCAGGAGGACCGGATCGTGCCGCCCGGTCTCAAAGGAACGGACCTGATTGTCGAACGTCGTGACCGAGCTCAGCACATATGCGTAGCTGTGGTTGTGCTCGCTTTCCTGGTCCGCGATCGTCGCGAAAAGGGATTTGACGGAAGGATCCGTCACGTAATGGGCAAGCTTTGCCGCGACGTCCGTCTGGGGCCCGTCGAGCGTTGCGAGCAGGCCGATGATTTTCAGGAACGCATCCTGTTCGTTTTGGGAGAGGTTCGGAAACTGCTTCACGTCTTGTGTCATGTCGACCTCATTGGCCGTCCAGAACAGGGACCGGATCCGCTGGCGGAGCTTATAAAAGTGCGGATACTTCAGGTCATTCCAGTTCAGGATGCCGCTTGCCTCCCCGCCGAAGATCGCCGTCGCCCGGTTCGGATTGACCGGGTCCAGCACCTTCACGCGAGTCAGCAGATCGGTGGATTGTGTGGTCATGGGTGTGGCTCCTTTCTGGTGTGCAACAAATTGGGTCGAGCGAGCGCTCAATTGGACATCCGGATTCCGGCGCCTGCACGCTCTTCTACACGGGACGTCCATGCCCGGACTGCTTCCTCCTGCCCGCCGCGCGGGCTCTGCTCGATCTTGAGCGGCGGCAGCGGGGACTCGTAAAATCGTGCGAGCTTGACGGCGGCCCTGCAGAACAGCGCGTCGCCGCCAAATTGGGTATCGCCGGTCCCGAAAATGAAAGTGTTTGGCGGCTTGTAGCCGACATCCAGGATAAAATCCTTTACTTCCTCGGGAACGCTGCCTTCCGCCCAGGTAAATGAGCCTAATATTAGCGCGTCAAAATGTGCGATGTCAGGTGTACGCTCCGCGCCAATCCAATGAAAACCGACGGCATGTCCCGCTTTTTCAAGGAAGTCGGCGATCAGTTCCGCCGCTTCTTTCGTGTTGCCGCTATAGGTGGCATAGGCGATCAAAAATCTCATCGTCTTCCCTCCTCTGACAGGGCCCGGAGTTGCTTAACACTCACCCGCTGTCCCACCTTTACGACTCGCACCACTCGCACTCTTCAATGTCGCTTGCGGTGGAGCGGGTGTAGTAGGTCGTCTTCAGGCCCGATTTCCATGCCTGGAGGTGGAGGTCCAGCAGCACACTGGCACGGATCGTGTTCGGGACGTACAGGTTAAATGAGATTGATTGGTCGATGTGGCGCTGGCGGGCGGCGTTTTGCCGGACGCTCCAGCGCTGGTCGACGATGTAGGCGGAGCGGCGGTAGATGTCGTAGGTCCGGTGATCGAGATCCGGTGCCACGACCGGAAGTTTATAGTCTTTCTTTTCCTCGTGATAAAACGGCTTGAAGACCGGGTCAATCGATGCGGTCGAGCCCGCGATGACGGAGGTCGAGGAGTTCGGTGCGACAGCCATCATGTAGCCGTTGCGGACGCCGCTTTGTCCGACTTTCTCACGGAGCGCCTCCCACCGTTCGCCTTTATATCCGCGGCGTTCGAAAAACGCTCCGGTCTGCCAGTCCGACCCGGAGAAAAGCGGATACCCGCCCTTCTCCCCAGCCAGCTTCGCTGAGGCTCGGATTGTATAGTAGGCGATGTCCTCATACAGCTTGTCAGCGAATTCGACGGCCTCTTCCGACTCCCATTGGATGCTTTTCTGCGCCAGCAGGTGGTGCCAGCCGAATGTGCCGAGGCCGATGCCCCGGTAGCGCCGGTTCGTCACTTGCGCCTGCAGAACAGGGATTTGGTTCAGGTCGATGACGTTATCGAGCATGCGCACCTGGATATCGATCAGCCTGCCGAGGACGCCCGCCGGAACGGCTTTCCCGAGGTTGATGGAGGACAGGTTGCAGACGACAAAGTCGCCCGGGGTGCGGCGGCTGACGATGACGCCGTCTTCCAGCACTTCCTGCGATGCGCTTGTCGCACTCATGTTCTGGGCGATTTCCGAGCACAGATTGGACGAATAGATGATGCCTTCATGCTTGTTCGGGTTCATCCGGTTGACTTCGTCGCGGTAAAACATGAACGGCACGCCCGTCTCGAGCTGGCTGCGCATGATTCGCTTCATGATATCGATCGCCGGCACTTTTTCAGAATGGATATCCGGGTGCGCGACGCAGTCGGCATAGCGCTCGCGGAACGAGCCGGCACCGAAGGATTCATCGTAGAAATCCTCAAGCGACCAGCCCATGACGGCGCGAACTTCGTGAGGGTCGAACAGATGCCACTCGCCGCGCGCCTCGACCTGTTCCATGAAAAGGTCCGGCAGGCAGACGCCGGTGAAGATGTCATGGGCGCGAAGGCGCTCGTCTCCGTTGTTCAGCTTGAGGTCGAGGAACGTGAGGATATCCTTATGCCAGACATCGAGGTAGACGGCGACCGCGCCCTGGCGCTGGCCAAGCTGGTCGACGGATACCGCGGTGTTGTTTAGCTGCTTGATCCACGGAAGCACGCCGGATGACGCGCCCTTGAATCCGCGGATCGCGGCGCCGCGGGAGCGGACTTTCCCCATATAGACGCCGATTCCGCCGCCGTATTTGGACAGGTTCGCGATGTCGGTGTTCGAGTCGTAGATGCCCTGAAGCGAATCGTCGACAGTGTCGATAAAGCAGGATGACAGCTGGCCGTGCGGCTTCCCTGCATTCGCAAGAGTCGGTGTTGCGACAGTCATGTAGAGATTGGAGAGCGCCCAGTAGGCTTCGTTGATTTTCCCGAGGCGGTCTTCGGTTTCATTTCTCATCAGGGTCATGGCGATCACGAGCCATCGCTCCTGCGGCAGCTCGACCCGCTGTTTATTGAAATCTGTCGCCACGTAGCGGTCGGTGAGCGTTTTCAGACCGGTGTACGTGAACAGCCGGTCACGTGACGGGTCGAGGAACGTGCCGATTTCATCCAATTCGCGATCGGTGTATTGTTCGGTGAGCGCGGGCGCGTAGAAGCCGGCTTCGACCTGCGTGCGGACATGGCGCGCGAAATCGCTGTAGACGTCTTCGTTGCCGCGGCGCTCCTGCTGGTCGCGGTACAGTTGGGCAAGCAACACGCGCGCCGCAACATCCGTCCAGTATGTTTCCGATTCGTCCACGCGGCCGAGCGCCGAGCGGATCAGGTGCTGCGTGAGGGACGGGCCGCTATAGCCTTCAGCTGCGCGGCGGAGCGGGGCGATTTTCTCTGACGTGAATTCCTGTTCTAGCGCGGTGAGGATGTCGAGCTGATCTGTCGGTTTGGTGGTGACCATGGGAATTCCTCCTTTTGATGGGTGCGTGGGATCCGAGTGCGTTCAAGTGGTGCGCGAGTGCTTCGAAAAGGAACGTGAGTGCGTTTAAAATGGCCTCGAGTGTTTCGAAGTGGCGCCCGGGTGAGTCCGCGTCACTTAAAGTGAAGGAACGGACCTCCTCCGGCTTTCAAAGCACTCGACCGGATGTTGGAAGCACTCGCGAGTGATTTCGAAGCACTCGCCCAAAACTTCGAAGCACTCCCTTCAGAAAACGCGCAAAAGCCCCGTCCGAAGAAGATTCTTCGGCGGGGCTTCCGCTTTTTGGCGTGTGGGTAATGGAGGATCGGGGCCGGGGGATGAATAAAAGGATAAATGAAAGATATGAATGGCCGGCGCCCGTTCGCTTCCACCTCTCAACCCCCGAAGAAAGTGTCGCTTGCGATGGGCGGCAGGTCTACTGGCTCGCGCTTCTCTCTTCCGCCGGCCTTCCCGCAGCATCGCTGCAGTGGCTTGTTCGGCGGTCGTCGGCGCTCACAGTTGCGGGGACAGCTCCGGCTTTTATCCGGATTCCCTATTAAACCGCGATCGGTACCAACCCATCGTGACTACAATATATAGTGTTGTTAACGCTCATATAGCCTAACATATTGTGTTTCAAACCTAAATAGGACGAAAGGCCATGAAAATCATCGAAACGTGTCAGCCACACACGGCTTCTACTATACCAGACATATAGCGCTCCGCAAGGGAGATCGGTTATTCCACCAGTTTCATTTCCCGTTACCGCCTTCATTCTTCCCAACCTACAATAGACAACGTAAATTCCAAGTCCGCTTCCAGATGTTCCTCCATCAGCCGGCCCGCTTTTTCCGCGTCTCGTGCGGAAATAGCATCACAGATTGCGGCGTGTTCATCTAGAAGGCCGGGTCGCTTGTTGATGACGACCGCACGGCTAAACAGGTAGATGATGGACTGCATGCGGTTGACGGTATCAATCATCACCGGGTTCCGTGTTTCTCTGACGATGAGGTCGTGGAACCGTTTGTTCTCCTTGACGACAGCGGCGGAGTCACCGGTGTTTTCCCGGGCCTCCACGACCGTTTTTTTCAGATCTTCCAAATGTTCGTCCATCATGTAAACGGCTGCCATTTTGGCTGCATGCGCTTCGATGAGGATGCGCATCCTAAAGTGATCACGCAGTTCTTTTGCGCTAGGTTTAAAGACTTTTTTGCGGCGGACAAGGCCTTCCTGTTCAAGTCTGCGGATGGCTTCCCTGACTGGAGTACGGCTCACGCCGATTTCTTCGGCCAGGCGCTCTTCAATCAGTTTCGTCCCGCCCGGATAAACTCCGGTGACAATCTGTTCACGAATTTTTTCGTAGGCAAGCGTTTGTGCTGCACCTCCGGATTTCATCAGCCTTTCCCGCCCCTTTCCTCATTTCGCTCTCTTCCTATCATACAATATTTTCTTGTATACGCTTTCTAATAAAATGTATACAAGACTGAAAACTTATAGTACACTACAATGGAAATTATGACTCATACTTCAGTTGTTTTCTCTTCAGGAGGTTATACTCATATGAAAATCGGATTTATCGGGCTCGGTATTATGGGCCGTCCCATGGCATTGAATCTTGTAAAAGCGGGCTTTCAGGTAAAGGCCTTTGATCTAAATGAAGAAGCGCGGAAACTCCTGGCGGAAGCCGGTGCCGAGGAAGCAGTTTCTCCGCGTGAGGCGGCAACCGGCACAGACATCATCTTCACGATGCTGCCGAACGCGGCGATCGTGAAAAGTGTCCTGTTCGGCGGGAACGGTGCAGCGGAATCGGCAAAGGAAGGCGCGATTGTCGTCGACATGAGCTCCGTCTCCCCCGTGGATTCCGTGGAATGTGCCGAGCGTCTAAAGGAGTACGGCATCCGCTTTATCGACGCCCCAGTTTCCGGCGGCGAGCCGAAGGCAATTGATGGCACTCTGGCCATCATGGCAGGCGGAGATGAGACTGCTTTTGAGGCTGTCCGTCCCGTATTTGAAGCGATGGGTTCCGAAGTGACACATGTCGGCGGCACCGGCAGCGGTTCCACTACGAAGCTCGCGAACCAGATCCTTGTAAACGTGACGATTGCCGCCATGTCCGAGGCGGTCATCCTCGCCTCCAAGGCCGGTGTCGATATCGGCAAGATGTATGAAGCGATCAAAGGCGGACTTGCCGGCAGCGCAGTGCTCGATGCCAAGATCCCGATGGTGCTGGAACGAAACTTCGAGCCGGGTGGCCGGATCGACATCAACCTGAAGGATCTGACGAACGTGTACAATGCAGCCCGCGAGCTCGGCACGCCTATGCCGCTCACCTCACAGGTTCTGGAAATGTTCCATTCCCTCAAGGCGAACGGGCATGCGACGGATGACCATTCAGGACTGATCCAGTATTATGAAAACCTTGCGAACTACGAAGTGCCGAAAGGCGGGAAATAAATTGGCAACACCGAAAGAAATCGCAGAACAACTGCCCTCATACGGGCCGGAGCTTGAACAGCTCTGGAAAGAAGAGCGGTCATCGTTTGACCATAAACTTATCGTCTTGGATGACGATCCGACCGGCGTCCAGACCGTACACAACATTCCGGTCTTCACCGACTGGTCGGAAGAGACGATCCGCGCCGTGTTCGCGGAAAAGCGCCAGATGGCGTTTATCCTGACGAATTCCCGGGCGTTTTCGGAAGAACAAACCAAACAGGTGCACCAGGACATCGCAGAACGGATTGCCCGCGTCGCGAAGGAGACCGGCAACCCCTTCCTGATCATCAGCCGCGGCGACTCCACGCTCCGGGGACATTATCCTCTGGAAACCGAAACGTTGCGGAACACGCTGGAACAAAACCTGCCGGAAGCCATTGACGGGGAGATCCTGCTTCCCTTCTTCAAGGAGGGAGGCCGCGAGACGATCGGTGATGTACACTATGTGAAGTCCGGCGACAACTATGTACCGGCAGGTGAAACCGAATTTGCGAAGGACCGCATGTTCGGATACAAAAGCAGCGATCTGAAGGATTATGTAGAAGAAAAGACGGGCGGTGCATTCAAATCCGAAGACGTCCTGTCCGTCACGCTTGATGAACTCCGGGCGCTTGACCTGGATTCCATTACAGATCAGCTTATGTCCATGACCGGCTTTGGCAAGATGGTCGTCAATGCAGTGGACGAAGAAGATGTTCGCGCATTTTCAATCGCCCTGCTGCGGTCGATCAAACGCGGCAAGCGGTTCATTTTCAGGACGGCTGCCGCATTCACGAAAGTGATCGGCGATGTGCCGTCCAAACCGATCCTCACGAAAGAAGAGCTCCTAACAGGGTCCGAAGGCAACGGCGGCCTCATCATCGTCGGCTCCCATGTAAAAAAGACGACCGAGCAGCTCGAACAATTAAAAACGCTCGACTCGATCCGTTTTATCGAATTCCGGGTGAAGCTCGTTGCGGATGAGGAACAGTTTGCCGAAGAGATTGAGCGAATCCAGAACACGGTCAATGAAAGCATTGCTGAAGGCACCTCTGTCTGCGTGTATACCTCCCGTGAACGGCTTGACCTCGGTGAAGGCCGCCGTGAAGAGGAACTGGCCCAGTCTGTTAAAATCTCGGAAGCAGTGACGACGTTCGTCCGGAACTGCGCCCCTCAGCCGGCCTATGTCATTGCAAAAGGCGGAATCACTTCGAGCGATATCGGCACGAAGGGGCTCGGCGTCAAAAAGGCCGAGGTGATCGGCCAGGCAGCACCGGGCGTCCCTGTCTGGAAAACCGGACAGGAAAGCGTCTTTCCCGAAATCCCTTATATCATCTTCCCAGGCAACGTCGGGGATGCCGATACACTAAAAACAGTCGTCGCACGGCTGGAGTCCTAATAGAAAGAAGGTACCCATATGGTCACCGGCAATCTGCTAATTGTCATCTTCCTCCTGTCGCTTGCGGCCCTGTTTTTCATGATCCTCAAACTGAAAGTGGACCCGTTCATCTCGCTGATCGCAGTCGCGTTTGCCGCCGCGCTTGCCCTCGGATTCCCGCTCGCGGACATTCCGGGCGTCGTTGCCGGAGGCTTCGGGAACACGCTAGTCGGTGTCGGCATCCTGATCGGCCTGGGCGTCATCTTCGGCAATTTTCTCGGTGCGTCCGGGGCAATCGAGAAAATTGCCGGTGCCGTCCTGAAGCTGTTCGGGGTGAAGCGGTCGGCTGCAGGCCTGTCCCTGACAGGCGTCGCCGTCTCGATTCCGGTATTCTTTGATGCGGCGTTCGTCATCCTGAGCGGGCTCGTGCGGAGCCTGTCCCGCAGGACCGGTATTTCAATCGTTACATTCGTTACCGCATTGGGCATCGGACTGATCGTTTCCCACAGCATGATCGCCCCAACTCCAGGCCCGATGGTTGTCGCGGAAAACACCGGTTCGGACCTCGGTCTGTTCATCGTGTACGGGCTGATCTGTGCCATTCCGGCGGCCCTGGTCGGCGGTTTCCTGTACGGGTCGTTCATCGGGAAACGGATTCCTGGTACGGTCGTTGAAGAAGAATTGGTCCAGGAGGAAGCGGTAGCCTACAAAAAGGAAATTTCCACTAGGCTCTCTTTCTTCATGCTTGCCCTGCCGATCGTCCTGATCCTCCTGAACACGATCACACAGATATGGCTCGAAGAAGGCTCCACACTATCAAGCATTCTTGGATTTATCGGGGACAAGAACGTCGCGCTCTTTATCAGTGTGCTTGTTGCAATCATCGTTCTGAAGCCATACATAAATGTCTCTTACAAGAACCTTTATGATGAAGCGATCGAATCGGCCGGGATGATCATTCTCGTTACAGGTGCCGGTGGTGCGTTTGGCGCGGTCATCAACCAAAGCGGCATTGGCGACCATCTGATTGAGACGATGCAAGGCTGGAGCATCCCTGTTCTCGTCCTGGCGTTTATCTTTGCCCAGATTCTCCGGGCCTCTCTCGGTTCGGCGACGGTCGCTCTGGTCACGACTTCATCAATCATGGGTCCGATGGCTGCAGAACTCGGTGCTTCGCCGATCCTTCTCGGGCTCGCCATTTGCGCAGGCGCAATCGGGCTCTCCCTGCCGAACGACTCCGGCTTCTGGGTCGTCAATAAATTCGGAGGGCTCACCATCCCTCAAACAATCCAGGCCTGGTCGCTCGGCGGCTTCATTGCCGGGCTCACCGCACTTACCATGGTCTATATCCTGAGCCTGTTCAGCGGCATCCTGCCGGGGCTCTGACTACAAGCGTCCGCATTTCGCGGGCGCTTTTGTTGTGGGCTCATGACCGGATAAGGACGAAAAAAAGAGGGCGGACGCCCTCTTTTCAGAGATACATGAATTCCATGAAAACCGAAATCGCCCCTGAGATCAATCCGTACGCCGCGAAAAGCAGGAAACCGAGCAAGAAGCTGACGAAGCCCGCTCCGCCCTTCTTCATCACAGCCGTTTCCACATGCTCCGGCCGGTGACTGGTCCGGATTTTCCAGATTTTGCGCTCGGCGTCCTGGCGGTAGAGCTGGTTGCCGCCCATTCCCAGGACCACGGAAACCACGAATCCGATGCCGAAATCCCAACTCGCCTCGAAGTCCCCCATCAAATAGGCCGCCACATCAAACAGCAGGAAAACGCCAAGGATGACGAGGAGCGGGACGTACATCTTCCTATACCCGAGCCAGAAGAGCCCGAAGATAAATGCTGCCCAGTTCCATGAAAGGCGGCCTTTTTTCCATTTCCGCTCGTACACGTCCGCCTTTTCCCCGACATAAAGGTACAGCAACTCCTCCTCGCCGGTTATGGCTTTCTCGTTTATCGGACTTGCTGCTTCCATGACTCCGCCCCCTTTTTTTAATTCCATTATACTTGAAAGAGGAAATAAAATGGAAGAACCTTTACTAAGCAACTGCCACATCATTCCACCAGTTTCAGCCCGACCGCGGCCCCAAGGATCATCAAGATGAACAGCACCCGGCGCCAGTCCTTGGACTCCCCATAAAGCCACATGCCCGCCAGCGCCCCACCGGATGCGCCGATGCCGGTCCAGATGGCGTAGGCGGTCGACATCGGGATGGATGCCATGGAGTAGGCGAGCAAAATGAAGCTGGCACCGAATGCGCCGAGCAACAGCAGGAGCGATTGGGCATTGCGTTGCTCGTTGAGGCGGTTGATGGTCATGACGCCGGCTGTTTCAAACAGGCCGGCGGCGATCAGTGAGAGCCATGCCATTCTTTTTCCCCTCCTTGATCCGTTACGAACTTCAGGCCGACGACACCCGCAAGCAGGACGGCGATCAGGATCAGTTTGGCCGGATTGACCGGCACGCCGAACAGGATGATCTCAGCGATGACGGTGCCTGCCGCGCCGAGTCCGACAAAGACGGCATAGGCGGTGCCGACCGGGAGTGTGCGCCCGGCGACGATGAGCAGATAAAAGCTTACATAGATTGCCACCGCGGTGCCGGCCCAATCCAGTGCGCTGTCCGCGTGCTTGAGTCCGATCACCCAGCCGACTTCGAAGATGGCCGCGACGATGATTTTCCACCAGTCTTTCATGTGATTGTCCTCCTCTGTGGTTTTCCTCATCCTGTCGGTTCAGCATGCGTCCAAACAAAAAAGCCCGGGAGCATGCTGATCCGACAGCATCTCCCAGGCTTTTGTCCTTCCGTGGCACGGCAACGGGGCCGTGAGCCCCCTCTCGGACCAGGCCGGCGCGCTTGGCGCCGCGGAACCCTAGGGGACATATTCGTATGAGGTTGAGTCCATTATAGCAAATAGGCGACGGTCGGCAACTCTCGGGCTTGGGCCAGCCTTCAGACGAGGCTTGCCTCCTTCACCCGTGCATAGCGGTTTTCCTTGAACGGCAACCCGAGGTGATCGCGCAAGGTCACGCCCTCGTACTCGCCCCGGAACAGTCCGCGCTCCTTAAGGATCGGGACGACGCCGTCCACGAAGCTCTCGAGAAGTCCGGGAAGATTGGCGATCAGCATAAAGCCGTCTGCCGCACCGCACCGATACCATTCTTCGATCCGGCCGGCCACTTGTTCCGGGGTGCCGATGAATGGGGTTTTCGGAGCGGCTTCGCGCATCGCCGCTTCCCTCAGGGTGAGACCGTCACGGCGGGCGCCCCGGATGATGCGCTCGGTATCACTCTGGAACCCGTTCGCGCCCAGGCCGTTCAAATCCGGAAACGGCGCGTCCGGGTCGTATTGGGTGAAGTCATGATGGTCAAAGTGGCGGCCGAGGTCAGCCAGCGCCTCCTCAAGTGAGACGGTGGCAGTCAGTTCTTCACGGATGCGGAACGCTTCTTCCTCGGTTTCCGCGACTATCGGGCTGATGCCCTGGATGACGAGCAGCTCGTCCGGATTCCGGCCGGCGCTTGCAGCCGGCTTTTTCATATCGGCATAGTATTCGCAGGCCGCGCCGATCTCCCCGTCGATGGCGAATACGACGTCCGCGGTTTCCGCCGCGAACCGGCGTCCGTCCTCCGACTTGCCGGCCTGGAAGATGACAGGCTGGCCCTGCGGCGACCGGGCGATATTGAGCGCGCCTTTAACCGAGAAGAATTCGCCGTCATGTTCCGGCTCATGCAACTTCTCCGGGTCGAAGAAGACGCCGCTTTTCTTGTCCCGGACAAACGCGTCGTCCTCCCACGAATCCCACAGTTTCCGGACCACTTCCGTAAATTCGGCGGCCATGCGGTAGCGGATGTGATGCTCCGGGTGCATGTCCCTCCGGTGTCCGAAGTTCAACGCGGTTCCGCCGAGTCCGGATGTGACGGCGTTCCATCCTGCGCGCCCGCCGCTCAGCATGTCGAGCGAGGCGAGCTGCCGGGCAAAGGCGTAAGGTTCGCTGTACGTGGAAGAAACGGTTGCGACAAGCCCAATGTTTGAAGTGACCGGCGCAAGCGCGGATAAAATGGTAAGCGGCTCAAACCGGTTCAAGTAGTGCGGAGTGGACTGCGGCGTGATATACATCGCATCCGCGACAAAGACAAAGTCGAATTTCCCGCGCTCCGACACGAGTGCCTGGTCCTTATAGAAATTAAAATTGACACTCGCATCAGACGGAATCGCCGGATGCCGCCAGTCCGTCCGCCGCTCCCCCGCTCCATGAATCATCGTCCCCAGAACCATTCCTTTGCCCATGATGCATGCCTCCCGGATTATATTAGCTTCATCTTACCCTCTTTGTTTACAGGTGTAAAGACACCAAAATCCGGACAATTTCCGACTTTATTTCCCGGGAAATGTCGAAAACGCCCTTTCCTCGTCGGGAAAGGGCGTTTCATTTAAAGTGCCGCGTTCACTGTCTTCCTGTAGTAACCGACGGTGAGGACGGCAAACACCAGGTAGATCAGGACATACGCGATCATGGCGAAGGTCACCGGCAGGGTAATGTCAGTTGACGTAAACATAAACGACACGGATTTGATGGCGAACACCGAGTGGACCAGGCCCATCAGGAGGGGGAGTCCGAAGACGAACGCCTGCTTGCGCCGGATGCCCTTCATGATTTCGCCCGTCTTGAATCCGAGCTGGCGGAGCGTCGTGTAGCTCCTCTTTTCCTGTTCGGCTTCACTCATCTGCTTAAAGTAAAGGATACTGCCGGTCGAGACAAGGAATGCGAGACCGAGGAAGCCGGTGATGAAGATCATGATGCCGTTGTACGCCAATGATTCCTTATAGGAAGAATAAAAATCGAGAGTCATCTCTTCTCTGTATGACTTAAAGATGGAAGAGGCTTCGGCCAGGTCTTCCTTGTCGTCCAGGTTAAAGGCGACAAGCGGGCGTTGTGACTCAGCCGGAGTAGCCGCCTTGATTCGGTCAAAAGTCTCCCCGCTGACAGTCAGCTGAGTATAGACCCCCGCATAACCGCTTGCCACTTCCTGTTCGCCGAGGGAAATTACTTTCAGCTTTTCGGTCGTCTGTCCTGTAGCGACAGAAGCCTCAAACGGAAAGACTTCGTCGGTCAGCAGCCAGGAAATCCCGGAGTCATGCATCATTGCCTCTCCTGTTGCAGGCTCCTCGATGTCGAGCCCCGCTGCTTTCAGCTCCCGGGTGTTAAAGATGAGCGTGGTGACCGTGTTTTCTTCCCAATTGAGGAGATCCGGGAGATGATCCCCGCTCATAGAAGCGGTCAGATCCAGGTAAGTGATAGGCTGCCGGGTGTACCCGATCCCCGCTTCATCCAGGTCTTCCGCAAACTGTTCGGCCGTTTCCGCAGAAGTCCCTTCGTTGCCCTCTCCTACTTCGTCAATCAGAAAGTCATGCGGAACCCTTACGCGCGTTTCCTGCTCGGTCGAGTAATACATCGAGTAGGCAAATCCTGCCATGGCAAGTGTCATGGCGGACAACGTCGTAATGACGGTGAGCGACTTTGCATTGGCCTTCATCCGGTGCATGAGCGGTGCGGTGGACAATGCACCGGCAAGGCCGATGTGTCCGTTCTTCTGCTTTCTGACCAGCGTCATCAGCCAGCCGATCGTCACACGGAACACGAGATACGTGCCGGCAATGACGAGCGCGAGGACGAGCAGCATGTTGAGGAACAAAAACATGTTCATCATATAATGTGAGTTCGCGAACCAGTATCCGGTGGCGATCATCGCAACGCCCAGGATTCCGAGAAGAGACGACAGGATCGGCTTCGGCTGCTTTGGATGTTCATCCTTTTTATCATCATTGAACAGATCGATCAGCTGCGAGCGGCGGACTTTCCAGAACATGCGGGATGACGTGATGACGATCAGGACAGCGAACACGGCAGCCGTCTGGAGAAACGCCGCTCCGCTGAACGACAGATTGACGAACCCTTCATAACCGACGAGCTTCATGAGCAGAAGCAGGAACAGCCGCGAGACAAGAAGCCCCGCTCCGATCCCGATGATGAATGCCCCGGCCCCGAGAAGAATATTTTCTATGATCAGAAGGCGTGACACCGCACCTTTTGTCAGGCCGACCAGCTGATAAAGCCCGATCTCCCGGCTCCGCCGCTTCAGGAACAGGTCATTCGCGTAGGTCACAAAGATGATGAGGATAGCGAACAGCAGAACGGTCGCCGCCTGAAAACCGGACGCCATCTTCGCCGACAGGTCGGTCTGTTCCACGACGGCCGAATCATGCTGGAGTGTTGAGAAGATGAAAAACAGCGTGACGCCGAAAATCAGCGCAAAAAAGTACAAATAATAATGCTTCAGGTTTTTCCGCATGCTGCGGAGAACGAGGTCAACGAGCGTCAACGCGGTCACCCCCGAGCACGGCCTGCATGTTCAGGATGTCCTGGAAAAACGCCTGGCGCGTCTTATCGCCCCGGTATAGTTCGGAGTACATCGCCCCGTCCTTCAGGAAAATGACGCGGCTGCAATAGCTGGATGCCACCGCATCATGCGTGACCATCATAATGGTCACGCCGCGGGATTTGTTGACGTCTTCCAGCGTGCCGAGAAGCGCTGACGCCGACTTGGAGTCGAGCGCCCCCGTCGGTTCGTCGGCGAATACCATCGACGGATGGTTGACGAGCGCACGAGCGGCAGACGTCCTCTGCTTTTGCCCTCCGGAAATTTCATGCGGGTATTTGTGGCCGTGCTCTATGATGCCAAGGATGCCAGCGATGTCGTTGAACTGCTCCTCCGCCGCTTTTTTCGAAAGCCCGCCGAGGGACGCCGGAAGCAGAATGTTTTCCTTGACCGTGAGCGTATCCAGCAGGTTGTAGTCCTGGAAGATGAAGCCGAGCTTGTCACGGCGGAACGTCGACAGCTGCGCATCCTTCATCTTGGACGTCTCGTTTCCGTCAATTGTGATTGTGCCCGATGTCGGCCGGTCAATCGTCGCAAGCACATTCAGAAGCGTCGTCTTCCCAGCTCCGGACGGCCCCATGATCCCGACAAACTCCCCTTCGCGCACTTGCAGGTTGATCCCCTTCAGCACCTCGGTTGAATTTAGCTTCGAGCCGAACGATTTGCGGATCTGATGTGCCTGCAGCACCGCGCGGCCCGGCTTCGTGTTGGTTGTTGTCACCATGATGATTCCTCCCGGCGGCGGGATTCACGGCCCCGCCCGATTTGTTATGTTCATCATAACGCGCGGAGGAGACTGCGGTCGTTCGATATTGGTTACAATAGCGGAGCCGTAAGTGACGATTTTGTAAGGTCGTGGGCGGCGTGCGCGAGAATCGGGACATTC
This sequence comes from Bhargavaea massiliensis, assembly GCF_018390575.1. Taxonomy (GTDB): domain Bacteria; phylum Bacillota; class Bacilli; order Bacillales_A; family Planococcaceae; genus Bhargavaea; species Bhargavaea massiliensis. Next base: position 59,445 of record NZ_JAHBCJ010000003.1, on the reverse strand, counting down.
ACGTGGAGAATCGCGACATTCATCGGAGGAATTGAGACTTTCACGCAGGGTATCGGGACATTCATGGTATCCTTTCAAGAGAAACCCCGGAAAAATCATTACGTGAAAAGGAGAGATGTGCCATGACCACCATCACCCCGTTCCTCATGTTCCAGAACAAAGACGCGGAAGAAGCGATGAACTTCTACACATCGCTTTTCAAGAACTCCGAGATCACAAACATCGTCCGCTACGGCCCCGACATGCCGGGTGGCAAGGAAGGCACGGTCATGCTCGCCACATTCACGCTGAACGGGCGTGAATTCAAGTGCATCGACAGCAGCATCCGCCACCAGTTCGACTTCACCCCGTCGTTCTCAATCTACGTGGATGTCGACACTGAGGAGGAAATTGACCATCTGTACAGCCGGCTTGCCGAAGGCGGCATGGAACTCATGGCGCTCGGCAACCACGGTTTCAGCCGGAAATTCGGCTGGGTCAATGATCGGTTTGGGGTGTCTTGGCAGATTAATTTGCCGTGATGGGTAACACTCAGGGTGCGTTGCGTAACATTCAGGACCCGTTCGGTAACACTCAGAGGGCGTTGTGTAACGCTCGGGACGCGTTCGGTAACACTCGCGGTCCGTTGCGTAACACTCGGGACGCGTTCGGTAACACTCAGAGCTTGTTACGTAACACTCAGATCTACGGCATCCGCCTCGGATAACAAAAAAGGATAGCAAGCGCTAATCCTTTCCGGCCTATCTCAGGCCGGCTTAACTAAAGTGGTGTTCGACCCCAAAAAAGACGACTAATGTAGCCAGAATGATTGTCACGCTTGAACTGTGTGGAAACAGGCCAAAGTACGGAAGCACCAACGCCATAAGGATACCCAGGGAGGCGATGACTCTGACCGCAATAAGCTTGTCTTTTACATGCAAATCTCTCACCCCTCCTGCTTTTCCTGATTCTGACTACTCGTACAATAAGCTTACCAGATGATTGAATTGGTTTAAACAGGAAGGAAACATGATCCAAAAAGGGACGCCATCGCGTCCCTTTTGTCATGCTTCAATATAAAACAGGTATTCCTGTCCCGCTTTCTCGGGTTCTTTTGCCAGTTTGTAGCCGGCGCTGACGACATCTTCCGGGACGTTGCGGAACGAGCCGGGGCAGTCGGTGACGACATGGAGGATCTGGCCTTTCTGCATGTCCTTTAACGCATCGAGGGTGTAGATGACCGGATACGGGCAGGATTCGCCGCGGAGGTCGAGTGTGAAGTCAGCTGACAATTCGTTTCTCCCCTTTCGGCAGGATGAGTGTGCCGCGTTTGTGTTTTGAGTAGAGGTCTATGAACAGGTAGCACCCGGCGAGCATGGTGAGCGTGGCGATGATCGCCCAGCCCGGGCCCGTTGCCGGGATGAGGTTCAGTTTCTCGCCACCGGCTACAAGCAGGTTGTAGACGCCGAGGTGGTCCCAGGCATAGGCGAGCGCCGTGACGCCGATGAGATTGCCGGCAAAGACGAACAGGTAAAGCACCTGGCCTTCCATGAGCCGGTACATCATGCCGGTCTCACAACTGCTGGCAAGCACGATGCCGAGCCCGAACAGGAAACCGCCGACGAATGTACCGATGGAGGCAATCTGGGTGATTGGCGTCATGCCGGTGTTTGCGATGATGAGGATTGTCAGCACGGAGCTGACGGCCATGGCGATGACGATCGCTTTCGCCATGAGGGTGCGCCCGGTTAGCCACAGGTCACGGAATGCCGACGTAAAGCAGATCTGGCCGCGCTCGATCAGGATGCCGAAGATGGCGCCGAATATCGCCGCGGTGCCGAGGAGCGGACGGCCGGTCATGAAGAACCAGACGATCAGTCCTCCGTAAAGCAGGGCAATCAGGCCGCCGACATACGGCTGGACAATCCGTTTTTCACGCTTCGGGGCGGGTGCCGGCCCGCCTTTCATGAGCTTCGGTTTCCCTTTCCACCATTTTGTCTTGGCAACTTTCACACCGGCAAAGGTCCCGACGCCGGTTGCGACAATGAAGATCCACGAGTGGAACGAAAACTGCGGGACACCGGTAAAAAACGCGGCGAGGTTGCAGCCCATCGCGAGGCGCGCGCCGAACCCGGCGATTGTGCCGCCGATCAGGCCCTGGACGTAGCGGCGTTTTTGTTGCGGCTTGCGGATCTTGAAGTTGTTGGCAAGAAGAACGGTGATGAGCGCGCCGATCAGCATCCCCCAGACGATCCAGCCGTCGGAGCGGCCGAACGACGAGCCTTCCAGATGGACGAGGTCCAAATAGGCCCAGCCGGAGACATCACCTCCGAAAAATTCGATGACATGGCCGCCGAGTCTCGTAAACTCACCCGTCACCGCCCACACCGTGCCGGTGAGCCCGAAGTAAGCCGCACTGAAAATGCCTGCGAGAACCAGTGCCATCGCCGGGTTCCAATACTGGCCGAATACCCGGTTATAAAGGGATTTCATGATAAGGACTCCTTACATAAAAAAGACGGATCGAAATCCGTCGTGTAGTCTTTTTCCAATATAAATTATAGTCCTTGCGCTTTGGCTGGTCAACAAGATTTCCATAATGCGGAAGTTTCATCTCTGACATCCCGTTTATCCCTTTTTCCGCCTTTGAATCATCCCCCGCACGACATCCGGAGCCGGCCCGCCGGTGATGCGCCTTCTGGCGACGAACGTGATGGGGTCGGTGATGGCGTTCCAGTCCTCGGCGGTAAGTTTGACGTCGCCGAGCCAGCCGTTAACGGTTTCAAGGGGGATTTCATACAGTTCCTTTTCCTGTCGGTCGGCTTCGCGGGCAATGACGCTCGCCTTGTGGTGGGCCCGGCGGAACGACACGCCGTAGTCCCTGGCGAGCACGTCCGCCAATTCGGTGATGGTGATCATGTTCTCCCTTGCCTGACGCAGTGCGCGGTCTTTATTGAAAGTGAGCGTAGTTACCACGGCATGCATCAGCCGGAGAACGCGGTTGGCTTTTTCAAAGCCGGTGTACAGATGCGGCTGGAGGTCATCTTCGGTGTCGTTGATGTCCCCATATGGCGTGTTGTGGATCATATGGATGACTGCGAGGCCTTCTGCTGCGGCGCTCGAGGCGAGTGCGCGGGAGTGCTCCATCGACACCGGGTTCCGCTTTTGTGGCATGATGCTCGAAATCTGCACGTACGCATCCGACACCCGAAGCAAACCGACTTCCTTGGACGCCATCCGGAGGAATTCCTGGATCCAGCGGCCCATGTTTGTCATGAGGCTCACGAGACTCTGGGCGGCTTCGATCAGGTAATCCCCCGTCCCGATCGCGTCATACGAGTTCTCGATCATCCCCTCGAACCCGAGCAGTTCCACCATCCGCTCCCGGCTGATCGGAAAGCCTGTTGTCGTGATTGCGGCAGCGCCCATCGGGGACTGGTTGACGGTATGGCGGGCGCGCTTCAGCCGCTCGATGTCCCGGATCAGGTTGTCGTAGATCGCAACCAGGTAATGCCCGAACGTCGTCGGCTGGGCAGGCTGTGTGTGCGTGTGAGCCGGCATGACGGACTCCACATGCTCCTCCGCCTGGGCGAGCAGTGCTTCCGCCAATGCCTCCGCCTGCTCGACCGTCTCGGCCAGATACTGCCTGAGGACGATCCGGTACATCGCCTCGCCCATGTCGTTCCGGCTTTTCGCGATATGCATCTTCCCCGCCAATTCCTCGCCGATCAGCTCGCCGATCTTCGACTCCACGAGGAAAAACAGGTCTTCATGCTCTGCTGAATACTTTAGTTCCGCCCGGTCCATCTTCCAGACTTCCCGGATGGCGTTCAGAATCTTGCCCGCCTCCGATTCGGCCAGGATCTTCTGTTCCGCGAGCATCTGTGTGTGGGCGGCGTGCACCTCGAACATCGCATCAAAAAGATAGTCACGCTGGTCATTGAACACAGGACGGAGAAGAACGTCCACGTACGTTTTTCCCGGGAAGACGTCCCCATCCGCCACAACAAATTCTTTTTTCCAAGCACTCATATTGCTGGCACCTCAAATTCTTTTTATTAACCCAGGGACTTCTCTGCTTTAACCCCGAGGAACCTGCTGGAGATGAACATGACCACTGCAATCAGGGCAACCTGGATCATGCCGTAGGCTGCGGCCTGCCCGATGTTGAACATCCGGAGCTGGTTCATGATTTCAATCGAAATCGGTCGGTTTCCGATTGTGTAGAGAAGGACGGATGTCGGAAACTCCCCAACCGCCTGGACGAAGGCAAGCAGCGTACCGCTCAAAACGCCGGGCATGATGATGGGAATCACGACCTTCCGGAATGTATAGAACCATTTGGCCCCGAGGTTCTGCGCTGCCTCTTCAATAGAGTCGTCCAGTTGCTCCAGCACCGCGTTGGTCGAACGCACGACAAGCGGCAGGAAACGGATAAAATAGGCAAGCGGCAAAATCCAAAACGTCCCGACAAGGATCTGTCCGAACGAGAACGGGTTCGGCGAGTTGAATGCCAGGATCAGGTTCATCCCGACAACCGTTGCCGGAAGCGCCCAAGGAATCATGACGAGAATATCCAGAAGGTTTTTCCCGATGAACTTCCGTTTCACAAGCGCATAGGAAGTGAAAATCCCGAAGACAAAGACGCCAAGACAGGCGATGAACGCCATGATCAGACTGTTTCGGACCGGTTCCCAGATGTATGGCGTGTCAAACAGCATCGTATAGTTTTCCAGGTTGAATGCAGTCGGATAGGTCTGCCACGTCCAGGTCCCTTCCGGCACGAGCGAAAGGATGAGCAACGTCGCATGCGGGAGAAGCAGGATGACCACTGCGAAGACTCCGAGTGTGACCATCGTCCACTTTAGCAGCGGATTGCTTACTTCACTGCGGTGGGCACCGATCCCCTTTGAAGCCATCCGGTAGTCTTTCCTGCCCTGATACCAGCGCATGAACAACAGGAACACAATGGACACGATCGACAAAATGACGGACTGGGTGGCGGCCATTTCCAGGTCTCCATTAATTTTTGAGAAATAGATCTGTAGGCTCAGCACCCGGAAGCCCCCTGCCAGCAGGAACGGCGCACTAAAACTGGCCATCGAGACCATGAAGACAAGGAGTGATGCGGCCACGAGTCCCGGTGTCAGGAGCGGGAATGTCACCTGCCAGAACACCTTGAAGCGATTCGCCCCCAGGTTGGAAGCCGCTTCCTCGAGCGATGGATCCAGGTTCGACAAGGCAGATGCCGTCGTCATGTAAAAGTAAGGGTACATCGTATAGGCGTGGACGATCAGGATGCCTGAAATCCCGCCGATCTTGAACGGCACTTCGGATAGGTTCAGCAAGTCTTTGATCGCATTGGGAATGAGACCGGCTTCACCGTACAAGAACATAAACGCCATGACGCCGACGAGCGACGGCAGCACGATCGGCATGATGGCAATGTTGGAGAAAAAACGGCGGCCGGGGAACTCATAACGGTTGAAAATGTATGCAAGCGGCACACCGATCAGCGCGCTGAACAGGACCGACAGCAGGGAAATCCAGACCGAATTCCAAAGCGCCTGCAGGTTCGCCTTTGCCTTCGAGCCGAAGAAGTCTTCATAGTTCTGAAGGGACGGGACGCCGTTGTGGAAAAAGCTCTCATAAGCTGTCCTCAAAGTCGGGTAGAGCACATAGCCGATCAGGATGAGAATGACCGGAATGAGAAGCAGCAGGGTTTTCTTCTTTTCAGCGTTCAGCATGACGACGTCCTCCTTCCGCAAGGGCGTGCGGATTCCGATTTCTCATGGATCACACCCCCGCTTTCGGCACAATCCGGATCTGGTCTTCGGGAAGACGGACATATACTTCGGCGCCTTCTTTCAGATAGGTGCTCGGCCCCTGGTTCAAGGCAGTTCCAACTAGTGTCAGCCGGTCATTCATCTCTACATAGGTATGTACGGCCGCCCCGGTGAACTGGACCATTTTCACCTTGCCGGGAAAAACATTTGCCCCGGTGATCGGCTGGTCGGAAACCTGTACCGCTTCCGGTCGGACCGACATCCTCAGTTCATCATTTTCGGTATACTCGGCAACATTCAGGGAAGTATTGTTCACCGTCACGTCATTGCCCAGCATATCCACATGATATGAGCGCTGGCTGTTTCCCGAGCCGGCCTCCACGACAGTCAGCAAGTTGGTCTCCCCAATGAATTCCGCGACAAAGTCGTTGACCGGTTCATTGTAAATCTCCGTCGGCGTGCCGACCTGCTGGCATTTGCCGAAGTTGAACACTGCAATCCGGTCGCTCATCGTCAGGGCCTCGACCTGGTCATGGGTCACATAAATGGTCGTGATCTGATATTCCTGCTGCAGCCGGAGAATTTCCGCCCGCATTTCATCCCGCAGGCGGGCATCCAGGTTACTGAGGGGCTCATCCAGCAACAGGATATCCGGCTCGATGACGAGTGCACGCGCCAAAGCAACACGTTGCTGCTGGCCTCCGGAAAGCTGGCTTACCTGGCGTTCAGCATACTGGTCAAGCCGGACTTTCCCCAACACATCGTCCACCCGTTTTTTTGTCTCAGCCTTACTCATCTTTCGTACTTTCAGGCCGAACGCAACATTCTCGAACACCGTCATATGCGGGAATAGGGCATAGTTCTGGAACACCATGCCGGTATTTCGTTTTTCAGGCGGAACGGTTGTCATGTCGCGGTCGTTAAACCTGACGGCACCTTTTGTCGGGTAATAGAATCCGGCGACCATCCTGAGTGTCGTCGTCTTCCCGCAGCCGCTTGGTCCCAGGAACGTGAAGAATTCCCCTTCCTTGATCAGGAGGTCAAGATCCTCCACTGCCGTGACTTTGCCAAACTGTTTGGTAATCGCTGATAAATGAACGGTTGACACAGCAACCACTCCCTTCCCTGTAAAAACACTGGACTACCGCTGGCATTGCTGCCCGCGATAGTCCAACGTCAAGAGTAAACGCTATACGGAGCCCATGCAGACTGCAGGTTACTCGCCTGTTTCTTTTTCCGCGTTTTTGATTTGGTTATCCCAGTGGTCCATCCACTCATCGGATTTTTCCTGGAACAGAGCCCAGTCAATGTCCATCGGCTTAATCTCGTCTTCGGCTTCAGTGATCCACTCCGGAAGATCGGTCACGTCTTCACGTGTCGGAATCCGGTAGTATTTTTCCGCGAGCAGTTTTGCCGCTTCCGGCGTGTTGACGAATTCATAGAACGCTTCTGCCGCTTTCGGATGAGGGGCATCCTTGACGATTGCGATCCCTTCGGTCAGAACCGGTGTGCCGCTTTCCGGGAGAACATAACCGAACGGATAACCCTTTTCTTCTGCGAGCATGACGGCATCCGGCATGTTCCAGACCGTCAGGGATCCGACGCCTTTGGCCAGCTGGTTGTACATCAGCTCAGGGTTGGCCGAGTATTCTTTCGTGTTGTTATCAAGTTTCTCAAGCCATTCGTAGCCTTCCTGCGGATCTTCCGTGTCCTTGTATGTCCGGTAGATCATTGCGGAATAGATCGTGCGCATCGTACCGGAAGCGAGCGGATAGCGGATGATCAGCTCATCCTGCCACTTTGGATCAATCAGGTCGTCCCAGTCTTTCGGTGCTTCTTCCTCGGATATTTCTTTGTTGTTGTACATGATGACTTCCGGTGTCATCGAAGTACCGCTCCACATCCAGTCTTCGTCGTGATACATTTCATCCAGCGCATCCGCGTAGGACGGCTTGTATTTGGCTAGCAGTCCTTCATCCTTCGCCTGGTCGAAGTTCACCTGAGGCGCTCCCCACCAGACGTCCGCCTGTGTATTGTTTTTCTCGGAGCGGATCCGGTCCAAAATTTCCTGCGAGCCCATGTCCAGGAACTCCATATTGATGCCATACTCTTCTTCAAACTGTTGCTTGAAATCCCCCAGAATGTCACTGCCGTGCGGGGAATAGACGACCACTTTTTCCTCCAGGTCTTCTGAAGCGGCAGTTTCGCCACCCGCATCTCCGGTTGTTCCGGAAGCATCCTCTTCCTCTCCTCCGCCGGAATCGGCCATGCAGCCTGCCAAAGCAAGCGCAAACAATGCCGTCAAAACAAGCAACCAGCTTTTCTTAACCCATTTCCCCATTCAAACTGCCCCCTTCGTTTTAAATGTTGTACAACCCCTCATGCTCCTTCAACAGCAAGGCAACAGCGCCGATTACGCCGGCTTCCTGTCCGAACGCCGTCCTGACGATCTCACATTCTTTCGGTGCGTACCGCTTCACGTTGTCTGAGACAATCGGCCGGATCACATCGAATGACTGTGACAGACCACCTCCTAAAATGATCATCTCCGGATTCAGCAGGGACACGTAGTTCGCGACTGCAACCCCGAGATGTTCCAGTGCGTGCCGGATCGTTTCGGTGGCATCTCTGTCTCCGGATCGGTACCTGTCGAACGCCTCTGCCGCCGTCACTTCCCTGCCGAGACGTTCAGACAGTGCCCTGCCGACAGAGGTTCCGCCCGCGACACTTTCAAGGAATCCATAGCCTTCATAGGAAGGCTGATAGCTTTTGGCAAGACTCCGGTCTGTCACCATGTAACCGATCTCGCCGGCACTGTACTGGCTTCCGCGGAACAGTTGGCCATTCAGGATGATTCCGCTGCCAATCCCTGTTCCGATGGCAATGTAGATGAGGTTCTGCTTGCCCTTGCCGCGACCCGTCCAGTGTTCCCCCAGCACGCCGATGTTGACGTCATTGTCTACGTATACGGGATACGGAAACACTTCCTCCAGCTTTTCCCGGACCGGATAATTCCTCCATTGCAAAGCCGGTGCTTCTTCCACGATTCCGGTCTGTACGTTGGTCACCCCCGGGACACCAACGCCTACACCCAGAATTTCCTCTTTATCCAGGGACAGCTCTGCCATCATTTCATCGGTTATCTTACGCATCGCATGGAAGAAATCACGGTCCAGGTGTTGTTGGGTCGTGAATGTCCTGTAGCTCTCAAGCTCCCCTTTCAGATCGGTGATGCCGACCGCCACTTTTGTTCCCCCGATGTCAATCCCGATGCAGTGGGCCTTTTTCGGGTTGAACTTCAGGTTCACCGGCTTGCGGCCGCCGCTCGCGGATGCCTCCCCGCTGCCTGTCTCGGTGACCCACCCTTCTTCAATGAGCCTGGAGATTGCCGCTGAAACAGTCGGCTTGCTGAGAGACAGTTTTTTTGCAATTGCCGTCCGGGTTGTCGGCTCTGTTTCCAGCACACACTTGAGCACCTGCCGTGCATTGCTGTTGATATTAGATTCGTCATTCACAAATTGCATGGCACTGCCCCTAAAAGGTTAGTTTGTTAACTTAACTTACTAACTTATCTGAAAACATTGTAATCAACGAAATTGAAAATGTAAACCGCTTTTATAAACTTTTCTTCCTTTTCTTCCTAAAAATATAGACTGCAGACTTGGTCTCTGCAGTCTATGCTTTCGGCACTCGGATTTATTGATCGGCTCCGTAGCTGATCAGGTTTGCGAAGATCCGGTAACCGCCCGGCACCTGTGCACCGACCTGACGGTAGAATACAAGGTTCGTATACAGATAGGTCCCCTCTCCGTATTCAGCCATGAGGATTCCGCTCGTGAACGGGTCTTCTCCCGGGTCCGCCATCGACACGAATGTCTCGAAGCGCTCATCCCATTCCATCGGGAAGTAGAGACCGCGCTCCTGTACCCAGTTGTCCCAGTCACTGTCGGTGATTTTATTCGGATAGTTGAACAGCGGATGATCCGGTTGGGTGACGGTCACTTCCGCGTTCTCATCGGTCACGCGCCACCGGATGGACGGTGTACCGATTTTCAGGCGATAAGGAGCCGTCAGCTCTGCATCCCACGGATCGGAAGCTGTGACATACTGCATGACAAAGTGTCCTCCGTTCCGCACGTACTCCTTGATCCGATCGTTATTTGTAAGAAGGTCCTCCCTGCCGAGTGTGGCGCGGATACCCGTCACGATTGTGTCGTACTGTGAAAGATCTGCTGATGCCAGGTCTTCAGGCGTCAGCTTGGTGATGTCGAAACCGGCATTGATAAACGAATCGGCAATCGTATCAAAGCCGCTGTCGATGTATCCGACCTTCAGGTTTTCCGGCTTCAGGAGTTCAAATGCGACGCCGTTGATGGCGGAAGGATACAGATAGTAAGAGTCATTGATATGCTCGTATTTGATTTCTTGCACGGTCGTGCTGTGCGTTTTGCCATTCGCTTCGGCGATGGCCTCGATCGCAAACTCTCCTTCTTCCACCTGTGAAGGTGGAATCAGATTGAATGACACGCTCTTTTCCTCAAAACGCTCTTCCAGATTCACTTCAGCCGATGCCGGCTCGCTGATCCACCCCTCAGGCAGGTTCAGAGAAACCGTTGCTTCCTGAGAAGCATCAGCGTAGTTCTTCACTTTCACGCTAACCGGAATCGTTTCCTGCACATCAGCCGTATTTACCGTGATATTGACCGGATCAGGCGTAACGCCCAGTTCAGGCAGGACACTGACCGTATTGTCGAGGTCACTGACAAATGTTGTATCCACTCCATTCTCCTTGAATGACAGTTGTGCCTGGATAGAAGCTTCGGCATAAGGCTCAAAGTATTTCGCATCCTCCGGCACTTTTACCGTGAAGCTGGCTGTCTTGGATTCACCAGGTTTCAAATGCTTGAGCTTAGCGGCCTTTTCGTGTTTCCAGTCCTCAGGAGTCAGAAGTGCCGCTTCAATATGGTGAAGCTTTCGGCTTCCTTCATTGGTGACTGTCACTTCCACTTCCGTCTGCTCACCCTGGGTAAGCACGTAAGAGCCGATGGAAATGTCCACAGTCAGTTCGGAGGCCACACGGCTTACTTCAACAAGCTGCTCCTCTTTCAGCTCCAGCTTGTGGAGAAGATCATTCTTGACGTTCTGGTCAAGCTTGGATGCTGCCACTTCCCCGGCCAGTTTCCTTACATCGCGCAGCGCCTTCTGGGAGTCAGGAAGGATGGCTCCCCGATCCGGATAAAGTTCAACGATCCGGTCTAGTTCTTGCTGAAGGGAACGGAGGGTTTCACTGAGCTTTTGATCTGAAATATCATTCGCCCATTCATCAAAGTCATAGGGGATTCCGCTGAACAGGTTGCCGGACTCCTCCTGCACCGCGGATTCAGCAAGTTTCAAGTGAACCTGGCGAGGCTCAACCGGAACGTCACGGCCCATGCCCTGGCTCTTATGAAGATAGCGTGACGCTTCACCCAACTGTGGATAGCTCATTCCGTAAATCGGATCGTAGTCACCGATCTCAATGGACACAGTCGCTTCATCCTTCGAAACCGGCAGGTAGAGCTTTTTGATCTGCCAAGGTTCCAGCCCGTTCTCGATCTGTTCCGGGAAGACCGTCGGATCGGCCGCATCCTCGAAAGCCTTTAGTGACAGGACATTGATCGCCCGGTGATGCCCATGCTGGCTGTCCACATTAAGGAAAGAAGGCATCACCACATCCGGCTGATACGTTCGGATGAATTCGATAAGACGTGAATAGGTGACTTCCTCTCCCCATTTCTCCAGTGTTTCTTCCGGAGATTTCGAGAAGCCAAAATCATAGATGGCGTCCGAGGTGGTGTCGCTCAGGTGATAGGCTTTAACACCATTGACTTTGGCTGCTTCGATCATCTCGTTGGAACGGATGATGCCGAGCCCATTCCCCAACTCATTTCCGATCGCATTCTGCCCGCCTTCCCCGCGGTTGGCGATCAGGCTGGCCGTCTTCACACCCAGCCCCCTCGACAAATAAGCGAGGAAGTCACTGCGTTCGTCATCCGGGTGGGCACCCGTGTTGAGGAACGTGACCGTCGTATCCAACGGCTTCACGGCATTCCATAGTTCCACGTCGGGCGCATTCTGATTTTCTCCCTGGACGGCCTGCGGCAGCACGGACAGCACCAGCAAGACGGAAAGCACAGCGTACCAAAACCTATTCACATTTCTCGCCCCTTTCATGAAATTGATTTTAAAAGAAAGCGCATACAAGTTGGTTAGTAAAAGTTACTAACTAACTAAAAATGAGTGCTTTCCTTTATTAAAACCAGTATACATATAGTCAGAATATTTTTAATCTACCGATGTGACTATTTATCTTTCTGGATACGGGTACTTAGGCGGAGGATAAAAGTCTGGCTATTTTGGCGTGATCCTGTTTTGCACCGAAAAAAACATCCGAGATCTCTCGGATGTTCAAATCTGCTAGATAGATTCCGCCATATTCTTTACCGCATCCTGCCTGCCAAAGATAATCCTCAGGAAAATCGGAACGATAAACAGGATAAACAGCACTCGGAACAGCTGATAGGCGGCAACCATCGAGACGTCCGCCCGGATCTCCTGTGCGGTCACGCCCATCTCCGGCAGTCCGCCCGGCGCAATGCACAGGAATGCCGTTGCGAGGGACATCGGGTGGATCCGGTGAAGGATGTAAGCCAGGAGCAGGGCAAATGCGACCAGGAGCAGTCCGGTCACGAGTGAAAACGGCAGCAGCCGCTTCCAGTCTTTCAGCATGTCCGGACGGATGCTGATGCCCAGATAAACACCGAGGAGCAGCTGGGCGAGCACGGTCAGGATTGGCGGCAGACCGGGCGGGCCAAATCCGCTCACTGTGAGGATGGCGGCCGCAATCAGCGGGCCGAGGATCCACGGGGTCGGGAATCGGAGCCGGAGGGCAAAAACCGTCACGGCGAAAACGGCTCCCACCGCTGTGATTACCTGCAACGGGCCAACTGCACCCGTCCCGACGGAAGAAAAGCCAGCGCCTGTTGCCGCGCCTTCCGAGAAGGCATAGGTGGAAAGCATCGGAACCATGAAGGTGACGGACAGCATCCGGATCGTCTGCATGAAGGTGACTACGGTCGGATCGGCACCGCGGATTTCCTCACTCAGCATCGTCATCTGGGACAGTCCGCCCGGCGTCGTCCCCATGACCGCAGTCGGAATGTTGATGCCGGTCAGCTTTGAAGCGAGCATGGCAAGGCCAAGTCCGCCGGCAATCATGAGCACGGTGACGACCGTCATGGAAGGCAGCTGGCCAGTGATTTGTCTGGCGCTTTCCGCTGTAAATGACAGGCCCATGCCGTAGCCGAGCAGGACCTGGCCACCATTTTTGAAGCTTTTTGGCCAGTAGAGTGTCCGTTTTGTCAGCAAGCTCCACAGGATCACGGCCGTCAGCGGGCCGAGCATCCAGGCAAGCGGAAGGCCGATCCAAGAAAATACGGCTCCGCCTGTCAGCCCGCACAGCAGCGCTTCGATAAACGGCCGTTTAATTATTTGTTTTTCTGTTGGTTTCATCCTGGTGCACTCCTGCCTGATTCCTTTTCTCTGACTATCTTAGCATAACGGCCAAACTCCGCTTCCTGACTGCCCAAAAAGAGGGTTTGCCCTTTCTCTGTCGAAAGCAGAATCATATTCAGGAAGGAGGCCGGCCGATGTTTCCTTTTGTCGGAAGAAAAACGATCATAACAGGCGACCCCAAGTTTTCTTACCGTTACTTCACCGGGTCACCGGATGACGATGTGCTGCGCCACATTGCAAAGGAGCTCGCTCGGCTCTATCAAACACATGATGGCGATGTCGTCTTTTTATGTATCGGTTCGGACCGCTCGACCGGGGATTCCTACGGTCCCTTTGTCGGATCGATGCTGAAGGAAAGCCGTTTCCCCCATCCCCTCTATGGAACCATCGAAGACCCCGTCCACGCCCTGAATATCCAGCAGACACTCAGGGAGATCCGCAGCCGGACCCGGGAACCGCTCATTGTCAGTGTGGATGCCTGCCTGGGAGTGACCGACCGGATCGGCTCCATTCTTTTCAATGAAGGCCCTTTAATTCCGGGCTATGCCGTCCGGAATCCGCTGCCAGGCGTGGGCGCGTGTCATTTCAAGGGCATCGTGAACCATCTTGACCCGCATTATCCCGCCGATTCACTGAACAGCACCCGGCTGGATACGGTTCTCCGGCTTGCCAGAATCACATCTGATATTATTTTGGACTCGGTCCTGTTGGCCACCTCTGAAAATGCTAGCCACCCATGATCCGGTCAAACTCATTGTCTTTCGGGAATGTCAGCGTGAGGACGGTGCCCCGCCCTTTTTCCGAGGCGGCGGACAGTTGGATGCCGAGCCTCTTGGCCACCGTATCGGCCAGATACAGACCAAGTCCCGTCGCGGCGTTATGAATGCGGCCCGTGCCCCCGGTATAGCCTTTTTCGAAAATCCGGGGCAGGTCATGCGCCGGGATCCCCGGCCCTTCGTCTGTGATCCGCAGCCGCACGTTTTCTTCGGGGGAGCAGTCGGCCGTGATGGAGATCGTGCCGCCGACCGGGCTGTATTTCACCGCGTTCGTCAGGATCTGGCGGATGATAAACCGCGCCCATTTCACGTCGGTCCGAACAGAAAGATCGTCCCCTTTCAGTTCGACGGCGACATCCTTTTCCATGCACCAAGCGGCGAGTTCCCGGACTTCAGGTACGGTGAGCGAGCGCACGCTCGACGTCTCCGGCAGGAAATCTGCCGCAAGCGTCGGCATCCGCGAAATGTACAGCTGGCGATCGATCAGAAGATGAAGGCGGAGCCACTCCGACTGAAGCCGCCGCACGGCTGGGTCTGCCCGGTGCTCATCCAGAATCAGCTTCATCGCCGTCATCGGCGCCTTCGCCTCATGCACCCACGCCGCCACGTAATCCGCCTCGAGATACTGCGCATCGGCGAGCTTCGCCAGCTCCTCCCGGTGGACCCGGGAAGCAGCGGTGAGCAGCTCAGCCGTCGTTTGTTCCAGGCCGGTCGGCCGCTTCGGCAACAGCTCCTCCCATTCCCGGAGCGATTCATCGGACAACCTGGATGCCTCCCGGAGAAACGCCGTTTCCCGCCGCCAGCGCCAGATGATGAACAGGGTGAAGACGGCGAGCAGAAGAACATTCATATACACGACGGACGCCGCTTCGATTTCAATTCCGTCATCGAGGAGGATGATCAGGTCTGCGAGAAGGAGAGCGCCGAGGAAGAAAAGGATCCATGGGAGACGGGATTTTAGGTAGGGGATGAACACGGTGAGTTTGCCTCCTTCCAGGTGGGGGTGGTTGATATCTTTCTAAAAGTGCTCGATATCCGAATGAAAGTGAACGATATCTTCGGGTAAGTGGACGGAAACCGGTTTGACTGAGCGTTCAGTCAGGCTAATTTGTCCTCCACTGCCACATACCCCATGCCCTTCTTTGTCACAATCTTGTCCCCCAGCCTGATTTCCTCGAGCTTATTCCGCAGGCGGTTGATGTTCACAGTCAGGGTATTGTCGTTCACGAACCGCTCGTCATCCCAGAGTTTCCGGATCAATTCATCGCGTGTCACGATTTCGTTGCGCGACTCGACGAGGACCGCGAGAATGAAGAATTCATTTTTCGTCAGTTCGACGTCGATGCCGCCTGATCGGATGGTCCCCCGCTTCAGATCAAGGATAGCTCCGTTCCATTCCACAATATCCGGCTTTTCGTCGGTATAGGCGTACGTACGCCGGAGAATTGCCTGGAGCTTTGCCAGCAGGACGTCCGAGTTGAACGGCTTCTGGATAAAGTCGTCGGCGCCCATCGACATTGCCATCACCTGGTCCATCGGATGGTCGCGCGACGACAAAAAGACGATCGGCACGTTCGACTCCGCACGGATCTCGCGGCACCAGTGGTACCCGTCAAACGCCGGCAGCCCGATATCGAGAATTACGAGATGGGGGCCGACCGCGCGGAACACTTCCATCACCCTGTGAAAATCGTCCGGGCCCATGACCGACAGCCCCCACTGCCCGAGCTTGTTGGACAGTGACCGGAAAATCGCCTCGTCATCCTCCACCAAAAACACTGTGAATTCCATTACGCAGACCCCCTTTTCCATCATTTTACCGGAAACTCCGAAAGTTTTTTGGGAAAACATGAATAACTCCCCGCAAGGCGGGTAACCTATTAGCAACCCCACTTCTCTATTTCCCCCTTTTAGAGAATGCAGGTCCTGGCCCGCCGGCGATGTCGGCGGGCATTTTTTGCGTTGTCATAAGAAAAATAGCTCGATACATAGTTATATTAAGTAACTCAAAAACAAAAGGAGAGTAGTTTAGATATGGACAAGAACGATATCGCGAAAGTCATTTTGAGGGTCATCCTCGGTTTTACCTTCTTCATTCACGGACTGGTTAAGTTCCAGGGCGGCATTGCCAATACGGTCGGGTACTTTGATAGCCTCGGCATCCCGGGGTTGATGGCCTATGCCGTAGCCACCATTGAGCTTGTCGGCGGATTGGCGATGATTCTCGGCATCGGTACAAAGATTGTCGGTATTCTTTTCGCCATCATCATGATCGGTGCCATCTTTACCGCAAAGCTTTCACTCGGCTTCCTCGGCAATGGCCAGATGGCGGGCTATGAACTGGATCTGATCCTGCTTGCGGCTTCCCTGTACTTTGTACTCGCCGACCGTTCCGTCCTGTCGGCTGACCACAAACTTGCCCAAAAAGGATAATTGAACGATTACCCGGATAATGATTACTTTCCTCTTGACCGGGTACCCTATAACCAACCCCTTCTCTATTTCCCCCTTTTAGAGAATGCAGGTCCTGGCCCGCCGGCGATGTCGGCGGGCATTTTTTGCGGAAAGAAGAAGTGCGGAACCCCTTCCTCCGCTGATTGGACGGGAAAATTAAAGAAAATTCATTTCTTTAGGATTAAAATCCGACGGACCGGGTAACCTATGACCAGCCCCACTTCTCTATTTCCCCCTTTTAGAGAAAGCAGGTCTTTGATCCGCCCGGTTGTCGGCGGATCCTTTTTTTGTACACAAAAAACAACCCTCCATCAAAAGAAGATGGAGGGTTGATGTTCAGTTAACGGGATACGCGTAAAAGACGAACCGTTCCGGAGCGGAGCCCAATGCATCAAAGGGATAGCATGTCGAGACGACAAGGACTTCCTCGCCCATGCTTCGGATCACGGAGGTGTCATCGGCATCCACAATTTCTGTATCCCGGATCACGTACTCAAACTCACCGTAAGGCATTTGGACGATGAATGTGTCACTGATCTCGAGCTCCGCAAACCTCTTGAATACGGTGTCCCGGTGCCCCGCCAGCAGAATCTGCTCGTTCTGCCCCGGGAACACCGATTCGGTCAAGTGCCCCACCCCCTTCATCAAAGCGTCAGGGTCGGTCCCTTCGACAATCGGCAATTCCTTGCCGAGTTTCGGCACTTGCAATAGGCCGATTGCATCGCCGGATGCGGCTTTGAAAGCCTCTGCGTTTGCATCTGTCTTCGTGCCGTTTTGGCCCTGTTCGAGCCGTTCCTTGGCCTCTACGAGCGACTGTTCCTGCGCTTTCGAGTGGCTGAAATAGGACCAGCCCGCAAACACGAGCGCTGCCGCTCCGATGACAATCAGGATGTTGCTGATCCATTTCATATGCTCACTCCTTCCTTCTTAATACCGGGTTTCCCCGGTTGCTTCACTGAACGTTTTTTCCCTTGCGTGCAAAGCGCCTCATCAGCAGACCCGCGAGGAGAACACCGCCTCCTGCCAGCCCCAATGCACCGGTCGCTGTCGCTGTCTTTGGAAGCTTTTGTCCGGAACTGCTGCCGCTCGTACCGCTCGTACCCTTCGTACCGGACTCTGCCTTGTAGTCCGAGCCTGAGCCGGATTCTGCTGCTTTCTCAACGGTCACTTGAACCGGTTCGCTCAACTTGCCATCCGGGTCGGACTGACGGACTTCAACTTTCGTTCCAGCCTTGAGCTTTTCTTGTAGTTTGATCGAGAAATCGCCATCCTCATTGACGTCAGCCTTTCCGATTTCCTTCCCATCCACGTAGGCGATGATGCTGTGCTGATCCTTACCTTCACCCGTGATGGAAAGATCGGCATCGGTGATCGGATCCACACTCGGCTTGTCCACCTTCACAGCGTCCCCCGTCTTCAATACGGTCGTTGAGACGAAGTCGCTGTATTCGCCGTCCTCCGAAGCCTGGAACAAATCGATCACCGTTCCCGCTTCAAGCGGTTCAAACAGTTCAATGGCATAGTTCCCTTCACCATCCGCCTCTGCAATGCCGATGAGTTCATCGTCCACGATTGCAAACACCGCATTATTAGCTCCAGCAGTGCCGTTGATTTCGAGATCGGTATCATAGACATCATTCACTTTTGGGGCTTCGAGTGTCGCCACGGATTCCTTGACTACAGTAAAGACGAAATCGCTGTATTCTTCCTCGTCATTCACCTGCAATAAGGCGACTTCCCTACCTACTTCTAGCTGGGATTCCAATTCAATGAAGTAAGAGCCGTCCTCCATCACTTCAGCCATACCTAAGAATTCCTCTTCGGTAAACGCTCCCACAAGATTACCTGGTGTAGCGGTGCCGGTAATCCAGTAATCAAGATTATAAATATCATCAACTACAGGAATCTCAAGCGTAGGATTCCATTCCTCGTCCTGCGGGGAAGGAAGTACCTGCGCGCGATAAACCTCACTCTCTTGGCCATCTTCTGTCATCTGATAAAAATCGATGAATTCTCCTTCCTCCAGCGGCCTGTCAAGTACCATTTCGAAAATACCATTGTTGCCCACCACAACATCCTGTGCAGAGAAGAGGGAGTACGGCGGCTGCACTTTGGCGTTGCCAATATAGCCCCCATTAGACCTTGCAAATACGGTAGCGCCGACAAGCCCTTCACCTATCACGAAGGTGTCCCCTGCGAAGATCCAGTACGGATTCGGCTTGTCCGGAATAATGACCACCTGCCTGGATTCATCGAAGTGGACTTCATCTGTCGCAGTAAGTGCCCGAAGCTCTTCTTCGCTTGGATCAGCCACTGTCAGACCGCCTCTAATGGTAATGTCTCCATCCACATAAGCTGGTTTCGGCAAACGGAGTTCGGCGTGTGCCGTGATATGTCCGATTACTTTGGCTGTCTCAAAATCTTTGGTCCACTCTGAGGGTTGGATACCCAAAACCGTTTGCAGTTCCCCCGTCAGTCTGGAGAGGTCTTCTTGAGCCGGTTTGATAATATCAAGGACGACCTCCTCCGCAAGACTTGTCTCCGTCATCACTCCGCCATCGGAGGAATTGATGTCTTCTTCCGGCTGTTCTTCATTACCAGTCCCTTGAGGCTGTTCATCCGCCTGATTCTCTATTACATTCAGATTTTCTGCAGCAACGTTCAACTGTTTTAACGCCTGTCGGATACCCTCTTCGATTTCTGTTTCAAGCTGTGCATCGAGCGCTTCAGAAAAGTCACCTATGGCCCCACCATTCTCTCGGACATCCATCGGGGCTTCTCCACTGTAATCCGACAGGTCAGAAAGCATTTCGGGTTCTGCAAATCCAGCGATTGCTTCGTGCAGGCCGTCGATACCTTCGATACGAATTAGATCGGATACTTTAAGGCTATTCTCCCCATCAACCGGCCTTTCCAGGAATTCCTGCAGTTCGACAGCCAGTAAATCCGCCTGTTCTAAAATCGGCTGTGTAGTATTGGACAGGGTCGGCAATTCTGTCATGCTGAGTGGAGCGACATCGATGTCCACATTCACAGGACCTGTGGCCATCAACCGAGTGGACAGGGTCGGAGCATAGAATGCCGCTGCACTCTCCGGCGTCCCGACCCCGTTTCCGCTGCCCGAAAGATTCAAGGACAGCCGATAATAATCCTCCTCTTCCAAAAGCTCCGCATCCAGCGTCATAACGGATTCCTGCGTCTGAGCCATCATACTGGCCTCGGCTTTGTCTCTGACAGATACCGGAACACCCGATGGCAATGTGCTGAGAACCAGCGCTGCAGTGACACCTGAAGCTGTAATCATACGCTTCATCCGGCCGGCTGCGGACCTCCGACTATCCCCCATCTTCTTTTTATAATCGAACGACCTC
Organism: Bhargavaea massiliensis; assembly: GCF_018390575.1. GTDB lineage: Bacteria > Bacillota > Bacilli > Bacillales_A > Planococcaceae > Bhargavaea > Bhargavaea massiliensis. The sequence goes on along the minus strand of NZ_JAHBCJ010000003.1, from coordinate 39,525 downwards.
ATATAAATCCCCCTTCTCCCTTTATGAATCTTTTTTATATCGGAGACCGGCAACCTTCGCCGACCATATATAATCTTGGGCGGTAGTACAATTTTCCCGGTTCAGCCATTGAATTCGACCTATGCTGTGTCGAATCCTTCTTGGACATAGGTGTGAAAAAATAATTTTGGAAATATAAAAACCGAAACACATTCGCCCGCTAATTCATTTCCTTTTGACCGAAAGATTTTGTCATCAGCGGAGGTTTGTCCCCGCTTTCTTCAGACTCCGCCTCACTGCGGATACCCTTGCGTTTAGCCAACTGTTCCATCTGCCTTCGCAGTTCGGGACTTGCACGCTATAGGCTACGCCCATGACGGGCGCACAACAAAAAAACCGCCGCCCAATCGGGCAGCGGTCTTCATGTTCGGTCAGTCTTCGTCTTTTTCAAAGTTGATGATGTTGCCGTTTTCTGCGTCAATGTCGACTTCGTATTCGAACTTGTCATCACGAAGTTCCACTTCATAGTTCCAGCGGCCATCGTCTTCATCGAGCTCGGATTCAATCACTTCGGCTGCCGAGCCGGCCTTGGCTTTCGCGATCTTGATCGCTTCCTCTTCCTTAATCAGGTTGTCCGGAGCAGCCTTGCTGTCGTTTTGGTCGTCATCCTCGTCATCCTCGTCATCCTCGTCATCCTGTTCGGTCTTCAAGACCTTTCCGGATTTCGCATCAACCTTGACCTCTACTTCGCCGGACTCGCCGCGAATTTCGAACTCATACTCTTGGTCTTCGCGATCCAGCTCCATCTCGCGGACTTCTCCGCCGCCTGCCGCTTCAATTGCAATTGTCTTTGCCTCATCCGCCGAAATCCAGCCCGATGCCACCTGCTTCACTTTCGCTTCAGCCGTATTGACCGGCGCGAGTTTCCCTGTGTCTTCTGCAAAAGCCGCCATGCCTCCGATTGCCAGAACCCCTGCTGCGACCGGTGCAATGAACCAACGTTTTTTCATGTTAATTTCCTCCTCGTTTGTTATTGTCCTTATCATATCCTCGCTGGATTAAGGGACACTGAGGAGAAGATTAGAGATTCATGAGAAAAAACATGTTAGCCAATTTCTTCCTCATCCATTACCTACAGGAAAAGAAAGACCGGGGATATCCCCCGGCCCTGATTGTTATAAGCAGCCTGACCCCGCAAATACGAACGAAAAGTCATCGCAAAAGATACTGCATTACCCAATATTAGATTTTTTTGTGTTCTTTTGGCGTCCGAATAACCTTGCAATTAGACCGAGCAGAATCGCTCCCGCTCCTGCGGCACCTACCCCTCCTACAAGGGTGGCTGTCTTCGGCAGCTTCTTTCCGTTTGCTTCTCCGGACTCTTCGTTCACGGAGAAATTCTCCTTTGAGCCACCATTGGTAGCACTTTGGTTAGTTGAGGAATTCACGTCCTCTGATTGATCTTCATCAGTTGTTGAATTACCACTCTCTTTTTTACCATCTTCATCTTTATGAACCGTTTCCTCATCAGACTCATCTGTCTTAGTTGATTCTTCCGGTTGCTCTTCTTCGTCACCTGGATTGGTTGATTCTTCAGGCTGTTCTGCACCATCACCTGGAATAGTCGGATCATCTGGTTGCTCTTCTTCTCCGTCTGGCTCTGTCGGATCCCCCGGCTGCTCTTCTTCTCCGCCTGGCTCTGTCGGATCTCCCGGCTGCTCTTCTTCTCCGCCTGGCTCTGTCGGATCTCCCGGCTGTTCTTCTCCATCTCCCGGTTCAGTTGGTTCTCCCGGTTGCTCTTCTCCGTCTCCCGGCTCGGTCGGTTCTCCAGGTTGTTCTTCTCCATCTCCCGGCTCAACCGGTTCTCCAGGTTGCTCTTCTTCGTCTCCCGGCTCGGTCGGTTCTCCAGGTTGTTCCTCCCCATCACCTGGAGTGGTCGGCTCTTCTGGCTGTTCTACACTATCTTCCGGCTCAGCATTTTTTTGAACTTCGATTACTACGATTTTGCTATAATTCCCGTCAGAATCCACTTGTTCGATGGTTATTGTATGGTCTGCAGTGAGTTCCAAGTTTCCTAGGTCAATGACGAAATCTCCGTTTTTATCTGCAATGGCAATAGCATGATTACCCTTTCCATCTCTTACCGTCAAGTAGCCTCCGGGTACAGCTCCGCCCCCTGTAATTTCCCCCGAGTTTTCTTTAACATCATTCACTGTTGGTGGTACAAGTATTTCTTCGCCTGTAGCTTCCATAGCCACCTGGACGAATGTTGATTCACTCTGGTTGCCTTCTGTGTCAACCTGGAACAATTCAATCGTACTTCCACCTTGGAGCCTCTCATTATCAAGTTTGAGGGTGTATTCCACAAGGTCGGAGTCACTTTGGTTTGATATAGAAGCAAAAGCCATGAACATCATCTGTATACTTTCTTTCTCTTCAGTCTCGATATCCCCGATTTTCGTATGCCCTACCACTTCACTGTTAACCAATGCATAAACGGTAGCTCCTTCAACGCCACTGCCATTAATAACTGTAGTTGTCTCCGATATTACAGATTCCACCACTTTAGGTTTTTTAATGTTACCATTTTTCTCTCCTAGTACCCTTAGGTCAACATAACTACTTATCCCATCATATTCATCAGCTTTGTGGGCTTCAAAGAACCTTAACTGCGTCCCGAAGGGGAAAATATTCTTGATTTCAAAAATTCCGTTTTCATCAATTCCATACCACCGTTCATACGAACCGTTTATAACAAGTCCAATAGTTTTCCCCGGTGTTCCCGTTCCTTTGATATATTCGTCTTTCATAGTAAATGGATTAATTGTTGGAGCAGGCAAATACTCAGTTGTGTCTTTCTCAACAATGTACTGAACAGCTTCGCTGCTTGTACCATCTATAGTTTGATAGATTTCTACAACAGTATCCTTTGGAAACGGTTCATTTAATCTAAATTCAAAGTATCCAGAAGTAACTTCGGCTTCAATGACTTGATCATTTGCCTTTAAATATACAGAAGCGCCTTTTTTCGCCCAACCAGCTATAAAGGTTGTTTGATCAGTTAATAAGTGATTTGCTACATCGGGTTTATCTAACAGTTGTGCATTTGAATGTGAGAATTCATCCACCTTAAATTCCTTATCAGCTTCTTCAGAGTGTTCATCCGTTACATTATCCTTATCAGCAACTACAGCTTCAGTCAATTGTTCATTAATCTTTTCTTCATTAGGCGTAACAATTGTACTTTCAATTGCCTCGATGTCATTTTCCCCATCTGCCTCTAGTTCCTCTTCTTTAGTTTCCATATCCTCAGCTTCTTTATCGTTCGGCTCATCCAAAAGCACGTCTTCCATCTCATCTACGAAATCTGTATTTTCATCTAAAGTGATAGATTCACTTTTTTCAGCAACCGTTGCTTCTGTGGTCTGTTCATCTTGGTGCATAATTTCCGCAGTCTTGGTTGTCTCGGTTGCATCTACTGGCATTGAAGTTCCCACACCAATAACTGTCACCAGTGCTGATGAGGCAACAACTCGTCTTGTCCGGCGGAAAGTAGTCTGTTGCTTTGCCCCCATTTTCTTTTTGAAGTCGAATGATTTCAAAGTTTCCCCTCTTCTCTCTCTTTTTTGCAGAATAGAATTCGCACCGTTACTTCCTGTCTAATGGTCTCCCCTCGTTTAATAGGATTGAAAATTATGTATCATAGAGCAGTGAATCCTGTTAAACCAAAAGACTCATTGGATAATAGTCTGAATTTACTATACTGCCATATTTATCATATACATCATTTTACAACTTATCAATATTATTTCCTGCAATGGGTAATATCACTCAAATTCTAATAAATAATTGATTTTCTGCTTTTTTAAAACCTCTTATTCCTATCATTTCAATAGTATTAGGTCTTGATCTTAAATCGAATGTTAAAAATCCAGTAAATTCGTCCAAAATAAAAAGCCCTGCATAGCAGAGCTTTTTCAAAATCCTGATCATGGTTATTCTAGAATGGCATCAATACCGGTGAAAATATTGAATCCATCACTGATAGAAACGCAACCTTAATCGTCCCAAGATATGGTCAAAATCTCACCAGTGATGGCGTGGATTTGGATATCTGCTTCCCGGTCATCTGCTGTTTCGACCTGGACCATGTAGTAGCCGCCGTCTTCGGTATCCTCGAAGTCGATGTCATCATCCAGCTCTCCCGGGATCTCCTTGACAGCGATGTCTCCGGCTTCACTTGGTGTAAGCCGGACGGACTGCTTAGGCGCTTCTTCCTGTGCAGGCCCGGCCGGTTCTTTTTCGGTCACGGATTCTTTGATCTGCTCACCGGTGACTGCGTCGTACTCAGCTTCTGTCGTTCGGGTTTCGTCTTCGACGGTTGCGCTGTAGACGTTATCTTTCAGCTCGAGCACGACTGGTTCTGAGCCGTATTGCTCCGCGACTTTCACTTTCATGTCCGCTTCGGGGATCGGGTCGACGCTTTCGGCCTTGGTCAGCGATATGATGGCGCCGCCGTCGCTGTCGACGACCGCTTCGAAAACGCCGTCTATGCGTTCGAGCGTAACTCGATAGACGTCGCCGTCCTGCACGATTTCCTGCACTTCGCCGCCGTACATCTGCTTGAGCTTGTCTTCGACGTCAGCCGCGGCCATCGCCTCCCCGCCACCGCGAAGGGCCATGATAGCCACAACGACCACGACCAAAGCCGCCGCCCCGATCGCCGAGGGCCATAGCCATTTTCGTTTATCCATGATGAACGACCCCCTTCTTTTCACCTATTATACAAAGCCAATATTAAAAAACGGTGAGAGGCCTGACGTTCTGATTGCTGCGTATTCATTGGTCTGCCTGACTGGCGGGTCGGGGATTCAAGTTGGTGTTCGCCCCGGGTTCTTCTTTTTTTCCGGCATTGGACCGCTTCCTGCCTGTTGCCATTTTGAAGGAAAGCTAATCCTGAATACCGTCCCGACACCGATGATGCTTTCCACACTCAGCTCCGCCCCGAGTCCGTCCGCGATTTCCTTGGCGAGTGCGAGGCCGAGGCCGGTGCCGCCGGTTTTGCGGTTCCGGTCATTGTTGACGCGGTAGAAGCGGTCGAACAAGTGCGGAATGTCCGCTTCGGTAATGCCCGGGCCGTGGTCGGCAACGGCAAGTTCGACGCGGCCGCCGCTTTCTTCCAACGTAAGGCGGACTGCGCCGTCGCTGTACTTCCGTGCGTTGTCCAGAAGGATGAACAGCAGTTGACGGAGTTTGTCCGGGTCGGTGTCGGCAAGGAGTTTGTCCGGTCCCTCAATCGAGAATTCCCTGCCGTACGCCTGGCGCATCGGCCGGACCGTTTCTTCGGCGATATCCCGGATGTCCGCCTGCTTGAACATATAGGCGGCCGCCCGGTCGGACCTGGCAAGGTCCAGGAGCTGTGCGGTCAGGTCTTTCATGCGGACGGCCTGCGACAAAATGGCGTCGACGGCCTCAACCGCTACGCTCCGGTCATTGAATCCGCGCCGCTTCAGCAGGCGCGCGTAGCTTTCGATGACGGTGATCGGCGTTTTCAGCTCATGGGAGGCGTCGGAGACGAAACGCTCCTGCTTTTCGTAGTTCCGGCCCAGTTGATCCATCATGTCGTTGTAGGCAAGCGCCATCTCATGCAGTTCATCCCGTCCGTGGCCTTCATCGATTTTCTCATAGGCGCCCTTTTCCCGGTTTTCGCGCATCGTGCCGGTAAGCACGTTGATCGGCCGGGTGACGAGACGGCCGAGTGCGACGCTCGAGGCAATGACCGGGATCATCGCGGCGGCGGTGAGCCCGATCAGAATCAGCCTGAGCAAGGCCAGTTCGTGTGCGATGTCGTCCGCAAGCTGTGTGATGCGGAGCTCAGCCACTTCACCGCCCGTACTGATAAATGGCATGGCCACCGTCACGGCGGGCACGCCTTTCACTTCATTAATGGTATACGGTTCGCCGCCGGCCGGTTCAGCCGTGAAATTACGCAGCCGGCTGTCGCTTTCCACTTTGCGGATTACCCGCCCGTCCTCCCCTATGATCTGCAGCGCGCCGTCCGGCGGCATATAGGCCCGGATGACCATGTTCGCGTCTGCGGGAGCGATTTCATTCAGCTCGGCGGTCAGCTCCTCCCCTCTCTCGATTAACTGCCCCGCCTGCCGCTCGTAGGTCATTTTCTCGAACAGGAAGTAGATGCCGATGCTGAGCCCTGTCAGGATGAGGAACATGAGGAACGTCGTGAACACATGGATCCTCGTTTTCAGCTTCATTTCGGTGCTTCCTTCAGCACATAGCCGACGCCGCGGACCGTATGGATGAGCCCGTCACCGATTTTCTTGCGCACGTAACGGACGTACACATCGACGACATTCGTGTCGCCATAATAATCAAATCCCCATACCGCATCCAGCAGCTGCTCACGCTCGAACACGCGGTTCGGGTGTTTCAGGAAATGCAGCAGCAGATCGTATTCCCGCGGGGTCAGTTCGATGGCGCGGCCGTCACGGGTCACGTCGCGTGTTTCTTCATTAATGGTAAGTCCCGCGAACGAGTGGATATGCTCCGGTGTCTCTTCCTTTGCCCCGATGAGCGCCTTCGCCACACGCAGCATCGCCCGGATGCGCGCCAGTAGCTCCTCGATCTCGAACGGCTTCGTGACGTAGTCGTTTGCCCCGAGGTCAAGTCCCGCCACTTTGTCTTCCACATCACTTTTCGCCGTCAGCAAAATGACCGGAACCGCCGTGTCGCTCGCCCGGATACGGCGAAGCACATCCAGCCCGGACAGCCCCGGAAGCATCAGATCGAGCAGCACGAGATCCCATCCGCCCTCGCGGAACTTGATCAGCCCCTCATCCCCCGCGTGCGCCACTCCGGCCTCGTAGCCCTCAAACTCCAGCTCGAGCTGCAGCACCCGCGCGATGTTCTCCTCGTCCTCCACAATCAGGATCCGTTCTGCCATGCCGTCCGCCTCCTTCACTTTCTACCTATTACTATGATGGCGGCGGAATTTGGCGTCAAGGGCGGAAGGGCTCAAAGCCTGCAGGTCGCAGAGGGCGTGCGGCGCACGGCATTTCTCACCAAAAGGATTCACCGGGCGTTCCGGTGGTACACTGTTGATAACGCGTTTTCTGAGGAGGGGTTTTGAATGAAAGTGATTCCTGTCGGGATCTGGGGCGGCTATCCGAAGGCCGAGTCGGCGACGTCGTCGTTTCTGATCGAGCATGAGGGGTTTCGGGTGCTGTTTGACTGCGGGAGCGGGGTGCTGGCGCAGGTGCAGCGGTACATTACGCTGGATGAGATCGATGCGGTCGTGATCAGCCATTATCACGCGGATCATGTGGCGGATGTCGGAAGCCTGCAGTACCATCATCTGATTGCGTACTACACGGGGCGCCCGCTCCGGAAGCTGACGTTTTACGGGCATGACCGGGATGCGGACGGGTTCGGGAAACTGACGTATAAGGAAGTTGCCGAGGGGCATGCGGTGTCGCCGGGCGAGACGTACGATATCGGGCCGTTTTCCGTAACATTCGAGGAGACGGTCCATCCGGTGTATTGCCTGGCGGCGCGCTTTGAGGCGGGCGGCAAGGCGGCCATGTTCACGGCGGACACGGAGTTCCACGAGCCGCTTGCGGAGTTTGCGTCGGGCGCGGACCTGCTTGTGAGCGAGGCGAATCTGTATGAGGAATACAAGGGCAAATCGCCTGGGCATATGACGGGCAGCGAGGCCGGCGAACTCGCACGTCTTGCGGGTGCGAAGCGGCTTTTGCTGACCCACCTGCCCCAGGACGGCGATGTGCAGCTGATTTTATCCGCCGCCCAGGAAGCGTTCGGCGGGAGCGCGCGGCTTGCGGAAGCAGGAGCGGTGATCGAGATATGAATGAAGAAAAGGGTTCCGCCGGGATGGGATGGCGGCACCCTTTTCTTTGTGGGTCTGATTGCTATTTCTGTCTAATCATATAGAATGTTGTAGTTGGTGCTGCAGAAATTTTTCTTAATTTTCATCAAGGTTTAAGGAGGATAAACGATCATGGCTGTTTTGCCGAATTGCCCCAAATGCCAATCGGAGTATACTTACGAGGACCGCAATGTATTCGTATGTCCTGAATGTGCAAATGAGTGGACACTTGAAGATGAAGAAAAAAGTGAGGAAAACGTTGTAAAAGACGTCCACGGCAATAGTTTGAAAGACGGAGATACAGTGACCGTCATTAAAGATTTAAAAGTGAAGGGCAGTTCATCAGTCCTCAAAATCGGTACGAAAGTAAAAGGGATCCGTATCGTTGATGGTGACCACAATATTGATTGCAAGATCGATGGATTCGGTGCCATGCAGCTGAAATCTGAATTTGTGAAAAAGGCCTAAATACAGCAATCGGCACGGACGCCTGAGATACCTGCGGGAAAAGCCGGGCTGTTGAGATCCGCTTCACGCGGAGCTTAACAGCCCGGACCTCAGGTAAGACCAGATTCCGTGCCGTTTGCTTTTTTATCGTGTCAATGACTTCCATTAAAATTCGATTTTAGGGTGATGAAGAGTGCGTGTTAAGAAACACACGGGCACAGCGTCCTCATTCTGCCGCCGGTGCTTCCGCCACGACTTTCTTCGAGCGCAGTTCCTTCATCTTGTAGAACACCATGCAGGCGATAAAGAAGCCGACGCCGTAGAGGAGGCCGATGCGCTGTGTCGGGTCGACGAACAGGCTTTGAACTACAGGTCTTCGATGCAGCCGCCGTCTTCACATCCCCAACACTTTCTCCGCAACTTTTACATAATAAGCGGCTCCGAGCGGGAGGGCAGTTTCGTCAACTTTCATCTTCCCATGATGGAGCGGGTAAGCGGGTCCCCAGTCATCGTTGTGGACGCCAATGAATTGCATGGAGGCAGGGATGGCTTCCGAGTAGAAGGCGAAATCTTCGGTGCCGAAGGCAGGTTCGGCCACTTCGATGACCCTGTCTTCGCCGTACACTTCGCGGGCGGCTTCTCTGGTAACGGCAGTTGGAGCCGGGGCGTTGATGACGCCCGGGCAGCCGAGCTCCCATTCGAGTTCATACGTGGCGCCATGGGCGGCGGTGATGCCCCGGATCACCTGTTCAAACAGGTCACGAGCCTTGACGCGCACATCAGGATCGTGGGAGCGGATGGTACCGGTAAGTTCTGCATCGGAGGCAATGACATTGTTCGCCGTGCCGCAGTGGAAAGTCGCAATCGTGAGGACCGGAACCTTGAGCGGCGGAAGCTTGCGGGAGACAATTTGCTGGGCGCTCGTGACAATTTCGGAACCGATGACGAGCGGATCGACGGTGAGTTCGGGTGTCGAGGCGTGGCCGCCACTGCCGAGTATTCTAACTTTAAAGTCATCCGCCGCACTCGTAAACGCGCCTTCCCGCACAGCGAACACTCCGGCCGGATAGTCAGGCTGAATGTGGAGCGCATAGATCTGATCGACACCGTCAATCACGCCTTTAGCAACGAGCTGTTCCGCGCCGCCCGGCGACACTTCCTCTGCGTGCTGGAAGATAAACCGGATTTCGCCCGCAAATTCACTCTGCTTCTCAACAAGTTCGCTGACTGCCCCGAGCAGCATTGCGGGATGGCAGTCATGGCCGCAGGCGTGCATGACTCCAGGGCTTTCCGATTGATAGTCGATATCCGCCTCCTCCCGGATTGGCAACGCGTCAATGTCTGCCCGAAAAGCAATAACGGGAGCACGTCTTTCCGAAGGCTTTGATCCTTTCAGGACAGCGAGCACACTTGTTTCAGTAGGCCTTGTAATTTCAAGACCACCTCCAAAACTCTTCAACACCTCCTCGATATACCTGGCCGTCTCGTATTCCTCGTGCGACAGTTCCGGATGCCGGTGCAGGTGGCGCCGCCATCCGACAATCTGATCAACGCGTGTTTTTGTCATCTGTACCATGTCTGATATCCCCTTTCATTCGAAGCCGGTCGTTCTATTTAAAACGGACCATAGCCGATGGCCTGTGCGATCAGGAGGAAGATAGCGCCGACTACGACTTGAGCCACAAACAGCGGGAATACCCATTTCACCCATTTCGTGAATGGAATGCCCATCATGGCAAGCCCCGCCAGTGTGACGCCACTCGTCGGAATCACAATGTTCGAGAGTCCGTCGCCAAGCTGGAAGGCGAGCACGGCGGTTTGCCGGGTGACACCGAGCAGGTCCGCCAGCGGTGCCATGACCGGCATGGTGAGCGCAGCCTGTCCGCTTCCCGAAGGCACCAGGAAGTTGATAAATAGTTGCGTAATAAACATGCCAACCGCGTTCAGGCTCGCCGGAAGCGTACCGAGCAGCCCGGCTGCCGCATGCAGGATCGTGTCCAAAAGGGCCCCTTCACGGGCAATGACTAGAATCGTCGTGGCCACCCCGATGATGAGGGCACCCGACGTCATTTCCTTCGCACCTTCGATAAATCCATCCGCCATTTCCCCCGGCGCAATACGGCAAATGATGGCCATGACAATGCCGCCAAGAAGGAAGATGCCTGCGATTTCACTGATGTACCAGCCTAGGTTGATCACCCCGTAGACGAGTCCCGCAAAAGTCAGTCCGAGTATGACCATCGACAACTTGTGGCTGGCAGATGCTTTGTAACTTTTATTAACTTCAGGGATTTCTTCCGGATTGTACTTTCCGTAGACCATCCGGGACGGGTCTTTTTTGATTTTCTTCATATGGAGGAAGATGTAGCCGACAACCATGATATAAAACACCGCAAACAGTGCGATACGGAGACCCATCCCGGAATAGACCGGCAGCTCGGCGATCGTCTGAGCAACACCGATATTAAATGGGTTCGTAATACCTGAAACAAAGCCGACCGACATCATGCCGAGCGCTACAGACGCATAGGCCGTCAGTGTATCCAGTTTCAGCGCAAGGAGCATCGGTGCGATAATCGCGATGTAAACCAGTTGATCCTCTGCCGAGCCGATCAGTGCGCCGAGGAGCGCAAACATGAGCGTCAGAATCGGAACGAGTACGTACTCGCGGGAGGCGAAGCGGGCAGCGGTTACCTTAATAAGCGCATCGATGGCGCCTGTCCGCTGCATGATGCCGAGTGCCCCGCCGAACAGAAAGACGAACAAAATGATCATCCCGCCTTCGACAAATCCCACGTGGACACTGTTGAACATCTCCAGGAAGCCGATCGGCTGTTGGTCGATATAACGGAATGTCTCCGGATCGACAACACTTCTGCCTTCCACTTCAACCCGGTCATACTGTCCTGCCGGGACGATATAAGTGAGTGCGGTCATGATGGCGATGATGAAAAACATGAGGACAAACGGGTTCAGGGATTTCGATAGATCCTTTTTCTGCTTGGTGGCTGACACGGGACCTTCGATGGGCTGATTCATCTTGAAGTCCTCCATTTCCTTTTTATTATTTGGTCACTCCGCTGTTGCCGTTGGTTCAGGCACGACTTTCTTCGCGCGCAGTTCCTTCATCTTATAGAACACCATGCAGGCGATAAAGAAACCGACGCCGTAAAGGAGGCCGATGCGCTGTGTCGGGTCGACGAACAGGAAGCCCAGGATCAGCAGGCAGAAGGCGATGCAGAACAGCGGCAGGATCGGATAAAGCGGTGCCTTGAACTTCAGTTCCTCGAGGCGGCCGCCGTCCCGCACATACTTTCTGCGGAACATGAATTGGCTGGCGGCGATGCCCATCCAGGAGATCGTGACGGAGATGCCGGCGATCGACATCAGCAGGACAAAGACGGCATCGGCTTCCATGAAGCTGGTCAGGAGCGACAGGAGCGAAAAGACCATCGTGAAGAGCAGTGCGTTCAGCGGGACTTTCCTCTTGGTCAGCTTGCGGAACTTCCCAGGTGCCATCCCTTCCCCCGCCATAGACCAAAGAAGGCGTGTCGATGCGTAGAGGCAGGAGTTGCCGACGGACAGGATCGCCGTCAGGATGATGAAGTTCATAATGTCTGCTGCGAACGGCACCCCCGCAATCGTCATGAGTGTGACAAATGGGCTTTCCAGGAGACCGAGCTCGGACGCCGGGAAGATGGAGGACAAGATGATGATGGACGCGATATAAAACAGGATGATGCGGACCAGGATCGTGCGGATCGCACGCGGGATATTTTTCTCAGGGTTTTCTGTTTCCCCTGCGGCGACACCGACCAGTTCCGATCCCTGGTAGGAAAAGATGACGTTCATCATCGTCACAAAGACAATGGCAATCCCCGCCGGGAACAGGCCGGCCGGCGCGAGGTTGCCGAGTCCGGGCGACGGGCGGTCGGCGAGCGGGACTGCTCCGAAGATGGCCAGCGCCCCGATGATGATAAAGGCGATCACCGCGAGCACCTTGATGCCGGCAAACCAGAATTCCGCCTCCGCGAAGCCCCGTGTCGACAGCGCGTTCAGCCCGAACAGGAGCAGCATGAAGACCGCGCACCAGATCCAGACCGGCACATCCGGGAACCAGTGCTGCATCAGGATGCCGGCTGCGGTAAACTCGACGCCTGCAGTTGCCGCGGACCCGACAAAGTACATCCAGCCGAGTGAGAATCCGGCCGACGGGCTGATGAATTTCGTGGCGTACGTCTGGAATGACCCGGTGACCGGCATATGGGTCGCGAGTTCCCCGAGGCACGTCATGACCATGTACAGAATCAGGCCGCCGACGAGATAGCCGAGGATGGCCCCGCCCGGCCCCGCCTGGTTGACTGTGTAGCCGGCATTGAGAAACAGTCCCGTCCCGATGACTCCGCCCAGGCTGAGCATGAGCAGATGCCGGCTTTTCATTGACCGGTTGAGTTCCTGCGGCGGCATGAGATTGCTTGAATCGTTCATTTTATCCCCCTGACCGGCGGCCCGTCCCCTCCGGATTGCCGCCTGGTTTGATTTTTCGTGAACACGCTTACAGAAATGGTCAATAGAACCAATTTTCTGTTTCTTAAGTGTTTAAGGAAAGCCCGCATCCCTCCTGGTGTGCGGGCTTTTCTTGATGCAGCAATCAGAACCGTAGTGACAGGCAGCTCAGGCCGCCATCCTGCTTACGGATTTCGCTCATTTCCAGCTCGACCGTCTGGTAGCCGGCTTCCTCGATTTTGCGTTTGGTCTCCGGGTAACCGGCCGGGATGATGACGTGATCGTTCACACGGATGCAGTTCGCGGAGTATTCGTCTTCTTTGCCGATGACGATTTGGTTGTAGTCCGCAAAGGCCGGATGCCCGATGAATTCGCCGGCGACGACCATGTTGTTGTTGCCGAGGTAGGCGATGCCCGTCTTCAGATGGAAGAATTCCTTGAGCGGCAAGATATCGGCCCCGTAGCCTTCCTTCTCGAGAATCTCCTTGAGCTGGCGGGCCCCTTCTTCGTTTGTCCGCTCCGACAAACCGATGTAGAACCGGTTGTCCGCCTGGAGGACATCGCCGCCGTCCAGATAACCCGGGGCTTCGATGCGGTGGAACTTGTCGTAGAAGTTTTTCAGTGCTTCCTCGATCGCTTCTTTTTCCCCATTGCGGGAGTCTGCGCCCGGGTTGGCGATCACGGCAAATTCCTTGGTGAGAACAGCCGGGTCTTCGACAAAAACGGAGTCCGGATACTGTTCATCCGCCGGCAGCGCGGTGACTTCAACGCCGCAGGTTTTGAGCGCTTCCACGTAGGCATTGTGCTGTTCGACCACCTTATCATAGTCGGGCGTGCCGAGGTCGGACGTGGTCAGGCCATTTACATAGCTTTTTGCAGGTGCCTTGACGATGACGTTCTGGAATTGGGACATGGAGGATTTTCCTTTCCGGATGTGATTGTTTTTAGTTTTGTTTCTTCTTGTCGATGAACAGTTCGCGGATGAGCGTTTCCAGCATGATCGGGAGCCTCCTGAAGGCGCTGTCGATATGGAGCCGTTCGGTGCGCTGGTGGGCATCGCGGCCGAGCGGGCCGATGTTCAGGACGGGAGCCTGCAAGTGCTTCATGCCTTCAAACGGGATGCTGTATGTGTCTCCCCATACAGGCGTGTTCCGCTCGTAGGCCACCCAGCCGTCGCCGTCGTCTTTGTAGTTGACATAGCTCAGGTCGCAGATGCCGTTGAAGTAGTGGACCTGGCCCAGGTCGCTTCCGAGCGAGCGTGCAGTTTCCTGCATTAGCGTGACCGCCTGCCTGACGAGCGGGTCTTCCGTCGAGTTGACCGCCGGGTAATAAGGCGGCGCGTACAACAGGACGATTGCCGGCGCCAGTTCCTGGCATTCGATCATGAGCCGGTCGGCCACCGCAAAGCTTTGCTCACGCTCGTCGCTTCCCGCCTTTTCGATCGCTTCCGCCTTCAGTTTCCGGACAGCATCCGCCCCGAGCTTTTCTTCTGCATGGGCGACAATCTGCTCGTACCGGTAGAAGCTGACCTCACCGATCCCGCCCACGCCGTTGCGGCGGCACAGTTCGCGGTAAGCGGTGTTGCACGCGGATGCCGCGTCTCTTGCAGCCTGATCGAACGTCTCCATCACATCTGCCGCCGTGCGTTTGTACAGGAAAACATTGTAGAGCGCGGCTGCGCGGTACGGGGTCTGGGTGGAGTACTGGTCTTTCAGATCCCGCTGGTAAAGCGATACCGGAAGCGGTGTTTTTTCCCCATATGCCGTTTCTTCAAATAGGGCGCTGAATTCCATCTGCTGTGTCAGATAGGAAGCGATGTAGTTTGCGGTCAGCCCCTGGAGCGGTTCGCCGACGTGGGTTTCCTTGCCGTAGAACAGCGCGGCCGGCATGATTTTGCCGATCGTGCCTGAATAAATGTATTCCTTCGTGTCCCCCGGCTCCTGCGTAAAGGACGGCTCACCGTTCAGAAACAGGCTGTAGGAGAGGCCGTGTTTCCCTTCAAGATCGATCAGGACATCCACCGCCGCCCGCATCCCCGCAGAATTGACTTCTTCATCCGGAACCGTGAGGAGCAGCAGGTTCACCGGCCAATTTTCGTCGATAGCCTGTTCGACCAGCGCGAGATGTGCGGCGAGTCCCGCCTTCATGTCCATCGTGCCGCGGCCAAACAGGTACTCGCCCGATTCCAGGTCGGCACGCGCTTCATTGTGCAGCGTGTGCTTTAACTCATGAAGCTTCGCCGTCAGTTCTTCCGGCAGCGTGGACAGCGCCTGAAGGCTGCCGTATTCGTCGGTCTGGACCGTGTCGAAGTGACTGATGAGGACGACCGTATCTTCGGCATCCGGATGACTGTAAAGCGCGGTCACCGCATGGCGGCCGAGGCCGGCGTCATGAAGCCCGACCAGGTCAGGGTGTTGCGAAAAATACGGCATGTCGCGGAGTTTGGTCTCAAGCCGCTGTGCAAACAGCCGCTCCCCCTCCGTAAGCGTCCTGCTGTCCCAGCTTACAAGCTCGCAAAGAAGCGCGCGGCGCGCTTCAGGTGAATCCCATCGGCGTCCCATCGTCTGTTCCCCCTTGCTGGATTGCTTTTCATAAATCAGCGTCATGGCTGTCTCACCACCGGGCAGGTCAGGCACGTCGGCCCGCCGGTTCCTTTGTAGGAGATTTCGTCTCCTTTGTATTCATACACCGTGGCACCGGCTTCCTCGAGGCCCGCTTTCGTCACCGGATTGCCCGCCGGAATCATCACGATGCGCGGGGCAAGCGCCAGCACGTTGCAGCCGAGGTTGTCATACTCTCCCTGCGGAACTTCGACCAGCCGGACCCCGCTCTCGATAAGTCGCTGGCGGAGAAACACCGGCATGAGCGGCGAATAAACGACGGCGAGGTCCTTGTCGACGATGCTGAGGAAAGACATCAGGTGCAGACACTCCGCCTCCCCGCGGTCATGAGGGAGCTGAACTTCGATGAATTCATCAACGAAAGGCGCCGTGATTTCCCGCAGCTGGCGGATCGCTTCATCATTCGTCCGGTAACCCCTGCCGACCGCAATCGTACGGTCATCGATCCAGACGATATCCCCGCCGTCGGAAACGGCGTCACCTTCGAGCTCGCCGATGACCGGGATTCCCTTTTCCTCGAGGAACCTTTTGTAGACGGGTGCTTCCGGCTGCCGCAGCTCTTTGCCGGATTTCAGAATGATCGCTCCCGCCGGCGTGAACTTGACCGGATCATGGGCATAGAGGGAATCGAGTCCCGTTTCTGCTGCCTCCGGCAAATAATCAATTTGCGGAACATGCTTTTCCAGGATTGCGAGGAATGTTTCGTATTCACGGAGCGCTTCCTGATAATCCGGAACACTCGCGTAGTTGAATGTCCGCCAGTGTTCATCAAGATGCTCCTGGCTCTTGAAGGCCTCTTGCGGCCGCTTGACGATGACCCGTTGAAGAGGGTGATACATCGACGATAGATAGGACATGGGATTGGCCCTCCTTTTCCGTTGTACGGAAACTGATTTCATTGATTGGAAACTTGTTATTCTCAATATAGGCATTCGGTGCTATACTGTCAATGTATTTTGAAATTTCCGTTTGGCGGAAAAGTGAGGGGTCACCATCCATGCAGGCACTTGAACGATCAATGAAAATAGCGGAAATTTTATCGGACGCCGAACAAGGAGGAATGAGCATTTCCGAGCTGTCCGGCCGGAGCGGACTTGCGCTCAGCACGATGCACCGGATCCTTCAGGGAATGGCACGACAGCGGATGGTCGAGCAGGACGAGCATTCCAAGCTGTACCGTCTCGGTCCGGTCTGGATGGAATACGGCCTGCGCCTCTATGATTCGATGGACTACGTCACGAAGATCCGTCCCGAACTCGAGCAGCTGGCGCGGGAAGTCAAGGAAAGCGTCTATCTGAGCCGGCCATCCGGCAATGAGGCGATTGTCATGGAGCGCATCGACAGCGAGGAGAATCCAATCCGCATCAATGACCCGCTCGGCATCCGGATCCCTCTCCATATCGGAGCGGCCAACAAGGCGATCCTGGCGGCCATGCCGGCGGACCGCGCCAGGCGGATCGTCGAAAACCTTGTTCCTGAAGAAAAGCGGGACGAATTTTACATCATGCTTCAGCAAATCCGTGAAACCGGCTTTGCCGAAAGCCACGGCGAACGCACTCCCGGCACCGCTTCCGTCGCCGTTGCCGTCAAAGACGGGCTCGGCGAAGTGATCGGCGCCGTGTCGATCGGCTTCCTCGACTACGAGCTGGAGGAGGAGCGGCTTGCTTACCTGTCGGAGAAAGTCAAAGAAGCGGGTGACCGGATCGGGAGGAAACTCGGAGCGGGGTGAGGGGTTCTTAACACTCGGGGCATCTTACTTAACTTCATCCCAAACACAGCAAAACCCCCTCGCCGGAGCGAGGGGGATTCCCTATGATCAGTTTCCGTTGTAGTAGATCGGTGCATCCGGTCCGAGCGGGAGGCCGAGAAGCATCCAGATGATGAGGACGGCCGACCAGACGAACAGGAACGCCATGGAGTATGGGAACATCGTGGAGACGAGTGTTCCGATCCCCATTTTCTTGTCGTACTTTTGCGCGAACGCGATGATGATCGCAAAGTACGTCATGAGCGGCGAGATGATGTTCGTTGAGGAGTCCGCGACGCGGTACGCCATCTGCGTAAGCTCCGGCGAGTAGCCGAGCTGCATCATGATCGGAACGAAAATCGGCGCCATCATGGCCCACTTCGCGGAAGCGGAACCGATGAACAGGTTGATGAACGCGGCAATCGCGATAAACAGCAGGACGAGCGGAATGCCGTCGAGCTTGATGCTCTGCAGGAATTCTGCGCCGTACACACCGAGGACGAGGCCCATGCCCGACTCGGAGAAGTAAGCGACGAACTGGGCAGCGGTGAAGCTGAGGACGATGAACATCCCCATCGACGCCATGGTTTTGCCCATCATTTCGGCGACGTCTTTGTCGCTGCGGATCGCTTTTGTGACCATCCCGTAGACCACACCCGGGATAAAGAACAGGATCGCGATGATCGGAACGAGCGAGCTCATGAACGGCGAGCGGATGATCGGCATGTCCGCCTCATCCCCGCGGAGCGGAGCACCCGGGATCAGGACGAGCAGTGCCATAAGGGCCGCTCCGACAATAACCGAGACAGTCGCCCACACAAGGCCCTTTTTCTCGACAGCCGTGAGCTTGTCCATGCTCTCGCGGAACTCGCCCTTGTATTCGCCGAGGCGCGGCTCGACGATTTTCTCTGTGATCCAAGCCCCGACGAACGTCAGGACAAAGACAGAGATGATGATGAAGTAGTAGTTCATGGCAATGTTCATGCCGTCGGCGTACGCCGGGTCGATAATGGCGGCGCCGAGAATTGTCAGCTCACCGAGGAGCGCGTCTGTTCCCGACAGGAGAAGGTTCGCGCTGAATCCGCCGGATACCCCGGCGAATGCGGCGGCCAGACCCGCGAGCGGGTGCCGGCCGAGCGCGGCGAAGATGACCGCTCCGAGCGGCGGCAGGACGACATAACCCGCATCGGATGCGACGGACGACATGACCCCTGCGAACACAAGGCCGAGGGTGATGAGGCGTTTCGGCACCGACATGACGAAGCCGCGCAGGAGCGCGGAGATGAGGCCGGAATGTTCCGCGACCCCGATGCCGAGCATCGTGAGGAGCACGACGCCGAGCGGCGCAAAGCCGATGAAGTTATCGGTCATGCTCGTGAATATGTAGTGGATTCCCTCTTTATTGAGAAGGTTCTTGACCTCGATAATCTCCCCTTCTTTGCCCGGGTGCTCTACCGAGATGCCGAAGGACGAGACGATTGCGGAAAGGATGAGAACGAGAAGTGCCAGCCCGGCAAACAGTGTAACCGGATGGGGCAGCTTGTTCCCGACCGTTTCGATCGTATCGAGGAATTTTTGGACGAACCCTTTTTTCTTGGTCGCTTCCATGTTTTCTCCTTTCTTAGATGACAAATAATATTCAGTCATTTTAGCGTTCGGAAAATTACGCTTTGGTCAGTATATCGCGGACTGCGCTAGAATTGAAGGCGTTTTCAATATGTTCTAATTGGGGGAATTGATCGAACCTTTGCAATCGGCGTACTGTCCAGAGGCAACCCGGCCAGGCTGAAGGGAGGGAATTTGCTTCATACTCGCGGCAGTTTCCTTAATTTTCACTTGCTGTTTTCAACCTCCGCCCATCAGGAAAGCTCCTGCCCGGGGGCAGGAGCTTCCATTTTATCACTCGTCTTCTTCGGATTGGCGGGTACTCTGTTCAGCGAGCGTGTCCCAGAATGACGTATCTTTTGATTCGATAGAGCCGTCTGCAATTGCCCGGACCGTTGCATCAAGCGTCGTGATCGTCTGCTTGATCAGGTAGCCGTTGCTCTTCTGGCCGAGGACATACGGCTCGTATTCGTGGTCGGACATGCCGCGCATTTCAAAGAGGAGCGTGGAAATACCGTATTCGACCGCAATGCCGTTGCGGGAGATCGTCTCGGCCGTGCCGCCGACGTACTTGCCGAGGTGTCCCCAGCCTGTGGAGTCAACAGCGTCAAAGACGACCGCTCCCAGCTTCTTTGAACCCTCGAGTACGTCAGGGTCAACGTTCGGTGTTGTCGGATAGAGGATCGAGCCAGATACGAGCTCTCCGTCACGTTCGCTGCGTGCCCCCTGATGATGCAAATCGATCATATAATCGATGTCATACTTCTGCATGACATTAAAGTGCAGCGCCTGTGTTTCCGGCTGGATCTTCGTGACGTGGTCGCGGTTCAGGTCGATGCCGAGCGCATTGTAGCGCGTCAGATGGCGGTCCCCGGAAGCGACATAGTCATCCAGCGAGAAGTCGACATCTCCCATCGCCCCGTCCGGATTCAGCATCGGCACGATCAGGATGTTGACGTTGTCCGTCACGCCCTTCATCTTGCCCGTTCCGAGGTGCTTGATGAACTCAAGCGCGCCTTCCGTCGTCAGCTGCTCGTTGCCGTGCTGCTGTGTCAGGAAGAGGATCGTCGGGTTTTCAGGGTTCTTCATGTACTTCACGAGGTACAGGTCGCGGCCCTTGACCGACTGGCCGATCACTTCGAGCTCCATATCCTTCTGCTTGGCCTCCTGCTTCTGCAGGTATGACGCCATCTCGCTGTACGTATGGAGAATCGACGTGTTGATCGTCTCATTTCCCCCGTAGTTTGGCCCGTTCCCTACTGCGTCCGCCTGCAATGGCGCTGCACTCAGAACAAGCGCGCCTGCGGCAACAAGTGAAATCATCGCTTTCTTCATGTCCCCACTCCCCCTTCAAATATCTATCTCTATCGTACACCCCAAAAGTAACCGCTTCCATATGACGTTGGACGGGTTTCCGGACCTGTCCTGAGGGTCTTTACGAACCCTTTTGGAAAGAAAAGATGGGCCTTTTTCCCTCTCCTGTTGTCCTGTCTGAAGGAAAAAAGGAGCCCGGCGGCTGCCGGGCTTCCCTCATCTCTATTATTCCGCCGGGCGGTAAGCAGTCAGCGGGATATCCTCGTAATCTTCAGGGTCCAGGTCATGGACGGATCCGTCGGCGACAGCATTCACGATGCCGAGAAGGCCGGTCTCTACTGCCTTCACGAGCTGGCCGCGCTTTTTCTGGCCGAACGACTGGGTCTGGCCGGTCACTTCAAACAGGACGGTGCCGCTGCCGTTCAGCGCATACGAGCCGAGCGCCGTGCCGGGCAGGTCAAGCCCCTGCGAGTAAAGCGTGATGTTGTTGAAGATCGAATTGCCCTTGGCCTGGAGTGCATCATAGGCGGCGACGTTCAGCTGGCGCGAGAAATCGTAGTTGTACGTGTCCGCATACTCGGCGTAATCCGCGCCTTCAGGGCTCGACGGGTCCGGGACAAACTGCGCCGACAGCGACAGCGTCACTTCGTCGGACGTACCCTCGACGTAGTAGACCCCCTGGTGGTGCAGGTCGATGAAGACGTCGACTTTACCGAACTCTTCGACGAGCGACTTGTATACGTCACGCGACGTCTGCGATTCAGGTGTGATGAACCAGCCCGGGTCGGACGAGCTTCCCGGGAAGTCCTCCGGCTGCGGCACGTAGTCGAGATCCGGGTTGAAGTCACGGTTCACGTCGAAGCCGGGGTTTTTGCTGTAGTCATAGTTTTGCTGGACGCGGTCGTCCAGGTAGTTCCACGACGGCTGTGCTCCGCTGAGCTGAGGGAAGTCCTCGACCACGTCCGCCCACGTCATCGTGTTGCGGCGCTTGTCCCCTTCTGATGCATCCGGGTTCATCATCGGCATGAAGACGAACGTGATCTCTTCACGGAGCTGCTCGGCATAAGGCGAGCTACCCGACACCGTCTTCAGGAGATTCAGGATCGCATCGGTCCCGGTCTTTTCATTGCCGTGGATTTCACTTTGGATGAGGACGACTTTGTCCCCGGAACCGACTCGTGCCGTATAGATATCGCGGCCCTGGTTCGACTGACCCGCCACGTCAACCGAAACCAGCCCCTTGCTCGTCTGCTCGATCTGCTGGAGCTTTTTCGTCAGCTCCGCATAATCGGTGAACCCCTTGATTGAAAACTCATGATGAGACTCTTCCTTCGCAAGCGTCTCCCCCGGTGCTGCAGGCAGGGCAATCCCTGCCGCCATGGCGATCGCCGCCGTCACGCCAACCCACTTCTTCATCTATCCCCACACTCCTTCAAAATAAGTTCAACGCCAGCATAGCAAGGTTCGCAGAATCGCTCAATACTTGTTCCAATTTTCAGTCATATAGATACAGAGCGCTGTCGAATCGTTGGGAAAAGAAGTGCCGAACGGAGTGGTGGCGGGGTGATCCGATAGGCTGAATCGGCGAGTCATTTCGTAGTTCGAAATAAATATCGCATGGGTCCAACCGCTCATTTTACATGGGCAAAATCGAATCCTGGACTCCTTTAGCTGCGCAAAATTGAAAAACGGCCAAACCCTCGCCGCATAGCGGTTTCCGCCCCTCTTTCAGGCTTGGAAATTCCGTGGTATGGTGAGTGAAAATAAGAGGGACGGTGGGGGAAATCACGATAAAAGGGGCGACTTACTGGAACGTATTTGCACACGATCGCTTGCTATGCCTGCTTCCGGTCTGGGAGCCGAAACGGAACGAACTGGAGACGCAGCAGAAAAACCGCAAGGCCGGCCAGGCGGGTGAGGAGCGGGTTATGGAAGTGATCCGTTCATCTGGGTTGCCGAATGACTGTTTGGTTCTGTCCGACATCAGCTTAGAGATCATCCCGGGTGTAACCATCCAGATGGATGCACTAGTCCTGACGCCTGCCATCATTCTGATTTTTGAAACCAAACAAGTTGCAGGCCGCTTGCGCTTCGTCCGAAATCCTGCGCAACTTGAGAAAGTGGAGGACGGCAAGATCATCCTTTCCATGGACTGTCCCGCCGCCCAATTCGAGGACCAGCGGGCAAGCTTGGAAACGTGGCTCCGGATGAGGGGATTTTTCATTCCGATCGGCGGTTCGGTCGTCTTCACAACCAATCCGATCATCGAAACAATTCCACAAGGGCTCCCGGTCATCAAACTCCGTGAATTGCGTGGTTTCATTGCAAAATCTTTGCAATTCACCCCCGTCATAAGTGTGCATGAAGTGGAAGTGCTGGCCAACACGATCCGTTCAAGCCTTTCTCCCTACATTCCGTTTCCCCTGTTCGGGAAATATGGGTTTGAATCTGAAAAGTTTGACTGGGGCCCCAGGTGCGACTGCGGCAACCTTCTTGATAAGACGTCCGAGATGACTTGGTCGTGCCGCCCTTGTGAGCTGGTTATCAAAGATCCGTATGTAAAAACCTTGTTGACCTGGTTTCTGCTGCGTAGCAAAACCATTACAGTAAAGCAATTCTGCTTGATTTTTCAGTGCTCAAGGAGAACCGGGGTACGGGTGCTTAATCGGCTCCCGCTCATGAGAAAGGGGAACGCCCGGTCGACTTATTATGAGATCGACTATCGACAACTTAATCTCTTTGAGTGGTGAATGTCTCGATAGTGCCCGCGAATGTCTCGATACAACCTATGAATGTCTCAATACCGCGCCTGAATGTCTCGATACCGCCCCTGAATGTCTCGATACGCCACTGCCCACACAAAAACCCCGCCGAAGCGGGGTTTTCACATTCACCTCACATCCACACAATCCATGCCAGGACCGCGGCGATGACGAGGCGGTAGATGGCGAATGGGGTGAGTTTGATGCGGTCGATGAGTTTGAGGAAGAATTTGATCGACAGGAGGGCGAAGACGAACGCGCTCACGAAGCCGACGATGTAGAACGACAGGTAGTCCATCGACATCATGTCCATGTTTTTCACGACGGAGACGAGGCTCGCGCCGGCCATGATCGGGACGGCCATGATGAAGGTGAAGTCGGCGGCTGTTTTATGGTTCAGTCCGAACAGGACGCCGCCGGAGATGGTCGCGCCGGAGCGCGAGAAGCCCGGCCATAGCGAGAGGCACTGGACGAGGCCAATCGAGAAGGCCTGTTTATATGTCAGCTGGTCAAGCGACGTGACTCGCGGAGTTTTCGGGCCGAATTTATCGGCCGCGATCATGAGGATCGCTCCGGCGACGAGCGCCCAGATGACGGTCTCCACGCTGAACAGGTGGTCGTCGATAAAGTCCTTGAATGCGAAGCCGAGCACGACCGCCGGCAGCATGCCGATGATGACGTGCATCAGGTTGAACCGTGTGCTTCCGCCTTCGCGCGTTTCCACCTGGTACAGCCCGATCAGGCTGAACAGGCGCTTCCAGAATACGAAGACGACGGCCAGGATCGATCCGAGCTGGATGACGATCTTGAACGTGTTCGCCGGGTACTTCCCGAGGAACTCCTCCGTCTTTAGCCACATGTCGTCGACGATGATCAGGTGGCCGGTCGAGGAAACCGGCGCAAACTCCGTCATCCCTTCGACGAAGCCCAAAATGATTGCTTTTAACAGGTCAAACCAATCCATATTTCATTAAGCCCGCTTTCTTCTGAAGTTGATGTACCAGACGATTGCCGCAATCCCCAGCACAGCGATGATCGCATACGCGACATTGGAATAAACATCCATATACTCTACGATTCTTTCCCAGTTGTCCCCGACAGCCGCTCCGAGCGAGACGAGGACGGTATTCCAGATCAGGCTGCCGAGTGTCGTGAGGAGGAGGAACAAAAGGAAATTCATGTTCGACATCCCCGCCGGGAGCGAAATCAGGCTCCGGATCAGCGGCACGAGCCGGCAGAAAAACACCGTCCACGGCCCGTACTTGTCGAACCACGCATCCGCCTTATGGATGTCGTCGCGGGTCAGGCGGAGCACTCTGCCCCAGCGATCCACGATCTTCCCGAGCCGCTCCACATCAAGCAGCAGCCCGATGCCATACAGAATAACAGCGCCCGCGACGGAACCCGCCGTCGCGGCCGCGATCACCCCGATTTTCGTGAGCGAACTGGCCGTCGTCATGAACCCGCCAAACGTCAGGATCACCTCGGACGGAATCGGCGGGAACACATTCTCCAGCATGATCAGCACAAACACACCGGCATACCCGAACTGCTCCATGACGCCCGTGATCCAATTCTCCATCTGTATCCTCCAAATTTTAGCCTTTAGACAGTTTACTAGACAACCCTGTTTTTGGGAAGACGGGCCGTGCGCCGCTTTGGCCGGACGGCCTGCAGGCGGCGCGGGGCGCACTTCCGGAGTTCATAAAGACGCAGCGGGCCATGGAAGGTTCCCGGTTATTCTTCTTCCCCGGCGATGGTGATCGACCGGTCGATCCGGAGCGTGAAATGGACAGTTTCCTCGGAATTTGCCGGCACCGTAACGGGGATCAGGACGTCGCCGAACTCCCGCTCCGCCGGAAGATCCGACTCGGCGATGTCCCAGTGGCGATCATGGACCGGGTGCCGGACGATGACCGTGACTGGTACGTCCTTTGCGTTGCGGATGTTGTACATGTAGGATTCAAAGTCGTAACGGCCCTCTTTTCTCGAGGCCGTGCGCCCGGAATCCACGGTGATGTCGAATGCGCTGCCGAGGCGGAGGCGGACCCGCTCTCCCTTGGCGGTGTGCCCGATCCGGTCTTCTCCCACGAATTCCGCCGTTCCGTCTGCCGGGTTGTTCCGGTAGAACTTCACCGTCCCTTGCGGCAGCGGGAATCCGAGGCCGGCTTCTCCGGTGTTGTCAAAATCAAAGTAGATGGCCGGATTGCGGTCATACGGGCCCGCTTCATAGATGGTGCGGCCCCTCGCCCCCTCCGCTCCGATCAGCCGGACCTGCTTTTGCTGGCGGTCCTTGATCGTGACGGTGCCCGGGATCGTATAAAGATGATAATCAGCGAACGATTCGGGTTCCGGCATGCCGCGCTCCTGGATGGCGCTGTAGACCACATACGGTTCCGGCTCTTCCGCCCGGTGGACCTCACCGGCAAGCACCCGGAGCACCGCATCTTCGTACGTCATCCCCGACTCGTTCCGGAGCGTCATCCAGCCGGTCAGACTGAACGTCTCCTCGCCCCCCGATTCAGCGGGCAGCGCGATGACATAGTCCGTCTCCCACGACATCCCCTGTGTCAGATAGCTGACGCGGGCCTCGTCCGAAGCGGGCGGCTCCGCATGCCAGACAAGCGCCGGCGTCAAAATGAGCCCGCCCGGCAGCTCCGGCAGGCGGACCTGCCCTTTCGGATCAAGGACGATTTCGCCCGTCTCCAGATCCTCCACAACCATCCCGTTCGCGATGCTCAAAAGCCGGTAACGGGACCGTTTGCCGGACTCCGGGTCGATAATCGTGAGCTCTTTCCCGATATACTTCTCCAACAATTTATTCTTGTCCACGAGGTCATATTCGTAATTCATCTCCCGGATATCGAGCCCCTCTACGAGAATCGACTCCGTCTCAATCCGCTGCGCGACGTCCAGATAACGCAATACCCCATCCGCCGGAAACTCCGGCAGCTTCCTCGTTTCCTTGACCAGCGCGAACCCGTCGTTGTAGACGGTCAGCGCACGCATCACCGCATCCTTGCCTGAAATATCAGCCGGCATGGCGATTCCCCCTTTTTCCTGATTGTACCACTGGTTCCCCTCAGAATATTATTTCAACCATACGAAAAAAAATCGGGCCGGGGCCCGATTCCTTATGCATGGATCTCTTTGCTATTTTCTTCTAAAGCGGCATCCCCAAGAAAGTCGAGTACGGCTCCGATAAAGGTTTTTCCGATGTACTGGATCGAGCGTTCGTCGACATTGAACTTCGGATGATGGTGCGGGTACTCGGCGCCGATTTCCGGGTTGCCCCCGCCTGCGATAAAGTAGGTGCCCTTCACATGCTGTGTGTAGTAGGCGAAGTCTTCGCTGCCGGACATCGGCTCGACATACCGGACATTTTCAGCGCCGAAGATGGAAGCCGCCACTTTGGCGACCCGCTTTGTTTCCTCCGCGTCGTTATAAATCGACGGGCAGTCGCGGACATGGCTGAACTCATAGCCGGCACCGTTTCCTTCACACGTCGTCCTGGTCAGCCGTTCCATCGCTTCCTCAATCAGGTCGCGCACTTCAGGATCATAGGTTCGGACCGTGCCTTTCAGGACCGCTTTGTCCGGAATGACATTTGTCGCTTCACCGCTCTGGAACGAGCCGACCGTGATGACGCCCGAGCGCATCGGATTCACGCGGCGGCTGAGGATCTGCTGGAAGTTGACGACCAGCTGGCTGCCGGTCACGAGCGGATCGATCGTCGTGTGCGGCGCCGCTCCATGGCCGCCTTTGCCCAAAATCGTGATTTCAAAATCGTCCTGGGCAGAAGAGGCGTAGCCTTCCATCACCCCGACGGTGCCGAGGGGCTCATCAGACATGACGTGCGCTCCGTAAATCACATCCACCCCGTCGAGGCAGCCGTCCTGAATCATAAAGTCAGCGCCCCCAGGCGTCGTCTCCTCCGCGTGCTGGTGCAGGAAGACGACCGTGCCGGAAAGCTCATCACGGACTTCGGAAAGCACCTTGGCTACACCGAGCAGCGTCGCCGTATGGAGGTCGTGGCCGCAGGCGTGCATGACGCCAGGCACTGTCGACTTGTACGGGACCTCTTTTTCATCCTGGATCGGCAGCGCGTCAAAGTCCGCCCGCAGGGCAACCGTCCGTCCCGGCTTCCCGCCCTTGAGCGTCCCGACGACCCCGCGGCCGCCGACGCCCGTGCGGACCTCGATGCCGAGATTCCGGAGATACTCGGCGACAAACGCCGGTGTCCGCTCCTCGGTGTGTCCGACTTCCGGATGCATATGAAGGTCGCGGCGGATGGCGACCAGCTCTTCCTGAAGCTGCTCGTAACGTTCATATAATTGGTTAATCAATGGATTCACTCCTCGTTGATATACTCCTATAGTTCTCACCGCTTTTCAATGTCAAGCGGGCCAGATAAACAGATGGGCGATCGTGACAATGATGATCGCCATGACGAATTGGATGGCAAACAGCGGAGCCATCCACTTGAACCATTTCGTGATCGAAATACCTGCCATGGCGAGTGCCGCGAACAAAAGCCCGTTCGTCGGTGAGAAGATGTTCGTGATGCCGTCGCCCATCTGGAATGCGAGGACCACCGTCTGGCGGCTGACGCCAAGCAGATCGCCAAGCGGCGTCATGAGCGGCATCGTCAATGCGGCCTGGCCGCTTCCGGATGCGACGATGAGATTCATGAACGCCTGGACGACAAACATGGCACCCGCGGCCAGCACGGTCGGCAGCTCCGAGACGAGTCCGGATATGCCGTAGAGAATCGTGTCGATCGTATTGCTGTTTTCAAGAAGCGTGACGGCACCGTAGGCAAACCCGACGACGAGGGCGCCTACGATCAGCTCCTCGCATCCCCGGACGAATGCCATCGTCGTCCCGTTGATTCCCATTCGGTTCACGATGCCGATCACGATCGCCATGATGACGAACAGTGCGGAAATCTCCTGAATGTACCAGCCGTACTTGATGACACCGAATGCCAGGGTGATGAATGTGGCAAGCAGGATCAGGAGCGTGATGCCCTGTTTGCGGGTCAGCTTCATCTCCATGACGGCGGCCTTGTCTACATTGCGTTTTTTGTCTTCTTCAAACGTCACGCTCAGCTCCGGGTTCTTCTTTACCTTGGCGGCATAGCGCATGACGAAGAGGATTGATACCGTCACATAGAAGAACCAGAAGAAAATCCGCGGACCCATGCCCGAGAAGGTCGGGAGCTCGGCAATGCCCTGTGCCACGCCGACCGTGAACGGGTTCATGAACGCTGCGGTGAACCCGGTGGCAACCCCGACGATGACCACTGCGGCACCGGTCATGGAGTCAAAGCCCATCATCATCGCGAGCGGCACCAGGATCAGGATAAACGGCAGGGCTTCTTCGAACATGCCGATCGTCGCGCCCCCGATGGCGAAGAACATCATGAACACCGGGATCATCAGCATCTCCCTGCCCTCCAGCTTGCCGGAGACGGAGCCGAATGCGCCTTCGATCGCTTTCGTTTCCTTGAAGACGTTAAACGCCCCGCCGACGATGAAAATAAAGAAGACGATACCGGCGCTGGTCGTGAGGCCGGCATGGATCGCCTTGAAGATGTCCATAAATCCGGCCGGGCTGGATTCAATCTGCTGATAGGAGCCTTCCACGACCAGGGTCTGCCCTTCTTCGTTTGTCGTACGTTCATACTCGCCTGCAGGAATCAGGTAGGTACTGAGTGCCGTCAGCAGGATAACTGCGAATAGTATGGCAAATGGATGGGGAACTTCGAATTTAAATCGTTTTTTTCGGGTAGTGGTTTCTGCGATGTCGGCCACGTGCTGTCACTCCTTGAGGTCGAAGACTGTCGAATTTTGAATAAGTATAAATATAAGTGAATAAGAGTAGGCGGTCAATACGAAATCTACAGAAAATAAAAACCAACCCCCTCCTCTGATTGCATTTTCAAGAAATGGAAAAACCGGGCATCGCCCGGTTTTGTTCCTCGGTTAAGTAGATATCCGCGTTTAAGAGTGGTGAGAGTTTTCGTTGGCTCCTTGGTATTACGGACCACTAGACTTGATCTTAAACTCTGACTCTCCTGCAAAGACTTCTGCATAATCAAGTACCTTGTCTGCCACTACCGGACGTTGCTGCAGATATGACTCATCCAGGAAGACAATAAGTTGTTCCATATCTGGCCCTGCCTTGTGTCTGTAACCGGGCGTAGTTGTACGTTTAGGGGTTTCATCGAGATTTGTTCGTTCCTTAAACTCGTCCAGATCCAAGCTCTCTGGTTTTAAGTCAAAGACAAGTCGGATCTTTCCCCTTTTCAGCGCATCTGCTTGTCCCCATTTGTAACCATGGCGATTACGAAACGTGAAGCCTGCGCCTTTTAATGCGGTTGTTTTGGTGGAACAACCAATCTGTTTTTCGAGTGTGTATTTCAGTTTTCGCAAAAATTCTTGTGTATCCAGTTATTATTCCTCCCTTTACACCGTCTGCCCCAGCTGTTCGCGCAGTTTCGCCTTGAGGAACTTGCCGACGGAGGTTTTCGGGATTTCGTCGATGAAGACGACGTTGTCCGGGACCCACCATTTGGCGAATTGGCCTTCGAGGTAGTCGAGAAGCTCCTGCTTTTTCTCATCGGTCCGGCCGATTCCGTCTTTCAGGACAACGCAGGCGAGCGGGCGCTCGAGCCACTTTTCGTGCGGGACGGCGATGACGGCAGCTTCGAAGACGTCTTCATGGGTCATGAGGGCGTTTTCCAAGTCGACCGAGGAGATCCACTCGCCGCCCGACTTGATCAGGTCCTTGGTCCGGTCGGTGATTTTGATATAGCCTTCCGGTGTCATGACGGCGATGTCGCCGGTGTACAGCCAACCGTCGCGGAAGGCGTCCTGTGTGCGCTCGTCCTTGTAGTATTCGTCCGCGATCCACGGGCCGCGGACGGTCAGCTCGCCCATCGTCTTGCCGTCCCACGGCACTTCGCCCTGTTCGTTGACCACACGGGTGTCGATTCCTGCGATGGTCATGCCCTGCGACGCGCGAAGGTCGAGCTTTTCTTCCGCCGGCCGGTCTTCCACGGAAGACGTGTAGTTTGACAAGCTGACGAGCGGAGACGTTTCGGTCATGCCGTAGCCGACGATGAACGGGATGCCGTACTTTTCCTCGAACGCCCTGATCAGGCCCTTCGGCGATGCCGAGCCGCCGCAGACGATGGCCCGGAGTGAGCTGATGTCGCGCGGTTTCTTTTCGAGCGCCTTCAGTACGCCAAGCCAGATGGTCGGCACGCCGGCGGTGAGCGTGACTTTTTCCTGCTCGATCAGGTCAAGCAGGACCTCCGGATTGAATCCGCCCGGCCCCGGAAGTACCTGTGTGGTACCGAAGAAAACACCGGCGAACGGCATGCCCCATGCGTTTGCGTGGAACATCGGAACGACCGACAGCGCGATGTCCCGCTCCGAAATTCCCATACTGTCCACCAGCCCGAGCGCGTAGCTGTGCAAAACGAGCCCGCGGTGGGAGTAGACGACGCCCTTCGGATTGCCGGTCGTGGCGCTTGTGTAGCACATCCCGGCAGGCGTGTTTTCGTCGAGATCATCCGGGAACTCGAAGTCGTCCGACGCTTTTGCCATGAGCGCCTCATAGGAATGGACGTTTTCCAGAGCGGTGTCCGGAAGCTTGTCCGAATCCGACATGACGACGATGTGCCTGACCGTCTTGAACTGTGGCGCGAGCTTTTCGATCAGCGGGAACAGGTCATCATCGACAAGCAGAATCTCATCTTCCGCGTGGTTGATGACATAGACGATATGTTCCGGCGACAGACGGATGTTGATCATGTGCAGGATCGCGCCGGCGCACGGGACGCCGAAGTAGGCTTCCAGATGCCGGTGCGTGTTCCAGGCAAATGAGCCGACCTTCGTCCCCCGCTCCATGCCGAGCGCAGTCAGCAGTGACGCGAGCTTGCGGGTGCGCTTCGCGAATTCGCGGTACGGGATGCGGTGCGTCTGTGTCGCGGTCTTTGAGATGATCTCCTTGTCCGGGAAATACCGCTCCGCGCGGTCCACGAACGTCTTCAAGAGCAACGGCGTCTTCATCATATATAATCCATCTCCTTTTGTTTGGCGGATTGGCGATGGTGATGGTCTGGTTGCAGGTGGTGCTGCATGGGACTGAGTTTGAAGATTAGGTCTTCGAGTTTGAAGATTACACTCCCGGGTTTGAAGATTAGGCCCCCGGGTTTGAAGATTACGTCACGCTCAGCGCTTCTTCCAGTGCGGGTGGTCCTCAAGCTCGCCCGGACGGAGAACCGGGGTCAGGCAGAAGTCGGTCCGGAGCGAGACATCGAGCCAGTGGCTGAGAGGTTCCGCTTGGAAGTAGCGGGCGACTTCTTCATGGACATCGTCCCGTTCCTTCCATTCCGGGTGGCCCGCAAAGTCGCAGAAGGCGTGCCAGAACTTGTCCTCGAGCGCGCCGAGCGCTACGTATCGGCCGTCGGCGGTCGGGTAGATGGCATATCGGGCGCGGGAGCCGTCGAGGTCGGGCACTCCGCCGTCAGACAATCCGGCTTCCTCAAATGCCTGGTGGACGCTCTGCCAATGCGTGAGCCCATCGGTGATGGAGACGTCGAGACGAGCGCCTTCCCCGGTCTTCATTTTCCGG
This sequence comes from Bhargavaea massiliensis, assembly GCF_018390575.1. Taxonomy (GTDB): domain Bacteria; phylum Bacillota; class Bacilli; order Bacillales_A; family Planococcaceae; genus Bhargavaea; species Bhargavaea massiliensis. Next base: position 7,998 of record NZ_JAHBCJ010000003.1, on the reverse strand, counting down.
ACAAGCGCGGCAAGGACGGCTTCCGCGACAAAGTGCCCGCCGGCAAAGTCGGCCAGCGTGTTTTTCGGCTGGACCGGCCGGCCGCTTTCATCGGTCAGCTGTGACAGGACGCCCGACAGCGCCAGGTAATTCAAGTCGTGGCTGCCGGCCTTGGCGTAATTGCCTTCCAGGCCATAGCCGGTCATTGAGCAATAGATGAGGCCGGGGTTGAGTCCGAACAGCTCGTCCTCGCCGAAGCCGAGCCGCCCGAGCGTGCCGGGACGGAACGATTCGATCAGGACGTCAGCCTCCTTGATCAGTTCCTTCATCCGCGTGCGGCCTTCATCCGACTTCAGGTCAAGCTCCACGATGGTCTTGCCGGCGTTTTTCTTTTCATGGATGAGCCCTCCGGCAAAGCGGCGGGCGGGTTCCCCGCCGGGCGGCTCGACCTTTGTGACATCGGCGCCCATTTCGGCGAGGCGGTAACTCGAATAGGGTCCCGGCAAATAATATGTCACGTCCAGTACTTTTATGCCTTCGAGGAAGCTGCCGCCTGGAGGGCGGACGGAAGGATGAGTGCGCATTTCACTCTTGCTGGTCATGTCTTTTTTCCTCCTGAGAGCCCCATGTTTTTCGCGATGATTGTTTTCATGATTTCGTTCGTGCCTGCGTAGATCGACATGACCGGGATATCGCGGTACCAGCGGGCGATCTTGTATTCTTCCATATAACCGTAGCCACCGTGGAGCTGCATGCACTCGGCCGCGGCCTTCCGTGCGGTTTCGGTGATCCAGTACTTCGCCATCGATACCTTCGTCACGATGTCCTTGCCGGCGAGATGGTCGGCAATCAGCGACTCGAGAAACGCCTTGCCAAGTTCGGCTTCCGTCGCGAGCTCCGCCAGCTTGAACTGCGTGTTCTGGAACGAGGCGACCGGCCGGCCGAACGCTTCGCGGGATTTGACATAGTCGATGGTGATTTCGAGCATGTCCTCCATCGCGGTTTGGGCGCCGATTGCGACGGTGAGCCGCTCTTGCTGCAGCTTTTCCATCATGTAATGGAAGCCCTTGCCTTCTTCTCCGAGCAGGTTCGAAACCGGAACGCGGCAGTCCTCGAAATAAAGCTCCGCCGTGTCCTGTGAATACATGCCGACCTTGTCGAGTTTCCGGCCTTTCGTGAAGCCGGGGGTCCCTTCTTCAATAAGAAGCAAACTCACGCCGCGATGTTTCGGCTCCGCCTTCGGATCGGTCTTTACCGCGACCAGCGCCAAGTTCGTATTGATCCCGTTCGTGATAAACGTCTTCTGGCCGTTCACGACGTAATGGCCGCCGTCTTTGATCGCTGTCGTCTTGATGTTGGCCAGGTCGGAACCGGTCCCGGGTTCGGTCATGGCGATTGAAGTGATGTAGTCTCCCTTCACGCAGCCCGGCAAGTAGCGTTTTTTCTGTTCGTCGGTCCCGTACGCTTCGATGTACGGCACGACGATGTCATTGTGCAGCCCGACACCGGTGAGCCCGGCGCCGACCCGCTCCATTTCCTCTTCGATCACGACACCAAAACTGAAATCCAGGACGAGCCCGCCGTACTTTTCTTCCACCTGCGGGCAGAGGAACCCGAGCTCCCCAAGCTTTTTCCAGAACGACTTCGGAATCAAGTGATCCTGTTCCCATTGTTCATAATGCGGCACCGCTTCTTTTTCGAGAAACTTCCGGAGCGACTCCCGGAACAGATCATGCTCTTCCGTCTCCCAGTGATAACGCGGCATGGCGACCACTCCCTTCTTTGTATATGGGTTGGTTGGGGCGGGTGGATCGGATTTGCGACGGCAGCGGGTGGTTTTGCGGCGGCAACCCGCTGATTCGCGACCGCAACCCTTGAGTTCGCGACCGCAACTCCCAATTTCGCGACCGCTCCCTCCAATGCCCCTTACTTCGGCTGCATCCGGATGGCGCCGTCCAGGCGGATGACGGTACCGTTCAGCATGCGGTTTGTGACGATCGATTCGACGAGCCGGGCGTATTCTTCCGGCTGGCCGAGGCGTTTCGGGAACGGCACCATCTGTTCGAGAGCGGTGCGGGCATTGTCCGGCAGGCCATCGAACATCGGTGTATTGATGAGGCCCGGGGCGATCGTCATGACTCGGATGCCGTACGCCGCGAGTTCGCGGGCGATCGGGAGCGTCATGCCGGCGACGCCGCCTTTGGATGCGCTGTAGGCGACCTGGCCGATCTGGCCTTCGAATGCGGCGACGGAGGCGGTGTTGATGATGACACCGCGTTCGCCATCTTGTCCGGGCTCGTTGTCCGTCATGGCATCAGCGGCGAGGCGGATCACGTTGAATGTGCCTGTCAGGTTGACACGGATCACCTGCTCGAACTGCTCCAGCGGGTGGACGCCTTTTCTGCCGATCAGCTTGCCCGGCGTACCGATGCCGGCGCAGTTGACGACCGTGTTGAGCCCCCCCATTGCTTGTTTCGCGGCTGCCACGTTTGACGCGACGGCTTCCCCGCCGGCGACGTCCGTCTGATAAAAGAAGGCGCTGCCTTCCCCAAGCTCGGATGCGTACGCCGCGCCTTTTTCTTCATTCACATCGAAGATGGCGACCTTGCCGCCGGCTTCGATGATCCGTTTTGCGGTCGCGCCGCCGAGGCCCGATGCCCCGCCGGTGACGATCGCCTTTACGTTGTTCATGTCCATCCCGAATCCCCCTTTTTCTGACTGAACGCTCATTCACGCCATCCCGTCATTCTTCATCCAATCGCTCAATCACCGTAGCATTCGCCATCCCCATGCCTTCGCAGATCGCAAGCAGGCCGTATCGTCCGCCGGTCCGCTCCAGGCGGTTCAAGAGTGTGACGAGCAGTTTTGTTCCCGTCGCGCCGAGCGGGTGGCCGAGCGCGATGGCGCCTCCGTCCACGTTCAGCTTTTCCGGGTCCCCCCCGGTCTCCTTGAGCCACGCAAGCGGAACAGGCGCGAACGCTTCATTCACCTCATACGTATCCATGTCCCCGATCTCCAGTCCGGCTTTCTTCAATACTTTCTCCGTCGCGGCAATCGGTCCCGTCAGCATCAATGTCGGGTCGGATCCGACAACGGAACGCGCGACGATGCGTGCTTTCGGCTTGAGTCCAAGCTCATCCGCTTTTTCGCGGGACATAAGGAGCACCGCGGAGGCGCCGTCGCTCATCTGGCTGGCATTGCCGGCCGTGATGACGCCGTCTTCCTTGAATACCGTCTTGAGCCCTCCGAGCACGTCAGGAGTCGAGCCTTCGCGCGGGCCTTCATCCGTGTCAAACAAGTTGCCGTCCGCTGTCTCCACAGGAACGATCTCGTCCTTGAACCGGCCTTCTCCGATCGCCGCAAAAGCGCGTTCGTGGCTTTTCGCACTGTATTCGTCAAGCTCCCGGCGGCTCATGCCCCATTTTTCCGCGATGCGTTCAGCGGACAGCCCCTGGTTGATGATTTCGTATTGCGATGTCAGCTTCTCGCTCGGCTTCGCGTCCCCGACATTCGAGAACATCGGCTCGCGCGTCATGCTTTCAACGCCGCCCGCGATGACGATGTCCATGTCGCCCGCGGCAATCGCCTGTGCGCCGAAGTGGACCGCCTGCTGGCTTGATCCGCACTGGCGGTCGATCGTGACGCCCGGCACCTCGATCGGGAATCCCGCGATCAGTGCAGATGTCCTGGCAATGTTGCCTCCCTGTTCGCCCGACTGTGTCACGCAGCCGAGGATCACATCTTCCACCTGTTCCTTCCCGACACCCGCGCGTGTCACAAGTTCATCCAATACGACCGCCGCCAGTTCATCTGGACGGGTGCCGGAAAGCGCCCCCTTGCGCCTGCCGACTGCCGTACGCACGCCTTCGACAATCACAACTTCTCTCATTCTCTCTCCCCCTTTATCACAATAGAAAGACTATTCTTGAAAGAATCGTATCATGAAAACGCTCTCAACGTCCATATCATTCGGCGTCCGGATGGACATACATGTCCGAGCGAAAATCAGCCTCAAGACCTAGACGGAAATCAACACGCAGCCCGTTCGGAAAACCTGAGTTCCTGCCTACAATAAGGTTAACAACGAAAGGAGGCGGAAACCTTGAAGAAATTTCTGCTGATCACCATCGGAATCATCGCAGGGATCACCGTCCTTGCCAACCTCGGCGCGATCATCGGTCTCGCCATCTCAGCCGCCATCATGTATGCCGGTTACCACTACTACAAGAGGAGCACTTCCGGCTTCGCGCGTTTTTGCTGGGCAGCGGTCGGCATCATCGGCCTCTTGACTGCCATCGGCAACATCCCGGCATTTGTCGGCCTGCTCGCCATCGCAGCGCTCTGGTATGTATACCAGAAGTGGAATGCCCGTGAAGCGGTCCTGTTCGAAACCGACAGTGACCCGTTCGCCAACTTCGAGCGCGAGTGGAAAAATATCACGAAATAAGATCCCACCGAGGAGGAATCGCTATGCATTCACTGTTTAACCGCATCAAGTACAGCGTCCAGGCCGATCTTCATGAACTACTGGACAAAAAGGAAGAAAAAAACCCCGTCTCCCTTCTGAATGAATACCTCCGCCAGGCGGAAAAACAGACCGAAGCGACTGGCCGTCTGCTGGACCGGCAGGCGAAGCTGAAAGAGGAACTGGAAAAGGAACGAAAAGATGCGGCATCCATGCTTGAAAAACGCCGCGGACAGCTGGGGATTGCAGAGAAAGCGGGCGTGGACGATCTCGTCGCCTTTGCCCAGGATGAAATCCGCGCTTATGGCAACCGCGTCGACGAACTCGACCGCACGCTTGCCGAGACGGATGCCGAACTGATCGGCCTCGAGCGCAAGTACGAAGAAATGAAACATAAGATTAAGGACATGAAAGTGCGCCAGCTCCAGCTGATGGGCAAAGAGAATGTGACGCGCGCCCACCGCCGCATGGACCAGGTGATCCAGGATGAAAGCAGCGGTATGGCCCCTTATTCCGAAATGAAGGCGTACGTCGAGCAGCTCGGCGGCAAGATCGAGAAGGAACACAGCCATGACACGATGGAGCGCCGGCTGGACGCGCTCACCATCATCGAACAGGCGGAGAACGCCGGAAAAGCCGATCAGGAGACCGTCTGACGGGGACATCGGCGCCAAGATTTTGTAAGATGGGAAGGGGGATCTCCCCCTTCCCTTAACATTAGCCTAAGATTAGCGGGACGGGCGGCTGCCCGCTCCGCTTGATCCTTAAATCGCCCGAAAGGAGTCCGCGCCATGCATGTGTCGTCCGACCAGATCCGTTTTATCCTCGTTGCATTTGTGCTGCTCGTGTTTGTCGAGGCGGCGTTTTTCCAGGACGGCAGCATCATCTTTGTCCTTATCGGCGGCGCGCTGGCCTATTTCGGTTTCCGGCACCGCAACAAATGGCTTCTCTGGACGGGCGTCTTCTTTCTCGGAATCGCGGTGCTGTCGCTCTGGAGCCTGCGGCTGCTCGTGTTCGGCGTGCTCGTCTACATTTTCCTGAGCCTCTGGAAAGGCGTGCCGGCAGAGGAAATCACCCGGCCGCTCCGGGAAGCGCGCACCGAGACACCGAACGGCATCCTGAAAAACCGCCTGTTCTCCGTCCAGTCGACCCCGTTCAGCTCCTACGAATGGGAAGACGTGCATATCCAGGGGCTGTTCGGGGATATCCACGTCGATGTCACGGAGACGGTCCTTCCCAAGGGGACATCGCTCATCTCCATCCGACAGGGCATCGGCAAGGTCCGGGTCGACGTGCCGTACGAGATCCCGGTCCGCGTGCACTACACGACGCTTCTCGGCGACTCCCGGCTGTTCGGCCGTCACCAGAACCGCCTGTTCAACGAACAGCTTCACATGAAGGATGGCTACGGCGCGGAAGAACCCCCGGCATCCGAGCTGATCATCACGATTGCCACCTGGTTCGGGGACGTGGAGGTGATGCGGAAATGAGGCATTTGCTCACACGCGGGGTTGCCCTGTCCACCCTGTTCCTTGCCGTTTCGGCAGGAATCCTCTTCCTTCTGCTCGGCGTCCCGGATGAAGACTGGTGGTTTCTCATCAAAGAAGAGCGGTACGGCCTCCCGGCTGCCGTTTGGATTGCGGCCGGTTCATTTGCCGCGGGCTGGCTGATTGCCTTCTGGGCGTCCGGCCTTGTCCGCTCGAGCATCCGCGCGGTCGAGCGGCGGCTGTACGGCCTGCTTGAGACGGCTCCGGCCAAAAAGCCGCGAAAGCTTCCCCGCCCGACCGAGCGTGCGGTCGGCGAAGTGGAGAGCCTTCTCACCACCCAGCGCGAGCGGCTCAAGGAGATTTCCGACAAGCGGGCGGAAAACCAGGAACAGATGGTCCAGGAGCGGCTTGTCCAGGAACGCCAGCGGCTTGCCCGCGAGCTGCACGACTCCGTCTCCCAGCAACTGTTCGCCGCCTCGATGCTGTTGTCCGCAATGGCGGAGCGTGAACGTGCCGAGACCGGCTCGACGTCGCGAACGCTCGGACAGGTTGAGAAAACCGTCCAGCAGGCGCAGGTCGAGATGCGGGCGCTGCTCCTCCATCTCCGTCCGGCACCGCTCAATGATAAGACACTGTCGGAAGGACTCCGCGGCCTCCTGCACGAATTGGATGAAAAGGTCCACTTCACGATCCGCGGACGCATCGAGGACGTTCCGCTTTCCAAGGGCGCCGAGGACCATCTGTTCCGGATCGCGCAGGAAACGCTGTCAAACACGCTCCGCCATGCCAAGGCGACCGAGCTCGACGTGCTGTTCGTCGAGCGGGACGGCCTCGCGATTTTCCGTGTGCAGGACAATGGCGTCGGTTTCCGCGACGGCGACGGCAAAAGCGGATCCTACGGCCTGCGCAATGTGCGCGAGCGCGCCGTCGAAATCGGCGGCACGTGCAAGATCGTCTCGGTGCCGTCGCAGGGAACAATCGTCGAAGTGAAGCTTCCGGTGACGCGTCCAGAAGAAGACGGCCAGCCGGAAACAAAAGCGGAAACCGCCCCTCTTCCCCATACAGAGGAAAAGGCGGACGGCCAACCGGAAGAAACGGAGGAAACGAAATGATCCGGGTACTGCTTGCGGATGACCACGAAATGGTGCGGATCGGCGTGTCCGCCTACCTTCAGGTCCAGCCCGACATGGAAGTGGTCGGCGAGGCCTCGAACGGGCGCGAGGCGGTCGAGCTCGCGCTCCGGCTGCGGCCGGACATCATCCTGATGGACATGGTCATGCTGGAGATGAACGGCGCGGAGGCGACGGCCGCCATCATGAAGGCATGGCCGGAGGCGAAGATCATGGTCGTCACGAGCTTCCTCGATGACGACAAGGTGTACCCGGCGCTTGAGGCCGGCGCGTCCAGCTACATCCTGAAGACTTCCAAGGCGTCGCGCATTGCCGATGCCATCCGCGACACACTCGGCGGGCGGACGGTGCTCGAGCCCGAGGTGACGACAAAGATGATGCAGCGCATGCGCGGCACGGAGCGCGCTCCGCACGACGAGCTCACCGCGCGGGAGATGGAGATTCTGCTTCTCATCGCAAAGGGCAGGACGAACCAGGACATTTCCGACGAGCTGTTCATCGCCCTCAAGACGGTCAAGACGCATGTTTCGAACATCCTCTCGAAGCTCGGCGTCGACGACCGCACGCAGGCCGCGGTGTACGCCTATCAGAACGGCCTCGCGGAATAAGAAAATCCGCGGCCCGGCCGCGGAAAAGCAGGTGCATGTGATTGAACAACAACAACAACAACCAGAATTCAGCATTCATCCCGGTGGCGCTCATTTTGCTGATTGCCGCCATCCTGTTCCTGAACGTCGTCCTCCCCGCGCTTTCTTTCCGGTGGATGATGGTCATCATCATCCACCGGCAAGGAAGCGCGGGGAGGACGACGGTCAGGAACAGGCTGGCGGGCAGCAGAACACGGGGAACCAACAGGACGGAAGAGGCCGGCTGGTAGGTGGGGTGGTGGCGGCGGCAGAGGCACGGGTGGCGCCGAGGAGGCGAGAGTGAGCTTCCG
>NZ_JAHBCJ010000033.1 GCF_018390575.1 Bhargavaea massiliensis | reverse complement strand
GAGCGGAAGACGGGATTCGAACCCGCGACCCCCACCTTGGCAAGGTGGTATTCTACCACTGAACTACTTCCGCATGAATAAGTGGTTTGATATTCATAAAAATGGTGCGGGTGAAGGGACTTGAACCCCCACGTCCGGTAAAGGACACTAGAACCTGAATCTAGCGCGTCTGCCATTCCGCCACACCCGCATGATGTGGTATATATAAAGGGTGGTGAGCCATGCAGGGCTCGAACCTGCGACCCTCTGATTAAAAGTCA
>NZ_JAHBCJ010000032.1 GCF_018390575.1 Bhargavaea massiliensis | reverse complement strand
AACCCGTGTTACCGCCGTGAAAGGGCGGTGTCTTAACCGCTTGACCAAGGGGCCAATAAGTGGCGGAGAAGGAGGGATTTGAACCCTCGCGCCGGTTACCCGACCTACGCCCTTAGCAGGGGCGCCTCTTCGGCCTCTTGAGTACTTCTCCATAATGGCTCCGCAGGTAAGACTCGAACTTACGACCGATCGGTTAACAGCCGATTGCTCTACCACTGAGCTACTGCGGAATACATGGTGGGCCTAAGTGGACTCGAACCACCGACCTCACGCTTATCAGGCGTGCGCT
>NZ_JAHBCJ010000031.1 GCF_018390575.1 Bhargavaea massiliensis | reverse complement strand
ACCTGCGACCCCTTGGTCCCAAACCAAGTGCTCTACCAAGCTGAGCTATTTCCCGGTAATATGGCGCGCCCGACAGGAGTCGAACCCATAACCTTCTGATCCGTAGTCAGACGCTCTATCCAATTGAGCTACGGGCGCATTTATAAAATTTAATTGGTGCCGAGGACCGGTCTCGAACCGGTACGGTAGTCACCTACCGCAGGATTTTAAGTCCTGTGCGTCTGCCAATTCCGCCACCCCGGCGGAAATAAATGGAGCGGAAGACGGGATTCGAACCCGCGACCCCCACCTTGGCAAGGTGGTA
>NZ_JAHBCJ010000030.1 GCF_018390575.1 Bhargavaea massiliensis | reverse complement strand
CATGAAAGATTTCGGTACTTTACAATGTCTCGTTTATCCGGTTTTGAGCGAACAAATGCAAAGATGTTTGCAAAAACGCTTGCAAATTCTATAGAATTTGATATAATAAATCTTGTCTTGTTCAAAACAAGTCTGGTGATGATGGCAAAGAGGTCACACCCGTTCCCATCCCGAACACGGAAGTTAAGCTCTTTAGCGCCGATGGTAGTCGGGGGCTTCCCCCTGCAAGAGTAGGACGTTGCCGGGCTTGCCACAAGCAAGATGATATTATTCCGCAGTAGCTCAGTGGTAGAGCAATCGGCTGTTAACCGATCGGTCGTAGG
>NZ_JAHBCJ010000029.1 GCF_018390575.1 Bhargavaea massiliensis | reverse complement strand
CGGTGCTACTCGCAGTCTTCGTTCTGCTCGTTGCTCCACTCCGCGATAATAATATAGGTCTTGCTCTTTCGCTTCTACGCATATGGTGCTTGTTTGCTTCACCGGTTCAAAGCTGCCCTTGACTGAAGAGGCATAAAAGATGGCGGAGGAAGAGGGATTCGAACCCCCGCGCGGTGTTACCCGCCTCTCGGTTTTCAAGACCGACCCCTTCAGCCAGACTTGGGTATTCCTCCGTTAGAACCAATGGATGGTGGACCTTGCAGGACTCGAACCTGCGACCGGACGGTTATGAGCCGTCTGCTCTAACCAACTGAGCTAAAGGTCCTTTGCAATGGCGGTGGAGGGGATCGAACCCCCGACCTTACGGGTATGAACCGTACGCTCTAGCCAGCTG
>NZ_JAHBCJ010000028.1 GCF_018390575.1 Bhargavaea massiliensis | reverse complement strand
GGACTGTAAATCCGCTCCTTCGGGTTCGGCAGTTCGAATCTGCCCCCCTCCACCATACATAGGGGCATAGTTTAACGGTAAAACAGAGGTCTCCAAAACCTCCGTTGTGGGTTCGATTCCTACTGCCCCTGCCATTATTGACTGCGGCGATTGTGGCGAAGTGGTTAACGCATCGGATTGTGGTTCCGACACTCGTGGGTTCGATTCCCATCAGTCGCCCCATTTATCGTGAACCTCAAGGTCTCCAGAGGTCAATCAAATTTATATTGTGGCGGTTGTGGCGAAGTGGTTAACGCACCGGATTGTGGTTCCGGCATTCGTGGGTTCGATTCCCATCAGCCGCCCCATTGGGGTATAGCCAAGCGGTAAGGCAACGGACTTTGACTCCGTCATTCGTTGGTT
>NZ_JAHBCJ010000027.1 GCF_018390575.1 Bhargavaea massiliensis | reverse complement strand
AGTGGAGAGAAGGTGAAAGTGGCGGACGACAGACCGCCGACGCACACCGGCCGCACAGACAGAGGCGACGAACGCACACGGAGGGACGCAGACCGCGAGCGCGGACACGGGGGGGGGGGGAAGGAGGCGGCGAACACCGAGAGCGACCCGCGAGCCGGAGGAGGAAGCGGAAGAGGGGGAGAAGAGACAGGGAAGACAGGGGGCGGACACAGACGCTGGCAGGGGAAAGGAACAGAGAGGGCGGGACGGCAGAAGCAGGCAGCGCGGCCAGCAGAGGCAAGACGGGGGCCTGGAGGGAGACAGCGAGAGCCGAGAAGGAGGCGGAGAAGAGGAGGAGAGGAGGGGGAAACGCCAGAGCCCGGGCGAGGACGAGCCGCGGGAGAGGGCCGCCCGAGAACGAAGG
>NZ_JAHBCJ010000002.1:20810-433771 GCF_018390575.1 Bhargavaea massiliensis | reverse complement strand
AAAGAAAAAACTGCAGACAAAGGAGCATTACACTCACTTTGTCTACAGTCTGAGATGCCCGGACGGCATCTCCTTTTTCTGTATTCAAGCACTGCAGGAACAGCCGCCGCCGGTTCCGCAGCTGCCGCCGCAGGCGGATGCGGTCTCGAAGAACGGGTTGCTCACGGGGACCTTGACGGATTCGGAAACGGTCTTCCCAATCAGCAGGCTCACTTCATCGAGAAGGTCCTGCAAATCGTTCTCTGCCACTTTAAGCGCGGCCACTTTGTCATTCATGTCGAGCTCCCGCTTTTTCGTGCGGATATCCCTCATGACGGTGCTGTAGTCGGGGTGATAGCGGCCGAACCGCTGAACCTCCTCATACTGTTCCTTTAATTTTGCAAACTCAGCGATCTCCTGCACAAGGCCGGGATCGGAATAAACACTAATATGTGCAAGCCGGTAAGCCTCCGCCGTTTCGGAAGAGACAATCATCCGGCTGAGCTGTTCGGATTCCTCGATGACCCGGAGCCATTCATCAGTCATCATCATGGGCATCACTCCATTCCACTCCCATCATACCAGAATCTGTCGGTCGTTTGCACTCTGCTGTCTCCGCCTGATGCACCACTTTCCGCTTCGCGTTCTCCGAGAAAATGGAGAGCCGTCCGAAAGTCGGAGAATGGCCTTGAGGAAGACTTGGAAATCTGGATCTCCTCATGTCCCTTTCCGGCGATGAGCACGATATCACCTGGTTCTGCCTCATAGATGGCACCGCGGATGGCACGCTCCCTGTCCGTCTCTGCACGGACAAAGGCTGGTGTATTTTCCAGCCCCGCCATGATGTCAGAGATAATCCGAGCCGGTTCTTCGCTTCTTGGGTTGTCTGAAGTCACCCAGACCGAGTCCGAATACTCTCCCGCGACCCTCCCCATCTGAGGCCGTTTTTCCCTATCCCGGTCCCCGCCGCAGCCGAAGACAGAAATCAGCCTGCCCGTGCATAGGGAGGAAAGTGCGCTGAGCACTGCTTCAAGGGCGTCGGGCGTATGTGCATAGTCAACAAACACTCGAATGCCCGCCCCTTCCGCTTCCTGCATCCTGCCCTCGGGCAGGGATAGGCAGGAAGCGTTTCTGCAGAGTTCGGACATGTTGAATCCGGCGGCCATCAGTGAGGCAAAGGCAGCGGCGACATTCAGTCGATTGTGCCGGCCCTCCACCGGAGTACGGATGACCGTCAGAGCGTCACCGGCCGCAAGCACCCAGTCCCCTTTGCCGTCATCGTCGATTCTAAGGTGCGTGTCTCCCCCGTGCCGCTCGCCAAAAGTCATTACAGGCCGCCTATTTCCGGTAATACTCAAAACGGCGGGATCATCCGCATTTAAGATGATCTTTCCGGCAAGTCCGGACAATCTGCCTTTGGCGCGAAGATAAGCTTCTTCCCCGCCATGCTCGGCATGATGGTCCGTTCCGATATTAAGGAAGATCCCATAATCGATGCTGCAATGGTCGAGGCGCCTTCCCGATAACCCGAGGGAAGAGGCCTCCATCGCGATATGTGTGACCCCTTCGTCCGCACAATACCTTAGAACCCGGTGCAGGTGAGCGGGCGGCAGAGTCGTCATCGGTGGAGTCTGAAGCGGCGCTTTTCTTCCATCAATCCACACGCCGAGTGTTCCGATGACGGCTGCCCGTATTCCGCATGCCTTCAATAATTGGCCGATAAACCGGGTGGTGGTTGTTTTTCCGTTCGTTCCGGTCACTGCAAACACCGTCAGTTCCCTGGATGGATGGCCGTAGAATGCCGAGCAGGCGTAGGCGAGAAAGTCAGCGGCATCCGGCACCGAAATTGCCGACACGCCCTGCGGTAGCGCAGGAGGACGGGAAATATCGGTGACAACCGCTACCGCCCCGTTATGAAGTGCTTCCTGGATATGGTCCAGCCCGCTTGCAGAACGCCCTTTCCTGGCTACGAACACCGAACCGGGAATGACTTCGGCCGAATGATCCGTCACGCCGCTGACAAGTGCCCGGAAATCCCCGCCCTTTGCCGTGCACGGCCAGTTTTTCAGCAGCTCGCATAATTCGATCATGCCTGACCCCTTCCCGAACATTTTTGTTCCGAGCGAATACATTATGTTGGAGTACCCTCCATCGTATGTAGGACGGTGGTTGAATGACACGAAGAAAGATGGTGGCGTAGTTCGATGATCATCCAGAAATTCGGAGGGGTCGCCATGAGGGATAGCCGCTCCAGGAAAGCATGTATCCGTCATATCAGAAGGGCGGTCAGGGAACACGGGAAGGTCGTCATAGTCGTATCCGCCATGGGGAGGGCTGGAGATCCCTATTCAACGGACAGCCTGCTGACCATCAGTGAGGCACTCGGCATCTCGCCTCATGCCCAAGATGTCGCGGCTGGTTGCGGGGAGCTTTTGGCTTCGGCAATCATGTCTGCCGAGCTTGAAAAGGAAGGAATAGAAAACGAACTGATCTACGGAAGCCGTTCGGGAATTCTGACCGAAGGACCATTCGGCAGCGCAGATCTGAAAATGGAACTGGAGCCTTTTTTCCGCATTTGGGGTGATTGCAATGTTGCCGTCGTACCCGGCTTCCAGGGGACAGGACGCGACGGGCGGATCCGGACGACGGGACGCGGCGGCAGTGACCTGACCGCAGTGGTCCTGGGTGATGTACTGGATGCTGAAATTGTTGAATTCTTCAAGGATGTACCCGGCGTGATGGAGGCGGATCCATCCGTGAAGCCGGATGCACAATTATTGAAAACACTCACCTACGCAGAGCTGCTTCCGTTGCTGGATACCGAGCGGCCCGTTATCCAAAGAAAAGCGGCACTGTATGCCGCGATGGCATCCGTGCCGCTTCACATCCGCAGCTTTTCCGAAGAAAATCCGGGAACCTTCGTAACGGGATGACCGGCCGTCTCAATCGGATGAGCCGGCCGGTTCCTTCCGGCTCAGGAACAGATGTGAATACACTTTATTGGATACACCGGCTGCTTGCCGGTTGTATTTCCTACTGAAAATCAGATCACGGTGTTCAGGAGAATTCACCCAGCCGTGGACGGTTGCCGCGGAATCCACATAGTCTGCCGCGATATTTTCACCCGCTTCACTGTAGTCGATGCCTGCCAATTTCAGCTGCTCAGACAGCGGACCGACACTTTCCTCCGAACGGCTGCCCCTGGCAGCACCAGCGGCACGCTCACGGGCAATGACCGCTGCGCTGCGATCCGCCTGCAGCGGCCGCAGTCCATGCCGCTGTCGGAACACATTCGTCAGCTCCATGACCTGTTGCTCGGCTGCCCGGTCTGCCGCGGTCTGCACTGCCGATGACAGCGGCTCAGCTGCGATCAGATGTCCTTCATACGTCATCTCATACGGCTGGTGCAGGACAAGCACCCTCGGAGACAAGAATCGGACCGCCATGACCTCCCCCTCTTCCCGGTCGGCGTAAATTTGGGCGTATACCCCTTCATAGGCCACCAGAAGCCGTTCCTCCAAATCATCGCCATTCATGGAAAACAGGTACCTATTGGTTCCAATCTCGACGCTGACCTCGGGTTCGATGATTGTAGACCGGTAAATTTCCTCCATGGATTCGCCGATGGCGAATGGGCTGACATCCAAATCCCTGCCGGCGGCATACACCTGATTGACGGTGCTGTTCTGGACACCGGCCACCATATAAGTATTCTCTGATCCGCTATACACCCACCATTCATAGCCATGCATGGATGGCTCGATCCGATCCGGCCTGCCATATTTTTCGGTAAGCTTTTCTGTCGTTTCACCGACAAATATGGATAGGCCGTTTTCCGGCCGGCTAACCGCTTCCTGCCCCATTGGAGGGGCGCCCTCCCCCGGCATGGCCGAATTCGGCACCGGTGAAATCAGAGGATCATTCTCTTTTGTATTTTGCGTCGTAAAAAGGACCACTGCCGTGATGGCGGCAAGGACCGCAATTAGCCTGAGTGCGAATTTCAATCAAAAAACTCCTCGATCTCTGTTTATTGGGACCATTATAACAGTGCGCGGACTTTGGACACAATCTTGTCATTGCAACTGTTTTCCCGTTGTTCTATCATAGATGGGGTATGATATGCAGACAGACCGCACCAAAGGAGGCGTACTGAATATGTACTTTGAGAACACCGGCATTGAAGGCGTGGCAGCCGATCTCCAACTGCTTGATGAAATTATGAACAAGCATGGTCTCATCCGCGCTGAACAATGGGACTACGAACGGGTAAGCTACGATAAAAAAATCGTCATCAAGGAAGGCACTTACTATCTCCGCGTTTTCGGATTCACGAAAGACGGTGACGTCGGAGCACGGGATGCGGTAATTCATCTGAAGAAGCCTGTAATTGGCAAGCACTATTATCCGCATGGTGTTGAATATGGAGAAGATGAATACTTCCCTGACTATCTTCTTGAAAACTGCACCCAGACCCTTCTTGCACTGAAGGAAGATCTGAAACCGTATGAATTGCAGGCCTGATGGCTGGACCCCGCTTTTCCAAGCGGGGTTTTTTGATTGCATTCGGACATAGATCGAAACTTTCACTTCTATTCAAATTTCTATTTGTTGGCTATAATTAACGTATCAACAATTTGGGAGAGACCTCATTCATGGGAAAATGGCTGAACCGCCGCACCTTTACAATCATCTTCCTCGCCGTCATTGCCATTCTGATCACTTTCTTCATCTTGCCGGTTTCTCTGCCGCTTATATTTGCCCTGATCACGGCAATACTTCTGGAGCCGCTAGTCAGGATGACGATGACACGGTTCAAATGGAAGAGGAAACTGACCGTGATTTCGGTTTACATCTTCTTCTTGCTTCTGCTTGCCCTGCTCATCTACTTTACGGTGACGCAGCTTGTCGGCCGCTTAATCAACTTTACAAAGTCCGCTCCTGAGACTTTTAATGCAATTGCCGGCGCATGGATTGATATGCAAGACAAAATGTTCAACTATACGGAAGGCATGCCGCTCGAGGTGGTGGAGTCTATCCAGAACGGCATGAATCAAGTGATTGAATCGGCCAGAGATTTTCTTCTCGCCTTTGTCAACTATGACGTGATCACCGGGCTCCTGACCGGAATTCCGAACTTTTTGGTCAGCCTGCTTTTCTATGCCATCGCCCTATTCCTCTTTATGCTCGACCTCCCCGGCCTGAAAAAGACTGTCTTCGACCGGCTGACCGATAGCACCTCACAAAAAGTAAAGCTGATGACGGACCGGCTCAACCGTACGGTGTTCGGCTTCATTAAGGCTCAGTTCCTTGTCAGTCTCATTATCCTGGCAGCATCGTTTGTCGGCCTGCTGATCATCAAGCCCGAATATGCCATCCTGATGTCCATCATCATTTGGATCATCGATCTGATTCCCATTCTCGGATCCATTATCATCCTTGGCCCCTGGTCAATCTATCAGTTTGCGGTCGGTGATGTGGCAGAAGGAACGAAGCTTGCAATTCTCGCGGCCATTTTGCTCGTCACCCGCCGTACAGTGGAACCTAAAGTAATGGGCGAGCAGCTCGGCCTCTCCCCTCTTGCCACGCTGATTTCGATGTTTATCGGTCTGAAACTTCTTGGTTTCCTTGGCCTGTTTATCGGACCGCTGATTGTCATTCTCTTCACGACAGCACGTGAAGCGGGAATCATCAAAATGGAATTCAAAATCTGATCCACTGTTGCCAGGCAATTCCGGACTGCATGCAGGGAAAAGAACCAAGAGATCAAAGCGATGAAGTTAACGAAAAAAAAAGCAGACCATGCTGATTTCGCATAGTCTGCCGCCTGTGGCCGCCCCAAAGCGGTCTTTTTTTAATTGCCGAAGATGGCCTTAATCATTGATGTTGTGTCTCCGCCTTCATAGAAGACGTACAGAAGAAGGTACACGGCAACACCGGTGATGGCTGTGAAAAACCAGATGATGCTGGTGACAGGTCCAATCTTGCGGTGCCTCGGCAGCCTCTCCTTCAGGCCGGTATAGATCGACACGATACCGAATACGGCTCCTGTCGTCGCCAGCATGATATGGAACACGAGGAAAATCGTATAATAGACTTTTAGATGATCCGGGCCGCCGAATGACGTATTGCCAATGAAGACTGTTCGGGATACGTAGATGATAAAGAACAGGAGCGCAGAGACGCCCGCTGCCAACATGGTCTTTTTATGCGCATCCACTTTCCGCTGCAGGATAAGCACCCAGCCGATGGCAACGAGTATGGCACTCAGGACGATAAAAAATGTACTGATTGTCGGTAAAATCGGGACTGACATCTTGATTTCCCCCTACGGTTCGCCGCAGCTTATTTATACATTGCAAGCCGCTTGCGTTCCAGCAATTGTTTTTGTGTAAGTTCATCGGCGTTATCACGCTCATGTCTGAACCAAGTCAGGAAAATCCGGCCGAGTACGACGCCATAGATGATTTCCTGGAGGATTTTCATAATTACACCGCCAAGCTGCTGATCGTACAAGATCGGCATCGATGTGAACACTTCCGGGCCGGAAAGTCCGGCACCTGCCAGAACGCCGAGCGTGCCCGCAGGAACACAAAGTGCCATCGACTGCAGCCACGCTTCACCGCTCTGATAGGTTTCATAAACCGGTGTATCGACGAAAATGATCAATGCACATGCCGGGGTGATCAGGATGGCACTGGAGATGAGGTAAGCGATCTTATGCAGCCCTTGGTTCAGTTTTGGAGCGAAATCCTCTTTGTTCACGATTGGCCACCACATGAAGAGCGCCGAAAGGAACAGTGTGATCGTAAAGATCGCATGGAGCGGAATGCTGAGCTTGATTGTATCAAGGATCATTGGTAGGTGATACACAGAGAACATCGCGCTGAACACGATGACACTAATCAGCGGTTTGGTAAGTACGCGGAGAATCAATCCGAGAACAGGCACCGCAAACACTTTCCTCCAGATCCACACCGGAATTCCTTTGATGAGGAATGGCGCTGCAATCAGGAGAAGAACCGCCATTTGAACCATGTGCATGCTGAATAGAATATGGCCAAGAAGATCAACCGGTGATCCCTTAGTGATATAAACAAGCAACATCCCTGCCGAAAAGTAAATCAATTCACTTCGCGACAGCGGCTCGCTTCCTTCAAAACGGTCACGCCATTTTACGGTGATGGCGAGGTAAAGCAGGAACAGGACGACGAGCGTCAAGAAAAAGTAGGGGCTCCAGAGCGCCCTGAAACCGAATATGCTAATTGGCACCATTGCCATCGCTCCTTTTGAATGTCTCCCTCCATTATAAGACCGTTACATAGTCGAATCAATGAACGAACTATGACACATGCTTAACCGGACTGCAACAGAGGATTTCTTGTACCAAGCATGGTCCACCAGGAAACGAAAAAAACATCCCCGAAGCAAAATTGCTTCGGGGATGTTGCCGCATTACCACCAGATGATCGTGACAAACGTAAGGACTGTGAGGAATGCGATAAGCATTCCGCCGTACATAAAGAACGCAACCAGTCCGTGGCCTTTTTCACTCATATGCATGAAGTAATACAGCTGGAGCCCGACCTGAATGGCTGCTAGAAGCAGTACAACCGGGACGACAAAGTAGGCGGAGAATCCTGCCTGAACAGCAGCAAAGGAGATGAGCGTCAGAAAAATCATGAGCGCGAACATCATCAGCTGGCTGCGCATCATCCGGTCAGAACGGCGCTTCTTGTATGCAAACTCAGCCGGTGTCTTTTCGATAATCTCGATATCGTGTGCCATATTAACCGACCACTCCCATCAAGTAGACTACCGTGAAGATGAACACCCAAACAACGTCGATAAAGTGCCAGTAAAGCGAAAACGTATAGTATTTCGTGGCATTATACAGGTTAAGCCCGCGCTTTGCGTTCCGCAGGATCAGAAGCGTCAGCCAGACAAGGCCGATCGCAACGTGGAGACCGTGCGTTCCGACAAGCGTGTAAAACGCCGAGCTGAATGCACTGTTGCCGTAAGTGAATCCGAGGTGGATGTAGTGATTGAACTCGTATACTTCAAGCGCAAGGAATCCGAGGCCGAGGAAGCCGGTGATGGCCAGCCACACTTGCATCTGTTTGAAGTTGTAGTTCTTCATGTGATACATCGCATAGAC
The DNA here is from genome assembly GCF_018390575.1 of Bhargavaea massiliensis. Classification (GTDB taxonomy): domain Bacteria; phylum Bacillota; class Bacilli; order Bacillales_A; family Planococcaceae; genus Bhargavaea; species Bhargavaea massiliensis. Next base: position 425,637 of record NZ_JAHBCJ010000002.1, on the reverse strand, counting down.
ACTTGTCAGGGACGATGTAAGAAGAAGCATCGTCATGACAAAGACAAGCGGCAGTTCATAAAGCGTCTCGGTGCGGAACTCGTTTCCGTCAGGAACCGAGTTCTTCAGCGCGAGATAGGTTGCAAAGAGCGTGGCGAACAAAATTGTCTCTCCACCGAGGAAGAGCCAGAAACCGACGAACTTGTTCTTGGCTTCCATCGTAGCCGTTTCGGGATGATCCGGCCAGGACTGAGGTGTGAACTTCGTATTCAAATCCATCAGTCACGCCCCCTTTCCATGCGGCGGATTTGGTCCGTCGTTACGTAGAACCCGAGGTCATCCTTGACCGAACGGATTGCCATCGTAAGGAATGTGAACGCAAGCCCGAAAATCAGGACAGCAAGTCCCCAACTATGATCAACACGGTACATCGCACCAAAACCGGCGATGAAAAGTCCGAGTGTCATGAAGAACGGGATGATTGAACCGTTCGGCATGTGAATATCGGCCAACGGCTCAGCTGCAGTGTAGCCGTCATGGCCTTCCTGCTTTTCGACCCAGTAAGTGTCGAGTCCGCGAACAAGCGGAGTCTGGCCAAAGTTGTAGAACGGCGGCGGCGAAGGAATGGCCCACTCAAGTGTGCGGCCGTCTTCCCACGGGTCGTTGCCGACACGTTCGTTTCTTGCAGTTGTGATGATGATGTTGATGATCAGGACAATGGTAGCGATACCCATGAGAATCGCCCCGACCGTACTGATTGCGTTAAAGAGGTTCCAGCCCTGGCCGTCCATGAACGTCCATACGCGACGCGGCATCCCCATCAGACCGAGGAAGTGCTGCAGGAAGAACGTCATGTGGAAGCCGATGAAGAAGAACCAGAATGTTACTTTACCAAGTTTCTCGCTCAGCATCGTACCGAACATTTTCGGCCACCAGTAGTGTGTTGCTGCAAGAATACCGAGCACCACGCCACCGACGATGACGTAGTGGAAGTGAGCAACGATGAAGTAGGAGTCATGGAGCTGGTAGTCAAGCGGAGCCGCACCCTGCTGGACACCGGTGACGCCACCCATGACGAACGACGGGATGAAGCCAAGTGCATAAAGCATCGGGGTCGTGATCTTGATGCTTCCGCCCCACATCGTCAGGAGCCAGTTAAAGATCTTGACGCCCGTAGGGACCGCGATAGCCATTGTCGCAACGGCAAAGATCGCGTTAGCCGTCGGTCCAAGTCCGACTGTGAACATGTGGTGGGCCCAAACCATGAAGCCGAGGAACCCGATGAGCACAGTCGCGAAAACCATCGCAGAATAACCGAACAGACGCTTCCGGGAGAATGTCGAGAAGATCTCAGAGAAGATCCCGAACGCCGGAAGGATGAGAATGTAAACCTCCGGGTGACCGAAAATCCAGAAGATGTGCTCCCAGATGATCGTGTTTCCGCCCATAGTATGGTCAAAGAAATTCGCGCCAAACATCCGGTCGAACGTCAGGAAGAACAGACCGATTGTAAGCGGCGGGAACGCGAACAGGATCAGTGCCGAAGCGATGAACGTTGTCCACGTGAATAGCGGCATACGCATGTAAGTCATGCCCGGTGCACGCATGTTGATGATCGTGACGAGGAAGTTGATCCCCGCCATGAGCGTACCTGCGCCGGCAATCTGAAGGCCGATCGCATAGAAGTCGATCCCGTGGCCTGTCGACGCAATCGACAGGGATGCATAGGATGTCCAGCCCGCATCGGGAGCTGCGTCCAGGAACCAGCTCAGGTTAAGGAACAGACCCCCGAAGAAGAACATCCAGAAACCAAGGGAGTTGACGAATGGAAACGCAACGTCGCGCGCCCCGATCTGGAGCGGCATAATGTAGTTCATAAATCCGAACAAAAGCGGCATCGCTGCCAAGAAGATCATCGTCGTACCGTGCATCGTAATCAGCTCGTTAAAGAACCCCGCACTGACGAAATCATTATTCGGTATGAGAAGCTGAAGACGGATCAAAAGCGCTTCAATACCGCCGAGGACGAAGAAGAACCCGCCACCGATGAGGTAAAGGATACCGATCTTCTTATGGTCTACTGTGGTCAACCAATCCCACAGAGTCGCGCCGAACCCTTTCTTTTGTTCGACTGAATTCGCAACAGTTGTCACTGTTAGTTACCCTCCTTTACCGGTACCTTATTCTTCTACTTTCAGATCAAGCAGATAATCTGCAATTGCATCCAGGTCTTCATCCGACAGACTGTCGAAGGCCGGCATCAGGTTGCCTGGCTTGTACTTCTGAGGATCCTTGATCCAATCGATCGTGTTTTGCTTGTCGTGCTGAAGGAAACCTGCGACACGGTTGCGGTCGCCGTAAGTGGCAAGGTTCGGAGCCGCAGCGCCGCTTGTGCCGACACCGGAAACCGCATGGCATCCGATACAGCTTTGTGCAAACGCTGCTTCGCCCGCATCAGCGGAGTCAGCGCTAGCTGTTGCGCCTTCAGTTTCCTTCATGGCTGCAACCCAGTTGTCGAACTCGTCAGGGCTCAGGCTTTTCACCTTGAAGTCCATGAGTGCGTGGGATGGTCCGCAAAGCTCCGCACATTTGCCGTAGAAGACACCGTCTTCCAGGTCTTTGGACTCTTTGTCGAATGTCAGATAGAACTTGTTGACGTTTTCGACGTTGTTATCCAGTTTACCGCCGACCGCAGGAATCCAGAAGGAGTGCTTGACGTCTGAAGAAATCAGATTGAAATACACTCTTTCGCCGGTCGGAACGACAAGTTCCTGGGCAGTGACAATTCCGTGTTCCGGATATTCGAACTCCCACCAGTACAGCTTCGCCGTCACGTTGACGACGAGGTTTTCAGGATTGCCTTCATCGTCAGTGGCTTCCATCGCCGCCACATCACCCAATTTATAGGTGTAGTAGACAGTAGGCACCGCCATGATGATGACGAGAAGAATCGGGATCGCCGTCCAGACGAATTCCAGCTTGTGGCTGCCTTCGACTTGCTTCGGCATGTAATTGTCGCCAAGCTTCGAGCGTCGGAATTTAGCCAGCGCAATGAAGTAGATGGTGAAGACGACAGCCATGACAAGGACCATGATGCTGGTCGTCAAAATCAGCAGGAAGAATTGATCCTGTCCGACTTCCCCTGCCGGAATAAGCGTCGAGAGGTATTCTTCGCCGCAACCCGACAGGATGATGGTGAGGGCTGCCAGGAGCGTTACAAGGCGCCATTTCTTGAGACCTTTCATCATCGATTAACCAAACCTCTCTTTCATAGATGTTTTCAAATATGAGGACGGAGTGCCCAATTTATAATGAATTCTTATCAAAGAAAGAATTCCGCAATCAGATGATGACCGCGAAGATGATCATCGCGACGAATAGGATCGTCATGTAGTTCAGTGAGTACACGAACATGCGTGTTGCCCACTTGATGTCGTCCCCGGCTCTGAAGCCTTTCAGGGCGATAAAGAGCCATCCTGCGTTTAGTGCCGTTGCAAGGATCATGAACGCCCAGCCAAGCTGAGGAAGCAGGAATGGGAGCGGGAAGAGAACCAGCACCCAGGCGAGCATCGACTTTTTCGTCCGGGCAAATCCTTTCACGACCGGCAGCATCGGGATGCCTGCCGCCCGGTATTCCTCCGTCCTTCTCATGGCAATCGCATAGAAGTGCGGAGGCTGCCAGGCAAACATAATCAGGAAGAGCGCCCATGCTCCAGGACCGAGTGAAGGCTCAACTGCCGCCCAACCGATCAGTGGAGGCATGGCCCCGGAAATACTGCCGACGATTGTGTTGCTGGCATGCTTCCTCTTGGACCACATTGAGTAGAGAACGACATAGCTGAAGACCCCTGCAATCCCCAATAGTCCGGCTGTCGTGCTGGCGGAGAACAGGAGAATCTCACCGACCAGCATGAAGCCGACAGACATGGCAAGCACAGCCGGTGCCTTGAAGCGTCCCGTAACGGTCGGACGTGATTTTGTCCGTGACATAATCGGGTCGATGTCCCTGTCAATCAGGTTGTTCATCGCTGCTGCTCCTGCGACGATGAGCGCAGAGCCGATGACGACATAAAACAACGAGTCCAATTCGTCCAGAAAATGCCGGCCGGCGAACTGGATGGCAAGGAAGAAACCGGTAAACGCCGTAATGACATTCGAGTTCACAATGCCGATCTTGATGAGTGCCAAAAAGTCCTTCATAAAAGAAGCGGATTCAGCTTCCGCCGCTGTTGCGTGTGCGGTGCGACTGTTTGTCATGAAACCCCTCCTTTCGAACTGCCGGCAAGCTCCGCTACCCTTTACTATAGCTGAATTTAGGGTTGAATTCTATACATAAGCTAAAATTGTCGAATGATAGCGGACCGTCCGTATAATAGAGCACAGCATCTCTATAGTAATGCATTTAGGAATTTCATTTGTGAAGCCTTTAGACCTTTTTTATGAACAAATTGTGAAATGGAGAGCGGCCGGGTGTTCCATCCGGGTGTCGCCGTTGTTTTTGCCCTCCGTTTCCGCTATCATCAATTAAGCGACACCGTCACCAAACGGTTTAGTACTCTTTAAAGAGGTGTCATCCATGCAGCACAATCGAACACTGAAATGGCTCGCCGTTGCTTCGACGATCGGCATGCTCGCCATTCTCCTTGGCGGGGCGCTCGTCACAAAGACGGAAAGCGGGATGGGTTGCGGCAGGCATTGGCCCGGCTGCAACGGAGAATTGATCCCGACTGAGATCAACGCGGAAGTGCTGATTGAATTCTCCCATCGGCTTGTTACCGGTGTGGTCGGAATCTTGATCGTTCTTCTGTCAGTCTGGGCATGGCGGGCACTCGGACATATACGCGAAACAAAGTTCCTGTCGTTCATGGCTATTTTCTTCCTCGTTCTCCAGGCACTGATCGGCGCAGCCCAGGTGCTATGGGGGCAGGGTGACTTTATCCTCGCCCTTCACTTTGGCATTTCCCTGATCTCCTTCACTGCTGTCTTCCTGCTGACACTCCTTATTTTCGAGGTTGACCGGAAATTCGATGCAGAGAACGTGAGAATCGGCAATAAGCTGAAGTGGCATACGATCGGCGTTACACTTTATTCGTATATTGTCGTTTATACGGGGGCACTAGTCCGGCATACGGATTCCGGATTGGTCTGCCGCGACTGGCCGTTTTGCCGGAATGACGACATCGGCCTTCCCACAAACATGCATGAGTGGATCCAGATGGGCCACCGATTTGCCGCACTGCTCATCGTAATCTGGATTGCCTACATCTTTATCCATGCGTGGAAACATTACCAGCATCAAAAAGCAGTCAGCCAAGGTTGGCTGATCGCGCTCATCCTTGTTCTGGCGCAGGCATCGACCGGCATGCTCGTAGTTTTCACCCGAGCCAACCTGGCTGCTGCGCTGATCCATTCGCTCATCATCTCGCTCCTGTTTGGCCTTCTCTGTTACATGATTCTTCTTGTCTCGAGAAGCCGGCATTCCGTGAAACAAGGATAAGAAACGCATCACATGCCGCAGACGAGATCACTGTCTGCGGCATGTACATGTTTTCACCTAAAGACGGGCTCCATTCACTAGATACAAAAAAACTGCAGCAAATGCCTTGTCGGCATTTGCTGCAGTTTTCTGTTGCATCAGTCTTCGTCCATCTCAATAAGCAGGTCGCCGGTCGAGATTGAGTCGCCCGCCGTTACATGGATTTCTTTGACCGTTCCATCAAATGGTGCCTGGACGGTCGTTTCCATCTTCATGGCTTCGGTAATGAGAAGGTGTTCGCCACGTTTGACCCGGCTGCCGCGGTCAATGGCGACTTTCAGCACAGTACCCGGCATTGTCGCACCGATATGCTTGCTGTTGCCTTTCTCCGCCTTTTTCCGCTGGATATGATCCGTTTCAGCGGATGCGTCGTCAATGCAGACTTCACGCGGCTGGCCATTCAGTTCAAAGTAAAGATTCCGGGTACCGTCCGGCTGAACTTCACCGATCGATACAAGTTTGATGATGAGTGTCTTCCCTTTCTCGATCTCCACTTCCACTTCTTCGCCGAGCTTCAGCCCGTAGAAGAAAGTCGGCGTGTCGAGTACGGAGACGTCTCCGAACTTTTCCGCCTGGGCTGTAAAATCATCAAATACTTTCGGGTAAAGTGCATATGCCAGGATGTCGTGGGATGAAACTGGGCGGTTCAGCTTTTCGAACAGCTGGTCCCGTGTTGCCTGGAAGTCAACCGGCTCAAGCAGCTCACCCGGACGCACAGTAAGCGGCTCCCTCCCTTTCAGGATGACTTTTTGGAGTTCTTCGGGGAAACCGCCGTACGGCTGGCCGATCTCCCCGCGGAAAAATTCGATCACTGAATCCGGGAAGTCAATAGAACGGCCCCGTTCGATCACGGAATTTTCATCCAGATTGTTTTGGACCATGAAGAGGGCCATGTCGCCCACCACCTTCGAGGAAGGGGTGACTTTGACCACGTCGCCGAACAGCATATTGACGCGGCCGTACATTTCCTTCACTTCTTCCCAGCGCTCACCGAGGCCGACGCCTTTCGCCTGCTGCTGCAGGTTGCTGTACTGGCCGCCCGGCATCTCATGGACGTAGATTTCCGAGTGCGGGCTCTTCATGCCGCTCTCGAATCTGCCGTACATTTTCCGCACGTCTTCCCAGTAATGGGAAAGCTCTTCGAGCGAACCGATATCCGCACGTACATTACGCTCCCTCCCGGAAAGCGCATAGGCAAGAGACGAAGCGCTCGGCTGGGAAGTCAGGCCTGCCATCGAGCCGAGCGCCGTATCGACAATGTCCACTCCGGCATCGACTGCACGGCTGTACATGAAGATTCCGTTTCCGCTCGTGTCGTGCGTATGCAGATGGATCGGAAGGGACACCGTGTCCTTTAGTTCGGAGACGAGACGGTAAGCCGCTTCAGGCTTCAGCAGTCCCGCCATGTCTTTGATGGCGAGAATATGCGCACCCGCGTCTTCCAGTGCCTTCGCCATCTCCTTGTAATAGGAAACCGTATATTTCGCACGGTTGTCGTCCAAGATGTCACCGGCATAGCAGATGGCCGCTTCGGCAACTTTGCCGGACAGCCGGGTCTCATCAATGGCGACTTCCATTTGCTTGATCCAGTTCAGGCTGTCGAAGATGCGGAACACATCAATTCCCGCTTCCGCGGATTTTCTGACAAACTCTCGGATCACGTTATCCGGGTAGTTTTTGTAGCCGACTGCATTGGAACCGCGGAACAGCATCTGGAACAGGACGTTAGGGATCTTCTCACGGAGTTTGATCAGCCTGTCCCACGGGCTTTCGCCAAGGAATCTGTAGCTGACATCGAAGGTTGCGCCGCCCCACATCTCAAGTGAGAATGCGTCCTGCATAAGACGTGCGGTCTCATCAGCGATATCGAGCAGATCATGCGTCCGGACACGGGTGGCCAGCAGGGACTGGTGTGCATCACGGAACGTGGTGTCGGTCAGCAACACATCATTTTGCTCCAGAATCCACCGGGAAAGCCCTTCGGCACCCCGTTCGTCAAGAATCTGCTTGGTTCCCGGCTTTGGCTGTGCCGACAAATCGACTGTCGGTTTGCGGGCAGGATGGAAAACCGGCTTCTGCTCTTTTCCGATGCCCGGGAATCCGTTGACCGTGACATTTCCGATATACGTGAGAAGCTTTGTGCCACGGTCTTTCCTGGCAGGGAAGATGAACAGGTCAGGCGTCTCATCAATAAACGATGTATTGTACCTGCCGCTAAGGAAGTTTGGGTGTTTGACGACGTTTTCAAGAAACGGAATATTCGTTTTGATGCCGCGGATCCGGAATTCCTGAAGGTTCCTCTCCATCTTCGCCGCCGCTTCCTTGAATGTCATTCCCCATGTGGAGACTTTCACAAGCAACGAATCATAATGCGGCGTGATGACGGCTCCCTGGAAGCCGTTTCCTGCATCCAGACGAACACCGAACCCTCCGCCTGACCGGTAGACCATCAGTTTTCCGGTATCCGGCATGAAATTGTTTAACGGATCCTCCGTTGTCACCCTTGACTGAATCGCATAACCGAATAGTGGAATGTCCTTTTGTTCCGGAATGCCCGTTTCCGGATCGGAAAGTTTCCTTCCTTCGGCAATGTAGATCTGAGAATGGACGATGTCGATACCGGTCACCATCTCCGTGATCGTATGTTCCACCTGGATCCGCGGGTTGACTTCGATAAAGTAGAAGTTCTCCCCATCCACCAAAAATTCAACGGTTCCGGCGTTGATATAGCCCGCATTTTTCATGAGACGGACTGCAGCCTCGCAAATCTCCGCCCGAAGGTCTTCCGAAATCGTGATTGACGGAGCGATTTCCACCACTTTTTGGTGGCGGCGCTGGACGGAGCAATCGCGCTCGTACAGATGGACGACATTGCCGTATGTATCCGCCAGAATCTGAACTTCAATGTGCTTTGGCTTATCTAGAAATTTCTCCACATAAACCTCGGCCGACCCGAATGCGGCTTTTGCTTCCGATTTCGCCCGCTCGTAGGCTTCCGCCGTCTCATCTGCCGAGCGGACGACCCTCATCCCGCGACCTCCGCCTCCGAGTGCCGCCTTGATGATAATCGGATATCCATTTTGTTCGCCGAATGTTTGGACTTCTTCAAGCGAAGAAACAGGGCCTCCGCTTCCCGGAATAACCGGCAGATCAGCCTTGACCGCTTGTTCGCGTGCCTTGACCTTGTCGCCGAACATATCCAGGTGTGTTGAGCGGGGCCCTATGAAGATGATGCCTTCTTCTTCGCAACGCCTCGCGAATCCCACGTTTTCCGACAGGAAGCCGTATCCGGGATGGATGGCGTCCGCGCCGGAATCCTTCGCGATGGCGATGATCCCCTCAATATCAAGATAGGCATCGATCGGCTTTTTTCCCTTGCCGACCAGGTATGCTTCATCCGCTTTGTAGCGGTGGAACGATCCGCTGTCCTCAGCCGAATAAATTCCGACTGTGCGGATCTTCAGTTCTGTGCACGCCCGGAAAATCCGGATTGCAATCTCTCCCCGGTTCGCCACCAGGATTTTCTGGATTTTCCCCATTTCCCCATCTCCTTCATTCTTGTTTCGATTCGTTCTTGACGAACATGGATACATTAAGCAGTATCCCTAAACAAAATGATAACAGGATTAAGGACGTTCCGCCATAGCTGATAAACGGAAGCGCGACACCGGTGAGCGGCATGAGCCCGGTCATCCCGCCGAGGTTGACGAACGCCTGGAAGCCGATCAGGCTCCCGATGCCCGTGGCAATCATCCGGGCTTGGGGGTCCTTCGCCTTCAGGGCAACCGATATGGCACGAAGAACGATGAAACCGAGGCCGCCAATGACAATCACAACTCCTGCAATCCCCAATTCTTCTGAAATAATTGCCATGATAAAGTCGGTCTGCGGTTCTGGAAGATAGCCGAGCTTTTGGACGGACTGCCCCAGGCCCAAGCCCTTTAGGCCGCCGACTCCAATAGCGATATAACCATTCACAATCTGAAAACCGTAGCCAAGCGGATCGGCAAACGGATCAAGAAAAGTTGCCAGGCGGCCTGCCCGCTTTTCGGTCAGGAGATCCTTTCCGGTCAGTACCGCCAGCAACAGAAACAGCGACACTGCGGCACCGGAAAGTCCTGCAAACTTAAAGAACGTCTTTGGTCTCATGCCGCTTGCCGCCATTACCGATACGGCAGTTACAAGCAGAATCATGGTCGCACCGATATCTGTTTCCATCATGATGAGCAGAACCGCGAATGCAAGCAACAGTACCGGAGGAAACACCGAGTTATTCAAATCGTTGATTGTTCCTCTTTCCAGCTTCTTCGCAAAAAAACCTGAGAAATAAAGTACAAAAGCGATTTTTGCAACCTCAGACGGTTGGAGGTTCATCGGCCCCAGGTTAATCCAGCTTCTCGCCCCCACTTCCTCACCACTGCCGATGAAGTGGACAGCAATCAGCAAGACGAAAGTGGCAGCCAACATGAGCGCCATGAACCCTTTTCTTTTATAGTGTTTATATGGGATGAATGCGCCCAGAAAAAGAACCGGCAAGCTGATTAATAGATTGCGTAGCTGTTGTTTATAGAAAGTATCCGGTTCCCAGCCGTATACTTCGACTGCCCAGACCATACTGGCGCTGTAAATCATCACAAGCCCGAACAGACAAAGCGCAAGGTAAACAAAAAAGAGTGCAAAATCAAAATTACGGAAAAATCGTTTCAGATAGACTTTCATCGCATTCCCTCAAGCTTTCTGTTAAACAAAAAACTCAAACCGGCAAACGAGTTTGAGTTTTTTGCTTTATTTCTTCGTATATGCATCATGCAAAATCGACAGTTCGCGTTCCAGAGAAGCCAGAATCTCTCTTCCCTGTTCACGGTCAATCAAGCCCAATTTTGCTGCGAACTCGATTTCTCGGGAAAGCCCGAACATCTGTGTATCAAGCACTTCTTCATACAGAGGGCACTGCGGCATCGTCAAATGATCCATCTGAACTTTGATCAGCTGGGCGATTTTTTCCGCATCCGCCTGAAGAAGTTCCAATGCCTTTTCATGATACGCCGGTTGAACATTTGTATCCATGAAGCCGCCCCCATCAGCAGGTTTTCTGCTACAGTATATCTATTAGAGTTTATCTTTTGGGAGCGAAAATTGCAAGCACCCTTCATAAGGACGTTCGGAATTTGGGAGAGGTTCCCCCTTTTGCCCGCGCCTGCTTTGCTGTAAACTGAACATGCGAGAAACTGGAGGAGATACATCATGATGATCATTCCTATACAAGGAAAGTGCAAGTACCGCATCTCGCTGGATCCGACCACTTGGATTTTCGATGACCGGAAACTTGACCTGACTACGTATTTCACTGAAGAAAAAGTGGCGGATGACGGGATGGGAGACTACATTAAATCAACGTCCAAACACTGGTCCCGCGAGCTGATGGAGGGGGCGAAAACCCAGGAAGAGCTGGAGAAGCCGGCAAGGAAGTTCAAGAAACAGGAGCTGCTGACGGGCACATTCGGCATCGCCCTGGAACCGTTCCTCAAGAATGCGGAGGCGGACAAAGATGCGGAAGCCGTCGTCTTTGCCGACAAAGACGGTGGCGAGCACCGCTTCCCGATCAATGAAGCATACAGCCTTCTCTTCCAATTCAGCCGTGACGGCAAGCCGCTCGGCGAGGAAGGCCCCGCGTTCCTCATCTTTCCCGACGGTTCGAATATGGAATCCCCGATCAAGGGAATCCGCTCCATCACATTCATTTAAGGAGGTGGAGTTATGCATGTGCGCTGTGTAATTTGCGAAAGAGATGAAGAAATCCCCGACGATTCTCCGGAGGCTAAACGCATTCGTAACCGCCCGATCCATACCTATATGTGCATGGAGTGCCACGACCGCATCGCAGAAAAAACTGCGGAAAGGCTCGCTACCGGTAAATTCATTTTCCGCCGCACATCCGAATCATCTGAAGAAGAGTTTTAGGCTGCGAAAAATTGGTCTTACGAATGCTGCAGACAAAGGAGAGCGTCTACTTTGTCTGCAGCTTTTTTGCATGCTGTTGCCGCGGTTTACCCGCAAAAGAAAAAACTGCAGACAAGGGAGTATGACACTCACTTTGTATGCAGTCTGAGATACCGTGCTCACACAGGCGTGGAATCTTTTTGTTCGTGTTTGTTGTCGTTCATCCGGCGGAGCCTATAGATGATCAGGATCAGCGCCGCGACAATCAGCCCTTCTGCAATCGGCAGGAAAAACGCGAGGAAAGTGAGAATCAGGCAGCCCAAGATCAGGAACAGATAAATGACCACATTCTGCCATAGTTTTAACTTTCTCGCAAAACCCAAATAATACACGAGAGCCGACAGGGCAAAAATAATGAAGAACAGTGCATATCCCGCCATGGTGAAAGATGGTGATAACTCATACACATAGCGGGTAATGGGCGACATGGCTTCCCATACTTGCTCCTCTTTCAAGACGAATCTTCCTTTCGGATACGGTTACGCTTCCTGCTCCGCGAGCTTTTTCTTTTTAGCTGCACGCTCCCGCTCATTTTTGTCCAGGAGCTTTTTGCGGAGACGGATGGATTTCGGCGTGACCTCGCAATATTCATCGTCACTGAGGTATTCGAGAGCTTCCTCAAGCGACATAATACGGGGCTTTTTCAGAGTCGTCGTCTGGTCTTTCGTAGCAGAGCGGACGTTCGTCGCGTGCTTAACTTTCGTAACATTCACAGTCAGGTCGTTGTCCCGGCTGTGTTCACCGACGATCATGCCCGCGTATACTTCCGTGCCAGGCTCGACAAAGATCGTTCCCCGATCTTCCACCTGAAGTATACCATATGGCGATGCCGTACCGTTATCCATAGAGACGAGGACACCTTGGTGGCGACCGCCGATCCGGCCCTTCTGCATCGGCTGGTAGCTGTCAAATGTATGATTCAGGATACCGTAGCCGTGTGTCATTGTCATGAACTCTGTCGTGTAACCGATCAGGCCGCGGGCAGGCACGTTGAAGACGAGCCGGACTTGGCCGTTCCCATTGTTGACCATATCGAGCATTTCGCCTTTTCGTTCACCGAGCGATTCGATGACCGAACCGGTGTATTCTTCCGGCGTGTCGATCTGGACACGCTCAACCGGCTCACAGCGAACGCCGTCAATTTCACGTACAATGACTTCCGGCTTTGAAACCTGAAGCTCGTACCCTTCACGGCGCATATTTTCGATCAATATCGACAGATGGAGTTCACCGCGGCCCGATACAATCCAGGCATCCGGAGAATCTGTAGGATCGACACGCAAAGACACGTCCGTCTGGAGCTGCTGCTCAAGACGCTCCTCAATCTTGCGGGCAGTTACCCATTTGCCTTCACGGCCGGCGAACGGGCTGTTGTTGACGAGGAACGTCATTTGGAGCGTCGGTTCGTCGACATGGAGGGCAGGAAGCGCCTCAGGATGGTCGACCGGGCATACTGTTTCGCCGACATCGATATCTTCAAACCCGGAAATGGCTACAAGGTCTCCGGCATAGGCTTCCTCGATCTCAATCCGTTTAAGACCCATGAACCCGGACATTTTGGTGATCCGGAAGTTCTTCATCGTTCCGTCGTTCTTCATGAGGACGACCTGCTGGCCGACATGCATCGTTCCGCGGAACACCCGGCCGATACCGATCCGGCCGACATAGTCGTTGTAATCAAGCAGCGACACCTGGAACTGAAGGGGCTCCTCCCGGTTGTCGGCTGGGGCAGGAATATTTTCCAGAATCGATTCGAACAGCACCTGCATATTTTCTCCCTGATCTGCAGGATCGGGCGAAAGGCTTGCGGTTCCGTTGATGCCGGATGCATAAATGACCGGGAACTCCAGCTGTTCATCATTTGCATCCAGTTCGATGAACAGTTCAAGGACTTCATCGACCACTTCTTCGGGACGGGCAGCTTCTTTGTCGATTTTATTGACGACAACAATCGGCTTCAAGTTCTGTTCAAGGGCTTTTTTCAGTACAAAGCGGGTCTGTGGCATGGTGCCCTCATAGGAGTCAACGACGAGCAGTACACCGTCGACCATTTTCAGGATCCGCTCGACCTCGCCCCCGAAATCGGCATGGCCGGGCGTATCCAGAATATTGATTTTGATGTCGTGGTATTGGACAGCGGTGTTTTTCGCAAGAATCGTGATTCCGCGCTCCCGCTCGATATCATTCGAATCCATCGCTCGCTCATCGACGTGCTCATTTGAACGGAAAATGCCTGACTGCTTCAGCAATTGGTCGACAAGCGTCGTTTTTCCGTGGTCAACGTGTGCAATGATTGCGATATTGCGTAGATCTTGACGTAGGTTTGTCATAATTTCACTCACTTTTCTGTTGCCGGATTCATAACTGTGCTATTATATCACAGGAAAGCCATTTGTCATCTAATAACTACCAAGAGGCAAAATCAGCTGTTTCCGGAGGAATCATTCATGAAAAATGTTCAATGGGTATTTATCTTATACGCCCTCGCGGCACTGCTCTCGATGATTGCCATCGGATTTGCCATCGGCGTAAAAAGCGTCCTCGGAATCCTCGGCGGCATTATTCTGCTCTTCGTCATCATGGGGATGGGCTTCAAAACCAAAAAAGCCATGCGGGACAAAGGACTACTCTAAATGTCTTTACCCAATCGATGTAAAAGCGGAACCCGATGCCGGGCTCCGCTTTTATTATGTCTGTTTTAGCCGGATATATTGGTCCAATATCGACTGATGCAGACCTTGCCGGGCAGCGATGAACGTGTCATTGGAAATCATGTCCAGGTCTTCGCCTCGGAGATTTGTCGAAATGGCCCCGACTTCCCGGATGATGACGGATCCGCCGGCTATGTCCCATGGGGCAAGCCTCATGGAAAGATACGCATCGAGGCGTCCGGCCGCGACATGCGCAAGCTCGATCGCAGCCGAGCCGTAAGATCGTGTCCCGCGGCAGTCCGAAACGAGGCGCCCGACCGCTTCATGATCGATATACCGGTTCGGTGCCACCCAGCTGGCGTTGACGCCGATGACGGCCTTGTCGACAGTGACCGGTTCCAGGACAGACAGCCGCTCGTCATTGCGGTAGGCGCCTTCGCCGCGGTAGGCGTGATAAAAATCATCAGCCATCACATCATAGATATATCCGAGCATTCCGATCCCGTCGGCGAAGATGCCAAGCGAGATGGCGAAGTTGCGCCTCTGGTGGATGAAGTTCATCGTCCCGTCGATTGGATCAAGGATCCAGACCACGCCCTCACCTGAGCTGACGTCATCGCCGAACCCTTCCTCGCCGAGTATGCGGTGCCCGGGAAAATCCCGGCGTATTCGCGAGATAAAGAACTGCTCGATTTCCCGGTCGATGTCGGTCACGAGGTCATTGGCATCCGCCTTTGTCTCAATCTGTATCTTTCCCGCAAAGCTCACCCTGATCCGGTGCCCTGCTTCCTTTATCAATGATTTTGCATAGCGGTCAATCGCTCCCCAGTCCATCGGGCTCCCCCTTCCCGCCTGCGCCGCAGGCCGTTCTTCTATTATAACTGAAAGGGGATCCGCATCATTCAATGAAGCTTGAATGAATCCGGATCCCCTCGGTCCCTGGCCGTCGGACGATCAGTTCGCCTTGAACGCTTCATATTTTTCAAGCTCTGCGTGAATCTCCTTGAGTCGCTGCTTGCTTTTCTTCTTCTGGTCGGCATCCGACTGGGACATGGCATCGTAGAGTGTGGCGAGTTCATAGTCCAGTTCCAGGTTGAGCATGCTGATATACTGTTTTTCAACTTCGGCTTTCCGGATCACATGGATGACTTGTTTCATGCTTATGCACCCTTTCACGGATTTTTTTGGTCATCTCGATCTTTATTCCAGGAGTTGCCGCGCGGTTTGTTGAGATGTCCTGTTGCAAAGATTGTTCCCCGTTTTTTGTTACAATAAACGTGCGGACGAAAAAGGGACCAACCAACCATTCAATCGAAGGAAGTGAATCAAATGCAGTTCAGCGGATTTAGCCAGGAAGACTTCGACACATTTAAAATAGAGGGTCTTGCCAGGCGGATGGAAGCGATCGAAGAACGGATCCGGCCAAAGTTCCGCGAGCTTGGCGGAGAGCTGACGGACGATCTCTCGGCGATCCTCGGACAGGAAATGCATCTCCACATCGCCAAGCACGCGCGTCGCACAGTGAATCCGCCGAAGGATACATGGCTCGCGATCGCCGGCGATAAGCGCGGCTATAAGAAGCATCCGCATTTTCAGGTAGGGCTGTTCGACGACCGGGCGTTTATCTGGCTCGCGTTCATTTACGAGCTTCCCGATAAAGCAAACATCGCCCAGCGATTCCTGGACAGGATCGATACGGTGGAAGCGACGATTCCGGACGGGTTTGTCATTTCGCAGGACCATATGAAAAAAGGGGCAGATCCGGTTTCCGGCATCGATCTTGCCGCTGTGCTGGAACGGTTCCGCACGGTCAAGAAAGCAGAGCTGCTGATCGGCCGTAATATTCCGGCCGGCGACCCGCTGCTTGACGACGGAGAAGCGTTTTACCGGCTTGCCAAGGAGACGTTCGACACCCTCGTCCCTCTCTATAAAATGGCTTACAGCTGAGCAGTACCCTGACAAAAAAGCAGACAAAAGGAGCGGCGGCTTATCGCCCCGCTCCTTTTATGATCGCTTCATCCGGAAGGTCCTTCAGCTTCTTGATGACCGGATAGGCCGCATAGCCGCTCGCTTCCTCAAACTCTGCAAACAGCTTCTTTTCCCCTGACTTCGAAGGCTCGATGTCCTTGAATCTGCGGTAGGCATTCATGAGTTCCCCGCGCCTGATCCCGCTTTCATACGCTTTTTCGACCGCTTCGAAAAACTTGACTGCTTCGATGATTTCATCTGTCGTCCAGTCCGTCCGGAGCGGATAGGAGTAGCCTTCACTTGCCATCATTCATTCCTCCCCATTTTTGCCGGAGCCCCATCTTGCACGGATCTGTCCGGCTTCTTGCGCCATGCGGTCGAACAGCTCCTGCACGGTCGGCACGTCTTCGATGAGGCCGGCGACCTGGCCGGCCCAGCCGAACCCTTCATCCGCTCGCCCCTCATGGATAAAGCGCCGGTTCGCCTCACCGCTGATATAACTTTTCAAGGCTTCATACGTCGGATTTTTCTGCTCGATTTCGAGGATCTTCTCGGTCCAGCTGCCCTTCAGTACACGGGCCGGCGCACCGATCGAGCGCTTGATGATGCTTGTCCCCGACTCGGAAGCGTCAATGAGCGCTTTCCGGTAGGCATCGGATGCATCCACACATTCCTTTGTTGCGATGAAGCGTGTTCCCATCTCGATTCCTTCCGCTCCCAGTGCGTGCGCGGCCATCCAGCCCCTGCCGTCACCGATTCCTCCGGAAGCGACGACCGGTATCGAAACGCTGTCAACAACACGCGGCACAAGGACCATCGTGCCGACATCGTCACGGCCCAGATGCCCGCCGCCTTCCTGGCCGACCACCATGACAGCATCCGCCCCGAGGCTTTCCGCCTTCTGTGCCTGGCGCACCGCAGCAACGAGCACCAGTTTCCGGATGCCGGTTCCTTCCAGCCGCTCCAGAAGCGGCGCCGGATTCCCTCCGGTCATCGTGACCGCCGGGACACCTTCTTCGACAGCTACATCCAGCATGTGCTCGTAGGGCCGCCCGTGCTGGCCGATGGCATAATTGACACCGAACGGCTTGTCCGTCATCTGCTTCACTTTCCGGATTTCCCGGCGAAGCTCCTCCGGCCCGGGCAGGCTCATTGCGGTAATCTGCCCGAGGCCCCCTGCATTCGATACCGCAGCCGCGAGATCCGCGTAAGCGAGATAGGCCAGTCCCCCCTGGATGATCGGATACTTGATGCCCAGCAGTTCAGTGATCCTCGTGTTCCATTCCATGTCATTCCCCCCCTTGCTTCCATCTTATCTCATGGGAAGGAGAAGTTGAACCATGCCATGTATTTCTGTGACAACTGATAGCAGAGGGTGCTATAATATGCCCTTGAAATCCTGCATCATAAGAACAAGGGGGCTCCAGATTGTCACAGCTTGAAACGCCATTATTCGACGCACTCCTGAAGCACAGGAACCGTCATCCAATACAATTTCACATCCCAGGCCATAAAAAGGGCCGCGGAATGGATCCCGCCTTCCGGGAATTTGCAGGAGACAATATCCTTTCGGTCGACCTGATCAATATCGCCCCGCTGGATGACCTCCATTCTCCAAAGGGGGCCATCCATAAAGCACAGGAACTGGCCGCCAAAGCATTCGGGGCCGATTACACCTTTTTCTCCGTACAGGGGACGAGCGGTGCCATCATGACGATGATTCTCAGCGTCTGTGAACCGGGAGATAAAATCATCGTTCCGCGGAATGTCCATAAATCGGTCATGTCCGCAATTGTCTTTGCCGGGGCTGTTCCGGTATTTATCCATCCGGAAGTCGACCCGGAACTCGGCATCTCGCACGGCATCTCGGCGGAAGCCGCGGAAACAGCGCTGGCGGCCCATCCGGATGCGAAGGGCCTGCTCGTCATCAACCCGACCTATTATGGGGTCTGTGCAGACTTGGAGCGGATCGTCGACATCAGCCATGGCTACGGCATCCCTGTGCTGGTCGATGAAGCGCACGGTGTCCATATCCACTTTAATGACAGCCTGCCCGTCTCCGCCATGCAGGCAGGCGCCGATATGGCCGCGACTTCCGTCCACAAGCTGGGTGGCGCGATGACCCAGGGGTCAGTCCTGAATGTTCGGGAAGGGCTGGTGTCGACCAAGCGCGTCCAGTCCATCCTGTCGATGCTGACGACCACATCAACTTCTTACCCGATTCTGGCTTCTATCGACTGCGCACGCAGACAACTCGCCATGCACGGAAGCGACCTGTTGTATGAAACGATCCGATTGGCGAAGGACGCAAGAAAACGGATCAATAAAATCCCGGGCCTCTGGTGCCCCGGCCGTGAACTGATCCGGAGTTCCGCCACCTACGACATTGATCCGACAAAGCTTCTGGTCAGCGTCAAAGACCTGTCAATCACCGGCAGCCAGGCCGAAGTGTGGCTGAGGGAAAATGCCAATATTGAGGTTGAACTGTCAGACCTGTACAATATCCTGTGCATTCTGACAATCGGTGATACCGGAAAAGAAGTCAGCCTCCTGGTCAATGCGCTCAAGAGAATGGCCGACACATTCGCGCCTGATGGCTCGGAGCGCCCGCCATTCGTCGCTCTTCCCGAAATCCCGGCACTCGCGCTCACCCCGAGAGATGCATTCTACGCCCAGACAGAAGCCATTCCTCTTGATGAAGCGGAAGGGCGGATCTCAGCCGAGTTCATCATGGTGTACCCGCCCGGGATCCCGATTGTCATTCCGGGTGAGATCGTCACACAGGATAACATCGACTACATCCGGATGAACATGGAGGCCGGTCTTCCCGTACAAGGTCCCGAAGATGACACGCTGCAGAACCTCCTCGTCATCAAAGAGAGAATGCCGATCATCTCATAAGCCAGAACAGAAAAAAGGAGAGCGAGGATGATTCCGCGCTCTCTTTTTCTTATTGGGCCGCTTCCGGCACTTTGATGGTCGCAGGATCAATCAGCTTGAATCCTTTGTCACGCAGTCCCTGCACGATCTTCGGAAGTGCAGCTGCCGTCCATTCACGGTCGTGCATAAGCAGGTTCGCACCATTGTTCAAATACTCCGTATTGATCATGATGTCTGCAAGGGCATCCTCGTTCTGATACTGCGGCTCCCAGTCATAGCCGTATGTCCAGTTCATGAGGAGCATTCCCTCGTCGGCTGCCAGCTGCCTGCTGAAATCAGTGTTTTGGCCGAAAGGTGCCCGGAAGAATCTCGGCTTCTCCCCCGTTACTTGCTCCACAATTTCATTTACGCCAAGTATCTCTTCACGTTGGGCTTCCTCGGAAATCTGCTTAAGATCTGCGTGTGTCATTGTATGATTGCCGATCGGGAATCCCATTTCATGGATCCGCTTCAGCACAGCCTTTTCTTCATCGGTGTCAATAAAGTGGCCGTTGACAAAAAAGATGGCGGGCGCATCCAACTCTTTCAGCGTCTTCGCCATCTCAAGCGCATGCTTGTCCGGCGCATCATCAATCGTCAGCAGGGCCGCTTTCGGGTCGGCATCGCCAATCGGCCGGAAAGACCAGGTGGCTTCATTGAGTTCATAAAGCGGTTCCTCCGGTTCCGCTGTAGCCGGTACCTGTTCGTTTTTGC
Organism: Bhargavaea massiliensis; assembly: GCF_018390575.1. GTDB lineage: Bacteria > Bacillota > Bacilli > Bacillales_A > Planococcaceae > Bhargavaea > Bhargavaea massiliensis. Next base: position 405,870 of record NZ_JAHBCJ010000002.1, on the reverse strand, counting down.
CGCCTTCCCCATTTTCCCCGGCCGATTCTTCTGGTGCTTCCTCATTTGCTCCCCCGCTGTCCGCCTGTTCTTGAGTTTGTTCATCCTGCCGGTCAGGCGCATCCTCCGTTCCGCCATCCGAGGCATCTTCCTGGCCCGCACAGCCTCCAAGCAGCATGGCAGCCAATGCGGCACCAGCAATCCAATTCAATTTCAGCTTCATTTCTGAGACACATCCCTTCTCTGTCTATCAGTCTATCATCGCCTCATCCTCCCGCACAATCCGACAAAGGGAGTTAGGGGAAATCAAAAAAAGAGAGCGGAAAGTCCGCTCTCTTGCTGTTGGGATTACTTCAGGATATGGATTGGGTTTCCGAGGACGACTTCCGCCGCTTCCATCGAAATTTCGCCAAGCGTCGGGTGGGCGTGGATCGTCATCGAGATGTCCTCCACCGTCATGCCTGCTTCGATTGCCAATCCGAGTTCCGCAATCATGTCGGAAGCGCCGGCACCGACAATTTGAGCTCCGAGAAGCAGACCGTCTTCTTTGCGGGCTACGAGTTTAACGAAGCCGTCTGTCGCTTCAAGTGCGAGCGCTCGTCCGTTTGCACCGAACGGGAATTTGCCAGCCGTCACTTCGTAGCCTTCCGCTTTCGCCTGCTCTTCGTTCAGGCCGACTGTCGCCAGTTCAGGGTCTGTGAAGCACACGGCAGGAATCGCCAGATAGTCCACTTCGGACTTTTCTCCGGCAATCGCTTCTGCAGCCACTTTGCCTTCATAAGACGCTTTATGCGCAAGCTGTGGACCAGGCACAATGTCACCGATCGCGAAGATGTTGGAAACGCTCGTGCGGCCCTGGCGGTCGACTTCGATGAGACCGCGCTCGCCGAATTTCACTCCGGCTTCTTCGAGGCCCATTTCGTCTGTGTTAGGGCGGCGACCGACTGTAACGAGGACGTAGTCCGCCTCAACTGTCTTTTCTTCGCCCTTCACTTCATAAGTGACTTTGACACCATTGTCTGTTTCTTCAGCGCCTTTCGCCATCGCGCCGGTGACAATTTCGACGCCTTTCTTCTTCAGGCCTTTTTTGACGATCTGCGTCATCTGCTTTTCGAAGCCGGCAAGGATGTCCTTCGCGCCTTCGACAATCGTCACTTCTGATCCGAGGTTGGCAAAAGCGGAGCCCAGTTCGGTACCAATGTAGCCGCCGCCGATAACGACGAGCTTGCCCGGGATCTCTTCAAGGGCAAGCGCACCTGTCGAGTCGATGACACGCTTCGAGAACTTGAACGAAGGAATTTCGACAGGACGGGAGCCGGTTGCCAGGATGGCGTTCTTGAATTTATAGGTCTGGGCGGATTTATCATCCATGACACGAACTGTGTTGGCGTCAACAAAGTAAGCCTCGCCTTTTACGATTTCAACCTTGTTGCCTTTCAGGAGGCCTTCCACACCGCCGGTCAGTTTTTTGACGACGCTGTTTTTGAATTCCTGGGCTTTGGAGAAGTCGATTTTCACATCGGATGTGCTGATGCCCATGCTGTCAGCGCCTTTTGCTTCAACAAAGCGGTGGCCGACATTGATGAGGGCTTTGGACGGAATGCAGCCCACGTTCAGGCAAACGCCGCCAAGGTTTTCACGTTCTACAATCGTCACTTTCTGGCCGGTCTGTGCTGCGCGGATCGCTGCAACATATCCTCCCGGGCCGGACCCGATGACGAGTGTATCCGTTTCAATTGGAAAATCACCTACTACCATGATTTACGCCTCCATTAGTAAAAGTTCCGGATTCGACAACAGTTGCTTGATATGATTCAGCGCCTGCTGGGCAGTGACGCCATCGATCATCCGGTGATCATAGCTCAATGACAATGCTAACATAGGAGCCGCCACGATTTCACCATTTTTGACAACCGGTTTTTCGGCGATCCGCCCGATTCCGAGGATCGCGACTTCCGGATGGTTGATGATCGGAGTGAACCATTGGCCGCTTGCAGAGCCGAGGTTCGAGATGGACATTGAGCCGCCCTTCATCTCGTTTGGCGCCAGCTTTCCGTCGCGTGCTTTAGCGGCAAGCTGGTTGATTTCGTCGGAGATGGCGAATACAGACTTGCGGTCCGCATTCTTGATGACCGGCACGAGAAGCCCGCGATCGGTGTCCGCAGCGATGCCGACATTGAAGTAGTGCTTCTGAATGACTTCTTCCGTCGACTCGTCGTAGGATACATTCAGCTGAGGATATTCGCGGAGCGTGCTGACAAGTGCTTTGACGACATATGGCAAGTACGTCAGCTTGATGCCCTTTTCCGCTGCAATCTCCTTGAATTTCCGACGGTGTTCGACAAGTGCCGTCACATCGACCTCATCAAGATGTGTGACGTGAGGAGCGGTGTGCTTGGAGTTGACCATCGCTTTGGCGATCGCCTTCCGGATCGGAGAAATTTTCTCCCGCGTTTCAGGGAATTCCCCTTCCGGCAGTTGTGCGGCAGCAGCCGGACGTGCCGCCTCTTCTCCCGCGGACGCTGTTTCTTGTGCTGATGCTGCAGGTGCTTCTTCACCAGCCGGTTTTTGGCCGCCGCTCATGAATGCATCCACATCTTCTTTGAGGATACGGCCGTTTTTTCCGCTTCCTGTTACTTCATGGATATCAACATCGTTGTCCCTTGCATACTTCCGTACCGATGGCATGGCGATCACGCGGCCGCCCTTCGGTTTGTCCGATTTCTGGGCAGCAGCCGGAGCCGTCCCCTGGTCTTTCTGTGTTTTTGGCGCTTCATCTTTTTCAAGATCTTGGCCGGATTCAAGAGAAGCCTGAACCTGCTCCTCGGTCTTATCCGTGCCGGCATCTTCCGCTTCCTCTTCACCGCCTGCATGGTCAGGAGAATCGATCTTGATAAGTACGTCGCCGACAACTGCGACTTCGCCTTCGCCGACCAGGATGTCTTCTACCGTTCCGCCTACTGGGGAAGGAATTTCGACGACTGCTTTGTCGTTCTGCACTTCGCACAGGACGTCATCTTCCTGGATGGTATCGCCTTTATTGACAAACCACTTTACGATTTCGCCTTCATGGATTCCTTCGCCGATATCCGGCATACGAAATTCAAATGCCACGCCTCTCACCCTTTCTTCTATGGAAATCGTCTATCAGAATTCAAGTACTTTCTTTGAAGTTTCTACAATATCCTTTGCACCTGGCAGCCAAGTGTTCTCACCCTGTGCAAATGGATAGATGGTATCGGGAGCCGCCACACGGAGTACAGGAGCCTCCAGGCTCAAGATTGCACGTTCCGTGATTTCCGCAACTACGTTTGCGGCTATGCCCGCCTGGCGCTGTGCTTCCTGGACAACGATTGCGCGGTTGGTTTTCTCGACAGAGGAGATAATGGTGTCGATATCGAGTGGCTGCACCGTGCGAAGGTCAATCACTTCAACGGAGTGTCCTTCCTTTTCAAGTTCCTCGGCCGCTTTCAGGCTTTCTCGCACCATCGCACCATAAGTGATAATCGTCAGGTCCGTGCCTTCCTTTTTCACAGCTGCCTTGCCGAGCGGAATGGTGTATTCCTCTTCAGGAACTTCTTCCCGGAACGAGCGGTAGAGCTTCATGTGCTCAAGATAGATGACCGGATCTTCATCGCGGATTGCAGAAATCAGAAGTCCTTTTGCGTCGTAAGGGCCGGACGGGATGACCACTTTGAGGCCCGGTTGCTGTGCCATGAGTCCTTCAAGGCTGTCGGCGTGCATCTCGGGAGTGGCGACTCCGCCGCCAAATGGTGAACGGATCGTTACCGGCGCGTGGAAGTGTCCCGCGCTGCGGAAGCTCATCCGGGCCAGCTGGCCGCTGATCGAATCCATCACTTCATAGACAAACCCGAAAAACTGGATTTCAGGTACGGGACGGAATCCCTGGAGCGAAAGGCCGACTGCGAGGCCGCCGATAGCGGATTCAGCTAAAGGCGTGTCGAATACGCGATCTTCGCCGAATTCCTTTTGGAGACCTTCAGTAGCACGGAAAACGCCTCCGTTAACGCCGACGTCCTCCCCGAAGACGAGGACATTTTCATCATTTTTCAGCTCAGTACGGAGTGCATCCGTAATCGCTTGGATCATCGTCATTTGTGCCATCGGTCACTTCGACTCCTTCTCTGTATAGATGTCAAGCTGTTCTTTCACGTTTTGCGGCATTTCTCCGCGGTACATGATGCTGAGGAAGTCGCTCACTTTCTGTTTCGGAGCGGCATCCGCCTTCTTGATGGCGTCTTTGATTTCTTCCTTGGCGCGTTCGATCACTTCGTTTTCCATTTCCTCGTTCCAGAGGCCTTTGCCTTCCAGATATTTGCGGAAGCGGATAAGCGGGTCGCGCTTTTCCCATTCAGAATCTGTTTCGGATGTGCGGTAGCGCGTCGGATCGTCCCCTGCCATCGTGTGCGGGCCATAACGGTAGCACATCGTCTCGATGAGCGTCGGGCCGCCGCCGTTCAGGGCGCGTTCGCGGGCCTGCTTCGTGACCGCGTAAACCGCAAGCGGATCCATTCCGTCAACGAGCACGCTCGGAATTCCGGCAGCGATGCCCTTTTGCGCAAGTGTTTTTGCTTTTGTCTGTAGGGAACGCGGCGTCGAGATCGCATACTGGTTGTTCTGTATGATGAAAATTGCAGGCGAGTTAAATGCCCCTGCAAAGTTGATTCCTTCGTAGAAATCACCTTGGGATGTTCCGCCGTCCCCGGTATATGTGATGACGACCGACTTTTCCCCGCGCTTCTGCATGCCTAGCGCGACTCCTGCAGCCTGGATGTACTGTGCGCCGATGATGATTTGGGGCAGGAAGATATTGACGCCGTCTGGCACATCGCTTCCCTGGAAATGCCCACGGGACCACAGGAACGCCTGTTCGAGCGGAAGGCCATGGAAAATGATCTGCGGAACATCACGGTAACCGGGCAGGATGAAGTCTTTGCTTTCCAATGCGAATTGGGAAGCCAATTGGGAAGCTTCCTGGCCTGCAGTCGGAGCATAGAAACCAAGGCGTCCCTGACGGTTGAGGGAAATGGAGCGCTGGTCCAGAATCCTCGTCCAGACCATACGAGTCATCAGCTCTGTCAGTTGCTCATCGGTCAGTCCCGGGTCCAACTCTTTATTGATGATTTCCCCTTCTTCATTGAGGATCTGGAGCATTTCGAATTTGTCTTCGATTTCACGGAGGCTTTGTTCCGGATCGAATGCGTTCGCCTTTTTGGCAGCCATTGCGGCAACTCTCCTTTAGCTGTATTATCGTTTCTCTTTTTAGAATTAGTACACTTGATTCGTTTCGAATTATACAAGACCGGAAAATACTAGTCAATACAAGGGTTTGAAAGCGCTTTTAGTATTAGTACACAGATGAAAGAAGGTTATCCTGTATTAATACATAACGCTTTTTTGTTTTAACGCGGCACCCTCCAACATTTCCAGTATTCCCTTTATGAAAACGAAAAAACGCCCGAAAGGCGATGCTTTCGGGCTGAAAGTACTCATTATTCTTCAGAGTCGCTGATTGTGGAGTAAATGTCTTTTTTCTGCTTATTGACGGTCTCCGTAGCTTCGTTGAATGCCTCCGCTGCTGCCGCCACTTCAGCGTTTCCGTTATTGACCGCCTCCACTTTCTCCTGGATTGTCTGGAAATCAGCCTCTTCATCCGCTGCCAGGCTGTACAGCTCTTTTTGAAGGCCGGCAGTCTTCTCATATACCTTGGAAAATTCTTTATGAACGGCATAACGGTCCGACATGGACTGCTTCAACTTTCCGACAGCCTCATTGACAGCCTCTTTTTCGTCTTTTCCGATTTCATTAAGCCTGTTCAATTCCTTTTCCGCTTCACCGAGTGCCGTTTGCCCTTTTTCAAGCAGGTCAAGACGTTCATCTGCAGACTTGTCCGCCTCTCCTGCCAGTACCGACAGCTCCTCGCGGTCTTCCTGGGTAAGATCCATCATCTCGCTGAACTTCTCGAATTCTTCTTTTTCAAGCGATGCCATTTTCTCCTGTGCTTCAAGGAACGGCTGCTCCTTTTCCTGGATCTTTCCGATTGCATCGGAAAGCCGTTCTTCGGCAGAGGCCCCGAACGAGCAGGCGGAAAGGAGCATCGCAACAGCAAGCGCTGTGCCTGCCAATCGTTTTTTCATTTCTGTCTCCCCTTCCCTTTCCTATTTCTACTATATTCGCTGGGCGCACTGATTTCAATCAGACGGGACATTTTGTTTCATCAACCCCTCGGAGCGTATATAATGAGAAACAAGGTATACCGTATGAAAGGAAGTCAACCACCATGATTACGATGGATCAGATTATTCGCGAAGGACATCCGACACTGCGAAAAAAAGCGGAGGAAATGAAGTTCCCGCTCACAGAAGAAGATAAGAAAATTGCCGACGACATGCTCGAGTTCCTGAAAAACAGCCAGGATCCCGAAAAGGCTGAGAAATATGGACTGCGCGCGGGCATCGGGATCGCGGCCAACCAGATCGATGTGCTGAAGCGGATGTTCGCCCTGCATATCGTTGATGAGGACGCGGAGCCGCTCAGCATGACAATCATCAACCCGAAGATTGTAAGCCACTCCGCCAAGAGATCCTACCTCCCGGGAGGAGAAGGCTGCCTGTCCGTCGACAGGGATGTACCAGGCTTCGTCCCGCGTTACGCCAAGATTACAATCAAAGGTTTCACGCCCGATGGCGAGCCAATCAAAAAGCGCCTGAAAGGATTGCAGGCAATTGCTTTCCAGCATGAACTTGACCACCTGAACGGCGTGATGTTCTACGACCACATCGATCCGGACGAGCCATTCCGCGAATACCCTGATGCAGAGCCGCTGAAGGCTGAAGAAGAATAACTGCAAACATGCTCACTTTTCTCAGAGTGCAGGAAAAAACAGCAAACGGCACGGAAACTGCCGACCAACTCGACTTTATTCAGATTCAGGACAGCAGTAAAAGTAAGCGCCCATTGAAGGGTCGCCATATGCGGATTGGAAAAATGGCCACCTGACATGGACCAGCGGAGAGCCCAGGACACCTGTGGGAAAAGCGTTGGCTGAAGACCGCAGAGCGCAGCTCAAGGAGGCAGCTAAGTGACCAAAGCATAACTTTGGTAAGTCAGGGTTTTGTAGTCTGTTAACTCGATTATAGTAACAGGTACCGTTTGCCTCAATAAGCCGTATGGCGAGTTGAAGCGGAAGGCCCGAGACACCTGCGGGAAAAGCGTTAGCCGAAGACCCCGCAGGATGTTGCGCAATGCTTCGCAACGCTTGCGCTTTTGCGCGCAGAAGATCTTCCGCTACGCGATGCGCACAGACGCCAGTCTTTTATTGCCTGCCGCGCAACGCTACCCTTTTGCACGCCGATGCCAATCTACGTGTTGGCATCGGCTAAGGCAACGCCCGCGGACTAGCGGACGCCGTCACGAAGAACGGCGTCTGTGGCCAAAAGCGACAGCGTTGGCCAACAAAGCTCTTCCTGCTACCAAAACTCAGTTTTGGTAAGCAAGGGCCCGCAGCGGAAATCCGGATGATTCTCCGGAAAACAAAAAACTGCAGGCAAAGGAGTAATCCACTCACTTTGTCTGCAGTCTGAGGCAGGCTTTGCCTGTCTATTTTTATTCAGATAAGTTTCAGCCGATCGAGGATGCGTGCGATGCCGTCTTCGGATACATCTCCCGCAATGTAATCGGCCCGCTCTTTGGCTTTTTCATGGGCGTTCCCCATGGCCACTCCAATACCGGCAGCCTCGAGCATCTCGATATCATTGAGGCCGTCCCCGAATGCAATTGCATCGGCCATCGTGAGCCCTTCCAGCTCGAGGATCCGTTGCATCCCTTCGGCTTTGGACGTTCCGGACGGAAGGATATCAGTGGACTTTTCGTGCCATCGGACAAATTTCATTTCCGGGAATGCATCAACGTACGCCTGCTCTTGATGCTCAGTGCAGAACAGGAGTGCCTGATGAATCGGCCTCTCCATGTAGAACGTGTCCGATGCCCTCGGATAAGGCATTTTCAATGAATTCAGGCTGTCTCCGACATGCGGGTGGCCCGTCTCGGTCGCCACCATTTCACGGTCATCCATGAAGATGAGCGGGAAGCGGTCCCTGTCCGCCTTTTCCTTGATCCGTGCAAGGATTTCAGGTTCGATGATGCCGCCGTAGAGCAGTTTGCCCTCATGTACGACATATTGCCCGTTAAAGCAGATGTATGTATCGATGTCCAGGTCTTCAAGCACCGGGCCGACCATGAAAGGCGCTCTCCCCGTTGCAATGGCGACGAGATGGCCCTTTTCACGTGCTGCCATCACCGCTTTTTTGGCTGACTCGGGCAATTTTTTGTCGTGGTCGTACAAGGTGCCGTCGATATCAAAAAAGAGGATTTTCTTCATTTTTTCAATCTCCGCCTTCCTATATAATTTCCTTGAAAATCACCCTTGACAGAACATTCAAAAAGACCTATAATAGGTCACAAGGAGTGATAGCCATGCTGAAACGCCTGAAACGCAAATGGTTGAAGCGGCTCAATGGCATCCTCGGCAAGAAGTCCATTGCATAGTGAACTCATGCCCCCGCCTTTACGGGGGCTTTTCTTTATTTCAATGGGCCTGCATGCTATTATAAACGATATGGCAAGTATTTGAACGTGAAAAAGGAGAGCAGACTATGATCTACAAAGTGTACTATCAAGAAAACATGCATGAAGTACCAGTCCGCGAAAACACCAAAACCATGTATGTCGAAGCAGAATCTGTCCGTGCCGTCCGCGCTGGGCTAAAAGAGCGCGAACTGTACATCGAACACATCCAAGCACTGGAAGACGGCCATTTGGAGTACGAAAAAAAATCGCCTGACTTCCACGTCGAACAGGTGTGACCCGATGAAATCGGTCAAGAATGATCAGACAGCCGTATTTGCGCTTGGCGGACTGGGCGAAATCGGCAAAAACACGTATGGGGTCCAATTCCAGGATGAAATCATTCTGATTGATGCGGGAATCATGTTCCCGGAAGATGATCTTCTCGGCATCGACTATGTGATTCCGGATTACACGTACATTGAGCGGAATGTTGACAAGATAAAAGGCCTCTTCGTGACACACGGCCATGAAGACCATATTGGCGGCATTCCGTACCTGCTCAAGAAAGTGAATATCCCGGTTTACGGCGGCAAACTGGCACTGGGTCTTCTGCGCAACAAGCTTGAAGAACACGGGCTCCTCCGCCGCACAAAGCTGATTGAAGTAGAAGAAGACGACGTGATCAAGTTCAGAAAAACATCCGTCAGCTTTTTCAGGACGACCCACAGTATACCGGATGCGTTCGGGATTGTCGTCAAAACACCACCGGGCAATGTCGTCCATACGGGGGATTTCAAGTTCGACTTCACTCCTGTCGGTGAACCTGCAAACCTGGCGAAGATGGCTCAGATCGGAGAAGAAGGCGTTCTCTGCCTTCTGTCCGACAGTACAAATGCGGAAGTGCCGGACTTCACAATGTCCGAGAGAACAGTCGGTGAAAGCATCGATGAGATTTTCCGGAAAGTGAACGGACGCATCATTTTTGCGACATTCGCCTCCAACATCTACAGGCTTCAGCAAGCAGTTGAAGCCGCAGTCCGGCACGGCAGGAAAATCGCCGTCTTTGGGCGGAGCATGGACAATGCCATTACCATCGGAACGGAACTCGGCTATATCGATGCGCCAAAGGAAATGTTTGTGGATACACAGACACTGAACCGGCTCCCTGCCAATGAGGTAATGATCCTCTGTACGGGAAGCCAGGGCGAACCGATGGCGGCACTGTCGCGTATTGCCAACGGCACGCACCGCCAGATTCAGATTCAGCCAGGGGATACGGTCATTTTCTCTTCCTCCCCAATTCCAGGCAACATCGCCAGCGTCAACCGAACGATCAACTTGCTGTTCCGTGCAGGCGCCGAAGTCATTCACGGATCGCTCAACAATATTCACACATCCGGCCACGGTTCCCAGCAGGAGCAAAAGCTCATGCTGCGCCTGATCAAGCCGAAGTTCTTCATGCCGATCCACGGAGAGTACCGGATGCTGAAAACCCATGCCAGTCTGGCCGTCCAGTGCGATATTCCTGAAGAAAACATCTTTATCATGGAAAACGGTGATGTTCTGGCTCTCAGTTCGGATGAAGCTCATCTGGCAGGCAGGATTCCGTCCGGTGACGTCTACATTGATGGAAGCGGAATCGGCGACATCGGCAACGTTGTCCTGCGGGACCGCCGCGTTTTGTCAGAAGACGGGCTCGTCATCGTGGTTGTCACGCTAAACACTGCCAAAGGCAAAATCGTTGCCGGTCCTGATCTCATTTCCCGCGGATTCGTTTACATGCGTGAATCCGGGCAAATGATCAATGAAGCTCAGTCGATGCTGAACAGGCGTCTCCGCCAGTCGGTGGCCAACTCCGACACGCCGGATACAGATGCGCTTAAAAACCAGATTACGGACATCCTCGGCCCGTACTTGTACGAACAGACAAAACGCAAACCGATGATTCTTCCGGTCGTCATGGAAGTATGATTATTTCCTAATAAAAGCTGCACGGAATCGAATTCCGTGCAGCTTTTTCATTTTGTTGCATTCCGCTAAAAAGGGGCTGTCCGAAAAGTCGGATTCAGCACATGATATAGCAAACGGCACGGACGCCGGGAGACACCTGCGGGAAAAGCCGGGCTGTCGAGACCCGCTTTACGCGGGGCTCGGCGCCGGCCCGCGGTAAGCGACCAGAGTCCGTGCCGTTTGCTGTTTTTATCGTATTAATGACTTATTGGACAGCCCCTTTCATGCTACTCAATGCAGCGCTTTTTTCTCAAAACGCAAAATGTCTGCATCGGAACCGATAATGATCAGGATGTCCCCTTCATGAATCGGTTCTTCCGCCATCGGGGAAACCACTACGTCCTCTCCCCGCTTGATTGCCACGATGTTGATGCCATATCTTGCCCGGATATCGAGGTCAAGGATGGAATGGCCTGCAAGCATCTCGTTCGCCTTGATCTCCATAATAGAGTGTTCTTCGGACAACTCGAGATAATCAAGAATGTTATTGGAAATCATATTGTTTGCGATACGGATGCCCATGTCCCGCTCCGGGTGGACAACCTGATCCGCCCCGATTTTTTGGAGCACCTTCGCATGATAGTCGTTTTGTGCTTTTACCGTGATTTTTTCGACACCCAGTTCCTTCATGATCAGTGTGGTGAGAATGCTCGACTGGATATCCTCCCCGATTGCGACAATCACATGCTCAAAATTTCGGATTCCGAGCGATACGAGCGTCTGCTCATCGGTCGTATCTGCCACTACGGCCTGTGTCGCGATTGCGGCGAACTCGTCCACCCGCTCAGGATCTTGGTCGATGGCAAGAACGTCCGCTCCCTGCTCCACCAGTTCTCGGCAGATGCTGCCGCCGAACCGCCCCAGCCCGACTACGACAAACTCTTTCTTCATCTTCCATGCCTCCAGCAGTCGGCCCGCCCGTGCGGACCGCTAGCAAATTACAGATAAAATCCGTTTACGCCTCCCCTGAAAAAGGGAAGGATGTGAGGGAGGCCGATCAGCCCCGGTCAAACGGACGCTTAGGCCGGTCCGTGCAAAACTGGCATTTCGGATCTGTACACGTTTCTTCACGCCACTCATTGCATCCGGCGCAATACGCTGAATCGTAGGTGGCATCATAGGACAGTGGTTCCAGGCAGCATTCACAGTAATCATCCAGCTCTTCATAGGGGATGATGCGATCTTTGGTCATCAGGAAAACGCCTTCGATGACGGGCGTCACGCCATTCCGGCTGCGTCCCCGGCCATGGTCCGGACCCGGGAAGAAATTGTTCTTGCCCATTGCCACCCCTCCTTTTTCCAATAGTGTACCACATCAACCCAAAACTACAATGAATGGCGGTGAAAACATGACAGAGGTTCCGGATACGAAAGACTTCACCGTTGAAGACGGCTACCTCTCCTTTATCCTGCCGTTTGCCTACAGGAAAAAACAGATCCGGCAAGCCGCGACTGCTCTCGGGAAAGACGGATTCCACTTTTTCACCCTGGAAGACCCTGGTGGTCAGATCAATGATTTATACGAAGGATCGGCCCAAGTCTCTCAGGAGGAGCTGGATCAGTACTTTCTCCCTTATGTGGAACGCAAGATCTTCCCGCCGACCGTCGAAGAGTATGGCTTTCACCGTTTCTATAAGATCATCGGCGAAGAGTTCGTGCTGACTGCTGACGGTGAGCGGTACCCATTCCGTTTTATGAGCCTCGACGTGACGCTCGGCCCTTTCGGCATCGCCTTCCTGACGTCCAGGATCCGCCTGCTGGACAAAAAACTTCCTCTATCCTCCGTCCTTAATTTTATGCAGCACTTCAGGGCGACAGAAAACAAACTGAAAGAGGAAAAGGGCTCAGTCATCTATTGCGATGACGGCAAAGAGTTTTCAAGCATCCACGAATTCCTACTCGACCGGCTTGCTTCAGCAATCCGCCCGTTTATTATTCATGATGAGCGGCTTACAGGCTATTTCGGCAGCCTCCCTTATTTTGAAGATGAGCGGATGTTCGTCACTTCTTTTCTGTTCGCCGAAGCCGGCACCGAATTCAGCGACGAGCAGCTGTTCCGGATCGGCAGGGTCGACGGACTCAGCCCTGAAGGAGAACCGTTCATCTCGGCCTCTAACATGTCCTACATAAGAGACTACCTGGACGAATATCTTCATGACCGCTGGGCGCCGGACCTATATACGATAGCCACTGATTTTTCCTATACCAATGTAACGACGAAAAGTCCCGAGGAGATGCAGCGCCCGCTTGCCCATTTCATGGGGACCCACTACTATAATTTCCTGTTGCACTATTTTTACCGGATCATGCTTCTGCGGGTGTCCTTCGAATATAGCCGTCTGAAATGGGACAAGGACGAGGAGTATTTAAAGCGTCTGATCGAGCTGATCACTATTTTCTCGTCCTGGTACTACTTCAAACATGTCAGTGTCCGCCAGGAAGGACGGGAACTGGGGCTGCTTTTCAGGCGGGCATTCAATCTGGATGACCTGTTCCAGGAAGTGCGCACCACACTCGACGAGCTGTACCGGACGCAGGAAAACGCGGCGGCGAATCGGATGAACCTGTTGCTCTTCTTCCTCACCGTCTTTACTGTAATCTCAGGCATTTATGGCATGAACCTCGTCATTGAGGACTGGAAAGACGATACCAGTCTGACCGAAATCTCCTCCTATGGATTGTTTGAGTGGACCGCCCTCCTGACTGCCATTCTTGGCATCGGCATGTCGATCTACCTGTTCTTCACTTACCTCGGCCGCATCGTATGGCGCAAACTCAAGAGGAAGCTTGACGATTTGGACTTCTGACAATTAGTCCGGAACGCTAAAAACGGCGTTCCGGCTTTTGTCATGCCTTGCGGGAGAGGGTCGCTTGAACAGGCGAGAAATATTTCTCTTGCAATCACATATGAATTTTGTATAATAAAATCCGCTATTGCTAAACTTAAAGTTTATTATAAGTAAACTCCACAGGAGGCTATCCCATGCAAATCGGGAAAAAGATCAAACAGCTGCGGCTGAAAAAAGGTCTTACACAGGAAGAGCTCGGAGAACGGACAGATTTGAGCAAAAGCTATATTTCCCAGCTTGAACGCGACCATACGTCTCCGTCGATCGAAACCCTGTTCTCCCTATTGGAAGTGCTCGGTTCATCCCCCAAGGAGTTTTTCGACGATGGCCGTCCTGCAGCAAAGATCGTCTTCAGCAAGGACGACCATATCCTGAACACTGATGAGGACCGGGGTTACTCTGTTCGCTGGCTCGTTTCGGAATCAAACGAAAAAGAAATGGAGCCTGTTTTGCTGACACTCGGGCCCGGCGGAGAATTCAAGGAATTCGAGCCTTCTCTGTCCCAGACGTTCATTTATGTGATGGAGGGGCAGATCCTGCTCCAATTGGGTACAGAGAGTTATAAGGCCGGCGCAGGGGATGCCCTGTACTATGAGGCTTCTCACGAGCATCAGCTGTTAAATCCGGGTCCCTCAGAGGCCAGGTGCCTGCTCGTCGCTACTGAATCATATTTGTGATTAACGATACTGGAGGTAAGACATGACCCAACAGCCTATTATCCGCTTCGAGAACGTCTCCAAGCGGTACAACGACGACACGACTGTCCTGAACAACATCAGTTTCGAAATGGAGCGCGGCAAGTTTTATACCCTTCTCGGGCCGTCCGGTTGCGGGAAGACAACCATTCTCCGTCTGATCGCCGGATTTATCGAGCCGAGCAGCGGCGAAATCCAGTTTAACGGAAAGAAAATCAATGACACCCCGCCGAACCAGCGGCAGGTCAATACCGTTTTCCAAGACTATGCCCTCTTTCCACACCTGAATGTCTTCGAGAACGTAGCTTTCGGACTCCGCATCAAGAAAATCAAGCAGGCGGAAGTCAAACGCCGTGTCCAAGAAGCCTTGCAGTTCGTCAACCTGCAGGGATATGAAAACCGGGAGATTTCAGAGATGTCCGGCGGCCAGCGCCAGCGTGTTGCCATCGCCCGCGCAATCGTCAATGACCCGGAAATCATCCTTCTCGACGAGCCGCTGTCCGCACTTGACCTTAAATTGCGGACCGAGATGCAGTATGAGCTCCGTGAATTGCAGCAGCGCCTTGGCAAGACATTCATCTTTGTGACCCACGACCAGGAAGAAGCGCTCGCGATGTCGGACGAAATCTTCGTCATGAACGCCGGCGAAATCGTACAGTCCGGCACGCCGATCGATATTTATGATGAGCCGATCAACCGTTTTGTCGCTGATTTTATCGGCGAATCCAACATTGTGGACGGAGTCATGATTCGTGACCACCTGGTCCGTTTCGCTGGCAGGGAATTTGAATGCGTCGATGCCGGACTTGACCCGAATGAAAAAATCGAGGTTGTCATCCGTCCGGAAGACCTGGAAATCACTTCCCCGGATCGCGGTAAACTTATCGTCAATGTCGACACACAGCTTTTCCGCGGTGTTCACTATGAGCTGTCGACCTATGACAAAGACGGCAACGAGTGGCTCGTACATTCCACTAAAAAAGCGCAGGTCGGCGATGAGATCGGACTCGACTTCGATCCTGAAGCAATTCATGTCATGAGGCTGAACGAATCGGAAGAAGATTTCGACCGGAGGCTCGAGTCGTACGAGGTGCCGGGCCATGCAAAATAAATCGACACGCGCTCTTTACCTGATTCCGTACAGCGCCTGGATTATCCTGTTTGTCATCGCGCCGATTGCTCTTGTCGTCTATTACTCCCTGTTTGATATTCACGGCGACTTCACATTTGCCAATTACCGGGCGTTCTTTTCTTCGGTTTACCTGGAGCTGACGCTCAGCTCATTCTGGTACGCCTTCCTGATCACGCTGTTTTCGCTGCTGATCGCGTATCCGACCGCCTACTTCCTGACGAAGACCAGGCACAAGCAGCTCTGGCTGCTGCTGATCATCATCCCGTCTTGGATCAACCTGCTCCTGAAGACATATGCCTTCATCGGGATATTTGGCCAATACGGTCCGGTAAACGCCTTTTTCTCAGCGATCGGAATTGGTTCGACACAACTTCTCTTCACGGATTTCAGCTTTATTTTTGTATCGGTTTATATTTTCATCCCGTTCATGATCCTGCCGATCTTTAATGCGATCGACCGGCTCAACCCCGCACTGATCGATGCATCGCGTGATCTCGGGGCAAGCCAATGGACGACATTCCGCAGGGTCATCCTTCCCCTCACGATGAACGGTGTGAAATCCGGCATCCAGGTGACCTTTATCCCTGCGCTTTCGCTGTTCATGATCACCCGGCTCATCGCCGGGAATAAGGTCATCACACTCGGGACTGCCATTGAGCAGCAGTTCCTCGTGACCCAGAACTGGGGAATGGGCTCGACGATTGCGGTCTTCCTCATCCTGTTCATGTTCGTCATCATGCTGTTCACCGGCCAGAAGGAGAAAGGAGGCGCATCTGTTGGGAAAACAAAATAATGTGCAAAAGGTCTTTCTCGCGCTTGTATTCATCATCCTGTATGCGCCGATCTTCTTCCTGATTTTCTACTCGTTCAACTCGAACGGCACGATGTCTTCGTTTGAATCATTCACTTGGGAACATTATGCAGCCGTCTTTGAAGACACCCGGCTGATCATGATCGTGTTCAACACGGTGATTGTCGCCTTGCTGTCGGCACTGATCTCAACTGCGATTGGCGTCCTCGGCGCACTCGCGATCGTCTACTTGAAAAACCGGAAGCTTCGCAGCACGCTGCTGTCTTTGAACAACGTGCTGATCGTCAGCCCTGACGTAATCATCGGTGCATCGTTCCTGATCCTTTTCACAGCGGTCGGCGTGCGTCTCGGTTTTGCATCGGTGCTGATCTCCCACATCGCCTTCAGCGTGCCGATCGTCGTCCTGATGGTGTTGCCGAAGCTCCTGGAAATGAGCGATTCGCTGATCGATGCTGCCCGCGACCTCGGGGCATCGGGCAGGGACGTGCTCACGCGCGTTATCATCCCGTACATCAAGCCGGGCATCTTCGCAGGATTCTTCCTGGCACTGACCTACTCGCTTGATGATTTTGCGGTGACATTCTTTGTCACCGGCAATGGCTTCAGCACCCTGTCAGTCGAGATTTACTCGATGGCCCGTGCCGGCATTACATTGACGATCAACGCGCTGTCCGGCCTGATCTTCATCCTCACAGTCGGGCTGGTTATCGTTTACTATGCGCTTAATTCGCGCAACCGCACACCTGTCACGGGGGTGAAGAAATGAAGGAAATCATCCGGGCAGCAGTTGCCGTAATCGTTGTATCCGCACTGCTCCTCTATATCAACAGCCAGCTCGGAAAGACGTCGGGCAGCACGGGAAGCGACACGATCACCGTCTACAACTGGGGAGAATACTTGGATCCCGAACTTCTCAAACAGTTCACGGAAGAAACCGGCATCCGCGTCATCTATGAGACATTCGATTCGAATGAAGCAATGATGACGAAAATCCAGCAGGGCGGAACTTCCTATGACCTCGCCATGCCGTCTGAATACATGATTGAAAAGATGAAGGAGGAGGACCTCCTGATCCCGCTTGATCACTCCAAAATTCCGAACTTGAAGAACATCGATCCGTATTTCCTGGATCTGCCGTTCGACCCGGGTAATGAATACTCCGTCCCCTACTTCTGGGGAACGGTAGGAATCGCCTTTAACCCGGACCTTCTCGAGGAGGACTTTGACTTCACGAGCTGGGAAGACCTATGGAACCAGGAGCTCCGCCAGCAGGTCATCCTCGTCGACAGTGCGCGCGAGGTAATGGGGATGGGACTGAACAGCCTCGGCTATTCCCTCAACTCGACGGATGATTCCGAACTTGATGCCGCATCGGCCAAACTGGATGAACTCACGCCGAATGTCAAAGCGATCATCGGGGATGAGATTGTCGAGATGATGCGGCGGAACGAGGCGGCCATCGCCCTCACCTGGTCCGGCCAGGCCCTCGACATGATGTACGTCAACGAATCAATCGACTTTGCCGTCCCGGAAGAAGGTTCCAACCTCTGGTTCGACAACATGATCATTCCGAAAACTGCAGCCAACGTCGATGGCGCGCATCAGTTCATCAACTTCATGCTGGATGCGGAAGTGGCGGCCCAGAACGCCGACTGGGTCGGCTACTCCACGCCGAACGCCGCCGCGATTGAACTGATGGATCCTGAAGTGACCGGTGATGAGCGCTTTTACCCGGATGAGGAAATTCGCGGAAGGCTTGAAGTGTACCGGAACCTCGGGCCGGAAATGACCGGGGAATACAATGAACGCTTCCTCCGCTTTAAGATGGGGATGAATTAACTGGCAGCCCGGAATCTTTCCGATTTCGGGCTGTTTTTATTTAGGATTTTCCCCTTCAAAAGGCATCAGCCGGTAGTGTAACGGGTAATACGGATATGGTAAGATAGTTTGACACACGAAATTTCAGGAGGGGGCCCGGGCATGGCGGAGGGAACCAATCGTTTTGCATTGTTTGTCCTCATGTTCAACATGTTTATCGCAATGTCCGGCATCGGGCTGATCATCCCGATCATGCCGGCTTACCTGGAGACATTCGGGGCGGCGGGCCAGGTGCTCGGGTTCCTCATCTCCTCCTTTGCGCTGGCGCAATTCCTGTTCTCCCCGATCTCAGGCAACCTGTCCGACAAGTATGGCAGGAAGAAGCTGATCATCTTCGGGCTGGTCGTCTTCGGCCTGTCGCAGCTTGCATTCGGCCTTGCGACGGAACTCTGGATGCTGTTCGTCGCCAGGTTCATTACGGGCTTCGGAGCGGCTTTCCTCATTCCTCCGATGATGGCGTTCGTGGCGGACATCACTTCGTTCGATGACCGTGGAAAAGGGATGGGCTGGCTCGGTGCCTCCATGTCCCTTGGATTCATGATCGGCCCTTCCATCGGCGGATTCCTCTCGAGCGTCAGTCTTCAGTTCCCGTTTTATATCGCCTGCAGTGTTGCCCTGGTTGCTGCCTTGTCTTCTGCGTTGATTCTTCCGGACCCGCGTCCGGAAAAAGGGCCGGGAAATGAGGACCTCAAGGGCCAGGAGAACATCCTTGGGCAGCTGAAACGTTCCGTTGCGCTGAACTATTTTATCCTGCTGATCATTATGCTTGTCTTCTCGTTCGGACTTGCCAATTTTCAGGCGACCATTTCCATGTATATGGATAAGAAATACGCGTACTCGCCATCGGAGATTGCCATCCTTATGACAATCGGCGGGTTTGTCGGGGTAGTTGTACAGACATTTGTTGTCGATCCGCTGTTCCGCAAATATGGTGAGATGCGGGTCATCCTGGTAAACCTACTGATTGCGGCGATTTCAATGTCCGGCATCCTCTTTGTAGACCGGTTCTGGTCGCTTATGCTCATTTCGACGTTCTTTTTCACGGCCACATCGCTGCTCCGGCCGGCTTTAAATACACTGATCTCGAAGATGGCAGGCAATGAACAGGGATTTGCCGCCGGCCTGATCAATGCCTACATGAGTCTAGGCAACATGTTCGGCCCGGCGTTGGCGGGAACGCTGTTCGATCTCAATATGGCCATCCCGTATGTGTTCGGGACCGCCGTGCTGCTCGTCTGCTTCGGTATCACCATCGCCTGGGCGAGGCTCCACCGGGAACAGCTCCAGGCGCTCCGCTCCAGAAAGGTTGCGGCCGCGCGTTAAGCCAACCAAACCCGCCATGCATCTGCATGGCGGGTTTTCTTGTCTCATAGTATTTTATCTTTCCTGCTTTTTTGCTTTCAGCAGTTTTTCAACGCTTGTCTCTTCCCTGTTCACCGCTGCATCTCCAAGCCTTTTTGAAGCCCGGCCCGGTTTCCGGATACGAGGCATTCCGAATCTCCGCAGTGTGATATCTGCAAAGAAGATCAGCATCGCCGCCAGGGCAAACCAGTCCCAGGCAGGGAGGATGTCTTTTTTGGACGATTCCGGCGGCCGGAGGGCCTCTTCGGCCGATTCCAGAACGCGACCGCCGGATGCTTCTGCGATGGCGGCAAGGCGCTCCGCATCCGGCGGTCCCGGCCGGTATTCATCCCCATACGGAATCGAGATGCCGGCTGTCGAGACAATCTCCCCGTCCCCGGATATCCTGAAAAAGACGAGCCCAGGACCGGATTGTATCCGCACGCGTGCGGTGCCCGGCCGTACCGGTTCAACTGCAGTTTCGAGCTCGCGGCCCTTTTCATCGACGACTGCAATGTCAAGGAACGGCATGGAAGCCGATCCTGTCACGGAATATGAACCGTCCGTATTCCTGCGGATGTCGAACGGTTCGCTTCGGTATTGTGGGAGGATTCTGGAAACGGCGGTGGTCCACAGTTCCCCCCAGCGCTCCCAGGACGGGAAGCCTCCGCTCCAGGATCCCGACCCGGACGTATAAGCCAGTGTCCTTCCCAGGCCGTACCGGCCTTCCGCGATGATGGGGTCTTCTTGGGGGCTCTCAAGGATGACCTCTGAAGCCGGCTTTGCCGTCGTCGCAATATAAGCGTTCATCTGCGGAAGCCCGTTGCCGAACAGCGCATCCCATTCGGTTTCCCCCCGTACAGCGGGCGTGAACGGCTCATCGACGATATAGGTCCTCGACAGCATCGCCGTCTCCCTCGACAGGATGGACGGCACCGAATCGGCATCGGTCACTTCATAATAGCGGCCTGACGCCTGTTCCGCGAGCTGCTGGAGCAGCCGCCTGTCCGCATCGGTGCCGATCGCAACGGTCGACATCGTCACGCCGTCGGCTTCGCCGGCCTCTGCAAGCGACGCGTAATCGCCGCCCGGAGCGGACATCCCGTCCGTCAGAAGGATGATGTGCTTGCGTTCCAGGTCAAGGCCGCGGAGCCGTTCGTAGGCCAGTGCGACTGCAGGGTAAATATTGGTGCCGCCCCCCGGCGTGACCGACATGATTTTCCCTGTGGCTTCATCCGGATCGTCCAGCGGTGACGTCTCGATCACCTCCCACGGACTATTGTCAAATGCGATGAATCCCAGCATGTCGTCTTCCCTGAGGAGTGCGGCGGACCGCGCAGCCGCTTCCTTTGCCAGATCCAGCTTCCGCCCGCTCATGCTGCTTGAGCGGTCCATGACGATGACGAGACCCAGTGACGGGATGACCTGTTTGCCGGTCACGTCCAGATCGACAGGAAGCATGTCCTCAATCGGAGTCCGGAAATAGCCTCCGAGACCAAAGCTTTCCTCTCCGCCGACCATCATGAAGCCGAGTCCGAACGTCTTGACAGCCTGCTCGATGACTTTCATCCGATCCTCCCCGACCTGGTGTCCGGGGACATTGTCGAAAATGACGGCATCATATTGAAGATAGGATGAAAGATCCCGGGGAAGATTGTCCGCCCGGACGGTTTGTGTGCTGACTCCGTTTTTTCCGATCAGTTCTCCCAGCGGGCTCGGGTCTCCGGCGGTCTCTGCGATCAGCACACGGGGAGGCCCTTCGATCTCGGTGACGGCAGTCATCCGGTTGTTTTCCTGGATGCCGTCACCTTCCATGATGACCTGTGCTTCATATTTCACAAGTCCCTCTCCGACCTGGAGGTCACTGAATGTGAAACGGTTTTCCCCTTCTGCCAGATCCATATCCCGCTCGGCAAGCGGCTGATCATTTCGGAACAGGACAAGTCGGGCAGCTGCCGGAGCGGTCGAACGGATGGTCACTTCAAGCTGCTGGGATTCCCCTTTCCTCCCGGTAGTCGGGACAGTGAAGGAAGAGACGGAGACATCTTCAGCTTCCGGTGCGGCGACAACGGCCGCATCGACGGTCACCCCGGCCGGCAGCTGGCTCCGGACATATCCGAGTGCATCCCCTTTCGTCTCCCTGCCGTCCGACAAAACAACAATTCTGGCAGGATGTCCTGCTGCGGCGGCTCCCGCATAACGGAGTGCGCTTTCCAGATCCGTTTCCCCGGCACTCCCGGCGATATCCGCGCTCCCGGATTCCGGCAGATTATTGGATACTTCCCCTGCAAACGAAAGCACTGTGACATCCCGGTCGGGGTGCCGGCCGATAGCATCGGACAGGAATGCCGAAGTTTCCTCCTCTGACCCTTCCATGGAGGCCGAGCGGTCCACCAGGAAGAACACCCGCTCCTCCCCGGCGCGCATCAGGAGATATGGGGACGCTGCCGCGATGATGAGCAAGACAGATGCCAGGATCCGCAAAATCAGCAGCACCAGGACATTGCGCCCGTTCCTGATCCGCTCCCGGTTCCATGACCAGAACAGATACGCGAGCACCGGGAGGAGGAGCAGGAGATAAACCGGATCTTCAATACGAAAGTCCATGGCGGCGCTGCACCTCCCATTCCGCGAGAATCAGAAGCAGGATCAGAAGGATGAACAACCGGACGGGCTGCCGCTTTTCGGCGGGGCCCGATTTCCCGCCCTCTCCTCTTTCACCGGCAGTAAACGAAGGACCGGCCTGAACCGTGCGTTCTTCATCGGGAAGCACGACTGCCAGGTAACGCTCTTCGGTTCCGGACCGGAGAACATACAGCCCGGGCTGATCCGGTGCGGTCACCGCCCCGGCGGCGGCGAATTCGGCCATGTACTCCCCCCCTGCGGTGAACAGCTGCCAGCCCCCTTCGAGAGAAGGCGTGACCGGACGGCTTTCACCGGGAAGGAAGGTGCCGGCCCCGGCCTGCTCGCGGGAATAGCTGTCAATGACGCTCCACAGAAACAGCGGGAAGGAGGGACGGAGCGGCCAGTCCGTCATGGACGGGTCGGCCAGCACGGCAATCCTTCCGTCGGCTGCCCTCTGGACCAGAGGATTGCTTTCCGGTCCGGCGATGGTCTCCATATCGGGAAAAGGCGGATAAAGTCCGGCTGCATAAATCTCCTCTCCCGGAGCAAAAGCAAAAAGCGGATCGTCGGACGCCGTAATGAACACCGGGTTTTCTTCCGGATTCCCCTCACCCCCGAACAGGACGGTACGCCCCCGGCGGGCGAGGAACGTCTCTTCTGAACCGGTCACGACAATCGCTTCTTCCGGAAGCTGTTCCGTCTCTTCCCTTCCGTAAGCGGTCACATCGGCTCCGGTCGCCTGTAGGGCCTTATGTAACAGCTCATGTAGCCCGGCCTCCACAAAGACCGGCAATTTTCCTCCGCCGGAGACGGCATGGGCGATATTGTCCGCCGGATAGCCGTCACCTGACTCCGCCGTGAGCTTCAGGCCCAGGACAGGCGGCAGGCCGTCGAACACGACCCGTTCGGACTCTCCGCTCCCTACGGTCAGTACACGGGATTCTCCTGCCGGATTTCCCTGCTCATCTTCCAGGGACAGCGCCACCTCGTAGTCAGCCTGGGAGCCATTTGTCACGACGGCAATAGCGGATTGCCCGTCTTTCCCCTGTGCGATGCCGAACTGACCGACCGATACATTATCCGGAAGGTCCGAGGCGGCATGAACGCTGTAGACCACACCCGGCACGGCGGCCGGAAGATCTTCAGGGACTGCCGAGTCGGTAAAGACATGCACGTCCGCCTGTTCCCCGCCGGCAGCGGTTCCGGCAAGGGAAAGAGCCGCGGGCAGATCCTGATGGGCGTAAGTGGGACCGAGGCTCCGGACAGTGCGGAGTGCTTCATCCATTTTTTCCGAAGCCTGCAGCAACACTTCTGGTGTGCCGCCCGCACGGATGACGGTGAACCGCGCTCCCTCATGGTCCCGGATCAGTAATTCCATCCGGGCCTTGTGCCGTTCGATCAGCGGCTCACCGTCCTTTTCGGCCAGCATCGTGGCAGAAGTGTCCGCGACGACGATCAGGTGTCCGGAAGAATCGCCGGAACTTGTGATGCCGGGTTTCATTAGCAGAAGCACGAACAGCAGAAGGGCTGCCATCTGCAGATAGAACAGGGCGTTCCGGGACAGATGACTAACAAAAGGGGAGCTTTCCGTATGCTTCCTTGACTCTTCCCAGAAAAGCACGGACGGCACCGTGCGCTCCACATACTTCTTCCTGAAGAAATAATAAAGGAGGACGATGGCGGGAAAGACCAGCGTCCAGATCATGCCGATTGAACCGAAACCCACTCGATCTCCTCCCTGCTCAGCGGACCCAGCCCGCCCGTCTCATCTTTCTTGACACAAAATCCGCTGCACCTTCCTGTTCCACCGCCTCCAGCAAGGCAATGCCGTACTCCCGGCAGAGGGCGGCAAGCTCTGAAAAATGCCGCTCCCTCAGCTCCTGTTGCCTGTGCATTGCGCTTGCCGTAAGGGTGACATCCACTGCTTTGCCGGTCTCAGAATCGACAAAACGGACATCACGGGTCCCGGCTGGCATGTCCGTGCGGTCATCCGTCAGCAAAACCATCCGGACCTCGCCCGCGCTTTTCCTGAGTTTGCGGAACAGAGGACGGAATGATGCCGGCGGCTCCAGCCCGTCCGTCACGATATACCGGACGGATGCGCCTAAAAGATTTTCTGATGCTGCCGCACCCGCAAAGCCGGTCCCTCCGGGGGACTGCAGCTGTTCCAGGTGCCCCAGGAACCGGTTCCTGTTCCGCGCACCCTTTGCCGTAAAGGAAGATGGCGTGGGTTCGCCTGCGGTGAAAAAGTGCAGGTGGTCATCGGCGGCCAGCGCCATCAGGCCGAGCATCCCGCACAGTCGTCTTGCAAACAGCCACCGGCCACCGCCCATTGACCGGCTGGCATCCAAAATCACTGACACACGGAGCTCACGCTCATCCATGAAACGCTTGATGAACAATTGGTTCGTCCTTACGTAGACGTTCCAGTCGACATTGCGGATATCATCACCGGGTGCATAGGGCTGGAAATCCGAGAAATCCTGCGATGCCCCGCTTCTTCCCGATGCGTTCCGCCCGTGATGCATCCCTTTTGGAGCGGTGCGGGCCAAGTGCCGGAGTCGGCCGGCGGCAACCTTATCGGAAGACGAAAAAAATGCTTCCGTCATGACGATGCGCCTCCGGCGGACAGTTCGGCCAGCCGGGTGATCAGTTCATCCGCGGGCATGCCCGCCGCTTCACCCTCATAGTTAAACAGCAGCCGGTGACGCAGCACCGGAACCGCACAGTTTTTCAGGTCGCCGATTGACACATGGAAACGTCCTTCGGCCAACGCCCGTGCTTTCGCCGCGAGCACCAGGCTCTGCAGCCCGCGGGGGCCGCTGCCGAAACGGACCCATCGGCTCACCTCTTCCAACGGCGAATCGGACGGATGTGTGCCGGTGACGATCCGGGCTGCCACGTCCAGCATTTCCTCGGGCAAAATCACTTCCCTCACCATCCGACGGGCACGCCGGATATCTTCCGGTCCCAGCAGTTTCCGGAGATTTCTGGCCGGGCTTCCCGTCGTACGGCGGATGATTTCCTTCAGTTCTTCCTTACCCGGAAGCGGAACGATCACCTTGCAGAGAAATCGGTCAAGCTGCGCTTCGGGGAGCGGGTAGGTTCCTTCGAGTTCAATCGGATTTTGTGTGGCAAGCACAAAAAACGGGTCCTTCATCGGACGCGTGGTTCCGAGCGCGGTCACCGTCCGCTCTCCCATCGCTTCGAGCAGCGCACTTTGTGTTTTCGGAGTTGCACGGTTGATTTCGTCAGCAAGCACCATCTCGCTGAACAAAGGGCCTTCGCGGAAGACAAAGTTCTTGCGTCCGTCTGGTGTCTCTTCAATCACCGTCGTCCCGGTAATGTCTGAAGGCATCAGGTCCGGCGTGAACTGGATTCGGGAAAAGCCCAGGTCCAGCACTTCGGAAAACGTCCGGATCAGCATCGTTTTCCCAAGTCCCGGCAACCCCTCAAGAAGGGTGTGGCCACCGGCAAGAATGGAATAAAGGGTAAAGTCCACCGCCTCCTCCTGCCCGACGATGAACTTTCCCACCTCTTCCTTTACCTGGCCGATTTTCAGGCTCATTTCGTTGTAATCCTCTTTCGTAAATGCCATTTTCCTCACTCCCTCGTGTCGATCGACGAAAAGTAATCGGACAGGACTTGCTGGAGGTCTTCCGGAAGGCCAAGACGGCCTGCATGTTCCACATAGGCATCCCGGTATTCGCCTTGCACCTCCCCGTAGGGCCGGACTTCCCCTTTTTCTGCGGGAACAAGGCTTTCTGCAGCAGACTTCCCTTCTTTCTGAGGGCCTGCGTCCAGCACCGTGTCCCCGGGTTCAGGCGGAGACTGGGGCGTACTGATGAGATTCCGGTCCCCGTCACCCGGTCCCTGGCCGGAGCCCCCGCTGCCGGAATCCGGACTTTCTCCGCCATCTTCTCCTGATCCGGACCCAGTTCCGTCCGTTTGCCCGCTTCCATTGCCGCTGCCGCTTTCCGTTTTGTTCCCGCCGCCGTCCTGCACTCCGTCTCCATTGCCTTCTGATTCACCGGCGCCATTTCCGCCGGAGGAATCCCCTTCATCTTCCGCTCCCGTTTCTGCACCTCCCCTTCCTTCCGAAGACCGGCCTTCCTGTCCTCCCGATTCTTCAGGGGAACTGTTCCATTCGTTGCCGGAAGAAGCATGTGCTCCTGCCCCTGACGTCCGCCCCATGCCGGCCAGCTGTTCTTCGGCGTCCCCGGACAATTCAGCCAGTGCCGCTGCAGCCTCGCCGGGTGTCAGGATGCGTTCTCCGGCTGCAGGGCCCTGGCTGTCTCCCGGACGTTCCCTGAGGCGTTCCTGGAGGGACAATTCACGCTGAAGCTTGACCGCCTTGCGGACCGCTTCTTCCGGAGATTCGGCGGACCTGATGTCCGCGGCCAGATCAGCAAGCCGTTTTTCCATTCCCGGATCCTCTGCCCTTTCCGAGAGATCGCCTACATCGTCTGCGAGATCCTCGATGATCTCCCGCTCTTCTTCGGCTTCTTGCGCTTCCAGCTGTGCGGAGGAAGGAAACAGGGCAAGTCCTGCCAGGGCAGCGGCGGAGATGCCCGCGACCAGGAGCGGCGTGCGCTCCGTCCACCGCCCCCTCCTTTTCCGGAACCGGCCCAGTGCTCCGCCGGCAGCATCCGCGGCGGCATCCGCAAGGGCCGCGGAAAGCGGGCCTTCACGGGTTCCGTCCGTCTCTGCGGCCAGGATGACATTGTCCCGGCTAAACGAATCCAACAGCCTGACAGCCTCCTGCCGCGACGGCGACCTCCGCCATTCATATGCAAATGCCGCGACCGCAGCAAGCGCTGCTGCAATGCCCGCATAGCCCGCGTAACCCGGCCAGACAAACAGACGGGAGGCAGCAAGCACTGCCGCGGCCATGACCGCGCCCGTAGCCAGCCCCCGTACAGCCGTCCTCACGAACCATACCGCCATGAGCCTGCGCCGCACTTGCGCGACTGCAACGTCCAGCTTTCGCCTGCTGTCCATCTCACCCCTCCTTTACTTTCCGCTTGCCATATTGACACGCAGTGATTTCACCGATACGAAAACAGCCACTGCTGTCACAATCAGATAAACCAAAAGATAAATCAGCCAGATCGGCCACCTCAGACCGGTCATCCCGTGCAGGAAATCTCCGGAATCCGATGCTAGGAGAGAGGCGGTCAGAACAGCCGGATTGATCGCCGCAAACAGATGAGCCCCGGGAGATGTGCCCCCCTGGCTCAGTGAAGCGAAGAAAACACTGAGAAAACCGGTGACCGCGAGCAGGGCAAGAACCGAACCGTAAGTCGCGATCATCGAGACGATCGTTTTCCTGATCAGTGTGGAGAACATCACGCCCAGACTTCCGATTGCAACCGTGGTCAGCAAGAAGTAGAACATGAGCAGAAAAAGCTGTTTCGGCGACACACCGCCGTACAGGAAGACGATGCTGTACAAAGGGAGGCTGGATGCCAGCATCAGAACCAGAAAAGCGATCGATGACAGAAGTTTGCCGATAATGATCTGGAATGACGACTGCGATGTGGTCAGCAGCATGTTGAGCGTCTGCTTTTCCCGCTCTGAACTGATGGCTCCCGCGGTCAGTCCCGGTGTGATGAAGAGGACCAGCACAAGCTGGATAAAAGTCAGCATCGTGAACAGCATATAGCTTTGTGCGGGATCCAGATATCCTCCGGATGATCCGTCCTGCGTCATGATGTACATGAAACCGATGACAAACAGGCTCATCGCAGCAAGGTAAAAAAGAATGCCCACAAAGCTTTTCGGCGAGCGGAACCGGAGCTTGATTTCCTTCATCAGCACCGGATTGGACAGGTCGGCCTTCATTGCGCCCCGCCTCCCTTCGTCAGTGACAGGAACACGTCTTCGAGGTCGGTCTCCTCTTCGGAAAAGGAACGGATGCCGAGCCGACGGGCAGCGGCCGCAGCAAGCAGTTCCTCCTGCTCCGCCCGGGAACCGCTAAACGAGAATGTGACCACGCCCGCCCCATCATCCCTGCGGATTGCCGAGACAAACGGCCTTTCTTCGAAGAATTCTGCCGCAGCA
The DNA here is from genome assembly GCF_018390575.1 of Bhargavaea massiliensis. GTDB lineage: Bacteria > Bacillota > Bacilli > Bacillales_A > Planococcaceae > Bhargavaea > Bhargavaea massiliensis. The sequence goes on along the minus strand of NZ_JAHBCJ010000002.1, from coordinate 377,898 downwards.
GCGGCAGGACCGTTCAGCTTCACGGTGATGATCCGGTCCCCTTTCATCATGGAATGGATCTCCCGTACGGATTGCCTGGCCAGCAGCCGCCCCCGGTCAATGACGCCGATCTCGTCACACATCTCCGCCAGCTCAGGGAGGATATGGGATGAGATGAGGATCGTTTTGTCCATATCCTTCAGCCGCTTCATGATCTCCCGCATTTCGACCCTCGCCCTCGGGTCAAGCCCGGATGCCGGCTCATCAAGGATCAGCACTTTCGGGTCATGGATCAGGCTTCGGGCCAGGCACAGCCGCTGCTTCATCCCCCGTGACAGGGAGTCGACATAGGCGTCCCTCTTTTCCGAGAGATTCACCAGGTCCAGCAGCTGGCCGATCAGAACTTTTCGCCCTCCGGCCGGAATGCCGTAGCTGGCCGCATAAAAGTCCAGATACTCCTCTGTTTTCAGCTGGTCATACACACCGAAAAAATCCGGCATATAACCGATCAGCCTGCGCACTTCCGCAGGGGACGTACGCACGCTGTGGCCTCCGACAAAGGCATCTCCCGAAGTCGGAGGCAGCAGGGTCGCCAGAATCGAAAATGTCGTCGACTTGCCGGCGCCGTTTGCGCCGACAAAACCGAATACGTTCCCCTCCCCGACTTCCAGGTTCAGATCATGCAGCGCACGGAAAGAGCCGTATGACTTGGTCAGGTTCCTTGTTTCGATCATGGCGATGCCACTCCTTCCAATTCGATTTCGGGCAGCCTTGAATGTCCGCCGTCGTGCGGGCTCTCGATACGGAATTGGAAAGCACCCTCCTGCCCGATAAAGTCCGCAACAGGAGCAAGCTCATTCGTACCGGCTGAGAGCTCCTCAAATTCGCCGGACGACCGGTTCAGGATGGAGACACCGGCCCCATCGGAAACGCTGACTTTAAACAAGTTCCAGCCGATTCCGGGCTGTGTATAGACGGCCGGGACGGACGGCTCATAAAGGAACGTCCCGGGCGACAGGAACAGCTCGCCGTCCGGATACTGCTCCACATACCCGTCCGGATGCTCAGGGGAAACCGGCCCGCTGATCGCAGATGACGGGACGCGGAAGGGGCCGGACAGCCGGATCTCCGGGTCGAACGGCTGCACGATGACCGAAACCGAACTGTATTCCGGCTTCCCTTCCAGACCCACTCTGGCCAGTGGAGAGGCGGTATGCCCGACGAGCGCAGGACGCCTTCCATCCAGGGCATAACCGGCTGCCTGCACCATATTTCCGGCCCTCCCATCATCCGGATTTCCGTATCGGCTACCGGTTGGACCTGCCATTGAAGCCGCCGGAAACAGCACACTGCCGGGCACTTTCGCATCAATCTCCAAAGTCTCCCCTGCCTCAAGATCACCGAGCGGGATTAAACTCGTTCCGCTCCATACAGAGACATCCCGAAGGCGGAATGAAAAGCCGTTGGTGAGCGTGCCTGTCAGGCTGCCTCCGGAAACTGTAAGGTCTGCCTCAAGACTGCCTGCATCCGCAATACGGGTTTCCCCATGGACCGTGCGGACCGACCAGAACGGCATATCCCTCAGTGTCAGCAAGGTTCCCCCGGGTGCTTGTTCCGCAACTGCATGCCCGAAGCTTCCCGAACCGCCGGAGAAGGGGGCACTTTCCCCTGCAGCCGAGAGGGTCATCGGGGACGAAGCGGCAACCTCCAGGTCCCCTCCCCGATTGGTCAGTACGGAACCCGTGTACATGCCGGACAGCGTTCCGCTGCCGTCCGAAAGGAACAAGGCAGCCTGCCTGAACTGGGGATGGAACAGGCGGTCCTTTGCACCGTAAGCAAAAATCCCTGCAGAGATCAGGAACGCCGCCGCCGGGATGATCCACCATGCCTGCTCCCGCCGGTCCCTTTTTTTGAGGACCAAGTAAAGGGCCGGCCCAACCAGGACGATGTAGAACATCACGATGAGAATAACGGCCGCAACCGGAATCCTGAAGGTCTCGAAACGCTCCGTTGCACTTTGGCCCAGATGGACAAAATCATTTGCGGGGGTGCCGTACATGCCGGTATAAGCGGCAGTACTCCCCGGAATTCCCGAAAGAATCACCCCGATGAATCCGGCAGTTTCGGGTGCGGTAGCCAGCGGCTCATCCCCGAATGAAAATGCCGTCTGAACAATATGGCCCGCCCCGTATTCAGAAAAGGCCGCAAGGACACGCCCTTCCCACTCTCCAAGGGATTGTGCACCGTCTTTTAATGTCACCTCGAATGCCGGGACCGCTGTTTCCGTACCCGATTCCCGAAGCGCCTCGGGCGGAAGCACAATCCGGCCCTGCTGTTCAAGCGGCAATGCTCCCTTGAACAGCCCCGCATCGGACGGATCATCAGTCATTCCGATCAGGAGCGTCGCACCCGCCCGGATACGGCCGGCGATGGCCTCCTGGTCGTCTTCTGAAAGCCCGGCCAGAAACCCGTCATCCGCGATGATCAGGTCCGCCGCCTCCCAACCGGCCGGCTCTGCAGGAAGAATGGAATTCCGGTCATATGGCCCGACCACCTCGGATTCAGGCGTGTTGCCGAAGTTCAGGTCCCGGAGTCCCGAGAGGCGGTCCGCGCTTTCAGAAAGAACGACTGCAATCGAAGTTTCCGTATAGTGGAAGTTCACATTCGGTCGGCGGTCACCTTGATAGCTGATTTCACTGCCGTTCCTCCATCCTCCTTCAAAAAAGCGGAATTGCCGTTCCGAAAAACCATAGGAATCTGCAGAATGGACGGTTGCCCGCACGGTCTCCGTCTCACCCGGGCCGATGTCCAGTGCGATCGCGCTGGCTGTACCGGATTCATAAACATTGCTGAAATCGATGACCAGATCTCCCCGGAACGGATCTCCGTCATTTCTGATCTCAAGAACGACCGGCATCGCTCTACCTTCCTTTGCTTTGCCGTCTATTCCGCCCGTGGCCTTGACGGTCAGTTCTGGCGCCGCCGCAGCGGGACCCGCCCCCATTAGCACAGCCACTGCAAACATCATCAAAGCCGTTCCCCATTTTACCGCTCTCAACTGCCCCATCCCCCTTTAGCCCAGCTGTTCACCTTGACGTTTCTGCCGCCGCCCCGGTTCCGGTTTACTTGACGCGTTCTGCATGCCGAAGCGCGATCTCTTTGAATGCCTCGACCTGCGGAAGGGCAAGGGCCTGTTCATAGCCGATCAGCCAAGTGTCCCTCGTCAGCTCAAACCGGTTATCACCGTCAGTGAGCGGAATCTTGTTGACCGGGTCATCTTCACGGAGCGTGATGGAGGGAAGCACGGCATAGCCGATGCCGTTCACTGCAAGCTGCCGGCATGTCTCAATCTGATCGACGATGATCTGCCGGCCCGGACTGGATTGGAAATGACGCCGCCACCACTCCCTGATTTCCTCGTAATAGTCCGAGTCGCTCTTGAACTGGACAAACGGCCGTTCGGTTTCCGGAATTTCATCGACGGAACGGATCACCGTATCCACCAGATAAAGGTGATCTCTGAACAAATGGACCTTGGCCCCCTTCCAGTCGGAATGGCCACGGACGATGCCGACATGGGCTTCGCCGTCATGGAGGGCCCTGACGATTTCCGAGCTCCAGCCGGTCATGAGAGAAATCTTCGCATCCGGATAATCAGTGACGAATTCCTTTAGCACAGCCGGCAGCCACGTCTGGCCGACAATCGAGGCGCAGGCAATCTTCAATGTTCCGTGCACCTTGTGGACCATTGCCTGGAGGATTTCCGTAACTTCTTCGTACCGGACAAGCGTCTCCCGCGCAAATTGGATGACATGCTCACCGGCTGGCGTCGGAATCAGGCCCTTTGATGATCGGATGAACAGCGGTGCGCCCCATTCTTTTTCGATGGTCCGAAGCCGCTGGGAAAGCGCCGGCTGTGAAATAAACAGCCTGTCTGATGCTTTCCGCATATTTCCTTCCTCTGCCAATGTTTTGATGATAGTAAATTCATTCACGTTCATCTTCCTTCAATCCTTCCTGTAAACCCCGCGAAAAATGGCCTACCTTCTTATTCCCCCTTTTCCGGCCCGGTACCTCCACCTTGTTCCGAAAAGGTCAGTTTGTTCATTCGGCGCCCGGAACGAAACGGGCCATAAAAAAACGGCTCCGGACAGTTCCGGAACCGACTGATCAGCGCGGCATCGTATAGACCGCTTTTTTCAGTTTCTTCATCAGGACCCGGCGTGTCATGATTCCGGCAAACATGCCTTCCTCGTCTTCCACACACAGGAACGGATGGTTGATCAGAAGATCGAACACCTTCCTGAACTCGGTGTCAATCCTCACAATCGGAAGATCAGTCTGCATCAATTCATCGACTTTCATATCGGACAGCCGCTCGTATTCAATCCGCTCCATACCAAGGATGGACTCAGTGATCATCCCCATGCTGAGCAGGCCCCTTAGCCGGTATTCATGATCCAATACCGGGATTGCCGAATAGCCGGTCTTCGTCAGTACGAGGAGCGCATGCTCGCAATTGTTGCCGACTTGGACATGGGCGACTTTTTCGGATGAAATGACATGGTCACGGATAGGCTCATGAAGAAATTCTGTGTTGTTAACGGAAATCATATAGGACCCGACCCCTTTGTCAACCTTCATTTTTTGGTTTCCCTGTGTCCATCATATCATATCCGGGTTTCGGCTGACGACCTTACAAAAACAGGATGCCCGGGAAACAGCCGCTTCCCGGGCATCCTGTATGAGGTTCAATATCCCATTGCATAATAAAAGATGATGAATCCGATAAACACCGTCGACACCGCAATGACGATCAGAATCGGGTTCAGCGTGAACGGATGGTCACTGACTTCTTCCGAAATATGGTCTTCGCCATTTTCAGTTTCTGCCGCGGTCCGGTCCATCTTTCTGAACGAAGCAAGCCCGATGGCGATAATCAGCAGTGATACCACTATTGTAGGCCACAACCAGATATCCATCCCGTTGCCTCCTTCCCGTTTTCCGTTAACTTGTCCGAAATGGTGCTGATTCATTCCACTTCTGTGAAATCAGCGGGCAGACATGTTAGGATGTATGCAAATCAAAGCGAAAAGAACGGAGGAAACGGGATGGCCAACAGTCTGTATAACCGGGAGCAGCTGGCCGGGGCAATCTATATCATCAACAAACACGCCAAGACAGCACCCGACAATGAATTCTTGTACAAACTGAAAAAGGCGGCACTCATGAAAATGATAGAAGGCGGTTTAGCAAACAAGGTCGGCCTCCAGTCTGTCCCGAATCCGAAGTTCAGCCGGAGACAGTCTGCTGTCCTCATCACCTGCGGAGAGTTCCATTTCCACTTGCCGCCGACCCGGGAAGAAATAAAAGAACTCCAACATCTTGGTGAGCCTGACCCTGACTACCGAAACCCGAAGGTCCGTCTTGGGCTCAAGGCTGCCAAGCATATTCTCCAAGAATATACCGGAATCAAACAAAGCGAGTCCGGACGGCCATTGCCCGAAAGCTCATCGCGGGCCATGACGACAAAAAGCACTTTCCAAAAGCAAGAACCTAAAAAATATCCGCCTGCTTCAGGCCGGCGAAACCAGAAACCTGCGCCTTCCAGGCATCGCTCTTGGTTTGACCAGTGATAGTGCAGTATTACCGATACACCTTGTACAACGCCTGTGTCCCTTCATTTTCCGAGCCTGTCTCGGCCAATGCTGAGTACATCGTCTCTGCAAGCGCGACCCCCGGCAGTTCAAGCCCCATTGATTTCGATTCATCCAGGGCGATCCGGAGATCCTTAAGGAAGTGCTTGATAAAGAATCCCGGTTCAAAGTCCCCTTTTAGCATGCGTGGCGCCAGGTTGCTTAGCGTCCATGAACCAGCCGCGCCGGCTGAAATTGACTTTAGCACACGTTCAGGGTCAAGCCCCGCCCTTACGGCATAGCCAAGTGACTCGCAGACACCAATCATGCTTGTGGCGATGACAATCTGATTGGACATTTTCACATGCTGTCCGGATCCTGCCGGCCCGTGAAGGACAATGTTGTGTCCGACTGCTTCCAGCAAAGGCAGAATCTCGCGGAACGCGTTCTCCTGCCCCCCGCACATGATGGAAAGCGTCCCGTTACGGGCTCCGACATCCCCTCCAGAAACTGGCGCGTCTATGGCCGCGCAGCCTCTAGACTCAGCTTCTTCTGCAATCCTCACTGCGAGCTTTGGTGATGAAGTGGTAAAATCGATGAGAATTGTTCCGCTCCGTACCGTTTGAAAAATTCCCTGCTCCCCAAAATAGACTTCTTCCACATCTTTCGGATAGCCGACCATCGTCATAACGACATCCGCCCCGTCAGCAGCTTCTGAAGGACTGGCGGCCCATTTGGCTCCTTTACCGATCAGCGCTTCTGCTTTTTCCCGTGTTCTTGTATAGACCGTCAGGCTGTGGCCGGCTTTCATCAAATGTCCGGCCATCGGGCCGCCCATCACACCGGCTCCGATAAACGCAATTGTTTTCATTACTACTTCCCCCCCCCAATCGTTTCCTCCATTGTAGCAAACAGAGGTCACGGAGCGGGCAAAAAAAGGGACGGCCCGCTAAGCGGTCCGTCCAAGTAAAGGGGGAAATGAGAATGTTGCTGTGTTCAAAAGTAATATATCCTGATTTTGGTGAGTCTAAACATCAGAAAATCATTTTTTTCATTTTCTCCGAAAGATTCCTTTATTCCGTTTCCTGCTGCCGCTCCTGACCCGTCGCATAGCGGTTCAACAATTCATCCAGTTGCCGGCTCAGCCCTATGGTTTCCGGATGTCTCCGCCCTTTCTCCAACGCACTGACGGTCATCCTCTCCCTCAGCTTCTCAATCTGTTCATCTCTGTATCGTTTCATAGAACCCTCCCTCACCTTGCCAGTGTCGTCACCAAAACTGTTAAAAATTCTTTACTCAAAAGAGAATATAAGGCAAACTGTTAGTTAATCAAACGGAAGGGGCGATATGGATGAAAATTGCCGAAGTCGGAAACATCATCGAGTTCAAAGACGGACTCCAAGGAGTAGTGGAGAAGGTCAATGAAAATTCGGTCATCGTCGATTTGACGTTCATGGAAAACTTCAAGCAACTGGAAATGGAAGAAAAAACCGTGGTCAACCATAAACGCTATAAAATATTGTACGGCAGCAACGACTGATCCAATACATACGATCAATCACCCAAACAGTTTTCCGGACAACCGGGTTTTCATAAAAGGTAAGGAGGATCATCAATGAAGCGCAAATTGAAATACGCATCCCTTTCGGCGGCCGCCGTCCTGATGCTGGCCGCATGCGGCACGACCGAAGAAGAGGCAGAAAACAATGATACCCAAATGGAACAGGAAGAGACAACGGACCAGAACCAAGGATCCGATGATGCGGAAACTGAAACTGGCAAAGAAGAAACCACTGACGAAAATGCTCCCGATGAAGGAGATGACCAGGATATCACCGATCAGGAGGAAGAGAGCGGTTCTGAGCGGGAACTGACTTACCAGTCCGGTGACAGCCAGCAGACCGGCCAGGCAAAGCTGACTGAAAGTGACGAGATGGACTATTCCATTTATGTACTGGACGGGTATCAGCTCACTTCGGAAGAACCAAACAAGGATGTGCTCTACTGGAACGAAGATGAGCAAGTTTTCATGAGGATCGAAACGTTCGGTTCCGATGCAGACTACGCGATGCTCACCGAGCAGATGATCGGTTCTCTGGAGTATGACGGCGGAAAATCAGCAGATGTTTCCGGAGAGTACAGCCTTGCAGAGTCTTCAGGAATTGAAGATCTCGTCATCAGGCAGCTCGAAACAGAAGAGGGCTTCACAACAGGAGCGGTCTTCATCAAAGATGGAATGACCGTGCGCCTTACGGTATTTGACAAGACTGAAGCCGATCAGACCGACGCCCTTCTCTCCATGGGCGCGACCATCGGAAAAAAATAAAAAAACCGGGAGACCGGTGGACTGCAGACAATGTGAGTATATCCTCCTTTGTCTGCAGTTTTTTGTTTTCCTGAAACACCTGTCCCATCGTGCAAAATGACAAGATTTTCCCCTTCGGGCCCTCTCTGTTGGGGGCATACCGGCGACAGTACGAAGATTGGCGTCTGCACGCTACCCAGAACGTAGCGTTGTGCCGCATCTACAGACTTTCCGGATGACGCTGTTCGTGCAGAACAGAGAAGCTTCTTCGAATCCGCCTCACACGAAAGAAATGCGAAACATTTTTCAGGAGTATCGGACCCTTCGCTTTAACTCGCCCATACCGCTTTTGAGGGGAGGCCGGCCACTCGAAGAGAATCTGAACGCAAACCGTGTGTTTTAAATTTGAAAGACAAAACGGCCCCGAAAGATTTCTTCCGGTTCCGCTTTGTCTACAGTCTCGATTGCATTCACTTGGATAGGTCCTTGATTGACAGGCCCAGTTTTTTTAGCAGCTCGATTGCGGTCGCCTTTTCTTCCGGGCTGAGGGCCTCCATCAATCCGTGGAGACTTTCTTCATGAACCGGGAAGATCTCGTCCAACAGCTTTCTGCCTTCAGTCGTAATGTCCACGAAGGTGACACGACGGTCGGTGTCACAGATTGTCCGCTCAAGATATCCTCTTTTCTGGAGTTTGTCAATGACGTAGGTCATCGAACCGCTCGCAAGAAGGATTTTGCTTCCGATTTTCTGAATCGGCTGGCTGCCCTTATGGTACAGAAGCTCGAGCACCGCAAATTCAGTCGGATTCAAGCCATATTCCGCGAAAAGTCTGTTGGCTTTTTCTGAGATCACTTTATGTGCCCTCGAAAGAACCACGAATAATTTCAAAGATTGTTCACTGCCATTCTCCTGCATGCTTTCATCCCCTGCCGATGTTACTGATCAATTCATTATAGGACGCTATTCCGGTTAATGTCAAAAACCGGAAGGACCCGAGATTATGGCGTGAGGACGGCTGCCCCGTCGGCACCGGTCTGGACCTTTGGTCGTTCGTGGACGGGAAGAAGCAGTTCAATCCGCGTCCCCTTGCCGAGCTCGGATTTGACGAACAGATGGCCGCCCATCGACTCCGCAGTTTCGAGAACGAAAGGAAGCCCAAGGCCAGTCCCTTCCCGCTTGGTCGTGAAGAACGGAAGGAAAACCTGCTTGATTTGGAGATCGGTCATCCCGCTGCCTTCATCGCTGAAAGCTACGACGACATGATCATCGTCATAATGCTCGAGGGAGACAATCAGCGTCGTTCCTTCTCCCGAGGCTTCAAGCGCATTTTTGATCAGATTGATGAAGGCTTGTTTTATGCGGTGTTTCTTTCCTTTAACCAAGGCCGCTTCCCCTACCTGATTGTCCATGAAGATGGCTACCTTTCTCATGCTCGCCTGCGGCTCCATGACGGTCACCACATCACCCAGGCATTTGTACAGGTCGAACACTTCGTCTTCCTGGTCTGTCGGTTTTGACAAAGTCAGAAATTCTGCCATGAGCGACTCCATTCTGTCCATCTCACTGTCAATGACATGAACGTAACGGACAGAGTCTCCTTCGGCAGACAGCTTCAGCAACTCTGTAAACCCTCTGACGGATGTCATGGCATTTTTCAGCTCGTGCGCAATGCTCGCTGCCAGCTGACCGATTGCAGAAAGAGATCCGTTATGCTCCATCTGACGTTTCAGAAGGACTTTCTCCGTATCATCACGGACCGAAGCAAAAAAGAACTCCCCATGCCGTTCATAATAAATAAAAATATGATAGAACCGCTCTTCTCCTTCTCCGGTGACGAAACGGTGCTTTAGTTCTGCCTGTCCGTTTTTCTTGAGCCCCTGCTTGACAAGCGCGATGTCTTCATCGGACAGGCCAATTTTAAGAAGCTCAGTATGTTGGTGCCCGATTAAGTCATCAGGGTTCAGATCATAAAAATGCCGGATTCGGTCATTGACATCACGGATTGTTCCGTCTTTCCCGAATACCAGGTAGCAGTTCACCTCATGGCGAAAAATACTGTGATAGGCTTGTGCCCCTCCGCGGTCACCGTCTGACTGATCGCCAAGTTTGAACCGGAGAATGACATCATTGGAATGCCTGAAGACCGTTCCGATTACTTCGATATCCTTGAAGGCGGTTCCCGCTGGATTTTCCAATCCGAAGCGCGATGTTACTCTGCGGCCGGGATTTACCTGGCTGATAAATGTCGTCCAGCCGGCTTCCTGTCCATTCTGGAGCACCTTGTCCATCATGCTTCCAGGGAAGATACCAAGTGTTTTGACTGCCTTTGGATTAGAACGCAGACATTCGTTATTCCGGTTGACCATGACAATTGCGTCATCTGCTTCATCAAACAGGAAGTCGAGTGTTTCCATTATAGATTTCGTTGGCACGTCTTACACCGGCCTTTCTCCGTTTTGGACTAGCATATGAAGGTTATTGAAGGATCATGAATTCGGCAAGCATGATTATATCGAGATTCAATTCTGATTATTCCATATTTTACAGACTCCTAATATAAGACTATTTACTCATATTAAGAGAGAGAGGTCAAGGACCTCATCTAAATATTCATCAAAATGAATAAAAATCCATCAGAGGAAAGTGCCCTGACGGATTTATTCAGCCGATAATCACACGCTCTTTTGGAAATCGGTAATTCAGTTTTTGTGGTTTGCCGCCCAATGTAAACAGGAACGAAATCAGCCCGACTCTTCCCACGAACATGAGGAACATGAGAATTACCTTTCCGGCTCCGCTTAAATCCCCCGTAATTCCAAGCGACATTCCGCAAGTCCCGAATGCCGATGTGATTTCAAACACCAATGCGGTAAGCGGAGTGCCTTTTTCCGTGATGGACATGATCATCACCGAGACGAGCACGAGAAATCCGGCGATGAGAATCACTGCGTAAGACCGGTATACATCAACCAGTTTGATTTCCCTTCCGAATATCTGAATGATGTCCTTGCCCCTCGCAAAGTTGATGAGAAACAGGACGGCAATGGCAAATGTAGTCGTCCGGATTCCGCCGCCCACAGAACTCGGAGAGGCGCCGATGAACATAAGAAAACTGATGAATACGTCCGTTGCTTCACTAAACTGCGTGATATCCATCGTCGTCAAACCGCCAGACCGTGCGGAAACCGAATGGAACATCGCTGCAAACAGTGCTTCATGCCACTGCATGTCCTTAAATGAATGGAAAGATTCAATCAGAAGAATCACGACGGTGCCCGCGGTCAGGAGAATACCAAACGTCGCGGTCGTGATTTTTGCAAATAGAGAGAAACGGAACGAAGGCTCCTTGCTCGACAAAAACCGCTTCACTTCAATCAGGACCGGAAAGCCGATCGCACCGAGTATGATCAGTGCCATGGTCACAAGCTGGACAAAATAATCATTAAAATAAGGAAACATGGAGTCATTGTTGATTGTAAAGCCGGCGTTTGTCGTTGCTGTAACCGCATGAAACATTCCGTTCAGGAGAGCATCCCGGAAGGACTCATAGTATTTGGTGAAGTAAAGTGTCAGGATGCTTCCGCCGACCAATTCGATCAGAATCATAATTTTCATGATCTCCCGGATCAATTTGACCGCCCCTGCCATGCTGTACTGGTTGTGGTCGACCATGATCAATTGTCTTTCCCTCAGTCCGATCCTTCTTCTGACCAAAAGCCAGAAAAAAGTCCCGATCGACATAACGCCGATTCCGCCAAAGTGAAGCACGACCATGAACATGACAATGCCAAATGTTGTATATGTGGCGCTCAGGTCAATTACGGACAGGCCGGTCACGCTCACTGCGCTTACCGCAGTGAACAGGCTGTCGATAAAGCCGATGTCCACGCCGGGACGGTGGACGCCAGGCAGATTAAGAAGAATCGCTGATATAGTGATTGCAAAGAAGTAATAGATGACAAGAACACGGGCAGGCGTCAGCTTCTGGTTTCTGATGCTGGACAAAAACTTTTGCCTCCGTGTCGGTTCTTTTAATGGCATATGGATCCCGTGTCCTTTCCGTCGCACCTCACATGATGTCTCATTTTATAGAAATCAGCCGAAAAAAGAAAGACGGATGGCAAACCGCTCCGGATTAATTGCCGGAGCCTTTGCCATTACCACCTTTCCCGTTTCCACCGTTCTTATTCTGTTGGCCATTTTTTGAGGATTGCTCACGACCTGAAGAATTCCCTTTTTGAGGCGAAGACAGGTGATCGCCTCCCGTATTTTCTCCTGATTGATCTTTTGACTGCGGTACGGCATGTGCCGGACGTTCAGACTGTTTATCCTGCCCGGTGTGTCCCGGAGGCGGGGTTTTCTTGTCCGGCCCTGCATGTGCAGGAGGGGTACCTTGATTGCCCCGCTCTGAAGGCCCTTTTGGCGGAGGCGCTTTTTCCGATTTCGGGGATTGCTGGTGTTTCCCTTTTTTCTCCCCATTTCCCGGAAGACTGCCTGCAGGTTTCGCCTGGGATTCTGTAGCGGGAGGAGGCGCTTCTTCTTTTCTGATGCCAGGTGACTGCCCCGAGTTGCCCGGCGGCTGCAGTTCCTCTTTTCCTGAACCTTTTGGGCGATTGTCCTGAACCGGCTTGCCTTCAGTTTCAGGATGACGGTTATTTTCCGGGGGCTGTTCAATTACCTCAGGTGCTTTATTGTTGGCCTCATCGATGTTCTGCTGATTGCGCTTGGAAGGAGCCGGATTTCTCGAGTTACTTTCGCTGTTGATCAGATGGCTGATTGGTACGCCTTCAGTGATCGCACGATTCCGCAGTTCCCTGTCGGCTTCCGCAAGTCTCAGGCGCATTCCTTCCTCGCGAGCTGTTTCCTTAATAAAATGAACGGTCTGGTCTACTTTGGCCGCAAGCTTCTCATCCCCTGCTTTCACCGATATGATGGAAAGTTCCTTGCCGGCTTCGCTGTACTCGCCGATTATCCTGCCAAGCAATTCGGTGACATCCATGCCGTTCCAACTTCCGAGATCACGGATGAGTGCCAAGCCGTCATCATTGAGCGGTGTCAGTTCCCGGACCTTTCCTTCTGTGTCAATTCCAAACTCAATGGCAGGGTTGACTTCCAGCTGAATAAAGGCGAGTGCCGGCTGCCTGAATGGCAGAAATAGTGCTGACAGAAGGATCAGCAGGACTGCTGCAAGCAACGCCGCAGCGGCTACAGAATTTCGTACTGAGGAAAGTAGAAGCCGGCTTTCCGGACTAACGGGCAAGACCTGACTTTCTAATCCGATTTCCTGTCCCTCCGACTCCCCTTTAACAAATCGGCCGTCGGGAGTAAGGATGACCACATGATCTTTGTTTTGTTCGACAATGATCCCCTTGATCTTGTTCATTCGGGCATCCATCCTTTTAAATACTCCTGGAGAATCGGCAGGTCGCTGTTGCGGAGAATTACCATTGCGAGAATATATTTGCGATGGCGTTCAATCGTTTTCCTTGAAACACCCACCACTTGCTCGATTTTCTTGATTGGGAGCCGTTTTTTGCGCAGTGTTTCACTTTTCATTTCTTCTGAACTGCAGATAATCACAGCTATGTCCATTGCTGTCTTTCTGGCATCCGCATGTTTCGGGGAAACGTCGGAGAGTTCGCTGAAAGACAGCCCGAAGCCTGCAAGCAGTTCAGAGTAAATTTGGATTTCCTCGCGACGCTTGTCCGCTTCCTGCTGTTCGGAAAAATGGATGTAGGAGGCTGCATCTGCCGCTGCTGCGGCTTCTTCCTCCCCTTTGGCAATGTGTGCCGCCAGGCCGGCCCTCGATTCTTTTCGCAGATGGTCAATCAGCTTGCGCCTGATGACAAGATGGGCAAATGTCATAAAAGACGCATCCCTGGAACTGTCGTACTTCATGACGGCTTCATGAAAACCGCCTAAGGCGATACTATATTCATCATCATGTTCATCGATATACCGGTTGCACGCCAGAAACGCCGCTTTCTTCATGAACGGAGAGTAGGCACGCAGCAATCCGTCCAGCTCTTCGTCCGAACCGTTCTGGGCAAGAAGCACCCGTGCTTCCACATCCCCGGCCCTGCGTTTTTTTCGGTTCATGAAACCGTTGAACGTCGTTATCAGCACGATTCTGACCTCTCCCGCCATGATTTCGATAAATTGATTGTATCGGCATTTCCGGGATTAGGAAAGCGGTTAAATCGCGCCTGCTAACATCTTTCGCCCATTCCTTCAGATTTTAGGGGGTCGGAGAAAGTTCTGTTCAATAAAAAAAGACTGCCGCAGGTGGACAGTCTTTTTGGTTCACGCTTGCTTTTGCCGGTCGTTTTTCAGTCCGATCAGAACTCCGACCACTGCGATCAGCAGCAGCACAGACCAGAAGATTGCTTTCCAGATCGTAGAGTGAGGGAAATGCGGATCGATAATCTGAAGTTCCTCGTGGCCGAGTGTCAGGACAACGAGCTTCACCCCGACCCACCCGACGATCATGAACGCAGCACTCTCAAGTGCAGGATAGCGGTCCAGCAGGCGGACAAACCAAGTTGCCGCAAACCGCATGATGATCAGTCCGATCACACCGCCAAAGAACATCACGGCAAACTGTCCGCCGTTGATTCCCCCGACATCGAAGTCACCCAGTTCAGGCAAAGTGACAGCAATCGCTACGGCTGCCAGCATCGAATCGATGGCGAATGCGATATCCGCCAGCTCAACTTTCAGGACGGTCATCCAGAAGCCCGACTGTTTTTTCGGTTCTTTCAGTCCGTCCTCTTCTTCTCCGTGTTTTTTCCTCATGTCATAAAGATTCTTGGCGGAAATGAAGAGCAGGTAGGCAGCACCAAGCGCCTGGATTTGCCAGATGTCCACCAGGATCGTAATCATGAACAGTGCTGCAAAGCGGAAGACAAAAGCTCCGAGGAGCCCGTAGAACAGGGCCTTCTTCCTTTGCTGGTGAGGCAGATGCTTAACCATGACTGCCATGACGACCGCGTTGTCTGCAGCAAGCAGCCCCTCAAGGATGACGAGGACAACAAGCACCCATGCATATTCGAGTAAAATAGCTTCCAAATTCAACCCCTCCTTTTTTTGGAAAACAAAAAAGACCTTTACCCCGAAAAAGGGCAAAGGTCTTGCTAAGCCCTCATCCGGTAATTCCCGGAATCAGGCTATCATAACCGATGGCATAGCCATGTAATGACGATTATGAAATAGGTTTCCCTATAGCTACTCCCCTTTGACACTAAGTCAAAGATCATTCAGTTTTCCCAGAAGATATTGTATCACACCATTCATTCGGATGTCTCTGTTTTTCTCAGTTTTCTCGTCTTGCTGTCAAAAAGACTATAGACGACCGGTACGATGTAGAGGGTCAGGGCTGTCGAACTGATGAGTCCTCCGATGACCGCGATTCCCATAGGCCGGTTGATCTCCGTGCCCTCCCCTAGTCCGAAGGCAAGAGGAAGAAGTCCAAGAATAGTTGTGAGTGCTGTCATCAGAATCGGCCTCAACCGGTCCTTGACCGATACGACTATTGCGTCAAAGGAAGGCATGCCTTCGGCTTTTCGCTGATTAATGTAGTCGACGAGCACAATTCCGTTATTCACAACAATTCCGACCAGAATCAGAATCCCGATAACTGATGACACGCTGATCGGCGTATTAGTGAGGAACAGGCCGAGGGAAACCCCGATGATCATCAGCGGCACAGTGAACATGATAACCAGCGGGTACTTGAATGATTCAAACTGGGCAGCCATGACGATATAGACGAGGACAACCGCGAGAATGACTGCCATGAGCATATCATCGATTGCATCTTCGAACAGCTCACGGTCGCCGCTGTAGGCAATGTCGGTTTCTTCCGGCAGTTCCGCTTTTTCCAGTGTGCTCTCCACGTCCCTTGTCACCTCACCCAGTGTGCGGGAGGATTCATAGTGAACGGTGAAGCGCACCGCATTTGCCTGGTCGACACGGCGGATGGCAGCCGGACCCTCTGCAACTTTAATCTCTGCCAAGCTCTCAAGCGTGACAAAAGAACCGGACGGGGCACGAAGTTTTAACTGTCCCAAAGCTTCAACACTGTCCAGATGGCCGCCGGTTTTGACTTGGACGGCATGTACGTCGCCTTCTTCACCGACAATTTGTGTCGCCGCCACGCCACGGGTCATGTCGTTGACCGTGGATGCGATCTGTGCCGGTGCAAAACCGTTT
Organism: Bhargavaea massiliensis; assembly: GCF_018390575.1. Taxonomy (GTDB): domain Bacteria; phylum Bacillota; class Bacilli; order Bacillales_A; family Planococcaceae; genus Bhargavaea; species Bhargavaea massiliensis. Next base: position 361,765 of record NZ_JAHBCJ010000002.1, on the reverse strand, counting down.
GCTGATGCGGCAACAGTGTCGACCTCGATCAGGATTTCTTCTACACCTTCTGTCAGATCATTGGTGACATCCGTCACTCCTTTGATTTTTGACAGACGGTCCACTGCCTGTGCCGCTGCTGATTCCAGGCGGGACTTGTCCGTATCCGTCATGGTAAAGGTCAGTGTATTTGGCGAAGAACCGGCCGCTGTCTGCAGGCTGAAGGTGATTTCCGTGTCTTCTTCTGCGATTTTCTGAATGTCCGGCTGGACGTCATCGACAAACTCGAATACCGAACGATTCCGGTCGGCAAGCGGTTTGAGTTTTACATAAAGTTCTCCTTTGTCCGCTTCACCGGTCCCTTGCGCGAGCCCCTGCTGGGTACCGCCGGTGAGGCTGACATAGACGTCCACGTCTTCTTCTTTTTTCAGGCGCTCCTCTATTTGCCGGATTACTTCTCCGGTCGCTTGTGCAGAAGCCCCATCCGGAAGGTTGACCGCTATGCTGACGAATCCTTCATCTGTTGCCGGGAGAAACTCGGTCCCGACCCTGTATAGCCCGAAAGCGCCTGCTGCAAGAAGTAGTGTTGTCAATCCGAGTACGGCTTTGCGATGACGGAGTGACCAGATAATGGAACGTTCGAAATTCCGATAGGATTTCGAGCGCCTGCGTCTCGTCTCCAAGTCCCGCTTCGGCTTTTTCAGCATACGTGAAGCCATCATCGGAATGACGGTCAGCGCAACAAACAATGAAGCCAGTAAGCTGAAGGAAATTGTCATCGCAAATTCTGTAAAGATCCGGCCGATCAGTCCTGAAATAAAGATGACCGGCAGAAATACGGCAATCGTTGTCAGAGTGGAGGCTGTAATCGCTCCGCCCACTTCTTTTGTGCCGTCAATAGCAGCCAATCCCCTCTTTTTACCCATCGCCAAATGCCTTTCGATATTCTCGATGACAACGATCGAGTTATCTACGAGCATTCCGATTCCGAGTGCGAGTGCTCCCAGCGTCAGGATATTCAGCGCGAAGTCTGCAAAATACATCAGGACAAACGTGACGATGACGGAATATGGAATCGCCACCCCGACGATGACCGGGCTCCGCACCGATTTCAGGAACAGGAATAAGACGAGCATGGCGAAAATCCCGCCCAAAATCAGGGATTGTCCAATATTGCCGATGGCCAGCTGGATGTAATCCCCCTGGTCAAAAAGGATATCGGCAGTGACTCCCCCGAATTCAGGTTGCCCGAGAAGACGGTCCAGAGACTCTTTGAATGACGTGGAGACATCCGCTGTGTTTGCCCCCGATTCCTGCAGGACAGACATGATGACAGACGGTTCATCATTGGTTCTGGTTTCCATTCCTCCGTCATCTGAGGCCAGGCTGACTTCACCGATATCCGAAACCTTAATTTCCGTGCCGTCCATGGGGTTGACCGTCAATACAAGTTCCCCGATTTCCCCTGGTGAGGTAAGCGTACTGATGATGCGCGTCGTCAGCCGTTTGCCGTCCTCGGTCTCAACCGCCTCTCCCGGCATGGAAACATTATTGGCCTGGATTGACTGCACGACATCCTGCTGTGCGAGACCGTATTCCTCAAGCTTTTCGGAATCAAGGACAATCTGTACGTCCTCGATAAGCGAGGACGAGACGGTGACGCTGGCGACCCCTTCTGTCCTTCTCAGTTCCGTTTCCAGCTTTTCAGCAATTTCACGGATATCTCCTGTTTCTCCGTCCGATCGGAGAGACAGCTGAATTACCGGAAACTGTGACGGATCGAACTTCATGAACTGCGGTTTTCCGGAATCGTCAGGAACTGGGGTCTGGTCGATCCGCTGAAGAACATCCATCTGGACATCATCAATCTCTGTTGACCAGTCAAACTGGAGGAAGATGAGGTTCACGCCCTCCTGTGATGTCGACTGGATCGAATCCAGGCCGGGCAGCGTGGACAGGTTGTTCTCGAGCGGCTTGGTGACTTTTTCGCTCACTTCTTCCGGGCCTGCCCCCGGATAACTCGTCACTACGACCGCGACAGGCGGATTCAGTTCGGGTATGAGCGTCAGCGGAATCTTTATAAACGAAACAATTCCCAAAATGAGCACCAGGAGCATGGTAACGATCGTAAAGACCGGGCGCCTGATGGAAAAACCGCTAATCTTCATCCTTTTTTCCCCTTTTCAAAAAGCTATGTCCATCATACCGGAACGCAGGGCCGCCCTCAATATCCGTCCCTCCCGTGGTCCTTCATTACCACTCAAAAACTTGAAAGACGGCAACCTGTCCGGCCTCTTGATAAGAGTACCGGCCAGCTGCCGTCTGTTTAACATGGTTCTATTTTAAGAAGGATCAAAGCAGGCTGTATAGCTTAATGTCCGGGTGTTTATCCTGGAACCAGCGCAGGGCAAAGTCGTTTTCGAAAAGGAAGACGAGATTGTCGTAGCGGTCCTTGACGAGCATGGCGCGCGGCCCGGTCATGGATTCCTTCACTTCTCCTTCATTTTCAATCCAGCGGGCGACTTTTTGGCCGATATGCTGGATGACCACTTCGGAATTGTATTCGCTCTTCATGCGGTGTTCGAACACTTCAAACTGCAGCTGGCCGACCGCTCCGAGGATCACTTCCTCGGTATGAAGTGTCTTGTAGTACTGAATGGCGCCTTCCTGGACAAGCTGCAAAATCCCTTTGTGGAAGTGCTTTGATTTCATTACGTTCTTTGGGGACACTTTGACGAACAGTTCGGGAGTGAACAGCGGAAGCGGTTCAAACGCGAAATTCGCCTTGCCGCCCGTGATCGTGTCGCCGATCTGATAGTTACCGGTGTCATAGAGCCCGATAATGTCACCTGCCACCGCCATGTTGACCGTTTCCCGGTCATCCGCAAGGAATTGTGTGGACTGGCTGACCTTAAAAGTCTTCGGAATTCTCGGGACGGTCACCTGCATGCCCCGGTCGAATTCTCCGGAAACGATCCGGACAAATGCGATCCGGTCGCGGTGTGCAGGGTTCATGTTCGCCTGGATCTTGAAGATGAAGCCGGTGAACTCATCGTCGTACGGGCTGACACTGCCGCCGTCAGCCGTGTTCCGGGGCTGTGGTGCAGGCGCAAACTGCAGATAGGTCTCCAGGAATGTCTGAACACCGAAATTTGTCAGTGCGGAACCGAAGAACACAGGCGTGAGCTCGCCACGCCGTACACGCTCTTCATCAAAATCGTTTCCTGCCTCGTCCAACAGCATGACGTCTTCCAGAGCCTGCTGGAAATAGGACGAATCCTGGATTGGGTGAGGGGCGGCCAAATCACCCTCTTCACCTACTTCAAGATACCGGCCTTCTCCCTCTGCCCGCGCAAGTTCAACCCGGCGGTTGTGGCGGTCATAAATTCCCATGAATTCCTTGCCCATGCCGATCGGCCAGTTCATCGCATAAGACTCGATGCCGAGCACTTCCTCAAGCTCTTCCATGAGCTCGAGCGGCTCACGGCCCTGGCGGTCAAGTTTGTTGATGAAAGTGAAGATCGGAATCCCCCTCATCCGGCATACCTTGAACAGCTTGATTGTCTGCGGCTCGATGCCCTTTGCCGAGTCGACCATCATGACAGCCGAATCGACGGCCATGAGTGTACGGTAGGTGTCTTCACTGAAGTCTTCGTGGCCCGGCGTATCCAAAATATTGACCCGCTTGCCGTCGAAGTCGAACTGGAGTACTGATGAGGTGACGGAAATGCCCCGCTGCTTCTCGATTTCCATCCAGTCGGATGTGGCGAACTTTCCGGATTTTTTCCCCTTAACCGTACCTGCATCCCGTATTGCTCCACCAAAAAACAGTAGCTTCTCGGTCATCGTCGTCTTCCCGGCATCCGGGTGGGAAATAATCGCGAATGTCCTGCGCGACGCGATTTCTTGTTTTAATTGGTCTTCCATTTTTCAATTCTCCTCGTCTTTTTCAGCTTTTCCCATCATAGGTACCGGAAAAGCGAATTTCAAGCGGAAACGGCCGGAAAGGCGAACCTTTCCGGCCGGAGTCTTCACGTCAATGTCCGGGTCAGTCCCGGGCGCCTGCCTTGCGCCCGAATTTCTTCTCCGCTTCATCCAGCGCTATTTCCGCGTCGCTGTGCGGGTATTTGGTGTTTTCGATGATCTGGAAATCTTCATGGCCCTTACCTGCAAACAGAATGATGTCGCCTTCTCCGGCGACCTCTACCGCGTGCCGGACCGCCTTCTCCCGGTCACCGATGCATGCATAATTTTCATGCGTCATGCCTGCGGCAAGTTCGGATGTGATGGACTCATATTCCTCATAACGCGGATCATCCGTTGTGAGAATCACATAATCCGCAACTGAAGCTTTTTCCGCCATGATCGGCCGTTTTAACCGGTCCCGGTTGCCGCCCGTGCCGACAAGGAAGATGAGTTTGTTTTTCTTATATGGAAGGACTGAAGCGATCGCTTTTTCGATGGCATCCGGTGTATGCGCGTAGTCGATATAAATCGTGAGAGGAAGATCCGTCTCCACCCTTTCCATGCGCCCCTTTACAGCCGGAAGCCCGCCAAGTCCGGCAATGATCTCATCGAGCCCGAGTCCATATGCATACAGGGCGGCCGCGGCTGCCAACGCATTGTATACATTGAACCCGCCGATCAGATTCATCGTGATCAGCCGCTCCCCTTCGGGCGTATCCATCAGAAAGACGGTGCGGCCGGCTTCCAGCCGGATATCGCGTGCCCGGAACATCGCCTCCGAGTCCACAGCGTAAGTGAGTACAGGGTGCGGAGTCATCTGCCGGTACCGGTCAGACCAGGGATCATCCGCATTCAGGACAGCAAACTTCGGCTTGGATGTATCCTGGCCGAGCTGCGCGAACAGCAGCCCTTTCGCATACCCGTAATGCTCCATCGTCCCGTGGTAGTCCAGATGGTCGTGGGTCAGATTGGTAAATACAGCTATGTCGAATTCCGTGCCGGACAGCCGCCCTTCGACGAGACCGTGCGAAGAGACTTCCATTGTCATCGCCTCGCAGCCTTCTGCCGATGCCTGCCGGATCATGCGTTGTGTGGTGAGAGCATCCGTCGTCGTGTTGGCCGACTCGTATAACACACCATTCAGGTTAAAACCGATTGTGCCGGAGGAAGCGGACTTCCGGCCGCTGCTCCGGAGAATGCCGTCGATAATGTTGGCGACACTGGTCTTGCCGTTGGTTCCGGTGATGCCGATCATTTTTACGGACTTTGACGGGTGCCCGAAAAAGGCGGACGCAAGCAGCCCTTCCGCGCGTGCCGTGTCATCCGTGATGACGACTGCCGCTTTGTCCGGGTCAGCTTCGACCGGCTTTTCTGCAACAATGAGCCTTGCGCCGGCAGCAAGTGCCTGGGGCACATAGTCATGTCCGTCCACGGTGTATCCGTTGATGCAGATAAAAGCGCCACCCGGCTGTACTGCCCTGGAATCGGTCGTGATGTCAGTGATCTCAACCGGGAGCGTCCCGATCACCTCGCTGAAAGGGAGATGCGCCAGCAATTCTGTTGTTTCCATGTTGTTTCCTCCTCAGTCTTCCGCAAGCGGCGAAAGAATGTAAGCCCTCAGCAGGCCGGCCGCCGCCTCAAGGGAATCCGTATGCGTCCTTTCCAGTGCATGAGACGATTCGATGCCGGGTCCGAAAAGCGCATGCCGGACGTCAAAGCCCGCGCGGATTGCCGCCGAAGCATCCGAGCCGTAATAAGGGTAGATATCTAGCTTGTGCGGAATGCCAGCCTTTTTGCAGAGATTCGCCAGGTGACGGGTCAGGCCGTAATGGTACGGTCCGCTGGAATCTTTCACGCAGATCGACACGGTGTACTCGTCGGAAGACTGCCCGTCTCCGATTGCGCCCATGTCGAATGCAATGTACTCAACGGTGTTTTCCGGAACCGAAGCATTGCCTCCGAAGCCGATTTCTTCATTATTGGAGAGGTAAAGGTGCAGGGTATGCGGAAGCTGTATGTCGCTCTCCTTCAGCCTGGCCGAAAGCTCCAGCAATAGAGCCGTGCTGGCCTTGTCGTCAAGGTGGCGGGACTTGACGTAGCCGCCGACCCTTTCGAAACGCGGATCGAACGAAACAAAGTCTCCCACCTCGATGCCGAGCGACCGTGTTTCTTCCGCACTGCCGGTCCGCTCATCCAGCCGGACCTCGATGTTGTCGCTGCTCCGCTCCGCTTTGCCGGAATCCCGATACACATGAACAGTCGTCTGGTGCATCAAAATGGTCCCGCGGATTTTCCTGCCCTCCGCCGTATGGACGGTGCAGTACTCCCCTTCGGCGGCATTCCAGTTGAATCCGCCAATTTTATCCAGCTTCAGTCGACCGGAAGGCTTCACTTCCTTGACAATCGCGCCGAGCGTATCGACGTGTGCCGTGATCAGCCGGCTACTGGTATCATCTTCTCCGCGGAATGTGGCGATGACGGCACCTTTGTTTGTACGGGTCAGTTCCGCTCCGCTTTCGGCCAGATAGGCTTCCGCCAGCTTCATGGCATCGTTCGTATAACCGGAAGGACTCGGGGTATTGACGAGTTCTTCCAGAATCTTGATTGAATATTCAAGGTCAAAAGGTATGTTCATGTGAATGTATCCCCCCGACTGGAAAAGTCCAGCTTTCATTATACGCCTACATGAGATGTGCGTCACGATTCGCCGGCATCATTTCAGAAATCGTTTGATCAGCTTGAGCCGGTTGCCGTATGGCGGGAAAGCTACCCTGACCGGGAAGGCCGTTCCCCGCTTTAGAATCCCTTTTTCATGAGTGAAGGCGTCGAACCCGTACTTGCCGTGATAGCTGCCGATTCCGGACGGTCCGGCACCGCCGAATGGCAGTGCCGTATTGCCGACATGCGAAAGGGCATCATTGATGCAGCCGCCGCCGAACGGCAGCTCTGCAAGAAAATGTTCCGTCGCGGCCCGGTTCTCGGAAAACAGGTAAGCGGCAAGCGGTTTTGGACGCTCGCGAATCGAGCGGATCACCGCTGTCAGGCTTGAATAACCGTAGACCGGCAAAATCGGGCCAAAAATTTCTTCTTCCATCACCCGGCTTCCGGCAGGCGGACTGTCGACCACGGTCGGCTCCATGTAACGGGTATCCCGGTTCATCCGGCCGCCTGATAGAATTCGGCTGCGCTCGTCATCGAGCATCTCCCGAAGCCTGTCGAACTGGCGCTCGTCCACGATTCTGGCATAATCGGGTGATTGATCAGGATTCGTGCCATAAAAGTCTTTTATCGCCTTTGTCAACTCTTCTATAAACGTATCTTTCACGGTGTGATGAACGAGACAATAATCCGGCGCGACACAAGTTTGGCCGGCATTTGTGAATTTTGCCCAGGCAATCCGTTCCGCCGCTGTCCGGAGGTTCGCAGTCTGGTCGACGATGGCTGGGCTTTTGCCGCCAAGCTCAAGGACGACGGGCACGAGCCGCTCGGCTGCAGCCTTCATGACGATCGACCCGACTTTTGCACTTCCAGTGAAAAACATAAAGTCAAACGGCGAATGGATCAGTGCAGACGTCTCCTTCTTTCCGCCTTCCACGACTGTCACGAATTCCGGGGGAAAGGTCTCCGCAATCATTTCGCGGATGACAGCGGACACGTTCGGCGTGGTCTCCGATGGCTTCAGGACGGCCGTGTTTCCCCCCGCAATCGCAGCAGCAAGCGGTTCGATGACAAGCTGAAACGGGTAGTTGAACGGACCGATGATCAGCACGGTTCCCCATGGTTCCCGGATGACAAAACTTTTACCGGGCCGGAAATGAATCGGAGTCTTCTTCGGCTCCGGCTTCATCCATTCCTCAAGGCTGGACGCCATTTCCCGGATACTCGATAAGACAAAACCGATTTCCGTCATATAGGATTCAAATTCACTTTTGCCAAGATCCTTCGACAACGCATCCGAGATATCTTTTTCCCGTTTTCGGATCGCACCGTGCAGATCCATCAGCCGGTCTTTTCTGAATCCGGCCGTTTTCGTGGTGCCGGTCCAATAAAATTTCCGTTGCCGGGCGACCATTCTTCCGGCCTGTGCCTCCGTAAATGCCATCGCCAACCACTCCTTTCATTCTTTCTTCATCTTATCGCCGGCAAGCATGGATATCAAAACATAAACCGGGTCATCCTATACCTCTCCATAGGGTTGTCACTTTGTTAAATTTTTTTGAAGCTCATAAACGGCTGCCGACTCGGGCAACCTTTGGATACGGGCAGGAAAATGGTTACCTGTCCATCATGCATCCCGGCCTGCAAGCGGCGAATATCGCACCTTACAGTTTCATAGCTCCTCTTTCCCGGTTAGATAGAAAAATAGGTCTTCCGGCTTGTTTTGTTCCTCACTCTGTTTCGGAATCCGATTATGCGGGGTATAGAAGGTCAAACAACGAAAAGATCAAGGAGGAAATGACATGATGAAACAAGAACAATGGTGGGATCACATGTTTACAGGAAATCTTGAGATGGGACTGAACCGGGAGCGGATCACCGAGCTTGAAGAAGAAAATTTCCTTTATTTCTCTGAAGCAGAAGAATCCGTCCCGCAGGAGCAATAACTTAGTGACCATGCGATATTTGCCGTCAGCCGGTAAACATGCAGAACATACATAAGGACCGTCCATCGTGCATTCATACACGGAGGGCGGTCCTTATCCGTTTAACTGCTTTGAAACGCCATATATAGTCTGAAAAGTTTTATTTCGTCGATTGCGTTGACTTTACCCTCCTCCCCTTGTATTATTGTAAATGTGCTTGAGAGAACAACAAGCAACCATCCCAGATTGATTCCGTAGCTCAGCTGGGAGAGCGCTACCTTGACAGGGTAGAGGTCGCTGGTTCGAGCCCAGTCGGAATCATCACACACCGTCCGGTCCCTTTTTGGGAGCCGGACGTTTTTTTGTCCTTTGAAATCCAGAAACCTCTTTCCTTTGAACCTTTAATTATCACTCCCCTTCCCTATGAATGATTTCATGGCCTCCTCCCCCTCTCTAAAGATGGCGAACCTGCGGAATTTCCGTATAATAGTCATAGATAACCAGTCGCAAAATATATAGACCAGTGAGGAATCCAGAATGAATGACCAACTGACCCGGGAAGAAATGCAGCAGACGATCGCCCAACTAAAAAAGCGAGTCGGGGAACTGGAAAGCCTGATTAGCCAGATCATGGTTCCGATCATTCCCTCTATTATGCCGGATACGATCCTCGTGCCCTTCGCCGGAGAACTGACTCCCGAATTTTCACAGGATGTTGTATCCAAAGTGCTGAATCACGTCGCCACAACCGGCACACAGATCGCAATTCTCGACTTTACTGCTCTTTCCATCGAAAAGCCGGAAAGCCTATCAGTTTTCGGAAGAGCGATTGAAGAACTGTCGGCTTCTCTCAGCCTGATGGGTATTGAAGTGATTACTGTCGGCTTCACTCCGCATTTAGCACGCGAAGTGACCTTGTCCGGACTGCCATTCGTAAATAAGCTAAAGTCGTTTACGACATTCCGCTCCGCATTGCAGCATCTAATGAAGGAACGGGGCATGGAACTGACCGGTGCAGCCAAATAAGCCAAAAAGAACCCCTGCAGTTTTTCTGCAGGGGTTCTTCCATCAGGATGCTGTGGAGACTGTTTCCTTTTCTCCTCTGTTCTTTGTAATAAACTGGATCGCCAGCATGACGACAAACAGGGCAAACCCAAATACATCCGTCATCCCCTCAGGAATGATGAGCAGGGCACCGGCCGCAAGTGTGACGATCCGCTCAATCCAGTTCAATCTCTTGTACCAGTAGCCGACAAGGCCAGCGCTTAGGGCATACATTCCCGTCAATGCCGTAAGCGTGACCCAGGCAATCTCGAGCACGGATGCATCGATCATGAGCATCGCCGGATTGTAGACGAACATATAAGGGATGATAAACGCTGCAATGGCCAGCTTGGATGCATTGATCCCGGTACGTACCGGATCGCCTCCCGAGATGCCGGATGCCGCAAATGCCGCGAGTGCAACCGGCGGAGTGATGTCCGCAATGATGCCAAAGTAGAATACGAACAAGTGCGCCGACAGCGCCACGACAATCGGTACCGCGGCGCCGGACGGCTCATCGATCATCAGCAGGGCAATGACGGCCGGAGCCGCAATGGTCGAAGTGATGACATAGTTCGCAGTGGTCGGAGACCCCATACCCAGGACGATCGCTGCGAGCATGGTGAAGAATAGCGTCAGGAAGAGATGGCCGCCCGAAGCGGAAATCAAGCCGTTTGCCAGGCTGAGTCCGAGCCCTGTCTTGACGACAACACCCACAATAATACCAGCACAGGCTGTGGCTGCCGCGACTGCGAGTGCAGACCGCGCTCCGTCCACAAGTGCATGGATCATATCTTTGAAGTTGATACGGGTCTTTTTGTCAAACGCACTGACGACAATCGTCAGGACAATTCCCCAGAGTGCTGCCTGCATGGTCGGTATGCCGACTAGCAGGAAGACGATGATTCCGAGAATCGGGAGAAGCAAGTAAATCTTTTTAAACACTTCTTTCCGATTGGGCATCTGGTCGTCCGACAAGCCTTCGAGACCGACACGCTTGGCTTCGAAATGAGTCATGATCCAGATTCCCGCAAAGTACAGCAATGCAGGAATTGCAGCAGCCTTGGCGATTTCCCAATAGGTGATTCCGCCGATAAATTCGACCATCAGGAACGCAGCCGCCCCCATGATCGGCGGCATCAGCTGACCGCCGGTTGAAGCTGCCGCCTCGACTCCGCCTGCGAACTCCTTGCGATAGCCTAATTTCTTCATCATCGGAATCGTGTAGGAACCGGAGGTGACGACGTTTGCAACAGAACTTCCGGAAATGGTTCCCTGCAGGGCACTTGAGAATACCGCAACCTTAGCAGGACCCCCGGTCAGCTTCCCAGCAATCGACACAGCGAGGTCGTTGAAGTATTGGCCGACCCCTGTTTTGACCAGAAAAGCACCAAACAAGAGGAAGACGAAGATGAATGTGGCCGAGACACCGATTGGAGTGCCGAGAACCCCATCAGTAGTAAAGAACATCAGTTGTGACAAGGCGGTCAGATCCTGCCCGCGGTGAGCAAGGAAACCGGGCCAGTAAGGTCCTGTGAATGCATAAATGAGAAACGCCGAAGCGATGATCGTAATGGGCAGGCCCACCGCACGGCGGGCAGCCTCCAGCGTCAGCAGGACGGCAATGATGGCAACCGCCATATCCAGATCCGTCATTCGGCCGACCCGAAGTACGAGCTCTTTATACATTACTGGCCAATACAGTCCGACCCCGATGGAAAGCAAGGCAAGAAGAACGTCATAGAAAGGCACTTTATCTTTTTTGGCCATTTTCCTCCTGAATGGGAATAGCAGAAAAATCAGCGACAGCGCGAATCCGAGGTGGACGGAGCGCTGGATATAAGCCGTGTACTGCCCGAATATGGCTGTGTATAGCTGGAACAGCGAGAATGCGAGCAACCCGATGAAAACAATTTTTTTCAGAATCCCCTGCACATCACGCGTATTTGATTCGGGATCATATTTCTTCAGCAGCTCAAGTTGCTCTTCTTCCGATAACTGATCATGGAGGTTATCCTTCTTGATTTGATTGTCCGCCATTCATTTTCACTCCCTTCATTAATTCGAACAGCGACAGTTTACTTAACCCGAAACGATAGGACGATCCCCGCTCGAGCTGTTTCTTTAGGTTATAGACGCGACCGTCATACCGGAATTCCAAATCCGTATCGATATCCGCAACAAAGAGAACAAATGAGTCCAGGACACGGTTTTCGAATTCCAATGTGTATCGGCCGTCTTCAGCGGTGAAGGTCTCTCCTTCCTCCGCATGGCCCGGCATGCCGATTGCCAGATCCTCGTATTCCATCTTAAGAAGACGGATTTTGCCATCTTTGGTGACCTCATATGTTTCAATCACATCCGACAGGTGGATTGAGTGGGTATACCGGATGACGAACCGGTCACCGTCCGACTGCCGTATGTAGTGAATGGCCGGCGTTTCTGAGCGGGCCTCCGCGAAGACGAATGCATCAATCACCGGCATATACATGACAGCTGCCAGGACGGCTGCAATCACTGCAACGCCGATCGCTTTGCGCACTACGATCCCTCCCTGAAAGGCGCACATCGCCAAAAGAACAAAGTGAAGCGATGAAGCACGGCTTCATCGCTTCACTGCATGTCACGGCGAAATCAGTTGCCGTTTACTTCATCAAAGTATTTCTGCGCACCGGCGTGTACAGGAATACCGATGCCTTCAAGGCCTTTTTCGGCTTTGATGAGCTCACCTTTGGCATGTGTAATCTTGTCTGTGTTTTCGTAGATCGCTTTTGTGATGTCGTACACGACATCATCAGGGATGTCATTTTGGATGACGAGCATCGCGCCAACGGACACAGTCGGTACGTCTTCCGTTAGACCGTAGGTGCCGGACGGAATCGTATCTTTCGCATAGTACGGATATTTCTCGATCAGTTCATCCGCTTTGGCATCTTCCACCGGTACGATGTAGACCTGCGTCGTGGCGTTCAGGCCTTCAACGGCGCCTGTCGGTGTACCGGAAGTGATGAATGCCGCGTCGATCTGGCCGGACTGGAGGCTTTCTGTCGATTCACCGAAATCAAGGTTCTGCTCATCGATGTCATCCATCGTGAGACCATGGATTTCAAGAAGCTGCTCCGCGTTCGCATAAGTACCGGAACCCGGTGCGCCAACAGAAATTTTCTTGCCTTTCAGATCGTCATAAGACTTGATGCCGGATTTTTCTGTCGTGACAAGCTGGATTGTTTCCGGGTAAAGCGCGCCGAGCGCAGAAACATTGTCGATTGCCTGTCCGTCAAACATCAGCTCACCTTTGTTTGCATAGTAGGCGATATCCGTCTGGACAAATGCGATTTCAGCTGTGTCATCAGCAAGGGCTGTCATGTTGGCTGCAGAAGCCTGGGAGCTTTCCGCAGTTGTTTTGATGCCCGTCTCATCCGAGATAAACTCTGCGAACGAGCCGCCGAGCGGGTAGTAAGTGCCCTGCGTGCCGCCTGTCAGGATACTGAGGAATTTAATATCGCTGCTGCCTTGATCTCCTCCGCTTTCGCCGCTGTCGCCACTGTCGGCATTGTCGCCGCCCCCACAAGCCGCCAGCATAAAGAGCGAAATGATTCCGAGGATTGTCAAGAATCGGAATTTCTTTTTCATGGTTGGTCCTCCCCTTCTCTATTTAGTTAGTCATACTAGTTTTCATTCTACTGAGACTATTTTCGCATGTCAACGCTTTCTTGGAAACGCTTCAACGATTACTTCGCACCGTCCACATTGCTTTCCGGTGCCGTCTCTTCCGGAGGCAAGGCTTTGAACGTTTTCCCTTTTTCCTCAAGATCCCGGGTGCGGTGGGCAATTCGTGATGAGGCGCACGCTGCCACGCTCGCAACTAGATCGTCCAGGAACGTATGGACACCGATCCCTTTTTTCGTATCGAGGTGGTTAATGACCCCAATCTTGTTTTTGTCCAAGTGGCCAAATGTGGTCACCGCAATGCTGCCGTACGTATAAACCGCGCCGAGTGCGATTGTTTCATCAACGCCGAAGAGACCTTCGTCCGAATCGACGATCGACTGAAGGGGCTCGGACAACTGCTTTTTCTCTGCAAGTACATCCAGTTCGATGCCGACAAGCAGCGCATGCTGCACTTCCCTCTTTTCCAGAACGCTTTCCACGGATTCGATACAGTGGGCAAGCTTCAGGCCATCATTGTATGGTGCCTGCATCTCATAGACGATTTTGGCTATGGCCTCGATACTGACCCCGCGGCGTGTAAGTGCATCTTTTGCAGCTTTCGTAACGACGGAGGACGGGACTTTCCTGTTATGGTCAAACATGACAATCTCCCCTTTCTTTGTTGGACGCATGCACACATTATACCTGTAAATATTCAGTATGCTACAATTTAATCTATACGTTCCGTAAGGAGGACACGGCTTGAAAAAAGGACGCATCAACGAATTGACATTACAAAGCGAAGCTCTCGGAGAAGAGATGGAACTGCTTGTCTATCTTCCGGAGAACTACTCCGATCTTTACAAACACTCGGTGCTGATTGCATCGGACGGAAAAGACTATTTCCAATACGGCAGGATGACGAGGCTTCTGGAAAAGCTCTATGAAGAGGATGCAATCGAGCGGCTAATCGTCGTCGGCGTCCCCTACAAGAGTGTCAGCGAACGGAGAAGGATGTATCATCCGGATGGTGACCGGAACCGCGACTACATCCGATTTATCTCCCACGAGCTCGTGCCGTACATCGACTCGGAGTTCCCGACCTTCCAGATGGGTGCCGGCAGAGGCCTGATCGGCGACTCCCTTGCGGCAACGGTATCACTGATGACAGCCTGCAAATACCCGAACAGTTTCGGAAAAGTTGTCTGCCACTCTCCGTATGTGGACGATCAGGTCATGGAGGCTGTCGAATCAGTATCCGACCCTGCAGCCTTCGACATCTATCAGGTTATCGGAACCGGTGAAACGGAAGTCCCGACTACCACCGGTGAGATTGACGATTTTCTGAATCCCAACCGAAAATTAAGGAATTTAATCGAGAAAAAAGGGTTTTCGTCATTCTATGAAGAATTTGAGGGCAAGCACACCTGGAAGTACTGGCAGCGCGATCTCGAACGCGCCCTCAGGTTTGCTTTCGGAAAGTGAAGATTAACCAATCGGCGAACTTTCTGATATCCTTAAGGGAGAATATACAAAGGAGGTCTTCGCATGAAGTACGGAATTGTTGCATTCCCTTCCAAAGAATTGCAGGACAGGGCCAACACATACCGCAAGCGCTATGATGCACACTACGCCCTGATCCCGCCCCATATGACTATCTTGGGCCCTTTCACGCTTGAGGGGAAGGAAATGAAGGAGGCGGCCGACGAATTACTGGAGGTTGCATCCAAGCAAAAACCATTCGAGCTGAATGTGGTGAAAGCCAGCACGTTTGCTCCGATCACAAATGCAATTTATCTCAAGATCGAGCCGAATGATGATATCCTTGGTCTCCGCGAGGCCCTCAGCCTCGATTTCATCAAAAACACCGAAGATCATCAGTACGTCCCTCACATCACGATTGCCCAGAAGATGTCCGACGGAGAACATGACGACATCATCGGCCAAGTGAAGATGGATAACTTCCAGCACCGGGAAACGATTGATCGTGTCCATCTCCTTTACCAGCTCGAGGACGGTTCGTGGACTGTCTACGAAACCTTTACACTGTCGGGAGATGAGTGATCGATGGTCAGCCTGAAGCTCGCTTCGACTGAAACAGAGCGTGAGGATGCTTTCGCCGTCCGCAAGGCGGTGTTTGTCGAGGAACAGGGCGTTCCGATTCATATCGAGCTGGATGATTTGGATCAGGATGCCGTACATTTTATCGCCTACGACGGAGAGCATCCGATCGCTGCCGGCAGAATCCGGGACATCGGTGACGGTGTCGGTAAAGTCGAGCGGGTCTGCGTCCTCCCTGAATACCGGGGCCGGCACCTTGGCCAGCAGATGATGGTAATGCTGGAGGAGCATGCACGAAACGCCGGACTCGGCAAAATCCGGCTGAACGCACAAAATCATGCCGTCGCGTTCTACGAGAAGATCGGCTACGCCGTGACATCTCCGGAATTTATGGACGCCGGCATTCCCCATCGCGTAATGGAAAAAACGATCTAAAGTAAAAATCCTCGTCAGACACAATTGTCTGGCGAGGATTTTTTCTTACATCTCAGCCGTTTTTATCGATCATCCGCTGGATATCCCCTACATTCAGGGAATTGCCGTTTTTCAGGATGGATTCTGCAATCTGGTCTTCCAACTGTTTGGATACGTCTTTTTTCGCCAGTTTCCCGACTTTGCGGATAATTTTCCTGACTTGACGCTCATCCTGGAAATTGGCATGCTGGATTGCATTTGCCAGTGCAAACAGTTCATCCATCGAGACGCCGGTCTTATTCTCGATTTTCTTGAAAAGCGACTCGTTCATCCCGTCTCCTCCTTAGCAGTTATAGCTTTTGCCGACGATGATCAGCAGGATGAACAGGATGACGATCAGCACGAACATCGAACCGCCATAGGACTTTCCGCCGCCGTAGCCACCGCCACCGTAGCCGCCGCAGCCCCAGCCACCGCCAAAGCCGCCGCCGTGGCCGCCGCCGTAATTGTAACCGAACATTGCACTCCCCCCTTTCCTGTTCCTTGTAGAGTATGGCTGCAGATCGGTTGGTGGCAGGGCGCTTGCCCGGCTGTTTTTGAATACTAAAAAAGCCCATTGCCATCGGTTTGGCAACGGGACTGTGAATTTATGGACGGCCTTTGGAACGGAACAGTAGCGAAGCGATGAAACCAAACAGGATCGCGGCGCTGATCCCCGAACTTGTCACTTCGAACATGCCGGTGATGACGCCCACAAGGCCATGCTTTTCCGCTTCCTGGAGGGCGCCGTGCGTAAGGGAGTTTCCGAAAGACGTAATCGGGATCGTCGCGCCTGCTCCAGCAAAATCAATTAATGGCTCATAAAGCCCAAATCCGTCGAGTACCGCGCCCGAGACGACAAGCAGGCACAGCGTATGGCCGGGGGAAAGCTTTGCAACATCAAACAGCAATTGTCCGACCACGCAGATCAGCCCGCCTATGACAAACGCAATCAAAAAAGAAGCCGTCATCTGCTTCCCCCCTCTTCCATCACCAGTTCAATAGCATGACAGGTGCACGGGATGCTCTCCCCCTGCTGGAAGGAAAGCGGAGATAGGAGAGCCCCCGTCGCCATAAGGAGCACACGCCTGTATTCCCCTTGCATCATTCGATTATACACGTCAGAAAAATAGACAGCCGCGGAACAGCCCGCTCCGCTTGCACCAGCGAAGAAATCCGGATTCCCTCCATAGAATTCTTTTCCGGCATCCCTCCAGCGCTCCTCTTCGACTGCATATCCGGATTCCGAGGCCATTTTCCTGAACAGTTCCGTTCCGATCGCACCGAGGTCGCCGGTGATGATGACATCGAAGTCCTCAGGCTCCGCGCCTGCCGCCTCCAGATGCCTCCTGAACGTATCAAACGCCGCCGGCGCCATGGCTGCGCCCATATTCAGCGGGTCGGTCAGGCCATAGTCGACGACTCGGCCAATCGTAGCCTGACGGATTGACGGATAACCCGCCTCATGCGGGGTTACAGCAGCAATGCCGGCGGCCGTTACAGTCCATTGTGCATTCTGCGGCTTCTGGAATCCGTACTCGATCGGATATCTGAACTGCCGCTCAATGGCACTGTGATGGCTGGCTGCTCCTGCCAGTGTGAGTGATGAGGCACCTGATTCCGAAAGCAAAGCGGCATAGGCTAGAGCGGATGTTGAGGTTGCACAAGCCGAAAATAGCCCGATATAAGGCAAGCCTGTAGAGGCTGCCGCAAAATTGGAAGGGGTCATCTCATTTACAAGATCCCCGCATACGAGATAATCTGCATCGCTGACCGTCTTTTCTGCTTTGTTCAGGGCAAGGTCGCACGCATCCTCGATCAGTTGCCTGTGGGCCTGCTCGTTGGTTTTCTGGCCGCATAGATCGGAGTCGTACAGGCGGTCAAATTGCTGACTGAACGGACTGTTCTTCTTTTCAGCCGGACCTGCGACCACTGCAACCGCACGGATAGTCGGCCTGCTTTCAAACCGGATGACACCTCTTGCTACCATCCGACCACCCCGAACTTCACGAGGATCGTTTTAATGAGGGCAACCACAAATGCGGAAAAGACGCCAAACACGATGACCGATCCGGCCAGCTTGAACATGTTGCCGCCGACCCCGAGCACGTATCCCTCCGTGCGGTGTTCGATTGCTGCCGAAATCATTGCGTTCCCGAATCCGGTCACCGGCACGGCGGACCCGGCTCCGCCAAACTGTGCGATCCGCTTGTATTTTCCAAAACCGGTCAGCAGCATGGCGATGAAAATCATCGTGGCTACTGTCGGATTGCCTGCAGTGCGCTCCGTGAAGTCAAAGAAATACATATAGAAGTACATGATTCCCTGTCCGATGGCACAGATGATTCCGCCTGTCACGAATGCCTTCACCAGATTCACGGCCAAAGGAGGTTTGGGCGTGATCTGCTGTTCAAGCTGCGAGTATGCCTGGCGGTCCATCAGGTCTCTTCCTTTGAGAGAGATTTGATCGTTTCCACTTTTTTATGCAACTTTTCTTCCTCCTCGAGCTCGTCCAGCTTATCTGTTTCCCAAAAAATCTTCAGATCAGCCGACAAGGTGACAGTCTCTTCCGGGAACGCCTTTTCCATTTCTTTGGTGAGTTCTTCTTCAATCTTGGTCTTGGAGAACCGGCTAAGCGGTTTAACCTGTACGCCGACCAAAAGATCTTCCTCCACGAAAACCGCGACGGCCGAGACGATTCTGCCGTCCTCTTCTTTGAGCACTTTCTCGACCTTTTGGTTTTCCTCGGGCTCTCCGCCCGAAACGCGGATCTCTCCGGCACCGGAACCGCAGCCCGCAAGCAGCAGGCAGGTCCCCGCTATTGCAAACACCTGTTTCAAGGCGCCACCTCCCATTTAATACTCAGTATGTCCGCCACTGCTGATGCCTATGCAATCTGTGCGTTCGCCCGGTCACCTGTCTGGGTGGTGCATATGGTAGACAGAGACCAACAGGGAGGAGGTGTTCAGAAATGAGCTGTTGCGGAAAGAAAGATTTTGATTCCTCTTCCTTCGATCACTGCCTGTGCGACGTAGTCAAAGCCGTAAAGCACATCCAGGACGCCGGTACGGATGATTACTGCGATGACTGCCCGACCAGCTGTTTCACAAAGCCGCTCGGCGGTCTTGGCAACCCGACTGCGTTCAATACCCGGGTCATCAACCTGCTGACGAAAGACGGCACGCCGTTCAAGGTGTTTAAACCTGATTGCACAAAGTCCGGCACTTCAACCTATTCCTTCACTTGCTTCCGGGTTGAGAAAATCATTGGCGACTGCTGTGTCATGCTTCGCGCGGTCTTCAAGGATCCAAGCGCACCCCCTAATACAAACCCATGGAAAGCGACCGGGCTTTGCGTCACAGTCGATATCCGCTGCTTCTGCGGAATCATCTGTGTCGATGATGTATTTGTTGACTTGTGCCCGTACGACTGACCGCCGCCGCCTCGAGTGTCCCGCCGTCCGGAATCGTCCGGGCGGTGTTTTTGTATTCAAGGGAAATTAGACCAAGAAAAAAGCCGGCGGATGCAAAGTCCGCCAGCTTCAGGTTGTTCAGTTATTTATGTTCCATACGGGAACGGCTTGCCTTTCCACCAGATGGCATCCAGTTCATCGACGGATATTTCCATTTCGATTTTCTCTTCGCTGGTGCCCTTGACAGCGAATCTGCTTTCTTCAAGATTCAGGATTTCACCATTGACCACTGTACCGTCTTTTAAACGGAATTGGATCGGGCGGTACACCTCGCGCTGGAACGGGCGCGACAAGAAGCGCAGCTGGGTGAGGAGCTTGGCTGTTTCTTCGGGGCGCTTCGGGAGTTCATAGACTGACGTACTTTCATCTTCCCCGCCGTCATGAGCTTCCTCCTCTGCCGTCTCCCGGCTATAGACCGGCTCTGTGACAAAGTAAACAGGCGGTGCATCCACGAACAGCAATGGCCCTCCGTCTCGTTCTGCCATGGGCTCACATCCTTTTTCCCCATCGTATGCCGGGTGGTACCCAACTGTCACAACCGGGAAATGAACATCGTGGCAAGCCCCAGATAAATCACGATGCTGATGATATCGTTCAGTGTCGTGATAAACGGGCCGGATGCGACGGCCGGGTCGATTTTCAGACGGTGCATCAAAAGCGGAATAAAGGATCCGGCCAGCGTCGCCACAAAGATGGAACAGACGATCGCCACGCCGACCAGGAGCCCGAGAACAAGCTCATGCTTCCAAAAATAAATCAGCCCGACGACAAAGATGCCGCAGACCGTCCCCGAGATGAGGCCGGTCCCCGCTTCCCTAATCAGCAGCTTCACTCTGCTTTCTTTCTCGATGTCACCTGTCGCGATCCCCCTTACAGCGACAGCAAGCGCCTGTGTCCCGCTGTTTCCGGCCATTCCTGCGATCAGCGGGATGAAAACCGCAAGAAGTGCGACCTGGTCGAGGGTCTGTTCAAACCGGCCCATCAGATTAGCGGTCACCATTCCGAGAAAAGTCAGCATGATCAGCCAGGGCAAGCGCTTTTTGGCCGCCGCAATCGGATCCCTGTCGATGGTGTCCATATCCGACACACCCGCGAGTTTGGAGTAGTCGTCGGACGCCTCTTCTTCGAGGACGTCGATAATGTCATCGACCGTGATGATCCCGATAAGATGCTGCTGAAAATCAACTACCGGCATCGCGAGGAAGTCATAGTCCTTCATCGTACGGGCGACTTCCTCCTGGTCATCGCTGACCAATACACTGACAACCCGTTCATTCATAATATCCGAGACAATCGCATTTTCATCCGCGATGATCATATCCCTCAGCGACACGACGCCCGCCAGACGGTTCTCATCATCGGTGACGAAAATGTAATAGATGGTTTCCGCGTCAGGAGCCGCGTTCCTCAGGATGGTCATCGCGGAGCGGACCGTCGAATTTTTGGGGATCGTGACATATTCCGTCGTCATGATCGCGCCTGCCGTGTACTCCTCGTAATGCAGAAGGTCCTTGATCTCACCGGCGTCCTCGTCGTCCATCAGGGTCAGGTAAGTCAGGACCTTGGACTTATCCAGCTCATTCAGCACGTCAACCGCATTGTCTGCGTACATGCCGGCGAACATGTCCGCCGCATATCGGGTATCCATTTCGCTCAGGTATTCGTCAAATTCGTCGTCCGCAATCTCGGATACTTCGAAAATCTCCGCCAGTTCCTTTGGCGATAGAAATTCGTACATTTTCCGGCGAAGTTCGGGCCCGGCTTTTTCATAGTATTTTGCCTGGTCATACGGGTGGCCTGCGAGGAATTCCTCCCTGAATGCCTCGGGATCCCCTTCCTCCAATAATCGGGTGACCAGATCCTCGTCAATATAAGTCTCTTCCTGCTCATTCAGTGCTTCCGGCATGCCGGGCCCTCCTTTCGATCAATCCTTCCGCAAATCTATATGTGCCGTGTTGGAGAACGGCAGTATGGGGTAGACTCAAATAAAGTCGTTTTCTGAACATCAGTGCGGAATGAGGTGTTTTCATGTTGAAGTTAGATATATTCGGTGACCTTCACGGTTGCTACGAAGAATTTCTGGAGCTGTTTGAAAAACTCGGCTACCGCATGGCAAACGGACGCTGCATCCATCCGGAAGGCCGGTTGCCCGCCTTTGTCGGCGATGCGACGGACCGCGGCCCAAAGTCAGTTGAGATGCTGAAATTCCTATTTGAACTGCAAGATGCCGGCCAACTGATTTATTCCCCGGGAAATCATTGCAACAAACTTTACCGGTACATGCTCGGCAACAACGTCCAGCAAAAGCACGGTCTGGAAACTACAGTAGCAGAACTCGGAGCCCTCTCAGGAAAGGAGCGGGAGCATATCCGCAAGCGTTATATCCGCTTTTACGAATCGCTCCCGCTCTATCAGATGCTGGATGACGGAAAACTGATCATCGCCCATGCCGGGATCCGGGAGGACCTGATCGGCAGGAAAGAGGGCAGCCGGCTGCGAACTTTTGTCTTGTACGGGGACATTACCGGCGAAACCCTGCCAGACGGCCGCCCGCTAAGGCGAGACTGGGCAAAACACTACAAAGGCAGACCGTTTATTGTATATGGTCATACTCCCGTCGCGGAATGCCGCTTTACGAACAATACGGTCAATATTGATACCGGTTGCGTGTTCGGCGGAAAATTGAGCGCCCTCCGCTATCCTGAAAAAACGGTGGTGAGCGTTCCTTCCAGGCAACCGTTTCAGCCGGAGAAATTCAGCGAATTTACCTGTTAAAGTCGGCAGCTGCCGCCATGTCGTCCGGCACGCCGCTGACGATTTTAATAGGTATGCCGCTGAGCGGATGACTAAATGACAGCCCGGCACAATGGAGCGCCTGGCGTCCGATCCGTTCCGTGCTGCCACCGTATAACGTATCTCCTTCTATCGGATGACCGATATGGGCAAGGTGTACGCGAATCTGGTGGGTCCTGCCCGAATGGAGAATTACCGATAGCAGAGAAAATTCCCCGCCACGGGGCCCGGCTGTTTCCAACACCCGGACTTCTGTGGTGGCCCGCTGGCCGTCGGGACGCACCATCCGCTCGATGATGCTGTCTTCTTTTCGTCCGATCGGCTCATCGATAAAGAAATGGCAGTTGCTGAAACTGCCGCGCACAATCGCTTCATACCGCTTGTGAACGCCGCCCGCCTTCATCTTTTCTGACATGAGATGATGGATGTGGCGGTTTTTTGCGATGCAGACGATTCCAGAAGTCTCACGGTCTAGCCGTGTGACGATATGCACCGTCGCCGGTGTCCCTTCTGTCCTAAACCTTCCCGCAACATAGTTGGCAAGCGTGCCGGACGGCGCATCTCTTGAAGGGATGGTCGCCTGCCCGGCCGGCTTGTCCAGAATAAGCAATGACTCGTCCTCATAAAGCACCGAAAGATTGCCTTTCTCCGGGAAAAGCCCTTCTGACGGCTTTTCCGGCGGAAAAATGACAGTGACCACATCCCCGGCCCGAAGCGTATGCCGAACCGTCTTTTCCTTGCCATTAACCAATATTTCCCCGCCCCTATATTTGACGGCAGTCAGGGTTCTGCGCGAAATGCCGCTCTCCGCCAGGAAGTCCCGTAATCCGACACCGTCAGCCTTCGCAATGTAGGAAAGCCTGAATCGGTTATCAGCGGACATCGCTGTCAATGAAGGAGTCATGGACCCGCTTCCAGAACGGAAACGGCCGGAAGCGCGCAAAACGGACCCGTTCGTCCGCAACCCGGTAGCTGATCGTCTTGACATCTTTGTGGAGGAGGTGCAGATGGTCGACCGTCACCATAAAATCGGGCCCTTTCACCGGCTTCAGAACACAGGTGTGATGGGCCGGCAGGACGAGCGGCGAGCCGACTGTCCGGAACACCCGGTTGTTGATGGATGCCATTTCTGTCAACTGCATGGCGGGCAAGGCAGGATGGATGATCGCCCCGCCGAGCGATTTGTTGTAGGCTGTGCTGCCTGATGGCGTCGAGACGCAAAGCCCGTCACCCCGGAAACGTTCGAACGGCATTCCATTCAATTCAACGTCCATGACGAGTGTGACATCCGGTGATTTGACAGTCGACTCGTTCATCGCCAGATAAACAGCATCGTTCATATCATTGCGGTACTGTATGGCCACTTCCAAAAGCGGATACTCAATTACATCAAAGTCGTGCTTGGCAATTGAAATCACCAGCTTTTCGATTTCCGGCGGTTGCCAGTCGGCATAAAAGCCGAGATGACCGGTGTGCACACCGACAAATGCTGTGTCCGACAGCCGGTCGCGGTATCGGTGGAAGGCATGAAGAAGCGTCCCGTCT
Source organism: Bhargavaea massiliensis (assembly GCF_018390575.1). Lineage (GTDB taxonomy): Bacteria > Bacillota > Bacilli > Bacillales_A > Planococcaceae > Bhargavaea > Bhargavaea massiliensis. The sequence continues at coordinate 338,218 of NZ_JAHBCJ010000002.1, read as the reverse complement.
CCTCCGATCGTCAGGACGATTTCCGGTTCCTTTTCATCGTATACAAGGCCGAAGTCAGTCAAATACTGTTTGGCCCGTGCTGCCAGATCATTGGAAAGATCATCGCCCCGCGATTGAATCGAATACCTCATCGATCGCTGCCTCCTTTACCGGATTCCCCCAAATCGTCCCTCGCATATCCCTTGTAGGTGCTGAAATAACGTTGGGCTTCCTGGATTTCATCCCGGATTTTTGACATCTCTTCATCAAGCGAAAATGCCGCCTCTGCCGCGCTCTGGAGGCGCACTTTAATCTCCTCTGGGAAATCACCCTTATACTTGTAGTTCAGTGAATGCTCGATTGTCGCCCAGAAATTCATCGCGAGCGTCCGGATCTGGATTTCGACGAGAATTTTAATCTCGCCGTGAATAGTCTGAACCGGATATTCGACGATCATATGATAAGACCTGTAACCGCTCGGTTTGTTTTTCGAGATGTAGTCGCGCTCTTCTGTTACAGTCATGTCTTTGCGTTGTCTGATGCTTTCGACGACCACTCCGATATCATCGACAAACTGGCACATAATCCGCATGCCCGCAATGTCAGGAATCTCAGTGGCCAGCAACTTGGATGGTTCAAAAGGAATGCCTTTTTCCAATGCTTTGTCATAAATGCTAGCCAGCGGCTTGACCCGTCCCGTCACAAACTCGATCGGCGCGTGTTCAATCTCTGTAGCAAATTGTGCACGCATGCCTTTTAACTTAATCTTTAATTCATCGACCGCCTGTTTGTACGGTTCGAGAAAACGTTCCCATTGTCCCATTGATCAATCCCCCGTTCAATCAGCGCAATTCAGGCGCTCAGGATCTGGCTGAATGCCTTCTCGACCGCCGTCGAGAAAGCCTCGCCGTAATTGTCATTGCCTTCGATATTAAAGACCAGCATCTCCAGCTCATCTGCGAAGTTCACGAGCTCGAGCTGATGTTGCCCGGACAGGAGAACAGGAGTTTCACCGCTTTGCAGTGCTGTCGCCATCCCCGGCCAGATTTCTTCAGGAAAATGTACATGGACAAACCGCTCCCCGTCATCCAGCAAGTAAACGAACGTTCCGGAATCGGTATCCGTGATCATTCTTCCTGCAGGCTGCATTCCGGAGAGGTCAGTCCCTTCCCGGAGCGTAAATTCGGTTATATTGCCGGAAGCTCCGGCGCTCTGAACGATTGGCTGATTGGTCACGATGTCTTCGTCCTTTCTATGCATACAATTCATCTCACTTCAGTCTATCACAGCAGGCATTCTCACGCAGTTCCTATCTGGGCAAGAACTCCCGCAGGCCTGATGGAAATCGATTTATTTGTAGAACCGGAATCCGGTTGATAGAATGAGTCTACAATTACAGGCAATGGAGTTAGCAAAGGAGCATGCATCATGACCCGGAAACCCATCATTCCTTATGAAGAGATCGGCCCGGAGCTGCTGTCCGATCTCGTCGACACGTTCTACGGGAAAGTCGCCCGGCATCCGATGCTCTATCCCATTTTCCCAGATGATCTGACTGAAACCGCCCGAAAGCAGAAACAGTTTCTCACCCAGTTCCTGGGTGGACCCAATTTATATACCGAAGAACACGGACACCCGATGCTGCGGGCGCGGCACATGCCGTTCCCGATCACCTATGACCGCGCGCAGGCCTGGCTTGAGTGTATGGCTGAAGCGATGGACGAGGTTGGCATGGAAGGGAAGATCCGTGAAGACTTCTATAACCGGCTGATCCTGACCGCAAACCATATGGTTAACAGGACCGGGCCGGGTGAGGAGGGGTCCGTTTGAACTTCCTGCCGAATGCTTCGGAGATCCTGGACACGGAGAACTCGGCCAAACCGCTTGAACTGTATGTCTTCATCGATCCGACTGATGCGGACTGCTACGGGCTGGTCCCGGTTCTCCGCCGCCTTCAGGTGGAGTACGAACAGTACTTTACCTACCGCATCATTATGAAGACGTGCCTCTCACCACAGAAGAGCCTTGGCCAGGGGCCCCATGATACCCGCATCCCCCACCCTGCCCTGCCTGCCGTCGCCGTCAAGGCGGCCGAGTTTCAGGGCAAGCGGGCCGGATTCAAGTACCTGTCCAGGCTTCTTGACTACCGTTTTCTGAAAGAACGCGATGTCACGACACCGGAAGTCCTTCTTGAGATTGCTGATTTGATTGGTATCGATACAGCTGAGTTCGCACAGGACTTCCGCTCGGTCAATGCCGCAAAGTCTTTCCAATGTGATCTGTACATCTCGCGGGAGATGGAAGTCCACCAGGCTCCGAGCTTCGTCTTCTTTAATAACAACTTTGAGGACGAGGGTCTGATGGTGGACGGCATCCATGACTATGAAATCTATGTAAAGGTCCTGGAGGAGCTGCTCGGGGACCAGATGAAGAAGTCGGTCCCCCCGTCTCTCGACGAACTGTTCCGGCGTTTCGACTCTCTGACAACCGGTGAGATTGCCGCCATCTATAAGGTAAGCACGAGGACTGCTGAGCGGGAGCTGAAAAAACGCCTGCTCCAGCGCCGGATCGAATGTCTGCCTGTACGGGGTGCAACCCTTTGGCGCAGAAAAATGGACTTATAATGAATTCAGCCGGGATCCTGTTGGGTCCCGGTTTTATTGTCCGGTCCGTATGTTTCTAAAAAGACAAAAAGACACCCGCTCCGGGGGAGGAGCGGGTGCTTTTTCGTATTACACGAAGGGGATGGGGGAAATGTTCACGTTCAAACAAAAGGGGTGTTTGTTTTCGTGAAATATTTCACGCTCTTAACTTATCACGAAATAATTGATTGCGCAAGATTTCACATGAGAGTTCACAAGGTTGTCATATTGCGAGCGTTTTCAATTTAAATATCGTTATTGCAGCAAAAATGTTCTGAAAGCTCAGTAACGGAGCCCTCTGTTATTTAATTACGAAAGTCGTGTGTAGCATTATTATTGTTTGGGGTCCTTTCTTCTATAATTTTCCGAGTTTCCTCTGCGGGCTCTTGCTTACCAAAACTGCGCTTCGGTCACAGGAAGAGCTTTATCGTCTAATGCTCGCGCTTTTGGCCACAGACGCCGTTCTTCGCTTTGGCGTCTGCTGGTCCGCGGGTGCTGCCGACGCCAAAGTGAAGTTTGGTGTCGACGCTCAAAGGCGCAGGCGTTGAGCGGCATTAGCTGCGCTCCACTGACTGCGTCCTGCGGGGACTTCGGATCACGCTATTCCCCCGGGACGGAAAAGCATACCCGAATACGTTTCGCACGAAGGAAATGGCAGCATTTCGGGGAGTTTCAGGACCTCCGCTTCAATTCGATACGGGGATTCTCCGGAAAACAAAAAACTGCAGACAAAGGAGTAATCCACTCACTTTGTCTACAGTCTGTGTCCACCTTGGGTGGACTTCTGATTCTTTCGTTTTGCGTATAAATACTCCTGACAAAGAGGGAGGTCCTCATTTGTCTGCAGTCTCATTAATTCTATCGGGATGTCCGGTCAGCCGAGCAGTTTTTCGAGTTCGGCAAGTTTTTCACCGAATGCCCTGCAGGCTTCTTCAATTGGTTGGCTGGAGGTCATGTCTACCCCGGCCTGTTTCAGGACTTCGATCGGGTAATCCGAGGAGCCCGCTTTCAGGAAGCGGTTGATGTAGCGTTCAACAGCCGGCTCCCCTTCTTCCAGGATTTTGTTGCTGAGGGCGACCGCGGCGCTATAGCCGGTGGCGTACTGGTAGACATAATAATTGTAGTAGAAGTGCGGAATGCGTGCCCATTCCAAGCCGATTTCTTCATCTATGACAATGTCATCGCCAAAGTATTTCTTGTTGAGCTCATAATACACTTCCGTCAGTTTGTCGGCAGTCAGCGCAACTCCCTGCTGGTCAAGCTGATGGATGGCATGTTCGAATTCCGCAAACATCGTCTGGCGGAATACCGTGCCGCGGAAGCCTTCCAGCCAATAATTCAGCAGGTAGATTCTCTTTTGCTCATCATCCAGTGTTTTCAGGAGATGGTCGTTCAGAAGGGCTTCGTTGCAGGTCGAAGCGACCTCCGCGACAAAGATTGTGTAGTCGCCGTACACAAACGGCTGGTTCTTGCGCGTGTAGTAGCTGTGTACGCTGTGGCCGAATTCATGTGCAAGTGTGAACAGGTTGTTGACATTGTCCTGCCAGTTCATCAGGATATAAGGATTTGTCCCGTATGATCCGGAGGAATAGGCCCCTGACCGCTTGCCTTTGTTTTCGCGGACGTCTACCCAGCGGTTTTCCAAGCCTTCCTTCAGTATGTCCGCATAATCTTCCCCGAGCGGCGCCAGCCCTTCGAGCATCATCTGTTTGGCATTCTCATATGGCACTTTCATGTCGGTATCCTTGACTAGCGGCGTATAGAGGTCCCACATATGCAACTGGTCCAGGCCAAGCACTTTCTTCCTAAGCGAAACATACTTGTGCAGCAGATGGAGGTTGTCGTTGACCGTCGAAACGAGATTGTCATAGACAGCTTCCGGGATATGATTGTTCGAAAGCGCCGCTTCCCGTGCGGAAGCATAGTTACGGATGCGTGCATTGACATTGTTCGACTTGATTTCTCCGGACAGTGTGGAAGCAAAGGTGTTTCGGAACTTCCCGTAGGTGCCGTACATTGCGCGGAATGCGGCTTCGCGGACGGAAGGGTCGCTGCTCTCAAGGAATGTCGTATAGCGGCCATGTGTGAGCTTGACCTCATTCCCTTGTTCATCTTTGATCTCGGGGAACTCAAGGTCGGCATTGTTCAGCATGCCGAACGTCTCGGAGGAAGCGTTCGCGACCTCTGAGAACTGCGCAAGTAACGCCTCCTGCTCTGCAGGAAGAATGTGAGGGCGCTGGCGGTTCACTTCCTCAAGAGCATGCCGGTATACCCTCAGGCCTTCTTCTTCTTCAATGAAGCGGTTCAATTCCTTTTCGTCAATTGAAAGCAATTCAGGAACGAAATAAGACAGGCTCGTGGAGACCCTGACATACAGCGCCTTTGCCCGGCTGTCCATCGCCTGGTACGTGCTGTTTGCCGTGTCCTGGTCGTAGCGCATATGTGAATAGCTGTACAGACGCTGCAGCCGCTCGGAAATTTCGTCACGGTATTGAAGCGCCGCAAGCAGCTCCCTGGACCCATTGCCGAGTGTCCCGCGAAATGTATCCGCTTTCTCGGAAAGCACTTCAATTGCCTTGTATTCTTCATCCCATAGCTCATCGGATGCAAAGATATCTTCAAGCCGCCATGTTTCTTCAACCGCGACTTGGTCCCTTGTCAGCACATCGTTTTTTGGTTCGGTCGTCATTAGATTGCCCCTTCCTTCGATAGCCAAAATAAACTCATGAACATTTTCTCAATATTCACTATGGCTTGCAAGGAATTCCTTCCAAAGATAACTAAGGGAGCTTTCGGGCAGTTCATGGCAGTCAAGGATGTCCCGGAGCTCCCTGACGCCTGTTGCTTCAAGAAATTGCAAGTAGGCCGACACAGCCGCAGCCCCGTCCCCTCTTTGGGACGGTACGTACTTCAGGAACTCACTGATCAAATCGGAATTTGCGGATTTCCCACTTTCTGCACCGAAGGCAAAAAAGACGAACTGCCCCTGCCACTCCGTGTCGTGCTCTTTGAAAGCATCCGCACCGGAAGTCGGAACACCGATCAGGGGAGACAGCTGATCGGCATGGATCCGGTTCTCATAACAGGCCCGAAGCAATGGATCGCGAATCCCTTTTCGGTTGGACAGAACCCGCCGCTTCAGATAGGACTTGCGTCTTGATGAATACATTCTCATATAGGACATGAAGGTGCTCTCATCGAGGGGAGAGGGGACAGCAAACGGAAATCCTTGCAATGTATATGGGATGGCGACCATCTTGCCCAAAAATGTATTGCCGCTGATGTGTATCGGATGGACAAAGTAATAGAAATGCCTTGTTACCGGATCATAGGTCATCAGGAAGTTGCCGTTTTTTGCGTCACGGCGGATGAACAGTTGTAAGAACTCGGGGATGGACAGGGTCCTGATTGGCTGTCCCGTCGAACTCCAGCTTTCAGGTGCAGAAGGAATCCAGTGAGGAATGATTCCTGCCTCCTCATATCCCTTCGTCCGGCTGCGGACAATGGCCGGGGAGATCCGGCTGCATTGAAATTCGATGGCATGCGCCCTGCCGTCATATTCGACAAGCAGGTCGGGACGCTGGCCAATTGGCGTGAGCGCAGTCTCCATGCCGGTCCTGAGCCCGAGCCCCGTGAACATCTCATAAAGCTGCTGTTTGCCCGCCAGATGGGCAGGCGTCTCCCCTTCTGAAAACATCCGCCTGCAATCGCTTCTCGCGGCATGGGCAAAATGAGGAATCCTGACATCCCCAATTTTCAGCCACATTTTACTGCGGCATTGCGGACAGCGGAAGTGGTGTGTGTTTTTCATCTGGTGGAGCGATTCCCTCGTCATGTCCTGGGTAATGATAAATTGCACCTCGTTTTCCAAGATGGCCGCCAACATATTCTGACTATTCCCCCTTTCTTTTCGCCATTGTAAGCCCGCACAGCTGATCCGGCAACTTCGCCAAGACCCGCCTGAACTGTCATTTTCCAATCTTGGCATTTAAAATCCGCCCAAAATCAAATTTTGCCTTCTTTAAATGCCCCAAAATAAAAAGATGCGGTTCTTAGTCCGCATCCTCGCATTTCCTATTTGCAATTTTTCGCCGAAAGAAAAAGCTGCACGGTAGTCCGTACAGCCCGGGAATCAGAAGTGTTCAGCGATTATGCCGAAGACATCTTCGGCGATAATTGTCTTTCCGTATTCCTCAATCCGGTGAATCGTAACATTCGTCCGCTGCAGATATTCCGTCAGCACGCTGACTACGTCGTCGAGGTCCTCCTCATCGCCAGCCAGGCCGTCAAAGCCTACGTGGAGGTAGTAGCTGTCCTCAAACAAGTGGAGCGAAGTCCTCAGTGCCTCTTCTTTCAGAATCTGCGAAAGCGGAATCAGGTCATCAAACTCACCGACAAGGAAAGTTGCGTCCTCCCAGTCGTCCTCTTCCTGCCGGAAACCCGGGACGTACTGGTCGAGGTTCTGGAGGTCGGCGTAAGAGGATTCATCCTCCTGGAACATCCGTCTTCCCTCCTGGCCGAATGGCGGCTCCAGCTGTTTCCCATCACGGGTCACCTGGGCACGGGTCACTGTCACTTCGAGTCCCTTATCCATTGCGTGGACCTGGATCCAAAGCGGCCCTTCAATGGTGAAGTCGGCTTCCTCGTCGACTTCTTCCATCATCTCCCAGAACAACTCTTCACTGCGGTCTCGATTATACCAGATCTCGTCACGTGTAAAGCCGCGCTCTTCGATATCAATATACGAAATGAAAAACTTTACAGTATTTTCATTGATGCGTTCGATTTCCATGTTTACACCTCTCCCTTCCGACGGTATTCTCCGTAAACCGGGTGTGACAATGCATTCCGCCGATGGCAAGTGTCCTGCTGTCAGTATATGCCGTCACCGTCAAATCTGGAAAGGCGTGTCCAGTCGGAACGGCTGCTTGTAGTATTAGCATTGTATGGGACAGGATGCAGGAAAGCAAGAGAAAAAAACGAAAAAGACTGACAGGTCATGCGGAACATCCCTGTCAGTCATGTTTGTCCTCAGTTGACCATCCGTTGCGCTTCGAGGAGCTGATATGCCCTTACCTTGCGCGGAAGGAATCGCCTGATCTCATCCTCGTTATAACCGACCTGCAGTCGTTTGTCGTCCAGGATGATCGGCCTTCTGAGAAGGCCCGGGTGTTCCTGGATCAGTTCGTAAAGCTCATGGAGAGGCAGGCTCTCCAAATCGACGTCGAGCTTCTGGAAGATTTTCGAACGGGTCGAGATGATCTCGTCCGTCCCGTCCTCCGTCATGCGAAGAATCTGCTTGATTTCATCGATTGTCAGGGATTCGGAAAAAATATTCCGTTCCGTATATGGGATTTCATGTTCTTCCAGCCATGCTTTCGCTTTCCGGCAAGAAGTACAGCTGGGAGATGTAAATAGGGTCACGCTCATCCACAAACACGTCCTTTCAAGAGTAGGAAGTTGGAGTCTCGTTGAATTTATCTGATTAAAATCATTCTAATTATTAATGTGATGTCTTTATTATACACCATTTTTGACCTTAGCGATACACCGTTTTGAAAAAAGTTTTCAATTAGCCACAAACCTTCACTTCTTCGCTACATTTGTTGAAGGAATCGAGCAGATGTTTGCTTCAGAGCTGTTATACCCATTCCGGAATAGGCACAAACACAGATGAACAATTCATTCTCAATTAATCTTCACTGACTGAAAATAAGAGACTCAGCGGGACCTGCCTTTCCATCCTATTTATTAGTACGTCCCGGCAAGAAATAAGTTCCGCTTTATTTGTACTATTTCCCATTTGGATGGAGGTTAAACGAAAAATGGCACACACCGGAAAAAAATTGGTGTGTGCCCTTGAGGCTCATGGCGTGTAGTCCACGCCTTCCGAATAGTTGTTCGTCGCGTTCCAAAGGAGGAACTCATCAATCCCTGCATCATTGAGGGCTTTGATCTGCGCCTCCACTTCCGCCTTTCCGTATCGCTTATAATTCCCGCTGCCCAGATAGCTGGCAGTGAAGTCCTGCAGCCAAGGGCGTGATACCGGCGGATTTTCGAGTGCTGCCAACTTTTCGTTCTCGACCTTCGCATACTCGGCTACCAGACGATATGGTTCAAGGTCCGGCTTAGAAATGCCGAAATATGAAGTCCAGTGGCTCGGATAGATCATCGAAGAGATCACATCCACGTTTTCCGAGATTTTCGAGAAGTTCTGGCCGATGCCCGGGGCCTCAGGCAAGGTGGCTGAGTAACCGAAGATGTCTACGGAGACTTCCACATCGTACGGCTTAAGCTGCTCTCTCGCATAGGCGACAAAATCCGTGACAGCCTGGACCCGCCTCTGAATCGGGTCCAACTCCGAATTCTCGTAATCTCCGAAGCTGTATTGCAGGCTATCCGCCCTTGTCTCAAATCCTTCCGGGAAGCGAACGTAGTCAAACTGAATCTCTTTGAACCCCATCTTGGCCGCTTCGATTGCAATCTCCACATTGTAGTCCCAGACTTCCTTCATGAACGGGCTCACAAACGCTTCTTTCCTGCCATTTTTCCAGACCTTGCCCCCGCTTGTGTAGGAGAGATCGGGACGCTTTTCGGCTAGTGCGGTGTCTTTGAATACGACAACCCTGGCTATCGGATAGATCTGCTTTTCCTCAAGCTTTTCCAGCATGGCTCTCGGATCTTTTATGTATGGTTGGCCGATTCCCATCTCCCGGAGAGGGGAGTCATCTGCCGGTTCATAGGTCAGATATCCATGGTCCTCTTTGATGTCGATGACCATGGCGTTCAGGTCCGATTGATCGATGAGATTCACGAGCCGTCCGAACTTTTCCCCTCCGGCTGAATGCCCGGTTACATAAAGTCCTCTTACTGCATCGGGATATTCAAAATGAAGTCCGGAATCAAACCTGTACAGCTTTGACGAAGCCACCATGTCGGCATCGATTTTCCCATATTCATAGGAGAGCCCTTTGAAATCTTCTGCGGGGCTCTCCGCTGCCACTGACGGAGCGGCTGCCATTGAAACCGCAAGAGCCAGTGCGCCTACCCATTTTAGTTTCATGCAAAAAACTCCCTTTTCTCTTTATGTGTCTCTTATTCTATCAGCTCTGTTATCCGGAAGGAAGGAATTTCAAGAACATTCGTGACAGGTCAGTTGCATCTTCTCCGGACCGAATATATAATAGTGGAAAATCGATGATCAGCTTTGATGGAGAAGAGTAAGCGGGGCCCCGCCGCACAGAGAGCCTGTGGATGGTGAGAACAGGACGGCCACCCCGCCGAATGGACTCCTGAGCCGGACCGGCGAATGGTTGTAGCCGGTCCCGTGCGCCCGCGTTAAGGGTTAGAGCGGCCTTCGGGCAATGCGGGTGGTACCGCGGCTGATTGAACATCATCCGTCCCTTTTTATCGGGATGGCATGGTGATTTTTTTATTTCAGGAGGTTTTTACGGATGAAACGGATTTTTTCAGGTGTGCAGCCGACGGGAACCGTCACACTCGGCAACTACATCGGCGCATTCCGCCAGTTCACGGAACTTCAGCATGAGTATGACTGCGTCTTCAGCATTGTCGACCAGCATGCGATCACAATGCCTCAGGATCCCGATGACCTTAGTGAGGCGATCCGCCGGCTTGCGGCAACCTATATCGCGGCAGGCATCGACCCCGAAAAGGCCACGCTGTTCATCCAGTCAGAGGTCCCGGCACATGCCCAGGCAGGATGGATCATGCAGTGCATTTCCTATATCGGGGAACTCGAGCGCATGACTCAGTTCAAAGACAAGTCAGAAGGGCGGGAGGCGGTCTCCTCTGCCCTTCTCACCTACCCACCTCTGATGGCGGCGGATATCCTGCTCTATGACTCGGACATCGTGCCGGTCGGCGACGACCAGAAGCAGCACGTGGAACTGACGCGCGATCTGGCTGAGCGCTTCAACAAGCGTTACGGGGATACGCTCACTGTTCCGGATATCCGGCTGCCGCAGCACGGGGCCCGCATCAAGTCCCTGCAAGACCCGCTCAAGAAGATGAGCAAATCCGACACCAACAAAAAAGCACTCATCTCCCTTCTCGATGAGCCGAAACAGATCGAGAAAAAGATCAAGAGCGCTGTAACCGATTCAGACGGCAAAGTCGCCTATGACGCGGAGAACAAACCAGGTGTGAGCAATCTGCTCAATATCGAAGCTTCACTTACAGGCCATTCTGTAGAAGAGCTTGTCCATAAATATGAAGGCAGCGGCTACGGTGCATTCAAGACCGGTGTCGCCGAAGCCGTCATCGGCCACCTCACACCGATCCAGGAGCGCTACAATGAGCTGATCGGCTCCCGGGAACTGGACCGGATTCTTGACGAAGGTGCTGAAAAAGCCAATGCAATCGCTTCGGCTACTCTTTCCCGGATGGAATCCGCGATGGGGCTGGGCCGAAAACGCAGAAAATAAGGACGATCAGCGACAGCACCATCAGCTTGAAATCCGGAGTGGACAGTATATAGCGGAACACGGTTTCCCACGAATGCCCCAATGCCCGGTAATTCAGGAACAGCACGAGGTGTGACATCGTAATGACGCAGAGTCCGTACGATACGAGGAACAGGAAGATACGGTTCATCGGATGCGTCCTTTCCTTTAGGGTTTGTACACCATATGAAAAAGCGGATCCCTTCTTTCGGAGGGATCCGCTTTTTGTGTGCATTCGAATGAGAATTAGCGTTGCGATTTCGGGTTAAGGGCGTCTTTCAGGCCTTCCCCGATAAAGTTTATTGAAAGAATTGTAAACGTAACCGCCAATGCCGGTGGCATCCACATCCATGGCTTGCCTTGGAGGACATCCGGTTCATTCGCAAACGCAAGCATATTTCCCCAACTTGGAGTTTCTTCCGGAACCCCGAAGCCAAGGTAACTCAGACCGGTCTCCGCCACAATCAGGCTCGCAAAGAGTAATGTCGCCTGAACGATGATGGTAGACAGGACGTTCGGTAGCAGATGTTTAATGATTATCTTTGCGGGTGACGTTCCGATCGAGATGGCTGCAAGGACGTATTCATTTTCCTTCTCCGCGAGCACCTTCGACCGGACAATCCGCGCGACCCCACCCCAGCTGAGCAGCCCAATGACAAGAATCAGCACCCAAAGGCCATCAACGATACCGAAAAGGATTGTGTTCAGGACAATGACGAAGACAAGGAATGGAAAGTTCAGGACAAAATCGGTAAAGCGCATGAGCAGACTGTCAACCGCCCCACCGAAAAATCCTGCAACTGATCCAACAACCGTCCCGAGAATGACGACTATTGCGGTAGCACTTGCTCCGACTAACAGGGAGATTCTCCCTCCATAGAGGAGTCTGGTCATGACATCTCGGCCGCTTTTATCTGTTCCCAACAGATGCTCGCCGTTAGGCGGGATACTCATTTTGCTAATATTGACTTTTGTAATATCCGGAATTGGCGACAGGTACGGAGCCAGGAATGGTGCCAGCAAAGTGAGGATGATCACCAGGATCAGGAACACGGAGCTGGCCATCGCCATTTTGTTTCTCAAAAACTTCCTCCTGGCAATTGCCCAAGGAGATAAGCTTTTTTCAGGACGCTTGACCGCCCCTGTTGCTGCATTGGTTGTCATGATGTTGCTTCCTCCTTAACCTAAGCGAATCCGTGGATCGACAATTCCGTAGAGAACATCAGCGATCAGGTTGCCGACCAGTACCATTGCAGACAGCATCATCGTGATGGCCATGACAGTCGGGTAATCGCGATTAGTTACGGAGTCAAGGAACAGAAGGCCGATCCCCGGGTAGGTGAAGATTTTTTCGGTGATGATCGCCCCGCTGACAAGTGCCGCGATATCAAATCCAAGAAATGTGATAAGTGGAATAATAGAGTTTCTCAAAATATGGACATTATAGATTTTTTTGATCGGCGTGCCCTTTGCCATCGCCGTACGGACAAAGTCCTTCCTGGAATTCTCAATTAGATCATTACGAAGAAACTGTGTATAGGAGGCAGTACTAAACATTCCGAGAACAAATGCTGGCAGCATGACATGATGAATTTTGCTCATCCAGTATTCGATTGTGCCCTTATCAATCTCGATATCAACCGATCCAGCAAACGGGAACCAATTCAATTGAAAGGCGAAGAAATAAATGGCAAAAACACCTGCAACAAACGAAGGGATTGCAATACCCGCGTAATTAAATCCGAAAATCAGATTATCCCCGAGCGTATACGGTTTTCTTCCCGAATACATCCCCATCGCAAATGCCAGAACATACGTGATCAATAATGAGGTCAATGACAAGAAGAGCGTATTCGGCAATTTCTCTCCAATTAGTTCGGATACCGGGATTTTGTAACGTGTCGACTTCCCGAAGTCTCCTTGCATAAAGTCTGTCACCCATCGAAAATACTGAATATGAACAGGATCATTGTAACCTAATTTTTCTCTCATCTCTGCAATATATTCAGGATTTGTGTTTAACGGATCAATCTCGCCGCTCAATGAATCTCCTGGCATAGCCTTCGCAAGGAAGAACACCACTATTGATACAAGGAATAGCATTGGAATCATGCCAAGTATTCGGCGCAACGCATATTTAAGCATACGGTACTCCCCTTCTTCTGTCTCTCTTCGTTGTTTCTCTCAAACACGGTAAGAGATATTTTAATTGTCTTAAATACGTCTTACCGTGTTTAAGAGCATAAAAATATCAGCGGCGGACGGGCATCCCGCCCGCCGCTGACAGGTCAATAAATCACTCGTTCAGGTACCATTCAGCCGGGCTGTTGTGTCCAGAGACATCCAACTCGAAACCGCCAACTTTGTCGGATTTCGCATAGATCTCATCAAGTTCTGCAATGAAGATCATCGGAACGTCCTCAGTGACTTTCTTCTGCCATTCAGCATAAATTTGTTTCCGCTTTTCTTTGTCATCGCCGACCTCTTCGACGCTCAGCGCCTTTTCAAGGAGGGCATCAGATTCTGGATTGTTGTAACGCGGGTAGTTCCAGATTTCATCAGCTTTCCAAAGACCTGATGGATCTGGATCAGTACCAGTGCCCCAGCCACCAAAGAATGTTTCAATGGAGGAATCGTCCTTTTCAACCATGTCATAGTACAGATTTACTTCGACCATTTCCAGCTTGGATTTGAGACCGACTTCTTCCCAGTATTGAGTGAGAGCTTTTGCACGTGACTCAAATGTTGGGTTGCCTGTTGCATAGTGAGAGAATTTAACTTCAAATTTCTCGCCATTCGGGTCTTCACGGAAGCCGTCGCCATCTTTATCAACGTAACCAGCTTCGTCCAGAAGTTCTTTAGCCTTTTCAGGATCATAGTCGTAGACTTCTACTTCACTGTCATCTGCTGCAATCCAATGTGCAGATGGAACCGGCTTATTTACAGGCTTGCCGTAGCCGAAGAAGAAGGCGTCAATCCATTCTTCACGGTTGATTGCGTGAGCCATTGCTTTTCGCAGATTCACATCTTGGTATTTTGGAACCTCTTCAACGATTTCACGCTTATCGGCGTCATATTTGCCAAGCTTGAAGCCAACATAATAGTAAGATAGTCCAGGTGCTGTAACAATTTCGACATTGTCCAATTTCTCTACTTCCGGACCAGATACCGGCTGGATGGCGATCATGTCGACATCACCGTTCTGCAGAGCTCCCACTGTCGCAGTGTTGTCAATGATCCGAACGATAATTTTATCCAGATTGACATCACCGTTCCAATAGTCTTCGTTTTTAACGAGTTCAACAGATTCACCAGGAACAATATTTTCAACCTTAAATGGTCCGAGGCCGACCGGCTTCGTACGAACAACATCTGATGCAGACATCTCTGCAACCGGGATGCCTTCAAATGCTTTTTCAGGCATCGGGTACGACCAGAGGTTAACCAGGTTGTTAACGCGTGGCTCATCAAAAGTGATTTCAATCGTGTAATCATCAATGACATTCAAACCGGAAATGCTATCCGCTTTCCCATCACGGTACTCAGGAGCGCCTTGTACAGTTTGAACGTTGGTGTATCGTGTGCCGTCATAGTCGGGATCAGCCAGTGTTTCAAGAGCAAATACCCAGTCATTTACAGTGAGCTCTTCACCGTTGTGCCATTTGACGCCTTCCTTGAACTTGAAGGTAAAGTGCTGGTTATCTTCAGTCTCCCAAGTAGCAATGTGCGGAATCGGCTCAAGGTTTTCGTCATACTCGATCAGGCTCTCATCGAACAGCTCAATGATTTCCGCATCTGTTGCAATTCCGTAGAATGCCCAGTTGTAAAGGCCTTCCGGAACAGCATCGAGTGCGTATGTGAGCGTTCCGCCCTGTTGGGGCTCGCCGGCTTGTTCTTCGGTTGCTTTTTCTCCGTCTTTGCTTTCGCCCGAATCAGAATCGGACGCATCGTCGCTGCCGCCGCCGCCACAAGCCGCAAGGAACGCGGAAAGGACGAGGATCATGGCGAACAGCCAGAGCATGGATTTGCGTTTCATGCTTCATTCCCCCCCATTTTCATGGATATTTTGTGATCAGTACAGTACACACGCAACGTGATGCCCCGGTCTCACCTCCTTTAATGGAGGCTTTTCCTGCGAACAGATTTCCTGTGCCATCGGGCAGCGCGTATGGAACGGGCAGCCCGTCGGCGGGTTCGCGGGACTCGGCACATCCCCCTGCAGCACAATCCGCTCTTTCCGCAACTTCGGATCTGGTTCAGGAATTGCGGAGATCAGCGCCTGCGTATAAGGGTGCAGCGGCTCACTGTAAAGATCTTTATTTGAAGCAACCTCGACGAGATTGCCCAAATACATGACTCCGATCGTATCGCTCATGTGCTTGACGACGCTGAGGTCGTGGGCGATGAACAGATACGTGAGGTCGAACTCTTCCTGAAGATCTTTTAGTAGGTTCAGGACTTGGGACTGGACGGAAACGTCCAGTGCGGAAACCGGCTCATCGGCAATGATGAGTTTCGGGTTGAGGGCCAGTGCCCGGGCGATGCCGATTCTCTGGCGCTGGCCGCCGGAGAATTCATGGGCATATTTGTAATAGGCTGCTTCCGGAAGGCCGACCCGGACCAGCAGGGACTTGACGAATTCTTCAAGCTCTTTTTTGTCACGACTCTCAAAGTTCTTGATCGGTTCAGATATGATGTCGCCGACCATCTGCATTGGATTGAGAGATGCGTATGGATCCTGGAAAACCATTTGGAAATCCTGGCGGGCTTTCCGGAGCTTGGATCCGCTGATTCTCGTGATATCTTCACCGTCGAAGATGATTTGGCCTCCCGTCGGCTTGATCAGGCGGAGAATTGTCCGTCCGGTCGTGGATTTCCCGCAGCCGGACTCTCCGACGAGGCCCATCGTTTCCCCCTTTTTTATGGTAAAGGAGATGTCGTCTACAGCTTTTACATTACCGACGACGCGCTTGAAAAAGCCGCCGTGGATCGGATAATATGTTTTAAGGTTTTTGACCTCAAGGAGGTTTTCGCGCTCTTGCCGCGGTTTCCCTTTTTCTGCAAATTCTTTTGTTGTCATCGTGCACCTACTCTTTCTTCTTTCGGCCAGCTTTCTTCATACAGCAGGCAGGCCACTTCATGCCCGCCTTTAGTATCCTCTAGACGAGGCGTGATCTGCATGCACTCCGGCATCACTTTCGGGCATCGGTTCGCAAACCTGCACCCTACTTCCGGCATGTCCTTGACAGACGGGACGAGACCTTCGATCGTAGCCAGGCGCTCCTTTTCCTCTTCCATTTTCGGGATGGCTTCCATAAGAAGCTGAGTGTAAGGATGCTGAGGGTTTTCGAACAGATCCTCAACAGTCGCCCTTTCCACGATTTTCCCCGCATACATGACGAGTACGACATCACAGATTTCCGCCACAACACCGAGGTCGTGAGTGATGAGCATGATTGACATGTCATTTACTTCCTGGATATTTTTTAGCAGATCCAAGATCTGTGCTTGGACAGTCACGTCCAATGCTGTTGTCGGTTCGTCCGCGATCAGCAGCTTCGGCTGGCAGGCAATCGCCATGGCGATCATCACACGTTGCCGCATACCACCGGAAAGCTGGTGCGGGTATTCATCGACAATACTTTCAGCACGCGGAATTCCTACATTTTTCAGTAATGTAACCGCTTTCGCGCGTGCTTCGTTCTTGGTAATACTTTGGTGATTCAGAAGCACCTCGGAAATTTGGTAGCCGATCGTGAATACCGGGTTGAGGGAAGTCATCGGTTCTTGGAAAATCATGGATATATCCTTCCCGCGGATGTTGTTCATCTTTTTTTCGTTGTATCCGACGATATCCGTGCCTTCAAACAGAATCTCCCCTCCACGGACTTTGCCGATTCCTTTAGGAAGCAGATGCATGATGGAAAGGGACATAACGCTTTTCCCGCATCCAGATTCCCCGACAATGCCGACAATCTGTTTGCGATCGACAGTAAAGGATACCCCTTCAACAGCGTTATAATATTTTTTATCAATCTTAAAGCCGGTTTGGAGATTGCGTACCTCAAGAAGAGGTGTCTGCGCAGGTGTTTTTGGTTTGGATGTCATGGGTACACCTCAAGTTTTCTATTTTTCTGTTATTTTTGCTCTTGCTAAATTTTATTACAAATAGATTACATCCGCAAGCTGTTTTTTGAATTTCCTGTAACCATTATACAATTCAAACAGTTCATTTTCTTGGAAAACTCAATAATAGCAAGGGTTTCGACTAATCGCTCAACATAGTTATACTCAGATAATTTTTGTGTTCACTCCTATTTTACTATTATATTCTCTTTCTATTTCTCGCAAAAAGCCCCAATCTCACTTTAAGAGATCGGGGCTTTACGACTAAATTATCATTCAGCTTTTTTGAAAAGAAGAGAAACGTTATGACCTCCGAAGCCGAGAGAGTTGCTCATGGCATATCGGATGACCTGCTTTCTCGCACCCTCCGTGACGTAATCAAGATCACATTCCGGATCGGCCGTCTTATAATTCGTAGTCGGCGGAAGGATTCCTTCGTGCAGGGCAAGTGCAGTGAACACCGCTTCTATCCCACCCGCTGCGCCGAGCAAGTGGCCTGTCATCGATTTCGTGGAGCTCATGGCCAAATTGTAGGCATGCTCTCCGAACACCGATTTGACAGCCTGAGTTTCAAATTGGTCATTGTAGGGCGTGCTTGTGCCGTGGGCATTGATGTAGCCGACCTCTTCGGGGCTGATGCCGGCTTTTGAGATGGCCTGGCTCATCGCCCGGGCCGCGCCTTCGCCTTCAGGTGCAGGCGCTGTGATATGGTGTGCGTCTCCTGTCGAGCCATACCCGATGACCTCCGCATAAATTTTTGCTCCCCGCGCCTTTGCACGTTCGTATTCCTCAAGAATCAGAATGCCTGCTCCCTCTCCAATGACAAAACCGTCGCGGTCCGCGTCAAACGGGCGGGATGCCGTCTCCGGATCCGGGTTTGTCGAAAGTGCGGTATTGGCACAGAATCCCGCTACAGCCATCGTTGTAATCGGCGCTTCCGCCCCTCCAGTGATCATCATGTCCGCATCACCGCGAAGAATCGCTTCGAATGCATCTCCGATCGAATTGGCACCGGATGCGCAGGCTGTCACGGTGCAGGAGTTGATGCCTTTCGCATTGGTGTAGATTGAAACCTGTCCGGCAGCCATGTCCGGGATCATCATCGGCACGAAGAACGGACTTACCCGGCGGTAGCCCCTCTCCTGGAACGTTTTGAACTGCTGTTCATGGGTCTCCATACCGCCGATTCCCGAGCCGATCCATACACCGGTCCGCAGCGCATCTTCTTCTTCAAGACGGCGCGGGAGCCCTGCATCCTCCATTGCCTCTAAGGCCGCTGCAAGCGCATAATGGGTGAAACGGTCCATCTTTCGCGCTTCCTTTTTCGGAACGTACTGTTCGATGTCAAAATCTTTCACTTCAGCTGCTACCTTGGCAGGGAACTGCTCCCTGTCCAGCCGTGTCATCAGGCCGATGCCCGATTTCCCTTCCTTGATACCCTCCCAGGTTGTCTTGGTGTCATTGCCGAGCGGGCTGACCGCTCCGACTCCTGTAACTACGACTCGCCGCTTGTTCATCTGTGTTTCCCTTCCTTCTGTGTGAATGGTTTAATATCTGTGATGTCCTGCCTTTCAGGACTGGATGTGTTTCTCAGCGGCCCCATCGGATGGCCAGCGCGCCCCAGGTGAGGCCACCGCCAAATCCGACAAGGACGATCACGTCATCGTCATTTATATTCCCTTCACTGACTTCATCGCAAAGGGCGATCGGGATGGAGGCGGAGGAGGTGTTGCCGTAATTGTGAATCCGTTTCGACATTTTCTCTGGCGGAAGACCGAGACGCTCGCGTGCCGCCTCCATGATCCGGATATTGGCCTGGTGCGGAATCAGGTAATCGGCATCTTCCTTCGAAAGACCTGCCTTATTCAAGACAGAGACAGCCGAGTCGCCCATCTGACGGACAGCGAACTTGAATACTTCCCTGCCGTTCATCTTGATATATTCGTCTTGGTAGAGGTGTTTTCCACCTGATCCATCTGCACCAAGTTCAAATGACAGGATTCCGCGGCCTTCGCCGACCTTACCGATGACAGCAGCGCCTGCACCATCGCCAAACAGGACGGCGGTGTTACGGTCTTCCCAATCGGTGATCTTCGAAAGCTTTTCCACGCCGACAACCAAAATATAATCATAGCAACCATTTTGGACAAACTGCTGCGCGGTCACGACACTGTACATAAATCCCGCGCATGCGGCGGACTGGTCCATCGCACCCGCATTTTTCGCACCCAGACGCTCCTGGATCTGTGTGGCAACGCTCGGAAATGGCCGGTCCGGAGTGACGGTCGCCACGATGATGAGTCCGAGCTGCTCAGCAGTGATTCCTGCATCATTCAGTGCAGCTTCTGCTGCGCGGAATGCAAGCTCCGATGTATCCTCACTGTCCGAAGCGATTCGCCGTTCCTCGATACCTGTTCTCGTGCGGATCCATTCGTCGGATGTATCCAGGCGTTTCTCCAGATCTCCATTTGTGACCACCTGTTCCGGGACATATTTCCCGATTCCGATCATCCCAACGCCCATATTGCAACCCCTTTTCTTATCATCTTCTATTAATACCTGGTCTTAATTTAACACACATGAACGTTCTTTGACAACTTGCCTGCCGCATCTCTTTTTGGAGAAATATGCGGAATGGCCGCTTTTGCAATGTGGGTCCACTATGTTATGATGAATTCGGATATTTCCGCTCAGAGGTGAAACCTAATGCAATTTATCTTTACGTTCATCTGGTCGTTTCTTCTCTTCACGACCCTGAATTATGTGGTCAGCTCCGTCAACGCCGTGCCTTTCGATTTTGGCCTCGGAGCCATCGTTTCCGTCGTAGCCGCGGTCATCCTCTTCATCATGTCGGCCATCCTGCCGGAAGAGCCGCTGCCGGACTACGAGTGAAACAAAAAACCGTTCCCTGTGATGGGGAACGGTTTTCTTTATTTTGTGGATGCTTCATGTCTGTTCGATGCTGATCTTTCCGTCTTTAAGCACTGCCCGGATCGTATCGCCTTCCCGGAATCCGCCCTGGATCAGACCGTGCGCAACTGCCGTCTCGACATGGCGCTGGATAAAACGCTTGAGCGGACGCGCGCCGAACTCGGCGTCTGTTCCTTCTTCAACGATCCATTCAGCAATTCCATCGCCATACTCGAGACGGATTCCCTGTGTGGCGACCCGCTCTGCGAGGTCGCTCATCATCTTCCGGGCGATTTTCAGGAAATCATCACTTTTCAGGGAGTTGAAGATGACAATATCATCCATCCGGTTGATCAGTTCCGGCTTAAAGTGTTTTTTCAGCTCCGCCATCACAACGTCTTCAATCGCATGGTCCTCAATCCCCTCCATTTGGAGAAGCAGGGAGGAACCGATATTCGACGTCATGATGATAATGGTGTTGGAGAAGTCGACGTTCCTTCCCTGACTGTCCGTTATCCGTCCGTCGTCAAGCGCCTGGAGGAGAATGTTTGAAACATCCGGATGAGCTTTCTCGATTTCGTCAAGAAGCACAACGGCATATGGGTTTCTCCTGACAGCTTCCGTCAGCTGGCCGCCTTCTTCGAATCCGACATATCCTGGAGGGGCACCGACAAGGCGCGAGACGGAGTGCTTCTCCATGTACTCTGACATATCGATCCGGATAAAGTGGTCCTCCGAATCAAACAGCGTTGCCGCAATCGTCTTGGCAAGCTCTGTTTTGCCGACACCGGTCGGGCCGAGGAACAGGAAAGAGCCGATTGGGCGATGCGGATCCTTGATGCCCGCCCTGGCACGCCAGATGGCTTCGGTTACAAGCCGGACCGCGTCTTCCTGCCCGATTACCCGCTTTTCGAGCGTTTCATGGAGCCTGAGCAGCTTTTCCCGCTCCCCTTCCACGAGTTTCGAGACCGGTATGCCCGTCCAGCGGGCTACGATATCGGCGATTTCCTCCTCTGTCACTTCCTCGCGGAGAAGGCGGTTCTCGGAAGCCGTGAGCGGGGCCTCCAGCTCTTGCAGTTCCTTCTCCGCCTGAGGGATGCGGCCATGGCGCAGTTCCGCCGCCCGGTTCAGGTCATAGCGGTTTTCCGCGTCTTCGAGTTCGCGGCGGTACCGGTCGAGCTCTTCCCGCTTCGCCTGGACCGCACGAATGACCTCTTTCTCTCTTTCCCATTGCTCTCGCATGTCCTCTGTCGAAGTCCTGAGTTCGTTCAACTCTGCACGGATATCTTCCAGGCGCGCCTGGCTCCGGTCATCCTTTTCCATCACCAGCGCCTGCTCTTCGATTTCCAGCTGCATAATTCGCCGGGTCACTTCGTCAAGCTCTTGCGGCATCGAATCGATTTCGGTCCGGATCATCGCACTCGCCTCGTCGACAAGGTCGATCGCCTTGTCAGGCAGGAACCGCTCCGTAATATAACGGTCGGAAAGCGAAGCCGCAGCCACCAGTGCCCGGTCATGGATTCTCACGCCATGATGAAGTTCAAAGCGCTCCTTCAGGCCCCGGAGAATCGAAATGGTATCTTCCACGTCCGGTTCCTGGACAAGCACCTGCTGGAAACGGCGCTCAAGTGCTGCATCCTTCTCGATGTAGAGCCGATACTCATCGAGCGTTGTCGCGCCGATCAGGTGGAGTTCACCGCGTGCCAGCATCGGTTTCAGCATGTTGCCGGCATCCATCGAGCCTTCCGTCCGGCCTGCACCGACAATCGTATGAAGCTCGTCGATAAACAGGATGATCTCCCCGTCGCTTTCCTTGACCTGCTTCAGAACTGCTTTCATCCGCTCCTCGAATTCACCGCGATATTTGGCGCCGGCAATCAGGGAACTCATATCCAGCTCATATAGCTGGCGGCCCTTGAGCCCTTCCGGTACGTCCTTTTTCACGATGCGCTGGGCAAGCCCCTCCACGATCGCCGTTTTCCCTACACCAGGCTCCCCGATAAGAACAGGGTTATTTTTTGTCTTCCGGGAAAGGATCCTGACCACATCACGAATTTCCTGGTCCCGTCCGATGATCGGGTCCATTTTCCCGGCCTTTACTTCATCGACGAGATTGCGTCCATATCTTTCAAGCGGACTGCGCTGATCTTCCTCTTGCATGTTCATTTGCATTTTTTGCTTCACCCCGCACCTTACATTGACTTTAATTGACTTTGACCTAATTTGACTATACTCATTATAATGTTTTCCCTTTTCGAGGTAAAGTGAAACGGCCGCCTGAACACAGAAAAAGCCGCACCGGCTATAACTGGCCAGTGCGGCGGATTGTTGCTGTTTATTGATTATCGAACGCCCAAAGCAATTTTCGCGTAGCGCGACATCATGTCTTTTGACCATGGCGGGCTCCAGACGATGTTGACCTCTGTTTCCTTGACCTCAGGAAGTTCGGCCAATTCACGCTTGATGTTATCGACGATCATCGGGCCCATCGGGCAACCCATTGATGTAAGTGTCATCGTCACATCCACCTTGCCGGCCTCATCCATATCCACGTCATAGACAAGTCCAAGGTTCACGATATCGATGCCTAGCTCGGGGTCGATCACGTTCTCCAGCGCGCCCATAAGGCTGTCTTTCATCTCCTGATCCATCATGATTCCCCTTCCGTTCTTTGCTGCCTCCATCATATCAGACCGCAGCATCATCATTCAAATGAGTTGCAAGCCAGTCCGCGCATTCCAACATGCCTGTCCTGGAGACGGCATGTCCGGCCTGGCGTTCAAAGCGGTATTTCAGTTTTTCCGGCTCATCCTGATAATCTTCCCGGATTGCTTCTACGAAATTCTTCGTCGGCTTGAATGGTACGGTTTCATCCTGTTCGCCGTGCCAGAAATAAACCGGCCTTCCGTCAAGTGCCCTGCGATCCTTGGTCATATCGAATGTTGCGAGCGTGTCGAGAAGCTTGCGCCGTTCTTCCGCTGTCAGCGGGATTTCAAAACCTCTCGACTCGTACTGGGCCATCTGTGCTTTGGCGAGATTGACGTAACCCGGTGTCCCCATCATGACCGCAGCACATTCAACCCATCCGTAGGCCTTCAGGCAGCCGAGCGTCTCGATGCCGCCCATCGATGTACCTGCAAGTCCGATTTTTCCGGCATCCGGGAATCGGCGAACAATCTCTTCCTTGAGTGTACCAACTTCTTCTATGGTCGTCAGGACGATTTCCCAGAACCGAAGGCTCAATTGGACCTCATCGAGCCCTTCCTCCCTTTCACCATGAAGATGAGCTTCTGGAAGGATGACACGGAGTCCCCGTTTGGCCATATTGTATGCGTAATGCAAATTGTGTTCTTTGGCACTTGTAAATCCGTGGAGGAAAATGGCGATCGGGGAGGATTCCCCGCCCGTTTCGGGGTATATATGCAAGAGCGGAATGCCCGCCCATCGCTCTTCTCTGATGTTCATGTGCAGCACTTCCTATTTTTTCTTTTCATCGTATCAGATAGAACGGGAAAACAAAAACGGAACGCGGCATCTGCTCTCACCAGAGGCTATTTTTGACTTGGCCTCCCCGTGGGGTCTAAACTCAGTCTTAAGGGGGTTATCGAACATGAAACAGCATCTGATCGTACTCGACCTGGACGGCACATTGCTGACCGATGAAAAGGTCATTACTGAAAAAACCGAGCAGACTCTTAAGGCTGCCAGAGAGGCCGGCCACCAGGTCATGATTGCAACGGGACGTCCTTACCGCGCCAGTGAGCCTTACTACAGGCAACTGGATCTGGAGGTTCCAATCGTCAACTTCAACGGGGCTTTTGTCCATCACCCGAAGGACCGGAGCTGGAAAACGTTCCATGAACCGATCAGCCTGCCTGTCGTAAGCGATGTTGTCGAAGCACTGCAGGATTTCAGTGTGCATAATGTCGTTGCAGAAGTGATGGATGACGTCTATATTCACCGCCATGACGAAAAACTTCTGAACATATTCACGATGGGAGATCCGTCGGTGACGATCGGCGACCTTCGCTCGTATTTGAACGACAATCCGACGAGTCTGCTGATCCACCCCGAATTGGAGGACCAGGAAAACATTCGCCGGCACCTGGCGGAAGTCCATGCGGAAGTCATCGACCACCGCCGATGGGGAGCACCATGGCATGTCATTGAAGTGATCCGGCACGGCCTCAATAAGGCAGTCGGAATTTCAAAAGTCTCCGAATGGCTGAATATTCCACAGGAGCGGATCATCGCTTTTGGAGATGAGGACAATGACTATGAAATGATCGAGTATGCCGGCACGGGCGTTGCAATGGGCAATGCCATCAATGGGCTAAAGTCCATTGCAGATGAAGTGACCGGAACGAACAATGAGGACGGCATCGCCACTGTCCTCGAGGAGCGCCTGAATCTGAAACTGGAAAGCAAGATTTAAGGAGGAAGAATGATGAAACTGTTCACAGACAGCGGATCCGATCTGCCGATGTCATTCTTTGAAGGGCATGATGTGACCCTCCTTCCGCTCCGCGTGGAAATCGGCGGAGACACATATGATGACATATCCGAAATTGATTCTTCCACCATATTCAGGAGAATCCGGAACGGAGAGCGCCCCAAAACATCCCAAGTATCACCGGAACTGTTCACGAAAAAGTGGGAAGAGCTTGCCAAGTCCGGTGAAGACGGCCTGTACATCGCTTTCTCCTCCGAACTTTCCGGTACATACAGCACAAGCGTCGTCATCCGGGACCAGGTGCTGGAAGACCATCCGGGACTTGATCTGGTCGTTATCGATACGAAAGGCGCTTCGCTCGGCCAGGGATTGCTCGTTCAGGCAGCCGTTCAGATGCGTAATGCCGGCAAGAGCCGTGATGAAATTGCGGAAGCCATCCGTATTTTAGCGGACCGGGTCGTCCACCTGTTCACCGTGGAAGACCTTGATTACCTGGCCAAGGGTGGCAGACTGTCCAAGGCAAGCGCGTTTATCGGCGGTTTACTGAACATCAAGCCGCTTCTGCATGTAGAAGATGGCAAACTCGTGCCAATCGAAAAATATCGGGGGCGCAAAAAGGTGTTCCAGCGCATGATTAGTCTCATGGAAGAACGCGGCGACAGCTTTTCCGGCCAGCATGTGGCCATCAGCCACGGTGATGACGAAGAAGCGGCGCTTGTCCTGAAAAGGATGATTGAGGAAACTATCGGGCCCGAGTCGGTCGGTATCTATCAGATTGGCTCCGCGATCGGTGCGCATGCCGGGCCGGGTACGATCGCCCTGTTTTTCTTCGGTCCCGATCCGGAATAAAATCCAGAAAGGATGATAGCATGAAAATCGTCGTCATCGGAGCGGTCGCCGGAGGGGCGACCGTTTCTTCTCAAATCCGCCGCTTTTTGCCGGATGCCCATATCACGCTGATCGGAAAAGATACGGAACTCGGATTTGCCACATGCGGGATGCCCTATGTGCTTGGCGGGTTGATCGACAGCCCGGATGACCTCGTCCATGCCACTCCGGAAGGTTTCGAAGAAAAAAAGTCCATTGATGTGCGCCTCCTTCACGAAGCCACAAAGATCGACCGGGCCGCTAAAAAAGTACACATCTGCAATATGGAAACTGGCAAAACGGAAATTCTGCCGTACGACAAGCTCATCCTTTCTCCCGGTGGGCGGGCTCGCAAACCATCCGTGCCGGGAAAACCCGGCATTCCGCTGTTTACGCTCCGCCACTTTGGCGATCTGGGGCAGTTCGGGACCTTCCTTGACGAACAGCAGCCGGCCTCCTGTGTGGTCATCGGCGGCGGGTTCATCGGTGTGGAACTCGCCGAAAACTTCCGTCACCGGGGCATCCAGACCGCCCTGATCGAGCATAATGACCATGTCATGCCGATCGGAGATGAGGACATGTCTGAACTGCTCGCAGAAGAAATGAAGCGTAATGGCGTCACTCTCCACCTTGGGCGAGAGCTTAAAATGATCGAGGGCAGGACTGTCACGCTCGATGACGGCACTGAAATGGAAGCGGACTTCATTGCGACCGCCGTCGGCCTTGAGCCGAATACCTTTCTTGCCAAGGAGGCCGGGCTTGAGATCGGGCCGACCGGGGGAATCGCAACTGATACGTTCATGAGGACGAGCGATCCGGACATCTACGCAATCGGAGACGCGGCGGAGGGCCGGGACTGGTTTACCGGCAAGCCGAAACGCGTTCCGCTTTCCTGGCCTGCACACCGTGCCGCTTTCATCGTTGCCAACCATCTGGCGGGCGGCGACACGGAAATGGACGGGCTGCTCGGCACATCAATCACAAAACTGTTTGACCTCACTGCAGGAATGACCGGCATGACTGAGAAGATGCTTAAAAAAGAAGGCTTGAATTATGAAACTGTTGTCCACAAAAGCCGGTCGAACGCCGGCTACTACCCCGACAGCGGCAAGCTAGTCCTGAAAGTCCACTATGATCCGGACACGCGTGCCATCTACGGCGCGCAGGCAGTCGGTGAAAAAGGGGCTGACAAACGAATCGATGTGATTGCAACTGCAATCCGCGGCGGCCTCACCGTCGATGACTTGTCCGCCATTGAAACAGCGTATGCCCCTCCTTACGGATCGCCTAAAGACCCCATCAATATGATCGGGTATCGGGCGATGAGATCAGGAAAATAATAAAAACGAGACCGCCTTCCAAATCGGATGGCGGTCTCGTTCATTAAATTATGCTTTTGGCTTCCCTGCTTTCCCGTCTTGGGCCCGCTGTTTCCCTTTTCTCCAGACCATGTAAATGAATCCGATGAACGTGGTGTAGACGAGGATTGCGGCAATGATATAAGGAATATTGAGGCCGGTGTCTTCTTCGACGATGAACAGGTCGGCGGTTTCCCTGTCAAGGACAAGCCGGTATTCACCGCTGTCCGCCTGGCTGACCAGGTTATTGTCGATCAGCGCCCGCAGCCTTTTCCCTTCCCCGATATCCTCTTCTGTCAGGTCGACACGCTGTGTTTCACTTGTGTTGTTGACTACGATGACCCATGTCTCTTCTTGATTGGATCGCTCATATGCAAGCAGGCCATCCTCGTTGTGCAAGAGCTTGAAATCGCCTGTGCGCAGCGCTTCGGATTGGTTCCGGATGCTGTTCACATCGGCAATGTATTCCTTCAGTTCCTCATCGGTCTTGAAGTTGTGGAGCGGGTGCGTTCCGGGGGCTTCCTTGCCCGTTACCGCAATTTCGGAGCCGTAAGTCATCACCGGCACGCCTGGCAGCGTAAAGAGTGCGGTTGCTGCAACCTTCCAACGCGTCGGGGGGAACATGTTCCTGTCCACCATTTCAGTCGTGAACCTGACGGTGTTCAGGTCGTCGAAAGCCAGCATGGTCGGAGGGTCCGTCAGTTCAAGTTTGTTGATACCGGAAGAATCAGGGTCCATTTCGGCGAATGCCGACCGGAGCGCTTCCATGACATCCTGATCATAACTCATATCGAACTCAGCTTCGGACGGTGCATCCGAGAATACCGTCAGCTCAGGGGATGCTTTTTTAAGCTCAGCGATCATCCTGTCAATAAACGCTGTGTCGGCATCGCCGAAGTTTGTCAGCCGGATGCCATCGACCCCTGTCTTATCTGCAAACGAAACGGCCGCGTCAATCAGCGCGTCCTGCACGTCTTGATTGCCGAGGTCCCAGTTAATTGATTCACCGTCTTCAGAAAGAACGGCCCATCCCTCCTGATCTGCCCACTCATGATCCGGACTGACATCGCCCAGCGGGAAGTCCGCAAAGACTGCCATATCGGCTTTGTGATAAGCCAAAATCATATCCATCAGCTCGTCGTCCGTCCCGAAGCGGTCTTCAATGGTGCTGTAGCTGAGAACGGCACTGCCGTCATAAGTGGCCGTCTCAAAAATAGGGCCAATCGAAACAGCCGTGAATCCCATGTCTTGGATATACTTCAACTTATCCTGGAGGCCGGCAAAGTCACCACCGTTAAACCCGGAGTTATCGGTCGGGTTGGCCCCTTGGTCATTTTTTGTCGACCCGTTGTAGAACCGGTCGACGAGGGTATCATAAATGCTTTCATCCAGGGCCGTCCGATCCTCCGCAGAGACTGCCGGCAGCGCGGCGGACCCGAACAATAAAGCCGCACCGATTGCGGCAACTGTTTTCTTGAACACGTTATCGTCACTCCTTGTTCCATCAACCGTTATTTTATCATTCCATACAAGACCCGGCGACCCGTTTGGAAAACCGGAAGATGAAAACCCGTTGAAATAGGGCAAAAATGTGAAATCGGCGATATTGGGTGGGGGCTGGCTGAAGATCATCAACGGTTTACTCGAGATGATCAACAGTCTACATGAATCCGAATTTCATCATGACAAATAGAAAAGCCGGAAACCGGTCCGAAGACCCGTTTCCGGCTTTTTGTCCGATCAGAAAAAGTCCATGCCGACTGGCAGGCTCAAACCGATGAACATCGTCGCCAGGAAGCTGATGAAGAACAGCACCCAGAAGACGGTGGTCGGCTTGTCATTGTTCTGGCGGACAAGCACCATCTCCATGAATCCGACTGTCAAAATGCCAAGCAGGAACTTGACCCCGTACATGGCCGCATCAGCGCTGGACCAAGCGAAGAACAGGAAAGCCCCGCTTACAATGACCAGGATGTAGAAGAGACGGAGAATCATATGAACGATCTTGCGTCCCTTGCTCCCTTTCGCCATGACCGTTGCCACCAGGAAAAGAATGACCGCAACGACCCAGGTGAAGATGTGCAGATGTGTCGTATCCGTAAAGACGCCCAACTATTCCACCTCATTTTCTATGATTGCCCTCTTATCCTACCATAAGCCGGCATCGGCAATCACGCGGGAGGGTCAGGCAAATGTATTCGACAGGGTCCCGATTCCCTCGATCGATACCTTTACCGTGTCGCCCGGCTTGATGAAAGACGGCGGATTCATCCCTTTGCCGACCCCAGAAGGCGTCCCGGTCAGGATGACGTCGCCAGGTTCGAGCGTGACGTAAAGGGAGACCTGTGCGATCAATTCATCAATCGGGAAGATCATATCTTTCGTGTTGCCGTTCTGGCGGACTTTCCCGTTGACTTTCGTCACGAGCGACAGGTTCTGAGGTTCCGGAATCTCATCTTTTGTGACAAGGTACGGTCCCATCGGACACGATTTGTCTAGGCTTTTCCCGAGAAAGAATTGCACGTGTGCTGCCTGTACGTCACGCGCGGTGATGTCATTGGCGATTGTGTATCCAAAAATGTGATCGTAGGCAAGCGCCTTCTGGATATTCCGCCCGCCCTTTCCGATGACAATCGCCAGTTCGCCTTCGTAGTCCAGGCTTTCCGTGATATTTTCATGGGCCGGCAATTCCTCTTCATCCGCCGCAATGGCCGTCGGTGCCTTTGTAAAGACGACCAGTTTTTCCGGCGGGCGGTCACCGCCCATCTCGGTGACGTGGTCAGCGTAGTTCTTTCCGATACAGATGACGTTTTTCGGCGTTCGGGGAATCGGCGCTGTCCATTCGATTTCGCCGAATCCGCGTTTATAGGATTCGGGATCGCCGGAGGCTTCCGCGCGCTCGACCAGCCGGCGGATCCCTTCAACGAACTCATGGCCTTCCGCGATGCCGTCGATGATATGCGTCGGGAAAGATTCCCCTTCACCCAGTTCTTCACGGATTGCCGCCAGGTCCCAAACGGCCTCCTCCTTTTTCACTTTGGGGCCGAAGCGCAGTTTCCCTTCAAACCGGAACGATAACAGTTTCATCTTGACGCCATCCTTTCTATTCTGGGTTGGTTGTACTTCATTAGTTACGACAGATCTCCGCGGAATCCTTTATATTTCGTCATTTCCCGTAAGTCAGCCTGCGCCAGATGTGTTCGAACGGCCCCAGCCTGAATTTCTGGAAATATAAGTCGGCGAGAATACACTGGATTGCGAAGATGGCCACAGCCAGCCAGGTCCCGAGTGACACCGGCAACTTGCCGTAATATCCGAGTCCATATGAATAGAAGATCAGGGTTGCGATAATCGACTGCGTGAGATACACGGTAAGCGACATCCGTCCCGCGGATGCGACCGGATGGAACACTTTCCGGACGAGCCCCGACTGCAGGAACAGAAGGATGAATCCGACATAACCGACTGTCAGGATCGGCCCGCCGAACGAATCCTGCAACATCTGTGAAGTGTAGCGCAGATCGGTGAAATACGGCAGCGACTTAAGTGCCAGCCCGGCAGCCGTGAACAAAATCGCCGGCAGAATCCACTTTTTCCATTTGTCAGAAGCTTTTTCGATCAAGCGGGATTTGCCTGCAGCTGCTCCGAACATGAAAAGCGGCAGAATCATGAACAGCGCCATCGGAATCGAAGCCATATTCATGAACATCCAGTCAGCGGCTCGCTGCGCAGTCACTTCCCCAAAGGTTCCGCCGCCGTATGCTTCAATGGACCTGTTGACGTTGGTAATGTCGACATAGGCTCCCATGATTCCTTCCGGATCAAGCTTTTCTCCAATGAAAGTCAGGAGCGTGAGCAACGCCATCGGAACGATATAGACGACCGCGCCGATCGCCGCGAGTATTGCCGATGGAAGCCGCAGCATCCACATGAAGATCAGCCCCATCAGGGCATAGGTGATCAGGATATCACCCGGCCAGATGAGGAAGGCATGTACGATTCCGAAAAGCAGGAGGATTCCCATCCTTTTTGCTGCGGTCGGCACAAATGGCTTCCCGAGCCGGACGGCCTTTTCATACTGCATGTTCATCCCATAGCCGAACAGCATCGCAAACAGCGGATAAAAGCTGCTTTGGAACAGGATGTCCACCCACATATGGGATACCTCGTCACTGAGCGACCTGAACCAGGTAAACGGATCGATATAGACATAGGGTGTATGGAAAAACAGCATGTTCGCAATGAAGATCCCGAGCAGGGCGAACCCTCTCAGATAATCAAGAGCTGCAATCCGTTCATTAGATGCGGTCGGTTTCAGTGTCGGCAAAATGATCCCCCCGGATGGTCAGTACTCTTTCCCCGTCAAACAGGTACAGGAGCTTTTCTTTGATGTTGATGTCGAGGATGTCCCCGATTGCCCGCGCGTAGAGCGAAAGCTGCACGCCATAGCGCTCGGCCATCGCAGACTCAAGCGCTGCCTCTGATCGGAACATGCCCGTTCGGTCGGTTTTATAATCGAGCAGGACCCAGCCGTCTTTTTCCCGAAACAGACAGTCGATGATCCCCTGCAGGATCTGCCTGTCTCCGTCTCCAGCATCAAGCCCGTACGTGAACGGCAATTCCCGGCGGACATCGTGAGATTTCCTGATGCGTTCGTAGATCGGCGTCCCGAAAAAACGCGCAATGGCAGCCGCATCCACTTCCCTTGCTTCTTCATCGGTGATGAGTTCCCGGCGGATAAGCTCGGTGATCAGGTTCTGCACATCCCGCACTGTCTGAGGCCGGGCCAGATCGATATGCTGCATGATCGTGTGCATCGCCGTCCCGATTTCCGCAGCTGTCAGTGTCCGCTCCTGCATGAATTCCGGACGGTCATGCATGTACATCGGCCGGATTTCATCTGAACGGGTCATGAACGGATCCGGTTCTTCCGCATTTTCCAGTAGCCACATCCGTTTTACATCGCTGACCGACTGCTTCGAGCGCTTCCCGACAGATGCGCTGTGCAGATAAGAAGCGGTGAACCGGCTGAGCACCTCTTCCTCCGCCCCATTGTCCGGCAGATCAACAGGCAAGTCTGTTTCCGCTGCAATTTCCGCAGCCGGCTCGTTCTCGGCCGATAAATCGGAAGGCGTAAGGAACTCGATATTCCAGACTGATTCGTCATCGGCCAGCTGCCCGCCCGGTATCATTCCATGCGGGGCAAAAGCCCGATGTCGCGCCACTGCAGGGCCGATCCAGTCCAGATAGCCTGCTGCCCGCGAGCGAATGTACTCAGGGAGCCGATCGCCCGGGGCAAGTTGGCCCTCCTGCCACTTCATGATTACTGCGTCCAGATCCTTCACAGAGCCGATCAGATAAAGGGCTTCCTTTGCGCGGGTCATGGCGACGTAAAGGACCCGCATCTCTTCTGCCCTCATTTCGAGCTCCTTTTTTTCACGGATCGCAAGAAATGGCAGTGACGTGTACTGGATGCGGTTGTCCGGGTCCACAGCCTTGACAGCGAGGCCAAAGTGCTGGTCGAACAGATACGGCTGGTTAAAGTCCATCTTGTTGAACTGCCGCCCTGTTCCCGCGACGAACACGTGCGGAAACTCCAGACCTTTGGACGCGTGGATTGTCATGATCCTGACGACGTCATCCTGCTCGCCGACCGCTTTGGCGGTCCCCATGTCGTCACCGCGCCGCCTCATCCTGTCGATAAAGCGCAAGAATCGGAACAACCCCCGGAAGGACGTCCTCTCATACTGGATCGCCCGGTCATGGAGGGCGCGCAGGTTGGCCTGGCGCTGCTTGCCGTTCGGCATGGCGCCGGCCATCTCGTAGTAATGGGTATCCAAATACACCTGCCAGATCAGGTCTGCAAGGGACCCGCGGCGTGCCAGGTCCCGCCATTCTTCGAAGTGAACATAGAAGCGTCGGATTTTTTCTTCCGTCTCTGGCGGAATGCCTGTGGAAATGCCGTTCCGGACGTATTGCCTGAGCGCTTCATAGTAGGGCTCGTCGGGCGCTGCCAGGCGGATTTTCGCCAGCTCGTTTTCACTGAGCCCGATAAAAGGTGCCCTTAGCACGGATGCGAACGGGATGTCTTGGTATGGATTATCGATGACTCGGAGTGTGTTCAGCATAATCATTACTTCAATGGCGTCAAAGTAGCCGCCGGACGTTTCAGCGTAGACCGGGATGCCGGCAAGCTTCAGCTCTTCTGCGATCTCGCCGGACCAGGTCATTGAACGCATGAGGATAACGATATCCCGGTAACGGAGCGGGCGTGTGCTTCCGGTCCACGGATCTGTCACCTGTGCACCTGTGTCCATCAGCCGCCGGATTTCCCGGATGATGGCCCTTGCTTCCAGTTGCGATTGCTTGTGTTCCTCGTCAGGTCCGGATGTCTCTTCCCCGTCTTCTTCCTGCTCCTCATGGATAATCGTCAGCGTAGCCGGATGGCCCGTACCCGGATAGGGTGCACCGGGCTTCAGTGCCGCGGCTTCGTCATAGTCGATTTCACCGACACGAGCACCCATCACCTGGCGGAACACATAGTTGGTCGCGTCCAGCACTTCCCTCCGGCTGCGGAAGTTGGCGTTCAGGTCGATTTTCATTCCCGTGCCGTCCGCTTCCCCGTTGAATTTCAAATACTTGTCGAGGAACAGCATCGGCTCGGCCAGGCGGAATCGGTATATGGACTGTTTGACATCACCCACCATGAACAGGTTGCCGTCTTCGTTTTCTCCGCTTTTGACGAGCGAGACGATTGTCTCCTGCAGGCGGTTCGTATCCTGGTATTCGTCAACCAGCACTTCCCGGAAACGCTCCCGAAAATCGTGGGCGATCTCTGATGGCACGTGCTTGCCATCCCGCTCTTCCGACAAAATGGCGAGTGCCAGGTGTTCAAGATCTGAAAAGTCGACGATGCCCCTGTTCCTTTTCACTTCTGCATACCGCTCGCCGAAACGGATTGTTAGTTCGACAAGTGTATCCATCAACGGTGCCATGAGCCTCATCTCTTCCAGTAAACGGTCCGGCGTACGGACAAAGTAAGCTTCCTTCAGTCCATTGACGAGTTTCTTGATGTCATTCCGTTTTTTCTTGGCCCGCTCAGCCAAATCTTCGTCACAGCTGTCTTTGCGGATGGCGCCGGCCTTGGCCCACTTGATGGTGGAAAAGGCATGGTACACCTCTTCCCATGTGCCGCTTTCCATCATTTTGAGGAGCGCCCCGATCAGTGCGCCGTCTTCTTCCGCGGTTGCGGCAAGGGGCGCCGGACCGTCCGGGAGACGGGCAATGCGGCCCACTTCAGCTGCCATCGATGCCGCCTCTTCCAACTGATGGCGAATCGCTTCCTTTAATGGCCCTATAAACCGCAGGCTGTCGATGTCCGCGTCCTGCGGCAGGTGATATTGTAGCGGAATGTCCCGCAGCCATTCCTGAGGATTCGGGTGCACACGAGAATAGTCATATAGTTTGTCAATCAGTACTTCGATTGCCTGGTCATCACGGTCGGATGTAAAGCTATCCGCGAGACGGTACACCGGTTCCGGGTTTTCCGAGCCATATGCTTCCTCGAGAACGCGGCTGACCACATCATCCCTGAGCAGGGCCGCCTCCGCGGTATCCGCAATCCGGAAACCCGGGTCAATGTCCAGCACATAGGCATACTGCCGGACGATGTTCATGCAGAACGAGTGGAGCGTCGAAATCTGGGCTTTGTTCAGGAGGCTGAGCTGGCGGCGAAGGCGTGAAGAAGATGGGTTCTTCTCGATCGCCTCCTCAAGTGCCGTCGCCATCCGATGACGCATTTCCGCCGCAGCCGCATTCGTGAACGTCACGACAAGAAGTTCATCTACGTCAATCGGGTCGTCCGGATCGGTCACCTTGCCGATCAGGCGGTTGATGAGGACAGCCGTCTTTCCCGAACCGGCCGCGGCCGAGACGAGCAAGTCGCTGCCCGAGGCATGAATCGCCCGCCACTGGGCATCCGTCCACGTTGCATCAACGGGTTTCGCCGGTATCTTCATCTCCCCGAACCTCCTTTTTCATCAAGTTAATGGACTCTTCAGGAGTCAGCTGCCGCAGCGCCTGATAGCGCTGTGCCGGGTCTGCGGGATCGAACTGGCAGACCGAGCGGTAAGCGCACGTCTGGCATGGCATCCGGTCCTTCATCCGGTATGGGAGCACGCGCGTGTCACCGTCAATCATGGAATCGCCGGCCTGCCTGTGCTTGCGGCGTACATACTCCCGCATAAGCGAGAGACTTTCCGGGCCGAGCACCTTGGAAGTCTTCGAGAATGTACCGTTTTTATTCATCCGGACAGGCAGGATATCTGAAGAGCCTTCAAGGCTTTTGTCCATTTCGAGCACAACGTCGGGATTATCCAGAATATAGCCGCGCATCCGGTAGGATTTCATCGCCTCCGCCTCAATTTCTGTTTCGTCCATTACACCCGACTCGGCGCGGAGCATCGGGTTGTGAATATGCATGTACAGCACACCCGCAGGGAGTGCTTCCCTGCCGAACCACTCATCGGAATTAAGGAGCGCGACGTCCAGATAAGTCATCATCTGGAGGGACAGGCCGTAATACACTTCCGCAAGGTCCAGTGCCCTGGCAGATGACTTATAGTCGACGACCCGGATAAACGGCTTCCCGTCCACTTCCGCAGCATCCACCCGGTCAATCCTTCCCCTCAGCTGCATCGTCCTGCCCTTCTTCAGGGGAACACGGAGAGGGGGGAATTTCTCACCCGGGCCGAATGCCGCCTCGATGGCAACAGGGGTGAACCCGGAGTGCTTGGCCTGTTTGGAGAGCCCGAGGAGTGTCCGCTGGATGATTCTTGTGATCTTCCGCTTGATATAGGCATACCGACTTGAGCTCAGCAGAATCTGGTTGAAAAAGTAAGGACTGATCGACTCCACGGCATCCCTGGCGAGTGTCAGGCACTCGGTGTGGCTAAGCGCGCCCCAAGACAAGTCCCGCCGTCCGGTCTCATCTGATATCCACTTTAAGGCGGCATGGAACAGGTCGCCGAGTGCCGGCGGATCAAGCGTGAATTCTCCGCGTTCACGCAGTTTCAGCCCGAAGCTTGCATAATGCTGGAACGGGCAGCTGAAATACGACTCAACGCGAGAGACACTTGAACCGATTTCCTCACCGTAGAGAGCCGCCGTGACAGAAGGCTCCAGCCGCTCTGTTTCCCTTCTGCGTGACGGACGGAACACCTTGCCGAAAATCATCGACCAGTACGGGTCATTCCGGTAATAGTCGATGGCCGTCCGCCACGGACCGGACAATTCACCTTCATTTTCCGCAAGCCGCAGCTGTGCGGATGCGTACCGGAGCGTCGCCCTCGGGTGGCTGATATACTCCTGCCAGCTTTCCTCCTCCGGAAGGTCTGCCGGATCATTAAGCACATCAGCTTCAGCCACGTCAGGCAAAATCTGACGGATGCGCTTCAGATACAGCGAAGGGATGAGCGCTTTCCCTTCGGCGTCCGATGCCGGATAGGAAATAAACAATTTTGAAGAAGCTGTCGTAAATGCGCGATATGCCATGTACGTCTCATCCATAAGCCGCATCTTTGTCGTCGGTGCCAGCTCGAACCCGATTTCCATGAACCACTCCCGCTCGCGGTCGGACAAAAGTCCTTCTTGATCTATGCGCTTCGGGAATACGCCGTCATTGACACCAATGATGAAGACGGCTTCCATATCCATCAGCCTTGAAATGTCGACAGTGGTTACGGTCACCTGGTCCATCGAAGGAGGGATGCGGGCAAACTCGAGCGTATCGAATCCTTCGTCGAGAATCCGGATGAACTCAGCGAGCGGACGCTCCTTGTCGCCAAACATCAGGACAAACTGGTCCAGCACTTCAATCCAGGAATTCCATGCCTGATCATGTTCCGCCGCTTCGAACAGCCGGCCGGATTCTTCTTCGCGCCGTTTCAGGTCGACGATCTTATCGAATACACGCAGTTCTTCCATGAACGTGAAGAGGGTCGTCGCGATATCGCGCCCGGTCTTCCCCCTCCGCAGGCGCGCCTCGAGGTTTGCGAGCGGCTCGCGGACGGCATCCCGGATCAGGTGGATGTCTTCCTGCATCGCCAGTTCTTCGTCTGTCTGCACGTTGCGGTGAAACTCCAGGCCGCGGTAGCGCTTGACCTGCCAGCGTTTTTCATCGAACCAGCGCTCGCCGCGGATGCCGTTTGCCAGCACGTAATTCTCCAGCCTGTCCGCCCGGTCCCGCCACTCCGAAAGATCCGCCCCATGCGGGAAGAACAGATCAGTCTTGACGGCGCGGAAAATGTCCTCGTACTCCCAACCTTCCGATACCGCCTCAAGCACCGAACGGCTGAATTCGATCAGCGGGTGGTGAAGCATCGGCTTTTTCCGGCTGATGAAGACTGGAACATCATAGAGCGGGAATACCGTCTCGATCAGCTCGTCATACACTTCAGGCTGGCGGTACAGGATCGCCATATCCCGGTAGCGCATCCCGGACAGCATGAGGTTCCTGATCCTCCTTGCCACGGCATGGACTTCCGCCCTGGCATCCGCCGCGCGGATCAGTTCCACATCTTCATCAGCGGACGTGGCCGGCGCCGGATATCGGTCAAATACCGATTCCAAATGAGCGAGTGCCCTGCTCTTAAACCGGCGGGGCATGCCCAGGTGGATGCCCTCTTCCGTCTCCACCCCGTTCCGCTTTGCAGCATCCATCAGCCTGGCAGCACTGCCTTGAGCATTAAAAAACAGTTGTGAACCGGTCGCCGTCCCATATGGATCTTCCATCGGCAGGACGACCGTTACACGTTTCGCATGCTTCATGAGCTCTTCGACGATTTCCAGCTCTCTTGTCGTGAACGTCACGAAGCCGTCCACATACACTTCAGCATCCCGGACCAGATCGGAGTGCCGGATCTGGGAGGCAAGCAGCGCCAGATACCCTTCACTGTCCACATAAGCCGTTCCGAGACGTTCCTCTACCTTGTTCATGAGCAGTTCCAGATCATCGGCCTTGTCCAGCAGCGCCCGCGGAGCACCGACCTTCTCGAGCTCACCGTGCATATCGGTCAGTGTCGTACAGTCGAGGCAATAGCGGCTGAATTCCTTCAGCAAATCTTCCAGTTGCTCGGTAAATCCCCGCTTATCAGCCGCCTGGCGAAACAGTTTGAACTCGTCCCTGTTTTCCGCAAGCAGGCTCCGGATCAGCATCCGGTAACCGAAGCCGTTCACTTCCGTCCGGGTGATTCCGCCCGTCTCCTGAAGAATGCGCCAGGCCAGGCGTTTGAATGTCGCTACCTGAGCACGGATTGTGCCTCTAAGGCCGAACTCTGTCGACAAGCTCTTTTCCATGGAAAACGACATCTGGTCCGGTACGATAACAAATACCGGAGATCCGAGAGGATTTTCATTCAGCTTGCCTGCTATCTCCTTCCGGATGATTGTGGTCTTGCCGGAACCGGCACGCCCGGTAATCAGCCTGAATGTCATCGGCAGCCACTCCTTTCTGATATGCTTTCAATTATAATGGAAGAAACATAAACGAACAAATGTTCTCTTATTTATGTAAGGAAAACCCACGCGGCTTGACCGGCCACCAGCAGGTCACTGCCCTTTTTCCCGTGTGTCTTCTTCCTCCGCGGCAGTCTGTTCTTCACGAATCGACTTGAAGTCATTTTCCACTCGCCTATCAAGCCGTTTTTCCAGCTGCTTACCGCCAAGCCAAAGCAGGAAAATCACGACCCCGACCGCCGCTGTCCGCACTGGCTGGGTGATCAGGGAGCGAAGGTCATGCCCGATAAAACTCGCAATGGCGATCATCACAAACTTTCCGGCCATCAACGTGAGCAGATACACTTTCTTTTTAAGGTTGGAGAGGCCAGCAACAAGATTCACGAGGGCGGACGGTGTGAACGGGAAGCAGAGCAGCACAAATAGCGGCCCGAAGCTGTTGCGTTCCACCCATTGAATGAGTTTCCGGACGCGTTCACTTTTTGTCAGGAACCGGAACACCCTTGCATCGCCATATTTTCTGATAAGGAGGAACACTGTATATGATCCGGCAACCGTTCCACCCCAGCTGATCAGGAAGCCCAATAAAAATCCATATGCATTGGCATTCGCAAGAACGAATACAAACAGCGGCAGAAAAGGAAGAAACGCCTCGATAAACGGCAGCAAAAAGCCAAGAAGAGGTCCCAGCGCCCGGTATTGTGATGTCAATTCAAACAAGGTGTCAAGATCCAGCCAATTCTCCATGTCTTACCCCCGACTTGGTTTCAAGTTTCGTTTCCCTTATTTTACGCTATTCAAGCAACTCTACAAAATCAGGCGTCCGGAGGGAAATAGTTGTAGTATAATTGTAAACATCATCATGCAAGAAAGATGGGATATTATGCAAAGAGAAGGCCTTGCCGCCGGCCTGAAGGCGGGGCTTACCATTGCCATCGGTTATTTCCCGGTGGCGCTTACATTCGGTCTCTTGGCGAAAACGACCGGACTATCCCTTACCGAAACGATTGCCATGAGCATTTTTGTTTTTGCCGGCGCCGCACAATACATATCCCTAAGCCTGATCACAGCAAAGGTGGATCCTGTTTTGATTGTGCTGAACACGTTCATCGTGAATATCCGCCACTTTCTTATGACGGCTTCGCTCAATGAAAAGATGCAACCGGACGCCAGATGGAAAAAGGCGATCTATGCATTCGGTATTACTGACGAAACATTTTCCGTAATCTCCACTACGGGCGAGGGACGTGTCCGGACATCCTATGCTGCCGGTGTCATCATCCTGTCCTACGCAAGCTGGGTCATTTTCAGCGGAGTCGGGCATTTGATCGGTGCGAACCTGCCTCTTTTTCTCCAGGCTGCGATGTCGATTGCACTTTATGCCATGTTTGTCGCGCTTCTCATCCCTTCCCTGAAAGGCAACCGGAAAGTCGTCCTGCTTGCCCTGACTGCGGCTGCCATGAATGGCTTTTTCTTTTGGACGGGGCTGCTGTCAACCGGCTGGGCCATCATGGTATCCACGCTCGTCTCTGCGGTCACTGTCGAAGTGCTATACGCTCGCCGCGGGCATGTACTCCGGCGTGCAGTTGAACGAAAGGAGGGCGCATGATGGGCAGCTGGTATTGGTGGATGCTGATTGGAATGGCGGTGGTGACCTACGTGCCGCGCGCCATCCCTCTGACCTTTCTCGAGGGGAAAGAATTGCCGCCGGCCGTCTCCGGCGTGCTCAGGAATATTCCATTCGCCGTTCTCGGTGCGCTGATCTTTCCGGCGATCCTGTATGCACAACCGGACGACCTGCTGTTTGGCGTAATCGGATTTGCATCGGCTGCGCTGATCGGCTGGCTGGGCGGCGGTGTCATGGGGACCGTCCTCGGAACAATCGCCATCCTTGCATTTTATAGCCTGTTGGCCGGCTGAACGAGTGGCAACAGAAAAACGACCTGACGCATTTACGCGCCAGGTCGTTTTTGTCATTCCAGATTTTGGTTTTGCTCCTGCTTTGTCCGTTCCCTCATCTTGCCGGCCATGTAAAACCCGGCGGTCAGCGAGAGGGCATCGATTGTATAGAGCAGCCAGGTATGCGTATATCCCGCATAGACGGACGCTGCAATCAATGCCACTGTCAGGACCAGGCCAACCACATGGTGGTAAGTCACCCGGGTGAATAGGATGACCAATGCTGCCGGCAGAAAAACCGCCAGGATGATTTTTAGTGCGTATGATTCCACAGGCCGATCCCCCTCTCCTGCGAATACCGGTCAACGGACGACGAGAAGGCCCATCCGGTGGTGGTCATGCCTGAAGATGACATGCTGGCAGAGCCGCAATTCCCCTTCCCTATTAACCACCTCGACGCGGCAGTGGGCCGCATTGACCTGGATGGCCTCGTACAATTCCCGTTCATCCGTCACGGTGACGCCATTGACCTTCCGGATGGTCTCTCCGGGAAGAATCCCCATTTTATCAGCGGGAGATTCCGGAAGGACCGCAGCTACAACCACGCCGTCGCTTCTTGGTGCGACCGCGAAATTACCGTTGTTTTCCCGCACGGCGGCCATGATGGTGATCACCATCCTTGCGATGAAGCCAAAAACAAGAACGGCCCAGGCGGCCAGTGGCTCCCATAGCCCCAGGAAGGCGGCTGCCGTTACACCAAGTCCGGCGGCAAAAACCGCCTTGCCGTAACCGCTGTAAACCTGTCCCGGCAGGTGACGCTTTGTTTTATGCTCAAAACCGATGACCGCCGGGATTAAAACAAGGTAATAAGACGTCCCGCCTAGAGTGAACTGCGGCCAATAAGGAAGCATCTCCCCGACAGGCCCGCCCGGCACTGCGAACAGAAGCGGCAGAAGCCAGAGACGCTTGGTCCTGTAGGCGGCTCCCTGTAGTCCCCTCGCCGTCTCCAGAAGGAGCGGAGAAGCGTCCCGGGCGCCGTACTTGCGGATCAGGATCCCTTCGCCAATCGTGAGCAGGCCGGCAATCGCCGTGACGGTGACGGCAGCCTCGCCCGATATGCCGGTGTAGGTCCAACCGATGACCGGCCAGTCCGTCGCAATTCCGTAGCGGCCAAGCAGCCAGTAGCCAAGCGCTGCAAATCCAGCTGCATAAATCGGAGCGCCCGCCTGGTAACGGAAAAGAAGCACCGCAACAAGCATAAACCCGCAGAACAGAACGAGCCATCCTTTAGGAACAACAAGCCCCGCGCCTGCAATCATCAGCGACAGGACGAGCGCAATCAGCCATGACTCCTTAAGCAGACCGCGGAATTCAGCCAGGCCTTCATGCAGCCTCACCCTGAAATGCCTGCGCTCACGCTTGACTCTCGTGTAGCCCAACAAGACAGAAAACAACAAAATGATATAAAGCAACGGGTTCATGAAAAATCTTCCCGCGGCATGCAACAATTCGAACAAGATTTCCTCTACCATCAGACTGTCACCATCCCCGGTTCTAAACAACACTCAAACTTCATTACTTCATTCTATCAAACCCGGGGTAGGATGAGAATGGTTTTAGTTGCCGGACTTCAATACATGTTTCATATAGCCGACCGCGAGCTGCAACTGATCATCGTTTTTCTCATCTGACTTATACTCGATCACTTTCGCGCGGAGCGCCCGGAAAAATGCATCATCCATGGCGCCACCGGGATCCAGCTTC
Source organism: Bhargavaea massiliensis (assembly GCF_018390575.1). Taxonomy (GTDB): domain Bacteria; phylum Bacillota; class Bacilli; order Bacillales_A; family Planococcaceae; genus Bhargavaea; species Bhargavaea massiliensis. The sequence goes on along the minus strand of NZ_JAHBCJ010000002.1, from coordinate 296,241 downwards.
TCATTATCCCGGAACTGCTCGACCGCCTTTAGTGTCGTCTCATCATAATAGCCATCGGCGCGGGTCACATCATAGCCCAATGCCGCCAGCACCCGCTGCGCATATCCTACGTCTTCCCCGTAGTCTCCGGGTTGGTAGTTGCCCTCGACCGGCATGACCGGTAGCCCATAAAGCGACTGCTGCTCGGATTCCAGGTCCGGCTTGACCCCCTTGCCGTGAATCCACTCTCCGGACGGGGTCAGCCACTTGTGAGTGGATAGCTTCATCTCCCCTCCGTTTGAAAGCGGCCACGTTTCCTGCACGGTCCCCTTGCCAAAGCTCACGGTGCCGACGATAAACGCCCGCCCGTTGTCCTGAAGCGCTCCGCTAAGCACTTCACTTGCGGAAGCACTGCCTTTGTCCTGCAGGAGCACCGCTTTCATCAGGCGCATCGCTTTCGCGTACTCGTCGTCTTCAGGAGCTTCGGAGCGGACCGGCTCTTTTACCCCTTCCGCGTCCTGCATAAAGGCGAAAACCGTCCCCTCCCTAAGAAGGCTGCCTGCAATCTTGGAGACGCTGAACAAGTAGCCGCCGGGATTGCCGCGCACATCGATAATGAGCCCATCTGCTCCCTGGCTGATTAATTTCTTTGTATGGGCCTCCCATTCATTGGCTGTTTCCTCGCCGAACATCGAGATGGTCACGACCCCCAGCTGATAGCCATCTTTCTCGATCAACCTGCTGTCCACCGTCTTGACCGGTATCGCGCTTCTTTTCATCGCGACTTCCAGATGCCTGTCCTCGTCCGGCCGGAAAATGGTCAGCGTGACATCTGATCCTTCAGCGCCCTTGATCAGAGAAAGCAGTTCTTTCATCGTCTTGCCGTCCACGCGCTCACCGTCAACACGGACGATCTCATCGTATGGAAGTATGCCGGCCTTTTCCGCAGGCGAGTTGCGGACCGGGGCTACGATGATAAAGCGTCCCCTGGATTCCGTAATTTCCGCTCCGATTCCGACACGCTCGTCCGATAGCGATTCTTCATGGGCTGCAGCTTCCTCTTCGGTCATGTATGTACTGTACGGATCGTTCAGCACATCGGCCATCCCCCTCACAGCCCCCTCGACCAGTTCGTCACCGCCGACACGGTGGACGGCCTTTTCCAAGATCAGATCATACGCTTCATCAATCGGCTTTTTGCCGCTGACAGATCCCGCCGATTCGCCTTTGCCGTTCTGGACAAAGTAGAAGATACCACCCGCTGCCGCGCAGACCGCCACAAACATTAAAAATCGGCTTATGCGCATCTGACATCCCTCCTCCGTCCAAGTGTATGAACAGAGCAGGAAGCATACGACACGCAAGGCCGATTTTTATATTCCGCATTGTTAGTGCAGGTGAACGTGTCTCAGGGGCTTTTCTTAACACTCGGTTGGCCTTTCTTTACACTAAAGCCCGCTATCTTACTCTCTCCCCATCCCGGCAGCCGCCAGTTACTCCACGGCCGTCTTAATCGATACTGGCCGTTAGATCTCTCATCATTTCAGCATCCATCGGCCCACGAATCACATGGCGGATGATGCCTGATGTATCGATGATATAAGTGGTGGGGATTGTGATGACCCGGTAGACGTCCATCTGCTCGCCGGCCGTATCAAGAGGAATCGGAAATGTCAGGCCGAATTCATCCACAAACGACTGGATGTTGTCCATCACCTTTTCTTTGTTGCCGCGCTCAGAGGTCGACAGGTTGACTGCAATCACCCGGACGCCGGCTTTTTCGGCTTCCTTTTCGTAGTACTCCTGCATATGCGGCATTTCCGCACGGCAAGGCCCGCACCAGGAGGCCCAGAAATTCAAAATCACTTTCTCGCCGCGAAGCTCCGATAGTGTCAGTTCTCCTCCATCGAGCGTCTCGAGGGTAAAGTCCGGTGCCGCCTCACCTTTCGCGATTCCTTCCCCGCGCTCTGCAGCGGTGCCTGTCTCTGCTTTTTCCTGCATTTCCGATTGGGTCAATTCCCGCTCCAGCTGCTTTTTTTGTCCGCTCAAACCATCATTCGCAGTGTTTTTCAGCATGATGCCGACCATCGCCGCAATCACGGCCAATGCAATGATAGAACCGAACCATTTTTTATTCATTCGTCCCGCCTCCTGCCTGCCGATAAAAAGATGAAATGATCAATCACATAAATAACAGTGGAGATAAACGGCAGCCCGCTGAAACCGTCCGGCTGAACAACTGCCGCAATCAGATGAACCGTCAAGAACAGCATGGCCAATTGCTGTTGCCAGAGGATAGAGCGCCCCGCACAGAAAACGGTCACAACGAGCAAGGTGCCGAACAAGGCCACTGTCACACTCTCCGCTACGGGTCCGTTCCCGTTCAAAAACACCATCATGATCTGGTAAACGCTTTGGACAGCAACTGCAGCCATCAGAGCGTCCGGCGTACCGGCCGCACCTTTCCTCCAGAGAAAGAAGAGGGCTGCCAGAAGACCTGCCAGCGCACCCGTCAGACCACCGTTGTAGTAAAGGAGCGACAGCGGCGCCTTCATGAAGCTCCCGAAGTCGGTCAGAATGTAGCTGCCTTTCCAGATCACTACAAAATAAAACGCGGCATCCCCATACAGCCCCGCCAGCCTGCTGCCGAACTTGGCCCGGAGCAGGATATACGCAATAACCAATGCAACCAGTGCGGAAATTTGAGAGGAGGGCACAGATAATTTAAAGATTGTGATGGCTTCCGTTACTTGCATGGCTGTGCCTCCATCCGATGTTTTCATTTACAAGAATAGTGGATGGCGCGCCCGCCCGTCCACCTTCCGGCACAGCCTAATGAAGTTTCATGTCCATTCTATGACACGGCAAAATAAAAATCCCGCCTTTTAAAAGGCGGGACAGAAAGCCATGCTTATAGAGGCACGTAGCGCATCGGGTTGACTGCGTTGCCATAATTACCGATGTGGACTTCAAAGTGAAGGTGGGGACCGCTTGACCGTCCCGTCGAACCCATCCGGCCGATAAACTGACCTTTGCTGACTTGAGCCCCTTTGCTTGTGCTGATTGCAGAAAGGTGGCCATAGACCGTGGTCATGGTCTTGCCGTCTACGGAGTGGGTGATCATGATATAGTTCCCGAGCGTTGGGTGGCTTCCCGTTTTAGAAACGATACCGTTGCCCGCTGCCACGATCGGTGTGCCGGTCGCATTGGCGATGTCGACACCCCGGTGGTTGGAAGATGCCCAGCTCAGGTTGCGGGGGCCGAATGTCGAAGTGATCCGCCCTGCTGCCGGACGCGTCCAAGTGCCGCCTGATACAGCCGGCGCCGGTGCACTTGTGTGGGCGACAGAGCTGCCGGAAGAAGCTGATTGGGTTGGTTTAGATGAAGTTGCCGCCTTGCGGTTCGATTCGGCTTGCTTCGAAGCAGCCGCTTCCGCAGCTTGCTTGCGGGCTTCGGCTTCCTTGCGTTTGCGCTCTTCCTCAGCCTTGCGTGCGATCTCAGCGATCCGCTCCTGTTCAGCAACAATCTGTTGCTTGAGCTCGTCGCTCATCTCGTGGGCTTCGGAGTACTCGGATTCGAGGCTGGCCTGTTCTTTCTCCAGACGTTGCTGTTCGGCCTCAAGCTGGTCGACCAGGCCGTCCAGATCTTTTTTCTGGCGGTCGAGTTCCGCTTTTGCAGCTTCGAGTTTTTTCTTGTTTTCTTCCTGGCTTGCCAGCTTGCTTTCCACCTGGTTTTTCTGGTCTTCAAGCGTTGCCTTGTCCGCCTTTTGCTCAGCGATAATCTGGCGGTCGGCTTCTCTCAGTGTATTGACCGCGGATACCCGGTCAATAAATTCAGAAAAGCTGTTGGCCCCCAGAATGACATCGACGTAGCTGGTTGAGCCTCCGGTAACCTGCATGGCCCGGACGCGATCACGAAGCAATGCATCGCGGTCGGCGATTTTCTGTTCAAGCTCTTTGATCGAAGCGCGTAGGGCTTCAATCTCGGCTTTTGTCGTCTGGATCTCTTGCTCGATCTTGGCGATTTCATTTTGCTTTGTATCGATTTTCTCGTGCAGGTCCTTGATTTGGGCAAGAAGCTTGTCCATCTTCTCGGAGTTAGCCTTTATGTTTGAGGCCTTTTCCTGGATTCCGCGATTCAGTTCATTTTTCTTTTGTTCGATCTGTTGCTGCTGATTCTGTAGATCATTGAGCTTGCTTGCGGACACGCCGGTCGTGCCGATTCCAAAGCTCAGTGCCATCGTGGCAACCACGGTGGCGATCAGTGGCTTCGACTGCTTCAACATTCATTTCCCCTTTCAGGACACTGCTATTCTTTCTGTTTTGTACATTTGCTTGCACGAATTTATATTTTCAGGAATTTCCGTACCGACATGAAGCTGCCCCATATTCCGATGAACACACCCATAAAGAACAGGATGCCGGTGACAATATAGAGGAACGGTATTGGAGCCAGGATCTGAATCATTTCTCCCCTGAGCCGCGGCTCTGCATAGTCATAAAACTTAAGATAACCGAATACAACGGCCAGGATCGGAATAATCGACCCGAGAATGCCCATCCAGATTCCTTCCAGGACAAATGGGATTCTGACAAAGCTGTTCGTCGCTCCGACAAGCTTCATGATTCCGATTTCGGTCTTTCTTGCCACGATGGTGATACGGATTGTGTTGGAAATAAGGAACATCGCGGTAAAGAGAAGCGCAAGAATCAAGATCAGGCCTGCGTTCCGCCCAAAGTTCAGGAAATCAAACAGTTTTTCGACCTTGCCTTCCCCGTAGACCACTTCATACGTGTTCGGGTATTCATCGATTGTCCGGGCAACTTTCGCAGTCTGCTGAGGATCTGTTGCTTTCACATAGAACGCTTCACGGAGAGGATTGCTTTGTTCGTAAAGCTTCAGGTCCTCACCGAAGTCCCGGATCATCTGGTCCAGTTCGTCGTCCCGCGTCGAATAGATGACTTCAGAGACGCCCGGGGTTTCCATGATCTGTTCTTCCAGTGCTTTTGTCGAAGCTTCGTCTGCCGCAAGTTCGACATATACTTTCATTTCGACGTCGTGTTCCAGATCATCTGCAATTTTATTCAGGTTCAGCATGATGGCCACGAACACGCCGACCAGCAGCAGCGTGACCGTGACCGCACTGACAGATGCGAAGGTCATCCATCCGTTTCGGCCGAGCGACTTGAAACTTTCACGGAAATGGCGGCGCAGGGTCCTAAATTTCATAGCCGTATGCCCCTTCCGCTTCGTCACGCACAATCAGTCCGCCTTCGATGGCGATGACCCGGTGCCTGATCCGGTTGACGATATCCTTATTGTGGGTCGCCATGACGATGGTCGTCCCTAATTGCTCATTAATATCCTTGAAGACATTCATGATGCCCCAGGATGTTTCAGGGTCCAGGTTCCCTGTCGGCTCATCGGCGATGACCACTTTAGGCTGATTGACAATGGAGCGCGCGATCGAAACCCGCTGTTGCTCTCCTCCCGAGAGCTCTGTCGGGAGCATCCGGGATTTTGACTTCAGCCCGACCAGGTCAAGCACTTCTGTCACCCGGTCCCGGATGGTATCGGACGGAGCCTCGATCACTTCCATTGCAAAAGCGACATTTTCAAACACTGTCAGTTTGGGCAGCAATTTGAAGTCTTGGAAAACAACGCCGATTTTCCTCCGTACAAACGGAACTTCCCTGTTTTTCAGCGTAGCCAGGTTGGTCCCGTCTACATATATTTCTCCTGATGTCGGTTTTTCCTCGCGATACATCATCTTGATAAATGTCGATTTTCCTGCACCGCTCGGTCCGACGACATATACAAACTCGCCAGGCGAGATGCTGACATTCAGTCCGTTTGCTGCTACGACACCATTCGCATATTTCTTGTAAACGTCTTGCATTTTAATCATAAAAAAATCACCTTACGCCCTAAACCCGGGCTAAAATTTTCCGGCACGCTCATTATAACACTATAAATCTCGTATATTATTACAAGTATATTTCATTTTGACTACAGAAATCATTGGTATCAATGTTTTTTTGTCGCTTGACAAAGAAGGAGGAGGAGTTTTAGAGGAATGTGTAAAATCAGAATATTAACAAAAACCAATAATAGACGGGACGGTCAAATTCATGACAAAAAAGACCGTTTTCCCGGATTAGGCCGGGAAAACGGCAACGTGATTATTTCTTTTCGGAAAGCCACTGAGCGACAGCATCCAATTCCTCACCTTGGACGAGTCCGCCAGGCATAGCACCTTTACCATTTTCGATGATATCGTGGATCTCATCTTTCGAAAGGCGGGAGCCGACATCATTCAGTGCCGGGAAGTTCCCCTGGCCTTCAAGGTTTTCACCGTGGCAGGAAATACACTTTTGCTGGACGACCTGTTCAGGGTCCACCCCGGATGCGCTTTCTCCTGCGGACTCTTCTGTTGCTGCGTCGTCATTGCCGGTATCGGTCGCGTCGTCGGCTGTGTCATCTCCGCCGCCTCCGCAGGCACCCAGAATGAGTGCAGATCCGAACAGCATTGCCAAGAGTTTCTTTTTCATTCTCTGATCCCTCCAGTTTCGACATGTGTTCTCCATTAGTATACCAAACCGTCCCGATTTCAAACATGAAACGCCGGGTCTTGCTTGGTTTTCGTGACAAAGGGATGAATTTGGAGGAAATAATTGTGTTTTTATAGATCAGTGTGGTGCTCAAAGCGGGACGCCCGAAATTTTAGCATCAGCCTATAAAACTCCTGTTGGCCATAACCAAAACAGACGGAGCGGCACCTATTTGGTGCTGCCTCCGCCTGTCAGTTTGTCTTATTGCCTGTAGCGTTTCAGGAAAGCCGGGATCGCAAATAAGCGTTGATAAACAAGTCGATTTCCCCGTCCATGACGTTCTGGACGTTGCCTGTTTCCGTGTCTGTCCGGTGATCTTTGACCATCGAATAAGGGTGGAAGACGTAGGAGCGGATCTGGCTTCCCCAGCCAATCTCTTTTTGTTCGCCGCGGATTTCCAGGAGTTCCTTTTCCTGTTCTTCGATTTTCAGCTGATAAAGCTTCGCCTTCAGGAGCTTCATCGCCTGGTCACGGTTTTTTATCTGCGAACGCTCGGACTGGCAGGTGACAACCGTGTTTGTCGGTAGGTGCGTGATCCGCACCGCCGAGTCGGTCGTGTTGACGTGCTGTCCGCCCGCACCGCTTGACCGGTACGTGTCGATCTTCAAATCTTCGGTACGGATGTCCAGCTCAATCTCGTTGTCAAACTCAGGCATCACTTCGCATGAAACGAATGACGTGTGACGGCGGCCAGACGAATCAAACGGTGAAATCCGGACAAGCCGGTGCACGCCTTTTTCAGCTTTCAGGTAGCCGTAAGCATTATGGCCCTTGATGCTGATGGTGACCGACTTGACGCCCGCCTCATCGCCGGTAAGGTAGTCAAGCGTCTCAACCTTATAGCCGCGTTTTTCACCCCATCGGGTGTACATGCGGAGCAACATCGAGGCCCAATCCTGGGACTCCGTTCCGCCAGCGCCCGCATGGAGCTCAAGAATGGCGTTGTTTTTGTCGTACTCCTCGCTCAACAGCATTCCGAGTTCGAATGCCTCCAGATCTTCGCTGAATGACTGCAGTTCATCCGAAAGCTCTGCATGGAGATCCGGGTCATCTTCCTCCCGGAGCAATTCCAGTGTCATTTCAAGGTTTTCCTGGGTCTCTTCCAGACGGCGATATTCGTTCACAACGTCCTTTAGGCCATTCGCCTCGGAGATGACTTTTTGGGCTTCATCCTGATTGTCCCAGAAACCCGGTTCAAGCATGCGCTCATCGAGTTCCTGGATCCGTGCCTCTTTGTTTTCTAAGTCAAAGAGACCCCCTGAAGCCCGCCAGTTTCCCGGCTGTAGTATCGAGCTGATTTCTTGCGTCTGCAAGTTCCATCATGAATGAATTCCTCCCAAATATGTCGACTGCACTCAGAACATGCGGGACGGCATTGAACCGTCCGGGCCATTACGCCGTGCTGCCGTGGCAATTTTTGAATTTCTTTCCGCTGCCGCAAGGACATGGATCGTTTCTGCCGACGACCACTTTTCTGCGGATCGGCTTTTTCTTCACTTCGCCGCCGCCCTCCTTCGGATTGACGGCCTCTCCCTTGGCAACTTCTTCTCGCTGCAGGTTCTGGCGGATTTCCGCCTTCATTGCATATTTTGCAACATCGTCCCGAATTGCGTCGACCATGTCTTCGAACATCCGGAACCCTTCGTTCTGGTATTCGCGCAACGGGTCGTTCTGGCCGTATGCCCGGAGGTGGATCCCCTGGCGCAGCTGATCCATTGCGTCGATGTGGTCGATCCACTTGCTGTCGATGGAACGGAGCAGAACGACTTTCTCAAACTCCCGCATACGGTCCGGTGTCATTTCTTCTTCCTTCTCGTCATAGCGCTTCCTGACAGTGTCCTTGACCATGTCAATGATCTCGTCCTGCGATTTCCCTTCCATGGCGGAGACGGTCAGAACGCCTTCCGGAAGCAGATTGGCCGCAAGGAAATCCTCCAGCCCTTTCAGATTCCAGTTTTCGCTGTTCTCGTCACCGGTATACATGGGGATCATCCGGTCGATAACGTCATCGATCATCGATTCGACAAGTTCGCGCATGTTGTCGGTCTCAAGCACGTCATTGCGTTCTTTGTAGATGATTTCGCGCTGCTGCCGCAGGACATCGTCATATTGGAGCAGGCGCTTCCGCGCATCGAAGTTATTGCCCTCTACCCGCTTCTGGGCTGATTCAACCGCACGTGAGACCATCTTCGACTGGATCGGCTGATTGTCATCCATTCCGAGCCGTGACATCATGTTTTTCATGTTATCGGAGCCAAAGCGGCGCATCAGGTCATCTTCCAGCGACAGGTAGAACTGAGTAATCCCAGGGTCCCCCTGGCGTCCGGACCGTCCGCGCAGCTGGTTGTCGATCCGGCGGGATTCGTGCCTTTCCGTACCGATGACCGCAAGTCCTCCCGCTTCGATAACACCTTCGCCGAGCTTGATGTCGGTACCGCGCCCCGCCATGTTCGTCGCAATGGTGACCGCACCGCGCTTGCCGGCCTCCGTAATGATCTCGGCTTCCCGCTCGTGGTTTTTCGCGTTCAGCACATTGTGTGGAATGCCATATTTTCGAAGATAAGCGGAAATGATCTCCGAAGTTTCTATCGCAACCGTTCCGACAAGCACCGGCTGGCCCTTTTCATGGCGTTCCTTGATTTCCTCCGCGACCGCTTTGTACTTCCCTTCGGTCGTTGCGTAAATCAGATCCGGCCGGTCATCACGGATAATCGGCTTGTTTGTCGGAATGACAATAACATTCATGTTGTAGATGTTCCGGAATTCCTCTTCTTCGGTTTTGGCTGTACCGGTCATCCCGGACAGCTTGTCATACATCCGGAAAAAGTTCTGGAACGTAATTGTCGCCATCGTCATCGATTCGTTCTGGATCTCGAGACCTTCCTTCGCCTCGATCGCCTGATGCAGGCCATCGCTATAGCGGCGGCCCTTCATAAGTCGCCCGGTGAACGAGTCGACGATGACAACCTTGCCCTCTTCCACGACATAGTCGACATCATTATGCATGCTGGCATGCGCTTTGAGCGATTGGTTGATTGCATGGTTCAGTCGGACATGGCTCAGATCAAACAGGTTATCGATCTGGAACGCTTTTTCGGCCTTTTCGATCCCTGTTTCAGTTAGCGTAACACCCTTCGATTGCTCATCATATGAGTAGTCCTCGTCTTTTTTGAGCGTTCGGACAAATGCATTCGTCTGGATATAGAGCATTGCATTTTTCTCGGCTTGGCCGGAAATAATCAGCGGCGTCCTTGCCTCATCGATCAGGATCGAGTCGACCTCGTCAATGACTGCGTAATGGAGCGGCCGCTGAACACGCTCTTCTTTGTAAAGAACCATGTTGTCACGCAGATAATCGAAGCCGAGCTCGTTGTTCGTGCTGTACGTGACATCGGCAAGGTAGGCTTCCCGCTTCTCATCCTTATCCATGCTGTTCAAGTTCAGACCGACTGTCAGACCGAGAAATTCATAAATCTGTCCCATTTCGGATGCATCACGGCTTGCGAGGTACTCGTTGACCGTCACAACGTGAGCGCCTTTTCCTTCCAGGGCATTCAGATAGACAGCCATGGTCGATGTGAGGGTCTTCCCCTCACCGGTCTTCATTTCCGCGATATTTCCGTCATGCAGTGCCGCGGCACCCATGACCTGGACACGGAACGGGAACATGCCGGTTACGCGCCGTGCCGCCTCACGGACTACAGCAAACGCCTCCGGCTGGATTTTATCGAGCGACTCGCCCGCCGCAATCCTGCTCCTGAACTCCAACGTCTTTGACTGTAGTTCGGCATCTGAAAGCAGTTTCATTTCGGTGACATAAGATTCAACGGCATCAGCAACTTTTTCCAACTTTTTGACATCCCGTTTATTCGGGTCGAACAGTTTATTTAAAACGCCTAGCATGTCGTCACTTCCTAACTAGTCTCAAAGTCCATTTTAACACCCGCCGTGTTCCTGTTGCAAACATCCGGGAGCGGCATATCCGCCCGGCAAACATCGTAGTTTGAAAGATTCCGAAGTCTTTTCTGAGTGTCCTTGCCGTTGAGACAATGTTTTTCCGAGTAACTTGAAGTCTTCTGGGAGTACGTATATGACCGGGCATGAGAATAATGAAAGCACCAGTACGCTGACCGGCAAATGTCTTATTTTAAAGCACTATGCGTTGCTGTTGGAGCTTTCATTAATTGCCTCAGTAATCTAAAGAAGCCCGCCGGAGTGGGCGGGCCTTAACACAGGACGGGGATGGGCAGGTTATTCGGCCTCGGTTTCGATGAGTCCGTATCTACCGTCTTTTCGCTTATACACGATGTTCGTGCCGTTAGATTCGGCATCGGTGAAAATATAGAAGGAGTGGCCAAGCATGTTCATCTGGAGGATGGCCTCTTCCTGGTCCATCGGCTTCAGGCTGAACTGTTTGGTCCGCACGACCTCGAACTCCGTGTCGCTGTCTTCCTGCGCCGCTGCCGTCTCGTTTCCTTCCGTCACGGTCGCAAAGTAGGATGCCACACCTTCCCGCTCACGGAATTTGCGGTTCACCCTTGTCTTGTATTTCCGGATCTGGCGCTCGAGCTTATCGGTGATCAGGTCGATTGCCGCATACATATCGGAGTTCCGTTCTTCCGCCCGGAGGGTCAGGTTCTTCATCGGGATCGTCACTTCCACCTTCGTCTGGCGGTCGTTGTACACCTTCAGGTTGACATGCGCCGTCGCATTCACCTCATCCGTGAAATACCGTTCGAGTTTTTGAATTTTCTTCTCCGTGTACTCGCGGATGGCAGGCGTGACCTCGATGTTCTCCCCACGGATATTGAAATTCAGCATATGAACTCCTCCTTTGTAAGGCTATATATGTTCTATTCTACATCTTCCCCTGATATCCCTTTAAAAAACAAAGCCGGTTATGTCGAATCGGGGACAGTTAGGCACGGATCAGCGTCAGGGCGGCGACCGAACGGGCTCCGTATTTTTTCAGGATATGGGCTGCATGGTGGAGTGTTGTTCCGGTCGTGTACAGGTCGTCGACAAGGACATAGTCCGCCCGACGAACTTCGGCACCTTCCGACAGGGAAAACAGCGGCTCAGATTCCATCCGCTCCTTCCGGCCAAGCCGGCCCAGGTTCCGGGTCGTTGTTTTTTCCAGCAGCCGGACAAACGGAATATCAGCCTGCACGAGCAGTTCCTCTACTTGTGGAAACGTGCGCTCCGCGAGACGGTCCTGATGCATCGGCACCGGAACCGCTGTGCGCCCCTTAAGGATGGCAGCCTTCCGGAGCGTTTCTGAAAAAACCGCGGCGAGGGCCGCGTCTTTCAGAAACTTGTACTGGCGGAGGTAGGATTTCATCGCATCGTTATAGGCATAAAGCGAATTCGCGTCATCCAGCACCCCCTCATACGGGGTTCCATTCCAGTCTTCAAGTGGGGGCCTGCGGCCATCCGGTTCAAACTCTGCTTCGCACTTCACGCAAATAAAGCTTTTTCCCCGGTCGGAGAACAATCCCGTCCATGTAGGAGGCCGGAAGACCGGACCGTTACAGAGCAGACATTCCAACGAGCTTGCCTCCTTCCCTGTTCAGCCGGCGGATTTCGCGGACCGCCGCATCTACCTCTGGAGTAATGCCATGGTGGAACAGGATGACATCCCCGTCTGGATATTCCGGGGACCTTCCTGCACGACCGCTGATCTGGATGATGGCCGATCGGTCAAATATTGCATTTTCTGAGCCGACAATGGCAATCTGAAGCCGGGGAATCGTGATTCCGCGCTCCAAGATGGTCGTCGTCAGAAGCCCGGGAATCCGGCCCTCACGCAAAGCCAAGACAAGGCTGCGCCTGTCCGGATGCGAAGCATGCACTGCGCCGATCCGTGCGTCCAGATGGGAGAAAAGCGGCAGACTCTTCTCCATCAGGGGAACGGAAGGGAAGAATATGAGGAAAGGTTCTTCCTTCCTCAGGCGCTCCTCCGTCCAGGCTCTTAGTTGCTCCGGGAATTTTCCTGACGAAATCTTCTTTCGGTAACCGAAAAGCGGCACAGACCGCGGCACTGGAAGGGGGTGTCCATGGAAACGGACCGGGATGACAGACTTGCCGCCTTCTTTTCCTATCTCCGACAGTATAGCGGGTGAGGGAGTGGCGGTGACGACGGCAAGCACCCCTCCGGGTTTTAGTGATTTTTTCACGGCCAGCCGGAGGGTTTTGTCAAACGAGTAAGGGAAGGCGTCCGCCTCGTCGACAATCAAAGCGTCAAACGCTTCCCTGTACCGATAAAGCTGATGTGTGGTCGCGATGACCAGCCCGGGGAACCCCCCCCCCTCGCCGGAACCGCCGTAAAGCCCGTGAATGACCGACCCCCCAATCGCCTTTTCAAATCTTGGCAGAAGCTCCAGAACTACATCGGTGCGTGGTGTGGCGATGCACACCCGCTTCCCTTCCATCAGCAGGCAGTGTACCGGTCTGAACAGAATTTCGGTCTTGCCTGCCCCGCAGACGGCGTGAAGGAGGTGGCTTCTGCCCGCCAGCAGGCTCTTTTGCAACTCTGCGGACGCCCGCTCCTGCAGAGGGGTAAGCCGGCCCTCCCATGTCAGCACTGCGTTGGCGGTAGACTGGCGGTCGGGACCGCACCAATAAAGCAGTTCATCGCACTCTGCAACACGACCCATGCTCAGGCAGTGACGGCAATAACGGCAATTTTTTCCGCATTTTCTGCAGTTAAATACATGGAAATCACGAGAATTCCCCGTTAGGCAACGGTTGCATCGGGAAGCAGCCACCCCGTGCCACTTCCTGACTGTTGTTACGCCGGGAATCGTTCCGATCAGACCATCTGTTATCAGCGCGCCGATTGCCTCTTCTCCAAACGGCAGAAGCTCCCGTAACCAAATGCGCCCTTGCAGGAATTCCTGTACTTCCTGAGCGACGATCTCCTCACCCCCCCGTTAAATTTTAATTTTCTGAACATACAAACCGTAAAAAATGACCGCATAGACGGTCACTTTTTCACCCATCCGAGACCCATCGCGCCTTCCCCAAGGTGGGTGCCGATGACAGGACCGAAATAGCTGACTACAAATTCTACGTCCGGAAACTTCCGGCTCAATTCCGCCCGCCACACTTCCGCATCTTCACTGCGGTTTGCATGGATGATAGCCGCTTCCAAAGGACCATTGTCCGCGTCTTGGGAAAGCAAATCTGCAATACGGTTCATCGCCTTTTTGCGGGTTCGGATCTTCTCGAACGGGACAATCACTCTGTCCTTGAAGTGCAGCAACGGCTTCACCTGCAACAGTCCGCCGATCAGTGCCTGCGCGCCGGAAAGCCGGCCGCCGCGCTGAAGGTGGGAAAGGTCGTCCACCATGAAATAAGCACGGAGAGATTTCCTCATTTCCTTCAGTTCCGTCACGATCTCTTCCGGCAAATCACCTCGCCGGGCCATCTTCGCCGCCCTCAATACGTAGAACCCTTGGGGCATACAGGCGATTTCGGAATCAAACACATGAACATCCAAGCCTTCCACAAGTTCACCAGCCTGGATTGCAGAGGTAAACGTTCCGCTGATGCCACTGGAAAGCGTGACAACGACGGCAGCATCAAACCCTTCATTCTTCAGTGCCTGGAAACAATCAGCAAATTTCCCGATCGGAGGCTGGGAGGTTTTAGGAAGTTCACCTTCCCGTACAAGATCATAGAACTGATCCGCTTCGAGATCGACTTCTTCCTCGTAGGCTTTCCCGTCAATAGTAACGCTGAGCGGGACCATCCTGATGCCCAGCCGGTGGCGTTCCGGGCCGGACAAATAAGCGGTGCTGTCGGTCACGATGGCCGTTTTCATTCTATCTACCTCCGTTGTCCCCATTCTACTAAATCCCTGTGAAAAACGGAATCAAAATTAAAGCCCGGACAGAGAAAACCGCCCGGGCTCCAGAAAATCATTGCCCCGGCGCATTGCCGACGTAATAGATTTCCTTAACCTTCCATTCTCCTTCTTGCTTGATGAACACGGTGACCTGCCGCCCTTTTTCAGTTTTGGAGTCACCGGTCTCTTTCTCGACAAGTGTCGTTTCCATATTAGCGAACAGTTGCGCTTCCGTTTCTTCATAGGAGACGATTGTCATGTCAGACGGCGCCCGCTCGACTTTGTCGAATTCGGCTGCCATCTGCTCGAGCATGGCCCGTTCCTGAGCCGGATCATATGCTTCTTCGCCTGTGGCGAGAATATCCAAGTAGCCGTCGATGTCTCCATTGTTGAATGTGTTGATATAGCGCTCAAATGCCTCTAGAATGGCCGCTTTCTCTTTTTCCGGGACGCCCGTGGCTTCCTCAATCGAGCCGTCGTCCGCCATCTCAAATCCGATGGCCCCGTCTTCCGCGCCATGGCCGATGGCTGACTGCTGCCCAGCGGGAGCATTGCTTTCGTCGGTTGAATTGGAATTTCCTTCCTCCTGGCCACTGCAGCCTGCCAAAAGCAGGAGAGCCGCTGCCGGAGCAAGGATCCATTTTAATTTTGTCATGTCGATTCCCTCCTCGCATAGTTTGGCACAGGAAAGGATTCCGATGCAAAGGAATAACGTTCCGATACCTTGACGATGCGGTGGCTGAAAAGGTTCGGGGGCGTTCTAATATTGATGCCACAAAAAACCCGGACGAGTCCGGGCAGTCATTTCATCTGATCAGCGAACTTCCACCCAACCGTTTTTGATGGCGGTGACAACGGCTTGTGTGCGGTCGTTGACACTCATTTTCTGGAGAATGCTGGATACGTGGTTTTTGACCGTTTTCTCGGAGATGTAGAGCGATTCTCCAATGGCGCGGTTGCTCTGTCCGTCCGTGAGAAGCTGGAGCACTTCGCATTCGCGCTTCGTGAGCAGATGATACGGGCGACGGATTTCCGTCTGATGAAACGAGCCGAGGTGTTCTTTCGCGCTTAGGCGGCGGAACTCAGCCACGAGATTCTTCGTGACTTTCGGATGGAGGTACGAGCCGCCTGCCGCAACCACTTTGATGGCCTGGACAATGGCGTCTGCATCCATTTCCTTTAGCATGTAGCCGAGTGCCCCCGTCTTCATCGCATGGGTCACATACGATTCATCATCGTGAATAGAAAGAATGATGATCTTCGCTTCCGGATGGGCAGCCATCAGCTCGCCGGTCGCTTCAATCCCGCTTTTACCCGGCATGTTGATGTCCATCAGGACGACATCCGGACGGTGCTGTTCATACAGTCCGATGACTTCTTCTCCATCGGAGCCTTCTGCCACCACATTGAATGTTTCTTCAAAATCCAGGATTCGCTTCACGCCTTCGCGGAAGAGCTGGTGATCGTCGATAATAATAATGTTCGTCAACCTGATTTCCCCCCTGCGTCTTTTTCTGTTGCGTGCTGATCATGCGGAAGAGTCAGAATCACTTCAGTCCCTTCCCCTTTCTTTGTCCGGATTTCAAATTCACCTTTTAAAAGGGCCACTCGCTCCGTCATGCCCTGAAGGCCGAATGAAGCGTCCCCGGCTTCTGACGGATCAAAACCGCATCCGTCGTCGGATACAGTTGCCCTTATCCAGTTTTCACAAATCTCAATCCGGACATCGATTACCTCCGCCCTGCTGTGCTTGATGGCGTTTGTGACAGCCTCCTGTACAAGACGGAAAACAGCCACTTCGGTTCCCTGCGGAATCCGCGCATTCATGCCGTTTGACTCAAATGTGAAGCGCATATCCGGATGGTAATCCTGCATTTTTTCAACATATTTGCTGAGCGCAGGAACTAGCCCGAAATCGTCAAGCACCATCGGCCGGAGATCATAGATAATTCGCCGAATTTCAGATAGCGTGTGCCTGGCGAGTTCTTTCGTGAAACTAAGCTGGTCCAGCCCGGCATCCATGCCCTTGTCGTGGAATACCCGTTCAACAAGTCCCAGTTGCATTACCAGGTTCGCCATCATCTGGGCAGGCCCGTCATGGATCTCCCGTGATAGTCGCTTCCGTTCTTCCTCTTGAGCCTCCAGGACTTTCATGCTGAAGTGCTTGCGCATTTTAGCGGATTCCAGCGCCGGGCCGACATCCTTCAAATCGGATGTCAAATATTTGGTCACGACATTCACGTGTCCAGCCAGATGATCCGCACGATCCATCGAATCCTCGTATGTCCGGATACGGTTCTCGAGATGGATTTTTAAATCGGTCAGTTGGCGGATCTTCGTGCTGTTCAGCATGAATGCCAACTGTACTTCATGTGCAGAATCATAAGCCTCACGAACTTCGTCATTTGTATAGTCAGCAAAATGGACGGAGACATGTTGAAGTTTTTCCCTAGCCGTAAGGGATGCAGCCGACAACTTCTCCCCTTCGGTTATTGCCCGGGAAATTTCTTCATCGGTCCTTCGCAAATCTTCCCTCAGTTCTTCAAGCTGCCGGCGGCTTTCTTCATTAATAATAAAGATATCATTTTTTGACTGATCCAACGACCGGACCATCGAGCTGAAAATGGCATCAAGTGCATGTATATCTACTTTATCTACTGGCATTTCTTCTATCCCCTCATCATCCGGAACCGGTAATTTCCGGCATTTGAGTTTAGGCTCTGTTTATTATAGCATTACAGCAATTGAAATATATTAAAATTACATTACAGCAAGGGGGCTGATGGCATGAGAGACGATTACCGTACCGTTAAAAGTAATGGGGAAAGCGAATTGATCATCAAAAAATCGCGATTCATCGGCCATGTCGCGCGTGCCGAAACAGAAGAAGAAGCGATGGCTTTTATCGCAGGAATCAAGCAGGTTCACCACTCAGCCACGCATAACTGCTCCGCCTATCTGATCGGCGAACACGATCAAATACAAAAAGCCAATGACGACGGCGAACCGAGCGGCACAGCCGGCGTGCCGATGCTTGAAGTACTGAAAAAGCAGAATCTGAAGGATACAGTCGTAGTCATAACCCGCTATTTCGGCGGAATCAAGCTCGGTGGCGGAGGACTGATCCGTGCATACGGCAGTGCGGTCTCCGACGTGCTGAACAACACGGGAATTGTCGAACGTCGCCTGCACCACCTCATGAAAGTGACAATTGACTACACCTGGCTCGGAAAAGTCGAAAATGAGCTTCATTTGTCCCCTTTTCCGCTTGAACACCTGGATTACGCTGAATCCGTATCAGCTTTTGTCTATGTTCCTGCCGCAGAAGAAGACAAGTTTCGTGAGTGGATGGCGAATCTGACAAATGGCCAGGCAACTGTCGGATTGGAGCGGAAAGAATTTCTGGAGTTCGACGTATAAATCAATTTTCCGTTTTACGAAGGAGTGTACAGATAGTATAATGTGTGGGATTGGCAATTTTAGCAGAGTATTTAATGGGTAAATCAAGTCCGTAAACTCTGACTTTCCCGGAGGCAAATGAATGAAAAGAAGAGATTATAGAAAAAAAAAGCATGCTTCTAAAAGGAAAACGCTTTTTAAAGTGATTGGTATTCTGGGCATAGCTGTTTTACTTTTTGCCGGCACTTATACATTCTATCTTTACAAAAAAGCTCAAAATGCTGCAAACAACGCATACCATGCCAGGGATGGCTCATCTTTGAGGGAAGAACAAATTGAACCCTATAAGGATAATGTTTCAATTTTGTTTATTGGTGTGGACGATAGTGAATCAAGAAGTGACATGAATAGTCGTTCAGATGCATTGATGTTGGCCACTTTAAACAATAATGACAAGACCATCAAACTCTTAAGCATTCCAAGAGATTCACTGGTATATATCCCTGAAGTCGGTTACCAGGACAAAATCACTCATGCGCATGCATTCGGCGGAGTGGAAGCTTCCATAGAAACTGTCGAGGAATTGCTTGATCTTCCTGTCGATTATTTTGTGAAAATGAATTTTAATGCTTTTATCGATGTGGTGGACGCTCTTGGCGGAATCACAGTGGACGTTCCATATGAACGTGTTGAATTAGATGAAAACGACAAAAAAACCATTCATCTTAAACCAGGGCTCCAGAACCTTGACGGACGCCATGCACTGGCTTTGGCGAGAACACGAAAAGCAGACAACGACATCGAAAGAGGCAAGCGCCAGCAAATTATCCTGACGGCCATGATAGAAAAAGCAGGTTCCGTTTCGTCGGTCGGTAAGTACGGAGAAGTGATTGATGCATTAGGTAATAACATGACGACAGACTTATCATTTAATGACATGAAAGCAATGATCGCCTATTTAAACAACGGATCTCCTATGATCGAAACTTATACTCTTCAAGGTTATGATGATAGCTCAACCGAAGTGTATTATTGGAGATTGGATGACGAGGAACTTCAGACACTGTCTGCGAATTTGCGGAGCCATCTGGAATTGGAAACACCGACCCTTATACAACAATAATCGAATCTATTACTGACAGCCCGAGCTACGGACAACTTAAGTCCGTGTTCGGGTTTATTATTTCCCAGAGTGGGCCCTTTCGAGCTTAAGTCGGTTCGTCAGAATCTGTTTAATGACTGCTGCCATACTATAATTCCATGTAAAAAATGACCCCGCAAATTTACCGGGGTCATCCTTTTATCTGAATAAGGCTGTACAGTTCAACATACCTATTTGTGTAACTTTCTTATTTCCTCTGCCTCACCAAACCAAGTATCGGGCGATAATTTTTGCCCGCCAGCCCCAATGTTTCAACAATCAGTTCCATCACCAACAAAATGATGACCGTTATAACCAGAGCTCCCCACACAGTTGCTTGGGAAAATAGGATTGCCGCACCTCCAAGCAAGATTGACCCCACATAAATCAAAAGCACGGATTGGCGATGCGAGAAACCGGTATTAATCAGGCAATGGTGGAGATGCAACATATCTGGAGCCGAGATGGGCTGATTGTTCTTGACTCTGCGGACGATAGCAAAAAGTGTATCGAGAATAGGAATTCCAAGAATAAGGATTGGGATGACCAGAGAAATGATTGTGACATTCTTGAAGCCCAGTAATGCCAGCACAGAGATCATGTATCCCAGGAACAGCGAACCTGAGTCACCCATAAATATCTTGGCCGGGTAGAAATTGTAAAAAAGAAAACCGGCGCAGGATACAGCCAACAGAACCGCCATGACAATAACAAATGAATCTTGCATGATGACTGCCATCACTGCCAGTGTTCCGGAAGCGATCATTGAAACGCCGGCAGCCAAACCATCAAGACCATCAATCAGATTGATCGCATTTGTTATCCCGATAATCCAGATAAAAGTCAAAGGGATACTCAAATAACCAAAGTCTAACTGGCCGCCGAAAGGAAGATTGATAAATTCAATATGAAGACCGCCGAAAACAATTACAATGCCGGCTGCTACAAATTGAAAGAAAAGCTTTGCCTTCGCTGTTATATCCAGCAAATCATCAAGCACACCTGCAATTGTGATCACCAAGGCACCGATCAATATAGGCAGGAGGTCCTCGTTAGTTGGTTTTGCTATCAGCAACCCGGTCATGAAGGCTGCTACAATCGCAAGTCCCCCAAGCCTGGGAACATTGCGGGTATTAATTCTTCTATAATTCGGTTTATCTATCGCTCCCAGTAAAACTGCCAACCGTTTTACTAGCGGCGTGTACAGCAATACCGCGATCAGCGTTACCAGTACTGCTATTATCATTTTTACCTGCCTCCCGCGAACCGCTATACATTCTAATTAATTATACCACTTAATTTGAAATGTTAACCCATTGTTAACTCCGTGTAAATAGACGTGCGAAACCTTGAAAAGTTTCAGGTGCCGTTTCGGCAATGTGATATTGGGGAATTACTATTGAAACAACATTTGTAAGGAGGCATTTCGGATGGGACAAGACAATCAGGAATTCATCAACAAAGCAAAAGATTCCCTTGAAGAGCTGGCCGGAAAGACTAAGGAGATTTTCAGTGATATAAAAGACCGCCAAGAGATGAGAATGGAAGAGAATCCGGGACAGGACCAGTCCAGTGCAGACTGGAGCGGACAGGACCGGAAACATGCAGCCGGCGAATTTGAATACCAGACGCGGAACCAATACCAGAACGGCGCCCAACTCGACGCTGTCCATGACTCCGGCAGCCAAGCTTCGGGAGACCAGGAAACGGCTCAGAAGTGGGCATCCCGCTACTCTGAGCAGCAGCCGGTTTCCGATTTTACGGAGCTGGGTGCAGTAGGAGGAGAAGCGGCTGTTGAAGAGGTGACCGAAGGCAGTCGCGCCGACTATGGGACAGAGGCGGTTTACGGTGATCCGACAGGCCGCTATGACGGCAGCGAAGCGAACATGCTGAGTGATGCCGAGCGCCAGACCCGCTATGAAGATCAGGAGCCGGTCGACAACTTTCTCGATGAAATCGAAGGACCGGAGCATCCAAGACTCTGAAGCCAATAGGAACCCAAAAAATCCCGCAAGCAGCGTTTGCTTGCGGGATCTTTTGGGTTATCATTTGATGCCGTCCAAATCGGTAATGATCGTTACATCCGGATGGCTTAGCAGTGCCGTAATCGGGTACTTTGTCGTTTCTTTACCTTTGATAAGCTGCTCCAATGCATGCCGCTTTTTCTCACCAAAGGCGATCAGAATAATTTTCTTCGCTGAAAGAATCGAAGAAATACCCATTGTCAGTGCTGTTTCAGGAATCTCGGACCGGTCTTCAAAATACTGGCTGTTGACACCGAGTGTCGACTCCGTCAGCTGAGTCAAATGCGTGATGGACGTAAACGGCGTGCCCGGTTCGTTAAAAGCGATGTGGCCATTTTCACCGACGCCGAGGAATTGCAGGTCGATGCCCGCGTCACGGAGACGGGCCTCGTACTCCTCGCACTCTTCTTCAAGGTCGCCTGAAGTGCCGTCGGGAATATTTGTCTCCTTGAACGGCTTTTTGCTGAACAGATGATGGTTCATGAACCAGGCATAGCTGTTCGGGTTATCAGCGCCCAAGCCTACGTATTCGTCCAAGTTGAACGAGATGACACGTGAAAAATCCAGATTTGAATCGGCCCATGCCGCATAAATCGGCTCCATCGTGCTCCCTGTTGCCAGCCCGAGCACTTCCAGTCCGCCTGCCAATTCCTCGCGCATCCGCTCAAGGACAACCTCTGCTGCTTCTTTTTTGTCCGCCACTTTCACATACCGAATGTTTGCCATATCCTTCACGTCCTTTTTTTCGGTCCTTTCCCGGACCGTTATTGAACCAACCCGGCGTTTGCCGCCCGCTCGACCGCTTCGGTCACCGCCACGTGCACGTTCGGGTCAAGTGGGTGCGGCACAAGATCCCCTTCGCGTGTGCTGTCCACAATTGCCTGAGCGGCTGCGATCAGCATCGGGTAGGTAATCTCTTTCGCGCGCGCATTAAGAGCGCCCCTGAAAATGCCAGGGAATCCAAGCACGTTATTGACGAGTCGGCCATCCGCCGCGAATGCGGCTCCCGCTTCAAGTGCGTCGTCCGGTTTGATTTCCGGATGAGGGTTTGAAAGTGCCAGGATGATCTGTCCTTCCCTGACCTGCTCTTTTTTGATCAGGCCTTGCACGCCTGTAGTGGCGACGACGATATCACTGTTCTCCATGATTTCATCGACAGAAGAAACGACGGTTCCTCCGCTTTTTTGGAGACGGTCCTTCGCTTCGTCGCTCAAGTCACTGCCGTACACTTCTTCTACACCGTAAGCCAAAAGCATCCGGCATATGGCAAGGCCCGCCGCGCCCAGGCCGATCTGTCCGACCTTCGCCTTTGCGAGGTCGACTCCCGCTGTCCGACAGGCGGACAGGACTGCCGCAAGCGTGACAACGGCAGTGCCGTGCTGATCGTCGTGCATCACGGGGATATCCAGCTCCGCCTTTAGGCGGTCCTCGATCTCAAAACAATGCGGAGATCCGATATCTTCGAGGAGAATTCCTCCGTAGCCTTTGTGGATGTGCTTGATTGTTTCAACGACTTGATCCGGATCACTCGTATCCAGCAGAATGGGAACGCCGCTGATGCCGACGAACTGATCGAACAGGGCAGCTTTCCCCTCCATGACAGGCATCCCTGCAACCGGCCCGATATCACCAAGTCCCAGGATGGCAGTCCCGTCCGTGACGATTGCGACGGTGTTGCCGATGCTCGTAAAGTAGTGAGCCTGCTCCGGATCCTTTTCGATCGCCTTGCAGACGTTTGCCACTCCTGGAGTGTATACACGGCGCAGGTCACCGAGGGAACGGATTTCCCTTCGGCTGCCCATGTGGATCTTCCCGCCTTCGTGAGCTTTCAGCACATCGTCCGATACGGCATGGATGGTGATGCCCCCGCCAAGCTGGCTGATTTTCTCGACGACCCGTTCAATATGCGCTTCGTCCTCAAACTGGACGGAAATGTCCCGGATTGTTGAATGGGTCCCGATTTTCAATGTTTCAATGTCTCCGAGATCAGCCTGTTCGGCACCGATTACAGAGACGACTTTTGCGAAGTTCCCCGGCACTTGCGGAATTTCGACGATAAGATTCCTGATGATGCTATATTCCATTGATGAGTTCCCTCCTGCTGTCACAGTGCCTACTCATTTTACTATTGTGACCCTGCAACGTAAACCGGAAGCTTCTTCTGCGCAATCACTGCTCTTTATCTTCCCAGCATTCGGCGCCTTTAAGGCCTGGAACAGATGATGCGTGGAAATCCGGATTCAGCCCCTGACGTCTCTGCACCATGAAGTCATCAAGTACTTGATAAGCTACTTTCCCGAGGAGCAGGATCGCAACCAGGTTGATGACGGCCATTGTCCCCATAAACAGGTCAGCCATGTTCCAGACAAGCTGGACCTGTGTCAGTGAACCGAACATGACCATGGCAAGAACACCAAACCTGTACACCGTCAGCCAATTCCTGTTTGGGCTGATGAATTCGATGTTCGATTCACCATAATAGTAGTTGCCGAGGATCGAGCTGAATGCAAAGAAGAAAATCGCGACCGCGATAAAATAAGGGGCCCAGGAACCGACCAGCACATCGAGTGAAGCCTGGGTCAGGATGATGCCCTCCTGCTCCGCTGTATCATAGACACCCGCAAGGATGATCATGAACGCAGTTGCCGAACAGATGATGATCGTATCGAAAAAGACACCAAGACTCTGCACAAGACCCTGTTTGGCGGGATGGGAAACACTGGCGGTGGCAGCGGCATTCGGCACACTTCCCATCCCGGCTTCATTCGAGAACAGGCCCCGGCGGACGCCCTGCATGACGGCGACACCGACCGCGCCACCTGTAGCCTCACGCAACCCGAATGCCTCTGAAACGATAAGAGAAAACATTGCAGGCACTTCACTGAAATTAAGGACCAGCACAACAAGCACGACCAGCAGATAGATGACTGCCATGATCGGCACAAGGAACTGCGTAACACTCGCAATCCGCCTGACCCCGCCGAAGATCACCACTGCCGACAACCCGATCAGCACTAAGCCAACTGCCCAGTCGGGAATGGCGAATACACTGCTGAATGACTCCTTGATGGTATTTGCCTGGACTGCATTAAAGATGAACCCGAAAGAAAGTGTCAGCAGGATGGCGAAGACAATCCCCATCGGCCGGTTTCCGAGAGCCTTCTCCATGTAGTAGGCAGGCCCTCCGCGGAATGTATCTCCGTCCTTTACCTTATATACTTGTGCCAATGTGCTTTCGATAAAAGCGGTCGCCATACCAACCAAAGCGACCATCCACATCCAGAACACCGCACCGGGTCCTCCGATTCCGATCGCCAACGCGACACCGGTCACATTCCCTGTCCCGACACGTGAAGCGGCACTGATGGCAAACGCCTGAAATGGAGAGATCCCATCTTTGTCGTCTTTTTTTTCCGTGAGTAACCTGAACATTTCACCGAACAGCCTTACCTGCACAAACCTCGTCCTGATTGAGAACCAGATCCCGATGCCGAGCAGGACGTAAATCAGAACATATGACCAGAGCAGGTCATTTCCTTTTCCAACGATCCATTCTAGCGCTTCCTGGAACATTTCTTGTTCACCTTCCACTTATGTATTGGCCGATCGGCCCACTTTTCCTCTATGTAAAAGAGAGATCGGCTGTCTCGGCCGACAGCCGCCATCCCTTTTATCGACTTACAGAAAGCGCTCTCTGTGCCGGTCATCGATCCGGTCACGGGTCACATTGGACTCATAATTGTCGATAACCGGTTCCACTTCCTCACCCAATGGAGCAGGCCCGAGGTTAGGGTCCGCACCCGGGGCAGGCACCCCGCCGTCATAATAGTTTTCATCCACCAGTTCAGCAGGAATCCTGCCATCCGAAACAGCGTTGCTGCCGCTCCGATTCAGCTGTTCTTCCTTGAACTCCCTGGCGTCCGGTCCGATGCTGACTGAGCCCTCATCAGGAGCACGATTGATTCCCGGGGAATTCACGCTGCCGTCCTCAACTCCGACGACATTACTGTCACCGTTGTCCGAATCACGAAACGTATGATGGACATCCCTGTCCCCGCCGGTTACAGCAACACTTTCCTCTGGCTTTGCCTCTCCTGTACGGCTGTCTTCTGCCAGCCGGCCTTCCCGAATGGCCTCTTCACGGTCTTCCGCATTGTAGAAGCCACGCTGTTCGGACGGATGCAGATTATCTTCCAGCAACGCATCGGAAGGCATCGTCGCACTCGTCATATCTCCGTCAAGTTCAGGTGATGGCGGGTCAGTCCGACCGGTTTCCATAAACGGGCCGGCCGCTTCAGGCAGTCTGGAATAATGGGCGTCTTCCAATGGTTGTTTGTTTTGTTTCGGATCATATTCTCGGTTCATATCGTTTCCCTCCTGTCGGGTCGTACTTTAAAAGTACCCGATATCAGGAATACCGAAACGGACGGGACATACAAAACGCCCG
This sequence comes from Bhargavaea massiliensis, assembly GCF_018390575.1. GTDB lineage: Bacteria > Bacillota > Bacilli > Bacillales_A > Planococcaceae > Bhargavaea > Bhargavaea massiliensis. The sequence goes on along the minus strand of NZ_JAHBCJ010000002.1, from coordinate 270,791 downwards.
ACCGTCTCTTGCACGGTCGGGCTCACAATCACTAATGGTCGTTATCGTTTTCTGGAGACGATCAGTTTGGTTTGCCTGGCTTTTCAGGCTTCCCTGGTTTACCTGGTTTACCTGGTTTATCCGGCTTTCCGTTTCCAGGTGTTTCGCCTTTTGCCTGCTTGCGCTCGATGGTGACAGTCTCGGTGGTTTCGTGTCCGCCAAGGTCAACTACTTTGAATGTATAGTCGAACTTGCCTTCAACGAGCGGCACATCCACTTCGATTGTCTGATCGAAACTCTTGCTGCCGTAAGGTTCGCTAAGTTCATTGGCGAAGACTTCGCTGTCATTCACATAGAGCCGGATCTCATCGAAGCGATCCTTCACCTGTACCTCTACGGTGACAATTTCTTCTTCTGTCTTTTTAGGAAGCTTAGACTTGATGGAAAGTTCGGCAGCTGCCGCATCGACGAAGATTCTCCGGGCGATGGACATTTCGTTGCCGTGTTCGTCCGTTGCGCCCACTTTTATTGTCTGGAATCCGTCTTCCAGTGTGATTGTGTGAGAGAAGTTCTTGCCGTCGAATTCCGTGACCGCTTCTCCGTTGACCGTAACGGAGGTGATTGCGGACTCGTCTTCCACATGGCCGCTCACTGTGACTTCATTCGTATCATAGACGGAGAAGTTGGTCGGCTCATCGATGTAGATTACTGGCCGGTTCTGTTCTGTTGGTTTTGTGGAGATGTCATACTCGGAAACGTTCTTGGCCGCGTCATAGACACGCGCCTTCAGCTCATCACCCTTATCCGCTGCAATCTCAAATGTGGTCTCGGTGATCGGCAGTGTTTCGACTACTTTGCCGTTCAGGAGGACTTCCCAGACATCCGCGCCTGTTCCTTCATCCGAGAACTCTCCGGCAGTGACAACATCGGTTTCCGGATTATAAGAGAACTCGGCTTCAGGTGCCACAGTATCCACCTTCACAGGGAACTTGATCGACTGCCATTCGGCATCTTCAAAGTCGATGACTGCCTTGAGTTCGATGAAGTACTGGCCATCTTCCGCAGGCTTGCCGTTGATCTTGCCGTCCCACGCATAGTTCATGCTGTACGTATACGGCAGTGCAGTCGCGGAACTGATATAGTGTTTGCGCAGGTCAGCAGCCGTCCGGATCGTGCGGACTTTCTTGCCTTCCGCATCAAGAACGTTCACTTCCATCTGCTTGGCGTTCCGGAAGAGCGAGTAGACTGGTGTGACTTGGTCTCGAAGACCGTCACCGTTCGGTGAGAAGCCGAAGCGGTCAGTATCGAAGTTTCCGCCGCCATCGACAAACTCGCCCTGCTCATCCGCAAGGGCGGTGGAGCCCCAGTACGTGCGCTCGTCCCATGCAAAGTAGTCGAAGATCGGCGCGTCATCCCAGCCGCCGTTGAATCCGAAGAACGGCACGGAGAGCGGGACATTGCCCGTGATTTCTTCATTCGGGTCTTCCAGGAAGACGAATCCGTCGATAAAGTAGCCGTTCGTGAAGATCGACTTCAAGCTATCAACATTTGAGAGGTCGACCGTGACTTCGATGGTCGCTGTGCCGTCGGCCGGAACCGTTACGGTTTCAGGTGCATCGATTGCTACTTCTTCCGTCAGGACCATTGAGCCCATGAGGTTGGAAGCCGTTACGAACGTGCCTCCCGCATTGACCGGCTCATCCGCCTGGACTGCAGTTGAGACATTATACGTCTTCTCTTCATCAGAGAAGTTTTCTGCTGTAAGAGACAGGGTGATCGTATTGTTCTTGATTTCCTTCAGTGCGACTTTCGCTTCGCCTGATGCCGAGTCAGTGATCACGACATCCGTATGGAGCGCGTCGGCCAGCTGCATCAGGCCCGCGCCTTGGCGCCGAGGCGAAACATAGTCGCCGTTCTCTTCATCAAAGACGACCGGATTGGCCGTGTTCATGAGGAGTTTCTTGGCAAATTCGGAACGCTCGCGCCCTGTGAGGCCGAACTCTTCATCGACGCGCTCGAACAGGAGTGCCGCTCCGCCCGACACGTGAGGAGCCGCCATCGATGTGCCGCTCATGATGCCGTACTGGTTATTTTCAAGCGTGGAGAAGATGTTGCCGCCTGGAGCTGTGATTTCCGGCTTGAAGTCCAGGTTCGGAGTCGGACCCCAAGAGGTGAAGTCACTCATCTCTCCTGCGTTGGCATTTGGTGTATCGACATACTCACCGTCGAATGTGACCGTAACAGTCTCACCGGCCTTTACGGCTTCAGACATTGCCAGACCATCCGCCTGGAGGATTGACATATACGGAATCCGGATCGCCGGATCGGATGCCATGTTGATGGTGCCAGCCGTGTTGTTGTAGATGATGACGCCAGCAGCACCGGCTGCCTGCGCATTCAGCCCTTTGTCAACGAATGCAATGTCACCACGGGAGATTAGGGCATATTTGCCCTTGAAGTCCTTGCCTTCAAAGTCTTCCGGATGTCCGAAGCCCGCATCCACAACTTCGAACGTCTTCTGTTCCTGATCGACAGGATCGACGTCGTTTGCGAGCAGATAGCCGCTCCGCTGTTCTTCACCGCCTCCGATCGTGTAGCCGAAGCTCATGGTCCGGACCATATCGTTCTCAAAGGATGCCACACCAAGAGAGTCCTTCGAGACGCTCGGAGACCCTGTCACACCGTAGTCCTGGTTTTCCACATAGTTATAGAAGTAACCGTCTCCGTAGAGAGCGGAGTTTCCTGCGGAGATAGAGACCAGGATCCCGTTTTCGACAGCGCGGGAGACCGCCTGCTGTTCAGCGCTTGTCTCATCGACGTAGCCTGCGGTGGAACCGAGGCTCAGGTTCAGGACATCCGCACCAAGCTTGATGGCATCATCCATCGCCTTGACGTAGACATCTCCGTAAGTGGACGGATAAAGCGGATCGTTGCCGAATACTTTCAGCGCAAGGATCTGGGCTTCAGGAGCGACCCCTTTCACACCGCCATTTTCTTCGTCACCGTTAGCTCCGACCGTACCGGCCACGTGCATGCCATGCATGGAAGCGTCAGGCGCGATGTCTCCGATGATGTCGTTTTCATCCATATAGTTGTACCCGAACGGAACTTTTGGCGTGTAATATTTCCCGCCCTGCAGGGTGCCCGCAGCCAGTGTCTTTTGGACTTCCGCTTTCGTCAACTCACCCGTAGACGGGTCCGTGAGCACCATGTCACGGTGTTTAGGATCCATACCCGTATCAATGACACCGACAATCATGCCTTCTCCTTTAAATCCGTACTCTTCCCAGAAGCGCTGGGCCTGTACAAGATCCTTGGAAGAAATCATTTCAGGCTTCTCCGCCGGGCGTTCATATTCAGTCGACTCATAGACGGCCTTGACACCACTAAGATTGGAAAGCGCCTTCACTTCTTTCGCTTTCACATTGGCCGAGAATCCGTTGAAGACTGTCGTGAACTGGTTCTTCACTTTCATGCTCGGCGCTTTGGCCTTTGCGTTTTTCAGCACATTTTGCTGTGCGGCTTTCAGTTTCTGTTGTGTGGTCTCTTTCTGGAACTTCGAGAGGTCCTTGTACAAGATTCCCCTGTTCGTCGCTTCCTCGATCGCCGGCTTTTCATTGAGCTCGACAATCACCCGTACCTCTTCTTCAGGCTTTTCCGGATCTGCCAGACGTTCAGGCAGTTTCGGCGCAGGTTTTTCCAACGTCAATTTGCCTGAAGACGGCAAGTTGCCGGCCGACGGAACCGCCGCGAAGGCAGCCGTGCTGAATGAAAGGACGAACGCGAGGGCCAAAAGCAATGCCCGCTTCATCGTTTTCAAGCCATTTTCCCCCTTATAATAGAAATATTTCACTCGAAAGTAGAGTGGCAATTACGAATTTATCATTATATTCGAAAAACAGGAATATGCCAGAAGAATCTATTGCAATATTTAGTTTAGGTAATTTAGCCCATATAAAATGGCTTGGCAGCCTTTCATAGAAAGACCACCAAGCCACAAATATAAATGATTGCCTTAATGCCGTTATCACTGCCGTAATCTGCTTCGTAAAACTGCTGCCAAATAAGCGGGAAGCAGCATGGACCGCCTCCATCTTGAGGGTTGCTTCAGTATCCGATAAAGCCACTCCAGATTTAGCGTTCTCCATATCTTGGGCGCGCGCTTTACGGTACCAGAGAGCACATCAAAACTTCCTCCTACACCGACAAAAACTCCCTTACTGAAATCCGTATAGTTGTTATAGATCCATGACTCTTGCTTTGGTGCCCCCAAAGCCACAAACACCAAATCAGGTGCCGTTGCTTTTATTTGTTTGGCGACCTCTTCAGGTGATCCGGTATACCCATCACTCGATCCGGCAATTGTCACCTTTGAATAGGTCTCCCTGATGACAGTCCGAAGTTTTTTCAATACTTCCGGCTTTGCTCCATAGAGATAGATACTTAAGTTGTTTTTTTCTGCCAGATTCAAGAGCTCTTGCATCAACTCAACCCCAGGTATCCGCTCCTTTAATGGATGTCCGATAATTTTGGAACCTATGATCAGACCGATACCATCTGCGACTACATAGTCGGCTCCCTGGACAGCTCTGGCAAAGTTCAAATCTTTATTTGCCATCATGATAATTTCAGGATTGGCAGTGACCAGAAATTTACGCTGGTCGCGTCTGATTGATTCTGATAGCTCATTTAGTAGTTCTGTTTTTGTGAAATTATCTATATCAATGTTTAGTATTTCTATTCTTTTCAACGCTGTTCCACCATCCGAACAAATTTATTCCTTGGAAGCCGCTCGCCTCAAGAAGTTAATCATACCATTTTGCAGGTGTTTATTTGAACAACGGATCCGAGGCGGCAGTTCGGGTATCCCCGCGCAGCTTCCGGACGAACTTGCCAAGCCGCTCCATTCCCCTCCCCAATTGCTCCATGCTTGCCGCGTAGGATATGCGAATATGACCTTCTCCGTACTGCGTAAAAGCACTGCCATGGACGACTGCCACCCCCTCCTCCTCAAGCGCACGGATGGCGAAGTCTTGTGAGGTCATCGGGAATTCCTCGATCGAGGGAAATGCGTAGATAGCGCCGGTCGGATGGACAAGGGGAAGTTGCATTTCATTCAGTGCAGCGGTGATGAATGCCCTTCTTTTGATGTAGGCCCGGTTCATCTTTTCCGGCGCTTCGGTGGATCCCGTGTATGCCTCAATTGCGGCATACTGTGACGGGGTCGGTGCGCAGATAGCATTGTACGCGTGAATTTTCACGATATGCTGCATCACCTCTGCCGGACCGAACAGTACACCGATTCGCCATCCCGTCATAGAATGGGACTTGGAAAGGCCATGAATGAGGAACAGCCGGTCGCGCAGCGCCGGGTAGGCCCCGAATGACCGATGAGGTGCGTCGAACGTATTCTCGGAATAGATATCGTCCGACAGGACAAAAACCTCATGCCTGGCGAGCACCGTAGCAAGCCGGTCCATCTGATCTTTCGGAATCGCAACGCCTGTCGGATTCGACGGATTGTTAAAGATGACGACCTTCGTCTTCGGCGTGATCATCTTTTCAAGTGTATCCGCGTCCGGAATAAACCCGGTCCGCCGGGTATCCAGATAAACCGGAATCGCGCCGGCCAGCCGGATCAGCGGCTCGTAGCCCGCGTAGATCGGCACCGGGATGATCGCCTCATCACCCGGCTCGAGAATCGTCCGGAGCACCGCGTCCATCGAACCGCTCCCACCCCCGGTGATCACCGTCTCGGTCGCCGGATCGTAGCGGAACCCGTACCTTTTGCCGTAGTACGCGGCAGCCGCCTCCCGCAGCTCCTGCAGTCCCGCATTCATCGAATACCCTGTCGATCGCTGCCCGATCGCCTGTCGAGCGGCCTCCTTCACCTCATCCGGCGGCGGAAAATCCGGCTGTCCCACCGTCAGATTCACCGCCCCCGGATGCGCCGGCAGCCGGTTTGACATCTGTCGGATCCCCGACAGCGGCGTTTTCTCTACAAGCGGATTGATCTTCAGCGCCATAGTGACCATCCTTTCTGATTTAAAGATAGTGTATGAGTGGAGTTGCGGCAGGCAGAAGATGAGACGTTCACATACTGGGTTGAGACGTCCACATAGTGGGTTGAGACGTCGACATACTTCATAAAGACGTTCGCTTACTGCCCGGCCCCGCTTTCATTCTTTTCGTTGCTTGTGCATCCGCCCACTTCAGAGGACCTTCTTCCTTCTTATGATAGCCGGTTGCGGGAGGCTCACCGAGCTTGATCAGATCTAAGGACTTCAGCACCCGTGTCGCCTGTGAGCTATGCCGAAGTTGGAGAAATTCCCTGCATTGCTTGTTCATGATTTCCGGCTCAATCAGGATCAGGCGGTCTTGAACCGCCTGCCGCACCGCTTCTCTTCCCGATAGGTCGCAGTTTTTGCAATGCCAGCTCCGCGGCGGCGCGTTCCAGCCGATGGATCTCCCAGTCAGTCGTATTCACTTGCGGCTCCTCTCCGGCCGGAGGGGGAACGCAAATAAAAAGCGTCCGGCTTCGTTTCCTCTACCATAGGCGAAGAAAAGCCGTGACGCAATAGCCGAATTTTCAATTTTTAGAATTCCACTCAAGAAAGTGCCGGAATTGGATGGCAGGTTACCATGTGAACGTCTTATACCGGTATGTGAATGTCTCACTCTCTGGCAGCGCGCTCTCCTGGATTCCCCTTGGCACGCCAGTTCCTCCACAGATCTTCCGCCGCTCCGGATCCGAATAGGACGCCGGTGACAATGAGGATCAGGCCGAGCAGGTGGCGGATGGAGAGGGCTTCACCGAGGAACAGTGCGGAGCCGAGAAGGGCGACGAGGGTGTTCAGGTTCATGAATATGGCGGCTTTTGTCGGGCCAGCCTGGCCGACAGAGTAGTTGTAGAGCATGTGGCTGATCGCGGTGCCGAACAAGGCACTGAGGCCAAATATCAGCCAGAACGTCGGCGGGACTTGCCCGAATGCCGCAAGCTCCCCGGGTTCTGTAATTAGTCCGATAACGAATAGCGTGGAGCCCCCGATGAGAAGCATGTATGCAGTCAGAAGCCGGGGGTCGAGTGTCTTCGCTGCTCTTGCGACAATCAGGAAGCTGAGCACTTGGACCGCGATGGACATGAAGATAAAAGCATCCCCCTGTGAGATGTCCGAGAGCCCCCCTCCTGCAAGGACGACGGAGCTGACACCGATAAGCCCGAGCAGAACCCCGAGCCACTGCAGCCTGGATGGGAACACCCGGATGAGCAGCGAAGAAAACACCGCTGTCAGAAACGGGCCGGTCCCAAGGATGAGGGCGGCGTTCGTGCCGGATGTCATCGTCAGGCCCTTATTCAGAAAAAAGTGGTGTCCAACAACATTCAGCAGCATGCCGGGAATGATGTAGATCCATTCCGTGCGCCGTGGCAGGCGGATTAGCTTCATCGTGGAGAGGATGATGAAGACGGCGACCCCTGCGGTGAAAATCCGCAGGGAGGTCATCGTGACCGGCCCTACAAACTCAAGAAGATACTTCAGCATCGGGAGGTTCAGCCCCCACATGAACATCACGAGCGTCAGCATCAGATAAATCTTCCACATAGGCCTGTCTTCCTTTCCCCCGCCTGCAAGGCATGTTCTGTTATTGCTGTTAGTATATCAGACCGGCAGAATGCGGCAGCAGAAAAAAAGCCTGCCTTGTCGGCAAGCCGGTCAGCTGATGACGCTCAGGCAGTGCTGATAAAGCTTGGCCGTTACAAGGCAGTCCCCGACGGCATCATGGGCATCGTGTTCTAGTTTCAGGTAGCGGCTGAGGGTCGTCAGCTTATGATCAGGCGTTTCGGTAATCACTTTCTGTGACAATTGGATCGTGTCGATGACCGTGTATTCCGGTATCGGAATGCCATACACCTCTTCAATGGCATAGAGGAAGCCCATATCAAATGAGGCGTTATGCGCGACAATCGGGAGGTCGCCGATAAAACCGATCAGTTCTCCGATCACATTGTCGATCATCGGTGCATATTTGACGGCTTCATTCGTGATGCCGGTCAGTTGGGTGATTCTCGGAGAGATATGCCGCTTAGGATTGACAAGCGTCTCGAATGTGCCGACTTTCTCATGGTTCATATATTTTACCGCACCAATCTGGATGATGCGATCCGCACCTGAGCGGAATCCGGTTGTTTCAAAATCCAGCACGACGTAGTTTGCCGCTTTTCTCACAGAAGTCTTGTATCGCCTCGGCCGTTTTGGCGGCCGTGCCTGTTTGCGTTGCTGACGAATCTTTTCTTCCAACAGAATTTCCACTTCCCGCCTCGGGTTTACCATAGGGATCCACCGCCTTCTGTCTAGTATTCTTCTATTTCCGCTTTTGCGGTAATGTAATCATATTGTAATATTTATTCCCAACGGAAAAAACCCATTCCGAAGATTTTTCGGAACAGGGACTCCCGGGGGCGAGCGGGATCAGGTCTCAACGTTGCGGTGAGTATGGCAACGTCTCACCCCGGTAGTATGGGTATGTTATCTGTTCATTTTAGGTTGCTTCAGCGTGACATCCAGCGATCCGTCTTCCTGCAGCTGCGCGAAAAACACTTGATCTGAACGGGATATCCCATGCTTCCTGATTTCCTTGAGGAGCCACTCCTCGCTTAGTCCATGTAACTGGAGCGTTTTCCGGTTGACCCTTCCGTCTGCGATAATTTCCGAAGGCATGTACTGCGGTGGACCCCCTCCTGCCTTGACGTCTTTTTTGGTTGCGGGCAGCTGAGGGACTTTCTGGAGGACACTCAGCGCGCCGTTTGTTTCCAGGACGGCATACTGGACGTCTTTGATCGTAAAGACTCCGGTTTCCCGAAGCATCATGTTCAAGTCATCCAGATGAAGCTGTACAGATTTCATCGCCTGTTCGTCAATTCGACCGTCATTGATCACAATGGTGGGCTGATTATCAAGAATCATTCTGGAGCCGCCCCATTTCAGGGTAACAAAGCTGAGCAGCACTGTCAGAAGTGTCCATATGACAAGTGAGAGCAAACCGTTCCAGAATGGGGTCTCGCTCTCTCCGGCGATATTGGCAGCAATCGAGCCGATTGTAATCCCGGTAATGTAATGGAAAAACGTTAGCTGGCTCATCTGCTTTTTGCCAAGTAGCCGCGTCAGAAGCAAGAGCGCAGCAAATGATACCGTTGTCCGGAAGGCCATTTCTAAAAGGTGGATGTCCCCCCACCCTTCTCCCCAATTTTCAAACATCCTACGCACCCTCTTATGTGTTCTCTCCTCCATCATGCCTCTTCAGCTCCGCTTATATTCAAAAAAAGGCCGCTGCACAAATGTGCAGCGGCCTTCTTTCAATCAATTATAGCGGGTCGTTGAACCGGTCGCGGTTCACAGGATCGACCGTGTCGTCAAGCCGTGTGCGATCAGTAGTGGCAGCCGATTCGTCAATCCGGCCGCGGCCCGTAGTGAATGTTGTTTCATCTCTAAGTGTGCTTCCTGCCGCAAAGCCTGTGTCCTCAACACTCGCATTGCGGTCGACCAGGACGAGAATCTTGCCTTCATTAAAGTACGTTTCGTAGCGCTCCGCCTCGTCTTCCGGTACGCCCATGCCAATCAGCGCGCCGGCAAGTCCGCCGACACCCGCGCCTGCTGCTGCTCCGGTCAGTCCAGCTACGACCGGGCCTGCTGCGACAATCGGCCCGATTCCGGGGATTGCCAATGCGCCGAGTCCGGCTAGTACGCCGCCGAGTCCGCCCAATACGCCGCCGGTCGCAGCGCCGGTCGCTGCCCCTTCGGCAGCCTGTGTGCCGGTCTCATCCTGGATGGCTTCCACATCGTCGTTGTTTTTCGAGATGACGGAAATGTCCTCCGTGCTGTAGCCTTGGCGTTTCAGATCCTCGATTGCGTCGATCGCTTGCTGTTCGTTGTCGTAATAACCTACCACTCTACGTTCAGTCATTTTCCTAACGCCTCCTTTAGCAGTCTAGTCTGAGATTACCCGCTGAACAGACCGCTAAACACCGAAGGCCGTCCGCAAAAGCGGACGGCCACTAATCAATCAGCTTATCGGAACAACACGAAACGCATGTAATCGCGCCAGTCATGTGATTTCCATTCTTCTTTGGACGGCCACTCCAGAGGCATCGGAAGGATAACCGCAGGCGGCAAAACGTTCCTGTCATAGATAGTTCCGGTAATCACGAAGTCACCCTCGTATAAGTTATCCGTGATGATGCTACGCCCTTTCCAGTTAAATGGGGTGATGACCGGGACGCTCACAGCATACCCTTCACTGTTGATGACGGTGACGATCGCTTCATCCCTGTATTTTCCGGTCAGAGCATCTGTCTTCACCGCAACCGCATCGAACGCTTCTTCTGTGTAAATAACGGCGTTGACATTGTTCGCGAACGGCAGCATACTGATGTCCTCATTCGGCATGATCCGCACCTCATAGAAGGCCAGCGGATTGTTGTTGCCGTCGCGTTTGTCCAGGCTGCGGTAAGTGTCGAGCCATTTTGACTCCGGCGCCTCGACTTCCGAGACTGAATACACACTGCCCTCTATGACACCTTCAAGCCCGGAAGCTTGTATAAATACGCGGTCATCCTGCCCGATGTCCTGCCATTCCTCGCCTGCAGCATACGTCAGGATCGTCCGCTCCGTTGAATAGACATCTACAGCCAGTTGTTCACCCAGCCGATGCACTTTGGCCACAGTCCCTTCCACAGGGCTGACAAGCGAAGGGGACTCTCCGCTTTGCTCAAGCTGGGCCTCGATGACTGTCAGCTGGCGCCTGATGTCAGCCAACTGGTTTTCTGTAGCGGTAATGGCGTGGGCAAAGGTGCCTTCCTGTGGGACATCGACCTGAACATCGACGCTAAGGTCGACGATCGGGCTGTCGTTCCCAGTTCCGCTGCTGCCGAACCGTTCATTCGTGCTGGAGCCAGTGCCCGGCTCTGCAGAGCGGCGTTCCTGTTCCAGCTGTCTTAACGTAGACTCCAACTCATGCTCCTGGGCTTCAAGCGCACTTTTTTCGGACTGCCAGATTGATCGCTGGCCTTCCATCCTGCCCGCATCCAGCTTTGCAATAGGCTGTCCGGCCGTGACTGCCTCTCCTTCCTTGACGAGCCATTCCTCGACAGTCGATTCCCTGTCGACGTAGGTTGTGTAGACCACATTTGGAACGACCAGCGCCTCCTTGGGCAGCTTTTCCGCGTAGTCGCCCGTGACCACTCTCTCCGTTTCGGGCGCATACACATATTTTGGAATCATGCTCTGCTCACCGTACAAGAGGATCATGTTTGTTGCGATAAAAGTGGTAACAGCAACCGCCACGGCAATATTCCAAAGCTTATTCAACCGTTCCACCTCCCCCGAAAAGCTCGGTGAACAGCTGCTCCGCAGGTATCACCCCATACAGGGAAACCGCAAGCGCCATGAGCACCTGGAAGCCGAGAAGAATCCACAAGAGTCTGCGGCCGGCTTCAGGAAGGAGCTGGCGAATAAAACGGAACTGGTAAGCGACGACAAGCGCGGTCCCGACACTTAATTGGTTAATAAAATAGATCAGGGCCGGATAGGTCATGAATGTTGATGCAAGCGGGCCGAAAGACAGCGGCGAGACCGGCGCAGCAGCCCCGCTCATCAGAAAGATTGCAAAAACTACCGCTTTCTCGAGCAACAGGATTGCTGCCACAAAAAGCTGGAGAACGACAATTTTTCGGTATTCGGCATTTGTCAGCTTATGTAGGATGAATGCGACGACATACACATGGAATGCCGTATAAATGACAGACCAGAGGATTGCGGCTGCAAGCGATAGGATCCGTCTCAGGGCAAATGTTTCCTCCGCCCCAGACACTGCAATCGGCGTGAGACGCCGTGTCCCGATTCCCCACATATCCATCAGGGCGTACAGGACGGCTGCGGAGATGAACAATCCGGCAATCCGCCACCGAAAGCCCTTCATCTCACTCACGCCCATCCGGTCTGTCAGTTCCCGCTGATTCAGCAGGAAATGCCAGAATCTGAATTCGAAAAACATACACCCATATCCCTTCACGTCCGATAGGTTAATAGCTTACACTTTTCAACTTTACCAAATTTAAGCCGATTTGTATGCATTCAAACGATACTGCATCTTCGGATAATAGGGAAAGGGCGTGGTGGATAGGGCTGTCGGGCTTACGGATGAGAGCAGGAGTGCGTATCAAGAGACTGACGACCTTTGTCTTTCGCTGTCTATCCTGCTCATTCAGAACGCCAAGAACCCGCCGGAGGGCTTACGGCGGGTTCTTTAAAAATCATCTATTTTATAAAGTGCCGTTCAACTGTCCGGTCAAATGGTGGAAGAGGTCCCGGTCTCCTTGTTCAAGTGCGCGGTCAATCAGATTCAGCAGGTTCATCCGCTCCAGTTCTTCGATCAGGTTTTCCGCTTCACCGGGTTCGAGCAGCAGCGGGTCATTTTCCATAATGTCCGCCCCTTGCAGGATTTCTTTGAGATGGGCGTGGATATCCGATATGAGCAGTAACTGATAAAGCGGGAGGCGGATGAAGCGGCTGCCTTTCTGGAAAACAAAAATGTCACCGAGGTTTTCGACTTGGAGGTTTTGGAGGTTGATGTGGATCTCTTTCCCCTCCGACGGAATGAAGTGAAACAGCTCTTCTCCTTTTTTTATCGTGAAGTACTGATACTCAAAGACCAACTTCACCTTCGCCTGTTCCTGCGTAACGTAAAATGGCTTCATTCGTTGAATGTGCAGCATGGGGCTCCCTCCTTTTCTAAATATTCCGTTATCAACAGTTTACCATAATTATATGAAAGCGCATACAAAATAATCCGGGCTTGAAGCCCGGTGACTTTTTATTCATTGGATCCAAGGCTTTTAAGAGCTTTTATTCTGCGGGCGATGACCACCGTCCACAAAAAAGCCAAAACCGTCTTTTCCGAATTCCATGACGTAGGATGACAGGAAGGCGTACCCGGTTTCGCGGAAAAGTTGCCGATCTTCGGACGGCTTGTGAAAGACGATGACCCGCTCAGCAAAATCCAAGCTGACATTACTCAGACGAAACGGTCCATAATCCATTTCCGGAAGCCGGACGTAATCCCCGTCTCCTTCCATGACGATTTTGTAGCCGGTTTCTCCTCCCCCTTTTCTCTCAATCAGCCGCCACTTCCCCGGCCTGATAATACCCTTATGACCGTTGAACCTGATTTCGTACCGAGTCAATCCGCATACTCCTCTCATCCAGATTCTTTATTATCATCAAATTTACTATATTCGTTAGTTAATAGATATAAATCGACAAATTGATGATTCTCAATCAACACTTTGTTGATTAAATCAGATATCTGCCATCCAACCGTTAATTTGCGTCCATAAACGACCCAAAGGGGGAGTAGGATTGTGGCGATTCAAGATAAATTCAGGGAATACCGTGAAGATGTGCTCGGCAGGCCCTATGGCAGCTGCCGGGACACGGCACGGCTTCCTGAGGAAGCCCGGTAGGCGCAGGCCCGCTATTACGCATCATTTGCGGAAGCACACGGTGCATTCATCGAGCAATCCAGTGAGCTGAGGGAATGGATCTCCTTTGTGTCAGGACAGGAGCCGAGGACTCGGAAGGTGATGCTGACGGTCACAAAGCGCATGTTGAACATATTCAAAGATACGAACCGCGATGGACAGGATTAAGACAATGGCGGTCCCTCCGTTTACGATTGTTTCCAGGCATCGTATAATGGAGGGACAGCCTTTTTTAGTTTAATGGCTTTTCGGGGCACGCATCCGGCATTGCTGTCATGCCCAGAAAACAGCCCATAGAAAGTGGTGTGTTCATTGATCGATCAGCTTACGGAAGTCGCCGATATATATAGAACAGAAATAATTGACGCAATGGAGCAGCAAAAACGGCTGCCCGTCACGCATGAAGTGAGGGAGCGGAGGTTCCGCCAGGCGGCGATGATGGTCCGCAATGACTGGCTGCGGCTTCTCCAGTCCGACCAGACAGGAATCGTCCGGTTTGCCTTCCCGGGTTATCCTCAGCCTGAAGCGGAAATCCGCCTGTACAATCCGCGGGCGGTGTGCAGCGTCCACGGAGACAAAGGCTGCGAACATACAACAGCTGTCTACTTCGCCCTATACCAGCGCTTTGCCTCCCTGTCGGACTGGCTCGCTGAGTGGCGCCACTCGGCAAGCCAGTTTGCTGCTCCGGGACGGACATTGGAAAAGACGCCGGAAGCGTGGCGGGGGGTATTTGAGCAGCTGTCGGGCACTTTCCCATCGATCGGGGACAATGTCCCGTTCCACATGATCTCGTCTGCGGTCACGCTCTACCGCCAGCAGATGCGTGAAGCGGAGCCGCTCGAGCAGGAATGGAAGCCGCTTTTCCGGCTGTATGCCGGGCTTTTCGGTTTGCGTGCGGTCACTGGTGGTGCGCCGGCAGGCGGATTTTCAATTGGGTATGACCGATGGCAATACGGGCGCTTGCTCGACTCTCTCACTGACGGCATCAGGGATGAACTGAAGCTTCTTTCCTCAACTCGCCGCCTGTTTGCCGCCGACCCGTTTTACCAGGACCTTGAGGAACTGATCCGGAGCTTGACCCTTTCTGCCGAAAACGCGCAGGGCAGGTGGTTGTCCGTGTACCGCGGGATGTGGCAATTCCTGTTCAACGGAGATGCCGCACGCGGACGGGAACTGAATAAGCTACGACTGATGAAAGCTGATGGCGAAGAGGCGCCGGCACTCAGGCTCATGACCGCTTACTTGGAAATGCTGTCCGGCGAGCCGTCCACAGGCCTTGACGCGCCCCTCGAAGAAAATGATCTGCCGCTTTTCCCGTCCTATCTGGATATGGCATCCAGCCTTGCGGAAAACGGACAATCCGATGAAGCCCGAAGCCTGCTCCTGTCGCTCGTCCCCCAGATCGGAAACTACATGGAATCCGTTTCATTTCTCGACCAGCGCACCGCAGCCGGAAGACTGGCAGACCTTTGCCGCGAAACGGACGTGCCCGACGAGACGGCGGCCGATATCTTATTCCGGTGCGGCAGTGCAGCGGAGGCCGAATATGCGGAATTCCTTCTGAGCCGGGGGCATTACAGGGAATGGGCTGCGTATCATCACTTGAACCGTTCGGGTCTTGAGCGCATTGAGCGGACCGGACTAAAGACGATGATGGAAGAAGCACCGATGGAAGCCGTTTTTCTGATGAATGTTCATGTGGAAGAACAGATTGCCCAGAAAAGCCGGCAGAACTATCGGGAAGCCGTCCGCATCCTGAAAAAAATGAAGCGCGCCGCTAAAAAAGCCGGCCGGACCGAATGGTGGTCCGGCTACGTTGGAGCACTTCGGCGGCGGCACCAGCGTTTGCGCGCACTCATGGAGGAACTCGAGAAAGGAGGTCTGTTGTCATGAAGCCGCTCACACTTAACCGCGACATCCGCCTGTCTGTCATCGAATCCCCCGACGGCGGGTTTCTGATGGCCGGATTTGATTCGGCAGGCGACTTTATCGGAAGCCGGCCGCTGAAGGAATTGCTTTTTTTCAGGCATACCCGCTCTTATATGGGCCTGCTGATCGAAGATCGGGATGGAGCTGTCCGTGCCGGATGCCGTGATGTTGTCGAGTCATTCGGCGATCCCCACCCGTTTGTCCGTTATCACGGAAAGTCCCCTGAGGACGAGCGGTGGATCCGTATCTTCAAGGAAGCAGCTGACATTTACCGGGAACCGGGGCTACCCCGGATTACCGGTGCCTCTGACGGTTCTCTCCAGGTCGCAAAAGACGTTTCTGAGGAAGCCGTACGCCTCCTTGAACGAGCCTTTTCCGAAATCCTGGCGGAGGGCGGCATCGGACAGAACCGTCTGGAAGACGTTATCCGCTTCCGCCGGTCGGAATCCGCGCAAACACCGGATGCCCCCCTCCCCTTCCGAATGGCGCTCCGTCTGTCGGAACCTGAAGACGAAGATGGCGGATGGATGCTGGAAAGCATCTTGGTGAACCCGAAAACCGGTACGCATTGGACACCGGCAGCGGGCAAGATCACAAAGCCTGTCACCGAAGCTCTCCCGAAAAAGTGGAAGCCATTTGCAGATTCCGTTTCAAGGATGCAGTTCAGCATCCGCACCGTCCTCACTGGAGACGATGGCGTCGGGGACAGCTCGTTTATCTCCCTTTCCATGGAGGACCATGAAGTCCGTGAGTTCCTGAAAGATGATCTGCCGCTCCTGCAGGCTCTCGATATCGATGTTATCCTGCCGGGCTGGCTCAGGGAAGCCGCGGAACGCCGCATGCGTGTGCGCGCTTCAGCCTCAGCCGGCTCATCAGGCAATGCCCGCCTGGACGATGCACTCAGCTTTAACTGGACATTTTCCCTTGGCGGCGCCGACATTTCATCAGAACATTTCAAGCGGCTCGTCGAAGAAAAACGGGAATTCATCCGTGCGGGTGACGAATGGTTCCGGCTGGACGCCGCCTGGCTTGCCCGCATCCGCGAAATGATGGAGACTGCAGAGAAAAGCGGATGGACTGTCAAAGACCTCCTGTTCCGGGACCTGGAAGAAGAGATCGGAGCGGGCCGGGGAGACTTGGAAGAGGAGGACGAAGACGATCCGCTGTTTGACTTCCTCCTCCAGCACTCTCTTAAAGACGCGGTCGAGCGGATCCGCAGCAAGGAAGGCATCCCGGAGATTCCCGTATCCGCTGAACTGCACGCGGAGCTCCGCCCTTACCAACAGAAAGGGTTCGACTGGCTCGTCTTTATGCGGGAGCACGGCTTCGGCGCGGTTCTGGCCGACGACATGGGGCTCGGCAAGACCGTCCAGCTGATTGCCTACCTGCTCCATGCACGTGAATCCGGGACTGCCGAAGCTCCTTCCCTTATCATCTGTCCTACGTCCGTCATCGGCAACTGGCAAAAAGAGCTACAGCGGTTTGCACCGGCTCATCCGGTCCTTGTCCACTATGGCACTTCACGCCTGAAGGGCGGTGAACTGGAAGCAGCGCTGAAGGCGCTCGGCAACGGGCTAGTCCTGACGACGTATGGCACGTTCATGCAAGACCATGTAGAGCTCACAGAAATGGAATGGGACGCCGTCTCGCTGGATGAAGCACAGAACATCAAGAACATGCAGACCAAACAGTCCAGGGCGGTCCGGAAGCTCAGGGGCCGGCATCATATCGCCCTGACCGGCACGCCGATCGAAAACCGGCTCGCGGAACTTTGGGCGATTTTCGACTTTATACACCGTGGCTATTTGGGACGCTTCTCGGAGTTCCAGGAAACATTTATCGGTCCGATCGAGCGGGACAGCTCGGAAAAACAGATGCAGCGGCTGCGCGCAAAAATTTCCCCGTTTCTTCTGCGCCGGACCAAATCCGACCCTGCGCTCAAGCTCAACCTACCCGACAAACTCGAAGAAAACGAGTTCGTGCCGCTCACTGAAGAGCAGGCGGCGCTTTACGAAGGGTATATCAGCGAGACAAAGGCGGCCCTCATGGAAGCCGAAGGCTTCCGGAGGCGCGGAATTATCCTGAAGATGCTCAGCCGACTCAAGCAGCTCTGCAACCACCCTGCACTATTCCTGAAAGAACCGTTTGCGGAGGCTGACGAAATGCTGGCCCGCTCCGAAAAACTCGAGCGAATCATTACACTCACCGCGGATATCGTCGACCGCGGCGAGCAGGTGCTCATTTTCACCCAATACATCGGCATGGGTGAGCTGATCCGCCACTGCCTGTCGAGCGTATATGACATCGAAGCGCCATTCCTGACCGGCAGCATGCCGAAGGGACGCCGCGACCGGCTTGTCGAGGAATTCCAGGACGGTGGCTTCCCGGTGTTCATCCTGTCGCTGAAAGCAGGCGGCACCGGACTGAATCTCACAGCCGCCAATCACGTGCTCCACGCCGACCGGTGGTGGAATCCGGCCGTGGAAAACCAGGCGACCGACCGGGCCTACCGGATTGGCCAGGACCGCTTTGTGCACGTCCGGAAATTTGTGACAATCGGTACAATCGAGGAAAAGATCGATAAAATGATTGCTGAGAAAGCAGCCCTTTCCGCCGACCTGATCCAGTCTGGGGCCTGGATTACGGAACTCACTGACGAAGAACTGAACGACCTGTTCTCAATCGGGTAAATTGCGGTGGTGTGAAACGGTGACACTATATAACAGACGGCCCGGCCACCCCCATGGCCGGGCCGTCTTTATCCTGTATCTTCCACCAATTATTCACTCATTCATCGCTTCATGACGAATTGCATAATGTCCGACTCTTGCCAATGACGATCACTCGTTTTTTTCTCCAGATAAATAACACGCTCGTTGAGGTGGGCGATTATCCGGATCAGCTGTTCGATTTGCCGCTCGGTCCGGCCGAGCTGCTGCTCAATACGCTCCATGCCAAAAATTCCTTTCTAAACGGTGGCGTTTCTGATCAAAGGGGATGTGCGTAAAAGTTCAGTGTCCGGTTGCGGATTCGGGAATTCCGGCGTTGCGGTCCCGCCGGAAGCCCGGTCACGGCCGGATGGGTTCCTCTTGCTCCTTTTCCTTCCGGCTTTCAAACACCAATCCGGACGGGAGGGTCTGCCCGACCTGGCTGCCGTGGCGTTCATGATGGGAGTCCTGCATACTCCCGTCTTTTGGTCCGTCGTTTTGATACGGTCCGGATCCGTTGCCACTTAACCCTTCTGCGCCGCCCCCGTTTGGACTGTCGGCCACAACAGCCTTGTAGGCCGGCGGTTTGGTGGCAAGGAAACGGACTTCCTCGCTCACCACCTCTGTGACATACACCCGGTTTCCGTCCTTTTCATAGGTCCTTGACTGGAGTCGGCCCCCGATGCTGACAAGCGATCCCTTGCCGCAGTACTTCACCGTATTTACCGCCGCCTTGCCCCAAGCCGTGCACAAAACGAAATCCGCGTCATTGTCCCGGTCATTCCTGAATCTGCGGTTGACGGCTAGCACAAAGCTGGTCTGGACCCGCCCTTCCGACAGATTTCTCAGTTCGGGATCTTTCGTCAGACGCCCGACCAATGCCACCTGATTCAATGGTTCACCTCCTTCGCTGTAGATGAGCCAAGCATACCCGACCCATAACGGATGGAGCAAAACGCCATTTTTGAAGAATAGTCCCGATTTTTGCCGCAAAATTGATTTTTGCGCAGTATGCAATTAGCAATCAGTCTCCGTTCAACCCTTGGCCCGATTGCATTCTTCCATAACTTCCTGAATGCTTCAAAACTCAATTTTGGCAGTTTCCGAAAGAATTTTCGGGCAGGATACGGTATGGTATACTGGACGTACGTAAATACCGGGGGGCGAACGTTTGTGAAGTCGTTTAAACTGCTGTCGGTTGATTTTGAGAAAGATGGAGATTTCTTCTCTTGCCCGCTTGTCGACGGGATTATCATCAATGAAGAAAACAGCCGGCGCTCCTGGATTCTGGAAATGTTCGTAAACAAAGAGCACAAGCCGGTTTTCGATGAATGGCTTGAATCGGAAGTAGTCATCAACGCCAAGGCGGTCATTTCCTATCCAGAGAACGAGCCTGCGGGATTCAGGCTTGCGGTTTATGCCGTAAAGGAAATCGGAGACCATATTTCGGTCCTTCTGAAAGGACCTCTCAAGCGCGTCCGCTCCCAGTATGCGGAACATCTCCTCGAGGAACTGATCGCCGAAGGGCTGCAGGGGGACGAGATGCTCGACCGCTTCAAGTCCGACATGAAAAACCGGCCGCAGCTGAAGCGCGACCGGGACAAACAGAATTCTTGAACGGGCCGCCACTCCATGCGGTCCTTTTTCATGACAAAACCCGGCCGGGCATCCGCACCGACCGGGTTCTTTGTTATTGGCCTCCGCCCATGCCGTCGTTGCCGTTGCCGTTTCGATCAAGATCGTCTTCCATGATCTCTTCTCGTTCGTTCACGTCGGTTCCGCCGCCGTCATCATTGCCGAACTCACCAAATCCCGGCCCCGTTCCGTCAGGGTCGACCGGACCGTTCGTGCCTTCACCGCCCATGCCGTCACCATTGCCATTGCCGTCGAACATCTCATCATTGCCTTCCTGGATGTCTTCCATCGGTGTCTCGTTGTCAGCAGGGAGTGCATCTTCGTCCCCGTTACACCCCGCAAGCATGACAGCGGTGGCAAACAGTGCCGGTGCCGCTTTTTTCAGCATGTAAAATCCTCCCCTCCGGATATTGTGCGAGGTTTCTGCACGGCCGTCCGGACGGCCGCTCTGCCTCGGTCATCACGCAGGCCTGCGCGATGCCTTTAGCTTGGCCGTTTGGGGAGGAACAATGATAAAATTCTCGTTTCCTATTTCAGCCTGGGCTTCCCGCATGAAGCGGACTTTCCTGCACATGCTAAGTGCCAGTCAGGCTTCAGTTTCTTCAGCTTTCGGGCCGATGGCGAACAGGATATCCGCTTCGCAGGCGATTTCGCCGTCAACGCGGGCAATGGCATGTCCCTTGCCCATCGTGCCCCGGAGACGCGTCAGCTCGACTTCAAGATCCAGGCGGTCACCCGGTTTTACCTGACGCTTGAACCGGCAGTTGTCGATGCCGGTGAAAAACGCCAGCCTGCCAGCATTGTCTTCAATAGAAAGCACTGCCGTTGCACCGACCTGCGCAAGCGCCTCGACGATGAGGACGCCCGGCATGACCGGATAGCCCGGAAAATGCCCGTTAAAGAAATCTTCATTGATGGTTACATTTTTGTAGCCGGCTGCCCGTTTTCCCTCTTCCAGTTCCGTGATTCGGTCAACCAGAAGAAACGGATAGCGGTGCGGCAGGATTGCCTGGATCTGTTCCGTCGTCAACATTAGTGCTCCTCCTTCAATATGGCCCGCCTGCTGGCGGTCATACATCGCCATTGATCATTTTCCAGATGTGCTGCCATGTTTCCGGCTTCAGCGCATCCAGCGCCTTGCCGTCGCCGATGACGCCGTAACCGAACATGACACCGAGTACAGCCGCAATTGCGACGCCGAGCAAGAACAGCAGCACGCGCAGCCAGATCGGGATCAGCCGGATCTGGACCCAGCGGCCTACCTCTTGCTTGCTGCCTTGCGATGCAGCCTGTTTTCCTGCCGGTTTGTTCTTGACAGCGGCATGCGCCTTTTCCCGCTCTGCGGTCCGGTTCGTCGCCCTGAACACTTTTCCGTTTGTGCGTTCTGCGGACGGGACGAAAGCCGCCGAAGCACTTTTCTTTGCTGTTGCTTTCTGCCGTTCGACAGTCCGGTTGGTCGCACGGAATGTGCGCTCATCGCCTGAGCGGCTGATTGTCCGGCCTGTTTGCCGCTTGCCGGTATTCTGTTCTAGCTTGTCTTTTCCAGTCATTGCAATCTCCCTAATCCATGCACTGATTTAGCCTTTGACGAATACCGTCCGCTGGCGATCCAGCATAATGCCCGTGCCTGTCACGACGCAACCTGGCGAATCGTCTGCCAAGTAGACCGGTACCTTCACCTGCTCGGACAGGAGGCCGTCGATTCCATGGAGAAGCGCACCTCCACCGGTCAGAATGATGCCGCGGTCGATGATATCGGCCGATAACTCCGGTGGCGTCTTTTCCAGGACGTTCTTTGCGCCCTGTACGATCATCATGACCGATTCCCGGATAGCCCCCGCAATCTTGTCCGAATCCACCGTTACGGCACGCGGAAGGCCGCTGACGAGGTCCCGCCCACGGATGTCAATCGTCTTCTTTTCGGAACCGGGCAGCGCCGTCCCGATCTCTTTTTTAATCAGTTCCGCTGTCGGTTCCCCGATCAGCAACTGCTCATGCTTTTTGATGTATTGCAGAATGTCCGCATCAAATGTGTTGCCGCCGACTTTGACGGACTGGCTGGTGACAATACCGCCCATTGACAGCACCGCGATATCAGTCGTTCCGCCGCCGATGTCGATGATCATGTTGCCGCTCGGCTGGAAGATGTCCATACCGGCTCCGATTGCGGCCACCTTCGGCTCTTCTTCTATGTATACTCGACGCGCGCCTGCCTTGAGCGCGGCATCCTGGATCGCCTTCTGCTCGACCGCGGTCACTTGGACCGGGCAGCAGATCAGGATTCTCGGCTTCCGGAGAAAGCCCTTTACACCGAGACGATCGATAAACTTCGTCAGCATGGCTTCTGTCATGTCAAAATTGCCGATGACGCCGTCTTTTAGCGGACGGATGGTCTGGATGGTCCCCGGCGCACGGCCGAGCATCCGGTACGCCTCGTCACCGACTGCCAGCACCTGTTTCGTTTTCAGGTCGACCGCGACGACCGACGGCTCGTTCAGCACAACTCCGCTTCCTTTCACGTGGATCAGCGTGTTTGATGTGCCGAGATCGATTCCGATATCCCTGTAGAACATATCCGTGCTCCTTCCGTCCATCTCCCGTATGATTTCTGTCTTGTCCCATTTTATCATAGCGGCCAGACAATGAACATACGGGAATCACCACTCTCGTCCCATGAAAAAAGCGCCCCGGCGTTCCGGCAGAACGCCGGACGCGGACCACTTTTTCAGGAATTCGGGGCCGCCGGTTCCTTGCACCCTTCCGACCCGGTGCGGGTGCGGCGCCACTTGTCGCGCGTCGCCTCGCCTCCGCGCAGATGCCGGATCGCCTTATGGTAGGCGAGCACCTCCGCGACTTCACGTGCCAGCTCCCCATCCACATTTGGGAGCCGCTCCGTCAGATCCTTGTGGACGGTGCTTTTGGAATACCCCGTCGATCGGGCAAGCGCCCGGACGGTCGCCCTCGTCTCCAGCAGCAATTCCCCCAACTTCAGGCATCGGCGCCGGATATGTTCGTGCACGTTCTCTTCCTTTCCTCATGTAGGAACGCTTTTCACAACATATGCCGCCGCAAACGGATTCAGACCGGATTGGGTAAAATCGGCTTTGGGAAGAAAGGCGGAGACGAATTTTTTTCTGGCGGATTGTTTTGTACAGAAACCGGACAGCGGAAAGTGCAGCGATGTCTCAATGAAGTATGGCAACTTCCCATCTCAGAACGGCATCGTCTCAACGCTCCCGTCCTAAAAACGGGAAAACCGGACAGCCCGACTCTCGGTCGGCCGTCCGGCTCCAATCAGAATGCCAGGTAATTGCCCGGGTTGACGGCAACGCCGTCTTTTTTCACTTCGAATAACAGATGATTGCCGGCAGTCGGGTTCCACTCGTTAGCGGCAGTGGTCCCAATTGTCTGGCCCTGTGCAACCTGGTCGCCCTTTTCAACAGTAATGCCTGTCACCGAGCCATACGTCGTTTCCAGACCGTCCGCATGCTTGAGGGTGACTTTGTTGCCCATGAATTCATCGACCACCACTTCTTCCACTGTTCCGCTCAGCGCAGCCTTCACTTCGAAAGGCTCGTCATTGTTCGAAAGTGTCACGCCGCTGTTTGTCACATACGTCTGACTAAAGACGAGAAGGGCTTTTTCTCGCTGCTCTGAATCTGCTTCCATGTCATAGTATTCCTGGATAACGGATACGCCATCGAGAAGCGCTTCATCAAACGGGAACTTCATGGTTTCGTTTGATGCATTGGTCTCCACTGTGACGTCACCGCCCCCTGCCGGATTGCCCGACTGAGACACTTCAACCTTTTCATCTGCATCGTTCGTAACTGCCTGATAGGTCCAGACCATCCCTACGAATAAGACCGCGAATCCTGAATAGATGGCAGGCCACAACCAGCTTTTGCGATTCTTGTTCTTCTGAGAAGGATTATTCGGTTTCTCTTCTCTCATTATCATCACCTCAACCGCATTGTTGGCAGGTTAAGGGGATTTTAAACACTCAGGATCAGCCGCTTCCAATTTTTTTATTGTCGTTCCCTCATAATAGTGGAATAAAATCTTTTCTGCGGGCCATCCTTCGCGCGCGAAGGCCTCAGCCCCGTACTGGCTCATTCCGACGCCATGGCCATAGCCTTTCGTGAATACATGAACAATTTTCTTTACAGGGTCGTAGGCGATATCAAAGTCCGTGGAGGGTAAGCCGAGCTTGTCCCGCATCTCACGTCCATCCATCGTAAATCCGTTTGCTTCCGCCTGCTGGACACGTCCCGTCTCGTTCCGCTTCAGGCGGAGGGTCCCGAACATGGCGGCATTCCAGTCGCCTCCGAGTTTTTTATTCCATTGGCTGAGCGTGAATGTCTCCGAATCCTCGAACCTCGGTGACATATCCGCATCCTCGGGACTTTCTACGCTACGCAAGTACGGGATATCCGTCCCTCCGTAGTTTTTTGCAGTTTCTGTTTTTCCGTTGCTGGTAGAGTGGAACATGGCGGAAATGAGCTCCCCTTCATGGATCAGCACTTTGCCTTCCGTCTCGGTCACCGCTTCCCTCACTTTCCGCTCGTTTTCCGGATACCCCTTGTCCCACTCCTTTTTCCGCTCTGCCTCAGGCCTGTACACCTGATGGGCGGTGTCCTTCCGGATCGTTTCCTTGCCGCCGGACGTGACCCGGAGCGCGTATGTGCGTGCTGCAATTGCCTGTGCCTTCAGCGCTTCCTTGCTGAAACCGGCTGGCATCTCGCCCGAGACGACGCCGACAACGTACTCTTCGAGCGGAACCGGTTCAGGCTCGCCCTCCACAGTCAGGAACACTTCGCAAGCGGCACCTGTTTCCGGGGCCTGGGTCTCTTCCGGTCCGGCAGGCGGCTTGACCACTGCCGTACCTTCCGTTTTCTTCAGCAGGATCGGCATGCTGAACAGAAAAATGATTAGTCCGAGTGCAATCAACTTTTTCATACCTGATTCTATGTGCCCGGCGGAAGAGATATGAAAAAGCGGACCGGCTCAAAGCCGGTCCGCCTTTATTATAGATAGATAAGGAATAAGATTATTGCATGATTGGCGTTGGCGCCGGCAGTGCCGGCCTTCCACGAGGTGCAGGAGGGCGGGCGCCGCCCTCCCGAAGGATCATACCAGTTCCTTTTCCTTTTCATCTGCTGTTTCGTCGTCGTTCACCCGGATAATATCTGCACCAAGCCGCGCAAGCTTACCGTGGAAATCGACATAGCCGCGGTCCAGGTGGATCAGTTCCGTCACCCGTGTGATGCCTTCCGCTGCCAGACCGGCCAGAATCAGCGCAGCTGCGGCACGCAGGTCAGTAGCCGCCACTTCGGCCCCCTGCAGGCTGGACGGGCCGTTCATGATGACGGAACGTCCTTCGATCTTGACGTTTGCGTTCATGCGGCGGAATTCTTCGACATGCATGAACCGGTTTTCGAATACCGTTTCTGTAAGGACTCCGGTACCTTCCGCTGTCAGCATCAGTGCCATCACCTGGGACTGCATGTCTGTCGGGAAGCCCGGGTACGGCATCGTCTTGATATCCACCGAACGGAGCGGCTTTTCAGCGCGGATGCGCAGGCCGTCATCAGTGTCTTCAATTTCGATGTTCATTTCCTTCAGCTTTGCGATGAGTGCGGCATTGTGTTCAGGAACCGCATTCTCGATGATGACATCACCTTTCGTGATTGCGGCTGCCACCATGAATGTACCGGTTTCGATCCGGTCAGGGATGATATGATGGGTTGCTCCATGCAGAGACTTGACGCCCTCGATGCGGATTGTGTCCGTACCTGCACCGACGATACGGCCGCCCATCTCATTAATATAGTTTGCCAAATCGACAATTTCCGGCTCTTTTGCCGCGTTTTCGAGAATCGTCGTCCCCTCTGCCAGTGCAGCCGCAGACATGATGTTCTCTGTAGCGCCGACACTCGGGAAGTCCAGATAGATGCGGGCACCCTTCAGGCGGCCATCCACTTTTGCTTCAACATACCCGTTGCCCGTCTTGATTTCGGCGCCCATTGCCTCAAAGCCCTTCAGGTGCTGTTCAATCGGACGGGAACCGATTGCGCAGCCGCCCGGCTGTGCAACGCGCGCAAAACCGTTGCGTGCAAGCAGCGGTCCCATGACGAGGATGGATGCCCGCATCTTGCGGACATATTCAAACTGCGCCTCGCTGGACAGCGGGGCGGATGCATCGATCCGTACTTCGTTCTGCTCCGCATTGAATTCGACCGTCGCGTTCAGACTCCTCAATACTTCATTGATGGTGTATACATCCGACAAAATCGGGACATCCTTGATGATGTTCGTTCCTTCCGTTGAAAGAAGTGCGGCGGCAAGAACCGGCAGAACC
Organism: Bhargavaea massiliensis; assembly: GCF_018390575.1. GTDB lineage: Bacteria > Bacillota > Bacilli > Bacillales_A > Planococcaceae > Bhargavaea > Bhargavaea massiliensis. The sequence goes on along the minus strand of NZ_JAHBCJ010000002.1, from coordinate 244,645 downwards.
GCATTCTTCGCCCCTTCGACACGAACCGACCCATTCAGCGGCCGTCCGCCCTTAACAATAATTTTTTCCAATATAAGTCCCTCCGGCTTCTCTCTCGTATCCATATGATCCATAATCTGATTTTTCTTGTTTTCTCGACAACAGCGGACCGCGACTGAGGCCTTCAAACCAGCACTTCGCGTGTCCATTTTAAAAACACAAACCATTAACAGTTTACAATGCTTCCAGCACCGTTTCAAGATTTGAGCTGAGCTGACGGCCCTGGTAAATCCTAATTGTGAACACATTCACCATACTATACGTCGATTCTTCTGTTTTTGTGTCGGTAAGCGCCCACCGGCCGGTACGGGTCTTCTTACCTAATTTGTTCATTCCCTATGAAGTTTGTCTCAAACAGCTTTCTGCCTTTTTTATGATCTGTCCCTCATGGACCGAGGCAGGAACAGGCTTTCCCGTTGCTCCGCACGCCCGTCCATGAAGGACAGCACTCAGCCTAAAAGGCCGGGTAGCTGCCTTGACCAATAGGATATGTCCAGGAAGAAATTCGATACAGCCGAACCGATGGCGATACTTAGCAGAATATACAGGAGCTGTGCCTGGAACACTTTGTTTTTCCGGATCCAGCTTTCCGGCATGATTGCCTGCAACGCGTAAAACGCGATGGCAATAAAGAAAACATGGGAAATTAGCCCGGTAACGGATTGGAAGGCAAAATATTGGTCCATCTCCTCTTCCGCCTTTCTGTATGGATTTTTCCGGATACATCACTTATGATCTCACATGGCATTCAATGCTGCAGAAAAAAGAAAAGAAAGCGGGCAGATCAGTTCTGCCCGCTCTTCTTTGTGATGATATCGTTAGATTTTGCCTTTCGCGACGTCCAAACGGTTCATCGCGCGTCTGAGTGCCAACTCTGCACGTTTGGCATCCAGGTCCTCCTGCTTTTGCTGAAGACGTTCCTCGGCACGCTTTTTCGCCTCTATGGCTCGGGCCGCATCGATGTCTTCTGCCAGCTCGGCGGACTGGGCGAGGATCGTGACCTGATCCGGACGGACTTCCAGGAACCCGCCGCTGACCGCCACACGTTCGGTGGATGAGTCTTTGTTCAGGCGGACCGCGCCGATCTCAAGAGGCGCAACCATCGGAATGTGGCCGGGAAGGATTCCCAGCTCACCAGTCGTGGTGACTGCGATGACCATGTTTGCATCCGAATCATATACCGGACCGTCGGGAGTGACGATATTCACTTTGATTGTGCTCATGCTTTTCCCTCCTGGTCAGGATAATCAGACTTCTACGCCCATTTCCTTTGCTTTCTCGATAACTTCCTCGATGCGCCCGACGAGTCGGAATGCATCTTCCGGCAGGTGGTCATAGCGGCCTTCGAGGATTTCCTTGAAGCCTTTGACCGTTTCCGCTACTGGAACATACGAACCTTTCTGGCCCGTGAACTGCTCAGCAACGTGGAAGTTCTGGGAAAGGAAGAACTGGATACGGCGCGCACGGTCGACGACAAGCTTGTCTTCGTCGCCGAGCTCGTCCATACCGAGGATTGCGATGATGTCCTGAAGCTCACGGTAGCGCTGTAGCGTTTGCTGGACCTGAGTCGCGACTTCGTAGTGCTCTTCGCCGACGATTTCAGGGGAAAGCGCACGGGAAGAGGACGCCAGCGGGTCAACCGCAGGATAGATCCCCATCTCCGAGAGCTTACGCTCAAGGTTTGTCGTTGCGTCGAGGTGGGCGAATGTCGTTGCAGGAGCCGGGTCGGTGTAGTCATCGGCAGGGACGTAGATTGCCTGGATCGATGTGACGGACCCTTTGTTTGTGGATGTGATCCGCTCCTGCAATTTACCCATCTCGGTTGCCAGTGTCGGCTGGTAACCAACCGCGGAAGGCATGCGGCCGAGAAGGGCCGATACTTCAGAACCGGCCTGTGTGAACCGGAAGATGTTGTCGATGAAGAGAAGAACGTCCGCGCCTTTTTCGTCACGGAAGTATTCAGCCATCGTCAGACCCGTCAGAGCAACACGCATACGCGCACCCGGCGGCTCGTTCATCTGGCCAAAGACCATTGCCGTCTTCTTGATAACACCGGAGTCGGACATCTCGAAGTAGAGGTCGTTCCCTTCACGGGTACGTTCTCCGACACCCGCGAAGACGGAAATACCGCCGTGCTCCTGTGCGATGTTGTTGATGAGTTCCTGGATCAGGACTGTCTTGCCGACACCCGCTCCGCCGAACAGGCCAATCTTACCGCCTTTGATGTAAGGAGCAAGCAGGTCGACAACCTTGATGCCCGTTTCAAGGATTTCGACGTCTGTCGTCAGTTCCTCGAATTTTGGAGCATCCCGGTGGATTGAGTCGCGTCGTTCGGATGCAGGAATTTCCTCGTTCAGGTCGATCGTGTCTCCAAGAACGTTGAAGACACGGCCGAGTGTGATGTCTCCGACAGGAACCGAAATCGGTGAGCCTGTGTCGGTGACGACCGCCCCGCGCTGAAGGCCATCCGTGGAGGACATGGCGATCGTGCGGACGGAGTCGTCGCCCAAGTGAAGGGCAACTTCAAGCGTCAGTGTTTGCGCCTCTTCGTTCGGGCGCGCAATCTGGACTGTAAGGGCATTGTAGATCTCAGGCATGTTGTCGCCGTCGAATTTTACGTCGACGACCGGACCCATGACCTGGAGGACATGTCCTTGGTTCATGCTGTTCCCTCCTGTCTGTATGCTGCGGGAGCCATGCATGGACAGGGCCGGCGCTTATTCGAGCGCTGCGACCCCGCCGACGATCTCAGTGATTTCCTGGGTGATCGCTGCCTGGCGCGCACGGTTGAATGAAAGTGTCAAATCGTCGATCAATTCCTTCGCGTTGTCGGTCGCCGCCTTCATCGCGGTCATCGACGAAGCGTGCTCGGAAGCCTTGCCGTCAAGCAGAGCGCCGTACATCAGGCTTTCCGCGTATTGCGGGAGGAGCACTTCGAGGATGGCTTCCGCTGAAGGCTCGAACTCGTAGGAAGCGGTCGATTTCATCGAAGAGAGGTCAGTCAGCGGAAGGACCTTTTTCTCGGTCACTTCCTGGCTGATCGCACTGACAAAGTGGTTGTAGTACATGTACAGCTGATCGTACTCACCGTCGATGAATTTGCCGACCGCTTCACGCGTGACGTCTTTGATCTCGGCAAAGGTCGGGTGATCCGAAACGCCGATGACGCTCTGGATCACGTTATATCCGAGCTTGTTAAAGAAATCAACGCCGTTGCGTCCGATGGAAAGGATGACGACTTCATCTTTGGATGTGTGCCGTTCACGGATTTTGCCGAGAGCCGCCTTCAGGACGTGGGAGTTATAGGCTCCGACAAGTCCGCGGTCGGAAGTGATGACGAGATAGGCGGTCTTCTTGACCGGCCTGCTCTCGAGCATCGGGTGTGTCGCATCCGGTGCGCCGGCTGCAATCGCCCCGATCACTTCCTGGATCTTCTCCATATACGGGTTGAACGACTTTGCGTTCAGTTCCGCCTTGCTCAGTTTGGAAGCCGATACCATGTGCATCGCCTTCGTGATCTGGCTCGTTTTTTTCGTGGAGTTGATCCGGCTCTGGATTTCGCGTAATGATGCCATCGGTTGTTCACCACCTTCTCGTTATTGGATCTGCCGGAACTCAGTCTTCGGAGCGGACGAATGTTTTCTTGAATGCGTCAAGAGCTGCTGTCATTTCTTCATCAGCCGGAAGAGCTTTTGTTGTGCGGATATGATCCAGTACGTTCGTGTGGTTGCTGTCGAGCCAGCTCAGGAATTCCGCTTCGAAGCGGCGGATGTCCTGGACAGGGATGTCATCAAGATGGCCGCGGGTCAGCGCGTAAAGGATCGCGACCTGCTTTTCGACTTTGATCGGCTTGTTGAGGTCCTGCTTCAGGACTTCAACCGTGCGCGCACCGCGGTCGAGCTTCGCCTTGGTTGCGGCATCGAGGTCCGAGCCGAACTGTGCGAACGCTTCGAGTTCACGGTAGGCAGCCAGGTCAAGACGGAGCGTACCGGCAACCTTCTTCATCGCCTTGATCTGCGCGGAACCGCCGACACGCGATACGGATAGACCCGCGTTGATCGCCGGGCGTACACCCGAGAAGAACAGGTCGGACTGGAGGAAGATCTGTCCGTCAGTGATCGAGATGACGTTCGTCGGGATGTAGGCGGAGATGTCCCCTGCCTGTGTCTCAACGAATGGCAGTGCCGTAATGGAACCGCCGCCGAGGTCGTCGTTCAGCTTCGCTGCACGCTCAAGAAGGCGCGAGTGGAGGTAGAAGACGTCACCCGGATAAGCTTCGCGGCCCGGAGGACGGCGGAGCAAGAGGGAAAGTTCACGGTAGGCAGCAGCCTGCTTGGACAGGTCATCGTAGACGATGAGGGCGTGCTTGCCCTGGAACATGAATTCTTCAGCCATCGTTACCCCTGCATAAGGCGCGAGGTAAAGAAGCGGTGCAGGGTCGGATGCGCCTGCGGAGACGACGATCGAGTAGTCGAGCGCGCCGTTTTTGCGGAGGGTTTCCACAAGGGCACGGACCGTCGATTCTTTTTGTCCGATTGCGACGTAGACACAGATCATGTTCTGGTCAGCCTGGTTGATGATCGTATCGACCGCAACCGTCGTTTTACCGGTCTGGCGGTCACCGATGATCAGTTCCCGCTGCCCCCGGCCGATCGGAACAAGTGCGTCGATCGCCTTGATACCGGTCTGGAGCGGCTCATCGACCGACTTACGTGCCATGACGCCTTGCGCCGGGCTTTCGATCGGACGTGTTTTTGTCGTGTTGATCGGTCCGAGTCCGTCGATCGGCATGCCGAGCGGGTTCACGACGCGGCCGATCAGTTCTTCACCGACCGGAACTTCCATGATCCGGCCTGTGCGGCGGACTTCGTCGCCTTCCTTGATGTCCGTGAACGGTCCAAGGATGACGATACCGACGTTGTTTTCCTCGAGGTTCTGCGCCATGCCCATGACACCATTGGAGAACTCCAGGAGTTCACCGGCCATGACGTTATCGAGGCCATGCGCGCGTGCGATTCCGTCACCGATGGTGATAACGGTACCGACATCGCTGACTTCCAACTCAGATTGGTAGTCCGCAATCTGCTGTTTGATGAGAGCGCTGATTTCTTCAGCTTTGATGCTCATGCATGTCACCCCTTCATTTCAAAAGATTATGCATTCACGAGATCACGCTTAAGGTGATCCAGTTTAGTTCTGAGGCTGTTGTCGTAGATCCGGTTACCGATACGGATACGCAGTCCGCCGATCAGCGACGGATCCACGATGTTCACGATGCGGAGCGACTGCTTGCCGACCTTGCCGGCAAATGCAGCGGAAAGTTCCTGCTGTTCCGTATCGGATAGCGGCCGGGTGGAGTACACTTTCGCTTCCGCGATGCCTGCTGCCTCGTCCACGAGGGAGATGAAGTCGTTTGCGACATTCACCGTCTCATTGAGGCGGCCTGCATCGGAAAGTACGTAAAGTGTATTGAGCGTCAGCTGGTCCGCGCCGTTGAACAGCTTGGCCAGAAGCGCCTTTTTCTCCCGGTTCGAAAGTTTGGGGGAAGTCAGGAGCGTACGGAGCTCGCGCGTTTCGGCGAATACCTTGCGGACCTCGCTCATTTCGGCGCTGATGACTTCCGTCTTCCCTTTTTCGCGGGCCACTTCAAACAGCGCGAGCGCATAGCGCTTGGCTACAGTGGACTCGCTCATCGGCTTTCCCCTGCCTTCTGGATCGTCTCCTCGATGAGGGCACGGTTGTCCTCTTCAGAGACTTCCTTGCCAAGAACCTTCTCTGCAGCCAGGATGGACATCGAGACGAATTCTTCGCGTACGGCCTGGATGGCCTTTTCTTTTTCGTTGGCGATTTCTGCCGCTGCATTTTCTTTCAGGCGGGCTGCTTCCGCACGAGCGGTTTCCATGATATCCGCACGCTGGGCGTCACCCTGCTGCTTTGCATTCTCCACAATCGCCTGTGCTTCAGTACGCGCTTGTTTGAGGAGCGCGCGCTGCTCTTCCAGCAGCTTGGCGGATTCGGCGCGGCTCTTTTCCGCTTCGTTGATTTCGGAAGCGATCAATTCGGCGCGCTGGTCCATGATGCCCATGAGCGGGCCCCATGCGAATTTCTTGAGAAGAAGCATGAGCAACGTGAAGAAGAAGAGCGTGGCGAGGATATCACCGGTGTTCAGTTTATCCAAAATCCCATCGCCGGCTGATGCCGCCAATACGAACTGGTCCAAAGACACGATTGTCTCACTCCCTTCGGAAACTAGGGAAGCCGGCAGGCCGGCTCCCGTCAGATAGTGTTGCCTTCAATATCCGTACATAAAGGAATGGCGAAGGGTTCAATCAAAGCTCTTCGCCATTTTTTCGCATTGCCCTATAATTATCGACCCATTACGATAAACGCGATAACAACTGCGATGATCGGAAGGGCCTCGACGAGTGCGACCCCGATGAACATGGTCGTCTGAAGGACGCCGCGCGCCTCTGGCTGACGTGCAATACCTTCTACTGTCTTGGATACGATGAGACCGTTACCGATACCGGCGCCAAGTGCGCCCAATCCTACTGCGAGTGCTGCTGCAAGAAGACCCATTTTATAATTTCCTCCTAAAAAGTTGGTTTTGTTTTGTCGCCCGCTAAGCGGGAATTATATGATCAATGATCTGTCTGCACCTTGTGAGCCATGTAGACCATCGACAACATAACGAAGATGAACGCCTGGATGGTCCCGATGAAAATCGAGAAGCCCTGCCAGGCCATTGCCGGGATGATGGCTCCGATGAAGCCGCCAACACCTGCAGTTGCAAGGCCCGCGAGAAGTCCGATGAGGATCTCACCCGCATAGATGTTTCCGTAAAGACGAAGGCCGAGTGTCAGCGTGTTTGCGAATTCCTCGATGATCTTAAGCGGCGTCATGAAAGCGAGCGGCTTTGTGAAACCAGTGAGGTAGTTCTTCACGCCAGTCATCTTGACGCCATAGTAATGCGTCAGGACGAGAACCATGACTGCGAGAGTCATGGTGATGGTCGGATCCGCGGTCGGAGATTTCCACCAGAGCACGTGGTCATACGCAATGGCGAATGGAAGACCGAGCATGTTCGCGACAAAGATGAACATGATGAGCGTCAGGGCGAGCAGGTGGAACCGGCCGCCTGTTTTCCAGTCCATGTTGCTCTTGATGATCCCCTTCACGAAATCCATGACCCATTCCATGAAGTTCTGCATGCCTGTCGGCTTCAGTTTCATATTGCGGGTCGAGATGAACGCAATGAGGAAGACTACGAGGCATGTCACCGCCAACATGAGGATGTTGGACGGGTTGAACGTCAGCCCAAGAAATTCCCACTTGGGGTTTACGTGGTTCATTATATGTTCACCTCTCTTTCCCCCCAGGATCCGGGTGTTTCATTTGCGAGATGATCCGCTCTGCCAAAAGGAACAGATAAGGAATCATCAGGCCGATCACCGTGGCGATCAGATTGAATGTCTCCGGCAGTGAAACCGCGATGGCGGCAGCTGCAATGCCCGAGGCGAAGCGGAGTCCGGAACCCAGTGAGGGCGCCTTTTTCCCATTCGCCAAGGCACGGTCGAACCGTTCCATCCTCCTGGTAAGGATCCAGAAGTTATACAGACCGAAAAGGACCCCGAGGATCAACCCGGCAAACACAGTCGGCCAAGGGGAAAATCCCCAACCGAGGGCAAGCATTGCGAGCAAAAAAAAGAGAGCCCTCTTCTGCCTATTATGGATTTGCCGTAAATTCTCCATTTTTCGAGGTCCTCCGCATCTTGTTTTCCGGACGTTTCCGACTGTCGGAGCGAGTATGATAGAATGCAGTCTTAGCAAGTGCACAAGCGTAGAAAAACGCCTGAAACCCTTGTCATTCTTACCCTTCAAAAGCATACAATAGGGGTATTTTGATGTCAATTGATTCCCGTGAAATTATTCACAAGCGACCACGTTTGTCAAAGATTCGACAAATTCATGACAGACATCCGCGAAAGGCTCTTGAGCCTTCTGCGGGTGTTTTTTAGCGCTTATGCTGGAGGAATTCCAAGAGGGCCCCGACGATCCGTTTCGAAGCATGGCCGTCACCGTATGGATTGGACGCATGCGCCATACGGTCGTAGGCTTCCCTATCGCTGAGCAGTTCATCCGCCAGCCTGTATATGGTCTCCTCATCAGTTCCTGCAAGCTTCAATGTGCCGGCTTCGATTCCTTCCGGACGTTCCGTCGTATCCCGGAGGACTAGCACCGGCTTGCCGAGCGACGGTGCTTCTTCCTGGATGCCTCCGGAGTCGGTCAGGATCAGGTGTGATCGTGCCGCGAAGTTGTGGAAGTCGACCACCTCAAGCGGTTCAATCAGGCGGACACGCGGATGGCCCGCCAGGATTTCATCAGCCACTTCCCTGACCGCCGGGTTCAGGTGCACTGGATAAATGACCCGGGCGTCTTCATGCTTGTCCAGCAGGCGGCGGATCGCCCGGAACATATGGCGCATCGGCTCACCGAGATTTTCCCTGCGGTGAGCAGTCATGAGGATCAGGCGGCTTTCGGATGCCCAGTCAAGAAGCGGATGCCCGTAGTCGTCCCGCACCGTCGTCTGCAGTGCATCGATTGCCGTGTTCCCCGTGATGACGATGCGGTCCTCCGGCTTCCCTTCCGCGATCAGGTTTCCCGCAGACTTTTCGGTCGGTGCAAAATGCAGGTCTGCAAGGACGCCCGTGAGCTGGCGGTTCATCTCCTCGGGATAGGGGGAGTACTTTTCCCAGGTCCTGAGGCCCGCCTCCACATGACCGACTGACACATGGTTGTAGAAGGCGGCAAGACTCGCAATGAAGGTTGTCGACGTGTCCCCGTGGACAAGCACGATGTCAGGCTCCGCTTCCTTCATGATTCGGTCAAGCCCCTCCAGGCCCCGGGCCGCAACATCGGTGAGCGTCTGGCGGGCCTTCATGATGTTCAGGTCATGGTCCGGCGTGATGCCGAATGCGTCCAGAACCTGGTCCAGCATTTCACGGTGCTGGGCAGTTACGGCGACGATCGACTCGATCGTCTCAGGATGCTTTTCCAGTTCAAGGACGAGCGGCGCCATTTTAATGGCTTCCGGGCGGGTACCGAAGATCGTCATCACTTTCCAGCGTTTTCCCAATACAGTCAGACTCCTTACTTGGTCCCGAACAGGCGGTCTCCGGCATCGCCGAGGCCCGGTACGATATAGCCGTGGTCGTCAAGTTTTTCATCAAGCGCCGCGATATAGATATCTACGTCCGGATGGGCTTCCGCCAGTACCTCGACCCCTTCCGGCGCCGCGATGAGGCACATGAATTTGATGTTCGTCGCGCCGCGCGACTTAAGGGAGTCAATCGCGGCAACGGCCGAGCCCCCCGTCGCAAGCATCGGGTCGACGACAATGAACTCACGCTCACCGACGTCGGAAGGGAGCTTGGCGTAGTATTCCACCGGCTTGAGTGTGTTCGGGTCGCGATACAGGCCGATATGGCCGACTTTTGCGGTCGGAATGAGTTCAAGGATCCCCTCCACCATGCCGAGCCCTGCGCGGAGGATCGGCACAATGCCTAGCTTCTTGCCGGCGAGCACGTAGGATTCCGCGGTCATGACCGGCGTCTCCACTTCCGTCTTCCTGAGCGGCATTTCCCTCGTGATTTCATAAGCCATCAATGTGGCGACCTCATCGACCAGCTCGCGGAATTCCTTGGTTCCCGTATTGATGTCACGGATGAACGTCAGCTTATGCTGGATCAGCGGGTGGTCGAACACATGCACTTTTCCCATTGTTTCACTCTCCTGTTCAGTACCGGCATGGCCGGCCTGTTTGTACAGCCGGGCAAGATCCCGGCAACCTTTACAACCTCGTTTATTATAACAGTCACACGGGCTCATGCACAGTGCCGGAGGAAACAGGCGGAAGGGGCGGCGGCACCTTCGCCGGAGTGTCGAGTGGCCGATATTTAGCAAGCGAACTTCTTGGTTTCGTACGCGAACCCGGAGGCTCGGGACTTTTCGTGCGCAATCCCGGAACCGTGACATCGCGCTTTCCCCCTTTTAAAAAGGAGCCATCCCCCTCAACCGGGGAATGGCTCTTTGCCTGATCAGCGTTCTGCTGCAGCGGTTTCTTGTTTTGATTCGTAAAGCGGGAACTTCGCAGTAAGAGCCGCAACGCGCTCTTTGGCTTCCTGCTTTACGGATTCGTCTTCATGGTTTTTCAGGAGCTTGGCCATGATTGCGCCGATTTCCTTCATTTCTTCTTCCTTGAAGCCGCGGGAAGTGACGGCCGGCGTGCCGATGCGGATGCCGGATGTGACGAACGGCTTTTCAGTATCGAACGGAATCGTGTTTTTGTTGACCGTGATGCCGGCTTCGTCAAGCACATGCTCTGCTACCTTGCCCGTGATGCCGACAGAGCGGAGGTTCAGAAGAAGCAGATGGTTGTCGGTGCCGCCCGATACAAGGTCGATGCCTTCCGCTTTCAGGGATTCGCCGAGCGCCTTTGCGTTCTTGACGACCTGTGCGATGTATTCCTTGAACTCAGGTTTGAGCGCTTCGCCGAATGCTACCGCTTTTGCGGAGATGACGTGCATGAGCGGGCCGCCCTGAAGACCCGGGAAGATGGACTTGTCGATTTTTTTCGCGAACTCTTCAGTTGTCAGGATGATGCCGCCGCGCGGTCCGCGGAGTGTTTTGTGTGTCGTGGATGTAACGAAGTGTGCGTACGGAACCGGGTTCGGGTGAAGTCCTGCAGCGACGAGCCCTGCGATGTGTGCCATGTCGACCATGAAGTAGGCACCGACTTCATCAGCGATTTCGCGGAACTTCTTGAAGTCGATTTCACGAGGGTATGCACTGGCACCTGCTACGATCATCTTCGGCTTGTGCTCCAGCGCTTTTTGGCGGACATCTTCATAGTCGATCTTCTCGTCGTCTTTGCTGACGCCGTATTCAACAAAGTTGTATTGGACGCCGGAGAAGTTGACCGGGCTGCCATGTGTAAGGTGGCCGCCGTGGCTCAGGTTCATCCCGAGAACCGTGTCGCCATGCTCGAGCACTGTGAAGTATACAGCCATGTTCGCCTGGGCACCGGAGTGCGGCTGGACGTTCGCGTGCTCTGCGCCGAAGATTTCCTTCAGGCGGTCGCGTGCGATATTTTCCACAACGTCAACGTGTTCGCAGCCGCCGTAGTAACGCTTGCCCGGATAGCCTTCCGCGTACTTGTTGGTCAGGACTGAGCCTTGGGCTTCCATGACTGCTTCGGATACAAAGTTTTCGGAGGCGATCAGTTCGATGTTGTCTTGCTGGCGCTTTTTCTCGGCCATGATCGCCTCATATACTGCCTGGTCCTGGGACTTCACGTGTTCGAGTTTCATTCTTCATTCCCCTTCCATTTCATCTGTTTGTGATGATTCGAAACCAAGGTCATCCTCTTCCTCTTCTTGCTCCTGCACATAGACGGCGCGGGCGCCGCCGATCAGTTTTGGCCTCGTTGTGGCGGCCGTGACGACCGCGTCCCCGATTTTCTCCACCGTCGTCCGGAGCGGGACCGCGACCGGGCGCAGTTGCATCCCGATGAGTGTCTGGCCGATATCGATGCCCGCATGCGCCTGAACACCTTCCACGACGACCGGGTCGTCCATCTGGCGGTAGGCATAAGCGGCCATCGAGCCGCCGGCCGTCTGTACCGGAATTACCGAGACTTCATCCAGACCGTATTTCTCTGCCGCTTCGCGCTCGAGTGTCACTGCGCGGTTAATATGCTCACAGCTCTGAAACCCGAGCCAAAGGCCTTTCCGGTCGGCGAATTCACGGAGCGGGCCATAGAGGATGGAAGCGATATCCATCGCGCCGGCCGTGCCGATCCGGCTCCCCGCTACTTCAGAGGTGGAGCACCCGACGACAAACAGCCGGCCCGGGCGGAACTCCGCCTGCTCCTCCAGCTGGCCCAAGACCTCCTCCAGCTGAAGCTTCCATAATTGACGCGCATCCAAGAAGACCAACTCCCTTCAGTGCGGAAAAATTATTGCTCCAGCTGCTTCAGCTTTTCAATACGGCGCTCGTGACGGCCGCCCTCGAACTCGCCCTCGAGCCAAGTTCGGGCAATTTCCCTCGCCAGGCCGGGACCGACAACACGCTCGCCCATTGCAAGCACATTGGAGTCATTGTGGCCGCGGGTTGCCTTCGCGCTGAATACGTCGTGGCAGAGCGCACAGCGGATGCCTTTGATCTTGTTTGCTGCAATCGACATGCCGATGCCTGTCCCGCAGATCACGATGCCGCGGTCGAATTCCCCATCAGCCACGCGCTGTGCAACAGGCTTGGCATAGTCAGGATAATCGACGGACCCGTCATCTTTCGGTCCGAAGTCCTCATATTCAATACCCATATCATTCATCAGATCGATGATCTCGGCGCGCAACCGGTTGCCGCCGTGATCGGAAGAAATCGCTACTCTCATCCGCTTCCCTCGTTTCCGATATATTTCAACACCATCATATCATTATTTGACAAATAAAAATACAGCCCATAAATGGACTGTATTACATATTGCGCCGCAGCGAATCAGCGAGAACCGAGATCGCGTTGCGCAATTCTTCGAATGTGTGCCTGTAATCTTCCTGGTTGCCGCCGTACGGGTCAGCGATGTCCCGTTCCCCGATACCTGTATAGGCATTGAGAGTGAACGTCTTGCCAGCCGCCTCCCGGATTGTCTGCTCGAGCATGCGCTTATGAGAATCTGTCATCGTAAGGATGAGGTCCGCCCACTCTACAGCTTCCCGGTCCGCCGGAGCGGACGGTCCCGGCTCCTCGAAGCCCGCCTCCCGGATCAGAGCTGCCGAATGTCCGGAAACCGGCGCCCCCGAAAAAGCGGAGATGCCCGCGGACCGGACGGAGACGCCCGTGATCTGTTCCGCTTTCAGAATCGCTTCCGCCATCGGACTGCGGCAAGTGTTGCCTGTGCAGACAAAAAGAATATTCAATCCAATCACCGCCATTGTGCCCGTCCATCCCCCGATCAGCCGATCAGGGGAATAATCCCCATGACCGCCAGGCCGATGCCGCCTGCGATCCGGAGCTTCCGTCCCCCGAGCAACGCAACGGATCCACGAACATAAAGCGCCGCGCAGGACAGGACAAATGCGCTGACCCCTGCACTGAGGATGAATCGGACCATATCTAATTGAAGCATACCAAATGACAGGCTGACCGAAAAGGAATCGATACTGAGCAGTGCCGCAAGCAGATGGGGCGGCATTCTCATATCTGCCCCTTCCTCGCTCAACATCATATGAAGACCGAGAAAAATCAGCATCAGTGCAGACAGATAGATTCCGAGTCCCGCCAAAAGTTCAGCCGCCGCTCCGCCCGCCACGAATCCCGCGACCGGGAAAGCCATATGGAGCAGTCCTGTCCAGGCAGCAAGCAACAGCCGCTTGCGCCGGAGCGGCAGGACCGTATAGACTGCCGCCACGTCCATCGCCGTCAAAAGACCCGCTACCGGTTCCTGCCACATCCGTTGTCCCCCCGTTCCGACTCTGTCCAGCTTATGCGGGACGGAATGGGTGTATGTTCGCGGTCAGTTGCGGAACAGGCGCCCGCCGGCCGCCTTGTTCAGTCGGTTCATGACGGCACCGCCGATTCCTTCATCATTAACTGTCGTTGCAAGGATAATGTCGGCATCCGTCCCGTCGCAGGCACGGAGCGATGCATACAGTTGCACGGAGACGGATGCCGGATCGTTTTGGCGGCCTGTCCGGAAGTACCAGTCCGCCCCGGTTCCCCCGAAATCTTCCGGAGCGACAAGGGCAACCCTTTTGCCTTCCCCGTGAAGGAGGCGGACGGCATTACGGATCTGCTCCCGGTCCGGACCGATCAGCCAGACAGGTGCCTCCGGGGAGTAATGGGTATATTTCATCCCCGGTGAGCGCGGCGCTTCATCTTCCACATCTCCCGCATCTGCAGTCTGATTGACATCGCCTATGACCGGCCGGAGCATCTCCGCCGTGACAGCGCCCGGACGCAGGATCACCGGAGGGTTGGATGTAAGATCCAGGACAGTCGACTCGATACCGATACCTGTCGGGCCGCCGTCAAGTATGTAGGGGATTTTGCCATCCATGTCAGAAGCAACATGTTCTGCGCGTGTCGGGCTTGGCTTGCCGCTCGTGTTTGCGCTTGGAGCGGCGACCGGAAGACCGGACGTTTGCAGCAGCCCGAGTGCTGCGGGGTGGGCCGGCATCCGCAGGCCGACCGTGTCCAGCCCGGCTGTCACGGAAGGAGCAAAAACGCCGGGTTTTGCCCGGACGATGAGCGTCAGCGGCCCCGGCCAGAACGCTTCCGCGCATTTCCATGCCACTTCAGGTACTTCCGCCGCATAACGTTCGAGTTCCCCGGCCGTGCCGATATGTACAATCAGCGGATTGTCGGAAGGTCGCCCCTTGGCGCGGTAAATGTCTCCGACCGCCTTTTCGTTTGTCGCATCCGCTCCTAGGCCGTAGACGGTCTCTGTCGGAAACGCGACGAGGCCTCCATTTTTCAGGATTTCGGCTGCGTCCCTGAACAGCAATTCATCGCCCTGTCCCGTTAACTGTGTCATGACCGTATCCATTTCGGCATCACTTCCTTTCCGCCGGCATTATCCGAACAGCGACTTCAGCCATTCGACGATGAAAAAGGTAACCGGCTCCTCTTCTGTTTCCTCTTCTTCTGCCGCAATTTCTCCCGGTTCGCATACATCCGAGAAAAGTGCGCACCACCAGTTGTCTCCGCGGCCGCTCCCGACAGTCACGACGATAGAATCCGCCATGGTCTGCGGGATCATTCCCCCATTCACCACTTTTGGAGGGAAGAAAGCCGCCCCATACATGACGCGTACGGGCGCTCCGCCAGAGACCGTTTCGGCAGCATGCGTCATTTCCGGAATCAATGCTTTGATGCCGGACGGGTCCGTGAGCTCAGCCTGGCCGAGCACACGGCTGATTTCGTCGGCCACGCCTGCCTTCACCTGCTGGGCATCCGCCGTGTTGCTGTCAGCGATGACCCGGACCCGGAACGTTTCCCGAACCTCTTCTCCCGCCGCTCCGGACAGCAAGATCAGCGCGCACTGCAGCGCGATCAGCAGAAGCATGAATTGAATGAACGGAAGGACGGCAAGCAAGACTGCGCGGTGGCTGCCCTTCCTCTTAATATTGTAATCTGTCAGCATTTGATCGACCTCCTTGACCGCATTGTGGGCAGGAGGCCGGTAATCTATTCAATCAAACTGGAATTTTATTGTCCGGTAAAGCCCCCGGGAATCTCACAGAACACCATCCGGTCTTTGCCGTTGATATCCCTGACAATCTCAACTGCTGCATGCGGGAAGGCGGCCTGGAACATCTCGCGTACAGCTTGTCCCTGATCATGGCCGATTTCGACCCCAATGAATCCCGGGGCAGCCATCAGATCCGGCAGCGTTGCGGCAAGCGTCCGGTAATGGGCAAGGCCCTTTTCCTCCGCAAAGAGCGCGCTGTGCGGCTCGTAGCCAGTCACCGTATCCGACATTTCCGATTCATCGACGGGATCGATGTACGGCGGATTGGATAACACGATATCCCACTCCTTGCCGGAAAGCGGTTCAGTCATATCCCCTTCAAGAAAAGACACTCTTGCACCCAATTGCACCGCATTGTGCCTCGCGACACGAAGAGCGGAAGGGGAAATATCCGTTGCAGTGACCTCTGTACCCGGGCGCTCCAATTTGAATGTCACCGCAATCGCGCCGCTCCCCGTACCGATGTCAGCCATACTGAGACCGTCTTTTCCGGGCCAAATCCGCTCGGCTCGGGAAAGAGCACAGGATACCAGTTCTTCCGTCTCGGGGCGGGGAATGAGAACATCCTGTGTGACCGTGAATGAGCGCCCGTAAAACATTTCACTGCCCGTTACATACTGAAGAGGCACGCCCGCAGCCATTTCGTGAATGCCGGAAAAGAAACGGCTCCGCTCTTCTTCCCCGACCTGTTCTCGCAGCCGGATCAGGAATTGCGTACGGCTTACGTTCAGCACATGCATCAGCAACAGCTCTGCGGCATGCACTTCGCGACCGGTTTCGGATAATCTCTTTTTTCCTTCCGCGAGGATTGCGGCAGCCGTATCACTCTGCCGCATCAAGCGACTCCAGGCGCACTGCCTGCTCTTCCATGATCAGGGCATCCACCACTTCATCGAGCTTCCCGCTGATGATTTGATCCAGCTTTTGGATGGTCAAGCCGATGCGGTGGTCGGTCACGCGGTTTTGCGGGAAATTGTAAGTCCGGATCCGCTCGGAGCGGTCCCCTGACCCGACTGCGGATTTGCGGATCGCGTCATACTCTGCCTGTGCTTCCCGCTGGAACTTGTCATACACTCGCGCACGCAGCACTTTCATCGCCTTTTCCTTGTTCTTGATCTGAGATTTTTCATCCTGGCACGAGACGACGATCCCTGTCGGCAGGTGCGTCAGGCGCACTGCGGACATCGTCGTGTTGACCGACTGGCCGCCCGGTCCGCTTGATGCAAATGTGTCCACACGGATGTCCTTGTCATGGATGTCGATTTCCACTTCTTCTGCTTCCGGAAGACAGGCGACTGTTGCAGTGGAGGTGTGGATGCGGCCGCCGGACTCCGTCTCGGGCACACGCTGTACACGGTGGGCTCCGTTCTCAAATTTGAGGCGGGAGTAGGCCCCGTTTCCGCTGATCATGAAAATGATCTCCTTGAAACCGCCGAGACCCGTCGGCGAAGCATCGATCACTTCCGTCTTCCAGCCTTTGGACTCGGCATAGCGGCTGTACATGCGGAAGAGGTCTCCCGCGAAAAGTGCAGCCTCATCCCCGCCGGCAGCTCCCCTGACTTCCATGATGACGTTTTTCGAATCGTTCGGGTCTTTCGGCAGAAGCAGCAGCTTCAGCTTCTCCTCCATCTCCCCGATGTCTGTTTCAAGATCCGAGACTTCTTCTTTCACAAGCTCCTTCATCTCGGCGTCCAGCTTGTCATCGAGCATTTCCTTTGCACCCGATAGTTCATCCGATGCTTTTTTGTATGCGCGATAGACTTCCACCGTCTCAGCGATTTCCGATTGTTCCTTTGAATACTTCCTCAGAAGATCAGTGTCCTGGACAACCTCCGGGTCACTCAGCAGTTCATTCAGTTTTTCATAGCGGTGTTCCACCGCCTGAAGGCGTTCATACATAAGGGAATCCATCCTCCCGCAACATCAAATTATTTGCAGGGGCCTCAGCGGTCCCCTTGGCAAGTTTTCGGTTCATTCATCCCATCATTATAACCTAAAAAGCACCCGGCCGTCATCGGCCGGGTGTATCGGTCTAACATGTGCGTTTTAGTTTTCTGCGTCGGAGCGGCTTTTTACGGACACTCCATTCGGCACTTCATGGTGAAGGCGGCACCGTGGCTCGTATGCTTCATCTGCCCCGACAAGGATAACCGGATCATCGTAATGTGCCGGCTTCCCGTCGATCAGCCGTTGTGTCCGGCTGGCCGGTGATCCGCAGACCGCACAGACTGCCTGCAGCTTCGTGACCAGCTCGGCTGTGGCCATAAGCTCCGGCATCGGACCGAACGGCTTTCCTCGAAAATCCTGGTCGAGTCCTGCGATGATGACCCGGTAGCCGTGGTTCGCGAGTTCCGCGACCGTGTCGACGATTCCTTCATCGAAAAATTGGGCCTCATCAATTCCGACCACATCTACGGTGTCATCGATATGGCGCCAGATGTCAGCTGCTTTGGCAACCGGGAGTGCGACAATCTCATTCCCGTTATGGCTGACGACCGCCGTCTCGCTGTAACGGTCATCAATGGCCGGCTTAAATACCGCGATCGATTGTTTGGCAAACTGGGCCCGGCGGACACGGCGAATCAGTTCCTCGGATTTTCCCGAGAACATGCTGCCGCTGATCACTTCGGCCCAGCCTCCCTGCATTGATACGAACATCCGGTTTTCCCCTTTCAAACTCAGGGGCAATCCCCCGATCCTGGCATTCCAGATTCTCATCTTAACGGATTTCCTGAAGGATTTCCTGTCTTTATTTTTGGCGGCGGATGTGTTATAGCATGTCAATGCTGACCGCCATTCAGACACGCAAAAACCCGCCCGCCGTTGACGCGGCGGACGGGCTTTATGCAGGTATTACTCCTGGCCTTCTTCTTTGAGGCCATATTTTTTGTTGAAGCGGTCGATACGGCCGTCGGCTGCAGCGAACTTCTGGCGACCCGTGTAGAATGGGTGGCACTCGGAGCAGACTTCAACTTTGATGTCTTCTTTTACGGAACCAGTTTCGAAGGTGTTGCCGCAAGAGCAAGTCACTTTCGCTGTTTTGTATTCCGGATGAATGGCTGTTTTCATGAAATTCTTCTCCTCTCGCCCTGAACCATCTGGAACAGAGTTAAATTATCGTACTGCAGCCTTACACGACCATACAGGCGAGCCGTATATGCTGTCAGATAGTCACAAACTTACATCACACAGTATAGCATCGGAATCGGAGCAATGCAACTGATAAATTCGGGCTTTCGCCCGGACGTTTTGGCAGTTGTGACAGGATGTTAACGTCTCACTGGAACATGTTACCGTCTCACCTCAATACCGCAACGGTTCATCTTCCTGCGGCCGCATGCGCATTGATAACCGGTCATCAAAGCAGTCCCTTGCCGCCCCGCTTTTCTTTCATTTCCCTGTTCAGGAGTTCAAAGAATTCTTCGTTGCTTTTCGTGCTGCGGAGTTTTTTCAGGAAGCGTTCGGCAAAATCGGGCGTGTCGGAGAATGTGCGGCGGATCGCCCACAGCTTGTCCAGCCGCTGTTTCGGCAGGAGAAGTTCCTCTTTCCTGGTGCCGGAGCGGCGGATGTCCAATGCCGGGAAGATGCGACGTTCGGCAAGATGGCGGTCCAAGTGCAGTTCCATGTTGCCGGTCCCCTTGAACTCCTCATAGATGACATCATCCATACGGGATCCCGTCTCAACAAGCGCTGTCGCAAGGATAGTCAGGCTGCCGCCTTCTTCAAGATTGCGCGCGGCGCCGAAAAACCGCTTTGGCCTGTGGAGCGCGGCCGGGTCGATCCCTCCGGACAGTGTCCTGCCGCTTGGCGGGATGACGAGGTTATAGGCACGGGCAAGCCGTGTGATCGAGTCCATCAGGATGATGACGTCCCGCTTGTGCTCGACAAGGCGCATCGCCCGTTCAAGCACGAGTTCAGCCACACGCACGTGGTGGTCGGGCAGCTCATCGAACGTCGAGCTGACGACATCCGCATCGACAGAGCGTTCAATGTCGGTGACTTCTTCCGGGCGTTCGTCCACAAGAAGGACGATCAGCTCTGCCTCGGGATGGTTTTCCGTAATGGAATTGGCGATCTCTTTCAACAGCTGGGTCTTCCCCGCTTTCGGTTGCGCGACGATGAGGCCGCGCTGGCCGAAGCCGACCGGGGAGACAATGTCCATGATCCGGGTGGACAGCTTGTCAGGCGCCGTCTCGAGTTTGATCTGCCTTTCCGGATAAAGCGGAGTCAGTGCCGGGAAGTGGACGCGCTCTTTCGCGACTTCCGGGTCTTCGCCGTTGACCGCCCCGACCTGCAGGAGGCCGTAATAGCGCTCATTTTCCTTAGGGGGACGGACTTTTCCGCTCACCCGATCACCGTTTCTCAGGTCAAACCGTCGGATTTGGGATGCTGAAATATAGATATCTTCCATGCTTGGCGAATAGTTGATCGGACGGAGGAAACCATAGCCTTCTGTCGGTATGATTTCAAGTACGCCTTCCATGAAAAAGTAGCCTTCCTGCTCGGCACGGGACTTCAGTATTGCAAAAATAAGTTCTTTTTTCGTCAGTTTGCTGTAGTAGGAGATGTTCAATTTACGGGCTAGCCCGTAAAGTTCCTTGAGGGTCTTTTCCTGCATGCCAGCCAGTGTGAGCTCTTCCGCCATTGGGCGGTCACCTCTTTTCGTTCAGTTGGGGGATGGCAGCCGCCCGCAGGCGTTGCGAAGTGATGAAGAAGGAGATGCCCGGCGTTTCCGCCGGGCACAGATTGATCAGTATTCCATAACGTAGTGCGGTTTTTTCTGAAGGCTGTGCCGCCCCTCGACAAAGCGCACCGTGCCTGACTTGGCACGCATGACAAGGGAGTGTGTCGAACCATAGGCGCCTTTGAACTGGACACCTTTCAGAAGCTCGCCGTCCGTTACGCCGGTTGCAGCAAAGATGGCGTCGTCACCTTTGACGAGGTCTTCCATCCGGAGCACTTTATCGATTTCGATGCCCATCTTATTGCAGCGCTCGATTTCCGCTTCATTGGACGGAACGAGGCGGCCCTGAATCTCTCCGCCGAGGCATTTCAGGCCGACCGCGGAGATGACTCCTTCCGGCGCACCGCCGGAACCGAACAGGATGTCCACCCCTGTGTCGTCGAACGCTGTGTTAATCGCGCCGGCGACATCGCCGTCATTGATCAGTTTGATGCGCGCGCCGGCATCACGAATTTCCCGGATGATTTTCGCGTGGCGCTCACGGTGCAGAACCGTCGCAACAACATCCTCGATGTCTTTGTTTTTTGCCTTTGCGACAGCCCGGAGGTTGTCGATAATCGGGGCATCGATATCGACCCGGCCGACAGCCTCGGGCCCGACTGCGATTTTTTCCATGTACATGTCCGGCGCGTGGAGAAGGTTCCCGCGGTCAGCAACGGCAAGGACTGCCAGCGCATTCCAGCCGCCGGACGCAACGATATTCGTTCCTTCAAGTGGGTCGACCGCGACATCGACCGCAGGACCTGTGCCGGTGCCGAGTTCTTCTCCTATGTAGAGCATCGGTGCTTCGTCCATTTCGCCTTCGCCGATCACAACCACACCCTGCATCGGGATGGTATCAAAAACGGTGCGCATCGCACTTGTCGCTGCGTCGTCCGCCTCGTTCTTCAGTCCCCGTCCCATCCAGCGGGCAGAGTTGAGTGCGGCCGCCTCAGTGACACGGACCAGTTCCATCGATAAGCTGCGTTCCATCGTGCACTTCCTTTCTCCCCGTCTGGCGGGGAAAGCAAAATCAATTTTGCGGTCCGACCGGCAGGAAACCTGCCGCGGCCGCTGTTTCGTTTAAAATGATCAGGTCAGTGATTACCGCTATCTTTCACGGATGTGGCACCCTCCGGCAGACGAACCTTGCGAATGTCCGCACCGAGTCCGCCCAGTTTGCCGATCAGGTTGGAGTACCCGCGTTCGATATGGTGGATCGCCTGCACTTCCGTCTCGCCTTCTGCAATCAGTCCGGCAAGCACGAGCGCTGCCCCCGCTCTTAGATCGGTCGCCCTTACGGATGCCCCCTGAAGGTGCACCGGGCCCGCGATGATCGCCGAGCTTCCTTCGACACGGGCGGACGCATTCATGCGACGCAATTCATCGATATGTTTAAAGCGCGCGGAATAAACGGTATCGGTTACAACCGAAGTTCCCTCAGCTTGCGTGAGAAGGACAGACATCGGCTGCTGGAGATCGGTCGCAAATCCCGGATACACGAGCGTCTTCACATCGACCGCCTTTAGAGGACGTGCCGGTTTCGGAATGATGATCCGCTCCTCTTCTTCGATGACATCAACGCCCATTTCGCGAAGTTTTGCCGTCAGGGCCTCAACGTGGAACGGGATGACGTTATCAACCGTGACACCGGCCCCCACCGCGGAGGCCATGATCATAAAAGTGCCCGCTTCAATCCGATCGGGAATGATCGTATGGGTGGTTCCTGACAACGATTCCACACCCTCGATCCGGATGATGTTTGTCCCGGCACCTTTGATTTTCGCTCCCATGTTCGACAACAGTGTGGCGACATCAATGATCTCCGGTTCTTTCGCGGCGTTTTCAATAATCGTACGGCCTTCGGCGAGAACAGCCGCAAGCATGATGTTGATTGTAGCGCCGACGCTTGCCACATCCAGGTAGATTTTCGCACCCCGCAGCTTTTCGGCACGCAGGTAAATCGAGCCGTGTTCATTCGTCACTTTCGCGCCGAGTGCTTCGAATCCCTTGATATGCTGGTCAATCGGACGCGGTCCCAGGTGGCAGCCACCCGGAAGGCCGATCACTGCTTTGCCGAAACGGCCGAGCATCGCTCCCATCAGATAGTAGGAAGCGCGCAATTTCTTGACATTGCCGTTCGGGAGCGGCATGGCGATCATTTCCGAAGGGTCTATCGTCATCGTCCCGTCCCGGAACGTGACCGCCCCGCCGATTTCCTCGAGCAGTGCTTTTAGTGTAAACACGTCAGCGATTTCGGGCAGGCCTTCGATCGAGACTTCCGAGCCGGCCAGGATGGAGGCAGGGATAAGGGCGACTGCGCTATTTTTGGCGCCACTCACCTTAATGGTGCCTGTCAGATCCCGTCCGCCGTTGATTTTGTAAACGTCCATATCATTTCCCTCGTTCCGAAAAAGTTCCGTCACTCGGCAGTCCGCTTGTTCCAGTCCGCGAGAAACGCTTCAAGGCCCTTGTCCGTCAGCGGGTGGTTAAACATCTGCTTTAGTACTTTCAGCGGAGTAGTCGCGATGTGTGCACCGTTTAGCGCAGCGTCCGTGATATGCTGCGGGTGGCGGATTGATGCCGCGATGATTTCCGTTTCGATGCCGTGCTGGATAAAAATTTCGGAAATGGTTGCAATGAGATCCATCCCATTGTGGCCGATGTCATCCAGGCGGCCGAGGAACGGCGAGACGTATGTTGCGCCCGCGCGAGCCGCGAGAAGCGCCTGGTTGGCGCTGAAGATGAGGGTGACGTTCGTCTTGATGCCCTCTTTGGCAAACGTGGAGCACGCCTTGAGTCCTTCCGGCGTCATCGGAAGCTTGACTGTGATATTCGGTGCGATTGCCGCAAGTTCGCGACCTTCACGGACCATCTCTTCTGCTTCTGTCGCGATCACTTCCGCGCTGACCGAGCCCGGAACCAATTCCGCAATCTCTTTCAGGCGGTCATGGAATGGCACGTTTTCTTTGGCGACGAGCGACGGGTTTGTCGTCACGCCGGATAAAATGCCCCATGCATGGGCTTCCTTGATTTCGTCAAAGTTGGCTGTATCGATGAAGAATTTCATGTTTGGTTCCTCCCTGGAGTTTCACTGATGAATGGAAAGAAGGAGATGATGCCCCGCACCTCTCCTGTTTTCTCCCCTGTTTTTAAGCTTTCCCGGAACTGCCGAATTCACGCATCTTGCCTTGGACGGTTTCCTTGATGGCTTCGCGTGCAGGACCGAGGTATTTACGTGGGTCATAGACCTGCTTGTCATTATCCAGGATTTCACGGATGACTTTAGTCGATGCAATCTGGTTCTCGGTGTTGACGTTGATTTTAGCCGTACCGAGGGAGATGGCGCGCTGGATGTCTTTAGTCGGAATGCCTGTACCACCGTGGAGGACAAGCGGTAGATCCGACTGCTTTGAAATTTCTTCCATTTCCTTGAACCCGAGATTCGGTTCGCCTTTGTACGGGCCATGTACCGATCCGAGCGCAGGCGCGAGGCAGTCGATATCCGTCTGCTTCACAAGCTCTTCGCACTCTTTCGGATCCGCATAGATGACGCCGTCCGCGATGACGTCATCTTCCTGGCCGCCGACGACACCAAGCTCCGCTTCAACGGATGCGCCATGTTTGTGGGCGTATTCGACGACTTCTGCCGTGATTTTGATATTTTCCTCAAGCGGCTTCGAAGACGCATCGATCATCACCGATGTGAAGCCTGCGTCCACCGCTTCTTTACATTTTTCAAAGGAAGATCCGTGGTCCAGATGGATGGCAACAGGAACAGTCGTTCCATAAGACTCCATCAGGCCTTTCACCATCGGCACAACAGCTTTAAAGCCGCCCATGTATCTGCCCGCGCCCTCAGAAACGCCCAGGATGACCGGGGATTTCTCTTCTTCGGCCGCCTGCAGGATTGCCTGTGTGAATTCAAGGTTGTTGATATTGAATTGGCCGACCGCATAGCCTTCTTTTCTCGCTTTATTCAGCATGTCCGTCATGGAAACAAGTGCCATACTCGATTCCTCCTTCGAAAATGGGAAGTCAGTATTTCGTTTTTACACCTTCTCATCATAACAAAAACAGGCAGTGTCCGCCACTGCCCGCCGGTCACGCGAGGATTCCGCCAATCTCGCTCCGAAGCTCGTGAATATCAAACGGTTTGGTAAAGTACTTCTCTGCGCCAAGCGCCTTTGCCGCATCAATCTGCTCCTGCTCCCCGTATGCGGTCATCATGAAAACCGGTATATCGGGTCTTTGTGATTTGAAATCCCTCAGTACTTCAATACCGTCCATCCCAGGCATTTTCATATCAAGCAGCACGCAGTCCGGCGGCGTGTCTTTGAACCGTTCAATCGCTTCGTATCCGTTTTTGGCGACGGACGTTTCGTACCCGTCACGCTTGAACACTTCTTCCAGCAGAAGGCGGATGCCGTTCTGGTCATCAACGATTAATATACGTTTCATAGGACAGTCCCTGCTTTCATAATATTCTATATTCTCTTTTATTCAAGATAATTCTAACATTACCTCTCGGATTTACGGAATACTTTTGCATCCGCAAAGTTTCTTTTCCTCCGCACAGCTTTTGGATGCTGCAGCAGCTTCCTTTATAATGAAGCCGGAGGGATTCAAATGAAAATGCTGACTACACAAATGTCCGGGCTGCTCCAACGCATCTCCGGGAGCGAAGAAGAAATGATCGGGATGACGGCCCGCCTGCTTGCCCAGGCGACAGCCGGCGAAGGACGCGTGTTCATCGCCGCGTTCGGAGAGCTAGGTGCCGTGAGCGCAAACGCAATCCGAGGACAAGAGCCGCTAAAAGGGGCCGTACGTTATCACGGTGAACAAATCGACAGCACTGACCGGGTATGGATTCTTACGCGCAGCGCTTCTGACGAAGAAGCACTGGAGCTTGCCCGCCGGCTGTCCGAGCAGTTCATTCCGTTTGCAGCCGTGGCAGACGAGCCGGAAGACGCGGAAGGCAATGAACTCGCCGAACTGGCATCTGCTTATGTGTCACTTGGCGTGAAGCGCGGTCTGCTTCCATCGGATGATGGCGGGCGCACCGTGTTCCCCCATGCATTGGCTGCCCTCTTCGTCTACGAAGCTGTTCGGATGGACTACGAAGATTTATTGGCAGAATACAGCTGAACCCCTTGCCCTGTTGTTGCACAGGGCATTTTCTATGTATGACTGTTGTGTAACCTATCATAAATCAAAACTGATATGTTGAATACCTCTATCTGTAAACATATGGTGTTTCTGATAGAAGTCGGACATCAGAAGACAACCCATGTCGTTGTGTGCAACGCTAAGCATTGCGCATCAGCATGTGAACTGTTTTTTGACAGCCCAGTTTTTTGCAAGTATCACCCAATGTCCGTGACATTTGCAAAATGGCGTCTTGAATTTAAGTTTTCGGAAAGCCCTATCGCAGAGTAAGCCTCATATCGGATTGAAGCGGAGGCCCCGAGACACCTGCGGGAAAAGCGTTGGCCAACAAAGCTCTTCCTGCTACCAAAACTCAGTTTTGGTAAGCAAGGGCCCGCAGCGGAAATCCGGAGGATTCTCCGGAAAACAAAAAACTGCAGACAAAGGAGTAATCCACTCACTTTGTCTACAGTCTGACCAGGCCCCGCTTTTAGCAGGGGCCTGGCTTGTCCGTTGTTCAGTTTTCGCCGATCGATGCGCGGATGAATTCGCGGAAGAGCGGCTGCGGGCGGTTCGGCCGGGAGATGAATTCCGGATGGAACTGGCAGGCGACGAACCATTTATGTTCAGGCAGCTCGACGATTTCGACGAGGCGGCCGTCCGGGCTGAGACCGGAGAAGACAAATCCCGCTTTTTCGAAAGTTTCACGGTATTCGTTGTTAAATTCGAAACGGTGGCGGTGGCGTTCGTAGACGAGATCCTCACCGTATGCTGCGTGTGCCTTGGTGCCCGGCTTCAGTTTGCACGGATAAATGCCGAGGCGAAGCGTGCCGCCGAGATCTTCAAGGTCTTTTTTATCCGGCATGATATCGATGATCGGGAATGCGGTCGACGGATCGAGTTCCGAGGAGTGAGCGCCTTTCATCTTCATGACATGCTGGGCATATTCTACAGATGCGAGCTGCATGCCGAGGCAGATGCCGAAAAATGGCACATTGTTTTCACGCGCGTATTCGACAGCAGCGATCTTGCCGTCAATGCCGCGGTCCCCGAAGCCGCCCGGCACGAGTACGCCGTCAACATCGGACAGAAGCTCCGCAGCATTTTCGCGGGTGATGTCCTCGGCATTGATCCATTTCACGTCAATCTCCGCATCGAAGGCAAATCCGGCGTGGCGCAGTGCTTCGACAACCGAGATGTAGGCGTCCTGAAGCTCCACGTACTTGCCGACTAGGCCGATTTTGACCGTTTTGGAGAGCGACTTGACTTTATCGACAAGTGCCACCCAATCATCAAGTTCCGGCTTAGGTGCTTCCAGGCGCAGATGATCGAGGACGAGGTCATCCATCCCCTGCGCGTGAAGCCGGAGCGGAATCTCATAGAGCGTCTCGGCGTCGCGGGATTCGATGACTTCTTCCGGACGGATATCGCAGAAAAGGGCGATCTTATCCTTCATGTCCTGAGGAACCGGCTGCTCGGTACGGACAACGATCAGGTTCGGCTGGATTCCGAGACCGCGCAGTTCCTTGACACTGTGTTGAGTCGGCTTCGTCTTCATCTCACCTGCCGCGTGGATAAACGGAATGAGCGTACAGTGAATGTACATGACTTCGTTGCGGCCGAGGTCGGAACGGAGCTGACGGATTGCTTCCAGGAACGGCAACGACTCGATATCGCCAACGGTGCCGCCGATTTCGGTAATGACGACGTCCGCGTTCGTTTCCTTGCCGGCGCGGAGTACGCGCTGCTTGATCTCATTCGTGATGTGCGGAATGACCTGTACGGTTGCGCCGTTATAGTCGCCGCGGCGTTCTTTCTTCAGGACGGTGGAATAAACTTTCCCCGTTGTCACCGCAGAATACTTCGTCAGATTGATATCGATGAATCGCTCGTAGTGGCCGAGGTCGAGGTCGGTTTCCGCGCCGTCTTCCGTGACATACACCTCACCGTGCTGGTAAGGGCTCATCGTCCCCGGGTCCACATTGATGTACGGATCGAATTTCTGGATAGTCACTTCAAGGCCGCGGTTTTTCAAAAGGCGGCCGAGGGATGCTGCCACAATTCCCTTCCCTAATGAAGATACGACACCGCCGGTTACAAAAATATACTTGGTCACTTCAAAATCTCCTCCTGTCATTCCCAAAAACAAAAAAGGCCCCCCTGCAAACCGTTCTGCAGGGGAGCGCATACGCACATTTCAATCTCCTCAATCAGAGGAGCCCGAATTAAATCATAAACCGGTGATCATGATACGTCAAGGTTAAACTTCTTCTTCCTCTTCCTCTTCCTCATCTTCGTCGGCAAGATCGATCTCGCCGTCGAGGAGCTCTTCGTCGTCCTTGTCATCATCGAGCTCGTCGACGTCCTCTTCTTCCTCGTCCTCAATTTCGAAGTCTTCTTCTTCGTCATCTTCGGCGAACTCGTCAAAGTCCTCATCAAAGTCGACGTCCTCGTCGTCCTCGATGATTTCTTCGTCATCGTCCTCTACGGCTTTTGCTTTCGCTTTCCGTTTCCGGGTTTTGACCGAAGGAGCAGTCTCTTCCTCGATCTTGTCGACCGGGTACCACTCACGGAGCGCCCAGCGCCCGTCACCGAGTGCAAGGAAACGCCCGTCAATATTCATATCTGTATAGAAGCGGACGAGGCGTTCCTTGGTCTCTTCCTCCGACAGACCGACCATCCGGCCGAGTTCTGCCATAAGGGCAGGGAACTCCATCGGCTCGCGGCGCTCTTCCAACAGAGCGAAGGCAAGGTCGATCAGGGCTTCTTCTTTTAACTGTTCCTGTGTTAGATCTTGAAGGTTCATCAGGAGCACGTCCTTTCTGCATGCGTTGGCATAATCACCATTATATACAATGGGGTTCCCGCTATGCCACCGTCAACTTTTGTTTTTAAGCGTTCTCCATCCGCTGAAGAACAGATAAAACAGCTGCGCGGACAGCAGAATCAGCGGAGCCGCGGCAAGACCATGGTTGTATAGGGCTATGGACAGGACGATCAGGATCACCATAATGACCACGTGATAGGACGTTTTCAACGGGAGCCCTCCTCTGCGCTACTTCCTACATTATACATCAGAAGAAAAAATAGATGTCCCGCAGAAGCGGGACATCGGAAATTTTTTCTTGTCGGAAACCGTCTTCCTCTTACATATTCCTGCGGTATTGTCCTCCGACTTCATATAGGGCTGCCGTGATCTGGCCGAGGCTGGCGACCTTGACCGTATCCATGAGAGCCTCAAAAATGTTGCCCCCTGTGACGGCCGCGTTTTTCAGGCGGTCGAGGGCCTCCTGCGTGCGGTCGCCATGGCGCTCCTGGAACGACTTCAGATTGCGGATTTGAGTTTCTTTTTCTTCTTTCGTCGCACGGGCAAGCTCCATATTGTCGATATCTTCCTCGGATGGCGGGTTCGGATTCAGATAGGTATTGACGCCGACAATCGGCAGTTCACCCGAATGCTTGAGGTGTTCGTAATACATCGACTCTTCCTGGATCTTGCCGCGCTGATATTGGGTCTCCATCGCACCCAGGACGCCGCCTCGGTCATTCAGGCGGTCGAATTCGGCCAGCACGGCCTGTTCGACAAGGTCGGTCAGTTCCTCGATGACAAACGAGCCCTGGAGAGGATTTTCGTTTTTCGAGAGTCCATGCTCTTTCGTGATGATCATTTGAATCGCCATCGCACGGCGCACCGACTCTTCTGTCGGCGTCGTGATGGCTTCGTCATAGGCATTCGTATGGAGAGAGTTGCAATTGTCCTGCAGGGCCATGAGCGCCTGGAGCGTCGTCCGGATGTCGTTAAAGTCGATTTCCTGAGCGTGCAGGCTCCGGCCCGATGTCTGGACGTGGTACTTCAGCTTCTGGCTGCGCTCGTTCGCGCCGTATTTCTCGCGCATCGCAATCGCCCAGATGCGCCGTGCCACGCGGCCGATCACCGTGTATTCCGGATCAAGGCCGTTCGAGAAGAAGAACGACAGGTTCGGCGCGAAGTCATCGATGTTCATGCCGCGGCTCAGATAATATTCCACGTAAGTGAAGCCGTTCGCCAGCGTGAAGGCAAGCTGGGAAATCGGGTTGGCCCCCGCTTCTGCTATATGGTAGCCGGAGATGGACACCGAGTAATAGTTGCGGACCTTGTGGTCGATAAAGTACTGCTGGATATCCCCCATCATGCGGAGGGCGAACTCAGTCGAGAAGATGCATGTGTTCTGGCCCTGGTCTTCCTTCAGGATGTCGGCCTGGACGGTTCCCCGTACAGTCTGGAGCGTCTGTTCACGCACTTCTGTGAACTCTTCCACATTCAGGGTGCGGCCGAGCTCCTCTTCCTTCTTCTTTACCTGCTGGTCGATCGCTGTGTTCATGAACATCGCGAGGATGATCGGCGCCGGGCCGTTGATCGTCATCGAGACCGATGTTGACGGTGCACAAAGGTCGAAACCGTCGTACAGCTTTTTCATGTCTTCAAGCGTGCAGACCGATACGCCTGACTCGCCCACCTTGCCGTAAATGTCCGGGCGGTAAGCCGGGTCTTCGCCATACAGCGTGACCGAGTCGAATGCCGTGGACAGGCGCTTTGCATCATCATCCTTGGAAAGATAATGGAACCGGCGGTTGGTCCGCTCCGGCGTCCCCTCTCCCGCAAACTGTCGCTTCGGATCCTCCCCCTGGCGCTTGAACGGGAACACGCCAGCCGTGTACGGGAAGGAGCCCGGCACGTTTTCCGCATACACCCAGCGGAGGATTTCTCCGTAATCTTTGAACTTCGGCAGGGCGACCTTTGGAATCTTCAGGCCGGCCAGGCTTTCCGTACGAAGGATCGTGCGGATTTCCTTGTCCCGGATCTTTGTGATGAATTCTTCCCCGGAGTAGGCTTCCTTCAGGCTTTCCCAGTTCTCGAGGATACGCCTGGACTCTGTCGTCAGCTCACTATTCACCCCGTCGACCAGCGACTGGAGAGATGCCTCAAGTGCCTCATCCCCGCCTTTTTCGCGGATCATGGCGAGTGCTCCTTCCAGCTGGAACAGCCTGCGGCCAAGCTCTGCCTGCTGTTCCGCGCGCTTGTGGTAGTCACGGATCGTATCGGTGATTTCGCGAAGGTAATAACGGCGGTCATTCGGGATGATGACGTTCTGCTTTTGTGTCTTGACGGACTGCTTGTAAGACGTTTCCCAGCCGAGGCCGAACTTGTCGTTCAGGACATCGACGATGGCCGCGAACAGCGAGTTGGTGCCCTTATCGTTGAACTGGCTTGCGATGGTGCCATACACCGGCATCTCGTCAAGCTGGCGGTCCCACAGCAGGCGGCTCCGCTGGTACTGCTTCTGCACTTGGCGGAGAGCATCTTCGGACCCTTTGCGCTCAAACTTATTGATCGCGATCAGGTCTGCGAAGTCGATCATATCGATTTTCTCGAGCTGAGTAGGCGCACCGAATTCACTCGTCATCACGTACATCGAGGCGTCCGCGATTTCTGCGACCTCGGCATCGCCCTGCCCGATTCCGCTCGTTTCGACGATGATCAGGTCAAAGCCTGCCGCACGGACCACATCCAGCACATCACGGATGGCACCCGACAGTTCGGAGCGGGATCCCCGTGTCGCCAGGCTCCGCATGTAGACCCTGTCGCTGAAGATCGCGTTCATGCGGATCCGGTCGCCGAGGAGCGCGCCGCCCGTTTTCTGCTTGGTCGGGTCGATTGACAGGATGGCGACTTTTTTGTCCGGCAGTTCATGGAGGAACCTGCGGATCAGCTCATCGGTCAGCGAGCTCTTGCCTGCGCCCCCTGTGCCCGTAATACCGAAAACAGGTGTGTTTTTCGACTTTTGCCGGACAGCTTCCAGCACCTTCTTTGCTTCATCGGTCTGGTTCAGATGCGCGTCTTCCGCCAGTGTAATCAGGCCGGACAGGAGCGGTACATTGTCCGCAGCCAGCTCCTCCGGATGGCCGAGGTCCTTTTTCTCGGACGTTTTGTAATCACACTGCTTCAACATTTCATTGATCATGCCCTGGAGGCCGAGCCGGCGCCCGTCTTCCGGCGAAAAGATGCCCGAGATTCCGTAGTCGTGGAGTTCCTTGATCTCCCTCGGGATGATGACGCCTCCCCCGCCGCCGTAGATGCGGATATGCGGCGCGCCTTTTTCCTTCAGGAGATCATGCATGTACTTGAAATATTCGACGTGGCCGCCCTGGTAGGAAGAGATCGCGATCCCCTGCACGTCTTCCTGGATGGCCGCATTGACAACTTCCTCGACCGACCGGTTATGGCCGAGATGGATGACTTCCGCCCCGCTTGCCTGCAGGATGCGGCGCATGATGTTGATCGAGGCATCATGGCCGTCGAACAGGCTGGATGCCGTCACGAACCGGACATGGTTCACCGGCTTGTAGACTTCAACTTGTGCAGTTGTCATTTTGCTTCCCCCTTCTGCAGACGGCCTGCCACCCCGTAGAGCAGCTGGTCCGTCAGCATATCGATGAATTCCCCTAATGTGAACTGTTTGCGGAGCGTCCAGCGGCGGAACGCCCACATCTGCCCCTGGACAATGATATGGTGTGCGCCGAGCCGGGCTTCCTTCTCGGAAAGCCTGATCTCGCCCGCTTCGGAGCAGCCGGCCAGCATCCGCTCGAACATGCCCGCCATTTCAAGCTCCTTTTCCAGTACATAGCTGAGTGCTGTTTTCGGCAAGGACTTTGTTTCCTGATACATGACCGTGAATTCGTCATCCATTTCATCGATCGTTTCGATATAGAGTCGGATGGCGTCCTTCAGGCCTTCTAGCGTGCCCTGTTTTTCAGCAAGCTGGGACAGGCGGTCATTGACTTCCTCATAGATGCGGTCGCAGACCAGATACAGGACGTCTTCCTTTGTTCGGATATATTCATAGAGCGTGCCGATGCTGAAGCCCGCTTCCTTCGCGATTTCCCGCGTGGTCGTGCGGTGGAACCCCTTCTCCCTGAACAGCTTCACCGCTCCGCGGATCATCTGGTCGCGGCGCTTCTCGATCAGTGACTCGTCTTTGACCGACGACTTGACCTCATGGCGCACCGACGTTTTCTTTCCGGTCATTTCGTCAGCATGCGGGAGATGACGAGGCGCTGGATCTCTTGCGTGCCCTCGTAGATCTGCGTGATTTTCGCGTCACGCATGAATCGCTCGACCGGATAGTCCTTCGTGTAGCCGTATCCGCCGTACACCTGGACCGCTTCCGTCGTCACCTTCATCGCGGTGTCGCCCGCCATGAGTTTTGCCATTGCGGACTCTTTGCCGTACGGGTGGCCGTTCGACTCGAGCCACGCTGCCTGATACGTGAGGAGACGGGACGCCTCGATCGACGTCGCCATGTCGGCGAGCTTAAATCCGATGCCCTGGTTTGCCGCGATCGGCTTGCCGAACTGCTCGCGCTCCTTCGCATAGGCAACCGAGTGGTCAAGTGCGCCCTGTGCAATACCGACCGCCTGTGCGGCGATGCCGTTGCGGCCGCCGTCCAGCGTCTTCATCGCGATGATGAAGCCCTGGCCCTCTTCGCCCAGCAGGTTTTCGGCAGGGACTTTACAGTTGTCGAGGACGACTTCCGTTGTCGGTGACGAACGGATACCGAGCTTTTTCTCCTTTTTGCCGACCGAGAAGCCTTCAAAATCACTTTCGACGATAAACGCACTCGTGCCTTTGTGCTTGGAAGAAGGATCGGTGACCGCGAAGACGATGTACGTGTCGGCAATGCCGCCGTTCGTGATGAACATCTTGGAACCGTTCAGGATGTAGTGGTCGCCGTCCTTTTTCGCAGTCGTCTTCATGCCGCCCGCATCGGACCCGGACCCTGCTTCCGTCAGGCAGTAGGCACCGATTTTCGAGCCTTCCGCCATCGGACGGAGATACTTCTGCTTCTGCTCTTCCGTGCCGTATTTATAGACCGGCCAGCCGGCCAGAGACGTGTGTGCGGACAGGACGACGCCTGCGGACGCATCCACACGGGAAAGCTCCTCGACCGCAATGACATACGCGAGGAAATCGGAACCGATGCCGCCGTACTCTTCCGGCCACGGAATGCCCGTCAGGCCGAGCTCCGCCATCTTGTGGAACAGCTCCACATCGAAGCGCTCTTCCTCATCACGCTCCGCCGCAGTCGGCGCGATATCTTTTTCTGCAAAGTCGCGCACCATTTTCCGGATCATTTCATGTTCTTCGGACAATTTAAAGTTCATTTCGTCTTCCACCTTTCGGTCAACGGCCGTGCCGTTTATTAGTACTTTCATAGAGCGCGTGGTACGGGGCGCAACAACCGGCAGTCGGCAGCCTTATTGATCTTTTATGGTCCGGTTCTGATCTTTCGCCGTGGCTTCATGATCTTTAGACCGCCCTCTCTGATCTTTCATGCAACCGGGCCAGGATATGCGCCCAACGTGTAATCTCGCAGCCCCAACGGGTAATCTCGCAGCCCCAACGTGTAATCTCAAGAAGTGAACGTGTATTCTTGAAGCACTAACCTGTAATCTCGATGTGCAACCCCTCACCTCGTGAGGGGTTGCCGCCAAACGCCCGCTCTTGGGCAAACATCTCACTTTGTGAGATGTTTACTGATGACTATCTTCTGGATCTCGCTCGTGCCTTCATAAATCTGAGTCACTTTCGCATCACGGAAGTAGCGCTCCGCCGGATAGTCTTCTGTATAGCCGTATCCGCCGAATACCTGGACGCCTTCAATCGCGCAGTCCATGGCCGCCTGGGAGGCGAACAATTTCGCCATTGAAGCTTCCTTGCCGGCGGGTACGCCGCGTCCGTACAGGTCCGCTGCCTGATAGACGAGGAGGCGTGCCGCTTCGACGGATGTCGCCATGTCGGCGAGCTTGAAGCCGATTCCCTGATTGGCTGCAATCGGCTTGCCGAACTGGACTCGTTCCTTTGCATAGGCGACGGCCGCTTCTGTTGCGGCTTCCGCGATGCCCAGTGACTGTGCGGCAATGCCGATCCGGCCGGCATCCAGATTGGCGAGGGCGATCTTGAACCCTTCGCCTTCCTGGCCGAGCACATTCTCCACCGGCACGTTCATATCCTCGAACGTCAGCTGGACGGTGCGGGAGCCATGGAGTCCCATCTTCTCTTCGTCCTTGCCGATGACGAAACCAGGCGTGCCTTTATCGACGATAAACGCCGTGACACCGCGGCTGCCCGCTGCCGGATTCGTGTTGGCGAAGACGATGTAGACATCCGCCTCGCCCCCGTTTGTAATAAACACTTTGGAACCGTTCAGGACGTAATGGCCGTCTTTTTTGACCGCCTTTGTCTTCATCGCGCCGGCATCGGATCCGGAGGACGGTTCGGTGAGGCAGAATGCACCGAGATACTCGCCAGACGCCATCTTCGGGATGTACGTCTGTTTCTGTTCTTCCGTTCCGAACTTCAGGATCGGATTGATGCCGACCGATGTGTGGACACTCAGGATCACACCCATGACGGCGCTTGCTTTGGACAGTTCATGGATCGCGATGATATAGCTCATATAATCCATTCCGGAGCCGCCATACTCTTCGGGCACCGTGATGCCCATGAGTCCCAGCTCGCCCATCTTTTCAAGCAGCGGGCGGGGGAACTCGCCGGCTTCCATCCTCGGAACAAACGGTTCCACCTCGTTTTTCGCAAAGTCGCGCACCATCCGGCGCATCATGTTCTGTTCTTCGTTGAATGCAAAATTCATGGTGTGCACCTCATTTGATAAATGCTGTACGGACGGACCGGCTTATTCGTAGATGTAGAAGCCGCGGCCTGACTTTTTGCCGAGCCAGCCGGCGTTGACGTATTTGCGGAGAAGCGGGCATGGGCGGTATTTCGGGTCGCCGAAACCGTCATGCAGCACTTCCATGATGTACAGGCAAGTGTCCAGGCCGATAAAGTCCGCAAGCTGGAGCGGGCCCATCGGGTGGTTCATGCCGAGTTTCATCACTTCGTCGATGGCTTCTTTTGTTGCGACTCCTTCGTAAAGCGTGAAAATGGCCTCGTTGATCATTGGCATGAGCACGCGGTTCGAAACGAATCCCGGGTAGTCGTTCACCTCAACCGGCGTCTTGGACAGCTTCCTCGTCATGTCCTCGACCGCCTGGTACGTCTCGTCGGTCGTGGCGAGGCCCCGGATGATTTCAACGAGCTTCATGACCGGCACCGGATTCATGAAGTGCATCCCGATAACCTGTCCCGGCCGCTTGGTGACAGCAGCGATTTCCGTGATCGGCAACGCGGACGTGTTCGTCGACAAAATTGCATGCTCCTGCGCATGTTCGTCAAGCTGCTTGAAAATCGACTGCTTGATCTCCATTTTTTCGACTGCCGCCTCGATGATCAGATCGGCATGTTTCGCATCGGAAAGATCCGTCGATTTCCGGATGCGTCCGAGTGCCGCGTCTTTTTCTTCCTCTGTCATCCGGCCCTTTTCCACTCCGCGGGAAAGGTTTTTCGTGATGACACCGAGTCCTTTTTCATAGGCTTCTTCGCTTATATCGTTTAGGGTCACGTCGAACCCGGCCTGGGCGCACACCTGTGCGATGCCGCCGCCCATCTGTCCGGCTCCAATGACCATGACATGTTTGATGTCCATGTTTACTCCCCCTGTTCCTGTTTCGGCACTTCGATCATGACGGCATCCCCCTGGCCGCCGCCCGAGCAGATTGCTGCAATGCCGACACCGCCCCCGCGGCGCTTGAGCTCATGTGCGAGTGTCAGGATGATTCGCGCGCCGCTCGCACCGATCGGATGGCCGAGCGCGACTGCGCCGCCGTTGACGTTGACTTTCTCCGGATCAAGTCCGGCGATTTTCGCACTGGCGAGCGAGACGGCCGCGAACGCTTCGTTAATCTCGAACAGGTCGATTTCCTCTAGTGACTTCCCTGTCCTTTTCAGGATTTCATTGATGACGAGTCCCGGTGTCTGCGGGAAGTTCTCCGGTTCGACGGCGACTTCCGCATGGGCGATGATCTCAGCCAGCACGTCCTTGCCTTCTTGAACCGCACGGTCCGCATCCATCAGGACAAGCGCACAGGCGCCGTCGTTCACGCCCGGTGCGTTGCCGGCCGTGATCGTGCCTTCCTTGCCGAATGCCGGCTTCAGCTTCGCGAGCGTCTCGGAAGATGTATCGCGGCGAGGCGCCTCGTCTTCCCCGACGAGGATGGTCTGCCCTTTCCGTGCGGGTACCTCGACCGGGACAATCTCTTCGACAAACAGGGCTTCATCGATCGCCTTCACGGCGCGTTCATGGCTGCGGAATGCCCATTCATCCTGGGCTTCGCGCGTCAGCTCCATCGTTTCCGCAGTGCTGTTCCCGTATGTGCCCATATGAACCCGGTCCGGGTGGAACGAGCAGGACAGCCCGTCATGGATCATTCCGTCGACCAGCGGTGCGTCCCCCATTTTCAGGCCAAAGCGGCCCTTCGGCATATAGTACGGCGCGTTCGACATTGATTCCATGCCGCCCGCCACGATCACCTGCTCCTCACCGAGGCGGATCAGCTGGTCGCCGAGTGTTACCGCGCGCATGCCGGATGCGCAGACTTTATTGATCGTTTCGGTCTTCGCCTTCCACGGGATGCCTGCCTTGTTCGCGGCCTGCCGGGACGGGATCTGACCCTGGCCGCCCTGCAGGACGGTCCCCATGATGACTTCATCAACGTCTTCCGGTAATGTTCCGGTCCGTTCCAGGGCTGCGCGGATTGCCACTCCTCCAAGATCGCTTGCCGTCTGGGACGCAAGAAGCCCGCCGAATTTGCCGAATGGTGTTCGTGCCCCGCCAAGAATCGCCGTTCTTGCCATGATCGATTTCCCCCTTTTCATGATGAGAGCGTTTTCATATTGTCCGGATTAAATGCCGGGCAGCGCCTGCCGCAGAGTGACTGAACGCTCGCTCGACATAATCTCCAAGAAAAAGGGAGTGACACGGCACTCCCTCTTCCATTTGTTTCATTGTATCGAATTTTCAAAGAATCTGCAACGGCTTACTGGAGAATCGGTTCTTCCTCTTTTTCTATCGCCGGTTCCAGGTTGTCCCCGAAAATGGAGCGTTCGAGAAGTTCCGCAACATCGTATGTGCCGACCTTGTCTTCCACTTCGACCGCCTTCGTGCCGTCAGAGATCATGGTCAGGCAGTATGGGCAAGCGGATGAAATAACGGACGGATTGACTTCCAGCGCCTGTTCGGTCCGTGCGACGTTGACCCGGTGGCCCTTGTCTTCTTCCATCCACATGAGGCCTCCGCCTGCGCCACAGCACATGGCATCCTGTCGGTTCCGGACCATCTCGACAAGTTCGACGCCCGGAATGGACTTCAGAATCTCACGCGGCGCGTCGTACACATCGTTATAGCGTCCGAGGTAGCACGAATCGTGGAACGTAATCTTTTCGTTCACTGCGTACTTCGGTTTCAGCTTGCCTTCCATCAGGAGCTTGTGCAGAAACTCTGTATGGTGGTAGACGATGGCCTGATAACCGAAGTCCGGATATTCGTTCTTGAAGATGTTGTAGGCGTGCGGGTCAATCGTGATGATTTTCCTGACGCCGTTCTTTTCAAATTCCTTGATGTTCGCTTCAGCCAGCTCTTGGAACAGGAATTCGTTTCCGAGGCGGCGAGGCGTGTCGCCGGAGTTCTTTTCCTTGTTTCCTAGGATAGCGAACTTGACGCCCGCTTCATTCAGAAGATGTGCAAACGACAGCGCGATTTTCTGGGAACGGTTGTCGAATGCCCCCATCGCGCCTACCCAGAGCAGGTACTCGAAATCTTCTCCGGATTTTTTGGCTTCCTTGACCGTCGGGATGTGGAGGTCCGGACGCGCATCGCGCCAGTTCTCCTTTTCCTTCCGGTTGAGGCCCCAGGGGTTGCCCTGGCGTTCGATGTTCGTCATCGCGCGCTGTGCGTCCGCATCCATGCGGCCTTCCGTCATGACGAGGTAGCGGCGGAGGTCGATGATTTTATCGACGTGTTCGTTCATGACCGGGCACTGGTCTTCACAGTTCCGGCAGGTTGTGCACGCCCAGATCTCTTCTTCCGTGATGACGTCCCCGATCAGGGACGGGCTGTAGATATCACCGATGACCGCGCCTTCGGCACCTGCCGCCACCGCGAGCTGGTTGCCGCGTGTGTCATTGAACATGAACGGCGGCACCCACGGTTTCTGCTTGGTCGTGACCGCGCCGGTATTGGTCAGGTGGTCGCGCAGCTTGGTGATCAGGTCCATCGGCGACAGCATCTTGCCGGTGCCGGTTGCCGGGCACATGTTTGTGCATCGGCCGCACTCCACGCAGGCATAAAAGTCAAGCATCTGGAGCTGCGTGAAATCCTGTATCTTCCCGACGCCGATCGACGGCATCTCTTCGCCGCCTTCTTCTTCCGAATCGTCTTCCTCAAGCGAGGCGAAGTCGATCGGCGCAAGCTTGCCTCGGCGGTCGAATCGCATGAGATACGTGTTGGCAGGACCCGCGATCAGGTGGGCGTGCTTTGATTGCGGAACATAAACGAGGAACGCGAGCAATGTCAGCAGGTGCACCCACCATGCGACAAAGAACACGGCGGCTGCCGCTGTCGGCGACATCCAGCTGAATGCGGAAGCGATCGCAGAGGCCATCGGTTCCGTCCAGGTCGTCCCGTGGCCGTGCCAGATCATGTTCATGCCGTTTGCAACGAGTGTCGACAGCATTAGTGTCCCGATAAAGATCAGAACGAGGCCGGCTTTCCAGCCCCGGCGCAGCCGGACGAGCTTCTCAACATAACGGCGGTAAAATGCCCAGACGACAGCGACGAGAATCATGAAGACAACAATTTCCTGGAAGAAGGTAAAGATCGGATAGACCGGTCCGAACGGCAAGTGGGAATCCGGCTTCAGCCCTTTCCAGATCAGATCGATTGCTCCGAACTGCACAAGAAGGAATCCATAGAAGAACATGACGTGGATCGTTCCGCTCTTCTTATCCTTCAGGAGTTTTTTCTGCCCGAAGACGTTTGTCCAGATCGCGCGCATCCGCTCGTCGACCTTGGCATCAAACTCCTCTTTCTTCCCGAGCCTGATAAAGTCAATGCGTGTTTTGACCACGTATGTGAACAATCCGAGCGCGTACGCAGTGACGGCCAGGAACAGAATCCAGTTGGCGATAAGCAATGGGTTCACAATGGCCCCTCCCTTTCCGGTACCGGCCGGCATTGAATCCGCTTTCACACGGTACAGTCCAAAGCCTGCTCCGGTATCTCTTTTATGACTCCAGTGTAATAATGAATGAGCATTCAGTCAATAACAATTTTAGAATTTTGTCCCGAGTAGCAAAAGTGAGGCATCGTGTTCCCAAGTTTACGGGAACTCGCATGCCTCTGCAATGTCTGTTTTTCTATTGATTGTCAGGGCGCTATAAAGAAATCTCCATCACGCCTCCAGGTCAGCCGACTTCATCGAAGTAGTTCCCGAAATGTCCCGATGCTTCCGCCTCTTTTCCCGGAACCACGCGGACGAACACAGCGGTCGCAGGTCCAGCGGAAGCCGCGGGATCGGCTCCCTCCGTCAATCGGGTCATGGGCCGTCCCGTCAGGCGCTCCCACTCCGCTCCGATTCCGCCTGACCCGGCCGGCCAGACGGCGTTAATGAGTTCCCCGTCAAGTGCACGTTTTACTTTCCCGAGATCTGCGCACTTTTCCGGCTCCCGGATGACAGCTTGGCCGACAAGCGGGCGGCCGTACAGAAACCAAGTCCCGCCTGACTCCTTGAGATCGCGGAACTTCCTTCCGATCATCGTCACGGCCATCGCCGATTGGAGCATTGCCATGTTCGTCTCGGAACTTCCCGATACCGGCGGAATGCCGAGCGCGCTTTCTGAGAACGCCCGCCGGATTCCGGAAAGATAGTCGTCCCAACTGGCGCCCCCCGTAAAATTATGAAGGATGACGGCAATCGGCTCCGCCCCGGCCGCCCATTGCTCGAGCAGTGTCACCCGCGCTGAGAAGTAGCCGACAAGATCATCCGGTGCCCGGACCGCATCGCTCTCCTTCATGCCGATGCCGCCCGAATTGTCCGTTGTGGCGACCAGCCCGCCGCCAAGGTCTAGGGCATTCCTCAACGTGCCGCCTCCTTACGCGCCGCGACGTTCCATACAACCGGCATGACGGCGCCGGCTATGACGGCATTCACCAGTGTCGCAGCCGGGATCGTGACGATCGCCGTCCAGAAAAACGCCGGTGACACAAGCCAGTAAAACGGCAGGACAGCAAGCACACCGTTTCCGACCAGGAAAAACCCCCACTTAAGAAGGTTCCGTCCATGAAGGTGCAGCCAGGCGAATCCACCGATCACGACAAACATTTCGGCGGCAATCAGCAAATGAAACGGCCCAAGTGGAGTCCCGCCGGTCACCGCGGATATCAGATGACCGATCATCGCAGCCGTCCCTGCAGCTGCCGGCGGCAGGAAAACCGCCGACAATAGTGCCGGTGCGGAATCCAGCGCC
This sequence comes from Bhargavaea massiliensis, assembly GCF_018390575.1. Taxonomy (GTDB): domain Bacteria; phylum Bacillota; class Bacilli; order Bacillales_A; family Planococcaceae; genus Bhargavaea; species Bhargavaea massiliensis. The sequence goes on along the minus strand of NZ_JAHBCJ010000002.1, from coordinate 203,962 downwards.
GCCGATCCGATGCCCATCGGAATTTTCACAAGCGCGCCGACCGCGCACAGTGCCGACACCATTGCAGTCAATGCCAGCAAACGGGTGCGCTTCATTCTTCATCATCCTTTTTCCCGGTCCGTTTCGTATTGCGGAACACCTTGGCGCTCCTTGCGTATTCGACATCGGCCCGGCCAACCCGGAAGTTTGCGATACGTGCCGCGGCAAACAGATAGTCAGACAGCCGGTTGATGTATTGAAGGGCGGTTTCCGGCACGCTTTCCCCGGCGTTCATCAGCCGGACCACCTGACGTTCCGCCCTTCTTGCCACCGTCCGGGCAATGTGGAGAGTCGCAGCCGGATCAGTCCCGCCGGGAAGAATGAACCGCTCCAGTTCCGGTGCTTCTTCTGTCAGCTCATCAATTCTCTTTTCAAGCCGTTCAATGGAAGACGGGTGGAGTTTCTCTTCCCGTTTTTTGGTGACAGTTGCCAGGTCTCCCCCGCAGTCAAACAACTCATGCTGGATATCCTCCAGGTCTTCAAGCAAATCACCGAACAGCTCTTCCGGCAGCTCGGCCATCGCTTTTCCGATAAATGAATTCAATTCGTCCGTCGTGCCATAAGCTTCCACACGGAGGTGATCCTTGGCCACTCTTGCACCAATCAGCCCTGTCATTCCTTTGTCTCCCGTTCGCGTGTAGATCCCCATCCTGATCATCCTCCTGCAGATTCACTTTAATTCTTGCGCAAGGCCATACCAGATTCGCGTAACCCGGCCGGCTTCCCGGAACAGCCGCTGATTCAAACGGCCGCACACATCGCGCAGCCAGCGGGTATGCGGATCAGCAGGGACAATGCCCCTGCCGATGTCCGTCACGATGATGGTCAGCCTTTCCCGGTCCGCGGCTTGGACAAAGCGGAACACGTCTTCCATGGCAGTTTCTTCATTCTCGTGATTGGCCGATAGGTATGATTCAAGCCCGGCCAGCACCACCCGGCCGGAGAGCGATTGCGGCAGCCGGGAAAGTTCTCCGGCCTCGATCCATTCCACTTGTTCACCGGCAAGCATTTCCCTTACATATTCGCGCTTCCCGTTATGGGCACCTCCGATAACGACGTGCACCGGTGTCCCTCCTCCCATGATTTATGGCCGGGCCACTCCATCTTGTATATTCCGCCCGGCGGAACGGTCCAGCCGAAAAACGGCCGCCGCTCCGGCGCAAGCCGAGCCAGCAGGATCCTGGCCGGGCCTGCGTGGGTGACGATAGCCGCCGAACGTCCCTTTTGCTCCTTGAGCTGGTCAATTCCACTCATCACACGCGCTTCCAGGTCGGCAAACGGCTCGCCGCCGGGCGGGTGTACCGCGGCCGGATCGTCTATCCAGCCGCGGTAGCGGACATCCTCTTTCAGGTCATCATACGTTTTCATATCCCATTCCCCGAAATTCGCTTCCCGGAATTCCTTCCTGGCTTCGTATGGCATTCCAGGAAACAGCATCGCGGCTGTCTGCCGGCAGCGGAGCAGGTCGCTGCCTATCAGATAATCCGTAGCGAATCCGGCCGGTCCGGTTTCCGTGCAGACGGGAACATCGCTCCATCCGACATAACGGCGCTCCCGATTGGCCGCTGTTTCAAGATGGCGGATCAGGTACAGAACAAAAGGATTGTCCATAAAAGCATCTCACACCCTTCGATAAATGCACCGGCCAGATCACCGGTTGCCCCTCCGAAATTCCTAGCCGTCCAGCTTCTGAAAAACAGCACCGCCACGGGTACCGCGATGGCGGCAACGACCGGAAACAGTAAGCTGCCGGACCACACTGCAGCCGCCGCTCCGCCTGAAGCAAGAAGCACTGCGGCAGGGAGGGCGAGAGGAAACCGTCCCAGTTTCTCCATGAAGAAAACAAGCAATCCCGAATGCTTTGCCTGTTTGGAAACCGACAGATAGATGGCAAGCCCCGCCCGTGCCGCGAACGGCACGAACACGACAAAGGCCGGCACCAGCCCGCCCCGGCTGATTAAATCTGTCAGAACCGCGAGCTTCCCCAGAAGCAGAAACAGGAGAGCCATCGTGCCGAATGCCCCGATCCGCGAATCTCCCATGATTTCCAGCCGTTTGTCCCGTTCCCGGTAGGAAAAGTACGCATCTCCCGTATCCGCCCATCCGTCAAGATGAAGGCCGCCGGACAAGGCGGCTGACAGGAGGACCAAAACAAATGCGGTCAGAAAGGGGCCCGTTCCGCCCGGGCCTGAAGCGAGAGCCGCCGCAGACCAGGACACGGCGCCGATCATGGCTCCGACCATCGGATAAAGGGTGAGCATCCATATCGTCTCTTTTCGTCCGATCGGCAAGCTTTTACGAACAGGCACCGCCGTGAAAAACTGGACAGCGAGGAGAAGTCCGCGGATCATCTGTTGTCTCCCCCGAAAATCAGCTGCCGGATGCGCGGCCAGTCCGCATGCTTTCGAAAATGCGCGGCCCATTCATCATACTGCGGTTGTTGCATGTCTTCTGCATGACCGAGAGAATCTTCTTCCTCGATTCCATGGTTTTCCAAATACGGAATCACGCCCAGTACGGGAAGGCCTGTGCGTTTCTCCAGAAATTCGATGCCGCTCCTGAACAGCCGGATATCCCCCCGGAACTTGTTGATGAGGAGTCCCCTGACCCGGTCCCGGTCCCGCGGGTCCAGCAATTCGAGCGTGCCGATGATCGAGGCGAACACCCCGCCCCGCTCGATGTCCGCGACGAGCAGTACCGGGACATTCGCTTCTCTGGCGACCCGCATGTTCACGAGTTCCCGGTCGTTCAGGTTGACTTCCGCCGGGCTGCCCGCGCCTTCGATCACGATGGCATCAAACTGGACGCCAATCAGTTCGAGTGACTTCCGAATCACTTCCAACCCTTTCCGGAAAAAGCGCTCCCGGTATTCCATCCCATCCATCCGGCCAAATGGACGGCCGAGAAGCAGGATATCGGCAGCCGTATCATCCGCTGGTGCCAGAACAATCGGGTTCATCTCAGCCACCGGACGGGTCTTGGCCGCTTCAGCCTGCACACACTGCGCCCCGCTGATCCGGAGGCCGCCGCCAATGTCCATTGTGAAGGACGACATATTCTGTGACTTAAAAGGCGCTGTCCGGACTCCCTCATCAGCGAGCAGCCGGCAGATGGCCGTGCATGTCATGCTTTTTCCAACATGCGATGCGGTGCCCTGGATCATGATCCCGTTCATCCAATCCCCCCTATCCGGTTTTCCGGCTTCCGCAGGAGCGGGATGCCCGCGTCCATTTCGTACGCAAGGTCCGCCGCTTCCACGAGCTTTTGATGAATTCGCCCTAGCAATTCCGAATAAGCCCGGATGTCCGCCGAATCCGGCAGCGGCTCGTCCAGCACTTCATTGGAGACCACAACGACCGCAGTCGCCTTGTCGGTCATTTCGGACAAGGCTCCGAGCAGTTCCGAAATCTTTTTCTCTATGCATCCCGTCCGGCTGTGGCAAGGCTGGCCGCTTTCAATGCCTTCATACATTTCATTGGCCAGCCATGTCGTCATGCAGTCGATCAAAAGTGCGTCCCCTTCGCGGATTATCGGCAGGATGCCCGGGAGATCCAACGGGCGCTCAATCGTCTCCCACAGTTCCGGCCGTGCAGCACGGTCCTGGCGGTGGCGCCGGATGCGGCTGTTCATCTCTTCATCCGCCGGTCTGCCCGTTGCGACATATATGAGGCGGCCGGATCGTTGGGCCCCCAGCCAATTTTCGGCAAATGCCGTCTTGCCGCTTCTGACGCCTCCATTTACAAAGACGAGTGTTCCCCGAACCATCCGGCAAGCGCCTCCTTCAGAACCTTCATCTTTTCCGGCTCCTTGATGCCCACCCGGAACCACGCACCATCCATGCCAAGGAAGTTTTCCGTGTGACGGAGGACGATGCCCTGCCTGAGCATTTCCCTATAAAGCCCGGCAGACCGTTCAGGGCGGAAACTGATGTAGTTCGTTTCGCTGTCGGTCACGGTGCATCCTGCCGTTTCCAGAAATCCGGCAAGCTGCCGTCTTTCCTCTTTGCAATACCGGACTGTCTGCCGGCGGAATGCTTCCTCCACAAAGCACAGCTTTCCGATCCTGGCGGCAATCCCATTGACATTCCAGTGCGGAACCGCTTTCCGGTGGCTTGCGATCCGTTCTTCGGAACCGATCATATAGCCGAGCCGGATGCCGGCAATACCGTACATTTTCGTCATTGACCGGACGACGACCGCATGAGGAAATTCCTCAAGGTGAGGGATAACCGAGTGCTCTTCCCCCGCAAAATCCATGAACGCTTCATCGATCACCAGCTCGCACCCGGTCCGAAGCCCGTGTTCCGCCAGCCGGCGGACAGTCTCTGCGGAGAGCCGTACTCCGGTCGGATTGTTCGGATTGCAAAGGTACAGCACATCCGATTCCTCCATCTTTTCCATCACTTGGTCCTCCGGAAAATCCGGGATTGCCGGGTCCGTCACGAGATCGGTGCAACTGGCACCCTTTGACAGCAGTGTAGCCTTGTATTCGGAAAACGTCGGGTGAATCAGGAGAGCGGTGCGCCCGCGGTACCGTTCCGCAATGACCGAAAATAATTCGGCGGCACCGTTACCGGCCAGCACCCGCTCGGCCGGCACACCGTGATAGTCCGCAGCGGCCGAGCGGAACGGCTCGCCGGCAGGGTCCGGATAATGCGGCAGCGCCGAAAGCAGTTGTGGCCAGCTTTGCCGGACCCCTTCCGGAACACCGAGCGGGTTCACGTTTTCACTAAAGTCGAGCACCCGGTCCGGCACTCCCATGCCGAGCCGGTCATACAGGCGGAGCGGATTCGCCCCGTGTTCAGGTAATTGCAACGGCGATTCCTCCGATCGTTAAGCCGATTATGATAAACGCCCATGACGCGGCGTGCATCGCGCGCAGGGATTCCGGAATATCCGCGGCCTCAAGCGGACGATCCGGACGGCCCATTCTTGCGCGTTCGGACGGCACCCCCTGATACGTGTTCAGCCCGCCGAGTTCAACTCCGAGCTGCCAGGCAGTGGCCGCTTCCAGCCAGCCGCTGTTCGGGCTTGGATGCTTGGCGGCATCACATCGCCATCCGGCGAGCCGCTCCCGGAACGGCAGCCCGCTCCTCTTCGGAGTGACGAGTAAGATAAGAACCCCCGTCAGCCTAGAGGGGATGAGATTCAGCACGTCATCAGCTTTTGCCGAGAAATAACCGAATTCCCCGTGCCGTTCGTTCCGATAACCGACCATTGAGTCCAGCGTGTTGACCGCCTTATAAACCCAAATGCCCGGCGCCCCGAGCAGCAGTGCCCAGAAAAGCGGCGCCGTCACGCCATCAGACGTGTTTTCAGATACGGTCTCCACCACTCCCCGCACAATTTCGGACTCGGGAAGAGAATCGGTATCCCGTCCGACAATCCAGCCGAGCTTTTCCCGGGCTTCCGGAAGATTGCCTTCCGCAAGAGGACGATACACGTTCAACGCGGCCTGAGCGAGGCTTTTCCGGGCAAGGCCTGCCGCGATCATCAGAGACTCCGCCACAATGCCCGCCGCCCGGTGGATGCCGTAAAACAGCCAGACGGCGGCAACCGACAGGAGGCCGGACAATACGGCGGTGATCATGAGCAACAGCAGCCCTTTGGCACGGCGGTTGCCGCCCGTATTCAGCCGGGTGTCCAAAAAGTTGATGAGCCGCCCGATCCAGCGGACGGGATGCGGCCATCCGGGAGGGTCACCGATTATCCGATCAATCAGGAAACCGGACAGGCAGGCGATCAGGTGGTTCAGGACCATTGGCCGCCCCTCTCCAGGCCCGACTTCCGGATGCGGTACCGGCGGATCGCTTCGGCGGTGCATTCAAACACACCGCTGCCGATCGCTTGCCCAAGTTCGGTGACAGTCCCGGCATACGGGTAACGGATGCCTGTCTGGGTGGCCGCGATCAGCAGGCTGTCGGTCGACGTTCCGGTTGCCACCGTCCCGGTCAGCGGATCGAGCACCTGCTCTGTCTGCATCGCCTTCGCCTTCGCTTCGGTTGCGGTGATCATTCCCTGGATCATCGCTTCTTCCGACAGATGACCGTTCACGACCACCCAAGTATTGATGGTTCCTGCGTAAGCGTCCCGGGAAGCGCCGAGCGAAGCGTCCACGGCATTGCCGACTCCCGCTGTCACGCAAACGATAACAGGAGTATCCGATGGACCGTATTCTCCGATCACAGCGTCTTCTGTCATGGCCGCCGTCATCATTGCCACCGTCTGGGTGAGCGGGAAACCGGTTTCATGCAGCCAGTCCCTCATCTCCGCCTCCGCATTATCCGTAACATAGCCCGCGTCAACTTTCCGGTTGACGAAATGGCGGAACCAGCCGGCGCCCGCCCGGTACACAGCGGAAGATACCGTCTTCAGAGGAATCCGGCTATCGAGATAGATAAACTTGCTTGATACTGCAAAATCGGTTTTCCTGATGATTTCCAATTTGTTTTCCGGTTCTTTGGCCGGAAGCAGCGTGATCTGAGGCTTCGGGATTTTCGGATGCATCCCTGCCCTGACCCGTGCTGCGTACACCATTTCCATCTTTTGTTCATCAATCACTTCGTCCGGAGTTCCGAGCGCAGCCACTTCTCCCCGGTCCATCAGCAGCAGCCGATCACAGTACAAAGAGGCCAGGTTGACGTCGTGGAAAACAGAGATGACAGTCAGCCCATTTTCGGTCGCCTGGCGCCGGATGGTATCCAATAGTTGCTGCTGATGCGCAATATCCAGATGGTTGGTCGGCTCGTCCAGCAGCAGCACAGGCGCTTCCTGGGCCAGTGCCTGGGCGACAAACACCCGCTGGCGCTCGCCTCCGGACATGAACTCAATTTCCGTATCCCGGTACTTGGCAATCCCCATCTGGTCCATCGCTTTTTGGACTGCGCGCTCATCCTCTTCGGACCAGCCGGCAAACAGGCCGGTCTGGTGGGGATACCGGCCGAGTGACACAGTCTGATACACGGAATGCGAAAACGTATCCGCCTGCAGTTGGGGGAGAACGGCGACCTGCCGGGCAAAAGCCTTTCGCGAATACCCGGAAATGGGCTTCCCCCCGATTTCGACCGACCCGGAATCTGCCGGAAGCAGCCCGCTCAGCATTTTCAGAAGCGTCGATTTGCCGCTCCCGTTTGGCCCGAGAATTCCGAGCACCGTGCCCGCTTCCACCATAAACGAGACTGACCGGACAACCGGCGTGCCGTCATACCCTCCTGTTAATTCTTTGACATCAAGCATGCCGGACCTTCCCCTTTCTCCGCTGTCTGTAGAAGATGAATGCAAACACCGGTGCCCCGATAAACGAAGTGATTACGCCGACCGGCAGCTCAGTGGGCGAAATGATCGTCCTTGCCACGAGATCACAGAGCACGAGCAGAGAGGCTCCGTTAATGAAGGATAGCGGCAGCAGATGCCGGTGGTCACTCCCCCATAAGATCCGTGTCATATGCGGCACAACAAGCCCGACAAATCCGATTGTCCCGGATACGGCAACCGCTGAACCGGTAAGAATTGAGCCCCCGCCGAGAATCATCCATTTGCGCTTCCGTACGTCTACACCGAGATGATGGGCCCGTTCTTCGCCGAACAGCATTGCGTTCAGCTCCCGCCGGCAAAGCCAGAGCAGAATTCCGCCGACCAGAAGAAACGGCAGGATCATCCAAACGTACTTCCAGCCTCTCATCGATACACTGCCAAGCAACCAGCCGATGATTTGCCGAAGCTCTTCTCCGGTCAGGGCAATCATGAGCGACAGCACCGAGCCGAGGAACGATCCGAAGATGACCCCTGTCAGGATGATCGTTTCCATCTTGAGTGACCGGTCGACCGCCCTGGAAAAGCCGATTACAAGCAGGAGCACCGCCATCGCGCCCGCCATGCTGAATACGGGCAGGGTATAGGCACCGAACAATCCGATACCGAAAAAGAGTGTCGCCACAGCGCCGACTGAGGCACCGGACGACACTCCAAGGGTGTACGGGTCGGCAAGCGGGTTTTTCAGAAGACCCTGAAACGCCGCCCCCGCCAAGGCAAGCGAGCCTCCGACGAGCCCTGCAAGCACCACCCTCGGCATTCGGATTTTCCATAGGATGTTCGCGGCTGTTTCATCCGCGCCCGGGTCCAGGAGCACCCGGAGCGGAATCTTCACCGATCCGACGGAAACGCCCAGCCAAAGCGCCAGCAGGAGAACGGCAGCCGATACGATGTATGCGGCAACCGGCTGCTTCGTCTTATGCTGCCTGATCTTCTTCATCTTGTTCTGCTTCCCCGAAGATTTCCGGATAAACCGCCTTTGCCACGGCTTCCAGGCCGTCGGCAAGACGAGGGCCGGTGCGGCTTGTGATGTTTTCATCAACTCGTACGACCGCCTTGTCCTTGATTGCCGTGATGGCGTCAAATCCTTCCCGGTCGTAGACCGCATCGACTGAGCTGTCGTCCCCGTACATGACCATGATGACATCCGGATTGCGATTGACGATTTCCTCCGGATCCATCATGACCCAGCCTTCCTGGTCGGCCGCGACGTTTTCCGCGTGGATGATGTCCAGGAACTGCTGCATGAATGTGCCCGATCCCGGCGTATAAATATCGGGTGCAGGCGAGGTTTCGACAAACACTTTTTTCTTGTCGGTGACTGCTTCCGCTTTTTCCTTGATCTCATCCACTTTGGCTTGCATGTCGCTGACGATATCTTCGGCTTCGGCGGAATAGCCGGTCAGCTTGCCGATTTGCTGGATGGTTCCGTAAGTTTCATCAAAATCCATAGCATTTTTTACGACAAACACGGTGAGGCCCGCATCGCGAAGCTGTTGCAGGCCTTCTTCTCCCGTACCAAGACCTGATTCATGGGCAAGAACGAGGTCCGGCTGGAGTTCGATGATCTTCTCCACGTTAAACTCCATCCCGCCGATTTTTTCGATGCTCTGGACTTCTTCCGGGTAGTTGTCATAGTCATTGACTCCGACGACCGTTCCCCCCGCTCCCACTTCGAACAGGATCTCTGTATTGCTCGGAATCATGGAAACAATTTTCTCAGGCTGCTTATCCAGTGTGATATCATTCCCGACGGCATCGGTTTCAGTGACCGGGAAGGTTGCTTCCCCATCCGCTTTGCCGCTTTGTTCAGCTGCCTGCTGCTCTGTCTCTTCGTTCTGGTTCTGCGCTTGATCCGCACTGTCATCTGCCGAGCCGCATGCTGTCAGAAACAGTGCGATCACGAGCATGAGAAGCCATTTGTTCCATCTGCTGTTCATCTCTGTTTTCCCCCTATTCATTGTTGTCCTGCTTGAAATTGAAAAGCCCCCGCGCAGGGCGGGGGCAGAGATACCGGCAGGACGGACACGCGGAAAAACGACCGCAGCCTGCACAGGCAGGCGCCGTTCCACACCGGCCTGTCCTCGCAGGCGCTATCGGGTGCTTTCCGCTGGGGCAGGTTTCCTGACTTGCGGCGTATAGCCGCTTACAGTGGCGGGACCGTGCCGGACTCTCACCGGCTTCCCTTTTACCCCCGCGATCGGGGCACCTCAGCGTCATCCGGCGAAAAATCGTGCCGGATATTCAATTCCTTATCAATTTAATCAGATGGCGCGGTTTTTGTCGAGGGCTGCCCGGGAAAAGGCGGGAGGCTTCACAGTATGTTAACGTCTCAGTAAACTACCCCAACGTCTCACGGACTTTTCGCCGCTGCATGAAAACCGGCCCCTTCAGCAGAAGCCGGAGGGGCCGGTCGATCGTTACATCCGTTCCGGTGCGGCGACTCCGATCAGGCGGAGTGCATTCGCAACGGTCGTGCGGGTTGCCGTGACAAGCGCAAGGCGCGCTTCCGACAGCTCCTTGTTGTCAGGGTCGACGACTTTGTCGGTCGAGTAGAACGTGTGGAATGCGGATGCCAATTCCTGTATATACGTCGCAATCCGGTGTGGCGAGCGGAGCTTTGCCGAGTCCGCGACAACTTGAGGGAAGTCGCCGATCTTCTTCATAAGATCGATCGCCTTCTCGCTGTCTTGGAGCATGCCGACATTCTCATCCGAACGGAACAGACCGGCTTCGTCCGCCTGGCGGAGAATCGAGCAGATGCGCGCGTGGGCATACTGTGCATAGTAGACTGGGTTTTCGTTGGACTGGGACACCGCAAGATCGAGGTCAAAGTCCATTTGGGAATCGCCGGAGCGCATGATGAAGAAGTATCGGACCGCATCCAGTCCGACCATGTCGACGAGCTCGCGCAGTGTTACCGCCTTACCCGTCCGCTTGCTCATCTTGAACTTCTCGCCGTCTTTGTACAGCTGGACCATCTGGGACACCAGCACTTCAAGTGTGTCCTTGTCGTATCCGAGTGCCTCGATTGCTGCCTTCATACGCGGGATGTAGCCGTGGTGGTCAGCGCCCCAGATGTTGATCAGCTTGTCGAAGCCGCGCTGGAGCTTGTCTTCGTGATACGCGATATCCGGGGTCAGGTACGTATAGGTGCCGTCCTGCTTGATGAGGACCCGGTCCTTGTCGTCTCCGAATGTCGTCGAGCGGAACCAAGTGGCCCCGTCTTCCTCGTAAACATGGCCGTTTTTCTTTAGCTTGCCGAGTGCCTCATCAATCTTGCCGGACTGATAAAGCGTTGATTCGGAAAACCAGTTGTCAAACGCCACACGGAAATCGGCCAAGTCCCTCTTGATCTTGTCCAACTCGATGCCGAGGCCATGCTTGCGGAACCACTGGAAGCGTTCTTCTTCAGGCATCTTGGCAAACTTGTCGCCATGCTCCTGCGCAAGCGCATTGGCGATCTCGATGACGTCCTTGCCGTGATAGCCGTCTTCCGGCATCTCGCGCTGCTCGCCGAGCGCCTGGAAATAGCGGGCTTCGATCGACAAAGCCAAGTTGTTGATCTGGTTGCCGGCATCGTTGATGTAGTATTCGCGGGAAACGTCATAGCCTGCAAAATCGAGCACGTTACAGAGCGCGTCACCAATTGATGCGCCACGCCCATGCCCGAGGTGAAGATCCCCTGTCGGGTTCGCCGAGACGAACTCGACCTGGATTTTCTCGCCTTCGCCCGCATCGCTGCGGCCGAAGTTTTCGCCCTTTTCCAGCACGTCCTTTACAACATCACCGAGGTAGTCGGTTTTGATGGTGATGTTGATAAAGCCCGGACCTGCGATGTCGACTGATTGGATCGGCGTGCCTTCCGTATCCAGGTTGCCGACAATCGCTTCTGCGATGGCACGCGGCGGCTTTTTCGCGATTTTCGTCAGCTGCATCGCAATATTGGTGGCATAATCGCCATTTTCTTTGCTTTTTGGCGTCTCGAGCATCACATCCGGCATGTCCGCGGCTTCCACGAGACCCGCCTTGCCCACCGCGCCTGCCAGCGCGTCCTTTAGCTGCTGTTTGATCTGTTCCACTGTGCTCATGCTTTTCCCTCCGAATAAGTAAATTCTACATTATAGGTACCGACAGTCTCGCTGCCCGACATCAGGTCATACGCGGCCGCAAACCGTCCTTCCGCTCCCGGTTCATAGCGGACCGAGTCGGTCTTGACCGTAAGCGGCAGGTCCATGCCCCCGCTTCCGTAACGGCCTTCCCGGCGCTCGCCCGGTACGAGAGGGAGCCGCATCGAAACGTCGCCGTTCCGCATGATCAGCCCCTCTTCATGTCCCATCCGGACCATCGTGCGGATTCCCTGCCCGTCCATGCTTTCCTCAAAGCTCAGATAAGTTTTGCCCGCTTTCTCAATCAGAAGGCCTTCCGCCCGGATGAAGTTCCGGAACGGCTTCTCGCCCGGCTGACGGACCATCGTCACGAGGCGGATGCTGACCGCTCTTCCTTCTTCGGGTATATTCATCTGGATGCCCCCGTTCATAGTCATTTCCCTATTATATCCCTCAGGGCCCGGGGATTTCAATGGATGCCGGCTCCGTCTCCGTCTGCCCGAACGGATTTTATATCGGTGTCACGGATTCCCGGCAAATTGGTATAATCGTTCCAATGGAGGGATGTCCATGTTCTACCAGCTCGCGGTCAACTTTTGTATCCTGTTCACCTTTTCGGTCCTCAGCTATTGGCCGTTCCAGGACAGGGCACGGTTCAGGGTCCCCTTTCCCCGGTTTCACCCGATTCTGATCGGCGTCATGGCCGGCATCACGGGACTGTTTCTGCTGGACTCATCCGTCACCGTAGCGGATAAAGTGATCGTCGATGCCCGCCTTCCGGTGATCATCCTTTCCGGCGTGTTCGGCGGTCCCGTCCCGCCGATAATCTCTTCACTCATCATCGCCATAGACCGCATTATTCTGGGCGGTTTTGGTGACGAAGCCCTGATCGCAGGGAGCAATACCTTCCTGATCGGGGCTGCCGCCGCAATCATTTTTACGTGGCGGGGAGCCTCATTCCGGACCGCCCGTTTTGTGTTCCATTACGCGACAGTCCAGACCGGCCTCGTTATTATCTACCTGTCGCCCGAGGGTTCGGATAAGATCCTGAATGTCTTTATTTTTGCCGTCTATTCCTACATCTCTTTTTTTACGATCGCGTTCCTCCTTGCCGAGCTGTCCGGTCATTTCAGAAAGCTTGCGGGTATTGAGCAATTGTCCCGCACTGACTATTTGACAGGACTGAACAACAACCGCACGTTCGGCGAGTTATCGGAATCTCTTCTCAATGGAGAAGGTTCGGTTGCGCTGATTGTGCTTGATATCGACCGTTTCAAGTCGGTCAATGACACATACGGCCACCCGGCAGGAGATGAGGTGCTGCGGGAACTGGCATTCCGCCTGAAAAACATCCGGCTTCCGAAAGGCGCGGTTCTTTCAAGAAACGGCGGAGAAGAGTTTTCCGTCCTGCTCCCCGGAGCGGATAAACAGGAAGCGGCGGAGGCCGCGGAGAACATCCGGCAGACTGTTTGCGGCAACCCGTTTATCCTGGAAGGAGGACTCTCCCTCACCATCACCGTATCGCTCGGTGTTTCCGCCCACCCGGAGGATACCACAAGTGCCAAACATCTGTATGAACTTGCCGACAAGGCCCTTTACCGGGCGAAAAACAGCGGACGCAACCGGGTCGCCGTCTACGGAACACAGCCCGTCGGCTAAATGCCACGAACAAAAAGGTGATGCGCAATTTTCCACAGCGCATCACCTTTTTAATTACTTCACAAATCCGAGCAGCATTTCCCGGAATAGCTTGCTTGCCGTATTGACCGTCTGTTCGGACGGGTCATAGACTGGTGCCACTTCTACGAGGTCAAAACCGGCGACCCGGACTCCGGAACGCGCAATCTCGTGGATTGATGCAAGCAGTTCGCGGGATGTGATGCCGCCGCAGTCGACCGTGCCTGTACCCGGCGCATGGGCCGGATCCAGGACATCGATGTCGATCGTGACGTAGACGGGGCGGCCGGCAAGCGCAGGCAGCACTTCCTTCAGCGGATCAAGCACATCGAACTTTGAGATGTGCATGCCGTTTTCGCGTGCCCATTCAAACTCCTCTTTCATGCCGGAACGGATTCCGAACGAATAGACGTTGTGAGGTCCGATGAGATCGGCAATCTTGCGGATCGGCGTGGAATGGGAATGTTCCTCACCCTCGTACTCGGTCCGGAGGTCGGTGTGGGCATCGATATGGATGATGGCGAGGTCCTTGTGCACTGCCGCCACTTCCTTCATAACCGGCAGCGACACGAGATGCTCGCCGCCCATCCCCGCCGGAACCTTTCCATCAGCCAATAACTGCCGGACGAATCCGGCAATCAGGTCAAGGGATTTTCCCGCGTTGCCGAATGGAAGCGGGATGTCTCCTGCATCGTAAAAGCGGATATCGTCAAGTTCCCGGTCCAGATAAGGGCTGTACTCCTCAAGCCCGACCGATGCTTCGCGAATACGCGCGGGGCCGAACCGGGAGCCCGGGCGCCAGCTGACCGTCCAGTCCATCGGCATGCCATAGATCACCGCGTCCGCTTCATCATAGCTGTCGCCGCTCTTGATGAACACATTGCCGGAGTAGGCTTCGTCGAACTTCATTCGCCTTCTCCCTCCGCCAGGTCACGGACGAATTTCGGCAATACGAAAGCCGCCCGGTGCAGTTCACTCGTGTAGTATTTCGTGTCGATATCATGGAACCGCTCTTCCTTCACTTCGAGCGGGTCATGCTTTTTCGAGCCGAGCGTGAAGCACCAGAGCCCGCTCGGGTACGTCGGGATGTTGGCGGTATACAGGCGGGTGACCGGGAAGATTTCCCGGACGTCCTTCTGTACCTGGCGGATCAGGTCCGCCTTGAACCACGGGTTATCGCTTTGAGCGACAAACAGCCCGTCCTCTTTCAGCGCCTTCGAGATGCCCGCGTAGAAGCCTTTCGTGAACAGGTTGACCGCAGGGCCGACAGGCTCCGTCGAGTCCACCATAATGACATCATACTCGTTTTCGGACTCGGCAATATGCATGAACCCGTCGCCGACACGGACGTCCACCCGAGGGTCCACGAGCTTGCCTGCAATCGACGGCAGGTACTGTTTCGAGTATTCGATCACCTTTCCGTCGATGTCGACCAGCACCGCCTGTTCGACTTGCGGATGCTTCAGCACCTCGCGGATCACACCGCCGTCGCCGCCTCCGACGACCAGCACCTTTTTCGGATCGGGATGGGTGAACAGCGGTACGTGTGCAACCATCTCGTGATAGACGAATTCGTCACGCTCCGAGGTCATCACCATGCCGTCGAGAAACAGCATGTTCCCCCACTCTTCCGTCTCCGCCATCTCCAGCAGCTGGAAATCCGTCTGCTCGACATGCAGCGTCTGTTTGATCTTCATCGTAATTCCAAAGTTGTCAGTCTGCTTTTCCGTATACCATAACCCTGCCATGGGCTGCATTCCTCCTTCATTAAAGGGAAACGTCCCGCACTGCCTGTATTCCCGGCCTCCACGAAACTAAGCTTCATTATACGGCCACTGTTCTCCGTTGCAACTGTTTTTTCAATCAGGCATGCGGTGAAATTGCTTTAAACTCGCCGGATGAAATGCTGCCTGCCTGCACATACTTGCGGAAAAGCGCAAGAAAGGCGGGAATGCGGTGAAACGGGCACATTTCAAAAGGCAGCGAAAGCGGCGGTCGATCATGAAGCGGCTGTTGCTTCTTTCCCTAAGCCTCAGCGTGGCGGGGCTGGTCATGTACGGGGCGCTTCTCATCTACATCCATTCGGCCGGGCCCCCTTCGCTTGCGGTGCCGAACGCGACCGTCTTCCTCGACCGCAACGGCGATCCGATCGGTGACCGGCATTCAGGCGAGCGCCGCTACTGGGCTTCCCTCGACGACATGTCCCCATTTCTCGCCGATGCGTTCGTTGCCGTCGAGGACAAGGACTTTTACGAGCACAAGGGATTCGACTATTCGAGGATTGCCGCCGCCGTGCTAAAGGATGTCAAATCGTTCCGCAAAGCAGAAGGCGCTAGCACAATCACCCAGCAGTATGCCCGCAATCTGTTTCTGACCCACCAGAAAACGTGGACACGGAAAATCAACGAGGCGGTCTACGCAAGAAGAATCGAAACGTTCTATGACAAGGACACCATTCTCGAAGGCTACCTGAACACTGTCTATTTCGGCCATGGCATGTACGGTGCCGAGGCGGCAAGCAAGTTTTTCTTCGGCAAGGCAGCGGAAGACCTGACTCTGGCTGAAGCGACATTGCTTGCGGCCGTGCCAAAAGGGCCTTCGGTTTACTCCCCTGTGCACAATCCGGAGGCGGCTGCGGGCCGGCAGGAAATCATCCTCAATGCGATGGTGCGGGACGGATACGTAACACGCGAGCAGGCGGACCATGCCCTGAATCAGCGGATTGCGCTGAAGCATGACCAGTGGGACGCGGGCGAAAAAGTCGCCCCGTACTTCTTGGACGAGGTTTGGCAGGAGGCCGAAAAACGATTGGATGAAGCCGGGCGCGACATCGCGGAAGGCGGGTGGACAATCCGGACGACATTGGACCCATTCCACCAGAAAACGGCGGAAGCCGCGGCCGGGAAATGGATGCCTGATAACGGACTCCAGTATGGCTTTATCACGATGGAGCCCGAAAGCGGGCAGATCACTTCACTGATTGGCGGGCGGGATTATTCCATAAGCCCCTTTAACCGGGTCACCCAGGCGGAACGCCAATCCGGCTCCGCGATGAAACCGATTCTTTACGCCGCTGCGCTCGAACAGGGGTTCACGCCGCTCACCTTCCTGAAAAGCGAGCCGACCGTTTTCACTTTTGACGACGGCCGCAAGGAGTACGAACCCCAGAACGTCAATGGCAAATTTGCTGAACGGCCGATTTCGCTCGCCCAGGCACTTGCCATCTCAGACAATATCTATGCCGTCAAGACACTCGAGGAAATCGGCTACAAGCCGTTCAAGGATATGGCCGCCCGCCTCGGCATCACCGGCAACTTCGTTGATGCGCCGGCAACCGCTCTCGGGACGACCGAAGTCACCCTTTATGAGATGACAGGGGCATACAACCGAATCGCCTCAGGAGGCAAAAGGGTCGTTCCGACAACCATTCTGTCCATCACCGATGCCGCCGGTGAAACCGTCTATCGGAGCGAGGAAGAAGACAAAAAGTCACGGGAAGTGTTGGATCCGGCAGATGCCTTCGTCCTGACACAGATGATGACCGGAATGTTCGACCCTGTCTTCAGCGACTATACCCCGGCCACGGGTCTGTCGATGCGGCCCAGCCAAACACGTCCATACGCGGCAAAGTCCGGAACAACGCTTTCCGATCAATACCTGATCGGCTTCTCCACGACCCTGACCGCCGGCATCTGGGCCGGATTCGACGAAGGGCGCCGCCTAACCGAAAACAGCGACAAAATGGCCGCAAAAAAGATGTGGATCGACTTCATGGAAAACGCACATGCCGGCATGCCGCCGGAACCGTTCGTACAGCCCGAGGGCGTCACAGGCGTCATCGTCGATGTGGAGACCGGTGGTCTTGCTGTCGAAGGTTGCGGTAAGCAGCGCATGGTATACGTCAAGGAACGGAACGTGCCGCGAAAACTCTGCACAGATCCCGCTCTACGGCAAGATCGCTCCTCCGACACGAAAGACGGCGGGCCGATCCGGTTGTTCCCGTTCTCGTTTTTTGACTGACTACTTGAGATTACGGGGGAGACGTTGACATACCCGACTGAGACGTTGACATACCGACCGGCTGCCCATTCAGGCACATCAAAAAAACCGCCCCGCCTCCAAATTTCGGAGGCGGGGCGGGTTCTGTGCGCCGTTAGCTAGACGCCGCACTGTCCTAGCTTGTATTCAGCAAGCGTTGCTATCAGTTTACTCCCTTTTCGCCAGCGGTTCAACCGGCTGCAACCGCACCGGGCGAAACTGTCAAAGATCGTTCATAATTGCGCACTTATCCGGTGATGCCGAGCGCTAACTGGAGTTCTTGGCTCCGCTCCCACAATTCCGGATTCTGCTCTTGCAGAAATTCCGCGAGCACCTTTTTCGAGCGGTCATCCATCTTGTCGACGATGACATGGCGCTTCAGCGCTTTATCCAGCAGGTTTACATGCTCGGGCAGGTTCTTGTAGCCGCGCCGCTTTTCGCGGTTGACGACCATCTCTGCCGCCGTGACCCCTGCAAAATAAGGTCCGTCCTCTTTGTAGTCGATGGCGACCCATACGAGCCAGTACGGCTTGCCGCCTTCGGAATCCTCGCGGTTCGGGGTGAACTTGACGCCCCGCTCCGTCTTGCTTCGGGCATGCAGCGCGCCGATTTCCACCTGTGCAAGTTCCTCTTCCACATCGATAATGACGGGAGATACGTTTTCCAGCGAAATCGAGCCGATGCCGAACCCCTTATGACCGGCGGTCGGGTTGTCGCGGATAATCGTGAACTCCATCTTTTGCTTTGGTTTTTCTCCGTTGGCCATGATCATACCCCCTTCCCTGCATTATAGCCAATCCGCCCCTGCTGTTAAAAGAGGAGGCTCATTGGCGGATACAGGCGGAAAGCTCCCCGATGAAGGCAAAGGCCTCATCGATCTCCGCATCCGTATAATTCAGCTTGTTCTTGACGATATGTACCTTCGCAACCTGTTCTTCCCGCGGCAGATAATCAAAATACAGCAGCGTGGAAACCAGTTCCAGGAAGCGGGAACTCTTTTCACTCATCCGGCCGATGCACTCGTCGAGAGTGTCCGGTACTTCGATCGCATCACCGATAAAGTCTTGGCCTTCGCCGGTGACCCGGTAGCTGTATTGAACGTAGGAGCCCTTGTCTTCGCATTTTTCGGCGAGAAAGCCCATTTCGCACAGTTCCTCGATGCGGAGCGTCAGCTCTTCAGAGTAAGGGCCGTAAATATGGAGCTCGTATTTTTCCTGGAACGGGAAGTCCATCTTTTTGGCGATGTAGATCATCTTCTGCAACTTCTTCCGCCCGGTCACCCCATCAGCCAGCGAAATGAACTGAACAAGTTTTGCATGTTCCTGAAGCATCAAAAATGCCCTCCCTATTCTATGTGTTCAAGATGCTTAGGATTTGTTGCCTGAGCACTTTTTTCTTTTTCCCTTCTTTGAGCATGTCCTCCGGGAAGTAGAGTTTATGGTCCGTGCGCCGCTTGCCTGAGATGGCATCGACGATATCGGATTCGCGGGACAGCTCCCGCAGTTCGCCGTCCCTCATCAGCAGATGGATCGGCAGCCGTTCCTCTTCCTCACCCGGCCTATAAAAATCGTAAGGCAAGTCTGACGAAGAGTCGACGACAAGATAATATTCCGGATCGATCCCGGCTTTCCGGAACAATGCTTCGAGTTCACCGAGCCTACGGTATTCTTTGGCCGGATTGAAATCGATATATTGGAACAGGCGCCGGTTCACAAACCTGTCGCACAGATCGGACAGGATCTCATCGTCCTCCCGGATCCAAGATTCAAAATAAGTCATGAGAATGTATTCATCCAAAGCAATATAATCAGCAAGATCGAATGTCTTATCGAAAAACGACTTAAAGTGGACAGGCTCCTGTTTGAACGTATACCCTTCTTCGCTCAAAACTTTCGCCCTCTGCAAAATTTTCACGAGAATCACTTCCGCCGAGCGGGATACCGGGTGGAAATACACCTGCCAATACATCTGGTAGCGGCTCATGATATAGTCCTCCACCGCATGCATGCCGCTCTGCTTGATGACAGCCTGATCCTCTGCCGGGCGCATGACGCGAAGGATCCGCTCCATGTCGAAATGGCCGTAGCTGACCCCCGTGAAGTAGGCGTCCCTCTGAAGATAATCCATCCGGTCGGCGTCAATCTGGCTTGAAATCAGGCTCACGACCAACTTGTCCGGATAGGTCTTCCCGATGACGTCGGCGACTTTCTGGGGAAAGTCCTCGCTGACTTCCCGGAGGACCGCATTCACCCCCGTGTCCCCAAGAAGGATCTTCTGGGTGAACAGCTCGTGATCCAGGTCGAACACCTTCTCGAAGGCATGGGAAAACGGCCCGTGCCCCAGGTCATGGAGCAACGCCGCGCACAGCGTTACAAGCCGCTCCGAATCATTCCATTGCGGACGCCCGCTAAAGCCGTCGTCGATAATTCGGCGGACAATTTCATAGACCCCGAGCGAATGATTAAAGCGGCTGTGCTCCGCCCCGTGGAACACCAGATACGTCGTGCCAAGCTGATGGATACGGCGGAGCCGCTGGAATTCCCTGGTCGCAATCAGGTCCCAGATCACCTGGTCCCTCACGTGGATGTACCGGTGAACCGGGTCTTTGAACACTTTTTCTTCACTTAATTTTTGTGTGGCATAGTCCATCATCTGGCACCTCCCGGAAACAGTGGGTCCTTCCAGTATACCCTGTCCGGCACTTGTTTGGAACGGTCACCGGTCTCCTTCTCCCTCCTAAAATCAAATCCGAAAAGATGCGCATTCTCCGACATTTCCAAATGGAACGGTATAAAACGCGGAGCCGC
This sequence comes from Bhargavaea massiliensis, assembly GCF_018390575.1. Taxonomy (GTDB): domain Bacteria; phylum Bacillota; class Bacilli; order Bacillales_A; family Planococcaceae; genus Bhargavaea; species Bhargavaea massiliensis. The sequence goes on along the minus strand of NZ_JAHBCJ010000002.1, from coordinate 183,982 downwards.
GGTGCAAACTGACACCAGGCAAACATTCTATGAAGATGGCAGGAGGTACACAAATGGTGAAAGTCAGACAGGATGCCTGGGTAGAAGAAAACGACCGGCTGCTCGCAGAAACGGTGTTGCGTCATGTGCGCGAAGGAAGCACACAGCTCAACGCGTTCGAAGAAGCCGGTGATGCAATGAACCGGACGGCTGCGGCATGCGGATTCAGATGGAACGCAGTCGTCAGGAAAGAGTACGAAAAAGAGCTTGCCGAAGCGAAGAAGGAACGCAAGGCAAATCTGAAGGCGATGGGCAAGGATTTTCGCCGCAAAAACTCCGGACTCTATGTCGTGCCGGACGGAGCAGAGGGCGATGGACGGGCGGCAATCCGGCTTTCCAATCTCTCTCTTGATGTGGTGATCGCTTATCTGATGCGCCTTCAGCATACGAATCTCGCGGACCAGGAGACGATGAAGTGGAAACATACCGCCGAAGCGGCCGAGCGCCGGGTCGGCGAACTGGAGAACGAAGTTGCGCGACTTGCCAGGGAAAACGACGAAATCCGCGATGACTATGAGCAGTTTGTACAGATTATGAACCGTGCACGCAAACTGGTTGCATTTGAAGAAGACGAAAACTCATCAGCCGTTTTCCGGATGGAACAGAACGGAAATCTCGTGAATAACGATGAACAGCAGGCCCACTGAAGCGAAACACACGCAAATAGAAACGGCAAGGACACCATCGCCTATGAAACAGGCGGCTGAGTCCTTGCCGTTTGTTCGGTTGCTTTTGGATTCAGATGCCCTCCAGCAGTTTTGCATTCCGGTCGACGACCCGCTTCAGATAAGTTGCATACAGGTCGACTTCCTCCCCTTCAAGAAGGCTGTCACGGACGTTGCCCGATAACGCGTGAAGCAGCCTGCGGACACGGCTGTTCAGTTCCGTGACTGTGACCGGCGCACCAAGCAGTTCGGTAAGGGAAGCCATCACCTCCGGCCGGATAGCCGGGTATTCGAACTTCGTCTCTTCGCCTTTCAGTCCGGCCTCATACATCTCACCGATAAGCCGGGCACGCTCGGAGCCGCTCCCTTCCGCGCAGAGATAAATCTGGACGGCGATGCCGCCGCGGAGCCTGCGCTGGGAAATGCCGGCGAATTTTCTGCCGCCGATGCTCAGATCGTACGACCCCGGGCAATAGGAACCGACAATCTCATAAGCTTCGATCCGACCCGCCGCTTCGGGCAATAGCATGCGGACAAATTCGAGCATCACCTCGTAGCCCGCCGGTATATCGATCGCACGGCCTTTCTCGGACAGCGCAATCGTGATGTTCAGGATGCCTTCATCGAGGACGACAGCAAGCCCGCCTGAATTCCGGACAATCGGGCGCCAGCCGTTTAGCCGGAGCTGTTCCGTTGCGTCTCCGATATACGGCAGCCTGTGGTCCTGGATGCCGAGGACAATGGTCCTGTCATGCACCCACGTGCGCACGGCCGGCAAGCTTTTTTGCTGGCCGACGACGTGGCAGAGTGTGTCGTCCATAGCGAACGACTCAAGAGCGGAGCGGCCGAGCCCGCTCACCGACTGATCGATAAACCGCCAGGCCGGCTGCCGGAGAAGCTGAAGCGTTTGGTCCATATCAATGTCTCCCATATAGCTGATCCGTCCGTCCGGTGTATGCCGGACGCGGTACGTTATTTCATTCCAGAGTCAAGCATACACAAAAAGCGGCCAAACGGAAAACCTGGAACTTTTCACAAAACAGTGACAAGGGGGCTTGCGGGCGGACCGTGCCTGCCTTCTATGATAGACTGAAGCCATATGATCCTAAAGGAGTGTTTCCACATGAACGAAGCTGCAATCACACTGGATGGCTGGTATGTCCTCCACGACTTCCGCACGATGGACTGGACATCGTGGAAAGCCCTTCCTGCAGAAGAACGGAAAGCGGCAACCGATGAATTCATCGCTTTCCTCGACAAGCTCCAGAAAGCAGATAACGAAAAAACAGGCAGCCATGCCTTCTATACGGTGGTCGGCCAGAAGGCGGACTTCATGCTTATGACCCTCCGCCCGACGATGGATGAGCTCCAGCAGCTGGAAGCGGAGTTCAATAAACTCGCCATTGCGGACTACACCATTCCATCTTATTCCTATGTGTCTGTTGTCGAGCTGTCCAACTACCTGGCGAAGGAATCAGACGAAGATCCATATCAGAACCCTTATGTCCGCGGGCGCCTTTATCCCGAACTCCCCCGCTCGCAGTATGTGTGCTTCTACCCGATGGACAAAAAGCGCGAGGGCGAAGACAACTGGTACATGCTCGACATGGACCGCCGCCGCGAACTGATGAGGAGCCACGGACTGATCGGCCGCAGCTACGCAGGCAAGGTCAAGCAAATCATCTCCGGTTCCGTCGGATTCGACGACTACGAATGGGGCGTCACGCTCTTCTCGGATGACGTGCTCCAGTTCAAGAAGCTTGTCTATGAAATGCGTTTTGATGAAGTAAGCGCACGCTACGGCGTCTTCGGCTCGTTCTTCGTAGGAACGATTCTGCAGGATGACGACCGCGTCTCCTTCTTTGATGTCAAGTAACAGAAGTTAAAAGCCCGGCAGCCATTTGGCTGCCGGGCTCTTTGTTCCGGTTGGATGGGCTGGAAACGGAGAAGATCCACAGCCGGATGCCAAAATTATATGAACACCCGCGCGCTTTATGTCAGCGTTTCAGGTAATCCGAAAATTCTTCTTCAAGCGTCATCGCATCCCAATCAGTAAGCGCTGCGTCCATCCCGCGGAGCTCCGCCCGGTGTTCGATCAAGTCGTCAGCAATATAGTAGCCGAGACGCGGGATGCCGTGCCTTGTACCGCCGGAAAGGCGGAACCACTCTTTATCCTTATCTTCATTCCAGCCCGCCTTCATATCGTCCGCGAACGCTTCATGAAGCTTTTTCCTGTTCGCCATGTAGAAGCCGTAGCCTTCCTCACCGAGCGCCCCGAATGAGACATAGTCCGGGCGGCCCATGCCCGGTACCGCCAGCTTGGACAGATAAATGGCTCCCCCTTCCGACAACAGGGTTACGAGTGGGTGGCTCCAATCAACTTTGCGCCACCATGTATCCCCCGAAGCTTGAGCACTCATGCGGTGGTGGACGACATGGCCCATCTCGTGTGCTGCGACAAGGCGCAAATCGTCCGGCTCGGGAGACAGCATTTCAAGCGCGTAAAACACTTCGTCCTTGTTTGCTCCCGCAACAAAGGCGTTCGAACCGAAGGCGCCCACAAACAGGTGATGGTCATTGTCCGCATCGATTCCTGTCAGGCCGCGGTAAAGGTCGCGCACGTTTTCAATCTCCTCCGGAAGCCGCTGGCCGGCACGCGCGATGTCTTCCTCCTTGGCCGGGTACCGCCCGATTGCCCTGATCAGCCGCTCATCTGTCTTAGGGCAGTAATCCGGGAAGTAGACATCAAAAATTTCGGGATACCGCGAGAAATAATCAAGCAGCCCGGTTTTCGTCTTTAGTTCCCCTCTTTCAAGCCGCTCCATGAACTCATAGACCGTATTATTGATCGCCATCGGAATTCTCCTCCCGTCCAAATGTGCATATAAGGAATGTACCCCCCTCCCTCCTCATATAGTCATTAGCGAGGGGGTCAGGCGATGGCGGTTGTACGAGCAACTGAAAAAGAAGTGCAACTGCTGGCGCGCCTTATGCGTGCCGAAGCTGAAGGGGAAGGCGATCTCGGGATGCTCATGGTCGGCAATGTCGGCGTCAACCGGGTCCGCGGTGACTGTTTGGACTTCCAGGACATCCGGACACTCCAACAGATGGTCTTCCAGCGGCCGGGCGGCTTCGAGGCAACGACAAAAGGTTACTTTTACCAGCGCGCCCGCCCGGAAGACATCCGCCTGGCCCGCCGGGTCATCAACGGAGAACGGTTCCACCCCGCGACCCGTTCCCTATGGTTTTTCATGCCCGAGGGGGCGTGTCCCGCGCAGTGGTGGAACCAATGGAACACGGGCCGCTATAAGTCGCACTGCTTCTATTCGCCGTCTGAAAGTGATTGTCCGACAGTATAAGTGAAAGAAAGGTGGAACCACATGGTCCAATATTACTGGAATCCGAATTACCGGCCGATGCCGATGCAGCCGGTCCAGCAGCCTCAGCAACAGATTGTCCCGCCGCAGGTGACGTTGCCGACGGCCGGGCGCCCGCCTCAGGGGGAAGAATCTTACATCGAGAATATCCTGCGCCTGAACCGTGGGCAGCCCGGCACATTCCATTTCTCGTTTGAGCACGGGGACCGGCAGACGACATCAAAAAGCGTACGCGGTTTTGTCGAGGCGGCAGGACGGGATCACGTCATTTTGCGGGAAGCGCGAACCGATCACCGTTTCCTGTTCCCGATGATTTACTTTGACTACGCGGAATTCGATGAAGAACTCAACTATTTCGACCAGACACCGAGATAACGGAAAAGAGCCATCCGGCGCGGATGGCTCTTTTCATTGTGCTGCATGACTTCTTTCACATCGTACTGAAGCCGGACGCGGTACAGAACGGCGGCCCTCCTTCAGAGCTCTTCAGACATGTTTGACGGCTGCAAGGATCACCATGATCCAGCCGGCGATAAAGGCCACGCCGCCAATTGGCGTGATGGCACCGAGGACGCCGATCTGGGTCAGGGCGAGCACGTAAAGGCTTCCGGAGAAAATGATGATACCCGAAAGCATCAGCCATCCCGCCCAGTTCAGCTGGGAGGCAGCGCCCAGAAGAGCCTGGCTCTGCAGGATGCCGATCAGGATGAGACCAAGTGCATGGTACATCTGGTACTTGGCCGCCGTCTCCCAGATGGCGATGTAGTGATCAGAGACTTTACCCTCGAGGCCGTGCGCTCCGAATGCGCCCATTCCAACCGAAATCAATGCGTTCACTGCACCCGCTATCAAAAAGAATTTCACTTTCTTCCCCTTCTTTCAGGCATTAAAAGTCGAAGATGGAATTACCATTGGCTCCGTCCTCTTCCTGCTTTGGCGCAGCAGGAGGAACATTATGCGGAGCTGCCGGCGCGGCCAGCGGCACCGGCTTCACTTCCGGCATCCGATTATGTGGCCGGCTGCCGAGCGCCGCTTCGGACAACGCCCGGATGGCGGCAATCGACTCCCGCTGAGCAGCCGGGTCGCCTGCGCTTTTGGCCGCCCGCAGATGGCGCTCCATCTCTTCGAGGATCCGTTCAATCGGAATCATCCGATCCCCTCCATTCCGTTAAAAGTGTACCATATCCGCAGTTGGAATCCGGCTGCGGAACCGTACAATCCCGTGACAATTCACCGGGCATCCGTCCGGCACCAATCAATCTCCAGTTCGCCCCATTCCCTCAGAAAAGCATTTGCGCGGCTGAACGGCCGGCTTCCGAAAAATCCGCGATTTGCGCTGAGCGGGCTCGGATGGGGGGATTCGATCACTGCATGCCGCTCCGTATCGATCAGTTTTTTCTTTTCCTGCGCGGGACGTCCCCAAAGGATGAATACAATCGGCGCCTCACGTTCCGATAGCTTCCGGATGACTTCATCGGTGAGTGTTTCCCATCCTTTTCCCCGGTGGGAATGCGCTTCCCCGGAGCGAACCGTCAGCACGGTGTTCAGCAGCATGACGCCCTGCTCCGCCCAACCGGTGAGTGTTCCGTCACCGGGAACGCCGCAGCCGATGTCCTCACGCAGTTCTTTAAACACGTTCCGAAGGCTCGGCGGTTTCCGGATGCCCTTTTTTACAGAGAAGCTGAGCCCGTGCGCCTGTCCCGGCCCGTGGTACGGATCCTGGCCCAAGATGACCACCCTGACCGATTCATACGGCGTCAGTTCGAATGCAGTCCAGATGTCGTTCATCGGAGGATAAATTTCGCGTTCGGCATATTCCTTTTTAAGGAACTCGCGCAGCTCCAAATAATAAGACTTGGAAAACTCGTTGCCGATCACATCCTGCCAGCTGTTGTCCAGAATCTCCTTTGCCATACCGCATCACTCCTTGAACTTGACCTGAACATCATAGCCCGAGAACGAAAACATCTCCTTCAGGGTCTTTTCCGCATTTTTCTTTGCCGTCGCAAGGACGCCTTGTTCGGTCGCTTCTTCGATGATCATCTTCTGGGCATCTTCGGCAAGCTCATACCCTTCACGGATGTCAGGCCGGTCTCGGAACAGCCCTTCCTGCGAATACACTTCCACCTCATCAAAACGGATTTCCGGCTCACCAAGAAACGCGGGTTCCGGTACGGTCAGGGTAACCGTCTTGGCTTCTTCATCAAAAATCATGTCGTCCTCCGTGACCTTTTCAAAATCAATTCCCGCCTTGACAGACCCAGGAATGACCACGAGTAGATGGCGCTTTGTCCCCGGAATATCGAGACCGATGCTCTGGCCGAACAATTCATTGTCCGTGCGTTCGACAATCACTTTTGTAAAAGCTTCCGCGGTCGCCAGCTCGCTCAGCTCCTGAACACTTTGGACGACAGCTCCCTTTTGTTCGGTGAACGTGCTGCCCCCTGTCAGCATCCGCAACGCAACCACAGGGAGGACCACCGCGAGCAGGAGTTGAGGAACCGCAATCCAAAGGAACCCCTTTAGCGCCCGGCCCCGCCTTATTTTGCCGCGCATTCCGGCCGGTGCTTCCCAAGTCTCATCCACCGTCACCGCGCTTTCTTCTTCTGCCCGGCCCTGATCTTTGCGTCCTGCCATGTCTGCACTCCCCTCTCCCGCCAATCGGGTAAATCTTTCATTCTTCTACAATACCCGATGTCCAACGGTTCACGCACGCACTGCGCAACCTGAGGCCTTCCGGGTACATTTCTCTGTCGTGAAATGCAATTTTTCGTAAAAAGACGTTTTTATTTGTTACAATGAGGACATTAAACGAATTATCCCAAAAGGAGCCCTGACACATGACACTCAATAAGACACTCACAATCGCAGGATCCGATACGTCGGGCGGCGCCGGCATTCAGGCCGACCTTAAAACTTTCCAGGAACACGGAACATACGGCATGACTGCGCTGACCGTCGTTGCAACGATGGATCCGGACAACAACTGGAGCCACGGCGTCTATACTCTCCCGATTGACGTTCTGAAAGCGCAGCTGAAGACGGCGCTGTCCGTCGGGATCGATGCGGTAAAGACCGGCATGCTGAGCACAGAAGATGTTATACGCACAGCCGGTGAGGGAATCCGGGAAACCGGCACCAATCATGTGGTCATCGATCCGGTCATGGTATGTAAGGGTGAAGATGAAGTCCTGAACCCGGGCACGGTCGATGCCATGATCGAATATCTTCTTCCGCTTGCAGAAGTCGTTACGCCGAACCTGTTCGAAGCAGGACAGCTATCCGGTCTCGGCAAACTGACAACCATCGACGATATGAAAAAAGCCGCGGGTAAAATCCACGAGCTGGGTGCGAAAAACGTTGTCATCAAAGGCGGCAAGCAGCTCCAGCATAACAAAGCGGCCGACCTCTTCTATGACGGATCCAAGTTTCTGCTTCTTGAATCCGAAAAGCAGGACACGCTCTACACACACGGTGCAGGCTGCACGTTTGCCGCTGCCATCACCGCGAACCTCGCGAACGGTCTCGGCGTAGAAGAAGCCGTCATCGAAGCTAAAAAATTCGTCGCGGCAGCGATTGCCCACGGCTGGAAACTCAATCAGTACGTCGGTCCGGTCCTCCACGGCGCGAAAAACGAGCACGGTCCGGCAGACGTCACCGTGACTGAAATCTGATATCAGCCAGACGGCCGGGAAACCCGGCCGTTTTTTAATGGACAAAACAGTGCGCATCCCAAACGATGCCTTCCTCGGGAGCACCCCTTTCGCATTCCCGGCTGATGTTCTTTATACTGAATACGATATAGGTAACTGGAGGAGGCCTGAAACATGGAAAAAGTGAACCCCGAACAACTTCAGCGCCTCATCGATTCGTTCGCCGGCAAGGAGCTCTACATCCACTTGGAGACGACGAACGGTTCGTATGCGGCCCATTTCAACGAAGGATTCTTCAACGCCGGCGCCTTCATCCGAAATGCCCAGATCCGTTTTGAACTGGGCAAGGTCGCCGGCGAAGCCCCGCACCGCGTCGGGCTGAAACTGCCTTACGGCTGGGTGTATGCACAAGGCATCACCCACTATGAACTTGATGAACACGGACGCCTGCTCTTGGCCGGCCTCGACGGCGAGGGCAAACTCGCCGTTGCGCTCCAACTGAGCGAGACGCCGTTCGCATACTAAGGAGGGAAACGATATGGCTGTTACGATTGAAAAAGAACGCAGTGTCCTCGTCGTCTTCCCTCATCCGGATGACGAGGCCTTCGGCACATCAGGGACGCTCTCCAAATATGTGGACCTGGGCGTGCCGGTCACTTATGCCTGCCTGACACTCGGCGAAATGGGACGCAACCTTGGCATTCCGCCGTTTGCCACGAGGGAAACACTTCCCGAAATCCGCAAGAAGGAACTTCAGGCTGCCGCGAACGCCATCGGCATCAAAGATCTACGCATGATGGGCTTCCGCGACAAAACCGTTGAATTCGAGGACGATGAAAAAATGGTCCAACTGATCAGCGACCTCATCGGCGAACTGGATCCATCGCTGATCATCTCGTTTTATCCGGGATACTCGGTTCATCCGGACCATGAAGCAACTGCCCGCGCGGTTGTCCGGGCAGTGCGCAGGCTGCCGGATGAAAAGCGGCCGAAGATGTACCTTGTCGCTTTTTCGAACGATACGGAAGAAGGTCTCGGCATGCCAGACGTGGAGCATGATGTATCGGATATGCTGGACAGGAAAATCAATACATTGAAGGCCCATTCCTCCCAGACCGCCTGGATGATGCGGGACCTCGAGCCGGCCCTTGCAGCCGGCAAAGCCGAAGCGCTCGAGCGCTTTGCGAAAGAACGTTTTTATTATTATCGCTGGCATGAGGATTTTGAAAAATTCTTTTGACGGTACACCCCCTCCCTGCTATTGTTGGGAGGGGTATTTTTTGTGCCGGAATTGGCTGAATTCACTTTCATTTGCAAGGGGATTTACTTATTCACCGAGGTGAATTATTATGTAAAAAAGTGACTGTCAAAACCGGTAAAAATAATATTGGGGGATAATAAAAATGCAAAAGACAAGTGCATCGACATGGATCTGGTTCCTGATCCCGTCGATCATTGGGGTCTTCCTGTTCATGATCCCGGTTAAATATGAAGGAGATTGGATTGTGTCGATCGCCATTCTCGCCAATTGGCTTGCTGGGATCGTCACGCCGATCATCATGTGGGTGGCGGTCGCCATTCTCGTCATTGCGGCCCTCGGCTCGGTCATCATGCTATTCGGACCGAAAAAGGAACCCGAAAAACGGGGATTCTGGTATAACCTGTTCAGCGTCTCGCTATTCTGGACAGTGGTCAGGGTGATCGGGGCCGTCTTCGCAATCATGACCGCCTTCCGGCTCGGACCGGAGGCTATCTGGAGCGAGAACACCGGAGGTCTTCTCCTGGACCCGGCAGAAGGACTCGTCACGTTCCTCTTCACGATTTTCGTATTTGCGGGGTTGCTGCTTCCGCTTCTCATGAACTTCGGGCTTCTGGAGTTTTTCGGAACAATGATGGTCAAGATCATGCGCCCGCTATTTAAACTGCCGGGCCGCTCATCGATTGATGCACTTGCTTCCTGGGTAGGGGACGGCACGATCGGCGTCCTTCTAACCGATAAGCAGTACCAGGAAGGCCACTATACGAAAAAAGAATCGGCTATCATCGCTACGACGTTCTCCGTCGTATCGATCACGTTTTCGATCGTCATTATCGATACGGTCGGTTTGTCCAAATACTTCCTGCCATTCTACGGTACCGTCATGCTGACCGGCCTCGCCCTGGCGCTCATCATGCCGCGCATTTATCCGCTTTCCCGCAAAAAACAGGAGTATGTGGATGGACGTGAATTTACAGGCGAAGCAGAAAAAGTGCCGGCAGGGTACAATTCGTTTACCCATGGTGTGGAAAATGCCCTGACAAAAGCACATGCCAACCGCGACATCGGCAAGATGCTTAAAGACGGACTGAAAAACGTATTGGATATGTGGATCGGTGTCATTCCGGTCGTTATGGCGTTCGGTACAATCGCACTTATTCTCGCCGAGTACACAAACTTCTTCCAGATCATCGGCAAACCGTTCGAGCCGTACCTTGCGCTTCTCCAGATTCCGGAAGCTTCCGAAGCGGCACCGCTCATGATTGTCGGATTTGCAGATATGTTCCTCCCGTCGATTCTCGCCGCGGGCACGGTCGCATCCGAAATCACACTGTTTACGGTTGCGGTCATCTCGGTCGTCCAACTGATCTATATGTCGGAAGTCGGCGGACTGATTCTCGGCTCCAAGATCCCGGTCAACTTCTTCGAGCTGTTTGTGATTTTCCTGCTCCGGACGATCATCGCTTTGCCGATTGTGTCATTAATCGCCCATATGCTGTTTTGATTAAAAACCGCCCTTCCTTTGGAAGCGGCGGTTTTTATATTTGTGTTTTATCACCCGGTATACCTGTTCCGGTCAGCCCATTTCGAGCCGGTAGGCATTCATCCGATGAAGCTGTTCAAATCCGGCGGCTTCGTAGAGGCCCATGGCGGCTCTGTTTTCCTCTCCGACGGTAAGCCGGACTTCGCGGATGGACTCATGGCGGAACAATTCGCCGAGCCCGGCTTGCAGCAGTTGTGTTGCCAGTCCTTGGCGGCGGTACGCCTCCCCGACCGCGAGAAACTCGATGCTGCCTTCTCCGTGGATCGGATCCGCCTCGGTGTAAACGTATCCTCTCACGCCTTCTTCCCCTTCCGGGATGACGAGGAGCCTGTGGGTGTCGTCCCGGAGATCGAGGATTTCCCCGGCAGACAAATAAGTTTCCGGAAAAGCATGGGCATGAAGCGTGCAGAATTCTTTTTCGTGCTGTTCTTCAGCCGGAATCGCCTGATGCCCGCCAAGATTTATCGCTCCTGACTGTGCCCGCAAGATCAGGTGCCGCCCTGTATGGAACGCGCCGAGAGTTTCGGCCATTGCCGACACGTCCGTGTTTTCTTCATTCACGAAGAACTGGAAGGTCCGGACTCCTTCAAGGGCAGCGACTGCCTCGCTCCACATGGGCATGGCCACTTCCCTGAATGGCAGGTCTTCACTGACAAACGGCCCCCACACTTCTGCGGCCCCTTCATCGCTATCGATATCGAAGCCGACCGCCCCAACGTTCCGCCCTTCTTTTTCCGCCACGAAAAATGACTGTTCAAATCCTGAATCGGAAAAGCCGTTCTCCAGCGCATGCCGGATCTCCTTTTCATCCACACCGCAAAAACCGATATGGTTTGTCCGGTGGATGTTCAGGGATGCAATAAACTTTGCTGCTTTCCCTGCATCCCTTGCCGGCCTCACCCGGATGTCCATCTTGACGCCCCCTTTATCCTACTGTACACATTGTGGGCAGGGCATTCATCTCCCAATCAAAAAAGGGAATGACGTTTTCCGTCACTCCCGCCTGCTCAAGGCCAAGTCATTTAGGGTTTGCTTCAAACTCAGAAGCTGATTCTGAACACTCAGCCCGGTTTTCTTAGAAATCGTTTATTTCCCCAGCTTTTCCCGAAGTTTTTCGAGCATATCCGCTGTCATTTTTTCAAGGTCGAACTTGGCCTTGAAGCCCCATTCCGCAATGGCTGCAGACGGATCGATCGAATCCGGCCAACTCTCGGCGATTGCCTGGCGCACCGGGTCGACGTCGTAGTTGAGTTGAAATTCCGGAATATGCTGTCGGATCGCCTTTTCGAAATCGGACGGCTCGACGCTCATCGCGGTCACGTTGAACGCGTTGCGGTGGATCAGTTTCGACGGGTCCGCCTCCATCAGGTCAACGATGGCCTGCAGGGCATCCGGCATGTACATCATGTCCATGTATGTGCCTTCTGCGATAAACGAGGCATATTTGCCTTCCTCGATCGCCTTGTAATAGATATCGACGGCATAATCCGTCGTTCCGCCGCCCGGAGGTGTCACATACGAGATGAGGCCCGGGAACCGGACGCCGCGGGTATCGACTCCGAACTTCTCGAAATAATAATCACAGAGCAGTTCTCCGGACACTTTGTTGACTCCATACATCGTTGACGGACGCTGGATCGTATCCTGCGGCGTGTTTTTCTTCGGCGTGCTTGGGCCAAATGCGCCGATCGAGCTCGGCGTAAAGAACTGGAGGTCCAGTTCGCGTGCGGTCTCAAGCGCATTGACGAGTCCGCCCATATTCAGGTTCCAGGCGAACAGCGGATTTTTCTCTGCTGTCGCGGACAGGAGTGCGGCCATGTGGATAATCGTGTCGGCCCCGAATGACTTGGCGAGCTCGTGCATGCGTTTGCCGTCGGTGACGTCAAGTTGCTCGAACGGCCCATCAAGCGCCGGTCCAGAATCCGGTACCCGTATATCCGTTGCGAGGACCTGATCCGTACCGTACAGACCCCTCAGTTTTCCCGTCAGTTCCGAGCCGATCTGTCCCAGCGCGCCGGTCACCATGATTTTCTTCATTTCCGTCACTCCCATTCGTCCATTTGTATTTTTAGAACGGACAGTCTATTCAAGCAAGCCACTGATTTCACTGTGTTTCAATGTTCACTATTATAATTTGTATTCACTGTAAGTACAACATCGGAATTCTTTTCCCGAAAGATCTGCATTGGTATAATAGTGAAAAAATAGAGGAAGTGCCGTTTTGATAGCTGTCGTACAATTTCTCATGCTGCTCGCCATCCTGGTGTTGGCGGCTCTGCTGCTGATCTGGCTCGGGGCACCGTTTTGGCTGACGGTGCTCGTGCTCGCCGCCCTGTACATGACACTGACTACCGTGCCGACGCTGGTGCTGTCCTACAAATCGAAGAATTTGCGGGCGATCGACAGGTTCCTGTTGCGGAATTCCCGCAAGCCGATCTACAAATACGCCTACTCCGTGGCGCACGGTACCGATGAAGAGATCAGAGCATCTCTCAGAGAGATTATGAACCGGTACAAGCAGCCGGACATCCGCCATGTTTACGGCGCTCTGTATGCCGTGACGGAAAAGGACGGTGCCGGTGTTTTGTCTCATGCGGAGAAGATCGGCAGCGAACCGATGCAGTCGTATTATGATGCATATGGCCACGCCCTGAACGGGGAGGATGAACGGGCGGAAGAAGCCCTCTCGCGCATCCCGGAAGGCTATGCATGGATGAAACACGCCATTCGTGCGATCACGGCACACCGTAAAGGGGACCTGGATGCATTCCGTAAAGAAGCAAATGCCGCAAAGGCCAACGCCGGGGGCATCCAGTATTATCTTCTGCACCACAACTTCAGAAAATTGCAGGAATCGGCTGCTCATAAAAAACATACAGGAGGATGATTGCCATGTTGCTTGTCGAGAATACAGCCGTCGAACTAAAGGACGGCCGACGCGGGCTGATCGTGGACGTTCGGGACAACGGGGAATCCATCCAGTATGATGTCGAAATGGGAGACGGAGAGATTGTCACTGTCTTTGCCGAAGAAGTGAACCGGCCAATCTGAGCCGGACACAGAAAAACCGCCAGGACACCGGCTGATGCCGGTATCCTGGCGGTTTTCATGTTCGCCTGATATGTTGCCTGCCGTTCCGCTCGAAGCGTTGCAGCTCTCCCCTCGCCTCAAGATCAAGTTTGACGGCTGTGACGTACCACGTTGTCTTGCCGTCAAAATGGGAAAGCCGCTTCGGAGCGCGTTCGGTCAGATCCATGAATGAGATTTCCTCGGATGCTGCAACTTCATCAAGGATCGCTTTGCGGATGGCTTCATAGCGGCGCTTCAGAATCTTTGCGCCCTGTTTGCCTTCCGGATGAAGCAGTTGGATCTGTTCTTCGTCCCGCTTTTTCACGGAATCCCTCCTCAGCCGATGACACCCAGTTCCTTGCCGATTTTCTCGTAAACGGCGAGTGCTTCGTCAAGCATTTCTTTCGTGTGCGCGGCCGTAGGCATGTTGCGGACACGTCCGGTGCCTTTCGGTACGGTCGGGAAGACGATCGATTTCGCGTAGACGCCTTCTTCCATCAGGCGCTTCGAGAATTTCTGTGTCAGGTTTTCATCACCGATGATGCAAGGCGTAATCGGTGTTTCGGAGTGGCCGATGTCAAAGCCCAGCTTTTTCAGGCCGTCTTTCAGGTAGTCGCCGTTTTCCCACAGCTTGTCCACGAGCTCGTCGGATGCCAGAAGCTTGTCGACTGCCCCGATGACCGCCGCGACGTCTCCAGGCGTCATTGCAGTCGAGAACAAGAAGGGACGGGAGCGGACTTTCAGCCAGTCGATCAGCTGCTGCTTCCCGGCAACATATCCGCCGACAACGCCGATCGCCTTGGAAAGCGTGCCAATCTGGAAGTCAATCTCCTTTTCCAGTCCGAAGTGCTTGACGGTGCCCTTTCCGCCACCCATGACACCGGATCCGTGCGCATCATCCACATAGGTGATGAGGTCGAATTCCTTGGCGATCTGGACTGCATCCGGCAGATTGGCGACATCGCCGTCCATCGAGAACACGCCGTCCGTGATGTACATGACTTTGTTGAACTGCCCGGACCCCGTCGCTTCCTTCGCTTTTTTGCGGAGATCGTCCATGTCCTGATGGTTGACGCGGATGATTTTGGCCCTGGACAGACGGCATCCGTCGATGATCGATGCGTGGTTCAGTTCATCGGAGAGGATCGCATCGTTTTTGTCCATGACCGCCGAGATGGCCGCCATGTTGCAATTGAATCCGGACTGGTAGGCAATTGCCGCTTCGGTCCCTTTGAACTCAGCCAACTTTTCCTCAAGTCGCACGTGGATATCGAGCGTGCCGTTAATGGTGCGGACGGCGCCCGCTCCGACACCGTATTTGTCGATGGCGTCCTTCGCGAGCTTTTTTAGGCCTTCGTCCGTTGCAAGGCCGAGGTAGTTGTTCGAGCTCAGGTTGATCAGGTCTTTTCCGCCGATCTTGATTGTCGGCCCGTTCGGCCCTTCTACCGGGTCGATTTCGTTATATAATCCTGCACCTCGCAGCTCCTGCAAGTTTTCTTCAAGAAATTGATCCAAAGTTTTAGCCAAAGGAATCTTCCTTTCCGACGCGTGATTGATTTCATTTTAACACAGCGGACTCAGCTGAACAGCTTTAGGCCGGCCGCACCAGTGATGATACACGAAATGAACAGGAGCCGCCGCCATCCGGCAGGCTCCCTGAAAAACAGGATCCCCATCAGCACGGCCCCCGCAGCTCCGAGGCCTGTCCAGATGGCATAGGCAGTGCCCATCGGAATCTCCCGCATGGCGATGGACAATAGGACAAAGCCGACACTGAAAGAAAGGATGAGCGGGACGAGCCGCCACCATTTTTTGTCTTTCAGATAGAGGTTGATGAACATGACACCAAAGATTTCTCCCAAGCTGGCGAGCGCCAGGAAGACCCATGCCATCACGGCTCCCCCCTTTCCTGTTCTGTCTTGCCTTCCCGGTCAGTCAGCTTGATGCCAACCACGCCGACAAGGATGAGGACGATGAAAAACAGCTTAACCGGCGAGAATGGCTCGCCGAAAATGACGATATCCACGAGGACGATCGCTGCGGCTCCCGATCCGGTGAAAACGGCATAGACCGTCCCGGAAGGCAAATTCTCACAAGCTTTGATAATAAAATAAAAACTGAAAATGATGGCGATTGCCGTTCCGGTCCATTCGAGGGCACTGTCCGAGTAGGAGAGGCCGACCACCCAGAACACCTCGACGACGGCAGCGAAAAATACATACAGCCATGCCACCGGCCGTCACCTCTTTCCATTCTGCTATCGTATCCACTTTAACAGAACAGAATGCGGCCCACATAGCAAAACCGCCCGGGAGCTCACCGGGCGGTCTGTCACAATTGTTCTTTGATCGTCCTGATTTTCTCTTCCCATCGCTCCTGGTTGATGGCACTGTCCATCCTTGCCCGGATGGCATGGATGTCACGCACATAGGCATTCATATAGGCACGTGCGTCAAGCATCGCTTCCCGGTAGGCCGATTCGATTTCCGCGGCTCTTTCCTCAAGCTTTGCATCATCCCGGCACATTCCGAGCATGTCGACGATCTCGTCCCCGTCCCGCTCCGGTCCGTACTCATGTGGCTTGGTCGCATCGAACACGCACACGGAAAGCTCCGGAAGCACAATTAGATCGACGCTTCCCGGATCAAGCGCGCACCAGCCGTAGATGACATCAAGGCCGCGCTCCTCCGCCTGCTTCCCGAGTTTCTTCATCATCGTGGACTTGCCCGTTCCGGGATGGGCCTTGATGAGAAGTCTGCGTTTCAGGCCTTTTGTCACTGAATCGAAAAAGTCCTGCGCGCCTTCCGCGGTAAGCGTGCCGATATACCGGTTGGCGACTGTCGATGCCTTATTGAGCGACAGGTCGCCAAACAGCGTTTCCGCCATGCCGGCCGAAAGTTTATCAGCCAGTTCCCAGGACATTCTTGCCCGGTTTGCCTCTTCCCACCTGTCATGCAGTTCCTTTGCCCGCCGGAGGGATGCGAATGTCTTGCCGAGGGCCCCCTCAGCCCGATCCGCAGTTTCCTGAAT
Organism: Bhargavaea massiliensis; assembly: GCF_018390575.1. GTDB lineage: Bacteria > Bacillota > Bacilli > Bacillales_A > Planococcaceae > Bhargavaea > Bhargavaea massiliensis. The sequence goes on along the minus strand of NZ_JAHBCJ010000002.1, from coordinate 167,348 downwards.
GAAACCGTGCTGAAGACGAAGGCGATTCTCGTCATACCCGTCATAGAAGGTAACTACCCGATGTGCCCCTCCGAGCTGCACGGGTTCGAGCGACACAGGATGGGAGGCCTGGACAAACAGAATCCCCGGCTTCACCACATGGACGGCATCCAGTCCGTCCGGTGTGAGCGGATCATGGAAAAGCTCCACATCCCATCCCCGTTTCACATAATACTGTGCGACTTCCCTCAAAAGAACGGCAAGGGCCCCGGTCGGAGGCGCCTTCAGGAGGAACGCCTTGGACGCACCGGAAAGCAGCTCCTTGTAATTATGGCGGATTCCTTCTGACGTGTACGCCGTGCTCATGTAGGATGTGATGGTCCCGTTCAAGCGATCACCCTTTCCTCTTGACGGGACATTATATGCAAGGCAGGCATGAAAAAGCACGGCCGGGCAGTCCCGGCCGTGCCATTTCAGTTGGCCTGTGCGGCCTCAGGCGCATCAGCAAGCCGCCTGAGCAGTTCTTTAAAATACGGTAGCGTGTATTGAAGCAGCTGGCCGAAAAACAAGGCGATGATCACGGTACCGATGCCGATCGGCCCCCCGATCAGCCAACCGGCCAGCGCCACGCTCACTTCAAGTGCTGTCCTCACAGTCTTGACGCTCCATCCGGTCTTCTCGATCAGGACGAGCATCAGTGTATCCCTCGGCCCGGCACCGATATCCGGCGAGACATACATGCCGAGCCCCACCGCCATAACGGCAATCCCGAGTATAAAGACCGCCGCCTGTCCGGCAAGGGTTGGAACAGCCGGGATCAACCAGTTGAAAAAGTCGATGAACAGCCCGATCAGGAACATATTGATCCAAGTCCCGATCTGCGGCCATCTTCTCAGGTAAATGGCCGTGGAGCCGACGATGAAGAGGCCGGTCAGAATCGACCAGGTTCCGATTGTAAAGCCGAACATCCGGTACAGCCCCACATGGAGCACGTCCCAGGGCGCGATGCCCAGCAGATGTCCTTTGATGGTCAGCGTGATTCCGAGCGCTAAAATCACCTGTCCCGCAATAAAAAAGAACCATCTCCACATCCGGGTCCGATGCATGGCTGTACCTCCTTTCCGAGCCGGCCGTTCCCGTTCACTTCGACAGCGGCGCAAACTCTGCATCCGCCGCGCGGATGAGCGCATCCGGCGCGAGCTTCATCTGGAGCCCGCGCTTTCCCGCGCTGACGATCATCCGGTCCAGCGCCCGCGCCGATTCATCGATGAACGTCGGGAAGGCCTTTTTCATGCCGACCGGCGAACATCCGCCCCGCACGTACCCTGTCACATCGGTCAGGTCGCGCAAATGCAGCATCTCAACTTTTTTCTCACCTGCCGCCTTCGCCGCCTTTTTCAGATCCAGCTCTTCGGCAACCGGAATAACAAAGACGAAGAACTTTCCCGCTCCGGCAGTTGCGACAAGCGTCTTGTAGACAGTCTCTTCCGCCTGGCCCGTTTTTTCCGCGACCGAGACGCCGTCAAGTTGTCCGTCATCGGTAGCATATTCAATCAGTTCATATTCGGCCTTTTGCCGATCCAGGATACGGACGGCATTGGTTTTCTGGACTTTGTCCTTTTTGCCCAAACCGGACACCTCCGTCAGTCTTGGTCACCGAGCAGTTTCTTCAGCTGGTCGGCCAGCGCCGTGTTTACCGGCTCCTCGTCCTGCTTTTTCATGTATTTCTGCACGTCACGCTTGGAAACCTTGCCCTTGTTCGTCTTGGCTTTGCGCTTCTCGAATGACGACAGCTTTTCACGGTAGCCGCATCGGCAGGTGAAGATCCGGCCTTCGCCCTCGCCCCGCAGCTCAAGCTTTTTATGGCAGTTCGGGCAGCGGGCATTCGTCAGCTGGGACACCCGCTGGCGGTGTCCGCATTCGCGGTCCTGGCAGACGAGCATTTTGCCGCGCTTGCCGTTCACCTCGAGCATCGGCTTGCCGCAGTCCGGGCACATCTTGCCAGTGACGTTATCGTGCTTGAACTTTTTCTCGGAAGCCTTGACTTCCGAGACGGCCCGTTTCGCAAACCCGGTCATTTCCTTCATGAATTCTTTTTTCGAAAGCCGTCCTTTCGCAATCTCGGTCAGCTTCTGTTCCCATTCTCCGGTCAGTGCCGGAGATTTGAGGTCTTCCGGGACAAGCTCCAGCAGTTGGCGGCCCTTGGATGTCGTGAAGATGTCATTGCCCTTTTTCTCAATGACGAACGAATTGAACAGTTTGTCGATGATGTCCGCCCGAGTCGCGACTGTCCCGAGTCCGCCTGTCTCGCCGAGCGTCCGGATCAGCTCCTTGGATTCCCCGGCCATGAACTGCGCCGGGTTCTCCATCGCGGCGAGAAGGGTCCCTTCGTTGAACCGCGCCGGCGGCTTGGTCTGCCCTTCCGTCATCGTGAACGCGCGGATGGCAAGTTTTTCCCCTTTTTCAAACGGCGGAAGCGTCTTGTCGTCTTCCTCTTCCGCATCCAATCCGTATACGGCGCGCCAGCCTTCATCGGTGATCGTCCTGCCCTTTGCGTGGAACCGTTCGCTGCCGGCCCCGAGGACCGCGGTGACCGCTTCGTACTTGTACGGGCCCGAGAAGACAGCGATGAACCGCTTCACGATCAGGTCGAACAGCCTCTTCTCGCTGTCGGACATGCGCTCCAGAATCGCAGGCTCCTCTGTCGGGATGATGGCGTGGTGGTCGCTGACCTTGGCGTCATCAATGACCCCTTTTTGAGGTTTCGGGCTGCCCTTTTTCAGGATGGCCGCAATGTCCTTCCGGTACGGAGCGAGGCGCACGGCTTCCAGCCGGTCCTTCAGGGTCGATGCCATATCGGAGGTAAGGTGCTTGGAATCAGTCCGCGGATAAGTGACCGCCTTATGCGACTCGTAAAGCCCCTGCAAGGTGTTCAATGTTTCCTTTGCCGACCAGCCAAAGCGTTTATGCGCTTCCTTCTGCAGTTCCGTCAGATCAAAAAGCTGGGGTGCCGGCTGGCTTTTCGGCGTGCGCTTCACCTCTTGGATGACGCCCTCACGGATGTTCTCGAGCTTGCCGAGAAGCCCCTCCGCCTCTCCTTTGTCGAACGTGCGGCCATCACCCGACTTGGCAGTCCACTTGAACCTGCCGGAATCGGTGAGCGCTTCGATGCCGTAGAACGACCTAGGCCGGAACTCCCGGATCTGCCGCTCCCGCTCCGCGATCATCGCAAGTGTTGGCGTCTGCACGCGGCCGGTCGACAGCTGGGCGTTGTGCTTCACCGTAAGGGCCCGCGTCGCGTTGATGCCGACGACCCAGTCCGCCTCGGCACGTGCTTCAGCTGCCTCGAACAGTTTTTCGTACTCACGCCCGCCCTTCAGGTTGCGGAAACCGTCTTTGATCGCCTTGTCGGTGACCGAAGAAATCCAGAGCCGCTTGACCGGCTTGTTCGCCTTTGCTTTTTCAAGGATCCAGCGGGCGACCAGTTCTCCTTCGCGGCCTGCGTCAGTCGCGATGATGACTTCCCTGATGTCACCCCGTTTCAGGAGCGCCTTTACGGCGTTGAACTGCTTGGTCGTCTGCCGGATCGGCACGAGCTTGAAGGGCTCGGGCAAGATCGGCAGGTCCTCCATTTTCCAGTCCTTGTATTTCGGGTCATACTGTTCCGGATCGGCCTGGGTCACGAGATGGCCGAGCGCCCATGTGACGACGTAATCCTTTCCTTCCAGTGCCCCATTCCGCTTATCGTTGCATCCGAGCACACGGGCAATGTCCCGCGCGACGGACGGTTTTTCTGCCAAAACCAATGATTTGGACAATGTGCGTCCACTCCTCTCATACGTACTGATTATACAAGACCGGCGGCTTGATTTCATCGGGCACGGCGGGACGGAAGAGGATCGATGAAGGAAACCTGTAAGTCCGAAATCCAGGCTGTAAGGATGCTGAGCCCTCTTTCCGGGTGCGGCTGGCTCAGCAGGACCATGAGAAAAAGCCGGGAGTGATTGCCCTCCCCGCCTTGTCTGTGTTATTTAAGTGCCGACTCCGGAGCGGGGCCCGGGAGCGGCGGTTTTCCGCCGTTGCCGTCACCGCCCACCGGATCGTTGCCGTTCAGGCGATTTTTGATCTGTTCCTTGCTGGCGGATGCCTTGCCGTCCGTCTTGACCTCCAGCTTCTCCTTTACCTTATCGACGGTTTTGTCGGGCGGGCTCAAGGAAACGACGGTATCTCCCGGCTCTGCTGCAAGCTCTGCTCCCGGAGAGTAAAAGTCGATCTTGCCGTCCTTCCTCAAGATATATAAGAGAACCGGACTTTCATCACGCTCGCGGAGATACTGGGTGTACTTGTACCGTTCCGTGATCGGCGTTTTTCGGATCACATGGCCGTTCCGGACACGCGAGTCCAAGACGCCCACAGGGAGCGCCGGTTCAAATATGAACCTGCCCGGTGAACGGACAAGCCGGACGCTCTCCACACCGTAGCGCTTCGGATCCCCTTTGAGACCGGCGCGAAAGACGAATGACGGGCCGAAATCATGGGCGAAGTCGTTGCAGATGTGGGCGTTGTACATGTCCATCGGTGTCATCGACAGCAGGTTCTGGTAAGGCGCAAGGTCATACCGGTAATCGACCTGCTCGGACAGGATGTCACCCGAGAGCACCTTGATGCCGGCCTTGCGTGCCTCGAACACATCGTTCCACGCATCGGTCATCAGGGCGACCGGCTTGCCGTCCTCCTTGATCGATGCGGCAAGCCGTGCGTTGAACAACCCGCCCCCGACGATGAGCGCACCCGAGTTATCCGCAGCGACAAGATTGAGCTTTTTGGCGAGCGGCCCGAGCGAGAAGCCATGGACGATAACCGTTCCGAAAACGAGCGCAAACGTCAGTGCTGTCAGCAGCTCGGCATCTTTGTAGCCCTGATCCAGCAGGATGGTCGCAAAATAACCGGAAACCGTAAGTGCGACAATGCCCCGTGGCGCGATCCAGCCAACGAGCATTCGCTCCTGATTGGTCAGGTCAGTGCCGATGGTCGAAAGCCAGATCGATAGCGGGCGTACGACAAACAGTGTTGCAAGGACAAATGCGATGATTCGCGGCTCAAAAATGGCGAGCAAAGTGTCCACCGACAGCGAAGCCGTCAGCATGACGAAAATCGCAGAGACGAGAAGAACCGAAATGTTTTCCTTGAAATGCCGGATGTCTTCGATGGAAGACAGATGCATATTCGCCATCGCGACCCCCATGACAGTCACGGCGAGCAGCCCCGTCTCGTGCATGATTTCGTCAGACAGCACGAAGACAAACAGGACAGCCGCAAACAGCAAAGGCGATTTCAGGAATTCCGGCACTTTGTCGGCCTCGAACATCCTGCCGAGCGCCCATGCGAAAAACCAGCCGAGCACACCAGCAAATGCCGAAGCAGCAAAGAAGATCATGATGCCTGTGCCGGTCAGGTCGCCGCTCAGGAAGCGGATGGTCTCAAACGCAAACAATGCAAGCAGCGCGCCGAAAGGATCGACAATGATCCCTTCCCATTTCAGGATGGCCCCGACACGCGGCTTCAGCTTCGCCTGCCTGAGAAGCGGCAGAATGACAGTCGGCCCCGTGACGATAAACAGTCCCCCGATGACGAATGCCACTTCCCAGCTGAGCCCTGCCACATAGTGCGCGGCAAGCGATCCTAAGATCCAGGCAAGAAAAGCACCGAGTGTCACGATGCGGCCGACCGGCTTGGAAAATCCGCGGATTTCCCGCACGTCCAGATTCAGACTCCCCTCGAACAAGATGATGGCAACCGCAATCGAGATGACCGGACCGAAAAAGTCCCCGAGCTGCTGTTCCGGATTCAGCAAGCCAAGCAATGGGCCCAGCAAAAGCCCGGCAATGGACATGACGACAATCGCAGGCAGCCGGAGCCTCCAGGCAAGCCACTGCGACCCGATGCCGAGTGCCGCTATGGCCATAAAGGAGAACAGGAACGAGTCGAACATGGGAAATCCCTCCTTTGTGGTCTCAAAAATAATACCCAGTTTACCATATCCAGACGAGACTTCCATCTCAAACCCTCATATTCCGGGGGCCGGTCCCATATGTTGGACAGGAACCGATTTTGCAGCCAGAAAGGGTGAAGGCCTTGACCGGAAAACCAAAAAAGAAAGCGGTATTTTACTGTACGGCAATCGATATCCCTTCCGCCTACCGGACACGGCGCGCACTGCGCATCGCGCAGTCGCTTACCGATATTGAAGTGATCTTCCTTTCGGAGCGCCCGCTCTCCCATGTCGAGGAGGCGGGCTTCCGGGTTGTCCGGATCCGGGGAAAGGCCGGTCTCAGAAAAGCGGCCGCTGATCTGCGCCCGGATATCCTCCTGCGGGACGGCCGCTCCGAACCGGGTGAAACGGATGAACTCAGGGACCTGATTCCTGCCATCATCCATTTTGATGACAGCGGCGAAGGCGAAACAGCGGCAGACCTCGTCTTCCGCACATTTGAAGGGGAACTTCGGGGTCCTGTGCCCTCCAATGTTGTTGCGGGCAAAACGGGCTTTATCGCAGATCCGAGCCTGATCCGGCACCGCCGTATCGGACTCGCGAAACGGCCGCCGGGCGATCTGCCGCATATTGTCGTCACTCACGGCCCTTCCGACCCGGCCAACCTTTCCCACCGGACGCTCCGTCATCTGACACAGCTCCACATTCCTTTAAAGGTGACCGTCCTTCTCGGGGAAGCATATTCCCACCCGGATGATCCTCTTATGATGATGGCACTCGGCCGCCGCAATGTGACCGTCAAAAAGATGCCTTACGACTACGGCAGGGAACTGGCTTCCGCCGACATTGTCATCTGTTCTTCCGGATACATCCCTTTTGATGTCGCATTTTTAAGTATTCCCTGCATTGTTCTCGCGCAGGATGAAGAAGAGCTGGGACACGCTCTTCCCAATGAGGAAAATGGCTTTATCCCGCTCGGGCTGGGGCGAAAGGTCAAACAGTCGATGCTGCTGAATGCGGTGATGGAGCTTCTCCTGCATGAACCGCGCAGAAAACGAGCTGTCGAAAGACAGGCCGCGCTCAACGTCGAGGACGGGCTCGACATGGTGAGCGAAGCGGTTCACTACTACCTGGAGTATCCGCCGCGCAGGCAGGCCGGAAAACACTGATCTTCCGCAGTAAAGGAATACGCCCGCCTTGCGGTTATGGTACAATGTCCGCGACAAGGAGGCGTTCCTGATGGACAAACGTTCCCTCGAAGCGGAAATCGCGGAACTGAAGATGGACTATATCAGCCTGCAGGGCGACATCGAGAAACTCGAGTCGACCGGCCATGAGGCACAGGTCCAAAAAGCGGAACAGCGGCTGGCGGACATGGAAGCCCGCCTGTCGGAACTGAACCGGCAACTGGACGCGCTGGACTGAGCAGGCGAAAGCGGCCTTCGCACCTTTCAACAGGTGCGGAGGCCGCCGGCATTTTCAGGTCAGTATGTGGTGAGCTTCAGGAGTTTCTGCAGGCCGTACACAAAACGCTGTGCCCGGGCAAAACCGTCCAGCTTTTCCTCGGCCTCCAGCGTGTATAGGGCATCCTCATTGCTCCAAAGCCGGTTAAAGTATGCATCCAGATCCGCTACAAGCGGACTGTCCGCCGGTGCCTCGATGCGCAGATTGGCCTCAAGATTATAGTCATCCAGTGCACGCTCTGTCATGTTGGCCGCCCCACTTGAAATGTAGGCTTCTTCCCCATCCTTCACGTAAACCAGTTTGGTATGGTACTGCCCGATAACGGCATTGTAGAAGCGGATTTTGATGCGGCCCTCCGAGTCCTCGATCAGCTCTTCCGCGACCGGCATATTCGGCAGGCCGGTCTTTTTATTGCCGAAGGCATTTTCGTTCGGGTCCAGGATGATCCGGACTTGGGCGCCCCGCTCTGCCGCTTCGACGAGGGCGGATAAAATGTCCCGCTTGGCCAGATAAAACATACCCAGCCATACCTCATCCCCTTTCCCCGCTTTACCGATGTCTTCAAGCAGGTGTTCGAGGATCGGCCGTTCCGTCACGTACTGCACGCCGTACAGTCCGTCGATGTTTTTATCCGTTTCCGCACGAGGAAACGTTTCCGGGCCGCCCGAATAGCGGGAAATCGCTTCTTCCGCCTTAAGCACATCATTAATTACGGGGCCATCCGTCTTGAACGCGACATTTCCGTGCCAGCCGCTCGCGTCGTGTGGGTTTCCGGAATTGACAAGGACCCCTTTTTCCGTGGCAATCACTTTCCGGTGATTGGCCTTGACGTTCAGCAGCTTCAGATAAGAACGGACCGTCATCTTGGGCGCGTCTTCAGCCATCGGGTTTGGCAGCCACCCCTTGCCGTCCTCCCCCCACCATTGGAAAAGAATCCGATAGACCCCCGAATAAATCGGCGTTGAATCCCGGAGCGGATCCAGGGCTGTGACCACGACGTCGACGCCCGCATCCTCCAGCCGCCTTATTTCCTTCGATTTATACGAGCCGTACCCATTGTTGACGGGATCTGTGATAAGGATGACCGGCATGCCGGGATTCTCTTTTTTCTTCTGCACGAGCCGATCGGTCAGCGTGCGGGCAAGCTCGGGGAAATCTTCTTTTTCATCGTAGTAGCCGTTGTAAAGGAAAAAATCCGTCACGACGAACTCTTCGGCCCGGTCAATCATCGAAAACACTTCATCGAAAATCTGCAGCTCGTGGACCATGCCGTCCTTTGACCGATCCTTCGAATAAGTCAGGTCGGTGAGCATCTCCACATTGTCCGTCCGGAAGAGCGTCCCGTCATGGGAGATGCCTTCCGGGAGCGGCTTGTATGTATGATAGAGCACGATGCCGATATAAATAAGCACGAACAGGCAGGCGATGATCGTCAGCACCCTGCGCCTCGTGCTCCATTCTTTGACTTTCTTCTTGTCCATGCAGTTCCCCCCTTTGATCCCCCTTCCATTCCCCTTTCTAATGCCAAGGAAAACACTTGAGGGGAAGCGGGGAAAAAAAACAGGCGGTCCGGGCAACTTTCTGCCCGGACCGCCGTCCTAATGATTATCTTATCCGGCTGTAACATAGCCTTTTGCCTGCTCATCGAGAAGCATCATTTCCTTCAGCCGCTGCTTGGCGCGGAATAAGCGGGATTTCACAGTCCCGATCGACACTTTCATGAGATCGGCGATTTCGTTGAGCGAGTACTGGTTCACATAAAAATAAAGCACTGTCTTTCGGTAGATGCCGTCCAGCTCATTCAGCTTCGATTGGACGATCGCACGGATGTCCTCGCGCTCCAGCAGGTCATCCGCTGTCGGTTCGGCACAAGGCACGAGGTCCAGGATCGGCACGTCGAGCGTTTCCGGCTGATCCATGACATGCTGGCTTCGGCGGACCGTCTTGCGGTAGCGGTCGCGGAATGTGTTCATGCAGATTGTCGTGAGCCATGCTTTGACGTGGTCGACGCCTTCAAGCGACTTCTCGTTCCGGACGACTTTCAGCCAGACGTCCTGCATCAGATCTTCCGCCTCGTCCTTGTTTCGCGTGAGCTTCAGGCAGAGATGATAAATGAAGCGATCATATTCTTCGTAGATGGTTTCGATGTTACGACCGGCCATGGCCGATCCCTCCCGTTCGTACTGTTCTTTGTTGACTTTATTGTCCTATAGAGCAACCTTGCCCTCCATCGGATTCTCTTTCAGCTCCATTACAAAGATGTAAGAAAAGGAGAAAGGTTGAATACTAAAGCGCAAGCGCCCGTTCAGCAACGTACAAACTGAAGCCCTTCGCAATGAGATAAAGGAAACACGGCGAGGAACGAACCGATGTTGACTGATCGCAATGGAGAAGTGCAAAGTTTGCTAGTTGCCGGGTGCTGGAGCTGGCCGTTGCGGTCAGGAAATCAAAAAGGCGCTCCCGTCAGGAAGCGCCCCAACGCAGGCTGCTGCCTGCGTTTTTGTGTTTTATTCTTCGGTTGTGGCCGCCTGTTCCGCTTCTTCTTGTTCCCGCTTGGTGATGAGCATGCGGGTGATGCGGTTGCGGTCCATTTCCTCGATGACGACATCCAGGTTGCCGTAGGTGAATTTTTCACCCGGCTCAGGCACATGTCCGAGTTGCTGCAGGACGAATCCGCCGACCGTCTCATGCTCGTCCGGCATCTCGGAACGGAAGGATTCCATCACGTCATCCATCTCAAGACGTCCCGAGCACTCCAGGCGGGTATCCGTCATTTCGTAGACGAGCACCTCGTCTTGCTGGTCGGTCTCGTCTTCAATGTCCTGGCCGATCATCTCTTCAATGATATCTTCGTGCGTGACGATGCCGAGGGTGCCGCCGTATTCGTCGAGGACGATCGCGATATGCTTCTTTTTCGCCAGCATCATCTTGAATACCCGCTCGACACTGAGCGTCTCGACGACAAACAGCGGTTCACGGTCCATGTAATCCTCGATCGTCGAATTAGGCTCCATCGACCATTCAATCAGCTGTTTGGAATAAAACACGCCGACGATGGTATCCATGTTGTCCTCATACACCGGATAACGCGTGTACCAGTGTTCAAGGATGGTATCCCGAACATATTCATAGCCGGCATCAAGAGGGACCCCAACGATTTCCGTCCGGTGGGCCGACATGACGTCGGACACATCTTTTTCGGGAAAGTCCATCACGCCCTTGAGGCGGATGGATTCCTCTTCTTCAAAGGTCCCTTCCGTAGATGCAATATCCACCATCGACCTAAGATCTTCCTTCGTCAGTGTCGCCTCCGTCACCGCGCCTCGCGAAATGATCCGGATAAAGATATTCGTGAACAGCGACAGCAGATACGTAAGCGGCGAAAGGATGATGACCAGGAACCGGATAATCGGAAAGACCAGATAGGCGACCTTTTCGGAGAACGTTGCCGCTATCGTCTTCGGCAGCACTTCACCGAAGATGATAAGGGTGATTGTCAGAATCGTTGTCGCCAGCCCGACCTGCCAGCCCTTGTCGATTGCGATCGCCGTAAGGAGGGTCGGCAAGAGGATATTCACGATATTGTTCCCGATCAGGATCGACGTAATCATCCGATCGGGCTTGCTGATGAGTTTCAGCAGTTTCTCAGATTTACTGTCTCCCTGGTCAGCACGCAGCTGTACCTTCATCCTGTTCGTGGCTGTAAGCGCCGTTTCGCTGCCCGAGAAGAAAAAGGACAGGAAGAGCAGGATTCCCAAGACGATAAACAAAAGCCATTCCCCCTGAGTTTACACGGAATTCAAACACTTATTGAACATCATACCATAAACCTTTCCCCCGATAGGTCAATTTGAATCCGCTTTCTCTGTTTCTGGTATACTTGGCACGTAAACCACACCGGAAAGAGGGATCTTTGATGGACCATCTGAATGAATTGGACCGCTACTTTACAGAGCAACGCGATGCGCATCTTGCTGAGCTGACTGACTTCCTGAAAATCCCGAGCATCAGCTCGCTCTCCGAACATAAGGGTGACATGAGAAACGCTGCAGAATGGCTTGCAGGATCGCTCAAGGCTGCGGGACTCGAAAACATTACCATCGATGAAACAAAGGGCCATCCCGTCGTCTATGCGGACTGGCTGCATGCGGAAGGCCAGCCGACCCTCCTCATCTACGGCCACTATGACGTCCAGCCGGTCGACCCGCTGGAGCTATGGGACAGCGCGCCGTTCGAGCCCGAAATCCGTGACAACAAACTGTTTGCGCGAGGCGCAAGCGACGACAAGGGCCAGGTGTTCATGCATGTGAAGGCTGTCGAGGCTCTTTTCAAGACAAACGGCAAGCTCCCGGTGAATGTGAAGTTTTGCATCGAAGGCGAAGAAGAGATCGGCAGTCCGAACCTTCCGGCCTATGTGGAAGAAAACAGGGACAAGCTTGCTGCCGACGTAATCGTCATTTCCGACACGGGCATGCAGGGACCCGGCCGGCCGGCTGTCTGTTACGGACTCCGCGGGCTTGCGGGAGTCCAGATTGATGTGAAGGGAGCCAAGGGCGACCTCCACTCCGGCCTGTACGGCGGCGGCGTCCAGAACGCCACCCATGCGCTCGTTGAACTGCTCGCTTCCTTCCGCGGCAAGGAAGGCACGATCACCGTTGACGGCTTCTATGACGATGTTCGTCCCGCAACGGAAGAAGAACGGGAGGAGTACCGTAAGCTCGGCTTCGATGAGGAAGCATTGAAAAAAGAGCTCGGCGTAAGCGAGCTCTTCGGTGAAGCGGGCTATTCACATCTCGAACGCACATGGACCCGCCCGACTCTGGAGATCAATGGCGTATTCGGCGGATTCTCCGGCGAAGGGATCAAGACCGTGCTTCCGTCCGAAGCAGGAGCGAAAATCACCTGCCGCCTCGTGCCGGACCAGGACCCGGACGACATCGTCAAAAAACTGCGCAGCCATATCGAAAAAAATCAGCCGGCCGGCGTTACGGTGACCGTCACTGAATTCGATAAAGGAAAGCCGTTCCTCACCCCTTACGACCACCCCGCCATCCAGGCTGCCGGCAAATCGTATGAGCGGGTATATAACGTCCCGACCGCCTATACGCGCGGCGGCGGCTCGATTCCGATCGTTGCGGCATTTGACGAGATTCTCGGCCTCCCGGTCGTACTCATGGGCTTCGGGCTGTCGTCCGAGAACTTCCATGCGCCGAACGAACACTTCCATCTCGAAAACTTCGACAAAGGTCTTCGCGTCATCGGCGACTATTACTTTGAAGTGTCGTCCGCGCTTTCCGGAGCGGAATAAAACGTAACTTTATCTTCAATCGGGGTGTGGTCCCATTCCTTCGGCATCGTATCCGAATGCCCGAAGTGCAGCATGCAGATCACGCGCTCCCCTTCCCCGGCGCCCAGCGCCTCGCGGAAATTGGGATGATCCAGCCAGGCAGGTGTTTTGATGCATGTGCCGATGCCCTTATCCCACGCGAGGAGCTGGGCGTTTTGCAGGAAGGCGGCAATTGCCATATGGTCTTCGCTGCGCTGCTTCTGGCGCATATCTTCGCGGACGATGGCAAACACGATGGCCCCCGCGCTCGTGAACTTGGAGGACTGGCGCTCAAGGGCTTCTTCCGTAAGATCCCGCCAGTTAGGAATGGCGTATTCCCTGATCAGGCGCTGCACATCGGAAAGGTTATCCCCTGCCCCGACGACAAACCGCCATGGTTCGCGTTTGCCGTGGTTCGGTGCGAACCTGGAATCGGACAGGACTTCCATGACATCTTCCCGGGAGACCGGGGTACCGTTAAAGTTCTTGATGGAGCGGCGCTCGATCACCGCTTGCCGGACACTCATCTGCTGTTGGCTCATCATGATTCTCCTTCACTACCAGTAATCACCCTGATTATAGCAGACCCCGGGGAGGGATGCTGTTGAACGCTTTAAGCATGGAATCCCTCATTTATCTCACCTTGTGCTGGGCGGCGGGCTCAATCCTCTGGGCACATGTGATTGGAAGCCTGCTCGGTGCGGATCCTGCCTCTGAGGGTAGTGGAAATCCCGGCGCGAGAAATGCCGGAAGACTTTTTGGAGCCGCTGCATTTTTCGCAGTGTTCGCTGGAGATGCACTAAAAGGTGCCGTTGCCGTCCTGGCCGGCCGGTATTTCGGCTATCCTGAAGGGCTGATTGCTGCAGGCGCGGCGCTTGCAGTATTCGGGCACGTTTTTCCTCTATTCCAAGGAAAAGGCGGAAAGGGCGTCTCCGCATTTATCGGTGCCGCAATAGCCTTTTCTCCCCCGGCCTTCGCCGGGTTCGCAATCGGGATGGCCGCCTCCCTTCTCCTGCTCCGATCGGCAACGCTTGCCATGCCGGGAGGATTCGTTGCATGGGCTGCCGGACTCTGGTTCTCCGGGATCCTTCCTTCTTCATGGCCTCTTCTCTTGGCGGGAGGTCTTGTGCTGGCCCGGCATAGGGAGGACTTTAGCGAGGCAATCCGGCGGGCTTAGACATTATCCTACCGATAATAAAAATATAGAAAAGACTTATATTATCTCACTATAATATAAGTCTTTTCTATTTCCCCGCCCTCTTTATTGTTCAGTATGGTATAGTATCCAGAAAACGACTGCACTTTCAGGGGGGATGAAAAATGAAGAAAAAACCGATTGCCTATATCGTCGACAGCACCGCCCATATTTCAAGTGAACTGGCGGACCATCCGGACTTGTACGTCGTGCCGCTTAACATCCATTTCGGAGACCAGGAGTATACGGACGGTGTGGGCATCCGTCCGGAAGAATTATATGAAAAGATCCGCACATCCAGCGAGCTGCCGAAAACCTCGCAGCCGTCCGCGGGCCGCTTTGCCGAACTGTTTGACCGTCTCAAGGAAGAATACGAGCAGGGGCTTGCGGTCATGCTCACATCCGAACTGAGCGGAACCTATGCCTCTGCCGTTTCAGGGGCGGAACTGAGCGGCTTCGACGTCCGCATCATCGACGGAAAATCGCTTTCCTACGGCACGACCGGGCTCCTCCGTCTTGCGATGGAGCTGGAACAGCAAGGAAAAAGCCGTGATGAGATTGCCGAGGAAGTCAGCGTTCATGCCGGAAAAACCCGTTCCTTTATTTACATTGGACAGCTGAATCAGCTGCACAAAGGCGGACGGATGGGCAACATTCAGTTCTACCTCGGCAGCATGCTTCAGATCAAGCCGATCATCCAGATCACTCCTGAGGGCAAGCTTGAGGCGATCGATAAGGTTCGCTCCGAGAAAAAGGCGTTCCGCTACCTGGTGGACAAAGTAAAAGCCGCATACGATCACGGACGCCGTACCATTCACCTGATGCATGCAAATAGTCCGAAGGAAGCGGCCCGGCTAAAGGAACAGATGCTGGAGGTCATGCCCGGACTTGAAGTAAAGATGGGAGATATCGGTTCCGTCCTTGCCGTCCATGCCGGCGAAGGCACAATGGCCGTCATCTGGTATGACTTTGATTAAAGTTTCAGCATGAATTTAAAAACGGCCGGAAGAAATTCCCCGGGCCGTTTTTTCGTTTAGTCAAATCGGTCATTGATTTTCCAGAAAACGTATGTTGCGTCCGGCCTCCAGGCATAGGAATCTTTGTATGCCCAGTGCCGGTCCCGGACGTTGTACGTATGGGCATTCACATACGGAACGCCGTCCCTCTTCGACGTCACGATGGTGGTGTGATTAAAAACGCCGTCTCCTTCAAAGTCATAGGAAATGACGTCCCCCGGTTCCAGCTCCGCCGCTGACTGAACCCGCCTTGCCGTCAGCCCACGCTGCGAGCCAGCCAGATACCAACGGAGCGAATGCGACACGCTCCAGCTAAAACTCCAATTGCCTCCACCGATCCACCATCCCCGCTCCCGATTCGGGGACCCCCACATCGGCGCACCGCCTGCCCTCAGACATTGCGAGATATAGTTCGTACAGTCCACAGCGAATTTTGGATAAGCGGGATTGTAATCATTCCACCACCGGTTTGCATAGGCGACCGCCGCTTCCCGGTCATAAACCGCCAACTTCCGCACCCCCTCTCCTGCAACGTATGCGGAGAGCGGAAAGTTTTATGCGGCCGTTAGAGGACCCATCCTACAGTGCAGGTCTGGATGTGTGCTTCGAATTCCCGGGCGAGTGCATCAAGCGGAGGGCGAGAATCGGGGCCGAGAATCGGGGGCGAGTGGTGTGCTGAGCGATTACCTGCCCCATATCAGGACTATTGGCAATCCCCTGACTCAGTCCGAGAGAGACCAGTTTTGCATAAAAATAAAAACCGCCGGAATCCTTCAAAGGATTCCGGCGGTTTTATGTGATGGAGCATAGGGGGCTTGAACCCCTAACCTCTGCGCTGCCAGCGCAGCACTCTCCCAATTGAGCTAATGCCCCGTGTCTCTGGTACAATAAAGAGTATATCAGCAAAACGAAAGTTTGACAATAGTCGTTTTCGAGGTGATCGTATGCAGCACAAGGAACGCGAATTGACAGAGCCCGTCCGGCTTTCCAACACTGACGGGACACTGAATCCGGAAGCGATCGGCTTCGCCAGGAACCCGATCATCACGGGCAATCTCGCCAAAAACTATATGCGCAAAAAGCGCTGGAATTACTGGTGCGTGTACGCTGAAGACGTTCTGTTTTCCGTCACGGTGTCCCACCTCGACTATGCCGCATCCTGTTTCGTTTATGTCTTCCACTATGAAACCCAGCGGTTTTTCGAGAAAACGGTCACCGTTCCGATGGGCCGAAATGTCCGGATGGGCGATGAAGTGCTCGGCAATGTGTCTTTCATTCACCCCGACATGAACATCCAGATGATCCATATCAAGGATGAGACCCATCTGCTTGTCACTGTGCCTGACTTTGACGGTGAACTTCTCCATGCGGATCTGCATATCAGGCATCCCGAAGGCGAGGAGTCGCTAAACGTAGTCGTGCCGTGGAACCGCCACCAATATCAGTTCACCGCAAAGCACCATCTCCTGCCGGCCGAAGGGTTCATCACGATTGATGACCGGCGTTTCCGGCTCGCCAGTGAAGAATCCTTTGCCGTCCTTGATTTTGGCAGAGGCATCTGGCCCCGCAAGGCTGTCTGGAACTGGGCGATGGCTTCCCAGCGCTATGGGCGCCGCCGCATCGGTTTGAACTTTGGCGGGCAGTGGACCGACGGGACCGGCATGACCGAAAATGCAGTGTTCGTCGACGGCAAGATGCATAAAATCAGCGAGGATGTACTTTTTGATTACGATCCGGACGACTACATGAAGACGTGGAGAATCCGCACCAAATTTACAAATTCAGTCGATCTGACATTCACGCCCTTTTTTGAGCGGACCGCTGCGACGGATGCCAAGCTCGTCAAATCGGATGTCCATCAGTTGTTCGGTTACTTCAGGGGCCGCATCCGACTTGAGGAAGCCGGCGTCAACCTTCATATCGTTAAACTTCTCGGGTGCAGCGAGGAGCACAGGGCCACCTGGTGATGAAAACAAAACACAGGAACCGGATCTGCCGGTCCCTGTGTTTTTATTTGAATAATTTGAGCATCCTATCCGGGTAATCGGTGAAGATGGCCTGCGCGCCCGCTTCCCGTGCCATGAGCGCGTGTTCCGGTTCATTGACTGTGTATACCCGCAGCACGGTGCCTTCTGCCGCTGCCCGCCTGCCGGGTTCACGCACTGCGTATGGCAGCGCCGGATGAAGAGCATCGGCTCCGATTCGGGCAGCCATTGCCCGGGCATCGGCGAGAATTTCGACAAACAGCATTCCTGTCTCGATTTCAGGCGCTTCGCGCTTCACCGCCTCAAGCGTCACATGGTCAAAAGATGACAAGATGACCCGGTCTGCAATCCCAAATTCCTTCACCATTGCAATCACTTTCTCACGCATTCCGGGATAAGGGAACACATCCGATTTAAGTTCGATGTTGAGCTTGTGGGGCTTGTCCCGGAACAGATCGAGCACTTCCCGCAACGTCGGAATCCGTTCATCGTAGTATTCATCGGCAAACCGGCAGCCGGCGCTCAGCTTCTTTAGTTCATCCAGCATCATGTCCTTGACGTATCCGCTGCCGTCAGTTGTCCGGTCAACTGTTTCATCATGAATCACGACCGGCACTCCATCGCCCGATAAATGGACGTCAAGTTCTATCCCGTCGATTGGCAGTGCGGCAGCTTCACTGAATGCAGCCAATGTATTTTCCGGCCGGCTGCCGGATGCACCACGGTGTGCAAAAATTTCCATTTACGCACCTCCTGTCCGTTCCATCAGTGCTTTCATCGATTATGGCATATCCGAACCGCACCTGCTACGCAGAGACTGTTTAAAATTCCGCGGAATAGGAAAGATAAACTACAAACAGGGAATCGAAAGGACGTGCAACTATGAAACAAAAACTGCTCGGAATTACGGCACTCGCCGCCGTCCTCACTCTCAGCGCCTGCGGCGGCAATAACGATGCCATGGACGACGCAGCTGGCGGCGACAACGACGACCAGGCACCCACCACCGAAGAGACAGGTGATAACACCGAATCAGCGATCGAAAGCGATGAAGCCGGCGATAACCCTTCCGGAGGCAAAAACGACGGGATGCAGGAAACCACACAGGGCTACGGGTTCACGGAATTCGATCTTGAAATCGACGTAGACGGCAAAGACGCAGTGGATGCAAGCTATGAGACCAAGACAGACGGAACATCCGAGGCAGAGTACAAAAACACGCTGGAAGGTGTTGATTACGGGGAGGACAACCAACAGGAAGAGGCGATGAATGAACTTGATGCCCTGTTCAAGGAAATCGTGCTCGACCAGAATGTGACTGAAGAAGAGGCCAAGAAGAAAATCCTCAACGCCCTGGAAATTCAGGACTACACCAAGTTTGAACTGGAAGTGAATTTCGAAGAGGGACCAAATTTGAACATTGAAGAAACGAAATGATTTGTGAAGGCGGCCGTGCCCGGTTTGGGGCGGCCGCCATTTTTTGTATCTTTTCAAATGGGGCTGACGGGTGTAAGATGCCCGTATTCCCCCTGCAGGTTTGAAACCTGCCCAAATGGGGCATGTATTCCGGAGATAGAATCCAAGACTCATGTACAGATGGAGGACCTGCCATGGCAAAACAGAGACTGACCTGGGTTGACGTCACAAAAGGATTTCTGATGATCCTTGTCGTGATCGGCCATTATCCCGGAGAACTAAACTTTCCCCTGTCCAAGTATATTTATTGGTTCCATATGCCGGCCTTTTTCCTGTTGAGCGGTTTGTTTTTCAAGGAAGCAAAAAACCGTGCGGAAGCCGGCGAGTCCATCAAGAAGCGATTTATGCAGCTGATTGTCCCGTACCTGTTCTTCCTGATCCTGATCACGGCAATGCGCTACGGGATGGAGTTGGGCTACGGCAACACCGACTTGCAGTGGTACCTCAATGACCTCTGGACGCTCGTCGTCGGCGGCCGGTTTGTCCGGGGCGCTTACGGGGTGTTCTGGTTCGTGACGGCCCTGTTCGCCGTGTTCGTGCTGTTTACATTCATGACGAGGTACTTTAGCAGGAAGGTCCAGATTGGCCTGGTTGCCCTTTCGTATCTCGTCGCCCACACGGAGAGCCTGTTCGCTCAGCGGGTGCTGGACGGAGGCGTCGTAGAATCCGCCCAGCAGATTCCCCTCCCTTGGAACGTCGATGTCGCGCTCATGGCGCTCGTCTATTTCGCGATTGGCTACTACCTGAAGACTTTTTGGATGGAGATCAGCGGCAAAGTGCTCGCTGCTGGGGCTGCGACCATCACCGCATGCCTCGCCCTGGACGCGGCGGGTTTGTTCGACTACCATCTCAGCATGAAGTTCTTGCGGTATGACCACTTCTTCCTGGACCTGATCATTCCGATTTCCTGCACAATTTTAGTCATCGGGCTGTTCCAGCGTGCCGCAAGAAGAATGCCGCTGAACTGGCTGCAGTTTGTCGAGAAGCATTCAATCTCAATCATGTATCTCCATATTTTCGCCGACATCGTGCTGAACGATTTCTTCAACTATGGCCTGATCGGATTTACCGCAATCGGTCTTGTCCTCCCGATTCTGGTATCGATCGCGCTTGAGAAATTCGTTCCATACGGAAAGATTTTCCTCGGCGGTTTCCGTCCGAGAAAGAAACCCGGTTCCGCTGCGATGGTCAGATAACGAAAAATCCGGAGAGGTCCGCATCTCCGGATTTTTCGTATATTTCGGGGGATATGCCCAGGACCGGTTGGTGATCTTTCACCTCACGGTACTGATCTTTCAGGGCGCCTTTTTGATCTTTCACGGCCTCATATTGATCTTTCGGATCACTTTGCTGATCTTTCCTCACATTTCTCTCACGAAAACCCGGAGCTATGCTGGCTCCGGGTTTCATTTATAATTCCGCACCCTTCAGCATCTGATCGTACAGCCCCCCGCTGCCGATCAGATCCTGCTGCCTGCCGGCTTCGGCGAGACGGCCGTCCTGCATGACGAAGATAAGGTCCGCTTTTCTCACCGTGTTCAGCCGGTGGGCGATGATGAAGCTGGTCCTGCCTTCCATCAGGCGTTCGAGCGCTTCCTGGATCTTCATCTCGGTGACGGTGTCGATCGAGGAAGTGGCCTCATCCAGCAAGAGCAGCACCGGATCCGCGACAAGCGCACGGGCGATGGAAAGCAGCTGCTTCTGCCCCTGGCTGATTTCCCCTCCGTCCGCCGATAGCACCGTTCCGTAGCCGTCTTCCAGCTTCATGATGAAGTCATGTGCATTGGCTTCCTGTGCCGCAGCGATCACTTCCTCATCCGTTGCGTCCAGGCGCCCGTAGCGGATATTTTCCATGACGGTTGCCTCAAACAAAAACGGATCCTGGAGAACGAATGCCATCTGGCTTCTTAGAGTTTTCCTCGGCAGATCCGTGATCGGGATGCCGTCGATCAGGATCTGGCCCTCACTCGCGTCATAAAATCGGGCCAACAGCTGCATGACGGTTGTTTTCCCGGCGCCCGTCGCTCCGACAAACGCAGCCGCCTCCCCCGGTCGCACCCTGAAACTGACACCTTCGACGGTATAGTCGTCCTCGCCATAGCCGAACGCGACATTCCGGAATTCCACGTCACCCTTGAGAGTCGTGTCCGCATGTCCTTTCGCATCGTCGCGCTCCGGTTCCTCATCCATGATGGCAAACACCCGCTCCGCACCCGCAATGGCGGAAAGGACGGTGTTGAACTGGTTGGCAAGGTCGTTGAGCGGGCGTGTGAACTGGCGGGCATATTCAGTGAAGATGACGATTGTTCCGATTGTGACGAGCCCGTCGCCGGCCAGCGCCAAGATCCCCCCAATGCCGGCAACCACCGCGAATGCCCCGTTGTTCAGGAAGTTCATCACTTTCGGGATGAATCCGGCATAGGTCAGTGCCCAGAAGCCGGTCCGGCGGAGCCGTTCACTTTTCTCGGTGAATTCCTCCATCACCCGGTCCTCCTGTGAAAAGGCTTTGACAATGCGCTGCCCGGAAATTGACTCTTCGATCATGCCGTTCAGCTCGCCGACAGCGCGCTGCTGCGCTTTGTAGAGCCGGCCTGTCCGCTTCGTGATCCAGCGGACCGCGGTGAACATGAGCGGAATGATTGTCATCGTGAGCACAGTAAGCAAAGGGCTGAGGGACAGCATGACGGCCACCGTCCCCACGAGCGTCAGTACGCTAGAGAATACTTGGATAAACGAGTTGTTCAGCGTCTGGCTGACGTTCTCGATATCGTTTGTCATCCGGCTCATCAGCTCGCCGTGCTGCCTGCGGTCAAAAAATTTCACCGGCAGCTGCTGGAAATGACTAAAGAGGCCCGTACGCATCTTATACACTGCGCGCTGGGAAATGCCGATCATCCAGAAACTCTGCAGGTACATGGCGACCGACAGTCCGGCATAGACGGCAATCAGCAACACCACCATCCGGCCGAATCCGCCGAACTGTCCGGCGACAATGTATTCGTCGACGATATGGCCGACCAGGTACGGACCAAGGATCGACAGCCCCGAACTGATGGCGACGAGGACAAGCACTGCGATGAGTAGCGCACGCTGCTCATCGACAAGCCGCCAGATGCGCATAAGCACATCCTTCCAGTTGTTCGGCCGTTCACTCTTCTTCTCCTTTGGTTTCTTCAGGTCTTCCTTCGTAAGAATCGGCTCGTAGCCGAACGGCTTTCTGATGAAATCAAACATCCCCGTTCACCTCCCCGGCATGCGCACTCTGGGATTCGACGATCTGCCGGTACAGCTCCGACTGCAGCAACAGTTCCTCATGCGTCCCGTAGCCGGACACCCGGCCCTCGTCCAGCAGAAGAATCCGGTCGGCGCCCGCTGCGGTCCCGACTTTCTGCGTGACGACGAGCATCGTCGCGCGCTCCCCCTCGAGTGCTTCCCAGAGGGCGTTCTCGGTTTTTACGTCCAGCGCAGACGTACTGTCATCCAAAATAAGGATTGACGGATGACGCACGAGCGCGCGAGCGATGGAAAGGCGCTGTTTCTGCCCGCCCGACAGGTTGACCCCCTTCTGGCCGACCCGCGTTCCGTATTTGTCCGGGAAGCGCTCGACGGAATCATGGATCTGGGCCTTTCGTGCGGCTTCTTCCAATTCGTCCAGCCCGGCTTCGGAATCCCCCCAGCCAAGGTTCTCATGGATCGACCCGGTAAACAGCATCGACTGCTGCGGCACGTAGCCAATCGCATCCCGGAGGTCCTTCAGCGGCCATTCCAGGATATCCCGGCCGTCCAACAGCACCCTGCCTGATGTCGGCTCGAAAAATCTCGGGATCAGGTTCAGGAGTGTTGACTTGCCTGAACCCGTTGCGCCCATGATGGCAAGTTTCTCGCCTGGCTCCACGTGGAAACTGATGCCATGGAGGACCCCCTTGTCCGCCCCATCATAGGTGAATGACACCTTCTCGAAGCGCAGGTCGCCGGCCGGTTGCTTCCCGCTTCCACGCTCCGCCTCTTCGGTGCCTCCGTCCGCAAGAAGCACTTCTTCCATCCGCTCCGCGGACGCTTTGGCCCGCGAATATGCCACGATGATGAATGAGAACATCGAGAACGATCCGGTCATCCGCAGCGCGTAGTTCACGATCGCGACGACTTCACCGACTTCCGCTCCGCCTGCCCGGACTTCCTGCGCGCCGAACCAGAGAACCGCGAGCAGGCTTACGTTCATGACAAAGAGAAGCACCGGCAAAATCAATTCCATCAGGCGGACTGCCGTTACGGTATCCGAACGGAGCGCCCCCGCCACTTTCATGAAGCGGGACGATTCATAGGCCCCGCGCAAGTATGCCTTCACCAGGCGCACCGCCTGCAGGTTCTCCTGCACGACACGGTTCACCCGGTCGAGGCGGCGCTGCACGCGTCCGAACATGGCTACCCCCTTCCTCACCATGAAGACGAGGAAGATCACGAGGAACGGCACGCCGATCATGAGAAACAGCGCAAGCTTCGGATTGACGATAAACGCCATGATCAGACTTCCGGCCGCGGCAAGCGGCGCCCTGAGCATAATCCGGAGACTCATATAAAGGACGTTCGATGTCATCGTGATGTCGCTCGTCATCCGGGTCAGGAGCCCGGACTGTGGGAAGCGCAGGAACGTCGACATTGTGAATGACTGGATTTTCCGGAACATCGCGGCCCGCAGGTCAAACGCGAAACTGTGCGCCGCATGGGCTGCGAAAAACGAATTGGTCACTCCAGACAGGAACGCTGCAAACGCAAGCCCCATCATGACGGTGCCCCAAGTCCAGACCGTCCCCGAATCCCCGGGGATAATACCGTCATCAATGATTTTTCCGATAACGAGCGGCTGGATCAGCTCGACCGCCAGTTCCACAAGCATCAGCAGGAGCGCGATGGCAATGGGCCATTTATACGTCTTGGCATAAGAGAATACAGTTTTCAAAGTTTCACCCCAAATATCCTTCGCATAACGAATCAACTGTTCCTTCATTATGCCATATTCCCCCCCGGCCGGATAGGTGGAGGGAGAATTTTCAGTTAGCTTTGATTGGCCAGCAGTTAAATTAAAGATACCCTTCCTCTTTGCTTAAACGGCACAGAGAAAGGGTTTATTAAATACGCAGACTACATCGTCTTCGGCGGTTCCGCTTCGATCTCGGATGCCTTGCTGCCGGCTACCGACAGCCAGACAACACCAATGAGCATCGTGGCGGTACCCGCAAACTGCCACTGGCCGAGCAGCTGGCCAAACCAGAAAATCGACACAACCATCGCTGTCAGCGGCTCAAAGCTCGACAGGACGCTCGTCTCGACCGGCGAGATATATTGTGTGCTTCCGAGCAGCAGGATAAATCCCGCAGTCGCAAACACAATGATTAAAATCAGCATACCGAATGCCACCGGATCGAGCAGCATTGGTATCATCCGAAAAACAGCAAGCGGCTGTGTAATGAACAGAGCCGTCCCGCCGATCACCATCGCCCATGCGACAGTCTGAATCACTCCGTATTCGTGCATGAGCCGTGCCGGATACAGCGTGTAAAATGCGAATGTGAACCCAAGGGTCACTCCCCAGGCAAGTGCTGTACTGGATACCTCGAGTGACGATAGGGATCCGTTTGTCAGAAGCAGCACGAGACCGGCGAGTGTCACTGCGATACCGAGAACTTGATACACCGGCGGCCATTTTCTCTGATTAAACGAGACGAAGCCGATGACGAAAATCGGTGCCAGAAACTGCAGGAGCGTCGCGATGACCGCGTTGCTTTCTTCGATGGTTTTCAAGAATGTAAACTGGACACCGAGCATTCCGATAATCCCGAACAGGACCAGCTGGCGTGTCCATGCCTTCTGACGCCAGATGAGACCGACCCGCTTCCCCCGCACACGCAGGACGAGGAGGAGCACCGCTCCGGCGATCAGCAGGCGCAATACAATAAACGGCGCGACTTCTATAGGCTTCTCCTCGAGCAGCCACTCCATCATCGGACCTGTTGCCCCCCAGAGCATGGCACCTACGACGATCATGGCAATTCCCTTTATCCGTGCCATCCGGCCCCCTCCTTTCTGTCATAAATCGTGTTCAGCCTTGTCTATCTTACACAAATTTTGTTTGGAAGGTTGCCCTTTTTTCTTCTCTTCCCTCTCAGGTCGCATTCCATCCGCGATGACCTGTTACTTTTGCAGGAAAATGCCGGCAAAAGGATGCCACTTCATGCCTCATCCTGTATATTGGATAAATATAACCTGCTTTTTCGGGAGGTCGGAGTGCGTTGAAAGACAATCGAAGGCTCGAAAAGAGCCCAGTTACATTGCAGCAGGAAACAGCTTATGAAAGCCTGCTTGCCGGGCTGGACAAGAAATTTATGATTTACAAGATTGATGCCGAGGGCCTCATTCTGGAAGCCAACACGAAATTTCTCGAAAAAAGCGGCTGGACACCAAAGCGCGTACTCGGAAAACCGTTCCGTGTGATGTTTCCCGATACTCGCGAGGGCAAGGCGAGCGCCGTGAAAATCTGGCGGCGCATGCGGGCCGGCCGGCCGTGGCAGGGTGATGTGGAGCAGGTCACGAAAGACGGCGTGCCGTATCACGTCATGCTGACCGCGGTGCCCGTCTTCTCAAACAGCAGCCATCTCTATACACTTATGCTGGAAACAGACCGGACGGAAGAGCGGGAATTGCAGAGGAAGCTTGAGGAGATTGCCTACGTGGATCCTGACACCGGTCTTATCAACCGCCATAAGCTGTCGGATGAAGCGGAGCGCCTGATTGCGGAAGACCGGCATTTCACTTTTGTCTACCTCTCCATAGAAAACTTCCATACACTCATGGAACCCGGGGACCAGGATGCGGAAAAGCGGATTCTTCAGGAGTTTGTCAGGAGCATGAAAATCTATTTCCGCAACAGCCTGTTTGCACGGATTGGCATGAATGAATTTGCCGTCCTTACCCCGCTCGGCAGCTGGTTCGCCGAAGGTTTCCTCAGTTTCCTGGACGAGCACCCGATCCGTTCGGAACTTACCGGCCTCCAGATCCGCGTCAGTGGCGGAATTGCAAAGTATCCTGATGACCAGCAGTCGTTCAATCACCTGCTGA
Organism: Bhargavaea massiliensis; assembly: GCF_018390575.1. Lineage (GTDB taxonomy): Bacteria > Bacillota > Bacilli > Bacillales_A > Planococcaceae > Bhargavaea > Bhargavaea massiliensis. The sequence goes on along the minus strand of NZ_JAHBCJ010000002.1, from coordinate 141,802 downwards.
GCGCATCCTCCATGGCGCGGCACCGGGTCCGGATGGAAGGCGGAAATCATATCGCCTCCCTGCCGAAGTCCGAGCAACGGGCGGTTGCACGCAGGCTCCGCATTGAGCAAAAGCTGCCCCAGGCGCTTGAGAGTGGCGCCATCATGCCCGTCTTCCAGCCCCAGGTCGACATGAAGACCGGGAAAGTGATTGCCGCGGAAGCCTTGGTCCGTTGGGAAGACCGGGATCTCGGTGCGGTCAGCCCCGCCGAGCTGATCCCCGTCGCGGAAGACTGCGGCATGATCGGGACGCTCGGTGAAGTCATGATCGAAGCCGCCTGCCGCCAGGCCGTTTCCTGGAAGGAGCAGGGAATCGGCATCCGGGTGAGCTGCAACTCTTCTGTACGTGAATTCCGGAACGGCGAGATGACTGCCAGGGTCCGCGATATCCTGGCGAGGACCGGCTGTCCGGCCTCTCTCCTGGAGCTCGAGATCACCGAGCGGTTCGCCTTCGAGGCGGAGGCTGAGGAAGCGATCATGCATCAGCTAAAAGCTCTCCAGGAGGAAGGCGTGTCACTCGCGCTGGATGACTTCGGAACCGGCTCGGCTTCTTTCCGGTACATGCAGACCGTCCCTCTCTCCAAAATCAAGATCGGCGAGGAATTTATCGCTTCCTTCCCGACAAACGCCAAAGTCGGCAAAATTGTCGACGGGCTTGTTCGTTTCGGCCATTCACTCGGCCTCACCGTCGTCGCGGAGGGAGTCGAAGAAGAAGCTGTCTGGAAAGCACTTGAAGCAAGCGGCTGTGACGCGGTCCAAGGATACTATACCGGCCGGCCGATGACCGCAGCCAAGCTGACCGAACTTCTTCAGTCCCAAAAATGACCTTCATCCCAAAACCGCCCCCGGTTTGCAACCGAGGGCGGTTTTTTCGCTTATGCCGTTTTCCGTTTATTAAAGATCAATTGGATGATCACTTCGGCAAATACGAGTCCCATCGCAATCGCCCCGGAAATCATGAGCACCTCCATGGCATGGACGGTGGCGGCATCATAACTTTTCTCCATGACATTGCGCATCGTGTTGTAGGCCGTCCCGCCCGGAACAAGCGGGATGATGCCGGCTACGCTAAAGATGATCATCGGGGTCCGGTATCTCTTCGAAAACAGATGGGCAACAACCGCCACGGCAAATGCCCCGATAAAGGAAGCTTTTACGGCGTCCCCTTCCAAAAGCAGGTCGCGAGAAGAGAAAAACACAAGCCAGCCGACAGCGCCGACAAATCCACAGTGCAGCAACCGGTTCCTCGGAGAATTGAATATGATGCCGAACATCGCTGTTGCAAGAAAGCTGAAGATCCCATGGATGACGTATGTCACATGCCCACCCCCTGGAATGACAGGATCATCGCGATGCCGGATCCGATTGCAAAGGCTGTAAGGAAAGCTTCCATTCCTTTGGAGATTCCCGACATGAAGTGGCCTGACATCAGGTCGCGAATGGCGTTTGTAATCAGAAGGCCCGGTACGAGGGGCATGACAGACGCGATAATGATGATGTCCAGCTGGCTGCCGACCCCCGAACCGACGGCAGCGAGTGAGATCAGTCCGATCGTGGCGGAACCGGTGAATTCCGAGAAGAACTTCACCCTTGTCCGCTCATGGAACTTTTCCGACACCGCAAAGCCGATGCCCCCGGCGATAACTGCAAAGACCATATTCCTCCAATCCCCGCCGAAGAGGACGAGGAAACTGGCGCTGGCAACGGCAGCAGCCAGCACCTGAAGCCAAAATGGGAACATGAAGTTGCCGCTCTCCGCCTTTTTCAGTTCCCCGTACGCTTCTTCCAGCGACATTTCCCGTGATGACAGCGACCTTGAGATGGCATTGACCCGGGCGATTTTCTCGAGGTCCGTCGCCCGCCGCCGGATACTGGTCAGCTTCACCCTGCGCTGTCCGCCCGGAGAGAAAATGATTCCGGTCGAGGTGGTGAACGAGTCGGCACCGTGCATATCAAGAGAAGCAGCCATCCTCTTCATCGTGTCATCAACACGATAGGTTTCCGCCCCGGCTTCCATCATCAGTCTGCCCGCGAGCAGGCAGGCGTCAATTCCCATCTCTTCTCTTGAATCGTTCATCCTCTCACCGCCGTCCGATTTACTGAATTTCATCGTAGCGGAAACAGGTCGAAAACTCAACGGAGGATTCAGTCGGACGACGTGCCGAGCGGCCGGAAACCGTCCATCGAGTAGGCTGCCACTTCATCGGGAGACACGGTGTAGACGGTATTGCCTGAATAGACGATTCTTAGGACCCTCTGTTCATAATCCGGGTATCCCTGAACGGCCCCTTCCTCGGAAATGAACTTACCCTGCAGGCGGATGCCGTTTTCAGGGGTGATTTCGTAGATCATTGCGCCGCTCCCGCCAAATCGGACCTCTTCGCTTTCCGCTGTCCCCTCATAGAGATCCACCGGGAATCCATACAGGTTGCGTTCCTTATGCTCAAACAGCGCCTTGTGATCGTATTGAAGCTCGGAATACGTGCCTCTGCCCCCGATCACTTCAACGGCGACTTCCTTTGGTGAAGCCATGTCCGACACATCGAACAGCGAGATTTTCATCCCCGCGGTGAGAATCTGAGGCTCAGGCCCTTCTCCTTTCACGGTCACCGTCTCCTGCCCAAATCCGATCAGATGGCGATCGCCGAGCGGATGAAGATAGTTGCTGAAGCCCGGGATTTTCAACTCGCCGAGCACGGCCGGCGTTGCCGGGTCCGACAGATCGATTGCGAAAAGCGGGTCGGTTTCGCGGAACGTCACCACATACGCGCGGTCCCCCATGAAGCGGGCCGAATAGATTCGCTCCCCCTTTGCCAGCCCCGTCACTGAACCGGTTTCTTTCAGCTCCGAGTCAAGGACATAAACCGCCGACTCTGACGGCTGACGTTCATCCCACATGTTGCCGTCGGTGACCGCGATTCGGAAGTGGTTGTCATATTCGTCCATCGAGAACTGGTTGAGCGGCGTTCCCGGCACTTCTCCGGAGGCGGTGAAGGTCACTTTCGTGCCGTCCAGCGCATACTTGAATAGTTTTGTATAGGATTCCGGCGGCCGGCCAGCCGCCCCTTCCTCAGCAAACAGCCCCGCGTGATATTCCGTGGATGCCAGATACAGATTTTCCTGCGACATGTACACCCCGCCTCCGCTGCCGACAAACCCTTCCGTCTCAATGGTAGCATCCGCTCCGCCTCCGAGGTCGACGGCGGTGATGAGCGTATAGGAGTCACCGGCAGGCCCCGGCAGGATCGTGATCGAGTCCGTGTCCATCGGTCCGACTGTGTCTGGCCGGGCGCTGTCATACTGATACGGCCGGACATCCCCCTCTTGCTCCATGATGCGGTAAATCGGTGTCATCGAGGAGATCAGGTAGAGAATATTCCCGTTTAACCTGGACGAAACATGCCAGCCTTCATTCCCGGATTCCCGGACGAGTTTGGGATTGGCAGGATTTTTGACATCGTACAGACGCACCCCGACTGCGCTGCTTTCCGCAGGCATGATTTCTGCCGGCCCGCCGATCACCCCACCCGTCGCCTGGTACTGGTGGCCGACCACCGCCAGGAGATCTCCGGACAAATAAAGTTCAAGCGGCTGGAAACTGTCATCCCCTTCAACTGTCGCGACCCGCTCAGGTTTTCCTTCATTCCGTATATCATAGATTTTCACCAGTGCGCCCTCGGACGTCGCATACAGAAAATCACCGTCCGTCTTGACGATGTCCCCTTCATCAATCCCCGATACCTGATTGTTGGTCACCGAGTGGCCGGCACCTCCGTCAGGACCCGCTGCGCTGTCTTCTGATGTTGCCGACGTTTCTACAGAGACCTCTCCTCTTTCCTGTTCAATCTCCCTCTTCTGGCGCTCGGCGATCAGCCGGAAGTGTTCCTCAAGTTCCCCGAGCGAACCGACAGGCGCGATGCCTTCCCTGATCGTGAATGAAACCATCTCTTCCCCGCCCTTTGAACGTTTCCCGAATGCGGCTCCGGTAATGTGGAGGATATAGCGGCCGGGTTTTAATCCGTCCACTTCCAGTTGGCTTCCTGAAAGCCGAATGTTTCCATCTGCCGGATTACCGTCTTCGTCCGTGACTTTCAATGCCCCATTTTCAAGAGCATCCTCCGAAAGTTCTGCAGGAAATGATGCGCGCCACGGCTCCCCGCTGATCACGCTTGCGTCCGCCCGCACACCCGGCTCCTGCCGGTCCGCAGCCCGGATGCCTGCAATCCCGGCGATGGCCAGCAGAACGGCGAGCCCGAACCATACCGCTTTTCTTCCCTTTTGCATGATGCCCCCTCCTTTTCCCATTAGTCTGAAAACCATTGAGATTGGTTACACCTTCTCGCATGCAAACAGTTAGTATCACATACTATTAAAATAGTCTGGCAATATCATTCATCATCGACTACATTGGTATGGGGGAGATTCAACAACTTTCGACAAGGGGGAAAGATCTTTGAAAACATTAACGAGATTCTCGAACACGCTCATGGAGCGCTTTCTGCCTGATCCGTATATCTTTGTCGCAGTCCTGACTCTGGTCGTGTTTCTGCTCGGACTCGGCCTGACCGATACGGGGCCGATCGAGATGGTTGATTATTGGGGAGACGGGTTTTGGGGGCTTCTGGCTTTTGCCATGCAGATGGTCATCGTGCTCGTTGCTGGCCACGTTTTGGCCAATAGCCCGTTCTTTAAGCGACTGCTCAGCACACTTGCCGGAATTGCAAAATCACCTGGAGCTGCCATTCTTCTCGTATCGGTCGTCTCCATTATCGCCAGCTGGATCAACTGGGGATTCGGTCTGGTCATAGGCGCCCTGTTCGCGAAGGAAATTGCGAAGAAAGTCACAAACGTCGATTACCGCCTGCTGGTGGCAAGTGCCTATGCCGGATTTGTCGTCTGGCACGGAGGCCTTGGCGGATCGATTCCGCTGTCAATTGCGACGCCCGACCATCCGTTTGCCGGACAGATCGGGGTAATTTCTACAACGGATACAATATTCACGCCGTACAACCTGTTCATTGTCCTCGTTCTGTTCATTACCATTCCGCTCCTGAACCGCTGGATGATGCCGAAGCCCGAAGATACGGTGACGGTCGACCCGGCAAAACTTGAAGAGCCGATCGAAGTAGAGGAACCGGCCGAGAAGACACCTGCGTCACGCATGGAAGACAGCGTGATCCTGTCGATGCTGATCGGCGCGCTCGGACTCATTTATCTGGTTCATCACTTTGTGCGCAACGGATTCGACCTGAACCTGAACATCGTGAATCTGATTTTCCTGATCCTCGGCATCATCCTTCACGGAACACCGCGCCGTTTCCTCGCCGCGGTCGCCAATGCCGTAAAGACTGCAGGCGGAATCATCATCCAGTTCCCGTTCTACGCGGGCATCATGGGGATGATGACTTCCTCCGGACTTGCCGGGGTCATCTCGGATGCCTTCGTGTCCATCTCGAATGAGCATACGTTCCCGCTGTTCACTTTCTATGCTGCCGGCATCGTCAACTTCTTTGTGCCTTCCGGCGGCGGCCAGTGGGCCGTTCAGGCACCGATTATGCTCGATGCCGCTCAGGCGCTGGGGGTCGACTATGCAAAGACTGCAATGAGCATCGCCTGGGGAGATGCCTGGACGAACCTGATCCAGCCGTTTTGGGCGCTTCCGGCACTCGCCATTGCCGGACTGAAGGCGAAAGACATTATGGGGTACTGTGTATTTGTTCTGATCCTTTCCGGCATTGTCATCTCCATCGGGCTCTATTTCTTCTAAGCAATAGGAAATGCGGTCATATTCGTGCGCAAACAAACCACTTTGGTACGCGGACTTTGAGTTTTCGTATGCAAGTTCCAGAGGCCACGAGAATTACGTACGGAAACTTCGTACTCAAACCCAACACCCAACTCAATACTCTTACGCCATAAGCAAAGCCCCGCCGTCCCCGGCGGGGCTTTGCCCTGTTATTCACCCGGCGTCCATGCCGGCAGCATCTTGTTGAGCGGTTTGTCCCGGCGGTAGCCAAGCACGTATTCCGCCTGCATGATCGTGTGGATTTCGCGGGTTCCCTCGTAGATGACGGGCGCCTTGGAGTTGCGGAGATACCGGGCGACCGGATAGTCGTCCGAATAGCCATAAGCACCGTGGATCTGGAAGGCGTCGTCCGCGGCTTTATTGGCAAAGTCGCACGCCTGCCACTTGGCCAAAGACGTCTCGCGCGTGTTCCGCACGCCCTGGTTTTTCAGCTCTCCCGCACGGTACACAAGCAACCGGCTCATCTGGTAGCCCGCTTCCATGTTGGCGATCATCTGCTGGACCAGCTGGTGCTTTCCGATCGGCTTGCCGAACGTTTCCCGTTCATGGCAGTATTTCACGCTTGCCTCGAGGCAGGCTTTAATCAGTCCCACAGCACCTGCCGCGACGGTAAATCGGCCATTATCGAGTGAGGCCATGGCGATTTTAAAGCCCTCGCCTTCTTCGCCGAGCCTGTTCTCAACCGGTACGCGGACGTTTTCGAAAAACAGTTCTCCCGTGTTCCCCGCCCGGATGCCGTACTTGTTTTTGATCGCTTTTGATGAAAATCCTTTCATTGTCCGCTCAACGATAAAGGCAGTGATGCCGTGGTGCTTTTTGGCCTTGTCGGTATAAGCAAAAACGAGGAAATGATCCGCCTGGTCGCACAGTGAAATCCATGTCTTCTGCCCGTTCAGCACGTAGTGATCGCCGTCACGCACGGCGGTCGACGACATTGCCGCGACGTCCGATCCGGCGCCGGGCTCGGTCAGCCCGAATGCTCCGATTCTTTCTCCCTTCGCCTGCGGCACAAGGAACTTCTGTTTCTGTTCCTCGGTGCCCCACTGCAGTAGAGACATCGAATTCAGGCCGGTATGGACGGACACGGCGGTGCGGAAGGCCGTGTCGCCACGCTCCAGTTCCTCGCACAGGATGGCAAGTGCGTTGTAGTCCATACCGCTTCCCCCGTATTTTTCCGGGATGCAGACGCCCATGAACCCAAGCTCTGCAAGGCGCTTCCATATCGCCGGGTCGAACTTTCCTTCTGCATCCCATTTGGCGATATTCGGAATAATTTCATCATCCGTGAACTTTCTTGCGGTCTTCCGGAGCAGATCCTGCTCGTCCGTGAACCGGAAATCCATTGTCCCCTCTCCTTTCCCTCTCCTTTCCATCCCCGCTTAAACCGTTGCCGCCGTCTCGGACGACGTCTCGATAATGTTGACGCCGCGCTTTTTCATTTCGCTGATATAGGCATCACCCGGCACGATCGTTTCCGGCGGATGGACGCCCCGATTTGTTATCGTCCCATCGCCGATCATCTGGGCAACAACAGAGATGGTATTCGCTGTCGCTCGTGCCATCGCGGTGACATTCGTCTTGGACTCCTTTTCGGTGATCATATCGTACTCGTAATACGCTTCTTCCCCATCCTTGATTCCTTTCACGATGACCCGGAGAAGAACAGCATCCTTTTTATCCCCGAGCCGGAGCTTTGGCGTCAGGTGCTCCCTCATTACATCGCGGACTTTCACCTGCTGCCCGCTGACCGCCACTTCGGAGTCGCGCGCCAGCAGACCGAGATCGACGAGCAGCTGGAACTTCTCGGCATGCCCCTTATATCGGATCGTCTTGTATTCGAGCGTGTCCAGGTCAGGGAATGACTTCGACAGCGTCGACGTGCCTCCGGATGTATGGAACGCCTCCAGCTCGCCGTAGCCGTCGAACCGGATCACTTCGATCTCACTCAGGGAAGGAACCTCCTTGACTTTACCTTCACGGATGACGAGAGACGGGTCCGTATAATGGTCGAAGACCCCTTCCAGCGAAAAGACGATATTGTAATTTAGCGGCGGTTCCGGCTCGACCGGAATCCCTCCGACAAACAGCCGGATTGATTCCGGCTGGTCGAGCTTGCCCGCTCCGTAGCCTGATAAAATATTGATCATGCCCGGTGCGACACCCAGGTCGGGAATCAGTGTGACGCCCTTTTTCTCTGCTTCAGCGGAAAGGCCGAGGACGGCATCGGTTGCTCCGCCGATGTGGCCCCCAAGGTCGACACAGTGTACGCCGGCCGCAATCGCCGTTCGGGCGACCTTTTCATTGAATGTATAAAAGAGTGCATTGATGACGACATCGCCGAGAGACATGACTTCCTTGAGCTGGACGTCATCGGACGCATCCAGCCTGAGGATGTCCAGCTTGTCCGACATCAGCTTCTCTGCGAAGTCCTCTGCCTGCCGGACATCCAGGTCCGCCAGCCAGACTTTCTCCACCCTATCGCTTTTGACAAGATCGCGTGCGGCTTCTTTTCCCATCAGTCCTGCTCCGAGTACGACAATTTTCATTCTGTTCTCCCCTTTCGCCAGGCTCATTCTGTGTCGATCTGTGCCCGCTGCAGCTTGCCGCTGTAGTCCACGTAAATGCTCTTCCATTCAGTGAAGACATCGAGCGCGGCCACTCCCGAGTCCCGGTGGCCGTTGCCGGTCCCTTTCGTGCCTCCGAACGGCAGGTGGATTTCCGCCCCGGTCGTCCCCGCATTCACATAGACGATTCCCGTGTCCAGATCGCGCTGGGCACGGAATGCCTGGTTGACATCCCGTGTGAAAATCGAGCTCGACAAACCGTAGGTCACACTGTTGTTCACCTCAATGGCTTCATCCAGGCTGCCCACCTCAATAAGCGAGATGACCGGACCGAAGATCTCCTCCTGAGCAATCCGGCTATCCCACTTCACGTCTGTGAAGAGGGTCGGCTCGTAGTAATAGCCGCCTTTCAGGCCGTCGTCTTCAAGAATCCTGCCGCCGGCAAGCAACTTCGCACCCTCTTGTTTGCCGATCTCCACATAACTGTGGATCTTTTCGAGAGCAGGTGCATTAACGACCGGGCCGACCCTTACCGACTCATCGAGCCCGTCGCCGATTGTCAGGCCTTTCATCTGTTCAAGCAGACGCTGTTCCAGCTCTTTTTTCACATCCCGGTGTACGATGACCCGGCTGCAGGCCGTGCAGCGCTGTCCCGCCGTGCCGAAGGCGCTCCACAAAATGCCTTCCACGGCAAGGTCGAGATCGGCATCATCCATGACGATAACCGCGTTTTTCCCTCCCATCTCCAGCGACACTTTCTTCAGATGACGGCCTCCGAGTTCCGCGACACGGCGGCCCGTTTCCGTCGATCCTGTAAACGAGATGACGCGGATGTCGGGGTGCTCGATCATCGCCGTGCCGACTTCTCCGCCGCTCCCGAACACGACGTTCGCCACGCCAGGCGGCAATCCGACTTCGTCAAAAATCTTCGCCATTTCATAGGCCATCATCGGTGTCTCGGTTGCCGGCTTCCAGATGAACGTGTTCCCCGCGACAATTGCCGGGAACGACTTCCACGTCGCGATGGCGACCGGGAAGTTCCACGGCGTGATCAGGCCGACGACACCGATCGGCGCCCGCACACTCATCGCAAACTTGTCCTGCAGTTCCGACGGGACCGTCTCCCCGAACAGGCGCCGGCCCTCACCGGCCATGTAAAACGCCATGTCGATTCCTTCCTGCACCTCACCGCGCCCTTCTTCGATCACTTTGCCCATTTCTTTCGTAAGCACCTGTGCAAGGTGCTCCTTGCGCTCTTTCATGAGCCGGCCGATCTCATATAGGTAATCCGCCCGTTTCGGCGCCGGGACGAGTGCCCATTCCTTTTGTGCCCGTTTTGCAGCCTTTACCGCCTCGTCCACATCGGACTTTCCGGAAAGCTTTACCTCGCATAACGTCTCCCCGTTTGCAGGGTTCACGACCGCCGTATAATCAGCTCCGCCGCCTTCCTGCCAGGATCCGTTGATATAGTTGTTCAGTTTCATGCCCAGCTCCCCTTTCCCCTATCCTTTATTGAAACCGCTTTCATTGTCCTTTTTCGACAACTTCAGCCGGATTCCTTCCTGAATTTTTGAACTCTTCGTGCCGAGAGCCTTTCTCTTGCCTGCCTGTCCGAAGAAAACAAAAAACCCGCAGGCAATTACCTGCGGATTCATCTTATTCATTCGGGATGAGGAGTATGTGCCGGCTTCCCGCTCTTGACGGGATTTCCGCCGGCCGCCTTCATGGCCTCCGACTGTTCTTTCGGCGGGACGACCCGCTTCACGAAAAACGTCAGAATCAGTGCGATGAAAACGATGACGGTACAGACAAAGTAAGCGAAATTGATACCGTGAAGAAGCGCTTCCTGGGCAATCCGTGCCTTGGCTGCCGCCGCTTCTGCAGACGGGAGTCCTGCCGCCTCACCAACCAGAGAAGCGGTTTCGGATTCTGTACGCTTGTTCATCACCGTCATAAGAAAAGCGGAGCCGATCGCCCCCGACACCTGCTGGAGCGTATTGTTCATCGCAGTGCCATGAGGGTTCATCTGCATCGGCAGCTGGTTCAGCCCGTTCGTCATGATCGGCATGTTAACCATCGACATCCCGAACATCCGGACCGTATATACGGCCATGATATAGAAGTAACCGGAGTCAATCTCCAGGCGGCTCAGCATGAACGTCGTCACCGTCGTGATCAGCAAGCCCGAGATCGCCAGTGTGCGTGGTCCGTACTTATCAAACAGCTTTCCGGTGATCGGGGACATGATTCCCATAATAACCGCACCCGGCAGCATGAGGAGTCCCGAGTGGAAAGGCGAGATTTCCCGCACATTCTGCACGTAGATCGGGGTCAGCAGCATGCCCGAGAACATCGCAATCGACAACACGACCATAATAGCCGTCGATAGGGTGAACATCGGATGCTTATAGATCCGGAACTCCAACATCGGTACCGGCATGCTCAACTGCCTGCGGATAAAGGCAGTCAGGGCGATGGCTCCGATAATGATGGTGAGGTAAACCTGCGGGTGGGCCCAGCCTTTATCCCCGGCCATGCTGAAGCCGTAGAGCAGCCCGCCAAATCCGAGGCTCGACAGGATGATCGACAGGACATCCAGACGGACATCCCGTGTCTCCATGATGTTCTTCAGCTTAAAGAAGGCGATCAGGATGACGAGTAGCGCGAATGGAAGCACCATCCAGAATAGCACCCGCCATGAGTAATGCTGGACGATCCAGCCGGACAGCGTCGGCCCGATTGCCGGCGCCGTGATCATGACGAGACCAAGATAGCCCATTGCGGTTCCCCGTTTTTCCACCGGGAAGGCGACGAGCATGACGTTCATCAGGAGCGGCATCATCATTGCGGAACCGGATGCCTGAATCATCCGTGCGATGACCAGCACGATAAACGAAGGCGCAAGCGCTGCCGTCAGCGTACCGATCGTGAACAGCGTCATCGCAGTCAAAAAAAGGTTCCGGTTCGTAAAGCGCTGGATAAAGAACGCGCTAGCCGGAATCAGGATGCCGTTCATGAGCATATAGCCGGTTGTCAGCCACTGCACCTGTGCCGGGTTCACCTTAAATTCGGTCATGATGACCGGAAGCGCCACGTTCAGCAGCGTATTGTTTAAAAACGCAACAAACGCCCCGAAAAAGAGGACCGCAATCATCGCATACGGGGGTTTGGCGTGGAGTTGTTGCTCATTCAATTGTCATTCCTCCGTTCAAAGCGATCCAATATTCCGCAGTCCGAATAAAATCGCGTGAAAACTATTTTATACCGACGGTCCAACCATTTCAACAATTAAATCCTGATGTGTAATAAAAAATTGAGAAACAGCACAAAATCAATTATAATTCACTTTATACTCATGGTATAAAAACGTTTTCAACACGTTGCCATACAGAAAGGTGAACGCTTTGAACGAACGGAAACAGCATGTCCTGAATGCCGCCAAGCGGCTGTTCCTGGAGAACGGATTTGCCAAGACCTCCATCCAGAATATCCTGGATGAGGCCGGCATATCGAAAGGAACGTTCTACAACTACTTTAACTCCAAAAATGAATGCTTGATTTCCATCATTGAAGATTCAACGGAGAGTGCTTCTGTCCTCCGCGAAGAACTCGCCGCGGGCAGGCAGGATGGCCCCGACTTGCTTTCCGACCAGATTCTGGTCCGCCTGCAGATGAACCGCGAGCAGAAAATCATCCGACTATACGAAGCGATTCTGCATTCCGGCGATCCGGATCTGAGGGGCTACATGAAGGCGGTCCACCTTGCTGAACTGGCATGGCTCGAACGGCGACTCACCGAAGTGTATGGGGAGCAATTCAGTCCTTTCGCCGCCGACGCTGCGCTCATGCAGTTCGGCATGCTCGGCCAATACCTTCAGTTCGCCCCGGACATCACCTCCACCGAAGAGCTGTCCAAGCGCATCCGCTTCGTCATCATGCGGACGGAGTCGCTGCTTAGGGATATGGCGGAAACGGATGACCATCTGCTGGAAGCCGGGCAGTTCGTTCTCAGAGCCGACTCTCCCCCTCTCCCTTCGCGGAGTGGTGTCGCGGAGGACCTGTTGAGTCTTGCGGACACCCTGCCGCCTGAAAGCCGGGAATCCGGCAGGGAATTTGCGGCTTTTCTTTCCGGTGAACTGTCAGAGGAAAGGCCACGCACCGCTCTTCTGAAAACAGTCGCCGTTCCATTCCGGAGACTGTTTGACGGCCTTCCGAATGAACCGGAAGCCCGCACGGTCATGTCCACGCTCTGGCGACTTCTTACATCCAGCGAATTTAATTGAAACCATTCGCCGCTTTTCACCGTATTCCTGACTATCAAACAGGAAGCGGGGATGAAAAGATGAACAACCATGAGATCGATTATGTCTTGCACGGGGATGATATGCAGTTCGTGGAAGTTGAGCTGGATCCTTCCGAAACAGTCATCGCAGAAGCGGGAAGCCTAATGATGATGGAGGATAGCATCGCGATGGAAACGGTTTTCGGAGACGGATCGGGCGGAGGCGGCGGCCTGTTCGGCAAGCTGAAAGGTGCCGGCAAGCGATTGATTACCGGCGAGAGCTTGTTCATGACGACTTTCACGAACACAGGCACAGGAAAGAAACATGTTTCGTTCGCATCCCCTTATCCGGGCAAGATCATCCCGGTCGATCTCAGTCAGGAAGGCGGCAAGATCATCTGCCAGAAAGATGCTTTCCTGGCAGCCGCCAAGGGCGTTTCTATCGGTGTGGAATTCCAGCGCAGGCTCGGTACCGGATTTTTCGGCGGCGAAGGTTTCATCATGCAAAAGCTTGAAGGCGATGGCATGGCATTTATCCATGCGGGCGGAACCATCCATGAAAAAACACTTGCACCGGGGGAAATCCTGCGAGTCGATACCGGCTGCTTCGTGGCGATGACACAAAACGTTGACTATCATATCGAAACCGTGAAGGGCGTCAAAACAGCTCTGTTTGGCGGAGAGGGGCTGTTCTTTGCGACACTCCGGGGACCCGGAAAAGTCTGGGTCCAGTCCCTTCCGTTCTCTCGGCTTGCAAGCCGTGTCTTTGCAGCAGCCCCTTATACACCGGGCGAATCAAAAGGCGAAGGCAGCGTCGCCGGCGGACTGTTCGATCTTCTCGGCGGCAAATAAAACTGCTTAAAAAACATGAAAAAACGGCCTCCCTTATACCGGAGGCCGGTCAGACTGCAGACAAACGAGTGGATTACTCCTTTGTCTGCAGTTTTTTCTATTCCCGAAATCTTCCGGATTTCCGCTGCGGGCCCTTGCTTACCAAAGCATAGCTTTGGTCGCAGGAAGAGCTTTGCTTACCAAAACTGCGTTTTGGCCGCAGGAAGACCTTTGCTTACCAAAGCTGTGCTTTGGCCACAGACACCGTTCTTCGCAACGGCGCCCGCTAGTCGCAAGCGTTGCCTCAGCCGGCTCCCGCAGGTGTCTCGGCCCCTCCGCTTCAATCTACGGCGCTTCACGCATCGTACAGTATGAACTTTAAAGTTTCTTCATGTTCCGGAATGATTTTTCATAGTTGTCCATCAGAAGCCTATAGCCGTCACCTCTGTCATTCGGCAATGATGAATCTACGTGCTTATCGAGTTCTACGCGCCCGTCTTTTCCGATTTCAAACCGCACTTCATCGCCCGGTTCGAGCTGAAGGTGCTCCATGACTTTCAAGGGCAGCGTCACCCCATGGCTGTTCCCGATCTTCGTAACTTTCCTCTTGATGTAATTCAATGCCATCGTGTTGCCTACACCCTTTCGTTCCATCATCATACGTACAGGGGACCTTATTATAACAGACTACCCCAGATTTTAATCATCATTCCTGCCGGTTATCACTAGCGGCAGCCGGGTATCATGTGAGAAAGAAAAGCCCGGTTACCGGGCGGAAAGGCGGATCACATGACAGAAACCACCCCTAAGCAACAGCCGGCAGAAAGTCCGCCGGGCAAGGAAAAAAGGAACCGCAAAGCACTTTTTCTTTTATTATCATTTGCAGCGCTGATCATCGTCCTTCTGTTGCCGACACCTGAAGGACTGTCTGTCATGGGCCATCGCGCGCTTGCTATCCTCGCTTTTGCCGTCATCGTCTGGATGACAGAAGCCGTCACTTACCCGGTAAGCGCCGCCATCATCATCGGGCTGATCACCCTGTTGGTCGGGTTCGCCCCGGATCCTGAGGCAGGCGGGGAACTGCTTGGTACAAAGGGGGCCCTGAAACTAGCACTCGCCGGCTTTTCCAACAGCGCGGTTGCCCTCGTCGCCGGTGCCCTGTTCATCGCGGCCGCGATGCAGGCGACGAACCTGCACAAACGGCTTGCACTTTGGATTCTATCCAGGGTTGGCACAAAAACGAATGCCATCGTAATGGGCGGAATTATCGTCTCGATCATCCTCGCCTTCTTCGTGCCGAGTGCGACAGCCCGCGCCGGTGCGGTCGTGCCGATTCTGCTTGGCATGGTGGCGGCATTCGGACTGAATAACAACAGCCGTCTTGCTGCGCTTCTCGTTTTAACTGCTGTCAATGCGGTATCCATCTGGAACATCGGCCTCAAGACAGGTGCCGCGCAGAATATGGTCGCCATCGGATTCATCGAGGAGGAGATGGGAGAGACGATCGCCTGGAGCTCCTGGTTCCTGTACGCCGCTCCGTTCTCAATCATCATGTCGATCGTTCTATACTTCATCATGACCCGCCTCATCAAACCAGAAACCGATAATATCGAAGGCGGCAAAGAAGTGATCCGTGAAAAACTCGAGGAGCTCGGTCCGCTTAAGCCAACCGAAATCCGGCTGATTGTTCTTTCGATTATCCTGCTGATTCTCTGGTCGACGGAAGAAAAGTTCCATCCTCTTGACACGACGAGCGTGACGCTCATTGCGGTCGCTCTCATGCTGATTCCGAAAATCGGAGTCTTCGACTGGAAAAGTGCCGAAAAACTCATCCCATGGGGCACAATCATTGTCTTTGCCGTCGGGATCACGCTCGGCACGCTCCTGCTCAATACAGGAGGTGCTTCGTGGCTCTCAAATACAGTGTTCGGCTCATTGGGGCTGGATACGATGCCGCTCTTGGCAACCATCGCACTTGTCTCACTGTTCAACATCCTCATCCATCTCGGATTTGCAAGTGCGACAAGCCTGGCGTCCGCGCTGATTCCGATTTTTATCGCCCTGACTTCGACACTTGCGCTGGGTGAGAACAGTGTCGGGTTCGTGCTGATCCAGCAGTTCGTCATCTCGTTCGGTTTTCTGCTTCCGGTCAACGCACCACAGAGCATGCTCGCCTATGGGACAGGCGCATTTACAGTCAAGGATTTTATCAAGGCCGGTATCCCGCTCACAATCGTGGGTTACCTTCTGATCCTGCTGTTTAGCGCCACCTACTGGAAATGGATCGGACTGCTTTAATGACACGCATAAAAAACGGACTTGTCAGAAACCGACAGGTCCGTTTTTGCAGAGATTGATTAGTTCAGACGTCCGGAGAAAGCTGTTGCGTATTTCTGGGCAGTGCTTTCCGATACGCCAAAACGCTTGGCCACTTCTTTTGGAGTAAATGCCTCACCCGGAAGAAGGTTCTCTTCCTGCGCGGCCAGGTACAGGCCGGCCACGATGCCGCCTGGTTTCCGGACGATTGGATTCTCCTGACGGAAATAGCGTATGACCGCACTTCTCAGACTGTCTTTGCCGTCATGTCCAAGTCCGTCTGATTCCAGTTCCGTCATCAGCAGGGTCACCGCACTGCGCTGCCCGTCGGTCAGGTTTTCGATGTCCCCGTCTGCAGTGGATCGTACGGGTTCGTCTGTTACCGGCGCTTCTGTAGCGGCAGCGGCTTCCCCTGCTGCCTGTTCAGATTGTTCCGCTTGTTCCTGCGGCTCTGCTGCATCAGACTGTTGTTCAGCCTCTTCCGCAGGGGTGTGCAGAATGGCGAAAATATCCAGCAGATTGGACTCAAGAAAAGCTTCATCCGTCTTTTCGCCGAGAGTATCGGCAAAGGCGCTGATACGGTCCGCGGCAGCGGCGTTCTGCGAAGGAATCGAGTAAAGCGTGGACACCGGCTGGACGGCATCTTCCCTCACACGGGGGTCTGCAAGAACCGTGCCGAACAGGATGGTCCCTTCAGGCGCGTCGATCCGTTCATGATCTGCCATCGCCCATCTGCCTACCCCGAACACATCCTTCAAGATCAGGTAACCGTCCTCTTTTTCGGCCAGTTCTGCGAACATGACGAATGGGTCATTCCACGATTTCAGCACACGCTTTACTTCTTCCCGGGCAGTGGCGGCAGACCGTTCCAGATGCCGCTGCCACAAGTCGCGGCGGATATTGAACGCGTAATGTTCGTATGCCGCGCCCTCAATTGCTCCGGCCTTCATGAGCCCGCCGAGCCTGGACATCCATGTTTTCACGAGCAGTGACAATTCTGCGCGGTCATTACCGGTAGCAGGCGTGCTGCCTATGTAATCTGCCATGATTCGCTTTAGTTCCTGTTCCGTGAGCAGATGGGTGCCACTTTCCGCACGGCCATGGCATTTCTTATATTTCTTTCCGCTGCCGCAAGGGCATGGATCATTGCGTTTAACCACGTTTATCATTCCTTTTCGTCTATCTGCCTATTCCATCTCCCCATTGTACCACCCTTCCCACCTTCTTTGTACCCATTCCGGCATGGCGGTTTTCTCCGAGCGGCTGCAGGGTATACGAAAGGAGAAGTCAGGAAAGGAAGGGATCGGCGGATGGAGCACAATCGCATCGCATACCGCGACCTGCATGAAGCAGCCCATGACGGAAAGCCTTCCTGGTATGACCGGGAAACCGGGCAGGTCATCCAGCATGAGGCCGATCATGACCAGCCGCGCTATATCGAGCTTCCCCGTTTTGATGACACAGCCGAACAACAGATGAGGGTGGCATTCACCCATACCCTGCAGGACAGGCCGGGCCTGCAGGAGAAGATCGGCGAAATCTTCGCCTACAACCGCCCGGCCGAAGAGTTTGAAAAGATCCTGAAAAAAGAAGAGCTGCTGCACGAGTGGAAGAATTACCGTGAAATGTCCAGGCAGAAGGTCCTGAATGAATGGTGCAGCCGAAACGGCATTCGGTTCGACATGGACGGAATATGAACCCGGAAATGAATCAAGGAGGCGACAGCATGACAAACAATCAGAGCAACGGTAACGAGTACGAAAAAGCAGACCAGCAAGTAGGTCCACAATCCCAGCAGAGCCAGCCCGGCATCGAATCTGAGATGAAGCCGGAGCCTATTTATGATGATCCCGAATACAAAGGATCCGGCAAGCTGGAAGGCAAGGTTGCCCTCATCACAGGCGGCGACTCCGGCATCGGCCGCGCGGTCGCAGTAGCATTCGCCAAGGAAGGCTCGGATGTTGCCATCGCTTATCTGGACGATGCAGAGGATGCTGATGCGGAGCAGACAGTCCGTGACATTGAAAAATACGGCAGGCGCGCAATGAAGATCAAGACAGATATCAGCGACGAAGCCAATTGCCGGAGTCTCCTGAAACAGGTTGCGGATGAACTCGGCGGACTGAACATCCTTGTCAATAACGCCGGCGTGCAGTATCCGCAAAAGGACATCGAAGCGATCACTTCCGACCAGCTGAAGAAAACGTTCGAAACGAACTTTTACGGTCTCTTCTATCTGACCCGTGAATCAATGGCCTACCTGAAGGAAGGCGACTGCATCATCAATACCTCTTCGGTCACTGCCTACAACGGCTCGCCGGGACTGCTTGACTATTCCTCCACAAAAGGCGCCATCACGGCATTTACGCGCTCGTTCGCACAGAACATCGCGAATAAGGGCATCCGTGTGAATGCGGTGGCTCCAGGGCCTATCTGGACGCCGCTGATCCCCGCAACATTCGATGCAGGGAAAGTGGAGCAGCATGGTGCGACCACCCCGATGAAACGCCGCGGCCAGCCGGCAGAACTTGCTCCGGCCTATGTGCTATTGGCATCCAAGGACGGAAGCTACATGACAGGCCAGACCATCCACATTGATGGCGGCGACTTCGTTACTAACTGACAGATTCCCATTCAATCCGGAATGCGAATGATCCGCTTTCCAACCAGAACGAAGACACAAAAGGTTGTGCTCCCCGAAGCAGAGGGGCACAACCTTTTTGTTCATGCTTCTTATTGCACCGTTTCCTTTTTCTCGGTCAGCTTTTCAAGCTGTGCATCGTCGACTTCAATGCCGAGTCCCGGCTTGCCGGACAGGATGACCTGTGGCAGCTCGTACTCCAGATCACCGATTTCTTCACTGAAGAGGAGCGGTCCCGTCAATTCGGCCGTTAGGATGTTTGCCCGGCTCATGACAACGTGATACCCGGCCGCCGATCCCACGGATGACTCCACCATCGAGCCGACCTGGCAAGGCATTCCCGCGGCCTCCGCCGCCTTGGCGATATGGATTGCCGGATAAATGCCGCCGCATTTCATGAGCTTGATGTTCAGTACATCAGCCGCCTCAAGGCGGACGATTTCCAGAAACTCCTCCATGCCATGCAGGCTCTCGTCCGCCATGACCGGTACGGCCACTTTCCTCCGGACATCCGCCAGGCCCCGGATATCACCCATACGGATCGGCTGTTCGATCCACTTCAGATTCTCGCCTTCGAGTTCGCGGATGGCCGCAGCTGCCGTGCCTGGCGTTTTCCATCCCTGGTTGACATCCACACGAATCGGAACGTCCGGCCCAACAGCTTCACGGACAGCTTTGATGCGGGCAACATCCTCCATTGCATCCCCCTTGCCGACTTTCAGCTTAAGGGAGGAATACCCGTCCTCTACTGCCCGGACCGCTTTTTCCGCCATGGTTTCAGGAGCCTCGATGCTGAGCACGCGCGGATACTCGATCCGGTCATGAGCACGCCCGCCGATCAGATTGAAAACCGGCTGTCCCGCGGCCTTTCCCATCAGGTCATAACAGGCGATGTCGACCGCAGCTTTTGCAGCCGGATTTCCCGAGACCGCCCCGTTCATCCGCTTGTGGATCCTTTCGATATCAAATGGATTCTCACCGATGATGGAAGGAACGAGAAGATTCTTCAGGATTTCATACGCCGACAGGTAATATTCTCCCGTCACATGCTCGTCCGTCACCGCTTCCCCATACCCGACAAGTCCCGAATCTGTCTCAAGCCTCAAAATGACTGCAGGCATGTCCGGATAAGTCGCATAGGATATGATGAACGGCTCCCTGAGCGGAAACCGGACTGCGTGAACCGTTGCTTTGGTGATTTTCATGGATGTCCCTCCCCTTTTATCTTATTCAGTTTATCGGGAACGTTCATGCAAATCAATCTCATTCAGGCTTTCGCCGTGCCCCCGGCATCCCTGTTGCATAGCCTGTCACGAGGGAGGTGCGGAAGTGCAGAAACCGTCATCAGGAGGCAACAGTAACGGACAACGGCAGGCCTGCCCGAAATGCGGGCGGTATCATCGCAGGCAAACGACCGCGGAAGCGGAAATTCATGCTATTGCCGGGCCAACAGAACCTGCGAAGGAAGCTGCCGAAACTCTTCGCGGCGAACGGGGTCCCCGAGGCTTTACCGGACCAAGAGGAATGACCGGCCCGCCTGGACCGCAAGGCGTACAAGGACCAGAAGGACAACAGGGGCCGAAGGGGGACAGAGGCGATGCCGGTCCTAAGGGGCCACAAGGCACGCCAGGCCCAAAAGGGGATCCAGGGCCAATTGGGCCGCCCGGGCCTGCCGGAGAGCCCGGTCCACAAGGCCTTACGGGAGACCCCGGCCCTGAAGGACCGCAAGGGGTTCAAGGACCGGCGGGAGAACGAGGAGATCGAGGGCCTCAAGGGCCAGCTGGAGGAATTGCCGAATACGCCTACCTTTCCACTCTCCCCGGTCAACAGGTCGGCCAAGGAACAATGGTCAGGTTCAACGGGGAATCCGTTTTCTCACCGGGCTTTTCCATCAAAGGCAGGAAAACCTCAATCAAAGTCAGCCAAAACGGCCTCTATGAAATGATTCTGGCTTTGTCAGCCGGAGATTCCAGTCTTTGGGCCGTCCATGTAAACGGCGAGAAAGTCCCTGCTTCTGAATGCCTGGTCAGAACGGAACAGCAGGAAGCATTCAGGATGGCAATCCTGACGCTAAAAGAAGGTGACCTCGTGACACTCAAGAACTGTGTTCCCGAAGAAGGGGAAAAAGGGCAATCAAAAGCGGAGGTCAAAGCGTCATTGTCCTTGAAACTTCTTTCTCCACTGCGCGAGGAAGACGGGAAATAACACTACCATTTACTTGGAGACCGAAAGTGCTTACTCGGGCATTTCCGGTCTTTTCCGATTGCGTGAATATCGTGATCGTTCCCTTGCCCCTCCCTCCCGTTCTCCAGTTCCTTTATAATAGTGAGAAAAAGCGAGGTGCCGCATGGATACCACACTGATCAAACCTGAGGATACATGGCTGCTCTGGGCGTTTCTCGCCGGCTGGGCTGCCGTGAGCATCTACCTCGAACAAAAGTACATATGGGCGTCGAAAGTGACGGGAGCGATTATCGCCCTCTCCGGCGCACTAGTTCTTTCCAATCTGAACATCATTCCGACTGATGCCCCTGCCTACGACGCCGTCTGGTCCTACGTCATCCCGCTGGCAATTCCGCTCCTTCTTTATCAGGCGAACCTGAAGCGGGTCTGGAATGAAAGCGGACGGTTGCTGATCCTGTTTCTCATCAGCTCTGTCGGGACCGTCGCCGGCGCTTACATTGCATTTTTCGCGTTAAGCGAGTTCATCCCCGAGCTGGCTCTGATTTCGGCGGTCATGACCGGTTCCTACATCGGCGGAAGCGTGAACTTGGCTGCACTTTCCGCCAAGTTTGATGTCAGCGAGGGTATGCTGTCGTCAACCATTGTCGCGGACAACCTCATGATGGCGATTTACTTTTTCGTCCTGATCGCCATCCCTGCATTGGGCTTTTTCCGCCGGAATTTCCGGACGCCCCATATTGACCAGGTCGAACAGTCGGCTGGCGACGAAGACGGCACACTGGCCGCCTCCTACTGGCAGCGCAAAGAGATTTCCCTGAAAGACATCGCCCTCTCCGCGGGAAGCGCATTTGTCATCGTCGCGGTCTCGTTCAAAATTGCGGAGACTTTCGGCACCGTCATACCTGATGAAGGGGCCGGCTGGCAGCTTCTTGGCGGCCTTCTCGGTGACAAATACCTGATGCTTACAACCATCACCGTCGCCTCGGTCACCCTCATGCCGAAGTTTTTCGACAGCCTGAACGGCGCACAGGAAATCGGGACGTATCTGATTTACATTTTCTTTGTCGTCATCGGTGTTCCGGCTTCTCTCCCGCTTCTGATCCAGAACGCGCCGCTCTTGCTCGTCTTCGTGTTCCTGATGGTGCTCACCAACATGGTGGTCACATTCGGCGTGGGCAGACTGTTCAAGTTCAGCCTGGAGGAAATGATTGTCGCCAGCAACGCCAACATTGGCGGTCCAACCACGGCTGCCGCCATGGCGATTGCAAAAGGATGGAAAGAACTGATTGTCCCCGTCATGCTCGTCGGCACGATGGGCTACATCATCGGAAACTACATCGGCACCATCGTAGGCAATACGCTAGGCGGATTGTGATGATTGCCAAAATGTTCCGGATTGCCTAAGATGAATAAGTACCTACTAACAAGATGGGGGCATGAACATGGGCAATTCTCTGAATGTCCTCTCGCTTGACGAGATCTGGGCAAAAATCGGTCAGGAACTGGATGCCAAACCGGAACCTTATCAGGACGAGCACATCCGGTATGAATTCATCATCGACGAAAAAGGTGAAGTCAGCCGCTGGCAGCTGTTGCTTGACAACGGACGGGCGGAGATCTTCCCTGGTATTACCGGTGAACCGGCCTGTACCCTCGAACTGAGCGGAAAGCACTTCCGTAAGCTGCTGACAGGTGACCTGAACAGCATGGCCGCGTTCATGACCGGCAAGCTGAAGGTATTTGGCAATGTCGGCTTCGCGCTAAAGCTTGAAAACCTGCTTAAAGAATACCAGTTCTCCAAATAAACGGGTTCCGCCCGCCGGATCAGGAAAGGACGGTGCAAGTCATGCGTGTTGCAATCTTCGACTTTGACGGGACACTTTACCAGAACGAGACATTTGACTTCATGATGACTCACCTTAAGCAGCATCCCGAATACGGAAAGCTTTATGGCAAGTTTTTCAGGCGGATCCTGCCTGTATATACGGGCTACAAGATGAAGCTCGTCCCCTCCCCTGTGATGAAGGAAAAGTCGATGCAGGCTTACCTCGCTCCTTTTTCGGGATTTGAGGAAGAACAGCTGACCCGCTTCTTTGGCGAGATGGCGGCAGCGATGCGGAGCGGATTCAATCCGGAAGTCGTACGGCGGGTACATGACCACGCTGAATCGGGTGACCGGGTCATGCTCGTATCCGGTGCCTTCACTCCGCTCCTGCTTGAGGCTGTGAGGGATCTGCCGTTTGATGACGTCATCGGCACCGACATCCCGTATTCCGGAAATACATATGATGGGCGGACAAACATCTACCATATCCGCAGCAAACGGAAAAACGAGCGCATCCTCGCTGCACTCGGAGACACCCCGGTTGCCTGGGAAGAAAGCTCCGCGTTCGGCGATACGCTATCCGACATGACGGTGCTTGAACTTGTCGGAAAACCTGTCGCTGTCCGGCCGGAGGAGGGCCTCCGGAATATCGCGGCAGAACGGGACTGGGAGATTATCGGATAAACCAAGAAGGCACTTCTCGCATCATTGCGGGAAGTGCCTTCTTCTGATGAGCCCTTATTTTTCTTCTGTCAGCAAGCCGAACAGCTCCGACCAGCCATGGATCCTCGGGATGTTCAAATGCCGGTTATAGGACTGGTTTTTCACAAAGACGTTCAGGGGACGGTCCTTCAGCGTTTCCAGCACAGCAGGCTTGTCATCAAAGTAATAATCAAGTTCCAGTTCATTGATGATATGGACCTTGTCCTCATCATTCATGCCGTAATAGAATCTGTCTTCCCGCACCGGAAAACCGGTTTGGATCATCCATTCCATCGTGCGCTTTCCGTGTTCCTTTGGCCTGGCCGTTATATAGTAAATCTCATGACCCTCTTCTTCCAGTCTTTGAAGCGTTTCTGCGGCATCCGGATAGGGCGGGCAGTTTGTGTAATAGATATCCTCAAGCGACCCCCTCCACATCTTTCCGCCTTCTTCGGCCGTCATGCCGAACAGTTCATGGATTTCCACTTTGTCCAGGTCATAAAAGAGGGAAATGTCGACATTCCGGTTTAATTTCC
Source organism: Bhargavaea massiliensis (assembly GCF_018390575.1). GTDB lineage: Bacteria > Bacillota > Bacilli > Bacillales_A > Planococcaceae > Bhargavaea > Bhargavaea massiliensis. The sequence goes on along the minus strand of NZ_JAHBCJ010000002.1, from coordinate 118,077 downwards.
GATTGTACAGGTGAAAGGCATGTTCCCTCAGGTTGATCAGTGTATCGTCAATATCGAAGCCGAATTTCAAATCAGATTCCCTCATTTTGTTCGGTATTGTAGTTCGGATAGCCCGTGAACTTGTAATCTTTCCCGATCTTCGTGATCACGAGATTGTCCAGCTCAATGGCATCGCGCATCAGCCCGATGCCGGTGCCTTCCAGGAATGTAGGGGCCTTTGCGCCTCCAATCAGTTTCGGGGCCAGGTAGATCTCCACTTTATCCACGAGCTTATTCTCAAGGAAAGCCGCATGGATCGAGCCTCCCCCTTCGACCAGAACGGAGGAGACCAGCTGTTCCCCGAGAATGCGGAGGACATCATCCAAGTCCACACGCTCGGTTCCCGAAGTCGGATAAACGGAAACCCCTCTATCCTCCAGCACTTCCCTCGCGTCCCGGTCATGATTTTGAGCAGTGAAGATCCAAGTCTCCGCCTGCCCGTCCGTAACAACTTTGGATTCGAGCGGAACCCGGAGTGTGGAATCCAGGATGACGCGGATCGGGTTCCGGCCGTTTGGGATCCTTGTCGTCAGTTCGGGGTCATCCTCGATCACCGTATTGACGCCGACCAGGATCGCCTGGTGTTCATTCCGAAGCTGATGGACATCTTTGCGTGCCTCTGCAGACGTGATCCATTTGCTGTCTGCTGTATGCGTTGCAATTTTACCGTCCAGCGTGCTGCCCGCTTTCATCGTGATGAACGGCTTTTGGGTCACGATGAATTTGTTGAACACTTCATTCATCCTGCGGGATTCCTCTTCCATGACTCCGACCGTCACTTCAATCCCGGCTTCCTCCAGGATCCTGACCCCGTTGCCGGCAACTAGCGGATTAGGATCAAGGGTGGCGATGACGGCTTTGCGGATCCCGGCTTCTACTATGGCGACCGCACAAGGACCTGTCCGGCCATGATGGGAACATGGCTCAAGCGTGACGTAGATGGTCCCGCCCTTTGCCTTGTCACCGGCCATCCGAAGAGCATGGATTTCCGCATGCGGTTCGCCTGCCTTCAGATGCGTCCCGATGCCCACAATCCGGTTGTCATTGACGATGACTGTACCGACGAGCGGGTTCGGATTGGTCTGCCCTTTCATCGCACGGGCATTTTCAAGTGCCAGATTCATATAAAACTCATGGCTGGTCATCTGGGTTCGTGATGCCTCCCTCCAAATGCCCGGATCGCTGGACCTTGGTCTGCAGATACTTTTCATTGAACTCCGAGCGGTCGCCCCATAACGGCTGGCGTCCGGAAATCGGAAGGCCTGCCTTCTGAAGGGCATCCAGTTTTCTTGGGTTATTCGTCATGAGGGTAACCGGCTTATCCCGCAGGGTTTTCAGGACGCGGATTGCATCGTCATAGTTCCTGGAGTCATCGACAAATCCGAGGCTTTCATTTGCTTCCACGGTATCGTAGCCATGCTCCTGCAGAACATAAGCCATCGCCTTGGAGAACAGCCCGATCCCGCGGCCTTCATGATTCGCCAGATAAAACAGGGCTCCCGTTCCATGGTCCACAATATTCTTCATGGACTGCTTGAGCTGATAGCCGCAGTCGCACCGCTTGCTGCCGAAGATGTCCCCGGTATGGCAGATGGAATGCAGTCGGATCAGGGCATCATCCGCGTTTTCAAAATCACCGTAGACCAGGACGCTCGACTGCTGGTATTCCGCGAGATTTGCAGAGGACAGCTGATCGATGATTTCCTGGTAATCCTCTGTCGCCTGGCATTGGTTCAGCCAGCAATACCATTGGAACACGACAGTCTCACCGTACAGGTTCACGGGCAGCCGGATCGGGCCCACGAGGTAGATGGCACCTTCACCGGTATTGATCATTTGGATTTTATCTTTCAGGACATCCAGCACTTTGGTTTCCAGCTTTGCTTGAACCATAAAAAATCATTCCTTCACATCGATAAATTTATCTTAGATTGATCATTCTAATGGGATGTATACTTGGATAAAGTATTCTTACATGAATATTTGTTTTCTATAAAATAACACTGTATGATGGATAACGTCAATTTATCCATGTTACGATTATATGCAAAATCAAGATTTCAGGGAGGGCTGGATATGGAGATCGGTTCCAAAATACGTGCAATCCGCAAACGGAAAGGGCTGACGATCGTACAGATGAGCGAGCAGACAGGTCTGTCCAAAGGGTTCATCAGCAACATCGAGAACGACCATACATCGCCCTCCCTGAATACGTTGCAGTCCATCGCGGCCTTCCTGGATGTTCCGCTCCCCTACCTGCTCTTGGAGAAAAAGGAGCATATGAAAGTCGTGAGGAAAGCCGAGCGGGTGTACACATCGTTTAATGATATCAAGATCGAGCACCTCACTTCCCAAAGCGGTCTCAGGATGATGCACATCGAACTGCCGCCAGGTGCCTCGACCGGAGAAGCGATCGCCCACGAAGGCGAAGAGGCTCATATCGTCCTGAAAGGAATCGTCCTGGCCGAACAGGGAGAGGACTCAATCATTGCCGAAGAAGGCGATTCATTCAGTTGGAACGCAAGCGTGCCTCACTTTGTGAAAAACATCGGAGACACCGAGGCCATTCTGCTCATTGCGGTCCATTCCGAGAAGGGCATCCAATAGCGAATTCCGAACAAAAGCACCGCGCGGATATATCCGCACGGTGCTTTTGGCATTTCCGATAATCATGATATTAGTATATAGAATCGATTAAACAAATTAACATCCATAATGTGCAGTTGCTTTACGTTCCGGCGCAGGCTTTCCGCGGGGAAGGCATCAAGTCCCTTGCAGGGTCTTTCCGCCCTTCCTTTTCCGCAGGAGTCCGCGCCTCCACTGCAAGCAACCACGCTAATCATTTTCAATTCAATTGTTCATTTTATATAGAAGTTAAATTCAGGATAGCAATACTTGCAGTAAAGAATAACGAGCTGTTCCGGAAGAACAACGAGCATGACATAAAAGCTTGCCAGCCCAAGAATAATTGCCGTCATTTCATTGAGCCCCTCAAGGCCGGTTGCTCGGATGTAGGACTGTATGATGATGACAATGCCGAGACCCGCAGCTATAGCTATCGGCAAATAGGACCTGTACTCAAGATTCTCCCTTGCCTGATCCACTCTTGTTCCTGCACGGTAAGCCCCTTTTTTCAGCTTGCTCCGGAACCTAATAGCTGAGAGAAGAAAAACAGCGGCTCCAATCCCTAACGTGATCCAAGTGGTCGTCATCAGGCGCTGTGGTGAAATCCCTGTCCCATTCAGGCCCAGAATAAACAAAGCTATAAGATATCCGTTCACTGCAAAGATATTCTGTGAAACCAAAATGGATATTAGATATTGTCCCCTTTCAAACTTGCGATAAACCGGCGGGATGGAATAGATCAATGACAGGGCCACGAGAAGGGCTGTGATCCAGAAATGCCATTGCAAGATATCATCTTTTTTCGGGTGTACGGTTTGAGCGGATGTGACCCAATACTGCAGCGCATACAAACCCGTCTGGGCAACTGCTGCCAGCGGCAAAATGCTTCCCAATTTGGACGGACTCTGCCTGCCCGAGATAAACGGCTTTCTCAATACTTCAAAATCATTACTGTTCACGGGCCACCCGCCTTTCAACCGACCATGTTTTCCTGAATATCAAAAAGATAACATAAGCGTCCCGTCTAAGCGATAAGGACTGGAATGTTCATTTGGTGTAGTAGTTAAAGCTTTTGAACCGGAACTTGCAATACAGGATGACCAATTGCTCCGGCAGGACAAACAGCATCACATAGAATAAGCCAAAACCGATAAGAACAAAGACGAGGCTGTCAAAATCCTTCCATCCGTTTTGCCTGATCACATATTGCAGGATGAAAAATATCCCGAGTCCGGCAACAGTTGCAGCAGGGAGATAACTTTTGTACTCAATCGTCTCACGCATCGATTCCTGACGGGACCCCTCACGATAATCTCCCCGCCGGATTTTCCTGATGAACCTTGCAAAAACCAGCAGAAACACTAATAGGCCGAACGTCAGGCTTATCCAGGTGAAGGTAATCATCGATTCAGCTGAAGAATCCGTCTCCTCTGCTATTAATAAAAGTGCACAGATATAAAATGTGATTCCAAACAGGTTCTGAGAAACCAAGATACTGACCAAATACTGCACTTTCTCGCTTCTCCTATACACAACAGGCAGTGAGTAAATCAATGACAGGGCTATCAAAATAGCGGTGAACCAAAAATGTCCCGTCAGAATCTGACGCTTCCATGGATGATCGGTTGCATAAGCAAAGACATAATACTCCAAAGCATACAGTCCTCCCTGGAGAACTGCAGCTAGCACCATATTACCCGCAAGGTTCTGGGGGCTTTGCCTTCCTGATTCCAGGGGTTTGCGGAGGGCTGCGTAGTTTCTCTGATCTTCAATTTGCTCAGTGTTATTCATATCTCTAACCCTCTCATAAACACTTCTTTCTCTTGGAGCAAAGCTGTCTCCTCCTTTATGAACCCAGCCCCTTGATGACGGTCGAATAAAGAAAAACTGCAGCCGCCGGTATTCTCGGGCTCACCTGCAGTTTTTTCCTCTCCTGACTTTACTCTGTCCGATCATATGTAAAGAACTCCATCTCCCGGTCTGATTGCTTTCTGTCATCCGGTCGAACAGCGCTTCCTGCTCAGGAGAAAGGTCAATCAGAAACGGCATGGCGCGGTCCGGCATGATCACTCCCACCTGATCTTCGGAAAGATGGACCCGGAACCGGTTCCATATCCATTCCCCACTCCGCAGCCCCAGTGAGTAAACAAAAGAGACATCTATAACAGGGACGCCGAGCCGGTTGATCGCGACGAATAGCATCGATGAGTTCGCCGTCACCCCGAGCACCTGAATGCTGAAATCCTGTTCGATTCCCCCGTCAGGATTCTCGGCAGCCCACTTTTCAAGACCGAATAAAGCTCCTCTGAGCGTGCCTGCTGATTCTTCTTCCGGTTCCTGAACAAATGTGAAGAAAGCCGGCCCATTCTTGTAGACCCCTTTGTCGAGCACGAATGACTCAAGCAGACCAAGAGGTTCCTGCCAGTCCGTCTTCCGCTGTTCTGTCCGATACGTCAGCACGTGATCAAAGACGAGCGGGCGCCGTTCAATCGCCATGTCTCTTTCATTTCGTGTAATAGTTAAAACTCTTGAACCGGAATTTGCAGTACAGGATCACCAGCTGTTCCGGCAAAATGAACAGCATCACATAGAACAGGAAAATGCCAAAGAAAATAATCAGAAGCTTGTCAGCACCAATATAGTTTGAATGGGTGATCAGATAACGGAGGATAAAGAACAGCCCAGACCCTCCGGCTATAGCTGCCGGCAAATGGGATTTATATTCAAAGCTGCTTCGACTTTCATCTTGGGCCGATCCTACCCGGTACTTGCCCCTTTTTATCCTTACGATCAGACGAACAAATGTCAGTACAAGTACAATTGCACCCACGGCTAGTGTCCACCGGGTTACTTCCAGAATGGACTCTGCTGACATTCCGTTTCCTTCTTCTGATATCAAAAGGAGTGCCCAGATATAAATGGATAGACCAAAAAGGTTTTGTGAAACAAGGATTGAGACAAAATACTGGAGCTTCTCAGCCTTTTTATAGATCTTTGGAATCGTCAAAATCAATGATAAGCCAATCAAGATCCCTGTGAACCATGTGTGGGCAGCCAATATCTCTTCCTGCCATGGATGTGCAGTTCCGGAAACTGCAAAGAAATACTCCATGGCAACCATAAAGGCCGACAGAAACGACCCCAAGATCATATTACCTGCTAAGTTGGCAGGACTTTGGCGCCCTGATTCTAACGGTCTTCTGAAGACAATAAACTTCTCTGCCGACTGCGTATTTAGCTTAAGCATAGAATCTCCTTAGTTAACGCTACTGATCATAATTTCCGGTCTTCCTTCAGCTTATTTCTTCTACCTGTTTAAGTCTGCCGGATTCAGAAAAATTAAAGCTCTTAAACCGATATTTACAATACAGGATAAATAATTGTTCCGGCAGGATAAACATCATAGCAAAATAAATGCCAATACCTATTACAATTAACATCATATCCTCCATACTTGCCCAACCGGACATTCTAATTGTATATTGCAAGACAAAAAATAGTCCCAGCCCGGCAACAGTGGCCATGGGTGCAAAAGACTTGTATTCCAAGGCTTCTCTCTGTATGTCAGCCTTTGTCCCCTCCCTATAATCACCTCTTTTAAGTTTTTTCCAGAAACGGATTGCTGTTAATACAAAAATCAGCAATCCTGCTGAAAGTACCACCCATGTGGCTGTTAAGATTGAAGCAACAGTGGCATCCGAACGCTCGTTTCCCATAGTGAACAGTGCGCATATCGGGAGGATGACACCCGCCGTGTTTTGGCTGATCAAAATCAAGACTAAATACTGAATTCGCTCTGCTTTTTTATAGATAAACGGTGAGGAGAACACCAATGCTGATAGAGAAAGTACAGCAGTGATCCAAAAGTGTACTTCCAAGATTTGCTCTTTCATAGGATGGATCGTCCCGTCCGCCGCAACATAATATTCTAACGCGAACAGGCCTGCCTGGAAAAACGTAAAAATGAACAAAATTCCCCCTAAAGCTTTGGGACTCTGCCGCCCCGATTCAAGCGGCTTTCTTAACACAAACACATCTTTTTCTTGGAGCAAAGCTGCTTCCCTCCTTAATGAAACCAGCCTTAACTTATCCTTTGCAGAATTCCTCTAAGAATCATCACACAGCAAATTGCAATCAAGGCGCCTATGTAACCTGCTTCTTCGGTACGGTATCTCCTAGCTATGAAACGGATATCCGAACATTTAACTCTTTTCAGTTTCACCATCATGTGTGACTTCATCTAAATACGTTTGCCCTTTAAAGTTAAAGCTGCTGAAACGCAGTTTGCAATACAAAATGATGAGTTGCTCCGGAAGCACAAAACACATCGTGTAAAACACAGCAAAACCAATGAAAATGATGATGAGCTGGTTTGGATCCCCTAATCCCAGGTTCCTTAGAACATATTGGAGGATAAAGAAGAGGCCAAGACCGGCAACGGCAGCCGCAGGCAAGGAGGACTTATATTCGAATTTCTTTCGTATCTGTTCACTTCTCGATTCTCGCCGATAATCCCCCTTCCTGATTTTCCATATATAACGAAGGAACGTGAGGAGGAAGACGAAAATCCCCGCAAATAGAGTAACCTTAGTGAACGTCATCAAGGAAGCATCCGACAAACCAGCTTCTATGTCTGTAACAGCTAATAAAGCCAGGATGTAGGAGGAAACACCAAACAGATTTTGTGAGAATACAATACTGATCAGATACTGCAATCTCTCAAACTTCCTATATACAATAGGTAACGCAAAAACGATACCAAGCCCAATTAAAATTAAACTAGTCCAGAAATGCCACTTAAGAATACCGTTTTTTAGTGGATGAGCACTTGAATATCCTATGACATAGAATTCCAAAGCATATAATCCAGCTTGTAAAAAAGCGCCTAATACTAGGATTCCGGATAAGTTCATCGGACTTTGCAGGCCCGATACAAGCGGCGTTCTTAACACAAATACATCTTGTTCTTTGAGCATACTATTTTCTCCTTCCAAACACCCGCCTTCCAGAGTCAACGTCAAAGTCTTCGATGCCATCTTGCTCAGGGGTTTCACACAGTTCAAATGATAAAAAGCATCGTGCAACAAATGTTGACGATGCTTTTTAGGCCGATTCGCTCAGCACCTCCAGAGGAGAATTATCCGCTGACACCCACGCTCATTTCCACATATGTACTGCCATCCGGGGCCTGCTTGTACTCCACGAAGACCGGTGTCTTCTGCTGCAGGCTACCCTTCTTCACATGATCGTAAAGCGCCCAGTAGGCAACCTGTGATTGTTCATCAAAGTCGTCCCTCAGACGGATTTTAGAAAGGCCCTTTACTTCGAAGTAACTGCGGAATATAACTTCTTCCTCCGCCGGGATAGTCAGGTTGTCCTCTTTGATGCCCATATGCAGTTCGGCGGTCATTACTTCGGCTATCGGCTCGTTCAGCATCGTAAAGAACAGCCGGCCGTCTACATTTGCACCGTAGGTCTGCAGGATAGCCCGAAAATCTTCAAAGGCAAGACCGATTTCTGCAGGTACAAAGCTGTACCGCTTCGAAGCGACATTGCGATGACGGATCATCCGGTTCTCTGTGATGTTCATTCCGGACGGCCGCCTTCAACCGGAACAGCGAGGTCGATGATGATGTCGCCATACACATCGATCAGCACACAGTAATAAGTATTGCCGAGGACGATGCCCTCCTGTTCAGCATAAGCTTGGACTTTGGCGAAAGCGGCATCAAAATCCGCTTCCTGTTCTGCCTGTCGCATAACGAGCGCATCCCCGGAATGGAAACGCTCCATATAGCCGAAACCGTTATCTTCTTCAATTGTCATCTGTTCGCTGACCGGCAAATAATACGTAAATGTTCCCGATTCCGCTCCTTCTTCCCCTTGGAATGTGAAGAAGATGGGACCGTTCTGGTAGACGCCTTTATCCAGAAGAAGTGTTTCCAAAGCGCTTATAGGCTCCTGCCAATCTGCTTTCCGTTGCTCTGTCTGATAAGTCAGCACGCGGTCAAACACGAGCGGACGCCGTTCCATTGCCATGCCTCCACATCCTTTATAAATTCTATCTGTAATGCGAATCTCCAAAAAGTTCTTCTGCCTCGTCTTCATCTACCGATTCAACCAAGTATGGCCGTCCCTCAAAGTTGAAGCTGCGATAACGCAGTTTGTAATAGAAGATGGCTAATTGCTCAGGAAGAACAAACAACATGGTGTAGAAGATGCCAAATCCGATCAACAGGAACACCAGAGTACCCAGTTCCTCCATCCCCGACTGCCGGATTACATACTGGATAATGAAGAAGATCCCAAGACCGGCAACCGTAGCTGCGGGAAGGTAGGATTTGTATTCAAACTGTGCCCGCATCTGGTCGCTTCTGGAGCCTTCGCGATAGTCGCCCTTGCGGATTTTCCAAATGAACCGGGCGGATGTCAGAAGGAATATGAAAAGCCCTACAAGTAATGTGGTCCATGTAAATGTCATGATCGAATCAGCCGATGCCCCGAACTTCCTGTCCGTGGCAACGAACAGTGCACAAATATAGAAGGACACTCCAAAAAGATTCTGGGAATACAAGACACTGATTAAGTACTGGAGCTTTTCAAACCTTTTATAAACGAAGGGAATGGCCAGGACCAGGCCCAGGACAATCAAGACCGCACTCACCCAAAAATGCCACCGCAAGATCTCTTCCTTATACGGATGGTCGGTCGAATACCCGACAATATAATATTCTGCCGCATATAGCCCGGCCTGAAGAAAGGCACCAAATACAAAGATCCCGGATAGGTTCATCGGGCTTTGCCTGCCCGATTCCAGTGGCCGGCGCAGGACGGCGACCTTTTCAAAGTTTTCGTTGTTCATTCAGTTGCCTCCATCACCGGAACCAGCCTTTAATGTGATCCATGGCAGATTTGTCCGAGTCACCGAATTTCTTGTTCAAGAGCCAGTTGGCCCCGATGCCGGCTGCCATGCCTACTGCAGTGCCGACCCCGGGAATCGGTATGAGGGCCGTACCGGCTGCAGTGAATCCGGCCTGTACCGCTCCGCCGACAGCGGTGTCGACTGCTGTATCCAAAGCGGCCCGTTTATGGGCCTCCCCTCCGCTTAGACCGTCCGCTGTTGCACTCTCATAGTTGCCCGCATAGGCAAGGCCCGCGCCAATCGGGCCAAGCGCTTTACCCGTACCTCTGATGACTCCGCTCGCTTTGTTCATCATTCCAGGGTCCTTGACCCGCTTGAACTCGTCCGCCGTTCCTTTGACATCCCACAGATCGGTGAATGCGCCGGTAGTGCCTTTCACTGTCGCTGTCCCTATGACCTTGCCTTTTTGGCCGACAGTGGTCGCACTCCCGGTGAAATGCTCAATATCCGGATGCATCGTCTTCACTTTCTCGCCGGTCGGGGACCAGCCGCTCTGGCCCGGTTTGCGGGTGGCATATTTCAGCATGACGCTTCTGCTTTCATACTGGGCAACCTGCTGCGGAGTCCATTTGCTTCGATCTTTTGGCAGACCGCGGGTCAACATTTTCTCGACTTGTGCGTCAAGCGGGACTCTGAGAGTATCCAGCGCTTTTTTTGAAGCATTGATCCGGTATTTATAGCTTTGGCTTTTGGGGTCCCATGCTCGGGTGGTTTTAATCCCGCCTTTTCGGCCTGCCACGTAGAGTGCAAATGCTGACATTCCGCCTTCCCCTTTGCCGACCTTATCCACCACATCGGCTCCTGACTGGATTGCTTTCGAGACGCTCGCCCAGTTGAGCGCACCCTCTTGATCTGCCTCAAACGGGACGGTGCAGATGTTTTCCCCTGTGATCATCGGATGGCCCTCCATATAGGCCTTCCATTCTTCAGCAGGAAAATCGACATCCGTGATGCCGTCTTTGAACATCCCCTCAATTTCTCCAAGCCACTGCCCCATCCGGAGCAGACCGTCACGTACCGGGATAAGGGCATTTCTCTGGGTTAAATCGAATTCGTTCAGATTCGTGACTGTGTTGTCCTTCTTTTTCCTCGCATTCCGGATGCCCTGCTGGACGTCGCTGTCGTCCAGGTGTGGCAGAGCTGTAATATCAGCGACAGAGTCCATAATTCCGTTCGCATCGGAAGTGAGGTTTCTTGAAATGGTGGCCATTGAAGTCAGGCCGTTCTCAACCTCGCTTTCAAGAAAACCTTCCCGGATATATCCGGAAGCATTTGGTTCCAGCGATTCCTGCGCATACTGGATGGAAGTCAGAACAGATTCAAATGTGCCGGCAAAGCTTTCGAACTGGTTGAGTAATGGCAGATGGCAGTCGCGATAAAACGATTTGATCGCTTCTCCGCCGCTTCCGGCCAGCGAATCACCCAGGTCCGTCACCGCCTGCACACCTGTGCGGATTGCGTCCATTTCCTGCTGAAGACTCTTCAACTTATCGCGGTTGCGCTGCAGCCCTTCCCTAAAGGGTGCTACATCGAGCGTTTTCATTGATTTCCCTCCTTTTCCCGCTGAGCATCCAATCCTTATACGGGCTCGGGTCCGTTCCCGGTTCCGCTGATGGCGGTTGCCAGTTGCTGGTCGACGTCTGCAAGGAAGTTGATTGATTCTTCCGAGGTCATCACATTCTGCTGAAGCAGTACCCGGTAGCGGGTCAGCATCTGTTCCATATAGGTCATGAGTTCGTTTAGCGAATCAGCGGTATCGAGGGTGTTTCCGGTGATCTGCCCCGGCGCTGAGGCATCCAGCGAAGCCGCTTTGGCATCCAATGCCTCGAGTTTGGCCCGGACTTCCTCAAAGGCCACTTTCAATTCTGTCATCACTTATCCCTCCGGTTATCGTTGCCGCTCCGCCGCTTCCTGTGCGCGGAGCTGGGCGATGACCGATTCAAGTGACCGGATCTCGCTCTGCAACAAAGTGATTTTATTGTCGATTGAAGAATAGGCATTCTGGAATTGAGATCCGGACACTTCAAGGTATGGTGTCAGGATTCCAGACTCCCGCGTGCTGTTGAACTGATTTGCATGTTGCCCATGCCATGTCCGGGCAGTCAGTTCGGGTTCTTTGAATTTCGATTCTTTAGACTGAAATTCGCCCTGTTTCCCCTGCAGTTCCCCCCTGCAGCTGTTCAGCCGCCTGATCTGCTGCCGCTTTTCCTCCATAAGCATCTGATAATACGAGATCATGCATGCTTCCCCTCCGTTTCTTCCTTGTGCCTGACTGTTGGTGCTCCCTTGCTTCCGCTCTTCAGCAAAGCGGGGATCATGAGGCCGAAAAGGCCAAGAATTGCCGCTCCGATAAAGCCGATAAAAATATAGGTCCGTATTCGGTGATCACCGGTTGGCTCATCCGGAATGTCCACAGTCTTGCCGGACTGCCCCGCTGCTGTTTCTTGCGATTCAGTGAACAAGCCAAGCTCAGCAGCCTTTGCTGCCGCCGTCCCTGTTTCAGGACGGCCCGGTTCAAGAAACAGGTCTGAAACTTCTATAGGGGGCTTAAATCGTACAGGTTCAGAAAAGTTAAGATTGACCTGCGCTTCGGTCAAAGTGTTTTTCATCTCAACCTTTCTGCTGTCATGCAGGTATTCCGTCTTCTTCCTGAATGGAAGCGACTTGTATTCAAGCGGTTCCAGTGAGTCCCCCGGATGGCTTCCCGTGTTTGCGGCTGCCGGAATTGCCGCTGAGAAGAAGAACGTTGCCGCAAGAACGGCAACGGCATGCTTAACTCTCATACGATTCTTCCTGAATGATGGTTTCACCGGCACGCCACCTTTTAACGAGCCATGCAGCAGTCAGCAGAACCACTGCCGAAATACCGGCGATTGCGGCACCGGAGTCAAACAAAGTGACGGGGTCATATTTGATCGACATATAAACCGGCGAGAGGATATCCGGAACATTGGTTTCCGGGACACCCAATTTCAGAAGCGGGGCGATATAAAGGCAGACCAGCACAATCGCCGCAATCCAGCCCGCGGTCTCAGCCGCATCAAGCGCCGTACTGATCAGCGCAGCTCCCGCGATGACGATGAGAATAGTGAAAATCGTCCACTCTACCGCCCGCTGGTCATTTAGCGCATACATATTCACGCTATAAAGACTGATAATCAGTCCCGTAATCCCGCCCAACAATGCGAGCATCCCAGTCCGGAGCAACGGGGTGCCTTCCCGCATCTTATGACTGAAGAATCCGATCGACAGACTGGTGATCATCAAGATGACGAAAAGGATAGCCGGCGGCACTTTCTTCATCTCTTCTCCTGCAACCGCCTCGCCTCTGACGCTGAGCGGGTTGGTGAAGTGATCGAAAACATATCCATTTTCCTGTCCGTCCACATACGTGTTGTCAAGGAAGCCTGCAACGTCATCATTGAATGCCGAAATGGCTTCCAGGTTTTGCTGCCATCTGCTGCTGTATGAATCCGTCGCGTTTTCAAAGCCTTCCGCTTTGCCCTGTAGCTCGCGGGCATAGCCGACAATACTGTCCTGGCCTTCCGATACTGCATTCATTGTCGAACTCAGACTGAGCAGCTGCATTCCGATTGTCTGCTGGCCGGAGACAAGCTCCCCTTCGCTTGAAGAGATCTCCGGCTCGCTGCCCGGAAGGCGGGTACCGGGTTCACGCAGCTGAGCAAGAAGTGTATCCGCCTGGTCTCCGATCGACTGAAGATTTTCAAGAAGTTTCATGTGCTGCATGCCGACGGACTCTTCATAGCCGGCGACAATCGCGGCGAATGAAGAATTCCATTCTTCTACACGCGCACCTGTCTCAGGAAGCCCTTCACTAACCTTTTCCCACTGGAGCAATTCCTCTTCCTTTAGTGCTGCGACGTTTTTCGTCAGCGTCTGGATGATCTCATCCTTCAAGACCTCGTCTTTCCGCTGCTGGCGCCCGTCGGTCCGGTCATCTAATGTGAAAGCCATCTGCTCCAATGTGGCGTAATAGGCAAGAAGCGAATCCAGGTCTTGAGCTGCAGGTGCTTGCTTGAACAGTTCTTTCAGTTCTTTTTTCCGTTCCGGGGAGAGGGTGTCCAACTCAAGAAGTCCCGCTTCTTTCCTTTCAATCTCCCTGACGATCGCGACTGCATTTTCCGGATACTCTTCGAGGTACAGTTTCGTCTCCGAATAGATTGCCATGAGCCTTTCATATGCGCCGAATAAGTCACCGTAGTAGCCCGCTGCAACTTTTGCAACGTTTTCCTTAGTTTCCCCTTCACTATTGCCGTTGCCATTACCGCTGCCATTGCTCCCACTGTTTCCATCGTTGCCGTTTTCATCTTTCTCGGCCTCTTCTTCTTTAGCCCCGATAGACTGAGTCACATCTGAAAGCTGGCTGGACAATTCATCCAGTCGGGCCGGGATTTCTGATTCCGGCTGCTCTTCCACGATCTGTTGCTTCAGGCCATCGATCGATGCGGCCAGTGCGGTGATGGTCTCCTTTTCTTCTTCAAGAGAAGGCAGTCCGTCCCCTTCAGCAGGAGTTTCCGGTTCAGGCTGTTCCGGTGGTGCCGGTTCTTCCTTGTCATGCTCATTTGCAAGACGTTCAAGCTCTTGCTGAATCGCCTTTAAGTCATCGATATTCGGCAGGTCTTCCACTTCGGTCACGCTTGGAATCTTGGAACCTGCGCCGTCTTTAAGATTTTTTTGCAGGGTGCCAATCAGTGTGTCGTTGTATTCATCAATCGCCGTTCCCTGTAGCGCGAGAATTTCTTCAGCCTGTCGTTCTGCCTGTTTGAGGCGGATTTGCTCAAGGTCACTGAACTTCTCCTGATTGGCCGCAATCTGTTTGTTTACTTTTTCCAATTGCGCCGCCATTTGGCCGTTGTTTTCCTTCAGGCGGCGGACGGTTTCCTCGTACTCCGCTGCCTGTCCGGCAGCCATCTGCTGGATTTTAGCGATGCTGTCCGACTGAAGATCTTCCAGGATGCTTCGCTGTTCCACCTGGAATGCCTGGTAGGACTGGACATTCTGGAGAAAGCCCGAAAGTTCGGTCTCGAATGCTTCCACATTGTCTACACGAGCTGCATGGTCCTGATTGGCTGCCCCTTCAATGGTCTCCCTCAGTTGTTCCATCTGTTCGCGCTGCCGCTTCATGACATCGGCAAGTTCGGAAGAACCCGGGTCGTAATACGCGACCATGGCGTCCAGGAACTCGCTTTCCTTATCCAGGATTGACGAGAATTCTTTCTTGATATGGTCCATTTCGATTGCGACGTAGCTCCAGTACATCGTCGATATTTTGCTGTTTACACGTTCAGTCGCGCGCTCAATCTCTTTTAGTACGTTTTGTTTTGAATCCGCGTTCTTCTGTTGCTGGATGGTGTAATTGAATTCAGCTTTTTGCGGATTCTGTTCATCATAGGACATGATATTCGAAGAAAAGTCGGATGGAATATACAGGACGGCATCGTAACGATTTGATTTCAGCCCGCTTTCCGCAGCACCCCGGCCGGTCACTTCCCAGTTATAATCGGAGTCTTCCGAGAGGATGGAGAGGACCTCTCTTCCCATCTCGATCTTCTGCTCTTCCCGTTCACTGCCAAGGTCCTCGTTGACTACAGCAATTGTCCGTTCCGCCGGTTTGGCGAATGATGTGAAACTGCCCGACATGAACCAGAAAAACAGGACAGGCAGCGCGAGGATGGCAATGATCCCTCCAATGATCGGTGCGGATTTTTTGACGTTGCTTTTCATCGTACGTTCTCCTTCTCCATTGTGCATAACGGAATCATGATTTTCGTGCTGTTCCCGTTCAGGATATAGTGTGCAAAGCCAGCAGGAAGCTCGGCTTCTTTCCGTTCGTATGGAACGTTGAAGAGCGTTTGCTCGGACTTCTTCATGAATACCAGTGCCTGGCGTACAAGCTTCAGCTCATTCGTAAATGCGTCGTAGCCTTTTGTGAACTCGGCATTGTTGCCGGACACAGCCACATTAAATCCAAGATGCCCATAGTTTTTCATGAGTTTTACCAGCCTGTCCTGTATACGGGAATCCACGGTCTGCATAAACCTTGAGTAGCCGTCGATAAACAGGTAAACAGGCACGGGATGGAATGGAGCACCAGTTTGCACGGCAGTGACATATGCAGTTTCAGCCTCCTGCAAGTACATTTCCGCATCAGTGATCCATTGTTCCAACTGCTCCTTCGTCTCTGCGTAGGTGACGCCAGGGTCTTGAGCATATTCCGATAGGCCGCGTTCGAACGAGTCGAATACTGCGAGCGGGCCCGCCTGCTGCCTTCTGGCCGTCCGGATCAACTGCTTCATTGCATTTGTCTTGCCCCGGCCGGGCAGACCGACGAGCAGGAGATGGCGGTGTTTGCTGAAGTCGACCAAAACCGGCAGGACAGCCTCTTCGTCCAGGCCAATCGGTATCATGCCTGCAGCGGCGGTATGCCCGGCAAGTTCGTCGAAGCGGCGTGCCGGCAATTCCGCCGGCAGCATCGGAATCGGAGAAGGGCCGTTTTGCCCTTCATACCGCCCCCGGAACTCCTGAACCTTCTCCTTGACTCCGTTCAGGACGCCAAAATCGTCCGCGCCCTTTGCAGGCAGGAACAGTTGGCCGAACAATGTTTCTTCGGTTTTGATAATCGCCCGTCCCGGGAAAGGTTCCGGCGTAAATGGCGGGCGTCCGATCATCCCATACATCTCAGAAGAGTCCATGAGGTAATGGACAATCTTCACTTTCAGATTGTTCATAAGGTGATGACGGACCGACTGCGGACGGGTCGCAGTGAGAAGAATGTGGATACCCAAGGCCGAGCCGTCCCGGCTAAACTGGCTCATCTGCAGTTCCAGTTCCTCCAGTTCATCCCGGATGATGTCGTAGTTGTCGATTGCAAGGTAGATCAACGGCAACGGCTGTTCAGAAATCTGATTGTACATGAGGATGGAACTGACTTCCGCCTGTTGGAACAACTGCTTGCGCTTGCCGATTTCCGCACGGATCATCCGGACCAGCTTATCCCGCTTCAACTCTTCGTCTAAGGTCAGATAGTCTGCCGAGTGCGGAAGTTGGCGGAGCGGAAGCAACGTCCCGTTGCCATAATCCAGCAGATACAAATGCGCCTCTTCCGGTGTCATGGTCCCTGCAATGCCCAGAAGGAGTGATTGCAGCGTATAGGATTTGCCGTAGCCGGCCGATCCGAAAATGCCGACATTCCCGTCGCCCATCGGGTCATAGCCGACTGCCCGCTGGCTCTGTTTTTCCGGTTCATCAATGACAGCGATGGCAAAACCTTTACCGTCATATTGATAGCCGCCTGCATTCACGATCCGTCCTGGCAACGGCGGCAGCCATGGGCTTGGGAGCTTCCGGATTCCAAGTTCATCCGCAGTTGATGCAATGGCAGCCGTCACGGCATCGATTTCCGTCAGGCCGCTTCGTTTGCCCTTTGAGACAGCAGATAGGCCGGTAAGTGGCTCCAGTCCGAGATCAGTGACAATGGCCACTTCATCTTCCCCGTCATGCGTTTCATTCTGATAAGGCGCCCCGCTCCAGGCGGACTGGAACAGTTCATACACTTCGTTGTTGCCGACCTGCAAATAACCGCGTCCGGTCACTGTGAGATTTGCCGCATCCCCGTTTTTCAGGATTTCCTTACTGTCTGAAGCGTCCTGCACTTTCAGGGCGATCCGGAATCTTGCGTTGCTCCAAATCTGGTCGTCGATGATGCCGCCCGGCTTCTGTGTCGCCAAAATCAGGTGGACCCCCAGACTTCGGCCGATTCGGGCCGCACTGACAAGTTCACGGATGAACTCCGGCTCTTCGGTCTTCAGTTCGGCGAATTCATCCGAGATGAGGAACAGATGCGGCATCGGCTCCTGTGCCTCTCCATTTTTATAGAGTTCTGCATATTCATCGATATGGGTAACGGTATGCCGGTCGAAAAGCCGCTGCCTGCGCTTGAGCTCGCTCTTGATCGAGGCGAGGGCACGGTCACTGAAGTTCCGGCTTCCTTCGATATTGGTGATGGTGCCCAGCAAGTGCGGAATGTTGCGGAACGGCTGGGCCATGCCCCCGCCCTTATAGTCGATTAGCAGAAATGCGACTTCATGAGGATGGAAGTTGACCGCCAGCGAAAGAATATAGGTCTGAAGAAACTCCGACTTCCCCGAGCCTGTGGTCCCGGCTAAAAGCCCATGCGGACCATGAGCCTTTTCATGGAGGTTCAGCTCAATCAGGTCCTCTCGTCCCTTGTACCCGACCGGGGCTGCCAGTGAGCGTGCAGACTCGTTTACACGCCAGCTTTCAGCAATCGGCAAGTCGTCCGCTTCCGTCACGCCATACATTTCAAGGAAGCTCACCATAGAAGGCAGGGAGTTTGTTACCCCGGTCTGATGGTCAAGTGTCCTCAGCATGCGGGCAAACCGTTCATTCCCTGTCGCTTCCTGCGCATCGAGCCTGAAACGGGTGTCCGCCGCAATCCCATCCCGAATGAGAATGTCACCCTCGCGGTCATTGACATACCGCACAAGCATATGTACATTCTCCGTAATCCGCTCTTTTGCGTTTGCCGTGAAGATGACGGAAATGCCTAATGCTTCATGGTCCTTCCCTTCGAGAAACTCCATGATAATGTGTTCAGACAGCAGCTTGTAGTCGGACACAATGAAGACGAGATGCGGCAAAAAGCGTACCTTGCCTTTGTTCTCGTCATTGTCACGCTCCCTTAATATTTCGTACAGCGACCCCAGCAGCTGATCACGGGTCCGTTCATCGTGGATCAGCCCTTTCGCATTCATGTGAGGCAGCTGGAAATGCGGCAGCCATTTCATCCATTCCACTTCTCCATATCGGGCAGTGTCGAACACATAAATGAACCTGACATCATGATAGCTATGGAAAAAGGATAGCTGTCCGATGATTTGGCCGATCTCTTTCCGGATGACTTCTTCCTTACCGAACATTCCGATTATCCCCTTGGACAGGTTGGCTGTGATCGGTGCGTTCCGAAGTTCCCTGTACACTTCCTCCATCCGTTTCGACTGCTCGATGAGATCATCCACTTCCCGATTGGCAAGGTCACCCGCTGAAAGAGAAAGGCTGTAGCTTGCAGGCACTGTGCCCGTCCCTAATCTGAAATGCAGAAAGTCTGAATTGTCCCTCGCCTTCTCCCAGATCCTGCCCGACAGTCCCTCCGTCAGCCGCTTTAGTTCTTGGAATGGAGGGAAATGGTAGTCAAGCATTCTTTGTTGGCCTTCACGCAGTTCGTGAAGCTCCTCGCGCATATTTTCCAGATATGCCTTGTAAACCCTACGCCTCTTTTCTTCCTGAAGCTTTCGGCGTTTCCGCTCCTTGAAGTACTGGACAGTAGACGTAATGATCGTCACGGTGAACATCGAGATGGAAATCAGGATGAACAGCCCCCGGGGAATGAAGATCACGACCAGAGACATGACAATCAACATGACGAGCGGGGGCAGGATAACGAGCCAGAGCCCCCTCCCCTCATCCGGCTGTTCCTGCATCGGGAAAGACAGTGATACCTTATCGTCGGGCGCCTGGTGGATAAGCCGCGGGGTGCGCCGGTAGACCGGATAGGTTTTCTTCACCTCAGACTCCGGTTCTTCAAAGACCGGGAGGGCCGTCCTGTAGGAGTAGGGTGAAGCGATCTCAATTCTGTCGTTTCCGGCCAAGTGGATCTCCAGCATGAGCCACTGGATCACATCCCCTTCTCTGAGCCGCACCGCCCCTGATGTCTTCTTGCCGTTCAGGTAAAACGGGCTGCCGAACTCCACATCTGCAGACCAGCCGTCCGCCCCTTTCAGCAAGACAAAGTTCTCGCCTCCTCCGGGTTGGCCAGTGCCTGTTACGTTTACTGTCGCTTCCGGGTTTTCCGTTGCAAACACCAATTGGTTTTCGAAGCCGATAAAATAGGTTACGCTTTTGCGTGGTGCAGGGATGATCGCCAAGTTTAGTGACCGGCCTTTCTGCAGGGCGGTCAACTGATCTCCGATTTTGAGAAAGCCGATGTCCCCCTTCCGGTCACTGACACGGTATCCGTCATCCCCGCCTTCAAGCGTGATGGTTCCGTTGGCGAACGGGAAGTCAAGAACTGTCACCGTGTCATCGGAGGAGGGCCCTATTGACATCCGCTTCGCGGCATATTCATCGAAATCGATTTTTTGGTAGTTCTCCGAATAATGGACCCACAATTGCTGCATGGATTCGTTCACCTTCTATCCTTTCAAACGCTCTATGAGCCGCTTTTTTCTTCGGATGCCTCGCCTTCCGGTTTATCGGCTGGCTTTTCTTCGTTCTTTTTGGCTTCCTTCTTCTCATCCGCTTTTTCTGACTGCCCATCTCCATCGACTTGGCCTGATTTTTCAGGATTCACTGGGGTTTCCTGTTTTCCCGTTGTGACATTATCACCAGAGGTTTGCTTTAATTCCTCCATCGCCTTTTGGATCTCTTCAAGTTCCTTGTCGATTTCCCCGATCTGTTCCTGCTTTTCCTGCCCGCTCAGTTCCTTGTCGGCCCGTATCTGTTCCTGACGGATGGCGAGACCGTATGCCAAGAGAACCGGATCCTCCATCGCACGGGCGATATCGACCGCTTCCTCCGCTTCATTACGCCCGATCAGCACCCAATATTTCAGATAGTTTTCATCTGTCTTCAGCGTGATGTTTGAACGGATATTTTCCTTCTGTTCTTCTGTCAATCGTTCATTGATGACATAGGAATCAGCCAACTCAAAAAGCGAGATATACGGCAGGCTGTCAGGTCTGTAATCGGATAGTTCTGTTACGGTATCACTGTAATTCATCGACAGGTAGGCTTGGTGGGCTGCATTGATCGCGGCCGTCTTCGGTTTTTCATAGACAAAGGTGTACAAAGTAAATGCGAGTGAAGGGACGAGGAGTACACCGGAGACGACTCCAAAGATTTTTGCGGTTTTCCACTTCTTTAGCGGGAGGCGGATATTCTCTTGCTCCCGCCGGTTCACATCCGCTATTGCACGGTCGATATAGGCCCTGAGCGTGTCCGGATCCCCAGCTGCCATGACAGCCGCGGCATGCGGTTTTAAATCGAGTGTATCGTGGTGATGAAGATACTCTTCGAACTTCCGTGTCCCGTCTACTGCGACAGCAACCGTCGCTTTTGTTTCCTGCCAGATCCGAGCCGGATCCGGTGATTCCGGCGGCAGGCTGTCCGTCACACCAAAATGGAGAAAATACGGCGTCATTCCGCTGTCCATCACAATATTTTCCGGGCAGACAAGCGGCTGCAGCCGACCTTTGCTATACCGTTCTGCCAGGTCGACAAGCTTAGAGGTGAAGATCCACCTTGTTTTCTCATCCTCATCAGGAAGCGAACTAAACCGCTTAAAGCGCTCCGGGAATGAAACGGTGATCTTCAGTTCGTCACCGCTAAGATCGATCTCTTTCCGGATGACCGGATCGGCTGCAGACAGAAATGAGATTTCGGCTTCTTGATTCATCCCGATCCGTTCTGTCTGGAAAATGAACGAACTTTGATGGTCCACATGCCGGATATCCGCGTCCAGCAATTTTTCCATATAAGTAAGCGGTTGTTTATCGATCGCCATTTCGGTCTACCCCTTTGCTAAGTTCAAACTCTATATGTATGTCGTGAAAAAATGGTTTTAAAGGATTTCCAGGCGGTCCCCGCTCTGGATGCCGCACTTTGCTAATGATAAATGTCCTGGAACCACCCGGTTTTTATTGGCGATCCTGACCCAATGCCCTTCCCGCTGGGATTTTGTCACACCCTTTGCCTGGCGGGCGATCTCCGTCACTTTCTTCATTGTGTGATAATCCGACAACCGGAGGTCGAAAACCCCTCCATCATAATGGGTCAGGTCCACAGTGATCTCGATGTACATACAGTCACCCCCGCATTAATGAAGGAAGAGCGCCTTCCGGTTGGCAGAAAGGCGCTCCAAAAAATATTCACCGCGTGGCTGATCAGCCGCGGATTTGGCCGGCAATCTGCTCGTCCGCATCACGAAGGGCTTGTCCTGTGCGGTTCAGCTGGACACCGATTTCCGAAAGAAGATCACGCATGTCATTGAAGTGTGGCTTGAGACGCTCATACTGTTCAGCGAATGCACGGCTCGATGCACCCTCCCATACGGAAGTGAGTTCCGAAATCATACCGTCGAGGCGGCCGATCTGTGCTGCCACTTCTCCGGATTCATTATTGTAGCGATTTGACATAGCTTCCAGTTCGGCTGGGGTTACGCGAATGATACCTGACATTTCATCCATCTCCTTTTTGGTTTAAAGTATTTAAAATAACTGCTGTCTGGCGAATCGGCTTGGCGCTCTTCACCGCAGGTATTTCCGGCACATTTTGGGCAATCCGTCACAATTGGGTGGGATTCCCTGGCATTCTTTAAATCTTTCTTTCTATTGAATATCATTTTTAGCTAGCAACTGTCAAAAAAGTCTTGAAGCAAACAGAATACTATTTGGGACCTATGACTCACGCCATCAACTGCATGCAGTCATTAAATCAGTTTAAAAGTTTACAAACGCACAACAATATATGTATAGATATACCCACTATCACTTGATAACTGATTCAAAATAACTTAACTTCACTTCAAAAAGGTGACTTAAGTAATATTTTCACTTTTCTTTCCTCCTCCTTGAAACCTTGAATTCATATCAAATTAAAAACCGGCTTCCGCCGGCATAAATCGGACTATAATTACTGTCTCCCTAAGTTGTACCTATTTCCTTCCCATCTCATCCACTGCTTTATTCCTTTATGATTTCATTGGGTCCGATGTTTTTTAACGTATTTGTTTTGCTTCCTGAAGCTCTCCGTTTATCAATGTAATTGTCGTTGAGGTGCAAAGCGTATGTACCTGTCGGAATCCCTTCCAGATTGGTCAAGGACGTTTTCAGTCCATCCATGATCGATTGGTCAGGCTCCGCTCCTTCCTCATCCATATACAAAGAAATCCCGAATGCAATATCCTCTGCTACAAATCCTGCATTTTCCAATGCTTTACGGATTTCCTCTCCTTCTATCTCGGGGTTTTCCAAATACATGTTATAAACTTCTTCAAAAATCAGTCCCAACGGATTGACAAGGTAATATTGATTTGAAAAACCATTTCCTCCGACGTTTTGAACCGCTTGCTTAGTTAGCCCGGTTACAGGGTGAGTTTCAGTAAATTCATTCAGAAATTGATCCAGTTTCTCGAATTCTTCAGGATAAGCTTTTGCATAAAGCCATCCATGAATTGCATTTTCCACTTGCCCTTCATCTGTCCGAATGTCGGCAGTCAACATCTTACCTGTGTCGAAATCATAGGGCACGATTGCATACGTATAAAAGCTCGGATCCGTTTCGGATTTCACAAATACAGTCGCAGCGTCCTGTGCCCCCACGATATTTGTGACCAACACTTCGGTCTTATACATTTTTCGCATATAATCGATTACGGCTTTTTCAACCTGTTCGCCAGCCGCCTTTGCTGTCTCTTCAATTTCCTTGTTGGCCTCTCTTAACTCATATCCTTCTCCGATATAGTCCTGTACGGAAACATAGTTATCTTGCTCATAGTCATTTTCTTTTGCAGAAGTTCCCAAGCTGTTTTCTTCTCCCTTCACTTCACGGTCAACCGCTTCGTCTTTCTCTTGGCTGTGGAATTCACTAGTGCTGCATCCATAGCTGATAAAAGCCAAGCAAACAGCCGATATGATCCATGTTTTTTTTCTTTTCATGATGTCATCCCTCCGTTTCAATCCGGACTTAGATCCTTGGCATCTTCCTTTAACCATGCCGATCTAGCCGTGCATGGCCATCTTCAAAGTCAACTCTGACCGACAATCGGTGCTGCGTTCCAGTCATCTTAACTTCGTTTCCGTATATTTACTATTATATTGTAGCCAAGCAATCAACAAGATGGGCATGCAAATCTAATAGTCCGTTCATTTTCAAGCTATGATGATTTATGGAATTGTTCAGAAAATATTGTGTATATTGTCGAAAACAGCTATTATAATCTCTATCTACTCAAGTTCCAGGTCTTGATTAACGATTGGTCGAGGCACCATATCGATATGGACAAATGAGCTAAACAACCGAGGGGGGAAGTAAATGGATGTCATATTAGAAAAGATTGTAGGGTGGCTGTGGGGGCTGCCGCTTATCTTCACCGTCCTGTTCGTGGCCCTTTATTTTACTGTCGGAAGCAAGGTGTTCCAGCTTTTTCACCTTCCTCACATTTTTAAGACGACATTCGGCAAGGTCTTTTCAAAAGAGGAACGGGAACGCTCCAAGTCGGAAAAAGGGATTCTGACACCGTTCCAGGCGGTTAGTACAGCAATCGGCGGAAGTGTTGGTGTCGGGAATATCGGGGGGGTCGCGACGGCGATTGCGGTCGGCGGGCCCGGAGCGGTGTTCTGGATGTGGCTCACCGCCCTCTTCAGCATGATGACCAAGATGGTCGAAGTCACCCTCGCTGTCCACTACCGGAGCACCGATGAAAAAGGCGATCCCTACGGCGGGCCAACCTATTACATGCAGAAAGGCCTCGGAGAAGAGCGGAACTTCAAGCTTTGGTGGATTCCAGCCTTTCTCTTCGGCTTCGGAATTTTTTCCACCTTCTTTATCACGTTGCAGAACTATACGGTCGCCGAAGCGATTGATTCCTCATTCGGATTCGGGCTGATTCCGTCGTCCATCATCTATGTTATCGGAATCTATCTGATTATCCTTGGCGGGATCAAGCGAATCGGAGAAACGGCCGCCAAGCTCATCCCGGCCATGTGCCTGTTCTACCTGGTGGCCGGACTATATATCATTATTTCCAATGCAAGCGAAATCCTTCCTGTATTCGGCCTGATTTTCGATAGCGCCTTTTCGGGGATGGCGGCGGTCGGCGGATTCACGGGCGCTGCCGTGGCTCAGGTTATCCAGATGGGTGTCGCGCGGGCAGTCTATTCCAATGAAGCCGGCTGGGGAACCTCCCCGATGATCCACTCCACCGCGAAAACCGACCATCCGGTCAAACAAGGGATGTGGGGTGCGGCAGAAGTCTTCATCGACACGATTGTCATCTGTTCGGTAACTGCACTCACCATTATCATCACCGGAATGTGGTCGAGCGGACTGGACGGTGCCTCCCTTACTCTCGCCGCTTTTGAGGAGGGCATCGGCGAAGCCGGACGATATGTCATCACGATTTCCGTCTTCCTGTTCGGCCTGACGACGACGACCGGCTGGTACACATACTATGAAATCCTGTTGCGGCAGGTTTTCGGCAAGCCGGAGCAGGCGTCTCTAAAAGGAAAAGTCCTGAAGTTTTTCCAGCTCGTTTACCCGCTTCCGGGATTGCTTCTTGTCGTCTACGCGGTTTATTACGAGCTTCCTGGTAAATATGTCTGGTATTTCGCCGATATTACGACCGCCATCCCGACTTTCGTCAACCTGGTCGTCCTCCTATTCCTGAGCAAGCGCTTCTTTGAGCTTTTGCGGGATTACAAGGCGCGCGAACTTGGCGTCGGAATTCCGGATCCGGACTTCAAGGTTTTCTACGAAGACCGCAAAAAGTGATTCCTTCTGCCCGATCGGCATCGCCGTTTATTTGGAATCTCCAAGGGAATAGTAATAAGGGAAATTCCAAATACGGGAGGGATCCGGATGGACATAAAAGCAGCTGCACAAAATATACTTGATGAAAGCAAGGTCGGCACGATGGCGACCGTCCAGGGAGGAAAGCCATTCACCCGATACATGACATTCTTTAACGACGGCTTTACGCTGTACACGGCCACTTCAAAACAGACCGACAAGGTCGACGAACTCGAAGCCAACCCGCACACCCATATCCTCATCGGCTATGAAGGTGAAGGCTTCGGCGACGACTACCTGGAGATCATGGGCACTGCCGAGGTCACGGATGATGAAGGACTGATCGACAAAGTCTGGAATGAAGAGCTGGAAAGCTACTTCGACGGCCCGGATGATCCGAATCTTGTCATCCTGAAAGTCCAGCCCGATGCGATACGTGTCATGAACAAAAAAGGACAGCCTCCGCAAGACGTGACTTTGTAAGAGCGGATTCCCGACCCTCCGGCACTTGCCGGAGGGTCTTTTCATCTCTGCCTCTGTTCGATGTCTCAGCGTGGATGCCCGGGGGTATAGAAGGGATAATAAGAAGCACAAACACGGAAGGAGCGTTTGATGTGAATCCCAAATTAGAGGAAATGCAAAACCGTTTGCGCCATATCGGAAACTTGAACCATTACATAGAACAGCTGATCGATAAAGTGCCGGGAAACCTCATCTCGGAAAAGCAACGACGGAAGCTGGTCGATGCCATCACAGATGATGATGACCTGAATGCCCTGCTGGAAGGGCTGAAAAACCCTCGCCCACCCCGCTTTGTGCTGGTAGGCAGGACCGGTGTCGGCAAAAGCAGCCTCATCAATGCGATGAGCGGCAAATACCTTGCCGAAGTCAGCGACGTGGAAATCGGCACGAAAGAAGCCCGGCGGTTCACCTACGAGTCGGACGGCCAGGTTTATTTTGAAGTGATTGACACCCGCGGCATCGGTGAATCTGAAACTTTTGATACGAAAGCGGAGGACGAGCTTGCGGAAGTGATCCGTGAGTTCCGGCCGGACGCCCTCCTCTTCCTTCAGAAAGCGACGGAGCGGGCGCATATCGACAAAGATGTCCTTGTCGCCAAACAGCTGATGGAAAAGACTGGCGGTGATCTTCCTCTTGTAGCGATCCTGACCCATATCGACGAGCTGAATCCTTCTCGCATCAAGGAACCTGACCGGTATCCTGAAGACAAACTTGAGTTGATCACAGAAAAAACCGGACAGCTGGAGCGGATCTTCAACGAATATGGATTGAATGCAACAGCCATCCTTCCCGTCTCCTCGTACATCGAATGGGACCGGGAATCAGCTGATGCTGCCAATGATGAACAGGACAACCCGGAAATCGCCTTCGATGGACGGAAAGGAATCGAGGAGCTGCTGGATTTTTTGGAGGAAAACCTCGATGTCAGGGCAGCCATCCACCTCGGACTGACTGTGCGTCTGAACCGGGTAGCGACGCGGATTGCTGAGCGCTTTATCCGGATTTTTTCGGCCTTGAGTGCCACCGTCGCCCTGAGCCCGATTATCGCTTCGGATATCGCGGTCCTCCTCACCCTCCAGTCGATGCTGATGATGATCATCGCCTATCTGTCCGGGCGCGAGCTGGAGTTTAAAACCGCCAGAGACCTGCTCGTCTCACTCGGAGGAATCGGCGCTACCGGTTTCACCCTCCGCATGATCGCCCAGCAGGGCACCAAGTTCGCGAACCTAGTCTTCCCCGGAGCCGGGTCGGCACTCAGTGCCACCATTGCCAGCGGCGGAACTTACGCCATCGGCAAAGCCGCTGTCGCTTATTACTTGCGCGGCGTACCGGAAAATCAGCTGAAACAGGTGATTAAAGAGGCTCAAGAGGAATTTGATGAAGAACGGAAGAGTTCGTGAGTGTATTATAAAAAGCAGTGGCCTGATCGCTATCCGCGACCTGATCCACTGCTTTTAGTTAATCTCGAATTCATGAACACCCGGTCATTGAGCCGCAGACTCCTGATTACCGCCCGTTTTCCTGAGCTTGGCCAGCACATCTTCCCTATACCGGTTGCGTTCCTTTTTGGACATTTTCTGATAGTCCTTCATGAACTCATCATAATGCTTCAACACTTCTTCGGTCTCCCCGATTTCCCGGATTGTTCCGTACTCCAGCCACACAATCCGATCGCAGAACTTTCTCATCTGCCCTAATGAGTGGCTGACAAAGAACATCGTCTTACCCCGTTCTTTGAACTCCATCATCTTTGCAAGACTCTTTTCTGAAAAAGCTTTGTCCCCTACAGACAATGCCTCGTCGACAATGAGGATGTCCGGGTTCACGCGGACCGAGATGGAAAAGCCCAAACGGGACTTCATCCCGCTCGAATAGGACTTCACCGGCTGGTCGATAAATTTCTCAATCTCGGCAAATTCGATGATCTCCTCTTCCATTGCATCAATCTCTGCCTTGGTGAATCCGAGCATAAGCAGTTTAAGTTCAATATTCTGGCGTCCGGTCAGGTTATTATCCAATCCGGCATTAACGGCGATTAAGGAAATACTCCCATTCGCAATAATCTCACCGGAAGTTGGCGGAATGATGCCGGCAATGATATTTGACAGCGTCGATTTGCCGGAACCGTTGATGCCGATGAACCCGACAATCTCCCCGTGTTCCACTTCGAGAGAAACTCCGTTTAATGCATAAAAGTCCTCTCCAAAATCTTTCCACGGCAAAAGCAGATCCAGGATTCGTTCGGAATTCTTCTTATACAGTTTGTAGCGCTTGCTCACATCTTTTACAATGACTGCTTTGGACATTGTTTTCCCAACTTTCATTACAGGAAGTCAATAAACTGACTCCGGAATTTCACATGAAGAGCAGAACCGATCATGAACAGAATCAATACCACACCCACCATGTATGCCGTATAAACCGGATTCTCAAGGAAATACCAACCTTCTCCTAACAGCGAATATCGGTAACCTTCTACAATATAATAGAACGGATTGATTTTGACTGCTGTCTGCCAAGATTCCGGCAGCAAGCTTGGCGGCCACAAAATTGGAGACAAATAAAGCAGCATTCTCATAATGGACTGCAGCAGCATCTGGACATCACGCACGATTGTCGCAAGTGTCGAAGTGATCAATGTCATTCCTAAAAGAAGAATCAGCAGAATGGCCGTATATAGCGGTAATTGCAAATAATACACCGAGACCGGATATCCTGTGAACTGCAGAATAATAATGCCCAGCCCCAGCAGAATCAGATGCGGGTAAAACTGTGCCAAGATTACGTAACTGGGAATCACGCTCATCGGGAAGTTCATTTTCGAGAGCATTTTAATTTTGGAATAGACCGACTTGGTTCCCCTCATAATCCCCTGGTTAATAAAGAACCAGACGAGAATCCCTGAGAACATCCATTGAAAGTATGGTATATCACCGATTGGTTCCCGTTGACGAATTCCGAAGCCGAACACGAACCAATAGATCATAATCTGGATAGCCGGATTGATAACCTCCCAAGCAGCTCCCAAATAGCTGCCTGTGGCTGCACTCCTGAATTCATAAAGCGACAGCCGGCGGGCCAGGAAGAAGTTTCGGATCTGTTCGTTTAAAACTGTTAAAGCAGATTTCATAGTGGTTGCTCCTACATAATTAATGTCACGTCCCAAGGAAGGTGTTGACTACGCGCTCTGCCGCATGGCCATCCTCCAGTGAAGTGAACGTTTGTTGGAATTTGCGATAGGCTTCACTTTTCTCCGGCTGCAGCTGTCTGATATTGCGGATCACGTCAAACAGTTCCCCTTCAGTGCGGACGATAGGTCCCGGGGCTTCTTCCTCTATAGCGAAATAAAAACCTCTTAGTTGGTCCCGGTACTGATCCAGGTCGTACATATAGAAAATGATGGGTCTTCCGAGGACAGAGTAATCGAAAAACACGGAGGAATAATCCGTAATCAACAAATCGGACGCGATATAGAGATCTCGGATATCCGGGTAATGAGATACGTCAATAACTGCCCCATCGTATCCCGAAAAATCAAAGTTCTCGGCAATCAGGTAATGCATTCTTGTCAAAAGGACCCATTCATCCGAAAATTGGTCTTTCCATTTTTCCAGGTCAAATTGAAAATCGAATTTGTATTTCCCTTTTTCATAAAACTCGTGGTCTCTCCAAGTCGGTGCATACAGCATCACTTTTTTCCCATCAGGGATCCCAAGTGCCTCCCTCACTGAACGAACGTCCAATTCAGCGAAATTTGTGAGGAGATCATTTCGGGGGTAGCCGGATTCGATGACCTTCCCCTTAAATCCGAATGCCCGCTTGAAGATCTTCGTCGAGTAAGGATTCGGGGACACAAGAAAATCCCATTTTGAAGACTCATTGAGGAAGTTCCGGCGATAGTTGCCTGTATCAGTTCCCGGCATATGAACAGTCTCAATATCTAAACCCAGCTTTTTCAGCGGTGTTCCGTGCCAGGTCTGCACATAAATCGTGCCCGGCGGCTTCGGCATCCAGCCGGGCAGGCGGACATTGTTCACCCAATATTTTGCCCGCGGAAATTCCATGAACCACTTTGGAGTGAACCGCTTCACATACGGAACGCCGTGCCTTTCAAAAAGTTCCGTTGAGCGTTTATCGATACTCCAGACAAGCCGATACTCCGGATAATGCTTTCGCATATATTCATAAATGGCCCGCGGGCTATCGCTATACTGCCTGGCATGGAAACTCTCAAAAAACACGGTTTTCTTTTTTCTCGGCAAAAGCCCCATCACCCTGAAAGCGACGCGGAAAATCCGCTTCGGAAGAGCACTCTTCTTTATTTTGTGCAAAACGGACATGGAACCTATCACCCTTTGAAGTTGATTGCATTCCTATTACAAATAGGTTTCATATTGGCACGCTTCAAGTTCAGCGCTATTTTTTTAAGAACATGTTGTATATAATAACATACGATTCAACATTTTATTATTATCAGGAATACGATCCTGACCCAGATTGAGGAGATGTCAAACAATGAAACGAGTCATTACTTACGGAACGTTCGACCTCATTCACCACGGCCACATTAACATACTCCGCAGGGCGAAGGAATACGGGGATTATCTGATTGTGGGCGTTTCCACTGACGAATTCAATGCCATCAAAGGAAAAAAAGCATATTATCCCTTTGAGGAACGAAAAATGATCCTCGAAGCCATCCGATATGTCGATGAAGTGATTCCAGAATCGCACTGGGGCCAGAAAGTAGAGGACATCCGCGATCATGATATCGATGTTTTCGTTATGGGCTCTGACTGGGAAGGGAAATTTGACGAACTCGCCGAACATTGCGAGGTCATTTATCTTCCGCGCACAGAAGGCATTTCATCTACCAAAATTAAAGAGGACCTAAAAGACAGAGCAAAATGAAGGATATTCTAATATCCCTTTATGTTCGATTGGTTTCCTTGTTTTTCTCGTTTTTTAAGCTCTTTCCCTTGCGAAAGAAAACGGTCTTCCTCTCTTCTTTCGGCAATAATGCCTGGTATGTGGCGAATGAGCTTGGAAAGACAGATAACCAGCCGGTCATTTTTTTGAATGATTCGCGATGCCGAATTGATTTTTCCGATACGGCTCCGGCTCGGAAGAAAGTCTACACGTTCGAGACCGGTAATATACGGCACATGATGATGTCGATTTATCATTTGGCGACAGCCAAATATGTCTTTATCGACAATTACGTTGGAATCTTATCGGGACTGCGCTTCCGAAGAGGCGTCGAGCCGGTTCAATTATGGCATGCAGCAGGGGCCGTTAAGCGTTTTGGTTGGACAGACCCCGAAACAGCCAAGAGAAGCCGGAGGGCACAAAGACGCTTTCAGTCTGTGTATGACCGTTTTTGCCAGATTCCTGTCGGTTCGAAAAAGATGAAATCCATCTTTATGTCATCGTTTAATATTGGCGACGGCCACTTCCTCCCTACCGGGGTTCCGATGACAGACTTTTATTTTGACCCGGCCGCAGTAGCCGGAGGGGCAGAAAACGTTTTACATAGATATCCGGCGGTACGCGGAAAGAAAATTGTTCTTTATGCACCGACATTCCGGAAAGATCAGCTCGATGATCAATACATCCCCTTGGATATAGGGGAATTGCTGGCCGGTATACCCGATGACTTCGTCGTAATGATCAGACTGCACCCTGCTGTTAGGGGGATCTCCTCGTTGCCTGAACACCCCCGGCTAGTAGATGTCGGAGCATACCCAAACGTAAATGAACTGCTGGCAGCTGCAGACATTCTTGTGACCGATTATTCCTCACTTCCGTTCGAATATGCCCTGCTGCGCCGCAAGATAATTTTCTACCTGCATGACCTGGAAGCGTACTCGAAAAAAACGGGGATCTGGGCAGAATCACCCGATTTCTTCCCGGGTCCCATTGCGAAGACTACGCAGGATCTCATCATGCATATCAATGATCCTGCCATTGAGTACAATCGCATTGATCAATTCAACTCGGAGTGGAATGAGTTCTCAGATGGCCGGTCCAGCCGAAAGCTGATCGACCGGATCTATGGGCAATAATGACGGGGCTGTCCAGAAAGTAAGTATTAATGTGAAAAAGCAAACGGCACGGACTCTGGTCGCTTACCGCGGGCCGGCGCCGAGCCCCGCGTGAAGCGGGTCTCGACAGCCCGGCTTTTCCCGCAGGTGTCTCCCGGCGTCCGTGCCATTTGCTATTTGTCGGGCTGAATTCAGTTTTTTGGACAGCCCCGTTTTTTAATCCTCATGATGTTGTACTCCACGAATTTCAGCATCATGTAAGTTACTTCTTCTTCCCCATCTGCCTGACCGGATACATGAGAAGGTCGCTGGCGAGCTCGGCTGCACGGGCCCAGAGTGCTCCTTTTCCTTCCACCAGACGCTGTACCGTCTGTTCTGCCTGGCGCTGGCGTTCCTGCAGTTCCAGAAGCGTATCAAACCCGCTCCTCACGAGTCCTCTCAGCCGTTCTTGCATGCACTCGGCAACCTGGGGGAAAAATCCGCTAAAATGATCTTCTCCGATCCACTTCTGCGCCTGTGCCGCTTTATCGATCTCCTGCTTGTAATAACCGGACTGGGCTTCCATCAGGTAATAAAGATCGAGTGCATCATGAATCCGGCTTAGCTTCCCGTAACCGACATTTTTTGCACGGTACAGCTTAACCGCTTCGCGTATGTCCTCGCCGCGGCTGTGTCGCCGGGGCTTTCCTTGGTGTAGGGCAGAGTAGCCGGAGTCCGGCAGGGCCGGGTACCAGCGTCTGAACTTCTCTTCAAATTCCACCAGCACGGCCGACATCTCACGCCGTGCTTCTTTCTCATATTGTCCTTTCGGATAATAATAATCCAATATTTCCGTACGTTTTTTGCGCCGGGCCATCCACGAGCCTGCTTCCGGCCAGTCCGGGTAAGGCCCGGCTGTCTGCTTGTCCCGTTCCTCCATGATACTCCCCCCTTCACATGTCCTTTTCTCCTATTATAAGTCTTTTTCATATTCACTTCACCTTGCGCACGAACAAGAAAAGCTTCCGCTGTATGCGGAAGCTTGCGCAACGCTGTTTATTTGACCCACTTATGGCGCATCGGGCTCTGGTCGTCCTCCCCGAAGACGGGGTCTTGTTGCGGGGTGCCGACATTGCTGATTGTATTTTTTGCCTGTGCGGCCTTTGCAGGATCACGCTCAACCGTATTAGGATCCGCACCTTCCGGATAGGCTCCGACAACTTCAAAGTCATCGGTGGAATCCACTTTCATATGCCCCGTACCGGCAGGAAGCAAAATTACATCTCCCGGCTTGACGTCGAGACGCTGGCCGGAGTCCCCGCCTGCGAGAATGGTTCCGCTGCCCCGCCGGACACCGAGAACTTCGTGTGTGTTGGAGTGGTAGTGGAGTTCGTCAAGGACATCTCCCGTCCAGCTGTTTGTCCATCCGTGGCTGTTGAACGCCGCCTCGATTTCTTCCGGGCTTCGTCCCCCATCCTCCCCATCAAATGCGTTCTGGTAGAAAATGACCGGCAGTGTCGGGTTATTCGGTATCTGTCCGTCCTCTTTCAGGAAAAACGATTGTACTTGAATATCCATCTGATCCGCCCTTTCTTCCATCATTCATTCTCTTTTTCATTTACCCGTCTCCCGCTCTGCTAACCATATCCTTCTTCTAACATGCCAAATTTCAATTTTGACCAGACTATCCAATCCTTAAATGGGCCTTATTCCACAATAAAACACTCTTTTTCGGTTTTTGGATGCCTTAAAATCAAAAATTGAAGCCTTCAAAATTAGATTTTGAGCGTTTGACAATCAGTTTGGCCCATTCGACCAGACATCGCAGCTTCAGTAGGCTGTACATACCCGGGAAAAATGTTGCGCCGTGCACGGCCTGAAAGGCCGATCGAGATGGGAAACGTGAACACGGAAGACTTCCTGCTGCAATATGAACCGATGATCTCCGCCATGCTCCGTCAGCTGAATATACGCCGTGACCATGATAACTTCCGTCAGGCGGCCCGCCTCGCCCTCTGCCAGGCCTTTGTGAGGTATGAAAGCGGACGTGGGCATTTCGCACCGTTCGCGTACCGGACGATCCGGGGAGCGATGCTGGATGAACTAAAAAAAGAAAGTCGGCATGCTGAAGCCGCCTCCGCTTTCGGCTCGGACATTCTGGAAGCTTTGTCAGGCCGGCAGGCAATGGAAGCAGATTTGGAAGCTTCCGATGACCGGCTTCCCTTGCTTAGGAAAGCCCTCGCCTCCCTGCCCGAAGATGACCGGCTCTTACTGTTCCGGCTTTTTGCAGAGCGCATGCCTTACACCGACTGCGCCCGGCTGGCCGGAATCTCAGTTCCGGGTATTAAGAAGCGACGTGAACGGATTCTGGGCAGGCTCAGGAAGCAGATCACCGCAATGCTGGAAAGTGAGGCCACTGTTTAGTCCGCAAGTTGCCCGGGTAAAGATAATCATGAACGCTTGAATGACAATCAGGAGGGATTCGTAATGGCAAAAGTACTTACAGTTGAGAACGGTGTGCAGGCAAGAGAAGAAATCGACAAACTGGTCACACAGGGATATAACAAGGAACAAATTTATCTGTTTGCACACTATGATGAACGGGAAAAAGACATTGCGGAAGCGCTCGACGTAGAAACAGCAGGCATGAGCGATACCGGCTTTTTCAAAGGCATGAAGAACCTTGTCGCAAAACGCGGCGACGAACTCCGCTCAGAATTTGAAGGCGTCGGACTTTCACAACAGGAAGCGGACGAGTATGAAAAGATTCTGGACGAAGGACGCCTCGTCATCGTCGCGCAGGACGCAACGGACAAATAAAATGCTTATAACGCCGTCCGGACAGGGCGGCGTTTTTAAATACCGGAAACAGGCAAGAATAAACTAAAAGAGACCGAAAACAAAGAAAGGAGGAAGCAGCATGGGCATCCATAATTTTTTCACAAGCCTGAATGATTTGGAGCGGATTATCCGCGCACCCGGCAAATTCAAGTTCGAAGAACACAATGTGGCCGCACACTCATGGAAAGTCGCGCAGTACGCCATGTTTTTCGGCACGCTGGAAGAAATGGGCGGCGCGGACGTGGATTGGAAATCGCTCTACGAAAAAACGATTAACCATGACTTCGCCGAAGTCTTTATCGGAGACATCAAGACGCCCGTCAAGCATTCCTCCCCGGAACTCAAGCAGATGCTTGCCACAGTAGAGGAAAAAATGATGGAGAAGTTTATCTCACGGGAGATTCCTGAAGAATTCCAGAGCGTCTTCTTCCATCGCATGAAAGAAGGCAAAGACGGTACACTGGAAGGCCGGCTCCTGGAACTTGCCGATAAATTGGACCAGTTCTATGAAGCGTATGCAGAGCTCAAACGTGGCAACACAGAGCCTGATTTCATCCAGATGTACGAGATTGCGCTCACCAAAATCCTGAAGATGCCGCTAAAAAAGAGCGTGGCTTATTTCCGGGATGTCATTTTGGCGGATGTAGTCAGCGAGAAAACAGCAGTAGATGTCAAAAGCCTGACCATGCGGATCCTGAATCAGCAAAAAGAGCAAAATGAATAGGCGCCGACATTGTGAATTTTGTTCGAACAATTTCTATTAACTGGCATAATCCGAAAATTCCGTATTGAAAATGTTTGATTGGCTGTGTATAATTATGAAATCAGGCTCATAGCATTTTCTGAGAAAAACATAGTCGGAAAGGAACGAGGAATCCCTGTCGGTTCCTTTTTTCGATTCCAGGAAAGGAATGATGCATCATGCAGATGGTCAGAGACGTTAAGGAAGAGGCACGGCGCAATGCAAATGATTATGTCCATCAGGTCTTCGAACTCGTCAAACGCCGCAATCCTGGACAAAAGGAGTTCCTCCAGGCAGTCCGCGAAATTTTCGACTCCCTCCGCCCCGTCTTCGCCCAGCACCCGGAATACATCCGGGACGGCATTCTGGAGCGGATTGTGGAGCCTGAACGGATCATTTCCTTTAGGGTGACGTGGGAAGACGACAATGGAAAGGTTCATGTGAACCGCGGATACCGTGTCCAATACAACAGCGCACTCGGTCCGTTTAAAGGCGGGCTGCGCTTCCACCCTTCCGTCAACGACAGCATCATCAAATTCCTGGGCTTTGAACAGATTTTCAAGAATGCCCTGACCGGCCTTCCGATCGGCGGAGGCAAAGGCGGATCCGATTTCGATCCGAAAGGAAAGACGGACCGGGAAATCATGCGTTTTTGCCAAAGCTTCATCACTGAGCTAAGCAAGCATGTCGGACCGGACACCGATGTTCCTGCCGGAGACATCGGCGTCGGCAAGCGTGAAATCGGCTATATGTTCGGCCACTACAAGCGGTTGCGGAACGCTTACGAAGCAGGCGTATTCACCGGAAAAGACCCGGAAAGCGGGGGCAGTCTCGGCCGGAAGGAAGCAACCGGCTATGGCCTCGTCTACTTCACCGTCGAGATGCTGAAGCACCACGACCTCGACTTGAAAGGTAAAACAACTGTCGTTTCAGGTTCCGGAAATGTTTCGATTTACGCGATGGAAAAGGCGATCGAATACGGTGCCAAAGTCATCGCCTGCAGTGATTCAAATGGTTATATCCATGACCCGGCAGGCATCAATCTTGATACCGTCAAGCAGCTGAAGGAAGTCGAACGCCGAAGAATCAAGGACTACGTTCAATTCCATCCCGAAGCCACTTATACAGAAGGCTGCTCGGATATCTGGTCCATCCCTTGCGAAATCGCACTGCCTTGCGCCACTCAAAATGAACTCGATGAGAGATCGGCAGCCAAGCTGGTTGAGAACGGGCTCATTGCAATCGCTGAAGGCGCAAACATGCCGTGCGACCAGGAAGCGATTGATCTGTTCTTGGAAAACGGCATCCTCTACGGCCCTGCCAAGGCAGCAAATGCGGGTGGAGTCGCAGTATCCGCTATGGAAATGTCTCAGAACAGCATGCGCTATTCATGGACTGAAGAAGAAGTAAATGAAAAACTTCACCGCGTCATGATCGACATCCATAAAAACTGTGTTGAAACAGCGGAGCAATATGGATTTAAAAACAACCTGATGGTCGGCGCCAACATTGCCGGATTCAAAAAAGTAGCAGATGCCATGGTCGCCCACGGCCTTCACTGAGTCCGGGCTCATCCGACGCAAAAAATATTGTCACTCAACTCCCCGGAATCGGGGAGTTTTTCTTATTGGGGCAAAAAATATTCCCTTGCAAAGGCAAACTAATGATATAATCATGTCGAATCTAATATTTATGGCAAGGAGCCGTTGACATGCTTAAAGAATTCTTTATCGGTCTTTCCCAGAACCAGTTCCTGAACGCAGCCGCTCAAAAATACGGCCTGAAGCTCGGCGCGCAAAGTGTCGTAGCCGGTACGGATATTCATGAAGCTATTGAAACAATAAAAGAATTAAACAAAAACGGGATCTCCGCTACTGTTGATAACCTCGGGGAGTTCGTCTATGACCGTGAAGAAGCAACCGCCGCCAAAAATCAGATCCTCAATGTCGTGGAAGCCATTCATGAGGCCGGCGTCGATGCCCATATCTCACTTAAAGCTTCCCAGCTCGGCCTGGACATTGATTACGACTTCGCCCTTTCAAACCTTCGCGAAATCGTTGCGGCGGCCGCAAAGTATGATATGTTCGTCAATATAGACATGGAAGACTATGCCCGTCTCCAACCATCGTTCGACATTCTGGACGAGCTCTCCAAGAACTACGGAAATGTCGGCACTGTCATCCAGGCGTATTTCCACCGTGCAGAAGATGACGTCCGCGACTACAAGGACTACCGCCTCCGGATCGTAAAGGGTGCTTACAAAGAGCCGGCAAGCGTCGCTTACACGGAAAAAGAAGAGATCGACCGCAACTTCATTAAACTCATTGAATACCATCTGCTTCATGGCAAATTCACTTCTATTGCCACCCATGACCATCACGTCATCGATCATGTGAAGAAATTCGCGGAAGAAAACCAAATTCCGCGGGACAAATTCGAGTTTCAGATGCTGTACGGTTTCCGCCGCGACATGCAGCTTGAACTTGCAAAAGAAGGATACCTGTTCACAACCTATGTGCCGTTCGGTAAAGACTGGTACGGCTACTTCATGCGCCGTCTCGCAGAACGCCCACAGAACCTGAACCTTGTTGCGAAGCAAGTATTCACACCAAAGACCAATGGCGTCATTGCCATCGCTGCAGGCGCATTCCTGCTCGGCCGCATGACGAAGCGCCGGTAAAACAAACGAAAAGGACCGCACATCCGGATTGTCATGGATGTGCGGTCCTTTCCTTATCATTGCTCCGAAAGACTGACGATAGTTTCGGCAAGCAGACGGCAGCGTGGAACGAACGAGTCGATTTCCAAATACTCGTCTTCACGGTGAGCGTTCCCTCCGATCGGGCCCATCCCGTCGATGGTCGGGATTCCTGCAGCGGAGGTATAGGATGCGTCCCCTCCTCCGCCTGTTGCGGTATCGGTCACGTCAATTCCAATTTCAGCACCAATTTCCCGGATCCGTTCAATCAGACGGGCTGTCCCTTCGGTCCTTTCCATCGGCGGGCGGTCGATGGCCCCCTCAACGGTGATGTTTGTTCCTTCCACATCCGGCACTGCGCAGATTTCCCGGATCTTGCGATCTAGCGGCTCTGCCTGCGACAGCTTCGTCGTGCGGATATCCACATACCCGACGGCCTCTGGCGTAACGACATTCACCGCGTCTCCCCCTTGGATGATGCCGACATTGACCGTGATGCCCTCATTATAGTCTGTGAGGGCATGGAGCTTGATGATCTTGTGGGCGAGCTCTTCCGTCGCACTGCGCCCCTTTTCCGGTTCGATGCCGGAGTGCGCGGCTATGCCGTGTACACGGATCGTGTAATCTCCACCGCCTTTGCGTGCGCTGACGAGCGAGCCGTCCTTGCGCGCGGGCTCCATAATAAGAGCGGCCTTTTTCCCTTCCGCATGGGCCTCGATCATCGGACGGCTCGTGATCGAACCGATCTCCTCGTCGCTTGTGAGAAGAATCTCGATATTATCCAGACCCGGGCGGCCGCTGTCCTGAATGGCCTGTACCGCGTACAGGAGCGAGACGAGGCTGGCCTTCATGTCGATGACTCCCGGCCCGAAAGCACGGCCATCCTTCACCGAAAACGGCCGCTCCGCCGCCGTTCCGTCCCGGAAGACGGTATCCATATGGGCGACGATGAGAATTTCGGGGTCCTTCGCATCGTTGTGCCGGATGATCAGGTGGTCTCCCTGGATCTCCTGGCTGACGGTCTGGACGTCAAATCCGAGATTGACATACGCTTCTTTCAAGATGCTTCCGACTTTGTCGATCCCTGCTTTGTTTCGTGAGCCGGAGTCAATATTGACTAGTTGCTCGAGCAGGCCGAGCATCTCGGTCTGCCGGCTGTTCAGGAATTGCTCCATAATGATCCACTCCATTCGCTGCCTGATTAATGGTTTCCTTTTCATTATACCGGTTCGGGCCATTCAATGAACCTGCTATTCTATGTAGCTGGAGGCCGAAAGATGATGCAGAAGGCAGAAAACTTTTCGACAAAATCCGACTTGTCCAGAATCTGTGGATAACTCTATGCACATCATCCACACCGAAGAACATACAATGAAGCATCATTCACACACTTTATCAACAAGTTATCCACCAGTTTTTGTGGATAAAGGAACAGTTGTTCCCGAATTATTTCTTTGGTACATTGTGAATGTGGGAAATGCGCCCCGCATCCACAAGGCTGTGATCATCCACCGGAGGTGAACAAGTTGGACAGACTTACAGACGATCAGCTTATTGACACCTATCTTACGGCGATTGCACACGGGCTCAATCCATGCTTCATCATGCTACTCGAGAGAGAAATCATGCGGCGTACTTTCGATCAGGAAAAGAAATTGTTGTGTCCTGCCTAAATAATCAAGCAGACGGTACCGGTGTAAAAGCAGTATCTGCTTTCCCGGCTGCCATCTGCTTTTTTGTTTTGGTCTCAGACAAGCTTGGTCAGATCACTTTTTCTCCCTTTTTCCAAACGGCGCCGACGTGGTTCACGCCGAACAGGTATTGGAGTTCCTGATAGTTTTTCACGTTCCACATGACGAGATCGGCCTGCTTGCCGGGCTCGATTGAACCCGCTTTGCCTTGCATTCCGATGGCATGCGCTGCGTTGATTGTCGCCGCGACGAGCGCTTCTGCCGGTGTCATCCTCATGGAAATGCAAGCCAGGTTCATGACAAGCGGCATCGAGGTTGTCGGGGAAGAACCGGGATTGCAGTCGGTCGAGATGGCGACAGGGACACCCGCGTCGATCATTTCCCTGCCCCGTGCTGCTTCTTCCCTCAAATACAGTGCAGTTGCCGGAAGCAGGCACGCGATCACGCCCGCTTCCCCCATCCGCCGGATCCCTTCGTCGGATGCTTTAAGCAGATGCTCCGCGGAGACGGCCCCGACTTCGGCGGCCAGCTCCGCCCCTCCATAAGGTTCGATTTCATCGGCATGGATTTTAGGTGCCAGACCGTGCAGCTTGCCTGCTTCCAGGATGCGCCGGGATTGTTCGGGCGTATAGACACCGACTTCGCAGAAAACATCATTAAAGACTGCGAGCTTTTCCGCTGCCACGGCCGGAATCATTTCGTCAGTGATCAGGCTGACGAAGTCATCCTCCCTGCCTTTGAATTCCGGCGGGACGGCATGGGCTCCCATGAAAGTCGGAATGATGTCAATCGGATGCTGTTCGTTCAGCTGTTTCATGACATTCAGCTGCTTAAGCTCGGTCTGGAGTTCCATCCCATAGCCGCTCTTTCCCTCGACCGTCGTCACCCCATGCCGGAGAAACGAATCAAGCCTGCGTTCCGCCTGCCGGTACAGCTCCTCCTCTGTCGATTCCCTCGTCAGCCGGGCGGTCGCATGAATGCCACCGCCCGCATTCATGATGTCCATATAGGACGCTCCTTCAAGCCGCATTTCAAACTCCTTTTCCCGGCTGCCTCCGTAAACGAAGTGCGTATGCGGATCGATCAGCCCCGGCGTCACGAGCCGGTCTTCCGCCTCGTAAACATCGGCGTCCTCCTCCCACTCTCCGAACTGGACCTCAAGCTCGGCAGTTGTGCCGACAGCTATGATTTTCCCATTTTCAATCCAGACGCTTCCGTCCTCGATCAGGCCGAGATCCGACATCTCTTCCCCTTTCCGCGGTCCCTTTCCGCCGGTGACGGTCACGAGCTGTGCTGCATGTTTGATCCAGAGAGGTCTTTTCACGACAGATCATCCTCCTTTTCGAGCATCGGGATATCGACGCCCATGTCCCGCGCTGTCCGGATGGCAAGCTCGTACCCTGCATCGGCGTGACGGGCGATGCCCATCCCCGGATCGGTCGTCAGTACCCGCTCCAGCCGCGCTTCCGCTTCCTTCGTTCCGTCGGCGACTATTACCATTCCCGCATGCTGAGAATACCCCATCCCGACGCCCCCGCCGTGATGGACAGATACCCAGGTCGCCCCGCCGACGGCATTGATGAGTGCATTTAGGATCGGCCAGTCGGACACCACATCAGAGCCGTCCTTCATCGCCTCCGTCTCGCGGTTCGGTGAAGCCACAGATCCTGAGTCCAGATGGTCGCGGCCGATGACGATCGGAGCTTTCAACTCACCAGATGCGACCATATCGTTAATGATTTTCCCGAAGCGGGCGCGCTCGCCGTAACCGAGCCAGCAAATCCGGGAAGGAAGGCCCTGGAACTCGATTTTCTCTCGGGCCATTCGGATCCAGTTGCAAAGGTGGACATTATCGCTAAACTCCCGCAGAATCACTTCATCCGTTTTCCGGATGTCTTCAGGATCGCCAGACAGCGCCACCCAGCGAAACGGACCCCTGCCCTCGCAGAACTGAGGACGGATATAGGCGGGGACGAATCCGGGGAAATCAAATGCCCGCCCGACGCCCTCATCTTTGGCCACCTGGCGGATGTTGTTTCCGTAATCGAACGTCACCGCTCCGCTGTCCATCATGCCGAGCATGGCGCGGACATGGCAGGCCATCGATGCTTTCGCTTTTTTCACGGCAAGTCCCGGGTCCGAAAGACGGAGCGAATGCGCTTCCTTTACTGTCATTCCGGACGGAACATAGCCATTCAGAGGGTCATGCGCGGAGGTCTGGTCAGTAAGAACGTCCGGAATGAATCCGTGTTTAAGCAACGCCGGAAGGACATCGGAAGCATTTCCGACCAGGCCGATGGAAAGTGCCTTGCCATTTTTCTTCGCTTCCTCCGCCAGGCGGATTGCCTCATCCGCAGAATCGGTCTTCGTGTCCAGGTAGCGGGTACGGATGCGTTTATCGATTCTGCTTTCATCCACTTCGACCGCGATACAGACTCCGCCTGCCATCGTGACGGCAAGAGGCTGCGCGCCGCCCATGCCGCCGAGGCCAGCCGTGAGCGTGATCGTACCTTTCAGTGAACCGCCGAAATGTTGGCGGGCCAGCTCTGCGAACGTCTCATACGTTCCCTGCACAATCCCCTGGGAACCGATATAGATCCAGCTTCCCGCAGTCATCTGCCCATACATCATGAGGCCCCTGCGGTCGAGTTCGTGGAACGTCTCCCAATCCGCGTAGGCCGGAACCAGGTTTGAGTTGGCGATGAGCACTCTCGGGGCATCTCTGTTTGTACGGAATACGGCCACCGGCTTTCCCGACTGGATCAGGAGTGTCTCGTCATTTTCCAGCCGTTTCAGCGCGGCAACGATTGCATCGAATGCTTCCCAATTTCGCGCCGCCTTGCCGATCCCCCCGTAGACGACCAGCCGGTCCGGATGCTCCGCAACATCCGGATGGAGATTGTTCATGAGCATTCGCAGCGCCGCTTCCTGCAGCCACCCCTTTGTATGAAGTTCTGTTCCTGTGTAGGACACGACCTTTTCCGCAGCCAAGTTTGTATGCGCTTTCAATTCCATCCCTCCCTTTTCCCCATTGTACAATGAACACGGGATAGGAACAGCCAGATTGGAAGAATGTTCAGCGCTTTAGTGAGGGAGCAAACGAAAAAATCCCCCGGAACCGTTATGCCCGGTCGGACAGACGGTTTCGGGGAACGCGGATCTGCAGGACTGATTTTCTATTATCAGGCTGTGGCCGGACTGCTTTCCCGCCGCTCTTTCAGGAAGTTTACAACGAAGATCGCACCTACGATCACGATGCCAATCACGTCAGAATAGGTTTCCGGGATGATCATCCCGATGGCCCCTGCCCCGAGCAGAATCCGGAAAACCAGATTCATATCTGTCCGGAAATAGCCCTCAATAGCGGCGCTTAAAGCGATGATCCCGATCACTGCTGTTGCCGTGATCAGCAGGATATCAACCGGCGCAGCCATCCCGAACTCCCTTGCATTTGTGGCAATGCCTTCCGTATCCAGCATCAGCATGGCCGGATTATAGACAAACAGATAAGGGATGAGGAAACCGGCCGAAGAAAGCTTCAGGGCATGGAAACCCGTCTTCATCGGATCTCCGCCGGAAATTCCGGCTCCCGCAAAGGCAGCCAGAGCCACAGGCGGTGTGATATTGGCAAAGATCCCGAAGTAGAACACGAACAGATGCGCAACGATGATCGGAATGTCGAATTCCGCAAGAGCCGGCGCCGCCATTGTCGCAGTGATGATATAAGCCGGAATCGACGGAAGCCCCATCCCGAGAACCATTGATGCAAGCATCGTGAAGAACAAGGTCAGGAACAGGGAACCCGCTCCGAGGCTTGCGATGGAGGAGGTCATGACATTTCCGAAACTTGTAAGGCTGACGACGCCGATGATGATTCCAACCACCGCACAGGCAACCATGACCGATAGCGACTGCCGGGCACCGCTGTCAAGCGCGGCAAGAATATCTCTGAAGCCCATCCGGGTCTCTTTGCGGATCGCCGCGATAATGACGGTCGCAACGATGGTATAAATCGCCGTCTGGCCGACCGGGACTCCCCGGTACAGCAGGAAGATGAGGATCAGGATCGGCAGCAGCAAGTGCCCTCTTTCCTTCAGCACTTCTTTCACGCGTGGCAGGTCAGCCTTTGGAATTCCCTTCAGCCCCCTGCGGCCCGCACGGAAGTGGACCTGCATGATGACGCCCAGGAAGTAAAGGAGAGCCGGGATCAGTGCGGCTAGGGCAATGGTTCCGTACTCAACACCGGTGGTTTCGGCCATGATGAATGCGCTGGCACCCATGATCGGAGGCAGGATCTGACCGCCGACAGACGCGCTCGCTTCCACCGCTCCGGCGAAGTTCTTCGAGTAGCCGATTTTCTTCATCATCGGAATGGTAAATGCACCGGTTCCGACGACGTTCGCCACGGCTGCACCGTTGATGCTGCCCATGAAGCCGCTGGAGATGACGGCGACTTTCGCCGGCCCGCCCTGTTTGTGGCCCGCGAGAGCGAGC
Organism: Bhargavaea massiliensis; assembly: GCF_018390575.1. Classification (GTDB taxonomy): domain Bacteria; phylum Bacillota; class Bacilli; order Bacillales_A; family Planococcaceae; genus Bhargavaea; species Bhargavaea massiliensis. Next base: position 73,874 of record NZ_JAHBCJ010000002.1, on the reverse strand, counting down.
GCCAGGTCATTAAACAACTGTCCCATCCCGGATTTGGCCAGGAAGGCGCCGAACAGGATGAACAGGAAGATGAAATTCACGGAAGCACCGATGGCCGTCGAGTAAAGCCCCTCCGTCTTCAGGTAAAGTTGACCGAAGATGTCGCCCAGATCAAACGGCCGCGTCGCCATGCTGATCGGTACCCATGGCATATGGCTGAAGAATGGATAAGCAAGGAAAGTCAGTGCCAGCACAGGCAGTATCCAGCCGGTTACCCGGCGTGCCGCCTCCAGAACAAGCAGGACCGTCACGATGGCCATTACAATGTCTGCCGTGTTCGGGATTCCGCCCCTCGTCGTCACAATGGCCGTGTATTGCGAAATCAGATAGCCGGCCGTTGCAATGGCCCCGATGAACAGCAGCCAGTCCAGCCAGGGAACCCGGCTGCGGCTCTGCTTTTTGGTCATCGGGTAAAGCAGAAAGATGAGCCCGACCCCGACTGCCACGTGTACCGCGCGCTGCTGCAGCGCCGGTATCGGATTAAACGTCGTGTACAGGTGAAAGACCGAATACATAATGGCGACAATCGTAATAAACAGCACAACCGTCCGTTTGCTGATTTTCCGTGTTCTGGAATCTGCATCAAATTTCTCAAGCAGCGCTTCTTGCTTTTGTTCATCCAGAAACTCCGTTTCCGCAGCAATTCCTTTTTTCTCAGTTTCGCTCAAGTTGGGCACCTCCGATCAGCCGCCAAAGCGGCACCTGTTGATGTGTGATTCTGACCGTCCACCGTTCCCCTCCGGGATCATAAAGCGGACGGTCGCCTTTGTTCGTGTATAAGGTCGTCCGGACATCGGCAGATGTTGAAATAGTCAGTTCTCCGATTTCCTGTTCGAGGGCCATATGGACGAAACCATCATCCGACGGAATGATTTTCCCATCCGATGGAACGCCTGCCCCGAATGTCTTAAACCGGGTTTCTGTGAGATAGAGCTTCCCGTCACGCACTTCATAGGTTTCAAACCACGGCTCTTTTTCCACCGAGTGGATCCAGCCGACTTCAAACCGGCCGACGGGAATATCTTCTTGCCAGCCATCTGTAGTGACACGGATGGCGGAAACGCGTATTGAAAGAGAAAGAAGGAGCATAACGACCGCTATGCCCCCGAAGATGAAGCTTTTGGATTTCATTGCTCATCATAGTACTTTTGCGCTCCCGGATGGACAGGTGCGACCATGCCTTCCTGTGCCCCCTCCAGAGAAATGTCGGAAGCCGCCTGGTGGGAGTTTTCAAGTGATTCCAGGCTGTCGAAGAATTCCTGCGTCAGTTTATAGACGTCGTCTTCCGAGAGCTCGGACGATACGACAAGGGCGTTCATGATGGCTGCAGTCGGAACGGCTTCTTCATTGCCGTATGTATCCGCCGGGATTTCCATAGAGATGAAATATGGCTGTTCTTCTGCGATCTCTTCCACTTTTGCCGGATCGACGGAGACCATGCTCAGATCCAGGCTCTTCGACAGTTCGAGAACAGAGGAATTCGGAAGGCCGCTCGTCAGGAATGCCGCATCAATCTGTCCGGAACGAAGGCCGTCAGCCGCCTCGGCATAGCCAAGGTAGTCGACTTCAATATCGTCGTAGGTGATTCCGTGCCCTTCCAGCAAGTTGCGGGCATTCACTTCGACACCCGAGTTCTGGTCGCCTACCGCAACCCGCTTGCCCTTCAGGTCATCCACCGTTTTGATGCCCGAGTCCGCCGTCGTCACAATCTGAACAAAGTTCGGATAGAGCGCGGCAATTTGCTGGACCTGGTCGACCGGTTCGCTGAAGTTGCCGGTGCCGTCCACCGCTTCCGTGAGGACATCACTCATCACAAATGCCATCTCAACTTTGCCTTCCTTGATCAGGTTGATATTTTCAACTGAAGCGCCCGTTGTCTGTGGCTTTGAGTTGACGCCGTACGCGTCTGAATACTCGCTTGCCAGCGTGGTGCCAATGATGTTGTAAGGGCCGGATGCACCGCCGGTGGCAATGGTCACGATCCGTGTATCAAGACTTTCCGAATCTCCCCCGCCTTCTCCTTCTCCCCCGGCAGAACCGCCGTCGTCACCGCCGCATGCAGCAAGCACCATTGCACTCAACATGGTGCCTGCCGCGAGTGCTGCCCATTTTTTCTTCTTCATACAAAATCCCCCTTTTGGTTAGCCGTTCTTTCGAACTATTGATTGAAGCCATTATAGCAATAGAAAGAAAGCGCAAACAAGTCGAACAGCAAAGAACCTTCAGATTAGATAAATATTCATGAAAAATCCAACTGCAATTCAGCAGCGCATGAAACCAGGCCACTGCCTGTTCCGTATAAACAGATAACCGAATTGAAACGGAGGCGGTCGTGATGACCAGACTGTACAGAACCTTCCTGACGGCGACGCTTCTGCTGTTCCTGTTTCCGGCGGCCGCATTGGCTGTTGACTTCGAAATTACGGACAGCAGGATCGAAGCCATAGCAGACAAAAATGGAACGGTCAGCGTGACCGAATACCACACTTATCAATTTGATGGTGATTTTAATGGGGTGACCCGGATGCTCGTCCCCAAAGAGGGCACCGACATCTCCGGATTCAGCGCATTCGAGGATGGACAGCCGCTCCGCATTGAGAAAGACGGGGATGTGTACAAAGTATTTCGAGGAGGCAAAGACGAAACTATAACGGTTGAACTCCGGTATGCAATTGAAGATGCAGTGACCCTATACGAGGACGGAGCAGAATTCTACTGGCCATTTTTTGACGACCGCAATGAATCGGATTACGGCAGCATGACGATCACCGTCGAACCGCCGGAACCGTCTTCAGGAACGGAGCTGATCGGCTACGATGAGGCTGCGGGTATCGGATCAGCCGAGCCGGATGGCACAGCCCGGTTTAACATGGGCCATGTCGACTCGGGGGAAAATGGCGATATCCGTGTGGTCTTCGATGCCTCCCTGTTCCCTTCCCTGAATCCCGTTCCCGGAACAATCCGCGACACGATTGCCGCTGAACGGACACGGCTTGCCGAGGAACAGAAAGCTGCGGAAGCACGAAACCGGAATGCTGTTCTGGCCGGGAATATCGTCATTCCCGCAGCCTTCCTGCTCCTCCTCGGTGTCTTCTGGAGAGAATGGAACCTCTCGCGCAGAAAATCTGCGGAAGCACGACGTGAAGCAGATGCTTCCGGCTTCATGACGCCTAAAGAGATCATTAGCATGCCGGCTGCCATGCAATTCATGTCCCCTGCCATTGACACCGGACCGGAACGCCTTTCTGCCGCGCTTCTCGACCTCATCCGGAAGGGACAGGTGGTGCAAGTATCCGAAACCCGGTTCGAGGAGACAGACAAGGCGCCGGAACATCAGCATGAAGAAATATTCCGCTCTTTCCTTTTCGACAGCTTTGGTGACGGCACCGGAGGCTTCGACCTGGAAGAACTCAAAAGACGGACCGAAGATGATAAGGAGGCCGGAGAGTACAGCAATCGTGTAGCGGAATGGAGCGGCACCGTTTCGCGTGAGCTCAAAGAAGCCGGTCTGAAAGAATCCCGTCCCGGCATCTCCTTCCTTCTCGCCCTCACCGGCAGCATCCTCGCCGGCACAGCCATCTACTTTGGCATCAGGGAGGCCTGGATCCATCTGGCCGTTGCCATCCCGCTTGCACTGGCCGCACTGGTCGGAGCCGCGTTCTACCGGCCGCTCAGTGAAAAAGGGCATCTGCTTCGTGAACAGTGGCAGACCTTTACCGGACAGTTCAAGAATGCGGGAGCCGATGAATGGACATCCATGTCGCGCGAAGACCGGCTGAGGGGATACATTTATGCCATCGGCACGAAAAACAAAGACATCGACCTGCAGTTTGCCCGATTCGCGGACACACGGCAGCCTGCCTCTGATATGTCGCCGGCCGTAATTGTTTATGACCCGCTGATTATGAATCGCTCCTTTGCCGTGGCAGGTGAGCATGCTGCCTATTCGAGCTCCGCAACCTACTCATCCAGCTCGGGTGGAGGAACCGGAGGCGGTGGTGGCGGTTCGGGGGCATTCTGAGTTTTTATTATGACTATACGGACAACAGCGCCGTCCCGGTGTGCCGGGACGGCGCTGTTCCGTCTTTTGTTCACTTTACAGGCTGGTCCAGAATTTTAATTCTCCCAGTAAACGGCTTTGTTAATCGGGACTCATAAAAAAGCATTGCCCAGCCGATAGAAGTTGCCACACCCAAGAAAGTCAAAATGATGATATGGGACCAAACATCATTAGCCACTGTCTGTGTGAGTTGGCTTAAATAAGGAAGCGTCAGCTGATGTGTCAGGTATATAAAGAAAGAAAAATGGCTTAACTTAATCAGTGTTTGGTTAGGGTTTTTAATCATTCTCAATAAAACCAATGCAATGATAAAGACAGATAATGCAAATATGAGCATGTCATACCGGTCACTTTTTACAGATACAAAGACCCTGTTCATGACCTTATTCATAATCATGAGATATGAAACAATAACACCGATGACCGGGATATAGAAATGCTTTGCGAAAAAGTTAATTACTTTTTCATAATCCCGTCCAATATAGAAAGCTACTACAAAATAAAATAACCAACCGATAAAGAGGGTCCGATCCCAAAAAGGATAAACTTGATCAATGAATATACGGAAGTCCTTATTACCTGCATGAACATACAGGTACGTAAATGACAAGATAAAGGAAATTAGAATCGGGGGTAAAGGATGAGTTTTCTTCAAGAAGCGCCATAGCAAAATATGCAATATATAAAATTGGAAGATGACCAAAACAAAGAACCCGTGCCAGTGCCCAAGCACAACTGTTTCCCAGGCGCGCTGGAAAAAGACAGACCATTCGCCTTCTGAGTGCATGTAGCTCCTGATCAACCCAATTAAAATATATGGAATCATAATATATTTGACGCGTTTTAATAGAAACCCTTTCCTTACTCCATCAGGATAATTCTTTGAAATAAGGACCTCGGATATCATTACAAAAACGGGCGTCGCCCAAAGGAGTGTGAAACGAAAATAGGTTATGAATTGCTCTTGACCAAAGAGAGAAGGGTCATATGTTCGGATATAATCAGTGATTGAATGGGTGAGTACAACTGCTATACAAGCAATTGCACGCAACAAATTAATTTCGTTGAGTTGCCTGTTCGTTTTTAACTTAATCATAATAAAATAAATATAACATCATTATATCTAATTTTAATTTCCAATTTGAGTAAATTTGTCCGTGTTATTCTCTTGATTCCTCAACTGAAAAAGACCGTACAAACAATCGTAATCAGAATCGCCATCAGGATATAGGCAACGGTACTGACAGAGCCTTCCCTGTCACTCGTCTCAAAAAGTTTCGCAGTGCCGAAGCCGTGTGACGCGATGCCGATGCTGAGACCCCGTGCGACCGGATGGCGAATGCCCAGCTTATTCAGAATCGGAATGCCGAACACCGCGCCGCCGATGCCGGCAATCATAACATAGACGACGCTGAGCGTCGGAATGCCTTATACCATTTTGGAAAACTGGATCGCAATCGGTGTCGTGGCGTTTTTCGGATTGGTCTTAGTGGCCTGTTGCGTGTGCCCCGAGCCGAGTAAGTGATGGCTGTATTCATCGCGTCCCCTTCTTGCTGACGGAACGCTCAATAGCCCAGGCGGTCAGCGCAATTGTAAGGGTGTACTTAAAAGCAACGTCACGAACGAAATCGCATTCCACGTCCTAAACAGATCCAGTTACTGAATGATGTCGACCGTTGACGGGATAAAACACAGCTTGAAAACGCGGATTAGTAACTGTGTTCCTTCTACATGCCGGTTGAATGGCATTTTTTCAAAAAGGTAAAACAGGGAAATTAGAGCAAGCTGGAGCAGTTTCTCTTGGGTCATCTCCCAGTCAAGACAACGCTGACGAAAAGACCGTTTTGGTGCATGGGCTGAGCCTCTTCCGGTACAATCAAGTCAAAACCACGAATGGAGAAATAATCATTGGAGCTGAAACCGACCGGCAGGCGCGTCAAACCATGAGGTCGAGCAAAAGGCTTGGCCCATTACCAATAAATTTGCACGAGAAGGTCTTGTGAGCGTCCAACAGCCGCAATGTCCGTGAAGAGGAAAAGAGAAGGCAGTCGAATTCAGGTCAAGCTACGATCAATTCGGGGAAGGTTACGCCTTCCTAGACGTCATGAGCAAGAACGTTTATTATGAAAGAAACTTCTGGATGCCTCCGACGAGTCGTACCGCAAGGGTATGGACATTCCGGCGGCCGCCCTGGCGGATGAAACTATAACAGGGAAGAATCGAGCGTAGCACAAGAAAACAGGGAATCTGGGTGAGCAGACCTCTACTCGCCTGTTCGTCAAAGAGTCCTGTGTCCACCTATGGAGTGCTTGGGTAGCAGGACAGCGCCGGCGGGACTGCCATCGAAAGGAAATTTGGCGACACAAATACACCTACAGACCCAGCATTACCTAGCAAGCCATAAGGAAACGGGCAAGACGGCCATTGCCCTCCAGTTCTTTTTGGTATGGAGGACTCAATAAATTTATGAGAGGTTGATTTGATGAAAAAGCAAAGCTTATTTGTTCTAACAAACTCCTTGGATGTTAATCGTGGCGGCTTAACCAAAGCTGTATTAGCCCAAACAAAAGCCCTCTCAGAGATGGGGTACGATACCTATCTTCTTACGTTTAATTTCAATACAAGATATGAAAAGATAAAAGACGAATTAATAAGCCTTGGATTGTTAGGGAAGAATGTCAAGGTGTTAAACCTATACGAGTCACTGCTAGGATTTGAGAAGAAGAATAAGAGAAAGAAAGAGCCCAAAAGAACTGGGTATCTAGACAAGCGTAAAGGACACAATGCTTTTAGAGAATACGAGAATGGGCTGTATGTACGCTACAGAGCATATCATGATAATGGCTCTTTAAACTTTATTGATTATTTTAATGAAAATAGATACCGAACAAAGAGAGAAGTTTATGACTCTCATTACAATATAAGAAGAGTAACTTTCATGGATTACACAACGAACAAGCCTCGACAGATAATATATTATGACAACAGAGGGAAGGCATATTTATCAAAGTGGATTAATCCAGAGACAGAAAAGGCAACAAGGGTAAATTGGTTAAACAAGGCTGGCGGCATCAAGGCTACCTACCCAAACGATGATGCCTTAAAAGTGAAATGGATACAGCGTGTCATTGATAAATTTGAAAGACCTATACTAATATCAGATTCTCGTGCAACAGATCCACTTATGCTCAGCGTAAAGAATAATCAAGCAGTGAAAATATGGAGACTACATAGCAATCACTTACTTGCCCCATTTGAAATTGACTCTGATACTCCACCAGGACTCAAGCCTTGTATAGAGAAAATGGACAGTCTGGATGGCATTCTTGTTCTTACGAATCATCAAAAGCAGGATATGGAGTCTAGGTTTGGTAAAAAAGACAATATTTCTGTAGTCCCTCACTCTTATGAAACAAAGATAAGTAATGAGGAACTCAAGGAGATAGCCCGAAATAAGGATATCAAGTCTGCTGTTGTAGTCTCGAGACTTTCTGGAATAAAAAACATTCCCCATATCATAAAGGCTTTTGACAAAGTAGTGAAGCATGTTCCAGATGCAAAACTTGATATTTGGGGAGAAGGTAACCAAGAGGAAAACCTTAAGAATCTGATCGATACTCTTGGTCTAAATGACAACATAACCCTGAATGGATATACAAAGAAACCTAATGATAAATATCAAAAAGCTCTGTTTAGTATTCTAACATCAAAAACAGAGGGCTTTGGCTTGTCTATACTCGAAAGCATGGCTAACGCTACACCTGTAATAAGCTATGATATTAGATATGGTGCAAGAGAGATGATTGATAATGAAGTAAATGGGTTCCTTATTGAGAAAAATAATATAGAAGAGCTAGCCAATAAGATGATTGAAATGTTCAATGATCCAGCCAGAGCAATCAAGATGGGGCAAACTGCGTATCACAAAATTGATAGCAAGTTCAACAAAGAGGTTTACGCAAAGAACTGGAAGCATGCAATATCTAATGCGATCGAGAATAAATTGAATAAGACAAAACAATAGAAACTACGCTTGAACACACCCACACTTGCTGATGCAGAAGTTTAAACTGTAGACTTGAATTATTTTTTGTTTCGTTTGAGTAAGTCTGACATCTTCAAAAATATTTGCTTTATAAGTTCTGCCTCCAAAATACCTACTTCTAGTTTTACTGTTAGAATCTATTTTTTTGGGGGCAGAGTATACAAAGCTGGAGGCACCTTAAGAGTGGAACGACCGGGCAAACTTTACCGTTTGGCAGGCTGCATAATCCGACGGATGAGAACCGCATCTAACGGCGCTTTGTTTGATCTCACCTCAATCTTAAACAAAGAAGAGGTTCCGGAATTGCTTAGAGGTCATCCAGAAATTCATTTTAGTAGAATGGGAAACTAACTAACCCTGTCCCCCCACCCCACCGTACGTCAGATTGATGATGCAAAAGTTCATAACGTGCATCACAAATCCTTGGGATTCCAAGAGGAGTTTCCGAGGGTTCTGTGCGTTATTGGATTTTTAGAAATGCTCCAATACCCTTTTCGAGTGCTTCCCTATCCATAGCCCTTCTATGGTGAAATGCCTAAACGAATCAGTGCACATTGAAACTACGGTGTTTCTAGTATCAAGGTGTAAACGATAAACTGAAAGTAACAAATTCGAAAAATAGGATAGAGCCCAATTTTCAAAAACCCCTTCAGTATACTGAATTTAGTAGACGAAATGAAGAAAATAGAACTGTATTCAAGATGGAAGACTTTGAGGAAATATGAGTCTCACAGAGATGTATTATTAAAAGATTTTGATAATTCTGTTGGTTATTTACTGGTGTAACCGTCAAGTAGAAAGGTACACAAATTAGGATGTTACCACTTTCACAAATTAGGATGGAGCCACCGTATCTGAAAACAAGGTCTTGCGATGCTTCATTCGGAGGCTGTCATCATGCTCACTGAATGAGATGACCTCACTGCGGTGAAGCAGGCGGTCAAGAATGGCGGCGGTGAGCGTCTGGTCGCCCAAAAGCGCCCCCATTCATTCGGCCCTTTGTTCGACGTAAGGATAAAGCCGTGTGGTCATAGCGCTCATAGATGAACTGGAAGAACAGGTTGGCCTCCTTGGAATCGATGGACATATACATGACGTAATCGATGATGACGAGCTCTGAGTCGATGATCCGCTTGTATCTCGTCCGGGACTTGCTCGCATATTCACGGGTCTTGAGGATATGTACCAACTCGGCCATCGAGACGAAGGCCACCTGGCGGCCGTCTTCGATCGCATGGATGCCCAGGCCGACCGCAAGATGGGTCTTGCCGGCCCCGGGTGGACCCATGAGGATGAGCGTGAAGTGGTTGTCAATCCATGTCAGCTCCTTCAGGAGCTTGAACGCCGAGATCATACTCCTAAAGCGTCCGGTGATACGGGAAATTGGCCCACTTCATGAATCGCTCAATATTCTTCTTTTCACGGGCCCCCAGCTCGTGAGAAAGGACTTGGTGAATGAACTCATGGTAGGTCCAATTTTCGGATTCCGCGCTCCGCAGAAGCTCTGGCAGCCATTTTCATCACTGACAACGAGCCCTTTTTCTTCAGGGATCCGGTGCATGGCGATTGGTGGCGCCTCCGGCTTTAACCGGATCAGGAGGGTTCCAAGCGGGAACTTCAGAAGGGATCTTCCGTAAGTGCGGCTTTTCGAGGGCGTGCACTGAACTGAACCCCGAACTACGGACACTTTAAAAAAGTCCCGGTTCGGGGTTTTTGCGTGGTCAAAAACTCCGCTATACTGGACACAAAGTTGAACGGAGGAGATTTTGATGAGCCGCCAACCGATTAATGAATCCATTCGCCGACTTCTCGAGGGCAATCCTAACGTCCTTCATGTGACGGATAAGACCATACAATACTTGCCTGAATTCAAGCTGTCGGCCGTGAAGGCTTATCAGGAAGGTAAGACGCCATATGAAATCTTCCTGGAGGCAGGGTTGGATCCCAGGCAGATCGGGACGGATATACCGAAACAATCGCTAAAGCGATGGAGGAAATCGTATGACACCCTTGGTGAGGAAGGACTGTTGTCCGAGCGTCGGGGCCGCGGAAGCACTGGCCGGCCGGTAACACGGAATCTGTCTGCGGAAGAACAGCTGAAAAAGGCACAGGCTAAGATCAAGTATCTGGAGGCTGAACTGGAATTGTCAAAAAAGCTAGAGGCAGCCGAGAGGAGGCTGAAGAAGTAAGGCTTAGACCGGGAGAAAAATATGCATTGATTCATGAAGTAATCCGAACGTATGGACTCCAAAGGGCGATCTCCTATCTATGCAGGGTCGCGGGAGTCCGCCGGCAGGGTTACTGTGAATGGCTGATCCGCCGTGAATCACGTGACCTCCTTGCGGAGGCGGATTATGAGGATACCCTTCTACTGATTGAAATCCAGGAAGGGAAGAAAGGGAAAGCAGGATACCGCACCCTACATATGATTTTGAGGAATGAATATGGCGTAGTCATGAACCACAAGAAAATTCTGCGCCTCACTGGCCTCTTCAACTTCATGCAAGAATCCGGAGAGCCCATCCTTACAGGAAGATGGCGAAGGCGACACAGGAACACCGTACGGTGTCTAATCACCTGAATCGTGAGTTCCAACAGGATGAGCCAGCCTACCTGTCCACGATAAAGGATGTGGCGACCAATGAAATCCTCGTCCATGAACTGACAACCAGCCTTTCCATGCCAATTGTCTACCGGACGCTGGACAAGCTTGAAGAAGCTCTTGGAGAGAATCTTCATCCGGAAATCATCCTTCATTCAGACCAAGGATTCCACTACACCCATCCTGAGTATCAGAAACACCTCAAGGACCTGAACATCAAACAATCAATGTCCCGAAAGGGAAATTGTTGAGACAATGCACCGATGGAATCCTTCTTCGGTCATATGAAAGATGAAATTGACTACAGGCAATGCCCAACCTTCGATGAGCTCAAACTACTGGTCGATGAATATATTTACGAGTACAACAACCACCGATATCAATGGAATCTAAAAAGGATGACTCCGGCACTATACCGGAGTCATCTCATCGCCGCATAAGCAGGGTCTTTTATTAAACTGTCCGCTTTAAAGGGTTCGGTTCGATGTCTGGCAGGACTACCTCGATCATACAGAGTCCATTCGGCTCACCTCGGAAACAAAGAAACTATGCAAGGCGGAAAGAGACCGAGAGCGCGGTTTCGGAGATGCCAAGGAGAAGTGTGTCATGCGATGGACAACCCTTTGCGGGAAGAAAAAATACCATTCATGCGATACTTACTTTTGCTTTGAATTTGGAGAGATTGGCCTGCTGACCTAGGAGTCACCAGAACGTCCTAATGGCCAGTCATCCCAAGGGGTTTATGGGAAAAATATGCGAAAATATACATAAAAACAGACCCAAAAAGATTTCTTTTGGGTCCGTTTTGCCTACAGTCTGGAGTGAGGATAATGTCCTCACCCCACGCTTTGACGAGGTGTCCTTTTTAATCGTTCAGCAAATTATTATCGAATATTGCTCTCACTACACGCTCTGTTGCATTACCATCTTCCCATGAAACGAAGTGTTGACGGAATTCCTCTCTCTTCATTATTTCTTCAGAGGTTTCATTCTCACTGTTCACAATTGAACTCACCAATTCGTCCATTGTCGTGCAGATTGGTCCTGGCACATGTTGCTCTATATCAAAATAAAAACCTCGAAGCTTATCACGATATTTTTCAATATCATACATATAAAAAAGCATGGGTTTATTTAAAATTGAGTAGTCAAAGTAAACCGACGAGTAATCGGTAATCAAGATATCAGCAACCAAGTATAGATCTCTGATGTCTGGGTAGTCAGACATATTGTATGCAAATCCTTCTGTGCCTTGTAATTCCACCTTGTCTGCAACAAGGTAATGCATTCTTAACAAAACAATGTATTCATCACCGAATTCTTTCTTCATCCGCGATAAGTCCATCTCGTTTACAGTCTTATATTGGCCTTTTGCTATATATTGATCATCTCGCCAAGTCGGAGCATAAAGTATTACCTTCTTGTTCAGAGGAATACCTACTCTTTCCTTAATTGATTGGATATACTTTAAGTTATTATTTTTAATAAGAAAATCGTTTCTCGGATATCCGGTTTCCAATAGTTCTCCTTTATACTTGAATGCTCGTCTAAAGGTTTCGCTAGAAAATTGGTTTGGAGAAACTAGGTAGTTCCATTTTCTTGCTTCATTAACGAAGTTGCGGTGGTATTGATTCGTTGTGGTGTCAGGCATATGTACCTCTTCAATGTCAACGCCTAACTTTTTCAACGGCGTTCCGTGCCATGTTTGGAGATAAATAGTATTCGGGTCTTTCCTTATCCATAAAGGAAGTCGGGAATTAACAACCCAGTACTTTGCTTTTGGAAATAAGAATAACCACTTTAGAGAGAAACGGGTTGCATACTCAACCTGCCCTTTAAATTGGTCTATGTATCTCCTGTCTGCACTCCAAACCATCCTATAATTCGGATAGTATTCCTTCATATATTCGTAAATAGCTCTCGGACTATCACTGAGTTGGCGTCCATTAAATGACTCAAAGATGATTAATTTTTCATTCTTCTTCTTCTTCGTCCGTCGATTAAAGATCTTCTTATATATCTTCCAAAAGCGTTCCTCAAACTTTTCCCTTCTCAAACGAACAGTCAATGGATGTATTGGCAATGATTGATTGCCGGCATAAAATACATGTTTTCCAGAAGAGTCCACTTCAATGTCACTCTTCGGGATTCTATAAAAGCCAAAACGTTTAAGAAACTTAATTCTCCTAAAAGGTCTGACAAACTTGGCTGAAGAATTTTCCGCATCTTCAGATAGGTATAAATACTCGTACTTACCAAAGGCCCGGTAACCACGATGCGTTAGCTTTCCATAAATATAATAGTGTTTATTTAATTTTAAAACCTTTAACTTTTTTTCAAATCTAATTGCTTTCGCAATATTATTCTTCACAATGAAAATTCCATTTGATCGGAGGAATAGGAAATATCGAATATCATTCACTGTATAAATTCCTACAATGTTTTTTGTTGGTAAATATTTTAACGCACCTTTATCAAACACTTTTCTTGGTGTAGCAGATTTTAATTTACTTAAATCAATGATTTTTTCATAAGCAGTTTTTTTGATTTTTATAGACAAAGAATTTAGCCCGCCTGTTTCTGTAACGAGACGGTCAACCTCAAATTCTTTTTTTAGACTTACCTTTCCAATAATTAATTGTTTATCTGAAAAACGGTGAGAGACTATAATTTTAAAGTCTCGATAAGAAATTTCTTTAATAATATACGAATCACTTTCTCCTGCTACTTGTCTCTCTGGATAAATATAATCTACATAGACTGTATTAAATGATTCATCCAAAACATTATCAATCTTCAAAGAAAAATTGTCCGGTCCATGTAATATAAAATCAGTTCCATTTAGTTTAATATTAAAATCATTCACATTCATGTGTGACCATCACCTAACAGAATATTTTTAAAGATACAAGCAAATTAAATTTAAATGAATTATACTTAATGAGACAATACCTTTAGAATCATCGCACCAGTACTATGAAAGTCGAATTGCTCGCCATATTTTCCGAACATAGGTCCTACAATTTTCTTGTTTTCACAGCTAAAAGAAGCAATTAGCATCTCACACCGTTCATTTTCACTACCGTTTAAATAATCCGATAGTAAAGCTTCTGTCTCCTCCTCGCCTCTCTCCTGCAGGGGCGTCAACTCTTTCTGTTGGTTCTGTTACCGCAAGAACTCTTCTGTGTTTTAATCTTTTGTATTTAAACAAGCACAGCAAGTTTAATAATTTTCAGCGCTGCCACAAGTAACTTCCTGTTGCTTTGCATCTCAACTCGTAAACTGATGAGCGCCTAGCTAAATAAATATTCCCGAATTGCTCTTTCAATTATCAATAAAATTTATACACTTAAACTTCCGAAGCTATGTATATTACAAGGATAATTCCTCTTAAGAAGCAGACCGTCCTAAATATAATTCATCGAGTCAATTTCAAGCAACAATTTTTTATACCTTATGGCCCCGCAACATTAAATCGGCACAGCCTCTTTAACCTCTATATTTAAACCGGCAAAATATACAACTTTGCCTAATCAATGTTTCGCTCGTGGATATGACAGAAACCTCTATAATTTTCAGGGTATATCGATTATAATAGCATATGGCTAATATATTTATCGTGACTCGAGTGTAATGAATTTTCAAGACACCAAGGAGCTGGCTAATTATGAAACGAGTTATAACTTACGGAACATTTGATTTGATCCACCATGGCCATATTAACATTCTTCGCCGTGCAAAAGAATATGGTGATTATCTAATCGTCGGTCTCTCGACTGACGAATTCAATGAAATTAAAGGAAAGAAAGCTTACTATCCATACGAAGAACGAAAACAAATACTGGAAGCCATTCAGTATGTGGATGAAGTAATCCCAGAAACCCATTGGGGTCAAAAGAAAGAGGATATCAACGACCATAAAATTGACGTTTTCGTGATGGGATCAGATTGGGAAGGCAAGTTTGATAACCTTGCACAACTCTGTGAGGTGGTTTATCTTCCGCGCACTGAAGGGATTTCCACGTCAAAAATTAAAGCAGACCTTAAAGTCCGTATTTAATGAAAGGGTTAGCTATGGCCTTATAAACCATACCTTATAAAGTGGACAACTTAAAAGACCCTAATTATGCGGCAATGAGATGACTCCGGTATTGTGCCTGAGTCATCTTTTTTAGATTCCATTGATACCGGTGGTTGTTATATTCGTAAATACGTCATCCACCAGTGCTTGAGTTCAACGTATGTTTGGCATTGCCTAAAATCCATTTCATCTTTCATATGACCGAAGCAGGATTCCATTGGCACATCCTCCCAACAATCCCCCTTTATGGAGACGTTGATTGTTTGATGTTCAGGTCCTTGAGGCGTTTCTGATACTCGGGATGGGTGTAGTGGACCCTTGGTCTGAATGAAGGATGATTTGGGATGAAGATTCTCTCTAAGAGCTCCTCCAGCTTGTCCAGCGTCCGGTACAGGATTGCTTGGTCGCCACGTCCTTCACACCGGAGAGGTAGGCAGGTTGGCCCTTGCAGTGATACAGATAAGTAATATCAGTCAGGAGGACCTTGCCCGGCTCATCCTGCTGGAACTCACGATTCAGGTGATTAAACACCGTGCCGTGTTCCTGTGTCGCCTTCGCCATCTTCCTGTAAGGATGGGCTCTCCGGATTCTGGCATGAAGGCCGAAGAGGCCAGCGAGGCGCAGGATCTTCTTGTGGTTCATGACTACTCCATATTCATTGCCGCATATCAGTTAGGTCACGAATTCGTTCATCGATTTCCCTCAACATCTTATCACCATACCGGATTGTCCGCTCAAGTTGTGCATGCCCAGTTCTGTCCTTGTCGAAAAGGGAGACCATCTCTTTTATTTCTTCAAGTGAAAATCTGTACTTCTTCTCCCGTGTAATCAACTTTATTCTGATAACGTCTACCTGCGTATATAACCGCCTTCCCCCTTCCGAACGGCCCTCTTCAGCAAACCAAACTCCTCATAATAACGCAATGTCCTTGCAGTCACCCAAACCGCCTTTTCATATCTCGCATTGTACCTCCTTTGAGGCTTGCTGTTCCCCTTCATTATACTATTGACGTTAATGTCAACTCCAACGTATTTTCTGACTATCCTACCACTTAACTTTAATAAAATACCAAAACAAAAACTCCCCGGTGAATACATTAGTCACATACTTTCGTTCGGAGAAATTACTTGTATAGTTTTTCACCTTTTGTTGGACTAACTTAAAAAGACCGTACAGACAACCGTAATCAGAATCGCCATCAGGATATAGGCAACGGTACTGACAGAACCTTCCCTGTCACTCGTCTCAAAAAGTTTCGCAGTGCCGAAGCCGTGTGACGCGATGCCGATGCTGAGACCCCGTGCGACCGGATGGCGAATGCCCAGCTTATTCAGAATCGGAATGCCGAACACCGCGCCGCCGATGCCGGCAATCATGACATAGACAACGGTGAGCGACGGGATACCGCCGACCATCTCGGACAGCTCGATGGCAATCGGCGTCGTTGCATTTTTCGGTATGGTTGAAGTGGCTACCGTTGCGTCTGCGCCGACCCATTTTGTAAGCAGATAGCCGCTGAAGAGGCCAAACAGCCCTCCGCCCGCCACGCCGAGAAGGATCGGCCCAAGGTATTTTTTCACCATCGGCAGATTAAAGTAAAGCGGATAAGCAAGCGCAACAACTGCCGGACCGAGCAGCCAGTTCCACAAATTGGCTCCCTTCATATAGGTTTCGTAAGGAATGTCCGCAAGAAGAAGCACCGCCCCGATCAGGACAATCGAGACAATTAGCGGCTGCAGCCAAGTCTTTTTATACCGCTTATAAAGATCGATGCCGATTGCATATGTACCAAGCGTCAATAGCGCTCCGAACAAGTAAGTGATGGCCGTATTCATCACGCTTCCCCCTTCCCAATGGAACGCTCAATCACCCAGGCGGTCAGCGCGATTGTCAGGAGCGTGCTCGCGAGCACTGTCACAAACGAGATCGCATTCCATGTCTTGAACAGGTCCAGGTATAGGATGATGGCGACCGTTGTCGGGATGAAAAACAGCGTGAAATTACGGATCAGAACGGAAGCGCCGTCCGCATGGGCATTTACCGGAATGTTTTTGAACACGATAATGAACACGAGAAGAAGCAGAAGCCCGACGATGCTCCCGGGGATCGGTAAACTGAACCATTCCTTGACCTGCACCCCAATAAAATAAAACAGGAAGATCAGCGCGAGTTGTATGATTTTTTTCATGGACACCGGTCCCCCGCTTCAATAAAAGTCAATCAAACCTTCTTTCATCTTACCTCTGCCACCAGCAACCCTCAAGCAGTCATGACGAAATGTGATCAAACCTGACTGAAGCGGCTGCTTTCCGGTACAATCGGGTTATCAGGGATGAAGGGGGAACATTCATGGATTTGAGATTAAGTGACAAAAATGTGCTGGTGATGGCCTCCAGCAAAGGACTCGGCCGCGCTATCGCACTGGAGTTTGCAAAGGAAGGGGCAGCGGTTTTCCTGACGAGCAGGAACTCCGAATCCCTTAAAAAAACTGCCGAGGAATTACAGCGGGAATCCGGAAATGACAAGATTCATTTCCACCCATGCGACATGTCCCGCGGAGAGGATATTGCCGAGCTCTTCCTTAAAGTCCGTGATGCATTCGGCAGTGTCGATGTTCTGATCAACAATACCGGGGGGCCCAGGGCCGGCGGATTTGCCGATGTAGAAGACGTGGATTGGATCCGCGCATTCGAGCAGAACCTCCTTAGTTATACGCGCACCATCCGCGAGGTCCTGCCAGGCATGAAGGAAAACAATTGGGGCCGCATCGTCAATGTCTCTTCTTCCTCCACGAAGGAAGTGATCGACAGTCTGATCCTGTCCAACACATTCCGCGCCGGCATGGTCGGGCTGTCGAAATCCCTGGCCCGCGAATACGCCGCATCAAACATTCTCGTGAACACGGTCGGACCCGGAAGAATCGAAACGGACCGGGTTATCGAATTGGATACCATCCGGGCGGAGAAAACGGGTGTTAAGCAGGAAGAGGTGACCGAAGCGCACAAGCAACAGATTCCGGCCGGACGCTACGGTCAGCCGGCAGAATTCGCCCGAGCTGTCGTCTTCCTTGCCTCTGGTGCCAATACGTATCTCACCGGCCAGTCCATCGTCATCGATGGCGGCATGCTGAAAGCACTGTAATCTGTAATTCAACTGACCAATAACAGAGCAAGGGAGCCGCTCCCTTGCTCTGTTCTGATTTAGAACACACCTTGCCGATATGCAAAATATTTGTTATGCTGTTTTAGTTGCAGATTGTGAAATCCATCACATGGGAGAGTGGTTTTTACCAAATTCATAACTCAAATAGAATAAGGAGTGATCGAATGACTTCAGTGTCCGTAGACAAGCAGACAACGGCACAAGAAGCACATACTGACGACTATTCATTGGACCGCGTCCCCCGTTCCGAACGGAAAATGGGATGGCTGAGCATCACGAACATCACATTCGGAATCGCCACTGCGATTTTCTACTTCCAGATGGGCAGTGTTATGGCTCTGCAGTTCGGCGCCATCAACGCCCTGATCTCCTCAGCTTACGCGATTATCGTCGCCGGCATCCTCGGTTCGTTTATCGCCTATTTCTCCGCGAAATCCGGCATGAACGTCAACCTGATGTCAAGGGGCGGCGGATTCGGCTATATCGGCGCCTCGCTCACCTCCCTGATCTACGCATCGAACTTTATCCTCTACGTTGCGTTTGAAGGGCTGATCCTGGTTGCCGCCGTCTACACTTTCTTCCCTTCCATCCCCGAATGGGTGCTCATTGTGTTCTTCGGAACCATCGTCATCCCGCTGAACTGGTTCGGTATCAAACAGCTGGACAAGCTTCAGAAGTGGTCACTGCCGATCTTCTTTATCTTCCTGATCGCAGCGATTGCATTCTCCTTCTTTACCCCTTCCGTTTATGAAGGCTCGTTCTGGACGTATATGCCAGAAGGCGTAGAGGTGGGCGGCACAGCACTTCTTGCTTGCATTGGGATGCACCACGGCATCATGGGGCTCACCGCCCTGCTCGCTTCCGACTACACCCGGTTCCTGAAGCCGAAAGACATCAAAAAGGGCTCCATCATCATCGGATTTGTCCCTCAGTTCTTCTGCTTTGGCGTCATGGGCGGTCTCGGAATCTGGTTCGGCGTCCGCCTTGCCGAAGCCAACCCGGGCGTTTATATCGTAACGCTCTTGGGACTGGGCGGTGCACTGTTTACGATGCTGACCCAGCTCCGCATCAACGTGACCAACATTTACAGCGCTTCGCTGTCTCTTTCGAACTTTTTCGAGAACATGTTCCGGTTCACCCCGGGCCGACGCTTCTGGGTCGTTGTATCGGGCATTGCCGCGATCATGCTGATGCTCGGCGGAATTGTCGACCACCTCGGTGCAGTCATGACATTCCAGGGAGTCTTCCTGCTCGCTTGGGCCGCCGTGCTGGTCGCCGATGCGCTCATCGTTAAAAAAGTGCTAAAAATCGGGCCGCTCTACTACGAGGCCCGTCAGCAATACTTGTATAAGTGGAACCCGGTTGGAACTGTCTCCCTGATTGTTGCGAGTGTCCTCGGCACCATCGCCGCCCTCGGCTTCATGGGAGAGTTCCTCGCCAGCACCGCAGCGTTTTTCGCGGCTATCCTTGCCGCTGTCCTGACTGTCGTGCTCGCAATTGCCACCAAGGGCCGCTACTACATGAGAAAACAGCCGGAAGAAGTTCCGGAGGAAGATTTCATTGCCTGACCTCTTCGGTCCGGTCCACTGCTCCCTATTATCACAATCGCAAAGATAAAAGCCGCTCCTGCCGGATTTTCCGGCGGGAGCGGCTTTTTCGTATGGTGTTACTCGCGGTATCCTGTGTTTGCGCGTACCGAAACCTCCGCAAAACGCCTGGCGTCCGCTTCTTTCGAGAGGACAGTGCCGAGCCACCCGCCCAGGAAACCAAGCGGTACGGAAACGATAGCCGGGTTCGTCAGCGGGAAGAGTGGCTCGCCTACGAACATGGCAGCACCGGCTTCCGGCGATAGGACGTTCGGGCTCACTGCGACGAGAACAAGTGCCGAGATGAGGCCAAACAGCATCGCCGTGATCGCGCCGGCCGTGTTGAACCGTTTCCAGTAGATTGTATACAGGATGACCGGAAGGTTCGCACTGGCCGCGACACAGAAAGCAAGCGACACGAGGAACGCAACATTCAGCGACTGTGCGCCAAGTGCAAGGAGAATCGAGAATACCGATACCCAGAGGGAGGCCTGACGTGCAGCCTTCATCTCCTGTTTCTGTGTGGCTTGTCCCTTCTTGATGATCTGGCCGTAAATGTCATGAGCGAATGCCGAGGCACCCGTCAGGACCAGACCGGCCACAACCGCAAGAATGGTTGCGAATGCCACTGCCGAAACAAATGACATGAGCAAGTCCCCGCCGAGTGCTTCCGCAAGCAGCGGTGCAGCCATGTTTCCGGCCGAGTTTGCCGCCACGATCGCCTCATGGCCGACAAATGCCGCGGCACCGAAGCCGAGGAAGATGGTCAGAATGTAGAAAATCCCGACAATCCAGGTCGCCGTCACGACGGAACTGCGTGCAGTTTTGGCATCCTTGACCGTAAAGAAGCGCATCAGAATGTGTGGCAGTCCGGCAGTCCCAAGGACCAATGCAAGCATAAGAGAGATGGTATCAAGCGGGACCGTGTACTTCAGCCCCGGCTGCAGGAAGGCCTCGCCATGTGCAGTGGCCGTCTTGACCTCGCTGAACATCGTCATGATGCTGAAGTCGAAGCGCGCAAAGACCAGTACCGCGATGACAACTGTACCGAGCATGAGCAGGACCGCCTTGACGATCTGTACCCAGCTTGTTGCCGTCATTCCGCCGAAAAGAACATAGATGGTCATCATGACACCGACGAGGAGGACGGCGATCCAGTAAGGAATACCGAACAGGAGCTGGATCAGCGCACCTGCGCCGACAAGCTGTGCAATCATATAAAAAATGACAATGGTAATCGTGCTGAAGGCAGCCGCCGCACGGACCTTTTTCGCGTCAAACCGTGAATTGATCATGTCCGCAAGCGTATACTTGCCGAGGTTCCGGAGCGGTTCCGCGACAAGGAACATGACAACCAGATAAGCAATCAGGAAGCCGATCGAATAAAAGAATCCGTCAAAACCGAAAAGTGCGATCATCCCGGCAATCCCGAGGAACGAAGCGGCGGACAAATAATCGCCCGCGATGGCAAGACCGTTCTGCCATCCGGTCAGGCCGCCGCCGGCCGTATAGAATTCACCGGCATTTGTTGTCCGCTTCGCCGCCCACCAAGTAATATACAGCGTCAGCAGCACGATGCTCAAAAATAAGACAATGACTGTAGTGCTCAAAGCTTATCCCCCCTTGATCTCTGTCTCGATAATCTCATCTGCATCTTTGTCGAACTTCTGGAACTTCCTGACGTACACCGTGCAAAGAACCCACGTCATAATGAACTGGGCGACCGCATAGATCCAGGCCCAGGAAATGTCACCAATCGCAGGCCTCTCCAGGACATTGGTATACGATGTCAGGATCGGCAAGGAAAAGTAAAATACCAGAAAGAAAATCGTAAGCGGCAAAATAAACTTTTTCTTCTTCTCCGCTAACGTCTTGAACCTGCTGCTTTCTGCGACCCGTAAAAAGTCAACATCCGCTTTTCGGTCCGACGCTTTCTGCCGTTCCTCCTTTGGAACTGCCTGCCCTTCCGTGTAAACGTTTCCAACCTTCATGAATGATTCCCTCCTTCTCTATCCATCGGAATAATAGGTTCATTGTAGAATAGGAGGAGTAAATATTCAAAAGGTTTTAATCATTCTGTTAAAAATAGTAGTTTAGTCATAATAGATTTTGTAATTCCATTTTCGGGAACAGACTTTCATGACTTTCAGACACTGAAAAAAGACACGGGACAGAATTCCGGAACGCCAAAACACTATGACTCTCTTTCTGCTTCATACGAGAGTTTGAGTTTGTCACGACCGGGAAATACTGTTATGAGCATGAATCTGAAAGGAGCCCCATCATGGACCAATTCAAGAATCAGATCGAAAATCAGATGCAGGATTACGATAGTGAGGAAAAAGACCAGATTCTCGAGAACTTTAACCGCTTCAAGCAATTCCTCTCCCATAAGGTGGATAAAGGCGAAAAGATGGGACTGAGCGAAGAACAACTTGCAAAAGGTGCCGAAATGGTCGCCAATTACCTCATGAAACATGAAGAACCCCGGAACCGCGAGGAGCATCTGCTCCAACAGCTGTGGAAAGTCGCCGACAAAGAACAGCAGCACACACTCGCCCATCTTCTCATCCGCTTGGTTCAGCAATAACGATGGTGGTTTCCCTTATACACAGCCCCTGCTCTGCAATATGAATACCGAAAAAAACGGCATTTCCCTCTGATCGGGGAATGCCGCTTTTTCTATTCAAACAATTGGATACCGGGTTCTTTTCCCATCCGGACAAGCATCGAATGGAGCTGTCCGCGATGGTGCGCCATGTGGGTGAGGATTTGGACAAGCCAGCCGAGCCGGGTATCCGTCGTGCCCCACCAGCTTGTAGTGGTCACATTCAAATCCGTCTCGGTATACCTGTCGTACCGTTGTTTAAGACCTTTCAGGTTGTTTCGCAATGCGCTGAGGATCTCTTCAGGCGAATTTACTTCCGCCGATTGATAATAGTCCGCCATCTCCTTTTCCGATGCTTCATCCGATATCCGGGCATCCGCTTCACAGATAAGGGCAATATGCGAAAGCAGTTCACCGATTGACCTCTTATCCGGGTCCGGACGGTAACCGAAGTCACACGTGGTCAGGTTGGAGACCATCTGTATGACTGTACCTGAAAGCCATTCAAGATGATGAAAGATGCGGCTGCAGGCCTCATTCACCCTTTGATTCCCCAGCAATAACCTCCAGGCAGATCCTGACTCCCCGCAACAGGTCCTCATGGCTCCAACTCGGGATTTTCCCGTGCCGTATGGCCAGTTCGTGCGATGCGGGAATATGGATAAAGCCGGATTTCATTTCCGGTCTCTCCGTTTTGGCATAGTGAAGCCCGGCGTACATGACGTTGTTGCACATATACGTGCCGGCTGTGTTGGAGATTTCAGCCGGGAGACCGGCTTCGAGCAGTGCATCGACCATGCCGCGGACAGGAAGCGTAGAGAAGTAGGCGTCTGCCGCCTCTTCTTCAATCGGCTCGTCCACCGGACTGTGCCCCTCATTGTCTGCCGCTCCGTCCTTCACGTTCACCGCAATCCGTTCAGGAGTGATTTTGTACCGGCCGGCAGCCAATCCAAGGGAAACCGTGACGTCCGGCTCCACTTCCCGGATCACTCCGATCAGCCTGGCTGATGCCTTGCCGAAGTCTACCGGCAGAATGCGCGTGCAAACCTGATAGTCTCCGATGGTGACTTTGTCCAGCTCTTCCGCAATCCTCATCGTCGGATTCACGGGGTAATCGAGAAACGGTTCAAAGCCCGTGAGCAAAATCGTTTTCATGCACATCACTTCCTTGTCGTTGATACTTTGAATGTGGCAGTGGCATAGCCGATCAGTTCCCCTGCCTGGTCATACAATTTCCCTTCCATCAGGACGGTACTCCGATTTTGGTTGATCAGTGCCGCGCGCGCGGTCATGGATTCCCCGATGAGCGGCTTCAGGAACTGTGTCTGCATCTGGATTGTCACAGGAGCCTCGAAGCCGAGCTGGCGGATTTTCAGCCCCATCATCGTATCAAGAACGCTCATATAAACGCCACCGTGCACCGTGCTCTGGACATTGTCCAGCTCCTGTTTATACGGAAGATACAGCTCGACATCTTCCTCATCCAGCCTGGTGATTTGAAGGCCCAGATGCCGGAAAAATTCGCTCGTTTCAAAATCCGCGCGAACGCGGTCCAAGTCGGTTGCAATCATGTTGTCCATGCCCCTTTGTCTGCTGAATTGAATAGTCTCAGTATACCACTTCAACCTGCCCTGGTTGGCAGTCCTTCGCACATACAAACAGCAGAGACCGCTCCGGGGAGGGTCTCCGCTGTTTTATTCACTCACACATGGATTTCTCTTGCGGCCATTGCCTGCTCCAGGTCTTCAATCAGGTCCAGGGGATCTTCCAGGCCGACTGAGATCCGGACCAGCCCATCCTCTATGCCCAGCTCGTGGCGGCGCTCCACTGGAATGGAAGCATGCGTCATGAGGGCAGGGATGGAAATCAGGCTCTCGACCGCTCCCAGGCTTTCGGCAAGCGTGAAGTAGCGGACCTTTTCCAGCAGCGACAGCGCCTTTTCCTGACTCTCAACTGTAAAGGAAACCATTCCGCCGAACCCGCCTGCCTGCTTTTGATGCACGTCGTGGCCCGGATGGTCCTCCAACCCAGGATAGTAGACCTTCCCGACTGCCTCATGTTCCGTCAGGAAGCGGACGACCTGCTCGGTGTTTTGTTCGATCTCTTCCATCCTGATGCCGAGCGTCTTGATGCCCCGGATCAGCAGCCAGCTGTCATGGGGTGCCAGCACCCCTCCCGTGGAGTTCTGGACAAAGTGCAGCTCTTCGCCAAGCTGTTCGTCTTTCGCGACGACAAGCCCTGCGACAACGTCACTGTGCCCGCCCAAATATTTGGTTGCGCTGTGCAGGACGATGTCCGCGCCATGCTCGATCGGATTTTGCCAATACGGCGTGCTGAATGTGTTGTCGACAATCAGCTTGAGTCCGTTTTCTTTTGCGATTCCGGAAATCTCCGCCAGGTCTGTCACTTTCAGGAGCGGGTTGGTCGGCGTTTCCACGAAAATCGCCTTGGTTTCCGGACGGATCGCTTGTTTGACCGTTTCCGGATCACTTGTATCAACGAACGATACCTCGATTCCGAAGCGGCTGAAGATCTTATCCATCACACGGAAAGTCCCGCCGTATACATCATCCGTCACAAGGAAATGATCCCCTGACTTAAACAGCTGGACGGTCGCCGTGATGGCTGCCATCCCCGATGCGAAAGCGAATCCGCGTGCGCCTCCTTCAAGATCTGCAATCAGACTTTCCAATGCCTCCCTTGTCGGGTTTCCCGTGCGTGCGTATTCGTACTTGAAGTTGCCGACCCCATCCTGTTTGTATGTGCTGGCCTGGTAAATCGGAATCGAGACCGCTCCGGTATACGGGTCACGGCTAACCCCGCCATGAATTAACTGCGTTTTCTTCCTCATGTCTAATCACCTCTTCATAAATTCCGCTACTAATATAGCGTTCGCTGCTGTCCGGAAAAATCGTGACGATATGCGTTCCGGGACGGGCTATGGCCGCCTCTTTCAGGCTGGCGGCTAGGGCCGCCCCGGAAGAACTGCCGACGAGAAGGCCTTCATTTCTTGCGGCTTCCCTCAATCGGGAAAACGCCTCTTCGTCCGTAATGGTATGGATAGCGTCAAAGAGCCCCCGGTCGATGAACGGCGGAAGGAAATCCATTCCGATTCCCTCCGTTTTGTGGGATTGCGATGGCCCGCCATTCAGGATGGACCCTTCCGGTTCAACGATAACGCATTTCACGTTTCCGAGACGGTCCTTCAGATACTTCGACGTGCCAGTGAAAGTCCCTCCGGACCCCGCTCCCGCAACAAAGACATCGATTTTGCCGTCCAGGTCCTGCACCAGTTCAGGCCCGAGGCTTTCGTAATACGTCTCAGGATTGGAGGCGTTTTGGAATTGTCCCGGACAATAGGATCCGGGAATTTCCTTAAGCAGTTCCTCGGTCTTGGCGATGGCGCCCTCCATTCCGAGCTCGGTGGGGGTATTGACCACTTCCGCCCCGAGCGCACGCATGAGAGTCTGCTTTTCCAGGCTAAATTTCTCGGGCACCACAAAGATGGCACGGACACCGTAGCGGATTGCGGCTATTGCGAGGCCGATCCCGGTGTTGCCGGCCGTCGGCTCGATGACCGTGCCGCCCTTTTTTAGATTCCCTTCCCTGAAAGCCTGGCGGAGCAGGTATTGTCCGAGACGGTCTTTGACGCTGCCGCCCGGATTCATGAATTCCAGCTTGGCAAACAGCCTCACCCCTGCCGGCAACGGGAATGAATTGATTTCGACAAGCGGGGTATTCCCAATAAGTTCGTGGACATTTTTTGCAACATTCATTTGGATCCTCCTGCGATGGTCTTTTGGATTCGGCAGGCTAGCGTCAGCTCTTCTTTACTGCCTCAATCAGCCAAACAAAGTCGTTCTTTCGGGTGAATTCAACGTCGAAGCCGACTTCTTCGAAAAATCCGGTCAGGACCGGAATGGTCGTGTAGTATTCGGTCTTCAGATCCTGGGCCAGGCGGGTGTAGTTTTTATCCAGGGCATCCTGGATCATCTTCTCTTTCGCCTCTTCATTGGCAAATACCGTGTCTGCAAACACGATTTTCCCTTGCCCACTGAGCATTTCGTGATAGCGGGAGATCGCTGTTCGTTTATCTTCATCGGTCAGGTGATGGAAAGCATAGGTGCTCACGATCGTATCGGGCGACCGTCCGGAAACCGGGAAGTCGATGAAGTCCCCTTGGAAGAGTGTCAGTCCGGGCAACTTCTGCACCGCGATTTTCCGCATCTCCCCCGACGGCTCATAACCAATCACTTCCTTGCCCTGGCGGAGAATCTGTTCCGTCAGGTTGCCGGTTCCCACCCCGAACTCCAAGATCAGCCCCTTTGCTTTGTCCGCCACGGATTGCAAGATCTCTTCATAGTGGACAAACACCTCCCGGTACTCCGGATCAGTGCCCGCCACTGTATCGTCATAGGTTTTGGACCAGTCATCAAACAGTTTGGTGAATTCGGAAGACATCCCGAAACCTCCTTTTCTTATCGATTTACTCAGGATTATAGTATGGCAATAATTTAACCTTTGTTCCTGTAAATAGCAAGAGGGACATAAGGTTTATTTTTCGGATGATTGCCTGGAATGGTGAGAAAGGCAGTCTGAATCATGTATATTGTTGGACAAAGGGGGCTGTTTGAAATGACTAACGATTTCACGATCAAGATTGCGGACTTGCTTCAGGAAGCGCGTGAACAACATGAGCCGGTTTCGTTTCTCCGCAATCAGTACACCATCAGCGAAACTGCCGCCTATGCGGTCCAGGACGAGCTTATCCGGCGGGCGGTGAACACCGGTAATTGTATCGCCGGCTACAAAGTCAGCATGACGAGCGCCGAAACCCAAGCCATTGCACATACTGATGAGCCGGCATTCGGCACGCTTCTTCGTTCCCATATAGAAAGTTCGGGAGCACGAATCCCTCTGCCTTCCTTGTTTTCTCCGCTGATCGAGCCGGAAATCCTGTTCCTCCTCACTGATGATCTGTCGCCTGGAGCGGATGCAGAAGAAATTCTTGACAAAAGCCGGTTGGCGGCAGGCATCGAAATCCCCGATGCCCGCTATAAGGACTGGTTTCCGAACTTCTCTCTGGCCGACCTGATCTCCGACAATACAGCGACCGGCCTGGTCGTGGCCTCCGCTCCCGTGGAACCACCCTCATTGGACGAGATCAGCCGGGTTGAAATGGAACTGTTCCTGGACGGCAAGAAAATCGGAACGGGACACGCTTCAGCTGTCCTCGGCAACCCGGTGTCCGCCGTAGAATGGCTGTCAGCGAAACTTGCGGGCAAGAGCCGGACACTAAAGAAAGGCATGATCATCTCCTCCGGAACATTTATCCCGCCGCTCGTTGCAAAAGAAGGGCATTGGGAAGCTCGATTCCAGGGCATCGGTAACGTGAATGTGACGATTTCGCAGTAAGGGAATACTCTTGAAAAGGAAAGAAGCGGAGGCCGCCATCGGCCTCCGCTTTACGCTTGATTCATGATTTGGAGCCAAGAAGAGAAACTCAAACCTTCATCTCTTCAATCAGCCCTTTGTCATCGGATATAATTTTTAAAAGCCCCTGGTTCTTGATCAGTACCGTTTTGTAGGAAGGCTTGTCCCCGTCCATGAAGAGCAGCACCCGGTTACCGGGATTGTCATTGGCGACACGGATTTCGTAGTCTTCCGGGGCGAAGTGCTTTTTCGCATGCTCCACCTCCTCAAATTCTGACGGGTCGCTGGCTGGTTTTGCATGGTCTATCTCCTGAGCATGAATCTTGTATTCTCCAGGGATTTGTTCCGTTTCACTTTTGTCATCAGCCGTCATACTCCTGACTTCGCCGTCTGCCGGCTTCTCTTCCGCTAGGTTTTCCACCGCCGCCTCCTCCGGGTTCTCCTGCCCGGTGCATCCCGAGAGCAGTAAAGCCGAGGCACCGATGAGAAATAGGTTCTTCTTCATTTACAGGCATCCCCCTTTCACTGACCTCTTCTTTACCCGGTTATGGCGTTGACAACACCTTCAGCATCCGTTAACTTTAACGTAGTAAATCACTAAAGTGAAAGGGAGCGATCGGAATGAGCAGATTCTGGAGTGAAATGGCCCGTCGGGCGGAACCATACGTACCCGGGGAGCAGCTGAACCGGATGGAGATCATCAAGCTGAACACCAATGAAAATCCATATCCGCCGGCGCCGGGCGTCACGGAGGCGATCCGGGAGGCGGCGCAGGGTCTTCGCCTGTACCCGTCCCCGACTGCCAATTCTTTGAGGCAGGCCATTGCGGACACTGAAGGGCTCGGACCGGAACAGGTCTTTGCGGCAAACGGATCAGATGAAGTCCTCGCGTTTTCCTTTATGGCCTTTTTCAATCCAGGGAAAGCGATCCGATTTCCCGATGTGAGCTATAGCTTCTACCCGGTCTATTCCAACCTGTTCGGGGTTCCTTTTGAGGAAGTGCCGCTCCGGGATGATTTCTCACTGGATATGGCTGCCTTCTCGGGAGCCGACGGTGGCGTCATTTTGCCGAACCCAAATGCGCCGACCGGCATTTACGAGCCTCTTGGCGGCATCCGCCGCATCCTCGAAGGCAATCCCGATCGTGTCGTCATCATTGACGAGGCGTACATCGACTTTGCCGGACCCTCGGCAGCGACACTGATCAGCGAATTTGAAAACCTTCTCGTCGTCCGGACGACCTCCAAGTCCAGGTCGCTTGCCGGACTCCGTGTCGGCTATGCACTCGGCCAGCCCGAGCTGGTCGAAGGGCTCGTGCGCATCAAGGACTCGTTCAACTCCTATACGACTGACCGGCTTGCGCAGGCAGGCGCGGAGGAAGCGTTCAGGGATACGGCCTACTTTGAAGAAACGACCGCAAAAATCATCGCAACCCGCGGCACCTCCGCGATGCGCCTTGCCGAGCTCGGTTTCACCGTCCTCCCGTCCTCTGCTAACTTCCTGTTCTGCACGCATCCGGAAGCAGACGCCGGAGAGCTGTATGCCGAGCTTAAATCCCGCAACATCCTCGTCCGCCACTTCGGCAAGCCGAGGATCAAGGACTATCTCCGGATCACTATCGGGACCGATGAAGAAATGGACAAACTGTTCGTAGCGCTGGAAGAAATTCTGGAGAGCAAATAAATCAAAAGCAAACGGCAAGGCCAGCCGGCCTTGCCGTTTTGCATATCATCCTCATACGAATCCGCTGCCCACGTCCTCAGGAGAATGGGCATCCGACCCCGTCTGCAGCTTCAGCCCGAGCCGCTCCGCTTCTTCCACCATCCACGGTTCCGGATACGTCTCCCCGTAGTCCGGCTTCCGGAGCCCCGCATGGTTAAAATCGAGCACATATCCGCTTGCGGCCGCTTTTTCCAGGATGCCCGCCCAGTTGACAGGGTCGACCACCGGCTTGATGCGTCTCCGGAATTTGTGGATCAGGTTGATGTGGCCGAGCACCGGCGGGTTCACCTCGCCGAACGGCATTTCTGCTGCCTTCTCCATTGCCTTTCCGTAAGCGTCGTATAGATGTTCCACTCCGACTTCCTCCGCCTTCTCAGCGAAGGCATCCGCACTGTAGTCGATACAGAACCAGCTGCCGCCTGCTTTCACGAAATGCACGCTCAGGATGGAATGAGCGGCGGCTTCCCTGTGCTCTTTGAGAAAGCGCAGGGTCTGCTCTTCGAATCCTCCTATATAATCCACCTCGAAACCACAGCGCACATCCACCCGCCCGGCGTATTCCCAGCGCAGCCTCGCACCTTCTTCCAGATAGGCGTGGACATCCTCCGGCCGCATCGCGCTGTCTTTTTCCGGCACCGGATCCGTGAAACCTTCCGGAAGCGGCGCATGTTCGGTGAAGACAAGAACGTCGATTCCCTTCTTTTCCGCCTCCTTTACATACTCCTCCATCGCTGCGCCCGTGCCATGCGGGCAGTACGGCGAATGGACATGTCCGTCGATGTTTATCATGTTCATCCCCCTATTGCAATTCTGAATTCTCTATGCTATTATTTCACCTATCTACTACTTTACCATGATAAAGCAATGAAGTGAAGAGGTGTCCACGAATGACTTCTTTTATCTATAATCCCGCACTAATCCGCCAAAAGCAGCTGGAAGTCGAGTTCCTATCGTTTTTCCACGGACACGGCTTTGACATCATCGACCTGCCTGTCGTCGAAACGTTCGACTGGCCGGCCATGACGGAAGATGACCTCCGCCTCATGCCCCAGCGCGAGTCCTGGGTGCAAAACGGAACCGTCCATGCGCTTCGGCACGACTGGACCAATGCGATTGTGCGCTATCTGCATAAGTACAAGATCGACGCGGAGCGGGCAGTCTACTCCGGTCCCGTGTTCCATTCGGGTTCTGAAACCCGCCAACTCGGGATGGAAGTTTTCTCGGAAAGTACTAGCCGCCAGACAGAGGGACTGTCTTTAATGATCGGTTTCATGGATGAGCAGATGAATGATCGACCAAGGACTGCCGTCATCAGCCACTACGCCTTGCTCCCGATGATTCTCGGTGAGGAGAAAGTCGCCGACCCGGCCATCCGCAGGGCGCTGTCCCAGCGGAGCACCTCCTCCCTCCGCCAATTGCTCGGAGACCACCCGCTGCTCAACCTGATCGGCGACCAGCCGGAAGCGCAGGTCCATAAGCTCCGATCGGCCTTCTCGGAAATCCGCCAGGTGCTGGGCGAGCTGAGCACCTGGGAAGAAACCCTCCGCGAAGCCGGCATTGAAGCGGTTTATCCCGACATCACCGCCCTCCCGTCGCAATCGTACTATGACGGCGTGTTCATCCGGCTTTACGGATCCGGGCGAACGACACCAATTGCATCCGGCGGCCAATACACCGCCCGCTCGAAGGCATTCGGCATGGGAATTTTCTATTAAGATAGCAACCGGATAGGAGTTAGTCCGAAAGCCGTCGTGTAAGTCCATTTTCTTAACCTGAATGACATTCGTTTTACCACTGCACAGATAAAGGATGATTCCATGATTACCATTGCACTCTCAAAAGGCCGCCAGCTAAAGGATTTTCTCGCTTATCTGGACGAAAACGGACACCCTCGCTGGCACGGCGCGCTAAAAGCGGCACAGCGCGAACTGCTCGTTGAGACAAGCGGCATCCGCTTCCTCCTCGTCAAGGGAGATGATGTGCCGACCTACGTCGAGGAAGGCATCGCGGACCTCGGCATCACGGGCAGTGACATCCTCGCCGAGTACGATGCTGATGTGAACGAGCTGCTGGAGCTGCCATTCGGCTATTGCCACTTCGCTCTCGCTTCGAAAGAAGAACTCCCCGAATACGGGACAATTGCCACCAAATATGTGAACTACACCCGCTCCGTCTTCGAGCGGTCCGAAAAGCCCGTCAAGATCATCAAGCTGAACGGCTCGGTCGAGCTCGCTGCCGTCATCGGCATGGCCGATGCGATTGTCGATATTGTCCAATCAGGCGAGACGCTGCGGATGAACGGCCTCCAAGAACGCGTCCGTCTCGACGAGATCAGCGCACGGCTGATTGCAAACAAGCACGCGTTCTTTACAAAATCTGCGGAAATCCGCTCATTCATGAATGAATTGAAGGTGAACTGAATGCAGACCGCACAGCAATTCAAACAATCCTATCGCCAAGCCGGCCAGGACGGCTACGACATTTCCGGCCGCGTCCTGGACATCATCCGGGACGTCAGGAAAAACGGTGACGCGGCGCTTGCCCGCTATACCAAACAGTTTGATGGTGAACAATCAGAAGTCCGTGAAATTCCCTCAGAGGAACTGAAAGCGGCATTCGAATCCATTCCGGATGAACTCAGGCAAGCCCTTATTGCCGCCAAGGAAAACATCGAAGCGTACCAGACCAAGATCAAATGGCAGCCTGCCGAACCCGTTGGCTTCTATCCCGTGTTCCATCCAATCGGCCGCGTCGGCATTTATGTGCCTGGCGGCAAGGCGAACTACCCATCGACCGTCCTGATGACAGCGGTGCCTGCCAAAGTCGCAGGCGTCCGAAGCATCACTGTCGTCACCCCGCCTCCGGGAAACCCGGCAACACTAGCCGCGTGCCACCTGTGCGGCATCGACCATGTGTATACGGTCGGCGGCGTCCAGGGAATCGCAGCCCTCGCGTACGGTACGGAAACAATCGGGCGGGTCGATAAAATTTGCGGCCCCGGAAATGCTTACGTCGCAATGGCAAAAAAGCTGGTCTACGGTGACGTCGGCATTGATTCCGTCGCAGGACCGAGTGAGCTCGCAATCGTCGTGGACAAATCGTCGAATACCGAATGGGCTGCTCTCGACCTTCTCGCACAGGCCGAACACGATGAGCAGGCACGCACCTATCTGATTTCGCTGGACCGGGAAAAGCTCGAAGAAGTCGGACGGCTTGCCGTCCGGTTTGCCGAAGAGGCGCCGCGGAGGGAGATCATCAAAAAGAGCCTTGCGGACAACCACTGGGCGATCCTTGCGGAAGACCGGTCCGAAGCGGTGGATCTTCTGAACTTCATTGCACCGGAGCATGCAGCCGTGCAGACGGAAGATGCCGAAAGCTATGCAGAAGACGTCAGCAATGCAGGTGCCCTCTTCGTCGGCGGGTATTCCCCAGAAGCCATCGGAGACTATTCCGCCGGGCCGAGCCACGTGCTCCCGACTGGCGGGAATGCCCGTTTCCAGTCGGGCTTGTCCGTGAATGATTTCCTGACGGCCAATGCAGTCATCCGGGTTGACCGGGCGGACTATCGCCGATATGCAGAGGCAGGAATCCCGATTGCCAAGGCTGAAGAACTGTATGCACACGCGGCTTCGATGGAAGCCCGTCTGAACGGAGGAAATGAAGACTGATGGCAAGTTATGAACGCAAGACCAAAGAAACCGAAATCCGCATTGAACTCAATAAAGGAACCGGCGAATCCAGCATCGCAACCGGCGTCGGGTTCCTCGACCATATGCTGACGCTGTTTGCTTTCCACTCCGGCCTGGAAATCGACGTGGAAGTGAGCGGGGACACGCAAGTTGACGACCACCACACGACAGAAGACACGGGCATCGTGCTCGGCCAGCTGCTCCGGGAAGTGATGGGCGACAAATCCGACATCCGCCGCTATGGTACATCCTATATCCCGATGGACGAAACGCTCACCCGCACGGTCATCGACATCAGCGGACGCCCGTACCTGAGCTTTAATGCAGAGATCTCCCGGGAGAAAGTCGGCACATTTGATACTGAGCTGACCGAAGAATTCTTCCGCGCCCTCGTCATGAACGCCGGGCTAACCGTCCACATGGATCTGATCCGCGGCGGCAACGCCCACCACGAGATCGAGTCGTTCTTCAAATCCTTTGCCCGCGCGCTGCGCGAAGCGATGCAGCCGGGCGACGGACGGCTGGCTTCAACAAAGGGGCTTCTTGCATGAACACGCGGGAAATCGCTACTTCCGGCCTGACTGATGGCCGCCGCATCGCCATCGTCGACTACGGACTCGGCAATGTCGCAAACGTCCGGCGTGCACTGGAATTCCTCGGCCACCGGGTGGAACTGACAAAGGATACCGACGTGCTCCGCAGGGCGGATGTCTTGATCCTGCCCGGTGTCGGCCACTTTGCCGACGCGATGAAGCGTCTGGAATCAGACGGGCTCATCCCGCTCCTGGCCGAACTCAAAGAGGAAAAGCCGCTCGTCGGCATCTGTCTCGGCATGCAGCTTCTGTTTGAGCATAGCGAGGAAGGCGATGCGGACGGACTCGGGTTCATCCCCGGTGCCATCACCCGGATCAAAACCCGCCTCCCCGTCCCCCACCTCGGCTGGAACGCACTTGTGAGCGAACGTCCTCAGCTAGACGGCAAGGACATGTACTTTATCCATACCTATAAAGCGGCACCCGGTCCGGACACGGTCGCGACAGCCGACTATGGCGGCGAGACCGTCACGGCCATCGTGCAGCGCGGACAGCTGATCGGCATCCAGTTCCATCCCGAAAAAAGCGGGGATGCTGGACTCGTGCTGCTGCAGCAGGCCGTAACCGGAGGGTTTAGAGAGAAAGAGGAGGCATCCGAATGATCGAGATCTGGCCGGCAATAGACATTATCGATTCACAGAACGTCCGCCTCACTGAAGGCGATTATGATACAAAAGCGGCAATGGGCCGCACCCCACTTGAAGCGGTAGCCTTTTATTCGGGACAGCCGCGTGTCGGGCGAATCCACACCGTCGACCTGATCGGCGCGAAAGAGAAAAAGCCCGCCGAAATGAACCTGTTCCGCGACATCATCAAGTCGACGGTACTCCCGGTCGAGATTGGAGGCGGCATCCGCTCCGAAGAAACGATCCGCGAGTATCTTGACATGGGCGCGGGCTATCTCGTCATCGGCACAAAAGGCCTGACGGAACCCGGCTGGCTGATTGAAATGAGCCGGAAATACCCGGGCAAGTTGATGCTCGGACTGGACGCCCGCGGAGACAAAGTTGCCCTGAACGGCTGGCTCGAGACCGCAGAGACGACCGTCTTTGAAATGCTCGAACACCTGGACGGCGCGGAACTCGGCGGCGTGATTTACACCGACATCGCCCGCGATGGCCGCATGGAAGGCCCGAACGTGGAGATGACCGGCAGGCTCGCGAAGGAATCGAAATGGCCGGTCACCGCTTCCGGCGGCGTCCGGAACGGCAGCGACCTCGCTGCCCTTGAAGCGGAAGGCGTCGCCGCGGCGATTGTCGGGAAAGCGGCGAATACGGATGAGTTTTGGGAGAGCCTGGAGTAAATGCTCGATATGTTTCAAAAAGTGATTGATAACCTGATCAAATTGAACGATATCTGACTTCCTTAAGCGGGAGCTAACAGAAAGGAGTGGCCGCAATGATCAAAAAACGCATCATTCCCTGCCTGGACGTGAAAGACGGCCGGGTGGTCAAGGGCATCAACTTTAAGGGGCTCCGCGACATCGGCGATCCGGTGGAATTTGCCGCACGGTACAACGCGGCTGGTGCCGACGAACTCGTTTTTCTCGATGTCTCCGCGACAGACGAAGGCCACGACCTCATGCTCGACGTCATCAAGCGGACAGCGGAAGTGCTGTTCATCCCGCTCGCCATCGGCGGCGGCATCCGCACGGCGGATGACATCGGGCGCCTGCTTAAAGCCGGCGCCGACAAGGTCAGCATCAACTCTGCGGCGCTTGCCCGTCCCGAATTGATCCGCGAAGCGGCAGAACGCTTCGGCAGCCAATGCGTCTGCCTGTCCGTTGATGCCGGCTGGGATGAGGAAGCGCAGGACTGGTTCTGCTTTACGCACGGCGGCAAGAAGAAGACCGACGTCCGCGTACTGGACTGGGTCACCGAAGGCGAAAAGCTCGGGGCCGGCGAGATCCTCCTGACGAGCATGGAAGCGGACGGCACAAAGGACGGTTTCGACCTCGCCCTCCTCAAAGCCGTGGAAAAAGCCGTCACCGTCCCGGTCATTGGATCGGGCGGCGCCGGCAATGCCGATGACTTCGTCGAGCTGTTCCGCGAAACAGATGTGTCGGCTGGACTTGCCGCATCCATCTTCCATAACGAAGAAACGACCGTCGGCGAGGTCAAATCCCTCCTATCGGATGCCGGTATTCCGGTCCGCATGACGGCCGGGGGTGTGCCGAATGAAGCCTGACTTCTCCAAAGGACTTGTCCCGGCGGTGCTGCAGCACTGGACGGACCACACCGTCCTCATGCTCGGCTACATGAACGAGGAAGCCTATGAGAAGACACTTGAGGACGGCGTTGTCTGGTTCTGGTCCCGCAGCAAGGAACGCCTCTGGAAAAAAGGCGAATCAAGCGGTCACGTCCAGCGCGTGAAATCGATGGCGCTCGACTGCGACGACGATACCCTCCTGATCCGGGTGGAACCGGCGGGCCCTACCTGCCACACCGGGACGAAAAGCTGCTTCGGTGACGAACCCGCTTCCCCGCTTCTTTCGCTCGAAGCCATGATCCGCGACCGCCAGGCGGATGCCGATGAAGGCTCCTACACCAACTACCTCCTCGGCAAGGGGCTCGACAAAATCGCGAAGAAGTTCGGCGAGGAAAGCTTCGAAGTTGTCATCGCGGCGATGACGCGCGACCGCGAAGAGCTGAAAAACGAGACCGCCGACCTGCTTTATCACCTGTTCGTCCTGCTTCACGAGCAGGGCATTGAGTTCCATGAGGTCGAGCAGGTGCTCCACGAACGCCACTCCACGAAAAACAATTTCAAGGGCGAGCGGCAGGACGTCGAGAACTGGTGAAACGTTAACATACTCCATTGAGACGTTGACAAAGCAGAAAGGACCGGCGGCCGCCGGTCCTTTCTTATTGAGCCGTTGTCCGCTCCGGCCAATACCGGATCGGCTTCGTCTGTTCCCATGCGTATCCGGCCTGAAGCAGCCGGGCTTCCGAAAGATGGGGGCCGATGAGTTGCATGCCTGCCGGCAATCCTCTCGTATCGAGCCCCATCGGGAGACTCAGGGAAGGCACTCCCGTCAGATTTGCCGGAGAGGTGAATGGCAGAGAGCGCCGCACCACTTCCAGGTTCTGTTCTTCCCAGAAATCCGAGAATTTAGGTGTCGTCATCGGACTGACCGGGCCGAGCAAAAAGTCGACTTCGCGGAAGGCACGTCTGAATCCTTCCACCATCCCCCGGCGTGCTTGCTGGGCTTTGATATATTGGGTCGTATGCGAGAGGGCTCCGGACAGAAGAAGTGTCCGGACGTCTTTTGAATAGGCTTTTGGCTGCATCTTAAGACCGTCCGCCTGGGTGGCTGCGGCTTCGCCGTTCGTGATGACCATGCCTGCGAATGTCGCCATGGACAGCTCGGGGAGTTCAATTTCAATAATTTCCGCACCTAGCCGCTCCAGCTTTGCGATCGCATTTCTGAAAAGACGCTCGATATCCGGGTCAAGGCCTTTCATGTAATACGAGGGTACGCCGATCGTGAATCCGCCAATGCCCTCGTTCAGGCGGGTTGTGTAGTCCTCACTTTTCACATGAAGGCTGCCCGGATCTTTTGGGTCATGACCCGCCATGACCTGGAGCATCTGCGCCAGATCCCACACAGAACGCGCCATCGGCCCCGCATGGTCCAGCGAAGGCGCAGCCGGGATGACGCCGAATGTGCTGACCAGCCCGTAGGTCGGTTTCAGGCCGTAGACACCGCACATCGAAGCCGGCATGCGGATCGAACCGAACGTATCCGTTCCGGTGGCGAGTACAGCCATCCCCGCAGCCAGGGCCGCGCCGCTTCCGCCGCTCGAACCGCCCGGCATATGACGGGTATCCCAAGGGTTCCTCGTGGTCCCGTAAAACGGATTCGTTCCGGTCAGACCGGAGGCCAGCTCATGCATGTTCAGTTTGCCGATCATGATGGTCCCGGCCTTCAGCAGCCTGTCCGCCGAGGTTGCCGTCTGCTCAGGGACAAAATCATCATAAAGCCTGAAGCCGTCCGTCGTCCGGATACCCTCCGTCCAGTAATTGTCCTTGATGCCGACGGGGATGCCGTGGAGCGGTCCCCGGTACTCCCCTCGCATGATTTCCTTTTCCGCCTGTCTTGCCTGCTCAAGAATCCGCTCGTTCGGCGGTGTGATAAAGGCCCGGATCACCGGTTCCGCCTCTTCGATCCGGTCCAGCATCTGCCGGGTGAGTTCTACCGGGGACAACTGTTTGGAGCGAATGAGCGGCGCAAGCTTTTCTGCCGGGTACATGATGAGATCCGTCATTTCAGCAACTCCTTCTGCACAACGGTCACCGGCAGCTGCTTCGTCACTTCCGGAAATTCCCGGAGATCCGACTCGGCTCGGCTGACTTCAGCCATCAGTCCTGCAAGAACGGGCAGATCCGACGCGAGGGCAGGAAACCCCTGCTTTTTCAGCGCGCTTCTGATATAGTTGATTTCGCCCAATTTCTACTCCTCCTTCAATTTTGCATCACTCTCATATCTCCTTGCGGCCACACGTATCTCTACCGAACTATCCTTCCCTTCTTTCAGAACAACAAACGTCTTCCACTGCCGCTTCCCCGCCTCCTTCGGGCGAAGTCCTGGCTCGAGAGCTCGGACGCCGAGAACAGGTGAGACGTCATAGTACTAAGCTGCAACGTTGCGATCCTCCATCGGGACATTTACGAGGGCGATTTCATACGACTGAAAAGGACCGGCAGACGCCGGTCCTTTTCCTTGCGTCCCGGATGCCACCGGATACGCCATATGCTAAAATAAATGAGTACGTTTATTGTGGAAAGTAGGTCAGAAATGGCTTTGTTTTTAGTGAAACGGGTAGCTGAATCGGCCTTCGTGCTTGTTCTCGGAAGCTTGCTTGTCTTTGCGTTTATCCGCCTCATCCCGGGAGATCCGGCCGCTGCCATGTACGGGGATCAGCTGCAAAAGCTGACCGAGGCCGACCGCCTGAGGATTTCTGAGAACCTCGGACTGGACGAGCCGCTTCCCGTTCAATACATTCATTGGGCTTCCCAAGTGCTTCAGGGCAATTGGGGAGCTTCCTATCTCACTGGAGAGCCTGCGGATAAAGTGATTGTCCGCACTTTCCTGCCCACCGCCGTGCTGCTCGTCGCGTCCCAGGTGCTGATGATCGGGATGGCCCTGTTGTTTGGCCTCACGTCGGCACTCCGGCGGGACGGTCTATATGACCGGACTGTCCTCGCGGCGAGCGTCATGCTCATGGCGATTCCCCCTTTTTGGCTGGGGCTCATGATGATGCTGTTCTTCTCAATCCGCCTGGGTGTCCTGCCGTCCTCCGGCATGGGTGCAGGACCGTTTTCCATTCGGCACCTGATCTTGCCCGCCCTTGTCATCGCACTATCCCATGCAGGCTATTATATCCGGCTTTTCCGGAATCATTTCGCCGCTTCCTCTGCCGGCGGCCATCTTCTGGCACTCCGCGCCCGCGGTGTTCCATTCCGACGGATTGTGCTCTCCCATATCCTGCCGAATGCCGCTGCCCCGCTGATCGTCTATACCGGTGCATCGCTCGCCGTGTCGCTGGCGGGCTCCGTTGTAGTGGAGACCATCTTTTCCTGGCCTGGGCTTGGGCGGCTCGCGCTGAAGTCTGCGCTTGCCCATGACTACCCGGTCCTGCTCGCGATTATCCTGCTCAGCATGGCTTTCGTCATCCTCGTTAATCTGCTTGCCGGCCTCTTGGCGGCTTGGATCGATCCGCGGCTTCGGGAAGTCGATTCGGAAGGAGGCGCAAGATGATGAAGATGAGATATGCGATCGTTTCACCGGCATCCGCGGGCCTGTTCCTGCTTATCCTTCTTTCATCCGCTGCACCGTTGCTTGCAGGAGCAGATCCAACCGAAGTGAGGATGGACCGGATTCTACAGGCGCCCGCCAGCGGGAATCCGCTCGGCACGGACGAACTCGGCCGCGACGTATGGTCGCGACTGCTTTACGGCGGCCGGGTCTCACTTGCAGTCGGCTTTCTCGCCATGGCGCTTTCCGTCCTGGTCGGAGTGATCCTCGGCACGGTCAGCGGACTGGCCGGCGGATTCATCGACAGGCTGATCATGCGGGTCACCGACATGATGCTCAGCGTCCCTTCCCTCCTCCTCATGATCGGATTGCAGGCCATCTCGCCTGCCGGGCTCCTGTCCGTAATTCTCGTCATCGGCTTTACGGGATGGATGCTGATTGCCCGGGTAATCCGGACGGAAATCAGGTCCATCCGCAAGGAAACTTATGTCCTTGCGGCGAAGAAGCTTGGGGCGGGTCCATGGCGGCGTTTTATCATCCACTTGTTCCCCCGCTTGATGCCGTCGATCATCGTACTCGCCGCAAGCAGCGCGGGGCATGCCATCCTCGCCGAAGCGACACTCAGCTTCCTCGGTCTGGGCATTCCCCAGACCACACCATCCTGGGGCAATATGCTGAACGGTGCACAGGGATACCTGATGTCAGGGGCATGGTGGCTTGCCGTGTTCCCCGGGCTTTGCATCGCGCTGACCATCTATTTCATCCATGTACTCGGAGACCGGCTGCAGGCCGGTCCCCGTCGCTATTCATTAAAAAAGGAGAGAAACCCGCATGGCCATACTGGAATTTGAACGTTTGACGGTGGCCGGTGAGCGGGGGGAAATTCTCTCCGGTCTGACATTCAGCTTGCCGGAAGGCGAAACTGCCGTCATGATCGGCAAGAGCGGCTCGGGCAAAAGCATGACCGCACGCGCTGCACTCGGATTGTTGCCGGACGGGCTCCGGGCATCGGGGGCGGTCCGGTTCCGCGGGGAATCGGTCTTCCATATGCCGGACAAACGCCGCCGTACGTACCTTGGCCGCGGGGCCGGCATCGTCTTCCAGGATTCATCCGGAACTTTCGATCCGATCCGCACGATCGGACAGCACTTCAGGGAGCTGTTTTCCGTTCACTTTGGCTTAAAAGGAAAAGACGCAGACATGCGCGCGCTTCAGTGGATCAGCCGGGCAGGCATCCCTGACCCCGACCGCGCGGCAGCAGCCTATCCGCATGAGTTGTCCGGCGGAATGCGCCAGCGGATCCAGATTGCGCTTGCCGCATCTCTGGAACCGGAGCTCCTTATCGCGGACGAACCGACAACCGCACTGGACCTGAACATCCAGGCAGCCGTCCTCGAACTTCTGAAGGAATGGAAAAAAGAGACCGGCGGCACACTGCTTATGGTCACACATGACCTGGGTGTCGCACGCGAGATGGCAGACCGTGTCCTCGTCATGGACAGCGGCAGGCTGGCGGAAGACCGAGCCGCACCCGAATTATTCGCCGCTCCGCACTCCCATGCAGCCCGGCAGCTTGCGGATGACTGGCGGACGGTCGGCGAAGTCCCGACTGCGGGAAAAGCCGCCACGCCCCCTCTCCTTTTGGGCGTATCCGGCCTGTCCCATTCTTACCGGACAGGCAGCCTGTTCAAAAAAAGAGAGGTCCAGGCATTGGATGAAACGTCCCTCTCAATCGGTTCCGGAGAAATTGTCGGGCTGATCGGTGAAAGCGGAGGCGGGAAAAGCACCCTTGCACGGCTTCTGGCCGGCATCGAGACCGCACAGGCCGGGACGATCACCTGGCTCGGCAGAGGAAACTGGCCGGAAGCCGTCCAATGGGTGCATCAGGACCCTGCCTCCTCATTTAACCCGGGCTGGACGGCTGGTCGCCTGGTCACAGAAGGCCTTGAATACCGGGGAGCCAAGAGAACCGAACGGGAACAGGCCGCCCGCTCCCTTCTGGCGGAAGTCGGCCTATCTCCTGAAACCGCCCTTCAATATCCCGTTGAACTGTCTGGCGGCATGAACCAGAGGCTTGCACTGGCACGGACGCTTGCCGTCTCCGCTGAACTCGTCGTCCTCGATGAGCCGTTCGCGAGCCTCGACATGAGCACTCAAGCCAGAATGATCCGCCTGATCCGCTCCCTCCGCGACCGGGAAGGTGTAGCCTTCCTGTTCATCACCCATGACATCCGGACCGCCTTCGCCCTCTGCAACAAAATTTATGTGATCCGTCAGGGGCGGATCGTCGACGGCGGATCGCCCGACGAACTGGCCTCATCCGGCCACCCTTATACCCAATCACTCCTCGCACACGTACCGGGACGGGGAGACTCACCTATCCAACTATGAAGGAGGAATTCTATGAGAAATTCATTGAAGAAACCACTGATCGGCATCGCGGCCGTTTTCTTCGCCGCCCTGGCCGGCGCGTGCGGCGCACAGCCTGCCGGCCAGGGCGCGGACGGGACCAAGCAGCTGGTCTACGGCATGGAAGCCGAGATTGACCGGGTGAACCCGGTCCTCGATGAAAGCCAGGAAATCGACGCGCTGCTGTTCCGGGGCCTGACAAAGCCGGATGAACAAAACAAAGTGACCCCTGATCTGGCCGAAAGCTGGACAATCAGCAAGGATCTGCTCACCTACACGTTCAAGCTGCGGGAAGACGCCGTCTGGCAGGACGGGGAACCTGTCAAAGCGGATGATGTGGTTTTCACACTCCAAAAAATCCTGGATCCCGATACCAACACACCGATCACCGGCGAATTCCAAGAGATTTCGAACGTCCGGGCCACCGGTGATTATGAAGTGGAACTCACGCTGCACCGCCCGTATCCTCCGCTCCTCGACAAGCTGAAAGTCGGCATCGTCCCGAAGCACCTGCTCGAGGATGAAAACCTTGCCGAAGCTGAATTCAACCGCAATCCGGTCGGCAACGGCCCGTTTCGCCTGAAGGAATGGAAAGGCGACGGCACGATTGTGCTGGAGCGGAATCACGATTATTACGGCAACAAGCCGAAGCTGGATGAAGTCGTATTCAAGCCTGTGCCGGATGCCAACACCCGCCTTGTTCAGCTGAAAGCG
The DNA here is from genome assembly GCF_018390575.1 of Bhargavaea massiliensis. GTDB lineage: Bacteria > Bacillota > Bacilli > Bacillales_A > Planococcaceae > Bhargavaea > Bhargavaea massiliensis. Next base: position 31,372 of record NZ_JAHBCJ010000002.1, on the reverse strand, counting down.
GGAGAAATCGACCTGGCCAGCCTCGCCCCTTCCCAGGTGGAAGCCGTGAAAGACTCGGACCCGATCAAGATCCATGAGATCGACACAGCCGATTACCGCGCTATCATGTATAACTTCGACCTTGAGATTTTCGAAGACCCGAAAGTCCGGCAGGCCATCAGCCTCGCGGTTGACCGCGAGGCGTTGGTCGAAGGAATTCTCGACGGCAAAGGAGAAGCGGCATACGGGCCTCTCCAGAAATCCTGGGCCGCCCATCCTGATGCCGGACGGACCGGAGGACCAGACCCTGAACGGGCAGCTCAACTGCTTGCAGAAGCCGGCTGGGAGAAAAACAGTGACGGCATCCTCGAGAAGGACGGGAAGCTGCTGAGCTTTGAACTCGTCGCCCCCGCGCAAGACACCGTTCGTGTCGCGCTTGCCAATGTGGTCTCCCAACAGCTCAAGCCGCTCGGCATTCAGGCTGAACCAAAACCTGTCGACCAGAATGCGGTCAAATACGACGGCGAAGAAGCGCTCCTCATCGGTTGGGGCAGCGAATTCGACCCTGATGACCATACGTACCGCCTGTTCCACAGCAGTGAAATTGGAGGAGGCCAATACAATTTCGGTAAATACCGGAATGAGGAAGTCGACCGCCTTCTGACTGAAGCCCGCACCGCGGCAGACCCGGAAGAACGGAAAGCGGCATACGGGCGCTTCCTGGAAGCGCTCGACGAAGATCCGCCCTACACCTTCCTCGTCTACCTTGATGCCTTGTACGGCGTGAATGAACAGGCCTCAGGCATCAGTGACCGCACGCTCGGCCATCACGGGTTCGGTATCCTCTGGAACATCGAGGACTGGGATAAGCAGGCGGACTGAACAACTTGATCCATACAGAAAAGCCCGGTTTGGCGAAAACCGGGCTCTTTCTATATTTACCGGGATGCATCCCGGTTTTCTCAGGCGTTGCCTTTCGCCGTTTTTTCCTGTTCAGCGCAGCCTTCATCTGGTGTGCCGACTCCATCCTGGACGAGTTTCTCCAGTTCTTCGACTTGTTCGTCTTCCAACTTCTGATGAGGCTGAGGATGGAACCACTGGACTTCCCCGTCATGAATAAATCCTTTGAACGTCTCTCCCTGGACCTTCAACTTGAATTCGCAACGTTCATGCGGACGGTCCTCAAAGGCAGGCCTCACGACGAGGTCCTGAGGTTCGTCATCCACGTGGCCGGACTGTCTCATCAATTTATAAATAATATATTCGATTTGCTCCGCCTTTTCCTGTCCGATCAGTTGTTTCGGGTGGGGATGCATCCATTGGATTTCCCCTTCATGGAAGTGACCCTTATATTCGTCTCCTGCAATTTTGAATGTGAATGCCAACCGTTCGTGAGGCCGGTCCTGAAACAGCGGCTCGACTTCAAAACTGTCTACGACCTGTTCCTGTTCTGTTTTCCCCTGATTGTTTTCCTGCATTTCCGTCTCCTCCTTATTACTGGAGTTTCCCCTCACAATAACGAAATAAGCATTCTTTTTCAACCTATAAAAGAAAATCCGGAGTCAAGCCGACTCCGGATTTAGTTTAATGACTCAATATTTCCTTAGGGATGCAGGCGTCAGGCCGAGCCATTCTTCGCTGATCTTCTTGTGGCAGGCATTCAGCATCTTTTCGATTTTTCCGGTCGATCTAGCGAGGACGCGGATACTGAACCCCGGAACTGCGAGACGGGAGACGCCGTACTTTACATCCTCCGCATCCGCCGTTTCGGCCAGCACATCATAAAGGACATCGATCAGGCCGTCCGTTGTCTGCTCGCCGATGGCAATCATCGAGCCAAGGTGTGTGTATCCTTCCATGAAACCCAGACTGCCCACCTGTTGCTCCGAAGGGGATAGCCGGACGTTGTCAAACACCGCAGGCTCTCCGTCCAGATAGATCTCATTGGTGAGCCGCACGGAATCGTAGGCAAAATGCCCGCCGTCCGGAGACCAGCCCGGTGTGAGAATGTCTGTGTATAAAAAAATCGCGCCGTGCTCCATATGGACGATGTTCTTCTGGCGATAGCTGGCGTCCTTGTATGCAATGAGCGGATCCGGCAAGTACTCCAGATAACTTCCGGACTTGAGTGTCATCGTTGTCTCCTGGTACGCATGGTCCTTCGGCGTCTTGTAGACTTTCGTCGCACCCTGAGTCGTCAGCGTGACCCGGGAACCCGGCTCCGCTGTGACATCCATCCGGTACCTGTCCCCGTCGAGGTATCCGCCGCCCGGGTTCAGGAGATAGTAGCACACTTTTCCCGAATCATCATGATAAATCGGGCGCATCACCTTGAACGCCCCTTGGAAATAGACATTCCGGGCAACGGTTTTTCCCGCCCGGTCCTCGAGGGAGAGGGAAAGCTCCCCTGTCCATTCCGTCATGATCAAGCCAGTCCTTTAAGCAAGACTTGATTGTTGATCCAGTCGATCACTTTGTCGAGACCTTCCTCCGTCTTCAGGTTCGTGAAGACGAACGGCTTGTCGCCGCGGAATTTCTTCGTGTCTTCCGCCATCACTTCCAGGCTCGCGCCGACGTGCGGGGCGAGGTCTGTCTTGTTGATGATGAAAAGGTCGGACTTGATCATTCCCTGCCCGCCCTTGCGGGGAATTTTCTCCCCCTGGGCAACGTCGATGATATAAATAGAGAAGTCGACCAGTTCAGGGCTGAACGTGGCTGCCAGGTTGTCACCGCCGCTTTCAACGAAAATAAGCTCCACGTCAGGATGGCGTGACACAAGTTCATCAATTGCAGCAAAGTTCATCGAGGCATCTTCACGGATGGCAGTGTGCGGGCAGCCTCCCGTCTCCACGCCGATGATGCGATCATCCTCGAGTACACCGTGCGCGATAAGGAATTTCGCGTCTTCCTTCGTATAGATATCATTCGTGACTACCGCCATGTTGACGTCGCCTTTCATGCGGCGGGTCAGTTTTTCAACGAGCATTGTCTTGCCGGCGCCGACTGGGCCGCCGACTCCGATTCTGATCGGTTCCATCTAACCATTTCCCTTCTATGTGGATATATTGATCAATCACATCAGTCCTTTTCTCATGGTCCGGGGTCCGCTTTCTTCGGAGTAGCTGCCGAAAAGCGGCTGATGCGAATAATATGAGTTTCTCATAGGTCGTCTGCTTTGCCTTCCGTTTCAGGACATGAAAATCCGGACATTTACCCGTTCATGTTGCATCTGCGACAATTCCAGTCCCGGCGCAACCAGGCCGAAGTCCTCATCAGGCAATGCAAGGGCCTTTTCCGCCGTCCGCCGCAACAGCGGACGAATGTGATTAAGGGTCAACTGCCCCGCGGTCTGGCCAAGCGGAATCGCCCGTACCGCATTCTGGATCAGCCCGGAGACGGTTGCATAAAAATGATACAGGATCGCTTCGTCGCGGCTGCATCCGAGCCCGTGGGCCGTGATGGCAAAAACAACGGCCGGATGGGGTACGGTTCGCTTTTCTTTGACGAGCCGGCCGTATTCGGCCAGAAATGGAAAATCATACAGGCGTCCGAACAGCCTCAGCATGCCTTCCCCGATCATCCGGGTCCCTTGGCGTGTCTCCCGCGGAAGGTTTTGGACATGGAGCTGACTGCCGATTGTACAGACCGCCTCCATGTCCCCTTCTTCCAGCGCGTCATAGACCATGCGGCAGGCGATGCCATCCGTATAAGCGAGCTGCTCACCGACATAGCAGGACAGCCATTCCTCAAACGACTTGCGATCCGATACCGCGCCGCTCTGGATATACGTCTCCAACCCGAATGAATGGCTGAACGAGCCCGTCGGCAGGTTGGAATCGCAAAGCTGCAGCAGTGCCAGCATCCGGTCAGTCATGGCTGTGCCCGATGTGCCGGAAAGCTTCCTTCACTTTCCTGTCTTCTCGCGCATAGGGGATTTCAAGTTCCTTCAGCAAGTCTTCGACAAGATAGTCGTACTGTACGAGCATTTCATCCCCTTCAAACTGGGCCGGGAGATGACGGTTTCCAAGCTGATGCGCAATCATGCCCATCTCGCCGATGGACCGCGGCCGTATGACAAGCAGGTCATCCGTCATGACGTCCACGACGATCATGTTGCCTTCATCCATGTAAAGCACATCCCCCGCCCTCAGATCGCGCGGTTCCTTCAGGCGGATGCCCAGTTCCGTCCCGTGATCGGTCTTGACCCGCAGGATGCGCTTGACGAGCGCATCGCTTTCCAGCAGGACCTTTTCTTTATGGCGGTTCCCGATCTCGTTCGGATCCATTTCATCCAGATTGCCCAAGATCCGTTCAATAATCATCTATTTTTCACCTCAGAATAAGAAGTATCGTTGACCCATCGGCACCCGGTCTACCGGGTCGCAAGTCAGGTGCTCCCCGTCCACATGAACTTCATACGTTTGCGGATCGACTTCGATTTCCGGTGTTTCCGAGTTGAGTTTCATGTCCTTTTTCGTCAGCGTACGGATACCTCCGACCGGAAGGACCCGTTTTTCGAGTCCCAGCTTCTCATGGACGCCGTCTTCGTATGCGGCCTTCGAGATAAAGGTGATCGAGCTTTCCTGCAGCGCTTTGCCGTACTGGGCATACATCGGCCGCATGATGTACGGCTGCGGCGTCGGGATGGAAGCATTGGCATCACCCATCAGGCCAGACACCGCAAGACCTGTCTTCAGCACCATTTCAGGTTTGACCCCGAAGAACGCCGGGTGCCAGAGAACAAGATCCGCAATCTTGCCGACTTCAATGGAGCCGACATGCTCGGAAATCCCATGTGTGATTGCCGGGTTGATGGTGTATTTTGCAATATAGCGCTTGGCCCGGTTGTTGTCGGCATAGTCACTGTCGCCCTTCAGAAGGCCGCGCTGCATCTTCATTTTGTCCGCGACCTGCCATGTGCGGAGCGTCACTTCCCCGACTCGGCCCATCGCCTGGGAGTCGGAGCTGACCATGCTGAACACCCCCATGTCCTGGAGGATATCTTCCGCCGCGATCGTTTCCCGACGGATCCGGGAGTCCGCAAAGGCGATATCTTCCGGTACGGATGGGTTCAGGTTATGGCAGACCATGACCATGTCCAGGTGTTCGTCAATCGTATTGACCGTATACGGCAGTGTCGGGTTGGTCGACGAAGGAAGGATATTCATGTATCCGGCCGACTTGATAAGGTCCGGTGCATGGCCTCCGCCGGCCCCTTCCGTGTGGTACATATGAAGGACGCGGTCCTTGACGGCGGCCATGGTTTCTTCCATGAACCCGCTTTCGTTCAAGGTATCGGCATGAAGGGCAACCTGAACGTCATACTCATCCGCCACCGACAGCGCCATATCCAGCGACGAGCCGGTCGCTCCCCAGTCTTCATGCACCTTGACGCCGATGACACCTGCGCGCACCTGTTCGGCAATCGGCTCTTTTGCCGCGGCATGCCCTTTTCCGGTAAATCCGATGTTGATCGGCAGGCCCTCCGCTGCCTTCAGCATACGGTGGATGCTCCATTCTCCCGGTGTGACCGTCGTCGCCTTGGAGGCGGTCGCAGGACCCGTTCCGCCCCCGATCAGAGTGGTCGTGCCCGAAGAAAGTGCGACCTGCACCTGCATCGGATTGACGAAGTGGACGTGGGTGTCAATTGCCCCGGCCGTCACGATCAGCCCTTCACCGGCGATAATCTCGGTGGACGCGCCGATAATGATGTCGACATTGTCCATGACGAGCGGGTTGCCCGCCTTTCCGATACCTGAAATGCGACCGTCCTTGATTGCAATGTCAGCCTTCACGATGCCGGTATAGTCGAGGATGATGGCATTCGTGATGACAACATCCGCAGCCCCGTCTGCCCTTGTCGCGAGCGGGTGCTGGCCCATGCCGTCACGGATGACCTTGCCGCCTCCGAACACGACCTCGTCACCGTAGCTCGTGTAGTCCTTCTCAATTCGTATAAACAGATTCGTGTCCGCCAGGCGCACCGAGTCCCCGGTCGTCGGGCCGAACATTTCTGCATATTGTTTTCTTGTCATTCTGAACGTCATGATTTTTCCTCCCCGTCAAGCGGGCCGTTGACTTTGTTGTGGAAACCATAGACGCGCCGCTCGCCCGCAAAATCAATCAGCTGAACTTCTTTTTCATCTCCCGGCTCGAAGCGCACCGCGGCGCCCGCCGGCACATTCAACCGCTTGCCGTAAGCCTGTTCCCGGTCGAATTTCATCGCCGGATTGACCTCATAGAAGTGATAATGCGAACCGACCTGGACAGGACGGTCGCCCGTGTTGGTTACGGTCAGGGTCGTCATTTCTCTTCCCTCGTTACAGATGATGTCTCCTTCTTGAAGAACATATTGTCCCGGATGCATCGTCGGATTCCTCCTGTCTTGGTTATCGGATCGGATTGTGGACAGTAACGAGCTTCGTCCCGTCCGGGAAAGTCGCCTCAACCTGGATATCCGGAATCATCTCCGGCACACCCTCCATGACGTCTTCCCGGGAAAGGATATTGGCTCCGTATTCCATCAGTTCGGCGACAGTCTTACCATCTCGCGCGCCTTCCAGCACCTCGTAGGTGATCAGTGAAACCGCCTCCGGATGGTTTAATTTCAGCCCCCGGTCTTTTCTCCGGCGTGCCAGATCGGCCGCCACTACGATGAGCAGCTTGTCCACTTCACGCGGCAGCAAATGCATCTGCTGTTCCCTCCTTTTTCATTTCGTCCGAACTAAAAAAAGCCTATAGTGAGACTTTTTAAGGGTTCTGAATATTGTGTCCGAATCCTTTTCAGCTTTCCCTTTAGAGCCGGACGGTAAACTACCTTCTAAACTATATTAGCAAAATCAATTTCGGAAGTAAATTTAGACACATTCAACCTGCCGGTTCTCCTGAATACCATTGCAATGGGAAATTTCCATGTCAGACCCAACACCGTTTTATTTAACTTACTATTATACTAATAGTAACAGACTAAATAAAGAACATGAGTATAAACATTAGGTCCGAGTCGTTTCACGGTGTCGATGGCGTCTCCTTTTAATAAGGAAGTGATTACTTCACACAAGTGTTGAACTGGATTCAGAAGAGCGGTTGATAATCGGGGAAGCGGAGAGTCTGACGTTGCTATGCAGGCAGAGGCGTTGCTATAGTTCAATGAGACGTTGACCAGTGCATTTCCGCCCATTAGAAAGGACCGGCGTCTGCCGGTCCTTTTTTACGCTTTCGCTCCTTCCGTTTTCGGCCTGAGCGTATGCTTCAGTACCTTGCCCGAGGCGTTTCGGGGAAGCTCCTTGAGGAATTCCACTTCCGCCGGCAGCTTGAACTTCGCGATATGCTCCGCGCAGTAGTTGATGGTCTCCACCTCAGTGAGACTTTTCCCTTCCTTGACGACCACAAATGCTTTCGGCACCTCACCGTAGACGGGATGTGGGATGCCGATCACAGCGGCTTCAAGAACTTCGGGGATCTGGAACAGCACTTCTTCAATTTCGAGCGGATAGATGTTTTCTCCGCCGCGGATAATCATGTCCTTTTTCCGGTCGACGATGTACAGCAGGCCGTCCTCGTCGGTACGCCCGAGGTCGCCCGAATACAGCCAGCCGCCACGGATTGTGCGGGCGGTTTCTTCTTCGTTCTTCAGGTAGCCTTTCATAACCTGCGGACCCTTGACGACAATTTCGCCGACCTGCCCCGGCGGGAGCGTGCGCCCCTCTTCATCGACGACCCGCACTTCAGTTCTTGGAAGCGGCTCACCGACCGAACCGATCTTACTGAGGGCATAGTGGTCTTTCAGCGTTGTCGCAGCAGGTGTGTTTTCCGTCTGGCCGTACAGATTTTGGACTTTGACGCCAGGGAATGTCTCCTTCAGCTTTTTCACGAGTTCATACGGCATCGGAGCCGCTCCGTAGCAGAACAGCCGCAAATCCGGGACAGTAAGCGTCCCGATATCCGGTCGGTTCAAAAGGATTGCGAACATGGACGGCACCCCGAAGAACATCGTCGCCCGGCTTTCTTCCAGTGTCTTGACTGTCTTGTCCGGAGAGAACGCCGTCTCGATCACGAGCGAGCCGCCGCTGACCGACACAGCATTCATGAACACATGGCTTGCCGCGCAGTGGAACAGCGGTGTCGTAATCTGCATCCGGTCGTCTGCCGTGACGTCCATTGCCTCTGCCCAGATTTCCGCCGTCTCCAGAATGTTGCGGTGCGTCAGCATGACGCCCTTCGGCTTGCCCGTTGTGCCGGACGTGTACATGATGACCGCCGTATCATCCGGCTTCAGTTCCGCCGGCTCGGTGATAAGCGCCGAATCTTCCAGGATGGCATCAAACTCTCTGGAGCCGCCAATCTCCAACACTTCCTGGAAAGAGGCGCCCGTATCGTCCGCTGTTTTCCGGAGTGCTCCATCGACAATCAGTGACTTGGCTTCGGAGTGCTCGAAGATATAGCCGATCTCCCGCGCCGTCAGTTTTGTGTTGACCGGCATGAGTGTAAAGCCACCGAGCTGCACGCCGAAATAGGCGGCAACAAACGAGTCCGAGTTTCCCGCAAGAAGGGCGATCACATCACCCGGCTTGTAGCCCTGCTGCCGGAAATATGCGGCGACCCGCTCCGCCTTCTCCCTGAATTCCCCGTACGTCCACTGTCTTCCCTCAAAGGTCGTATATACTTTTTCGGGTTGTGTTTTTCCGTACTGGATAACTACTTGAGGCATGAACATTTTGTTGACCTCCCATCAAAAACAAGGTTTGAAACTTCAGACTAATTCTATATATTCCGACTTAACTCCTTTTCCTATATGCTTTTATTTCTAAATAAAAGGCTCGTTACTTTGACCAATTTAAATCACACTATAAGAGTTCGGATATAAATAACCTCGTAAGAGGAGGCTTTTATCATGCCCATCTTACGAGGTTGGATATCTGTTTGTTATTTATTTGTAAACAGGAACATCGAAATGAATCAAGGGGGTCTCCATTTGATCATAAAACTTCTTAATTTGGTTCACTTGCTTGACAGCCCAACCTATATCAGTTGCATACTGCGGATAGCCAGGATTTGCCGGATTCCACCGCATTTTATACAGCGTGTTTTGTTTATATTCATTATGGATATAGCGAGCACCGACAAATTTGGCTCCGCCTACAATAGCCTCTTCTGGTGTAAACCACTTTTCTTGATATGCACGAACTGCTCCTCTAATGTCAGGATGGCTGTCAACTGCCTCTATCCCGAACATATTATAAATGTTTTTTACATTGGTCACATTATCTTTTAAGATTGCACCGTTTTCCTCAATTCTCCAATTTGTTTTACCATTCACAACCACGGTTTCTGCTGTATAAGTCTTATCTGGTAGAAAAATCGCCCATTTATTATTAGCCACCATCCCTACACTGATTTTACCAGTTGAAAGGTCGGATTTTCCGTGGCCGGTTTCTAGTAGCGCATGGGAAATAAGGTAAAAAACGTTGATTGAGTGTGCTTTAGCTCCATCATTGAAGGACTTTCCTTTTTGCTCCAGAATCCCTTTCCCGATAAGATGAGAATTCAGCTCATTATCGGATACGTTGACAACTGCAGATAAATCCAAGTGTTGCCAAATGCTATTGTTATTAGGATCAAGATAGGATAAAACGTCATCTTGGGTAGGGTTTCTCCAGGCATCATACTTTATCTCATGCCAGGTCTCCCCCATCGTTACAATATTACGTGTTGAATTCAGCGTCAACTGGCCGTATACATGGGCTGTGCTGTTGGCTTCCGCTAAAACGTTAGTTGTTTTGAGTTTAACCCTGGAAAATGTAAGCTTAACCAAAGGAGCATGCACGTAAAGGCTTTCTCCTTGGTAGACTATTTCATACCATTTGTTAATACCATTTGAATAATCTCCAATTACCTCTTTTACTATCATAAAGGTAGTTTTAGGCGGGACGCTATGCTTCACATACTCACTGCCGAGTTTTGGTTCTGACCGCAGATTAACGTTTCCTGTACTGAAAATCTCACCATAAACGTTGACAGCATTCGCTGCAACATAGGCTTTTGCATTAAGATACTTATCCGTCTGTTGCAATTGTTTCATTTGAACATTCAGTGCTTCAGAAAGCGTTACATTATAAGGTGAGTATGAAACTTGTTCACCTGAAATAGGAGCCTCCGATACATTAGAAGAATGTAACCACATCGTTTCACCCTCAAATTTCCCACGATACCATAGGTTACTTCCGACTTTTTCTGTCAAGTTAACTGCAAATACTGCCCCTTTAGCACTCGCTAAATCATCTAAAACTAAGTTTTTTCTACCACCCCAGGCTTTACTATAGCTTTTTCCAGTTCCTTTAATATAGAAAGTCCTCTCATTCTTATCTACGCCTACATGTGGATGGGTAGACATGTCTGATGCCTTTACCCACCCTATAACGCCCTTTGTACTGCTTGCGTTACGGCTGATTAAATAGTAAAGGGTATTCTGATACGTAGCTTGCTTTTTAATGTAGTAGACTTCATTCGTATAGGTTGATCCTGCACTCATGTAATCTGACTGACTTGCATAGCTCTTGTAGATCCGGACACCGGAGCTTCTC
>NZ_JAHBCJ010000002.1:0-20713 GCF_018390575.1 Bhargavaea massiliensis | reverse complement strand
CTGCTTTTTAATGTAGTAGACTTCATTCGTATAGGTTGATCCTGCATTCATGTAATCCGACTGACTTGCATAGCTCTTGTAGATCCGGACACCGGAGCTTCTCAGGTGCCCTAGACGACTCGTCTTTTGCTCTATCCCGGTCACTTTTTTTACGCTACTCGATTGTGCAACGATAAACCGAGTGTGCCTAGTATCAACGACCTGATTTTTTTTTGGAGTTATTTCATCATTGATTTCCTCATTCGGAATGTCAGCCGCAGAGTGCGCCTTTTCAGTTGAGTTAGGGGCCATCACATCAGATTTTTCGTCACTAATAGTTTCGGACTCTGTCTCTACGCCTTTTTCAATCGTTGATAATTCATCAAGACCCTTGGTATCTATAATACTAGGTTCAGTATTTATTTCTTTCTTCTCTTTTTGACTTTCAACGCTTTCTTCCTTATTTATCTCTTCAGACTTGAGATTAACCTGTTGATCGTTTAGCTGTGGCTCCATTGTGTCTGTACTAGCAAAAGAAGCCGATGGCAATGCCATCGACATAATAAATACTAATAAAACAATCACCTTAAGCACCTTATTTTCCAACCCTAATTATCCCCTCTCTCACTTTCATACTTGACATTATACTATAATTGCCAAAAGAAAAGATTTTTTTAGCTTTTTTTTTGGCTAATTCATTACGGAAGCGGCTGCTATTCCTTAGATTAGCTTTTATAAAAATATCAGCCCCCACTTCTTCATATTATTGGGAGGCTTTTATCTTTTTAAAGCAGGTTGAGAATTTTTAAATGGGCTTGTTGTAGAGAACAAGATACAATATTATACTAATACCACCCAAGTGGATATCTCTTGAAAAAAAATAGTGCAATTCTCCCTAGACAACCTATGTAGAAAGAGGAAAAGCGATTGTCGACGATCAAGAAAACAGCATTGTTTGGATGCTATTTTATATTAATTTTTATTGTCCTGAAATTTAACTCAGAAGTTATAGTAGATTGGCTGAACAAAAGCTTATTCGTCGATTTTTCTATGGATGAAGAATTTAGAGTAAATGACTCCTTCTATAACGGTGCTTCATTTGTCGTATTAATCTTTTTGATCATATATGCGATATTTGGCACATTTCTCGTTAGTGTTCTTGTGACCAACCTTCTTTTTGGCACTATTATTTTTGCCAATCAAGTCAAGGTCAAAGAACGTAATGAGTTCATTACGTTTAAAGAATTGCAAGCGATTGCTTCGCCGAAGGAACTGCTATCATTTATCGACGTAACAGTCGGAATGGCTTTATTCGTGATTGTTTCCATTATTTCTTTATTGGCATTGCTCCATTTCATTAGTAAGAAACTTTCCAAGAAACTTGGGTTGGAGATTGGCCTGAAATACAGAGTGGTTATTTTGCTGACCGCAGTTCTTCTCTTTTCTGCCATTTTGGTTCAGCCGGCAGCTTACAATCAATATGTAATGAAATATGAAGAGGAGAAAACCCATAACTTTAATCCGGTGCTTCGCGCAAAGCGGAATGGATTTATTCCGACTTTTCTTCAAACCGTCAAGCCTGAATATATGGTCAAACCAAGTGACTATGGCAAAGAAAAGATCGAACTTATTAATGAAAAGTACACCGGGATTTCGGAATTGATCAATCAACAGCGGGATAAGGAACTTAGTAACTCCCAAACGATCTACTACTTGAGCGAGACGCTGATCGACCCAATGGCACTGCCGGGGCTGCTCGAGAACGGCACGCCGACCCCCTTTTTCTCAGAATTACGTGATCAGCATAGTAGCGGTAAAATGTATAGCCAATATATCGGCGGTGGGACTGCCAATATTGAATGGTCTGTACTGACTTCCTTCAGTCTTGAAGTATTCAATGACCCTATGGCTGTAACACCTTACTCTGACTTTTATGTACAATCCAAAAATCATCATACAGTCCTAGACTACTTTAAAAATGAAAAAGTGGCTTTGCATCCGTATACGCCCCATCTCTACAAGAGACAATCTGTCTACGCTGCCATAGGGTTTGATGACTTTCTTTATCTGGATAATGGAATTGAGCATACCGGTAAATTGGGAACTCATAAAAGAGTTTCCGATGAAGAGTTTCATAAAGACATTTTGAGGGTCTCGAGAAATGAAAACGTAGGCATGATCCACGCTTTGTCCATGCAAAATCATTCTCCATATACTGGAGAAATCCCGGATATGGATTACATCCCTAAGATCAATTATGATGTGTTTCCCGAAAAGGAATCAAAAGGCCTCACGAACTATTTGCAAGGATTACGGGCATCCGACGAGGCGTTTGAGGATCTGATCGGTACTCTTTCGGAATCAGATCAGGAGATTAACCTAATCCTTTACGGGGACCATTTTCCAAGCCTGTTTAGAGGAAAGGAGCAACAATTCCCGGGGGCGCTGCTCCATGAAACACCATGGTTGATTTATATGAACCATGGGCGCAGCGAAGGCGGCCTGAAACTGAATGGAATTTCTCCGATTTTCCTTACCACTGTATTGCTTAAAGAAGGGAATTATAAGGTAACTCCGTTCCAAGCTCTGATGGACCAAATGCTAAGTAACGGCGTAAAGCGAATTGCCAGGGACTTCATCGTCACCGATCTAGGAGTCGTCTTAAATTCAGAAATAGACGAAGACCTCTTGGCGCTGGTGAATGATTATCGAACAGTCATGTACGATGCTTTGTTTGGCTCAGACTGGCTGCCTGGTTCATTTTACGACTTCCACAATTAATTTTGGTTCTATGCTGCTTATTCCGTATGGAGAGCAGCTTTTTTTGTTTCCTCCGAGTCCGGCAAAACGGTACATCTCCCCAACCGGGAAGTTGTACCCCCCTAGAAAAACACGTATGAAAAATCATTCCCTCCTCATCGTGCTTAACTCCTCACTCGGCAGGATTTGCTTTAGCCAGTCATGCACCTCTTGCTGATCGTAGTCGACTGAGCCCGGCAACTGTGGATTTCGCGAGCCTTCCCCATGGAAGTCGCTGCCGACACTTTTCAGCAGACCGAGCCGCTCCGATTCCGCCCACCACTGGACCGTTTCCAATTCGGAATGGCCGGTATAATACACTTCAATACCGTCGAGCCCTTCATCCGCGACGCGGTCGATGCTGAAGCCGAACCGGTAGATGCCAGGATGCGCGAGGAAGGCGAAGCCGCCGCACTCATGGATCAGGGCGATCGCCTTTGCTGACGAAAACGTTTCGCGCTCGACATAGCCGGGGCTTCCCGATGCGAGCAGCCGGTCGAATGCTTCTTCCACGTCGTGGAAATAACGGTGCTCCACGAGGACCTTGGCAATATGCGTCCGTACGATTACTCCGCCTTTTGCTTTTGAGCGGCAGTCTTCCCAAGGAATTTCGTAGCCCATCCTGTTCAGCCGGCGGACGATCTTCCGGCTCCAGGACTCCCGCTCCTGTCTGCGCCACTCGCAGTGTGCCTTCATCAGCGGATGATCCGGGTCAAATCCGTAACCAAGGATGTGCAGTTCACCGTTCGGTCCGTACGTGTTCAGCTCGATTCCCGGAATCACCCGGACGCCTGTACGTTCTTCATGGGCCTTTGCTTCCGCATAAGCACCCACCGAGTCATGGTCCGTGATGGCTATGCAGGACAATCCCTGTATCGCCGCCAAGTCCATGAGGCCGCGCGGCGTCCGTTCTCCGTCCGAAAACACCGAGTGCATATGCAGATCCACCTTCATCCGAAGCACCTCCTGTGATTAACTCCGCTTTTATCGTATCGTCCGATTGTTTTCGGAATGTTAAGCTGTTGTTGAAGTTCGTAAAGGGAACGTTAATTTGGAAAGCATCCAGATCGAATCGGAGTCATCGTTCACATTCCGCAGAATTTCGACCACTTTGCTGTGATATCAGCCACTTTCTTTCGGATAATGATCATTTCCATTTTACGTATAATCCATGGTGCTCCTGCTCCTCTCAATGGGTGCGAAAGATTTAGCGAGAAACTCTTCCCACATGACGAATGACCCAACTTTCTGAAATCTCATTGCGGCACTCTCTACCCTTTTCTATAGTAGATGAGTACGACCAAGTTTAGGGGGAGGGGTTTGTTTGTGTTGAAAAAGAAATGGCCGGCGTTTGTGCTGGGGATGACGCTGATCGCCGGGAGTTTTCCGGTGACGGCAAGCGCAAAGCCGCAGGGGGAAATCGATTACGAGAGCTTTCCGGAGGTCGCGGAAGCAAATGGCGGGATGGTGGCGACCGCACATCCGCTGGCAACAGAGATCGGCCGGGATGTGCTGAAAAAGGGCGGCAACGCGATTGATGCCGCAGTCGCCATCCAATTCGCATTAAATGTCACCGAGCCGATGATGTCCGGCATCGGGGGCGGCGGATTCATGATGGTCCATGACGGGGCGACCGGCGATACGACGATCGTGAACAGCCGCGAACGTGCGCCGGGCGGTGCAACACCGGATATGTTTCTGGATGAGAACGGCAACCCGGTTCCATTTTCCGAGCGGGTGATGCACGGGACGTCCGTCGGAGTGCCGGGTACGCTGAAAGGCCTCGAGGAAGCGCTCGACCGATGGGGCTCCCGTCCGCTCGAGTCGCTGATTGGGCCGGCAATCAAACTCGCCGATCACGGCTTCGCGATCGATCTGGTACTGGCGGAAGCCATCGAGGACAATGAAGAAAAACTGAAACGCTCTGCCGCGCGGGAAGTGTTCTTCGATGAAAGCGGAGAACCGCTCGGAGAAGGCGAACTGCTCGTGCAGGATGATCTCGCCAACACACTGAAACTCATCCGAGCCAAGGGAACAGATGCCTTCTATGAAGGTCCGATCGCCGATGCAATTGCCGAAACCGTCCAGGAATACGGGGGCTCGATGACATCGGATGACCTAGCCCGCTACGACGTAACAATCGACGATCCGATCTGGGGCAAGTACAAAGGCTACGACATCGCCAGTATGCCGCCGCCAAGCTCCGGAGGGGTGTTCCTTCTCCAGATGCTCGGCATCCTTGACGGCTTCGACCTGGCGCAGTATGACGTGAAGGCCTGGGAGAAATACCATCTCCTTGCTGAAACGATGCACCTGGCGTATGCTGACCGGGCCGCTTATGCAGGTGATCCGGAGTTTGTCGATGTGCCGGTGAACGGCCTGCTGGATCCCAGGTATATCGAAGAACGCCGAGCGCTGATCTCATTGGATCAAGTGAATCCGGCACCTGCTGCAGGCGACCCATGGAAGTATGAATCACAGGGAACCCCGACCGCTGCAGTCGCGCAGCCTGAAAATACGCAGTACGGCGAGACGACCCACTTTACCGTCGCCGACAAGTACGGCAATGTCGTTTCCTACACGACAACAATCGAGCAGCTATTCGGCTCGGGCATCATGGTGCCGGGCTACGGCATCGTCCTGAACAACGAACTCACCGACTTTGACGCGGTTCCGGGCGGAGCCAACGAAGTCCAGCCTTATAAGCGTCCTCTCAGCTCGATGACACCGACCATCGTCTATGAAGACGGCAAGCCGGTCCTCACTGTCGGCTCGCCGGGCGGTCCAACCATCATCACGTCGGTCCTACAGACAATTCTTTATGCCATCGAGTATGACATGGACCTGAAGTCTGCGGTAGAGGAACCGCGCATCTACACAAACAGCCTGACTTCATACCGTTTTGAAGACGGCGTTCCTGCAGGTGTACGGGCCCACCTGAACGGCATGGGCCACCGATTCGGACAGGCTCCAGTTACGATCGGCAACGTCCAGAGCATCCAGATCGACCACGAGAACGGCACCTTCCTCGGCGTCGCGGACTCCAGCCGGAGTGGATCCGCCGCGGGAATTGAGCTGAAAGGGAAAAAGAAAGGCCAGCACTAATAGATGAAGCCGGACCGCCTGATGAGGCGGCCCGGCTTTTATGTTCTTCACTGCTATTCAGATCGGCCCCCAGTTCATAAGAACCGCGGCACTGAGCATGACAACAGCTATCAGTACCCAAATGCCGAACAGCGGCAGTATCCACTTAAACCACTTGATCCAGGCGACTCCTGCGACGGCCAGACTGGCCATGAGCGGTCCGGATGTCGGGAAGATACTGTTGGTGAATCCGTCTCCGAACTGGAATGCCTGTACCGCGACCTGCCGGGTGATGCCCAGCATGTCGGCAAGCGGTGTCAGGATCGGCATCGCAATCATGGCCTGTCCGCTTCCGGAAGGCACGAGGAAATTCAGGGCCCCATTCGCTGCAAACATCCCGAGAGCTGCCAAGACCGGAGGCAGTGTTTCCAGCGGAACCGACAGGGCATGGACAAGGGTGTCCAGTATGTATGCATTCTCCATGACAATTAATATGGCTCTGGCAACCCCGATGATCAGAGCTCCGTATACAAGATTTTTGCAGCCTTCCATAAATGCCATCGTCAGCTGATTATAGTTCATCCCGGCAATGATCCCTGAAACCAGTCCGATGAAGATAAAAAATGCGGCCATATGATTGATCGTCCAGCCCATCTTGATGGTCGCAAAGACGAAGAACGCCAACGCGACTCCTGCGAACGACAGGATCAGTTTATGTCTGGGCGTGAAAGGTGCATCCAATGAACCGTCCTGGCTCTGATCATCAAGGACACCGATCAGGCTTTTTGACGGGTCATCCAGCACGCGCTTCGCGTACCTCCACGTATACCAGATCGTCGCGCCGACAATCAGGACAAACGCGGCGATCCTAAGCCCCATTCCGGAGAACAGCGGAACGTCGGCAATCGTCTGTGCCACCCCGACTGTATAAGGGTTGAGAAAACCGACGTTGAACCCGGCAAACGTCGCACCGAATGTGATCGCTACAGCGACCAGCGCATCCAGCTTCAGGGCACGTGCGATGATCAACCCGATTGCGACAAACGGAATGACCGAGTTTGCGACTGCCCCTACTGCCCCGCCAAGCGCAAACAGGATGGAAATAATTGCGATCAGCCAGAACTCTTTCCCCCTGGTCACATTGACCGCGCGGAGAATCCCGCCCCTGATGGCACCGCTCCGTTCAATAATCTCAAATGCACCTCCCGCAAACAGCACCAGGAAGATCAGGTCCCCCGACTCCACCATCCCCTGCTGCAGGGCAAGGAACAGATCCATAAAGCCCGCCGGGTTTCCTTCCGTCTGGCTGTAGGTTCCCGAAACGACCCGCTCGACTCCCTCCACGGTTTCCCGCTCAAAGGAACCGGCCGGAACAATATAAGTCAAGATCACCGCAATCAATAAGACAGCAAATAGGATTACGTATGTATCAGGCATTTCCCAGCGTTTTTTCTTGTCACTCTCTTCCATTTCCCCTTTTGTCCCCTCTCTGATGTTAGTACAAATGAATATTTATGAGTATAATCATATTTTAAATTCATTTCAAATTAGTTAGTCTATTATCTGAATAAAAGACGGACCGCATGCTGATTGCGATCCGTCTCAATTTAGTATTAGACTACCCGCACAGATGCCCTGCCCGGCACGGTTGTATGCCGCCATGTTTTCAGGAACAGCCGTGTCCTCTCCCGTCCTCTCTCCATGAGCACTTCCATCTGTTCACGGTCCATGTCAAAGTCGGTTGCCTTCACATCATCCATCGGAATAAAGACGACATCCCGGGCGTGCTCTCTCGAGATGTACCGCTCATCATGAGCGTTCTTCATCGTCGAAAACAGCGCTTCAAACAAATCAAGCGCGTTATGGATCTGATGCGGCTGGCGATCCTCCTGGCTTCGGCTCAGCTTCAAGCCGATGACCGGTCTTTCACGTTTTCCTTTTTCATCGTCGAAAATCCACATCGGGAAGTTGCTCAGTACCCCTCCATCAACAACGATCGCTTCCCCGCCTGACGTGAACAGCCGGACCGGCTCGAAAAAGTAGGGAATCCCGCAACTCATCCGGAGCGCCCGGGCTACCGGGAATGTCTCGGCCGGAATTCCGTACTTTTCCAGATCATCCGGAAGCACAAGCATCTTGCCGTTCGTCAGGTCTGAGGCCACCAACTTCAGCCTGCCCGGCTCGAGGTCACCAAACGTATACACCTGCTTCTCAAGAAGCCGCTCCGTGAACCAGTCCTCGAGCGCCCTTCCCTGATAAAGCCCCATACGCCAATATAAGTTCAGCCACTTCATGAAGCGCGTCGGCACGAGCGAGGCCCGCCGGTCTAGCAACTCGCTGAAATCCTGATCGGCAAGCAGATCCGCGATTTCCCTTGATGTAAAGCCGGCCGCGATGAACGCAGCAAGGATCGACCCCGCACTCGTACCCGCAATCCTTCGGAACGTCAGCCCTTGCTTCTCCAACTCCTCGTATGCCCCTACGAGCGCGAGCCCCTTAAGCCCGCCTCCCGAGAACACGCCGTCCACCCTCATCTCTCCCGCCCCTTTCCCGGAAGCCTTTCTTATAAGGTAAGTTTGACGGGGTGGGATTAGAACCGATGGAAATCGCCTTGCATGTTCACAGAGAAGAAGATAGATTGGATTCAGGACAAAAAACGAGGGATGAACCTATGGAAATCAGGGAAATCGAGGAAAAAGACAATCCGGCCATCGAGTGGATCATCAAACGCTCACTGGAGTCATTCGGGCTGAACATCCCGGGCACCGCCTACTTCGATCCGCAACTGAGCAATCTGGCGGGTTACTATAAAGGGCTGGCGAATTCAAAGTACTGGGTGGTGACAACTAAACATGGAGAAGTCATGGGCGGTGTCGGAATCGCGCCATTCGGGGATCACGCAGGCGTCTGCGAGCTGCAGAAACTGTATGTTAAGCCGGAAGCTCAGGGGCAAGGCCTATCAAAGCAACTGATGAATACCGCACTCGGCTTTGCCAAGGAACACTATACACATTGCTACCTGGAAACCATGGAAAAACTCCGAGTGGCCAATCGGCTGTATGAACATCTCGGCTTTCGGAAACTGGATCGGCCGCTGGACGGATCCGAGCATGGGACGATGGATACGTGGTATATGAAACAACTATAAAAAGAGGTTGCACAGGAAGTTTTCTGTGCAGCCTCTTTTTATTATCACTAAATTTATTGACATACATATTAATTGAGCCTTTATCGCGCATCTGGTTTGAACACCGTCATCACTTTTTAGGCATCCCCACACTTAGCCAACCGACAGTCACGCTGAAACCAAGTTATCCCTCGCCATTTTGTTGGTTAAATCATTCTAAGTTGCGGAAGAATAGGCACGGGTGAACGTACGCCCCTTAAGTCTTTCACAAACGAAAGGCGTATCAATCGGTTGCCATATTGCCCTCTATATCAGCCAATTACTCATGGATCACGCTACTTAGGAGAGTTGATCATGTCATCCATCCGAGCAAAAATTTGGAATCAGCTAAGAAGCGCAAGAAAATATTTCGTCAAGAAAGTGACTGTGTCAGACGTTAGCCGGCAGGAAGACGGCCTTGTCTTTCATCTTACTCTGAGAAATTTCTGGACACCGCTCAAGAAAATCTCTGTCACCGTTTCAGAAGGTGAAAACGAGAAACCGATTCCGTATAAGCTCATCAACAACCATCGCCTCACTCTCCATGTGCGTGAAGCTTCCCTGAGCGAAATCGAGAACAGGCTGAAGATTCAGCTGTTCATTAATGGGCAGCGAATGTGGATCACCGTCTCGGATGATTCCTCCATAAATGACGCTTCCGGTATTCTGCTGGGCGGAAAATACATTATTACTCGTGTAGACCGTTCGATTCTGCTTTATCGGAAATTCGCGGAACTCAAATTCCATACCGATACTCTCCCTGTCAAAGGACACTCTTCCGGATACACCCGACTTGTCTTGAAGACCGGCAGGCCCCTTGATTCGGACTTTCCGGAACAGCCCGTTCAATTGTATGCATTCCAGAATCACAAACTCAGAATCCTCGAGTGTCCTCTCATCAGTGAGGATTGCATTGAAATTACTGACTTTACGGCTCTTTCTCTTGGAACGTGGAGACTGTTCCTCCACAGGCAGGGGGTGCTTTATCCGCTCGTACCGGATGGGAGCTGGCAGGCGGAACTTAAATCGTTCAACCATGAGGTCACCCTCAAAAATCAGTACGGCTATGCCTGTTTATTCGCGTCCGCCCATACGTTCAAATCGGATTCAATTCGGTTTGAGCGGAGCAATGACTCCATTCAAGTTAAGATCCCCTGTTATCAAGTGGAGGGTCACCCGATCTTACAAGTGGAAGATACCATGACACAGGAAGCTTCAGACTATCCCATGCAACAAAGGAAAAACGAACTCATTGGAACCATCCCAATTAAGGAACTCGCCGCCAACTTTTCCATCAAGCGCTTTTTCATCGTAAGCGGCGGGGAGATGCCGATCAAACAGCAGTTCAGTTTGGAACGCAAGGCACTTTCCGGAGAGTCCTATTTCGAGTATGTCATCGACTGCCAACAGACCCGTTTCAACTTCTATGTACGGAAAGACAGGTCCTTGGGCTCGAAAGTCCAAAGACCCGACATCCGAAAGCGGATTACGGGAATATCGGATTTCAAGTTAATCGGTTATGTCGGCAGGTTTTCACAATTCACCGGCTGTAAGGCCTATCTTTTATTCGAAGAACGCGTGTCGCTTCAATCGATCCGAGTACCGGTTGACGGAAATTTTGAAGTCGACCTGAAGCAGTTGGACCTCACCTCCCTGAAAAGCAAAGACAAAACCATCATTGACCTGTTCCTTGAAATCACTGACAGTGACGGGCAGACGGTACGGAAAGAGAAAATCCGTTACAGCGGATCGGACTATCGCAAAGATAATTACTATGACTCGCACTTCCTGCATGACACGGAAGGAAACCTTCACTACTATCTGGTTACGACAACACCGTTCAACAACACAAAAATCGAGACATTCGCCGTTCCTGCCAACATTGAGTTGACCAAGGAAGGAGCACTAAAGGACCGGAATATCTGGCTGATCGGCGAACGTACCGACACGGCCCAGGACAACGGGATCGTCCTGTATCAGTGGCTGCGGGACCATACAGATGTTGAGGCGTACTACGTAATTGAAAAGGATTCAAAGGACTATAAGAACGTCTCCAATGATCCGCATGTTCTGGAGTTCGGTTCACAGGAACATTACGACGTTGCTCTAAAAGCGGGAGTCCTGCTCGGAACGCATGACCTGGAGAATATTCTGCCGTTCAAAACAGCCAGGGGATTCTTCCATTACGAGGATACGTACAAAGTATTTCTCCAGCATGGTGTCCTGGGCCGCAAGAACGTCGAGTATCACAAGAAGTTTTATGATGTGCCATTTGATTTGTTTATCGTAAGCAGTGACGAGGAGAAGGAAGAAATCGTCATGGATGAAATGGGATATGAATCAGAAGAGGTTGCGGTCACCGGTCTGGCCCGGTTTGATCGCCTCATCCAGAAGGAACCGCCAAAGGACATTCTTCTTATGCCGACATGGCGTGATTGGATCAATACCGATCAGCAGTTCCTCGAGAGCGAATACTTCAGTAAGTACGTGAATCTCATCAATAATCCGGACCTGAATAACCTGCTCCGCCATCACAACATCCGGCTCAACTTCTACCCTCACTACCGGGCACAGGATTTCTTTGAGAGGAACATCAACCTGGAACACAGCCAGGTGAATTTCATTCCCTTTGGCTCCCGGAAAGTGCAGGACCTGCTTATCGAACACGCGTTGCTCATCACGGATTACAGTACAGTCAGCTTTGATTTCATCAAGATGAAAAAGCCGGTTATCCACTATCATTTCGATGATGAACGCTTTTTCCGAAAAGGCATTCTGCGTCCGATTGAGGATACATTCATTGGCCGGATCGCCCAGTCCGAACAAGAAATGGTGGATCTGATCAAGGACAGGATAGACCATCATTTTGAGAACTACGATGTCGATATCTCAGGGGTCATTAAGTTTCAGGACCAGCGGAACTGCGAGCGGATTTATCATGCTGTGCTTAAAGGGCTGGAACAAAAACCGGCCGCTGCCATTCAGCCCTATTAACAGACAGAACCCCGAACGATGGACAGTCCAACAAACGTCCAAGTTCGGGGTTTTGCATGGTCGAAAACAGGATTCCGTCACAAAAAATACGGATAGGCCGGGGTTTGGGTCACGGTTCATTTACTCCTACTGACCAAAAATCATTTTACCTTTTTGGTCACCGTCTTTGTATTTTTCGCTTTATCTGATGCCGAAATTGTGATGGTCGTCTTTTTCTTTTGAGCTTTTATTTTTATCTTGAATTCGCCTTTGGAATTGGAGGCGCCGGAGCCCAAAGTCGTTTTGCCCACCTTCACGGTTACCTTTGCCCCTGCTTCCGTTTTTCCGGAAACCGTTTTGCTGTTGGAATAGATGTCTTTGACCGTCAAGGATGGGGCCGTTTTATCCACTACCGTCTTCGAAGTGGCTTTGCTGACATTGCCTGCAGGGTCCTTTGCGGTAAAGGTTAACTTCGTGCCTGCTTTGACGGGTTTGATGCTGAGCTTGAAATTCCCTGACTTGTCGGCTTTAGGCGTTCCTAAAGTTGTTTTGCCGTTTTTGACGGTTACCGTGGCATTGGCCTCCGTCTTGCCTGATACAGATTTATCATTGTCATCGACAGCATTGACTTTCGGAGCTGACGGTGCTGTTTTATCTGATACCGTGACCGTAGTCGTGTTGCTGACATTTCCATTCCCGTCGGTAGCCGTTGCCGTTATTTTTGAACCGGCTTTGATGGGTTTGATGGATAGCTTGAAGTTCCCTTTGCTATCAACCTTCGGGGAGCCCAGCTTGGTTTTTCCGTTACGGAGAGTGACGGTCGTACCTTTTTGCGCTTTCCCCTTTATTTCTTTGTCATTGTCATCAATGGCATTTACCTTAGGAGCATCGACAATACTAAATGTGTCGGCGATCATCGCATAACTTTCTCCGTATCGCCAATAATCACTTAATACTGCAATATAATACTCACCTTTCTTTACAGGCACAATCTGATAGGTGGTTTCATAATCATAAAAATCATAAGCCACCGGTTCGACGTACTCCAATTTGCTGTCAAACACCCCATAAAGCAACTCATCGACCGCAAACTCATAGGTACTGCCCATCATGAGCATGTACTGATCATTACGGGTCACTTTTACCTTGTAAATATCAATGTCCTCGCTGTATAAACTCGCGACCATTACCGACATGAATGGCAGATTGTCGGCCTCTTCAACGTAATCATTGGGTTCCTCTTCATAGAGAACGTCGCCTTCTGCCTTCTTTTCAATCATGGAGCGGAATGAGTTTTGATTGGTTTGGTTCTGGATTAATTTGTCAATATCAATCTTCTCCAGTAATTCTTGGTTGGCCTCCACTTTTCCCGGCAACTGAATCTTGTCTTTCAGGTCTTCCGGCGACTCTGCGTAAACACTCGCCCCAAACATACTCGTCATCAATAATGCGGTTGCCATGACACTGACCATCTTCTTCCCCACCATCTTTAACTCCCTCTCCGATTTGCATATGATATTTTCCCCAGAGTATAAATATATTTTTGGCCGCTCGTTTTTATACCTACACTACTGACAAATCATAAAAAATCTTTCAAAGAAACAGAGACTCTGATGGGAGCAAATCACCAGCCACTGACCCTGGACCGCAGACCCATAACTAGAAACACACTACACTGGCAGCACTTTGAAGAATATAAAAACATCCTAAAGAGCGTTGAGTATACACAAAGATATACATATCTTGCCAACGCCTTATTAGGATGTTAAGAGATGAATTTCCGGGGGAGGTGTAAGGTATCCAAGAGCTTTTTATTCAGTCAGTTGTAATCTCCGCATCGTTTCCTCGCGCCCCGGCATGCCGCCCTGGGCACCGAATTGTTCGACTGACAGGGACGCTGCCGCATTGGCGAAGCGGATGGCGCCTTTCATTGGCATCTCTTCCGCCAGCGCAACCGCGAGCGCTCCATTGAACGTGTCACCGGCTCCGGTCGTGTCGACCGCGTTCACCCGGATGCCGGGCACCCGGACATGCCGCTCTCCGTCATAATAGCGCGCTCCTTCCTTGCCGAGCGTCACGATGAGCCGGTTCGGATGGGCTTCGAGCGCCTGTTCCCAGGTCTCGCCGAACATCATCGCCGCTTCGTTCTCGTTTGGCGTGAGAATCGGCTCATACTGTAGGAATACATCGGTGAAGCCGTCTGCCGGAGCTGGATTCAGAATGGCAGGTACCCCGTGCCTGTGGGCGATCTCAAGTGTGCGAAGAACAGAAGGAATAGGAATTTCCAGCTGGAGGACGATAAGATCGCTTGATCCTATGGCCTGTTCGCACTGTTCAATGTCTTCAGGCATCAGCTTATGATTGGCGCCCGGAACGACGATAATCCGGTTGTCGCTTTCCGTAAGCAGGATATTCGCTATGCCGCTCGGACCTTCTACTCGCTTTACGTCGCTCGTGTCGACACCCTCGTTCTCCAGATTCAAGGCAAGTTCATCTCCGAACGGATCGGTGCCGACCGCCCCGATCATCCCGACCTTAGCACCAAGGCGCGCTGCCGCCACCGCCTGATTGGCCCCCTTGCCGCCGGGAACTGTCGTATAAAGATTTCCTAAGACCGTTTCCCCCTGTTTAGGAAACCGCTCCGTCCCCACCACGAGATCCATGTTGATGCTGCCGACTACTGTGATCATGCTGACACCTTCTCTTTTATCACTTTCCCTTAGCGTACCAGAACCGGCTACCCGGTTGAAACAGTGAATGCGGGGCGCGAAATCGGCAGGAGGGGTCGCGAACTGCGCTGCTGCGGTCGCGAAATGAACCAGTGCGGTCGCCAAATTTGCACGTGCCGGCTCAAACATTGCCGAGACGAATATGGCCAAACAGTGAAACGGCTGCAAATAGATCACAGCCGCTCCAACACCTATTACTCCTTTGCCAGCCACTCCCACGCCGCGTCGTACTCACCCGGATTGAAATGCCTCGTCTTCAGCTTGGCAATCTCCCCCATCCCCAGTCCTTCAGCAAACTGGAGCCAGTTCTGTTCACTCATGAGGGCGACCTTATTGAAAGACATCCAGCGGCTCATGTCGAATTGAACACTCCTTAGCGCGTCGGGGATCGTATGGAGATCGACTGCACCGACTTCAGCGAAAATATTAAAGGTGCCGTCCTCTTCATATTTTCTTGATATGACTTCGTCCAGTTTCATTGCATCTTCTTTTGTCAGGCTCCCGTCGAATTTAAACGCGACTGTCCTCTCGTCCATGCTCGTTGTGAATGTCAGCACTTGATCGCCTCCCGTTTTGGTCGTTATTCCCCTTTTTCCCTTCTGCTCTTTTCATTAATCGGTTCAGAAAGCGTTTACACTAAATATTCCGAAAAATCCTATTGACCTGATAACTTATGATGCCTATAATGAGACCCATTATCCTTGAAGGAGTCTTCGCCTCATGAAACAGTTCTTTTCCAATTTGCTCAACGGCATGAGTATCGGGATTGTCGTTGCCCTCATACCAAACGCTTTATTGGGCGAAATCCTCAAATTGCTCATCCCCTACTTCCCTTCACTCCAGCATGTGTTGGATATTACGGTTTACGTGATGAGCCTGTTGCCGGTCATTATCGGCGTGATGATCGGGGTTTCCTTTAAGCTGACTCCGATCCAAACGGCGAGCGTGGGAATCGCCGCAATGATCGGCAGCGGCGCGGTCGTTAAAGAAGCGGAAGGGGTCTTTACCCTCTCCGGAATCGGCACGACACTGAATATTGGGATTACTGCTGCTCTCGCGGTGCTGTTCGTCAAGCTCCTCGGGGATAAGATGAAAGAATATGCAATACTAGTCATTCCGACGGCGACTATTCTTGTCCCCGGCATGATCGGTTATCTGCTACTCCCTTACGTCAAAGGCGGGTCGATGATTGTCGGCACTGGCGTTGCGTACCTGACGCAGCTGCAGCCGGTCTTCATGGGTGCGGCCATCGCCGTCGTCTTCTGTGTACTGATCCTTTCGCCATTCTCGACTGTCGGCGTAGCAACCGTCATTATGCTGTCCGGTATTGGAGCGGGCGCAGCCAACCTTGGCATCGTCGCGGCTGGTGTCGGCCTGGCAATCGCGAGCTACAAGGCGAACTCCCTCGGAACCGCGCTTGCCCATGTGCTCGGTTCTCCAAAGATCCAGATGAGGAATTTCCTTATGAAGCCGAAAATCGCCTTCCCGATGATGATTTCCGCTGCCATCCTTGGCGGGCTGGCAGGCGTCCTGAACATCCAGGGCACTCCGTACAGTGCCGGCTTTGGCTTGTCGGGACTGGTCGGACCGCTGAACTATATGAAGCTTGCGGACGGTGGCTGGACCATCGGGAACATCACCATCATGCTCGGCAGTTTCATCATCCTGCCGATTCTCCTGAACCTTGGTCTGATCTATATCTTCTCGCGCAGGCTGAAGATGATCCGGGAAGAGGATTATAAATTGAATTTTGATTGAGCTGGTTCCTTTCGGGCTGGTTCTTTTTTGTGAGGGTTTGAATTTGGGGCGGGTACTTTGAAATGGGTGCTGAGTGCTTCCAAAGTGACTGCGGGTGTTTCGAAAATCTGCACCAGTGCTTTGAAGCGTTCCCTATGGCACAAGAAAACGCCGGCGGGAAGCCGGCGTTCAGTTTTTTATTACCAAACCGCAATCGAGCCGTCGGTTCTTGATTCCGTGCCGGCTTCGAGCACGCCGGTTTCGGGGTTGCGCCAAATGATCTGCCCACGGCCGAAACCGCCAGATTCTGTTGCAATCTGAATGTCATGGCCTTTCCGCTGGAGGGCCTGGGCAAGGTGAAGCGGAAAGTCCGGCTCCACCTGAACGGTCTTGCCGCCAATCCACTGCCAGCGCGGCTGGTCAAGCGCAGCCTGCGGATTCAGCCCGAAGTCGACCGTATTTGAGACGACCTGGAAGTGGCCTTGCGGCTGCATGTAACCGCCCATGACGCCGAACGGCCCGACCGCCTCCCCGTCTTTCGTGAGGAATCCCGGAATGATCGTGTGGAACGATTTTTTGCCGGGCTTCAGGTAATTCGGATGACCCGGATCAAGCGAGAAGTCAGCACCGCGGTTCTGGAGCGCGATGCCGGTGCCCGGAACCACAATCCCGGATCCGAAGCCCATGTAGTTGGACTGGATAAAGGACACCATGTTGCCTTCTCCGTCAGCTGCCGCGAGATAGACGGTTCCGCCCTTCGGCAGCTCGTACGGCTCGGGGTCGATTGCCCGGCCGGTGATGAGGGCTGCCCGCTTTTCCGCATACTCCCGGGAAAGCAGTTGAGCCGTTTCGACCGGCATGTCGTCCGGCTCGGTGATGAATGCCTTGCCGTCGGTGAACGCCAGCTTCATCGCCTCAATCTGGCGATGGAGCGTCTCTGTATCGCCGTAGACCGGCTGGTGGCCACCAGCCGAATGGATGTTCATCGCCATGAGGGCAACCATGCCCTGGCCGTTCGGCGGAATCTCCCAAACATCATAGCCGCGGTAGTTGGCGGATACCGGTTCGACCCATTCAGACTGATAACCCGAGAGATCTTCCGCGCTCAGAAAGCCACCGTGTTTCTGAACGGATTCCACGATTTGGTCCGCAATCGATCCCTCATAAAATGCCCGTCCGTCGGTTTCCCCTATCTGGCGAAGTGTGTCTGCGTGCCCGGATGAACGCCACATCTCGCCGGTTTTCGGCGGCCGGCCGTCAGGGGCGAACGTGTCAAACCATGCCTCGAAGGCTTTCCGGTCTTCTTCACTGCCTTCTGAAAGGGTTTTGAATTTGTTGTAGGCGATTTCCCAGTACTTGCCGAGAATTGGCGTGAGCGGGAAGCCTTCCTCCGCCAGCCGTACTGCGGGCTCAAGCGTCTCGGATAGGCTCAGCTTTCCGAACCGGCGTGACACTTCCGCCCATGCGGATGGTGCGCCGGGTACGGTCACCGGAACGGCACCGAACACCGGCATTTTCTCGTGTCCGAGCGCTTTTACTTTATCGGCCGATGCAGACTTTGCCGCCGGGCCGGAGGCGTTCAGTCCATGCAGCTTTCCTTCCGTCCAGATCAGCGCAAATGCATCTCCGCCGATCCCGTTGCTAGTCGGCTCGACGACAGTCAGCGCGGCCGCGGTCGCGATGGCAGCGTCGATCGCATTGCCGCCCCGCCGCATGATTTCGATTCCTGCCTGTGCCGCAAGCGGCTGGCTTGTCGCCACCACACCATTTTTCGCGAATACCGTATGCCGCTGCGAGCGGAACGGATGATACAAGTAATCCATGAATCATTTCCCCCTTATGTATAGATGTCAGCCGCCTAGGAAGATGGCGCCGTAGATAAGTGCCCCCAGGACAACCCAGGTCGGGCTGACTTTGCGGACCTCGAGCAGGATGTAACCTGCAACGATCAGGAGGATCGTGTGGATCCAGCCTGAACCGGTGAACGAATCGAAAAAGAAATCATACGTCATGACCCCGAGGAGCACGGCGATTGTAGGCCGGACGACCTTCGTCAGCCGTCTGACCTGCGGCGCGTCCTTGTGCCGCATGAGGATTCCGAGTAATACGACCATGAGGATCAGTGACGGTGCGACCGTCGCGAACAGTGCGATAATAGCCCCCGGAATGCCTGCGACATCATAGCCGATATAGGCAGCCATCTTTGTCGCGATCGGTCCCGGAAGACCGTTGCCGAGCGCGACAATTTCACTGAATTCCCCGTTTGACATCCAGCCGTACCGATCGACCACCTCGTGTTGAAGTAGCGGAATCGTTGCCGGACCGCCGCCGTAGCCGAGAAGATTGGACGTGAAGTGTGCCCAGAACACCTGCCAGTAAAGCATCATGACGCCGCCCCCTTCTTCTTCCGCGGGACGAATGCGGACAGAATCAGAACAGCGATAATAATCGCGGGGTGGACACCCGCGAATTCAGTAAGTGCAAGACTGGCTATAGCGAGGACAGCGGTCAACAGCCAGCCAAGCCCGAATCCTGCTTTTTTCAGAAAATCGATCGCCAGGACCCCGATCATGACACCTGCAATCGGGATGACCCCTCTTGCCATCCCCTGGACCCATGGCTTGTCCTTGAATGCATTCAGCAGCGTCAGCAGGGCAATCATCAAAACAGCTGTCGGCAGAACAGTGGCTGCCATGCTAAACAGCATGCCCGGCCAACGATTGAGCCTCCAACCGATATAGCCGGACAGTTTTGTATTGACCGGGCCCGGGAGCGTGTTCGCCAGGGCCAGGATGTCCGAGAACTCATCGTCATCCATCCACTTGTACCGGTCGACAACTTCCCGCTTCATGAGCGGGATGGCGGACAGCCCGCCCCCGTAGCCGAGCATTCCCGCACGGAAAAAGGCGAAGAACAGATCTTTATTCATGTGCACCATCAACTCATTTCTAGAAACTAGTCTTTAGTATAACGAAAAATCAGACCAATCGGAACACGGGAATGTCGATTAATGCGGACATGTCCTTCTGCTTCGCTTCATAAGATGGCAAATAGCCTGAAGCAAAGGAGCAATCGACGTGACAACCGGCCTCCTCATCATTCTTCTCCTTGTCCTCGTTCTGCCGTTTGCCGTGAAGCCGATCGAGCGGCAGCTGGAACTGTTCCTTCTTATCATGGGGATTGCTGCGGCCATCATTGGCGGAATGATGAATCGCGAACTGCTCGGACAGGCCTTTTCCGACCCCCTGCCGATTACCCTTACAGTCCTTTTTGCCGGCATCGTTTTCCGCCTGTTTTACCGGCAGCTTACCGGCAGCATCCGCTGGCTGCGCAAAGTCATGCCCGACAGGCTTCTTTATGCGCTGCTCGTTATCCTGCTAGGCCTGGTTTCAAGCATTATCACTGCCATCATCGCGGCGCTCGTGCTTGTCACGGTAACCGGCATGCTCGGGCTCGAACGGCGGTCGGAAATCCGGCTTGTCATCCTTGCGTGCTACTCGATCGGGCTCGGTGCCGCGCTCACCCCGATCGGCGAGCCCCTCTCCACCATTACCGTGCAGAAGCTGAATGCGGAGTTTTCGTTTCTCTTTAATCTGATCGGTATCGACGTTCTTACAGCCATTTTGTTGTTCGGGATGCTTGCTGCCGTCTGGGTCGACCCGCCGGAAAAAGAGGCGGGCGGGACGCCTCCGCCGCCCGAACCGGTACCGTCCATCTTCACGCGTTCATTCAAGGTCTACCTCTTCATCATGGCGCTTACGATGCTCGGCGCCGGATTTGAGCCCTTGATCCGCGAGCACCTGACCGATGTCGCACCGGGCACACTTTATTGGATGAACATGCTGTCGGCCGTTCTTGACAACGCTACGCTGGCTGCCGCTGAGATCAGCCCGCTCATGCAGTTTGACTCCATCCGTGCCATTCTTCTCGGCCTCCTGATCAGCGGCGGGATGCTGATTCCCGGCAATATCCCGAACATCATCTCCGCAGGCAAGCTCCGGATCACCAGCGGAGAATGGGCGAAGTTCGGCGTTCCCGTCGGGCTGGTGGCGCTTGTGGTGTACTACATCATTGGAATCTGGTAAAAAAACGGATGCCCCGGCTCGGGGGCATCCCAGACTGTAGACAAAGTGAGTGGATTACTCCTTTGTCTGCAGTTTTTTCTTTTCCATAAAATCCTCCGGATTTCCACTGCGGGCCCTTGTTGGCCAACGCTGTCGCTTTTGGCCACAGACGCCGTTCTTCG
>NZ_JAHBCJ010000026.1 GCF_018390575.1 Bhargavaea massiliensis | reverse complement strand
GTTAAGACACCGCCCTTTCACGGCGGTAACACGGGTTCGAATCCCGTAGGGGTCACCACTTTATGGAGGATTAGCTCAGCTGGGAGAGCATCTGCCTTACAAGCAGAGGGTCGGCGGTTCGAACCCGTCATCCTCCACCATGAAATAAAAAGCTTCTCATATTATTATCGCGGAGTGGAGCAACGAGCAGAACGAAGACTGCGAGTAGCACCGACAGCGAAGCGTAAGGTGCCCAAGCACCATATGCGTAGAATCAAAATGCAGCATCTATATTATTATCGCGGAGTGGAGCAGTGGCAGCTCGTCGGGCTCATAACCCGAAGGTCGCAGGTTCGAATCCTGCCTCCGCAACCAATGGTCCCGTGGTGTAGCGGTTAACATGCCTGCCTGTCACGCAGGAGATCGCGGGTTCGATTCCCGTCGGGACCGCCAT
>NZ_JAHBCJ010000025.1 GCF_018390575.1 Bhargavaea massiliensis | reverse complement strand
GCTTCGCCGCGTCGCGGTCCCCCACACAGAACAGTGCACCGGCCTCGGCGGCGCGCATCTCCGGCCCGACCGGCGAGTTCGTGTGGTTCGGCACCGCCCGCATCCGGCGCAACTGCTCTCTCGCGTCCGAGACCTGCCCGGACAGTGCCAGCGCCAACGCATGGAGGGAGAGCACGCGGGGGAGGAAGTCCTCCGGGCCGTCGACCTCGATGGTGTCGATCGCGTCGGCGGCCGCGATCGTGGCGGACGGCAGGTCGCCGGCGAACAGCGCGATCTCCGCGTCGGCGGCGCGGCGTAGCCCGTGGTCGATGCGCACCGACTCCACGTGATCGGCCGCGGTGAACGACGAGAGCTCGCCGCCCAACGCGGTGATCCCGTACCCGTGCAGCACCACGCAGAGCAGCGCCGAGAGGTACTCCTCCGACGCCCACGCGACGTGTCC
>NZ_JAHBCJ010000024.1 GCF_018390575.1 Bhargavaea massiliensis | reverse complement strand
CATTCGAAGTAGGCCTGCGCGGACGCGGCCTTGCGGTTGGCGAACGGGCCCTCGTGCGGCTGGTGGTTCTCGGCGCCGTGCTCCCACGAGTTGTTGGCGAGCTCGTGGTCGTCCCACGTGCAGATCCACGGCACGTGCGCGTGCAGGGACTGCAGGTCGGGGTCGGTGCGGTACTGCGCCAGACGGATCCGGTAGTCGGCCAGGGTGACGATCTCGTGCGGCGGATCGTGCGGGCGGACGGCGCCGGCGGCGGCCGTGTACTCGCCGCGGCCGTACTCGTAGATGTAGTCGCCGAGCTCGATGATCGCGTCCAGGTCGCCGCGCGCCTCGAGGTGGCGGTAGCCGGCGAAGAACCCGGCCTCCCAGTTGGAGCACGACACCACGCCCACGCGCCAGCGGCCGGACGCGGGCATCGCGCCGTCGGCGGGGGCGGTGCGCGTGCGGCCGGTGCGTGAGG
>NZ_JAHBCJ010000023.1 GCF_018390575.1 Bhargavaea massiliensis | reverse complement strand
CTTATTGGTGGTCGAATACCGGAGTTCCTGTCCGTTTGGACAGATATAGGCATTCCTTTCGGAATCGTAGTGGAACTCGCTCTTTCTCAGATATCCTTTTTTACCGCGGGGCCTCGGTAAGGCAGACAAGGGCGGATTCCATCATCGATCATGACCTTTGCGATATGAGGCGTCTTATATCCAGCATCTGCAGCAACGGCAAGCGGCTTACCGACTTTCTCTTTGACGACATTCAGCAACGGTTCGAAGATATGGCTGTCATGGACATTACCCGGTGTCACGATTGAAGCGAGGAAGAAGCCGTTCCGGTCAGTGGTTGCGTGATTGGAATAGGCGAATGAACGAAAAGTCGAGATGGCTTTCTCGAGCTTCCTGACCAGGTGGTCCTCCGGGACCATCTCATCAAGCGAGATCATTTCCAGTTGATCACGATTGGTTCCATTCGATTTTGACAACATGTTCATCACC
>NZ_JAHBCJ010000022.1 GCF_018390575.1 Bhargavaea massiliensis | reverse complement strand
GCTCAAGGACGCGCCGATCCTGATCCTGGATGAGGCCACCTCCGCCCTGGACACCAAGGCCGAGCGCGCCGTGCAGGCCGGCCTGGACCAGCTGATGGAGGGCCGCACCACCATCATGATCGCACACCGGCTGTCCACCATCGCGGGCGTGGACACGATCATCACGCTTCGCGACGGCCGCGTCGACGAAATCGGCTCGCCTTCCGAGCTGGCCGTCTCCGGCGGCATCTACTCCGAGCTATTGCGCCTGACCGCGTCGTCCTCCGCCGCGGACCGGGAGCGGCTCAAGGCGTTCGGGTTCCACGTCGACGGCGCCGACGACGAGGACGAGAGCGACGCGGACGGCGCGGGCGGCGCGCTCACCCCCTAATATGCCCATTTGTGCGAAAAGTAATCCTCTCTGTGCCGATGATGGCGGTGGCGCTCGTACTGTGCCTGCTGAGTTTGCTGATCGGCTGGTACCAGCACAGCTA
>NZ_JAHBCJ010000021.1 GCF_018390575.1 Bhargavaea massiliensis | reverse complement strand
GGGGATCGGGAACTCATTTCATCAGCGTTTTGCTGTTCAGTTTTCAAGGTTCATTTATCAAACAAATAATGGAGCGGGTGAAGGGAATCGAACCCTCATCATCAGCTTGGAAGGCTGAGGTTTTACCACTAAACTACACCCGCGAAGTGGCGCGCCCGGCAGAAGTCGAATCCACAACCTTCTGATCCGTAGTCAGACGCTCTATCCAATTGAGCTACGGGCGCACATCTTATAAAAATAAATGGTGCGGTAGAGAGGACTTGAACCTCCACGGGATTTAACTCCCACTAGGCCCTCAACCTAGCGCGTCTGCCATTCCGCCACTACCGCATGTTAAAAGTGATTCGGTTTTCAAGAAGTTGCTTTGTTCGCTTTCGTTCCAGCGACAAGATTTATTATATAACCTTTGTCTCAGGAAGTCAACGACTTTTTTCAACTTTTTTCGAACCGTTTTTAAAGGGTGGTGAGCCATGCAGGGCTCGAACCTGCGACCCTCTGATTAAAAGTCA
>NZ_JAHBCJ010000020.1 GCF_018390575.1 Bhargavaea massiliensis | reverse complement strand
ACAGACTACAAAACGGGTGATGAATATGCTGTCGAAATCGAATGGAACCAATCGCGATCAATTGGAAATGATCTCACTTGATGAAATGGTCCCGGAGGACCATCTGGTCAGGAAACTCGAGAAAGCTTACTCTGTCCAAACGGACAGGAACTTCGGTATTCGACCACCAATAAGCAAGGCTACCGGGAGTACAAGTCGAATGGAGCCAAATGTGCAGGTTGTCCGCTGCTAGCTCAGTGCACGCAGAGCCAGAACCATGTGAAAGTCATCAATCGTCATGTCTGGCAGGACTACCTCGATCAGGCAGAGGCCATCCGGCTCATCCCGGAAAACAAAGAAATCTTTGCAAGGCGGAAGGAGACCGTGGAATGCGGTTTCGGAGACGCCAGGGAGAAGTGTGGCATGCGTTGAACAACCCTTCGCGGGAAGGCAAAAATGATGCAGGCGATACTTACTTTTGCAGCCTTGAATCTGAAGAGATTGACCTGCTGGACGTGGGACTCACCGGAACCGGCCTGACGGCCGGTCATTCCAAGGGGGGATGGGGAAAAACATGCGAAATATCCACGAAAATGACAAAACGGACCCAAAAAGATTTCTTTTGGGTC
>NZ_JAHBCJ010000019.1 GCF_018390575.1 Bhargavaea massiliensis | reverse complement strand
GATTCCGACGGAATTTCACGTGTTCCGCCGTACTCAGGATCCACTCCGGAGGGGATGGGCTTCGGTTACGGGGCTTTTACCCTCTCTGGCGGGCCTTTCCAGGCCGCTTCACCTCACGCATCCCTTTGTAACTCCAAAGGAGTGTCCTACAACCCCAGGAAGCAAGCTTCCTGGTTTGGGCTCTTCCCGTTTCGCTCGCCGCTACTTGGGGAATCGAATTTTCTTTCTCTTCCTCCGGGTACTTAGATGTTTCAGTTCCCCGGGTGTGCCCCGGCTGCGCTATGTATTCACGCAGCCGTACTGCCCCATTACGGGCAGTGGGTTTCCCCATTCGGAAATCTCCGGATCTCAGCTTACTTACAGCTCCCCGGAGCATATCGGTGTTCGTTCCGTCCTTCATCGGCTCCTAGTGCCAAGGCATCCACCGTGCGCCCTTCCTAACTTCACCTCTAAAGACCAGCGGTCTTAGCGGCTTTCCGCATGCAGGGGCGAATCCCTGCCGTACGGACATGAAAAGACTTGATCGACGAATCGATCAAATTCGGTTAATACTTGGTACAATGTCGTTTTATCCGGTTTTCAAAGAACAAGCATTGAAAGTTCATAAAAATGAACCTTCAAAACTGAACGCAAAACGCTGATGGTACAGGTCAAAACCTGCATTCCG
>NZ_JAHBCJ010000001.1 GCF_018390575.1 Bhargavaea massiliensis | reverse complement strand
CGTAGTTAGCCGTGGCTTTCTGGTAAGGTACCGTCAGGGCGCCGGCAGTTAACCGGCGCTTGTTCTTCCCTTACAACAGAGCTTTACGACCCGAAGGCCTTCTTCGCTCACGCGGCGTTGCTCCGTCAGACTTTCGTCCATTGCGGAAGATTCCCTACTGCTGCCTCCCGTAGGAGTCTGGGCCGTGTCTCAGTCCCAGTGTGGCCGATCACCCTCTCAGGTCGGCTACGCATCGTTGCCTTGGTGGGCCATTACCCCACCAACTAGCTAATGCGCCGCGGGCCCATCTGTAAGTGACAGCCGAAACCGTCTTTCCGCCTTCCTCCATGCGGAGGAAGGAACCATCCGGTATTAGCCCCGGTTTCCCGGAGTTATCCCGATCTTACAGGCAGGTTGCCCACGTGTTACTCACCCGTCCGCCGCTGAATCAGGGGAGCAAGCTCCCCGTCATCCGCTCGACTTGCATGTATTAGGCACGCCGCCAGCGTTCGTCCTGAGCCAGGATCAAACTCTCCATAAGAGAGTATGAGTAAGCTCATACTTTAAAGCTGGCATATCAAGTGATATGTCCGATATCATTTGTTCCGTTCTCACCCGACGGGGTCGGGGATCGGGAACTCATTTCATCAGCGTTTTGCTGTTCAGTTTTCAAGGTTCATCGTGCTCGCCGCAAGATATCAAACCTCTTAACGAGAGCTTAATTATCATATCATTACCTTCTCGGAATGTCAACACAAAATATGAATTGTTTTTTGTGGGTTGTGCTCCGAACGGCAACTTCTCTACTATACTCGGCTGAAGGACAAAATGCAACCCCTAAAATCAAAAAAACAGGAAAACAGCTTAAAGCCGTTTTCCCGTCATGCATCCTATTACTCTTCATCTTCCTGTCCGGCCCCGTCACCGGCGTCTTCACTATCGCTGGCTCCGAAGTCTTCCCCATCTTCCTCGATGGAAGGGAACTCTCCCTCAACCGCGGATTCCGGTTCCAGTTTTTCAGGATCGTCGAATTGTTCTTCAAGAACATCTTCCATCTCTCCGTCCGGAAGATCCTCTTCTTCTTCTTTTTCCACTTTCGCCACTGTTGCCACGTACTCGCCTTCATCAAGACGGATGAGGCGCACGCCTTGCGTGATCCGGCCGATGACCGAGATGTCGGCCACATCCATCCGGATCAGGATGCCGTGGATCGTGATGATCATGATATCTTCCGTGCCGTCGATGGATTTCATGGAAACGAGCGGGCCGTTCCTGTCGGTCACGTGAACCGTCTTCAGCCCGAAGCCGCCGCGCGACTGCCTCCGGTATTCGGATTCAGGCGTGCGTTTGCCGAAGCCCTGCTCTGTGACGACCAGAATTTCCTGCCCCTCTTCGACCACGTCCATGCCGACAACGTAGTCATCGCTGCGGAGATGGATGCCGCGTACGCCAGTCGCCGTCCGTCCCATCGGACGCAGGTCGTCTTCCGTGAACCGGATCAGCATGCCGCCGCGCGTGCCGATGACCACGTCTTTTGTGCCGTCGGTCACCTTAACCTGGACAAGTTCATCGTCCTCGCGGAGGGAAAGGGCGATCAGCCCGTTCGAGCGGATGTTGGCGAAATGCGTGACAGGGGTCCGCTTTGCGACTCCCTGCTTGGTCGTGAAGACGAGGAAGGCCTCCTCGTCGTACTCATCCACCCGGAGCATTGTCGTGACGCTTTCACCTTTATCCAGTCCGAGCACGTTGATGATCGGCAGGCCCTTAGCCGTACGGCTGAATTCCGGGATCTCATAGCCCTTCAGCCGGTACACTTTGCCGGTGTTGGTGAAGAACAGGATCCGGTCATGGGTGGACGTGTAGAGCAGGTGCTCGACAAAGTCGTCCTCGTTGGTGCCCATGCCCT
The DNA here is from genome assembly GCF_018390575.1 of Bhargavaea massiliensis. GTDB lineage: Bacteria > Bacillota > Bacilli > Bacillales_A > Planococcaceae > Bhargavaea > Bhargavaea massiliensis. Next base: position 522,878 of record NZ_JAHBCJ010000001.1, on the reverse strand, counting down.
GAACACCACGCCCGCCGCGCCGCTGGCTGCGGTAGGTGCTGGCCGGCAGCCGCTTGATGTAGCCCCGGTGCGTGAGGGTGATGACCGAGTTTTCGACCGGGATCAGGTCCTCGTCCTCGAGCATCTCGGAACCGCCTGCGGTGATTTCCGAGCGGCGTGCATCATTGAACCTTTCCTTCACGTCGGCAAGCTCTTCCTTGATAATCTCCAGAAGCTTCTGCTCGTCTGCCAGGATGGCACGGAGTTCGGCAATCAGAAGCAGAAGTTCCTTGTACTCCTCCTCGATCTTATCGCGCTCGAGGCCGGTGAGGCGCTGGAGGCGCATGTCGAGGATGGCCTGGGACTGCCGCTCCGAAAGGCTGAACCGTTCCATGAGCGCTTTTTTCGCTTCATCTGTCGTTTTTGAGGCACGGATCAGCGCGATGATTTCATCGATGTGGTCAAGCGCAATGCGCAGGCCTTCAAGGATATGCGCGCGGTCTTCCGCTTTGTTCAGTTCGAAGCGTGTCCGTCGCGTGACAACCTCTTTCTGGTGCTCCAGGTAGTAAAACAGCATTTCCTTCAGGCTGAGCACCTTCGGCTGGCCGTCCACAAGTGCAAGCATGTTGATGCCAAAGCTTGTCTGGAGTGCGGTGTGCTTATAGAGGTTATTCAGGATCACGTTGGCATTCGCGTCACGCCGGACTTCCATGACGATGCGCATGCCATGGCGGTCGGACTCGTCCCGGAGATCGGTGATGCCTTCGATCCGCTTTTCGCGGACAAGTTCGGCGATCTTCTCGATCAGCCGGGCCTTGTTCACCTGGTAGGGAAGTTCGTGGACGAGAATCGTTTCCTTGCCGTTCGGCGCGGTCTCGATCTCGACCTTGCCGCGTGTCAGGATGGAGCCGCGGCCCGTCTCATAGGCGCGGCGGATGCCGCTCCGGCCGAGGATGAGCCCGCCGGTCGGGAAATCGGGACCGGGGATGATCTCCATGAGTTCCTCTGTCGTGATATCAGGATTGTCCGCAAGTGCGAGCACTGCATTGATCGCTTCCCCGAGGTTATGCGGCGGGATGTTTGTCGCCATCCCGACCGCAATACCGGAGGATCCGTTGACCAGAAGGTTTGGGAAGCGGCTCGGCAATACGATCGGTTCTTTTTCCTGCCCGTCATAGTTCGGCTGGTAGTCGATCGTGTCCTTGTTGATATCGCGCAGAAGCTCCGCGGAAATCTTCGACATCCTGGACTCCGTATACCGCATGGCGGCAGCAGCGTCGCCGTCTACCGAACCGAAGTTCCCGTGGCCGTCGACGAGCATATACCGGTAGTTGAAATCCTGTGCCATCCGCACCATCGTGTCGTATACTGCGCTGTCGCCGTGCGGGTGGTACTTACCGATGACGTCCCCGACAATACGCGCTGACTTTTTGTACGGTTTGTCTGCGGTGTTGCCGAGGTCCTGCATGGCATACAAAATCCGGCGGTGGACCGGTTTGAGCCCGTCACGGACGTCCGGCAGCGCACGAGACACGATGACACTCATCGCGTAGTCAAGGAACGAGGTTTTCATCTCCGTACTGATGTTGATGCGTTGGACGCCACGGTCCGGCGTGTCTGCCATGGTCTTTGACCCCTTTCAAGTAAAGCCTTATATATCAAGATTTTTGACGTAAACTGCGTTTTCTTCGATGAACTGGCGGCGCGGAGCGACCTCATCGCCCATGAGCTGCTCGAAAATGGCATCGGCATCAAGCGCGTCCTCGAGCCTGACCTGGAGAAGCGTGCGGTACTCGGGATCCATCGTCGTGTCCCAAAGCTGCTCCGCGTCCATCTCCCCAAGACCCTTGTACCGCTGGATGACCGGTTTCGGAACCTGCGGCAGGCGGGCGAGGATCTCCTGCAGTTCATCGTCCGTGTAGCAATATTCGATATGTTTGCCCTGCTTGACCTGATAAAGCGGCGGCTGGGCGATATAGACGTATCCCGCTTCGATGAGCGGCCGCATGAAGCGGTAGAAGAATGTCAAAAGCAGCGTTCTGATGTGGGCGCCGTCGACATCAGCATCGGTCATGATGACGACTTTGTGGTAGCGGGCCTTGGACAGGTCAAACTGGTCGCCGATCCCCGTGCCAAGCGCCGTGATCATCGCGCGGATCTCCGTGTTGGAAAGGATCCGGTTGATGTTCGCCTTCTCGACGTTCAGGATCTTGCCCCGAAGCGGGAGGATCGCCTGGAAGTGGCGGTCGCGGCCGTTTTTCGCAGAGCCGCCCGCCGAGTCTCCCTCAACGATATACAGCTCACTGATCGCCGGATCCCGGGACGAGCAGTCGGACAGTTTGCCCGGAAGGTTCGATATCTCAAGCACCGACTTCCGGCGGGTGAGTTCACGCGCCTTTTTCGCAGCGACCCGGGCCCTTGCGGCCATGAGGCCCTTCTCGACAATCATGCGGGCGCCGGTCGGGTTCTCCATGAGGAAACGCTCGAGTCCCTCGGAGAACAGCGAGTTGACGATCTGGCTGACTTCCGAGTTGCCGAGTTTTGTCTTTGTCTGACCCTCGAACTGCGGGTCCGGGTGTTTGACGGAGACGATCGCCGTCAGGCCTTCCCGGGCATCTTCACCGGACAGGTTCGACTCATTGTCCTTCAGGAGTCCGCTTTTGCGTGCGTAATCGTTGATGACCCGCGTGAGCGCCGTCTTGAATCCGGATTCGTGCGTGCCGCCCTCATACGTGTTGATATTGTTTGCGAATGAAAAGATATTCGATGCGTATCCTGCATTGTATTGCATGGCGATTTCGACGGAAATGCCGTCTTTCTCGCCTTCGATGAAGATCGGTTCCTCGTGGATCGGCTCCTTGTCCTCGTTGATGTGCTGGACATAGGATTTGATGCCGCCCTCATAGTGATAGGAGTCGGACCGTTCTTCTTCGCCGCGCTCATCCGACAGCGTGATGCGGATGCCGCGGTTCAGGTAAGCCAGTTCCTGCAGGCGGTGTGCGAGGATGTCGTATTCATAGACCGTCGTCTCGGTGAAAATCTCGGGGTCCGCCTTAAAACGGACTTCCGATCCGGTCTCTTCGGTGTCGCCGATCACCCTCAGCTCTTCAGCGATCTGCCCGCGTTCAAATGCGATAAAGTGCAGGTGCCCGTCACGGGCCACCTTCACTTCCGTCCGCTCCGACAGCGCGTTCACGACAGAGGCGCCGACGCCGTGCAGGCCGCCGGACACTTTGTATCCTCCGCCGCCGAATTTCCCGCCGGCGTGGAGCACGGTCATGATGACCTCGACTGCGGGACGTCCGGTTTTTTCCTGGATGCCTACGGGGATCCCGCGCCCGTTGTCCTGTACGCGGATCCAGTTGTTTTTCTCAATCGCCACTTCGATATGGTCGCAGTATCCCGCCAGCGCCTCGTCGATCGAGTTGTCGACGATTTCCCAGACGAGATGGTGCAGACCCTTTGAACTGGTCGAGCCGATATACATGCCGGGACGTTTGCGGACCGCCTCAAGACCTTCAAGGACCTGGATCTGATCCGCCCCGTAATCATTGTTGCGAAGGTTCTCTTCTTCCATCGCCAATTCCGTTCACCTGCCCTTTCATGCCCAAACATGATGCAACGATATCCTGTATGCGTGAAAACCCGCGGAGGGATGACCCTGCCGCGTGTTCAGTCGTCGTGATTCTCGTGTTCTGCCGTGCCGGCGGTTACCCGGTACAGATCCGCTTTCCGGATCGTCTCATGCGTAATGCCGTCGACATTTGTCGTCGTGACCAGCGTCTGGACCTGTCCCTGGATCGTATTCAGCAGATGCGACTGCCGGTAGTCGTCCAGTTCGGACAGGACGTCATCCAGGAGAAGCACAGGGGATTCGCCCGTTTCCTGCCGCAGAAGCTCGATTTCCGCGAGCTTCAGGGACAGGGCGGTCGTCCTCTGCTGGCCCTGCGACCCGTACACCTGGACATTGTGCCCGTTCACGAAAAACGTCAGATCGTCCCGGTGAGGCCCGGCCAGTGTCACGCCCCGGTCAAGTTCGCGCTGGCGGAGCCCGGCCAGCCGCTCCCTCAGCCGGTTGCCCATTTCTTCGGCCGACTGGTCCGGTTCGATGTCTTTCATCGTTTCGTACGTGATCACCAGTTCTTCCAGCCCACGGGAAATCCCCCTGTGGATCGGTTCTGCCCATTTCTGGAGCATTTCCGCGAACTCGAAGCGCTTCCGGATGATGCGGATCGCCAGATCAACATACTGGTCCGTGTAGACATCGAACATGACATCGGTGAGGCCGCTCCTGCCCTGATTGGCCTTCAGGATGGCGTTCCGCTGCCGCATCACCTTATGGAACTGAAGCAGGTCATGCAGGTAGACCCTGGACACCTGGCCGATTTCCATATCCAGAAAACGGCGCCGCACCTGTGGGCTGCCCTTGATGAGGTGCAGATCCTCAGGCGCGAACATGACGACATTCAGCTGTCCGATGTAATCGCTCAGCCTTTGCTGCTCCAGATGATTGACCCTGGCTTTCTTCCCTTTTTTGGAGAGCGTCAGCTCAAGCGGCAGAACGCCGTATTTCCGCTGTACCGCTCCTTCTATTTTACCATAATCCGCGCCCCAGCGTATCAATTCACGATCGTTGGACGTGCGGTGTGATTTCGCCATCGCAAGAACATAGATGGCTTCCATGACGTTGGTTTTGCCCTGTGCGTTTTCGCCGATCAGCACATTGATGTTCGGAGAAAATGACAGGTCCAGTGATTCATAGTTCCGGTAGTTCCTCAGCTTGAGTTGTTCGATATGCATCAGTTGTCACCCGGAGCCGGCCCTGACACACGGAACCTGCCCGTTCCCGGGATGTTGAGGACATCCCCGTCACGCAGTTTCCGGCCCCGCCGGTTCTCCGGTTCGCCGTTCACATAAACGGCGTGTTCGGACAGGAACCATTTCGCCATGCCCCCGGAGGAGATGGTATCGGTCATTTTCAGCGCCTGTCCGAGTGTGATGAATTCCGCATCGATCGCAAGACGTTCCACGGTCGACACCGCCCTTCGTCCAATATTCGTCCTTCCCCCTATTTTATCGCTTTCCGGCGATAAACAAAAGGAACAGCCATTCGGGCTGTCCCTTTCTTGGTTTTTAATGCGTTGATCAGTATGTGCGGACCGGGAGGATCAGCTGCAAAAGCGTGTCGTCCTCGGCCGACTTCAGGATAAACGGACGCATTGCGCCGGTAAACCGGATCACGATGTCCTGTCCTTCAATAGCCCGGAGTGCATCCATCATGTATTTGGCGCTGAAGGAAATCTTTAACTCCTCACCCTCAACGGAAGACGTTTCGACCTGTTCTTCGACTTTCCCGATTTCAGGAGAATTCGAGGAGATCTCGACGACATTGCTGCCATCGGCCGTAAAGCGCACAACGTTGTTCCGCTCTTCGCGGGCAAGCAGGGAGGCCCGGTCAATCGACTGGAGAAGTGTTTTGCCGTTCACATAGATATCGGTCTTGTACTCCGAAGGGATCAGCCGGCTTGTGTCCGGATAATTCCCTTCGAGAAGGCGTGAGTAAAACAGGACATGCCCCGCACGGAACAGCACCTGCTTGTTGCTCATCGTGATGCCGACCGGCTCATTGGAATCTCCGAGAATCTTGTTTAGCTCCTGGAGGCTTTTGCCCGGAATGACGACACTGTAGTCATCTTCCGGAGCGTTCTCAAGCCGGGTCTTGCGCCGGGCCAGGCGGTGGCTGTCCGTTGCGACACAGACGAGTTCCCCTTCCTGTACCTGCCAGTGTACGCCCGTCAGGACCGGACGGGACTCGGACGCGGATACGGCGAACACCGTTTCCCGGATGATCGACTTCAGCAGATCCGCCGGGATGGCGAAATGCCGATCGTCATCGATTTCCGGAAGTTGGGGATAATCTTCAGCATCGGAGCCGATCAGATGGAATTCGGATTTTCCGGACCGGATATGCGTCTGCAGATGGCCACTTACTTCGATTTCGATGTCATTTGTCGGGAGCTTCCTGACGATCTCATTAAAGTACTTGGCCTGCAGCACGATCGAACCGCGCTGGGATGTGCGGATCAGCTGTTCGCCGTTTTCCTCGGCCGGGATAAATGTCTGAATCGTAATATCCGAGTCACTTCCGGTCAGATAAATACCTTCTTCGTCCACATCCAATTTAATGCCCGTCAGAATCGGAATGGCTGCTTTTGAGCTGACGGCTTTTGTGACGTCACTCAGGCCGTCGAGAAGCCGGTCCCTCGCAATCTCAAATTTCATCTCGATACCTCGCTTATATATTTAATTTAAAAGTAAAAAGATAGATAGTAATAGTAATAGGGGCTGTGGATAAGTTGATAAGTGCATTTTGATCAAGCGCCCCATACTTATCTACATGTGCATAACCTGTTGGCGGGGATGTGCGTCAAAAAGCGGGTTATCCACATCAGTTTTTGCCGAGCGCAGCCCGGATTTCCTTGATGTCCTGCTGAAGATTCTGGTCTTCCTTGAGCATTTTCGAGATTTTCTCATGCGCATGGATGACGGTCGAATGGTCACGGCCGCCAAACTCGTCCCCGATCTTGGGAAGCGAGAATTCGGTCATTTCCCGGGAAAGGTACATGGCGACCTGCCGCGGGAAAGCGATTGATTTGGTACGCTTTTTGGCAGCAAAATCCTCGAGCCGGATGCTGAAGTGCTCCCCGACGGCTTTCTGGATGTCGAGGATTGTGACTTGGCGCGGCCGGGCGTTCGGGATGATGTCCTTTAGAGCTTCTTCTGCCAGTTTCGGCGTAATGTCCTCGTTGACGAGCGACGAATACGCAACTACACGGATCAGGGCGCCTTCAAGTTCACGGATGTTGGTATCGATCTGGTTCGCGATGTACATCATGACTTCGTTGGACACGTCAACAAGCCCGTCCGCCTTCGCTTTCTTGCGGAGGATGGCGATCCGGGTCTCGAGGTCGGGCGGTGTGATGTCAGTGATCAGGCCCCATTCAAAACGCGAGCGCAGACGATCCTCGAGCGTCGGGATCTCTTTTGGCGGGCGGTCACTGGAGATGACGATCTGCTTTGATGATTCATGCAGCGTATTAAAGGTATGGAAGAACTCTTCCTGGGTCTGTTCTTTCCCCGCGATAAACTGGATATCATCAATCAGCAGGACGTCGACGTTCCGGTATTTGTCGCGGAATTCGACGGCTTCGTTGTCGCGGATCGAGTTGATGAACTCATTCGTGAACTTTTCTGAGGAAAGATACACCACTTTAGCGTCCGGCTTGTGCTCGCGCACGTAATGGCCGATCGCATGCATCAGGTGGGTCTTGCCCAGGCCGACGCCTCCATAGATGAACAGGGGGTTATACGCCTTGGCCGGCGCTTCCGCAACTGCCAGGGAAGCAGCATGGGCAAAACGGTTGCCCGAACCGATGACGAACGTATCGAACGTATACTTCGGATTGAGCATGCCGTCGGACTGGTCGACATGGCGCCCGTTTTTCGGCTTGGCTGGGGGCTTCGGCATGTCGAATGCTTCCTCCTCGGCATCTTCGGGCACGGTGAATCGGATATGTACGTCTTCGCCGGTGAGTTCGCTCATGATGCCGGCGATCAACTGGATGTAATGGTTCTCCAGCCAGTCCCGCGTGAATGAATTGGGCGCGCCGATGATGACGGTGTCGTTCCGGTAATCGATCATACGGGTCGATTTCAGCCATGTATCGAAACTTGGCTTGGAAATCCGCTGCTCGACCCTTGCGAGCACCTGGTTCCATAAATCATCGAACTGTTCCAACACGAAACCTCCTTTTCTATTTATTTGGTTGTCGAATCGTGAACCCTATTAAAAGGATTTGCGAACAAATCCACAAGCTGTGGACAAGTACTATTAAAAAATGCGGAAAAAATTATCCACAACCTATCAACAATTGTGGATAATAATTAACCGGTTGTTTTCCGCGGAAAAGTTATGCTCCAACATCGTAACAGAAAAACCCGCCACTGACAACCGCCCGTGGTACTTATCCACACGCCCTTTCCCTGTGCACAATCCTGTTATCCACAAGGTATTGGGATGTGCGAAACTTGTCGATAAGCGCTGTGAATAACTTTTTTTGTGTCGAACGGCGCAAACAGGCTATCCGGAAGAACCGTGGATAACTTGGCGGGAAGCAGAAATGCCGAAACAGGGCAGATCCCAATTCGGGAGATGGAACAAACGGTTGACATGATTTGAAGGGTCGTATATAATGTGCAAGACTGTCTGATGTTTAAACGGCAACGATTAGGAGGTGCCTTGACTATGAAACGTACGTATCAACCAAATAAACGCAAGCACAGCAAAGTACACGGATTCCGCGCGCGCATGAAGACAAAGAGCGGCCGCCGCATTCTGGCTGCACGTCGCCGCCGGGGAAGAAAAGTACTTTCCGCATAAGTCCACTGATCACTTCAGTGGTCTTTTTTTTCGTTTAGGGGCGGCTGTAAAGGATATGAATAGGTAAGGATGCAGCCGATCTCTTCCTTATAAGGGAGACAGTAATCAAGAAGCAGGTGGATCCAATCATGAACAAACACCAGCGGGTCAAGAAGAATAAGGATTTCCAGAAGGTCTTCAAGCACGGGAAGTCGTTCGCGAACCGTCAGTTCGTCATCTATTCACTCAGGATGGAAGGCCAAGAAGAGTTCAGGCTTGGAATTTCCGTCTCGAAAAAGGTCGGTAACGCAGTCACACGCAACCGGATCAAGCGCTATGTCCGCCAAGCGGTGCTTGAACTTAAGGATGATCTCCGACCGGACAGGGACTACATCATCATCGCCCGCAACCAGGCGGCCTCCATCGACTTCCATGAGACGAAAAAAAGCCTGCTCCACATCATGAGAATCGCCAGAGTGCTCAGAAAGAAGTAGAACGCACCGCTCCCGCGTGGTACGATGATGGGAAAGGCGGTTCTGCCGCCGCGGAAAAGAACGAACGTCTGGGGGAAAGGTTTTGAAAAAGAAGTTGTGGCTGGTTCTCATGGTCGCATTCCTTGCCGCGTTCCTCGCGGGATGTACGGAATTCAATGAACCGATCTATGAGGACAGCGAAGGATTCTGGAATAAGTTTGTCGTCTGGCCGCTCGTCTCGCTCATCATCATGTTCAAGGGACTGCTCGGCACGTACGGCCTGGCGATCATCGCAGTCACAATCCTGATCCGCCTCGTCATTCTGCCTCTGATGATCAAGCAGGTGCAGGGCTCGAAGCGGATGCAGGAGATCCAGCCTGAAATCAAGGCGCTGCAGGCGAAGTATCCATCAAAAGACGCGGTCACGCAGAAGAAATATCAGGAGGAGTTCCAGCAGCTCCTGAAAACACGGAACGTCAATCCGGCAGCGGGCTGCTTGCCTGTACTTGTCCAGATGCCGATCCTGATCGGTTTCTACCATGCGATCAGCCGGATGAACAATACGCCTGAGATTGCGCTCGGCAGCATTTTCGGCGTCCATCTCGCCGAACCGAGCATCATCCTGGCCTTTATTGCGGCGGCGGCACAATTTGTCGTGCTTCGTACGGGACCTGCAATGGACAACCCGCAGATGAAAGCGATGATGTACTTTATGCCGGTCATGATCTTCGCTTTCGGTACGTTCCTGCCGTCAGCACTCACGCTTTACTGGATTATCGGGAACATCATCTCGTTCATTACAAACGTCTTCATGTACAAGCCGTTCAGCAAGAAAGAAGAACCGGCGGCAACAACGGCTGCACCGTCAGCGCAAAAGCGCCCCGCACAGCAGAAGCCGGCAGGCACACGTCCTGCGGCACAGCCGAGCGTGAAGAAAAAAGGCGGTAAATCTGGAGGGAAGAAAAAATGATTCAGACGGTCGCGACGGGCACCACGGTCGATGAGGCAGTCTCGAACGCACTGGCCAAACTCGGCCTGACCCGTGATCAGGTGAAAATCGAGGTCATTGACGAAGGCAAAAAAGGGTTTCTCGGCTTTGGTGCGCGCGAGGCAAAGGTGCGCGTCGCGGCCGAGGTGGTCGGGACAGATCCTGAAGCCGCTTCGGAGGCTGCAAAAGTCGAGCCCGCAGAGTCACCCGCTCCAGATCCGGCAGAACCATTGGAACCGCTGGCTCCCGGAGGCCCTGATTCCGATGGGGCAGCCCGGGAGGAGAAGCCGGCTGACCCGGCTCCGCTGCAGCTTGATGAGGAACAAAGTGTTGAAAAGGGCCCGGCCATTCCGGTCGTTCCGCTGGAGCCGATTGAGCCGGTCTTTCCGGAAGATGGCGGAAAAGATCATGAGCGGGACCTTGATGAGGCAATCGGCATGACCGCCGACTATCTGAAGGCGGTTGTCCGTGAGATGGGGGCTGAGGATGCGGAAGTGTTCCACATGCTCGACGGCAAGAACCTTGAGTTCCGGCTTGAAAGCGGTAAGGCCGCGATGCTGATCGGCAAGCGGGGCCAGACCTTGAACGCGCTTCAGCAGCTTGTCCAGGTGGTGGCCAACAGCTATGCCAAGCAGTTTCTTGTCGTGTCGGTCGATGTCGGCGATTACCGTGCAAAGCGGGCTGAAACGCTGAAGGTTCTGGCTGACCGGAAAGCCGACCAGGCCGTCCGGACCGGCGCGCGAGTTGCGCTTGAGCCGATGCCTGCCTCGGAGCGGAAGATCATCCACCATGCACTTTCGGACCGCTTTGATGTCGACACCCATTCGGAAGGCAAGGAACCGCACCGCCATATCGTGATTGAACCGCATAAATAAGCCAGAGCCGGACAGCACAAAGTGTTGTCCGGCTTTTTGCCGGCTTTTGCAGGGAAAAGGCGGAATTGTACTGTTGCACAACAGGCACGAACACTGGTGCCCCGCACCAGATCGCGGTTATTTTTTCCTTCCCAATCCTGCCACTTTTCCACATGGAGTGTTTGTGATACTATATTATGTTAGATCACCATGCCTGCATGTGGATTATCCACATGTGGATAACGATATAGAAAGGGGTGGCCGGAATGGAATTTGATACGATTACGGCGATATCCACACCTATGGGCGAGGGAGCAATCGCCATCGTCCGGCTGAGCGGGGACGAAGCGGTCGGCATCACCGACCGGCTGTTCCGCTCGCCTTCCGGCAAGACGCTGGCCGAATCGGCATCGCATACGATCCACTACGGCCATCTTGTCGACCCGGAAACGGGGAAAACAGCAGAAGAAGTGATGGTGTCCCTGATGAAGGCACCTAAAACCTATACACGGGAAGATGTCGTCGAGATCAACTGCCACGGCGGACTCGTTTCGGTGAACCGCGTCCTTGAACTGGTCCTCCGGAGCGGCGCCCGCCTGGCCGAACCCGGCGAATTCACGAAGCGTGCCTTCCTGAACGGCAGGATCGACCTGTCACAGGCGGAAGGAGTCATTGACCTGATCCGTTCAAAAACCGACCGTGCGATGGATGTTGCGCTCGGCCAGATGGAAGGACGGCTGTCCCGGCTTATTGGAGATTTGCGCCAGGCGCTGATCGAGACGCTTGCGCAGGTGGAAGTGAACATTGATTACCCGGAATATGACGATGTCGAGGAAATGACGCTTCCGGTGCTGATCGAGAAGTGCGCATGGGTCCGTTCGGAAATCGATGGGCTCATCCGCACGTCCGGCCAGGGCAAGATTCTCCGGGAGGGGCTGTCGACGGCGATCATCGGCCGTCCGAATGTCGGCAAGTCATCGCTTCTCAACAGCCTCCTCCAGGAAAACAAGGCGATCGTCACCGATATCGCCGGAACGACGCGCGATATCATCGAAGAATACGTCAATGTGCGCGGCGTTCCGCTGAAGCTGGTCGACACGGCCGGTATTCGGGAAACCGAGGACATCGTCGAGCGGATCGGGGTCGAGCGTTCCCGCAAGGTGCTGAAAGAAGCCGATCTCATCCTCCTCGTTCTGAACAGCTCAGAAGAACTGAGTGAGGAGGATATCCGGCTGTTCGAAGCGGTCCGCGGCATGGACGTCATCGTTGTCGCGAACAAAACCGACCTTCCGCGCAAATTGGACATTGATGAGGTCCGCAGCCGGACGGGCAATGCGCCGGTCGTCACGACTTCCCTCCTTAAAGACGAAGGTGTCGATGAGCTGGAAGAGGCAATTGCCGCGATGTTCTTTGAGGGCCGGACGGGCTCCCAGGACATGACGTATGTGTCGAACGCCCGCCATGTGGCGTTGCTCCATCAGGCCCGCCGCTCGGTCGATGACGCGATTTCGGCCGCAGAAGCAGGTGTACCGGTGGATATGGTCCAGATTGATGTGACCCGCGCATGGGAAATTCTCGGTGAAATCGTCGGGGATACCATGCAGGAAAGCCTCATCAATGAGTTGTTCTCGCAGTTTTGTCTAGGAAAGTAAACGCCGGCATGGTGCCGGCTTCATATATTCAGAGATTAGGAAGGATGAACGAACATGCCACAATTTGAAGCAGGCAAGTTCGATGTAATTGTCATCGGAGCGGGCCACGCGGGTGTTGAAGCCGGCCTGGCCGCAGCGAAAATGGGTGCATCGACCCTCATGCTTACGATGAACCTCGACATGGTCGCGTTCATGCCGTGCAATCCGTCGATCGGCGGCCCGGCAAAAGGGATCGTTGTCCGTGAAATCGACGCGCTCGGCGGCGCGATGGGGAAAGTCATTGATAAAACGCATATCCAGATGCGCATGCTGAATACAGGAAAAGGTCCTGCCGTGCGGGCACTCCGCGCTCAGGCCGACAAAGTGCTTTACCAGCAGGAAATGAAGAGCCTGTTGGAGGAACAGGAAAATCTTCACCTCCACCAGGGCATCGTCGAGGAACTGATCGTTGAAGACGACGAAGTAAAAGGGGTCATCACACAAGTCGGTGCCGTTTACCGCGCCGAAACGGTCGTCGTCACGACGGGGACATTCCTCCGCGGAGAGATCATCATCGGCGACCTGAAATACTCCAGCGGCCCGAATCACCAGCAGCCGTCGATCCGCCTTGCGGAAAACCTCGAGGAACTCGGATTTGAGACGGTCCGCTTTAAAACCGGGACGCCGCCGCGTGTGAACAGCCGCACAATCGACTACAGCAAGACGGAAATCCAGCCGGGCGATGACGAGCCGCGGGCGTTCAGCTATGAGACGACCGAGTTCATCACCGACCAGTTGCCGTGCTGGCTCACTTACACGACCGGGGAAACGCACGAAATTATCAACGACAACCTGAATCTGTCTCCGATGTACTCCGGCATGATCAAAGGCAAGGGCCCCCGCTACTGCCCGTCGATCGAAGACAAAATTGTCCGTTTCAGCGATAAGCCGCGCCACCAGATTTTCCTCGAGCCGGAAGGCCGCAACACACGTGAAGTGTATGTGCAGGGACTTTCCACCAGCCTGCCGGAGCACATCCAGCGCCGGCTGCTGGAGACAATCCCTGGGCTTGAAAAAGCCGAAATGATGCGAGCCGGCTACGCGATTGAATACGATGCGATCGTCCCGACACAGCTTTGGCCGACACTTGAGACAAAACGGATCCGCGGCCTCTACACCGCGGGCCAGATCAACGGCACGTCGGGCTACGAAGAAGCTGCGGCACAGGGCATCATGGCCGGCATCAATGCGGCTGCCCGGGTGCTCGGCCGCGAGGAAGTTATCCTGAGCCGCTCCGATGCCTACATCGGCGTCCTCATCGATGACCTGGTGACCAAGGGCACGAGCGAGCCGTACCGGCTGCTCACATCGCGTGCGGAATACCGGCTGCTCCTTCGCCATGACAACGCCGACCTCCGCCTGACGGAAATCGGACACCGGATCGGCCTTCAGAGCGAGGAACGGTATGCCCGCTTTATCGAGAAAAAGCAGATGATCGAAGACGAGATCAAACGCCTCAGCCGAACGGTTCTGAAGCCTGACGATGCGCTTCAGGAAGCCATCCGTGAAATCGGCGGCACAGAACTGAAGGAAGCGATCCACGCCTCCGATCTGTTGCGCCGTCCGGAAGTCCACTACGGCCTGATTGAAGCCGCGGCACCGGCGGATGTGGAACTGCCGGAAGAGGTCAAGGAACAGGTCGAGATCCAGGTGAAATATGAGGGCTACATCAACAAGTCGATGCAGCAGGTGGAACGTCTGAAGAAGATGGAAGACAAGAAGATCCCTGAAAACATCGATTACGATGCCATCCAGGGTATTGCCTCCGAAGCGCGCCATAACCTCAACGAAGTCCGTCCGCTTTCCATTGCGCAGGCTTCCCGGATCTCCGGCGTCAACCCGGCGGACATCTCCATCCTGCTCGTCTATATCGAACAGGGTAGGATTGCAAAAGTATCCGGTTAAACACCAATAGGCCGATGTGAACAAGATTCGCATCGGCCTGTTTTATGGAAGGGGAACCGTCTCAATGAATGAAGAACAATTTGTGCAGGAACTTGAAAAGCGCGGCATTTCTCTGAGCGAACGGCAGATTGCCCAGTTCCGCCGCTATTACGAGCTGCTTGTCGAGTGGAACGAGAAAATGAACCTGACGGCGATCACGGACCGGGAGCAGGTGTACCTGAAGCACTTTTATGACTCGGTGAGCGCCGCATTCCAGGCCCCGTTTGATGGTCCATTGACTGTTTGTGACGTCGGAGCGGGCGCAGGCTTCCCGAGCATCCCGCTGAAGATCTGCTTCCCGGAACTGCAGGTGACGATCATCGATTCCCTCAACAAGCGGATCACGTTCCTTGATGAACTCGGAAAAGAGCTCGGGCTCGACCATGTCCGCTTTGTCCATGCGCGGGCGGAGGAAGCCGGCCGCAACCCGGATTTCCGCGAATCGTTCGATGTCGTGACCGCCCGCGCGGTGGCACGCCTTCCGGTACTGGCCGAACTGTGCCTTCCGCTTGTAAAGGAAGGCGGCCGCTTCATCTCCATGAAGGCGGCGGCTGCCGGTGAAGAAATGCGGGAAGCGGAATACGCCGTGAAACTCCTTGGCGGCCGCCTGAAGGAATCCCATTCGTTCCTGCTGCCGGTCGAAGACAGCGAGCGCAACATCTTCGTCATTGAGAAAGTTGCCCGCACCCCGAAAAAATACCCGCGGAAACCCGGCACCCCGGGCAAACTTCCGTTAGTTAAGTAAGGAAATTCGAGATGCACTCATGTTTTGGTGTTGAGTGAAACGAAAATTATTCTTAATTGATGGCTGATTGAAGCGAAAGGCCCGAGACACCTGCGGGAAAAGCGTTAGTCGAAGACCCCACAGAGCGTAGCTCGAGGAGGCTGAGGCAACGCCCGCGGTAAGCGAAGGGCCTATAGCGGAAATCAGCCTTTTTAATGTGCTGTTCCACGTGGAACATTTTTTATATATTCTTACATTTGGACTCTCCGGGAAGGAATTTCCGGTCCCGCATCGAATTGTCATGTAGTAGGATGTCCATAAGGGGGTGCCCGTTTTGAAAAGCACTTTCTCGCGCTTTTTCGGGAACAGCGATAAAGATGAATTATTTGAAGCGAGCGGGGCGGAACGTTCCGAAGACGTGATCAAGGTCCGCCTGGCCGATATCATACCTAACCGTTTCCAGCCGAGGACGATCTTTGATGAAGAGAAGATCGACGAACTGGCACGGACCATCAATATCCACGGCGTGATCCAGCCGATCGTCGTTCGCCCGATCGAAGACGGCAAGTTCGAGATCATTGCAGGCGAACGGCGATACCGGGCGATGAAAAAGCTGAAGTGGACGGAAGTGCCGGCAATCATCCGGGACATGGACGACAAAGAGACTGCTTCCGTCGCCCTCATCGAGAATCTGCAGCGGGAAGAACTCACTGCGATCGAGGAGGCCATGGCGTACGACAAACTGCTGAAGCTCCATTCCCTCACACAGGAAGCACTCGCGCAGCGGCTCGGCAAGGGCCAGTCCACCGTCGCCAATAAACTCCGTCTGCTGAAGCTTCCGGAACCGATCAGAAGGGGCATCCTTGACCGTGAAATATCGGAACGCCATGCCCGTTCACTGATCCCCCTCAAGGAAGAAGAACTGCAGCTTCAGGTTTTCGATGAGGTTAAAGAGCATCAATATAATGTCAAACAGCTGGAAGTGAGAATCCAGGAAATCCTGAATCCCCCTGAGGAAGAACCGGCACCCGAGCAGAAACCGAAAAAGCGGCGCAAGGCAGTCAGCAAAGACGTCCGCATCGCGCTCAATACGATCCGGCAGTCCCTCTCCCTCGTCAACCAAAGCGGCATCCGCCTACAGACTGAAGAAGAGGACGAAGAGGAATTCTACAAGATTACAGTCAGAATCCCGAAACAGAAGTAACCGCCTCTTGCCGCTTTGGCAAGAGTTTTTTCTGTCAGGCCGAAAGACCCTCCGGCAGAATTTTGGTAGAATATAAGAAATGGCCCTCAAAGTATGCAAGGGCCTGGCCAATACCGCAACGAAGCAGTTGGAAAGCAGGTGCATTGTGGGAAGAATCATATCGATCGCCAATCAGAAGGGCGGAGTCGGAAAAACGACGACCTCCGTCAATTTGAGCGCTTGCCTCGCGCATCTTGGCAAGAAGGTGCTGCTTATCGACACGGATCCTCAGGGGAACGCGACGAGCGGAGTCGGCATCAACAAAGGCGATGTCCAGAACTGCATATACGATGTCCTGATCGATGATGCCGATGTCCGGAGCGCAGTCATGCCGACGAAGGTGGAAGGCCTGAGCGTCATCCCGGCCACCATCGCACTTGCCGGTGCGGAGATCGAACTGGTGTCCACGATCTCACGTGAAGTGCGCCTCAAGCATGCGCTGGATGAGCTGAAGGATGAATATGATTACATCATTATCGATTGCCCGCCTTCCCTCGGCCTGCTCACGCTCAATGCGCTCACCGCGTCTGACGGGCTGATCATCCCGGTCCAGTGCGAATACTACGCCCTGGAAGGCCTGAGCCAGCTTCTCTCGACTATCCGGCTCGTCCAGAAGCACCTCAACCAGGACCTGATGATTGACGGTGTTCTCCTGACAATGTTCGACGCGCGCACAAACCTTGGCATCCAGGTGATCGAGGAAGTGAAAAAGTACTTCCAGGACAAGGTGTACCATACGGTCATCGCGCGTAATGTCCGTCTGAGCGAGGCGCCGAGCCACGGTGAACCGATCATTGTCTATGATCCGCGGTCACGCGGAGCGGAAGTTTATCTAGAATTGGCGAAGGAAGTGATCCGCAATGGCGAAGGGGCTAGGTAAGGGGCTGAATGCACTTTTTCCCGGAGAGTCGCTGAAACAGTCCGAACAAGTGGAACAGATTGACCTGAAACTTCTGAAGCCGAACCCGTACCAGCCAAGGAAGGTGTTCGAGGAGGAGAGCCTCAAAGAGCTGACCGAGTCGATCCGCGAGCATGGCATCCTCCAGCCGATCATCGTCCGGAAAAAAGGCCGGAAGTATGAAATCGTTGTCGGCGAGCGGAGATTCCGGGCTTCAGGAGAAGCGGGACTGGAGTCCGTGCCTGCTGTGGTGCGTGATATGACCGACCAGCAGATGATGGAATTGGCGATTCTGGAAAACCTTCAGCGGGAAGACCTGAACCCGGTTGAAGAGGCGGAAGCCTACAAGCAGCTGATGGATGCGCTCGGCCTGACGCAGGAGCAGCTGGCTTTCCGTCTCGGAAAAAGCCGGCCGCACATCGCAAACCATCTTCGTCTTCTTTTTCTTCCCGAACAGGTCCGGGCAATGCTGTCGGACGGTAGGCTGTCGATGGGCCACGGGCGTGCGCTTCTGGGACTTAAGAATAAAAAGCAGATTGAGCCGGTTGCTCAAAAAACAGTCTCCGACAGCCTGAATGTCCGGCAACTGGAGGCGCTTGTCCAACGGATGAATGAAGATGTTCCACGTGAAACAAAGAAAGAAAAGAAAGACATCTTCATTACTGAGAAGGAAACGGAGCTCCGGGACTTTTTCGGTACGAGCGTCAATATCAGAAAGACCAAAAACCGGGGCAAAATCGAAATCGAGTTTTTCTCGGATGAAGATCTTGAACGGATCCTCGAGCTTCTGGAGCAACAGCAATAACCACCTGCCCTTTTTCCGCAGAGAAAAAGGGCGGTCTATTTTTGGGGATAGAGGGGGATCCTTATGGCGTTATTTGGCACGGTTGTGAACGTGCTGCTCATCATCATCGGTTCGGTGATCGGCCGGTTTCTCGGAAGGATTCCCGAACGTGTAAGGGAGACAGTGACCTATGCCATCGGCCTTGCGGTCATGGTCATTGGCATTCAGATGAGCTTTGCCACTTCCCAGATTATCATTGTCATCATCTCGATCGTTGTAGGAGCGGCGATCGGTGAATGGCTGGATCTGGACGGGCAACTGAACCGTCTGGGCCGCTGGATGGAATCCAAAGCGGGCAAGACACCGGGAGAAGACGGCCAGGGCGGAATCGCCCAAGGGTTTGTCACGGCAACCCTCATCTTCGTGATTGGTTCGATGGCGGTCATCGGGGCGATTGACAGCGGCCTCCGGAACGATCACGACGTCCTCATTGCAAAGGGCATCATCGACGGGTTCACTGCATTGATCCTAAGTTCAACGCTTGGCATCGGCGTCATTTTGTCCGCTGTGCCGGTGTTTCTTTACCAGGGCGCGATCACGATGCTCGCTTCTGTCATCAGCCGATTTATCCCGGACGACATGATGCGGTTTTTCATCGAGGAGATGACGGCGACCGGCGGCCTGATGATACTTGCAATCGGATTAAACCTGATCGGGCTGACGAAGATCCGGGTGGCAAACCTCATCCCCGGAATTCTCGTCGTAGCTCTCGTGACCGGACTCCTGTACGGCTTTGGTTTCACTCCGGCAGCAGGCGAGTGAGATCGCCCGGGCGGTCACCCGGCTCATCATGAACGGCAGGTGGAGACGGGTATTCTGGAGAACTTCCTGGCTGTTCGGTGCAGCTGCATTGACAACGCCCTTGATCGACAGATCTCCGATCGGCGGCAGCGTCTTCCCGACGGCGCGCCCGGGGAAAAGCGGGCGGTCTTCGATGACGATCTGCCCGATGTGCTCGGCCCTTCCGAGGCAGGCATCGACCGCCACGGTGAACACATCGTCGCCGGTCTCGGCGATCTGCTGAAGGTTCAGCGCATGGACCGGCCTGCTGAGCGTCCCTAGGATCGGATGGCGAAGATTTCCCAGTTCGGTGAGCGAGGTGCCGGTCAGCGGACCGTAGGCATCCCCTGTCGACCGGTCCGTCCCGATGCAGACAAACCGGACCGGACGCTCGCCGAACGGTATGTGGCGGAGGAGGACGGAGGCGATTCTCCAGGCCGCCCCCGCCTCCGCGTAATGGAAACGTCCCTGTTCAGAACTCGTCCCGATGCGGATCATATGAACCTCTTTTCTGTGCGTGTTTTTGGAAGTATACGCGGGAAGATGAGAGGATATACAGGAATCAGAGGAGGTGGATGGAGTCGTGGCTAAAGAAACACCGGTTCAGGCGGAAGTCACCGAAGAATTCAGAAAGTCATTCGACCTGATCAGGCAGGTAAAGGACATGCTGTTGGATGAAGGGCTCTGGCTGAAGATCGGATTTATCAGCATTAAGATTCTGGTCATCATCCTGCTTGCAGCGGTGGTTGTCCGAATCGGAAAAGCCGTCATCCGCCGGGTATTCAGCGTCAGATTGAGACGGCCGCTTTCGGAGCGGAGGGAGCGTACGCTTCTTAAACTGCTGGAGAATATCCTTTCCTATGTCATTTATTTCGCGGCCATTCTTGCTGTGCTGTCCATATTCGAAATCAATGTCACCGGTCTGATCGCGGGTGCCGGGGTACTGGGTCTGGCAGTCGGTTTCGGCGCGCAAAGTCTTGTGAAGGATGTCATCACCGGCTTCTTTATCATCTTCGAGGATCAGTTTTCGGTCGGCGACTATGTCAGGATCGGAGAGGCGGAAGGAACCGTTGAAGAAATCGGACTGCGCACGACAAAGGTGAAAGCCTATACGGGAGAACTGTTCATCATCCCGAACGGCAATATCTCCGAAGTCGTGAACTCTTCGATCTACAATTCGACGGCGGTCATCGATGTGCGGCTGGGTTACGAGACGGACATCCCGATGGCGGAATCGCTCATCAGGGAGTTCCTGGCAGGTCTTATAAACGATGAGAACTATTCAGATCTGCTTTCCCCTCCTGACCTGCTCGGCGTCCAGAGCCTGGACCCCCACCACGTTGTCCTTCGGGTGACGGCAGAAACGGCGCCCATGATGCACTTTGCCGTGGCACGCCGCCTGAGGATGGACCTGAAGCAATTCCTTCAGGAAAACGGAATTGAGATCCCGTATCCGAAAATGGTCATGGTGGATTCGAAACCGTCGGAATGACATGTTAGAATCAGGATAAAAGCAGAATCCGGAGGTGGTCCCGGTGGAGCCGAAGGAATACGGCATCGGAGACGTGGTTGAGATGAAAAAGCCGCACCCGTGCGGCACAAACGCCTGGAAAATCATCCGGCTTGGAGCGGACATCCGGATCAAATGCACCGGATGCCAGCACAGCGTCATGATTCCGCGGCGGGAATTCGAGAAAAAGATGAAGAAAGTGCTTGGACGCGCAGAGGCAGAGGAATGATGGACATCCCTGCCTTTTCTTCTTATACTTATAAAGTTGTAGGGATTGAATCAGACTGTTTAATGTTTTGGATATAGATTGAAAGGTTGTGGAAACCATGGCATTAACTGCCGGTATCGTCGGGCTCCCGAACGTCGGGAAGTCCACACTGTTTAACGCCATCACCAAAGCCGGAGCGGAAGCGGCCAACTACCCGTTCTGCACGATCGACCCGAACGTCGGGATCGTTGAAGTGCCTGACGCACGCCTCAACAAACTGACGGAACTTGTCAAACCGAAAAAGACGGTCCCGACCGCATTCGAGTTCACCGATATCGCGGGCATCGTCAAAGGCGCCAGCAAAGGCGAAGGCCTCGGCAACAAATTCCTCTCGCATATCCGAGAAGTCGACGCAATCTGCCAGGTTGTCCGCTGCTTTGCCGACGAAAACATCACCCACGTCTCCGGCAAGGTCAACCCGATTGATGACATCGAAGTCATCAACCTCGAACTGATCCTCGCCGACCTGGAAAGCGTGGACAAGCGCTTGACACGCGTGTCGAAGATGGTCAAGTCGAAGGACAAGGAAGCCCTTGTGGAAGAGCCGATCCTGAAGCGCCTGAAAGAAGCGTTTGAAGATGAAAAGCCGGCCCGCTCGGTCGACTTCACGGAGGACGAGCTGAAGGTCATCAAGGGCATGAACCTGCTCACGATCAAGCCGATGCTGTACGTTGCAAACGTCTCGGAAGACGAGATTTCGGATCCGGACAACAACGAATACGTCCAGCAGGTCCGCGAATTCGCAAAAGGCGACAATGCAGAAGTCATTGTCGTCTGCGCGAAAATCGAGGAAGAAATGGCCGAACTCGATGATGACGAAAAAGCGATGTTCCTTGAGGAACTCGGTATCGAGGAGGCCGGCCTTGACCAGCTGATCCGCGCTTCTTACAACCTGCTCGGACTGGCCACCTACTTCACGGCCGGTGAGAAGGAAGTGCGCGCCTGGACATTCCGCAAAGGCATGAAGGCTCCGCAGTGTGCCGGTGTCATCCACACCGACTTCGAGCGCGGCTTTATCCGTGCGGAGACGGTCTCCTATGAGGACCTCCTAGAGGCGGGTTCGATGGCCGCTGCCAAGGAGGCGGGAAAAGTCCGCCTGGAAGGCAAAGAATATGTCGTCGAGGACGGCGATGTCATGCTGTTCCGCTTTAACGTCTGATTTACACGAAATAGCCCCGGTTCCGCTCGATGCGGAACCGGGGTTTTACATATAAAAGAAAAAGTCTTGAAGTGACATAGACACCCGGAAGCGCGCATAGAACTCCGGAAAGCGCGCATAGGGTTCTATGCGCGGTTTTCCAGTACTTGAGCGAGCGCTCGCTCCATATCCGCAATCCCGACAGGCCTGCACCCCAAGTGGACACTCAGTTTCCGGGGTCTGTGCCATCTGCCTGTGTTGCCGCCTTTCCTTGCGGATCATAGGCATACAGCTTCGGTTTCTCGGGATCATCGCGGATCAGCCAGTTGTCCGGAAGCTTTCTGAGCTGGCGGTTCATCTCCAGATCACCCGCCGCCCCGCCGATCAGAAAGGCCGACAGCAGAATCAGGAGATGGCTGTCCACCCAGATGCCGATGATGCCCGGCAGAATTCCGGTGAGCCAGAGCGGCAGGAGCAGCGCTCGCCGCATCGGCCGGTTCCGGAGCGGAATCTCGGTCGTCGCATACGCGATGCCCATCTCCAGGTTCACCCCGTAGGCCATTTTCCGGAACGGCACGCCGCCGAAAATCCGGAAACCGAGAAGGTGGCACGCCTCATGCAGCACGATGAGCACGACGTAGCCGACGGCGAACAGCAGCAATCCGAGCATGAAGCCCCCGAACGAGACGGACACCGAAAGCTCTCCCCGGATGAGAAAACTGACCAGATAAAGAACGGCCGCACCCCCGCCGGTCAGCCAAAGACTCTGCTTCATCACCCGCCGCAGATCCAGATCAATCACCCGATCCGGCTCCCGTGATTCCAACTCTTCTAGATTCAACTTAACCATCCCCCTGAAATGATGTTTGTCTGATTTCAATGAATGTGATTTTGAAATTGATTGGAGCAGAGGGCGTGAGACTCCTGCGGGAACAGCGGGCCAGGCGAGACCCCGCAGGGCATAGCCCGAGGAGGCTCGCGGACCGCCCGCGGAAAGCGAGCGCCCGACGCGTAAATCAACCTGCTCCATACAACAAATTATACGCCAACTTCTCTCTCCGGACTTTCCATAGAAAATAGTTGAAAACGGACAGGCACCATGGTAGAATAAACCGATGTGAGTAAGTATTGAATATTTTACTCCTTGCCTGCCGCATCGCGGCCGGCCACAAGTCCACAAGGAGGTGACATCTTGATGAACAAGTACGAAATCATGTACATCATCCAGCCGAAAATCGAAGACGAAGCGAAAAAAGCTCTTGTTGAGCGTTTCGACGGAGTACTCACTTCGAACGGCGCGGAAATCATCGAGTCGAAAGAATGGGGCAAGCGTCGTCTCGCTTACGAGATCAACGACTTCCGCGAAGGGGTTTACCACATCGTAAAAACCAACGCGCCTACAACTGCGATCGATGAATTCACACGTCTTGCCAATATCAACGAAGACATCATCCGTCACATCGCGATCCGCGAAGACGAGAAGTGATTCTCCGTTAAACAGAAACCACAAAAGGGGGTTGTTGTCTGATGATTAACCGTGTTGTCCTGGTCGGCCGACTTACGAAGGATCCTGAACTGAAATACACGCAGTCGGGCATCGCCGTCACCCGCTTCACCCTTGCCGTGAACCGTCCGTTCACGAACCAGCGCGGGGAGCGGGATGCGGACTTCATCAACGTGGTGACCTGGAGGAAGCAAGCCGAGAACGTGGCCAACTTCCTCCGGAAAGGAAGCCTCGCGGGTATCGATGGCCGCATCGAGACGAGCAGTTTCGACGGCCAGGACGGAAAGCGTGTCTTCATGACGGAAGTCGTGGCGGACAGCGTCCAGTTCCTCGAGCCCCGCGGAGCGGGCGGCGACCGCGGCCAACAGGCACCGCCGTCCTACGGCGGACAGCCTCAGCAGAGCCAGCCGTCCTACAACAATAACAATAATTATCAGGGGCAATCCCCGAACCAGAATAACTATACACGCACGGATGATGATCCGTTCTCGCCGGGCGGCGGACCGATCGAAGTATCGGACGACGACCTGCCGTTCTGATCATCACGCCGGTAAAACCAAGAGTAAAGGAGGCGAACCAGTATGGCACCACGTCGCGGACGCAGACGCCGTAAGGTCTGCTACTTCACGTCCAACAACATCACGCACATCGACTACAAAGACGTCGATATGCTTAAAAAATTCATCTCCGAGCGCGGGAAAATCCTCCCACGCCGTGTGACGGGTACTAGCGCAAAATGGCAGCGCAAGCTTACAGTTGCCATCAAGCGTGCCCGGATCATGGGCCTTCTTCCATTCACAGCGGAAGAACGCTAAACATGAGAACAAAAGACGTTCCGGCCCTTGCCGGGATGTCTTTTTTCTATCATGGGACGGACCCCGCGGGCAGCCGCCGGGAGCCCGTCCCTTTTTGGTCCCTACGGCAAAACATGATACAATGATAGGAAGATTCCACTTGGAAATCTGGTGGATATCCTATCTGAAAGAAGGCTGACCATGGGTAACGACAACGCGAGAAGACTGACCTTCGGCGCGATGATGGCCGCCTTGTTCACACTGCTTGCGGCCATCACTTACTACGTGCCGGTCCTCGGTGTGATCACGGTGTTCTTTATCCCGCTTCCGCTGGCGCTCTACAGCGCGCGCTACAGCCGCGGCCCCTCGCTGACAGTGACGGGCGCCGGGGTCATCCTCTCCCTCCTGATCGCCGGTCCTGGCGGGCTGCTTCTGGCCCTGCTCAACGCTCCCGTCGGTTTCATCATCGGGGATGGCGTGAGGACTGGCAAATCCAAATTATATATGTTCATGGCATCGGGTCTCGCGGTTCTCATCACCGGGGTGCTGCAATACGCGGCTGCCGCGTTATTGATGAACCTGAATATCATCGCCGAGCTGACCGGACAGATGCGCGACATGTACGCGCAGGCGGGCGAACTGATGGACCGCATGGGCCAGAAGCCTGCGGAATATGATGAGATGGTATCCGCCGCACTTTTGCAGGTAGAGACGCTCATTCCTTCCGCGTTCATCTTTGTCTCCTACGCAACCGCCTTTGTGACGCTCGCCATTCTTTTCCCGGTCATGCGGAAGCTGGGGACGGCAGTGCCGAAGTTTCCTCCGTTCCGCGACATGAAGTTGCCGGCGGTTCTTCTTATCTACTACGTGATCATCCTGATCGCGTCGCTGATCGGGGAATTTGAGCCCGGTTCGACGGGCTATCTGATCGTCATGAATGCGCTGCTGATCCTGCGGACACTGTTTTTCCTGCAGGGTCTGTCGCTGATCGCATATCTTCTCCATGCCTCCGGCAAACCGGGCTGGCTCCTTGTGTTCGCGGTCTTCCTGGCACCGCTGCTGTTCCCGATCATCTCTTTGCTCGGGATCATCGACATCGGGTTCAAACTGAGGGGGTACATTACGGGAAGCAAAGGAAAGTGAGTGGCTGACGAATGGGAAGTTTTTTCAGACTACGGCCGATCCGGACACCGCTTGCGGTCCTGACGGTGATTGTTCTCGGGGCGACCGTCCCGATCTGGTTATACAATGAATGGGTGGCGGCAGCATGGCTGATGGTTGCCATCCTTGTGCTGGCTGCCGCCTGGAAAACCGAGGCAAGGACTTATGCAGAGACCGAAAAGCATATCGAAAACCTTTCGGTCCGGATGAAGAAGGTCGGTGAGGAAGCACTGCTCGAGATGCCGATCGGGATCATCCTCATCAACGACCAATTCACGATCGAATGGGCGAATCCGTACATGTCCCAGCTGCTTGAGCACGATACGCTCATCGGCGAGGAACTGTTCGGGCTGTCCGAGGATTTCCGCTCATTCGTCAAGGAAGGCGCCGACCCGGAGGGGGTCATCTCCCTCGGCAACAGACAGTACAAAGTCATCTACAAGCCGGAAGAAAAGTTGTTCTACCTGTTCGATATCACCGAGCAGCTTGAAATTGAAACACTCTACTACGCCGATCGAACCGTTCTCGGCATGATTTTGGTCGACAACTATGATGAACTCTCCTCCGGCATGGATGACCAGACGAAAAGCCGCCTGAACAGCCTGGTAACCACCAGGGTCAATGATTGGGGAGCCGAATACGGCATTTACGTGAAACGGTTCAGCTCGGACCGGTTCCTCGCGGTACTGAACGAGTCGATTCTCCATGAACTGGAAAAGGACAAATTCAGAATCCTGGACAAGATCCGGGAAGAAACGGCGCGCGAAAGCTCCGCGCTCACTCTGTCCATCGGTATCGGTGCAGATTCCGCTTCTCTTCCGGAGCTCGGGGAACTTGCCCAATCGGGTCTTGACCTTGTCCTCGGCAGGGGAGGCGACCAGGTCGCGATCAAGCAGCCGAGCGGCCGCGTTAAATTCTACGGCGGCAAGACGAACCCTGTCGAGAAACGGACACGCGTCCGGGCGCGCGTCATCTCGCATGCCTTGCGCGATCTGATTCAGGAAAGCGACAAAGTGATTATCATGGGGCATAAGCTTCCCGATATGGATGCCATCGGTGCGGCCGTCGGGGTTCGCAGAATGGCCCAGCTGAATGGTGTCGAGGGGTATGTCGTCATCAATCCGGACGAACTCGATGCAAGTGTCATCCGCCTTATGGAGGAAATCCGCTCGGAGCCGGACCTGTTCAGGCACTTCATTACACCGGACGAGGCGCTCGGCATCATTACCGACCGGACGCTCCTCGTCATCGTGGATACGCACAGACCGAATTTTGTCGTTGATGAGCGGCTTCTCGGCAAGGCGGAAAAGACGGTCGTCATCGATCATCACCGCCGCGGCGAGGAATTCATCGAGGACACGCTTCTTGTCTACATGGAGCCGTATGCATCTTCGACGGCCGAACTCATCACCGAACTCTTGGAATACCAGCCGAAAGGCGAGAAAATCTCGCCGCTTGAGGCTACGACGATGCTTGCGGGCATCGTTGTCGATACGAAGAGCTTTACGCTCCGGACAGGCTCACGCACGTTCGAGGCCGCTTCCTATCTCCGGTCGAACGGTGCCGATACGGTGCTGATCCAGCGGTTCATGAGAGAAGAAATCGGAACCTATCTGGAGCGTGCGGACATTATCCGGACCGTCGAGGTGCTGGAGGGCGGAATCGCCATCGCACACGGCGCGGAAGGAGAGCCCCACAGCCCGGTTCTCGTTGCGCAGACGGCGGATACGCTGCTCACAATGAAAGGCGTCGTCGCTTCGTTTGTCGTGGCGCTCAGGCCCGAAGGACGGGTCGGGATCAGCGCCCGTTCGCTCGGCGACCTGAATGTACAGCTGATCGCCGAGCGGCTCGGCGGCGGCGGCCATCTGACCAATGCAGCTGCACAACTTGATACGGAATCCGTCAGTGAGGCGCTAGCGCTGCTGAAGGAGACCATCAGTGAAATGACAGAAGGGGGAACTGAAGAATGAAAGTGATCTTCCTTAAAGACGTAAAAGGCAAAGCAAAAAAAGGTGAAATTAAAGAAGTTTCCGTCGGCTACGCACAAAACTTCCTGTTCAAGAACAACGTTGCCGTTGAAGCGACGCCGGCAAACCTGAGCAAGCTGGAAGGACAGAAAAAGCGGGCAGAGAAAGATGCCGCACAGGAGCTGGCCGAAGCAAAAGAACTGCAGGCCAAGCTTGAGCAGCTGACTGTCGAGCTCAAGGCAAAATCCGGCGAAGGCGGCCGGCTGTTCGGCTCGATCACGTCGAAGCAAATTGCCTCCGCGCTCGAGAAGCAGCAGGGCATCAAAATCGACAAGCGGAAAATGGACCTGCCGGATGCGATTCGCTCGCTCGGCTATACCAATGTTCCGATCAAGCTCCATCCGGACGTCACCGCGACGCTCAAGGTGCATGTGACGGAAGAATAAGGAGAGAACGGAATGGAACAGCAGTTTGACCGCGTCCCGCCGCATAGTAATGAAGCCGAGCAGTCGGTGATCGGGGCGATTTTCCTCGAACCGCAGGCGCTTATCACGGCGGCGGAGACGCTTGTGCCGGAGGACTTCTACCGGGTGTCCCACCAGAAAATCTTCCGGACGATGGTGACGCTCAGCGACCGCGGTGAAGCGATCGACGTCGTTACCGTCACAGAAGAGCTTTCAGCCAAGAAAGAGCTGGAGGACGTCGGCGGCATCTCCTACCTCACGGAGATCGCCAATGCCGTACCGACTGCGGCGAACGTCGCGTATTATGCAAAAATTGTAGAGGAAAAAGCGCTTCTCCGGAGGCTGATCCGGACCGCGACGGGCATCGTCGAGGACGGCTTCACTCGTGAGGACGAGGTCGATGCGGTGCTTGCAGAGGCCGAGAAAAAGATGATGGAAGTCGCCAGCCGCAAAAATGCGGGCGACTTCAAGCACATCAAAGATGTCCTCGTCCAGACGTACGACAATATCGAACTGCTCCATACCCGAAAAGGCGAGGTCACCGGAATCCCGACAGGGTTCCGTGACCTCGATCACATCACGGCGGGTTTCCAGCGCAACGATCTGATCATCGTCGCTGCACGGCCATCCGTCGGGAAAACGGCCTTTGCGCTGAACGTTTCACAGAACGTGGCGACGAAGGCCGGAGAAAATGTCGCCATCTTCAGTCTCGAGATGGGCGCAGACCAGCTGGTCATGCGGATGCTCTGCGCGGAAGGCAATATCGACGCGCAAGTGCTCAGGACCGGCGCGCTTGAAGCCGAAGACTGGCGCAAGCTCACGATGGCGATGGGCAGTTTGTCGAACGCCGGTATTTATATCGATGATACTCCGGGCATCCGGGTAAGCGAAATCCGCGCGAAATGCCGCCGGCTCAAACAGGAGCACGGACTCGGCATGATCATGATCGACTACCTCCAGCTGATCCAGGGCAGCGGCAAGCCCGGCGAAAACCGGCAGCAGGAAGTTTCCGAGATCTCCCGCTCACTCAAAGGGCTTGCCCGTGAGCTGGAAGTCCCGGTCATCGCCCTGTCCCAGCTGTCCCGTGGGGTCGAGCAGCGTCAGGACAAGCGACCGATGATGTCCGACCTTCGTGAATCGGGTTCAATCGAGCAGGACGCCGACATCGTGTCCTTCCTCTACCGTGAGGACTATTACGACAAAGAAACCGAAGACCAGAACATGATTGAAATCATCGTCGCGAAGCAGCGGAACGGCCCGACCGGCACAGTAAAGCTTGCTTTTGTAAAAGAATATAACAAATTCGTCAATGTTGACTGGAGCCAGCATGAGGCACCGCCGGCATGACTTCCAAAACCCGAACGTTCGATGCTGGAGTGCATCTGTGCGTTCGGGTTTTTCTTGACCCGTTATCGGATCATTGGTACACTATATCTGTTTGAAATCGGACGTGAACAATAGACCGTCCATCGGAGGTGCAGATCTATGCCATCAGTGGTGGTAGTCGGAACGCAGTGGGGAGACGAAGGTAAAGGGAAGATCACCGACTTTCTTTCGGAAAACTCGGAGGTCATCTCCCGTTATCAGGGCGGTAACAATGCCGGTCATACGATCATTTTCGGCGGGGAAACGTATAAGCTTCACCTGATTCCGTCGGGGATTTTTTACAAGGATAAAATATCGGTCATCGGCAACGGTATGGTCGTTGATCCGAAGGCGCTTGTCACCGAGCTGGATGGGCTTCATGCACGCGGTGTGGAGACGGACAATCTCCGTATCTCGAACCGTGCGCACGTCATCCTGCCTTACCATATCAAGCTCGATGAAGTCGAAGAACTCCGCAAGGGTGACAACAAGATCGGCACGACCGGCAAGGGAATCGGCCCTGCCTATATGGACAAGGCCGGCCGGATCGGCATCCGGATCGCCGACCTCCTCGACAAGGAAGTGTTCGAGGAAAAGCTGACCCGCAACCTGAAGGAGAAAAACCGCCTGCTTGAGAAGTTCTATGAGACAGAAGGCTTCAAGGTGGAAGACATCCTCGACGAATACTACGAGTATGGACAGAAGATCGCACAATATGTGACAGATACATCCAAAGTGCTGAACGACGCACTGGATGAAGGCCGCCGTGTCCTTTTTGAGGGAGCACAGGGCGTCATGCTCGACATCGACCAGGGGACATACCCGTTCGTCACGTCATCGAATCCTGTGGCGGGCGGCGTCACGATCGGTGCGGGCGTCGGCCCGACAAAGATCAATCATGTGGTCGGGGTCTGCAAGGCCTACACGTCCCGTGTCGGCGACGGCCCGTTCCCGACAGAGCTGTTTGACGAAGTCGGCGATCGCATCCGTGAAGTGGGCAAGGAATACGGCACGACCACAGGCCGCCCGCGCCGCATCGGCTGGTTCGACAGCGTCGTTGTCCGCCATGCGCGCCGCGTGAGCGGACTGACCGATCTGACGGTCAACTCCATCGATGTGCTGACGGGTCTCGAGACGGTCAAAATCTGCACGGCATACCGCTACAAGGGCGAGCTGATCACCGAGTACCCGGCGAATCTGCGGGTGCTGGACGACTGCGAGCCGATCTACGAAGAAATGCCGGGCTGGAGCGAAGACATCACAGGTGTCCGTTCCCTGGACGAACTGCCGGAAAATGCACGCCATTACCTGGAGCGCATTGCCCAGCTGACAGGCGTCCAGATCTCCATCTTCTCGGTCGGTCCTGACCGCACACAGACCAACGTCATCAAGAGCGTCTGGCGCTAAGCCGGCAAGTGAAGCCACTCTCCGATCCGGAGGGTGGTTTTTTCGTTTCCGCCAATTTGCACGTTAAACTCTTCCTGTTTCTGTATTTCTTCTGCTGTCACAGCCGTCATTCTGATGAAATAATCGACGAATATTTTGGAATGCCGACTGGGTATTGGGTCCCATTTTACAGTTGCATTACAAATGGCCCGCATTGCTTGTGCCTATATATAGGTAGCTGTTAAAGTGGCTAAGGCTAAGATTATAAATACAGAGACATAGATAGAGAAACGCAGAAAGGACAAGGGAATGAGATGCAAGGAAACACAGATAATTACAGTGCAAACTCTCCATCTTCCGGGAAAAAGAAGAAGGGGAAGATCAGGAAAGTTTTGTTGACGGTGCTCCTGGGCTCCCTTCTCTTCACCGGTACGGGATTCGCGAAAGAAAGCCTCCACGACCAATATCACGTCTATGAAGGCGGCGAATACATCGGAACAGTCAAGAGCCCGGAAGTCATCGACCATGCAGTGAATGACAAGAAGGCAAAAGCGGAAGATGCCCACGAAGACCTTGAACTCGTCGTCGGCCGTGATCTCTCTGTCGTAAAGGAGAAAGTTTTCGGAAGCTCCGAATCCGCTGATGAAGAATCCGTGAAGAAAACTCTTGATCAAACACTCGCTGTCGAAGCGAAGTCTGTCGCAGTCCAGGTGGAGGGAAAAACCCTGTTCCACCTGAAGGACCCGGAAGCATTCAACCGGGTGATCCGCGGCGTCAAGCTGACCCACGTGACCGAGAAAGAACTGGCAGACTACGAAGCTGCACGGGAATCCGGTGAGTTTCCTGAGCCCGAAGAAGGTCAGACACAGGTGACGCACCTTTCCCTGAAGGCGGACCTGCAGGCAAAGGAAGTTTATACCGACCCCGAGAACATCAAGACGGAAGAAGATGCCCTTGAGCTGCTTCGCTCCGGAAAACCTGCAGAGCATGACTATACCGCGGGAGAGGGTGACACGCCCGAGAAAGTCGCAAAGTCACACGGCATGAGCATGGAACAGCTCCTTGAGCTAAACGGAGGAATGGGCGAACAGGAGACACTTGCTGCCGGAGAAACAGTAAAGGTCATTGTCGAGGAGCCGTACGTGGAAGTCTCCGTCACCCGGAAGCATCGTGAAGCTTCGCCAATCGCGCATAAGAAGGTCATGAAAGATGATGAAACGTTGCTGAAAGGCGAGAAGAAAATTGCCCAAGCCGGGAAAGACGGCAAAAAAGAAATGACTTCGGTCACGGAAACCGTGAACGGGAAAAAAGTATCCGAGAAAGTTCTGGAAGACAAGGTTGTCGAAGAGCCGGTTGATGAACTGATCCTGAAGGGCACAAAGGCCGTGCCGGGCGTGTCCACAGGGAAATTCGCCTGGCCGGCGCAGGGCGGCTACGTTTCGAGCAAGAAAGGACCTCGTTGGGGACGCCAGCACAACGGTATCGACATTGCCCGCCCGAGCGGCAAGGCGATCCTTGCGTCTGACGCAGGCACCGTCACCGCAACCGGCCCTCAGGGCGGCTACGGAAACCGGGTCGTGGTTGACCATGGAAACGGCTATACGACACTGTATGCCCACCTGCAATCGATTAGTGTCAAACCCGGCCAGAAACTTGCCCAAGGCCAGAAACTTGGCGTGATGGGCAATACAGGCAGGTCAACAGGCGTGCATCTTCACTTCGAAGTGCGCAAGAACGGACAGCTCATCAATCCGCTTACCGTTGTAAGCCAGTAATCGAATCATGCAGAAAGGACGGCAGGCCGCAGGGCCGCCGTCCTTTTCAGCATCCGGCATCTTACAGTCATATACTCGGGAAATATGTCGTTCCGAGACGATTATTGCCCGGGAAATGAATCATTTATTTCCCGGATTCGACACTCTCCATTGCAGTTTCGGACAACTTGCCTGCGGACAGTTAAATAGGTTGAGAGTCAACCTCACAAAGATGCGGAACTTGCAAACTCGTGATAGCATAAGGGAAACAGGACCGAACCTGATAATGAGAAGGGAAGACCATCATGGACAAGACCATTCTTGTAGTGGATGATGAAAAACCGATTGCGGACATCCTCCAATTCAATCTGAAAAAAGAAGGCTACAATGTCATCACTGCATATGACGGCGAAGAAGCGCTGGAACGTGTGGAAGAAACTGTTCCTGACCTTGCGCTGCTGGATATCATGCTGCCGAAAAAGGACGGCATGGAAGTTTGCCGCGAGCTTAGAAAGAAATATGACTTTCCGATCATCATGCTGACGGCCAAGGACTCTGAAATCGACAAAGTTCTCGGGCTGGAACTCGGCGCGGACGACTATGTCACAAAACCGTTCAGCACCCGTGAGCTGATTGCACGTGTGAAGGCCAATATGCGCCGTCACCAAACCGCTCCCGCTGAGTCGGAAGAGGAAGTGTCCAACGACATCACCGTCGGCCAGCTGACAATCCAACCGGACGCCTACATTGTCCAAAAACGCGGCGAATCGATCGAGCTTACCCACCGGGAATTCGAGCTGCTCCACTATCTTTCCAAGCACATCGGGCAGGTCATGACACGCGAGCACTTGCTCCAGACCGTCTGGGGCTATGATTACTTCGGTGATGTGAGGACGGTCGACGTGACGATTCGCCGCCTCCGCGAGAAGATTGAGGACAATCCGAGCCACCCGGCATGGATCGTGACAAGGCGCGGCGTCGGATACTACCTGCGCAATCCGGAACAGGAGTAACGCCTCATGCAGAAAGTCGGCTTTTTCCGGTCCATTCACCTGAAGTTCGTCCTCATGTACGTTCTTCTCATCCTGATTGCCATGCAGGTCATCGGCATCTACTTTGCACAGGAACTTGAAGAGACGCTGAAAAAGAACTTTGAGGAGTCCATCGAGGACCGGGTGAATCTCCTGGAATTCAGCGTCAGGGAAGAAATGACACGGCAGAGGACCGGTGAAGACCCTTCCCCCGAGGAAAGTCTTCGCGCGGTCCTTGATGGCTTTTCCTCGGATGACATTCTCGAAGTGAGGATCATCGATCCAAAGATGCGGATTCTCGCTACATCCGAATATGAAAACAATGAACTGATCAACCAGCTTATGGTGAATGAACTTGTAAGGAATTCGATTCAGTTTGGTGGCTCATTCGATAGCATCTCCCTGAATGAGTCCCAGCGCAGGATCTGGGTGCTGGCGAAGCCGATCATGTCCGGAGACGAAGTGATCGGCTCGATTTATACCGAGTCGAACATCGAGAAGGTGTATGGACAAATCAATGACATCAACCAGATTCTCGCAGGGGGAACGATATTTTCACTCGGGATCACCGTGATTCTTGGCATTCTCCTCGCCCAGACGATCACCCGGCCCATTGCCGATATGACCAGGCAGGCGAGCGCCATGGCGAAAGGGAACTTCGCCCGGAAGGTCCGGGTGTACGGCCAGGATGAAATCGGGGATTTGGCGAAGGCATTCAACCATCTGACAACCCGTCTTCAGGAGGCGCAGTCGTCAACCGAATCCGAACGCAGGAAGCTTGCCACGGTTCTCTCCAACATGACAGACGGCGTCATCTCGACCGACCGGAAGGGGCGCATCATTCTGATCAACGACACGGCGCTCGATATGTTGGGCGTTCCCCGTGAACATGTTCTGAACCGCCCAGTGCCGGCTGTGCTCGGCCTTGAGGCGGAGCACACCTTTGAAGACTTTGTCGATATGCAGGAGCCGCTCACAATCGACTTCAGTGATGAGGTGCGGCCATACATCCTGCGGGCGAACTTCTCGGTTATCCAGAAAGAAACCGGATTTGTAAACGGGCTGATTGTCGTCCTGCATGACATCACCGAGCAGGAGAAAATTGAAATGGAACGCCGTGAATTCGTTTCGAATGTCAGTCATGAGTTGCGTACGCCTCTCACTTCCATGCGGAGCTACCTGGAGGCGCTGGCGGACGGTGCGTGGAAGGACGAGGAGATTGCCCCTTCCTTCCTGCACGTCACACAGACCGAGACAGAGCGGATGATCCGCCTCGTCACGGATCTTCTTCAGCTGTCACGGATGGACAGCCGGGAGTATGAGCTGAACACCGATATTGTCGACTTCGTGAAATTCTTCCACCGGATCATTGACCGGTTTGAACTCATGAAGTCCAAAGACGTCCAGTTTATCAGGCAGATTCCGCCGGGTCCGCTGTACACGGAGCTCGACATGGACAAGATGACCCAGGTCATCGACAACATCATCTCAAACGCCCTGAAGTACTCTCCGGACGGCGGCAATGTCAGGTTCACTGTGCAGCCGGAAGATGATCATATTAAAATAGCGGTTTCCGATGAAGGGATGGGCATTCCGGAAGCGAATGTGAAGCGGATTTTTGAGCGGTTCTACCGCGCAGACAAAGCCCGCTCCCGGGCAATGGGCGGAACGGGCCTCGGCCTCGCCATCGCCAAGGAAATGATTCAGGCCCACGGCGGCCACATCTGGGCGGAGAGTGAGGAAGGCAAAGGCACGACTATCTTCTTCACACTTCCATTTGAAGTTGAAGAGGCGGGTGAATGGGATTGAAATATGTAGAGCATATCAAATCGGCAGTCCTCATTCTGCTCATCCTCCTCAGTGTGTCGCTGACATTCTCGATCTGGACATTCCGGACCAATTATCAGCCGATCGAACAGGCGCCGGCTGTTGAAACCATTTCGGAAAAACAAAAACTCGGCGATGTGATCCTTCCCTATAAATTGATTGCCATGTCAGAAGACGGCGTCACCGGCACAACGGGCAGAGAGGACATCGGAAAGCTGATGGACTTTATGAAGACGTGGTCGTTCCAGAACCTGACGGAGGCCGACAAGGAAGTCACCATGGAAGAAGCCGATGACATCATCAGCCAGCCCAACACTGTCACGCTCTTTTTCCGTTCTCCCATTCCGTTCGGGGTTGCGGACAGTCTGTTCCGGTTTGCTGATTCGGTGACGACGGAAGCCAGCTTTAGCCAGATCGTCATTGAAACACAGTCAGATATCGGGCTTATCCATTTTATCGGAAAAGACGGCGGACGAAGATTTACAGCCCAAGCTACAGGAGTTGAACCTGAACAGCTCAATGATCTGCTGGCGGGGGCCAAAGGATTGGAGCCTTACGGAGCGGTCGAGCGGGAAACGGCAATGACGCTATATCTGCCTGCAACAAGCGCATCTGTCAGCAACATGACCTTTTTCCAGCAGGAAGTCAGCCCTTCCCGCTTCAAGAAAGTGCTGTTCCCGGACACCACCCTGGTCAAGCAGGTTAAGACAGGCGAACACTCGGAAAAATACCATGATATCGAGCGGCAGATGATTGTTGACACAGAGATGAAGACGCTGAGATTCAATAATACGCGGATGAGCGACAGCGAGGGGGTTTCGATCCCAAGTGAACTGCTCATGGACAGTTTGGACTTTGTCAACGGACATGGCGGCTGGACCAATGAATTCGTCCTTTCGTCGATGGATCCGCTGCGCAAACAGATCAAATACCGGATGGTGGTAGAGGGATACCCTGTCTTCAGCGAGATGACATTGACTGAGATTACCCAGATTTGGGGCAATGGCCAAATCTCCAGTTATGCACGACCTTATTACCAGTTGGGTGAACCTACCCCGGAAAATGCGGAAAAGCGCCTTCCGGCCGGTACAGCCGTGGCCGAAGGACTCCGTACAGACCCGGAAGTTGATTTTAATCAAGTCGATGACATTGTCCGGGGATACCATCTCCAGCTTATCCAGCGCGGTGAAGAAGCATTGTATACACTGGAGCCGGAATGGTTCTATGAGGAAAATGGGGAATGGCATCCCGTGAACAATGCCGGTACAGGAGGTGGCAGGGGTGGACTGGAGTAAGACAAAGACCATTTTCATTGTCGTGTTCGCCATCCTGAATGTTTTCCTGTTCTCGCTGTATATGAACCGGACAAATGAGTATGAAAACTACGAGGTGCTCGGTGAAACGAGCATCGAAGAACGGCTGAGCGGAGATGACATCACTTACGGAGACCTCCCGGAGACCAAGGAAGCCTTCCGTGTTTCCGGCGAGCTGAAGCCTGTCAGTCTCATGGAATTAAGGGATTTATCCGGCCAGGCACTTAAGATCGTGGAAGGGCACACACTCATTTCAGAGCTTGAGGAACCATTTGGCCTGGAAAACAGCAAAGGCAAGCTGGAGTTTGAAGAGTTCCTTGAGAAATATGTGACGAACGGCAAGAATTACACCCTCTGGGAAGTGGACGAGGAAGAGCGGACGGCAACCTTTTTCCAAACATTTGACGGCAACACGATCTTTTACAATGAGAACTCGACACTGACCGTGCATTGGAATGCAGACCGGAAGGCTATCCGATACGAGCAGACCATGCTTCACAACCTGAAGGAAATCAACGAGCAGAAAAGCCTCTACTCTCCACTCCAGGCAATCAGCGCGCTTTCCCGGTCTGAAGCTATCAAGCCGGGTACCAATGTCACGGATGTAGAGCTGGGCTATTCCCCGCTTGTCGAGCTGACTCAAACGCAAGTGTTTGTCCCGACCTGGCATATTCATGTAGAATTGATCGATGGGACTAATGCCGACCACTTCATCAACGCAGTGAACGGCAAAATCCTCGATAAGCTTTCCGAACCAGACACCGAAGAAGAAGAGTAGAAGAGTAGAAGAGTAGGAGGCCGAAACGTGAGATTCAGTGTATTGGCCAGCGGCAGTACGGGCAATTCCATTTATATAGAAAATGACGACCATGCTTTTCTTGTTGACGCCGGCTTGAGCGCCAAAAAGCTCGAGGGACTCCTCGGCGGCATCGGCCGCAGCATGAAGCAGGTCGACGGCATCTTCGTCACGCACGAACACAGCGACCATATCAGGGGACTGGGCGTGGCGGCGAGGAAGTATGGCATGCCGATTTATGCTAACGAAAAGACTTGGAAAGCGATGGACGGCCTGGTCGGAGACATTCCGGTCGGCCAGCGCTTCACTTTTGATATGGAAGCGGTGAAATCGTTCGGCAGCCTGGATATCCAGTCGTTCGCCGTTTCGCATGACGCGGCTGACCCGATGTTCTATGTGTTCCATGACAGCGGCCGCAAGCTTGCCCTGATTACCGACACCGGCTATGTAAGCGACCGGATGAAGGGCTGGATTTCCGGATCGGACGCATTCGTCTTTGAAAGCAACCATGATGTCGGCATGCTTCAGATGGGCCGTTACCCGTGGAACGTCAAGCGGCGCATCCTAAGCGATGTCGGCCACGTATCGAATGAAGATGCGGCGGTTGCGATGAGCGAAGTGGTGGGGCAGAAGGAAACACGCATCTATCTTTCCCACCTGTCGAAAGACAATAATATGAAAGACCTTGCGAGGCTGAGCGTTTCGCAGACGCTTGAAACATGCGGCATCCGGCCCGGCGAATTTGTGCATCTGTATGACACTGATGCGGAAGCGCCGACCGAGCTGGTCACAGTCTAAACCATATCCGTCCCATTGCGGGGCGGTTTTTTCATTGTGGCGGGGTGTCGGGTTTTGCTTAACACTCAGGTCTGTCTTCTTAACAATGGGCGCCGCTTTCTTAAACATTCGGGACAGTTTCCTTTCACTCACGCCCTTTTTCTTAACACCGCTATTTACACCAGCAAATACGCTCTGTGTTCAAATTGCCCGAAACGGGTAGGTTAAAGGACAGTAGATATTTTCAGGAGAGGGTGTTGGTTGGATGGGTAAACGGGATTACCGCCAGATCGGACTTCGTTATATCGGTGCGGTCGGAATACTTTCTGCGGCGCTTCTCTTGCAGGGCTGTCTTTCTCCGGAACAGGAAGCGGAAGGCGAGAGCAACGTCAATACCGTTGCCGATGCGGAAACGGCAGCAAAAGACGGAAACGGGAAGGACGACGTTGCGCCTGATGCGGCCCTTGAACTGCAGGAAGGAATCGTTGGAGCGGTTGATGAGGCATCTGCAGCGGTTGTCGGCGTGACCAATCTCCAGACTGCCGGCAACTATTGGACCGGCGCGGAGGAGACCGTTCCGGCAGGCGTCGGATCAGGTGTGATTTACAAGCAGGAGGAAGGCAGAGCATATGTCGTGACGAACAACCATGTCGTCGAAGATGCATCACAAATCGAAATCACGCTGGAAGACGGCACGAAGGTGCCCGGCAAGCTGCTTGGCACAGATATCTGGACCGATCTGGCAGTGGTCGAGATGGACGATGCCGATGTGCAGGATGTTATTGAATTTGGAGATTCTGATGAATTGAAGCGCGGACAGACCGCAATCGCAATCGGCAACCCGCTCGGACTCGGATTTTCAGGTTCAGTGACGGTCGGGGTCATTTCCGGGAAGGAACGGTCCATACCGGTCGACCTGAACGGGGACCAGTCGATCGACTGGAATGCGGAAGTCCTGCAAACGGATGCGGCCATTAACCCTGGCAACTCGGGGGGCGCGCTTGTCGACCTGAACGGCCGGCTGATCGGCATCAACTCCATGAAGATTGCCGAAGCATCGGTCGAGGGCATTGGCCTGGCCATTCCGATCAATTCCGCTGTGCCGATCATCGAAGACTTGGAGCAGCACGGGGAAGTCCGCCGTCCGCAAATGGGCGTCACGCTGTTTGACCTGATGGATATCCCGGCTGTTTATCAACAGCAGGAGCTGAACCTGCCGAAGGACATCACAGAGGGTGTGGTCGTGGACCAGGTGATGCAAGGCTCTGCGGCACAGGAAGCCGGACTCCGGCAGTATGACGTCATTACAGCTATGGATGGGGAACCCATCGCGGATTTGATCGACTTGCGGAAGTACTTGTATAATGAGGTGAAAGAGGGCGACGCGGTCAAGCTTAAGGTGTACCGGAGCGGCGAAGCAATGGACATTGAAATCAATTTATAGCAGTTTGCAACTAAATAACTGAAATTTTGTTCTACTGTTACAAATATATCTATCCACAAGGGGCAGCACGGTGAGATTTCAACCGGCTGCCTGTGTTTTTTCCGTAAATAATTGCAATTGTCCACCAATGTGGATAACTATTTGCAAATGTTTATAACTTTCTGGAGTGGAAAAGGAGGTTTTTGAATGGAAAACACAACGAAAAAAGCATGCGAAACCCACATATACCGGGCTTTAGACGAGGTAACTGCAAAAACGGAAGCCTTCCCGATCATGGAAACCATCAACAAATCCGAAGAGTTATCCACACCCTGTGATTATTGCCAACAGGCTGCAATATATGTGGTATCGAACATGCAGTCGCCCACCATATCTTGATTTCAGTTGTGGATATGTGCATAATTCCTGTGAATAACCGATTTGGCAAAGGTGGACAAGCTGTGAATATTACAATCATTACAGTCGGAAAGCTCAAAGAAAAATATCTGAAAACAGGCATTGAGGAG
Organism: Bhargavaea massiliensis; assembly: GCF_018390575.1. Lineage (GTDB taxonomy): Bacteria > Bacillota > Bacilli > Bacillales_A > Planococcaceae > Bhargavaea > Bhargavaea massiliensis. The sequence continues at coordinate 483,036 of NZ_JAHBCJ010000001.1, read as the reverse complement.
TACGAAAAACGGCTGCGTCCCTATGCGAAAATCCAGCTGGCCGAAGTATCGGATGAAAAAGCACCCGAGCAGCTGAGTGACGCGGAGATGGAAATGGTAAAGAAAAAAGAAGGGGAACGGATCTTGTCGAAGATTCCCGCCGATGCCCATGTGATCGTACTCGCCATCGAGGGCAAGCAACGGGCGTCGGAGGAGCTCGCGTCAAACCTCGAATCCCTCATGACTTACGGCAAAAGCAAAGTCGTGTTTGTCATCGGCGGATCCCTGGGCCTGCATGCCGATGTCCTCAAACGGGCGGACGAGAAACTCAGCTTCTCCAAAATGACCTTCCCTCATCAGCTGATGAAGCTCATACTATTGGAGCAGGTGTACAGGGCTTTCCGGATCATGAAAAATGAGCCGTATCATAAATAGGCTGTTAAAAAGGATGAGAGCAGATGAGATACAACAAAACCGTTATGACAAAACTGATTAACCAGCATCGTGAATTGCATGATGAGCTAAAAAAGATCAAATCTGAAATGGGCCTGGAGAAAAACTTGGCCATCAAGGCACTATACCATTCAGTTGTAGCGGATGACGGACCGTACATGAAGCAGTACCAAGTGTTGGACCGCATGCACGGAGAATAAATAAAAAATGATCATCGGACCTGTCCCATTGCCCGGGCGTGACTCCGATGATCATTTTTTATAGCCTTACCATTCTCTTGGCTCGTAGTCGAGTTCCCTGAATAATGCGGTGCGTTCTTTTTTAGACAGATCCCTCCACTGTCCTGGCGGGAGATTGCCCAGATGGATGTTCATGATCCGGATTCTCTGCAGCCGGTACACTTGGTAGCCCAACGCTTCGCACATGCGGCGAATCTGACGGTTCAGCCCTTGTGTGAGAATGATTTTGAAATCGTATTTCGATAATTGTTCCGTCTTGCAGGGAAGTGTTTTCGTTCCCAATATCCTGACGCCCTCTGACATGTTATTCAGAAATTCAGGGGTGATCGGCTTGTCCACTGAAACGATATATTCTTTTTCATGCTTGTTCTCGGAGCGCAAGATTTCGTTGACGATGTCGCCGTCATTCGTGAGAAGGATCAGGCCTTCAGAATCTTTATCAAGACGCCCGATGTTGAACACTCTCAGTGGATGGTTGACCAGGTCGACGATATTTCCTTTTACGCTTTTTTCTGTCGTGCTTGTGATGCCAACAGGTTTATTCAAGGCAAGATAGACATTGTTCCTGGCCACCCGGATGGGATTCCCGTCTACCCGGACATCATCCCCGGGCTCGACTTGAGTGCCGATGGAGACACGTTTGCCGTTGATCGTCACACGCCCCTCTTCAATTAGCCGATCGGCACCTCGCCTGGATGTCTTTCCGGATTCACTGATGTATTTATTAATTCGCATGTCTGCACATCCCTTCCTTAATCAGGATCATTTGATTTGATGCTTACTATACTTTGTTTTATAGGTGAATCACAACTACTCATGCAGGGATGTTACGGTGAACTGGAGTGCAAGCGGATCAAGCGTCATCGGCCGAACACTCGGCCTCCTGCGGATGAGAAATTCAGCGCATCCCATTTGATTTTCTTGGGAGGTTCATGAAGCTGTTAATGGTGGAAATCTGCAGAGCTTTCAGATCTTAAAGAATGACCCGAACCAACTCTTCAAATGAAGAGGATGATTTGAGCACCTCTCTATCATTAAATATGTATTAAAAATGGGTTTCGGTAAAGGATAAATACGAATCAGGAAGGAGGAGTCAATATATGAGTGTGCTTTCACGGATTGCGCTGGCTCTATTGATTATCGGCGGGCTAAACTGGGGATTGATTGGATTTTTTCAGTTTGATTTAGTTGCAGCGTTATTTGGCGGTCAAGATGCTTTCTTGTCCAGAGTGGTCTATGGTCTTGTAGGGATCAGTGCCCTGATCTGTATCGGTCTGTTGTTTAAACCGAGCGAAGAGATGGACACCATGGTTACGGGTGACCGGCCCTCAAGAATTTCCAATCAGGATTTGCGCACAGAATTCGGTGAGGAGCCCGATTTCAGTAAAGAGCGGGATACTGAGGTAAAGAAGGCGAACCGCAACAATGATTGATTGTAATCATAAACACTGCTTGGGCTTCGCGCAGAACGTAAGAAATGTCCTCTTTAGTGCAATTTCATCGGCTTTCATCCGTTACATGCGGATGAAAGCCTTTTCTATTCTGTACAGTTGAATGCTATTTCACGCAGGGTGTTCCTTTTTCGGCCAATGAGGCCTGATCAGTTATTCAAAAAAGGTATAATTGCACTGTATGCAATCGGAAGGAAATAGGAAAGTCAATTGTCGAACTATGTTATAATAAAGGCTAAGAATGAACATAAGTTGTTCCCGGCCGGTGCCTGATGGTCACCTGGGCAGGAGCTCTATTATTTAAGTATAAATCCAGGGGATAAGGAAGGTTGTCATGAGCAGCATGCAAAAGCAGACAGATGTGATTTTGATCGGTGCCGGTATCATGAGCGCGACTTTGGGATCCTTGCTGAAAGAGCTCTCGCCGGACATGAAGATCAAGGTGTTTGAGAAACTGGATAAACCGGGAGAAGAAAGCTCCAACGAATGGAACAATGCGGGCACGGGCCACTCTGCGCTGTGCGAGCTGAACTACACTCCCCAGAAGGAAGACGGCACGGTCGAAACGAAAAAAGCGATCCGTGTAAACGAGCAGTTCCAGCTTTCCCGTCAGTTCTGGGCACACCTGGTCAAAAACAATCTGATCCAGGATCCGGAAAAGTTCATCATGCCGCTTCCGCATATCAGCTTTGTGGAAGGCGAGGACAATGTCTCGTTCCTGAGAAAGCGTTTTGAAGCGCTGTCCGGCAATCCGCTGTTTGAGGGAATGGAGTTCAGCGACTCTCCGGAGAAGCTGAAAGAATGGATCCCTCTGATGATGGAAGGCCGAAATGTGGACGAACCGATCGCCGCGACGAAAATCGACTCCGGCACGGATGTCAACTTCGGCGAGCTGACGCGTGTCCTTTTTGATCACCTGCAGCGCCAGGATGTCTCAGTCGATTACCGCCACAGTGTCGAAGACATCCGGCGCTCCGGCGACAAGTGGGAAGTGAAGGTCCGTGACCTTGATGGCAACAAGCTGGAGTACCACACGGCGAAGTTCGTCTTTATCGGAGCAGGCGGCGGCAGCCTGCACCTGCTCCAGAAAACGGGCATTCCGGAATCCAAGCAGATCGGCGGCTTCCCGGTCAGCGGGCTGTTCCTCGTCTGCAACAATCCGGAAGTCATCGAACAGCACCGTTCGAAAGTATACGGCAAGGCGAAGGTCGGCGCACCGCCGATGTCGGTGCCTCACCTTGACACCCGCTACATCGATGGCAAGCGGTCCCTTCTCTTCGGGCCATACGCCGGATTTTCGCCGAAGTTCCTAAAGACGGGTTCGTATCTTGACCTGATCAAATCAGTGAAGCCGAATAACCTTCTGACGATGCTTTCCGCAGGCGCGAAGGAAATGAAGCTCACGAAGTACCTGATCGAGCAGCTGATGCTGAACCAGGAACAGCGCATCGACGTGTTGCGCGAATTTATCCCGAGCGCGAAAAGCGAGGATTGGGATGTCGTCATCGCGGGCCAGCGCGTCCAGGTCATCAAAGACACCGAGGAAGGCGGCAAGGGCACGCTCCAGTTCGGCACGGAAGTCGTGACGGCACAGGACGGCTCGGTTGCGGCGCTTCTCGGCGCATCTCCGGGCGCGTCCACGGCGGTCCATGTCATGCTGGAGATTCTCGAGCGCTGCTTCCCTGAGCAATACGGCGAATGGGAACCGAAAATCAAGGAAATGGTTCCTTCCTACGGCATTTCCCTTTCGGAGAACCCTGAACTCTTCGAGAAGATCCACTCCGAGACAGCAGAAGTGCTCGGCCTGAATGAAACTGAAAAAGAACCAGTCCATAACTGATAGAAAAAGAGCGCCGTTCCTAATGGGACGGCGCTCTTTTTCACAATTATTTAAATGCAGGAACCTTCTTGAGTGCGATGCAGACCGGGATGGCGACAATCAGGCCGACCACGTTTTGGGTGATGTTACCCGGAATTGAAGCCACCGGAATGATCCAGTTGCTGAACAAAACGGCTTCGCACAGATAGTAGCCCGCCAGCATGAACGGCAGGGAAACAATCGCGGCAATCGTATTGAAGACCGGACTCTTTCCTTCGCGTCCGCCGGACCAGGCGATTTTCCCGACGATGTAGCCCTGCAGGCCTCGTGTGAGAAGGGTGAACGGGGCCCAGAGCGTCCAGCCGGAGACCAGGTCGAACAGACCCATCCCGACGCCGCCTGCGATGGCGCCCTTTTTCGGGCCGAACAAAATGGACGAGATAAAGAGCATTGCTGTTCCGAGATGGACAAGTCCGCCATTCGCGGTGATCGGAAGCTTGATATTAAGCAGCAGGGTCGCCGTAAAGACAAGCGCGATGAGCATGCCGGTGATGATCATATCATAGGTTTTGTTCCGTGTGACGGAAACCGAATGTGTTTTCTGCATGATGACCCCTTCTTTTCTATATGAGATAAGACCTATCATACCGAATCACTGACTTATGAAAAGGTTCAATTTTGTCTTGATGGAAGGGGTCAGATTTGATAAACCTACTTGGAACAGTAGCGTGGCAAACATCAAAAAAAGCAGGCAATGATGATTTGTTTCATACACCATTGCCTGCTCTTTACTGTTCAATTTTGTCTATAATGATGCCGGGAATTGAAATGCTTGCCCCCATGGTCGATTCGTAAGTGAGAAGCCCGCTGGATAATCCCATGATGGTAATGACATCGTCTTCTAGAATTCCTGAATCAACAATCGAGGAATCAAATTCCCATAAATAATGGTGTCGTAGTCCTCGTTAACTGCAAATCTGATTTGGGTGGTGCCATCACCTTCCATAACCTGAATGACTTTTCCGCTGAATTTCACTTTCTTCCCGATGTAGTCATCAGGAGTCCTTGCCAATTGGTCGTATGTGATTCCCGTATCATATCCTTTCTTGGCTTCCTCTTCTGCCTTTCGTTTGGCTTCTTTCACTTTTGCTTGCCCTTCCATTTGACCTTCAAAGTATTTCTCTCATAATCCAAAAGTTTCCTATATCGTACACGATTGGTGGTTCTAAAGGTATATATATTTTTACAAGATACGGTATTCCTTTAGATATTAATTAACCTCATAGATTGAAGGTGTTATCTGTATTTCTTGTTGTTGAGCCTTTTCTATGAGGCTTGTAAAGATTGTTAACCCTATGGCTGAACCGATTTACAAACGATTTACATCTAATTCATTTGTCCTCAACAACCTGTTGCTAAAGTAGGGACTGTAAACAAAACGACTACGACCAACAGGGGGAACATTTACATGAAAAGCTGGAAACACTATCTCGGACTCACTGTCGTCTCCTCGGCTCTGCTGCTCGGCGCTTGCGGCGGAAACGCGGAAGAAGATGCAGCAGCGGATGAAGCAACTGAAGAACAGGCAGCGGAAAGCGACACGGCAAGCGAATCTGCAGATCAGTCTTCTGAAGCAGCGGTTGAAGGCGAAGTTTCCGGCGATGGCTCAAGCACAGTCGCGCCAATCATGGAAGCCCTCGTCGAAGAATATTCCGCAACCGGCACGGACGTCCAGGTAACGGTCGGCGTATCCGGAACAGGCGGCGGATTCGAGAAATTCATCGCCGGCGAGACCGACTTCTCGAACGCTTCCCGTGAGATCAAAGACGAAGAAAAGCAGAAGCTTGAAGAAGCCGGCGTCGACTACACGGAATTCTTGCTTGCCTATGATGGCCTGACAGTCGTCGTCAACCCTGAAAACGACTGGGCAACCGAGCTGACAGTCGAAGACCTGAAGAAAATTTGGGTGGAAGACGGCACGACGAAGAAATGGTCCGACATCAATCCTGAATGGCCGGAAGAAGAAATCGTCTTCTACTCCCCGGGCACAGACTCCGGTACGTATGACTACTTCAACGAAGTCATCCTTGAAGAGGAAGACATGGTCCAGAACGCTACCCTTTCCGAAGACGACAATGTCCTCGTCCAAGGTGTACAGGGCGACAAGAACGCCATCGGATTCTTCGGATATTCGTACTATGTGGCCAACCAGGACAGCATCCAAGCAGTCGCAATCGATGGTGTGGAACCGACAAATGAATCGATTGAATCCGGTGAATACTCGCCGCTGTCCCGTCCGCTCTACACGTACGTCAGCAACGAGGCGCTTGAGAACAACGCAGCAACTTATGACTTCTTCGAGTTCGCACTGGATAACGCAGGCGCCATGGCTGAAGCTGTCGGCTACGTCAGCCTTCCTCAGGATGTGGCAGACGAACAAAAAGCAAAGCTTGAAGAATTCAAAAACTGACTAACATCTCTCTGCAGGGAAAATGAGCGGCGCTCCGCTGCTCATTTCTTTCTGTTTTCAAATAAATGGAGGTAAATGATGGTAAATCCGACTACCCGGGAACGGGCATCCGTACAGGAACTGATCGCCAAAGCCGGAAACAACAAACGAAAAAAAGTCATCGAGAAAATCATCCCGGTCATTCTTTTCCTGATCGCAGGCGTCTCCGTACTGACAACAATCGGGATTGTCGCGACGCTGATCTTTGAGACGGTGACGTTCTTCAGACAAGTTCCGCTCCTGTCGTTCATCTTCGGAACCGAATGGCTGCCGTTCTCCAACAAGGAAGCGAAATTCGGCATCCTGCCGCTGATCGTCGGCACGCTCAAGATCACACTGATCGCCGTGATTGTCGCGGTCCCGATCGGCCTGGCAGCCGCGATCTATCTGAGCGAATACGCTTCGGACACCGCGCGCCGGGTCATCAAGCCAGTCCTTGAGGTGCTGGCAGGCGTCCCGACAATCGTATATGGTTTCTTCGCCCTGACTTTCGTGACGCCGGTCCTTCAGACAGTGATTCCGGACCTGAAGATTTTCAACGCCCTCAGTCCCGGGATCGTGGTCGGCTTTATGATCATCCCGATGATCGCTTCGCTTTCCGAAGACGCCATGAGCGCCGTTCCGAATGCGATGCGGGAAGGGGCACTCGCAATGGGCGCGACGAAGTTCGAAGTCGCGCTGAAAGTCGTCCTGCCGGCGGCCCTTTCCGGAATTCTTGCCTCGGTCGTCCTCGCCACCTCGCGTGCGATCGGGGAAACGATGATCGTTTCTCTTGCAGGCGGTTCGACACCGCGCTTTGATGCGAACTTCACCGACTCCATCCAGACAATGACCGCTTATATCGTCCAGGTCTCCACGGGTGATGCGGGTTACGGCACACCGATCTATTATTCGATCTATGCGGTCGGCTTCACGCTGTTCCTCTTCACCCTGCTGATGAACTTCCTGGCAAGCCGCATCACGAAACGATTCAGGGAGGCGTACTAAGATGAGAATCACTGAACAGCAGCCCGGAGTCGGCAAACGCTATATCGATCCGGCATCTGTCACCAAACGGATGGACGGCCGGAAAATCACGAATACGGTTTTCAAATCTTTGTTCTTCATGGCGACACTCGTGGCACTGCTCGTGCTCGGTATCCTGTTCTACAGGATCCTGTCCCAGGGTCTCGGCTTTCTTTCCGCGGATTTCTTCCAGAACTTCGCATCGAGATTTCCCGACAAGGCCGGCATCAAGGCCGCCCTTGTCGGATCGCTCTGGCTGATGGCGGTCGTCGCGCCGGTTTCGATGTTCCTCGGAATCGGGACGGCGATCTACCTGGAGGAATACGCCAAGAAAAACCGGATCAACGACTTTATCCGCATGAACATCTCGAACCTGGCCGGCGTCCCGTCCGTCGTCTTCGGTCTTCTCGGCCTGACGATCTTCGTGCGGGCGCTCGCCCTCGGAAACAGCATCCTGGCCGCGGGCTTCACGATGAGCCTGCTCATCCTGCCGGTCATCATCGTCGCCGCCCAGGAAGCGATCCGCGCCGTGCCGCAGCACGTGCGGGAAGCGTCGTACGGGATGGGGGCGACCAAATGGCAGACCATCGTCCGCGTCGTGCTTCCGAGCGCGATTCCGGGCATCCTGACAGGCAGCATCCTCGCCCTGTCGCGTGCGATCGGGGAGACTGCGCCGCTGATTGTCATCGGCGTGCCGGTCATCATCCACTTCCTGCCGACGGGCGTCACGGATACGTTCACGGCGCTGCCGATGCAGATCTATGACTGGGCGAAGCGGCCGCAGGCCGACTTCCAGCAAGTTGCCTCAGCGGGCATTATTGTTCTCATGGCGTTCCTGCTTTTGATGAATTCGATTGCTGTCCTGATCCGGAATAAATTCCAGAAGCGATACTGACAACTGGGAGGAGAAAAAGGAATGGTACAACTTATGAACCGAACCGAAAACGAAACCGTCGTAAGCCCTCTGGAAGCACCGGTCCGGGAAGCGGCAAAGCCGGTCGTCTACGATACCAAGCAGCTGAACCTCTGGTATGGCACCCACCACGCCCTGAAAAACATCGACCTGCCGATCCGGGAAAACGAAGTCACGGCGATCATCGGTCCTTCGGGCTGCGGGAAGTCGACCTATATCAAGACGCTCAACCGTATGGTGGAACTCGTCGACGGTGTCCGCACATCGGGAGAAATCCTGTATCGCGGCCGCAACATCTTCGACGCAAAGTATTCGGTCGAGGAACTCCGCACGCGTGTCGGCATGGTGTTCCAGAAGCCGAACCCGTTCCCGAAGTCGATCTATGACAACATCGCCTACGGACCGCGCATCCACGGCATCAAAAACAAAAAGATCCTTGATGAAATCGTTGAACAGAGCCTTCGCGGCGCGGCAATCTGGGATGAAGTCAAAGACCGCCTCAGCACGAACGCCTACTCGCTATCGGGCGGCCAGCAACAGCGGATCTGCATCGCCCGCGCACTGGCGATCGAGCCGGACGTCATTCTCATGGACGAACCGACATCCGCCCTCGACCCGATTTCGACACTGAAAGTCGAGGAGCTCGTCCAGGAACTCAAAGAAAACTATTCGATCATCATCGTGACGCACAACATGCAACAGGCCGCGCGGATCTCGGATAAAACGGCGTTCTTCCTGAACGGGGAAGTTATCGAGTTCGATGAAACAGATAAGATTTTCCAGAACCCGGCCGACCAGCGGACTGAAGATTATATATCCGGCCGGTTCGGCTAAGAAGGGGGACACGAAGTTGAGGAATATGGGAAATGTACGGAAGACGTTCGAATCGGAACTGGAAGAGCTGAAAGGCACTCTGCTCCGGATGGTGGATCTCGCGGAGCGGCAGCTCGGAGATTCGATGGAAGCACTGAAGGCCCAAAACCTGACGCTCGCCAATGCGGTCAAGCAGAAAGACGCTGAAATCAATGCGCTGGATGAGGAAATCAACCAGAAGGTGATCCAGCTGATCACCCAGCAGCAGCCTGTTGCGACAGATCTGCGCAAAATCATCGTCGCGCTCAAAATTTCGACCGATATGGAGCGCATCGGCGACCTCGCGGTGAACATCGCGAAATCCACCCTTCACATCGGTGATGAACCGCTGATCAAGCCGATCATCGACATCCCGAAGATGGCGGATGCAGTGCAGGTCATGCTCCGGAAAGCGTTTGATGCCTACGATCTCGAGGACATCGACCTCGCATTCGAACTTGCGAAGGAAGACGACGCCATCGACGAGGCATACGGCCGGCTGATCCAGGAACTCATGGGCTATATGCACCGGAACCCGGATCATGTGAACCAGATCACCCAGCTGGCCTTTATCTGCCGCCACCTCGAGCGGGTCGGTGATCATGTCACAAACATGGCCGAGAACATCATCTTCATGGTCAAGGGGAAAACACTGAATCTGAATGAATGACGAAAAGAGGCTCCGATGTGGGGCCTCTTTTTCCTAGGTACAATCAGGTGTACAATATAGTCAGAACATTAAGAAGGTGAAGCCATGATCATCGAGATGAAGAACGTCTCCCGTAAGCGGGAAGGGAAATGGATTTTGAAAGACATCAATTGGAAAGTCCAAAAAGGGGATCACTGGGTGCTATACGGGCTGAACGGAGCAGGGAAAACCTCGCTCCTCGAGCTCATCAATGCTTATCTGTTCCCGACGGAAGGCACAATCCGTGTGCTCGGGATGGAGTTCGGAAAGACGTATCTGGCGGAGCGGCTGCGCAAAAGGATCGGCTTTGTCTCTTCATTGGTCCAGCAAAAGCTCGAGCCGGGGGACAATGCGTATGAAGTCGTCCTGAGCGGCGCGTACGCCTCGTTCGGTCTGTACGAGGAGACAACAGAAGAGATTGACCAAAAGGGCGTCGGCATCCTCAAAGAACTCGGCTGCCTTGAATACGCCAACCGCCGGTATGATACGCTGTCACAAGGGGAGAAACAGCGGGTGCTGATCGGGCGTGCGCTCATGGCAGATCCGGAACTGCTGATCCTGGACGAGCCGACAAACGGGCTCGACTTCCTGGCCCGCGAGGAACTGCTGGAATCGATCAGGGGGATTGCAGAAAGACCGGACGCCCCAACGATCCTATACGTCACACACCATATCGAGGAGATCCTGCCGGCCTTCAACAAGACCCTTCTTTTGAAGGAAGGGCAGGTCTTTGATGCTGGTGCCACGGAAGAGCTTGTCACAAGGGACCGCATGTCCGAGTTTTTCGGCATTCCGGTCAATGTCATCTGGGACAATGGGCGCCCGCTTCTTTCGAAGGTTCAGGCGGTCAGAAACTGAACCCTGGGGACGTTTTTTTGAGGAGGGATTTCTTTTGAACATCGGCATCATGGGAACAGGAAACATCGCAAACTACCTGCTAGAGATCATCAATGGAGAAAAACAGATCGAGGGAATCGTCACTTCCATCTTCGGGCGCAATCGGACGGCCGGTGAGCAGCTGGCACAGCAGTATAAGACCCGCTTTTATCAGGATTTTGAATCATTCATCAGTTCGGACATAGATATTGTCGTCGAGGCCGCCGCAGTGGAAGTGGCAGCCGCCTATGCGGTTCCGGTTCTGGAGAATGAAAAAGACCTGATCGTCAGCAGCATAGGCGCATTTGCGGGAGCCGGGTTTCTGGAGCAAGCCAGGGAAACCGCCAGAAAGAATGGGTGCACCGTCCACTTCCCGTCCGGAGCGGTCGGAGGGCTGGATCTGCTGAAATCGGCCAATGCCACAGGGGGATTGGAAAAGGTGACGATCACTACTCGGAAATCACCTGCGTCACTCGGGCTTGAAGGAATCCGTGAAGAAAAGCCGCTGTTTGATGGCCCGGCAGGCGAGGCGATCCAACAGTTTCCGAAAAACGTGAACGTTGCACTCGCCCTGTCGCTCGCCGGCATCGGAACGGAAAAGACGGGAGTCAGAGTGATCGCGGATCCGTCCGTGAAGCGGAACACCCACACAATCGAAGCGGAGGGAAGTTTCGGAAGCATGACGGCGACCATCGAAAACCAGCCTATGCCGGGTAATCCGAAAACAAGCTATCTGGCCGCCCTGAGCGTACTGGCGGCATTGAAAAACCAAGGAAACCCAGTTGTTATTGGTTAAAAGGGGGAAGACGGCATGATCCGGGATGACTGGTTCACCGTTCAGCAGATCGATTCCGATACATACGCCATCAGCGAATACGGCCATTGGGAGAAAGTGCATTCATTTTTACTGGTCGGTCAGGAGACGGCAATCCTGATTGACACCGGGCTCGGAATCGGGAACATCAGGCGGATTACGGACCAGCTGACAGAGCTGCCGGTTGAAGTGCTGACGACTCATGTCCATGCAGACCATATTGGGAGCCATGGTCAGTTCGATACGGTTTACGTTCACGAAGAGGAGCTGGACTGGATCGTCAATGGGATTAAAGGGCGGACTGACGAGCAGATCAGGAAAGACATGACCCGAGACATCACGATTCCGACCCCTTCCGGCTTTGACCCGGAAACCTATCGTCCGTTCCGGGGAACTCCTGCAGGCACACTGAAAGAGGGGGATGTTTTCAACCTTGGCAGCAGGGTGCTTAGAATCTATCATACTCCCGGGCACTCGCCGGGCCACATCACCATCCATGATGAGACAAAGGGTTATCTGTTCACAGGGGACCTGCTGTACGATGAAACGCCGGTTTATGCGTTTTATCCGACCACCAGCCCGGAAGATCTGGTCCGTTCACTGGAGCGCATTGCGGAAATCCCCGGCGTGAAAAGGATCTTCGGTTCCCATAACACAGTGGGGCTGGACCCGCAGATTCTGGAAGAAGTCCGATCAGCAGTCAGGGAACTGCGGTATCGGGACCTCGTCAGGTTCGGCACGGGCACTCACCGGTTTAAACGCTTCAGCGTGCAATTCTGATACTCAGTCACACAAAAAACAACCCGCTCCGGATTCGGAGCGGGTTGTGTGATATCAAACTTGGATGAGGCCCATCAGGACAGCGATGAACAAGAGCACGAGGCTGAGTCCCCACATCCAGAAAAGGGAGTAGCGAAGGTGCTTGCCCATCTCGAGGCCGGAAAGGCCAAGCGCGAGCCAGACGGCAGGCGCGAGCGGGCTGACGAACGTCCCGACGATGTTCCCGATGATCATCGCATAGGCGGTGGACAGCGAAGGTACGCCGTATGTCGCCGCAATCTGTTCGGCAACCGGGAACAGGCCGAAGTAGTAGGCGTCCGTGCTGAGAAGCAGATCGAATGGAACACCGAGAATACCGATGATGATATGGAGATAAGGCGCGACGGAGGCCGGCAGGATATTGACCGCATCTGTCGCGATGGCAGTCAGCATGCCCGTCCCGTTCAGGATTCCGAGGAACAGCCCGGCTGCCAGGATGATGGAGGCCATCGTCAGAGCGCCCGGTGCGTGTGCGCGGATCCGGTCCATCTGGTCTTTCGTGTTCGGGAAGTTGATCGGCAGGGCGATGGCGACACCGATCATGAAGGCCAGGCCGGCCGGGATGATGCCCGACATGAGCAGGGCGATGATGGCAATGGCCAGGATTGCGTTGACCCAGAGCAGTTTCGGACGGGCCAGGAAGTTTTCCGCTCCCGTTGTCTCCTGGCCGTCCGGGACAACTTCATCAGCGGTCATGTCAATCGTGGCCGCAATTTCGAGAGAGCCATACATCTTGATGATACGGCGCTGTTCCCTCATGCCGAGTAAGACGGCCAGTACAATCATCAGTGCGAGGCCGATGCCCTGGATCGGAATCAGAGGCTGCCAAAGTTCCGTAACGTCCATGCCGAGGACGGAAGCCGTACGGCCAAGAGGACCTCCCCACGGAAGCATATTCATAATTGCGGCCGAACCTCCGACCAGCAAAAGCAGGAGGTATGGGTTCATTTTCAACCGCTTATAGAGCGGAAGAAGGGCGGGGATCGTGATCAGGAATGTTGAGGCCCCCGATCCGTCCAGCTGGGCGATTGTGGCAATCAGGACCGTTGCGATGCTGACAAGGATGACATTTCCCCTCGACCAAGCCACCATTTTACTGATGATCGGGTCAAACAGGCCCACATCCTGCATGATGCCGAAGAAGATGATGGCGAAGATGAACATGACGGCGACCGAGATGACCGTGGCAATCCCATCATTAAAGAAAGTCCCCAGTTCTGAGAAGGTGAATCCTGCTATCAAAGCACCGAGAATGGGCGGAATCACCATTGCGACAATCGGAGTGACCTTCCCGCTGATCAGCAGGGCGACAATTACCAGTATTGTTAGAAACCCTATAACACTCAGACTCATAAATAATTCCCCTTCCGGTACATGGATGAATGCGCTTGCAATAGATTGAATCATTTTTCGTTTCGCATTGTAGAAAAAATATCACATGTTCGGAAAGGGGATAAAGATTACTAAGATAAAACGGATATTACTCATAAAAGATAATAAAGTTCATAAGTTTCACAGGGGGATGTATCGCCGCTCCGGCCGTCCGACCGTGCCATAAATCAGATGCGTCCTGATCTTTCCTGCAGAAACCAGGTACTCCAAATATCGCCGTGCCGTCGACCGGCTTGTTCCGATTTCCTGGCTGAGTTCGGCCGCTGTAATGCCCTTTGTTCCAGTGCCTTCGAAAAAGCCGAGAATCTCGCCCAGTGTGATCGGATCAATTCCTTTCGGAAGCTCGTCACCGCCGGACGGAGCAGGCGGGGAGAGGTCCCGGAAACCGGTGAGCCGGTCGATTTCCTGCTGGCTAAATACCGATGCACGATCGGTCTGCTCTCGGAATGCCCGATACCTTTCCAGAGTCTTGGTGAACCGGTCCGCATCAAACGGCTTGACAATGAAATCGAATATGCCGCCCCGAAGCAGGCCGCGTACCGTCTCTGCTTCATTGGCCGCGGTAACGGCGATCAGGTCCGTGTCCGGATACTGTTGTCGGATGGCGCGGAACAGCTCCAGTCCCTGTACGTCGGGAATGTAGAGATCAAGCAATACCAAGTCGGGAAGCGGATCCGGACGGGCCAGAAAGTCCAGCGCCTCCTGTCCGCTCCGTGCCGTGCCGGATACCCGGAATCCTTCCACGGCATCGACGTACTGCCGGTTAATATCGGCCACTCTGAAATCGTCTTCGACGATCAGGACAGAGAAGTCCTTCATGAATCTTCCTCCTCTTCTTTCGGGATGCTGATGATGAAGCAGGCTCCGGCTTCCCCTTCTTCATAAGTGATTTCGCCGCCGACTTCCGTCAGTGACTGCCTGGAGAGGGCGAGGCCGATGCCCCGGCCCTCCCCGTACTTAGTGGAGAAACCCTGTTCGAACAAGTGCTTGAAACTGCCTGGGGCGACGCCGCCTCCCGTATCTTCGACCTCGAACAGCACATCGTTTCCCAGGTCAGTGAAGTAAACCGAGACGGCACGTTCCCCGCCGGCTTTACCGCGAACGGCATCAAAAGCGTTTTCGATCACGTTGCCGAGTGCGGTCAGGACGGCATCTTGGCGAACTTCAGAAAATTCATGGGACAGCCTGCTGTCCGGGTTGATGGACAGCGTGACGCCGAGTTCCACCGCCCGGATCTGCTTGCCCTGCAGGAGGGCCTGTATGAGGGGATCGGAAAGGCGATCTTCCAGGAACTTGAGCTGACTGTGCTGGGCATTGTTTTCTTTACGGATGTAGTCAATGGCTTCATCCGGACGTCCGTTCATCAGCAGCCCAAGGATGATGTGCATCTTATTCGAGTGCTCATGGGTCTGCGCCCGCTGCGCATTTGCATATTGCCGGATCCTCGAGAGCTCTTCCGTGATTTTCTGGATTTCGCTCTTTCTTTGAAAGGTGATGACGGATCCTGCATATGCCCCGCTTTCCGAAATCGGTGTCTGATTGGCCAGGACTGTCTGGTTGCCGAGCACCATTTCCTTTCCTTGATAGGATCGGCCAAGTTCGATGTTCTGGGGAAGGAGCCGGCGGACGGAGCCACCCAGGACAGCATCCGAACTGCCGTTCAGGATCTCGCTTGCTGCCGTGTTGATGAGAGTTATCCGTCCGTCTCCATCCGTTGCGAGAATGCCTTCGTGTGTTGATTGGAGAATGGCTTCCTGCCGCGTATACAGATCGGAGATTTCTTCCGGCTCCTTGTTGCCCAGCAGACGCTTGATGTAGTTGGAAATGAGAACGGCACCGACGATCCCGATCAACAGGACGATGCCGAGCGTCATCCAGAGGGAGCGTGCTTTCTGTTCAATCAGGGTCTGCACGCTGTCGTTCAGGATGCCGACCGATACGACGCCGACGATCTCACCCTCATGATAGACCGGAACCTTTCCGCGGATCGACAGTCCCAGTGTGCCTCTCTTTTTTGAAATATAGGATTCGCCGAATCGAAGGGCGCGCTCATTGTCGCCACCGACCATTTCGCCTCCGATTTTCTCCGGATCAGGATGGGAATATCGGATGCCTTCCCGGTTGCCGACGACGATGAACTCCGCTTCTGTCTTTTCCAGGATGGGCGTAACGATGTCCTGAATGACGGCGGCAGGGTTTTCCAGTGCAAAGGCATCCTGCAGTTCAGGAATCTCAGCAACACTGTGTGCGATGCCGAGCGCCCGCTTGCCGACCTGATCCTCGATCGTATCCGAGATGAGGTCGTGCAGGAGAAAAGCGAATAGGAGGGAGGCCGCTCCAATCAGCAGGCTGATCAGCAGAATCATTTTTCCTCTCAGGCTGAACCGCCTGTCCCGGATCCACCCGGAGATGGTTTTTTCTTTTACCAAGGCTGGCGGCCTCCTTTCCCCTTCCGTATGAGGAAGATCTGTCTTTTAATTATAGCTGAACGTCATGAGGGTACAAAGAAGGGGGAGGAATACTTTGAGAGAAGAAATCGGAAAGGCCGTCAGGCTCCGGAAGGAAGGGCGGCTAAAGGAATCTAATGAACTGTTGATGGTACTTGCCAAGAAACATCCCGATATTCCGGAGATTCAATATCAGGCAGCGTGGAGTTTTGATGTGCTCGGAGAAGAGGCTTCGGCCGTGCCTTACTATGAGGCGGCCATCCGGACGGGCCTTTCAGGAAAAGACCTGGAAGGCGCCTATCTGGGACTCGGCAGTACATACAGGACGCTCGGTGAATACCGGAAGTCGCATCAGGTCTTTTGCCGCGGAAGGCAAGAGTTCCCGCAAAACCGCGCCCTTCAGGTGTTTCATGCCATGGTGCTTCACAACCTCGGCCGGCATTCAGAAGCAATGGAGCTTCTCCTGGCCAGTCTGGCTGATACCACATCGGATCCGGCTATCCGCAGTTACGAAAAGGCGATCCGCTTTTACGCAGACAAGCTGGACCGTACCTGGATATGAATGAAAAATCCGCCCGGATCTGCCGGACGGATGGATTCAGCTTTTTTTCTTCACGATAAAGCTCAGGTGGCGCCCCGCCTTCTTGTCCTCCCGGTACGAGAAGCCGTCGGGGCTTTTGAACGTGCAGGTGCGGTCAATCGTGATCCGGCCAGCCGGAATGCCGGCCTGCAGGAGCTGGGTTTCGACCGTCTTCTGATTGTCGATATGCCATTTGCCGGTTGCATCATTGTAGTCGATGAAATCGCCGGCATAGCCGAGTGCCTTGAACTTCTCATATACATCCCGGTCCACTTCGAACTTTTCCTGGCTGAGCGCGGCACCGAGCTGCACGCGGAAATCCGCGGGATTGCAGCCTTCCAAGTCCCGGAGATGCCTGAACAGCTTTGGCGTAATTTCCTTGATGGTGCCCTGCCAGCCGGAATGGATTACGCCAATCAGGCCGGTCCGCTCGTCAGAGAAGATAACCGGCACGCAGTCCGCAGTAAAGCTTCCGATCAGCACATCCGGCTCAAAGGTGTAAAGCGCGTCGGTGTCCGGTATCGCAGTATCGGCACGGTCAGCCCCGCGGCCAAAGTCCTCCGTGGTCACTTTATGGAAATGGTCGCTGTGCGTCTGCCCCGCAAGCACAAACCTGGAAAGTGGCACGCCGGCCCATTCTGCCAGGGCCCGGCGGTTTTCCAGGATCGCTTTCGAGTCCCGGCAGGAATGGAGCGCCATATTATTCGCTTCGGGTAGCGCCGGATCTTTCATCGTCATGCCGGCAAGAACAGGATTATTCATATAAATCTTCGGTTTCATTTTCATCACCTTCCTTCATCTTAACGAAAGAGGATAGCCACACACAAGGTAATAAGGGTTAACTTAAACGAATTTTAGGTTGACTAATGGTCGTTTCTCTATCTATGATATTTGTGTTAACAATATTATTTTTTGAGTTAACTAATGTGGAGGGGGAAAACAATCATGCAAGCAACCGCAACCAGATCCCAGGCACGATGGCAGCCGCTTGATCTTGTCCACTGTGCGCTGTTCGCGACACTGATGATGATCGGGGCCAACATCACATCGTTTGCGCCGTTTCTCGTCGTCGGGGGCGTGCCGATCACGCTCCAGACATTTTTCGCCGTCCTGGCAGGACTGATCCTGGGCAGCCGGAAAGGGGCTGTGGCCTGCACGGTGTATATGATGATCGGGCTGGCAGGCGCGCCGGTCTTTGCCCGGTTCGGCGGAGGGGCTTCGTCGCTCGTTTCGCCGACTTTCGGGTTTATCGTGTCGTTTATCCTGATTGCCTATGTGGCGGGGAAAATCGTTGAGCGCAGGGGGACGCTCAAATCATTTGTCATCGCCGCTCTGGTGGCGACGGCGATCAACTATCTGTTTGGAACAAATTGGATGTACGCGGCCTATAATCTGTGGTTCGGCGCGCCGGAAGGCTTTTCCTACTGGATGGCATGGGCCTGGATGATGCCTCCGCTGCCGAAGGACATCCTGCTTGCGGTGCTGGCCGGGTTCTTCGCCTTCCGGATGCAGAAAGTGCTGAAGATCATTCCGATTAAAGTCAATGAGGGGGAAGTGCGATGAACTGGCAGACGCTTGCAGAAGAAGTAATCGGGGGAAAGGTTTTGACGGATGAGGAAGCCATGGCGATCCTGGAGACGGATGATGACAATCTCCTGCCGCTGCTGCACGGGGCATTTACGATCCGCAAGCATTACTACGGGAAAAAAGTGAAGCTCAACATGATCATCAACGCAAAAAGCGGCTACTGCCCGGAAAACTGCGGCTACTGCGCCCAGTCCAGGGACTCCACCGCACCGATCGAGAAGTATCCGTTCATCACAAAGGAACAGATTCTCGAAGGTGCGCGGAGGGCGTATGAAAACAAGGCCGGCACGTACTGCATCGTGGCAAGCGGCCGCGGCCCGACAACGAAAGACGTCCATGTTGTCAGCGAGGCGGTCGAGGAGATCAAAGAAAAGTACGGACTGACCGTATGCGCCTGCCTCGGAATTTTGAAAGAAGAGCAGGCAGCCAAGCTCAAGGAAGCGGGCGTCGACCGGTACAACCATAACCTGAACACATCCGAGCGCCATCATGATTTCATCACGACCTCACATACATACGCAGACCGGGTGGGCACGGTCGAGATGGCGAAGCGCAACGGCATGTCCCCGTGCTCCGGTGCCATCATCGGCATGAAGGAGACAAAGGAGGATGTCATCGATATCGCACGGTCGCTGCGCGCACTGGATGCTGATTCGATTCCGGTCAACTTCCTCCATGCCATCGACGGGACAAAACTGGAAGGCACGGACGAGCTGAATCCGCGTTATTGCCTGAAGGTGCTTGCCCTCTTCCGTTATCTCAACCCGACAAAAGAGATCCGCATCTCCGGCGGACGGGAAGTCAACCTCCGCTCCCTGCAGCCGCTCGGCCTGTATGCCGCGAACAGCATCTTTGTCGGCGACTACTTGACGACGGAGGGCCAGGAAGAAAACAGCGACTTTAAAATGCTCCAGGATCTCGGATTTGAGATCGAGATGCCGAAAATGGCGGAGCCGGTCTGAGCAGAAAACGAAAAGAGAGACATCTGGGAGTGACACTAATTCCCGGATGTCTCTTTTGTTTGCCGCATGCTGATCCGGCGGACCGACAGCAGGGCAAGGGAGGCATAGATCACCAACAGCACCAGACCGGCTGCGAAGGAGAGTTGAAATGCATTGATCATCTGACTGACACCGAGAAACACAAGGACAGCCAGCAGAATCCATCCATTCCGCCGGCTATTCAAATAAACTGTCGTCCAGATCAGCGCCGCAATGGCCCCCGACACCAACGCCATCGCCAAAACCAACGTGAAATCGACCCAACCCATCCTGGTCGCCCCCTTTTTTCCAGTATAAAGAAAACCGGCAAGGGCGGGAACCCTTGCCAGTCAGATAGATCGAGTTAAAGTGCCGTCTTGATTCCGAAGCCGACAAGGAGGGCGCCTGCCGCCTTCATAAAGCCGTTCTGGAACCGGGCGTTGTTCAGCCAGCGCTTGGCATGATCCATGATGAAGACGAGAGTGAAGAACCATCCGACCGCAAGCCCCGTCAGGATGAGGCCGAGGATGATCAGCTGCTCCGGCACATTGCCTTCCAAATTGATGAATTGCGGCATGATGGTCACATAGGCAATGACGGTTTTCGGGTTAAAGACGTTGCTGAGGAGCCCCTGTCTGAACGATTCCTTATGATAGGATTTCGTCACGGCCGGAGTGTCCGCTTCCAGTTCTTCCATGGAAAGAAGGTTTTTCGTGAACAGGCTTCTGATGCCGAGGAAGATCAGATAGGCGGCCCCGAGGTACTTGATGATCGTGAAGAGCACGACCGACTTCGCGATGACGACGGCCAGCCCGAGCACCGCGATGAGCGTCCAGAACAGGAGGCCCGTCGCCATGCCCAACGTCGAATACCGGCCGGCCTTCGTCCCGTGGCTCAGGGTATTGCGGACAAGCAGAATCGTGTCCGCACCCGGCATAATGACGATCATCGCCGCAATTGTAATGTATCCCAGGAGTCCGTCCATCTCAAAAACCTTCCTTCCGTTATGTAGTAGTTGTGAATAATTATAACTGGGTTTTTCCGGAATCCGGATATGAAAGTGTTTTCAGACAATATATTGCATAATACCCTTGAGGGATTTAAGATTGAACATGCACCTGTTTGCATATTGTATACATTTCAATGAATGAAGAATTGTGGGGCGGGAGGCAGTATATGAAACCATTCAACCAGTTGCCCGATCCGCCGCAAGAGTTTAGAGAACGGATGCTTGCCGTCTTCGGGCAGGCGGGGAGAACCTATCTGGAGGGACTTGGAGAGACGGTATTTCGTTACACGCGGGAGTGGGGGCTGACTGTGCAGGGTCCTGCACCAAATCTGTCTTACAACTATGTGCTTTTCGTGACCTGTGCGGACGGGACAGAAGCCGTGCTGAAGATCAGTGTGCCGACAGAGGACAGCCGGAATGAGATTCTGGCCACGACGGCTTATGGAGGAGACGGATGTGCCCGTCTCCTCCGTGCCGTCCCGGAAGACGGGGTGCAGCTGATCGAGCGGCTGTCCCCCGGTGTCATGCTCCGGACGGTCCGGGATGAAAGAAAAGCGGCGGAGCAGTTCTGCGGAGTGTGGAGACGAATCCGCCGGCCGCTTCCGGATGGCGCGGAAATACGCCCGGTCGGCAGGATGGGGCTGGAGGCGTTCGCCAAATACCGGGCTTCGCATCCGGGTGGCGGTCCGGTTCCGGTGCAGCATGTCGCACTTGCGGAGGAATGCTTCCGCTGGCTGGACGAGCATGGCCGGACAGAATTGCTCCACGGCGACCTCCATCACCAGAATATCCTGCTGGACGAGGAGCGCGGCTGGATGGCAATCGATCCGCACGGCTATGCGGGCGACCCCGCCTGTGACCTGGCGCCTTACCTCTACAATGAGCTGGAAGGAAAACCGCTCGAAGAAACGCTTGCCCTGCGCACGTCCATCATGCTCGCCCGGCTTCCGGTCGGCAGGGAACGGCTTTTCCGTGCCTGCATCGCGATGACCGTCCTGTCCGCATGCTGGAATGCCGAGGAGGGGAACCTGCCGGGTATCCGACTGCAGAACAGGATGACCGACTGGCATCGAAGCCAGCTTACTTAATAACACGAGCCGTCCGGAAGCACCCGGGCGGCTCGTTTCAGTTTGCGCTGAATGCAAAGACGTCGAGCGGGCGGATGCCGTGCCGCTCCGCCGCATCCCGGAGCAGCGCCTGTTGGGAAAGGAGCAAAGGCCCGAGTGCGGTTGGGAGACCGGAAAGTTGTACGATGTCCGTCTCGAGATTTTGCAGCACGTATGCGGCTTCCCATTCGCCGTCCTGCATGCGTTCTGCCGTGAGGACATGCTCGTCAGAAATGTGCCATCCCGCAGATCGTGCAATCTCCCTCAGATCATCAGCCGCAAACATCGTCCTGATATTTGACATGCTGTCCGTTTTAAATGCCTCGAGCTGCGCCTGGATAAGGACGGATAACAGATGAGCATATTGCCCAATATCGCCGATCCGGACATCCCATTCGGCAACTGAGAGTTTCGGTGCCCATTCTTTCGCCTGTTTCAGGATTTGTTCCAGCGTTTCTCTGGAATCCATGTACCAGGAACTGTGAGCAAGCACGACGCGGTCAAATGTGCTTTTCCCAAACGTTAGCTCCGGAGACAGTACGTCCGTGCTGAAATCCATCCGGATCCGACCGCCCAGCGGGGAGGCGGACAGGACAGCTGCCGCTTGCCCGAGCGTGTATGGGGCCCCGTAGGATTCCGGCCCGATATCAATGCCATGGACAAAACCTTCCGGCCCGGCAAGATGGGCGAGCACCGCCGTCATATCCCCCTGGCCGCAACCGATTTCGAGAATCCGCTCGCCTTCCCGGATATCCCATGCCCGGGCAATCCGCAGCCGATGAGCCGTCTGAACTTCCTGGATTTCTGCGTTCTGCGGATCCGTCGCCATGCAGGCCAACAATTCTTTGATCAGCCGAACTGTCAAAGAAGCCACCCCCTTTTCACTTCCAGTATACCGCCGGTCCGCCATGATGAATATCATGACTTTTGTCATCCGGTTCCATGACACAAACCACTGATCGCAGCACTGGCCGATTCCTATAATGGAGATAACAACAACTCGGAGGTGCCCCATGAAACCGGCGTACACCCTGCTAGGCAAGCTGCCGAAAAAAGTTCTTAATTGAGTAAAGGGCTGCCGGCCGTTTAAGTCGAACAGTAAATAAAGGACTGAGTATAGATGGGGGAATATTCATGAAAACCGCACCAAGAAAAGAAGAGACGATGGAATACAGGCTAGATCAAGCTGCAGAAGACGGGGATTTCTCCGGAGCTGCCGGAGCAGACACGGGAGACGCCGCAGTCCGGACATTTGCATGGGGTCTGGCCGACAGGTCCGGGGAGCGGAAGAACCGGCCGGACACAAAGTTTGGCATTGCATCGGGCTGCAAGGTGTTCACAGCTGTCGCCATCCTCCGGCTTGTGGAGGATGGAAAGCTCACTCTGGAATCGACACTTGCGGCATGTCTGGACGAAACGTTCCTGAATATTGACCGGAACATCACCATTCATCAGCTCCTGACGCATACGTCCGGCGTGCCGGATTACTTTGACGAAGCGGTGATGGACGACTTTGAGGAACTGTGGAAGGAACTTCCGATGTACACAATTCGCAGCCTGAAGGATTTTCTGCCGCTTTTCCGCGACCGCGGAATGATGTTTTTGCCGGGCGAGCGGTTTCACTACAACAATGCGGGCTACATCCTGCTCGGACTGGTCGTCGAGCAGGCGAGCGGCATGCGTTTCACCGACTATGTGGAGAAGCACATATTCCAGCCTGCCGGCATGAAGGATTCCGGTTACTGGCCGCTCGACCGCCTGCCGAACAACACGGCCACCGGCTATATTGATGAAGAAGACGGAACATGGAGGACGAATGTCTACTCGCTTCCGGTACAGGGCGGTTCCGACGGAGGGGCATTCACGACCGTGCCGGACATGCACAAGTTCTGGGATGCGCTTCTCGGAAGACGCCTGCTCGGGGAAGAACTCACCGCGAATTTGCTTACCCGGCACGCGGAGGACGAGGACGGCGACGGATATGGATACGGGGTCTGGGTCGACATGGAAGACGGACGCGCCGAACGAATCCATGTCATGGGCTACGACCCGGGTGTCAGCTTCCATTCCGCCATTTATCCGGCGTCAGGAGCGGTGTTCACCGCGGCCTCGAACAAGTCGGAAGGCGCGTACCCGATGATGGAAGCATTTGAGGGATATCTACAATCAACGGAGGGGAACCAATGAACCGCATCAATCTGCTGACGCTCGGCGTCGATGATATGGCTGCCTCACTCCACTTCTACAGGGATGGGCTGGGTTTTGAAACCTCGGTCAAGGAAGACAATCCCGGCATTGTCTTTTTCAAAAACGGCGGCACCCGCCTGGCGCTTTATCCGCTGGACGAACTGGCCAAGGACATCGATGCAGCCGACCCTCCGCAGAAAAGCGGATTCTCCGGCATCACGATCGCCTTTAATGCCAAGTCGGAAGAGGAAGTGGACGCCGTCATGGATCAGGCCCGTAAGGCCGGAGGAACCGTGCTGAAAGAGCCGGAGCGGGTCTTCTGGGGCGGCTATTCCGGCTATTTCGCGGACCCGGACGGCTTTGTATGGGAAGTCGCTTTCGGACCCGACTGGCAGTTCGACGGGCAGGACATGCTCGTCATCGATTGAGGGGGAACGCAATGAGCATCGGTAAAGAATACCTGAAAGCTGTCCGCGGCAGGTTCAATCATCTGAAAGATCTCGGGGACCGGGCAGTGGCCCAGCTTGACGGGCAGGACATCCACTATGTGCCGGGGCCGGAGTCCAACAGCATTGCGGTGATTGTCCGCCATCTGTCAGGAAATATGATTTCCAGATGGACGGACTTCCTCACGACCGACGGTGAAAAGCCCGACCGAAACCGGGACGGGGAATTCGAAACGGTTCCGGTCACCAGGGCGGAACTGCTGGACATCTCCGAAGCAGGGTGGCAGACCCTTTTCGGGGCGCTGGATCGCCTGGATGAAGAGGATCTGCTGAAAACAATCCTGATCCGCGGGGAACGCCATACCGTAATTGAAGCGATCGAGCGCCACTTGAGCCATGTGGCCTCCCATATCGGCCAAATCGTCTACATCGCCAAGGTGCTGAAAGGGAACGAATGGGAAACCCTCAGCATCCCGAAAGGACAATCGGAGGCCTGCCGGACAAAGACTCCCGAACAATAACGTGCGATATAATAAACTCATCCACGAATAGCGGGTGAGTTTTTTTATTGGAGGCATTCAGATGAACGAACATGAAACAGACCGGCTGCTCGGCATCCAAACGGCAGGCGTTCAGGACTGGGGCTTGCGCTCCATCCATGACAACCGGTACGAGGCGACCCCGTACGAGGGACTGGATGCCCTGCTGGACGAATACCGGATTGGCCGGACGAGTTCCGTAGTCGATTTCGGATGCGGCAAGGGACGCACGGCCTTTTACATCAATCATCGCACAGGCGCATCCGTGACCGGAGTGGAAATGGACGGTCAGCTTTATCTGGATGCACTGGAAAACCGGAACCTGTATATGATAAAGAAAAAGAACCGTCTGAAGGGTTCCGTCACCTTTATCCGGTCCCGGGCTGAAGCCTACCGCGCGGACCCCCTCGACAATGTCTTCTATTTCTTTAATCCGTTTTCCGTCAGCCTGTTCGCCAAAGTACTCTCGAACATTTTGAAGTCAGTGGAAGAACATCCGAGGACAGCCGATCTCATCCTCTACTATCCGACACTCGATTACCTTAGCCATCTCGAGAACCATTCCCCATTTATCCATCTGAAGGACGTCCCTGTGCCGGGTCTTTCAGAGAAAAACCCAAATGAACGATTTTCAATCTGGCAATTCAAAAGTTTCACGTGAAACAGAAAAGCATTCATGTCGAAAACTGTTGGACGGTTCTGATATAGTGGGGCTGTATGGAAATCTTGCAAGCCCACCACCAGGAAAAGAGGTGAATGATAGAAATGAACAATGAAAAAGTCAATGACTTCAAACAAGTGATGGGGAATTACCCGACCGGCGTGACGGTCATTACAACGACGGCTCCGGATGGTACGCCCGTCGGAATGACGGTCAATTCGTTCGCGTCCGTGTCGCTCGACCCGATGCTGATCCTCTGGTCGATCGACAAACGGGTCTCCTCTTACGATATATTCACGAACGCCAAGCAGTTCGCGGTTCATATCCTGGCGGCGGACCAGGCGGAAATGTGCGCCCTGTTCGCAAGCCACGGCATAGACCGGTTCAAAAACTGCGACTGGGAGATGTCTGCAGACGGTTTGCCGATCATCAAAGGCGCTGCCGGCGTCCTTCACTGCAGCATGTACACGACGGTCGGAGGCGGCGATCACCGGATTCTCATCGGTGAAGTCAAGCATATCGACAACCATGGGAAAGAACCGCTACTCTACCACCGCCGAAAGTTCGATGCGATTCCCGAATCGTTCTACGACTGAGGCTTTGGCTTATAAACCAACGCCGGCCGGCTCCCCGGAAATCACGTGTCCGATCCTTTTCGGGCATTCCGGGGGGTTTTTAAATTACATGAAGAACTAGATTGTTTGTTCCAGATACATAACAAAACCGGTAATATAGGCGGCACAACTTGTTTTCGTTATAATAATGGGAACAATGAAAAACGGAGGAAGGTGACATAGTGGCAAAGTTTACAGAAAAAGAACTGCTGGATGTGTTGGGGGAACTGTTCTCTGATGAGATTTCAATCGGTGTCACCGATACCGAACAATATATTTATTACCGGCCGAGCAAACGGGTCGATCTGAAAATCCGGCCGGGTGATCCGGTGAAAGAAGGCACCATTGCCCACAAGGCGCTTTCCTCAGGGCAAAAGGAATCCGAATTCATCGACCGCCAGGTATTCGGGATTCCGTACCATGGCATGGCCGTGCCGTTTCATAAGGACGGAGAACTGCAGGGAACGGTCCTCGCCGTTTATCCGACCTATACGGAAGGCAAATCGGTCGTCACCATCAAAACCGAGGATGGCTGGAAGCCGGTTCCGTTTGGGGACGTCAAATACTTTGAAGTCAAAGACCGCAAAACGCAGGTGATCACGGAAGGCCTGACGGGCACCCACAAAAACACGCTCCAGGAATTTGAGTATGTTCTTCCGAGGGACATGTTTGTCCGGTGCCACCGCTCCTTTATCGTGAACGTCCATCACATCAGGGAGATTTATCCGGACTCCCATTCGACATTCCTGCTGGAGATGGACAACGGGGACCGCGTGCCGGTGAGTCAATCCTATTCAAGTTATTTCAGGAAGATTTTAGGATATTAAATTGTCCTTTTTTAGTCACATTTTTCTGTAGGTAAAACATGAAACCGGCTTTTCTGGCCAAAAACCACTTCCTTGAAAGCGTTTTAGGGAATAATGAGAATAAGAAAATTTATCACTTGCTCCTAATTCCAACTAAAACTTTCAGAAGAGGTTGATTATACGATGACTAACATCCAGCTTGATCGCATTGAACATGAAGCGTTGCGCAATCGTGTAGTGACGCCTGAGGAAGCAGCATCCTGGATTGGGGACGGCATGACGCTCGGCCTCAGCGGCTTTACCCGTGCGGGTGACGTGAAAGCGGTTCCGTTTGCATTGGTCGACCGTGCTAAGGAAAACGGCTTTAAAGTGAATGTGTTCACTGGTGCATCCCTCGGATCCGATGTCGACACGCTGTTCGCCGAGGCAGGCATTGTCAATAAGCGGCTTCCGTTTCAGGCGGACCCGACGATGCGCAAGAGCATCAATGCCGGCGATATGTTCTTCGTTGACCAGCATCTTTCGCATACAGCCGAACTGGTGCGCTCCGGAGTGATGGGCCCGATTGATTTCGCCATTGTCGAAGCGATCGCAGTCAAGGAAGACGGCACGATCATTCCGACAACGTCCGTCGGCAACTCATCCCTATTTGCCACCCATGCCAAAAACATCATTGTGGAAATCAACCTGGCGCAGACTCCGCTACTTGAAGGCATTCATGATATTTACGAGCCGGAAAAGCAGGGGGCGCGCGGCCCGATTCCGATTGAAAAAGCGGGTGACCGCATCGGTGCGCAGGGCATCAAAGTCGATCCGGAGCTGATTCGCGGGATCGTCTTTACCGACCAGGCGGATTCACCGTCCACGATTGTCCAGCCGGATGAGGAAACAAAAATCATGGCGGACCATCTTCTCGACTTCCTCCGCAATGAAATCGAGCTTGGCCGTCTCGATGAAACACTGGCCCCACTCCAGTCGGGCATCGGCAGCGTGGCGAATGCCGTCCTTCACGGCATGATCGATTCCGAGTTCAAGAACCTCGAAGTCTATTCCGAAGTCCTTCAGGACGCGGTATTCGACCTAATCGATGCCGGCAAGGTCGACCTTGCTTCGTGCTGCTCGATCACGCTTTCCGACGAGAAGATGAAGAAGGTGTTCGGCAACTTTGAACAGTATCGCGACAAGCTGATCATGCGCCCTCAGGAAATGTCCAACCACCCTGAAGTGATCCGCCGGCTCGGCCTGATCTCGATCAATACGGCACTTGAGTTCGACATCTACGGCAACGTCAACTCCACGCACGTTTCCGGCGCGAAGATGATGAACGGCATTGGCGGCTCCGGCGACTTTGCCCGAAATGCGCGCCTCGCGATTTTCGTCACGAAGTCGGTTGCCAAAGGCGGCGACATCTCGAGCATCGTACCGTTCGTCTCGCATGTAGATCATACGGAGCATGACGTCGATGTCGTCGTCACGGAACAGGGTTACGCAGACCTCCGCGGCCTTGCACCGCGCGAACGCGTGCCGCTCATCATCGAAAACTGCGTACATCCTGACTACAAAAAGCAGCTCTGGGCGTACTATCAGGAAGCGCTCGAGCGCGGCGGCCAGACGCCTCACGTCCTCGAAAAGGCATTTTCCTGGCACCAGCATCTTGCTGAGCACGGTACGATGAAGATGGACAAGGAAACGGTCGAAGCAAAATAAACTCATTCATCCCTGCCCCTGCGGCGGGGATTTTTCTTGAACGGATGTGTCATGACAGGTGATGGGCTTCCCTGATATGATGGGAGTAAATGTGATTAGCGGAAGGGGTATGAAAATGAAGGCTTTGCTGAATGTGGATTACACGATCGATTTTGTCGCGGATGACGGAAAACTGACCTGCGGCAAGCCCGGGCAGGCGATCGAGGGGGAAATTGTCCGGCTGACCAAGCAATTTCTGGAGCAGGGCGACTACGTTGTTTTTGCAATCGACCGGCATGAAGAAGGCGATACGTGCCATCCGGAAAACCGTTTGTTCCCGCCGCACAACATCGCCGGCACCGAAGGACGGGATCTGTACGGCGAGCTCCAGTCTGTGTTCGAAGCCAATCGGGACAACAAAAACGTCCATTATATGGACAAGACCCGCTACAGTGCGTTTGCGGGGACGGACCTGGAAATCAAGCTTCGGGAGAGGGGCATCACCGAGCTGCACATCGTCGGTGTCTGCACGGACATTTGCGTGCTCCATACCGCGGTCGATGCGTACAACAAAGGCTTTTCCATTACTGTCCATAAAGGTGCCGTAGCCAGTTTTAACCCGGCAGGACATGAATGGGCGCTGGAACATTTCACAAACACGCTCGGCGCGAAAGTTGTCTGAGCAATTTTTCCCCGGACCACGAGGCGGGCCGGGGACTTTTATCTTCCGCCATATGGGCGGACCGGATGGAATTGAGGCTCGCTGATCGGAATGATTGCCAATTGACACGAAGGGCAAGAACGAACCCCCATGACCGGCGAGCATAGTCATGGGGGTACATGAATTTATTTCTTCCCGGCATCATTCACCGGTGCGTACAGGCACTTCACTCATGAGGGCAAGGTGGTTGCCTTCGGTGTCCGCGAAAAACGCCATCCAGGTTTCCATGCCGTCCATCTTGGCGACCACGTGAGGCTCACCCATAAACGGGACCTCTGCTTCCTGCAATTCCTTCGTACGTGAATGGATGTCGTCCGTATTAAAGTAGATGACCGACCCGTTTGACGCAAAGGCTTCGTGCTCAGGCACCGTCAGCATGAGCCGGACGCACCCGCAGTCAAAAAACGCCATTCGGTCCGTCTTGAACCAGAGCGGCAGGCCCAACTTTTCCGAGTAAAATGCAGCCGCCCGCTCGATATCCTCCGCCGGCAGGCCGATCTGTCCGATTGTCGTTTTCCCCATTTCCCCAACCCCTTCCGATGGTTATCTCAAAGATACTTTTCAGGGCAACCTTTGTAAAGTACGATGGAGAAAGGAAGGCAGGGATCGTGATGGAGAGCATCATCTTTGAAGGAAATCTGAAAAACGGGCAGCCCATCCATATGCGCAAACTCACCGCGGGGCAGCTGCCGGAGATTCTTTCGCTGCAGCAAGAAGTCATCGAAGCGCTTGAAGTAAAAGAGCGTCTCCAGCCTCTTACGGAGGAGGAGTTCCGTTTTATCCTGGACGGCAACGGGGAGATGCTCGGGGTGTACGCTGACGGGGAACTGATCGCCTGGCGCGCAATGCTCGTCCCCGACAACGACCATGAGGGGCTTGGGCGCGATGTCGGTGTGCCTGAGGAAGAGATCAGCAAGGTCATCTACCAGGAAATATCCGCCGTGTCGCCAAAGTGGCGGGGCTTTTCGCTCCAGACATTGATGGGGCTTGTACTGATGGAGCGCGTCGATTCCGATAAGCATCGCTACGTTTGCTCGACGGTGATGCCGGGGAACATCCCGAGCCTGAAGGACAAGTTCAGGCATGGCCTCGAAGTCCGCGCGCTCAAGGAGAAATACGGCGGCAAGCTCCGGTATGTTTTCTTTAAAGACCTCAAGACGCAGGAGCATCAGCGGACGGAATCCCGGGAAATCCCGATGGATGACATTGCCGGACAGCAGGCGCTGCTTGGGACTGGCTGGGCCGGAACTGCTTTGGTCGGGGACGGCAATGGGTGGTTTGTCCGCTACGAGCGTTGAGGGAATGTCGCGAGTGTTATAAAGGTTGTGCTGATGGTTCATTTGCACGCCCGGTTCATATGATAGTGGAGAAGTGGACTCATAAAGGGAAGCGAACCGGGGGAGAGATGGATATGTGGCAGGAACCTCCCTTTCAGAATGGCGGAGGCCTTCAATACCCGCCAAGCCAACAAAACCAGGCTGGTAATGGCGGCAATAATTCGGGCGGCTCGGTCAGCCGTGGAGCCGCAATCGGACTATTTGGCGGAATCCTTGCAGCGATCGGTGATACGCTTGCAGCGATCGGCGCCGCCATTGCCATAGAGGAAGCCCGCATCGAGTCGGAGCAGGAGGACCAGCTGCATGCGTAATTCCAGCAACAGCTGGATGATCTGAAGAAACTGCTGTCCGACCAACAGGAACAGCAGAGGCAGCAGCAGATGGACCAGATGCAAAAGCAGATCGATGAGCTAACGAAGAAACTGGACCGGCAGCCGTCGCCCGACATTGAGCGGCTGAACGGACTGATTGAACAGCTAATTGCCAAGACAGGCCAGGATGAAAGCAGCTGACATTACCCGCCGGAGGGGATGTGAGCTGCTCGTTTGATTCTGATGATAAAAACACAAAAACCGCTGAGCCCCCGTAATGGGTGTCCGGCGGTTTTTGCTGTTCTTATGTCAGGTAGTTCAGGAACATCGTCGCAATCCCGAAGTAGATCAGGAGCGACAGGATATCGTTGACAGTTGTGATGAGGGGGCCGCTTGCCACTGCCGGGTCGAACTTGAAACGGCTCAGGACGAGCGGGATGACCGTGCCCGCGAGCGTCCCGATGATCAGCGTGATAATGAGTGATGAACCGACGACGATGCCGAGAACGAAGCTGCCCTGCCAAATATACGCAATGACCGAGATGAGTACACCGCAGACGATTCCGATGATGACCCCAACCAGGAGTTCCCGTAAAACGACTTTGATGGCCGTCTTCATATCCAGGTCCTCTGTCGCAAGGCCGCGGACGATGATCGACAGTGACTGCGTCCCGGTGTTACCGGTCATTCCGGCAATGAGCGGCATAAAGAACGCGAGGGCGACCACCTGGCTGAGCGTGTCCTCGAATCCGCTGATGATGCTTCCTGAAACGAGACCGATAAAGAGAAGCAGGATCAGCCACGGCAGGCGCCTCATGGCGGCTGTTACCGGTTTGGTCCGGAAATCGATCTGCTTACCGCTCGCCATCAGCATCTCGATGTCTTCATCCGCCTCCTGGACGATGACGTCGATCACGTCGTCAACGGTGATGATGCCGACAAGGACATTGTCATCATCCGTGACGGGAATCGAGACGAAATCATATCGTGCAAACTGTTTGGCGACGACTTCCTGGTCTGTCCGCGCGTTCGCCGAAATGACGCGGCGGTACATGATGTCGCGGACGGGCGTGTCCGCATCGGTAAGCAGCAGCTGGCGGTACGACAAAACGCCTACCAGCTGCTTGTCGCTGTTGATGACGTATGTATAGTTCAGGTATTCCGCGTAGTCGCTGTAGTTTTTCAGCTTTTCGACCGTCTGCCCGACCGTATAGTCCTCATGCACCCAGACATACCGGTTGGTCATGATGCGTCCGGCCGTCTCCGCCGGATAATCGAGGATCTTGCGGACGCTTTCCGCTTCCTCCTTGAGCATCTGGCCGGTCAGCCGGTCGATCTCCTCCGGCGAGAGGTCTGTCAGCATCGCTGCAAGGTCATCGTTTTGCATCAAGTCAAGTACCGGAATAGCCTTGTCGGGGTCCAGCGACCTAATGAATTCAATCTGCTCGTCCGGCTTCAGATACGGCAGCATCTCCGTAATGGTCGGGAGGTCAAGCCATTCCAGGATCAGCTGGTGATGCTTTTTTGGGATCTCCATATATTGCACCGCCTGGTCATAGGGGCGCAAATCCAGAAACAGCTTTAAAAAACCCGTCCGGTCGCCTTCCTTCAGCTGCCGGATCAGGGCGATTGTCATCTGTTCTGGACGAATATCAGCAACCATGTTCATCGCCTCCTTCTGCTACATTCACTATACCCAACAGGACGGGGCTTAGTCCGCGAACAGGACTTTTCTCCCCCGCATGCAAGAAGAAAATAAGCCAATCATAAGATGTAGAATTCAGAATATTTTTGATAAACTATTCGAAACTCATTCTAAAGGGGGATGACCCATGGCAGCCACAAAGAAAAAATGGCTCACCGCAATGACGCTATCCGCACTTCTTCTCGTTCCCGCAGGCGCCGCACCCGGCCTGCAGCCTGCAGTCGCGACAGATGAAGATGCCGCGCTCGGAAACACACTAAACGAAATCCTTAAAGACTCGAGGCTGGACGGCGCCACATTCGGGGTGAATGTGACCAAGGCATCGACGGGGGAGACCGTTTACGGTCACACCGATGACCTGCTGCTTCATCCTGCATCGAACATGAAGATCCTGACGGGCGTAGCAGCGCTGGAAGTGCTCGGTCCCGATCACCGATTTACGACGGATGTCCTCCACACCGGCAAGCTGAATCCGGGCGGTGTTTTGCACGGTGACCTGTACCTTCGCGGCAAGGGCGACCCGACGCTTCTCAAGGAGGATTTTGCACAGTTTGCAAAGGAACTGAAGGCGAAGGGCGTCAAAAAGGTTCACGGCAACCTGGTCGCGGATGACAGCTGGTATGACGACGTGCTGCTGTCGGAAGACCTGAACTGGTCCGATGAACACAACTACACCGGAGCCGGCGTGTCAGCCCTGACTGCTTCTCCGAATACCGACTATGATGCGGGCACGGTTATCGTGAACGTCAACCCGGCCAATGAAGCGGGTGCCGCGGCGGAAGTCACGCTTGATCCGTTCACGGAATCGGTGACGATCGACAACCGGGCCGAGACTGTCGGCAAAGACGGGAAGAAATCGATTTCCATCACCCGTGAGCACGGCACGAATAACATCGTGATCACGGGCACGATCCCGGTCGGCGCGACGGCTTCCCGTTCCTGGACGGCAGTCGAGGATCCGACGATGTATGCACTTGATCTGTTCAAACAGGCACTGAAGCAAGAAGGCATTGCGGTTTCCGGGAAGCTGGCCGAAGGTGAAACGCCTAAAGAGGCGTCTGCCCTCGCATCGAAGCAGTCGATGCCGCTCAGCGAACTGTATATCCCGTTCATGAAGCTCAGCAACAACGGCCATGCGGAAGTGCTCGTGAAGGAGATGGGCCGCGCGGCTGCAGGTGAAGGCTCGTGGGATGCGGGACTCGGCGTGATGGAGGACGTTCTCACGGGATATGGCCTCGACCCGGCCGGCATGCGTCTGCGGGATGGCTCCGGCATGTCGCACAAAAACCTTGTGACTGCGGAGCAGCTGTCCGTCCTTCTCTATAAGGTCCAGTCCAAACCGTGGTTCGATGTATTCCTTAACTCTCTTCCTGTCGCGGGCCATCCGGACCGGATGACGGGCGGCACGCTCCGCACCCGTATGAAGGACACCGAGGCGGCGGAGAATGTGAAGGCCAAGACCGGCTCGCTCACCGGCGTCTCGACGCTTTCGGGCTACGTGGAGGCGAAAAACGGTGAAAAGTACATCTTCTCGATCCTGTTCAACAACTATCTGGCCAGCTCCGTCACGCCGATCCAGGACGAGATCGCAGAGGCCATCGCGGAACTGGATTAACCGGTAATCTTAAGAAAATCTGAAAAGCAGACTTGACGGTATTTTCTAAACAATGTAAGATGGGTGATAACTTTTTAGTCCGGTAGGGGCAGAAGGTGCCGGGAGCGGCATCGCCCTTGGATCAAAGAGCTGAGTTGAGCAGAGCATAGCAGAGAAATTGCAGAGTAAGAAGAGTAGCATGCGACAGGCGGCCCAGAGAGCCGGCGGCAGGTGGAAGCCGGAGCGCCCCGCATGTGAATGGACTTACGAGAGCCGCCGCGGCCCCGGCCCGGCGGACGTTCTTCCCGCGTTAAGGGAACGTGCCGCATTCTGCGGCATGGCCGAGAGGGGGCGATCTGCCCCAACCGGAGGTGGCAACGCGGATTTTTTCCGTCCTCCGCAACAGGACTGCTGTGCCTGTTGCGGGGGACTTTTTATTTTCCCAGAGAAGAGGAGCTGAGCAGAGATGAGCACAGTCAGAGAACAAAAAGGAGCCGGACGGGTGGCCGTCAGAAAGATTGCGGCGGATGCACTGACGCCTGTCGCCGTATTCGAAAGGCTGAAGGGACAGAGGAAATTCATGCTGGAAAGCTCCGGCGCGCATGACGGTCCGGGGCGCTATTCCTATATTGGGCAGGATCCGGTGAAGACGTACCGCGCAGAAGGCCAGGTCCTTGAAGAGCGGGACTGCAGGACGGGGAGAGTATTCCGGCACGAGGGCGAGCCGCTCGACCTGCTCCAGCGGCTGTTGCCGAGGGTCGCTTCTCCTGAAGCCTTTCCGTTTGCGGGAGGTGCCGTCGGGGCGATCGGATACGGAGCGGGTGAACATAAGGTAACTAGCGCCATGGGACCGGATGTGCTTCTGAACGTCTACAGCACGGTCATTGTCTTCGATCATCTGGAGGGTACGGTGTCGATTGTCCGTACCGATCTCGGGGATGGACCGCCGGACGGAGAACTTGAACGGATCCAGTCCCAGATCCTGTCGGGCGTCGAGCCGGAAACAATATCCTTCACGCTCGGCGAGTTCACATCGGATACCGAAAAAGAAGCGTTCGAAGAAGCCGTAAGGCAGGGGATCGATGCCATCGAGGCAGGCGAGCTGTACCAGGTTGTCCTGTCTCGGGAACTGAGCGCACCGTTTTCCGGCAGCCCGTTCGGCCTCTACCGCCGGCTCCGCCGGCGCAACCCGTCGCCGTACATGTACATCATCGATCTGGAAGAGACGGTCATCGTCGGGACTTCTCCCGAAAGTGTTGTAAAGGCGAAAGACGGTATCCTCTCGATGAACCCGATTGCCGGGACTCGCCGTCGGGGGAAAAACCGGGAAGAAGACCGGGCGCTCGAAGCGGAACTGCTCGCAGACCCGAAAGAATTGGCCGAACATGACATGCTCGTGGACCTCGGGCGCAATGACATCGCGAAAGCCGCTGTGCCGGGGACTGTCAAGGTAACCGCCTACCAGGAAGTCGTTCGCTATGAGCACGTCATGCACCTCGTTTCCGAAGTGGAAGGACAGCTGGAAGAGGGAGCGGATGCGTTCGATGCCGTCCGGGCATGCCTGCCGGCCGGCACCGTGACCGGAGCGCCGAAGGGGAGGGCGATGGCGCTCATCGACCGGCTGGAGCCGTCGCCGCGAGGCCTGTATGGAGGATCCGTCGGCTACATCGGCTTTAACGGCAACATGGACATGGCGCTCGCCATCCGGACCTTCTTTATCCAGGACGGCATCGCTTCGGTACGGGCAGGTGCCGGGGTCGTCCACGATTCCCGGCCTGAGCTCGAATACAAGGAGACGGAAAACAAAGCCCGTTCGCTCACGGAGGTGGTCAAATGATTTTGCTGATCGATCATGAAGACTCGTTCACCCAGAACCTGTCCGGCGCCCTCGCCGTGCTCGGTGAGGACATCGGCATCCTGGACGCCAAGGCTGCGACACTGTCGAAGGTCGAGCGCTTCGGCCCGTCGGCGATCATTCTGTCATCAGGACCGGGGAGTCCGGAAAACTGGCCGGAATCGATCGAGATCGTCCGGGAGTTCGGGGCGGATGTCCCGATACTCGGCGTTTCCCTCGGCCAGCTGATCATCGCGGCCGCCTATGGAGAAGAGGAAAGCCGGCGTACCCAAATCCGGCACGGTAAGCCGGCCATGGTGCGCCACAAGCGCGGTGGACTGTTCGCCTATCTTCCCCAGCCGCTCCGCGTGATGTGCTGCCACTCGGCGGCACTTGATGAGGGTGAGCTTCCGGAAGTGCTGCACGCGGACGCCTATTCGATGGACGACAACACAGTCATGGCTGTGCGCCACGACCGTCATCCGGTCTACGGGCTCATGTTCCATCCGGAATCGGTCGGAACGGAAATGGGGGAGCGGCTGCTTGCCGCTTTCCTGGAAGAAGCCAAGGCCTTCAATAAACAGAATGCATCGGGACCCGAGCGGATTCCCGGACTTTAACACGATAGAGAGCAGAGGAGAGTGGAGCAGAGATGAGAGAGTTCACACAGAAAGTACGGAACGGCAACGATCTGAGCTACGAGGAAATGACTGAAGCCGCGCTGTTCATGTTTGACGAGCGCACAAAAGAAGAAGAGGTCGGTGAATTCCTCGCGGCACTTGCTGACAAGGGAGAGACAGCCTATGAAGTGGCGGCGCTTGCCGAGGTGACCCGCGGCATGGCGATTACACCGGAAGTCCCGGCAGCCCCTTACACCGACAACTGCGGGACGGGAGGCGACGGTTCGGACAGCTTCAACATCAGCACGACGTCGGCATTCGTCCTGGCCGCAGCAGGCGTTCCGGTCGCAAAGCACGGCAACCGGAAAATCTCCAGCCGTTCGGGCAGCTCCGATGTGCTGGAGGCACTCGGCCTCGGGCTTGAACAGGACATGGAAGAGGCGGCCAGGCAGCTGCGCGAAGAAGGCATCGCTTTTCTCTTTGCGCCTCGTCTCCATCCGAAAATGAAGCGCATCGGACAGATCCGGGCACGCCTCGGGCGGCGCACGATCTTCAACCTGACGGGTCCGCTGACGAACCCGGTCCCGCTGGCATCGCAGTTCACCGGCATCAGCCGGAAAGACTTCACGATGAACTATGCGTCGGTTCTCCGGATGCAAGGACGAAAGCGCGCGATCGTCGTCTGCGGAGCCGGCGGCATGGATGAGGCCTCTCTTGCGGGACCGAATGACTTCGTGCTGCTGGACAACGGCGACCTGATCCCGTTCACGCTCGAAGCTGAAGACGTGGGACTCGAGTCCGCACCATTGTCCGCCCTCAAGGGAGGGGACGGCCGGGAAAACGCGGAAATCCTCCGCTCGGTCCTCGGCGGCGCCCGCGGCCCGAAATTCGATGCCGTCGCATTCAATGCGGGTATCAGCCTGTTTGCCGCAGGACGCGCGGAAACAGCAAAAGAAGGCGTTGAACTTGCAAAAGACATCATTCTGTCCGGAAAAGCGATGGAAAAGCTGGAATCCGTCATCCGGTTCCACCAGCAGGCAAAGGAGGCGGTCACGCCATGACGATCTTGGACGATATTCTTGAAGAAAAACGGAAACGACTACCCTTCCTGAGGGAAGAAATCCCGGCCACGCCTGCGATCCGGTACAGTAGGCCGCGCTTGTCGGATTCATTTGACGCCAAGGACGGCCTGGGGGTCATCGCCGAAGTCAAGCGGGCCTCCCCGTCAAAAGGCATCATCAACGCGGACGCGGACCCGGCCGAGCAGGCACTGCGCTATGAACAGGCGGGTGCTTACTGCATCTCCGTCCTGACCGAAGAGGCCTTTTTCAAAGGTTCCTATCAAGATCTGGCCGCGGTGGCGGAAGCCGTCCGGATTCCGATCCTCTGCAAGGACTTTGTCATCGATGAGCTGCAGATCGACCGGGCGCTCCAGGCGGGTGCTTCCGTGGTCCTCCTGATCGTGGCGGCGCTGCCTCAGGAACGGCTCCGTGAACTGCACGCCTATGCCAAGTCGGCGGGGCTCGATGTCCTCGTCGAAGTGCATGACGAGGAAGAAATGGACCGCGCGCTTGAACTGGATCCAACATTTATCGGCATCAATAACCGTGACCTGAAGACATTCAACGTCGACCTCGGCAACACGGCGCGGCTTGCGGCACGCGCCGGCAAAAAGCCCGGGCGATATCTGATTTCGGAAAGCGGGATCATGTCGCCGGAGGACGCCGCACAAGTCCGGGAAAACGGCGCGGATGCCATCCTCGTCGGTGAATCGCTCATGCGGAGCGGCGACCCGGGTGCGGCGATCCGCTCCTACCGCGAGGCGGAAGGGGTGCTCCGGCCATGACGAAGGTGAAAATCTGCGGGCTCATGGAAGCCGAGCATGTCAGAGCCGCCGTCGACGCGGGGGCGGACGCCATCGGGTTCGTCTTCGCTCCGAGCCGGAGGCGGATCGATATGAAATGGGCAGCAGAACTCGCGGCACGTGTGCCGGAGAACGTCAAAAAAGTCGGCGTCTTCGTGAATCCGGATTCCGAGGAGCTCCGCACCGTCTTCCGGAATGTCCCGCTTGATTATGTGCAGTATCATGGTGACGAGACACCGGAACAGATCCGGGAAATCGGCCTGCCGTCGATCAAAGCATTTTCCGTCCGTACAGCGGAGGACGTCCGCCGTGCGGCCCGATATGACGTGGATTACTATCTGTTCGACGCGCCGGGCACCGACTTCCGGGGCGGCAGCGGAAATGTGTTTGACTGGTCGCTTCTTGCCGACGCCGGCATTCCGCGGGAACGGACAATCATCGCCGGCGGGCTCAACGCCGGCAATGCCGCGGAGGCGGTCAGGCAGACAATGCCGTTTGCGCTCGATGTATCGAGCGGCGTGGAACGGGAAAAACGGAAAGACCCGGAGCTGATCCGCGGGTTTATCCGTGCCGTGAAGGAAAGGGGAGAGGCCTGATGGTGAATACAAAAGAAAAGAACACATACCAAGCACCCGATAAAGCCGGGCGCTTTGGCAAATACGGGGGCCGCTTCGTCCCCGAAACGCTCATGCCGGCGCTTCTTGAACTCGAGACGGCATACCGGGATGCGAAGGAAGATCCGAAGTTTGTGGAAAAGCTGGATCACTACCTGAAGGACTACGTGGGGCGTGAAAATCCGCTGTACTTCGCAGAACGTCTGACGGAAGCTGCGGGCGGCGCAAAAGTCTACCTGAAGCGTGAAGACCTGAACCATACCGGCGCGCACAAGATCAACAATGCGATCGGCCAGGCGCTTCTTGCCAAGCGGATGGGCAAAACGAAGATCATCGCGGAGACCGGAGCGGGACAGCACGGCGTGGCCACCGCGACCGCCTGCGCGCTGCTCGACATGGAGTGCATCGTGTTCATGGGCAAGGAGGACATCCGGCGGCAGGAGCTGAACGTCTTCCGGATGGAACTGCTGGGCGCATCCGTCGTCTCCGTAGACCAGGGTTCCGGCACGCTGAAGGACGCGGTCAATGAGGCACTCCGCTACTGGGTGGCGAACGTTTCCGATACGCATTATGTCATCGGTTCGGCGCTCGGACCGCACCCGTTCCCCGAAATTGTCCGCGACTTCCAGCGGATAATCGGCGTCGAGACCCGGCGCCAGATCCTTGAAAAGGAAGGGCGCCTGCCGGATGCGGTCGTCGCCTGCGTAGGCGGAGGCAGCAACTCGATCGGCATGTTCCACCCGTTTGTGGATGACGCGGGTGTTGCCCTCCACGGCGTCGAGGCCGCGGGCAGCGGCATTGAAACCGGCAAGCATGCCGCGGCGCTCACCGGCGGCCGCCCGGGCGCGCTGCACGGCGCCTACATGTACCTTCTGCAGGATGAAGCGGGCCAGATCAATGAGGCCCATTCCATCTCCGCCGGGCTTGACTACCCGGGCGCCGGTCCGGAGCATTCGCACTTCCGCGACACGGGACGCGTGACCTACTCATCGGTCACGGACGAACAGGCCCTCGAAGCCCTCAAGATGCTCAGCCGGAAGGAAGGCATCCTGCCTGCGCTTGAAAGCTCGCACGCCGTGCACTATGCCGTCGAGCTGGCCTCCGGCATGTCCACGGACCAAATCG
This sequence comes from Bhargavaea massiliensis, assembly GCF_018390575.1. Lineage (GTDB taxonomy): Bacteria > Bacillota > Bacilli > Bacillales_A > Planococcaceae > Bhargavaea > Bhargavaea massiliensis. Next base: position 442,854 of record NZ_JAHBCJ010000001.1, on the reverse strand, counting down.
TCGTCATCTGCCTGTCCGGCCGCGGCGACAAGGATGTCATCACCGTGCGCGATGCGCTGAAGGGAGGAAACGGAAATGTCTGAGATCACAAAAGCGATTCTGGAGGTACGTGAATCCGGCGGCTGCGCATTTGTCCCGTACATCATGGCGGGAGACGGCGGGGTCGGACGCCTCAAGGAGGACCTCCTGTTCCTTCAGGAAGCGGGCGCGACGGCAGTCGAGCTCGGCATCCCGTTTTCCGACCCGGCTGCGGACGGTCCCGTCATCCAGGAAGCGGGTCTCCGCGCACTCGCGGCAGGCACGACACTGAAGGCGGTCATCGAAGAAGTGAAGGCGATCCGTGAAGACGTGCACATCCCGATCATCTTCATGACTTACCTGAACCCGGTACTCAGTTACGGCATGGCCGGATTCGCAAACGACTGCCAGGAGGCGGGCATTGCGGGCGTCATCGTGCCGGATGTGCCGTTTGAGGAAAGCGGGCCGCTCGAGGACTGCCTCCGGATGAACGGCATCGACCTGATCCGCCTCATCCCGCTGTCCGCTCCGGAAGACCGCATCCGGAAAATCGCGGAGGCGGCGGAAGGCTTCATCTACGCCGTCACCGTAGACGGCATCACCGGCGTTCGCGACAGCTTCGGCGGGACGACCGACGGCCGGCTGGAGCAGCTGAAGGAAATCGCGGACATCCCGGTCCTTGCCGGCTTCGGCATCTCGACACCCGACCATGTCCGGGACTTTGGCCGGGCTGCGGACGGCGTCATCGTCGGCAGTGCCATCGTCGACGCCCTGCACCGAGGGGACAGGGAACCGATAAAAGAACTGATCAGCTCCGCGAAAAACATCGCGGTGCCGGCGGAATAAGGTGTGAAGGGCATTCGGGGTGACCGGGGTGCCCTTTTTGCTCGGCGTGGGGCAGCGAGATGGTGTACTTTCAGGATCGATTCGTGTACTTTCGGGTCTCGGCCAATAAAAAACGAAACTCTCGCAGCACCGGTCCGTATATCAGTCATGAGGGGTGATCCGAATGGAAACAGCCATGATCAAAAACCGCTATGAGACGATTTATCCGAAGCTCGTGAACCTGTTCAGCTGGACGGTCGATAAGAGGGTGCTGCTGTCAATCGCAGGGATTTACGCGCTGGGAGAAAAGGAGTTTGATGCAAGGAGGCTCCGGGAAGTCGCCGATGCGCTGAAAAAGCGGTCGGGCCTATTTTCTCCGGTCCGTGGCCAGTTCCACCCACTGATTTCGGCATTGCTGGACGTATCGGGAGAGGGCGCGCAGGAGATGGCGGACGATCTGTTTGAGAAACAGGAGATTCTCCACGCACTTGGCTTCAGGAACACGATCCATTCCTATCTGGCGGCGACTCTGCTTTCGGATGAGGAAGGGGAGGCGCGCCGTGAGGCGATTGCGGGGAAGATGCTCTATGACGAGATGAAGCAGAGGCACCGCTTCCTGACATCTGACGATGACTACACATTTGCCGTGCTGCTCGGCAGCCAGGCAGCCAGTCCGTCAGAGCTGGCGGACGTGATGCACCGTTATTATCAGGACCTGAAGATGCGCGGTTTCCGGTTCGGTAACGAGCTGCAGTGGATGTCCCAGACAATCACCTACGGCAATGCCTCTTATGAAGAGAGCAGGTCGGCAAAGGCTTCCGAGATCCGCGACCGGCTGAAGGCGGAAGGGCTGAAGGTCAAGCCGCTTCACTACCCCGCAATCGGGCTTCTCACAGTGTTCCACGTGGAACAATCCCAGGTAGAGCGCATTGTGGAGACGGCAAAGGTCCTCTCGGAGATGAAGCTGTTCCGCTGGTACAAAGAAATGGCGCTGTCCGCGGCCATCCAGTCTGTACTTATGGAAATGACGACAGGAGAGCAGGCGGCCCACATCGGAATCGCCGCATCCGTGGAGCAGGTGCTCCGCGCCCAGCAGGCAATCATGGCATCGAGCGGTGCCGCGGCGGCCGCTGCTGCGGCTTCGGCCGGAGGCGGGGGAGACGGCGGCTCCTGATTACCTCAAGGACAAATAAGAAAACGACTCACACAGCGCATTGGCAGGCATTGCGTGAGTCGTTTTTTTAAAGAGTTTTTTCAAGCAGCGTCCAAATAAGGCGGGCCTCTTCCGGGGAACGGGGCGTGATCGCCGCGTTTTTCGGATACGGGTCGCCGTTTGGCCGGTTACGCACATACTTCACCGTGTAAGGATTCTGCTCTTCGGCGATCCGGAATGCGCCTTCCGCGGCCGGGGAAAGCAGGTTCTTTTTCCGTTCGATTGCCCAACGGAACCAGGCAAAGAAGGCATTGTCTGCGTCGGGATCCTCATAATGGGCGATCAGGCTTTCCGCTTCGTCCATCCGACCGAGGGAAATCAGAGCCGACAGCGCTACATAGCGCGCCCCCTGGTGGTCACCGGGATTCAGCTGAAGGAGAGCATAGAGTACATCAAATGCTTCCTCCGTCCGCCCGGTTTCCCACAAGAGGATGGCGATCCGGAATCGCACGCGCAGGTACTGCCGGTTCGGCACATATCCCCATGCGATATCAATGTCGGGCTCAAACTGCTGTTCAGCGGAAGCGGAAGCGCGGTGCAGAAGGGCAAGCTGCTCTTCCGGATCTTCCGTTTCCTCTGCCCGGAACATGAGAGCATCGGCATTTTCCGGGTCAAGCCGCAGGGCTTCCCGTGCCTTTTCCCGACGCAGCTCCGGATCTTTTGCGAGATAGGCCTCATAGGCCCGGATCTGCGCTTCCTCACTGGCGGAACGCGGCAAGTATGGCTGGTCTTCATAGGCTTCCATGAGTCGCCGAAGCGCTTTTTCATCTGCAACTTCCGCGTATTTCAGGTGCATGAACATCTGCCAGTTCCTGAACTCTGCCGGCATCGGGTCGGTACCGGCTCCAAGTGCGTATTCGGGGCTCTGACCGTCATCATGGGCCGCCGCCTCGTCCATGAAATGGCCAAATTCCTGCGCGAATTGCCGGGCGGTGTCCGGATCCGCCCCGAAATGGCCGGCTGTCTCGGCCAGCGACCAGTTGAGTACGAATGCACCGGAGCGGATCGCGTGCCATACCGCCCCTGCGATGGCGCCTTCCGGGACGTCTCCCTTGCTGCCGAGGAAATGGAAAAACCCTTCAATGATACGGTCATTTTTAAGGTCTTTCTCAATCATAAAGCGCTCAAGCGCCTCCGCGGCCCCCGAGATGCTTTCCGGGAGCGCGGATTCTTCAATGACATGGCCGAACAGTCTGTAGGCGGCAAGGGGGTGCGCCCGGAAAAATGTCTGTGCATTCTGCCCCGAAGCGGCCTGCCGCAGCTTTCCGACCGTCTCCTCTTCCGCACCTTCTGCGGTGACGAGACTGTTGAGCGGAAAAAGACGCCCCTCGGCTCTCGAGTCCCTTACGAAAAATCCGATCAGCACATCGCCTGCGCGGGCACGGACGGACGGACCGGCGGCGAGATGGAAGCTGTCACCGGACAGTACATCCTCAGTACGGACAGTGCGCATGTCCGATTCCGTTACGCGGAGGGTGAGGAGCAAGGGATCCAGGAAGTTTTCCAGGACCGACCGGACTTTCCGGCGGCTTTCTTTTTCGGCAGCCGCCCGGACATAGTCGTTCCAGATATCGGCCCGTTTCTGGAAAAAATACAGATCGCCGATGATCATGCCGGCCTCTTCTTCTCCGTGGAGGGAAGCGAGCACTTCGCCTTCCTCACGCCTCATGGAGGTCAGGTCTTGCAGTTCGGATGGGGTCGGATGGGAGGAGAAGAAGCCTTCGAGGACGCGTCCGATGGCTTGGTCGATTTCCCGCTCCAGCCGTTCGCGGTCCTTTTCGGCACCGCAGCACTTTTTGTATTTCTTTCCGCTGCCGCAGGGGCACGGGTCATTGCGCCCGATGACAGCCGTCCGCTCCTGTGCTTTCATCGGTTCGGCTCATCCAGCAGCATGCGTTCTTCATCACGGCTATGGATGTCATTGACCACGATCAGCGCCTCGAACTGCTGAATGACATCCCGGGTCAGACCCTGTTCCGAGAGCATCTTCCTGATGTCCTTTACGATGGTTCTCAGCAGGTCGTGATCGCGTGTCAGCTGGACGACGGCGCGCTCCAGTTCCGGATGCAAACCGACCATTTCCTGGTAGAAACCGTCTTCCTCGGCATCAGCATGGGCGATAATTCGGGTTTCCCAATAATCGAGAAGGTGGTCAGCCGCCATCTTCGCTACCTCATCCTCCCCGGCTTTCAGGAGACGCTTGACTTCATCGGTTTTCTGGATGGCGCCTGTTAGCGCACCCTGGTGGATTGCGTGGTGAGCGTGGAGTTGCTTTAATGCGGGTCCCGGCATGATAGTCCATCCTTTCAGATTTTTCTATCAGTATAGCACAGGGTGCAGGGAAATCCCGGAAGACGGGGAAGGTCCTGCAAGGATACAGGGAATTCCCTGAGTGGGTTTGACAAGCAGGGCGGGCTCGACTACTTTTTAAGAAAAGGGGGGACGGGCATGAAAATGATCATCGCGCTTGCCGCGGCCGCAATGCTCCTCGCCGGCTGCAGCGCATCGGGTGCGAAAGAGGAAGAGACGCTCCGCATTTCGGCTGCCGCCAGCCTGATGGATGCCATCGGGGAATTGGAGCCGGCGTTCAGGGAGTCGCATCCTGACACCGAGCTCGTCATCAACTACGGCTCCTCTACGAAACTTCGCGCGCAAATCGAACAGGGTGCACCGTTTGACCTGTTTTTGTCGGCCAGCCATGCGGACATGGAAAAGGCGGTTGAAGGGGGATACATAGATACTGATACCGTCGTCCCGTTCGCGGAGAACCGGCTCGTCCTCGTTTCGGCACACACTGTTGATGGTGAGGTCACGGACCTTCTGGGGAGTCCTGAAGGCAATATTGCCGTCGGCCAGCCGGACAGCGTGCCGCTTGGAATTTATACGAAGGAATCCCTTGCTGCAGCAGGACTGTGGGACGGCCTGGACGGGCATCTCGTCTACGGCAAGGATGCCCGGCAGGTGCTGACGTATGCGGAAAGCGGCAATGCGGATCTCGGTGTTATCTATCAGTCAGATGCTGCTATTTCGGAAGACGTCGAGGTTGTGGGTGAGCTTCCGGCCGGCGGCACCCCGATCATTTATCCGGCGGGGATTGCAGAACAGGCGGAAAACCCGGCTGCCGCGGAAGCTTTCCTTGAACTGCTTACAGGGGACAAAGGGCATCAGGTCATCCGGGACTACGGTTTTGCGTTGCCGGAGGACGGCAAGTGACGGTCCCTGACCTTTCGCCGCTCGCGCTTTCGCTCCGCGTCGCCCTGCTGTCAACAGTGCTCGCGGCGGTCACGGGAATTGCCCTCGCACGGTTCATGGGACGCAGGGAATTCCCGGGCAAGAGCGCAGCCGAAGCGCTGATTTTGCTGCCGCTCGTATTGCCTCCGACGGTCGTCGGATTCGGTCTGATCATGCTGTTCGGTGTAAACGGGCCCATCGGCCGACTGCTTGAGGACTGGTTCGGCATCCGGGTCGTCTTTACCTGGGCCGGTGCGGTGATCGCTTCGTTCGTCGTGTCGCTTCCCCTCATGTACCAGAGTGTGCAGGCGGCGTTCGAGAAGGTCGACCCGAGATGGGAAAATGTCGCCCGCACGATGGGCGTCAGCGAATGGCGGATTTTCCGGAAAGTCACCTTCCCGCTTGCCTGGCCGGGTATTTTGGCAGGCCTCGTCCTGGCACTTGCCCGCGGCCTGGGGGAATTCGGCGCGACGCTTATGATCGCCGGGTTCATCCCGGGCGAGACCGTCACCGTTCCGCTTGCCATCTACTTTTCCTATGAGGCGGGACGAACCGGCGAGGCGATGTTCTGGGTCGTCCTTATCACGCTGCTCGGACTTGCCGCCATCACCTGGCTGAACGGCTGGCGCAGAAAGACATCCAGAAGACGGGGAAGGGAGTGATCGCTGTGCTGAAAGCGGAATTCACCAAACGGCTGCCGCAGTTTGATCTGCAGGCCGAATTTAAGATGGACAGGGAAATTGTCGCCATCGTCGGCCCGTCCGGCTCGGGCAAAACGACTTTCCTGAACTGCCTGGCGGGAACGGTCTCGCCGGATATGGGCCGGATCGAGCTTGGCGGCCGTGTGTTTGCGGAAGAAGGGGGGAAACCGCTCCGCATCCAGGACCGCCGCGTCGGCTATCTGTTCCAGGACTATGCGCTGTTTCCCCATATGACCGTGTCTGAGAACATCCTGTTCGGACTGCCGGGGCGGCCTGAACCGCCCCATGTCCGAGAACTGACCGAGCTGCTCGGCATCCGTCCGCTCATGGACAAGTATCCGCATGAAATCTCCGGCGGCGAAAAGCAGCGAACGGCACTGGCGCGTGCGCTCGCGATGAAACCGGAACTGCTGCTGCTGGATGAGCCGTTCTCCGCTCTCGACGACGAAACCCGGCTGCGCTGCCGGAACGAACTGATGCGCATCCATCGGGACTGGCAGATTCCGGTTCTCATGGTCACCCACAGCATGGACGAAGCCCGCCGCACCGCTGACCGCATCGTCCGGATCGAGAAAGGCCGGATGGCCGAACTCCCGATACGTGAAGCTTCCCTTTGATAAGGGAGGCTTTTTTGTTTCTGGAACCCGTAAATTGAGGCGGCATCCGACTTTCCCGTTTGCCGCAAGGGGTTCGGATTTGCTGCATGGGCTTGTAACTTGCCACAAGGGTTGCGAACTTGCTACATGGGTTACAAAGTTGCCACATGGACTCCGAACTTGCTACATGGGTTACGAAGTTGCCGCATGGACTCCGAACTTGCCACATGGGTTGCGAAGTTGCCGCATGGACTGCCAACTTGCCACAAGGGCAGCCAACTTGCCACAAGACCGTCCGGTCCCCCGGTATCTTCCTGGCGAATCTGCCACAATCCCGTTTTTCACCGTCCGATAAAGGGAATTCCCGCCGCCCGATAGGTCTTTCCCTAATGGGAAGAGTTGGCATAAACCTCCATAATGGAACTATCAGAATAGTACCACTAGCATTCTGTCCAATTGCCCTGTCCACAAAGGAGTGTCGGATGAATGAAAAAGAGAAGATATGGCCTGAACTTCTTCAAGCCGGTAGAGAGCTACTCGGGGAACTGGTCGGTCCTTGAGGAGAAAAGCCGGGACTGGGAGAACATGTACCGTCAGCGCTGGTCCCATGACAAGGTTGTCAGGACTACGCATGGCGTCAACTGCACGGGCTCCTGCAGCTGGAAGGTGTTCGTCAAAAACGGCGTCATCACCTGGGAAAACCAGCAGATCGACTATCCGTCCTGCGGGCCGGACATGCCGGAGTTCGAGCCGCGCGGCTGTCCGCGCGGGGCCACATTTTCGTGGTATGAGTACAGCCCGCACCGGGTGAAGTACCCGTACATGCGCGGACGGCTGTGGAGGCTGTGGCGCGAAGCGCTCGCTGAAAACAACGGTCACCCGATTGATGCGTGGGCGAGCATCGTCGAGAATCCGGAAAAGGCGATGAGTTATAAGCGGGTCCGGGGCAAGGGCGGTCTCATCCGTGTCGCCTGGGATGATGCGCTTCAGCTGATTTCCGCGCAGCTCATCTACACGATCCGCAAATACGGACCGGACCGGATCGCCGGCTTTACCCCGATTCCGGCCATGTCGATGATCTCCTACGCTTCCGGCGCGCGGTTCATCTCGCTTCTCGGCGGAGAGATGCTGTCGTTCTACGACTGGTATGCGGACCTTCCGCCTTCCTCGCCGCAGATCTGGGGCGAGCAGACGGATGTGCCGGAGTCATCCGACTGGTACAACGCGGGCTACCTCATGATGTGGGGCTCGAACGTGCCGCTCACGCGTACACCGGATGCGCACTTCATGACGGAGGTGCGCTACAAGGGGACGAAGGTCGTCTCGGTCGCTCCTGACCTTGCCGCCAACGTGAAGTTCGCGGACAACTGGCTCGCGCCGCACCCGGGCACCGATGCCGCGCTCGCGCAGGCGATGACACATGTGATCCTGAGTGAGTTCTACCAGGAGCGGAAAGAAAAGATGTTCATCGACTATGCGAAGCAGTACACGGACATGCCGTTCATGATTTTGCTCGACCCGCACGAAGATGCCCTGAAAGCCGGGCGCTTCCTTCGCGCAAGCGATTTCGGGAGCGAAACGAAAAACGCGGAGTGGAAGCCGGTGATCTTCGACGAAGCGGCTGGGGAATTCGTCGTGCCGAACGGGACGATGGGCCAGCGCTGGGAAAAGGACGGAAAGTGGAATCTCATCCTCGACAAGGAGGACGGAACGCGCATCGAGCCGGCACTTACCGTAGAGGGTCACGGCGAAGAATGGAAGGAGATCGAGTTCCCGTTCTTTGATGACTCCGGTGACGGCACGTTCCGCCGTGTTATCCCGGCCCGGAAAGTCCGCCTTGCGGATGGTACGGAGCAGTACGCAGCAACCGTCTACGACCTCATGATGAGCCAATATGGCGTGAGCCGGACGGACAATCCGTATGACGCGAAAGGCTATGATGACGCGGAGTCGCACTATACGCCGGCCTGGCAGGAGCGCATCACCGGCGTCAAGGCCTCGGTCGTGACGCAGATCGCCCGCGAGTTCGCGCAAAACGCTCTGGATACGGGCGGCCGCTCGATGATCATCATGGGCGCCGGAATCAACCACTGGTTCAACTCCGACACAATTTACCGCTCGATCCTGAACCTCGTGATCCTCACTGCTTCCCAAGGCGTGAACGGCGGAGGCTGGGCGCACTACGTCGGACAGGAAAAATGCCGGCCGATCGAGGGGTGGTCGACGCTCGCCTTCGCAAAGGACTGGCAGGGACCGGCCCGCCTCCAGAACGGGACATCATTCTTCTACTTCGGGACCGAGCAGTGGCGCTACGAGGAAGGCGACACCGAGTCGCTGAAGTCACCGCTTGCCGATAAGCTGGACTACCGTCATCCGGCCGACTACAACGTCATGGCGGCGCGGCTCGGATGGCTGCCGAGCTATCCTCAGTTCAATAAGAACAGCCTGCTGTTCGCCGAAGAGGCGGCCCGCGAAGGCAAGACGACAAATGAGGAAATCATCGAACGGGCGGCGGATCAGATCAAGAGCCGCGAAGTCAAGTTCGCGATCGAGGATCCGGCGGCGCCGGAAAACTTCCCGCGCACGATGTTCGTCTGGCGCTCGAACCTGATCTCAAGCTCCGCCAAGGGCCAGGAATATTTCATGAAGCACCTGCTCGGCACGGCTGATGCGCTAATGGCGCGGCCGAACGAGGACGTGAAGCCGGAAGAAATCATCTGGCGCGACGAAGTGGAAGGCAAGCTCGACCTGCTTGTCTCGCTCGACTTCCGGATGACGACGACACCGCTTCACTCGGACATCGTGCTGCCGGCGGCGACCTGGTACGAAAAGACCGACCTGTCTTCGACCGACATGCATCCGTTCGTCCACCCGTTCAACCCGGCGGTTAATCCGCTCTGGGAATCCCGTACCGACTGGGACATTTTCCGCGGGCTGGCAAAGGTGTTCTCAGGGATGGCGGAGACCCATCTGCCGGGCGTCTACAAGGACCTTGTCAGCACGCCGCTGAACCATGACTCGGAAAGCGAGATTTCCCAGCCGCTTGGCCTTGTCCGCGACTGGGCAAAGGGAGAAGTGGAGGCGGTCGTCGGCAAGACGATGCCGAACCTGAGCATCATCGAGCGTGACTACACGAAGATTTACGACAAGTACATCACGCTGGGTCCGAACCTGCAGGTCGGCAAGACCGGCGCGCACGGCGTCAGCTTCTCTGCAGCCGAAGAATACGAAGAGCTGAAGCGCATCAGCGGTGTCTACCACGACGAGTCGATCAAGAGCGGCCTGCCGAAGCTCGAGACAGCGCGCCAGGCTGCCGACGCGGTGCTTCATCTGTCGTCCGCGACAAACGGGCGCCTGTCGCAGAAAGCCTACAAGGAAGCGGAAAAGCTTTCCGGCGTGGAGCTGGCCGACATCTCGGCGGAACGCGCGGCGGAGCGGATCACATTCCAGAGCATTACCGCACAGCCGCGGGAAGTCATCCCGACTCCGGTATTCAGCGGATCCAACAAGTCCGGGCGCAGATACTCGCCGTTCACGACGAATATCGAGCGGCTCGTGCCATTCCGGACGCTTACCGGCCGCCAGCACTTCTATATCGACCATGAGATCTTCCTCCAGTACGGTGAGGCGCTCCCGGTCTACAAGCCGACGCTTCCGCCGATGGTGTTCGGACCGAGGGACAAGGAAGTGCGGGGCGGCAAGGATGCTCTCGTCCTCAGGTATCTAACCCCACACGGCAAGTGGAACTTCCACTCCATGTACCAGGATAACCTGCACATGCTGACGCTGTTCCGCGGGGGGCCGGTCGCCTGGATGAACAACGAGGAAGCGGCGGAGCACGGCATCTCGGACAATGACTGGATAGAAGTGTATAACCGGAACGGCGCGCTCACTTGCCGGGCGGTCACGAGCCACCGGATCCCGCGCGGCACATTGCTCGCCTACCACGCACAGGACCGGCATATCCAGACGCCGGGGTCGGAAATTACGGACACGCGGGGCGGCAGCCATAATGCGCCGACGCGCATTCACATGAAGCCGACGCAGATGGTCGGCGGCTATGCCCAGCTCAGCTACGGATTCAACTACTACGGGCCGATCGGAAACCAGCGTGACGAATACGCCATGATCAGGAAGAAAAGGGAGGTCAACTGGCTTGAAGATTAAAGCTCAGATTGCAATGGTGATGAACCTGGACAAGTGCATCGGCTGCCACACGTGCAGCGTTACTTGCAAGACGACCTGGACGAACCGGAAAGGCGCGGAGTACATGTGGTTCAATAACGTGGAGACGAAGCCGGGCATCGGCTACCCGAAGCGCTGGGAGGACCAGGAAGTGTACAAGGGCGGCTGGCAGCTCCGAAACGGCAACCTGGAGCTGAAGTCGGGGAACCGCCTGTCCAAGGTGGCGCTCGGGAAGATTTTCTACAACCCGGACATGCCGGAGATGCGCGACTTCTACGAGCCATGGACGTACAACTATGACCACCTTGTCACCGCGGGGGAAGGCGAGCACCCGCCGGTCGCACGCGCCTACTCGGCCGTGACGGGCGAGAAGATGGACTTGGAATGGGGGTCCAACTGGGAGGACGACCTCGCAGGCGCCGACGTGACCGGCCCGCAGGACCCGAACATTCAGAAGATCGAGGAAGAGATCAAGTTCAACTTCGAGAAGTCATTCATGATCTACCTGCCGCGGCTCTGCGAACACTGCCTGAATCCGAGCTGCGTGGCGTCCTGCCCTGCGGGCGCGATCTACAAGCGCGACGAGGACGGCATCGTGCTCGTCGACCAGGAAGCCTGCCGAAGCTGGCGCTACTGCACGACCGGCTGCCCGTACAAGAAGGTCTACTTTAACTGGCAGACGAACAAGGCCGAAAAGTGTACGTTCTGTTTCCCGAGGATCGAAGAAGGTCTGCCGACGGTCTGCTCGGAGACATGCACCGGCCGGATCCGTTATCTGGGTGTCCTGCTGTACGATGCGGACCGGGTGCTGGAAGCCGCATCGACGCCGGACGAGAAGGACCTGTATCGCGCGCAGTGCGACCTGTTCATGGATCCGCACGACCCGGAAGTGATCGAGCAGGCGCGCCGCGACGGCATCACAGAGGACTGGATCGAAGCCGCGCAGAACTCGCCGGTCTACAAGCTCGCGATCGAGCACCAGCTCGCGTTCCCGCTCCATCCGGAATACCGCACGCTCCCGATGGTCTGGTACGTGCCGCCGCTTTCGCCGATCATGAACTACTTCGAGGGCAAGGACTCAATCAAGAACCCGGACATGATCTTCCCGGCGATCGAGGAAATGCGCACGCCGATCCAGTACCTCGCAAACATGCTGACGGCTGGAGACACGGAGACGGTCAAGGGATCGCTGCAGCGTATGGCGATGATGCGCCAGTACATGCGGGCGCTGTCGTCGGGCAAGGAATTCGACGAGACGCGTCTTGAGCGGGTCGGCCTCACCGCCCTGCAGACCGAGGAAATGTACCGCCTGCTCGCAATCGCGAAGTACGACGACCGGTTCGTCATCCCGACTTCCCACAAGGAAAACCGGATGAACACGTACGACATGCAGGGTTCTGCGGGCTTTGGCGGCGACACGATGGGCCTCGGCGCGATGGGCACCGGCGGCGACGGCTGCGACGGCTGCGGCCCGGCAAGCCCGGGCGCCGGCACGGCGACAAAGACCGGAAAGGAGATTTACGAAGAGAACTTCTACGGGGGAATCTGGCGTGATTGATAACCGGAAGCTGTATACGTTCAAAGATTCATTCGGATTCTTCGCCAATCAGCTGACGTGGCCGGACAGGGGGGATTACCATCCGGACCACGTTGCGGAGGCATTCGGCCCGGATCATCCGGCACGGGCCCACGTGCTCCGCTATTGGGAAGAGATCCGGCAGTTCAGCCTGGATGAGCTCAGGGAACTGTATACCTCGACATTCGACTTCGAGGAGGACTGCGCGCTGTACATGACCTGGTTCAAGTTCGAGGATGCCCGCGAGCGCGGACAGATGCTCGCGAAGCTGAAAGTGCTCTACGAGATGTATGGCCTCGAGATGCCGGACGAGGAGCTGTCCGACTACTTGCCGCTCATGTGCGAGTTCCTCTATGCAGCCGAATGGCTGGATGACCCGCGCACGCCAGACAGTTTCCGGATCCTGATGGGGGTCCTTGAAGACGGCACCTACCACCTGATGAAAGCACTTGAAAAGGAGGAAAGTCCGTACTACCACCTCATCAAGGGGCTGCGGGAAACATTCAAAGCTTGTTTAGAGGAGGCGCCGGCTCATGGTTGACCAATTTCTGTGGGTAATTTTCCCTTATATCTGCATCGCGGTCTTTGTGGTGGGACACATCCTTCGCTACAGGACGGACAAATTCCACTGGACCGCGAAATCCAGTGAATTCATCGAGAAAAAGCAGCTGATGGTCGGGAGCCTCCTATTTCACCTTGGGATCATCCCGGTCATCCTGGGCCATATCTCGGGGCTCGGTATCCCGAAGGAGTGGATGCGGGCTCTCGGCGTCAACGACCATATGTATCACCTCGGCGCCATCTGGATCGGCGGTTTCTTCGGATTCGTCACGCTTCTCGGGATGTTCATTCTGACGTTCCGCCGGTTTTCGATCAAGGCCGTCCGGAAGCTTAGCTCGGCAAGCGACATGGTCGTCAACACGCTCTTGCTGATCATCGTGTTCATGGGGATGTACGCGACGATTGTGACGAACGCCGTGAATCCCGCATTCGACTACCGGGATACAATTTCCGTCTGGTTCCGTGACCTGTTCCTTCTGCGGCCAGACCCGTCGTACATGATGGGTGTTCCGGTGTCGTTCCAGATTCATATCCTGGCCGCATTCCTCATTTTCGCGCTTTGGCCGTTCACGCGCCTCGTGCATGTCTGGAGCGTCCCGCTGTCGTATGTCGGCAGAAGTTACATCCTGTACAGGAGGCACAAGGTGAATTAAGCTGAAAGGAAGAATGAACGCCGATCCGGCGGGAAACGGGAGAGGTCCGCGATGAATGAACCGATAATCTACCAGAATGTGATCGACACGCTCCGGGAACAGCTCGGTTTCGATTTTATGGCACTGGCAATGGAAGACGCCCCGAGCGGCTTTTCGGTCCGCTGGCGGGTGGCTTCAGGGAACCTGAACAACCGATACCGCCGGATCGTCCTCCGGTCCGGCAGGGGCATTGCCGGCACCGTTTTCAAGACGGGAAAGCCGCTGCTCGTGCCGCATGTCGATCCCGGCAGGCATGTGCCCATCGTGCTTGACTATCCGATCGTGAATACCGAAGGGCTGACGAGCATCGCCGCGGTGCCGCTTTACGACAGCGGCCGCGTAAAAGGCGTCCTGCTGGGCGGCTACCGGGGCGGCCGCGCGGAAATGACGGAAACGCATTGCCTGGAGATGGCAGCGGCATCCGCCTCCGTCCCCGGATTTGATGGGAAGGAGCTGGTGAGCCGGTGAGCGTAAAGCAGGATCTGCTGAATGAGCTGATGCTGAAGATGTTCGACAAGAGCAGCGAAGCCATCCTGTTTTTTGACGGCGAAGGCAGGGCGCTTGCCGCCAACCCGGCGGCGGAAAAGATCCTCGACCGGGACGTGCTGGAGGCGCTTCTCGACGGCACCGAGGGCGCTCTCTGCCGGGCCTGCGCCGGGTATGTGGATGAAACCGGGCAGAAGACGTGCGACAACTGCTACTTCCATCATCCGGAGCGCAGCGACTTCTCGTCCTTCCAGCTGTACCTGAACACAAAGGGACAGGGACTTGTGCCCTATGCCTCCTCGTTCCATACCGTCGACCCTGAAAACGACATTAGGGTGTTCCTGCTGCGCGACATGACGCGCCAGCACCGGATGCAGGAAAAGGCCTATCAGAATAAGATGATGAAGCATATCATCGACGCACAGGAAAATGAGCGCCGGAGGATTTCCCGGGAGCTTCATGACGGTGTTGCGCAGGAGCTCATGAGTGCGGTCGTGGATCTCCGGGTCCTGAAGTACATGACGGGGGACGCGGAGGTGCTGGCCAAGGTGAAGGAGACCGAGGCCTCGCTGTCCCGGCTGCTTGAGGACATCCGGAACCTGTCGGTCGAACTGCGCCCGGCTGCCCTCGACGACCTCGGCCTTGACGCAGCCTTCCGCTCGCATTTCAAGCGGCTTGAGGAAACGTACGGTCTCACCGTCAACTACTCGTCCGACCTGCCGGTGAAGCGGTATGAAAACGAAATCGAAACGGTCATCTACCGGGTGTGCCAGGAGGCGATCCTCAACGCGCTCAAGTATGCGGATGTCGACGCGGTGTCGGTCACGCTCAAAGGCGAGCGGAGCCGGCTTCTTCTCACAGTCCGTGATGCCGGCTCGGGATTCCGTCCGGGCGACAAGCCGGAGGGGACGGGCCTCGGCCTGTACGGCATGAAGGAGCGTGCGGAGCTGGTCGGAGGCACGCTAGACGTGGACTCTGCGCCGGGTGCCGGCACGACGATCCGTCTGAGCGTCCCCGCGTTACGCGGAAAGGGGGATCGCTGATGAGCAAAATTTCGATTGTCATCGCGGATGACCATGCCGTCGTCCGCAGCGGCTTCTCGATGATCCTCAATTTCCAGGAGGACATGGAAGTCGTCGCGACGGCGGCCGATGGTCTGGAGGCTTACAAGATGATCGCAACGCACCAGCCGGATCTCCTGATCATGGATCTCAGCATGCCGCCAGGCGAAAACGGACTGATTGCGACAGGCAAGATCAAAGAAGATTTTCCGGATACGAAGATCCTGATCCTGACGATGCACGACGATGAGGAGTATCTGTTCAATGTCCTGAAAAGCGGCGCTTCCGGATACATGCTGAAAAACGCGCCCGATGAGGAGCTGCTGCACGCCATCCGTACGATCCGGCGGGGCGGCACATACATCCATCCGAAGATGGCGACTTCGCTGGTGCGTGAATTCGTCAAAGCTGATCATACGGTGGCCCCTGACGATCCGTATGAGCTTCTTTCCAAACGTGAGCTCGAGATTCTCCCGCTCGTCGCCAAAGGCTACGGCAACAAGGAAATTGCCGAGATGCTTTACATTTCCGTCAAAACCGTCGAAGCCCACAAAGCCAAGATCATGGAGAAGCTGGGCCTGAAGAGCCGCCCGGAACTCGTCGAATTCGCCCTCAAGAAAAAACTGCTGAACTTCTGACGGTCCGCAAGCGTGCGCCGGAACGGAAAGCCACCACAATTCGACTCAACAGACAGGAGGCATCGCAAGATGGCAAACGGACAGCTGCAGTTTACGGAGCCGGCGGTGAGGCTCCTGGAAAACGAGCACCGCTACCTCATGCATCTCGCGGAGGAATGGCACGCCATCGTCCTCCGGTTCGAGCGTGAAGAAGACATGGACCGGGACACGGCCCTCGCCCTTCTTAATGAACTGAAGACGAACCTCATCGGCTTCCTCGACCCGCTCAAGAACCATACCGACAAGGAAGAGGAGCATTTCTTCCCTGTTCTCGGCAGCTACATTGGCTTCGAGCAGGGGCCCATTGTCGGCATCCAGGAAGAACACGGGGAAATCGATGCCTATATCGGACACTTTTTCCACCACACCCGCGGCGATCTCTCAGGGCTTACCCTGGATGAGATCCGGAAAATCGTCGGCGATGCCGGTGAGGCGTTTGAGGTGATCACGGTCCATTTCGTGAAGGAAGAGACGGTCCTTTTCCCGATGGCGGAGCGGCTGCTCCGGGCGGACGACCTGGACACGCTTGCCGAAAAACTGAACACGCTCATCGTCTGATGGGCACAGGCCGCTGTCACACCTCCGTGGGCGGCTTTTTTCTCATACAGGGTTTCCCCCGACGGGGACAGGGAACCCCCTAATTAACCGCGTCGGAGCAGGCAATTACAATAGAATCATAGAGAAGGTTTCACGATTTCATTTGCAGCACCTGTAGTCAAAACTCTAACCGAGTAGGTGAAACAGATGGTCAAGAAGATTCAGTTGCCGCTCCAGACGGCAAACCTCGTGGTCGGTTTCATGGTATGGGTCATTTTGTCCTCGCTGATTTCGTTTATCACGCAGGACATCAATGTCCCGCCGGAGCGCCTGGCAATCGTCACTGCGGTGCCGGTCGTGCTCGGCTCAATCCTCCGCATGCCGTTCGGCTATTATGCCAATTTTGTCGGTGCGCGCACCCTGTTCATGTGGAGCTTTATCCTCCTCCTGTTCCCGGTCTGGTACATCAGCGAGGCGGACACGTTTGCGGATCTCATCATCGGCGGCCTGATCCTCGGTGTCGGCGGTGCGGTATTCTCGGTCGGGGTCACCTCGCTTCCGAAATACTATCCGAAAGAAAAGCATGGCCTCGTCAACGGGATTTACGGGGCTGGGAACATCGGGACGGCGATCACGACATTTGCCGCGCCGATCATCGCCGGCCAGATCGGCTGGCAGCCGACGGTCAAGCTGTTCCTCATCTTGCTTGCCGCCTTCGCTCTCCTGAACTTCTTTTTTGGTGACCGAAAGGAGCCGAAGCCGGACGTCAGGCTGTCGATGTTCGAGCAGGTCAAGGGGGTTTCGGACAATCCGAAACTCTGGCTGTTCTCGCTGTTTTACTTCATCACATTCGGCTCGTTTGTCGCCTTCACGGTGTACCTGCCGAACTTTCTCGTCGCGAACTTCGGCCTCGACAGCGTCGATGCCGGCATCCGGACGGCGATCTTCATCGCGGTCGCGACGTTCCTGCGGCCGGTTGGCGGCTGGCTTGCCGACAAGTTCCAGCCGATGTTCCTGCTGATTGCGACATTCGCGGTATACACAGTCGCGGCGATTATCCTGGCATTCTCGCCGTCGATCGGGCTATACACGGTCGGCAGCATCGCCATCGCAATCAGCGCCGGCATCGGCAACGGGGTCATCTTCAAGCTCGTGCCGTTCTATTTCGCCAAACAGGCGGGGATCGCCAACGGCTTCGTCTCAATGATGGGCGGCCTCGGCGGATTCTTCCCGCCGATCCTCCTCTCAATCATCTATTCGATGACAGGCGACTACTCAATCGGCTTCATGCTGCTGTCGCAGGTGGCGCTCGCGAGCCTCATTCTCGTCGTTTGGCTGTATTACTCTGACCGGCTTTCGCTGCAGGCGGACGTATTCCGCTCGACCGGCCAGGGCGTGCTTGTGACGGATGCAGCCGGAAAGATCAAAGCGGTCAACCCGATGTTCACCAAACTGACGGGCTATACGGAAGAAGAGGCAGTCGGCAACAACCCGAACATGCTGTCTTCCGGCCGCCAGCCGAAGGAATTCTATCGGAACATGTGGAAGCAGATTAAGGAAGAAGGCATGTGGCAGGGCGAAATCTGGAACCAGAAAAAGAATGGGGAAGAGTACCTGCAGTGGCTGAACATCGCAGCCGTCAGCGACGAGACGGGCGAGCATGTCCGCTATGTGGGAACCTTCAGCGACATCACGAAAGAACACGGACAGAACGCCCGGCGCTGACCGGGCCCTATCCGCAACCGGGGGGCAACTGACGTGGACGGACGGTATTCGAGACAGACATTATTCGGGCCTATAGGAGAAGGCGGGCAAGCCCGGCTCGCGGCGGCAAAGGTGGCGGTCATCGGCTGCGGCGCGCTCGGCACCGCCATCGCCGAGACGCTCGTGCGGGCCGGCATCGGGGAAATCATTGTGGTCGACCGCGACTATGTCGAGCTCTCGAACCTCCAGCGGCAGACGCTGTTCACCGAGGCGGACGCTGCGGACATGCTGCCAAAAGTGGTCGCCGCGGAAAAGCATCTGAGAGAGATTCGGAGTGACGCCGCCATCCGGACGCATCTCGGCAACGCCGACGGACCGCTCATGGAGTCGCTCGCGTCGGAAAGCGATCTAATCATGGATGCGACGGACAATTTTGAGACGCGCCTCCTGATCAACGACGCTGCAAACAAACATGGCATCCCGTGGATACACGGGGCATGTGTCCGGGGCTCGGGAACGGTCTATCCGTTTATCCCGGGCCGCGGCGCGTGCTACCGTTGCCTTTTGCCGATGCTGCCCGCCACGGGCGCGACATGCGACACCGCCGGCATCATCCCGCCGGCGGTGTCCGTGACCGCCGCGATCCAGTGCGCGGAAGCGATGAAGTGGCTGACCGGAAACGTGGCCGCCATGAGGACGAAAGTACATCATTTCGACCTGTGGGAAGGCACCCATCTGGACATCGGCGTATCGCGCATCCGCGACCCGGAGTGCGCCACTTGCGGCGATTCTCCGTCATACCCGGAGCTCAGGCCCCGGCGGGCGGGCGATGCGGCTGTTCTGTGCGGGCGCGATGCCGTCCAGATTCTGCCCGACCCGGCCCGTGCCGTGACGCTGGATGCCGGGGAGCAAATCGGCCGCCGGATTGACCCGAACGCCCGCCGGACACCGTATTTCATTGAATTCCGGGCGTTCGGCCACCGCTTTGTCCTGTTTGGAGACGGGCGGCTGCTCATCCACGGCGCCCGGACTGCAGAAGAGGGAAAAACCTTGTATCATCGCCTGTTCGGCTAATGGAAAGGGGGGAGTCTGTTGGCACACGGAAAAGAACCGAATGAAATCAGAATTGCAATCCTTACGGTGAGCGACACGAGAACAGAAGACAACGATACCGCAGGCGCCCTCATCGAACACTTTGCGGAGCTTGCCGGACTGGCCGTTGCCGGGCGCGGATGGGTAGCGGATGACACCGGAAAGATCCGGAACGTAGTCACCGCGCTGCTCGCCGATCCGGAAATCGATGCCGTCATCACGACAGGCGGCACCGGCATCGCCGCGCGGGACGTCACGATCGAGGCGATCCGCCCGCTTTTATCAAAGGAACTCGACGGCTTCGGCGAATTGTTCCGCTATCTGAGCTTTGCTGAAGACGTCGGCACGAAAGCGATGCTCAGCCGGGCAGCGGCCGGCACCGCCCAGGGCAAGGTTGTCTTTATTCTCCCGGGCTCGCGCGGCGCCGTCCGCCTCGCCATGGAAAGCCTCATCATCCCGGAAATCCGCCATATCGTGGCGGAGCTGAGGAAGTAGGGGCGGACTAAAGCGGCCCCATTCGGATTTAGAGCCGGCAGTTGGATTTGGGGCTCCGTAATCGGACTGTCGCTAACCTTTTCGAGCTCAGGAAACATAAATCATGCTCATCAAAAAAACCGCCCAATCAGGCGGTTTCCATCAAATTCGACTTAATCTCTTTTGTAATCCCCCGACTTGCCGCCGGTTTTCTCGAGCAGCATCGTCGGGCCGATGATCATTTCTTTGCCGGCGGCCTTGCACATGTCGTAGATGGTGAGGGCGGAGGCGGATACGGCGGTGAGGGCTTCCATTTCAACGCCGGTCTGGCCTTTCGTCTTGACGCTTGCCTCCAGCAGCACTTCGTAGTGGCCGGCTGCCTCATCGACGTTCCATTTAAACGAAATATCGATGCCCTTCAGCGGGAGCGGGTGGCACATCGGGATGATCTGTGGCGTGTTCTTGGCCGCCATGATGCCGGCGACCTGTGCGACGGCAAATACGTCCCCTTTCTTGTTCGTCCCTTCACTGATCTGGCGGTGGATGGTTTCATTTACCAGTACGGATGAGCGGGCTACGGCGGTGCGGACAGTCTCGTCCTTCTCGGAGACATCGACCATACGGGCGCGGCCCTGGTCGTTAAAGTGAGTCAGGTCGGACACAGGAATCATCCTTTCGGGGCTATGTTAAAATCAGGATAATCAGAGTATAGCAGATGCAAACAGGAGGCGGTCATGATGGTGGAAATTCGGAAACCGATACCGGTCGCAGAAGCGGTGGAGCGTGTGCTCGCACACGCCGCACCGACGGGGACGGAGACAGTCCCGCTCGAGGAAAGCGCGGGCAGGATCCTCGCCGAGCCGGTGACCGCCTCCCATCCGGTGCCGCCGTTTAACCGGTCGCCATATGACGGGTTCGCTGTTCGCTCCAAGGACACCGAGGGCGCTTCCGGCAGCAACCGGATCCCATTCTCCGTCATCGATGAAATTCAAGCTGGCAGTGTCTCGAATCAAACACTTGGCGAAAGGCAGGCCGCCCGCATCATGACCGGCGCGCCGCTTCCGGACGGGGCGGATGCCATCGTCATGTTCGAGCAGACGGTGGAGGACGGGGACACCTTCACGATTCGCAAGCCATTTGAACCGCTTGAGAACGTCTCGCTGAAGGGGGAGGACCTGGCGGAAGGCGAGGAAGTTGTCCCCGCCGGAAGCTACATCCATGCAGGGACGGTCGCGGTGCTCGCGACATTCGGCTACGCGCACGTCAAGATCGCCCGGCGCCCGGTTGTAGGGATTCTTGCCACCGGGACTGAACTGGTCGGTGTCGGCGAGCCGCTTGCGCCGGGCAAGATCCGCAACAGCAACGGCCCGATGATCGCGGCACAGCTCCGCCGGATGGGCATCGAATGCCGGACGTACGGTGCACAGGCGGACGATCTGGACGCCGTCATCGGGACGGTCGAACGGGCGCTTACCGAGACGGATGCCCTCATTACGACCGGCGGGGTATCGGTCGGCGACTTCGACTATCTGCCGGCTGTCTATGAACGGATCGGAGCGGAAGTCCTGTTCAACAAAGTCGCGATGCGGCCCGGCAGCGTGACAACGGTCGCTGCGGGCGGCGGCAAGCTGCTGTTTGGCCTGTCAGGCAACCCGTCATCCTGCTTTACCGGCTTCGAGCTGTTCACGCGCCCGGCCCTCCTCAAGATGATGGGTGCGGACAAGCTATTTTTGCCTCATACAAAAGCGGTGCTCGGCGAGGACTTCACGAAGCCGAACCCGTTCACCCGTTTCGTCCGGGCAGTTTATGATGGCAACACGGCATCGCCCGCCGGCTTTAATAAGTCCAACGCGGTATCCTCGATCGCCCGCGGCAATGCGATGATCGTCTTGCCGGGCGGGACGCGGGGATTCAAAAAGGGAGATGAGGTCGACGTCCTTCTGCTCGGCGTTGAGGAAGGCAGCACACAATGGAAACTGTGAGGGTGCTCCAGGTCGCCGGGTTCAAGAACAGCGGAAAGACGACACTGATCCGGACCCTGATCTCGGAAGCCTCGTCCCGAGGACTCCGGACGGCGACGGTCAAGCACCATGGCCACGGCGGCCCGCCGGCACTGCCCGATTCGGAAACAGACAGCATGAAGTTTTTCGGGGACGGGGCGGCAGCTTCCGCCGTGTCGGGAGGCGGGATCATCCAGCTTCATTTAAGACAAGCGGAGACCGGTCCTCTTCCATTGATTCGTCTGGCGGCCGCTGCCCGGCCGGATCTCATCCTCGTCGAGGGGTTCAAGCAGGCGCCGTTCGAAAAAATCGTCCTCGTGCGGAGCGCGGAGGACTGGGAACAGCTAAAAAGCCTTCCGGACATCCGGCTCGCCGTCACGGCGGATGCGGACGCTCTCGGTGCACCGGAAATCATTTCAAGGGAAGACACAGAAGCCATCCGCGGCTGGTTCGGCCGCTGGCTAAAAGGGGGTACAGGCCATGTCCATCTATGAAATCACCGACAAGCCGATCGACCCGCAGCGCTATGCGGACCACGTTCTCCGTCCTGAGGCAGGGGCCGTCGTCACGTTCACCGGCCATGTCCGCGAGTGGACAAAGGGCATCCGGACGCTTTATCTGAGCTATGAGGCGTACGTGCCGATGGCGGAAAAGAAGATGGCCCAGATCGGCGGGGAGATTGAGGAAAAGTGGGAAGGGACCCGCGTCGCAATCGCCCACCGGATCGGCGAACTGGACGTGGGCGAAGTCGCCGTTGTCATCGCCGTTTCCTCACCCCACCGGAAAGCCGCTTATGAAGCCAATGAATATGCGATCGAGCGGATCAAGCAGGACGTGCCGATCTGGAAAAAGGAAATCTGGGAAACGGGCGAGCAGTGGATCGGCGATCAGAACAAAAAACCGGAGGTGCGGAACACATGATCAACCTTCTATATTTCGCGGGCATCCGGGACCTGACGGGTGTCCCGGAAGAAAAGGCCCCGCTTGCCGGCAGGACTGTAGGGGAGCTGCTGGAATGGGCCGAAGAAAAATATCCGGGCATCCGCGGGGGCGGCGCGCGCGTTGCGGTCAATGAGGAGTATGCCCTGGACGGGGACGTCCTCGCTGAAGGCGACACCGCGGCATTTATCCCGCCGGTAAGCGGCGGCTGATGACGACGGGAATCGTTCTGGCAGGCGGCCAGTCCAGGCGGTTCGGCTCTCCGAAGGCCTTTGCCGATTACGAAGGCTGGCTGTTCTGGGAGCGGGCGCATGAAGCGCTCCTTGAAGGCGGCTGCAGTGAAGTCATCGTTTCCGCCCGGCCGGAGCACGCGGAGCGGTTTGGCGGGGCGGACGTTATTACGGACCTTCCGGAGTTTGCCAGTGCCGGTCCGCTTGCCGGTATCTTTTCTGCAATGAAATTGCGGCCAGCGGACGGGTTCGCCGTGATACCGTGCGACATGCCCGGCATCGGCCCGATGGAAGTGCGCAAGCTCATTACGCTGGCCGATCCGGATGCGGACGTGACCGCCGTCCGCACGAAAGACCATCCGATCCCGCTGTTCAGTGTCTGGAGCGGGGCGCTGGCCGGCCGTATTGGAGAAGCACTCGCACGTGGCGAACGCGGCGTCATGCCGTTTCTCGATTCTTTGGAGACAGAATGGATCGACGCGCGGGAACTGAATCCGGACCTGTCCGTATTCCGGAACGTGAATACGCCGAACGAGCAATGAGAAGGAGGAAGCGAACATGACCCGACAGCCTTTGACTGACCGGTTCGGGCGGCCGATCCGTGATCTTCGGATCTCCGTCACCGACCGGTGCAACTTCAGATGTTCCTACTGCATGCCGAAAGAGGTATTCGGGGATGATTACGCCTTCCTCCCGAAGTCGGAACTGCTCACATTCGAGGAAATCCACCGGCTCACCCGCCTGTTTGCGGACGCCGGCGTGAAGAAGATCCGCCTGACCGGCGGTGAGCCGCTGATGCGCCGGGGGCTTCCGGAACTGGTGGAGCGGATCCTCTCCGTCGGCGGTATCGAAGACATCGGCCTCACGACGAATGGGCTGCTCCTCGGCGCGCATGCCCAGCCGCTTTATGATGCGGGCCTGCGCCGGCTGAACATCAGCCTCGATGCCCTGGACCCAGTCATCTCCGGTGAACTGAACGGCCGGGGCGTCGACCCATCGCGTATCCTGAAGCAGATCGACTACGCCAAGGACGTCGGTTTCGAGATCAAGGTGAACATGGTCGTGAAAAAGGACGTCAACGACTCCGAGATCCTGCCGATGACCGCCTATTTCAAAGAGTGCGGCATCACGCTCCGGTTTATTGAATTCATGGATGTCGGCAACGACAACGGCTGGAGCTTCAAAGACGTTGTCACGAAAAAAGAAATCTTCGACAGGCTCAGCGATGTGTACGACCTCGAGCCGGTCGGGCAGGACTATTACGGGGAAGTCGCCAAGCGTTACCGACACAAGGACCACGGCGCGGAAATAGGCTTTATTACCTCGGTGTCGGAATCGTTCTGCTCGACATGCACCCGCGCACGCCTGTCATCCGACGGCAAGCTGATCACCTGCCTGTTCGCGGAAGGCGGATTCGACCTGCGCGGCTTGATCAGGGACGGAGCTACCGATAAAGAACTCATGGCGGCCATCGCGGGCGTCTGGGAAAATCGGGCTGACCGCTATTCCGACGAACGCACCGAACAGACCGCGCGCAACCGGAAGAAAATCGGCATGTCGTATATCGGCGGCTGAAACAGGAGAACAGGGCTGACACACGGAGCGGAATGATCCGCCTCTTGTGTCAGCCCTGTTTTGATGAGCGCTTATGTTAACGTCTCAGTCGAGTATGTCAACGTTTCAATTGACTATGTTAACGTCTCACTCCAGTATGTCAACGTTCCCTGACAGCAGCATCCGCCCAATACAAAAAAGCCGCAACGATGCGGCCATTCGTCAGCTGTTGATGGAGCCTGTCTGCTTGTCATCCTTTGCGGCCTCGTAGTTGCCAGATCCCACACGGCGCTTAATTTCTTCTTCGGACAGGGGCTCAAGCACGGTCTCATCAGTCGGAAGATCAATCGCCCCAGCTTCCATCTCCATATTTTCCAGCCGCGCAAAGCCCGCATTCGTCCGCCGCCCCAGCTCTTCGCGGAGCTTCCGGTCCTCGTACGTCTCTTCCATGAACGGTTCCTTTTTCGCCATATCCATCCCCCACTTCATTCGATTTCCCCTAAGTTTACCCTACTATTCGCTCCCCAAAACTAGAATGGTCACTCGGCCTTTTCCGCCTGCGCGACTTTTTTCTTTTCCCGCCACAGCGCAATCCACTCCACCCCGAAGTCGACCAGCAGGTCCATGTCAATCACGCGGGCATCCGCTTGGCCGATCTTGCAGCGGGTCACCGCTTCCGGACGCTCTCGCTCGAACGCCATTCCAAGCGGCGGGAAGTCATCGGATTCCAGATCCGCCATGTCGTATTCGATCCATTTCCGCTCGCCGCCTACCAGCATGGACGCGCCGTCCCGGTATGTCTCGAGTCCTGGCGCCCGGTATTCAGACAGATGCAGTGCCGTACAGGTGTCGTACCCGGTCCCGACGAGCAGGACCTTCACGCCGGAACCGTACATCTTGCCGAGCGGGGACCTCTCCCCGAAGGAATCTGTCAGCGGATGATCCCGCATCCATTCCGCTGCGTCACGGCCCCAGGCGATGAACGAATGCGCCGGATGCGGGCTTCGGACCGTCTCCGGATGGCGGTGGAGGCACTCGGGGACCTTGCCCATCCCACGCAGATGCGTCAGATGGGGATCATAGGCCGGCAGCGTGCGGCGGATCGGCTCGTGCCATTCTTCCGGGACCGGCGGCATCATCCAGTGCCTCGGGTCTGAGTTGTCAGAGGACTGGGCAGGCATGACGACTGTCCCGTCCGCCGTCACGGTTTCAAGCAGCGCTTCGACAAAGGCCTGCTCGCCGCCGGATACCCAGCCGACCTTTTTCAGCGACGTGTGAACGATGATCCGGTCGCCTTTCCCGATACCTGCATTGGCCAAATGCTCTTTGATCGTCTCTTTTGAAGTGAATTCCCCTGTCCTGAGCACAACATCCAATTCGTTCATCGTTCATTCCCCCGTATTCGTTTTATTCAGAGTACCTGATTTGGTCCCCGCGCGGAACGGGTATAGAATAGTTTTGGGAGGTGTTGGGAAATGGAAACATGGAATCTGTGGATCAACGGGGAATGGAAGGACGCGGCGCGCACGTATGAACTGAAGTCGCCGTACTCCCAGGAAGCGATTGCAACCGTTGCAAAAGCGGATGAAGAAGACGTGAAACAGGCAATTGAAGGTGCCCATGAGGCATTTCTCGAGTTCAGGAAATGGCCGGCCTACGAGCGGGCCGAACTGCTTTACAGGGCGGTCGACCTGATCGAGGCACAGAAGGAAGAACTCGCGCAGCTGCTCGTAAAGGAAGCCGGCAAGCCGATCAAGACGGCGCGCGGCGAGATCGACCGGACGATCGCGACGTACCAGTTCTCGGCGGAAGCGGCCAAGTCGATGTACGGCGAGACGGTGCCGATGGACGCGGCGCCGGGTGTCACGGACCGCATCGGCTGGACAAAGCGGGAGGCGCTCGGGGTCGTCTCGGCAATCACGCCGTTCAACTTCCCGTCGAACCTGGTCGCGCATAAACTCGGGCCGGCATTCGCCGTCGGCAACACGGTCGTCCTGAAGCCGGCCACGCAAACGCCGCTTTCTTCTCTGGTGCTCGCCGAGATCTTCAAGGAAGCGGGCCTGCCGGACGGTGCCCTCCAAATCGTGACGGGGAGCGGCAGCGAGCTGAGCGATCCGCTCATCACGAATGACCTTGTAAAGAAAGTAACGTTCACCGGGAGCGTACCGGTCGGGCTCGACATCAAGTCGAAGGTCGGCCTGAAAAAGCTGACGCTCGAGCTCGGCTCCAACTCCGCACTGATCGTCGAACCGGACGTGCCACTCGAGAAAATCATGCCGCGTGCCGTCACCGGTGCATTCGGCTTTGCCGGACAGGTGTGCATCTCGCTCCAGCGTGTTTACGTGCATGAGGATATCTACGATGAATTCGTGGATCAGTTCGTCGCGGAAACAGAGAAACTCCAGATCGGCGACCCGGCAGAAGAAGCGACCGATGTCGGCTCGATGATCCACCCGGGCGAGGCAGACCGCGCCATGGAATGGATTGAAGAAGCGAAAAAAGCCGGCGCGTCCGTCCGCACCGGCGGCGAGCGCGTCCAGAACGGCATCGCTCCGACCGTCATGACCGACGTCACGCCGGACATGAACGTCGTCTGCATGGAAGTGTTCGCCCCGATCGTCACCATCATGAAATACTCGGACCTCGACGAAGCAATCGACCTCGTCAACGACTCTCAGTACGGCCTGAACGCGGGTATTTACACGCGCGACATCGAATCCGCGATGAAAGCCGCCGACGAAATCGAGGCAGGCGCAGTCATCATCAATGACATCCCGACATTCCGGGTCGACAACATGCCGTACGGCGGCGTCAAGATGAGCGGCTACGGCCGCGAAGGCGTCAAATACGCCATCGACGGCATGACCGAGCTGAAGTTCATTACGGTGAAGACGACGTTCTGAGTGATTTCATAAAAGGCAGTGAGCAATTATGAAATTGGATAAGCTTGATTGGTTTCTATTGCTGTTGGTCGTCATTGTTTCAGCAACTGTTTATAGTGCCTATAGCGGAGAACTGTCAAACGGCTACCTGGTGTTGCTGATCTTGTTTGCCGGTCTGATGATGGGTGTTTTGAAAAGAGTGCTGTTCAGATCGAAACAATGAGCGTTTTATTCAACCGGTTATCGCTCGTGTAGCCACGGTAAAGACTCAGGCATCCAGGGTAATCATTCGAATCCAGGATGCAATAACCCATATAACAGAAGCCGGAGAGGACACCCCTTTTCCGGCTTTTTGGTGCTTTCCGTCCAATCCGCCCGGGGCTTTCTTCCTCTTTTCTTCCAACTTAGGAAACCCCGCCGCACCCTCCGCCGTATCCCGTAGAATAGAGGTATGGCGCAATCGAAATGGGGATTGAGTTATGGAGACTATCTATCAGAAAATTGCTGATCAAATTCAAAAGATGATTCCCGAGAAGTGGAGTTCAGCATATTTGTACGCGGAAAAATGGGCCGATTACGACACGGTATACTTTTATTATTATCCTGAAAACGATATTAAAGCCCTTTTGCATTATGAGATTACTGAGCGATTCCAAGTGGATTCCACCGAGTTTGAACATCTGGAAGATAAGCTGAGAGACGCAATTCTCCTGTTATATGAAAAACTGGTGAGTCAAGAAGAAGAACCGTGGACCTGCATGACATTCATACTTAAGAGTACTGGTGAATTTCAAATTGAATATGGCTATCAGGATCAATCACTGCTGGGACCAGTTGAAAAGAGGGGACTTTGGAAAGAAAGGCACTCAATCCATTAAGAACAAGGCTTTGTTGCATGACGGAGGGGATAAAAACGTTGGACACAGAAAAAAAGGAAAAACTATACGCTGAGATTACGCATACTGTTCTTGATATGATTCCTGAAGAGTGGGATTGGGTGAGGCTGTACGCCGAGTATTGGGATGGGTACTATAAGTGCTATTTCTATTACTCTCCTGCGGGCAGCGGCGAACACATATACAGTCTCGATATCCCCGATGAATATGAGGTTAGCCAGGAAACATTTGATCAGTTGGATGAGCAATTATATGACTACGTCAAAGCTCTATGGAAGGAATTCGAAAACCAGGATGAAGAACCTTGGACGAAGCTGACATTGTCGTTACAAAGCGATGGGAAAATGAAGATCGACTATGATTACAGTGACCTGTCAGACCTTAACCCTCTAGAAAAACGAAAACGCTGGGAGTCCGATTATCTTCATGGGGGAAGGGACAAGTGACCGCAGAACAAATTGATAAGCACTATGAAGAAATCGCGCACCAGATCAATTGCATGATCCCCGAGGAATGGACCACTGTGAAGCTCTATGCTGAAAGTTGGCCAGGCTACTCTACCGTTTACTTCTACTACGACCCGGTAAGTAACACTCAGCCGATTCTAAACTTAGATATTCCGGACCTTTTTTCTGTGGATCCGGATGATACTATTCTGCAGAAGCGTCAGCTGAGAAGGACGGTCCTGGCTCTTCAACAGCTGTTCAGCGAACAGGAAATGGAAACATGGACGAACTTCACGTTGATCTTAAATCATGACGGCGCGTTCCAGGCCGAATACGGATATGAGGACTTAACAGAGCTGGATCCGGGGGAGAAGCGAGAGGCTTGGAAAGTAAAATACGGGATTAAATAAAACGATGATGCTGCTTCTCTAAGGAGGAGAAATGAAAGAAATTTACCAAGAAATCGCAGAGTTAATTGATGAAACGATACCGGAAGAATGGAAGAACGTAAAACTCTATGTAGAAGGATGGGAAGGATACTCCACAGCCTATTTTTACTATTACCCTGAAAGCAGTGAAAAACCAATATTGAGTTATACCATTCCAGAACGTTTTGCTATCGATAAAATGGAATTTCATCAGCAGGAACGCAAGATTAGACGTACTGCCTTGTCCCTACAGAAAGCATTCGAGTCGGATGGACAAGAGCCTTGGACGAATCTTACTTTTATTCTCAACCGTGATGGAACATTCCATGTCGGCTACGGATATGAAGATTTGACGGAAGCAGACCCCGGGGAGCAGCGCGAAGCATGGAAAGCCAAGTACGGGATTGAAACGACAAACTGATATGAAGGAAGAGACCAAATGACGGATGAAAAGTTGAATGTCTTTTATCAACAGATTGCGGATGCCGTCATCGAGATGGTTCCCGAGAAATGGTCACTGGTAAAACTCTACGCAGAAATGTGGGATGATTTTTCAACCATCTATTTCTACTACTTCCCAGACAATGGGGCAGAGCCTGTAATCAGCCTCAGCATTCCCCGGCTGTTTGAGGTTGACCGCGATGAATATACACGACTTAAACGCAGGCTGCGAAAACAGATTGAACAATTGCAGGATGTGTTTATGGCCAACGGTCAGGAGTTGTGGACGAACATTACCTTCATCCTGCATTCAGACGGCGAGTTCACGATTGACTACAGTTACGAAGACCTATCCGATTTGGATCCGGTCGAGAAGCGCGAGCGTTGGGAAGCCAGGCATATTCAGTGACAAAGGTGGGGTTGCATAACTTCGGTTAAACCCATTCATGAAAGGGATGATTCGCGATAAATGACCGGATAGCAAACTTCTATCAGGAAATTGCTGAAACCTTGAATGATCTCATTCCTGAGAAGTGGGTGAACGTCCATCTTTACGCTGAAGGCTGGGAGGGTTATTCCACGGAGTATTTTTATTACAAACCCGCGACCGGGGAAACGCCTGTCCTGAGTTACGACATTCCGGAACGATTCACTTTGGATGAAGAAGATTTTGAGGACAAGGAAGACAAGCTGAGAAAACTCGCACTTTCCCTTCAACAAATGTTTATAGAGCAGGGGCAAGAGCCATGGTCGAATATGACATTCATTCTTGAACGCAACGGGAAATTTCATATCGAATATGGCTATGAGGGTATGTCTGAAGTCGATCCCGGAGAGCAACGCGAAGCGTGGAAGGCCAAGTATGGGATTGAGTAAAGTTGGATTCATCATAGATGTTCACCAGGAGAGACGGACTAAGATGAAAAAGCAGATGGAGATCGTTAATCGAAGAATCCAACATTCCGGACGGCTTCCTGAGCCGCCAGCATTCGGTTTGTTGATCGATAAGTTTATAAAATGGGCTAGTGAAAAGACCAGGAATCAAGCTTTTATAAACGATTATATTGATTTAATGAAGATCAATAATGGATTGCAGTACAACGGATCTACAACATCAATCAGGATGATCAGAACAACAGCGTTTACGCTGCCAACAGAATCTGGTGGAAACTAGAATGGAACCGCAGATACATCTTCTTGGCCGACTCCAGTATCTCTGGTATTGTTTTGACCTGACCGACAATAAGTTTTACGAACTGGATAAACCCAGTGGAGATCAGATTCAGGAATTCAGTTGTCTTGATGATCTCATCACCAACTCGATTAGTGATGTCTTATAAATGATGGAGTGAGATCGATGCCAGACCAAAAGGAAAAGGAAATCTTTCAAGAGATCGCACATGGTTTACATGACCTCATACCAGAAGAGTGGAGCAAAGTATTCCTATACGTCGAAGGCTGGGAAGACTTTTCTACCGCATACTTCTATTACTATCCGACTGATGGAAGAGCGCCGGTTCTGAGCCATCACATCCCCAATCACTTTGATGTGGACGAAGAAGAATTTGACGACCGCGAGAGTGAACTGGCAGAACAGGTTCTTTCCCTGCAAGGTGTTTTTAAAGATCAGGGACTGCAGCCTTGGACAAGCCTCACCTTCATTCTTGAATGCAACGGCCAATTTCATGTGGAGTACGGCTACGAAGATCTCAGAGATGTGGATATGGTGGAGCAGCGTGAGGCATGGAAGGCCAGTTATGGGATTGAGTAAGTGACGACATGAATGAGCCGTCTTATATTGGTCAATCATTTCTTTTTCCGAGGAAAAAAACCTATTAAAAGTAAAGTTGCATAAAGGAAGACTATAATCGAGCTGATGCGAGGGAAGTTGCCGACACTCAGTTGTTGATAGATTTCTATAATCGAGTAAGGCAATACAATTGCTAATAAGGCTACAATAAACAAGGACTTTACTCTTTCTTTATTGGATCTCATGGATGTGACCTCCTGGAGAACGGTGTAAATAAACACAAATATACCATATACATCAAAGTGAGCGGATGCCCTTCTGGCTTCCGTTTTTCAACTTTTGCAGGAAGTCGCATTGTCCAGATTGTTTCGTTCTGCTAAAGTGAAATCGTATTTAGAAAAAGTAAACAGTTCTGAAAAGAAGGAAGGCGAACCGATGAATATTTATCTTTCGGTCGACATGGAAGGGATCACGGGTATCCCGGATTACACGTTCGTCGATTCATCCCAGCATAACTATGAGATCGGGCGGAGCCTCATGACGGGCGATGCTAACGCCGTTATCGAGGGGGCGCTGGCCGGCGGGGCTGGGCATGTGCTCGTGAACGACAGCCACTCGAAGATGAACAATCTGCTGCCTGAGAAGCTGCATCCGGAAGCGGAATTGATCAACGGCGGCGTAAAGCTGTACTCGATGGTGGAAGGCCTCGACAGCACGTATGACGGCGCCATCTTCACGGGTTATCACTCCCGAGCTGGACAGCCGGGTGTCATGAGCCACTCGATGATTCATGCGGTCCGCAATATGTGGATCAATGAGCAGGAGATCGGGGAGATCGGCTTCAATACGTACATCGCGGGCTATCACGGCGTGCCGGTCATCATGGTGGCAGGCGACGACGGGGCCTGCCGCGAGGCGGAGGAACTGATTCCGGGCGTGGTGACGGCGGCAGTGAAGAAGTCGCTGACGCGTTCCGCTGTCAGGTCCCTCTCCCCACAGAAGGCGCATGAACTGCTGAAGGAAAAGGCGGCGGAAGCAATCGCGAACCGCAACAACGTCAAGCCGCTGACGCCTCCTGACAACCCGGTGCTCCGCATCGAGTTCACGAACTACGGCCAGGCCGAATGGGCGGCGTTCATGCCGGGCTGCGAAATCGAACCGGGATCGACGGTCGTCCGGTTCGAGGCGAAAGACATCCTGGAAGCGTACAGCGCGATGCTCGTCATGATCGAGCTTGCGCTGCAGACAACCTACCGATGACGGAACTGATCCGTCCGGAGCGGCTCAAGCGGGGCGACACCGTCGGCATCATCGCCCCGTCCAGCCCGCCCAAAACCGAACAGCTGACCCGTTCGCTCGCCTTCCTGGAGTCACTTGGCCTGAACTGGAAGATCGGAAAGGCTGTCGGAAAAAAGGAGCGTTATCTCGGGGGAACCGACCAGGAGCGCCTGGACGACCTGCACGCGATGTTCAGGGACCCGGAAGTCAAAGGCATCATCTGCGCAAGAGGGGGCTACGGCTCCGCGCGATATCTTGAGAAGATTGATTACCAGATGATCAAGGAAAACCCGAAGATATTCTGGGGATACAGCGACATCACCGCGCTCCACCAGGCCATCCATATGTATTCCGATCTGGTGACGTTCCATGGGCCGATGCTCGAGTCGGACGTCGCCAAGGATGACTTCGATCGGCTGTCGGCCAAACTGTTTGCCCAGCTGTTCCAGCCGCTCGAGCTGCACTACGACGAATCGGTCTCGCCGCTCACCTCGTATTCCGGCGGAAGCGCACGCGGACAACTGATCGGCGGCAACCTGTCACTAATCGCTTCCAGCATCGGCACGAAGTTCGTGCCGTCGTTTGACGGGAAACTGCTTCTCATCGAGGATACCGACGAGGAACCGTACCGGGTCGACAGCATGCTGACGCAGCTCAGGCAGTCGGGTGTGCTGGAGCGGGTGGCCGGCATCGTCATCGGCGACTTTAAATATCCTAAGAATCATAAGGACCACTTCTTTTATGAAGAGGTATTTGAGGACTTTTTCCGGGGGATCGGCAAGCCGGTCGTATCCGGCTTCCGGATCGGCCACTGCCAGCCGCATTTCGCGGTTCCGCTTGGCGCCGAGGCCTACCTGGACGCAGAAGCAAAGTCGCTCACCATCCTGCCGGGCGTGGAGTAAGGCAGCAAATGCTGCTCGGGCCTTAAAGCATCGGCAGGACCGTTTGAAAGCACTCAGCACCGGATCCGAAGCACTCGCTTGGTTGTTGGAAGCACTCGCGCAACCTTTCGAAGCACTCTTCCGACTGCTCAAGATGTATCAGGCTAATATTAGAATCAATCAAGCTTAATATAAGGGGGAAATTCATCGTGAAACCGCTTATCGGCATTACAACCCATGTGGAGCTCGACTATAAGCACGTCCTGAACCACGACTACATCACCGCTGTCCAGCGGGCAGGCGGCATTCCGCTGCTTATTCCGATCGACACGGAAAACGATGCGGGCCGGATTTTGGACGCGCTCGACGGGCTCGTCGTCTCCGGAGGCGGGGACATCGACCCGACGCTGTTCGGCGAGGAGCCACACCCGAAGCTTGGAGAGATTTCGCCTGGCCGGGACGCATCGGAGCTGGCGCTCATCAAGGGGGCCCTGGAGCGAGACATGCCGCTTCTCACCATCTGCCGCGGCCTGCAAATCATGGTTATCGCCGAGGGCGGAGATATGTATCAGGACATCTACTCTCAGATCGACCGGCAGCTGCTCCAGCACAGTCAGCGTGCCAACCGGGTTCATCTGTCCCACTTTGTTGAGACGGCGGAGGGAAGCATCCTGCGGGAGGCCGCGCAGGCAGAGAAGTTCCGCGTGAACTCCTACCACCACCAGGCGGTCCGCGATGTGAAGGCGCCGTTCGCCGTATCGGGCATCGCGTCCGATGGCGTGATTGAAGCGGTCGAGAGTACGGAGCACCGGTTTGCGGTCGGCGTCCAGTGGCATCCGGAAGCACTCGCCGCGGCAGGGGACGGCCCGTCTCTCCGCCTGTTCGAACGGTTTATCGAAACGGCAAAGGAAGGAGCGGGTACTCTTGCAAATCATTGACCTGCACTGTGATGCATTATTAAAACTGTATGAAGCAGACGGGAAGATCCGGTTTGCCGATGCGCCGGAACTGGACACGAACCGGGAACGCCTACGCAAGGGCGAGGTGAAGATCCAGGCTTTTGCCATCTTTATCTGGCCGGACATGAAGGCGGAGGAGAAATTCCAGGCGGCCCTTGACCAGGTGCACTGGTTCTACACGGATGTCCTCGGCAACAACCCGGACATGAAGCTGATTCGGAACTGGTCTGACATTGATTCATTAAATGAAGGCGAGACCGGCGCGCTCCTTACGCTCGAAGGGGTGGACGCAATCGGCAACGATCTGAAGAAGCTCTCGATCCTCCACCAACTCGGTGTCCGCTCGGTCGGACTTACATGGAACAATGCGAACCTGGCAGCAGACGGCGCCGGTGAACCGCGCGGGGCCGGCCTGACGACGTTCGGCCGGGAAATCGTCCGGTTCAACAACGAGCACCAGATCCTGACCGACGTGTCGCACCTGTGCGAGAAGGCGTTCTGGGACGTGATCGAGACGGCGGATTACCCGATCGCGAGCCATTCGAACGCCCGGGCGGTCCGCGACCATGTCCGGAACCTTTACGACGGCCAGGCCAAAGCACTGTTTGATAAGGGCGGCATGATCCATGTGGTCTACTGCCCGGCATTCATTAAGGAAGGCGGCAGTGTCACCATTGATGATCTGATCCGCCACATCGATCATTTCTGCGGCCTCGGCGGCGAGAAGTTCATCGGGCTCGGCTCTGACTTTGACGGCATTGCCGACAAAGTGGAAAACCTGTCCGACGCCTCGATGCAGCAGAACCTGATCAACGAACTGTTGAAACGTTATTCGGAAGACCAGGTCAAAGGCTTCGCTTACCGGAACTTCCTCGAAAACCGCCCAAAATGATAAAAAGACAAGGAACCGCTGTTGCGGAACCTTGTCTTTTTACAATTGTCGACGCCAACCGACATATTTCCCGGGAAATAGACGCGGAAACCAACATGCTTAATCTATTGCAAGGATAGAAGCGAGGATGCTCACGGTAAACAAATACAGTCCGAACAGAAGCACCGGACGGTAAGGGAGAGGGGCTTTCCTGAACTCAGGTTCTTTATTCCTGCCTTCTGTTTCCTTGATGTAGCTTTCTTTCCTGTTCAGCGAGCGGAAGAACTTTCTCCAGTTTCTTGTGAAAGTCTCTGTGACATCATGCCTGGCAATGTAAAGAATGCCGCCCGCCAGCATAATCAGAATGCTTGTCCAAAATAGCAGATCTGCGGCCCGGATGGGATCCGGGGTGCGTGTCATCCACGACCAACCGACAAACATCGGGGGGATGACGAAAATAACCGGCACATAACGTCGATTCATGTCTGCCCTTCTTTCATGCTTAAAATTAGGAACGATTTAAACTATCTAAATTGTGAAAAAAGATATTGCTATATATCCGTAGTATACGTAAAATAGAATTACATTTCGATAGAGACGAGGGGGAAATGGCATGAATAAAAAGTGGGTATCTCGCTTCATGGCTCCGGCCGCAGCGGCATTGATCCTTGCGGGCTGCAACTTCAGCGGCTCCGGTGATGAGGCATCCGGCGATGCGGAAGGCGGAAGCGCCGAAGGGGACGGCAGCTCCGCACAGGTGATCACCTTGAGCGAAGGATCGGACATCCCGACAATGGACTCCACGAAGGCGCACGACTCGATCGCCTTCAACGTCCTGAACAACATCAACGAGGGGCTCTACCGCCAGAATGAGTCAAACGATGTGGAACTGGCAATGGCCGAAAAGCACGATAAAAACGAAGATGAAACCGTTCACACGTTCACGTTGCGCGAACAGAACTGGAGCAACGGCGAGCCTGTGACGGCCCAGGATTTCGAATATGCCTGGAAGCGCGTCATGCGTGAAGCCGGCCCGTACAACTACATGCTCGTAACGGCAGGCATCAAAAACGCCGAAGCAATCATGAACGAAGAAAAGGATGCCGATGAACTCGGCGTCAAGGCAATTGACGAAAAGACTCTTGAAGTCACACTCGAAGCGCCGAACCCGCTGTTCGAGACACTGCTCGCATTCGCGACCTTCCTGCCTCAGAACCAGGCATTCGTCGAAGAGCAGGGCGATCAGTACGCGCTTGAAGCTGAAAACGTTCTCGCAAACGGCCCATTCGTATTCTCCGAATGGCAGCAGGAGCAGGGCTGGACACTTGAAAAGAACGAAGATTACTGGGATGCCGAAAACGTCAAGCTCGACAAAGCCGAGTTTGTCGTCGTCAAAGACCCACAGTCCGGTGCCAACCTATATGAAACCGAGAAAGTCGACCGCGTGAAGCTTACGTCTTCCCTCGTCGACCAGTACAAGGATAATGAAGGATTCACGAACGAGAAAGCGTCCGGCATCGTGTTCCTGCGCTTTAACCACAACCACGAAGTGCTGAGCAATGCGAACATCCGCCGCGCAGTCAACATGGCGATCGACCGTGACGGCCTGACCGATGTCATCCTCAAAGACGGCTCCACGCCGCTTTACGGCGTTGTGCCAGAAGGCTTCTACACATCTCCTGAAGGTGCGGACTACCGCGAACTGAACGGCGACATCAACAAAGGCACCGCTGAAGAAGCGAAGGAATTCTGGGAAAAAGGCCTTGAAGAAACAGGCGTCGACAGCCTGACCGTTTCCCTGAACATTGCTGACACCGATGAAATGAAGAAAGTAGGCGAATACCTGCAGGCACAGCTGGAGGACAACCTGCCAGGGTTCAAGCTTGAGCTGAAGGCGGTTCCGTTCGCCCAGCGCCTCGAAATCGAGAAGGCAATCGAGTATGATCTCTCACTTTCGACCTGGGGTCCTGACTACGCCGACCCGATGACTTACCTTGATATGTGGGTGGACGGCAGCTCGGCAAACCGGATGGACTACAGCAATCCGAAGCTGGATGAGCTTGTAGCCGAAGCACGCACGGACACGGACCTCAGCAACCGCTACAAGACCCTCCTCGAAATCGAGAAGGTCCTTCTTGAAGAAGATGCCGCGGTCGCACCGCTTTACCAGCGGGGCAATACGTACCTGACTCGCCCGAGCATCGAGAATCTCGTCATCCACCCGGCTGGCGCGGACCTCTCGCTCAAGTGGGCATCGGTCAAGTAATCCTTTTATAGCAGCAGACAAGCGGGGAGCCACTGGTGCGGCCCCGCTTTTCGTGTATTCAGCCGCACCCATCTAAAGCGAGGTGACCGACATCATGAAACGCTATCTAATACAACGCTTTGCCTATGCCGTAATCACGCTGTTCATCATCGTGACCGCGACGTTCCTGCTCATGCAGCTTCTTCCGGGCACGCCATACTCGAACGCGGAAAAGCTGACCGAGTCGCAGCGGGCCATACTCGATGCGAAATATGGGCTCGATAAGCCGGTGGCGATCCAGTACCTCACTTATATCGGCAACCTGATCCAGGGAGATCTCGGCTATTCATTCCAGTACCAGGGCCGTACCGTCATGAGCATGATCGGCGACCGGATTGGACCTTCCGCGATGATTGGCCTGCAGGGGCTCGTGTTCGGTACGATCATCGGCCTTGTGCTCGGCATTATTTCCGCACTCCGCCACAACACCGCGATTGACTATGTTTCGGTGACCATCGCCGTACTCGGCATGTCGATCCCGTCATTCGTCTTCGCGGCGCTTCTTCAGTACTACATCGGCGTCAAGCTCGGCTGGCTGCCGGTCGCGCTGTGGGAAAACTACCAAAGCACCATTTTGCCGTCGCTTGCGCTGTCCGTGACAGTCATCGCGACCGTCGCCCGGTTTATCCGGAGCGAGATGCTCGAGGTGCTCGGGCAGGATTATGTCACGACGGCCAGGGCCAAGGGGCTGAATGAGTCCGGCGTCATCTGGAAGCACGTCATCCGGAATGCCCTCATCCCGGTCGTCACGATGCTCGGCCCGCTCGCCGTCTCGATCATGACGGGCACCCTCGTCATCGAGAAGATCTTCGGTGTCCCGGGGCTCGGCGAGCAGTTCACGCTGTCGATCCTCGTGCTCGACTACAGCGTCATCATGGGCATCACGCTGCTTTACAGTGCGCTCTTCATCTTCGTCGTCTTCGTCGTCGATGTGCTGTATGGCCTGCTTGACCCTCGGATTGACCTGAAAGGGGGAAGCAAGGCATGACGACTATCCAGCCGAATGACGGAGACTACAAGAATCTCCGCACCCAAGACCGTCCGGCGGAACCGTCCGCGGACCTGTTCGTCCCGCAACCCCTTGACGCAACGGCACGGGAGGAGCTGGCGGCGCCCGCACCGACTTTCTGGAAAGAGGCGAGGGAGCGCCTGTTCAAAAACAAGGGCGCTGTCGTGTCCCTCGTTCTCCTGATCATCCTCGGTGCCATGTCGCTGATCGGCCCTTCGATGAATGAGTTCACATACCGGGAACAGCACATTCCGCACTCCAACCTCCCGCCGAAAGTTGCGGGGCTTGAATGGCTCGGCTTTGACGGGAAAGACGTGAATGGCGTCGACCAGTACGCCCAGCGCGGGGTCGAAACCAACTACTGGTTCGGCACCGACGAGTTCGGGCGTGACCTGTGGACCCGCGTCTGGAAGGGGACGCAGATTTCCCTCTTCATTGCGCTTGTCGCAGCGTTCCTTGATCTCGTCATCGGGGTCATCTATGGCGGCATCTCCGCCTATTACGGCGGCCGCATCGACAACGTTATGCAGCGGATCATCGAGGTCCTTACCGGAATCCCGAACCTGATTGTGATCATCCTGTTTATCCTGATCCTCGAACCGGGGATCCGGTCGATCATCCTGGCGATGATCATCACCGGCTGGGTCGGAATGGCACGGGTCGTCCGGGGCCAGATGCTCCAGCTGAAGGGGCAGGAGTTCGTCCTCGCCTCACGGACGCTCGGCGCCTCGGATTCCAGGCTGATGAGAAAGCATCTGCTCCCGAACGTCATGGGTCCGATCATCGTCACCGTCATGTTCACGATCCCGACGGCGATCTTCTTCGAAGCGTTCCTGAGCTTTATCGGCCTTGGGCTGCAGGCGCCGCTCGCCTCGCTCGGGGTGCTCATTGAGGACGGCTATGATGCCATCCGTTCGTTCCCGTACAAGCTGCTTATTCCTGCGGTCGTCATCAGCCTGGTCATGATCTGCTTTAACCTGCTGGCAGACGGACTGCGCGACGCGCTCGATCCGAAAATGAGAAAGTGAGGGGTCAAAAAATGGACAACCACATCCTTGAAGTCAACAACCTGCATGTTTCATTCAAGACCCGCAACGGCGAGGTCCCGGCAGTCAGGGGCGTCAACTTTTCTCTGAAAAAAGGGGAGACGCTCGCCATCGTCGGCGAGTCCGGTTCCGGAAAGTCGGTGACGGCGAAGTCGATCATGCAGCTATTGCCCAAGCAAAACACGGTCATCCCGGAGGGGGAAATCCTCTATGAAGGAAAAGACCTCCTGAAGTTTTCCAAGAAAGAGATTCAGAACGTCCGCGGGTCGGACATCTCGATGGTCTTCCAGGATCCGATGACGTCGCTGAACCCGACGATGAAAATCGGCAAGCAGATCATGGAGGGGCTTTCCCGCCATATGAATCTGACGAAAAAGCAGGCCCGCGAGCGGGCCAAGGAAATGCTTGAACTGGTCGGCATCCCAAACGCCGTAGACCGGCTTGATGCATATCCTCACCAGTTTTCCGGGGGGATGCGCCAGCGAGTCGTCATTGCAATCGCCTTGGCATGCAACCCGCGGGTCCTGATCGCGGACGAACCGACGACGGCGCTCGACGTGACGATCCAGGCACAGATCCTCCGGCTTATGCGCGGACTCCAGGAAAAAATGGACACTGCAATTATCCTGATCACGCACGACCTCGGTGTCGTGGCCAACATGGCCGACCGCGTCGCAGTCATGTATGCGGGGGAAGTGGTCGAGCAGGGCACTCTGGATGAGATTTTCTACCGTCCGCAGCATCCGTACACGCTCGGCCTGCTCCGGTCGATGCCGAACCTGGACGCGCCCCGCACCGAGCCGCTCATCCCGATCCCGGGTTCTCCGCCGGATCCCGCGACGCTCGGCACAGGCTGTCCGTTTGCCGCGCGCTGCCCGTATACGATGAAGGTGTGTCACGACTACCATCCGGACTATACGGCAGTGAGCGGCACACAGGCTGTTCGATGCTGGCTGCAGGATGAGCGCACGCCGGAAGACCATGTGCCGGAAGTGATCCGGCAGGGCCGCCAGACGTCGGAGATTGCCGCCGACCAGGCAGCAATCGACGCAGCGGGAGGAGTACCGGTATGACACACGAATTAAAAGAACAACACACCAGGAATGCCGGGCAGGACGACCTGCTTGTTGTGAACGACCTGAAAAAGCATTTTCGCCTTAACCGGAAAACCGTCTTGAAGGCGGTTGACGGCATCAGCTTTTCCATCAAAAAAGGCGAGACGCTCGGCCTTGTCGGCGAGTCCGGATGCGGCAAGTCGACAGTCGGCCGGACACTCACACGGATCTATGAGCCGACAGACGGCGAGGTCCACTTTGACGGCCTGAAGCTGAAAGGACGCCTGGCCGGAAAGACGAAAAAGCGCATCAACCGCGATGTGCAAATGATTTTCCAGGACCCGTATTCGTCGCTGAACCCGCGGATGACCGTTTCCGAAATCATTTCTGAAGGCCTTGTCATCCACAATCCGAATATGTCCCAGAAGGACCGTGAAAAGCGCGTCCATGAGCTGCTTGAGCTGGTCGGCCTGAACAAGAACCATGCCGGCCGCTACCCGCACGAATTCTCCGGCGGCCAGCGTCAGCGGATCGGCATCGCGCGTGCGCTTGCGGTCGAGCCGAAGTTCATCGTCGCCGACGAACCGATCGCGGCACTTGATGTCTCAATCCAGGCCCAGATTGTGAACCTGCTCAAGGAGCTGCAGGAAGAGCGCGGGCTCACCTACCTGTTCATCGCCCATGACCTGTCGATGGTCAAGTACATCAGCGACCGCATCGCCGTCATGTATCTCGGCAAGATCGTCGAGCTTGCCGAGAGCGAAGAGCTGTACGAAAAGCCGCTCCACCCGTACACCCAGGCCCTTTTGTCGGCAATTCCGCTGCCGGATCCTGAAAAGGAACGCACCCGCGAGCAGATCATATTGTCAGGCGACGTCCCGAGCCCGACCGACATCCCGTCCGGCTGCCGGTTCCGCACCCGCTGCCCGTTCGCGATGGACAGCTGCGCGGCAATCGACCCGGAATTCCGCGAAGTCGAACCCGGCCACTCCGTCGCCTGCCACCTGTACGACCCGGAAATCATGGCGAAGGAAGGCAAAGAAACGAAAACCGTTTGATGGCGAAACTCCCCGGCGCGCCGGGGAGTTTTCTTTTGGGGAATAGGAGGAGCGTAGTTGCAACAAGGCCCTGCGATTTGCAACAAGGGCCCTGCAACTTGAAATAAAGAATTCGGACACTTTCTTTGGGCGATGCATCCCGGCTCCTATTCGGGTATACTGGTGCGTACCAAACCGGATAGTGGTCCGGACAGAAGAGGTGTTGCCATATGTCAGAAGCGATTCCGATGAGCCGGTCGCGGACGAGAACGACGAAACTCGTCATGCCGCCGGACACGAACCATCACGGAACCATTTTCGGCGGCCAGGTGCTGGCTTATCTTGATGAGATGTCCGCCATCGCCGCGATGAAGCATGCCGGAGCGGCAGTTGTCACAGCGTCGATCGACTCGGTGGACTTTGTTTCGCCTGCGAGAGTCGGGGATGTGCTCGAGATTGAAGCCGTTGTGTGCTCGACCGGGCGGACGTCGATGGAAGTGTTTGTCCAGGTGCACTCGGTGGATATCGTCACCGGTGCACGCAAGCTGACGACCGAATCGTTCGTCACGATGGTCGCGATGGATGAAGAAAACAAGCCGACGCCGATCTCCCCGGTTTATCCGGAGACCAAAGCGGAAAAAGCGCTGTTCGACAAAGGCCCTGCGCGCCGGGCAAACCGGCATGAACGCCAGCAGATCAAGCATTCATGACAGACAAAGCCGTGCAGCGGGAATTGCCCGCCGCACGGCTTTTATTGGATCTCAAACTCGGCCGCCATGGATAGCTCCAAGCTATCAGTTCCAAATACGGTTTTCACGAGCCGATAGGCACCCGGCGAAAGCGCGATGCCGAGGTCTCGGTATCCAAGGTCATCCGCTCCACTCCGCCCGGCTGCAGCATCTTTCCCGAATCCCTGAACCCCGGATCCCGGTAAAACACGGCGTCGGAATAAATGACGCCATGCCAGCCGCCTGCCGACTTTTTCTCCAGCGCCGCATAACTGCCGTAACCCAGTGCTTCATCACTGAGGTTCAACAGTTCATAAACGATTTCATGCCGGCCTTCAGCCGGACGGACGTCCAGGACTTCCAAAGAAACTCCGGCAAGGGAAGAAGCCACTTGCTGATCAGGAACGGGGTGGGAAAGCAGGCGCGGTCCGGCTTCCCGGCCGCATCCCGCAATCAGCAGCACGAGCAGCATCACCAGAGTTTTCCGGGCCATCTCCATCACCTCTTTGCAAAAGCGTACCGCAATTCTGTCAAAAAGACGTTGATGTTCGTCAAGAAATGGGAAAATGAAACTTCAGAGTGATAAAATCGTAGGTAAATCAGGGGGTGCTTGGAATGATGAGGGAAGAAATCTACGACAGGCAGACCGAGCTCCGGATGCGCATGACGGAGCGGGACCGGATGAAAAAACGGTATGAATCAAAAGAGGCCGAGCGCGCCGAGGCCAGACGCAATTATGACCGGCTAAAGGCCCATCTCACTAAAGAGCAGCAGGACGTTCT
This sequence comes from Bhargavaea massiliensis, assembly GCF_018390575.1. Classification (GTDB taxonomy): domain Bacteria; phylum Bacillota; class Bacilli; order Bacillales_A; family Planococcaceae; genus Bhargavaea; species Bhargavaea massiliensis. The sequence continues at coordinate 399,708 of NZ_JAHBCJ010000001.1, read as the reverse complement.
CAAGCTTGGCCAGTTTTCGTTCGCCAACAAGTTCCGCCAGCTGACCGGCAAGATGGATGAAATCATGGAAAAGGAACTAAACGAGGCGGCGGAAGCCGAGCTGAAGTTCAATGAGGCAGAGAAAGTGCTCATGGACCTGGAAGAAGAAACGGCCGCGCTAAAGGCTGAGCTCGACCGGCCGGAGTATGAGTTCCTCGATGACGACTGGGAAGCGTTCGTTCAGGAAAAGGAACTGTGGATGCGCAACAACGACGAAACTGCAGTCAGGAAGCTCCAGCAGGTGGCCGACGAACGGGCGGGCCTCCAGTCACTGCGAAGGGAAATTGAGGAAGCGATCCACGCAGGCCAGGATGCCGGCCGGGTGCTGCAGTCCGCGATGAGCCAGCTCGGCAATGCGGAAGGGATGTCGATGTGGGACACGTTCCTCGGCGGGGGGATGATTGTCACGGCGATGAAGTATTCCAGCATCAACAGCTCCGATGACAAGATCCACCGCGCGCAGCGCGCGCTGCGCCGGTTCCAGTCGGAGCTCGCGGACGTTGAGGAATTTGACCAGCAGCGCCTGACGGTCAACAAGGGAGACTTCCTGAATTTCACGGACTTCTTCTTCGACAACATGTTCACCGACTGGATGGTCCACTCGCGGATCACGGAAGCAAAAGGCGAGCTGGACCGTGTCCTCGCAGATGTCGAACGTGTGCTCCGGGAACTCCGTGACCGGCTGACACGGACCGATGAAGAGATTGCACGTCTCGCCGCGCGGGAGCGGGAAATTATTCTTTCATAATCACCAAAGCACCCGGGATCACTCAGGCCACGGGTGCTTTTCATGCGTTGACTTATTCCGCAACACTTTCGGATCGGCCAATGGAGAAATAACGCTCCGGCTTCATTTCCCCGGCGTACCCTTCCAGGTCGAGGGTGAGGCTGTTCAAATTCACCTTGTCCTCGCGGAAAACAGCAGACGGCAGGCTCGTTGTGAAAGAGTGCGTTTCGCCCGGCGCCAGTTCCCGGTCGGAGAACAGGGAAGCACGGAATGGATTGCCCTGAATCTGATTGTTGTCGTTCCGGTCATAGCTCGCATACAGCCGGAGACCGACAAGACGGATGGAAGAGCGATTCACGATCGTGAATTCATAGCTGGTCGCCCGTTCGCTCCGGCTAATCTCACGGGAAGTCAGTTCAACGTTCTTAAGTTCTTCCCAGAGCCCGTCATCCGCCAGTACGGCTGTAGATTTCCCCGGACTGACATCTGTGTGCGTAATGGACGGATCCGGAGGGGTTGTTTCAGAGGATGCCGATGGCACTTCAGCCAGATCCGACATCAGGAATGAAGCCCCGAGAAGGAGGAAAAGGGCGATTGCTGCTGCTGCGACCACCCAATAGAGCGGGCGGGCCTTTTGCTTCTTCCCTTCATGAATGGCGGAGTACAGTCTTTCTTCCTCACGTGCCGTGAAGTGTATGTCGCTTTCCACCGACTGTTTCAACTCCGCTGAGACTTTTCGATCAAACGGATCCATTTTCCTCGCTCCTTTCCAGTGAGCGCTTCAGGGATTCCCGGCCGCGCTGAAGCCTGGTTTTGACGGTGCTGACGTTCATGTCCAGAACCTCGCCAATCTCTGCTACGCCCATGTCCTGATAATAATAGAGGATCAGCACTTCCTTGTACTTCGCGGGGAGCGCGGAAATCCGGCCGATCATTTCCATGGAGTGGTGACGGCCGATTAGCTTTTCTTCAGCGGAAGGGCCGGCTTTGAACAGGCTGATGACCGGTTTGTAGACCAGGTTACGGATACTCCATTTCCGGTGATGGTCTTTGCATTTGTTGATGGTGATCCGGATCAGCCACGTTTTGTATTCAGATTCATGCCTAAAGTTCCCCAGGTTCTTGTAGCAGCTGATAAACACTTCCTGGACAATGTCCTCGCACTCTGCACGGTCGTGGACATAGATATAAGCGAGCCGCTTCAGCTCGTCCGCATGGAGGCGGACGAGGCTGTCGAACAGCTCGCGGTGCCCCGCGCTTGTTTCAGCGGGACTGTGTGCCATGATGTCCAAGCGCTCACCTCCTTTTCAATGATTAGACGGATGCCGATCCTTTCCGGACTCACCTTCGTCGATAATAAACACTTATGTTAATACATAAAAACAATCTAATTTTCTTATCGGAAAACTCATCGTATACTAATATTACCAACTAAAGAGGGAGGTGCGGTGATGGAATACATCGGGCTGTTTTTTATCGGGCTCGTGGCGGTGACGATCGGGACGCTTGCCGGAGGCGGCGGGCTGATTACGTTGCCGGCGATGCTCCTGATCGGCATACCGGTCCACGCCGCGGTCGGGGCGAGCAAGATCTCCAATACAGTCAGTTCGCTTTCGACGTTTTTGACGGTCCTCCTGAAGAAGAAAATCTCCTTTAGGGAACTGTACTGGATCATGCCGGTGTCGCTTTCGGGCGGGCTTGCCGGCGGATTTATCGCAAACGGGCTGAGCGAGGGGACGATGCTGACGGTCGCATCGGTGCTGCTGATCGTGGCATTCATCTTTTCTTTCCTCTCAAAAGGGGACTTCAGCGGGGATGCGAAGCTGACGCCAAGCAAGACCGCCATTCCGAGCCTGTTCGGCGTCGGCATTTATGACGGGCTGTTCGGGCCCGGCCAGGCGACGATTCTCCTGCAGCTGTTTGGCCACCTGAACATTTCCTATATCCGGGCGATCGGATTTGTTCGTGTCGCCACGTTCTCAAGCGCATTCGGAGCGGCGATCGGCTACATCACATCGGGCCACATCATCTGGCCGGTTGCCATCGCACTTATGCTCGGCTCGCTGACCGGCGCACGGGTCGGCGTCCACATCGCCGAAAAAATCAATCCGCGGTTCATTAAGCCGATACTGCGGTTGGTCACACTTCTGCTGATCGTCGAGATTGCGGCGGAGAACTTTTTATAAGGTGTAAAAAAGATGCCAGACCCACCCCGGGTCTGGCCAGACTGTAGACAAAACGGACCCAGGAGAAGTCTTTCTGGGTCCGTTTTGTCATTTTTATGGATATAACGCGTGTCTGGTCCCCGGGAGTGGCCGTTGGAAGTCCGTCCTTCAGGCCGGTTCCGGTGACTCCCAGGTCCAGCAAGAAATTCGCCTGACGTGAGTAGAGTCGATAAACACGTGCTCCGCCCGGAGCAGCCCACGGTCCGCCACCTGTTTCAGGATCCGGTAGAAGATCTGTTCAAATAGATCCGTGTCCTTGAAACGCCGTTCGTAGTTCTCACCGAAAGTCTAAAAATGTGGCACGTTATCATAGAAGCCGAAGCCCAGGAACTAGCGGTAAGCCAGGTTCGTATTGACCTCTTCGATGGTCCGACGCATTGAACGGATGCCAAAGGTGTACTGGAGAAATGGCAGCTTGATGAGGACAACCGGATCTACGCCGGGGCGGCCACGGTCCGAGTACAGATCCTCGACAAGGTCATAAATGAACGAAAAGTCGATGGCTTTCTCGAGTTTCCTGACCAGATAGTCCTCCGGGACCATCTCATCAAGCGAGACCATTTCCAGTTGATCACGATTGGTTCCATTCGATTTTGACAACATGTTCATCACCCGTTTTGTAGTCTGTTAACTCGATTATATAAACAGGTACCGTTTGCCTCAATAAGCCATATGGCGGATTGAAGCGGAGGGCCCGAGACACCTGCGGGAAAAGCGTTAGCCGAAGACCCCGCAGGATGTTGCGCAACGCTTCGCGATGCGCACAGACGCCAGTCTTCGTACTGGCGCCGGCTAAGGCAACGCCCGCGGTAAGCGAGGGCCCGCAGCGGAAATCCGGAGGATTTTCAGGAAAAGAAAAAACTGCAGACAAAGGAGCATTACACTCACTTTGTCTACAGTCTGAGACCCACCCCGGGTCTGGCGCTTTTAATTTGAAAACCAACTTTTTCTAAAAATCTCCATGAAAGCCTTGCACATTTCCCGAATACCAGTGTACTATGTAACTAATACACAGGTATGCGAATGCAAACCAAAGGAGTGGAGTTTTATGAGCCGATGGAAAGGGCTCTTGTGGAAAGAATGGGTTCTGGCACGTCCAGGGATGGCGCTTCTTGTCATCGCCGCCGTGCTGAGCATCGGGGTGGCGCCGTTTTTGGTGCAGCGTTATGTGGTGCCTGACGTCCCGGTGATGAATATTGCCGCAATCATCATGGGCTTGTGGATGGTGGCACTCAGCTACATGCCGGCCGTGAGTCTGCTGATCAGCCTGACGACTGACATGAAACGCCCGGATATTTGGCTGCATACCCCGGCGCCATCCGGAGTACTGATCGGGGCAAAGGCGTTTTTCGCCGTGCTGATGACGGTCGTGTCCATGCTGCTTGTCTTTAGTGTGCTGGCATTGGCAAACCTCTTCATCCTCATCTTCAGCGGAAGCTCCGGGCTGCCGGAAGGTGTGCCGGCGGGCTGGTTCCTCGGATTCATGGGGGAGATCGGATCGGTATCGCTTTTCCTCGGCGTCATCCAGATGGCACTCGGATTCCTGTTCTGGACAATCTATCAGTGGCTGAAAAAAGCCAACAGGGTCATCGCCATCGTGATAACAGGCGCGCTGTTCATCGGAACTTTTTATATCTGGGACAAAATCACATCATGGGGACCGTACCAGAAACTTGCCGGGTACGGCGAGGTGCCGTTCAGGTATTCGGAAAAGCTGAACCAGATCAATGACTGGGCGCTGGACATCACAGGCGTAGTCTCGGCAAGCGGCATGCTGCTTGCCGTGATTGAGACCGCCTTCTGCGTGCTGCTCGCCATCTCTATCTTTAACCGGAAGGTGGCGCGATAAATGAGTTTTGACTTTCTGCCGGATAAGCCGATCTACCAGCAGCTGATCGACCGGATTACGGGCGACCTGATACGGGGTGTCCTGCAACCGGGAGAAAAGCTGCCTTCGGTAAGAGAATACGCGGTCGAGGCCGGCGTCAATGCCAATACGATGCAACGTGTGTACAAGGAGCTGGAGGGGATGGGCATTACCGAAACGAAGCGGGGCCAGGGAACGTTCGTCACGGAGAACGCGGAACGGCTCGGACGGCTGAGAGAGGAGAAGAAGGCGCAGCTGATCGATGACTTTATCCGGGACATCGAGGCGCTCGGCTTCACGGAAGAAGAAATTGCGGAGTCCATGACGAGGAGGAGAGAGCGATGATCGAGATCAAGCGGGTGACCCGGTCATTCGGCCGGCGCCGGGCGCTGGACGGTGTGACCGCGACTTTCGGGCAGGGAAAGATCATCGGTCTTGCGGGGGAAAACGGAAGCGGCAAATCGACACTCCTGAAGATCTTGGCGGGCGTCATGGGAGCGGACTCGGGGGAAGTCTTGCTGAACGGCCAGCCGATCACCCGGACGCTGGCGGGACGTCAGATCGCCTATATGACGGATGCCGATCTGTATTATTCGTACTTTACAGCAGATGAGCTGCTCCGCTTTCAGGAGTCCCAGTACCCGGACTTCTCGATGGAAAAAGCGCTTGAAGCAGCAGAATTTCTGAATGTCGACCGGAAAACCAAGCTGAAAAACCTGTCAAAAGGAAACCGGGGACGGGCCAAGATCGTAGCAACATTAGGGAGGGAAGCGGATGCCTATCTGCTTGACGAGCCGTTCTCGGGACTTGACCCGATGGTCCGGGAGTCGATTGTAAAAGGCCTGATCCGATTTACCGATCCGGAGCGGCAGACCGTCATCATGTCAACGCACGAGCTGCATGATGTCGCTCCGCTCCTCGATGAAATCGCGGTACTGAAAAATGGGCGGATCGCCGCCCATGACCAAGCGGAAGACATCCGGATGGCGCATCCGGGCGGCCTGGCCGCATATATGCGCACACTCTACGAAAAGGGAAGTGAACCGGTTGGCAAACCACGCTGAGCCGATAGTAGAACTCAAGCACCTTTCGAAGACGATACGCGGAAAGAAAATTATCGATGACCTGAACCTGCAGCTCTATCCGGGCCAGGTGACCGGGTTCCTCGGGCCGAACGGCGCGGGGAAGACGACGACGATCCGCATGATGGCGGGGCTTATGAAGCCGACTTCTGGCGAGGTGTTCGTCGCGGGCAAGTCCGTCCAGAACGATTTCGAGGCGGCCATGTCCAACATCGGCGTCATCGTTGAGAACCCGGAGATGTACAAATACATGAGCGGCTACAAGAACCTCGTCCACTTTGCCCGCATGCACAGGGGCGTGACAACGGACCGCATCATGGAAGTGGTCCGCCAAGTGGGTCTCGAGAAGCGCATTCATGAGAAAGTCGGCACGTATTCGCTCGGCATGCGCCAGCGCCTCGGCCTCGCGCAGGCACTGCTGCATGATCCGAAGTTCCTGATCCTCGATGAACCGACAAACGGCCTTGATCCGGCGGGCATCCGGGAATTCCGGGCGTATCTCCGGAGTCTCGCGGAAAAAGCGGGCGTCTCGATCTTCGTCTCAAGCCACCTGCTTTCGGAGATCGAGCTGATGTGCGACCGGATCGCCGTCATCCAGAACGGCAAGCTGATCGACATCCGGGAAATGAAGGAAGAGACACAGCCGCACCATTACATCGAAGCGCAGCCGGCGTCCCGCCTAAAGGCCGTTCTCGAATCAAAGGGCTACAAGCCGGTCGAATCCGGAGCCGGGTTCATCATCGAAGAAGGCGCGGAGCGGATGCCGGAACTCGCAAAAAGCGTAATTGCCGGCGGCCTCGATCTGTATGGGGTCCGTCCTCACCGGAAGACGCTCGAAGATGAATTCATCGAAATGACGGGAGGCGGACAGATTGCTGAAACTGTTGCAAAATGAATGGATGAAGCTTTGGAACAAAAAAGCGACATGGGTCATGGCCATTCTTCTCGTCGTTGGTATTGCCGGCATGATGGGCCTGACCAAGTGGATCTCCACAACGGAAGGGAACCGTGCAGAAAGCGGAGACGTCGCGGCTGAGGGCCAGGCGGACGCGCCGGACTGGCGCATGATGGCAGAAGCAGAGCGCGCGGACATTTCCGCGCAGCTCGCTGCCCCCGGCCTTTCCGACTCCCGCGAGGCAGAGCTGAAAGAAGAACTCCAGATCGTGGAGTACCGGCTTGCGGAAGGTGTGGAGCCACACGGCAGCTACAGCCGGCAGCAGATGATCAAAGACTCATCGGGCATCGCCACGCTTGCCATGCTGTTCGCCATTATTGTCGCTGCCGGCATCGTCGCAACAGAGTTTTCTGACGGGACGATCAAGATGCTTCTTGCCCGCCCGGTCAAGAGGTGGAAAGTGCTTACCTCGAAGTTTGCGGCGACGGCTTTGTTTGGTGCGCTGCTCACGCTGGTCGGCTTTGTGGTCTCGGTCGTGATGTCGTATCTCCTGTTTGCTGCGGACGGAGGAACGGAGCTGGCGGTGCAGGGCGGGGAAGTGACTGAAGTCTCGGTATGGGCGCTGACGCTTTATCACCTGTTCCTCGCTTTTGTGAACATCATCGTCTACACGACGTTCGCCTTCATGATCGGCAGCGTGTTCCGTTCAGGAGCGCTCGCCATCGGACTGTCGCTGTTCATCTTCTTTACCGGCAACACGGTTTCGGCGCTGCTGAGCCGCTATGAAATCGCCAAGTACCTGTTTTTCTCCCACGATCTCGTGGCACTCGCACAGGGCATGACGTTCATCGAAGACGTGACCCTGCCATTTGCCGCTGCGGTCCTCGGCGCGTACGCCGTCGTGTTCCTGTTCGTCAGCTATCTCGTCTTCTCAAAGCGGGACGTCACCGCGTGAAAGCAGGCCCCTCCATCACGGAAGGGGCCGTTTTTTGGCTTCAGGGAACCCAAACGGCGCCGGATGCGTTACAATGGAAGGATCATTCTATTTTGCTTTTTTGTGATGAAGCAAAAAGATAAGTAAGAGGGTTAAGATGATGAAAAGAATAGCAATTATCGACTCCGGAAGCGGGGGGCTGACTGTCGCCAATGAATTGTTCGGCCAACTGCCCGATGAACGGATCATATATGTGGGCGACCACGGAAACTGCCCGTACGGCAATAAGAGTGCGGATGAAATCAAAAAACTCGTTTTTGGTGTGATCCGTTTTCTGGAACAGTTCGAGCTCAAGATGCTCATCGTTGCCTGCAACACGGCATCGGCGCTGATGCTTGACGAGCTTAAAGAGAGGATGGACGTCCCTGTCATCGGGGTTATCGAGCCGGGTGCCGAGATGGCCGCCCATGCAACGCTGAACCGGCGGATCGGCGTTATCGCCACCCAGAGGACGGTGGAGTCCCACATGTACTGGAAGACTATTCTGGAAAATCGGGACGGCCTTGATGTCCATGAACAGGCTTGTCCGAAACTCGTCTCTTATCTGGAGAACGAAGAAACTCCGGAAGTAGCCATCACGGAAGCCCTGGAAGAGTACCTGGGGCCGCTCCGCGAAAAACGGGTGGACACGCTCGTGATGGGCTGCACCCACTATCCGCTTGCCGAGCAGCAGATCCGCCGTGTATGGCGGGGTGACGTAAACCTGGTCGACCCGGCCCGTGCGACAGTCGCACAAGCTGCCGGCGTGCTGAGGGAAAACGGTGAACTGGCAGTTGTGCCTGAAGGGGAGCACCTTTTCTGCACCACGGGGAGCGTCACGGATTTTGAGGATAAAGTAAAGAAATGGACACCTGTCAGACTGCCGGTTGTCCGGCATGCGGAAACTGGGTTCTGAGGCTATAGAGAAGGGAGGCTTCCGGAATCGGAAAGAAGAACAGGAAAAAGCACCCTGTCGTCCTGGCAGGCAATGTCGCAGGCATGGTGATCGCTGCGGTGGTGGCGGCCGGGATGTGGATGTTTGTTCAGCGCGAACTTGATTTTCGTGAAGAACTGGAGACGCGTCCGCTTCCGGAAGGCCTCCATCCGATTGTCGGGCAGAAGACGGAAGAGCTTGCAGGCCTGGCCGCGAAGCAGGGGATCCGAATCGAGGTCACCGACGGTTTCCGGTCCCACGACGAGCAGGATCAACTTTTCGCACAGGGCCGAACCACTTACGGACCCGTCGTCACCCATGCAAGGGGTGGCCAGTCGTATCATAACTACGGACTTGCAATTGACTACGCAATCCGGACGACGGACGGCCGCCTGGTCTGGGATACCGGCTACGACGGCAACGGCAACGGAAAAAGCGACTGGTTCGAAGTCGCGGACATCGCCAAGGAGCTCGGCTTTGAATGGGGCGGAGACTGGAGTGGCTTCAAGGACTATCCGCATCTGCAGATGACGTTCGGCCTGTCCACTTCCGAACTTGACGCCGGCTGGCGGCCGGAAGACACCGACAAGTATGAAGTGATGGCGGGAAAATCCGAATAGAAAAGGGACTGTTCCGCAAACCGGCGTACGCCGATGCGCGGAACAGTCCCTTTTTAAGTCCGGAATCAGTCGTTGCTGCCAGTGAAAGTCAGGACAAGGCCTGCAATCATACCGATGCTGATAAATCCGAATAAGATGGCCAGGATAATAACGAACCACATGTTAGTCTCCACTCCTTTGCAGGCAATTCAGCTTCATTATATCATCAGCCCGCAAGCCCGGCAACGAACGGCTGGCTTGATGGGGGCATGAACGGGTAAACTGTCGGCAGGATGTCATTATTTAAAGGAGTGAACTGCCATGGATTGCCGTTCCGACGAAGAGCTTTACCAGCTGGTAAAGGAGTCGAAAGTACATACGATAGAGGGGAAAGTCGCGGACTATATTCCCGCGCTGGCCAAGGCGGACCTGAGCTCACTTTCCGTCGCAATGGCGTTTCCGGATGGAAGCTGCTATTCCGCGGGGGACATTGAGACGAAGTCCACGCTCCAAAGTATATCGAAGGTGATCGCGCTTGCACTCGCCCTCCTCGACAACGGAGAGGAATACGTGTTCCAGCGAGTCGGCATGGAACCGACTGGAGATCCCTTCAACTCCATCATCAAGCTCGAGACGATCGCCCCCCACAAGCCGCTTAACCCGATGATTAACGCCGGCGCCATCGCCGTTTCGTCGATGATCAAGGGTGATGGCATCGAGGAACGGCTTGGGCGGCTGATCCAGCTGACCGAGCTCATCATCGGTGAAGAAGGCGTCGGCTACAACGAGGAAGTGGCTCAGTCCGAGCTCGAGACCGCCGATCTGAACCGATCGATGGCCTATTATCTGAAACAGCACAGCATCATTGAGGAAGATGTGGAGACGGTCATCGAGCTTTACACGAAGCAGTGCGCAATCGAGCTGAACTGCACCGGTCTCGCCAAAGTCGGGCTGCTTTTGGCGATGGACGGCAAGCACCCGGCCACCGGCGAGATGATCTTGCCGCCGCGGGTTGCCAGCATCTGCAAAACCTTCATGGTCACATGCGGCATGTACAACGCCTCCGGAGAATTCGCCATCCGCGTCGGCGTTCCGGCCAAGTCCGGTGTCTCAGGCGGCATCATGGCATCCGTCCCGCAGCGCTGCGGCATCGGCATCTTCGGTCCCGCCCTCGACGACCGCGGCAACAGCGTCGCCGGATGGGACCTGATGGAGAAAATGTCCAAAAAATACGACCTCAGCATGTTCTGACAAACCGAAAAACGGCTGCTCCCGCCCTGAAACAAAGGCGGAAAGCAGCCGTTTTTCCTCGTTTCCGAAAGAAAATCCAAAAAAAACGTCGATATGCGTAAGTGCATATTTCTGTTGCTAAAAAGTGTGTAGAGTAGTAGGTAGGAAAGATTCAGACCTGTACAGGAGTCAGATACTCGCCTTTCTTCGTTTCCAATATCTTTTTGTAGTAGTCGAGGCCTAGTAATTCGAAGAAGAAGCGGGCTTTCTGATAACTGGCCCGGATCTCCTCAATTGGCCGCTGCAATTCTTCTAAAATTTGAGCTTGTTGATAATGCAACTGGCCGAGGATGGACATGTCACGATATCTAATGGAGAGTCCTATAGCTTCTTCCGTAGTTGCTAAAGCCTCGTAGTATTCATTTAAGACATATTGAGTTTTGCCTACGTTGTAAAGGATAGTAATTCGCATTTTGTCATATTCCTCAGCTGCAACCTGTTCTTGAAGAATTTCTTTAAAGATTTTCATGCCTTCATCATGCTTATTATTCTCTGCAAGAATTATCGCGATTGCATTTTTGATACGAGTCTTCAATAGAACATCCATGCCGTTTACTTCTATGTCCGTCAATCTATATAGTTCGGTGACACAATAACGATAATCATGTTTTCTCAGGTAATAAAGGCTTACGTAATAATAGGACTCTAAGTAAGTTTTCAGTTCAGGGTGGAGGAATTTACCGTTATTCAGCAACTCTTCGGTGTATTGGTAAAGCCCTTCATAATCTTTTTTAGAAGAAAAGGCCTTTACATCATCCAGCATCTTCTCCTTGGCTTCAAAATCATCATGGATGAGCACCTCAAAAAAGTAAGAGAGAGGCAATCGAAGTTTAACTGAGATTGCTTGGAGTGTGTCAATACTCGGATATGAGTCACCTTTTTCCAGGCGGCTGATTTCCGATTGATTACAAATGCCGTCTGCCAGTTGTTTTTGGGTCATCTTACGGATTTTCCGCCATTTCCGGATTTCCATACCGAGGCGAATCTGATTCATTTGTCCATCACCCTTTTGGCAAATGGTACAGCCGGATGCCGGCTGTCCTATCTCTATAGTAACGGAAAATTTCTGCAGTTTGTCAACTTTGTACGAAAATATGTTTGCCATCCAAGCCACGAAGAAGGGATTGAGGAAGCATGAAACTGGAACTGAACCGAACTAAAACTTCCGTCCGTTTGTCAGAAGTTGTTATCGCACAGGTGCATGACCTGCCGGATTCAGTCATTGACTCCCTCGTCCTATCCGCTTCGATGAATCTGATTCAGCGGCTTTCCCGACACCGGACGGCTGTCTCAGAATCTTGGAAATCTGTCGAGGATGTCCTCAGCAGATCGGGGATGCAAACGGTTGAAGAACTGGAGCGGAAATTGCCAGAGCTGTGCGAAAGAGACTGGGAGATTGTACAGTTGTGGGTTAAGAGAAAAGCGGAACTGGATGATGCTCTCGAACGGTTCAAGCTGATCTACCGGATGGGCAATGAGCGGTCAGATGCAAAGCTGGCCGGCATGACAATAATTCCTGCTCTCCACAGAAAAATCGTTTTGCAGCATCCACAGTTGCTTAATGACGCAGTGGAATTGCAAGAAGGCACTATGGAAACCATCCTTGCGCATCTAATGTATTCAACTGTGGAAAGCGGCGAGTCCGGCACAACAAAGGTCCGTTTCCGCTTGGGGGAGAAATCAGCAGCCGATTCAAAGGAGGAAGTTCTTCCACAGGTCCGCATCAGGGAAATGCTTGTTGACCATTGGATCCGCACTTTGGCATGTGACGACAGCCTGAACGAAGGACTTACCTTTAGGGTGAACGATGGGCTCATCATTCAAAACGGGAAGGCAGAACTATTGGTCGCAGATGGCATTGAAGTCGACGGCAGTCCGGTTATTCATGAATACGTTTATCCAATTGACCATCAAGCCACTGGCCATTTGAAAAAAGGGACTGTACGAAAAAAGAAAGATTGGATTCGTTCACTACAAAAAGCCGGCGGAAAGATGATCTTTATAGATTTGTTGTCAAAAGAAATCCTGGTGCCCGTGTTGCCGGAAAAACTGGCAGAGATATGCCCACTTAAGGGGCTGGCGGTGCTGGTTGCGAAGATTAATTCACCTAAAGCGAGACGGCTCCGCAGAAGTTTTTACCTACTCGAAGCCCAGCTTAATCATATGGAAAACTGTAGTCCGACTGCTTTGAAGAAACTCCGGGAAAAGGCTGCTCGCTCTGTTGAAAGAATTAACGGGATGCTTCGGATTCATCTGACAGGCCGATTGGCGAAGGGTGACTGGTTCACAGAGCACCAGTCTTGCAGTGAAAAGCCGATCGGTCTGCCTGAATCGGTCCTAGAAGACTTGGAGTCATTTGCAAAAGAACCGGGGGTTGCCGTTGTCCGTTCAAGTGTCACAGATACTATGACCGGCTGGTTTACAGAACAGTACGGCCTAGGTGGCGAGTGCAGTGACATACTCACATTCCTCAACCAATGCGCTTCACGGCTCGATGCGGGGGAGGAAGCAAAAATCGCCGAGGCAGATGCCGGACGGGCTGCTGAAGAAGCAGAAATCGAGAAACGGCTCGGTCCGTCTGAGATAGTACCGCATGGCATGCTGTCGTTCCGTGTGGCAGCCCGTTCCGAGCAGGCGCTGAAGCGGGGGGACTACCAGATCCTTGCCGAATGCCTGCAGGACGGAATTAATACAGAAGATGAAGAGTGGGTACGGGGTTTGCTGCCGAATGCGGAGCCGCTCTGGTTCTCATACGGCTCTGGCTGGACGGGCGGGGAGAAGCGTTATAGCGGACAGCAGTTGCTGTGGCCGACAGACCGCCAGTATGCAGGCCGAGGCGGAAAGTTCCTGACACTGTGCGATCTCAAAATTGTACATGACCAAGAGTCTGATACTCTCACCATCCTCGGTCCTGACGGAACCACTGTTGTCCCTGTTTATAACGGAAAAATTCCAAATCATATGTTGCCGGACAGCGTTCGGCTTTTCCTGAAGCTGAGTAATCCATGGGTATACATTAAAAAAGGTCAGAGTAGCGGCAAGATGAGGCCGGGATATTCCCAACGGCAGACAGATGGCCGGGTAGTAAAGGCGCCTGCGGAATGGCGGATACCAACTGAGGAAGTTCCGTTAAGGAAAACAGGGGAGTCTGAATCGGACTATTACCTCCGCTTCCATGACTGGCGGGTGCGGAAAGGGATACCGAGAGAGGCGATGTTTTCAGTGGTCGATCCGAAATACCCGACGCCCGCCTGCAACGGCAGTAAGGAGCGTTATATTCACTTTGCCAGCCCGCGCTTATTCGGGCGTTTCGCAGAATCTCTCGCGGAAGATGACCTGCTGATTTTGACTGAGGTGTTTCCGGAGCGTGGTGCGCATGCCATCGGGCGCTCCGGTCAGCCATGCGTCACAGAGTTCAAGGTAGCTGTAAAGTGGGGTTGAATGGAGGATGAACATGCAACGAGAAAAAGAATGGCACATCTATCGGTTCTATCCGAAATACGAATACCAGCTGGACGAAGTCGTCCGTCAGGTTGTCATGCCGCTGGCGTCTGATCTGACCGGGGAGGTCCACTACTACTATTACCTTCGTCGTCAGGATCATTATGGCCATCATATTATGGCGGGATTCCAACTGTGCGATGAAGGGGCTGAGCGGTTGCGTTTCCGGATTCGCCATGACTGCAATCTGCTGCTGCATGCGATGGAGGAGGAAAAACCGAGACGACGAAGAAGGCAAAAGCCGTCCGAAAATAAAGTAGAGCAGCAGCCTGCCGTCCGTCCGTATAAGCGCGAGCCGGTCTTTGGAGAAAATCCGTCTGCAGGAATTGTATGGCCGGATCTGCTATTAAAGCGATCAACAGATCTTGCTTTTTTTATAATTGAAAACGAATTCCTGGGGGGCACGGACCGTTCGGCTGCGGTCACACTACTGATGCACCAGGCAATCCGATCAGGGCTTTGCAGCACTGATGCTGCCATCCGGTTCTTGGAGAAGTATTCGATGCATTGCATCCAGAATTGTGCAGATCCGGATCTAATGGAAAGTTTGAATCGGGCGGTGGCAATGAATGAGCAGGAGTTCCGAAGTCAATGGACACGTTCACTTAATAACGTTCACCTGCTCAGGACCATTCGGCCGTTCATTGAAGAACTAACATCAGTACGTCACCAAGTAGAAGAGCAACTAATTCCATCACCGCCTTTTGAGGAGTTTTTGTTCCACTATCTTCACGATACAAATAACAGGCTTGGCATATGCCATGAGGAAGAGGCATACATCTCAAAACTGCTACATAAGTCACTTGAAAAAAGTTCAAAATATGCATAATTGCATATTTACACTGAATCTTTCATGCTATACTGAGGGAAATCACACGGAAGGATGGATGTAAAAATGAAGAGAAAAATCTTCATGACTTTGGCTATGGGTGTGTGTGCGTTTGCTTTTGTAATTGGCGGCGTAAATCCAATGACCGACCTGCCATATGAGCTGGTAACAAAATAATCTTAAACACAATTTTACCCGCTCCCTCACGGAAATCCGTAAAGGGAGCGGGTTTCTTTTGTTTTTCAGCTGTTCTTTTGTTCTTTCAGCAAGTCGCGGATCTCGCGGAGCAATTCTTCTTGTACAGTCAGTTCTTCTTCCGGTTCTTCCACCACTTCTTCTTCCTTTTCGCGCTTCAGCTTCGTGAGGAGGCGCAGGACCATGAAGATGGCGAAGGCGATGATGATGAAGTCGAAGACGTTCTGCAGGAAGATGCCGTAGGTTACACTCGCTTTGCCGACTGTCAACGTCAATCCAGTGAAGTCGATGCCGCCGACGAGAATGCCGATGAGCGGGGTGATGATATTCTCAACAAGGGAAGAGACGATTTTCCCGAAGGCGGCGCCGATGACGACGGCGACAGCCAGGTCGATGATGTTTCCCTTAAACGCAAATTCCTTAAAATCTTTCCACATGTTTTTCATTCCTTACGGGTTAGAATATCGCTGCTTTGGCGACCCGCGATCAAGTGTAGCGTAAGGGGATAATAAAAGAAAGAGCCGAACGGCAAGTGCCTTTAATGCGGTAGAAAATACCTGTGCCCTCCTGAGTTAAATGGGTTGTTAAGTACGAACTGTTCGCATATAATGGGAACAAACGTTCTTATCGGAGGGAACAGAATGCACGGACAGTTGATGAAATGTATGAAGCGGCACCAGCTGGCTGATATGATCTATATCGGGTCTGACGGAGGCGTTACAAAACGGCGTGTACGCCTGTTGCGCCTCCGGCAGGACAGCGTGACGGCGTATTGCTTCCTCAGGCAGGAGCGGCGCACTTTTAAAATTGACCGGATTTTGTCAGTCCGCCCGGTGTATGGCCATGAGAAACAACCGGGATAATAAGTAACAGGTCCTTTGTCGCCGGCGTTTGTGAGTCTAAAGACCTCTGCCGGCAAGTTTAGAATATGAAGATGTAACCGTTTTCAATTAAGTTGCAGGAGGTCAGGTCCTCGGGAACGAATCCCTCCGGTGGAACAAGAACCGAAGAGGGGGAATAGATGATGAAGAAAAGCAGATTTGCGGCACTGACGCTGTCGGCGTCACTGTTGCTTTCCGGTGTGGTGATGATGCCGGCGGACTTTGGCGGGCAGGTCACAGCCGAGGCGGCGAAGCCGGGCAACCCGGCGGCATTTGATCAGAAGGTCATTTCGAGAATTGATGCGGAGCGTATCTACTCGGATGTCCGGTACTTGAGCGAGACGATCGGTCCTCGGGTTGCCGGAACAGCGGAGGAGCGGGAGGCGGCTTCCCTGATCCGTGAGCGGTTGGAGTCGTACGGATATCAGATAGAAGTCCAGGAATTCAGCATTCCTGACAAGATGGTGGGGCACTTAGCTACGTCAAACGGGGACGAAGTGGAGGCATCCTTCCCTTCCGGCTCCGCGGAGACACCCGAGGGAGGGCTGACAGCGCAGCTCTATGATGCCGGCTTCGGCTCACCGGCCGATTTTACCGTTGAGGCGGAAGGGAAAATCGCACTGATCAGCCGGGGCGGATTCGCGTTTCGTGAGAAGATTGACAACGCGGCTGCGGCTGGTGCAGTCGGTGTCATCATCTATGACAACAGCGAAGCGTCCGGGCCGCCGAACATGAGCATCGGCGAGGATGCGCCGCTTCCGGTTGCCGGCATCAAGAAGGTATCCGGCGAAGCGCTTCTTGAAGACATCGTGGCCACGGGCGGCACGGTCACTCTGAAGGTGGACGCACTGACCGGACAGACGTCCCAGAACATCATTGCGACACGTGCGCCGAAGCACGTGAACAATCCGGACATCGTCCATGTGTCGGCTCACTTCGACAGTGTGCCGCTTGCGCCGGGTGCGAGTGACAATGCGACCGGAACAGCAACCGCTCTTGAAATTGCACGGGTGCTGAAGAGCTATCCGCTCGACAAGGAAGTGCGCTTCGCCTTTGTGGGGGCTGAGGAGATCGGCCTGGTCGGCTCCGCGCATTACGTTTCGACTTTGACCGATGATGAAATTTCCCGCAGTATCGCGAACTTCAATATGGACATGGTCGGAACTGCATGGGAAAATGCGACCGCCATCTTCATGAACACGCTGGACGGCCAGCCGAACATCGTTACCGAGGCGGCGCTTTCCGCTCAGGAAAGGATCGGTACGCCGTCCGAGCTGATCCTTTACCAGCGGGGCGCTTCCGACCATGTCAACTTCCATGAGGCGGGCATCCCGGCGGTGAACTTTATCCGGCGCGAACCAGGGACGGCGGCACTGGAGCCGTATTACCACACACCGCAGGATACGATCGAGCATGTCAGCCAGGAACGCCTGAAGGAAGCGGGCGACCTTGTCGGGTCTGCACTTTACTCGGTCATCCGTAAAAACTGAACAGATGACTCAGCTGTCCGGCCAATTGCCGGGCGGATTTTTTGTTTCGGTATGTTGTTTTACAAGGTAGTTGACGCGGAGGTTCCCAGGAGCTATCATGGTAAACAAGATAGTGGTGGTTGGCTTAGCAAGATACTGGAGGAGATCGGGATGACAACAAGCCAGATGCTGAAGGGGGTGCTGGAAGGGTGCCTTCTGGCCATCATCGGCAGGGGAGAAACATACGGTTATGAGATGGTCGAAAAGCTGGGGGAATACGGGCTGACCATGGTGAGTGAGGGAAGCATTTATCCGGTGCTCCTGCGCATGCAGAAGGAAGGCTTGGTCATGACGGTCATGCGGCCGTCGCCAAACGGGCCGAAGCGCAAGTATTACCGGCTGACGGATGTTGGGGAACAAGAGCTTGAGGCATTCAAAAAACGATGGAATGTGATGGCGGGGGCCGTCGGAAACCTGCTGGAGGGGAGCGGAAACGATGAAGCTGTCGAAGAGAAGTGAGGAATTTATCGCAAACGTCCGGATGTACCTGATGACGTCCGGCAAGAACGAAAGGGAGATCGATGAAGTCGCGGAAGAGCTGGAGGACCATCTTGCAGAGCTTGAGATTCGCGGGGAAAGCGTGGACAGAATCACTGGCGGCTCACCGAAGGAATACCTCGCGTCGCTTGAACAGGAGATGGAAAACGACTATGCCGGCTGGCTCAAGTATGTGCCTGCGTTTCTGGTGTCATTTGCCGCTTTTGCCGCCATGGGCCCGGCCATCCGGGGAATGTTTTCACTCAATCTGCTGCAGCTGATCGGCTATCCGGTTGTTGCTGGAGTGGTCATTATGCTTTACCGGACCCTGTTCCGTAAGATGGCTGCCGGCCAGTGGAGCGATAAAAAACTATTCTTTGTGGGGGGCGGCCTGTCGATGCTGTCTGTTCTCCTATTTGTCGGTGTGCTTCTGGCGGGTTCCTTTATCATGGATCCGTTCTACACGGCCGGCCGGACCGGAAACTTGGTGATCATCCTGCTGTCTGCTGCGGCGTTTGCAGCCGCCGCGATAATGATGGGCTCGTGGCTCCTCATTACGATTCCGGTGGCGCTTTTCTTGCCGGAGTGGCTGATCCTACCCATGCCGCTGCAGGAGGAAGCCAAGATGATTGCATCTGCCATCATCCCATTTATCGCTGTTGCTCTAGTCATTTCAGCGCATTTGCTTTACGAAAAGCGCAAGGCCGATCATGCGTAAAAAGCCCCGGCAGTCGTCCGCTCTTGCGGTCAGGCTGCCGGGTTTTTGTTCGGTACCCGCGTGATGACTTGCACATGTGCAGCCAGGCCTTCCAGTATCGAGACATCTAGCACTGTTATCGGGACATCCAGTCGCAGTATCGCTTTCCGTGAGTCACCGCAGCGGCCCCCGTGAAAAATGCTGGATCGAACCAATATCCGGACGGAGAAGCCCTGCATTCATCCGATTCGTCCTTACTTAATGAGATAAAGCCGGCTCCCCATCGGAAACCGGCTTGTCCCATCTTATTCGAACAGCGTCACACCGTATGCATCCAGGACGTACTTCGGTACGAAGAACCGTGCCGTCATAAGCGGATCGACGATCTGGCTGATCTGTGACTGTCCGGCAGCGCTCATCATCATGGCCAGGTCGGCGACGTCGAGGCCGGTTCTTGTAAGCAAGAAGTCTGCCATCTCTTCCACAGCTGCTTTTGCCGCTTCATCGAGTGTCGGTTTCGAGACGAGGAACGTGATGCCGTCCTTGTTCTCGAGGAGCGGGTGGCGGAGGGCGCCCTCCTTTACGACCTCGAGCGTAACCGTCGCCTTGCCGGGCACCTCGATTCCGGAGACGCCGATTTCGCCGTCGCCCATCGCGGCGTGGAAATCGCCGAGCGCAAACAATGCGCCTTCCGCAAACACCGGGAAGTAAAGCGTCGCACCCTCGGTGATCAGGGTCGTGTCCATGTTGCCGCCGTGTGCGCCGGGCGTCCCGCACGGCACAGGCTCGCCTTCAGGAGCAACGCCGATCACACCGATCATCTTGTTGAGCGGGATCTTCAGGTTGTCGTCAAAGACGGCGTAATCTCCCTCCACCGGGATGATCTTGGACGCCATTTCTTCCTGCCGGTGACCGAGCACGCCGAGATCAGGGCCTGTCGCCATGACGCCCTGGTTTCCGATCTCAAGCTTCTCGATCCGCACTTTCAGCACATCACCGGGCTGCGCGCCTTCCACGTAGATCGGTCCCGTCGCGGGGTTGATCCGGTCCCAGTCGATGCCTCCGATTTTTGTGTCGGCCGACTGGACCTGGTTTTCAAAGCAGTCATAGGTTTCGATTTCGATTGTCGTTCCCGATGCCACACGCTTGACCGGTTCGTGTGTTTTGTCGAACGCATAGATCACGTCTTTGCACGCCAACGTTTCTGCCATCACCGATTGCCCCCTTGTATACTTGTGTTTCCAATAGTCTATCAATTGAACGGCGTTCTGACCAGCGATGCCCAGGCCATACAAAGATGCACTCATTCCATCTTTCGAAGCACTTGCTCATCATGATGGCGCGCCTGTCCGTGATTACGAAGCACTCGCCTGCTTTTTCGAAGCACCCGGCCACCGAAGAAAATCATTCCTCCCCGCCGAACCCCGGATCCCACCTGTATCGCTCCATGTCCACACGCTTTCCGCCGATTACAGGCACCCCTTCTTCACGGAGCCGCTCCTCCTGTTCAAAAGCGGCCTCCTCGTCACTGATGACGATTTCGCCCTTTGCGTTCACAATGCGGTGCCATGGGATGCCATGCTTCCGGCTCATCGAGTGAAGAATCCGGGCAACCTGGCGCGCCGCTCTCGGATTGCCGGCAAGTCGCGCAATCTGGCCGTAGGAGGCGACCGTTCCCGCCGGCACCTCTTTCAAATGATTCACGACCCGCTCTGTAAAGTCTTCCATGATTCCGCCTCCTTGTCTGCCCGGATCCGTTCCGGATTTCGTTCCGTGTACTGTTCTGCAGCCGATTGCGGCAAGTCCTTCAGCTCCTCGACGTGGACCGGCTTCGCCCGTCTGGTCAGGAACGTTTCACGCCACAGGCCGCCTTTCCTGAATTGGACAAGCGGGCCCCGGATGGCATAGCGGGTGTTGCGGTAGTCAAAGCACCTCAGGGCATAAGTGAAGACAAAAAGCGCCGCTGCCAGTACCGGCCAGTCCGGGACAAACGGGAAGTTTGGACGCCAGAAGTAAAGCGCGACGGTGCCGACCATGGCGGTCCACGGGAAACGGAGCATCCGAACAGCCAGCGCTGCCTTTGGAAGACGCTCCATCCCGTCCAGCATCCGGATGTCGGGAAGCAGCTCGCCCACCAGCTCAACCGCACGCTGCTTCCTGAGAAATGGATAAAGGGAGCTGATGTCCTCGAGTCCTTCCTCGAAGGTCCCGACAGTAACAAGCTTGGCTTCCGCAAGCCCAAGCAGCCGCTTCAACGGTGTTTCGGTGATCTGGATGGCCTGGACATTCTTTTTCCTGACGGAGAGCGAGTGCTCGGTCAGCACGCCCCTCCGGATGTAAATCCGCTCGTCATCCGATGAAATCTCGTACCGGCCATACTTGAGATAGGTCCGGATGATGCCGAACGCGATTGCCGCAACCGTAAATAGGGCGATTGTGACGCCAAGCAAGATTCCGGAGCCCGTCAGGAACGACAGGAAACCTTCTGCCCGGGTGTCGAGGTCAAAGAAGTCATCGATGTTCGAATAAAGAGTCGCGAGCACGGGGATGAGCGCGATAAAACTGAACGACAGGAACGATGCCTTCACAACGTCTTTAAGCTCCGGCGTGAAGTGGACGGTACGGATCTTTTGCGGGAGGGGCCCGGTACCGGCCATTTTCGGAGCTTCACCCCCTGGGTTTTCTGCCCCGGCCTCCATCCGCTCCATCCGGTAGCCGTCCAGCGCTTCTTCGATCCGGGCAGCTTCCGCTTTTGTTACAGCAGGGAATTTTACGCTCGCATCCTCGCCATCCGCGCCGGTCTCGAGGGTGAGCGAAGTGAGGCCGAACAATCGGAGAATGGCCGGCACTTGCCGGTTCACGTTCTGCACGCGGCGGAAGGGGACATTGCGGTGCTTCCGGGAAAAGATGCCGCTGTCGATCTGGACCGAATCGGTCTCGAGCCGGTAGGTCATGCGCCACCAGGACAGGATGATGTTCAGGATGGAAATCGCGATGACCGTGATGAAAATCCAGCGGCCCGCCACCACCCATCCCGCATCGGAGCCTCTCCTGAGGACGAACAGGAAGATGAACACGATGGCGCTGTTTTTAACGAGTTCATACAGCGACAGGAGGATCCGGCCGGGATGCATGCGCCGGTTTTCCATCATTCTTCCTCCTCCCGGATCTTCGCGAGCCGGGCGATCCGGTTGCGGAATTCCTTCGCTTCCTTCTCCGGCAGCGCCGGAATGGAGTGGTTTGATCCCATCGTGCCGACCGTGAGCGTGTAGAGACCGTATTTCCGCAATAGCGGGCCCTGTTCAAGCCCGACATACTGGACCTTCGTCATCGGAACTGTCTGGTGCTGAATGGTTAGGACACCGTGCCGCATCTGGACAAATTCCTCGTCAGCCCCGTAGCGCCAAGTGCGCTGAAGAATCATGGGTTCGATCAAGATTGAATATACCGCCGACAGGGCTGTCAGACTTCCGAATATCCACAGAACAGTCATGGCCCAGCCCCACCAGCCGAAACGGCTCCCGGCGATGATCAGGCCCGCGAGCACGAGCATCGTGACTCCGTGGCCGATAGTGTTCGAGAGCCGCCATACCGTCACCGCTTTTTTTGAGATTCTTCCTTCCGGTTCCCTGATGTCGAGTTCCATTGTCCTGCACCTCCGATAAATCTTATTTCTTTTACGGAACGATGTGTATGAAGGTTTCACGGAACCGGAGCAACCGATCTTTCGTATACGGTATCATGAAAACAAAAGGACGGGAGGTGCCGGGATGAAACAATGGGTGGTGGCGGGACTCTTGATGCTGATCATGCTGGCCGGAGCTGTTCCGGCAACCGCCGCGGATCTGAAGGTGAGCAAATCCCAGGTCCGTCTCTGGATCGGTCCTGATGGCGCGGTGAGGGTCAATGAAATCCACACCTATGAAATTCCTGATGGGACCGGGGAGGTGTTGCGGGACTTTACTTATGGCACTCATGAAAACGTGATCGGGTTCCGCGCAGGCGAAGTGGACGGCTCGGCACGCGTCGGTGAAGTCGCGGACGAAGAGGTCCGTCCCGTCGCGGTGAAGGAAGGCGGCACCGGCTGGGAACTGCTTCTGGACGGCCGGGGAGGAAGGCGGACCTTCCTCCTGTCTTATTTACTGGAAGATGCGCTGAAGGTGTACGACGGATACAGCGACCTTGAGGTCGGGCTGTTTTCCAGCACCAGCTACGAGTTCGAGGGGCTCCGGAATCTTGAAGTTTCCGTGGTCCTGCCCGGCAATGCCGGCGCAGCTTCGATCCGGCCGTATACGAGGAACATGAACGGTTCGGAGGTGGACGTGAAGGAGAACGGGGTCATTTTCCGGGATCCGGTCGTCGAGGAACCGCTGGATGCCTCCTACCGCGTGTTCTTCCCATCCGGTGTCATGACGGACGCTGTGAAAGGGACCGAACCACAGACGCTGGAGGAAGCCGCGAAGGCGGAAGAGAAGCGGTACACTCATATCGCTGCCATGCGGCCGCACCGGGAAACATTCGAGAAAGTCGGATTTCCCTTGGCCCTGGCTGTGATCTTGGCGGGCCTGTTGAGCTTTGCTGTGCCTCAGCGGCTGCCCATCATGAAAAAGGATGAGGACCTGATCCTTTCCATGGACCTGGTGTACCTTCATTTTGTAAGGTGGGGCGGCCGCTTCACGCCGCGATCAGCGGATGCGATGCTGTACGGGCTGCTTGAGAAACGGGCGGTATCCGTCACCGGTGGGCCGGGCGGGCAGGTCTGGGAGGTGAAGGGCAGCACGGAACGGCTTGAGCCGCATGAGCAGCAGTTCATCAGGAAACTGTTCCGCAATACGGGCGGCCGCCGCATCCTCGGACCGGCGGAAATCAAGTCTGACCGGGCCAAGCGTGCACTGAGGGAATGGCATGGATCCGTTCTCGGCATGCTGGAGGAAGCGGGCACGGTGAACCTGAAAATCCCGAAACGTGTGCTGCTGGTCTCCGCACTTGTCCCGACAGCAGCCGCCATCCTAGGAGCCGTGGTCTCCGCGATGCCGGCGGGATGGCTTGCGGCATTTTTGGCGGGCATCCTCGTCTTTTTGTACCTGCATGTGAAGAACTTGCACCGGCGCTGGCTCGGTATCGTCTACGGGCTTTACCTGACCCTCAGCATGGCAGCGTTTGACGTGCCCGGCACCGGAGCGGTCATCCTGCTGTTCGTCATCGGCTATCTTCTCGTGTGGTTCTTTTTCCCGAGGGCGCTCCTCGTCTCCAGGTTCGCTTACCGGCTCAAGTATGCGATCAACCGGCTGATCTACACCGGGGACCGCTTCCGCGTGCCGGACGGGACACCGGAAGAGAACCGGCTCCGCGAGCACCGGGTGCACGTGCTGGCCCCGAAATTCAAGGGACTCGCCCGGATGATCAGAGACCGGGAAGAAAAGGAAACGAAGACGGATGGGTGATCTGTTGGTGCTGCTGGCCGGCTTCCTGGAAACCCGCTGGCCCACAAAGAAAAACCGCCTCATCAGTCAGCGGCTGAAGCTATTGAAGAAAAGCGGAATCTGGGACAGTCTGAACGTCCGTTACGGCCCTGTCGTGCTCCACAGCGCAGAATTCCGTGAGTTTATCAGAGGTTGGGAATTGGAGTGGATTCTTCTGGATCCCGGTCGGACGGATGAATGGAGGAGGGAGTTGGACTCGTACGTGAAGGAGCGGGAATTATAGCTTTTACCCTGGATAGGACGGGGCGGGCTCGAATACAGGACTGCAGGGCATCCTTATGCTCCATTCACAATTCACAACAAAAAGCATGCGGACCGCCAATGGGGTCCGCATGCTTTTTCTCCGTACATGCAGCGGTTACTGCATGCCTCCCTGGCTGCCGGCCGGGGCATAGGCGTTCATGATGGCCTGCATGTCCTGCTCGGCAAGCTGTGGCACCTGATAGTAATGGTGCTTGTTCTGGTAGATCGACAGCTCGTAGGCCATCTCGATGCAGTTCGGCACCGAGTCGGCCAGAACGCGGCGGACGACCGGGTTTGTCGTCTCAAGCGCGGCTGCCGTGCAGGCCGTCGCGCCGGCCTTGTGTCCGGACAGAAGGAAGCCGGAAATGGCTGCGTCGTTCAGCTCCTGCGGGGACTGCATCGGCTTTTTCGGCTGAGACTGCTTCATCCCGTAAACCCAGTCGTTGCCGCCTGCCATCTTGTAGCTCTGCGTCGGCATCTGGGGATCGGTCCCAGACTTGAAGCAGTCAACAAGCGTGTTGTACGACTGCTGCATGAACCGGTACTGGCGGTCCATGATATCGATGAGCTCCGGATCCTGTGCATGCGGACGCATCAGGGTCGACATGTCCATCGCGCCGATCATCGTCGACAGCACTTCGTGGACGTCAAATGCCTCGTGTCCCCCGTGGTTCATCTGCTGGCCCACCTGTCCGGTATGCATGTTCGTGTGGGTGACGTTCTGCGGGTCTTGGCCGAAGTTTTGCGTCATCTGCATATTCCCTCCATTTTTTCATGATGGCCGAACACGGATAGTATCCGCTTTCCTTACGGCGTTATGCATTTGCCGAAAAGGGCGATAACGGGATGGAATCAAGGAGCTTCGTCGGAATTTTGCATGCTGGTGACTTTAGCACCATGTTTATGAAGAAAAAGGAAGGGTGTCATTAATCGACAAGTCCTGCCTTTTTTCGACAGGAATACTTTAGAACTATTTGAATTGTGCGTCAAATGTTGTAAAATAGTTAAGAAGGTTTACTTCGCGTGTCGAAGAGGAAAGAGAAGATAGGTTTGCCCATACATAACACAAGAAGATTAGGGGGAAGAGACATGAAACGATTCAAGTGGGTCCCGGTTCTGCTGGTCCTGATGCTTGTTTTGTCCGGATGCAACGGTTTCACCAAAGGTGGGTCCGGCAAAGAAGATGCCGCTGCAGAAGGCGATAAGATCATGCTTGATTTCTGGACGTTCTGGGGATCCGAAATCCGCCGTCCGATCATCGAAAAAATCATCGAGGACTTCAACAACTCCCAGGACGAGATTGAAGTCAAGCACACCTTCGTCCCTTGGGGCGATATCTGGACAAAGGAACTTGCGGCAATCGCGGCGGGAGATCCGCCTGACGTGGTCATCAACGACATCAACGCGACCGCGCTCCGCGGGAAAAACCAGCAGGCGGAGAACCTCTCGAAATACCTGGAGAAGGATGACATCTCCGGCGACTTCTACGAGGAGCTCTGGAATGCGACCCTCCATGAAGGCGATTCCTACGGCATTCCGTTCAACACGGATACCCGTGTCCTCTTCTACAACAAAGACGCTTTCGAAGAAGCGGGACTTGATCCCGAGCAGCCTCCGAAAACATGGGATGAGCTTCGGGATTACGCGGACAAGCTTGATGTGAAAAACGGCGACAAGTATGAGCGCATCGGCTTCTACCCGCTGTTCGGAGTCGGGACGGACGTCTGGATGATGAACGCGGACAAGGTCAATTTCATCGATGAAAACAGCGAGGCAAAGGTGAACACGCCGGCGAAGCTGGAAACGCTGGAATGGCTGAAATCATGGCATGACAAATACGGCGAGAACAACATCAACTCCTGGAAGTCACAGATGGAGAGCCAGCAGGCCAACCCGTTCTTCTCGGGCGATCTGGCCATGCTCGTCCAGCAGCCGACGTTCTACACTCAAATCCGAGACTACGCGCCTGACCTGAACTTCGGCGTCGCCCTTCTGCCTGAGAAGGAACCGGGCAACGGGCATACCAGCTGGGGAGGCGGATTCGTTGCCGAGATTCCGTACGGCGCTAAAAACCCGGATGCCTCATGGGAGTTCATCAAATACCTGACGGGCAAGGAAGCGCAGGAATACTGGGCGGTCAAGAACTTCGACAACATCGCGAACGTCGAGGCGTCCGAAAGCGCAGCCTCGAGCGATGAGTTTGATGACAACGGCAAGATGGTGTACGAGCTGGCTGTCGAGGCGATGCCTCAGACGATGCTGACACCGGTTCCGCTTGCGGCTCCCGACTTCACGACACTCGTCAATCCGGAATTCGACAATGTCTATCTCGGCAAGAAAACTCCGGAACAGGCGCTGAAAGACGCGCAGGCTGCAGTTGAAAAACTTATTGAGCAAAACTCGAACTAAACATTCATAAACAGGGAAGGGGGGCGGAGCCGCCCTCCTTCTTTTCATTACATAAAACGGGACAAGGAGGCGAGGCGGGATGGCCGGAAAGCGCAGATTCAACTACAAGACGAAAGAAGGACTTCAGGGGTATCTCTTTATTCTCCCATGGATCATCGGATTCATCGTATTCACAGCGGGCCCGCTGCTGTTCTCCTTCGCGGCAAGCTTCACGAACTACAACGTCACCTCTCAGATGGACTTTATCGGGCTCAGCAACTATGAGAAGCTGTTTTCCGGAGACCAGCTGTTCTGGACATCGCTCTACAACACCCTTTATTATGTCCTTTTTTCTGTGCCGCTCACGACAATCGGAGCCATTTTCCTGTCGGCTCTGCTGAACCGCGACATTCCGGGCATGCGGCTGTTCCGGACAATCTATTACCTCCCGGCCGTCCTCTCCGGGGTCGGCGTCTACCTTCTCTGGATGCAGCTGCTCGAGCCGGGGACCGGCATGGTGAACACGGTCCTCGCTTGGTTTGGCATCCAGGGGCCGAACTGGCTGTTCGATCCTGAATGGACCAAGCCCGCGCTCATCTTCATGAAGCTGTGGAGTGTCGGTGGCGGAATGCTGCTTTATCTGGCGAGCATGCAGGGCATCTCAAGGAGCCTGTACGAAGCAGCTGAGATCGACGGTGCCAACGCCTGGCAGCAATTCACGCGAATTACGATTCCGATGATCACGCCCGTCATCTTTTTCGATATCGTGACAAGCCTCATCGGCGGATTTCAGATTTTCCAGGAGGCCTACGTCATGTCGAACGGCGAGGGCGGGCCGGTCAATTCGATGCTTTTCTATAACCTCTACATGTGGCAAAAGGCGTTTGAAGCATTCGACATGGGCTATGCCATGGCGATGTCGTGGATTCTGTTCATCATTGTCTTTGTCCTGACAATTGTTAACCTGAAGCTTGCGCCAAAATGGGTGCATTATGAAGGGGGCGGGAAGTGATGGTCAAACAGACAACCGCCGGACGTCCAAAGTTCTCCAAGCCGAACGTCTCGCATTTTGAAACGATCCAAGGCCGGAGGCAGGCGCTCAACATCATCAACTGGGTCCTTCTTGCGGCAGGCAGCATCCTCATGCTGTCGCCGCTCTGGTGGATGCTCGTCACGTCCGTCAAGACGATGCAAGAGGTGATGACCTACCCGCCGACGTTCTGGCCGGAAAGCTGGAACTGGAGCAACTACATGAAAACATGGGAAGCGGCGCCGTTTGACCTATATACAGTCAACACGCTGACCATCACGGCCCTGGTCGTCATCGGGAATGTGTTCGTGAACTCCTTTATCGCCTACGGATTCGCCAAAATTCCGTTCAAAGGGAGGAACGTGCTGTTCATGATCGTCCTGTCGACGATGATGATTCCGGGATTTGTCACGCTCATCCCCCAGTATGTGCTGTTCGCAAAACTGCAATGGCTGAACACTTACTTTCCGCTCGTCGTGCCGGCGTTTTTCGGAAGTGCGTTCAACATCTTCCTGCTTCGGCAGTTTTACATGACCATTCCGGACGAGCTGATCGAGGCGGCCAAGATGGAAGGGGCCAGCCATTTCTGGATCTGGTGGAGAATCGGCCTCCCGCTTACGAAGCCGGCGCTTGCGACCGTCGCCATCTTCTCGTTTAACGGGGCGTGGAACGATTTCCTCGGGCCGCTCCTGTATGTGAACGACGAAAGCCTGTATACGCTCCAGCTCGGTCTCCAGGTGTTCAAGGGCCAGATGAGCACCCAGTGGAACTACCTGATGGCAGGATCGCTCCTCGTCCTCCTGCCGGTGATCATCCTGTTCTTCTTTTTCCAGAAGTACTTTATCCAGGGCATCAACCTGCAGTCCGGCGGAAAGTGAGGCCGTGCGGCTGATGAATTCGCCGGATGCCGCATAAAGTGATCGGTAGGCGGATGAAAGGGGAACTGAACATGCTGAAAATCGAAGCGAAACGCACGGCCAGGAATCTGGAGACAGATGAACCGGTAAGGGAATTCAGCTTCCAGGCGGGCACGCCTGTTCTGCTGCTCGTCTTTCTGCCGATCGCCATCCTGCTTCTTATTCCAAAACCGCTCATTCAAACCATCAATGTCAATTCCAGCTCAACAAGCGGTGTAAAGGAGAGTCCATATGGTCAAGATCGAACTCAAGAACATCTCGAAAACGTATGACAAAGACGTCACGGCGGTAAAGGACTTTAACCTCGAGATTGAGGACGGCGAATTTATCGTCCTCGTCGGGCCGTCCGGGTGCGGGAAGTCGACGATGCTGCGCATGATCGCCGGCCTTGAAGAAATTACCGAAGGTGAGTTCGTGATGGACGGCCGGCTCATGAACGACGTGTCGCCAAAAAGCCGGGACATCGCGATGGTGTTCCAGAACTATGCCCTTTATCCGCATATGACCGTGTATGACAACATGGCGTTCGCGCTGAAAATGCGGAAGTTCAAGAAAGACGAGATCAAAAAACGGGTCACAGAGGCAGCGAAAATTCTTGGTCTTGAGGACTATCTGCAGCGGAAGCCGCGCGCCCTTTCAGGCGGACAGCGCCAGCGTGTCGCCCTAGGCCGAGCAATCGTGCGTGACGCCAAGCTGTTTCTGATGGACGAGCCTCTCTCGAACCTGGACGCGAAGCTCCGCTTCCAGATGCGCGCGGAAATCTCCAAGCTCCACAACCGGCTGAAGACGACAACCGTCTACGTCACCCACGACCAGACCGAGGCGATGACGATGGCGACACGGATCGTCATCATGAAAGACGGTGTCATCCAGCAGGTCGGCGCTCCTAAGGATGTCTATGACTATCCGGAAAACACATTTGTCGGCGGATTTATCGGTTCACCCGCGATGAACTTCTTCAGCGGAGAAGTGAAGGACGGTGAATTCGTCACAGTCGACGGCATCCGTCTTCCGCTTCCGGAGATGAAAGCCCGGGCGATGAAGGCCACAGGCTACGGTGAAGGACCGGTCACAATGGGCATCCGTCCGGAACATGTCACATTGGAGCCGCCTGCCGCAGCAGGCCAGTCAATGGCCGTTATGGACTCGGAAGTCATCGTTTCTGAGCTGACCGGAGCGGAAACGCTTCTCTACTCGAAACTCGGCAGCCAGGAGCTGATCGCCCGTATCGACTCGGGGCTTGACCTCCGCGCGGGAGAAACCGTCCGGCTCGCCTACGACATGGAACTCGCCCACTTTTTCGATGCCGTAAGCGGAGACCGTTTGAAGCTCGGGGAAGAAGCGGCAATAGCACTATAAATTAAAAAACGCTGTTCCGGTTTTTACGGAGCAGCGTTTTCTTATGGTTCAGCCCATACTAAAACCGGCATGTCACGATGCCGGTTTTGGGTCACTCGCTTTTTTCCTCATTATGGGTCTCTGCCGCTTCACGGGCTTCTTTTTTGATGTTGTCCAGCTTTTCCTCTGCCTTTTTCGCGGCGTCATTGGCTTTATCTGCCCATTTGCCATTTTGCTGATTTTTGTCGTTGTCCGCGTAGCTCTTCATCAGAATCGCTCCCTTTCTGTTCTTGCCCTTATTATTCCCGCGTGCCACGGAACGAAACAGCCTGTTTTTATCTGTACGGAATGGGGAAAAGTAAAGCGATTACGGATTTTAAGTGGAGGAGAACAAAAGTTGACACTGCCGAAAGACGAAACATCCAAGATTGAAGTCAGCACAGAATACGGCACACTCCGGCGGGTCATTCTCTGCCCGCCCCGTTATATGGCAATTGAAGAAGCGATTAATGAAGTGCAAAAGCAATATGAGAACGAAAACATCGACCGGGAGCGGGCGATGGATCAGTACCGCACATTCCGCGACACGCTCCGTGCCCATGGTGCGGAAGTGATCGAGCTGGAGCCGTCCGAAGAATACCCGGAGCAAGTGTTCACCCGGGACATCGGGTTCACGGTCGGCGAAGAGCTATTCATTTCCCGGATGGCAAGCGATATCCGCCAGGGCGAGGAAGAAGCGCTGGAAAAGCTTCTATGCGAAAAAGGCATCCGTTACCGGAAGCTGGACGGCGGCAAGATAGAGGGCGGCGATGTCATCGTTGACCGGGACACCGTCTATGTCGGGGTCAGCGAACGCACATCCCGCGATGCCATCCTGATGCTGACGGAGGAGCTCCCGAAGCATGACATCGTTCCGATTGAGTTTGATGGGAAATACCTGCACCTCGACTGTGTCTTTAATATCCTTTCGCCGGGTACGGCGCTGATTTTCCCGGAAGCTTTGCACCCGGCGACTGTTGAGAAGCTTGGCGAGAAATATAACCTGATTGAAGTGAGCGCAGACGAGCAGTTCACGATGGGCACAAATGTCCTGTCGATCGGCGGCCGTAAGCTGTTCAGCCTGCCCGTCAACCCTGAAGTGAACCACGCGATGCGTGATCACGGTTACGAGGTCATCGAAATCGACTTTACGGAAATCATCAAATCCGGGGGATCGTTCCGGTGCTGCTCGATGCCGGTGGAAAGAGGCTGATTATTTCCTGTCAATTCGACTCATTTCCCGGGAAATAACGTTATTTCCCAAGAAATCGACAACCTGAAAGGAGAGGGTAAAGGGTGTTCGAATATACGAAGGAAACGGCAAAAACCCGTGAAGCCGCGATCGGTGCCCTCAAGGAAGAACTGGGCGGTGTGAAGTTTGGTGTCCTTTGGGAGCTGGACATGACCGATACGCTTCAGCAGAAAGGGCAGGATTTCGACAAGCCCATTACGATTCTGGAAGTATGCAACCCGGCTGCTGCAGCGGAAGTGCTGAAGAAAGACCTGAAGATCGGCTATCTCCTGCCATGCAAAATCGCTGTTTATGAGGAGGGCGGGACAACCCGGATCGGCATGCCGAAGCCGACCCGGCTGCTCGGCCTGACCGGCAGGGAAGATATGATTGCTTTGGCCGGGGAGATCGAGGAGACATTGAAAGGCGTCATTGATCGGGCGGCAAAGTAATGGCCGCAACAAGAATGAGCTTAATGTTAGGGTGAGGGAACCTTAATATAACCGCATATTGCCATTCATGAGAATGGGACGGCCGGCAAGCCTAAGAGGGTGAAGGGAGGTTATGACCCGTGCGCCACGCCATCTGGCTGCCGGCCTATTTGCTGCTGCTTTCCGTCCTTTTTGTCTCAATCGTCCGGGCGGAGGATTCGGGGGAGGAAACGGAGCAGTCCATTGCAGAGGAACGGATGAATTTGTATATGACGTATGAGACGCCTTCTGTGCCGTGGCATACGCTCGCCGCAATCGACCGGTATGAGCGGAACATCCAGCGGGTCCGGAACGATTTGGAAGAGATCGAGGGCCCGGTCGCTTTCCGCTTCGAGGAGGAATTCTGGGCCGGCGCCCCGAACCCCGAACATGGAGAAAGCGATCCCGCAGCCATTGAGTTCTTTGAAGGCGGCGGCATGGACGGCAACGGGGACGGCAAAGCCGACCCGGAAGACCCGGAAGACATTCTCTTTACACTTGCAAACACAATCGGCATAAATGGCGGAGACGCGCAGGACCGGCGTCTCGCGCTATATGAATTCTTCGGCAGCGAAGAGGCCGTGCGGCAAATCATGACGATCGACGAACTGTTCCGCAGCTTCGGCACCATCGAGCTCGACACCCATGTGTTTCCACTTCCCAAGACCCATCACTACACGTACAGGAGCACATGGGGCGCCAGGCGCGGCTGGGGAGGCCGCCGCATGCATGAAGGCACGGACCTGTTCGCCTCGTATGGCGTTCCGGTGCGGTCCGTCACCTACGGCGTAATCGAGATGAAGGGCTGGAACGAGTTCGGCGGCTGGCGGGTCGGAATCCGCGATGCTCACAACGTATATCATTATTACGCTCATCTCTCGGGCTTTGAAAAAGGAATCGAGGAAGGGCAAGTCGTCGAGCCGGGAACCGTCGTCGGCTATGTCGGCAGTTCAGGCTACGGCAAGGAAGGCACTTCCGGCAAGTTCCCGCCCCATCTCCATTACGGAATGTACAAGTTCGACGGCCGCTCCGAGTGGGCGTTTGATCCGTACCCGTCGCTGAACAGATGGGAACAGGAAGAAAAGAAAAAGTAAAGGGCCATCCCGTCCGGGGAGGCTCTTTACTCTTTTGGCGGAAATCGCAGAGTGAAAGTTGTGCCTGCGTCTTTTTTGCTCTCGACGCGAATGGTCCCGCCGTGCAGCTTCACGAGCTGCCGGACGATCGACAGTCCCAGCCCGAATTCGCCGAACGGGTTGGAAGTCCTGGAAACGCCCGCGCGGTAGAAGCGTTCCCAAATGCGCTCCACATCTTCCGGATCGATCCCTTCGCCGGTGTCTGCGACCTCGATGACTGCGGTCCCGCCGTCCATGTGTCCCCGAAGCGTGATCGTTCCGCCTTTTGTGAATTGAATGCTGTTTTTCGTGATGTTGATCAGGATCTGGATCAGCCGGTCGTAATCGGCGAAGACCGTCGCGCCGCTTTCCGTTTCCGCGCGGATGACATTGCCTTTTTCCTCTGCAATCGTCTCGAGCTGCTCGGCAATCAGCGGAAGCATGTCATCCAGCGGAATCTCCGTTTTCTCTAGCGTGATCTGGCCGGAACGGATTTTCTCATAATCCAGGTTTTCATTCACGAGCCGGATGAGCCGGCGCGTTTCCTTGCCGGCCAGAGCAAGCGCCCGCTCCCGCTCTTCTTCCCGGATCATGCCGTCACGGAGACCGTCGAGCGTCCCGCGGATTGTCGTGAGCGGTGTCCGCATCTCATGGGAAACGTCTGCGATAAACTGGCGCCGACGGTTTTCGAGCCGGTCGATTTCATTCATCGATTGCTCCAGCCGCTCCGCCATTCCATTAAAGTCCGCGGAAAGTTCACCGATTTCATCCACTTTGGAGGAGGGGACGCGGACCGAGTAGTCCCCGGAAGCGACGCGTGACGCAGCATCGCGGATCCTCCTGAGCCGCTTGACATGGAACGCAGACAGCCCCCATCCGAGCAACAGGGAGGCGGCAAGTGCCGCCAGCATCGCCCAGAACAGGTAACGGTTCAGCTCGGATATGACTTCGCGCGAACCGGAAATCGGGGAGGTAAGAAGCACGCCGCCGGTGAAATGACCGTCCCGGATGTAGGGCAGGAGGGTGAACGTGACGCCGACATCCGACCGCTCAAACTCCTGGTTGACGATGATGGCCTGCCCGCTCCGGATCCTGCCCCATTCCTCCCGGCGCAGCTTGATCAGCGATGCCGGGCGGCCGGAGGAATAAACGACCGCCGAGTCCGAATCGAACAAACTGAACTGGATGTCCCGGCCTTCCAGCACGCGCCCATATTCGCCGAGAATCCGGCGGGACTCCCCGGGATTCTCCGACAGGTTGCCCATCAGATTCCGCCCGTAGGACACAAGCTCGTCAGTCTTGTCCTCATAAATGAGCTCCTCGGCGAAGTGAGCGAACAGCAGCGTCAGGACGAGAAATGCGATGAAAAGGACACCGATATGGCTGGCGACCAGCTGGTAAAGGTACCGGAATTTCATCCGTCCGTCTCCTCAAACCGGTAACCGACGCCCCATACCGTGTGGAAAAACTGCCTGCTTTCAGATTCCGTCTTGGTGCGGAGGCGCTTTACATGCACATCGACGGTCCGGTCATCGCCGTAGAATCCGTATCCCCAAACGCTTTCGATCAACTGCTCGCGGGAAAAGACCTGTTTCGGATGCCGGGCAAAGTGGGCGAGCAAATCAAATTCCTTAGGCGTCAGGCCGGGCAGCGGCTCGCCGTCCAGACGCACTTCCCGGGTTTTCTCGTTGATCAGGAAATGCCGGGTCCGGATGATGCCGTCCTCCGCCTGCTGCGGCTGCTTCCCGTAACGGCGGGTCACGGCACGGATCCGGGCCATAAGCGCGGCCGGGCTGAACGGCTTCGTCACATAATCATCCGCTCCCGTCTCAAGCCCAGTCACCTGGTCTTCCTCGGCTGTTTTTGCCGTCAGCATAATGACAGGCACATCGAGCCCTGCCTCGCGCACTTTCCGGCAGATTGTCACACCATCCATGCCCGGAAGCATCCAGTCGATGATCAGGCAGTCGTACTCGCCGGTCATCGCCTCCCGGCAGCCTGCGTCACCGTCCATGATGAACGTCCCGTCGATGCCTTCCTTCGAGAAAAACATCCCGATCATCGACGCCACGCTCTCGCTGTCTTCAATAACGAGAATCCTCACCGCTGATGCCTCCTTTCTCATCGGTCTCACTCCTTTCAGTATAATCAAAGCTTCAGTTGACCTGCAAAATGGGGAGCCGCAGGAATTGGGGGGCATGTGCTGCCCGATGTGGAGCGAGTGTTACGGAACTGGCCGTGAGTGTTACGCAATCGTCTTTGAGTGTTACGGAACTGGCCGTGAATGTTACGCAACCAGCCCCGAGTGTCACGTTTCTCCGGCAATGTCTCGATACCGCCTCCGAATGTCCCGATACTCCCGCTGAATGTCCCAATACTCTCTCCCGCATCCCACAATAAAACCCGCCGGACGCAAACCGGCGGGCACACCCCATCAGGAAGGGGAAGAGGCTTTATTGGATCCGAGCGTGACCGGAATCTCCGTCTTTTTGCCCTCGCGGTAGACGGTGAACACGGCCTGGTCGCCGACTTCAAGCTCGGAGTAGAGGTAGCGGCGGAGTGCCTGGCCGTCCTCAATCTCCTCGCCGTCGATGGCGGTGATGACGTCGCCTTCCTTGATGCCGCCCTTTGCCGCAGCACCCTCGGGATCTACGCCGGCAATATAGACGCCCTTGGAAATGTCGTTCGGCAGGCCGTCGAGTTCACCACGCGGAATCTGGGCCACGTCATACATCGAGATGCCGGCGTAAGGACGCTCGACCTGGCCGGATTCCATCATTTCCTCGACGAGCGGCACGACGTCATTCGACGGGATGGCGAATCCGAGGCCTTCGACACCGGAGCCGCCGATCTTCAGGCTGTTGATGCCGATCACTTCGCCGTTCATGTTGACGAGCGCGCCGCCGGAATTCCCCTGGTTGATGGCGGCATCGGTCTGGATGACGTTCATCTCCCATTCACCGGCGGATGTGTCGACACTGATCGAGCGGTCGGGCGCACTTACGATCCCTTCTGTCACGGAGCGGGACAGCTCTAAGCCGAGCGGGTTCCCGATCGCGACGACCGAGTCACCGGCGCGCAGTGCATCCGAGTCGCCGAATGCAAGCGGTTCGGCATCCACAAGCTTCGCGTCGACCCGGACGACTGCAAGATCGCTCAAAGCGTCTGCACCGACGAGTTCGGCTTCCGCCCGCTCACCGTTTTCCAGAGACACTTCAAGCTTCGACGCCCCCTCGACAACGTGATTGTTCGTCACGATATAAGCGGATTCGCCGTCTTTCTTGAATACGACACCCGAGCCTGTGCCGGCAGGGATCGACTGGCCGCTGCCGGAGCCGCCGAACGGATTACGCTGCTGTTGCTGCTGGTAGTTCACGATGCCGACGATCGAGCCGGACACTTGCTCGACCATGTCGGCAAGCGATCCGTCCGTCGACACTTTCGTCACTTCGCCCGCAGACTGCTGCTGCGACTCCGACTGCACGCCGCTCTCAGCCGGCGCATTCGTCTCGCCGGGGTCCCCATTCAGAAGCGGGACGGCAATGGCGAGCGTCAGCACGGAACCCGCGACTCCGCCGCCGATCGCCTGAAGCCAGCCGGCGCCGCCGCGCTTTTTTTTCTCCCGGTCACCGCGCGCCGGAACAGGGGCGGGTTGTTCTGCCGCCCCAGGCATGTCGGAACGATAAGCCTCCTCACGCGTTTCCCCCGGGGATGCCTCCGTACGGAACGCTGCCGGTTCGGTCAGGTGTTCAGTGTCTACGTGATCGGGCACGCCGTCCTCTCCGTGCTGCCACTCCTGTTCACGAATGTCCGGCTCTGCCGGGCCCTGGTTGTGTTCGTTTATGGAATTATGCTGATCGCCGGGTTCCCGGCCATTTTGATGATACGTCATCTGCACTTCCTCCTTGCTTCTGTTGTCTTCATTTTAAGGGACAGATATGAACAAACTATTAACAATGCTCAAATTCGGTTTCCACCGCTTCCCGCGCGCCCCTCTCGGGTATAATAAAAACACGACCACGGAACGGAAGGATGTTGCACATGGAAATCACGGGATACACGGCCGAACTTCTGAACGACCCGACCGGAATCATTGAAGGGGAACGCTATGAGTTCTTCCTGGAACTCGATCTTGATGAAGAGGACGAGCTATACACGGAAGGCGGCGTGAAACTCCGCGTTCTCTTCGCCGTACACGACGGCCGCGAATGGATCGCAAACTACGACTTCATCGAAGCCGCCACCGGCAAGCCGATGGGTTTTGCACTTGAAGAAGACGAGGAACAAGAGGTCCTCGAGTATTGCCGTAATAATAAAGACGCATGACGCCGCGGACCGGATGCACCGGTCCGTTTTTTCATGGATTCAGCACTTATTCTTCCCTTCACTTAATAAAGCAAACAACCGCAAATTTTAGAGCAATCTCCTTTCTAAAAGGACAGAATTTTCGTATAATGATAGCAGGAAAGGTTGTCTGTCTCCAAGTCTCTCTGGCTCATTAAAAGTAAGGAGGGATTCACATGGTAAGGCATCCAAACGGCAAGCCGAACCTGACCGGCTCACAGCCCGGTGACTACGAAGAAGTCCTCAACATGATTGATGAGGGCGGACCAGTCCATACAATCCGCGAGGAACGGGACTTCCGGCTGGAGAACGGCTTCGGCGAAGAAGAACTCAGGAACATCACGTATCAGTAAACGAGCGAACAGCGCCCCCTGCATCATGCGGGAGGGCGCTGTTCATTGTTTAAAAATATGATTAGTTATTGCAGATCATCAGCACATTGCCGTCCGGATCCCGGAAATTAAAATAGCAAAAGTCGCCGATCCTCTCAATCTCTCTTGCGATCGGAATGTCATTTTCCCGAATGAACCGGTAAGCCTCGTCGACATCCTCGGCATAAAAGTTAAACAGCACGTGATCAGACGGCTGTAGGCTAAATCCCGAATCGAACGTGTGGTCATCCAGTGTCAGGCCAACTTTAGAGGTAACAGGGACATTGTAAACAGGCGACTCAACATCCCGTTCATCAAACGGAAGCCCGAGCAAGCGGCTGTACCAAGCTGCAGATTTCTTGAGGTCGCTGACGTGAACAAACACATTATTGACCTTGCCGGCAATCGGAGAAGCAGTTGAATTCATCAGCATCCACCTTTCAGTGAGGTCTAATCTTAGCCTTCTATAAAGCGGATGGAATTCCTTTATATTTACCAACAAAAAAACACCCCTTGGGCGGTGGTGTGGCTTAATCGTCGTTATCATCTTCAATCCCATCACTCCTGATGGAATTAGGTTGGGGGAATTTGAGAGATTTTATTCCCAAAGGACAGTCTAGGCTCTATATGAGAAGATATGGGCGTTGATAGATATGATAAAATGTAAATAACATGGAAACGGAGTGTGAATGTTGTTGAATAAGAAGAATATTCATGTCGTAGGAGCAGTCATTTGGCAGGATGGTAAAATTCTTTGTGCTCAACGAGGAGCTACCAAAACCCTTGCGTATAAGTGGGAATTTCCTGGCGGAAAAATTGAACAGGGGGAAACACCGGAAGCAGCCCTTAAACGCGAAATTCTCGAAGAAATGAACTGTGAGATTGTAGTTGGCGAGAGAGTCGAACACACAGTATATGAATATGAGTTTGGCATTGTGCATTTGACCACGTTCCATTGTGCGTTGGTGAGTGGTAATTTGACCTTAACAGAACACATAGATGTTAAATGGCTTGAACCGGAAAACTTACATACACTTGATTGGGCTCCTGCAGATATTCCAGCTATTGAGAAACTATCACAATCGGTTACACCATAATTTTGAGGTGGTTCTATGAGTTTTATTGGGAATTTAAAAGGGTCTCTAGCAAAGGGGTTTATCGATAAGGAAATACATGCTGTTGAGCGTTTTAAACCTCGTCTAGTAACTAACGACGTAGAGAAAAGAGAAACTGTATTAAGCACAATCATAGAAGAATTAGATCAATGTGGGTCATTCTTTTTTTCGGTCGCTTTCATAACTGAAAGTGGATTAGCAACGCTAAAGTCCCATTTATATGATTTACATTTAAAGGGGATAAAAGGCAGGATCCTTACCTCTACATTTTTGAACTTTAATCAACCTAAAGCATTTAGGGAACTACAAAAGCTCAACAATGTGGAAGTGCGTTTAGCGAACGTAGAAGGGTTCCATTCAAAAGGTTATATTTTCTCGCATAAGCATTACACTTCACTCATTGTTGGAAGCTCTAACTTAACGGCTCATGCGTTGAAAGTAAACCATGAATGGAACGTTAAACTGACTTCACATGATAACGGGGACATCATTCATCACTTTAAGCAACAATTTGAAGAAGTATGGAATAAAGCCCAGCCGCTCAATGAGGAATGGATTAATCAATATGAGTCCAATTATCAACCTGAGGTGTCCAATAGCACATTAAAGGTTTCTGAATTGCCTTCTCACTACGGGAAGAACAGTTTGCAAGAAGCTTTGGAAATTGAACCTAACTCAATGCAGAAAGCTGCACTTAAAGAAATTGAGGCGGTACGTGAAGAAGGGCATCAACGGGCATTAGTCATTTCTGCAACGGGAACCGGGAAAACCTACCTGTCTGCTTTTGACGTACGACGGTTTAGACCTAGAAGGATATTATTTATTGTTCACCGGGAACAGATTCTTAGAAAGGCTCAAGAAGACTACAAACGTATTCTTGGAGGGACAGATGATGACTTTGGAATTCTAGGAGGCTCCCATCGAGAACACGACAAGAAATATCTTTTTGCAACGATCCAGACCATCTCCAAACAAGAGAAACTTCAACAGTTTGACCCAGAAGAATTTGATTATATTCTTATCGATGAAGTCCATAAAGCAGGGGCACCCTCTTACTTAAGGGTAATCGATTACTTCCAACCAAAGTTTCTTTTGGGAATGACGGCAACCCCTGAACGCACTGACGATTTTAATATCTTCGAGCTGTTCAATTACAATATCGCTTATGAAATAAGACTTCAGGAAGCTTTGGAAGAAGATATGCTTTGTCCCTTCCATTATTTTGGCGTTAGTGATGTTTATATTGAAGACGAAGTATATGATTCTGGAGAGATTTTATCAAAGTTGACAGCAGCAGACCGTGTTGACCATCTAGTGGAAAAGATTGAGTACTATGGGCATTCAGGAGATGCGATAAGAGGCTTGATGTTTTGTAGTAGAAAAGATGAGGCGAGAGAGCTATCAACTTTGTTAAACAGCCGCGGTTATCGAACAGTCGCTTTGACGGGTGATGACGATCAAGAAGTTCGGCTTCAACAAGTTCAAAGATTGGAAAATGGAGAGATCGAGTACATCTTAACTGTTGATATTTTCAACGAAGGTATTGATATCCCAAGTGTGAATCAGGTCGTCATGCTTCGTCAAACCCAATCAAGTATTATTTTTGTCCAGCAACTAGGTCGTGGCTTGAGGAAGCATGACAGCAAAGAATTTGTTACCGTCATTGATTTTATTGGAAACTATAAAAATAACTATCTCATTCCTGTTGCATTATCTGGTGACAACAGCCAAAACAAAGATAACATTCGAAGACATATGACTGATACTAGCTATGTAACTGGTACGTCTACGGTAAACTTTGAAGCCGTTGCAAAGGAACGGATATACAAATCAATCAACAGTAGTAATCTCACGACTTTAAAAATCATGAGAGAAGCTTATATTCACCTCAAGAACAGGGTTGGGCGAATTCCGAGGTTATTTGATTTTGTAATCAATCACTCAATTGACCCGGTTACACTTGTAAAGAAATATTCTACCTACTATCAATTTCTTTTAAGGTTAAAGGAAGTTGAACCATTTTTGAGTAAGTATGAGGAACAAGTTCTAGCAATGCTATCTAATGAAATTTTAGATGGGAAAAGACAACATGAGCTGATTTTACTTGATCAGTTGATCAAGTGTGGTTCTATCTCAGAATCATCATACAAGGCAATTCTAGAACACAGTGAATTAGAAACAGATGAAGAAACGATGACCTCGCTTAAACGGATCTTTGACTTAACTTATTTCACAGTGACGGCTCGAAAAAAGTACGGGGAAATACCAGTTGTTGAATTGGATGAGAAAGATCAGTTTCGGTTTAATTCGCGAATCTCAGAAAGACTATCATCCAATAGCCGGTTCTTGGAACTAA
This sequence comes from Bhargavaea massiliensis, assembly GCF_018390575.1. Classification (GTDB taxonomy): domain Bacteria; phylum Bacillota; class Bacilli; order Bacillales_A; family Planococcaceae; genus Bhargavaea; species Bhargavaea massiliensis. Next base: position 358,531 of record NZ_JAHBCJ010000001.1, on the reverse strand, counting down.
TCGAAGATGTTTTGCTAACAGGCCTCGAGCTATCTAAGCGTTACAATACGAAACAACCATTTACGCTTTATGAAAAGTATACACGCAAAGATACCTGCAGACTTTTAAACTGGCAGAATGATGAAAGTGCTGCAATCTTCGGTTACAAAGTCAAACATGGGGATTGCCCGATATTTATTACCTATCATAAACATGATGATGTTGAAGCAAGTATCAATTATGGCGACGAATTAGTAAGTGCAGATGTTTTGAAATGGTATACAAGAAGCAATCGAACAGTTCAATCGAATGAAGTTAAACAAATTATTGAAGCCCAGGAAAGGGATATTGATATTCACATCTTCGTTAAGAAGGACGATGATGAGGGAACCGATTTTTATTACTTAGGAAAAGCTCTTCCTGATCAAAGTTCTGTTGAGCAGACATCGATGCTTGATAAAAACGGAAGGACTCTACCAGTCGTAACGATGAATTTGCTTTTAGAAAATGAAGTAGAGCATCCACTCTTTATGTATTTAACTGGTGCAGAAGATAACTATGCTGCTGGTCAAGTTCAATAATATTGGTGGCATAGGGGGGAACATCCATTGACCAAACCAAAACTAACCTTGATGGAGGCCTATATGGTCGAATCGCTCCGCAGCAAAGGAGTGTCAAACGAAGAAATCATCACTCTTGTCGAGAAGGAGAATGCCGGACGGCTAAAAGAGCTTGAACCGCGGTTTAATTACAGCGAGCTAGTGAAGGCTGCGCGAAAGGATCTGGCGGTGTTCCGGTCGGCTCTCTTTGACGGCTATGAAGTGAAATTCGTGACGTTCAACGGGTTAAAGAACCTGCTCCGAATGCGGTTCGGCAAAGAAGAGGAACGGGATTATTCGCTGATGGAGACGGGGATTCAGGGACTCCGGCTCTCCCCGCAAGATCTGGAGCAGTTTAACGACATGCTGTCCTCAAATTGGCTGGTGACAAGCGATGGTTCCGGAGCGGTTACAGTGGAACTGAACATGCCGGCTGTGGCCAAGTCATCCACAGGTGAATAACATGCCAATCCATCGTGAAGATATCCCCAAGTGGATAGCTGAAAAGATACCCGGAACGATCCACAGTGTGGACAGTTTGCCCGAGGGCGGGACGTCGGAAGTGGCCCTGTTGACAACGGATACGGGGAAGTTTGTACTCAAGCGCTCGAAGGAGCCGCCATTTGATGAGTGGCTCAAGCGGGAGGCTGAGGTGTTGAAATCTCTGTCGGGAACCGGTTTGCCGGTGCCCCGGCTGATTGCCTTTCTGGAAGAACCGGTCTGCAGCTGGGCTTTGATGTCGTTTATTGAGGGAGAGACAGTGCGCAGTGCGTTAAGACGGACGACTGATCCCGGCGGACGCCTGCAGATTATCCAGGCATTTGCAGAGACACTCAGAATGATTCATCAGACGCCAGTGCCAGCTGATCTTAAGCAGGGCCGTCCCTGAATTGAGCGCATGCTGGAAGAGGCGGAGGACAACCTTCATCGTTATGAGACGGCCGGCTCGCCTGAGCTGATGGAGCGCTTAAAGAAAGGGCGTCCTGCGATCACGTGGGAGTGCCTGATTCATGGTGACTGCACGGTCGATAACGTTATGGTGAAAGACAACCGGCTGACCGGCATCATTGACTGGAGCGGAGGTACGTCGGGGGACCCGGATTACGATATTGCGCTGGCTGTCCGGCCGAAGTCGGGTATTTTCAGCTGGCCCGAGGACCATGAATTCTTTTTTGCATGTTATGGAAAAAGCATTTCTTCGGAAACGTACCAGTATTATGCAGAAGGGCTATACGAATTCTATTGACGGGGGATGAAAATGGGGATCACGTTTTGGCTGAAGCTGTTCGGAAGCGCGATGGTCATTGTCGGAATCATTGCCGGGATCGGGACGGCTGATGCAGGTGGGGGGCCTGAGAGTGGGCTGGTTAATCTAATGGTCGCCTTGAGCGTGCTCGTGATCATCGTCTCAATCGGTATTCTGATGCACGGCATGGCTGCGGTTCTGGAGCGTTTGGATGAAAAGGGGGAGGCACATGAACATTCGGCAGACCACACAGAGTGACGCCCGGGTTGCCGCGGAACTGGCACTGCTACTCTGGCCGGACCATACTGTGGAGGAGCTGGAAAGGGAGTTTTCGGAGCTGATCGGAGACCCGGAAGCGGCGGTTTTCCTCGCGTTTAACGGAACGGAGCCTGTCGGTTTCTCACAGGTCCAGCTCCGGCACGACTATGTCGAGGGCACGTCGACCTCCCCGGTCGGTTACCTGGAAGGACTGTATGTCAAAGAGGCCTACAGACAGGATGGACTTGCCCGTGAGCTCGTGGGGCGTGCAGAACAGTGGGCGAGGGAAAAAGGCTGCGGCGAGTTCGCGAGTGATTGTGAGCTGGATAATGAAATCAGCCTGCAGGTCCATCTCGCCCTCGGCTTTAACGAAGCCAATCGGAGACGACCACTGATGGTCAAGCAAGTCTATGTCATCCGGCATTGCGCCGCAGAAGGGCAGGAGCGGGACGCCCCGCTGACTCGGGCAGGGCATGCACAGGCCGAGCAGCTTGCAGAACACTTGATGGATCTTGGAATCGGATCGGTGATTTCAAGTCCGTTTCTGCGTGCCCGTCAGTCGATCCGGCCTTTTCTGGATCGGAGCGGGCTTTCTTTCTCTACGGATGACCGGCTTACGGAAAGAGTGCTGAGTGCCGCTCCGATGGATGACTGGATGGAGAAGCTGAAGCATTCTTTCGCGGATCCGGACGTTTCATTTGAGGGAGGAGAATCCGGAAAGGAAGCTGCGACGAGAGTGCGTTCCGTGCTCGACGAGCTTCCCGAAGGTTCATGCACCGCACTTGTCACGCACGGGAATCTTGTGGCACTGCTGATCAATGATTTCGACCGGCAGTTTGGATTTGAGCAGTGGAGACGGCTAACAAACCCGGATGTATACCGGATTTCGATTGGGAGCAAACTGGATATCCAGCGGACCTGGCAGGAGGAATGACGAATTTTCGGCTTCCTCCTTTTTACTTTCACAAGAAAACCGTCCGAAAAACGGGTATACTTGGTTAAGTGTTCAAAGCAATTATTTGAGGTGATTCGGTGTATAAATTATTGTCCCACAACGACCTGGACGGCATCGGCTGCGGCATCGTGGCGAAGCTGGCGTTCGGGGACGATGTGAACGTGCGATACAATTCCGTACAGATGCTGGACCGCGAAGTGGAGCGGTTCCTGGGAGAAGGAAATACCGGCACGGAACTGATCATCACCGATTTGTCGGTGGATGAGGAAAACGAAACCCGGATCGAGGAATTCATCAAAAAAGGCGGCAAAGTGACGCTGATCGATCATCATAAGACAGCGCTTCATCTGAACGAATACGAATGGGGCAACGTCACGGTCGAGCAGGAGGACGGCAAGCTGACATCGGCCACATCGCTCCTCTATGCTTACCTGATTGACAAGGGCTTCCTGGAGTCTACTCGTGCTGCGGACGAGTTCGTTGAGCTTGTGCGGCAGTACGATACATGGGAATGGGAGAAAAACGGCAACGACAAGGCACGCCGCCTGAATGCGCTGTTCTTCATGGTCTCGTTCGACGAGTTCGAGTCGAAGATGCTGGAGCGGATTCAGTCTGATGCCCCGTTCCAGTTTGACCCGTTTGAGAAGCAGCTGCTCGACATGGAAGATGACAAGATGGCGCGCTACATCCGCAAAAAGCGCCGTGAAATGGTACAGCTCGAGCACGACGGCCTTTACGCCGGCGTCGTGCATGCCGAGTCGTACCATTCTGAGCTCGGCAATGAGCTCGGAAAGGAAAATCCGCATCTTGACTACATTGTGATCCTGAACATGGGCGGCCGCAAAGTATCGTTCCGCACCGTTCATGACGATGTCGATGTATCGGAAGTGGCGGGCACGTTCGGCGGCGGCGGTCATGCCAAGGCGAGCGGCGCCTCAATGTCGAAAGAGGCATTTGCTTCCTACGTGGAAGCGGCGTTCCAGAAAGACCCGCTCCGCGAAGACGCCCGCCATACCCGCTACAACCTCAAAGAATCGCCGTTCGGCACAATCTACCGCGCACCGGAAGGCGACCTGTACTTTGTCCATCCGGTTGAAGATGGCCGCTGGGGGATCGAGCGCAACGGCCGGACACAGGACGAGACCTTTGAAACGTTCCGGGACGCTGAGACGTTCCTGAAGCGCGAGAGAAGCGTCTGGCTGCTGAATGACGACCAGTTCGTCAAGTTCCTGCTTGACCGTCTCAAAAAAGCTGAAGCGGATTCCTGATTCGGAAAAGATAAGACGAAAAGCTCCCTCCATGCAAACTGGCGATCATCAGGATCCCGGCTGTGGAGGGAGTTTTATTATGTAGCCCATAAGAGTTTTCAGAAGAGTAAAAAGTCATTCTCGTTTTTCGATATAATAGGTGAAAGGAGGGATGGGGATGCAGGAATTAGTCGGAAGGTGCCGGGAGTGCGGAAAGGAAATATATTGCCTGGACGGCTTCTTGAATGGGGTCTCTGAGAACGGGCGACTGCTCTGTTTTGACTGTTCGGAGCGGGATGACCGTTCTGCCGAACCGCAACCCGGGACATGAAGGGCTTAGAAGAAATCATCAGGCCGAAGTCACTCCAGACGCGGCTGTTCCTGTACGGCGCGCTTTTTGTCTCATTGCTTGCCATTCTCATCGGCGTCCTCTTTTACTTCACCATGACGCAAGGGATTGAGCAGCAGGTCGGGAGGCGGGCGCTGAATATCGCCGTGACGACGGCTGACAGGCCGGATGTCCGGCAAGGGTTCTTTGCAGAGGATCCGACAGAAGTGCTGCAGCCGATTGCCGAAACCGTCCGCAAACAGACGGGGGCAGAGTATGTCGTCATCGGAAACACCGAAGGCATCCGTTATGCCCACCCGGTTCCGGACCGGATCGGCAAGAAGATGGTGGGGGATGACAATGAACGGGCCCTCTTAAATGGGGAGTCCTACATATCCGAAGCTGTCGGTTCACTCGGTCCCGCCCTGCGGGGCAAGACACCGGTCACGGACGGAGAGGGCAACATTATTGGCGTCGTCTCGGTCGGCTTCCTGAAAACCGATCTGTCATCCATCTTTTTCGACTACATCGACAACATTGCCTATATTGTCCTGGCGTCCATTCTTCTTGGTGTTGCCGGCTCGGGCTTATTGTCGAGGAGCATCAAGAAAGAACTGTTCGGACTTGAACCCGCGGAGATTGCCCGCCACTTCACGGAGCGCAGTGTGCTGATTGAATCCGTACGGGAAGCGATCATCATGGTCAATTCGGAGGGAGATATCACGATGGCCAACTCGGCCGCCCGTGATGTCCTGGCCCTGCCGGAGGATGAGGATCTGGCAGGGTGCCCCATACAGGATGTGTTGCCCAATACACTCCTTCCCCGCGTCATGGAAACAGGAGAAAAGATGCTCGACCGTCCGATGGAAATCCACGGCAAGAAGGCGGTCGTGAACAGGATTCCGATCCGGGTGGACGGCCGGATTGTCGGGGCAGTCTCCAGCTTCCGCCTGCAGTCAGACATCGACCGGCTGACGGAGGAACTGTCACAGGTCAAACAGTATACGGAGGCATTGCGAGCCCAGACGCATGAGTACCACAACTTTCTTTATACGATCTCCGGTCTGATCCAGCTGAACTCGCTGGACGAGGCGCTGAGTCTTATCCACGAAGAGACCGAGGCGCATCAGTCGCTGATCAGTTTCGTTATGGAGCGGCTGCAGGACCCCTTCCTCGGGGGAATTGTCATCGGTCTCTTTAATAGGGCCAAGGAGCTGAAGGTGCAGTTGGTTCTCGACGAAGACAGTGCCATGGGGGAACTGCCGGAACATCTCGAGAAAAGCTTTTTCGTATCGATCCTCGGAAATCTGGTGACGAATGCTTTCGAGGCCGTGGAAAAGAATCCCGAGTCCGCCAGGGTGGTCCGGATTTTCATTTTGGACAACGGCAGCGAGATTCTCATAGAAGTGGAAGACTCGGGACCGGGAATTACGGAAGAAGTGGAAATTACGCTTTTCAGGGAGCGGATATCCACCAAATCAGGATCGGACCGGGGTTACGGACTGGTGACAGTCGCCAATTACGTCAGCGAACTCGGAGGCAATCTCTATTACGAGACAGGCGACCTTGGCGGCGCCATGTTCATCATTTCCATCCCGAAAGGAGGATAAATTCATGCATGAGACCATTGAAGTTCTGATTATTGAAGATGATCAGCGGATTGCCGACATCCATCGCCGGTTCATCGACAAGATTGGAGGCTTCACGGTCGTGGGGTCAGCAAATACCGGGGCAGAGGCGAAGGACTGGATTGAAGCTCTGCAGCCGGATCTCGTCCTTCTGGATGTTTATCTCCCGGACATGCTCGGCACAGAACTCATTTCTTATATTCATGAGCATAGCGGCGACTCGGATATTATCGTCATCACGGCGGCTGCGGAAGCAGAGATTGTCAAAAAGGCGTTCCGCGGAGGGGTGGCGGATTACATATTGAAACCCCTGACACTGGACCGTTTCAGGGAAAGCCTGCTTTCCTACAGAGTGAAGCGGGAGGCGTTCGCCGGGGAAGGCAAATTGCCGGAAGGATCTATCCGCTTGTTGTGGAATAAGGCCGATGCAGCCTCTGCAGAACCAGCGGCAACTCCAAAAGGCATCGATCCGATCACGATGGAAAAGATCACCGGATTTCTGGACACTGCCGAAGAGGGGATGACGGCAGAGAAGATTGGCCGGGAAATCGGCGTCAGCAGATCCACGGCAAGACGCTATCTGGAATATCTCGTGACGGAAAAAAAGGCGGGTGCCGAACTTATCTACGGGATGATCGGGCGTCCGGAAAGAAGATACTTCCTGAAAAAGCCGTGAACAAAACGAACAAAAAGACGAAAAGGTTTTTAAGTACATTTTAAGCTCATAAACATTGAATAGGTCAAAGGTTCTGATAAATTTTAGACAGCGCTTTCATGCGCTGTCTTTTTATATTGATCGAAGGGGATGAAAGCGATATGTGGAAAAAACTATCGGCTGTCTTATTGGCAGGATCGTTGGCTTTGAGCCTAGCAGCATGTTCTGAGGGGGATAACGCAGAGGCGGACAAGAGTTCCAATTATCCGGAGCGCAACATTACAATCGTAGCGCCGTCGGGTGCCGGCGGCGGATGGGATCTGACCGCCCGGGCAATCGCAAAAACGATGAATGACACAGATCTGGTCGAAAAGGCGATTACCGTGGAGAACAAGCCTGGAGGGGGCGGCGCAGTCTACATGGCAGATTTCGCAACGAAAGAAGCGAAAAACGACTACGCGCTGATGGTCAAATCTCCACCCATTCTCATCAACAACAACAAAGCGGAAGGCAACAGCCCTTACGGCTATAAAGACACACGTCCGCTTGCACAGCTGACACGTGATTACGGGGCGATCGTTGTCCGTGAGGATTCGGAGTTCAAGACGCTGAAAGACGTTCTGGAAGCGATCAAGGCTGATCCTAAGAAAGTGACTCTGGCCGGCGGATCGGCACCTGGCTCCATGGACCATCTGGTTGGTGTTCTTCCTGCATTCGAATATGGCATTGATCCGCAATCGGTCAAATACGTTTCCTATGACGGCGGAGGCGAAGCGGTAGCCGCCCTGCTCGGCAATAACGCAGACGTCATCGCGACCGATGCTTCCACCATCGCGGAATATGTGAAGGCTGGAGATGTGCGCGTGCTTGCAGTCAGCTCGACAGAGAGACTTGACGGGGAGCTGAAGGACGTCCCTACATTCAAGGAAGAGGGCATTGATGCTGAGTTCACGATCTGGCGCGGAATTTTCGCCCCGAAGGAAATGTCTGATGAGGCATTCGACTACTGGTCCATCAAGCTTGCAGAAATGGCTGAAACGGAAGAGTGGCAAGCTGAACTCGAACGGAACGGCTGGGAAAGCGAATACCATAACGCCGAAGAGTTCACAACCTACCTGGAAGAGCAAGAGCAGGTCATTGTTGAATTGCTGACGGCGCTCGGCATGGAAAAATAAAAGTAGGGGGCGGCTCGGCTCAACCGGCCGTCCTTTTATGTTAGAGAGGTGTAAAAAATATGAGCAAAACGTTCGACCGCTATGCGGGCATTATCTTTTTGGTGATCGGTCTGGTATTTGTGATGGAAGCGAGGAAAATTTCTCATAGCGCCTACGGATCCAGCGTGGGTCCGGATATTTTCCCGACAGGGCTCGGCATCCTGCTGATCCTGCTCAGTGCGCGGCTGATCTATGAAACATTCAAATACAAAGGGGAAGAAGGCAAAAAAGAGCCTGTCCAATACAAGCGGTTCCTGGTGATCTTCCTCAGTGCCGTGGCCTATGCCTTTCTACTTGAAAAGCTCGGCTACGTAGCCTCCACTTTCCTGTTCCTGATTGTCGCCTTCCAGGCGATGGAACGGGGAAGCTGGATAAAGACCCTGATCATCGCGGCTGTTTTTTCTTTCGGTGTTTACTATTTCTTCTCGGAACTGCTCGGCGGCGCGCTGCCGGGATTCCCGGGACTTTAAGGAGGAGGGAACGGAATGGATACATTGCAATTTCTGGCTGACGGCTTCAGCGTCGCGTTCCAATGGCATAATCTCCTCTTCGCGTTTATCGGTGTCCTCATTGGGACCGCAGTAGGGGTCCTGCCGGGAATCGGTCCGATGAGCGGCGTCGCCCTCCTCATACCGGTTACGGCGACCATGACTTCAGGCCTCCCGACGGATGCTGCCGCCGCAAGCTCCATCATTTTGCTGGCCGGGGTGTACTACGGGGCCATGTACGGCGGGTCGACCACGTCCATCCTGCTGAATACGCCGGGGGAATCTTCCTCCGTCGTGACGACGCTGGACGGGTATCAGATGGCCAAGCAGGGACGTGCGGGAGCCGCTCTGTCGATTGCGGCAATCGGATCATTTGTAGCGGGCATTATCTCCCTGCTCGGACTGGTCCTGCTGGCCGAGCCGCTGTCCAATGTGGCGCTGAAGTTCGGGCCCGCCGAGTACTTCTCTCTGATGCTGCTCGGACTTGCCGCGGTCAGTGGGCTGGCAGGCAAGTCGATGACAAAGGCCTTGATGATGACGGTCTTCGGCCTGATGCTCGGAACAGTCGGGATCGATGCTGTATCCGGCATTGCGCGTTTTACATACAACATGCCGATCCTTTATTCAGGCTTTGAGTTCTTGACGATCGCAGTTGGCCTTTTTGCGCTCGGTGAGGTGTTCAAGACAATTCTTGAACGGGACGGGGCAGACGGCGCCATCGCCAAAATCCATCGCATCTTGCCGACCAAGCAGGATATGAAGGACAGTTCGGTTCCGATTGTGCGCAGCTCGCTTCTGGGCTTTTTCATCGGCGTACTGCCCGGGGCGGGCGCAACGCTCGCGTCGTTCTTCTCCTACATCACGGAGAAGAAGTTCAGCAAGCATCCGGAGAAATTCGGAAAAGGCGCCATCGCAGGGGTGGCAGGACCGGAGTCAGCAAACAACGCCGCTTCAGGCGGTGCCATGATTCCCTTGCTGACACTCGGCATTCCGGGTTCCGGGACGACTGCCATCTTGATGGGTGCACTGATTATGTACAACATCCAGCCGGGGCCGCTGCTCTTTGATGAGCACCCGGAAGTGGCCTGGGGCCTCATTGCAAGTATGTTCATCGGCAACCTGATGCTTCTGGCGCTCAACATGCCACTCGTCCGCGTGTTCGCCAAGGTAATCCAGACGCCCAAGAAGTACTTGCTCCCGATTATCGTGGCCATCTCGTTCTTCGGTGTCTACGCGGTCCAGTACACTACATTTGATTTATATCTGCTGCTTGCTTTCGGTATCTTCGGCTATCTGCTGACGAAAAACGATTTCCCTGTTGCTCCGCTTGTTCTGGCCCTTGTGCTCGGGCCGATGATCGAGAACAACATGAGGAGGGCGCTCACTATTTCAAATGGCGATTTCTCGATCTTCGTCACGAAGCCGTTGTCCCTCGTCTTCCTGATTGCGGCGGCGGCATGGCTTCTCATCCCACTAATCCTCAAGATGAGAGGCAAGTCGGTCATTGTAAACGAAGAAGAGTGATCCAGATACTCATGAAACATAGAAAGCAGGAAGGGGGAGTTTTCCCTTCCTGCTTTCTCGTCATCTGTTACGGCGGGACCCCTCATCCACAGGTTGAGTCGAATTCTGAATAACTCTGTGGATAGGAACAAAATTGAAGAGTTATCAACAAGTGGATAAGGCGAATCAAACAGAAACCCGCCGGATGTGGCGGGTTTTGTGCATAACTATTGATGGTTTGGATTAAGAATCCCGAAAAGCAGGAGATCCTCATAACGGCCTTCTTTGAAGATATGGTCTTTCTGCGTGCCCTCATACGTCATCCCGCACTTTTCCATGACTTTGCCGGATGCCGGGTTGGACGCAAAGAACCTTGCATAGACCCTGTGAAAGTCTTTTCCAAGGAAAGCGAAGTCCAATACGGCTTTTGCAGCTTCGGTGGCATATCCTTGCCCCCAATATTCCTCTCCGATCCAGTAGCCGATTTCTCCGTGGCGGTGTGCCTGCTGGTGGGAAAGTCCGATGGCTCCGTAGAGCTTGCCGCTTTCCTTGTTCGTGATCGCGAACTCATACATCCGCCCAGAGGTAAAGCTTTCGTCATGCGTGGCGATCCACTCCAGCGCGCTCTCCAACGGATAGGGGTACGGCAGGTTCAGTGTGCTTTTATACAGGTTATAGTTGTCGCACAGCCGGCTGACTTCCGGTGCATCGGCTGCGGTGAAGCGGCGGAGCAGCAGGCGTTCTGTTTTTAATGTTGGACTGGTGGCAGGCTGGTTCATCGGATTCCTTCCTTCCCTTGGACAGTTGATTGAACTAATTGGACATCGACGGAGATTTTCCTTCTCGAATGGAGCTGGAAAAGGATATTGGGATTCACATCACTAATAAGGTTTAGGAGGAGGGAGCCGCTTGAAGAAACTTAGAAAGTCATCGGAGGACCGCGCGCTGGTCGGGGTGTGCGGGGGAATAGCGGAATTCACGGGTATCTCATCATTTGTCGTCAGACTGATTTTTCTCCTGACTGCCTCTGCTTCCATATGGGTTTATCTGCTCTTGAATTGGACAATGGAAGAGCCGTTCTTGCTGAGAAACAAAATTGGATAAACGAAAAAACCCGCCATTCCGGCGGGTTTTCTTCTGCCCTCAAGCGAACGGGTCGTCAAAGTCGTCCAGGGCGCCCCAGGCGGGAGCGGGTTCCTTCGGCGGATCCGGTTCGGGTTCTGGTTCCACTTTTGGTATTTCTGCGCGTACGGGCGCCGGCGGGGCGGCCTCCGGGATGAAGAGATCCCGGTCTTCCGCGCCGGCAAGTTCGAAGTTGATCTTTCTCGGCATGACTTCGGCGACATCGACGAAGCCCGTCTTCCGGTACAGCTGTTGGGCGGCGTACAGGAAGAAGTTCGACAGGTCGGACTGGGTATTGATCCAGTCGATGAACTCCGGCGTGAGATCGCGGCTCAAGTAAATATTGATCCGTTCCCCATGCTGATAAGTTTTACTTCGATTCCGCGCCACTTGCGACCACACCTAATTCCTTTTCTTTCTGCTGCTCATAGCGAGGCGAGCAGGTGTAGACGAGGAGGCCGCGCGCGTTGACGAACATCGGGTCTTGGAGGAACGTGACGTTGGTCGTGCGTTCCTTTGCATTCAGGATCTGCTGCAGGTAGTCTTTCAGGATGGCCGCTCCGCCGCCGTAGATGAAGACGTACGGGTCATCCTTCAGGTCGTCGATCTTGTTGATGATCGGACGGCTGATGCGCTGTGCCAGCTGCATGAGACCGGTCTGGGACTCCGCTTTCAGCTCATTGTGGCGCGGGTGTTCAGGATCGAAGTAGATTTCGTTGAACTCCGCCATGGAATCGATCGATTTGACCGGGTGGTTGCGGTTCCAGCGCTTCAGGATCTCGCTGATCGCCGATTTAACGCCGAAATTGAGGCCTTCCGACAGCTTAGGATTGAATCTGACGCCTTCCGTCACCACAATCTCCGTCGTGCCGGAGCCGATGTCGAAGTGGAGTAGTGTCTTGTCGCTGAAGTCGACCTTCATGATCTTGTCGCCGACTTCCACTTTGCGCTCGGACAGCTTGCCGCCTTCATCGAAGACGACTCCCCACGCGGCTGCAGCGCCTTCAGGCAGGCACTTGCAGTATTCGATCTTGATCGTCACAGTCACATTGCGTCCGGACGGATGGTGGAAGATGACTTCGTGCGTCCCCATATAGCGGGCTGCGTTGTTTTTTGCCGCTTCCTGTGTAATCATGCCGACCGGCAGTGCCACGGACAGGTCGTATGTGACCGTGATCTTGTTTTTCTTGTATTCGCGGCGCATGGCATCGATTGCCAGGCCGGCGAGCGTCACAAGAACCGGGATCTCATCCGAAGACTTGTCCGACCGCTTTTCAAGCTCGATACCCGGAAGCGTATCATTCAGCACCTTTTCTCCGATTACGTAGCGCTGGCCGTTAAAGGATAGCGCTTTGGAGTTAATCGTAACGTCAATATTCTCAAGCAGGGCATCCTTCGGAATATCTTCCATATCCATCAGTTCTGTCGTCTCTCCCATATACAGCGAGTAGACGGTAGGAATCAGAATTGGTTCATTATCTTTCACCCATAATTTTAGTGCGTTGTTACCGGCATCTGCGCCAGCTTTGAGTACTGCCATTCCCATTCACTCCCTCTAGGTTTCTATCATTGATTATACCGCGCCCTCCTCATGATAGAAATAGAGAATATGTAGGATATGCGCACAAAAATCTTACAGGAATCGCCGAAAAGTGCGTTTTAGGCGGATAATATATTTCTATTGTGCGCACATAGTATGTATGAAAATGTGAGTATATTGTATTTCTTTTGTGTGTATAATAGAAATACAATGTGTGAGAGTTAATAAAAGTAAATTATGGAATTACGGAAGGAGGAAAATTGATTGTTTTGCCTCCTTCACTCCTCTCTTCGACAAAAAATGCGTAAGAAAATATCTGCAGGAAAATGCCGTCGGACTTCTCATCCATCATTAAGTCGTTTGGTGCAAATTTCACCTTGGTTTCATTTTCTCCTTCACCTTCTCCTTTACACCCTGCTTCGGATCTCTCTCCTTCACGGTTCTAAACCGTTGCTTCTCACCCGAACTCCAAAAATCAGAGTAATCAACAAATCCACAGGTTAGATAGATATCCTGTGGATAATATACATACAATCGCAACATACATAAATACTATTTCAATTGTGTGGATAATATGTGTATAAACTAAAAGCAACTCTGATTGTCCACAGCGGATGATTTATCTATCCCAGCATTTCTTTAAGTTTCGCCAGCACGTCACCAAAGGGCTGCAAGGATCTTGAATCTTCCATCAGTCGAAAGGGGTCGCCTATTGTCCGCAGCCGTTCTGTCACTGTGTGGATGGTGAAGGTTTCCGGCCGAAGATTTTCTGTAAGCTCATGCCATTCAAGCGGAGTTGCCACCGGTGCATGTCCCGCTCCGCGGGTAGAATAAGGAGCGATAATCGTTTTTCCCCGGGCATGCTGGACATAATCCACATACAGCCGCCCACCCCGATTTTTCTTCATCCTCTCGGTCGTGAACCGTTCGGGTGCCTGCTCGCACAGATAATCCGCGGCAAACGAAGTGAAGAGCCTTGTCTCCTCGTAGGTATACGTACCAGGAAGAATCGGGATATACAGCTGCATCCCTTTACCGCCGGATGTCTTCACGAATGTTTTCAGTCCAAAACCGTCAAACACTTTTTTAAGGCGGAGAGCAGCGTCTACTGCAAGCTGAAACTTTGAGGCATCCGGCGGATCCAGATCAAAAACAATCTCATCCGGATAGGTCGATTCTTCTCCCTTCCGCAACCGTCCAAAAGGGACGTGCAGCTCCAGTGCAGCCTGGTTGCCCAGCCAGAGAAGGGTTTCCAAACTGTTGCATAACAGAAGCTCACCTTCCTCTCCGGGTACTGTTTGGACAAATGAAGGAACGGGATCCGGGGCATGCTTTTGATAAAACCGTTCCGTGTCCTCTGTGCCGTGCGGATACCGGATGACCGTGAGCGGGCGGTCCTTAAGCCAGGGCAGCAGATGGGGCGCAGCGTGCTGCAGGTAAAGAAGGTAGCCATCCTTGTCGATTCCGGCTTCGGGAAATAGCGGCTTATCCGGATTTGTCACAGTGACCCCTGGTGGAATCGGCTCAAGCGCACGCCGGTACCGCTCCAGGGTGACGGTCTCCGGGTCTTCATCCAAAAGAAAACGGGAAAAGCGGGGTTCCCGCAGTTTTCCGCCGGACTCACCGATCGTCAATACTTCTGCGACGACTGCCGGTGCCAGCGTAAAGACGCCTGGTGGTCCTTCTGTCCCGTTTGCTTTGAAGAGCGCTGTGAGTGTTTTAGATTCTTCTTCGGAAAAACCATGGCGCAAAGTGACGACCTCCCGCCATTCCCCTTCGTCCACAATGCGTCCTGAAAAGTTGCTGTTTTCCGTTTCGAATCCCGTCAGAACGACCGGAACGGCCCGCCAGTTTTTCACCTTTACCCAGTCGGTGGACCGGATGCCTTCCTGCCAGCGGCTGCCGCTCCGCTTTGCAACCAATCCTTCGCCATTTCCGGCGATCAGACGGCTTTTGAGCGGTTTGGGTCCGGTTTGGGCAGCCACTCCCTGCACCGATGACGGGGAGAGGTAGTCTGTGTCCAAGGGAAAGGAGAGCGCCTGCAGCAGCTCGCCAAGAGCTTGTTTCCGCTTTTCGACAGTCATTGCCCGAAGGTCTTCACCGCTCTTCTCCAGCAGGTCGAACGCGGCAAATCGGCATGGAAACATGCGGCTCTGTTCCTCGATCGCTGATTGTGTGCGGAGCCTGGAGCGGCGTGCTACTACGGAAAAATCACTTCTAACGTCGTTTAACAGAAAAACGAGCTCTCCGTCTAAAAGGAGGGGCAAGAAAGGGCGCGCCACATCGCTTGCTTCCGAGATTGCTGCGATGATTTCAGGAAACCGGTCCGCCAGGTCATTCCCGTTCCGGCTAAGCAGGCGGATCCCGTCCTTCCGCCAGTCCAGAAGGCAACGGAAACCGTCGTATTTAACTTCATACAGCCAGCCGGAGCCCTCCGGCAGCGTTTCTGCAGGTGTGAGCTTCATCGGTTTCATGGTTTGCCTCCTTTATAGCGGCAGGATTTTCCGAAAGAGTTAAGATTACATGTCCATTCCCAGACGCCCGCTCTACTCCATTCCAGTGTGCACTCCCCGGAAAACTTCATACATAGCGGGGCGGGAACAGGACATGCTAGGGGAAAAAGCAGGTGATGGGATGCATACGGTGTGGAAAGGCAGCATCAGCTTCGGACTCGTCAATATTCCGGTGAAGCTGCACGCGGCGACCGAGGACCGGGACGTCAAGCTCCGGCAGCTGCATAAAGAGTGCAACGCGCCGATCTCTTATAAGAAGGTGTGCACGGCTTGCAACGCGGAAGTGAAGCCGGAGGATATCGTGAAGGCGTACGAGTACACGAAGGGCAAGTTCGTCGTGCTTGATGAGGACGATCTGAAGGCGCTCAAAAAGGAAAATGAGGACAAAGCGGTCGAGATTGTCGACTTTGTGAAACTGGAAGAAATCGATCCGATCTACTTTGAACGGACGTACTTTCTTGCGCCCGATAAGGGCGGGGCGAAGGCATATGCGCTTTTGCGCGCGGCGCTCGGGGATTCGGACAAGATCGGAATTGCGAAAATCATCATCCGGCAAAAAGAGCAGCTCGCGGCGGTCCGTGTCTACAAAAATGCACTGATGCTGGAGACGATCCATTATCCGGACGAAGTAAGAAAAGTCGAGGATGTGCCGAACGTGCCCGACGCGGAGAACGTACAGAAAAAAGAGCTGGACGTCGCCCTTATGCTGATCGAGCAGCTGACGACGCCGTTCGAGCCTGAAAAATACAAGGATGAGTACCGCGAAGCGCTCATGGAGCTGATCGAGGCAAAAAAGGCGGGCAAGGAAACAGTCACCGCAACAGAGCGGGAAGCACCGGCTGCGACAAACGCGACCGATCTGATGGCCGCGCTCCAGGCATCCCTCGAAAAGTCCACAAAGAAAAAGCCCGCTCCGAAAAAACGGGCGGCCGCGAAGAAAAAGAAAGCTTAGCCAGACAGGAGATTCCGGGGCGACATCCCGGAATCTCTGTTTTTTTGGTGGAAGGAAGTAACTTCCACCCTTTCGGCCCGAAAGATTTCTCGGACAGTATTGAATTCCCTGCAGATTTTGTTAAGATAATAAACATCGCTGTAGCGCTTTACCGTGCTAAAGGGGGAAACCGAATTATGGCGAATGCCACCCAACCAAAAAAACGCGGGGCGTTTGACCGCTTTCTCGACACCGTCGAAAAAATAGGAAACAAGCTGCCGGATCCCGTTATGCTTTTCGTTTATCTTGCCGCGGCCATCCTCGTGGCTTCCGCAATCTTCGGAATGATGGGGACGTCTGCTGTCAACCCGGGGACCGGGGAGACCATCACCGTCGTCAACCTCCTGAACGGGGAGGGACTCATCCGGATCCTGACGGAAATGGTCACGAACTTCACCAGCTTCCCGCCGCTTGGGCTTGTACTGGTCGTCATGCTCGGCGTCGGGCTCGCCGAATCGACCGGGCTGATCACAGCGATGATGAAGGCGACCGTCCTGAAAGCACCGAAGAAGATCATCTTGCCGATCATCGTTCTTGTCGCAATTTCCGGGAACGCGGCGGCAGACGCGGCGTTTGTCGTCCTTCCGCCGATTGTCGCAATGATCTTCGCTGCGCTCGGACGCCATCCGCTCGCCGGGATCGCCGTGGCCTATGCGGCATGTGCAGGCGCCTTCGGGGCAAACCTGCTGCTGTCCCTGACCGATCCGCTCGTCTACGGGTTTACGGAACCGGCTGCCCACATGGTTGACCCGGATTACCAAGGCAACCCGATGATCAACTATTACTTCCTTTGCATCTCCGCGCTCATCCTGATCCCGGTCGCCACATTTGTGACGAATCGGATTGTCGAGCCTCGTCTCGGCAAGTTCGAAGGCATCGTTAAGGCGGAATCCACTGAAGAAATCACGGCGGAAGAAAAAAAGGGCCTGAAGTGGGCGGGCCTCTCCATTCTGATCACCGGGGCCATTCTCGCCTTTCTGACCCTTCCTGAAAACGCGATACTCCGGAACCCTGAAGACGGCGGGCTGATCATTTCACCGTTCATGGATTCGATTATCCCGATCATGATGATTCTCTTCATCGTCCCTGCCATCGCCTACGGGAAAGCATCGGGCGTACTTAAGAACTCGAGGGACTTTGGAAATCATCTCGGGAAAGCGATGGCCAGCATGGGGCCATATATTGTCATCGCGTTTGTCGCGGGACAGATGATCGCTTACTTTAACTGGAGCAACCTGGGACCGGTCATCGCCATAAATGGCGCAGCGGCACTTGATTCGATTGGCTTCACGGGACTGCCTCTTTTCCTCGGCTTCATCCTGATCGCTGCGCTCATCAACTTCCTGATCGCCAGCGCCTCCGCAAAGTGGGCCATCCTGGCACCGGTTTTTGTCCCGATGTTCCTGATGATGGGCTATGACCCGGCCGTCACACAGGTGGCCTACCGGATCGGCGACTCGCTTACAAATCCGATTACACCAATGTTCCCGTACTTTGCGATTGTCCTGACATTTGCCAGGAAGTATAATCCGAAAATGGGGATGGGCACGTTCATGACTACCCTCCTACCATATTCGATCGCCTTTACGATCATGTGGCTGATCCTGTTCAGTGTATGGTTCCTCTTGGATATTCCGCTCGGACCGGGCGGCGGGATCTACCTTGGTCAGTAAAAATACAACAATACCGTCCGTGTTGCATGAACTTTACTGCAAACGGACGGTGTTTATTTTCGGCAACATCAATTGTTGGGCCCATTGTAGTGATTCTTTATTACTGGTTATTTCTAACAATTCCTTTACACCAAATTAACTCTGCGTAAACATTTCTCCGATAGAGTGGCAAGTGTTGTATAAACTTGTTTGGAGGAGTGGGTAGCATGCTGAAGAAAGTCGGAATTGCTGCGCTGGGTGCGGGCCTTGTCTTGTCCGGAATGGGACTGACAGCCGCGGATGCAGCCAAGCCTGAATGGGCAGGGCAGGGAAAGCCGGAATGGGCCGGAAAACCTGAATGGGCAGGCAAGGGGAAAGGGAAAGACAAAGAAAAAGACAAGGTTGAAAACGTCATCTACATGATCCCGGACGGGTTCAGCTCGGATTATGCGTCGAACTACCGCGTTTACAAAGGTGAAGAAGCAGTATGGGATGCTCATCTGAAAGGGATGTTCACCACGTATTCTGCCAACTCGGCAATCACGGATTCAGCGGCGGCGGGTACGGCGATGGCGACAGGCGTCAAGACGAACAACGGCGTAGTCGGCCTGGACGCGGAGGGGAATGAGCTCGAATCCATTCTCGAAGCATCGGAAAAAGCCGGCAAATCCACCGGCCTGGTCGCCACTTCGACCATTACGCACGCAACTCCGGCCTCATTTGTCGCGAATGTCGACAGCCGGAACAATGAAACGGAAATCGCCCGCCAGATGGCGGACAGCGGTGTGGACGTCATCCTGGGCGGAGGCAAAAACAACTTCCTGCCGGCATCAGAAGGCGGCAACCAGGACGAACGCAACCTGATCCGCGAAGCACAGGACGAGGGCGCTACATACGTGGAAACCCGTGAACAGCTGCTGGATGTCGATGACCTTGACGTAGACGAAGGCGACCGCCTGCTCGGGCTTTTTGCAGAAGACGCACTGGCTCCTGAGCTCCACCGCGGGGAAACGGAACAGCCAAGCATCGCCGAAATGACGGAAGCCGCCATCGACGCACTTGAAGAGGACAAGGACGGATTCTTCCTCGTTGTTGAAGGCAGCCAGATTGACTGGGCGGGCCACGCCAATGACGCGGCATGGGCTATGTCTGACGCAGAAGCCTTTGAAAAAGCAGTAGAAGAAGCGATTGAATTTGCGGAAGAAGACGGCAACACACTCGTCGTTGTCGCGGGCGACCACGACACGGGCGGCATGACAACCGGTTCAAACGGATCCATGGAGCTGAACGCGGACGTTCTCCAAAACGTGACAGCGACAGGCGATCACATGGCGGCACAATTAAACGAAGACCGTTCAAATGTGGCGGAAGTGGTGAAAACCTTTACAGGCTTTGATCTGTCTGAAGAAGAAATCGGAACCATCCGTGAAGCGGACAACGCCAGCCTGGCGATCAACCATGTGATCAGCGACCGAGCGAACATCGGCTGGACGAGCACGAACCACACAGGCGCGGACATCCCGCTTTACGTGTTCGGGCCGAAAGCCGACAACTTTGCCGGCTTCCACGACAACACGGATCTTCCGAAATTGATTGCAGAAGTGATGAAACTCGATAAATAATATCTGAATAGACAAGAAGGGGATTGGACAGCCGATCCCCTTCTTTCTTTATGATAAACTTGAAATCATACAATACTTTGAATCGACTTGTCAACGGCAAATTTGTGTTATTTTCGAATAAATGTTACAATAATTATACAATTGTTTTTCCGCGACGTATTCCACGTTCCGCTGTGTATTCCGCGGATTAGAAAGAATGCGTTTTTTTATGTTCTTTTTTGTACCGAAGTAAAAACAGTTGTGCGACTTAAATTTTACGGAGGGGGAAAAGAATGATGAATCTGATTGACCAGAAAGTGAAGCATAGGCATTTTGGAACGGGCAACATCGTCAATATGAGTGACTCAAGAGTTGAAATCGCTTTTGGCGATGAAAATAAGCGGTTTATTTTCCCGGATGTATTCGGAGAGCACTTGGTCTTGAAAGACCAGGATGCCGCCCGTTCGCTTAGTAAGATCATTAAACAAAAAGAAAGTGAACGGCAAGCAAGAGAATCAAAACGGGAAAAGAAAAGAGAGGTTCAGCGGAAAAAGCATGAACTTCGCATGGAGCATGAAAATCTGATGAAGAATCGGAAACTGCATCCGCAATCGCAAATGGTTTTTTGGTGTGATCCGGAAGAGCAGCAACAGGCTTTCACAGAGTGGAAAGTTTTTTCGGGTGAAATCAAAAGCGGAAAAAATAAAGGGAAGCCGAATAAGCCCGCCCGTCTGCACCAAAACAGCGCGGTCCTTCTGACTGTGAGGGATTCAGGAATGCCTGAACAGTCCAGGCGGATCATCGGGATGTATATGGTCAATGAAAAATTCACCGGCAGGCTGTGTGAAGACGGAATGATTCCTGCACACTCAGTGCACAGAATTCAACTTGCCGAACAGGAATCGGCTGACATGCTTTTCTGGAACTATTATGTGAACGAAAGATCCCCGGGCAAGATGACGTGGAATACCGGAAAATATCGTTATTTCGATAATACAATGATGGCCCAAATATTGCGGGATATCGTTTCATCAAAAAGTGACGCGGAAGAACAAGAAAAGGCGCAGCAGTTCTTTGATCATTTCTGTGAAATGAATCAGATTGCCGCGGGCGAACTGCCAAAGCCGGACGGTGCATTGATGCGAAAATAACGAGCCGCTTTCGGGACGGTTTCGTCATTCATCATAGCGGTTTCATCATTCGGCCGCCGCACGCCGGCAGAAAGGACATGAAATGTCACGAGAAAAAGATGAGATCATCCTAAGAGGGCTCAAAGAAAACAACCTGAAGAACATTGACCTGAATCTGCCGAAAGAAAAAATCATCGTGTTCACCGGCCTTTCCGGCTCGGGCAAGAGCTCGGTCGTCTTTGATACGCTCGCAACCGAGAGCAGAAGGCAAATGACGTTGAACTATCCGGCTTACGTCAGGTATCAGATGCCGAGATACGAAAGGCCCCAGGCCGATCTGATGCAGAACTTAAGCCCGGTGATTGTCGTGGAGCAAAGGCCGGCAGGAGGCAATTCCCGTTCCACGGTCGGCACATATATGGACATCGATCCGCTGATCCGGCTGCTGTTCTCGAGAATCGGGCAACCGGCGATCGGATCCGCCAATGATTTCTCCAGCCAGAGTACATTCGGAAGGTGTCCGGAATGCGGCGGTTTCGGGCAAGTGATCACGCCGGACGTGGGCAAGCTGGTCGATTTCGATAAATCGCTCAGGGAGCATGCCGTCCGGTTCAAGCCATTGTCGCCTTCCGGCTGGCAGGGTCATTGGATGATGACGTGCGGATTGTTTGATCCCGACAAACCCATCAAGGACTACCCGGAAGAAGAACGGCGCCTTCTGTTGTACGGCCCCCGGGAAGGGGAACGCGCTTATGCGCCGTTCCACACAAAAAACGGGCCGCAAAATGCGGAGTGGGACGGGCTGCTCCCGAGATTCACGCGTGTCTATATTAATCGGGACATCTCAAAGCTCAAACAAGTCTCCCAGGACGATGTATTGGCGGTGTCGGCTCATACTCTGTGTCCGACCTGCCAAGGCTCCGGACTGAACCCGAAAGTGCTGGAATGCAAAATCAACGGACTGAACATCGCGGAATACGATCAGCTGGAGCTTCCGGAGCTGCTGGAAGAACTGTCGAACATCCAGGATCCTACGGGAGAATCCATCGCCAGGCAGGTGATTCCCGGTGTAAAGCAGTTGATCGGCATGGGGCTGGGCTACTTGAGTTTGTCCAGGAAAATGGGCACCCTCTCCGGAGGAGAAGCCCAAAGGGTGAAAATTGCCCGTCACTTGGGGAACAGCCTGAATAACCTGACCTACATTTTCGACGAACCGAGCGCCGGACTTCATCCCGAGGAAGTGCATCTGCTGATCGGAATGCTGAAAAAGATCAAAGACCAGCACAATACGGTGATCGTCATCGAACACGATCTGTCGGTGGTCAGGGCGGCGGATGAAATTGTGGAGTTGGGCCCGGGAGCAGGCGTGAATGGGGGCAACGTGGTCTTCCAGGGGTCGTTGGAAGGGTTAACCGACTCTCCGACCGCGAAAGCCCTGAAGCAAAAACTTGAAATCAACGAAATTCCGAGAGATCCAAAAGGTCATTTTACGATAACGGGAGCAGGGAACAATAACCTGAAACACGTAAATGCGGATATACCCAAAGGGGTGCTCGTTTCTGTTTGCGGCGTATCCGGTTCAGGCAAAAGCTCCCTGATCCTGGAGGCGTTCAAGGAACGATATCCGGAATCTATCACTGTGGGGCAGGGCGGGATAGGAGTCTCCAGCCGCTCGACGATGGCGACGTACATGGGGATCATGGATGACATCCGGGCCGCCTTTGCAAAAGCGACAGGACAGCCGGCTGGATTGTTCAGCTTCAACTCCTTGGGGGCATGCCCGGTCTGTAAAGGAAAGGGCGTCCTGACGCCGGAAGTCGCATTTGCGGATCCGGTGACGATTCCCTGTGAGGCTTGCGGCGGGACGAGGTACTCGGATGAGGCTCTGTCTTACCGGTACGAGGGCAAAAACATCATCGATATTCTGGAACTGACGATTGATGAGGCTGCGGAGGACTTTAAACGGCAAAAGATCCTGAACAGGGTGCAGACGCTAAAGGACGTCGGGCTGGGGTACCTGACCTTGGGGCAGACGACAAGTTCTTTAAGCGGAGGAGAAGTCCAGCGCCTGAAACTCGCAAGCCAACTGCAGAAGGAAGGCCAGATCTATCTTCTGGACGAACCGTCCCTCGGCTTGCATGCTGAGGACGGCGAAAAGCTTTTGGAAGTCTTTCAGAAACTTGTGGGGCGGGGAAACTCTGTCATCATCATCGAACACAATCTGGACTTTATCGCTGCTGGCGACTGGGTCATCGAAATGGGCCCTGGCGGGGGGAAGCGGGGCGGTGAGATCCTGTTCGAGGGGACCCCGAAAAAGATGCTGGATGCCAATACGGTGACTGCGAAATGGTTAAAGGCCGGGGCCGGCAGAGATTGATCATTCAAACGAAATAAATTCCTTTAGGGGCTGTCCGAAAAGTCGGATTCAGCACATGATATAGCAAACGGCACGGACGTCGGGAGACACCTGCGGGAAAAGCCGGGCTGTCGAGACCCGCTTTACGCGGGGCTCGGCGCCGGCCCGCGGTAAGCGACCAGAGTCCGTGCCGTTTGCTGTTTTTATCGTATTAATGACTTATTGGACAGCCCCATTTTGTTGATCAGGCATCTCTGTGAGAAAACAGAAAATTCCTATACAATGAGAGGAAACCGGAAATGGAAGGCGGGATGGGATTGGAATATGATGTGATCACGGTCGGACACGGGCTGGCGGGCCTGGTGGCGACGGCAGAACTTGCGGATGCGGGAAAGAAAGTGCTGCTCCTCGACCAGGAGCCGGCGTCGAACATCGGGGGCCAGGCGTGGTGGTCGTTCGGCGGGCTGTTTCTCGTTGATTCTCCGGAGCAGCGCCGGATGGGCATCAAGGATTCCCATGAACTGGCGTGGCAGGATTGGCTCGGAACGGCCGGATTTGACCGGATGAGTGACGAAGACGAGTGGGGTTACCAGTGGGCGAAGGCGTATGTCGACTTTGCTGCGGGTGAGAAGCGTGAATGGCTCCGGTCGCTCGGCGTCCGATTTTTCCCGGTTGTCGGCTGGGCGGAGCGCGGCGGGAGCCTCGCGGACGGACACGGAAACTCCGTCCCCCGCTTCCACATCGTCTGGGGGACGGGCCCCGGGATAGTCAAGCCTTTCGCGGAGCGCGTACATCAGGGAATCCGCGATGGGCTCATCCATTACCTGCCGCGCCACCGTGTGACCGAATTCGTTACGGAAAACGGCGCGGTGACGGGAGTTCGCGGGGAAAAGCTTGTGGCGGACGACCGGCTGCGCGGTGAAAAGACGTCCCGTGAAGTGGAACGGCTCTTCGAAGTGCGTGCAGGCGCGGTGCTCATGACAAGCGGCGGCATCGGCGGCAACCATGAGCTGGTCCGGAAAAACTGGCCGGAGCGTCTTGGGACGCCGCCTGAACGCATGCTGTCAGGCGTGCCCGCCTATGTCGACGGACAGCTGCTCGGAGAGGCGGAAAGGGCCGGAGGGCGGCTCGTCAACCGCGACCGCATGTGGCACTACACGGAGGGCATCCGGAACTATGACCCGGTATGGCCCAACCACGGCATCCGGATCTTGCCGGGACCTTCTCCGCTCTGGTTTGACGCGGAAGGCCAGCGATTCGGCGCGCCGAACTTTCCGGGCTTTGACACGCTCTCTACGCTTGAGGCAATCGGGAAAAGCGGCTACGACTATTCCTGGTTTGTCCTGACGAAAAAGATGATCGAAAAGGAGTTCGCTCTGTCCGGCTCTGAACAGAACCCGGACCTGACCGGTAAAAGCATCCGGATGATCCTGTCGCGTGTCCTTCCGGGCGCGCCGGAACCAGTCGAGAAGTTCATGAAGCGGGGAGAAGACTTTGTCGTCGCCAGGACGCTTCCGGAGCTGGCCGACGGCATGAACGACCTGGTCGGCGAAGAACGGATATTCTTGGAGGAAATGGAGCGGCAGATCCGGGCCCGCGACCGCGAGATCGACAACAAGTTCGCGAAGGACCTTCAGGTGATGGCAATCCGCAGCGCACGTGCGTCCCTGGGCGACAAGCTCGTCCGGGTCGCGCCTCCGCACCGCATCCTCGACCCTGCGGCGGGCCCGCTGATCGCGGTACGGCTGAACATCGTCAGTCGGAAGACACTCGGCGGCCTCCAGACGAACCTGGAGGGCCAGGTGCTGGGAGCAGACGGTGAACCGGTACCGGGCCTATACGCCGCAGGCGAGGCGGCCGGATTCGGGGGCGGCGGCGTCCACGGCTACCGGTCGCTTGAAGGCACTTTCCTCGGCGGCTGCCTGTTCTCGGGACGGCAGGCGGGCAGAGCGCTGGGGAATGACTAGAAACCTTATTGTGGCCGGGTGGAGCATCCTTGCCGACGAATCCAAGCTGATATCCACGACAGGAAAGCGGACCGAAGGCCTTAGGACGGCTTAAATTAGCGAGTGTTAAGCAAACCGGTCCGAATGTTTAGCAACCCCCACCGAATGTTAAGCAAACCCGCCGCGGCTGTTAAGCAAGCTGGTTTCCCGTAAGTAAAGTGAGTCTAATATTAAGCCGCCAGTTTCAACGGTTCATTTCCCGGGAAACTTATTTGCAGGAGGGATTCCCGATGAAACTGCATGAACCGATGCCGGAACTGTCCGGCGCATCCGCATGGCTGAACGGCGAAGTGACCAAATCGGAGCTTGTCGGCGAGAAGCCGACACTTATCCATTTCTGGGCCGTCAGCTGCAACATCTGCAAGGAAACGATGCCCGAAGTGAACGAGCTGCGGGACAAGTACAAAGATGATCTGAATGTCGTGGCGGTCCACATGCCGCTCACCGGAGCGGACAACGACATGGACAAAATCAGGGAGGCGGCGGAACAGTACGGCCTCACACAGCCGGTATTCGTCGACAGTGAGTACAAGCTTACCGACGCTTTTGAGAATGAGCTTGCTCCGGCGTTTTATGTTTTCGACAGGGAAGGCCAGCTCCGCCATTATCAGGCAGGCAGGACCGGCCTCGACATGGTGGAAGACAGGATCGAGCGGGTCATTGAACAATGAGAAGAGCCCGGCGCATCAGGTGCCGGGCTTTCTTGTGCATAGTTGCCGGCACTCGGGCCATATGATAATCTGGACTCAACTTAATTCGGAAAGGAATGACGAATGGGAAGATGGACAAGTGACGGAGCGTTTTAGACGAATCGGATGCTTTTTTCGAACGTCGGCGGGATCCGTCTGCCCATTTTCCATCGTCATCCCGAACTGCGGCCGCAACCGTGCGGCTTGTTTGACGACTCGTAAATGAGGTGTTTTTCGGATCCCTCCGGCCACTATGGCCGGGGGGCTTTTTCGTGCCCTCCGGGAACAGGGAGGAATCTGTATGTTGCTTGGAAGACTGGAGGAACTCTCCGTCGTTTATGGGGATGCCACGATTTTTGAGAAGGCATCGGCTGATATACCGGAAGGCGCAGTCATCGCGCTTGTCGGTCCGAACGGTGCGGGCAAATCGACACTGATGGAGCGGATTGCAGGCAGCCGGGAGCCGTCTTCGGGACGGGTGCGCTGGCAAGGGAAGCGCCCTTCCGTCACTTATTTCCGGCAGGAGGAGGCATCGCCGGACTTGTCGGCTGAAACAGGCGAAGTGCTGGCCGAACGCAAAAAATGGCGCTTATCCGAGGGGGTTGCATACAATACCGCGAGCGGGGGTGAGCGGATGAAGCTCCGCCTGTCCGCCGCCCTTGCGGAACCAAGCCGGCTCGTGCTGCTTGATGAGCCGACCAACCACCTCGATCGGGAGGCGCTGGAGCGGCTGGTCGGCCGGATCAGGAATAGCCGGTCGACCTTCATCGTCGTGTCACACGACCGGCATTTCATCGACCAAATCGCAGACCGCGTCTGGGAACTGGACCACGGCACCCTCACCGAATACGAGGGCAACTACACCGACTACCGGAACAAGAAAGAGGCGGCAAGATCCGTACAGCAAAAGCAGTACGAACAGCAGCAGAAAAAAGTCGCGCGCGTCGAAGAACAGCTCGCGCAGCTGTCGGACTGGTCGGACAAGGCGCACCGGGAATCGACCAAGAAGGGCGAGGGCCGGATGGGGGCCAAGGAATACTTTCGGATGAAAGCCAAGAAAAAAGACATCCAGATCCGCTCCAAACGAAAGCGCCTCGAGGCCGAGCTGGAGAAGGACGGCGTCGACAAGCCCGAGGAAGAGGCATCTGTGGCGTTCGACGTCAGGGGCGGGCGCCGCAAGGGCATGCGGGTGTTCGAGCTCCGGGATGTCTCGAAGTCTTATGGAAGCCGCACACTTTTCCGTAACGTGCGATTCGCTGTTTTGTCCGGTGAACGCCTCGCCCTCCTCGGACCGAACGGATCGGGCAAGACGACGCTGTTCCGGATG
The DNA here is from genome assembly GCF_018390575.1 of Bhargavaea massiliensis. Classification (GTDB taxonomy): domain Bacteria; phylum Bacillota; class Bacilli; order Bacillales_A; family Planococcaceae; genus Bhargavaea; species Bhargavaea massiliensis. The sequence goes on along the minus strand of NZ_JAHBCJ010000001.1, from coordinate 331,504 downwards.
CTGCTCGGCGAAGAGCCGCATGAAGGGGACATCTGGCGCACGGAAGGAATGACGATCGGCGTCCTCAGCCAGTCGGTGCTCGACCTTCCGCTTGAAACAACCATGGAGGCCTACTTTTCCGCCACCACTTTCGAACAGCAGGGAAAGCTCCGGACCGACCTTGCGAACCTCGGACTCACCGCAGAGCACTGGACGCTCCCGCTCGCCTCCCTGAGTATGGGCGAGCGGTTCAAGGTGAAGCTGATGCAGTTCATCCTTGAAAACACCGATATCCTGCTCCTTGACGAGCCGACCAACCACCTTGACCTTCCGTCCCGGGAGGAGCTGGAGCGGACGCTCGGCACATTCCCGGGAACGCTCCTGTTTGCATCACACGACCGGTACTTCACCGGGAAGCTGGCGGATGGCATCCTCGTCTTCCGGGAAGGGACCATCCGGAAACGCCCCATGACGCCCGTTGAATGGGAAGAAAAGCGGAGCGGGGAAGGAAAAGACAGGGACGGCAGAGCGATGGAAGAAGAGCGCCTGCGGCTTGAGACAGAGCGCCAGGCGGTCCTCGGCAAGCTCAGCCTGCTCTCGCCGGGGGATCCGGATTATTCGGAACTTGACCGCCGTTTCCTGCAGCTGACCCGCGAGATCCGGCAGCTTGAAGGGCGATGGAACCATTGAAAACCGGCCATTGTTCTGCTATTCTTTCCTTAATTAAGTTTGAATTTTCTATAAATTGAGGGGGGTAGGCACAATGGTGGAAAGAATGATCGGCAATCCGGCACCCCGCTTTGAGATGAAGGCTGTCCTGCCGAGCAGGGAATTCGGCACGGTCAGCCTGGAGGAAAACATGAAAAAGGACAGATGGACGGTCCTGATTTTTTACCCGATGAACTTCTCGCAATCAAGTCCTGCCGAGCTCACGGCGTTTTCCGACCGTCATGTAGAGTTTGCGGAGCTGAATGCCGAAGTCATCGGGGTCTCGACGGACACGGTCCACGCTCACCTCGCCTGGGTCGGGATCGCCCGCAAGAACAACGGCCCCGGCGGTCTGAACTTCCCGCTTGCCTCGGACCGGAAGCTCGCTGTTTCCCGGGAGTACGGTATGCTCATTGAAGAAGAGGGCATCGCGCTCCGAGGCCTCTTCATCATCAGCCCTGAAGGCGAACTCCGCTATCAGACGGCCTTCCGTGAAGACATCGGCCGTGATATCGATGAGACGCTCCGGGTACTGCAGGGCTTGCAAATGGGAGGTCGGCGCGCCGCGAACTGACCCGTGCTGGGGATCTTTTAAACAGGAGGAGATCTGATGAAACTTCACACACCGATGCCCGGGCTCCACGGTGCAACCGAATGGTTGAACGGTGTGAAAACCAGGGCGGATCTGGTCGGTGAGCGTCCGACGATGATCCATTTCTGGTCCGTCAGCTGCCGCCTCTGCAAGGGCATGATGCCCCATGTCAGTGCAATCCGTGACAAGTACCGCGACAGGCTGAATGTCATCGCGGTCCATATGCCGCGCTCAAGGGAAGACACAGACCCTGGGAAGGTCAGGGAAGCGGCCGCGGCACACGGCATCACGGAGCCGGTTTTTGTCGACAGCCGAAGCAAGCTGACCGCTGCATTCGGCAACCGGTATGTCCCCTCCTATTACGTCTTTGACAAAAACGGACGTCTCCGCCACTTCCAGGCGGGCGAAGGCGGCATGTCCATGCTGGAAAAGCGCATCACCCGGCTTCTGGAAGATTGACCATGAATTTCACACCCGGCCGCTATCTGAAAAGGGAGCGCCCGGGTGTTTTGTGTGTGCAGCCCTTGTTTTGAACCATGGTAGGCCTTTCGATAAAATAAATTCGACTGGGGGAAGGGCATATGGAGAAACGCAAAAAGAGGAAACGCTCTGACTACCTGGGAAGAGGCTGAAGAGCAAGAGCTGATTGATAAAAATGCGAACTCGCAGAAGTAGGGGGTGCTGAAAGTGAACCTGACCCATTTTGAAAACAGGATCAGCGAAGTGATCCTTAAACGTGCTCATCGCTACTTCCTGGAGGGCCGTGTGACAGATATCCATGAAATCGCTGGCGGTGAATTTGAAGTAGTTGTGGAAGGCACAACCGACTATGAAGTGTCTCTTGTAGTAGAGGCTGACGGGGACATTCTTTATTCAGAATGCAGTTGTCCGTACGATATGGGACCGGTCTGCAAGCATGAAGCAGCCGCTTATTATGAGATTCGGAGGATTTTGCAGGAGCGCAGGCTGTCGAATTCAGTCCCGTCAGCAGAGCTGACCAAGATCCTGGAGGCCATGCCTCGGGAAGAGCTGATCTCGCTGCTGCTGGAGCAGGCACAGAAAGATTGCTTGCTTCGGGAGAAACTGATTGGGCATGGCAAGCCGGCTGATGACGGTTCCTACATAAGCGGAGTGGAAAGAGCGATCGAGAAAATTGAGGACAATTACTCGGACCGTTATGGATTTATCGCCTATGCCGAAACGATGGATTATGCGAATGACATGGAAGAGTTGCTGGATAAGAGAAGTGATGTGGAGGATCCTGTGCTCAAGGCTGAGGTTGCCTGGCGCATTCTTCGTAAGGCGGTCGGTGCTCTGAAATACGCTGATGATTCCGGGGGAAGTTTCGAATTGCTGATTGACAGTGCAATAGAAACGCTTCGTCAGGCGGCAGAGGAATCCGCGAAAGAAGAACGTGAAGCTGGTGAGGAATTGCTTGAGCGTATATTGGTCTGGAGCGCGGACAAGGTTTTTGATGAGTGGGAGTATATCAGCCACAATTTGCTTTTTGCCGCGCTGGAATTGGCTGACGTCCCTGATTTCAGGAAAAGGTTGATGGAGTGGATCATGGAATTGTTCCGCAAAGCGGATGAATACGATTGGCGTGACCTTCTGGATATACAGATGGATCTGATTGTCCAGGGCGGCAGCGAAGAGGAACTGAACCGGTTTCTTGATGAGTATGTGCAATATTCAAATGTACGGGAGGAAGCCATCCGCCGCGCGGCAAACGCAGGTGCATTTAAAGAGGCGATTGAACTGGCGAGGCAGGGGGAAGAGCAGGACAGCGAGGACGCTGGGCTTATGAAGAAATGGCGCCGAATGCGGTTCAATTTGCACAAAGAGACCGGACAGAAACGGGAAGCCGAGAAACTCGCCTGGATGCTGCTGGTCGACGGAGAATTGAACGATTACGGGGAACTTCGCGAGCTATCAGCAGACTCTGGCCAACTATATGAAACAGCCAAGCAAAAACTTAAGGAGGCCGGAACGTGGAGGGCCGAGCGAGTTTTTCTCTCCCTGATTGACCAGGAAAACGACCTTCCGGAAATGATGGCCCGTTCTTGGGCGAAACCGTCCTCGATCACTTCCTACGGTAAACGGCTGGCTGGTGAATATCCGGAAGAAGTCGTGGAAATTTATGAGACCTACATCATGGATACTGCCAAGCGGTCTTCCAACCGGGGCCAATACCGGGAGTTGTGCAATATTCTTAAAGCCAGCATCGGAACGATTGGAAAAGTTCAGGTGGAATCGCTGATCGTCCGACTTGAAGCCGATTATCGGAGGCGTCCGGCGATGTTGGACGAGCTGGAAAGATTGAAAAGAGAAATACACTCATAAATAAGCCGGCCGCATCCGGGAAATGGGTGCGGCCGGCTTTGGTTTGTCCCGGATGCAGCCTGCTTCCCGGCCATCATTCCCTCACAGGGTCAGCGGCCTCCGCGCTTCCGGTTGCTTTGTCCTCCAGCTTCACCTTCGTCACGGCAAGCGAAGCGATCAGGATCAGTTCGAACAGATTCGTCGCGGCATCGCTCGGGATGTCCGGATTGAACATGCTGCCGATGGTCATGGCGACCGTACCGATGAGCATCCACCATGAACCGGCCTTCCATGCAAGAAAGATCCCGGCGACCAGAAGCGCGGCAAGGACGATCAGGATCATCGCCGGCGGTCCGGACGCTTCTTCCGCCGATGAGTAGCTCAGCACACCGTAGCTTTCGCTTTTCTCCAACTTCAGACCTTTGAGCACAGTGATGAACTCGACAACGAAAGCTGCAATGGCGGCCGCCCAGAACAGCAGAGCCGCCCAGCTTTTTTGTGCCCACTCAATTCCCGCCCGCCGCATCGCACCAAGCGAGAACAGGATGAGTGTGGGCGTCACGAGGGCATGAAGCCAGAAACGGGCAAGGCTCAGTCCTTCCAGAAGTGCGCCTTCCCCGATTAGTCTTCCGATCGCCAGAATGCCATTGTCATAAACGAGCGCCAGCGCAACTGCCGCCAGGACACTCATCAGGGCCCAGAAGCGCTGCTTTTTCAGTATCCAGACCAGCAGTCCGAGGTAAGCCAGGGCAAACGCCCCGAAAATATACGGATCCATTCCATCACTCCCGTGTCCGGAAACGGACAGTTTCTTCGACTCTTCCCTTAACAAGGGTTCTTGAAAACTCCGGCCTTGTTATATAACAGAAAGCGGACAGCACCCTAATGGGCGCTGTCCGCTTTGGCTTTTCTCGGCCAGATAAAATAGGAGAGAGAGAGTGCGACATCGATGGCGACAACAATCGACCAGACTTTCAGGATCTGGAAAAGGGCTTCGGTCTGATGGGCATTTCCCGCCAGGTAAATCAGGAGATAGAGATACCCGCCGCCGAGCATCCAGGCCAAAACATGCAGGAGGCTGCCCGACAGTTCATGCCTGGCATGGTCGTAGCCGTACCGCTTCACCGGCTTCGGCCCTTTTTTCATGATGTGATAGCGGAAGCGCTCATCCGCCCACCGGATCATCCGTTTTCCGAACGTGAGCGACACGCCAAGATAAATGGCGGCAATGCCGTGGGCGGCCGTGGCGGTCGCATCATTAGCGAGGATGTCGTAAGTCGTCGCAATCAGCAAAGTCAGGTCGAGCACCGGCGTCAGGGCCAGCAGCAGCAGTCCGAGCCGCTTTCTTCCGAGCAGATAGCGCGTAACCAGGCCGGCGGCGATAAACACCCAGAATCCGATTTCCACGGCGATGATCAGGTAGGCGATGATGCTCATGGCTTCCGCTCCTTTTTAATACATGTGTATTATTAAGATATTACCATGCGCCCTTTATTTAATACAAGTGTTTTATTTAAAAGCCGATGATATACTAGAGGTATGCCAAAAATCGTGAATCATGAAGAGCGGCGCGAGCAGATTGCGGAAGCCATGTGGCGGGTCATCCTGGAAAAGGGCATGGAAGGAGCGACGGTTCGGAACATTGCCGGGGAAGCGGGGCTGTCAACGGGGGCCCTGCGGCATTATTTCAAGGACCAGGATGAACTGCTGGTGTACGCGATGCGCCTTGTCAATGAGCGCGTGGAAAAACGGGCGATGAGCATCCTGCAGGAGGAGCTTCCTCCCAAAGAAAAAGTGATCCGGGTGCTGCTGGAGATTGTGCCGGTCGACGAAGAACGGCGTGCTGAGATGGATGTATGGTTCACCTTCCAGGCGCATATCCGCCACCGGAAGGATTTGGAGGGCGCGCCCGGCCATGCGCTCCGCGGTGCCGTAACCAAGCTTTTCGGATTTCTGACCTATGAAGGGGTGCTCCGGGAGGACCTGGACACCGTACTCGAGGCGGAGCGGCTTTATTCAATCGTCGATGGGCTTGCGCTCCACGCGTTTCTTGAACCGGAGCACCTGCAGCCGGACCTTGCGGCAGCGCTCATCCGGGACTCGGTCGGCCGGATCTGCAGGTAAGAGCGCCTCTTGCAAAATATTCTGCCCATGATATAGTGGGTGTGAAAACTGAACATGAACTGCCACTGGGGGAGCCTTAAAGAAAGGCTGAGACGCGCATGGGCTGCGCGGACCCTTGGAACCTGATCCGGATCATACCGGCGTAGGGAAGTGGGGCCCGCAGCTTTTGCTGTATCCGAATGCAGATTCAGGCCGCCTTCCGCGTCGATCCGGAAGGCGGCTTTTTCATGTTCTCCAACTAGGAAAGGGGACGGAGAAGATGGGATTTTGTGAACGGGTACGGCGGGAATGTGACGGGATCTGGGAGGAGAGCTTCCGGCATCCTTTCGTGGAGGCACTCGCGGACGGAACGCTTGATGAGGACGTATTCCGGTTTTATGTGCTGCAGGATGCGTATTACCTGTCGCATTTCGCAAAAGTTCAGGCGCTCGGCGCGGTTAAGGCGAAGGACTTGCTAACGACACAAAGTTTCGCCAAGCATGCGGAAGCGACATGCTCCGCGGAACTTGCGCTGCATGAAGAATTCTTCACACTTCTTGGTGTGACGCCTGAAGAGCATGAGGCATTCCGGCCGGCGCCGACCGCGTATGCCTACACATCACATATGTACCGGGCGGCCCTGGAGGGGGATCTTGCCGATGTCCTCGCCGCGCTTCTCCCGTGCTACTGGCTGTATTGGGAGATCGGCGAGCGGCTGAAGGGCGCCGAGCCGGGTCATCACATCTACGATAAGTGGATCGCGACCTATGGTTCCGAGTGGTTCGGCGAACTGGTGAACGAGCAGATCGACAGGATGAACAAGCTTGCGGAGGGGCTGCCGGAAAAACGGATCCGTGAACTCGCGGAGCGCTTCCGCAAAAGCAGCATCTATGAGCTCAGCTTCTGGGAGATGGCATGGACGAAAGAACAGTGGGAGACCCCGGAAATGGAGGGTGCCCGATGAGCAAGCTGTTGTCGGAACTCCGTGAAAGGCGGCCGCTTGTCCACTGCATGACGAACATCGTCGTCGCAAACTTCCAGGCAAACGGGCTGCTCGCGCTCGGTGCTTCCCCCGTCATGGCGGATGCGCCGGAAGAGGTTGAAGAAATGGCAAGCGCCGCTTCCTGCACGGTGCTGAACATCGGAACGCTCCACCGGGAGGCGCTGGAAGCGATGGAGTTGGCGGGCAAGTCAGCGAACAGGGCGGGGAATCCTGTCGTACTCGATCCGGTCGGCGCCGGCGCGACGCGGTTCCGCAGGAATGCCGTCAGCCGGCTGCTCGGGGCGCTGGATGTCACGCTGATCCGCTGTAATGCAGGCGAGCTTGCGGCAATCGCGGGCGTGGACTGGCAGGCGTCGGGTGTGGATGCAGGACAAGGAGAAATGGACGTGGAAGCCGTTGCCGCGCAAGTCGCACGGCACTATGGATGCCTTGTCGCGGTGACCGGTGAAACGGACGTGCTGACGGACGGGGAGCGGACGGTGCGCATCAGCGGCGGGCATCCGGCCATGAGCCGGATCACCGGCGCCGGCTGTTTGTTGAGCTCGGTGTGCGGAGCGTTCCTCGCGGTTGGCAAAGACCCGTTCCGTTCGGTGGCTGCAGCACTCGCCTTGTACAAGGCAGCAGGGGAACGGGCAACTGAAGCGTCTTCGCTTCCGGGAAGTTTCCTTGCGGCGTTTATCGACCAGCTGGCACTTCTGAAGGACGATGATTTCATAGTTCCGGAGCCGGAGAAGGAGGTGCGGGCATGACGGGAGTAAGCGTGGCACTTACGATTGCCGGATCGGATTCGGGCGGTGGTGCGGGCATCCAGGCGGACCTAAAGACATTCCAGGAGCTCGGGGTGTTCGGCACATCCGCGCTCACTGCCGTCACCGCGCAAAACACGCTCGGTGTCCACGGTGTCTGGCCACTTGGCCCGGAGGCGGTCCGGGCCCAGATGGATGCGGTGTTTGCGGACTTTGAGGTGGCAGCCGTCAAGACCGGCATGCTGTTTTCCGGGGAGATTATCGGGGAAGTCGCGGCGGGCCTTGCCGCCGCAGGCAATCCGGTGCTTGTCGTGGATCCTGTCATGATCGCGAAAGGCGGCGCTCATCTGCTGCAGGAAGAGTCTGTGGAAGCGATGCGTGAAAAGATCCTGCCGATGGCCACTGTCCTCACACCGAACATTCCCGAGGCCGAAGTACTGTCCGGCATGACGATCCGGTCGCCGGAAGACATGGAAGAAGCCGGGCGCCGGCTGATCGAAATGGGCACCAAATCGGTCGTCGTCAAAGGCGGCCACCTGGAGGAAGAAGAGCGGGCCTGCGACTTGTTCATGGACGGACGAGGGGAGCGGATCTGGATATCGGCGGAGCGCATCCAAACAAAAGACACCCACGGCACAGGTTGCACATTTTCTGCGGCGCTCACCGCATTTCTTGCAGCCGGTGAACCGCTCGAAAAAGCCGCAGTCGGAGCCAAACGGTTTATCCACGCGGCAATCTCCGACGGTCTCGGTCTCGGCGCGGGCCACGGACCGACCAACCATTGGGCCTACCACAGGTCGGGCGGTTCCTTGAGGGGAGAGGTGCTCGTTGATTCGTGAACAGCTTGCCGTTTACCTGATCATGGGCAGCCGAAATGCCGGCTCCCGTGATCCGCTGGACGTGCTGGAAGCAGCACTGAAGGGCGGCATCACTTGTTTTCAGCTGAGGGAAAAGGGGCCCGGCACGCTTGCCGGCAGCGCGCTCCGAGCATTCGGCGAAGCTTGCCGGGACCTGTGCAGGGCGCACGGCGTGCCGTTTATCGTGAACGATGACGTCTCCCTGGCAATGGAGCTCGGGGCGGACGGGGTCCATATCGGCCAGGAAGACGGCGACGCCAGGGAAGTGCGCCGGAAAATCGGCAGCAAGATTATGGGCGTCTCGGCACACAACTTGGATGAAGTCCGGGAAGCCGCTTCGGCAGGGGCGGACTATATCGGCATCGGGCCGGTCTACGGGACGACCTCCAAGCCGGACGCCCGCCCGGTCTGCGGAACGGCGCCGATCAGGGCGGCGGCAGAGGCATTTCCTGAACTTCCGTCTGTCGGCATCGGCGGCATTGCAGCGGACAATGCCGGGCCGGTCATCTCGGCCGGCGCATCCGGTGTTTCCGTCATCACGGCGATTGCGCTTGCGGATGATCCGGAGCGTGCGGCAAGGGACATCCGGCAGACGGTAGAAGAAGCCCTTATACGGGAAGGGCGTGCGGTCGGATGAAATGGAATACGAAGACAATCGTCCTCATGACGATGTTCACGGCCATTGCCGTCGCGGGCTCAGTGTTTGTTTCATTCCCGGCAGGCGTGGCGCGGGCTTATCCGGTCCAGCATGCAGTGAACGTGATCGCGGCCGTTTCGCTCGGGCCCGGCCCTGCCGTCGGGATTGCATTCCTGACGGCATTGATCCGGATCCTCACCGGGACGGGTTCACTGCTTGCGTTCCCGGGCGGCATGATCGGCGCGCTTCTTGCCGGCTGGCTGTACCGGAACACAGGCAGGGCCTGGACGGCGTCAGCCGGTGAGATGGTCGGCACCGGCATCGTCGCCTCTTTGCTCGCGGCGCCTTATGCCAATCTGCTGATGGGCGCATCGGCAGGCGCTTTGTTCTTCTTGCCGGCTTTCCTCGTTTCAAGCATCAGCGGTGCGCTGATCGGCCTTGCCATCACCATGCGGCTCGAGTCGGCGGGCAGGCTTCCCGTAATGAGTGAGCGCTCATAGAATGGCGGGAGGGGCAGGCATGGGTACCATTAGGCCTCGCATAGCTTCTGTAAGCGCTAATAGTAGCACGAAAAAAAGCGGAGGCGACCTGCCTTCGCTTTTGTTATATCTATTCTACCAATAATCAAACTGAATGTTCAGTCTTTAAATGCGTGTTCAGAGCTGCTACCCTGGTTGGGAGGAGGCGATAGGAATGGATGGATTGCCGGCAGGAAAAGTGTTTCTCGTTGACCATGACGACAGATGGAAAGAGTCGTACCGGGAATAAGCGGCCCGGCTCCGTAAACTGCTCGGCCCGCACGTGGTTGCAGTGGAACATATAGGAAGCACGGCGGTGCCGGGACTGAGAGCGAAGCCGCTCATCGACCTGCTGGTCGGGCTGGACGATCTTGCAGGGTATGACCGGTTCGATTTCAAGGCGCTCGGTGCACAAGGCTATTACAGGCTGCGCAATGAGCCGATTGAGGGAAAGCGGGTCATCGCTAAATTCCGGAAGCTCGACCCGCCAGTCAAGACCCATGTCGTGCACATTGTGGAACACGGCGGGGACTGGTGGCAAAAGCATCTGCTGTTCCGCGACCGGCTTCGGGAAAATCGGGAAGCCGCCCGGGAATATGAGCGGCTGAAGCACGAACTGGCAGAGCGGCATCCCGCAGACGAGCGGGCTTATGCCGATGCAAAGCGGGAATTTGTCGAGCGGTTACTAGCCGGGAATTAAAAAACCCCGCACGAGGCGGGGCCGGGTCAATTTCCCGGATCCTTCGGTTCTGCCGGAAACAGGAACCAGGAGATGACGCCGCTCAGGAGGGCAGCGCCGATGGTGATGTACATGCGGTGTGTTCCGGGGACGTCCTGGAATTCCTTGTTCAGATACCACCAGGCCAGACCGGCGACGATGAGCGCAATGGGGATTGCAAATGTAAGAGCTCGTTTCAATCGGAGTCATCCTTTGTATGTTGTTGACCCGATTTTACCACAATGCATCAGTAACGGCGGCCCCGGAAGAATCCGGAATCACCGAAGCCCGGTCCGCCGAAGCCTGGTCCGCCGAAGCCCGGACCGTAGGAATCCGCGTAAATGTTGCGGCCCGGAACTGTTGTTTCGGTCTCGGTGAAGTAGTGTCGAGGGACGTTCACGACGTTTTGCCGGTTGACGTTCACAATCGGATGGACGAACGGAACTTCGCGCTGGGTGAAGGTGTCGTGGAAGCGGTACGTCGGCGGGCAGACGATTGGCCGAGTTCGGCACGAATGGCAGCTGCAGCCATATCCGCATCCGCGGTTTTTGTGTCGACGCATGGTGGGCACCTCCTTTCTTCCTCTATTACATGCGCCGTCCCGGCGGGCACAATGGACGCGCGTCCCGTCCTGGGTCCTGTTTTGCCGTACGGCTGAAGGGGAATACTTGGAGGACAACGAAACAGCCGGAAGGAGGCAATCCAAATTGAAAAAGGAACGGATCGTGCTGTTCGACGGGACCTGCAATTTTTGCGACAAAAGCGTCCAGTTCATCATCAAGCGGGATCCGGCCGGGCATTTTAAATACGCGTCGCTGCAAAGTGACATCGGCCAGGAATTGAGAGAGAAATATAATATCCCTAAAGATGTCGATTCCATGGTGCTGATCGAACGGGACAAGGCCTACACCAAGTCGACCGCCGCCCTCCATATCGCGAAAAAGCTTGACGGGCTGTGGCACCTGGCTTTCCTGTTCATCGTCGTGCCCAAGCCGCTCCGTGACCGGGCCTATGACTACATCGCGGAAAACCGATATAAATGGTTCGGCAAAAAAACCGAAGAAGAAGCCTGCAGGCTGCCGCCCCGGAACATACGGGAACGCTTCCTCGCATAAAAACCGCGGAGTCCGCGGTTTTTCTATTTCCGGGAAATTGTCGATTTCCGCAGATATTTCCCGGGAAATATGTTGGATTTTGCGATTATTTCCCGAAAGAAAGTGGGCCGCCAATTCCGGCGGCCTTTTGGTTTATTCGAAATTTGAAGTGATCCAGTGCTGATAGGCGATTACTTCCGACATGTGGGCAAGGCCTTTTGAAGCCGCGCGGTGAATCGGCATCCAGCCATCTCCTTTATCAAGGTAGACCTCGTGATGAGGCGCCTGGTCATGATAGCCAGTCACATGGAATGTGCCGTGGCGGCGCAGGACGGCGTGGACCTCGTAGTCGATCAGCGGAGCCGGGGTGAGCGGATTGCCGACAGAGTGCCTCATCTCGAAGCCAAACTCTCTGCCATCATGCTCGAGCGGTTCGATTGTGAAGTCATCAATCGAAGCGGTGCCTTCCTCGCGTTTCTTGCCAGACAGTCCGTAGGCGACCGTCTTTCCGGCTTCTTTCCTGAAAACTAGCGGATGGCCAGGGTCCCTGTAGGACAGCGTCACATCACCGCGCGTGCGGAACGTTTCTCCCTCGGGGTCAAAGTCCCGGCCGTCTCCCTTGAACGTCCGGTTCGGGGAGAGCACATTCGGGTTGTTGATGAACGGTTCTTCGAGAAAGGTCGTATACCGCAGCCGCCATCGCTCGACCGGCTCAGGCTCGCGCCACTCTTCCACCGGCAGGAGAAGCTTGGACGGCTGCCCGATCACTTTTGTGATCCAGAACTCCTCCGTGACGTCTTCCTGGGTGCTTGATTCCGGATTGAACTTCCCGGCGATGCGGCCAAGGATAGATTTGCCCGCGCTCATCGGTTCTTCCGCCTTCCGTGCCGGGCGGCTTGTCCGGATCATATAATCGGTCTGCTCATCCGGCACTTCCCGGTCGATAAAAAAGCAGTCCCCGGTTTCTTTCACCAGTTCACCGTTTTTAAAGACGGCGTAGGTCTCCGCCTCCGGGACCTTCTCCCAAGACAGGGCTACCTGCGACTTGGCGACAATCGTCGTGAATACTAGGTAGCGGAGCGGGTTAAGAGCGTCTTTTTTCCTTTTCATTGCGGAAGTCTGCATCATGATGACATCCTCGGCCCGGCCGTTTCGGATTCGTTCGATGGCATAATGATACATTTTTCCGTCCTTCACATTCTCATCGGTGTAATCGCACACCGGGCCTTCCTGGCGAAGCTCGCCTTCCTTATAAACCCGGTATTCATCGCCCGTGTCGTCCCATTCAAAGGTGATAACACCGGGACGGTGCGTCACCGAGCGGATCTCAAATTTTTCCGGTTCCAATCGGCTCACTCCTTTTCGTGCAATTGGTCTGATGTTCCGAGTATCGGAGGTCTTCCATTTGTGTATACCCGGAAAAGAGGCCGGATACTGCATGGAGATTTCCGCTTGATGGGGTAACATGGAGATGGAGGTGATTGAATGATCATGAAAGACCGGGCGAGGCCCGGAATTGAAAAGGTATGTGACGCGGTCCTGCTCAGGCTTTGGCCGGACAATCTGGTCGCCGGCAAGCTGGAGGAACGCCGGAAACAGGCCGAGGCAGGTTTCCGCGGAGAAGAACGGGTGGACAGTGTGCTTGCGGAGTATCGGCACCCCGGTCCGATCCGGATCATTCCGGACCTCAGGCTCGTCTGCGGGTCCCGGTTCCAGCTTGATGTGCTTGTACTCACGCAATCGTGGGCATGCCTTCTCGAAGTCAAAAACATTTCCGGCCGCTCCGTGATCAGGGACATCCCCCCTGAACTGGTCCGGATCACCAAGGACGGCCGTGAAGAAGCGCTTGGCAGCCCGTTTGCCCAGCTGGACAGCAATCTGTTGCTGTTCCGAGACTGGCTGCATGAGCGCAATACCCCCATTCCTGTATACGGCGCCGTCGTCTTCGCCTACCCGAGCCAAATAGTCGAAGCGGCTGTCGCTCCACACCCTATTCTCTTTCCGAATCGCATTTCGTTTTTCTTGCGCAATCTTTCCGGTCGGCCACTGCTTGATGAGCATGAGTTAAATGAGCTCACCCGGCAAGTGCTCGCATCGCATGAGCCATACGTCCAGCGGCCGCTCTGCACGATGTACCCCCAGGTGACCAAAAAAGACATCCGGACCGGCGTCATGTGCACGGTCTGCGGCGAGTTCGGCATGCGCTGGCATAACCGTGCGTGGCATTGCCGTTGCGAGAGCATCTCCCGTTCCGCCCACGTTAAAGCGATCGGGGACTGGTTCCACATTTTCAGCGGAGGCATGACCAATGAGGAATGCCGAAGGTTTCTTGAGGTTGAAGACCGGCATGCGGCAAGGAGGATGATGAAAAGTGCGGGGCTGATTGAAAATGGGAAGGGCCGCTGGAAAACCTATCATCAGCAGTGATTTTGGGGCACTCCGAGAGGGTGCTCTTTTTTGATGAGCGCGCATAGAAGTGCCGGAAGCGCGCATAGAAACCGGATAACCCGCGCATAGAATACTCGCAGGCGCGCATAGATTGCCGGTAACCGCGCATAGAGTCCTATGCGCGCTCCGCCGCCCCACAATTCGCGGACCCGCGCTCAATAAAAATCACCCGAATCATGAAACCCCGCGGCGCTTTTCTTCGTAGAAAGACCATACACTCCAAAATAGAGAGGGTTTTCCTCATGCTGAATTTATTGTTGTTTTCCGTGATTGCGGGTCTGGTTATGGCGCTGCTGGCGGTGCCGTTCCGGGCGGCACGTGACGTGAAGAAAGACGGCCACAAGGCAACGGAGCCGGTCAACACCGTCCCGCTCCTGATCGGGTCCGCCGTCACGCTCGCCATCATCACATTTGCTGTTTATTACTTCATGAACCTGGACCGCAACTGGACATCGCTCTGGCCGGCGGTCGTCATTGCGGCTGTGATTGGCGCCGCGTCCGCTGCCAGGGGCACCGAGCGCAAGGCACGGACGATCGTTTCGCTTGCGGCGCTCGTTTTCGCAGCCTATATCCTCGCCGCACCGCTCTTTAACGCCAATGACAAATACAAGGCGGTCGAAATGGAGGAGCAGGTCGAGATCAGCGCGTTCGACGAGACGAAGACGCCCGCAAGCGTGCCGCCGAAATTTGCCCGCAACAAGATGAAAAAGGCGTTCGGCCAGGTGCCGAATACGAGCTACTACGAACTCGGCGAACTGCAGATCCAGAAAGTCGGCGGCGAATATGTCTACATCGCGCCGGTCGAGTTTGCAGGATTTTTCAAGTGGATCAACGGTGACACGACGCCGGGTTACTTCACGATGAGCGCAACCGACTCGGCCGACAACCCGAAGTTCGTGAAGTCCGAAATGGCCTACACGCCGTCGTCCTACTTCCACAAGAACGTCGAGCGCCATATGCGCATGGCACATCCGGGCCTCATCTTCTACGGCGATGCCCAGCTGGAGATCGACGACGGAGGCAAGCCGCACTATATCCGCTCGTACGGGAAATTCATCTCCGCGCGGAACGGCTTTGACGTGAGGGGAATCGTCACCGTCGACCCGGCAACCGGGAAGACGCAGCGCTACACCATTGGAGACGTGCCGGAATTCATCGACGGAGCCGTATCGCCCGAGGCCGTCAGCCTGGCGAACAGCTACTTCGGAAAATACGTGCACGGCTTCTGGAACTCACTGTTCGGAAAGAAAGACGTGAAGCTGCCGTCCGACGAGGGCACAGAGGCAAACGTGAGCCCGGTGTTCGACGAGACCGGCCGCATGTATTACTTCACCGACTTCACAAGCCCGAAAGAAGAAGTGGACTCGATGCTCGGCTATGCGCTCACCGATGCGCGGACGGGCGAGGCCACTTATTACACGGGCAACCTCGAGGAGTCGTACATGGACTCGCAGGGAACGCTCCAGATTATCGAGAAGAAGTTCATCGAGAAGAAATGGTCCGGCGAAATGCCGGTGCTGTACAACTTCTATGGCGAGGCCAGCTGGCTGACGCCGGTGCTTGACCAGAATGGCTTCCTGCAGAACTACTTCATCGTCTCGGCG
This sequence comes from Bhargavaea massiliensis, assembly GCF_018390575.1. Lineage (GTDB taxonomy): Bacteria > Bacillota > Bacilli > Bacillales_A > Planococcaceae > Bhargavaea > Bhargavaea massiliensis. Next base: position 316,175 of record NZ_JAHBCJ010000001.1, on the reverse strand, counting down.
GCGAATCCCGAAATCTCGGCATTTGCCGGCACGCCGAACGAAGCACTCAAGCTGTACAAGACGGCGCTCCAGCGCGGCGGCTCGACCGTCGACGGATCGTCGGAGGCGGAAGAGGCCAAGGCGTCCGTCACCGTCCGGCGCGTCTACAAGGAGCGGGCGGGCGACTTTACCCTCGTATCGGTCCTGGCGGAAGACGGGCGGAGCTTCCTCGCTTCCACGGAAACGGTGCCGCTCGCGGTTTATATCCAGGAAGGCGACCAACTCGAAATCACCTACCTCGAAACCGGGGAGATGTTCCTGCCCGTAAAAGAAATCAAGAACAAGACAATTGAACAATAAGAAAAGCCCTCCGCGTGCTGCGGAGGGCTTGCTGCATTATGCGGAGACCGTGAACGGCTCCAGGATATCATCTTTCTGACGCTCTTCTTCATGGAAGTTGAATACTTCATCGGTGTGCTCGTAGGAGTCGCCATAGAAGTCTTCGTCTTTGTAAGTGTGGATCTCTTCGTATGTCTTTCGCATATGGTCGTAGATAGCCTGTTCGACCGTTTCTTCACCCTCATGGTTCGGGGCCCAGTAGAGAATTTCAAGGTCCGTCTTTTCGCCTGTCGCCAGCGACCGTCGGCTGTAGCCGATGCGGCGTGCGTGGGCAAATCCGTTGCGGGCATAGAACTTCAGGCGCTTCGCTGTGTCGGTGTCCTCATAATCAACAGGCTCTACTTCGAGGATGATCGGTTTGTTTTTGGCTTTCAGCTTTTCAATCAGTTTGCCGCCAAGCCCCTGGCCGCGGGACTTCGACGAAACAAACAAATAATCGACAAAGAGAAATTCGTCAAATTCAGCATACATCAGCACGTGGTAAGGCCCTTCATCCTTGCCGTACACGCCTTCCTTTTCTTTTAGGAGTGTCTCCATATGATCCTTGGACTTCATTTCTTCCACGGGAAAATATTCGTTGAGTTTGTCGTACCAGTTCAAGTTGAACCGCCTCCGGTATGTTTGGTTTCATCCGGGGTTTTTGTTTGGGGAAAGGTCAGATGAGGAAAAAAACAGATGAGAAAAAATCCTCTTCACATTCCGGCGGGAGCGAAAAACGCAATGCACATCCCTTTCCTTACCCGCTCCGGAACAGGTTAAACCTAGTTTTTAAAAAGAATTTTACTATCGCCTTAAAACGGTCTTTTGCCGAGGACACCGAAAAATTGGTAGCTGCTTGAAGTGAATGGACCGAGACACCTGCGGAAAAGCATTAGCCGAAGTGTTGCGCAATGCTTCGCAACGCTGGAGCTTTTGCTCGCAGAAGATCTTCCGCTTCGCGCTGCGCACAGACGCCAGGCTCATTACCGGCGCCGTTACGAAGAAAGAACGGCGTCTGTGCTTAAAAGCATTAACTTTGTGCGACAGGGGCTGGAACGGAAAGCGACATTTTCATTTTTTAGAGCTCCCCTCCTGCCTGCGCAAAATCTTTGCGGATGCATGTATAACGTCGTATAATTAAGTCAAAGATAGTCAAAGTCAACTGAGTCCATATGCCTTGGAAAGAGGTGAAACCATGCGGAACATCTCCGACATCATTGAAGGATATCTCAAGTCGATTCTCGAAAAGGAACAGGACGGGATGGCGGAGATCAAGCGGAGTGAAGTCGCGGAGAAATTCCAGTGCGTCCCTTCGCAGATCAACTATGTCATCAAGACCCGGTTCACGACGGAGCGCGGCTACATGGTCGAAAGCAAGCGGGGCGGCGGAGGGTACATCCGGATTGTCCGAGTCCGGCCGAACAGCCGGATCGACCTGATCGAGCAGATCGTCGAGGGGCTGGGCGGCGGCTCCACGCAGGCGATGGCAGAGGATATCATCCGCCGCCTTATCGATGAGGATGTCCTGACGGAGCGGGAGGCAAACATGATGCATGCCGCCGTGCACCGGCTGACGCTCATGTCGCAGCTCCCGGAAAGGGACCTGCTACGCTCCCGGATCATGCAGGCAATGCTCAGCACATTAAAATACGAGGCGGCACACGGCCCGGGGGAAAATCAGGGCCGCTCCGCCGAAAACGGAAAAAGCAAGTGACCTTGGCCGGCACCCGCATGCCGGCCGCTGAAAGAGGTGTGTTCGTTGATCTGTGACAACTGCAATGAACGGCCGGCTTCGGTCGTCGTAACCCAAAGCAAAAACGGTAAAACCGAGGAGCGGCATTTGTGCGACGTCTGCGCGGCAAATTTCCAGCCGTTCCAGGGTGACTTCGGGGGTGACCCGCTCGGCATCCAGCAATTTCTCCAAAACTGGTTTGCCGGTCCGGGCGCGTTCCAGAAGGCCGCGCAGCCCCAGGTCAGCAGCGGCCCCGAATGCCCGAATTGCGGGCTGACGTTCCGCCGGTTTATCGAGCGCGGGAAATTCGGCTGCGCGGAATGCTATGGTGCGTTCCGAAAAGAGCTGCCCGAAGTGTTCAACAAAGTCCAAGGCGGCCATACGAGGCATGAAGGCAAGGTGCCTGCGTCCTACAGCGGGCGGATTGCAGCCGAACGGAAAATCAAGGACTTGAGAAGACAAATGAAAGAAGCCATCAACCAGGAAGAATTTGAGCGGGCGGCACAGCTCCGGGACGAAGTCCGGGAACTGGAGCGCAGCCTGGAGGAAGGGGGCGGACAGGATGTCGTCGATTGAAAACTTCCTTGAAAATGCGGTCACCCCGTGGATGGGGCCGAGAGGCGAGCATTCGGATATCGTCATGTCGACACGCGTCCGCCTTGCGCGGAACCTGAAGGGCTTCCGCTTCCCGCTTGATTTCAGCCGGGAGGAAGCGGAAGAAGTCGACTCTCAAGTTGCCGCCGCACTCGAGGGCATGGAGGGCTTTTCCCATATCCCGATGGAAAGCGTACCGGCGATCCAGCGGCAGGCACTCGTCGAGAAGCATCTGATCAGCCCTCAGCTGGCGGACCCGGAACGGCCCGGTTCTGTGATCCTCTCGGGCGACGAGTCGGTTTCAATCATGGTGAACGAGGAAGACCATATACGCATCCAGGTGATTTACCCGGGCCTTCATCTCATGGAGGCGTTCGACCGGGCGAACGATATCGACAACCGGCTTGAAGAAACCCTGCCGTACGCGTTTGACGGGGATTTCGGCTACATCACGAGCTGCCCGACCAATACGGGCACGGGCCTCCGTGCCTCGGTCATGCTGCATTTGCCGGCACTTTCCATCACGAGCAACATGGCGCGCATTGCCCAGGCGGTCGCCCGGCTCGGAATGACGGTCCGCGGCAGCTACGGCGAAGGCTCCGATGCGCTCGGCAATGTCTATCAGGTGTCGAACCAAATGACGCTCGGGAAGTCGGAGCGGGATATCCTGATGGACCTGCGCGACCTGACGGAGCGGCTGATCGAGCAGGAAGAACGGGCGCGCCGCGCGCTCCGGGAGCATTCCCCGATGAAGCTCGAGGACCGCGTCTGGCGGTCGTACGGAATCCTGACAAATGCCCGCGTGCTCGCGACAGACGAAGCGGCAAACCGGCTGTCCGACGTCCGGCTCGGCATCGATATGGGCATCATCCCCGATGTCGACCTATCCGTCCTGAACGAGCTCATGATCTTCATGCAGCCGGCGTTTCTCCAGCAGTATGCGGGAGAGACGCTCCAGCCCGGCGAGCGTGACGTCTTCCGGGCGAAGCTGATCCGTGAGCGGATCGGCATGGGCCGGCAGTCCCGCCGAGAAGACTGAGCCGCCGGATGGAAAGCATCCCGCAAGCATATGTTTTGAACGGGGGAGACGTTCGGTTTACAATAGTCAAAGAAGGTCAAATCGGGCCTTTCCGAAAGAGTTGACCCGGTTCTCCCGTTTCCGGTTTGACGCCGGACGGTTTAGGGGAACCTTTTATCATATAACCAGAATCAAAGTTCATCAGGATCTGCATAAATGAATCATTAAGAGAAGAGAGGGATTGTATATGATGTTCAACCGCTTTACGCAACGCTCACAGAAAGTTCTCCAGCTTGCGCAGGAAGAAGCGATCCGGATGCGCCATGACGCCATCGGGACCGAACATATCCTCCTTGGCCTCATCCGCGAAGGCGGCGGCATCGCCGCGAAAGCGCTCGAGGCGATCGGAGTTAATTTCGAAACGATCGAAGAAGGCGTCGAGAAGCTCGTCGGCACCGGTGACCGCGAAGTCGGCCCCATCATCCACTACACTCCGCGGGCGAAAAAGGTCATCGAGCTGTCTCTGGATGAATCCCGCAAGCTCGGCCACTCCTATGTCGGCACCGAGCACCTCCTCCTCGCGCTGATCCGCGAAGGGGAAGGGGTCGCGGCACGCGTCCTCGCCAATGCAGGCGTTTCCCTGAACAAGGCGCGCCAGCAGGTGCTCCAGCTGCTCGGCTCGAACGAAAACGGCCAGGGTGCGCAGGCGGGCGGCGGCAACTCCTCCGCCAGCACGCCGACGCTCGACTCGCTGGCCCGCGACCTGACCGAGATTGCGCGCGAAGGCACGCTCGACCCGGTCATCGGCCGTTCCAAGGAAATCACCCGCGTGATCGAAGTGCTTTCACGCCGGACGAAAAACAACCCGGTCCTCATCGGGGAGCCGGGTGTCGGAAAGACGGCGATCGCGGAAGGCCTCGCCCAGCAGATCGTCAACAACGAAGTGCCGGAAACGCTCCGCGACAAGCGCGTCATGACACTCGACATGGGTACGGTCGTCGCCGGTACAAAATACCGTGGTGAGTTCGAGGACCGCCTGAAGAAAGTGATGGAGGAAATCCGCCAGGCGGGCAACATCATCCTCTTCATTGATGAGCTCCATACGCTGATCGGCGCGGGCGGCGCGGAAGGCGCGATCGACGCGTCGAACATTCTGAAGCCGGCACTTGCACGCGGCGAGCTCCAGTGCATCGGTGCGACAACGCTCGATGAGTACCGCAAGTACATCGAAAAGGATGCCGCGCTCGAGCGCCGCTTCCAGCCGATCCAGGTAGACGAGCCGACGGTCGAAGATACGATCAAGATCATCCACGGACTGCGCGACCGCTATGAGGCACACCACCGTGTGAAAATTACGGACGAAGCCGTCGAAGCGGCAGCCAAGCTGTCCGACCGCTATATTTCGGACCGTTTCCTCCCGGACAAGGCGATCGACCTGATCGATGAGGCGGGTTCCAAAGTCCGGCTGCGCTCATTCACCACGCCGCCTGACCTGAAGGAACTGGAGCAGCAGCTCGAGAGCGTCCGCTCCGAAAAGAACGCCGCGGTACAGAGCCAGGAGTTCGAAAAAGCCGCTTCGTTCCGCGACAAGGAACAGAAGCTGAAAGAAGAGCTTGAGCGCACGAAGGAAGAATGGAAAGAAAAGCAGGGCAAGAAAGAATCCGAAGTGACCGTCGAGGATGTCGCGCAGGTCGTCTCCATGTGGACCGGCGTTCCGGTTTCAAAGATCGCGGAAACCGAGACCGCGAAGCTCCTCAACATGGAAGAAGAGCTTCATAAGCGGGTCATCGGCCAGAACGAAGCGGTTGACGCGATTTCCCGGGCCATCCGCCGTGCACGCGCCGGCCTGAAAGATCCGAAGCGCCCGATCGGCTCGTTTATCTTCCTGGGCCCGACCGGTGTCGGTAAGACGGAACTCGCCCGTGCGCTGGCCGAAGTGATGTTCGGCGACGAAGACGCGATGATCCGCATCGACATGTCGGAGTACATGGAGAAACACTCCACGTCCCGCCTTGTCGGCTCGCCTCCGGGCTATGTCGGCTTTGACGAGGGCGGCCAGCTCACAGAGAAGGTCCGCCGCAAGCCGTACTCCGTCATCCTGCTGGATGAGATCGAGAAGGCCCACCCCGACGTCTTCAATATCCTTCTGCAAGTGCTCGAGGACGGCCGGCTCACCGACTCGAAAGGACGCACGGTCGACTTCCGCAACACGGTCGTCATCATGACGTCGAACGTCGGTGCGGAGACCCTCAAGCAGAACAAGTACGTCGGCTTCGACCTGCAGGATGGCAAGCGGGACCACAAGGACATGAAGGACACGATGCTCAGCGAGCTGAAGAAAGCTTTCCGTCCGGAATTCCTGAACCGTGTGGATGAAATGATCGTCTTCCACTCGCTCGACAAGGAAGAGCTTGGCCAGATCATCAACCTCATGGCCGACCAGCTCACGAAGCGCCTGGCCGAGCAGGACATCGAACTCGTCATCACGGAGGCTGCGAAGGAACGGATCGCCCAGGAAGGGTACGACCCTGAATACGGTGCCCGCCCGCTCCGCCGCGCGCTCCAGAAGAACGTCGAGGACCGCCTGTCCGAAGAGCTCCTGAGAGGCGAAGTGCTCGCCGGCCACAAAGTCGTGTTTGACGTCGATGAAGACGGCCAGTACACGGTCCGCGCCGAAGAGCCCGCAACTGCAGGAAGCGCGAAAGAATGATATAATCAACCTATCAAACCAATGGTTCAGACATCCCGCCCGCATCCTGCGGCGGGATGTCTTTTCCGTGCCTGGAGGTACTAATGGCGAAAAAGAAAACAAAGTTCATGTGCCGGGATTGCGGATACGAGTCTCCGAAGTGGATGGGCCGCTGCCCGGGCTGCGGGGAATGGAATACGATGGACGAAGAAGTGGCGATTGTCGGGAAAGCCGCGCGGGGCGGTGCTTTCCGCACCGAGGCCGGTCCCGCCGGCAAGGCATCCCCGATCACGTCGGTCGAGACACAGGAAGAGCCGCGTGTAGAGACGGCGTTCGGCGAGCTGAACCGCGTGCTCGGCGGCGGTGTGGTGCCGGGCTCGCTTGTCCTGATCGGCGGGGACCCGGGGATCGGGAAGTCGACGCTCCTGCTTCAGGTGTCGTCGCTGCTGGCGGAAAAGGGCCGCCGCGTCCTTTATATTTCCGGCGAGGAGTCGGTGCGGCAGACCAAACTCCGGGCGGAGCGGATCGGCGTCACCTCCCCGGAACTCTATATTTATTCCGAGACCGACATGGAGCATATCCGGCTGTCGATCGAGGAACTGAAGCCGCAGTTTGTCATCGTCGACTCCATCCAGACGGTGCACCATCCGGACGTTACGTCCGCTCCGGGCAGTGTTTCCCAGGTGCGCGAGTGCACCGCCGACCTGATGCGGATCGCGAAAACGACCGGGACCGCCATCTTCCTCGTCGGCCACGTCACGAAGGAAGGCCAGATCGCGGGCCCGCGCCTGCTCGAGCACATGGTCGACACGGTGCTTTACTTTGAAGGGGAACGCCATCATACGTACCGGATTCTCCGGAGCGTGAAAAACCGGTTCGGCTCGACAAACGAGATGGCGATCTTCGAGATGTTGCAGTCGGGGCTGAAGGAAGTGCTGAACCCGTCCGAGCTGTTTCTCGAAGAGCGCTCCCAGGGCGCGGCGGGGTCTGTCGTCGTCGCGTCGATGGAAGGCACCCGGCCAATCCTGGTCGAGATCCAGGCGCTCGTCACGCAGTCCAGCTTCAACTATCCGAAACGCATGGCGACCGGCCTTGACCAGAGCCGCGTGTCGCTTCTCATGGCCGTGCTTGAGAAGCGGATGAACATGCTGCTCCAGACACACGATGCCTACATCAAGGTGGCGGGCGGCGTGAAGCTGGATGAGCCGGCAATCGACCTCGCCGTCCTTACGAGCATCGTCTCGAGTTTCAAGGACACACCCGTCAGCCAGTACGACGTCTTTGTCGGCGAAGTCGGCCTGACCGGCGAGATCCGCCGCGTGTCCCGCATTGAGCAGCGCGTCCAGGAAGCGAAAAAGCTTGGATTCAAGCGCGCCATCGTGCCCGCCTCGAACCTCGGCGGCTGGGATTATCCCGAAGGCATCCAGGTTGTAGGGGTCAGCACCGTTGCCGAAGCGCTCGGAGAGGCGTTCAAGTAAGTGGATCTGACTGAGAGGCTGGCGATTTCTCTCAAAGGCGATGCCGTCACGCTCAAAACACTGCGGCATAGATTAAAACAAGGCGGTCCCGTTGCATATACATGCGGCGGGGCCGTTTTTTGGTTTCGGGAGCGGCGGAAAGGGGAAGGATTAGAGGATCCGGACTTTCAGGAGAAGCATTGCAGGGCGGCTGCGGTTCTGGAAGGAACTTCATTCCCTCCTTTTGCGTCTGATTATTTATGGAAATCATATGGTTTTCATCCCTCTCCGGAAGGAAGTCCGGAGGCCGAACGTGTATACTTTAAATAAGGAGGTGAAAACCATGCTGAACTTTTTTGTAAAGGTCGCGTATGCATTGATCGGGGCCACGCTTGGTGTTATTTTTCTTCCGTCATTATTCGAACTTTTATCCGTTAACCAGCCATGGCTCACCAACGCATATGCGTCTGCCCTGATCGGTGCCGTCCTGTTCTACCTGCTCAGCCTCATGCTGACCGAGCCGACCGTGCGATCGATCAAGTGGCTCGAGGAGCGGCTGATGAAAGCGCCGGTGCTTGACCTTCTGTTCGGGACGGTCGGCATGATCATCGGACTGATTGTCGCTTTTCTGCTGTCATTCGCGATTGGGGCGATCCAGTTCCCGCCGATCACGGACATCCTGCCGATCATCCTCTCGGTCCTTCTCGGCTACCTCGGTTTCCAGGTCGGCTTCCAGAAGCGGGAAGAGCTGATCCAGACGTTTACGAGAAGCGGGGAAAAGAAAAAGGACGGTGCCCAGCCGACTGCCGAGTTCCAAGCAAGCCAGAAAATCCTGGATACGAGCGTCATCATCGACGGCAGGATCGCGGACATTTCCGAAACCGGGTTCCTCGAGGGCGAACTGGTCATTCCGCAGTTTGTCCTCACCGAGCTGCAGCATATCGCGGACTCATCCGACTCGCTCAAGCGGACAAAGGGGCGGCGCGGGCTCGACATCCTGAAGCGGATCCAGGACGACCGCCAGACCGTGATCACCGATGAAGACTTTGACGACGTGAGCGAGGTCGACATGAAGCTTGTGCGGCTGGCAAAGAAAAACGGCGGGGTCGTCGTGACAAACGACTTTAACCTGAACAAAGTGTGCGAACTGCACAACGTCCGGGTGCTCAACATCAACGATCTGGCAAACGCCGTCAAGCCCGTCGTCATCCCGGGCGAGGAAATGCGCGTCACGGTCATCAAGGAAGGCAAGGAAGCCAATCAGGGCGTCGCCTACCTCGACGACGGGACGATGATCGTCATCGAAAACGGGAAAACCCAGATCGGCAAGACGCTGATTGTTGCGGTGACGAGTGTCCTGCAGACGTCTGCGGGACGGATGATCTTTGCCCGGCCGCGTGATGTGAAAGCGAAAAACTGACGGAAGGCAGGGCCCTGTGCCCTGTCCTTTCGCTTGATGGAGTGGAATCAGATGGACTACACAGTCATGCTGCCGGCTGCGGGAAGCGGCCGGCGGATGGGAGCCGGGGAGAACAAGCTGTTCCTTCCGCTTGCGGGAAAGCCGATTCTTGTCCGGACGCTTTCCGTGTTCCAGCAGGACCCGGACTGCGACGGAATCATCATCGCGGTTCGCCCTGACGAACGGGAGCGGATCCGGGAGATGCTGGCAGACTACGGCATCACGAAAATTACGGCGATGCCGGACGGCGGGGGAGAGCGCCAGGACAGTGTCCGCGCGTGCGTCCGGGCATTCATGGATGCGGGCGGCAAGGACGAAGCGGTCGTTATGGTCCATGACGCGGCGCGCCCGTTTCTTTCACGGCGGGTAATCCGGGAACTTGCGGAAACGGTCCGGGATCACGGCGCCGCGATTGCTGCGGTTCCGTCCAAGGACACGGTCAAGCAGGTTGCGGACGGCATCGTGGAATCCACACCCGACCGGAGCGCCGTCTGGCTTGTCCAGACCCCGCAGGCGTTCCGTGCGGGCCTGCTGGCCGAAGCGGAGGAAAAAGCACTGGCTGACGCGTTTCTCGGGACGGATGAATCGATGCTGGTCGAGCGGCTCGGACATCCTGTCCGAGTTGTCGAGAGCACGTATGATAATCTGAAGATGACGACCAAGGTGGACCTCGCGATCGGCGAGGCGCTGCTGAAACGGCAGGAGGAAATGGAATGATCAAGATCGGACAAGGGTTTGACGTGCATGAATTCGCGGAAGGGCGCCCGCTCATCATCGGCGGTGTGACCATTCCGCACGAGCGCGGCCTCATCGGCCACTCGGATGCGGATGTGCTGCTCCATACCGTGACCGACGCGGCACTCGGCGCAATCGGGGGAGGGGACATCGGCCATCACTTCCCGGACACCGACGAGGCGTTCAAGGACGCAGACTCTGCGGTGCTTCTGGAGAAGGTCTGGGCGGATGTCGAAGCGCAGGGCTGGAAGCTCGGCAATGTCGACTGCACAATCATGGCCCAGCGCCCGAAAATGGCGCCGCATATTGACAAAATCCGTGCCCGCATCGCGGAACTGCTTCATGCGGACGTATCGCAGGTGAACGTCAAGGCGACCACGACCGAAAAGCTGGGCTTTGTCGGCCGCGAAGAAGGCATCGCCGCACTCGCGGTAATCTTATTGGAGAAAGCGTAAAAACAGGGCCGCCCGGGAATGACGGGCGGTTTTTTGTGTGGAGAAGAGGATCAGCAGTCGTTCGCGTACGAATCGGGGATGTTTGTGTGGGAAATCCCAGCGGCCCCCGGGGTTTGCGCACAAATCTCTAAAGTTCACACGCGAAAAACCAGCCCCTCCCTGGCTTCACACACCCCGGCGCTTTAAAACCACACGTGCTGTGGTAAAATGGACAGAGCAAACATGTTCGAACGAACAGGAGGAACCATCTATGACACAGGAAGTCCGTGTACGCTATGCGCCGAGCCCGACGGGGCATCTGCATATCGGGAACGCCCGGACGGCGCTCTTCAACTACCTTTACGCACGCCACAACGGCGGCAAGTTCATCATCCGCATCGAAGACACCGACGCGAAGCGCAACATCGAGGGCGGCGAGGAATCGCAGCTCCGCTACCTGAAGTGGCTCGGCATCGACTGGGATGAAAGCATTGACGTCGGCGGCGAGTACGGCCCGTACCGCCAGTCGGAACGGAACGATCTTTACAAGGAACTGTACGACGGGCTCCTGGAAAAAGGGCTGGCCTATAAGTGCTACTGCACCGAAGAAGAGCTGGAGGCCGAGCGCGAGGCCCAGCAGGCGCGCGGGGAAATGCCGCGCTACAGCGGCAAGTGCCGCCACCTGACGGACGACGACCGCGCGAAGCTGGAGGCGGAAGGCCGCAAGCCGAGCATCCGCTTTGCAGTTCCGGAAGGCCGCACATACAAGTTCAACGACATGGTCAAGGATGACGTGTCGTTCGAGTCCGCCGATATCGGCGACTGGGTCATTGTGAAAAAGGACGGCGTGCCGACCTACAACTTTGCGGTGGCGGCCGATGACCACTACATGAAGATTTCGCATGTGCTCCGTGGGGATGACCACATCTCCAACACGCCGAAGCAGCTGATGATCTATGAGGCGTTCGGCTGGGAGCCGCCGACATTCGGCCACATGACGCTGATTGTGAACGAAAGCCGCAAGAAGTTGTCGAAACGTGACGAATCGATCATCCAGTTTATCGAACAGTACGAGGAGCTCGGTTATTTGCCGGAGGCGCTCTTCAACTTTATCGCGTTGCTTGGCTGGTCGCCGAAGGGCGAGGAGGAGATCTTCTCGAAGGACGAGTTCATCGAGATGTTCGAAGCGGACCGCCTCTCGAAGTCGCCTGCGCTCTTTGACAAGCAGAAGCTGACATGGATGAACAACCAGTACGTCAAGCAGCTTCCGGCCGAAGAAGTGGTGAAGCTGGCGCTGCCGCATCTCCAAAAGGCGGGCCGCCTGCCGGAAGAGCTGTCCGCGGAAGAACGCGAGTGGGCGGAGCGTCTGATCGTGCTGTATCAGGAGCAGATGAGCTTTGGCGCGGAAATTGTCGAATTGTCCGCCCAATTCTTTAACGACGGCATCGAATACGATGAAGAAGCAAAGGCTGTTCTTTCCGGCGAACAGGTTCCGGAAGTGATGACGTCATTCAAGGCGAAGCTTGAAGAACTCGAATCGTTTGACCCGGCATCGATCAAGGCCGCCATCAAGGCCGTGCAGAAGGAAACGGGCCACAAGGGCAAGAATCTCTTCATGCCAATCCGTGTCGTGACGACGGGCCAGACACATGGTCCGGAGCTGCAGGAAGCGATCTCGCTCCTCGGCCGCGACAAGGTGATCCGGCGCGTCTCCGCGTACGCAGGCTGAATGCACCGGACGTTCGCCGCATACGGTTTAATCAATTGACATTCCGTGTTCCCCAAGTACAATAGAGGTCAACAAGGATTCAACATACCGAAAGCGACGAAGAGGAGAAGTACGTTGCGCATGCCAGACAGAGAGGGCCGCCGCCGGCTGAAAGCGGCCCGGGCCGCTGCGCGCGGAAATGCACCTCGGAGCGCCGAGCCGAAAAACAGTAGGCCGGCCGCCTTGCCCGCGTTACGGGCACCGAGGGGGGAGGGGCATTTTTGCTCCTCCCAAACCAGAGTGGAACCGCGCATACGAGGCGTCTCTGTCAGCTGACAGGGGCGCTTTTTGTTTTGGCTGGTGATTCTTGGATGCTCCCGCCCGCCCAGTTTTCGGATTTTTGGAGGAATGTCCAACCATGTTCAAGAGGATGAAAGAAGATATCTCGACAATTTTCGACCAGGACCCCGCGGCAAGAAGCTCCTTGGAGATCGTGCTGACCTATTCGGGGCTCCATGCGCTTTGGGGCTACCGGATCGCCCATGCCCTGCACAAGAGGGGGATGCGGTTTCTGGCCCGCGCCATTTCACAATTTTTCCGCTTCCTGACCGGGATCGAAATCCACCCTGGCGCCATCATCGGCCGCCGGTTCTTTATCGACCACGGTTCGGGCGTCGTCATCGGGGAAACGTGCGTGATCGGCGATGACGTGACGCTTTACCAGGGCGTGACGCTCGGCGGGACCGGCAAGGAAAAGGGTAAGCGCCACCCGACGCTCGGCAACAACGTGCTCGTCGCATCCGGCGCGAAAGTGCTCGGCTCGATCACGCTCGGCGACAACGTCAAGGTGGGTGCGGGCTCCGTTGTACTCAAAGATGTGCCGCCCGACTCGACAGTCGTCGGAATTCCGGGGACGGTCGTCGTCCGGAATGGCGTCAAGGTGACCAGGAAGCTGGACCACCAGGATCTGCCGGATCCGGTCGCAGACAAGTGTGACATGCTTGAAGAGAAGATCAACCGGCTCAATAAAGAATTGGAACGGCTGCAGGAGCAGCTGAAGGAGGTACGGCGATGACCATCCAGATTTTTAATACATTGACCAGAAAGAAAGAACCGTTTGTCCCGATCGAAGAAGGGAAAGTGAAGATGTATGTATGCGGCCCGACCGTCTATAACTACATCCATATCGGCAATGCGCGCCCGGTCATCGTCTATGACACGGTTCGCAATTACCTGGAGTACAAGGGCTATGATGTCCACTATGTCTCGAATTTCACCGATGTCGACGACAAGATCATCAAGGCCGCAAATGAGCTTGGTGAAGAAGTCGGCGAACTGACGGAGCGGTTCATCGCCGCGTATTTCGCGGATATCGAAGCGCTCGGATGCCGCCACGCGGACGACCACCCGCGCGTCACGGAACATATCGGGGACATTATCGGTTTTATCGGCGTTCTGATCGACAAGGGCTACGCTTACGAGTCGGGCGGAGATGTGTATTACCGGACGCGGAAGTTCGATGGCTACGGCAAGCTGTCCCAGCAATCGATCGACGAGCTCAAGGTTGGAGCGCGCATCCAGCCCGGCGAGAAAAAAGAGGACGCGCTCGACTTTGCCCTCTGGAAGGGCGTGAAGCCCGGTGAAATCTCCTGGGAGAGCCCATGGGGCGCAGGCCGCCCGGGCTGGCATATCGAGTGCTCGGTCATGGCAAGAGAAGTACTCGGTGACACGATCGACATCCACGCCGGCGGCCAGGACCTGACTTTCCCGCATCATGAGAACGAAATCGCCCAGAGCGAGGCGCACAACGACAAGACATTTGCGAACTACTGGATGCACAACGGCTACGTCAATATCGACAACGAAAAAATGTCGAAATCACTCGGAAACTTCATCACGGTCCATGACATCCGGCAAAAAATTGATCCGCAGGTGCTGCGTTATTTTATGCTGACGGTCCACTACCGGAACCCGATCAACTTTTCTTCGGAAGTGATCGATGACGCGGAAAGTGCCCTCGAGCGACTCCGGACGGCTTACCGCAACCTCATGTTCCGCCTCGGGCAGACGGCGGACAATGGCGACCAGGCCGACGTCTGGCTCCATAAGATCACGGAGGCGCAGAACGCGTTCGAAGAAGCAATGGACGATGACTTCAACACGGCAAACGCCATTGCGGCACTTTTCGACCTGGCCCGCCTGTCCAACACTTACCTGAACGAGAAAAACACCCAGAAGGATGTGCTTCAGGCGTTCCTCGGCGCGTTCAGCAAGCTGGCCGGCGTGCTCGGCATCTCTCTTGAGATCGCCCAGGAACTTCCTGGCGAAGAAGTCGATGCATTGATTGCCGAACGGGAAGAGGCACGGAAAAACCGGGACTTCCGGCGCGCCGACGAAATTCGTGACCATCTGCTGAGCCGGGGCATCGTCCTTGAGGATACCCGTCAGGGCGTCCGCTGGAAGAGGGGCTGATCGGATGGCCGGAATAAGCGACGGCGACATCCGCCAGCTAAACGGGCTCGCGCTCGCCTATATGGGGGATGCGGTCTACGAGGTCTCCGTCCGCGAGCACCTGATCCGCTCCGGACGTGTGAAGCCGAACACGCTCCACCGGCTTGCGACCGGCTACGTGTCGGCAAAGTCCCAGGCAGCGATTATCCTCTCGATGGAAGAGGAAGGATTTCTTGATGAAGCGGAATCCGCGGTCGTCCGCCGGGGACGGAACGCAAAATCGGGACACGCCCCGAAAAACACCGATGTGCAGACGTACAATTACAGCACGGCATTCGAGGCGCTGATCGGCTATCTGCATCTGCTTGAAAAAAAGGAGCGGCTGGAAGAAGTGATCCGATACGCCATCGGCTTTGCTGAATCGAAGGGAGGAGAAGCGCGGTGACGAACCGGGAAGAAGAAATTATTGCAGGGCGCAATCCCGTGCTCGAGGCACTGCGGTCCGGGCGCCAGCTAAACAAAGTCTGGATCGCTGAAGGCATGCAGAAAGGCCCTGCTGCGGACATCCGCAGGCTTGCAAAAGAATCCGGCACGGTGGTCCAGCAGGTGCCGAATAAAAAGCTTGATCAGCTGACCGACCTCACCCACCAGGGTGTCGTAGCATCCATCGCTGCCTATGATTACGCGGAGATGGACGATCTGTTCCGCCGGGCGGAGGAGCGCGGGGAGGATCCGTTCTTCCTCATCCTGGACGAGCTTGAAGACCCGCATAACCTGGGATCGATCCTCAGGACGGCGGATGCGTCCGGCGTGCACGGCATCATTATCCCGAAGAGGCGCTCCGTCGGCCTGACCGGCGTGGTCGCCAAGGCATCAACCGGCGCAATCGAACATGTCCCGGTCGTGCGGGTCGGCAACATGGCGCGCGCCGTGGACGAACTGAAAGACCGGGGTGTCTGGATTGCCGGCACCGATGCAAAGGGCGACGCAGACTACAGGAACATGGATGCGGGCCTGCCTCTCGCCGTCATTATCGGCAGCGAGGGCCGCGGGATGAGCCGCCTTCTTCGGGACAAGTGCGACTTCCTATACAGCCTTCCGATGGTCGGTCATGTCAATTCCCTGAACGCCTCCGTCGCGGCTGCGCTCCTTATGTACGAGGTGTTCCGCAAGCGTGATCCGGAAGGCGGTCAGTGATGGACGTCCTGATCGTCGACGGCTACAACATCATCGGTGCCTGGCCCGAGCTGAAAACGCTCCGGGATGCCCGGCTCGAGGATGCCCGGGACCTGCTTGTCGAAATGATGGCGGAATACCGGGCATATACAGGCTGGCGGGTGATTGTCGTCTTTGACGCGCAGTACGTCCCGGGCATTCCGAAGCCGCAGCGGCGACGGGATGTCGAGGTGATTTTCACGAGGGAGAACGAGACGGCGGATGAGCGCATCGAGCGGCTCGCCTCCGAACTGGGAAGCCGGCGGACCCGGGTGCATGTCGCCACATCGGACTTTACCGAGCAGCGTGTCATTTTCGCGCAGGGTGCCCTCCGGAAATCCGCCCGCGAGCTCCGGCTCGAAATGGGTGAAGTCCGTGACGGTATTGCAAAACGGGTGCGGGAAATCCGCGAAAACCGGCCGTTCTCCAAGATCCCGCTCAGTGACGATGTGGCCGAAATTTTCGAAAAATGGCGCCGCGGACTTAAATGAGCGGTTGACGACAATATTTTCCTTCCTGTAAACTTGTCATTAAATTCGTGGGGGACCGGGGTGATCTGAAATGATGATTGACAGCCGGAAAGAGGTTTTGGGGGAAGCGTTTGAAAACCATAGCGATGAGTCGCTTGTCGGGCTGGTGCATGCCGGAAGGTCGGACGCGCTCGATTACCTGATCCGGAAGTATCATTATTTCGTCCGGATGAAAGCGCGCTCATACTTCCTGGTCGGAGCGGACCGGGAAGACATCATCCAAGAGGGAATGATCGGCCTGTATAAGGCAATCCGGGACTTCCGCGCGGACAAGCTCAGCTCGTTTCGTGCCTTCGCGGAGCTTTGTATCACGCGGCAGATCATCACGGCGATCAAAACCGCGACTCGGCAAAAGCATATTCCGCTTAATTCGTCGGTATCGCTCGACAAGCCGGTTTACGAGGATGAATCCGAGCGGACGCTGCTTGACATGCTGACGGGGCCGGAGCTTGACGACCCGGCGGATCTCATGGTCCACCGGGAGGATTTCAACCGTCTCGAGGAAGAGGTCAACAATGTCCTGAGCACGCTTGAACGGCAGGTTCTGGCCCTTTATCTGGAAGGGCGCAGCTACCAGGAGATTTCGGACAAGCTCGACCGCCAGGTGAAATCGATCGACAACGCCCTCCAGCGGATCAAGAGAAAACTGGAGCAGCACCTTGCCGAGGGCGCGCGCCGGTAGGCACCCGGCCGCGTTGACAGCCTTGTTTGCAGGTGGTAGGCTGTAATCGGACCGGTCCGCGGATCGGCGGCACGGCCGTCCTTACCCGGCGGCCGGCGGAAAATCGTGATGCGACGCCGGAACTTCCGGTGGCACAACCACACTTGACTTAGACATTTACAATCCGGAGGTTTACGATAAATGGGCAAGATTCGTGAGTTTTTCAGCGGCGTCGTCTCCGAGATGCGGAAGGTCAGCTGGCCGAAGCGCAAAGAACTGACCAAGTACACAGTCGTCGTTCTTTCGACAGTCATTTTCATGGCTTTATACTTCGTAGTGATCGACCTCGGTATTTCGGAACTGTTCCGCTGGTTCCTGAGCATCTGACTCAGACTGTCTGAATACATGGCCACAATAGCCCGTCTGGAAGACCGCACGGGCTTTTTCATTTTGCTGAAGTCCGGGGCGGGTTGCGTATTCCGGATGCGGGCACACTCATTGGAGGAGCCGCGTCCGGAAAACTGCCGCTCCGGCATTCAGCCGCTGATATGGAAGTGAAAGGGAGGGACGGACGGCCAGTCCGATCGAATGGAGAAAAATTGGTACGTGGTGCACACCTATTCCGGATATGAGAATAAGGTGAAGGCGAACCTTGAAAAGCGGGTTGAAACGATGGGGATGCTCGATAAGATCTTCCGCGTCATCGTTCCCGAAGAACAGGAAACAGAGCTGAAAGACGGCAAGAAAAAGACCGTCATGCGAAAAACTTTCCCGGGATACGTCCTCGTCGAGATGATCATGACGGATGACTCCTGGTACGTCGTCCGCAACACACCGGGCGTAACGGGCTTTATCGGCTCGTCCGGCGGCGGTGCTAAACCGACGCCGCTCATGCCGGATGAGGTAGATTTCATCCTCCGCCAGATGGGCATGAAAGAAGCCAAGGTCGAAATGGATATCGAAGCAGGCGAACTGGTCGAAGTGCTTGAAGGGCCGTTCGCGAACTTCCAGGGGACGGTCGAGGAAGTCGATCCGGCCAAGGGCAAAGTCAAAGTCGCCGTCGAGATGTTCGGGCGCGAAACAAAGATGGAGCTTGACTTTTCCCAGATTCGAAAGGTTTGACATTCCCGCTTGCAAGTGGGTGCTGTTAGTGGTATCATTCCATAGGTCAGGCCTAAAATGGGCCTGCTGCGGATCAACCGTATTCTACCGGCAATGCCGGCAGACACATATGAGTGGGAGGGGCAACCCTATTACCACATCACGGACTTTAAGGAGGTGCGTCTCGTGGCTAAAAAAGTAAGCAAAATCGTTAAACTGCAAATCCCTGCAGGTAAAGCAAACCCGGCACCACCGGTCGGACCGGCACTCGGTCAGGCAGGTGTAAACATCATGGGCTTCTGTAAGGAATTCAACGCACGGACATCTGACCAGGCAGGTCTCATCATCCCTGTTGAGATCACGGTTTTTGAAGACCGCTCGTTTACATTCATTACAAAAACTCCGCCGGCTGCCGTTCTTCTGAAGAAAGCAGCAGGCATCGATAAGGCGTCCGGCGAACCGAACAAAAACAAGGTTGCCGTCGTCAAGCGTGATAAAGTCCGCGAAATCGCGGAGACTAAAATGCCGGACCTCAACGCCGCTTCTGTTGAAGCAGCGATGCAGATGGTCGAAGGCACTGCCCGCAGCATGGGCATCACGATCGAAGACTGATTCTTTCACTTGATGTTGTTCTGTTACAGGAGGGTTGCGCCCGTTCTACGCGAACGCCGCAATCCTTTTTCGTGGGAGGGTTAATCCGCTATAACCACAATCAAGGAGGAAACAAACATGGCTAAAAAAGGCAAGAAGCTCGTAGAAGCGGCTAAAAAAGTAGACCGCGAACAACTCTACGGCGCAGAAGAAGCAATCGCGCTCGCTAAAGAAACGAGCACAACCAAATTCGACGCAACTGTCGAAGTCGCTTTCCGTCTCGGAATCGACACTCGTAAAAACGACCAGCAAATCCGCGGCGCAGTCGTCCTTCCAAACGGAACGGGCAAAACGCAGAAGGTCCTCGTTTTCGCAAAAGGCGAAAAAGCGAAGGAAGCGGAAGCAGCAGGCGCAGACTATGTAGGCGAAGCGGACTACGTCCAAAAGATCCAGCAAGGCTGGTTTGATTTCGACGTCGTCGTCGCAACACCTGACATGATGGGCGAAGTCGGTAAGCTTGGCCGCGTCCTCGGACCAAAAGGCCTCATGCCGAACCCTAAGACAGGCACCGTTACATTCGATGTAACAAAAGCTGTCCAGGACATCAAAGCAGGTAAGGTTGAATACCGCGCTGACAAAGCCGGCATCATCCACGCGCCGATCGGAAAAGTTTCGTTCGACAACGAGAAGCTCATCGAGAACTTCGAAACGATCTTCGAAACGATCCAGAAGGCAAAACCTGCAGCTGCAAAAGGCACTTACATGAAGTCTGTCAACGTGACGACTACAATGGGCCCTGCAGTGAAAATCGATGCGGCAAACGTCGTCATCAAAAAATAATCGTTGACAACAGAATGGCAGTCTGGTAAGATTGCCGATGTTGTGAATATCGTTTGTACCGTAGACAGCAGGGGCGGCATGCCGCTTAAACTTCCCGGCCGAGGACAAAGACGTGCTTGATTGAAAGAAGCCGACTTTAATGCCCTGTGTCTGCGTACGCGGATACAGGGTTTTTCCGTTGATATGCGGTATAAATGAGCCACTCTAACAGGAGGTGTTGACATGAGCAAGATTCTCGAACAGAAACAAGCGCTCGTCGATGAAATCAGCGGCAAGCTGAAAGAAGCGGCATCCGTTGTTGTCGTGGACTACCGCGGCCTCAACGTGGCGCAAGTGACTGAACTGCGTAAACAGCTTCGCGAAGAAGGCATCGAGTTCAAGGTTTACAAAAACTCGATGACACGCCGCGCGGCTGAAGCAGCAGGCCTCGAAGCACTCAACGAGTACATGACAGGCCCGAACGCGATTGCGTTCTCGACAGAAGACGTTGTTGCTCCTGCGCGGATCATCAATAACTTCGCAAAGGACAACGATGCGCTTGAGATCAAAGCAGGCGTCATCGAAGGCAACGTTGCAACACTGGAAGAAGTTAAGGCACTGGCGGAACTCCCATCCCGGGAAGGTCTCCTCTCCATGGTCCTCAGCGTACTCCAGGCGCCGATCCGCAACTTCGCACTGGCTTCGAAAGCAGTTGCAGAGCAGAAGGAAGAGCAAGGCGCATAATTCAGCAGCCTGAGCCAACGGAACGCGGCATTGCCGCATAAAATAAATCGATCCATTTAGGAGGAAACATCAATGAGCAAAGAGCAAATCATTGAAGCGATCAAAGAAATGACGGTCCTCGAACTGAACGACCTCGTCAAAGCTATCGAAGAAGAATTCGGCGTAACAGCAGCAGCTCCTGTTGCAGTTGCAGGCGGCGCAGCAGGCCCTGCAGCAGAAGAAAAGACAGACTTCGACGTTGTCCTTGCTTCCGCAGGCGACCAGAAGATCAAAGTCATCAAAGTTGTCCGCGAAATCACGGGCCTTGGCCTGAAAGAAGCGAAAGCGCTCGTAGACGAAGCGCCGAAAGCTGTCAAAGAAGGCGTAGCGAAAGAAGAAGCAGAAGAAATGAAAGCGAAGCTCGAAGAAGTCGGCGCAGGCGTCGAACTCAAGTAATTCCCGCTTTCCATACAAAAAAGTCCGTCTCAACTCGACGGGCTTTTTTATTCATGTCCAAGGGGTATGATAGGGGCAGCAGCTCCCGGCCCCGGCCGGGCACTATCTTCACGAACGGAGGCGACGGGCATGGCGGATCATTATTATTCGAAAAACCCGGGCACCGAGAGCGCGCCGCAGACCTGGACGGCGACGCTCCGCGGAATCCCGTTCCGTTTCAAGACGGATGCGGGCGTATTCAGCAAGGAAAGCGTTGATTTCGGGTCGAGGCTTCTGATTGATACATTTAGGGAGCCTGAAATTCCGGGGAATCTGCTGGACATCGGCTGCGGGTACGGGCCGGTCGGTCTGACAGCGGCCAGGCTGATGCCCGACAGAACTGTCCACATGGTTGATGTCAACAGCCGCGCGCTTGACCTTGCACGTGAAAATGCCGGCGCAAACGGCGCCGGCAACACGGAGATTTATGAAAGTGACGCAGGTTCGGATGTGCGCGGAAACGGATTTGCGGCGGTTCTGACCAATCCGCCGATCCGCGCAGGGAAGAATACGGTCTTCCGGATCTACGAAGATGCCTACCGCCTTCTCGCCGAAGGGGGCGAGCTCTGGGTCGTCATCCAGAAAAAACAGGGCGCCGCATCCACGGAAAAGAAGCTCCGGGAGCTTTTCGGCAATGTTGCAGCCGAAGAAAAGAAAAAAGGCTACTTCATCTATAGGTCGAAAAAATGACTTGACAAACATTGACTTGACAAATATTCAATGATAGTATAATAAAATGCACAAATAAAATTGAGGTCGTGTGCCCTTTTGACTGAAGTGCCTCCGGCTGCCCGCGCGGCATCCGGGGCCGGACATTCTTACCGTATAGTCCGGCTCTTCAATTGGGAATACTGGCCCGGAATGGAATAAGCCTGGTGAAACCGAAAATGAGCTTCTGCATCGGACTCGTTTTCTTTTTGTCTTTTCGGATATCATACATCAATTTGCCGGCATCCGCAAAGACCCATTATCGCTTTAATTGAGGGGTGAATCAGTTGACAGGTCAACTAGTTCAGTACGGTCAACATCGTCAGCGCAGGAGTTTTGCGCGGATCAGTGAGGTGCTTGAGCTCCCGAATCTGATCGAGATCCAGACGAAGTCCTATGAATGGTTCCTTGAGGAAGGCCTGCGGGACATGTTCCGCGACATTTCTCCGATCGAGGACTTCACGGGCAATCTTTCGCTTGAATTCGTCGACTACAGCCTCGGCGAACCGAAGTATCCGGTCGGCGAGTCGAAAGAGCGCGATGCGACGTACGCGGCACCACTCCGCGTCAAGGTCCGCCTCCATAATAAAGAAACCGAAGAAGTAAAAGAGCAGGATGTCTTCATGGGTGATTTCCCGCTCATGACGGACAACGGGACATTCATCATTAACGGCGCGGAACGCGTCATCGTCTCCCAGCTCGTGCGCTCCCCGAGCGTCTACTTCCACGACAAAACGGACAAAAACGGCAAGCGCGGATTTGGGGCGACAGTCATCCCGAACCGCGGCGCATGGCTTGAATACGAGACGGACGCGAAAGACGTCGTCCATGTCCGCATCGACCGCACGCGTAAACTGCCGGTCACGGTCCTTTTGCGCGCGCTCGGTTTCGGCTCGGATCAGGAAATCATC
This sequence comes from Bhargavaea massiliensis, assembly GCF_018390575.1. Classification (GTDB taxonomy): domain Bacteria; phylum Bacillota; class Bacilli; order Bacillales_A; family Planococcaceae; genus Bhargavaea; species Bhargavaea massiliensis. The sequence goes on along the minus strand of NZ_JAHBCJ010000001.1, from coordinate 293,787 downwards.
GAGCTGATCGGGGACAACGAATATCTCCAGAACACGCTGGAGAAGGACAGCACCGAAAGCACCGAAAAAGCACTCCTTGAAATCTACGAGCGTCTCCGCCCGGGCGAGCCGCCTACAGTCGAGAGCGCGAAGAACCTTCTTTACTCGCGCTTCTTCGACCCGAAACGCTACGACCTTGCCGACGTCGGCCGCTACAAGATGAACAAGAAGCTCAGCATCAAAAACCGCCTCCTCAACCAGACGCTCGCAGAAGCGATCGCTGATCCGGAGACGGGCGAGATCATTGCGGAAAAAGGAACGCTGCTGGACCGCCGTGAACTCGACCGCATCATCCCGTTCCTCGAGCAGGGCGCCGGCTATGAAACCCTTGAGCCGGTCGGCGGCGTACTCGACGAGGATATCACGATTTCTTCCGTGAAAATCTATGCGCCGAACAGCGAAGATGAGAAAGTCATCAACGTTATCGGCAATGCGGATATCGAAGAAGAAGTAAAGCACGTCACGCCGGCGGACATCGTCGCGTCGATCAGCTACTTCTTCAACCTGCTTTACCAGGTCGGCACGACCGACGACATCGATCATCTCGGAAACCGCCGCCTCCGTTCGGTCGGGGAATTGCTGCAGAACCAGTTCCGCATCGGCCTTTCCCGGATGGAGCGTGTGGTCCGCGAACGGATGTCGATCAACGATACACAGTCTATTGTGCCTCAGCAGCTGATCAATATCCGTCCGGTCATCGCATCGATCAAGGAATTCTTCGGCAGCTCCCAGCTGTCCCAGTTCATGGACCAGACGAACCCGCTTGCAGAACTGACGCACAAGCGCCGCCTCTCTGCACTCGGGCCGGGCGGGCTCACGCGTGAGCGCGCCGGCATGGAAGTCCGTGACGTCCACTATTCCCACTACGGACGCATGTGCCCGATCGAGACGCCGGAAGGCCCGAACATCGGACTCATCAACTCGCTTTCGACCTATGCCAAAGTGAACAAATTCGGCTTCATTGAAACACCATACCGCCGCGTGGACCCGGAGACGGGTGTCGTCACAGAACGGATCGACTACCTGACGGCGGATGAAGAAGACAACTATGTCGTCGCCCAGGCGAACGCGCCGCTTGATGAAGACGGCCGTTTCATCAACGAAGAGGTCGTGGGCCGCTTCCGCGGTGACAACTCGGTCTTCAAGCGCGAATCCATCGACTACATGGACGTCTCGCCGAAACAGGTTGTCTCGGCTGCGACTGCCTGCATCCCGTTCCTCGAGAACGATGACTCGAACCGTGCCCTCATGGGTGCGAACATGCAGCGTCAGGCCGTTCCGCTCCTTAATCCGGAAGCGCCGTTTGTCGGCACCGGGATGGAGTATGTCTCGGCGCGAGACTCGGGCGCGGCGATCGTCTCGAGGCACCACGGCATCGTGGAGCACGTCGAGGCGAAGGAAGTCCGTGTCCGCCGCACCGAAACGGTGGACGGCAAGGAAGTCAAGGGCGACCTGGACATCTACCGCTTTGAGAAATTCGTCCGTTCAAACCAAGGGACATGCTATAACCAGCGCCCGATCGTCAAGGTCGGCGACCGCGTCGAACCGCTTACCGTGCTCGGTGACGGCCCGTCGATGGAAGACGGCGAGCTTGCGCTCGGCCGCAACGTCCTCGTCGCGTTCATGACATGGGACGGCTTCAACTACGAGGATGCCGTCATCATGAGCGAACGCCTGGTGAAAGACGATGTCTATACATCGATCCACATCGAAGAATACGAATCCGACTCCCGTGACACGAAGCTCGGGCCTGAAGAGATCACCCGCGACATCCCGAACGTCGGTGAAGACGCGCTCCGCAACCTCGACGAGCGCGGCATCATCCGCGTCGGCGCGGAAGTCCGCGACGGCGATATCCTCGTCGGCAAGGTCACACCGAAGGGCGTCACCGAGCTGACTGCGGAAGAGCGCCTCCTCCACGCCATCTTCGGCGAGAAGGCACGGGAAGTGCGTGACACTTCCCTCCGTGTTCCACATGGCGCGGGCGGAATTGTCCTCGACGTCAAAGTGTTCAACCGCGAAGACGGCGACGAGCTTGCGCCGGGTGTCAACCAGCTTGTGCGCGTCTACATCGTCCAGAAGCGGAAAATCTCCGTGGGCGATAAGATGGCGGGCCGCCACGGGAACAAGGGTGTCATCTCCCGGATTCTTCCGGAAGAGGACATGCCGTTCATGCCGGACGGCACGCCTGTTGACATCATGCTCAACCCGCTAGGCGTTCCATCCCGGATGAACATCGGCCAGGTGCTCGAGCTTCACCTCGGCATGGCTGCACGCTATCTCGGCCTCCACATGGCGAGCCCGGTCTTCGACGGTGCCAACGAAGAAGATGTCTGGGAAACCATGGAAGAAGCCGGCATGGACCGCTCGGGTAAAACGACCCTCTACGACGGGCGTTCCGGCGAACCGTTCGACAGCAAAGTGTCGGTCGGCATCATGTACATGATCAAGCTCGCCCACATGGTCGACGACAAGCTCCACGCCCGTTCGACCGGGCCATACTCACTCGTCACGCAGCAGCCGCTCGGCGGTAAGGCGCAGTTCGGCGGACAGCGTTTCGGGGAGATGGAAGTTTGGGCGCTTGAAGCATACGGTGCCGCCTACACGCTCCAGGAAATTCTGACGGTCAAGTCCGATGACGTTGTCGGCCGTGTGAAGACCTATGAGGCGATCGTCAAAGGGGAAAACATCCCGCAGCCGGGCATCCCTGAATCGTTCAAGGTCCTGATCAAGGAACTCCAGTCCCTCGGCCTCGACGTCAAGATGCTGACGGAGGAATACGAGGAGATCGAACTCCGCGACCTCGATGAAGACGAAGACCTGCAGCCGACGGATGCGCTGAACATCCTGCCGGCCAATGAGCAGGAAACGATCGGAGCCGAATAACGCGGACAAAGTTGCAGCTGGGCGGCAGTGCCGCCCGTAAAGCTGTATTGCCATGAACGGTGAGCCTGTTCAGATTGAGACTAAAGGGAGGTTGGCTCCTTGATAGATGTAAATAATTTCGAGTATATGAAAATCGGCCTCGCATCCCCGGACAAAATCCGGTCGTGGTCCTACGGCGAAGTCAAAAAGCCGGAAACGATCAACTACCGGACGCTGAAGCCGGAGAAAGACGGCCTGTTCTGCGAACGGATCTTCGGACCGACAAAAGATTGGGAGTGCCACTGCGGGAAGTACAAGCGCGTCCGCTATAAGGGCGTCGTCTGCGACCGCTGCGGCGTCGAAGTGACGCGCGCGAAAGTCCGCCGCGAACGCATGGGCCATATCGAGCTTGCGGCTCCGGTATCCCACATCTGGTACTTCAAAGGCATCCCGAGCCGCATGGGCCTTCTTCTCGACATGTCCCCTCGCTCGCTCGAGGAAGTCATCTACTTCGCTTCTTACGTTGTGACCGAACCGGCGGATACCGGCCTTGAGCGCAAACAGCTCCTGTCCGAGCGCGAATACCGCGCGTACCGCGAAAAGTACGGCAACAAGTTCTCCGCGCTCATGGGTGCGGAAGCGATTGAAAGGCTCCTTAAGCAGATCGACCTTGATAAAGAGGCCGACGCGCTGAAAGAAGAGCTCAAGACGGCACAGGGGCAGCGGCGCACGCGTGCGATCAAGCGCCTGGAAGTTGTCGAGTCGTTCCGCCACTCGGGCAACCGCCCGGAATGGATGATCCTTGAAGTGCTTCCGGTCATCCCGCCGGAACTCCGCCCGATGGTCCAGCTGGACGGAGGCCGTTTCGCGACGTCCGACCTGAACGACCTTTACCGCCGGGTGATCAACCGGAACAACCGCCTCAAGCGCTTGCTTGATCTGGGCGCACCGGGAATCATCGTTCAGAACGAAAAACGGATGCTGCAGGAAGCCGTCGATGCCCTCATCGACAACGGCCGCCGCGGCCGTCCGGTTACCGGTCCGGGCAACCGCCCGCTAAAATCCCTCTCGCACATGCTGAAGGGTAAGCAGGGCCGATTCCGCCAGAACCTTCTCGGGAAGCGCGTCGACTACTCCGGCCGTTCGGTTATCGTCGTCGGGCCGAACCTGAAGATGTACCAGTGCGGCCTGCCGCGCGAAATGGCGATCGAGCTGTTCAAACCATTTGTCATGAAGGAACTCGTCGAACGCGGTCTCGCGCACAACATCAAGAGCGCGAAACGCAAGATCGAGCGCCTTCACTCAGACGTCTGGGATGTTCTTGAGGAAGTCATCAAGGAACACCCGGTCCTCCTGAACCGCGCACCGACGCTTCACCGCCTGGGAATCCAGGCATTCGAGCCGACACTTGTCGAAGGCCGGGCCATCCGCCTTCACCCGCTCGTCTGTACGGCATACAACGCCGACTTCGACGGTGACCAGATGGCGGTCCACGTACCGCTTTCCGCGGAAGCACAGGCAGAAGCCCGCCTTCTCATGCTTGCGGCACAGAACATCCTGAACCCGAAAGACGGGAAGCCGGTCGTCACGCCTTCCCAGGACATGGTCCTCGGAAACTACTATCTGACGCTCGAGCGCAAAGGCGCGATGGGCGAAGGAATGGTCTTCAGCAATTCAGACGAAGTGATGGTTGCCTACCAGAACGGCTACGTGCACTTGCACAGCCGGATCGCCATCCATGCGTCATCGCTGAACAACCCGACATTCACGGAAGAGCAGAACCGGCAGCTGCTCATGACGACAGTCGGCAAGGTCATCTTCAATGAGATCCTTCCGGAGTCGTTCCCGTACATCAACGAGCCGACAGACCACAACCTGCAGGTCGAAACGCCAGAAAAGTACTTTATCTCTCCGACAGATGACGTCAAGGCGAAGATCCAGGAAGCAGAGCTTGTCCAGCCGTTCAAAAAGAAAATCCTAGGGAACATCATCGCCGAGATCTTCAAACGGTTCCATATCACGGAAACGTCCAAGATGCTCGACCGCATGAAGGACCTCGGATTTAAATACTCGACGCGGGCCGGCATCACGATCGGCATTTCGGACATCGTCGTCCTTCCGAACAAGGGGGAAATCCTCCAGGAAGCACAAGGCAAGGTCGACAAGGTCACAAAGCAGTTCCGCCGCGGTCTCATCACCGAAGAAGAACGCTACGACCGTGTCATCTCGTATTGGTCCCAGGCCAAGGACACTATCCAGTCTCTGCTGATGGAGTCTCTCGAGAACACGAACCCGATCTTCATGATGTCCGACTCCGGTGCACGGGGTAACGCGTCGAACTTCACGCAGCTTGCCGGGATGCGGGGCCTCATGGCCAACCCGGCCGGCCGGATCATCGAGCTCCCGATCAAGTCGTCGTTCCGTGAAGGCCTCACCGTCCTCGAGTACTTTATTTCGACGCACGGTGCGCGTAAGGGTCTTGCCGATACGGCACTGAAGACGGCCGACTCGGGTTACCTGACACGCCGACTCGTCGATGTCGCACAGGACGTCATTGTCCGCGAAGATGACTGCGGAACCGATCGCGGCCTTGAAGTGAGCGCCCTCACGGAAGGAACCGAAATCATCGAAACACTCGATGAGCGGATCATCGGCCGACACGCGAAGAAATCGGTTGTCCATCCGGAAACGGGCCAAGTGTTCGTCGAACGCGACGGCCTCATCACCGAAGATATCGTGCGTGCGATCATGGATGCGGGCATCGAGACGGTCACGATCCGTTCCGCGTTCACGTGCAACACGAAACACGGCATCTGCAAGAAGTGCTACGGCATGAACCTGGCGACAGGCGAAGCGGTCGAAGTCGGCGAAGCAGTCGGCATCATCGCGGCCCAGTCGATCGGGGAGCCGGGCACACAGCTGACGATGCGTACGTTCCACACAGGCGGTGTCGCCGGAGACGACATCACCCAGGGTCTCCCGCGTATCCAGGAAATCTTCGAGGCGCGGAACCCGAAAGGCCAGGCAGTCATTTCCGAGATCAACGGTGTGATCACCGAGATCGAAGAGATCCGCGAAGGCCAGAAGGAGATCACCGTCACCGGCGAAGTCGAGACGCGCAAGTATACGCCGCCGTATAACGCACGCCTCCGATTCGGCCTGAACGACACCGTCAAGCGCGGTGATGCGCTGACCGAAGGGTCCATCGATCCGAAGCAGCTCATCGTCGTCAAGGACGTCAAGACGGTACAGGAATACCTGCTGAAGGAAGTCCAGAAAGTCTACCGGATGCAGGGTGTTGAGATCAGTGACAAGCACGTCGAGGTCATGGTCCGCCAGATGATGCGCAAAGTCCGCGTCATCGAAGCCGGCGAAACCGACCTCCTGCCGGGTACACTGCTCGACATCCACCAGTTCACGGAAGCAAACTCCGATGCCATCCGGGACGGCCGCCTGCCTGCGACAAGCCGCCCGGTCATCCTCGGGATCACAAAGGCATCCCTCGAGACGGAATCCTTCCTCTCGGCCGCCTCGTTCCAGGAAACGACACGCGTCCTCACCGACGCCGCCATCAAAGGCAAGATGGACGAACTCCTCGGACTCAAGGAGAACGTCATCATCGGGAAGCTCGTTCCTGCCGGCACCGGCATGCAGCGCTACCGCCAGATCGAGATGACTTACGAAGGCATGGAAGAAGAAAAAGAAACCGCAGCTACCGAATAATTTACGCTATACCTCCGGGAAGCCTACGCTTCCCGGTTTTTTTGTATAGGAAGAGGAATCGCGGTATCTTAAGCGGGAACTTGATCCCGTCGGTTGAATTGAATAAAACACGCCATGTTCGCCCGGTACTGTGGACTTCCAAAAAAACAATATGTTTTTTATTGACATACCGTTTCAGGGATGATAATATGTTCAAGGTTGAGAGTTGACTTTTGGTTCCTTGGAGGAAATGGCATGTCTCATGGACAAGCGAATCAGAAACAGACGATCATCGGTATAAAGCAGGCAGTAAAGGCGCTCCGGAAAGGCCGGGTGCGGGAAGTAATTCTCGCTTCGGATGCTGACGGGCGGCTGATCGGCGACGTTCTGTCCCTTGCGGAAGAGAACGGGATTCCGGTACGCTATGAAGGTACGAGGAAAGACCTCGGCCGGGCATACGGAATCGATGTCGGCGCATCGGTCATCGCCATTACTGAGTAGGTTTTTGCGTCATGCTGCGCAAAGACTTTGTTTTTACCCCTAAAATGAACCACCTGGATGTGTGGTATTAAAAAGAACTGAAGGGAGGACCCTATCGATGCCAACAATTAACCAACTGGTCCGCAAATCGCGTAAGTCGAAAGCGACCAAGTCGAAGTCTCCGGCACTCGGGAAAGGTTACAACAGCTTCAAGAAATCTCTTACAGATGTGAACTCGCCTCAAAAGCGCGGTGTCTGCACACGTGTCGGCACAATGACGCCTAAGAAGCCGAACTCCGCGCTTCGTAAATACGCTCGTGTCCGCCTGACGAACACGATCGAAGTCAACGCGTATATCCCTGGCGAAGGCCACAACCTGCAAGAGCACAGCGTTGTCCTGATCCGCGGCGGCCGTGTTAAAGACCTTCCGGGTGTCCGCTACCACATCGTGCGCGGCGCCCTCGATACAGCCGGCGTTCAAGGCCGTATGCAGAGCCGTTCCCAATACGGCGCGAAGAAGCCAAAAGAGAAAAAATAATCACCTTTCCAAAGGTGTCGTAAAGTTTGAAAGGAGGAACACACATGCCTCGTAAAGGTCCAGTAGCAAAACGTGACGTGTTGCCTGACCCGCTTTATAACTCGAAGCTCGTGACACGTCTTGTAAACAAAATCATGGTAGACGGCAAGAAGGGTACTGCCCAGAAAGCCCTCTACGGCGCATTCGAAATCGTCCGTGAGCGTTCCGGCAAGGATCCTCTGGAAGTGTTCGAAGCAGCCCTCGAAAACATCATGCCAGTCCTTGAAGTGCGTGCCCGCCGTGTCGGTGGCGCGAACTACCAGGTACCGGTTGAAGTCCGCCCGGACCGCCGTGTAACACTCGGCCTCCGTTACCTCGTCAACTACTCCCGCCTGCGCGGTGAGAAGACGATGGAAGAGCGCCTGGCAAACGAAATCCTTGACGCTTCCAACAACACGGGCGCATCCGTGAAGAAGCGTGAAGATCTTCACAAAATGGCGGAAGCGAACAAAGCATTCGCCCACTACCGCTGGTAAGTTCAAGCCGAAGTACACTCTATTCCGACATAACAGGAGGAGAAACACATTATGGCTAGAGAATTCTCCTTGGAGAACACTCGTAACATCGGGATCATGGCTCACATCGATGCCGGTAAGACGACAACGACAGAGCGTATCCTCTACTACACAGGTAAAATTCACAAGCTCGGCGAAACGCACGAAGGGGCTTCCCAGATGGACTGGATGGAGCAGGAACAGGAGCGCGGGATCACAATCACGTCCGCTGCGACGACTGCTGCATGGAAAGGCCACCGCGTCAACATCATCGACACTCCGGGACACGTCGACTTCACTGTTGAAGTTGAGCGTTCCCTCCGCGTACTTGATGGTGCGGTAACGGTCCTTGACGCCCAGTCCGGCGTTGAGCCACAGACAGAGACGGTATGGCGCCAGGCAACGACTTACGGCGTACCGCGTCTCGTATTCGTCAACAAGATGGACAAGACTGGCGCAGATTTCCTCTACGCAGTCAAGACGCTGCACGACCGTCTCAATGCCAATGCTCACCCGATCCAGCTGCCAATCGGCGCCGAAGATCAGTTCAGCGGCATCATCGACCTCGTTGAAATGAAGGCGACTCTCTACGGCAATGACCTCGGCACAGATATCGAAGTTACAGATATCCCTGCAGAGTATCAGGACCAGGCAGATGAATACCGTGAAAAGCTCATCGAAGCACTCGCGGAGTTTGACGAAGAGCTCATGGAGAAATACCTGGGCGGCGAAGAACTTTCTGTCGAAGAGGTCAAAACGGCCATCCGTAAGGCGACACTTGCGGTAGAATTCTACCCGGTTGTCTGCGGTACAGCTTTCAAGAACAAAGGTGTCCAGCTCGTCCTCGACGCAGTTGTCGACTACCTGCCGTCTCCGCTCGATATCCCGGCAATCGACGGCATCGATCCGGACACAGGAGAAGCATTGGAGCGCCACGCTGACGACAGCGAGCCGTTCTCGGCACTTGCGTTCAAGGTCATGACTGACCCGTTCGTCGGTAAGCTGACATTCTTCCGTGTTTACTCCGGTATCCTCCAGTCCGGTTCTTACGTTCAGAACTCGACAAAAGGCAAGCGTGAGCGCGTCGGCCGGATCCTGCAGATGCACGCGAACTCCCGTGAGGAGATCTCCGAAGTGCACGCAGGTGAAATCGCCGCTGCCGTCGGCCTGAAAGACACAGGCACAGGTGACACGCTCTGCGACGAGAAAGCACTCGTCATCCTTGAATCGATGGAATTCCCTGAGCCGGTCATCTCGGTTGCAATCGAGCCGAAGACGAAAGGCGACCAGGACAAGATGGGTATTGCCCTCGGCAAGCTCCAGGAAGAAGACCCTACATTCCGTGCGCATACTGACCAGGAAACTGGCGAAGTCATCATCGCGGGTATGGGTGAACTCCACCTCGACATCATCGTTGACCGCCTCAAGCGCGAGTTCAAGGTTGAAGCGAATGTCGGTGCGCCTCAGGTATCCTACCGTGAGACGTTCCGCCAGACAGCAAATGTCGAAGGTAAATTCGTGCGCCAGTCCGGCGGCCGCGGCCAGTTCGGTCACGTATGGATCGAGTTCTCGCCGAACGAAGAAGGCGCAGGCTTCGAATTCGAGAACGGCATCGTCGGTGGTGTCGTACCGCGTGAATACGTCCCTGCTGTTGAAGCGGGCGTCAGAGACGCACTCGAAAACGGTGTCGTTGCAGGCTTCCCTGTTATCGACGTCAAAGCCAAGCTGTTCGACGGTTCCTACCACGATGTCGACTCCAGCGAAATGGCGTTTAAGATTGCCGCTTCCATGGCAGTCAAAAACGCTGCAGCCAAAGTCAACGCTGTACTTCTTGAGCCGATGATGAAAGTAGAAGTCGTCATCCCTGAAGAGTACATGGGTGACATCATGGGCGACATCACTTCCCGCCGCGGACGTGTTGAAGGCATGGAAGCGCGCGGCAACGCTCAGGTTGTCCGTGCAATGGTTCCTCTTTCCGAAATGTTCGGCTATGCGACATCGCTCCGCTCGAACACGCAGGGCCGCGGTACCTTCTCGATGGTGTTCGATCACTACGAGGAAGTTCCTAAGTCCATCCGGGAAGAAATCGTCAAAAAAAATAAAGGCGAATAATTGAAATTCCCCTTTGTTTCAAGTATAACTAACGTATAAGTTATGGAAGGTGGGGAAGTATGACTTCCCTGCGGACCATACCAATCATCTCTTACATTTAAGGAGGATTTTCCTAATGGCTAAAGAAAAATTCGACCGCTCCAAAACGCATGCGAACATCGGTACAATCGGTCACGTTGACCATGGTAAAACAACTCTGACTGCTGCAATCGCGACAGTTCTTGCGAAAAAAGGCGGCGGTGAAGCGCGTTCGTACGCTGACGTTGACAACGCTCCTGAAGAAAAAGAGCGCGGGATCACAATCAACACTTCCCACATCGAATATGAAACAGAAAAGCGCCACTACGCTCACGTTGACTGCCCAGGTCACGCTGACTATGTCAAGAACATGATCACTGGTGCAGCTCAAATGGACGGCGGAATCCTCGTTGTATCCGCAGCTGACGGCCCAATGCCACAAACTCGTGAGCACATCCTCCTGTCCCGTCAGGTTGGTGTTCCTTACCTCGTCGTATTCCTTAACAAGTGCGACATGGTAGACGACGAAGAACTCCTCGAACTCGTTGAAATGGAAGTCCGTGACCTCCTTTCCGAGTACGACTTCCCTGGCGATGACGTTCCTGTCATCAAAGGTTCCGCTCTGAAAGCCCTCGAAGGCGAAGCTGAGTGGGAAGAGAAAATCGTTGAGCTCATGGACGCAGTTGACAGCTACATCCCAACTCCAGAGCGCGACACTGAAAAGCCATTCATGATGCCTGTAGAGGACGTCTTCTCGATCACAGGCCGTGGTACGGTTGCAACCGGCCGTGTAGAACGTGGCCAGGTTAAAGTCGGCGACACTGTTGATATCATCGGTCTTGCTGAAGAAGCAAAATCGACTACAGTTACAGGCGTTGAAATGTTCCGTAAGCTTCTCGACTATGCAGAAGCAGGCGACAACATCGGTGCGCTTCTCCGTGGTGTTGCACGTGAAGACATCCAGCGTGGCCAAGTTCTTGCAAAGCCAGGCTCGATCACTCCACACACTAACTTCAAATCTGAAGTTTACGTTCTGTCCAAAGAAGAAGGTGGCCGTCACACGCCATTCTTCTCCAACTACCGCCCGCAGTTCTACTTCCGTACAACTGACGTAACCGGCATCATCACGCTTCCAGAAGGCGTTGAAATGGTTATGCCTGGCGACAACGTTGAAATGACAGTAGAACTCATCTCGCCAATCGCGATCGAAGAAGGTACAAAGTTCTCGATCCGTGAAGGCGGCCGCACAGTTGGTGCCGGCGTCGTAGCTTCTATCCAGAAGTAATCTGAGATGATGTAAACCGAATACCGGAAACGGACCGGCCTGATCAGCCGTTCCGCTTCCTCTGTCCAGACGTGGACAGTGATCTCCGCCCAGACGTGGGCGGGGGTCTTTTTTTATGCCGGGAATTTGTATGGCATGCTCCAATGCTATGCGTAAACCAGTTCTTCCTGTCTTGTCCGATACGCGGAAGGTACCACTTGTCCTCTCCGGAAATCGCTGAAGCCACTTCTTTAACGTGCAGCCGAGTGGTGAGCTGTCCGCTAACTGAAGAGACCTGAACCGGAAGAGCAAATTCTCGGAATCGTTTCTTGCCTGCATGCCGATCCCCGAACTCCCCCCATTTTATAGAAAAGAACAGCGACGCCCCTCGACGGCTCCTGCAATTCAGCTGCCTCAAAAAAATTTCCTAAAAAACTTTTTGAATTCGCAGAATGCGATATATCAACATTTGCAAACGATTACAAGCCGGATTTAATTCTAAATTGCACAAAAACTTGAAAAAAGCGACTTGACTCAATATTTTAACCGCGTTATGATGTGTTCAATTCATTTTGAGAGACGGCACAAGAGCATGGCCAGAAGCCGCTCCGCCTCCATCCAGAGGAGAGATCATCTTATGCGAAGCGACATGATTAAAAAGGGGATCGACCGGGCACCGCACCGGAGCCTGTTGTACGCAACAGGTGTGAAAGCGAAGGATATGGGCAAGCCGTTTATCGGCGTATGCAACTCCTATGTCGACATTATTCCGGGGCATATGCACCTCAACAAATTTGCGGAAGTCGTCAAAGACGCAATCCGCGAAGCAGGCGGCGTCCCGTTCGAATTTAATACGATTGGCGTCGATGACGGTATTGCAATGGGGCACATCGGGATGCGCTACTCGCTCCCGAGCCGAGAGATCATCGCTGACTCCGCGGAGACAGTCATCAATGCGCACTGGTTTGACGGCGTGTTCTACATTCCGAACTGTGACAAAATCACACCGGGAATGCTCATGGCGGCTGTCCGGACCAACGTTCCATCAATCTTCGTATCGGGAGGGCCGATGGAAGCCGGAGTGGATTCGAGCGGCAAACAGCTTTCCCTTACTTCCGTGTTCGAAGGCGTGGGTGCCTACAAACAGGGCAACATGACGCAGACACAACTGCTTGAGATCGAACAGAGTGCCTGTCCGACATGCGGATCCTGTTCGGGAATGTTCACCGCCAACTCGATGAACACCCTCATGGAGATGATGGGCGTCACGCTTCCTGAGAACGGCACGATCGTCGCCACATCGGATCAGCGCAAAGAGCTGATTTACGAAGCAGCCAAGCAGCTGATCCGCATGGTCGAAGAAGATGTGAAGCCGCGCGATCTCGTTACGGAAGAAACCATCGATGACGCATTTGCCCTGGACATGGCGATGGGCGGATCGACAAACACCGTCCTTCACACCCTCGCCATCGCACACGAGGCAGGCATCGAGTACGACCTGAAAAAGGTCAATGAGATCGCCGAGCGCGTCCCGTATCTGTCCAAGCTCATGCCCGCATCGGACTACTCGATGCATGATGTTCACCTTGCCGGCGGCGTCAGTGCGATCATCCGTGAACTGTGTGACATTCCGGGTGCCATTCACCCGGATCGGATGACGGTCACCGGCAAGACACTTTATGAAACCGTGAAAGACAGCAAGATCTTGAATGAGCAGGTCATCCGGCCAAAAGAAAACCCGTATAGTCCGGTGGGCGGCCTATCCGTCTTGTACGGGAATGTGGCACCGGATGGCGGCGTCATCAAGGTTGGTGCGGTGGATCCTTCCATCAAAGTGTTTGAAGGCGACGCGATCGTCTTTGAATCTCAGGAAGACGCCCTCCAGGGTATCGATGACGGCACGGTCCGGGAAGGGCATGTGGTCGTCATCCGGTACGAGGGTCCGAAAGGCGGGCCGGGCATGCCGGAAATGCTCGCGCCGACATCAGCAATTGTCGGACGGGGACTCGGCACGAAAGTCGCGCTGATCACGGACGGACGGTTCTCGGGCGCATCCAGGGGCATCGCGGTCGGCCACATTTCGCCGGAAGCGGCAGAAGGCGGTCCGATCGGACTGGTGGAGAACGGCGACATCATCGAAATCGACCTCGTCAACCGCCGGATTGAACTCAAAGTTCCGGAAGACGTACTGGAAAAGCGGCGAAAGAACGTGAAGCCGTTTGAACCGAAAATCAAGACGGGCTATCTCGCCCGATACTCAAAACTCGTCACATCCGCCAATACCGGCGGCGTCATGAAAATCTGACAGTGATTTATAAATCGAACCAAAGCGCAGAAGAGGAAAAAGGAAAAGGACACCATGCACTCCCAGAGAGCCGGAACCGCTGGAACCCGGCAGTGCAGCCTATCCGACATCACCTCCGAGCGGAACACTGAACGGATCATTCCCAAGGTGTTCCCGGGGCTGGCATCGCGCCGCCCCGTTACCAACCGGCCGGGCTTATTGCCCGGCTGCCGAGGCGGCAATGCCGCGAACAAGGGTGGTACCATGAAAGGCTCTTTCATCCCTTGCAACGGAAGACGACTGTGTTCCGTGCAGGGAGTGGAGGGGTCTTTTGTTTTTTTATATACAAAACTCAAATGTGAAGGAGGAAGGCGCAGATGGAAGCGAGCGTCAAGGTAAGGGATACAAAACAAGCCGTCACACCGGCAACGGCCGGAAACGGAGCCGACCTGCTGGTCCGGTCTTTGAAAAACGAGGGCGTGGACATTATTTTCGGCTACCCGGGCGGGGCGGTGCTCCCGATCTACGATGCACTGTACAAGAATCCGATCCGGCACATCCTGGCCCGTCATGAGCAGGGTGCCATCCACGCAGCCGAAGGGTATGCGCGCACGACAGGAAGGACCGGCGTGGTCATCGCCACTTCCGGGCCGGGGGCGACCAACCTTGTGACCGGCATCGCGGATGCCATGCTGGACTCGCTCCCGCTCGTCGTCCTGACCGGGCAGGTTGCCCAGCAGGTGATCGGCACCGATGCCTTCCAGGAAGCGGATGTCATCGGCATCACTCAACCGATCACCAAGCACAATTACCAGGTGAAAGATGCAAAAGATATCCCGCGGATCATCAAGGAAGCCTTCCATATCGCTTCCACCGGCCGGAAGGGCCCTGTTGTCGTCGACATCCCAAAGGATGTGTCGGTGGCAGAACTGGCTGCGGATATCCCTCATCCCGAGGGCGTCCATCTGCCGGGTTACCAGCCGACGGTCAGGCCGAACTTCCTGCAGATCCAGAAAGCCGCTCAGGTTCTTTCGGAGGCGGAACGCCCGCTGATCCTGGCGGGGGCGGGAATCCTCGCCGCCGAAGGCACGGCTGAGCTCAGAAGCTTTATCGAGCGGTACCGGGTCCCGGTGACAACCACCCTGCTCGGCATCGGCACCGTTCCGGGCGGGCATGAACTCGGGCTCGGCATGGCGGGCATGCACGGATCGTATGCGGCGAACATGGCCATTCAGGAGTGTGATGTGCTCCTTAACATCGGCGCCCGCTTCGACGACCGGCTCACCGGCAACCTCGATGGCTTTGCACCGAATGCGAAAGTCATCCATATCGACATCGACCCGGCAGAGATCGGCAAGAACGTTCCGACAGAGATTCCGATTGTGGCGGACGCCAAGGCCGCGCTCGCCGAGCTGAATAAAAAGGACTTTGAAGCACCGGACACGGAAGCATGGCTCGCCCATCTGGACGAATACCGTGAAACCCGGCCGTTCGGCTACGAGCGTGCAGCCGACGGCCAGATCATGCCGCAGGATGCGGTGCGGCTCATCCACAAGTACACGGGAGGCGATGCGATCGTCACGACCGATGTCGGGCAGCACCAGATGTTCGCCGCCCAGTACTATGAGCCGAACAACCCGCATCACTGGGTGACATCCGGTGGCCTCGGAACGATGGGCTTCGGATTCCCGGCGGCAATCGGCGCCCAGCTCGCCTTCCCGCATGAGAAAGTCGTCGCGGTCGTCGGTGATGCCGGCTTCCAGATGACACTTCAGGAGCTGTCGATCCTTCAGGAGTTCAAGCTCCCGGTAAAGGTCATCATTATGAACAACGCCGCGCTCGGCATGGTGCGCCAGTGGCAGGAAACTTTCCACGGGGAACGCTACTCCTCATCGCTCGTGCCGGTGCAGCCGGACTTCGTGAAGCTTGCGGAAGCGTATGAAATCAAGGGGTATAAAGTCGAGACACTTGCCGAGGCGGAACGGGTGATCCGGGAAGCGATCGAGTCGGACGGCCCGGCACTCGTCGACTGTAGGGTGCTTGCGACGGAAAACGTCTACCCGATGGTCGCTCCGGGCAAGAGTCTCAGTGAAATGATCGGAGTGATGAAACGGTGAAACGGGTCATAACGACAACAGTCCTCAACCAGAGCGGCGTCCTGAACCGGGTGACGGGACTCCTCATGAAGCGGCAATTCAACATCGAGAGCATTACTGTCGGACATACCGAGACGCCGGGCATGTCGAAGATCACCTTCGTCGTCCATGTGGAGGATTCCTCAAAGGTCGAGCAGCTCGTCAAGCAGCTGTCCAAGCAAATCGATGTCATCAAGGTGAACGACATCTCGGACAAGGCGATGGTCATGCGGGAGCTGGCACTCGTCAAAGTCGTCACTCCGCCACAGCTCCGACAGGAAGTCCGAAGCATCGTCGAGCCGTTCCGTGCACAGGTCATCGATATGAGCAAAAACGTCACGACCTATCAGGTGACAGGCGACCCCGAAAAGATCGAGGCATTCATCGACCTGGTCCGCCCTTACGGCATTAAAGAAATCTCGCGCACCGGTGTCACCGCCTTTACCCGCGAGACGCAGCGAGCGGACACTGTACCCGACCTGATTCTTCAATAAGGCTCAAGCACAATCTGAAAGATTCCCGCGGCAGTCCGGCCCGCTTCCAAGTCCGGACCAACCAAAAAACAGAACCCACAGGGAGGAAAATGAAAATGGCAAAAATGTACTATAACCAGGATGTTAACGAGGCAGTTCTCCAAGGACGTAAAATCGCGGTAATCGGCTACGGTTCCCAGGGCCATGCGCATGCTCAGAACCTGAAAGAATCCGGTTTCGACGTCATCGTCGGCGTGCGCCCGGGCAAGTCGTTCACACAGGCACAGGAAGACGGCCTCCAGGTCGCAACCGTTGCTGAAGCTTCCGAGGCTGCGGATGTCATCATGGTTC
Organism: Bhargavaea massiliensis; assembly: GCF_018390575.1. Classification (GTDB taxonomy): domain Bacteria; phylum Bacillota; class Bacilli; order Bacillales_A; family Planococcaceae; genus Bhargavaea; species Bhargavaea massiliensis. Next base: position 276,993 of record NZ_JAHBCJ010000001.1, on the reverse strand, counting down.
TCCTCCCGGATGAACGCCAGACTCAGGTCTACAACGAAGAGATCAAGCCGTCCCTCACTGCAGGCAAGGCGCTCGTCTTCGCACATGGGTTCAACATCCACTTCGGACAGATCGTCCCTCCGGCTGATGTTGACGTATTCATGGTCGCACCGAAAGGCCCCGGCCACCTTGTCCGCCGTACCTATGAAAGCGGCGCAGGCGTTCCTGCGCTGATCGCAATCCACCAGGACGCAACCGGCCAGGCGAAAGATCTCGCTCTTGCTTACGCAAAAGGAATCGGCGCCGCGCGTGCAGGGGTTCTGGAAACGACATTCCAGGAGGAGACCGAAACAGATCTCTTCGGCGAACAGGCTGTGCTCTGCGGCGGTACAACGGCACTTGTGAAGGCCGGATTCGAAACACTGGTCGAAGCAGGCTACCAGCCGGAAGTCGCTTACTTCGAGGTTCTGCACGAACTGAAACTGATCGTCGACCTCATGTACGAGGGCGGCATCGAAAACATGCGTTACTCCATCTCCGACACGGCACAGTGGGGCGACTTCGTCTCCGGACCGCGTGTCATCACTGATGAAACAAAAGCCCGCATGAAGGAAGTGCTTGAAGATATCCAGAACGGCAAGTTCGCAAAAGGCTGGCTGCTTGAGAACCAGCTTGGCCGTCCTGAATACAACGCCATCAACCGCCGTGAGTCCGAGCACCAGATCGAGTCGGTCGGCCGTGAACTCCGCGCTATGATGCCATTTGTCAACGAAGGGAAGAAAATCAAGAAGGAAGTGGTCGCCAGTGCGCAAAATTGATATTTTCGACACGACCCTGAGGGACGGGGAGCAGTCGGCGGGAATCAACCTGAACACCGCCGAGAAGCTCGAGATCGCGCGCCAGCTGGAACGCCTCGGCGTGACGGTCATGGAGGCCGGTTTCCCGGCAGCCTCCCCCGGCGACCAGGAAGCTGTCCGCAAAATCGCGGGCACGGTCAAGAACTCGATCGTGACGGGCCTCGCCCGCTGCAACCAAAAGGATATCGATGCCGCGTGGGAAGCGCTCCGCGTTGCGGAGCAGCCCCATATCCATATCTTCCTGGCAACGTCTCCGATCCACATGGCCTACAAGCTGAAAAAGACGCCGGATGAAGTGATCGAGGCATCGGTCGAAGCGATCAAGTACGCGAAGAAATTCTTCCCGCTTGTCCAGTGGTCGGCGGAAGACGGTTCCCGCACGGAGCCTGACTTCCTCGCCCGCATCGTGACGGAAGTCGTCAAAGCCGGCGCCACGACCGTCAACATCCCTGACACCGTCGGCTATGCGACACCGCAGGACTACGGCTCCATCTTCAAGTTCCTGAAGGAGACCGTGCCGAACATCGACCGCGTCAAGCTGTCCGCGCACTGCCATGACGACCTTGGCATGGCGACGGCAAACACTCTCGCAGCCATCGAAAATGGCGCTGACCAGGTGGAAGGCACGATCAACGCGATCGGCGAACGCGCCGGCAACGTCGGGCTCGAGGAAGTGGCGGTCGCCCTCCATATCCGGAAGGACCACTACAACGTCGAGACCGGCATCAACCTGAAGGAGATCAAGCGCACGAGCCAGCTTGTCAGCCAGCTGACGGGCGTCGCGATACAGCCGAACAAGGCGGTGACAGGCAAGAATGCCTTTGCCCACGAGTCCGGCATCCATCAGGACGGAATGCTGAAAAACCCGAACACTTACGAAATCATCACACCGGAACTTATCGGCGATGCCCATACCGAACTGGTCCTCGGCAAGCACTCCGGCCGCCACGCGTTCAAGGCCCGCGCCGAAGAGATGGGCTTCACCCTCGAGCCGGAGCGGCTGAACGAAGCGTTCGCCGAGTTCAAGAAACTGGCGGACCGCAAAAAGGTGATCACCGAAGCGGATTTGCTCGTCATCCTGACCGATCAGCAGATCCAGGAAGCGGACGCGCCGATCTACGAACTGGCCGGCGTCCAGCTGTCCAGCGGCACGGCCAACATCCCGACGTCGACCATCACCGTCGTCCGGCCTGACGGCGAGACCGTCACCGAGGCGGCGACCGGAACAGGTTCCGTCGAGTCGATCTTCAACGCCCTCGAGCGCATCGTGAGCGAGAAAGTCCACATCCTCGACTACCGTGTGTCATCCGTCGGCAAAGGCCGTGACGCGCTCGGAGAGGCGGTCGTCAAAGTCCTGATCGGCGAAGATGAAATCACTGGGCGCGACGCCGCACAGGATGTGCTTGAAGCAACGGCCAATGCTTATCTGAATGCCATCAACCGGAAACTTGTCAAAAACGCACAGCAGGCGCCGGCAGAAACCGTGCCTGTCACATAATCCGAATCAAGCTGATCCCAAAAGGAGGAAACGAACATGGAAAAGACAATTGCCGTATTGCCCGGAGATGGAATCGGCCCTGAAGTGACCAGGGCAGCCGTCAAGGTCCTGAAGCTTATTGCACGCCGCTACCAGCATGAGTTCATTTTTTCTTACGGCCTGATCGGCGGAGCGGCAATTGACGCCCTCGACAATCCGTTCCCTAAAGAAACGGCCGACGCCTGCGGGACGGCCGATGCCGTTCTCCTGGGTGCCGTCGGGGGACCGAAATGGGATAACAATCCGTCCGAACTCCGACCGGAAAAAGGGCTGCTTGCCATCCGCAAACATTTCGGCCTGTTCGCAAACCTCCGCCCGGTCAAGGCGGTGCCGGCCCTTCTGTCGGCATCACCTCTGAAAGAAGAAAAAGCTGCGGGCGTCGACCTCATGATCGTCCGTGAGCTGACCGGAGGCCTTTACTTTGGAGATAAAGCCCGCACAGCAAACGATGCGTTTGACACGCTTGTCTACTCCAGGGAAGAAATCAGCCGAATCGTCGAGCAGGCATTCGAACTGGCCCGAGTTAGAAAGGGCAAAGTGACCTCGGTCGACAAAGCCAACGTCCTTGAGTCGAGCCGGCTCTGGCGGGAGGTCGTCGAGGAAAAGAAGGCGGACTACCCGGATGTCACGGTCGAGCACCAGCTTGTTGACTCGTGCGCGATGAAGCTGATCACGGATCCGTCCGCATTCGACGTCGTGGTGACGGAGAACATGTTCGGCGATATCCTGAGCGATGAAGCATCCGTCATTACCGGCTCCCTGGGCATGCTGCCATCCGCGAGCATCCGCGCCGACGGCTTCGGCCTGTATGAACCGGTGCATGGCTCCGGCCCGGACATCGCCGGCAAGGGAATCGCGAACCCGGCCGCAGCCATCCTGTCGGCCGCAATGATGCTCCGCTACTCGTTCGGCATGGAGACCGAGGCGGCAGCGATCGAAGAAGCGGTCCTGACGGTGCTTGAGGACGGGTGCTTCACTGCAGATCTTGCCGAAGCTGGAGGCCGCACCCTTACGACAGAAGAATGGACCGACAAAGTCATCGAGCAGCTCGACGCGGAAACCGTGTCGGAAGATATTATGTTTTCGTATATGTAAAACGGGAGGCGGAACGCAATGGCAAAGACAATCATCGATAAAATCTGGGACCGGCACATCGTCGTCGGGGAACCGGGCAAACCGGACCTCCTCTACATCGATCTCCATCTGCTGCACGAAGTCACGTCGCCACAGGCATTTGAAGGGCTCCGCCTGAACGGGCGCAAAGTCCGCCGCCCGGACCTCTGCTTCGCGACAATGGACCACAACGTGCCGACGGTCAACCGCAAGGTGATCAAAGACCCGATCGCGCGCAAGCAGATCCGGACACTTGCGGAAAACTGTGAGGAGTTCGGCGTGCCCCTTGCGGACGTCGACCATCCCGACCAGGGGATCGTCCATGTCATCGGGCCGGAGCTCGGGCTTACGCAGCCGGGCAAGACCATCGTCTGCGGCGACTCCCACACATCGACACACGGGGCGTTCGGCGCACTTGCATTCGGTATCGGAACGAGTGAAGTCGAGCACGTGCTGTCCACACAGACGCTCTGGCAGTCCCGCCCGAAGACCATGGAAATCCGCATCGATGGTGAAATTGCGCCGGGCGTGACCGCCAAGGATATCATCCTGGCCATCATCGCGAAGTTCGGCACCGACATGGGCACCGGACACATCGTGGAATATACGGGAGAGGCGATCCGCAAGCTTTCGATGGAAGAGCGGATGACGGTCTGCAACATGTCGATTGAGGCGGGTGCACGGGCGGGTCTCATCAGCCCGGATGAAAAGACTGTCGAGTATCTCCGCGGGCGTAAGTATGTACCGCAAGGCGGGGCATTCGACAAAGCTGCAGAGGACTGGCTTTCCCTCGCTTCCGATCAAGGGGCATCGTATGACAAGTCTGTCTCCATCCATGCGGATGAAATCGAACCGTTCATCACGTGGGGCACAAACCCGGGCATGGGAGCAGGTATCTCCGGCCACGTTCCGTTTGCGTCGGACTTTGAAAATGAGCTCGAGCGTGAGTCCTTCCTCCGGGCCATCGAGTATATGGGGCTTAAAGAAGGCCAGCCGTTCACCGATATTGAGATCCAGCACGTCTTCATCGGCTCCTGCACAAACGCCCGCCTGAGCGACCTCCGTGAAGCGGCCCGCATAATTGAAGGCAGAAAAGTCAGAGATGGCGTCCGCGCCCTCGTTGTGCCGGGCTCCCGGACAGTCAAGAAACAGGCGGAAGAGGAAGGCCTCGACAAGGTCTTTACCGAAGCGGGATTTGAATGGCGCGAATCGGGATGCAGCATGTGCCTCGCCATGAACGACGATGTCGTCCCGACAGGCGAACGATGTGCATCCACATCCAACCGGAACTTCGAAGGACGGCAGGGGACGGGTGCACGAACGCACCTCATGAGCCCGGCCATGGCCGCAGCCGCTGCCATAAACGGCCGGTTCACCGACGTCCGCGAAGAATTTGCCGTCCACGCCTGAAGCGGGACGATGAAAGGAGGCTGCATCCATGAAACCGATCAATGAAGTCACCAGCATCATGACGCCGCTCGACCGGAGCAACGTCGACACCGACCAGATCATCTCCAAGGAATTCCTGAAGCGCATCGAACGGACCGGCTTCGGCAAGTACCTGTTCCACCATTGGCGCTTTGATGCCGAGGGCAACAAGAGGGACGGATTTGTTTTGAACGATCCGCGGTTCGACGGTTCTGAGATTCTCGTCGCACGCGAAAACTTCGGCTGCGGCTCGTCCCGCGAACACGCACCGTGGGCCATCCTCGACTATGGATTCCGCGTGGTCATCGCGCCGAGCTACGCCGATATCTTCTACAATAACTGTATGAAAAACGGCATCCTTCCGATCAGGCTGCCGGAAGAGGAAGTAGAAGAGCTCCTAGCCAAGGGCAAGGCCGAACCGATACGGCTGGCGGTCAATCTTGCAGAACAGACCGTCACGCAACCGGACGGTGCCGTACACCGGTTCGACATCGACCCATACTGGAAGGAAATGCTCCTGAACGGCTGGGATGAAATCGCCCTGACCTTCAAATACGAAGACCAGATCGTGAAATACGAAGAAGCCATGCAGCGCGCATGATAGAAAACCGGCAGGCCCCCGTTTGGGAGCCTGCCGGTTCTTTCGTATGTGCGGGGAAATTTAATGACTGACAATGAGCGCGCATAGCATTCTATGCGCGCTTGCTGCGGTTCTATGCGCGGTTACGACGATTCTATGCGTGCTTGTAGCAGTTCTATGCGCGGCTGTGCCAACTCTATGCGCGCTCATAAAAATGGAGCGGGCGATTCTGTCCGCCTTCACTTTTTGAAGGGGTTGACAGTCTGCAACCGCCATGATAATCTAATAACATTCATTTTAACGCTTTATCACGGTAAAGTGATGAAGTGAAAAGGAGAACGTATGATGAACGCAGTTATCGTAGCGGTCGCAGTCATGCTGGTCTTGAGTCTTTTCCGGGTCAATGTGGTGCTGGCATTGGTGGTCGGAGGACTTGCCGGCGGACTGGCGGCTGGTCTTTCAATAGAAGATACAATCGGGGCATTCACAGAAGGCCTTGGAGGCGGTGCGACAATTGCACTCAGCTATGCTCTCCTCGGCGGGTTTGCGGTCGCCATCTCGCGTACCGGCATCCCGGAAGTGCTCGTTAAACTCATTCTGAAAGTCGTGGGAAATGAAGGCGAAGGGGAGCGCAAAGGTCTCGCCAAAGCGCTGATCGTCCTCATCCTGCTTTTAGTCGCCATTTCTTCTCAAAATGCGATTCCAATCCATATCGCTTTTGTTCCGCTGCTTGTGCCGCCCATTCTGCACATTCTCGACATGCTGAAGATCGACCGGAGGCTCATCGCCTGTGTGCTGGCATTCGGTCTCACCGCACCGTACATTCTGCTCCCGTTTGGCTTCGGCCTCCTCTTCCACGAGGTCATTGCGAACCAGATGGCGCTGGCAGGACTTGAAATCAACATGGCGGATATCCCGTCGGCAATGGCGCTCCCGGTTGCCGGCATGGCACTCGGCCTCATCATCGCGATTTTTATCTCGTACCGGAAGCCGCGTGATTACGGTGACAGCCGGGCAATCGCCTCCGGTCCGGAGCGGGAAGTTCGGAGGCGCAATATTGCCTTCACGGTCATCGCGCTCGCAGCGGCACTTGCCGGACAGATTACGTCCGAATCGATGATCATCGGCGCCATCTCCGGCATCGCAGTTCTTTATGCAACAGGCGCCGTCCGCTGGAAAGAGGCAGACGAACTCCTGAACGATGGCATGAAGATGATGGCTTTCGTCGGCTTTGTCATGATTGCCGCTAACGGATTTGCCGGCGTCATCCAGGCCACAGGCCATGTCGAAACACTCATCCAATCAGCCAGCGGCCTGCTCGGCGACAATAAAAGCATGGCAGCAATCATCATGCTCCTCGTCGGCCTGCTCGTCACGATGGGAATCGGCTCCTCATTCGCGACAGTACCGATTATCGCCGCCATCTTCGTTCCGCTCAGCGTTGAATTCGGATTCAGCACTCTCGCGATCATTTCCTTGATTGGCACGGCCGGAGCACTCGGTGACGCCGGCTCCCCGGCATCCGACTCCACGCTCGGACCGACCGCCGGACTCAACGCCGACGGCAAACACAACCACATCTGGGACACTTGCGTCCCAACCTTCATTCACTACAACATCCCCCTCATCATCTTCGGCTGGATCGCCGCCATGATATTGTGAGGGAATAGAAAAAGCTCCGGGAAGCCGGGGACCGGACTGCAGACAAACTGAGTGCGTATTGCTCATTTGTCTGCAGTTTTTCTTTTTCTGAGAGACTCCCTTACCGGGGAAGTTGTCATAGTCCGGAGACGGGACCGTGCGAAGATGGTTTCTGCGGGCAAAAGCGTCAGAGTTTATTTAGGGGTAGCGCGTGGTTCATCTGTAGCGGTTTTGTCATTCGCTAAGGTGCCGACCATGAATGACGAAACGGGAGGCTTATATGATGAAATTGACCTCACGAATGACGAAAACGCCACTTGGGACTTCAGCTTTTCAGTGGCCCCATATTTCCGGAGCTTTTTTGTACATCAAAGCTACCGGGAGCGATTAAGCTTGAAGCGCGGAGAGCTCCTTTCAAATAAATGCCGCCCTGAACGGAAATCAGGTAATTCATTTATGAAAGCTAGTTTGGACCGACTTCCTTCCATATAACAACCTCGCTCCCGGCAACCCAATATTCCGACTCTTCCCTTACCGATTGCATCCTGAGCCAAACCGTTATATAATTCTAAGGTCCAACAAAGAATCTCGCACGTAGTGCTTGCGAGGCTCTTCCGTTTTGTGTATAATACGGAATGTTGGTCATTTGACTGCGATGAAGCGGGAGGTTGCTGACACACCCGGCCGCTTTGCCATGGCGGTGTGCAGGAGATTTCCGTGGAGAATTGTCTTGGAAAAAGGCGAAAGGGAGGGAAAGTAATGGCAAAACAAAAAATCCGTATCCGTTTGAAAGCGTACGACCACCGTATCCTCGATCAATCAGCTGAGAAGATTGTAGAAACGGCAAAACGTTCTGGTGCAAGTGTTTCGGGTCCGATCCCGCTTCCGACAGAGCGTTCGGTTTACACGATTCTTCGTGCGGTCCACAAATACAAGGACTCGCGTGAACAGTTCGAGATGCGCACACACAAGCGTCTGATCGACATCGTCAACCCGACACCAAAAACGGTTGATGCGCTCATGAAGCTTGATCTGCCATCCGGCGTAGACATCGAAATCAAACTTTAATCAACACAAAATAAAAACACACAGATTACAGGAGGTGTGACGAATGACCAAAGGAATCTTGGGTAGAAAGATCGGCATGACACAAGTCTTCGCTGAAAACGGCGATCTGATCCCGGTAACTGTCATCGAAGCGGCACCAAACGTTGTCCTTCAAAAGAAGACAGCAGAAACGGACGGCTACGCAGCAGTCCAGATCGGCTTCGAAGACAAGCGCGAAAAGCTCGCGAACAAACCGGAAAAAGGCCATGCGGCAAAAGCAGAAACTGCGCCTAAGCGCTTCGTTCGCGAATTCCGCGGAGAGGACACGGCCGATTATGAAGTTGGTCAGGAAGTCAACGTAGAAATTTTCGCAGCTGGCGATTTCGTCGATATTACAGGTGTAACAAAAGGTAAAGGATTCCAAGGTGTCATCAAGCGCCACGGGCACTCCCGCGGACCGATGAGCCACGGTTCCCACTTCCACCGCGCACCTGGTTCGCTTGGTCCGGTTGACCCGGCACGCGTCTTCAAGGGAATGAAGTCCCCAGGCCGCATGGGTACCGACACCGTAACGATCCAAAACCTCGAAATTGTGAAAGTTGACGCAGAGCGTAACCTGCTCCTCGTCAAAGGGAATGTGCCGGGCGCACGCAAGTCGCTCGTAAAAGTACGCGCATCCCTCAAGAAATAAGGAAAGGAGGACAACACAATGCCAAAAGTATCCGTACTTAATCAAACTGGCGCTTCCGTCGGCGAAGTTGAACTGAGCGAATCCGTATTCGGAATCGAGCCGAACGAAGCCGTTCTTTTTGAAGCGATCATCTCCCAGCGCGCATCCCTGCGCCAGGGTAACCACAAAACAAAGCAGCGCGGAGAAGTAGCAGGCGGCGGCCGCAAGCCATGGCGCCAAAAAGGCACTGGCCGCGCACGCCAAGGCTCTACCCGCTCCCCGCAATGGCGCGGAGGCGGTACCGTATTCGGTCCGGTTCCACGCAGCTACAGCTACAAGCTTCCTAGGAAAGTCCGCCGTCTGGCACTCCGTTCGGCACTTTCTGCGAAAGTCCGCGAAGAAAGCCTCGTCGTACTCGACGCACTGACTTTCGACGCACCAAAGACGAAAGCATTCGTTCAGGTCCTGAAAGATCTTTCCGTCGACAAGAAAGCATTGTTCGTCACTGCAGAGCTCGATGAAAATGTGGCACTGTCCGCGCGCAACATCCCGGGCGTCACAGTCGTCTCCGCAAACGGCATCAACGTCCTCGACCTGGTAGGCCATGACAAGCTCGTCATGACAAAATCCGCGGTCGAAAAAGTAGAGGAGGTGCTTGGTTAATGGATGCACGTGATGTATTGAAGCGTCCGGTCATTACCGAGCGTTCCGCACAGGCGATGGAAGACAAGAAGTACACATTCGATGTAGACGTTCGCGCCAACAAGACACAGGTCAAACAGGCCGTCGAAGAAGTCTTCGGTGTCAAGGTCGAAAAAGTCAACATCATGAACGTCAAAGGCAAGTTCAAGCGTATGGGCCGTTTTGGCGGATACACGAACAAACGCCGCAAAGCCATCGTCAAACTGACGGCTGACTCTAAAGACATCGAACTTTTCGAAGCGTAAGTTTTACGCTCTGAACCGATAAAACAATGAGGAGGGAAAACAATGGCGATCAAGAAGTATAAACCAACTTCCAACGGCCGACGTAACATGACGGCTTCCGACTTTGCAGAGATCACAACTGACAAGCCGGAAAAATCGCTCCTCGCGCCTAAACACCGCAAGGGCGGCCGTAACAACCAAGGCCGTACGACAGTCCGCCATCAAGGTGGCGGCCACAAGCGCCAATACCGTGTCATCGACTTCCAACGTCGGAAAGATGGCATTCCGGGACGCGTTGCTACGATCGAATACGATCCGAACCGTTCTGCGAACATCGCACTGATCAACTACGTGGACGGGGAAAAGCGTTACATCCTCGCTCCTAAAGGCCTCAAGGTCGGCATGGAAATCATGTCCGGTCCTGAAGCAGACATCAAAGTGGGGAACGCACTCCCGCTCGAAAATATTCCGATGGGTGCAACGATCCACAACATCGAACTGAAGCCTGGCAAAGGCGGGCAGCTTGTCCGTTCCGCGGGTACATCCGCTCAGGTTCTCGGTAAAGAAGGCAAGTACGTCATCGTACGCCTCCAGTCCGGCGAAGTCCGCATGATCCTCGGCACATGCCGCGCGACAATCGGCCAGGTCGGCAACGAACAGCACGAACTGATCAACATCGGTAAAGCAGGACGCTCCCGCTGGCTCGGCAAGCGCCCGACAGTACGCGGATCCGTCATGAACCCGAACGATCACCCGCACGGTGGTGGCGAAGGCCGCGCGCCAATCGGACGTCCGTCTCCGGTCACGCCTTGGGGCAAGCCGGCACTTGGTCTCAAAACCCGCAAGAAGAAAAACAAATCGGACGACTATATCATTCGTCGCCGCAAAAAATAATGTGGTTTCTCAGCGGTTCACGGGGTGGGCCGCCGGGCAATCACGGAGGGAGGTACCAAAATGGGTCGCAGCTTGAAAAAAGGACCTTTTGTGGATGATCATCTCATGAAAAAGGTCGAAGTTCAGAACGAAAACGAAAAGAAGCAGGTCATTAAAACTTGGTCCCGCCGCTCTACAATCTTCCCGAACTTCGTCGGCAACACGATTGCTGTCTATGACGGACGCAAACATGTACCGGTTTACGTAACGGAAGACATGGTCGGCCACAAACTGGGTGAATTCGCACCTACACGCACTTACCGCGGTCATGGAGCCGACGATAAGAAAACGAAACGCTAATTGAGAGGAGGTACTCCTGATGCAACAAGCAAAAGCCGTAGCCCGCACAATCCGGATTGCTCCTCGCAAAGTCCGTTTGGTCGTCGACCTGATCCGGGGCAAGCAAGTGGGTGAAGCGGTCGCAATCCTGCGACTTACACCGAAAGCCGCATCGCCGGTTGTCGAAAAAGTATTGAAATCCGCAATTGCCAACGCAGAGCACAACTACGACCTGGACATCAACAACCTCGTCGTCAGCGAAGTCTTTGTAGACGAAGGTCCGACGCTCAAGCGTTTCCGTCCTCGTGCACAAGGCCGTGCAACTGCAATCAACAAACGTACTAGCCACATCACAGTAGTGGTATCCGAGAAGAAGGAGGGATAATTCGTGGGTCAAAAAGTACATCCAAATGGTATGCGACTCGGAGTCATCCGTGACTGGGAGTCGAAATGGTATGCAGAAAAAGACTATGCAACTCTTCTCCATGAAGACCTTAAGATTCGCGAGTATATCGATGAGCGCCTGAAAGACGCTTCCCTGTCTCAGGTAGAGATCGAGCGTGCTGCGAACCGTGTGAACATCACGATCCATACAGCGAAGCCCGGCATGGTGATCGGGAAGGGCGGTTCCGAAGTTGAAGCGCTCCGCAAACAACTCAACGCTCTTACAGGCAAGCGTGTGCACATCAACATTGTTGAAGTGAAGCGTGCAGATCTTGATGCGAAACTTGTCGCAGAAAACATCGCCCGCCAGCTTGAACAGCGTGCATCGTTCCGCCGTGCTCAAAAACAAGCGATCCAGCGCACAATGCGTGCAGGCGCTAAAGGGATCCGCACAATGGTATCGGGACGCCTCGGCGGCGCCGACATCGCCCGTGCCGAACACTACAGCGAAGGTACTGTACCGCTCCATACACTCCGTGCCGACATCGACTACGCTCACGCGGAAGCCGATACAACATACGGCAAGCTCGGCGTAAAAGTATGGATCTACCGCGGTGAAGTCCTTCCTGAGAAGAAGAAATCCGAGGAAGGAGGCAACTGATCATGTTGATGCCTAAACGTGTTAAGCACCGTCGTGTACACCGCGGCAAAATGCGCGGGGAAACAAAAGGCGGCGGCACAGTGAATTTCGGTGAATACGGCCTCCAGGCTACAGAAGCCGGCTGGATCACCAACCGTCAGATCGAGTCTGCCCGTATCGCCATGACCCGTTACATGAAGCGTGGCGGTAAGGTCTGGATCAAGATCTTCCCTCATAAGCCATATACGAAAAAGCCTCTTGAAGTCCGGATGGGTTCCGGTAAAGGTGCCGTTGAAGGATGGGTGGCTGTCGTGAAGCCAGGCCGTGTTATGTTTGAAATCGCAGGCGTCTCCGAAGAGGTTGCCCGCGAAGCTTTGCGTCTCGCATCGCACAAACTGCCGGTTAAGAGCAAGTTTGTAAAACGCGAAGAAATTGGTGGTGAATCGAATGAAGGCTAATGATATCCGGGATCTGACCACTGCTGAAATCGAACAAAAAGTGAAGTCGCTGAAAGAAGAGCTCTTCAACCTGCGTTTCCAGCTTGCTACCGGCCAACTCGAGAACACAGCTCGCATTCGTGAGGTGCGCAAGTCGATCGCGCGCATGAAGACAGTTATTCGCCAACGCGAACTCAGCGCCAACAACTGATAAAAGGAGGCTGCAAGCATGTCTGAGCGTAACCAACGCAAAGTTTACACAGGCCGCGTCGTTTCCGACAAAATGGATAAGACAGTCACGGTCGTTGTCGAGACTTACAAGAAACACCCTGTCATCGGCAAGCGTGTAAAATACTCGAAAAAATATAAAGCCCATGATGAAAACAATGTTGCAAAAACAGGCGACATCGTCCGCATTATGGAAACTCGTCCGCTTTCCGCTACGAAGCGTTTCCGCCTTGTAGAGGTCGTTGAAAAAGCGGTTATCATCTGATCGGAATTTAACTTGAGAGGAGGTACCCTCAATGATCCAACAAGAGAGTCGTATGAAAGTCGCTGACAACTCCGGCGCCCGTGAAGTCCTCACGATCAAAGTGCTCGGCGGTTCCGGCCGTAAGACAGCGAACATCGGCGACATCGTCGTCTGCACCGTCAAGAAAGCAACACCCGGCGGCGTTGTTAAGAAAGGTGACGTCGTGAAGGCGGTTGTCGTCCGTACAAAGAGCGGTGTCCGCCGCAAAGACGGATCTTACATCAAGTTCGACGAGAACGCATGCGTCATCATCCGTGATGACAAGGGCCCACGCGGCACGCGTATCTTCGGACCTGTCGCACGTGAGCTGCGCGACAACAACTTCATGAAAATCATTTCCCTCGCTCCGGAAGTTCTTTAATCCATAGGGTAGTGCCAACCAAGGAGGTGCAAGAGAATGCACGTTAAAAAAGGTGATAAAGTCCAGGTGATCACAGGAAAAGACAAAGGGAAAACCGGCGTCATCCTTGCTGCATTCCCTAAGAAAGACCGTGTCATCGTGGAAGGTGTCAACATCATCAAAAAGCACACGAAGCCGAACCAGGAAAGCCCACAGGGCGGCATCGTGAGCAAAGAAGCTCCAATCCACGTTTCCAACGTCATGCTGCTTGATCCGAAATCGGGCGAACCGACTCGCATCGGCTACAAAGAAGTAGAACAAGACGGCAAAATGGTCACAGTCCGCGTTTCCAAGAAATCGGGCGAAATCATTGCTGACCCATACAAGAAATAAGCGACTTAGAGGAAGGAGGTACTCCTGATGAACCGCCTGAAAGATAAATTCAAAACAGATATCACACCTGCTCTCATGAGCAAGTTTGAATACAGCTCGGTTATGCAAGTGCCGAAAATCGAAAAGATCGTCATCAACATGGGTGTCGGTGACGCTGTCCAGAACAGCAAGTCCCTCGACGCTGCTGTAGAAGACCTCGAAATCATCTCCGGCCAAAAACCGGTCATCACGAAAGCGAAGAATTCGATCGCCGGCTTCCGCCTCCGTGAAGGAATGCCGATCGGTACGAAAGTAACGCTCCGCGGTGAGCGCATGTATGATTTCCTCGATAAGCTGGTTTCCATCGCGCTTCCGCGTGTCCGCGACTTCCGCGGTGTATCGAAGAACGCGTTCGACGGCCGCGGCAACTACACGCTCGGCGTCAAAGAACAGCTGATCTTCCCGGAAATCGATTACGACAAAGTATCCAAAGTCCGTGGCATGGACATCGTCATCGTCACGACTGCTAACACGGACGAAGAAGCCCGTGAGCTCCTGACGCAGCTCGGCATGCCATTCCAAAAGTAAACGAAAGGGAGGCGAAATTGTGGCTAAGAAATCGATGATCGCGAAACAAAAACGCACACCGAAATACAAAGTGCAGGAATACACACGCTGCGAGCGTTGCGGACGTCCTCACTCTGTATATCGTAAATTCAAGCTTTGCCGTATTTGTTTCCGTGAACTTGCATACAAAGGGCAACTGCCTGGCGTCAAGAAGGCCAGCTGGTAATCCCTATACCTGGGAAGGAGGTACAACACAATGACTATGAGTGATCCGATCGCAGATATGCTTACGCGTATCCGTAACGCCAACATGGTACGCCATGAAAAACTGGAAGTTCCTGCTTCCAACATGAAAAAAGAGATCGCCGAAATCCTGAAACGCGAAGGTTTTGTCCGCGATGTTGAATATATCGAAGATGATAAGCAGGGGATCATCCGGATCTTCCTCAAATACGGCCAGGACAACGAACGTGTCATCACGGGCCTGAAGCGTATTTCGAAGCCGGGTCTGCGCGTCTACGCAAAGACTAGCGAAATCCCTAAAGTCCTGAACGGCCTGGGCATCGCCCTCGTCTCGACTTCTCACGGTGTCATCACCGACAAAGAAGCACGTGCGAAGAAAGTCGGCGGCGAAGTCGTCGCATACGTCTGGTAATCTGCTACAAACGAATGGAGGTGCACACACATGTCCCGTATTGGCAATAAGCTGATCGAAGTGCCTGAAAGCGTGACTGTCACCATTGCGGATGACAACACGGTCACGGTCAAAGGCCCGAAAGGCGAACTCACTCGCAAACTGAGCAGTGACATCACAATCAACCAGGACGGCAACGTGATCACATTCACACGCCCGTCCGACAACAAAGAACACCGCGCGATCCACGGAACGACCCGTTCGCTCCTGAACAACATGGTCGAAGGCGTCTCGAAAGGCTTCGAAAAGTCCCTCGAGCTCGTTGGTGTCGGTTACCGTGCGCAAAAACAGGGCAACAAGCTCGTCCTGAACGTCGGTTACTCCCACCCGGTCGAGTTCACACCTGAAGAAGGCGTGGAAATCGAAGTTCCTTCGAACACGAAAGTCATCGTCCGCGGTTACAACAAAGAGCACGTCGGCGCGCTCGCTTCCAACATCCGTGCCGTACGCCCGCCTGAGCCGTACAAAGGCAAAGGGATCCGCTACGAAGGCGAACAAGTCCGCCGCAAAGAAGGTAAGACAGGTAAATAATGCCGCATAGGCATCGAAAGGAGTGACCACGATGATTACGAAACAGGACAAGAACCAGGTCCGCAAAAAGCGCCATGCACGTGTGCGTTCCAAGATCAGTGGCACTGCCGAGCGTCCGCGCCTGAACATCTTCCGGTCCAACAAGCATATCTATGCTCAGCTGATCGATGATGCAAACGGTGTGACACTCGCAAGTGCGTCCACAATGGACAAAGGTTTCGAAGGTTCCACTTCGAACACTGAAGCAGCAGTGAAAGTCGGCGAATCCATCGCCAAGGCAGCTGTTGAAAAGAACATCAAATCTGTCGTCTTCGACCGTGGGGGTTACCTCTATCACGGCCGTGTGAAGGCTCTGGCAGATGCAGCCCGTGAAAACGGACTCGAATTCTAATTAAAAAGGAGGGACCCATACACATGCGTCGCAATGAAGTGAAAAGTGAGTTCGAAGAACGCGTAGTAACGATCAACCGCGTAGCGAAAGTCGTAAAGGGCGGACGTCGTTTCCGCTTCACGGCACTCGTCGTCGTCGGCGACAAGAATGGCCGTGTCGGTTTTGGTACAGGTAAGGCACAGGAAGTTCCGGATGCAATCCGCAAGGCAGTCGAGGATGCGAAAAAGAACCTCGTCAACGTTCCTATGGTCAACGGCACAACGCCACACGAAGTGACCGGACGTTTCGGTGCAGGCTCCGTCTTCATCAAACCTGCTGCTCCTGGTACCGGTGTTATCGCCGGCGGCCCAGTCCGCGCAGTACTTGAACTTGCAGGCATCACGGACATCCTTTCGAAGTCCCTCGGATCCAACACGCCGATCAACGTCATCCGTGCTACGATCGCAGGTCTCCAGGACCTCAAGCGTGCCGAGGAAGTTGCAAAACTCCGTGGCAAATCTGTAGAAGAACTGCTGGGTTGAGGGGGGAAAACTAATGGCTAAGCTCGAAATCACCCTTAAGAAGAGCGTGATCGGAGCAAAACCGGATCAACGCAAGACGGTTGAAGCTCTCGGTCTGCGCAAGACAAACCAAACGGTCGAACACGAAGACAATGCTGCAATCCGCGGCATGCTGAACAAAGTCGGCCATCTCGTCGAAGTTAAAGAAAACTAATCTTTCATCAAACCATAAGGAGGTGCCAGTCAAATGAAACTGCATGAACTGAAACCTGCAAAAGGATCCCGCAAAGAACGCAACCGTGTGGGCCGTGGACCTGGTTCGGGCAACGGCAAGACGTCCGGCCGCGGTGCAAACGGTCAAAACTCGCGTTCCGGCGGCGGTGTACGCCTCGGCTTCGAAGGTGGCCAGATGCCTCTTTTCCAGAGCCTGCCTAAGCGCGGATTCACGAACATCAACCGCAAGGAATATGCCATCGTGAACCTCGAAACGCTTAACCGCTTCGAAGAAGGCACGGAAGTCACTCCTGCTCTCCTGCTCGAAACAGGCATTGTGAGCAAGGAAAAGTCCGGCATTAAGATCCTCGGCAACGGTCAGCTTGAGAAAAAGCTTACTGTACAGGCTCACAAATTCTCTGCTTCCGCTAAAGAGGCCATCGAGAACGCAGGCGGCTCCGTCGAGGTGATCTGATGTTTGAGACCATCTCCAACTTTATGCGTGTTCCGGAAATCCGGAAGAAAATCCTATTTACGCTGGCGCTGCTCATCGTCTTCCGGCTCGGGACCTTTATCCCGGTACCGAACGTCGACGCGTCAGCACTTCAGGCAGCCGATCAATTCAGCCTGATCGGCTTTCTGAATACGTTCGGGGGCGGCGCGCTCGCGAACTTCTCCATTCTGGCGATGGGCATCATGCCGTACATTACGGCATCGATCATCGTCCAGCTTCTCCAGATGGATGTCGTCCCGAAATTCGCCGAGTGGGCGAAACAGGGCGAGGTCGGCCGGAGGAAGCTGGCCCAGTTCACCAGATACTTCACGATCGTCCTGGCGTTTATCCAGTCGATCGCCATGTCGTACGGCTTTAACCGCATGTACGGCGGCACGCTGATCCAGAACGACAGCATTGCGACTTACCTCGTCATCGCGGTTGTTCTGACAGCAGGCACGGCGTTCCTTCTCTGGCTCGGTGAGCAGATCACCGAGAACGGGGTGGGCAACGGGATCTCGATCATCATCTTTGCCGGGATCGTTGCGGCGATTCCGAATGCGGTGAACCAGATCTATGCGCAGCAGATCCAGGATGCTGGGGACCAGCTGTTCCTGAACATCCTCATTCTGGTCCTTCTGGCACTCGCGGTCGTCGCCATCACGGTCGGCGTCGTCTATGTCCAGGAGGCGCTCCGGAAAATTCCGGTTCAGTATGCCAAGCGTGTCACGGGCCGCGGCCGCCAGCAGGCCGGCCAGCAGACCCACCTGCCATTGAAAGTAAACGCGGCCGGCGTCATCCCGGTGATCTTCGCCGTCGCGTTCATCATAACCCCTCAGTCGATTGCATCGTTCTTCGGCCAGAACCGCTGGACGGCGGCGATCATCGAAATCTTCGACTATACGAAGCCTGTGGGGATGATCATCTATATAGCGCTCATTATCGCCTTCACCTTCTTCTATGCGTTCATCCAGGTCAACCCTGAGAACGTATCGGATAATCTGAAGAAACAGGGCGCCTACATTCCGGGCATCCGCCCGGGCCAGGACACCCAGAACTATCTGACCCGTGTCCTGAACCGCCTGACCTTCGTCGGGGCAATCTTCCTTGCGGTCATCTCGGTTCTGCCAATCTTCTTCATCAGCCTGGCAGGCCTCCCGCAATCCGTGCAGATCGGCGGCACCAGCCTCCTGATCGTTGCCGGGGTTGCGCTCCAGACGATGAAACAGCTGGAATCCCAGCTCGTCAAGCGGCACTACAAAGGCTTTATGAAGTAATCTGCTGCCGGTTACGGCCGGCGGCACAAAACACTGTAGGAGGGCACGACGTATGAACATCGTATTGATGGGCCTGCCGGGCGCCGGTAAAGGCACCCAGGCGGACAGGATTGTCGAGAAGTACGAAATCCCTCATATCTCTACAGGCGACATGTTCCGTTCCGCGATCCAAGAAGGAACGGAACTCGGTCTGAAGGCAAAGCAGTTCATGGATGAAGGGGCTCTCGTCCCTGATGAAGTGACCGTGGGCATCGTCCGTGAACGCCTGTCAAAGCAGGACTGCGAGCAAGGCGTCCTTCTGGACGGCTTCCCGCGGACGGTCGCACAGGCGGAAGCACTGGATGAAATCATGTCCGGGCTCGGCCGGAAGATCGACCATGTCATCAATATCCGGGTGGAGCATGACGAACTCGTCAAACGGCTGACCGGCCGCCGCATCTGCAAAGAATGCGGAACTTCCTACCACCTTGTCTTCAACCCTCCCAAACAGGAAGGGATTTGCGACAAGGACGGCGGGGAGCTCTACCAGCGTGCCGACGACAACCCGGAGACCGTCAATAACCGCCTGGAAGTGAATATGAAACAGAGTGAACCGCTCCTCGCCTACTACGGCGATAAAGGCGTTCTGACCCACATCGACGGGCAGCAGGACATCGAAGTCGTATTTGAGGACATCGACCGGCTGCTCCGGGGCAACTGAACCCGTGCCGGGGAGGCGAGACGATCCTGTTTTATGGCATGTGACGGCAGACCATGTCCGCCGACCGCTGCGAACGGCGGACATGGCGCGGAAATGCAGGCGTGGCGGGACTCCGTCCATGCAATGCAGTCCGGAACAAGGTATAATGGGGACCGTGGATTTGTCCGTTTTTCGGACAGGGAAGCGGAATCCATTGGTAGTCTTTCGGACATCTCTCATGCAGACCGTTCATATGTTTGAAGGTAGGGCGCAGCGGGACGAAGAGAGACCTGATTCTAACATGAAGGGATGATGATGGATGGCGAAAGATGATTTAATCGAAGTGGAAGGCAAGGTCGTCGAGACTCTGCCAGGAGCTAATTTTCAAGTGGAACTCGAAAACGGCCATACGATCCTTGCGCACGTTTCCGGGAAGATGCGGATGCACTATATCCGGATTTTGCCGGGTGACCGTGTGACAGTGGAACTTTCCCCCTACGATCTGACCCGTGGCCGTATCACATACCGTTACAAATGATCTAAGCACTCCGGACGATAAGGAGGTTCTATGCGATGAAAGTAAGGCCATCTGTTAAGCCGATCTGCGAAAAGTGCAAAGTCATCCGCCGTCGCGGTCGGGTCATGGTAATCTGTGAAAACCCGAAACATAAACAACGCCAAGGCTAAACCTTAAGGAGGTGCACGAATAATATGGCACGTATTGCTGGTGTAGACGTACCGCGCGAAAAGCGCGTAGTCATCGCTCTCACTTACATCTACGGAATCGGTAAAACGACTTCCCAGAAGATCCTCGCCGGTGCAGGCGTTTCTGAAGAGACTCGCGTCCGCGATCTCACTGACGCCGAACTCGACAAGATCCGTGAACAAATCGACAGCCTGAAAGTTGAAGGTGACCTTCGCCGTGAAACGAACCTCAACATCAAGCGTCTGATGGAAATCGGCAGCAACCGTGGAATCCGCCACCGCCGCGGCCTTCCTGTACGCGGTCAGCACACGAAGAACAACGCACGTACCCGTAAGGGCCCGCGCAAGACAGTCGCAAACAAGAAGAAATAATTAGTAAAGGAGGTAACTTCACACTATGGCACGTAGACAACAAACGCGTAAACGCCGCGTCAAAAAGAATATTGAATCCGGCATCGCACACATCCGTTCCACTTTCAACAACACAATCGTCACGATCACGGACACTCAAGGTAACGCAGTATCCTGGTCAAGCGCAGGTGCACTCGGATTCAAGGGCTCCCGTAAGTCCACGCCGTTCGCTGCCCAGATGGCTGCAGAAACTGCTGCTCGCACATCGATGGAGCACGGCATGAAGACTCTTGAAGTAACGGTTAAAGGACCTGGTGCAGGCCGTGAAGCGGCAATCCGCGCACTGCAGGCTGCAGGCCTTGAAGTCACTGCAATCCGCGACGTAACTCCGGTTCCTCACAACGGTTGCCGTCCTCCAAAACGCCGCCGTGTATAATGGCTGTCCGTCCATTGATTGAGAAACACGATTTACGGATAAACTGGTTTGTGAGAGTGCAATAGTTGTCTTGTATATCGATTTCCAATAGGGAACTGCCATTCATGGACGTTTTGAGGGAGGGTGAATTTGAATGATCGAAATAGAAAAACCGAGGATTGAAGCTGTACAGACTGTGGAGAACACCTATGGAAAGTTCATCGTGGAGCCGCTTGAGCGGGGCTACGGAACCACCCTGGGCAATTCCCTGCGCCGGATCCTTCTATCTTCACTGCCGGGTGCCGCTGTTACATCCATCCAGATTGACGGAGTCCTCCACGAGTTTTCGACGGTTGACGGCGTCGTGGAAGATGTGGCATCAATCATCCTGAACGTGAAGCAATTGGCCCTGAAAATCTACTCGGACGATGAAAAAGTCATCGAGATCGATGTAAAGGGCGAGAACGAGGTAACGGCCGCAGACATCACGCATGACAGCGACGTTGAAATCCTCAATCCGGATCTGCACATTGCAACTGTCGGCAAGAACGGCCATCTCCGCATGCGCATGTATGCACAACGCGGGCGCGGATATGTTCCGGCTGACCGCAACAAACGTGAAGATCTGCCAATCGGCGTGATCCCGATCGACTCCATTTACACCCCAGTCTCACGCGTCAATTTCCAGGTGGAAAACACACGTGTCGGACAACTGTCCGATTACGATAAATTGACCCTCGACGTCTGGACCGATGGCAGCATCGGGCCGCAAGAGGCAATCTCGCTCGGATCCAGGATCCTGACCGAGCACCTCAACATCTTCGTCGGCCTCACGGATGAAGCACAGTCCGTAGAGATCATGGTAGAGAAGGAAGAAGACCAGAAGGAAAAAGTCCTCGAGATGACGATCGAGGAGCTCGACCTGAGCGTCCGTTCCTATAACTGCCTGAAGCGTGCCGGCATCAACACGGTGCTTGAGCTCGCGAACAAGAGCGAAGATGAAATGATGAAAGTGCGCAACCTGGGCCGCAAGTCTCTCGAAGAGGTCAAGGCGAAGCTGACAGACCTCGGACTCGGCCTGCGTACGGAAGAATAAATCGTCCATAGCGGACCATCCAATTCACCCAAAAGGAGGGAAACTCGATGGGCTACAGAAAGTTAGGTCGTACAAGCTCCCAGCGTAAGGCGATGCTTCGTGACCTCGCAACCGATCTCATCATCAACGAACGCCTGCAGACGACTGAAACGCGTGCAAAAGAGCTCCGTTCCGTCGTTGAGAAAATGATCACTCTCGGAAAACGCGGTGATCTCCATGCACGCCGTCAGGCTGCCGAATTCATCCGTCGTGAACTCGTTACGACGACTGACGAAGAAGGCAACGAACAAACGGTCTATGCACTGCAGAAACTGTTCGACGATGTGGCACCTCGCTACGCTGAGCGTCAGGGCGGCTACACTCGCATCATGAAGGTCGGCCCTCGTCGCGGTGACGGCGCACCGGTCGTCATTATCGAACTCGTTTAATTGCGGTACGGAAAAGGGTGTGCGGTTACCTGAGTATGGACGGCACCCTTTTCTTTCTATAATGATTTATACGGCAAATGAAAAAGCTGAGCGTTATGATGGGCGGAGCACTCGCTTGCGTCCCGTCTAGCTCTCCGCACCCCATCATGGTCCCGGCGGTGTGAGCAGCCGCCGGTCATGCCATACGACAAAAGCGCAGTCACCAGTTGGGGTGCGCGCTTTTTTTTTACATACGGACGGAAGCGTGAGGCGCCGGAAAACGTTTGGCAGTGAAACGTTGCTTTATTGGAGTGAGACGTTGCCATATCCGCCTGAAACGTTGACATATGTCCCAGAGGCCGCCGAAGTGCGCGCCCAACCCGCCGGGGCCGGACGACATGGCCACCGGATTCCGTTACAATAGACAGCAGAGTTGAGTGAAGCAGAGGAGGAATGACTATGGAACGGATCCTGTCCCTTCAGGACGTCCGTTTTACCTATACACCGGACGACCCGGACGGCCGCTGCGCGGTCGACGGCGTATCGTTCGATATGCAGGCGGGCGAATGGATTGCCGTTGTTGGTCACAACGGCTCCGGCAAGTCGACGCTTGCACGGCTGATCATCGGCCTCCTGTTCCCTCAGGAGGGAACAGTCGGACTGTTCGGCGAGCCGCTCACGGAGGACAACCTCTGGGAAAAGCGCTCGCAGATGGGAATGGTGTTCCAGAACCCGGATAACCAGTTTGTCGGCGCAACCGTGCAGGACGATGTCGCCTTCGCCCTTGAAAACAACGGCATTCCGTTCGACGAAATGAGGCTTCGTGTGCAAGGGGCGCTAAATCAGGTCAAGATGGAAACTTTCCTCGACCATGAGCCGCACCACCTGTCAGGCGGCCAGAAACAGCGTGTGGCCATCGCAGGGGCACTGGCGCTCCGGCCGAGGCTGCTGATCCTGGACGAAGCGACCTCGATGCTCGATCCCCAGGGGCGCGAGGAAGTGATCCGGGTCATTCTTGACTTGAGAGAAAAGACGGGACTGTCCGTCATTTCAATCACCCATGACCTTGAGGAAGCGCTGCTTGCTGACCGGGTAGTGGTCATGAACGGCGGCCGGAAGTTCGCGGAAGGAACGCCGCAGGACGTCTTTCTGAAGGGAGAGGCGCTGACGGCACTCGGGCTCGATCTGCCATTCGCCATGCGGCTGTCCGCCCTTCTTAAAGAGCAGGGGATCCGGACAGAGCCCGGAACTATGACGGAACGGAAGTTGGTGGAACAGCTATGGACATTGCACTCGAACAGGTAGGCTACACATACGCGGCGGGCACACCGTTTCAGAAGAGGGCGCTCCATGACGTAAATGTCCGCATCCCTTCCGGCTCCTACACGGCTATCATCGGCCACACAGGCTCCGGCAAATCGACGCTCCTGCAGCATCTGAACGGCCTCCTGAAGCCTACGACGGGCATTGTCCGCATCGGCGATACAGAAGTCACCAAGGAGACGAAGGGAAAGCAGCTGAAGCCGATCCGCCGCAAAGTCGGCATCGTCTTCCAATTCCCCGAACATCAGCTGTTCGAGGAAAATGTGCTGAAGGATGTCATGTTCGGCCCGCTGAACTTCGGGGTTCAGGATGAAGAGGCAAAAGCCCGGGCACTCCGGTGGATCGACCGTCTCGGCCTGCCGGAAGGGACGGCGGAAAAGTCGCCGTTTGACCTGTCAGGCGGCCAGATGCGGCGTGTAGCAATCGCCGGAGTGCTTGCGATGGAACCGGATGTGCTTGTCCTGGACGAACCGACCGCGGGACTGGACCCTGCCGGCCGCAAGGAGATCATGGACCTGTTCTACGAACTCCATGAACAGCGGGACATGACGACGATCCTTGTCACCCACAGCATGGAGGACGCCGCGCGCTATGCGGACCATATGATCGTCATGCATGATGGCACGGACGTCCTCCAGGGGCCGCCTGAGGAAGTGTTCGCGGATGCGGAGCGCCTCGCAGGATGGCGACTTGGCGTCCCTCGCACCGTCAGCTTCCAGCGGCTGTATGAGGAAGGCGCAGGCCTGCCGCCCGGCCCTGCAGCGCTCACCGAAGAGCAGCTCGCGGCGTATCTCGCGGCGGATCTCGGGAAAGGGGGCGGCGCATCATGATGGAGAAAATGGTGTTTGGCCGCTACATCCCTGGCGATTCGTTCGTCCACCGGCTCGATCCGCGATCGAAGCTGATTTTCGTTTTCATCTTCATCGCGGCCGTATTCCTTGCGAACAGCACATTAAGCTATGCGCTCCTGCTCGCCTTCACGCTGCTGTCGATCCTTGCATCCAAAGTGCGCATCGGATTTCTGATCGGCGGACTGAAGCCGGTTATGTTCCTGATCGCATTCACTTTCCTCTTGCACATCTTCTTCACAAAAGAGGGAGACCTGCTGTTCGAGCTCGGTTTCCTGAAAATCTATGAGGAAGGCCTGCGGCAGGGCATTTATATCTCGGTCCGATTCCTCGTGCTCGTCCTGATGACGTCGCTCCTGACACTGACGACTTCGCCGATCTCGATCACGGACGGCCTCGAGGTGCTCTTGAACCCGCTGAAGAAAGTGAAATTTCCGGTCCACGAGCTTGCCCTTATGATGTCGATCTCCCTTCGTTTTATCCCGACCCTGATGGACGAAACGGACAAGATCCTGAAGGCACAGCTGGCCCGGGGATCGGACATTTCGTCGGGCACCATGAAAGAACGCGTCCAGGCGGTCGTGCCGTTGCTTGTTCCGCTCTTCGTCAGCGCCTTTAAGCGCGCTGAAGACCTGGCCATCGCAATGGAAGTCCGCGGCTACCGCGGGGGAGAAGGACGGACCCGCTACCGTCAATTAAAGTGGGACTGGCGGGACACGACCGCGCTGCTCATCTTGCTTGCGGTGATTGTCGCCCTCTGGTTCCTGAGGGGATAAGGTTGCAGATTTGGGACTTAGCGCTCCCGATTCGGACTGACACACCATGCATTCCCCCATACCTGAAAGGAGAGATTCCATGCCACGCATCAAACTGATCATCGCCTATGATGGGAGCGGCTTCGAAGGCTATCAGATCCAGCCGAAGGGGCGCACTGTCCAGGGCGAGCTGGAGCAGGCGCTCTCCGTGATCCATAAGGGGGAGGCAGTCCGTGTTCATGCCTCCGGCCGTACCGATGCCGGTGTGCATGCGAGCGGGCAGGTCGTCCACTTCGATACGCCGCTCGGCATCCCGGACTGCCGATGGGCCTTGGCGCTTAACACGCGGTTGCCCGGTGCGGTCCGCATCCTCTCCGCGGAGACGGTGCCTGACAGCTTCCACGCGCGCTTCTCGGCGAAGGGGAAAACCTACCGGTACATCTGGCACTTGTCGGATGTCATCAGTCCGTTCAGGCGGTATTTCACGACGCCGTCGCTAGGCGTGACGCCGGATGTTTCCCGCATGGAAGAGGGAGCCCGGCACCTGGTCGGCACGCATGACTTCACGAGCTTCTGCTCGGCGAAGACCGATGTGGAGGACAAAGTCCGCACCGTCGAATCAATCCGGTTCGAAAGGCACGGAGAAGAACTCCATATGGTGATCAGCGGGAACGGCTTCCTGTACAACATGGTCCGCATCATCGCCGGCACCCTCTGGATGTGCGGCAAGGGAGAACTGGATCCCGGAGACATCCCCGGCATCCTCTCTGCGAAAGACCGGTCCAAAGCCGGAAAAACCGCGCAGGCACAGGGTTTATACCTCGAAAACGTGCGCTACGGGGAATGAAACAACTTTTCCTGGCGTACACACAAAAATGGTTGACTTCAATGCCAATTCACGGTATGATGATAAACGGTATTTCGATAACCCCACTAAGAATGCCCCGGTAAGGTTTCTTTGTGTTTGGGATAGAGAATCGGAACTCGGAACTCGGAACTTTTGATTGAGTGAAATTTAGGAGGACTAACAAATGCGTACAACGTACATGGCGAAAGCCCAAGAAGTCGAGCGCAAGTGGCTCGTTGTCGACGCAGAGGGCAAGACGCTCGGCCGTCTATCGTCCGAAGTCGCAGCAATCCTGCGCGGCAAGCATAAACCAACGTACACTCCGAACGTGGACACAGGCGACCACGTCATCATCATTAATGCAGAAAAGATCGAGATGACTGGAAACAAGCTCCAGAACAAGATCTACTACCGTCACACCGGCCACCCGGGCGGCATCCGTCAGCGTACTGCAGGCGAAATGCGCGAGAAGTACCCTACAAAGCTTCTCGAAACGTCCATCAAGGGCATGCTTCCAAAAGGCCCGCTCGGCCGTCAGATGTACCGTAAACTTCATGTTTACGCGGGCGCTGAACACCCACACGCAGCACAACAACCGGAAGTCTACGAACTTCGCGGGTAATTAAGAGGAGGAACCACTTTGGCACAAGTTCAATACATCGGCACAGGCCGCCGCAAGACTTCCGTTGCCCGCGTACGCCTCGTACCCGGCGAAGGCAAAGTCGTGATCAACGGCCGTGACGCAGAAGATTACATTCCATTCGAAACACTCCGTGAAGTCATCAAGCAACCGCTTGTAGCGACTGAAACTCTCGGCAGCTACGACGTTCTCGTCAACGTCAACGGCGGCGGCTACACCGGACAAGCCGGCGCAATCCGCCACGGCGTTGCCCGTGCCCTGCTTCAGGTAGACCCTGACTTCCGTCCTGCACTCAAAACTGCAGGTCTCCTTACGCGTGACCCACGCATGAAGGAACGTAAGAAGTACGGTCTCAAAGGCGCGCGTCGTGCACCTCAGTTCTCGAAGCGCTAATCAACCTTATCTACCAAAGGTTTGCCCTCTTTGCTCTTATGGAGCAGAGAGGGTATTTTAATTGGAATCCTTCATGGCGAAGCCTATGAATCTTCTCACTAGCCGCTGATTCTGATTTAATGTTTAAGAAGGCCGGCAATTGTACATAGTAATAGAGTACCGACAAAAAAAGCAGGCGGCTCCAGATTGTAATTTAGCCAAGAAAGACATCTCAAAGCTATTTCTTTTATGGTCTTTAAAAATAGAGGAGTGGATTAAATGAAGGCAATTGTGATTGATCAATATGGCGGAAAAGAACAATTGAAAGAAACGGAATTTGAAAAGCCTGTTCCTGGAGAAAAACAAGTCATTGTGAAGCTCCATGCTACTTCGATTAATCCAATTGACTGGAAGCTTCGAGAAGGATACCTGAAAGAAATGATACCGTTTGATTTCCCGATTATTTTAGGATGGGATGCTGCAGGTATCGTTGATGAAGTTGGTGAAAAGGTTACAGACTTTAAAGCTGGGGACAGGGTGTTTGCTCGTCCTGAAACGACAAATCGGGGAACGTATGCGGAATATACGGCAGTAGATCAACATTTGCTCGCCAGAATCCCGGATAATATAAGCTTTGAAGAAGCCGCCTGTGTTCCGCTTGCTGGCCTGACAGCATGGCAGTGTCTATTCGATTTTGGTAATATCAAAAAAGGTGAAAAAGTCCTCATTCATGCAGGAGCGGGAGGCGTAGGAACATTTGCCGTCCAGCTTGCCAAAGAAGCCGGTGCTTATGTGGCGACTACAGCCGGAACCCATAATGTTGAATTTTTAAAGTCACTCGGAGCTGATGAAGTGATTGATTACAAAAAGCAAGATTTTGAAAAAGTTCTTAAAGATTATGATTTCGTACTTGATTCAATGGGAGGAGAAATTCAGAAAAAAAGCTTTACTGTGTTAAAAGAAGGCGGAAGGCTGGCATCTATTGTTTCTAACCCAGATCAAGAAATCGCTTCACAGAAAAACATAAAATCAGGCAATGTTTGGCTTGATCCCAATGGAGAACAACTAGCAAAGATGGCTGATCTTCTGGAACAAAACAAACTCAAAGTGGTTATTGGACATAGATTTCCTCTATCCGAGGAAGGGATCAAGGAAGCGCATGCCCTAAGCGAAAGCCATCATGCGAAAGGCAAGATTGTCATTGAAATAAGGTAAAAATGCAAAAAATTTAATTGAGAGCATTAATAGCGAAAACGGATCGCTTTGCATTGAGTTGCAAGCGATCTGTTTTTGTTCCTTTAGGGGCTCAGGTTCAAGCTAAAGCAGAGAAAACTGGCCAATCACAAGTAAGTGTACGTGCAGTAAGACGGCAAAATTACATGCTGCTCCGAATTCAGCTGTTCATGGTACGGTTGAACCGGTTGAAGAAGAAGTAGTTACAGAAGAAGCTCCAGTTCTGAAGTCAGAATAACTCTGGAAGAGGCAATAGAAGATTAACTTTTCCAGAAAAACCGTGTAGAATCCCCTGCGATTTTTTGCGATTCCTAGGAATTATGCCGGATAAGGTAGTGCTCCTTCTGTTCTAAATCAAGCTCCTGTAGAATTTGAAATAGAGTCAACGATTAAAATGCATCTATTTAAGAGCGTAAGACGTACGGTCTCAATGGCACGTATTGTCACCCAGACCGGCGTCAAGGAGGCTTATTCGTGAATATCTTAATTTTAGGGGGGACTGGACGAGTTGGAAGTCAAATCGTCACTTATGCCCTACAGGACGGATATCATGTCACCGTACTGGTGCGCACCCCGGAAAAGGTTCAATTGAATCATGTAAATCTCACTGTCATTCAAGGGAATGTTTTAAATAGAGCGGCGATTGCACGCGCCATGCATGAAATGGACGTGGTGATCAGCGCACTCAATACGGATGGAGGCACGACACTCTCGGAAAGCATGCCGCTGATCATCAAGGCCATGGAAACGGAAGGCATCAAGCGGATTATCACGATCGGGACTGCCGGAATCCTGCAGAGCCGGGTCCATCCGGAAATCCTGCGCTATCAGTCCAGTGAATCCAAGCGCAAAACAACCCGTGCCGCCGAAGAACATGAGAAAGTCTATAATTTGCTAAAGCAATCGGATCTCGATTGGACCATCGTCTGCCCGACATACTTGCCGGAGGGCGAGCGATTGGGCAACTACCGGACGGAAGCGGATTTCCTGCCGGAAGGCGGCAGCAGGATCTCAGTGCCGGACACGGCCGAATTCGCATATGGCCAGATCGGAAGCAGCGAATATATCAGGAAACGTGTAGGAATCGCCTACTAAGGCCGATGTGAGACAAACCATCCCTTTCCGGATACCGTCGGAAAGGGTATTTGAATGCCCTGGATTCGGGCAAGGGCGAACCGTTCTGATACAATATTCAAAAAGACTTTAAGACGACTTGTTCGCAAGGGGAGTATGTTGAATGAAGCTGCTATTTCCGTTACTCGCATTGATCGGCGGCATCGCCGTCGCCATACAGAGCCAGGTCAATGGGAACCTGGGCAGAAACGTCGGAGTAATCGAAGCGTCTTTCATTTCGTTTCTGATCGGCACGCTCGCGCTGTTCTTTGCCGTTATCTTTTTCGGGAACGGAAACTTGCTGGCCGTGGCATCGGTTCCGAAATGGCAGCTGCTTGGAGGGCTTATGGGTGCGGTTTATGTGCTCATTCTGGTCTTTTCCGTGCCGAAAATCGGTGTGGCGGCGGCTCTGGCCGGAATTATTGCGGGACAGATGATCATGGGCGCGGTGATCGACCATTTCGGGCTGTTCGGAGGGGAACGCTTCCCGGTCGATGCCAAAAAGCTGATCGCGATTGTGCTGCTGTTTGTGTCGCTATACTTGTTCAACCAGAAGTGAACCTTATCCGGAACCGCCCTCTCTGAACTTCAGAGAGGGTTTTTGGTGTTTTGGCATTTAACGCTTGAACCTTACGTAACGTCATGATTTAAAGTGTGAACAAACAGTTGAAACGGAGGTGTGGCTATGAAGAACTTGATCATCAAAATGTTGGTCGGCAACGATCAGATCAGGCTGTATATGGCTGATCAGACTGAACTGGTCCGGAAAGTGTATCAGATGAACGAAAGGGTTCCGGCTGTCCCCAAGCTCCTTCTTGCCCAGACCCTCTCCTTGATGGGCATTCTGACCGGAACACTAAAAGGGAATCAGAGGCTTAGCCTGGCGCTTTCAATGAGTGACCGTACGCAGAAAATTTCGGCAGACGCAGATGCCCGAGGAAATATAAGGGGCTATCTCAACGAAGCACTATTTGATATGCAGGAATGCCAATACGGCTCAACTCATGATCTGATCGGTCCAAGGGGCATGCTCAGGATGGTAAAAGGCAACGATCTGCACCAGTATACGAGCATCACCGATATGCCGGCACAAAACATTGCGGAAGATTTCGCGCGTCATTTTATGCAGAGTGATCAGACCCTGACTCACTTTGCCGCGCCCGTCAGGCTGGGTCCTGACGGTGAGCCGATCTCTGCCCATGCCATCTATGCACAACTGCTGCCCGGAGCTTCTCCGGAATTGTTAGACGAACTGAAACGAACCTTAGGGGCAGAACGGGAACTTCTGGATGAGATAAAAGCAGGGAATTTCACAGGGAGCGAAGAAGCTCTTCAAAAGGTGTTTAAGGATATGAAGCTGATTGGAACAAGCGAATGCCGCTTTTTCTGTGGCTGCACGAGAGAGTTGTTTATTGGACTCCTGCAGTCGCTGGGAAAAGAGGAAATCAGCAAAACGATAAAAGACAATCGAACCATTGAAACCTTCTGCCACGTTTGCGGCAAGAGATATTCATTTATGGCCGAGGAGGTCGTATCTTTAATGTAAAGGCGGCAGGCGAAATGAGGAAGCGGGGAATGGCAATATGAAAGAATCATGGAAGATTGGAGAGCTTGCCGAGCTTGCAGGCCTGACGGTAAGGACTCTGAGACATTATGACCAAATCGGACTGTTCTCTCCATCACGGCATACGGAGACCGGCCATAGACAATATACAAAAGAGGATATGGAAAGACTGCAGCCCATCCTGTCGTTAAAGCAACTGGGACTTTCACTAAAGGAAATCCAGGTCACACTCAGCCATGACAGAAAAGATTCCGCGGTATCCATCATCCAGGCACAGATTGATCAGGTGCGGCGTGAAATAAGCAGGAGTCAAAGGTTGTTGGAGGAGCTGGAGACAGCTTTGCTTGCCGCCCGACATCACCAGGCAAGAACGGTGGAAGACATTTTGAACTTATTGGAGGCATTCAAATTAAATCAGAACAAGTACTTTTCAGAACAGCAGATGGCGGGTATGCGGAAGACATTTGAAAAAACAGACGAACAACAGGTGGCCCGTTTGGAGGAAGAGTTCAAAAGTCTTATTGGACAGATCAGGAAGGAGAAGATGAAGGGAACGTCCCCCTCATCTCCTGAAGTACGAAAATTTGCACAGAGATGGAATGACATTGTGGATACCTTCTCCGGAAAAGATCCTGAGCTCCGGAAACAGGCTGAGCAGTTTCATTATGATCACCCTGGCAATGAGCTGCAATACGAAATTGACGAAGATCTTTATGCATACATTTATCAAGCACTGCAACCGTAATCGATGACCTGTTAACGTATTCGGTGGCCACTCTCCAAGTAAAACGCATAGGAACGGTGATGGAGGCTTCTTCTCTTTTTAGAGAAGGGCTTTTTTGTGTTGTGTCCGTCCGCCTAAGAAAGTGGTCCAAACTCCGCCTTGAACCGGACATAGGCCGGCCCGACAACCGCTAAGCCCGCATATCCTGTCGGGAGGTGGTTGGATGCGCGAGCTTTCGTTTGTCTTGATCCTGTACACCAATTTGGTGCTGTTTGCTTTGCTGTATGTCTACGTGCACCGCCGCCGGAGGCTGATCGGTTTTCATCTGGGCATGAATATTGCCATGGCTCTGGGCGGGCTTGTCGGCCTGTCGGCGGGGATTTTTCTGATCTTCCAATATCCCTTCCACTTTACAGCCATCACGATAGTGGCTGCTTTGGGCGGGATGGGAGGCGGCGCGTTGTTCGGGGCGCTCTTCGACTACCAGACGATGCTGACCGGACTGATCAACGGCATGATGATGGGCATGATGGCGCCCATGCTGGGGGCCATTCTAACGGACCCCCTATTTTTTACGGTGGTTCTGGAAGTGTTCATCTGCCTGATCATCGTTGTCCTGTTTGCCGCGGTCAAGAGATCATGAGGGTGAGGAAATGCTGGGCATTGCAGGGCTGATGATCTGGAACGTTTCGGCAACATTTTTCTGCTATTTTCGATTGCGCAAAAAAAAGCAGTTGTTTGACGACCGGTACGCCACCACGATGACCAACACGGCGACAATGGGCATTACACTCGTATTGGGCATGCATGTGACGGTGTTGATGTCTGCCGGTCTCTCCCTGGTTTTCCTGGTGAACCTTCTACTTGGAGTGGTTATCGGGACTCTTTTCGGAGCGCTCGCCAAATACCACTCCGTCTTAAGCGGTCTTTACAATGGGCTGATCGGTGCCTCGATGGGTGTGATGATCGGAGAAGTGCTGAAGAATCCGCAAATCTGCAGTATTCCCATCTCCAACCACACCCAGATCCTGCTGAATATGTATCAGCTTTGCGGATTCGCCACGCTGTTGCTCACCGTTGTTGTGGGGCTCGTTTTATATTCAATGAGAGTTTGAGGTGAACCGCTTGAAAAGACTCTTGGTTATTGCTTTGATCGCTCTTCTCGGATTTGCAGCGGTCTACTTTTTATGGCCCCGGACTGTGGAACTTCCCAAACTGGGCTCCATCGATGATCCTCAGCTGCCGTCGATTACGGGTGAAACGGATACTTTTTCCTCAGGCAAGCCGAAGCTCGTGGCTTTTTATTACACTCAGTGCCCGGATGTTTGTCCAATGACTGTGATCGACTTGCTGAGGCTTCAAGAAACGTTGGAGGGCAAGGACGTTCAAGAAAAAGACTACGACGTCATCCTCATCACCCTTGACCCGGTAGTGGATACAGTGGACAGGATTGAACAATACAAAGACCAGTTCGACATCACTGCCCGGAACTGGGTATTTCTCCGGGGTACGGCTGAGCAGACGAAGGAGGTCACGAACCAGTTCAAGCTGGCTTTCCTGAAAGACCAGGGCGGCCAGATTGTCCATGGCACGACCATGTATGTATTGGATGAAGAAAATCAGATCAGGTCCATCCACGACATGAACACGGGCCAGGCGGCAGTCAATGTGGAGCAGATTGCAGAGCATATTGAAACGCTGATTAAATAACCCGCAGGCAGACGGCCGCGACGGGCTTTAATCTATCACACATTACCGTGCTTCCTATTTGGCGGCTCGGTATTTTCATGTTCCATCGATATCACGGGTTAAAGGACTAAACCAAAATTTTCCCAGTCCATATATTAGCGATTAAACGGTAAAGGAGAGAACCACGGAAAGGCAGGGGCAGCAATGACGAAATCAAGTGAACATCCATCATTTTCATCACCGACAAGCGCGGTGTCAGCGGAGGAAACGCGCATTCTTGAGGAACAAATCACCCAAACGAATTTGTTCAAGATGATCGGTCATTATGAACCGCACCGAAAAACACTGGTCCTCAAGAAGTTTTTCAAAATGAAACGGCATCAGGAAGTCGTCATCACTCCCCTGTTCACAGAGAAAGAGGAGAACACGATCTCCGGAAAAGTGACGGCGGTCGGCAGGGATTTCGTCATGCTCACCAGCCTGAAGAAACGAATCTGGCTCCCGTATGCCGCCATCGGGTCTGCAGAGATCCCGGTTGGTACTCCTACCTATTCCAACCCCCATCAGAACTTCATCTATGACAATCAGCTGCGACAAAAAATCATCCTCAAGTTCGGTGAAACGGTCGCCAAAAGGGATGCACTCGTGCAGCAGTTTTTCGAAGAGTCCCTGAGAACAAACTTGCATACCTGGCAGGGGACCTGGGTCGAAGTCCGGACAGACGGCGGGAGGTTCACCGGAAGAATCATGAAGACGGACAAGAAACATCTCCATCTGAAACTCCTGCGCAACAATCATGTGATTCCTCTGGAAAGGATCCAATCCGTCACAACCATCCGGATCATGGCCGTATGGAAGGAATGGATCCGCGCCGTTTTTTAATGCTGGAACGTCCGGGTTGAAGTCGCTTTTGGGGAGGTGAGATGAAATGAACGAGAATCATCCTGAAAAATTAGGTTCAGGCCATTGGTGCGAAGAAGGTGAGGAGCTGCTGGAGAAATTTAAAAAGCTGAAGGGAAGACAGCTGCTGGTCATCACGAACGCCGTCCAGCTTAACCTGCTCGGGCAAGTGTTCCGCCCAATTTTCTGCGGCACGCTCGAGGAGATCGGCGGGGGACATATTACCTTGTCGCCGGTGAACGTCAAAATGGTGAACGCGCCTTTCTACAGATATCCGTTCCCCCTGAGCATACCGCTGGAGAGGATCACTGCTTTCTCAACCGAAGTCCCGTGCGATCTCGTGTTCCCACTGACCTAATCCGGTCCGCAGAGTACAGGCAAGGAGGTGTATTTATGGAATTTCAAAATATGCGTATGGTCAACGTTAGACGGGATGAGGCGATTGTTGAGCATTTCAAGAGGAACAAAGGAAGAAAAATATTTATATTGACCGAATCATTCCCGTTCATGTATATCGGCATCCTCAAAGATGTTGTTGATGATATGGCCGTAGTGGATGTGCTTACCTCCCATGTCCCTGCGCTTGAAGGGAAGGAATGGCACGTTCATATCCATTCGATTGATGTGTTTTATATCGAGACCGGACTCGGAGAGAAAATTCCTGACCTGAAAAACGATTAGAAAGGAGGATGAATCATGATACGCAGGTACCACGTGGTGGCCATTCCGATCCGGATTGTGGTCAATACGTTCGGAGACCACAATCCGAATGGCATGATGTATGTACTAAAAGAAAATGAACAGAAAGTAAAGGATCTGGTCAGGAAAAATCCGTTCACTCCGGTCGATCTCGTTGAACCGCTTGTGATCCGGGCCAATGAGGGCGATACGGTGGAAGTTTTATTCGAAAACAAGCTGCCGTTCAATACCGGAATCCATTTCCAGGAAGCAGATTATGATGTCTGTGATTCCGATGGTGCCATGGTGGGCTTCAACAAAGACAGCACGGCTGCGCCCGGTCAAAGTGTGCTTTACAGGATCCGAACGGTCCATGCAGGAAATTACTTTTTTTCAGACTTGGGAAATCCGTCAAGCTCTGAAAGTGGTTCGAGTCCGAACGGCCTTTTCGGAGCGCTGGTGGTGCAGCACCGGTATTCCTGGTGGACAGACCCGGTGACGGGGAAGCCTTGCAACAGCGGAGTCTATGCGGATATCCATCACCCGCTTCTGCCTTCTTTCCGGGAATATGTCTGGATGTTCCATGATGAGATGGAAGTGGACGACATCACGGGGAACCGCCCGATCAACCATCTCACTAACCAGGAAGAAGAGTCGTTTCATGGGGCCAATTACCGCTATGAACCTGAAAACCGGAGGTCTCAGCTGCTCGCAGAAGGAGTCGTCGCGCCGAATGCCGCGGGGGAGGAAGTCCACCATGATTCCTGGGTGTTCGGAGATCCGTCGGCACCCATCCTGAGGGGCTATGTCGGGGATCCGGCGAAAATCCGTCTGTTCCATGGGGGTTCGAAGGAAACCCATGTGTTCCACTATCATGTCCACCAATGGTTCAGCGACCCGGGAGATCTGGCATCCGAAATCATCGACGCCCAGGCCATCAGCCCTCAGTCTCACTATACGATCGAGCCGCTTTACGGTCTCGGCAGTTTGCAGGGTTCGTTCGGAGATGCGATCATCCACTGCCACCTGTATCCCCATTTTGCAGCCGGCATGTGGGGAATGAACCGGGTCTTCGATACCCTCCAGGACGGCAGCCAGTGTTATCCGAACGGGGTGCCGATCAAAGCACTCCAGCCGCTCCCGGACCGGGAACCGCCGCCGAAGCCGACCAAGCTGAGACCGGGATTTCCAAACTTCATACCGGGCAAGGTCGGGAACAAAGCGCCCCGTCCGCCGCTTGGTATTGTCGGAGGCAGGGGATTGACCGAACTCGAGCGGCATGCGGCCATTCCGAACCCTCGGCCGGGAGCGGTATTCACCGATCCGTGTCCGGAAGGGGTCAAGGTCAAGGAATTCAATATCTCCCTCATCGAACTCCCCATCACGTACAACAGGCACGGGTGGCATGATCCGAAGGGCCGGATGTATGTCTTGGACGAAGACTTGGATGACGTCTGTTCCGGCAAAAAAGAGCCGGAACCGCTCGTCATCCATGCCCCGGCCAATACGTGCATCAAGATCAATTACACCAATCGGCTGCCGCACATTTTGGATGGTGACGCATTCCAGCTGGTCACAAGGACGTATGAAAACGGATTCCATATCCATTTCGTCAAATTCGACGTTCTTGTCTGTGACGGAGGAAACGTAGGCTGGAATTACGATTCCTCCATCCTGCCGGGGGAAACCGCCCAATATTCCTACTTTGCGGATGTGGAGCTGAAAGCGTGGTTTTTCCATGATCATCTGTTCCCCTTATCTCACCAGCAGCACGGGGTATTCGGATCGGGCGTCGTCCATCCCCGCTTCTCAACATTCCTTGATCCGAAGACCGGCAAGGAAGTGGACCATGGAACGCAAGTGACCGTAGAGCACCCGCTCATTCCAAACTACAGGGACTTTGCACTCTTCGCACAGGACTTTTCGCTTCTGTTCGACAAAAATGGAAAACCGCTCAATCCACCAAAGTTCCCGGGTTCTCAGGATGATCCAGGCCTGTTCGGAGTGAATTATAAAAACGAACCGCTGCAATTCCGGCTCGGAAAGGATTGCGATCCGGCCTACAGCTTCAGCTCCCACGTCCATGGGGACCCGGTGACTCCAATTCTATACGCCTACGAGGGCGATCCGATACGGATCCGGCTGTTGCAAGGGGCACAGGAAGAATCCCATAGCTTTAATGTCCATGGGCTCAGGTGGCTCAAGGAACGCGGAGACCTGCTTTCCCGGCTGGACTGCCAGCAGCATATCGGAATATCGGAGTCGTTCACCATGGAGACCTACATTCCGAGGGCCGGGGACTATTTATGGGCCTTTGAAACAGAGGAGGATCTGTGGAACGGCCTGTGGGGGCTGATACGGGCATATGCCGAACGGGCTCCTGACCTGATCCCTCTGTCAGATCGCCCGAATCCGCCGAAACGCTCCAAGCCGCAGCCGGAATGCACAGGCCATGTGCCGCCGGCTGATGATCCGACCTGCCGACCGGTTAAAGGGCCGATCCGGAAATTTGATATCGTCGCTTTCCAGATCCCGCTGGAATATAACCGGTACGGAGACCATGACCCGCACGGAATCGTGTTCGCCCACCGAAAAGACATGGATGATCTGCTGAAAGGAAAGAAAAAGCCGGAGCCGCTGATCCTCCGGGCTAATGTGGGGGACACCGTCGATGTGACGCTGACCAGCATGCTGAAATTCGACCTGTTCCCGTTTAAGGACGGGATTTACCCATATCCCCAGGTCAAGGAGCAGGCGTTTTATCCGCCGTCCCTGAGGATTTCGCTGCATCCGCAACTGATTGACTATGACGTCAAAAACTCTTCCGGAGAAACGGTCGGATTCAATGGTGACCAGACGGTCGGTCCGGGCGAGACAAGGACCTACCGCTGGTTTGTGGATACCCAGGTCGGCGCCTGCGGCCTTTGGGATATGGCGGACTTCCGGAACCACAAAGGCCACGGTGCCTTCGGAGCATTTATAGCCGAGCCGAGGGGGACGAAATATCTGGATCCGTACACGCTGAAGCCCGCCAGTTCGGGAGCGAATGTGATTCTGAAAAACCCGCTTCTTCCGGATATCAGGGAATTCGTACTGGTGATGCATGATGGCGTCCGGCTTCTCGACAAAAACAATCAGGTGATCGTTGATCCGGTTGACGGCATCCTGTTGGCTCCCGACGAGGCCGATGAGGATCTGCTGGACACGTACGATCAGGGATCGCGCGGATTCAACTATCGCTCAGAGCGGCTCATCAACCGCTACCGGGAGCATCCGGTGCTCCATGAACTGTTTTCTTCCAAAGTCTTTGGAGACCCGGCCACTCCGGTATTTGAGAGCTATGTGGGGGACCCGGTCACCATCAGGTTGGTGACGCCTGCAGAAAGGCGGCGGACGCATACGTTCCACCTTCATGGGCACCGCTGGCATTTCGATTCTAAAGATATATACTCACGAATTGAATCGTTTGTCGGCTTTAACGTGGCCGGAGCGGTCCGAAACTTGCTGTTGGACGGCGGTGCAGGGTCGCTGGGAGGGAATCCGGGTGATTACATGTACCGCTCCGGGAATATCCGCTGGGATATCGAGCAGGGCATGTGGGGCATCATGAGGGTCCATAAAACCCTCCAAAAGCATCTGCCGCCTCTTAAAGAATAACTGCCGCTAAAAAAGGAGTGGGCCGTTTTCCGGCCTCTCCCTACATAAAAAGGGACTGATGAAAGGAGGTGAATCGGATGAAATTTGTGACCGGTGATCAGCTACCGCTTGTGGCCCAGGATACCATTGATGACTTTTGCATCGATGACAGCTGTTGCCCGGACAAAAAACCGTCTCCTGAATTCCCGTCACCCACGGGCTGCCTTCCGGAAGAGGAACTTGCGGAGCTGAACGAGAGAATCAATGCCGCGAATACCCTGCTCCTCGATCTGGCATTGGACGATGACAGGCCGCCCGAGGAAACATTCCTGAAAGTGTTTTCCGGCTTGATGGGATTACAGGTAAAAGTGGAAATGGACGGCGGCCGGACGACGGA
Organism: Bhargavaea massiliensis; assembly: GCF_018390575.1. Lineage (GTDB taxonomy): Bacteria > Bacillota > Bacilli > Bacillales_A > Planococcaceae > Bhargavaea > Bhargavaea massiliensis. Next base: position 238,260 of record NZ_JAHBCJ010000001.1, on the reverse strand, counting down.
AGGGAAAGTCCATACGGCCGGGCATGACTTCTTGGTCCTGCTGGATGAACACAAGGAAGTCATTTTGCCTTACCGGGTCATTGCAAAAGCGGAGCCATGCGGCAGATTTGCGGAACCCGGCCATGGAGCGGAACTGCGGGAGATCGACCCTTGTCTCCGCCGGGACCTGACGTTCAATTTTGGCGCAACGGTGGCTTCGTCGCCGGAATTGCTGCATCTGTTTTTCCGGATGAGATTCAATATCTATCTATTGTTCCTTGAAGCCAAAACAATTGAGCTCGCACTCGGTGATGAGTTGGTCGAGGGATTCGTGACCGACGTCAACAAGGAATCCGTCGTTGTAAAAGTCGGCAAAGCCATCCAAATCATCGCGATCGAAAAAATCACGATGATAACAGTAATTGGCTCTGTTAGTGGATGATGTTGATATTTAGTTGTTGATTGGAGTGAAGGGGGGCGACTCCAGCATTTAAAGCGAAGAGGGCCGGTCAGCTCCGACAGGCATAAGACAAGCCGCGCAGCGAAGCCTGCTTCGCGGAGTGGAATGGCTTATGACCCGAGGAGCAGGCCCTCTGCAGCTGGACAGCGGGAAAGGAAGCGCGGAGAGACCCTGCAAGTTGGTGCTGCGCAACGCTTTGCGTTGCACGCAGGCGCCAACCTTCGTTTTGGCGCCGGCTCTTAGCCTTCCCCGCGGATAGCGGGCGCCGTCACGCAGAACGGCGTCTGTGCCCAAAAGCGCAAGCGTTGGGCGACAAAGGTCTTTCTGCGACCAAAACGCAGTTTTGGTAAGCATCCCACCCGTAACGGAAAGCAACAACACTCTATAACAGAGCCAAGTAATTAAATAAATCATTGAATATGAAATGGAGCTACCGGCTGTCCGGCCGGCTCCATTTTGGTTGGCGGGAATCGCCGGGACGTTCCATCTTGGCCGGAGACAAAATGAAAACTGCAGCGATGAATTTCCTTCCCATCGCTGCAGCTCTATTCCCCGTTTGGCGGCCGGATCGTGACCTTCTTGATTTTCCCGAACGGGATGACAGTTGTCGGCCTGTCGGTTTTCGCGCGTTCGCATAAGACTTCGCAGTCACCTTCAGGACCTGCTTCCTGTACGTCGGGATTGTCGTTTGCGGGTTCGCCCAATGGGCCTCCCGGGTCGTGAAGCGGCATCTTCCTGAGCGTTTCGGGATCCACCCATTGAATTCCGCAAAACGAATGAAGGTCCACCCTGACGGAGGACTTGGGACAAGCCATATGGGTATGCGGATCAACCGGGATTAAGGTCACGCAACACCGGTGTGGAAGGGAATGTCCATAGCTGAACAGATGGGTTTGGAAACCGTCCCCGGAGCCGTCTTCTGCAAAAGCGGTAAAAACGGAACCATTGTTTAAATAGAGCATCAGAAAAGAATGTCTGCGCTTGATATCAGATCGATCGCTCCACTCCGCGAGGAACTTCCGGAAAGCCTCTTTCATGTCCTGATCTCCTCCTAAACAACAAGGAGGGGGGATCAGATCCCTCCCCCTCATAGGCTTGCAGCATCAGTCGGTTACTTGCATCCGCAAGGGCCGGGGCACCCGCAATGATGCTTTAAGTGATTAATCTTTTCCAATGAGAAAATCATCGTGTGGTTTTCCTTTGGGGCGTACGGAATTTTTTCTGTTGGTTCCGGAACTTCTGCCGGCTTCGGATCTTCATGCTTGTCTTTCGCAGCATCCTTGGGTGTGGCTTCTGTGTAAGGAACGGGCTGATGCACCACCATTTCAACAAAGTTGGATCCGACATGGCAGATCTTCCCATAGACCGTCGTGTTATCTTCCAGGGTGAACTCTGCATAGCAGCCGATCAGCTGCCTGAGCCGGAAGTTCAATCCGTTTTGCAGGCCGCCCAGACGGAGCCTGAAATCATCGTCGCAGATGTACCTTCTGCAGCCCCCTTGTTGGTAGGATTGGCAGTTGCAAGGCCGGTGATCATCATAGTTCCCCTTGCCGCCGCAATGGCATCCCTGGTCGTATTGTCCATGGTTTCCGCCGCAACGACATCCTCCTTGGTGGCTGTTCCCATTGCACTTGCACCGGTCATGGCTGTAATCCAGACATTTGCAGTTTTTACGCCTTTGATCCTGGCAATGGCAGTCCTTCATGTAACCGTCGCCCTGATGGGGCTTTTTAGACCAGTCGGACTTAGAGTACTTGTTCATATAAAGTCCTCCTTTCCAATGTATTGTCATGAGACCGAAATGGTAACCATTCCAGTCTCTACATCATATGAGCGGTTAATTGCTCCGCATGGTCCAAACAACTATCAAATGGAAATGTTATGCAGACAAAGGAGGATGGTTTTAAGAGGGGATGTGTGCGGATCTTTCCCGGGTCCGGTCCGGATGATTTGCAAGAAGCGGTGGCTTGTCGCTATGCTCAATCTAATACGGGCTGATAGCCTGAAAGAAAGGACGGATTGGAAGATGAGCACATTTCAAGCGATGGTATTGAAGGATGAACAGTCGCAGCCCGAGATCAACCGGCTGGGGATGGGCGACCTGCCGGAGGGGGAAGTCACCGTCCGGGTGGCCTACTCCAGTGTGAACTTCAAGGATGGACTGGTGGCCGTGCGGAAGCGGATGGTCGGCTCTTATCCGATGGTACCGGGGATCGATCTGGCCGGGACTGTGATGGAATCGGCGGACGGACGCTTTAAAGCCGGGGATGAGGTCATCGTGACCAGCTACGCGCTCGGTACCGGCCGTTTCGGCGGGTTCAGCGAGGTGGCGCGCGTGCCGGCTGATTGGGTCGTGCCGCTCCCGGAAGGACTGACGATGCGGGAATCCATGATTCTCGGGACAGCCGGCTTTACGTCGGCACTGTCCGTCCTCCGTCTGGAAGAAAACGGGCTGACGCCGGACCGGGGGCCGGTCCTTGTTGCGGGTGCCACGGGCGGCGTCGGCAGCATCGCCGTGAACATTCTTGCCAAGCGGGGCTTTGAAGTGACGGCGAGCACGGGCAAGTCAGATGAGGAGGCTTATCTGAAATCGATCGGGGCAAGCCAAGTCATCCCCCGAAATGATGTGGTCGATGAGGACGGAGCACCGGTCCGGGGAGAATTGTGGGCAGGAGCGGTCGACCCGGTCGGCGGGAAAACACTCCAGTACATACTGAGCACGCTGAAGTACGGCGGGTCTGTCGCGACTTCAGGCCTGACCGGCGGCATTGATGTCCGCACGACGGTACTGCCGTTTATCTCCAGGGGCGTCAACTGGCTCGGGATCGACTCCGTGCAGTGCCCGATGCACCGGCGGCTGAAGGTGTGGGAGCTGTTAAGCGGAGATTACAAGCCGACCGTGCTGGACGGCGACTTGGTCAATGAAGTCTCACTGGAAGAGCTGCCGGAAGTGCTTGCGGCCATTCTGGAAGGGAAGGTCCGGGGGCGGACGGTTGTAAAACTGTAACGGGAAAGGGACCCATCCGCGGATGGGTCCCTTTCAGAGTTCAGGCGGTGCCTGGTACATGTAATTCGGAGACAGCTTTTCATTGTTATACGGCTTATGAAAGATATGCGTCGCGGCCGGGGACAGCGGCGGGATGAGCCAGGACCAGTTTCCGGTGACAGAACGGCCCTGCTTTTGCTCATTTTCTTCGAACTTCCGGAACTGCTCGGCCGCCGTGTGGTGGTCGACGAGCGTGACGCCGGCCTGCCGGTAGGAATGCAGCACGGCGATGTTCAGCTCAACGAGGGCCCGGTCGACCCAGAGCGACCGGTTAGAGGCAGTATCCAGACCAAACACGTCCGCCACGGCCGGCAGGAGGTCATAGCGGTCCTCATCCGCGAAGTTCCTCGCACCGATTTCCGTGCCCATGTACCAGCCGTTGAACGGCGCCATCGGATACTCGATTCCGCCGATCTCGAGCAGCATATCCGAGATCATAGGGACGGCATACCATTTCAGGCCAAGCCCGCTGAGTCCGTCATTGTCAGGATGGGTGATCGGCACTTCCATCACGGCATCATCCGGAATCCGGAACAGCTCCGGCTCTTTTCCATCTTCCCGGATGACGAGAGGGAGGACGTCAAACGGCGTGCCTTCCCCCTGCCATCTGAGATTTTCGCACAGACGGGTAAACCGGAGAGACGCAGGGTCGCCGGTCACGCCGCCTTCATCCTCATACCCGGCGTAGCGGATCAGCTGGTGGTTCAGGACGCGGAGCGGATCGGTCCCGTGTTTCCGCGGCGGGAAGACGGTGATCGTGGAACGGATTTTCCCGCCGTTCGTGGCAAAGCGGATATGGTCCAGCAGCTGTCCATACGCATCTTCTGCAGTGCGGATATGGCGGGCATCGACAACATGCAGGGTATGCCAGAGCAGGCGCCCGATACACCGGTTGCTGTTGCGCCAAGCCATCCTGGCGCCGTGCGTCAGCTCAGCGGACGTGTGGACATAGGTGCCGGTGGCTTCCACTTCCGAACGGATTTCCCGGATCCGCTCTTCCTGCCGGTCCTCCGGGATTCCGAGCTCGCCGTAGCATTCCCTGATAAACTGTTCGGCTTTCATAATCAGTCGGTTGTCCGTGGTCACTTGGTTCATTCGTCTCAACCTCCAGTACCCAAAGTGTAGCACGGTCATCCGGTCAAACTCCGGTGAGGCCGTGGAGGTTTGGTGAATTTTTGACGCAAAAAAGCCCGTGCACCGGATTTCGTTGCACAGGCTTTAGGGATGTTCAGGTTTCGGGTTCTTCTTCCCGGTCAAACCACAGCAGTTCCTGGTCGTCCACGTCACCGTTGTAGTTGATGAGAATCTCTTCGCCCGTTTTGATGGCGGTGTGGGCGTAGAAGTTGAACGTCTGGTTTTCGAAGCTGATCTCATAGTCCGCATTCGGCTGGTAAGAGTGGTTGAACAGCATCCCGTAGCCGAGAAGGATGGCGGTGTGGTTGAGTCCGTACTCAAACGCATAGTCAGCCAGAAGTGTCCGTTCAATGTGTTCATGCTGATCGTTCGGGTAGGCGATCACCGGGGCCTGGTGGATCAGCGTGCCTTTGTCGATATCGCACGTCGCAAATACCCCTCTGTTGAATTCCCCGTCGCTTAGTGTAGATGTTTTGATTTCGATCAAATAATTCACCTGCTCGTTTCTGATTGGAATAGATCCGGCAAAAGAAATTTTCCCGCGCTGGATGGTCTATATAAACTTAAGAAGGGTCGACAGTATTCCATCAGTATACAACAGAATGGGCGGGGAGTGGAGCATAGGAGCTTCACAGGGCACTTTAGGACTGCAGGCTGCCGATCAGTTCCAGCTCGGCGACTTCTCTGGAATCGGCTGCGCCGTTCATGATCCCTTTCACATCATGCAGTGTTTCCTGGAGGCTGACGGATGCCCCCGGCTTCTTCGTGAAGGCCTCTGTAACGTAAAACGGCTGGGTCAGATACGCCTCCAGACGCTCGCCCCTCCGGAAGGTCTGCAGTTCGGATGCCGGTAACCGGTCGATTCCGCCGACTGCCACCAGAGAACGAAGCTCCCGGTAGCGGCGGAGGAGTTTCAGGGCTTTCTGCTGGACGGCAAAGTGTTCCTGATCCAGATGGGCCCCTTCAAGAACAGAGGACACGGATCCGAGGGGGCTGACAGCAGGGTAGCGGTGCCTGGCCACCAGGTCGGCGTCAAACTGCCACAGCGTCTCAAGCGGGCCGTAGGGCAGGTTCTCATCCACCACGTCGCCGGTCAGGTCAACGAGGAACGTAGTCACGGATTGGATGCCTTTATCCTCGAGGTTCTCCTGCAGCTCCTGGATCCCTCCCGTGACGACATGGGTCCGGTCAGCGACGAAGATCATCTCCTGATCACCGCCCAGCTCGGTGATTTTACGGCTGGTTTCCCCGATCGAATGGGTGATGATATCCACGTTTTCTGAAAGATCGTCCACTCCGCGGTGCTCGCCCTCAGGCATGAGCAGGATGGTCTGATAACCATCCTGCTTCAGCCGGTAAAGCAGTTCGGCCAATACGACGAGCTGGCCCATCCCCGGACGCGCAACAAGACCGACGGTACCGCCTTTGGCAAGCGGCGCAAACAAATCCAGCGTCTTGATCTTCGTCTCAATCATTTCGATTTTCTCCCCCCTGATAATCAGATCATCCAATGTGCAATTGGCCAATGATGCGAGTGCTGCCAGTGTCCGTACCTCGGCCCGGCCGACGGGAATCTTGCCCGTGCACAGGTTCGATACGGTCGCCGGACGAAGCCCGACCAGCCGGGCCGCGCTTGTCAGGTTCGGGACCTTCCTTCGCAGCAGACCGACATTCAATCGCAAGTCATCCATTTCAAACACCCCTTTCTTACTTTGAATTGTAAATTAACTTACGTCTTAGCGCAATAATTAATTACTCTAAGAAGAAAAATAATTACGCTCAAACGTATCAATCTCTGCTTCATAAGAAAACACTCCCTCTCCAATATCATTCGGAGAGGGAGTGTTGCACTCAATACTCTTCTTCGCTGCCCTTCCTGACCATGGTGAAAAAGGCGATCAGGCCGATGAGGGAGGTACCGAAAAGGGTAGCCCCCATCGGGACGGCTGTTGCGCCCGCGATGCCGGACAGCGGGGTGAACGCTGCTCCGAGCAGGCTCGGAAGCATGCCGAGAACGGCACTGGCACTGCCGGCACGGCCTCCCTGTTTGGCCATTCCCAGGGTGAAGGTACTGGTGATGATCATGCCCATCGTGGTCATGTAAATGAAGATCAGGATCACCAGTGATGCAAGAGGGCCTTTGATGATCGTCATGATCAGCAGGACAAATGTTGAAGCTGCAGCGATGGTGACGGCTGCCTGCAACAGTTTTTTCTCGGATATGATTCCGCCGAACCGCCCGATGATGAAGCTTCCGGTGATGATGGCCACACCGTTGATCCCGAACAGGATGCTGAACACCTGAGGGGATACACCGTAGATCTGCTGGTAAACAAACGGGGTGCCTGATACGTAGGCAAAACTCCCGCCATGCACAAACCCCACGACCAGGGCGTAGCCGATAAAGGAGCGGTCCTTCAGCAAACTGCCCATCGTCTTCACCGAGGAACCGATGGAGCTGGGGATCCGGTTTTCCGGAGGCAGGGTTTCCTTCAGTTTTGCGGCCACGATCGCGACGATCAGGATGCCGATCAGGGCCAATGCATAGAAAATCGTCTCCCAGCTTGCCGAAGGAATGGCAAGGATCGCTCCGCCGAGCATGGGAGCGACGACCGGCGCGACGGCATTAATGACCATCAGCAGCGAGAAGAACTTCGTCATCTCACGCCCGCTGAAGACATCCCGCACCACGGCACGGGACAGGACAACCCCCGCCGCAGCGGTGAATCCCTGCAGGAACCGTGCGATGATGAGCACCGTAATATTGGGGGCGAGCGCGCAGAAGACGGATGCGAGGGCGAACAGGGAAGTGCCGATGATCAGCGGCTTTCTCCGGCCCTGGGCATCACTGATCGGGCCGACAACGATCTGCCCGAGTGCAAGCCCGATCAGGCAAGCGGTCAGACTGAGCTGCACCTGTGAGGCACCTGTTCCCAAGTCCCTGGAGATCTCCGGGAAGCTCGGCAGATACATATCGATATTGAGCGGGCCAAGTATGGCGAGGAGCCCGAGGACGAGCGCCAGTCCGATCCGGGTTTTTCCGGTCGGATTATGTAGTCTGTCTTGTTGCAGTTTTATAGGTCATCACTCCTCATCTGGCCATTATAAAAGAATCATTCCCTTTTGTGTGAAGTTAAGTCATAAGGGAATATTGGCTGCAATCCTGATGCTGCATTTGTCCCTTTTATTGACAAACACCTACATCCCTAATATAGTTACCTAAGTTAATTAATTAAAAGGGAATAGGGGAGGCGGAAATATGGAAGGGATCTTTCGTCAATATTTGGCGGTTTACCGTCCGCTGATCACCAGACTTAATCAATTGCTGGAGCCGCACGGTCTGTCGTATTCGCTGTGGCAGGTCATTTTCTATATTGAGCGTGAAGGACCGTCCACGCTTGTGGAGATATCGAATTATTATGGGGTCGAAAAGCCGTCAATCACGAGAAGGGTTCACCGACTGGAAGAGCAGGATCTGGTTGAACAGATCCCCGGGCAGGACCGGCGGGTCAAGGTCATCCGGCTGACGGAGGCGGGAGATTCAGTTTACCGGGAATGCCGGGAGAAGATCTCCGGGCTGGAGCGTGAAGTGATGGAAGGTATCGGGAAAGGGGAGCAGGAGCTTCTGCACCGTCTGCTGCCTGAAGTTAGAAAGAATCTCATGAGGAAAGGGGGAGCCGGGGATGAAGCCTGACGGCAAGCTTTGGACAAAGGATTTTATCATCGTATCCGGCGTCAACTTTCTCGTGACGCTGGTCTTTTACTTGCTGATCGTCATCATCGGCGTCTATGCAGTCGGTGAATACGGGGCCACGGCAAGCGAGGCGGGGCTGATCACAGGCTTGTTCATCGTGGGGGCGCTGGCCGGACGGCTGTTCACCGGCCGCAGTATCGAATCGCTCGGACGGAAAAGAACGCTGTTTACCGGCCTGATCCTCTTTGCTTTGACGACCGCTCTGTATTTCATCCAGCTGGGGATTCCATTTCTGATGCTGACGCGCTTTCTCCACGGAGCGGCGATGGGCATGGCGAGCACCGCGACAGGAACGATTGTTGCACAGACCATACCGGCAACGCGAAAAGGAGAGGGCGTCGGCTACTTCAGCATGAGCGCGACACTCGCCACGGCGGTCGGACCGTTTATCGGCCTCTATATGAGCAGCAAGACCGGGATGACGGCCATCTTCGGTCTTTGCCTCGCCGTCAGTTTCATCGCTCTGACGGTCGCGCTGTTTCTGCGGGTGCCTGAAGCGGAGGCAGTGCCGGAAGTTCACGAGAAAAAAGGCTTCAGTCTTTCCGGTATCGTGGAGCTGAGGGCCATTCCGATTGCGCTCGTGACGATGGTGGTCGCGTTCTGCTATTCCGGTGTTCTGTCATTCATCGGCAGCTATGCCATTGAAATTGACCTGGTGAGCGCGGCAAGCTTCTTCTTCCTCGTCTATTCTTTCTCGGTCCTGCTGTCGCGTCCGTTCACCGGCCGCCTCATGGATGTGAAAGGGGCGAATGCCGTGATGTATCCTGCATTTGTCCTGTTTGCGGCCGGCCTCGTGCTGCTCGGGACGGCCCAGAACGGGCTGATGCTGCTCGCCTCAGGCATCCTGATCGGTCTCGGATTCGGCAACATGCAGTCCTGTACGCAGGCGGTCGCAGTCAAGCTCACGCCGCCGCACCGGATGGGCCTTGCCACATCGACATTTTTCATCGCACTGGATGCGGGGCTCGGATTCGGCCCGTTCCTGATCGGATTCCTGATTCCGTACATGAGCTTCAGCACGCTTTATCTGATATTGGCCCTGGTCGTGATTGTTTCGGCGCTTCTGTACTTTTCGATGCACGGCAAAAAGGAAAAGGCGGGCCTGCAGGTACAGGCCGGGCATTGACGGTCCGTTCTCGCGGCTGAGTCCGTCCGCCAGTTTCTGTATTTAGCGGTCAGGTTTCCCCATTCGACAGTTTGATTTCGTCATTCACCTCCGGAATTTCGTCATTCATTGACTCCGGGAGGGTAAATGACGAAACTGTGGAACTGAATGACGAGATTACGCCCCCGAATGACGAAACCGACTTCTCGAATTAGAAAAAGCGCATCACCCTCACCGGGGCGATGCGCTTTTTCTTCTTATAGCGACTGTTCAATATACGAACGGACTTCCTCACCGGAGGAGAGGGACAGGATATGGTCGATCTTCGCTTCCATCTCCGCCTTGGAAAGGCCGGCGATCTTCGCGCGGGCTTTCAGGATGGAGGAAGCGCTCATCGAGAATTCATCGAGGCCCATGCCGAGCAGGACCGGGATGGCGGCTTCGTCTCCCGCCATCTCGCCGCACATGCCGGCGTGCTTGCCTTCCCGGTGGGCGGCGTCGATGACCATCTTGATCAGTCGGAGAACTGCCGGGCTGAATGGCTGGTACAGGTACGACAGCTGTTCGTTCATCCGGTCGGCGGCCATCGTGTACTGGATCAGGTCGTTCGTGCCGATCGAGAAGAAGTCGACCTCCTTGGCGAACTGGTCGGCCATGAGCGCGGCGGACGGGATCTCGACCATCATGCCGAGTTCAATCTTGTCGCTGACAGGCACGCCGCTTTGTTCCAACTTATCCTTCTCATCGAGGAAGACTGCCTTGGCGCGCCGGAATTCATCCAGTGTGGCAATCATCGGGAACATGATCTTCAGATGCCCGTGCACGCTTGCACGGAGCAGCGCGCGAAGCTGAACGCGGAACATGTCCTCTTCCTCGAGGCACAGCCGGATGGCGCGGATGCCGAGGAACGGGTTCGCCTCTACAGGGAGGTTCAGGTAAGGCAGTTCCTTGTCGCCGCCGATGTCGAGTGTACGAACGACCGTCGGGCGGTCTTCCATCTGTTCCAGTACGCTTTTATACGCTTCGTACTGCTCGTCTTCCGTAGGGAACTGGTCGCGTCCCATATAGAGAAACTCCGTGCGGAACAAACCGATGCCTTCTCCGCCGTTCTCAAGGACTTTGGCGACATCGGCAGGGGAGCCGATGTTGCCGGCCAGCTCCACTTGGTGGCCGTCTTTGGAGCGGGTCGGCTCATGGACAAGCTGCGTGAGCTGTTCCCGCTCTTCCGCATACAGACGGCGCTTTTCTTCGTAGGCTTCAAGCGTGGCATCGGACGGGCTGACGATTACTTCGCCGGCTGTTCCGTCGACGATGACCGTTGTGCCGTTTTCCACCTGTGCCATCGCGGAGCGGCTGCCGACGACCGCCGGGATCTCAAGCGTTCTTGCGAGAATTGCGGAGTGGGACGTGCGGCCGCCGATATCGGTAACAAATCCCTGGATGTATTCCGGGTTCAGCTGCACGGTGTCGGACGGGGTCAGGTCTTCTGCGATGATGACTGTCTGTTCACGGATCATCGCGGGGCTCCGGAGCGTCACGCCAAGCAGATGGGCAAGAATCCGCTTGGTGACATCCCGCACGTCAGCTGCGCGCTCTTTCATGTATTCATTGTCCATCGACTCAAACAGGGCGACAAAGCCGTCCGCGGTCTCTTTTAGCGCATGCTCCGCGTTCACCTGTTCCGATCGGATCTTGTCCTTGACCGGCCCGATGAGTTCCGGGTCGTCAAGGACAAGCAGGTGAGCGCTGAAGATATCCGCTTCACTCTCGCTCAGCTGTTCGGACGCGTGCTTGCGGATGGCCTGGAGTTCCTCGCGGGAAGCGGCGATTGCCAGATCCAGGCGTGCGCTTTCCGCTTCCGCGTCCGAAACGGTGACTTTTTCGGTCTGGAGGTCGGGATGCTCCAGACGGAAGGCTTTTGCAATCGCAATGCCTCCGGAGGCCGCGATGCCTTTGATCCGCTGTTCCATTCAGCCGGCCAGCCCTTCGGATTTCATGACTTCATCGATTTTGGCGATGGCTTCATTTTCATCCGCGCCTTCCGCCCTCACCGTGATGGTGGATCCCGAGGCGACGCCGAGGGACATGACGCCGAGGATGGACTTCATGTTCACGGACTTATCCTTATAGATAAGGGTGATGTCGGAAGAAAACGGTGCGAGCGAACCGACGAGCAGGGAAGTCGGCCGCGCGTGGAGTCCTTCAGATGCGCTGATTGTATATTGTTTTTCGACCATGTGTATTTCCTCCTAAATGAAGACAGTCAGATAGATGACTGTTTTTGATTGTTTGTGAACGATTATGATGGATTTTGGAACCGATTTCAAGTAAAATGGGCTTAATCAACGACAGACGGGTGATCAAACATGCTGACAACAGAACGCCATGAGTGGATCATGGGCCAGCTAAAACAAAAACAGACTGTGAAAATTGCCGAGCTCATTGAAGGCACCGGCGCATCGGAGTCGACCATCCGCAGGGATCTGACGGAACTTGAGGCGATGAACCTTCTGGAGCGCATTCACGGGGGAGCCACGACCCGTGAACGGAACATCCAGGAATTGAGCGTTTCTGACAAATCGGTCAAAAACGAGCAGGAAAAGCAGCTGATCGCGGCTCATGCCGCCGGGCTCGTCGAGGAGGGGGAGTTTATCTTCCTTGACGCGGGCACGACAACTTTCCGGATGATCCCGTTTTTGGCGGGGAAGGGGGCCGTCGTCGTGACGAACGGCCTGACCCATGTGGATGCCCTCATCGACAACGGGATCACGACTTATCTGACCGGCGGCTACGTAAAGGGGAAAACGCGGGCGCTGGTCGGACCGCAGGCGACCGCTGCGCTTTCCGAGTACCGCTTTGACCGGTGCTTTCTCGGGGCAAACGGTTTCCACCCGGAGTACGGCTATACGACGCCTGACCCGGAGGAGGCCTCCGTCAAGAAACTGGCCGCTTCGCTGGCACGGCGCACCTATGTCGTCGCGGACCACAGCAAAGCAGGCAAGGTCAGCTTCACCAAAGCCCTTCCCCTCGCTGCTGCGGGACTGATCACGGATTCCCTGGACGCGGCCATGCTGGAAGCCGTTGAGAACGAAACAACTGTCAAGGTGGTGACGGAATGATCTACACCTATACGCTGACCCCTTCTCTGGACTATACCGTTTACCTTCCCGGCTTTACACCCGGAAAACTTAACCGTTCGGAAGAAGTGTACTACTATCCGGGCGGCAAGGGAATCAACGTTTCCCGCGTCTTGAAACGGCTTGGCACCGACAGCACTGCCGTCGGTCTTGCCGGAGGCTTTACGGGTGATTATCTGGAGCAGTTCCTGTGGAATGAAGGCATCCGGACAGAGCTGATCCGGACGGACAGCATCACCCGCATCAATGTAAAAATCAAATCGGAGCAGGAGACAGAACTGAACGGTCCGGGTCCGGACATCACGCAAAAGGAGCTCCGTCAGCTCCTGGACCGTGCCGGAAGGATGGAACGTGGAGACTGGCTCGTACTGGCGGGCAGAATTCCCGATTCGGCAGGAGCGGATTTTGCAGTGCAATTGGCGGGCATCTGCCGGGACAGCGGCATCCGTCTCGCGGTCGATACATCGGGTCCGGTTTTGAAAGAGCTTGCCGATATGAAACCCGAATTGATGAAACCGAACGAGCATGAGCTCGGTGAACTGTTCGGTGCAGAGATTAAAACGAAGGAAGACGCCCTGCATTATGCCCGTCTGCTCGTCCGGCAGGGGGTCCGGCACGTCATCGTCTCAATGGGCGGGGAAGGCGCGCTCTACGTTTCGGACACGATGGAAGCCGAGGCGCAGGCGCCAGAAGTAAAAGTGGTCAATACCGTCGGTGCCGGCGATTCACTCGTGTCGGGATTCATCGCGGCGCTCGAGTCGGGCAAAGGTGCGGAAGACGCCTTCAAGTACGGTGTCGCCGCGGGCAGCGCGACCGTCTCCCGTTCGGATCTGTGCCGGAAAGAAGACGTTGACTCACTGGCTCAACAGGTAACGGTCACCCATTTGAACGGAGGGAAAAACCGATGAACATCACTTCTTTGTTGACGAAAGATACAGTGCTTCTCGACCTGGCGGCTACAACCAAGGAATCCGCGCTCTCTGAACTTGTCGGCAAGCTCGATGAAGCGGGCAGGCTGTCGGACCGGGAAGCCTTCATGAACGACATCCTCGCCCGCGAGCAGCAAAGCACGACCGGCATCGGTGACGGGATCGCCATCCCGCATGCCAAATCCTCGGCGGTCCGCGAGCCGGCGATTGCGTTCGGCCGCTCCGCCGAAGGGATCGACTATGCCTCGCTCGACGGCCAGCCGGCCCATCTGTTCTTCATGATCGCCGCAAGCGAAGGGGCGAACAATGACCACCTCGAAGCGCTGTCCCGGCTCGCGACGTTCCTCATGGACGGGAAGTTCCGGGAGCGCGTCCTGAATGCCGAATCAGCCGATGAAGTGCTGGCGGCCGTGAATGACAAGGAGCGGGAGCTGGAGGGGCCGGAAGCCCCGGAAGAACCCGGAGCAAAGGCAGAATCTGACCGTGAACAGGCGGAGGCACAGGAGGCAGCACCTTCGCTCGGCAAGGTCCTCGCAGTCACTGCCTGCCCGACCGGCATTGCGCACACCTACATGGCGGCCGAGAAGTTGAATGAACGGGCGAAAGAGCGCGGGATACCGATCAAGGTCGAGACAAACGGTTCGTCCGGCGTGAAAAACCGGCTGACGCCGGAAGAGATCGCCGAGGCCGACGTCATCATCGTCGCCGCCGACACGAAAGTGGAGATGGCCCGCTTTGACGGCAAACCGGTGATCCAGACAAAGGTCGGCAAGGCCATCCATGAAACGGATGCGCTGCTGGACCGCGCCATTCACAAAGACGCCCCGATCTATCACGCCGAAGGCAAGGCGGACAAGGGCGATTCAACCGAGCCGAAAAGCGGATTTTATAAGCACCTGATGAACGGTGTGTCGAACATGCTGCCGTTTGTCGTCGGGGGCGGGATCCTGATCGCCCTGTCTTTCTTCTGGGGCATTCATTCCAGCGACCCGGCAAGCCCTGAGTACAATGCATTCGCCGCCATGTTGAACACGATCGGCGGCGGCAAGGCATTCTTCCTCATGGTTCCTGTATTGGCAGGTTTCATCGCTTCAAGCATCGCGGAGCGTCCCGGCTTTGCGCCAGGTATGGTCGGCGGCCTGATTGCGATTACCGTTTCCGGAGTGGAAGGAGCGGACGGCGGTTCCGGCTTCCTCGGCGGGATCATCGCCGGCTTCCTGGCCGGTTATGTCACACTCTTCGTGAAGAAGATGTTCGCCAAGCTGCCGGATGCGCTTGAAGGCCTCAAGCCGGTGCTTTTTTATCCGCTGTTTGGCATCGCCATCACCGGCATCATCATGATGCTGATCAATCCGCAGCTGACGAAGCTGTACACCGGCCTGTCCTCCTTCCTTGAAGGTCTCGGCGGCACCAATCAGGTCCTGGTCGGCCTGATCATCGGCGCCATGATGGCGGTCGATATGGGCGGCCCGGTCAACAAGGCGGCCTACACGTTCGGAATTGCCATGCTGGATGCAGGCAATTTCCACTTTATCGCTGCGGTCATGGCAGCGGGCATGGTGCCACCGCTCGGCATGGCGCTCGCGACGACGCTCTTCAAGAAGCGCTTCTCCAAACCGGAGCGCGAAGCCGGCAAGACGGCCTATGTGCTCGGTGCCTGCTTTATTACGGAAGGGGTCATCCCGTTTGCGGCGGCCGACCCGGCCCGCGTCATTCCGGCGTCCATCGGAGGCGCCGCCGTAACGGGCGCGCTCACAATGCTGTTCGACATCAGCCTCCGAGCGCCGCATGGCGGAATCTTCGTCATGGGCCTCGTGGACGGCGGCATCATAAAAGTGCTCCTCTACGCGGCGGCAATCATCGCGGGTGCGTTTGTCACGGCATTCCTCGCCGGCATGCTAAGAAAGCCTGCTGTGCAGGCTGCGTAAGAGCCTGGGGTGTTGGGACGTTGCCATACCGGGCTGAGTCGTTAACATTCTCTATTGAAACGTTGCCATACAAAAAAGGGCAGTCCCCAAAGCGGACTGCCCTTTAACTATTGAGGTGACTCAAGAATCGTGCTGCCTAGCAAGTACCCCGCACGATACTTTTCGGCCAGCCGTCGGATAAAGGAGAGAAGTTCCTCCTCACGGGCACTGCCTGACGAGAACCTCTCAAGGAGGATCCGGTACTCCTGCCTTTCACTTTCATCCGCCTGCTTCTTGAAATAGCCCCACATATGCTGGACGGCATTCCTTACCGATCCGGGCGTGGGCGGGGTCCGAACCGCTTCACCAATCAGTGACTCGATGTCCGCAAAAGTTGGGTTCCCTTTCAGAGTCTCCCGGATCCGGCCATAATGGACCTGGCTGTGATACATGACCCGGTATTTCTCCCGGCTCCACAAATCCTCCATCTGCCGCCGTTTATTCATGGACGCACGCCTCCTAGGAAATACCGAAAAACAGCCGGCACGGTTCCGATCCCGTGCCGGTTATTTTTCGTGGAGCAGTCAGCCGATATGCCGCTCGTCCAGGAGAGGAAAGCTTTCGACGATTCCCTGGACGACCCGCTCGCCTTCTTCTTCCCAATGCGACTTGCGGCGGATCGGGCCATCTTTTTCTTCCGGGCTCTGGAACTGGTTGAGGCCGGTGGTCGCCAGCAGGTCGTCACCTTCATGGTCGAGGCCGATGTTGGCCACGTGCTTGAGGACAAATGGCTGGCCGAAAACGATTTGTGTCTCGGGGTCTTCCAGCATGCCGGAAATGACATCAAACGGGATGCGGAGATAAATCGTTTCCTCGCCGTCCTTGCTCAGGACGCCGTCGAACATGGCCTCATCGTATTCCCAGTTGCCGCAAAGCGTAATGTTCCGTTCAAGCAGGATTGGATAAATATCACCAAACCGGGCCTGTTTGCCCTGAAGTTCCGTTTCCAGTTTCAGCATTTATACCACTCTCCTTTATCAAATTCCCAGGTAGATAGTCTATTCCCGGTATTGCGGGAATTAACCCCAATGAAAGAGAGTGGCACCTGAATCCGCGAAATTTCATCACGGCTGGCGCTATTTCCCGGGAAATATGTCGGATGCTGCGGTCAGCCTTTCGCCGCTTCCTTCAAGACAGCCATGGAAAGGCGTTTGCTTTCAGGACTGAACACAGGAGTGAGCGCCATAAGTTCATCGACGCCCAGTCCAGAGAGATTATCCATTTCGCGTCCGATAGTCTCCTTTGAGCCGATCAGGTAGGTGGACAGGATATCGCGGACTTCCTGCTTCTCCTTTTCCGTCATGCTTCCGGCAAGCGCTTCGGAAGGGTCGGTCAGCCTGCCCTGGATGCCGCGGTGGAATCCAAACTGCACATGGGCGGCACTCCGCGCAATCCACTCCGCTTCGTCATCCGTACCGGCCGCAAACACCCGGGAAGCAAGGACGACATAAGGGTTTTCCGTAAAGGAAGAAGGGCGGAAGTTCTTTCTGTACAGGCCGATCGTCTCCCGCATTTCATCTCGCTCCGCATTGATGAAGCGGGCGAAGGCATACGGGAGGCCGCGCTCTGCTGCAAGCAGGGCAGACGCGGGACCGGTCCCAAGAATCCAGGGGAGGGGCTTTTGGACGACGGCAGGGGAGGCCTCCAAATAGCCGCTCATCGGGTGGCTTTCCGGAAGCTTTTCTTCCAGGTACTCCATCAGTTCATCGACCATCTCCGGGAACAGTTCCTTTTGACGGGGCTTGGCGTCGGTAAGCGCACGGCCGCCCTGGAGTGCGATGGTCGGCAGGTGTGTGCCGCCGGGCGCCTTGCCGACGCCGAGATCGACACGGCCCGGGGCAAGCGCGCTCATCACCCGGAAGTTTTCGGCCACCTTGTACGGGGCATAGTGCGTCAGCATGACGCCGCCCGTTCCGATGCGGATCGTTTCCGTCTTTGCCAGCAGGTGAGCTGCGAGAATTTCGGGGGAAGAACCGGCAATCGTGTCGGAACTATGATGTTCCGACAACCAGAACCGACGGTACCCAAGCCGGTCTGCAAGGCGCGCGGCTTCCACGGTGCCGGCAAACCCCTCCTCGGCGGTTTGTCCCTCTGTGAGCTGTGTCTGATCAAGCATGCTTACTTCCATCTGTGCCGCCTCCTTTCTGCAAATGCTATCGGCCTCATACCGAATTTTCAACGAATGTCCACCGGAGAGAAGGGATGCGGGCTGTATTTATCGAAAAAATTGAGTTACGATGGAAGGTATATCATTCACTTACGAGGAAGGATCGGGATCAAAATGAGTGGGTTTCCAAAAGATGCGATGCGAGTACTGAAAGAAACAAGCCGGACATTTTATATTCCGATTACTTTTCTGCAGAAGGAGCTTAAGGCTTCCGTCGCCTCTGCCTATCTCGTTTTCCGGGCGATCGATGAGATTGAGGATCACGAAGAGATCGGCAATGATCTCAAACATTCCCTTCTCATGCAGGTGAGCGAGCTGTTCGGGCAGCCGTTCGACAATGAGCGCTACCTCGGCATCCTCGGGCCGGTCAGGGAGCGGATGCCGGAAGTGACGCTGAAGCTTGCCGACTGGATGGAGGCCTGCCCGGACGATGTGCGCCCGCGCGTCGCGGATGCGGCTCGGGAAATGTCGGAAGGCATGGCGAAGTGGGCAAAGGCCGGCTGGAGAATCCGCACCCGGGAAGACCTCGACGATTATACATACTACGTGGCGGGGCTCGTCGGTGTATTGCTGTCGGATCTCTGGGGTCACTATGCAGGGGAAAAAACGGACCGGGAGCTTGCAATCGGCTACGGGCGCGGCCTCCAGGCGGTCAATATCCTGCGCAATGAAAAAGAAGACATGGATGAGCGCGGCGTCCGCTTCGTGCCGGACGGCTGGACGCGTGACGACCTGTTCCGTTATACGGAAGACAATCTCGCCAAGGCAGACGAATACATGAAGGCGCTCCGCTCAAAGAGCGTTATTCTGTTCTGCCGACTGCCGCTGGCCCTTGCCCACAAGACGCTCGGCGCGCTGAAGGAAGGCCGCGAGAAGATGTCCAGGGACGAAGTGGTCCGGACGGTCGAGGAGGTCCGTGTCGAACCAGCAAAGACAAAAGGCGGTGTTGGCATTGGCGGGCTCGATTGAACAGAGAAAATCCGAACACATCCAGATCACGCTGAACGAAAAGGTCACGGGTGATGCGATCACTACGGGGTTTGAGTCATATGCTTTCATCCATAATGCCCTTCCCGAGATTGACTTCTCGGAGATTTCAATCGAGACGGAATTTCTGGGCCATGCTTGCCGGACGCCATTCCTGATCAGTTCGATGACGGGCGGTACGGCGCTGGCCGAAACGATCAACCGGAATCTGGCGGAAGCCGCCGAGGAACGCGGCTGGACGCTTGCGCTCGGTTCCACCCGCGCCCTCCTCGACAGCGACGGACACCCGCCATCGTTTCTCATGCGCAAGTATGCGCCGAGCGTGCCGATCATTGCGAATATCGGCGCCGTCCAGTTCAACTATGGCTACGGTGTCGATGAATGCAGGCGGATTGTCGAACTGACGGAGGCTGACATGCTCGTCCTGCACCTGAACAGCATCCAGGAAGTGGTCCAGGACGGCGGGGATACGAACTTCAAGGATCTCCTCATGAAAATAGAGACACTTTGCGCGGGGCTCGGCGTCCCGGTCGGCGTCAAGGAAGTCGGCTGGGGCATCGACGGCGAATCCGCGCGGCGTCTGGCGGATGCGGGCATCGCGTTCGTCGACGTCGCAGGCGCCGGCGGCACATCGTGGAGTCAGGTGGAAAAGTTCCGGTCCAAGGACCCGGTGCGCCGCGCCGCGGCCGAGGCATTCAGCGACTGGGGCATCCCGACGGCCGACTCGATCCGGATGGTCCGCGGTGAAATCGGCGGCCGCCCGCTTGTCGCAAGCGGCGGCATGAGGACGGGGCTCGACGGCGCAATAGCGCTGGCTCTCGGGGCGGACTTTGTCGGCTTTGGCCGCTCGATCCTGAAGGAAGCGACGCAAAGTGCAGAAGACGTGCTGGAGTCGATGGCTGTGCGCGAAATGGAGCTTCGCATGGCGATGTTCGGCATCGGCGCATCGGGCCTTCAGCAATTAAAGGATACGCCGCGCCTTGTGAGAAAAGGACACTGAAATACTGCACGCCCCGGCACCGTCCGGGGCGTGCAGTGTTGAGGGTGGGGAGACTTGGCAACGTTACTGGCCAGTATGTTAACGCCTCAATGAACTGAATCAACGTGTCACCGGAACCGCTGTGCATAAAGGCAAATTCCAGCGAAAAATGTAAACGCTTTATTGAAACGCCCGCTTACTTGTGGTATTCTATACCCATAAATTCACAGCGGTCTCATGTGACTGATCCGATCAGGCATGGGAGCAAGAGCGGAGCCTGCGGGTTCACGCTTTGCTCCTGTGCCTTTTCTCGTGATCAAACGGGACGGCCCGAAAGGTGGAATATGCGGATGCTATCCAATCTGTTCAAGAAAAAAGGCAAGGAAGAAAAGGTGCTGGCACCGGTATCGGGCCAATTGATGCCAATCGACCAAGTGCCGGATCCGGTCTTTAGCGGCAAAATGATGGGAGAAGGAATTGCTGTCATGCCTGATTCGGGGCGTGTCGTTGCGCCGGTGGACGGGACGGTCGTGCTGGTCGCAGACACGGGCCATGCGATCGGCATACGCTCTGCACAAGGGACCGAATACCTGATTCATATCGGACTTGATACGGTGGCCCTGGAGGGTGAAGGATTCAATGTTCTCGTACGCCAGGAAGACAAAGTCACTGCGGGGCAGCCGCTAATCGAGGCGGACTGGACGTATCTCGGAGAAAGCGCCAAAAGCACGGTCACGCCGATTGTCGTGACGAACGGGGAAGGAAAGACGGTCCGGCCGGAAGCCGAAGGCACCTGCACGGCTGGGGAAACTGTGATCATGACGGTCACAACCGGCTGAACCGCTTCCCGACTGGAGGAGGGGTCCGATGAAAATCAGCAAAATCCTCAATAACAACGCGGTCATCGTCCGTGACGGGGACCGGGAAAAGGTCGTGGTCGGAGCGGGCGTCGCCTTCGGCAAAAAGCGCAACGATCCCGTTCCGGCAGACAAGATCGAAAAGGTGTTTGTCATGACGGAAAACGAGCAGCTCAGCCAGCTGCTCGGCAGGATTCCGGAGGAACATTTCACGGTGTCGGAAGCGATCATCTCGCGCGCGGAGAAAGCGCTCGGAACCAAGCTCAATGAGCACATCCACCTCGTTCTGACCGATCATCTGTCGTTCGCCATCGAGCGGACAAAGGACGGCATCCATGTCCACAACAAGCTGCTCGGGGAGATCCGGCTCCTGTACCCGAAAGAGTACGGCATCGGGCTATGGGGAATCGGCCACATCCGCGATACGCTCGGCGTGGAGATGCCTGTCGACGAGGCGGGATTTATCGCGCTTCATCTCCATACGATGAAGCCGCACGGCAGCAACCTGAACGACACGATCCGCCAGGCGACCATCGTCCGCGACATGCTGCGCTCGATCCGCGGCTGCCTGCAGCAGGAGATCGAGGAAGACGACATCTCGTACCAGCGGCTTGTGACCCATCTTCAGCACTCCGTCGCGAACCTTGGCCGGTATGATGCACACACCCTGGACAGGGAAATGGCCGAGCTGATCCGCACCCGCTATGCGGAATCGTACCAGTGCGCGAAAGTGATGGCGGCCGAAAGCAGGCGGCTCCACGAGGTCGAAATACCGGAACCGGAATTGGCATATATTGCATTGCACATCGAAAGGCTCAGGAATCCAAGCAATCAGGGGACATGACGAAAGGGGGAAATTTCACATGAAAAAGTATTTGCAGAGGCTGGGGGGCTCCCTCATGCTTCCGGTCGCGGTCCTTCCGGCTGCGGCCATCCTGATGGGGATCGGCTACTGGATTGACCCGTCCGGCTGGGGGTCCGGAAACGTCTTTGCGGCGTTCCTGATCACAGCGGGGGACTCAATCCTGAAAAACATCCCGATCCTGTTCGCGGTGGGGGCTGCCATCGGGCTTTCCAGGGAAAAGGACGGAGCGGCGGCACTGAGCGGCTTGGTCGCCTACCTCGTGGTCACAACCATGCTGTCGACCAATTCCGTCTCTCTCTTGACACAGACTGACCCGGAAAACGTGGATATGGCATTTGGCCAGATCCAAAACGCATTTATCGGTATTCTTTCAGGAATCATCGCATCTGTCATGTACAACCGGTTCAGCCAGGTGAAGCTGCCGGACTTCCTGGCGTTCTTTAGCGGCAAGCGGCTCGTTCCGATTATGTCCGCTGTCGCCATGCTCGTCGCATCGGCCGTCCTGTTCTTTGTCTGGCCAATCGTCTACGGAGCGCTCGTGGCGTTCGGCCAGTCGATTCTCGACCTCGGGGCGGCGGGCGCCGGAATCTACGGATTCTTTAACCGTCTGCTGATCCCGACAGGGCTCCACCACGCGCTCAACGCCGTGTTCTGGTTTGACACGGTCGGCATCAACGACATCGGCAACTTCTGGAGCAGCACCGGAGAACAGGGCATCACGGGCCGCTATCAGGCCGGCTTCTTCCCGATCATGATGTTCGGACTGCCGGCAGCGGCGCTCGCAATGTACCATACCGCAAAGACAAAACGTCGCAAGCAGGCCGCCTCGCTCATGCTGGCAGCCGGATTCGCCTCGTTCTTCACAGGCGTTACCGAGCCGCTTGAGTTCTCGTTCATGTTCCTCGCGCCTGCACTGTACGTCGTGCACGCGGCACTCACGGGGCTGTCGCTCTTTATCGCGGCCACGTTCCAGTGGACGGCGGGCTTCGGATTCAGCGCCGGGCTGATCGACTTTGTGCTCAGCCTGCGCATCCCGATTGCCAACATGCCGCTCATGCTCCTTGTGCAGGGCTTGTTCTTCGCGCTCATCTACTACTTCCTGTTCCGCTTCCTCATCCGGAAGTTCGACCTGAAGACACCTGGGCGTGAAGACGATGAAGTCGTCGAAGAAGCGGAAACGGCAACAGGCGACGACAAGTTCAAGTCGATGGCCGCGAAAATCTACGACGGTCTTGGCGGCAAAGACAACGTCCGCAGTATCGACAACTGTGCAACAAGGCTGCGGGTTGAAGTGGCTGACATGGACAAAGTCGACCAGAAGAAAATCAAATCCACCGGCGTCCCGGGTATTAATGTCGTCGGCAAGCACAATATCCAAGTCATCGTCGGCACGAGCGTCCAGTTCGTTGCTGATGAAGTCAAAAAACTGCACAAAAAATAATCTTAAAACGGACTAACGGAGGCGTTTCCAGATGCAAAAGACATTCAAAATCACAGCACCCGAAGGGCTTCACGCCCGTCCCGCCACACAGCTTGTTTCGGCGGTCAACTCGTTGGACGCCGACATCCAGCTGATCCACGGCAGCAAGTCGGCCAACCTGAAGTCCATCATGGGCGTCATGGCACAGGCGGTCCCGCACGGCGCGGTCGTCACCGTCACCGCGGAAGGCGCCGACGCCGAACTGGCGATCGAGAAAGTGACGGAGGTTTTCATCTCCCAGTCGCTCGGGGAAGAAACGGAATAAAGAGTTGAGCGCTGCAGCAACTGTTGCGGCGCTTTTTCTATGGTCAGCCGAAATCCCAATTGTGCGATCCTGACTGTAAAATTTACTTGGCATAAAGGTGGTTCATCGGGCAATGGAGAAGTGGGTCAAAGCAGTCATCGCAGTTTCTTTGCTGGTTCTGGCAATAAACAGCTTTTTTATCGTGGGTTATCTAAAGAACATCACAGAGCTGATCGCGGGATTACTGAATGTGGTCTGAGGGTCAGTAACTCTTGAAACAGGGGGAGATATCATGTGGATCCAACAGCCGTTTGATGAATTTCTGGGCTATACATACAACCGCCTGTCTGACGGGGAAGTCGAGGTCGGGCTTGAAGTGAAGGACCTGTACGTCAACAGTGCCGGCGTTATCCATGGGGGCATCATTTCGTCGCTTGCCGATGTGGCGATGTCGAACCTGATTCCGGCTGATGAAAACGGCGTCCAGCAGATGGTGACAGTTGATTTGAACGTATCGTTCCTGAGGGCGGCAAGGGGGCAGTCGCTCCGGGCGGTCGCACGTCTTGAAAAGGATGGCCGTACGCTCGTCCATGCGATCTGTACGGTCTATGACGAACAGGAGCGCCCCGTCGCCTCGGCCAAGGGGATTTTCTGCAGGATATGAGGGAAAAGAAGTTGTGAGGTGATGGCATGCCCACATTCAAGAACGGGGACATTTCTCTTTATTATGAGGAGCAGGGAAGCGGGGAACCGCTGATTTTGCTGCACGGTCTCACGATGAACCATCTCCACTTCAGCGTGGACATGGCCCGGCTCCGACGGCACTTCCGTGTGATCGCCATGGATGCGCGCGGCCACGGCAAGTCGGACAAGCCGGAGACCTACACGATCGATGACCATATCGGCGATGTGCTCGCGCTCATGGACCATCTCGGGCTTGATAAGACTGATCTGCTCGGGGTGTCGATGGGCAGCTATATTGCGCAGGGGGTTGCAATCCGGGCACCGGAGCGGGTGGAGCGGCTGATCCTGGTGTCGACAAAATCTCACGGGACCACGTCTTCCTCACAGGCGCTTTTCGAGCGCCATGCGGAAGAACTGGAAGGAATGGACTTCCAGGAAAAGATGAATGCCGCGTCCAAGTACATGTTCCGCAATCTGCTGGAAGTGGCAGATATCATGCAGAATGAGGATTTGAACGTTCGGCTTACGAAAAAGCAGCAAAAAGCGGCGAACGAGGCGCTGAATGGGTTTGACTTCAGGCCGGAACTCGGCAAGGTCCGGGCAAAGACGCTCGTGATTGCCGGCAGCCACGACGGGCTCAATCCGCCTGAGGCCGGCCGTGAGACGGCGGCGCTCATACCGGATTCCGTGTTCATGGAATTCCGCGAATCCGGCCATCTGCCGAACATCGAGGAGCCCCGGCTGTTTTATTCCGTCGTGAAGGAGTTTCTTGACGATGACGGGGGCGGTTCGTTCCCGGGCTGGTGACTCGCGGGAGTGAGTTTGAAGAAAGCAGTCCTGAGTTTGAAGATTACATCCCCGAGTTTGAAGATTATGCCCCCGAGTTTGAAGAAAACACTCCTGAGTTTGAAGATTACAACCGGTCCGCACGATAAAAGACGTTTCGAAGCCCCGCCGGCTCCGGAACGTCTTTTTGCTGTCGGTTTCGAAAAACCGGGCCGTTCAGGTATGATGATGGAAAACGGCACGGGGAGCGAGAAGGATGGAAATCGAGAAAGACGCACTGATCATCGATGAACTGGTCGAACTGCTGGAAAGCGGGGACATCCGGCCGGGCGGGAAGCTCCCGTCAGAAAACACATTGGCCGAGCAATACAAGGTACCCCGTTATACCGTCAGGAATGCACTGAACCATCTGGAGGAGCGGGGGCTGATTGAATCTGTTCAAGGAAAAGGGCGATTTCTCAAACCAGGTCCTGCACGGGTCCGCATTCCGCTCAGCGGCAAGACGAGCTTTACGGAGAAGATGAAGGAACTTGGCCATTCGTTGGAGACGTCTGTTGTCTCATGCGAACCCAGTGACAACGGGGAAGCGGTACGGGTACTCGCTGCCGCACCCGGTGATACCGTCTGGCGGATCGGCCGGCTGCGTGTGGTGGACGGGGAACCGATCGCGATCCATTACTCCCATGTGCTCGAGTCCCGGTTTCCCGAAATCGGCGCTGACGGGCCGGGCATCCGGTCGATGTTCGAGTACTACCGGGAACGGGGCTATGGGGATTTCGGGAGCGGCAAGGCCCTTTTGAGCGTGGTGTTTCCGTCTTCCCGGGAACAGGAGCTGCTCCGCTGCAGCCGACTCGTCCCTCTTCTCGCCCTCGAGAGCAGTTGCCTGGACGGGCATTCCGGAGACACGCTCGAATTCACGCGGATCCTGTACCGGAGCGATACCTTCAAATACGATATTTCCGGCACACAGGAGTAGGAAAGGAGAGCAGAGTGATGTCCGAACACGGAACGAGAAGGGTCCTATTGGATCTAGCCGTCTCACTTGACGGATTCATCGAAGGAAAAGACGGTGAAACCGACTGGTGCATCATGGGGCCCGACATGAAGTTCGATGAATTCCTCAACGGGATCGATACGATCCTCTACGGAAGGAAAAGCTATGACATATGGGGAAAGTATGTCCCGGAAGAAGGGGCATCTGAAGAAGAGACCGACTTCTGGGAGCGGATCAACAGCAAGGAAAAGATCGTCTTCTCAAGAACGAAGGACGGCGATGATGCGGTTTACATCCGGGATGACATCCCCGGTGCGGTCGCCCGTCTGAAGGCGCAGCCGGGCAGGGACCTCTGGCTGTACGGCGGAGCGGGGCTGATTTCCACCTTTGTCAACGGTGGGCTGATTGACGAGTTCAGGCTTTCGGTCCATCCCGTTGTACTTGGCGATGGCAAGCCGCTGTTCACGGACGTCAGGGAGCGGCTGAACCTGAAACTGGCCGGAACCCGTTCGTTTTCATCGGGCGTGGTCCAGCTGATCTATCATCGGAATTAATACGAACATGCAAGACGGATTTCCGGATAACCGGAGGTCCGTCTTTTTGGAGCTTAGGAAATGATAAGACTTCACTCTGTGGAAGACGATTATTCCTATGTCGGCCACGTTGAGCTCCAGCGCCCAGCAACTAGCAAACTTCACCCTCCTCCACTGCGATAAGTCAACATCGGCTCGTACCTCGCCGTGTTTCCTTTATCTCATTACGAAGGGCTCCTGTTTGTACGTTGCTAAGCGGGCGCTTGCGCTTTTGATCTTTACATTTCTTAACACAGCCTTAACCCGCGCTAAGTTGTCGCCAAGTTAGGATGGAGTCAGTCAGAGGAGGGAGAGTCAAAATGAAGCGGAGACGCATGACTGAAATCCTGATTGAAGGGAACCCGGAGCTGGCCGAGCGGCTTGCATCTGAAATCAGGCATCACTATCCCGTACGGGAACTGGCCGCCCCCCGGCAGGGCCTCACGATGATCAAGATGAGGGAGACCGCCAAACAGTCGCTGTTTTATCTGGGCGAAGTGCTGGTGACGGAAGCGAAGGTCGAGATCGGCGACCACATCGGCGTCGGCATCGTTGCAGGCGTCCGGGAAAAGCTGGCCGGAGACCTGGCGGTGATCGACGCGGCCTGCCGCGCGGGGCTTTCCGAGACGGCCGGATGGACCGCGATGCTGGAGGCGGAGGAGATCCGCCTGGAAGACAGGAAGCGCAGGGAACTGGCCGCTCTGGAAAAGACAAAAGTCCAATTCGACACGATGGAAGGGTGAAGGGAGATCGCTATGCAACTCGATTCAGTGCATGACATCCAGAAAGTTTACCGTGAACTGCTGCAGTGCATGGCCAGGCCCGGGAAGATCGCGGACATCCGGGAATCGGCGGCAAAGGCAGACTTTGTCCGGGAATGCCATCCGGCGACGTTCCTCGTAATCCAGACGGTGCTTGACGCGGAAGTCACGTTCCATGTGCTCGGGGACCGTACCGATGCCATCCGACGCAAAATCTCGGATTACACGTTTGCCGTGCACACTTCTGTTGAGGAAGCGGACTATATCATTGCGCCCAAATGCACAAGTGAACCGGAACTGCTTGACGCCATGCGCGCCTGCAAGGCCGGCACGCTCGAGAATCCCCACCAGTCGGCCACGTGGCTCATCGAGTCCGAAGAACTGGAAGGGACGGCGGAATTGAAGTTGTCAGGTCCCGGCATCAAGGATGAAGCGGACGTTCCCATTGCCCTGAGTGAAGCGCTGGTCAGCACACGGAACATGAAAACGCAGGAGTTCCCGACGGGCATCGACCTCATCTTCACGGACGGCGACGGGCGCATTTCCTGCATTCCGCGCACGACGGCCATCTCGGCGAAGGAGGAATCGGCATGGGTTATGTAGCGGTCAAAGGCGGCACGGAGGCGATTGAAGCTTCCATCGACCGTCTGAAATACGAACGTCTCAAGGGCGGCGATCAGGTGGAAGTGTCCGCCATCCTGTCCTCGATGAGGCTGCTCATCGACCAGGTCATGTCCGAGGCGAGCCTCTACTCTCCGGAACTGGCGGCGCTCGCCATCAAGCAGGCGGAAGGCAGCATGGAGGAAGCGGTGTTTCTCCTTCGTGCGCACCGCTCGACTTTGCCGCGGCTGTATTACAGCGAGACGGTGGAGCCGGAGCGGATGGCGGTGGAGCGCCGGATCTCGGCAAGCTTCAAGGACATCCCCGGCGGGCAGCTGCTCGGCGCAACCCATGACTACACGCACCGGCTGATCGACTTTTCCCTTCTCGAAGAAAAGGAAGCAGAGCGGAAACAGTGGCTGGAACAATATGAGGCGGAACTGTCCGCCCTGGAAGATGCTGCAGGCGACGGCACATATCCGAAAGTGGTGGAGTACCTGAGGAACGAAGGGCTGTTCGAGACATTCGAGCCGGACAACACCGAGCCGGATGACGTCACGAAGAACGTGTTCCAGTTCCCTGCATCACGCAGCGAGCGCCTGCAGATCCTCACACGCGGGCAGACCGGCGCGGTGACGGCACTCGGCTATGCGTCGCTCAGGGGCTACGGCCAGGTCCACCCGACGGTCGGCGAAGTCCGCGTGGGCAATCTTCCGATTACGGTCCCGGCGCACGGCGGCGAGGACGGGGACGATTCGTACTACATCGGGTCGGTCCGTGCGACTGAAGTGGAGTCGTTTGTTCCGATGCCCATAAAAGGGCCGGACGGCAAGCAGGAGCTCCGGTTCGAGATCGGATACGGCATCTGCTACGGGCAGAACGAGACGAAGGCGATCGCCATGAGCATCCTCGACCAATGCCTGGAGCACCCTGGAAGCGATGCCCCGTCGCATGACGAGGAGTTTGTCCTGCTCCACGTGGACACGGTGGAATCGACCGGATTCATCTCGCACCTGAAGATGCCGCACTATGTCACATTCCAGTCCAAGCTGGACAGCGTGCGGAACACGAGGAAAGGAAGGGACGGACATGAAAGCTGAACCGCAATTCGCCTTCCTGGATGAAGGCTCGAAAAAAGAGATCCGCAGGGCGACGCTGAAGGCGGTCGCCATCCCGGGCTACCAGGTGCCGTTCGCCTCGCGGGAAATGCCGATGGCGCGCGGCTGGGGGACGGGTGGCCTGCAGCTTACCTGCTCGCTCGTCGGCAAAGACGATGTGCTGAAAGTGATCGACCAGGGGGCCGATGAATCGGTCAACGCCGTCAGCATCAAGAAGCTGGTACAGGCGACCACAGGCATCCCGGTCACCGAACGGACGGAAGAAGCGACGCTCATCCAGTCCCGCCACCGGATCCCCGAGGTCCCGCTCACCAAGGATCAGGTCCTTGTCCTGCAGGTGCCGATGCCGGAACCGCTCCGCCAGTATGAGAAAAAAGAATCCGTCACAAGGCGGCTCCATGCCGAGAGCGAATACAGCGGCGCGTGGCTCATGCTGTTCGAGCAGATCATGAAATACGGGCGCACGACAACCGGCGCCGATCATCCGGTCCTCGTCAACGGCCGTTACGTCATGGCGCCGAGCCCGATTCCCCGGTTCGATAACCCGAAAATGGACCATTCCGAGGCGCTGATCCTGCTCGGGGCCGGCAGGGAAAAGAAAATCTACGCCGTCCCGCCGTACACCGATATCCGCTCCCTCGCCTTTGAGGACCACCCGTTCGAGGGAGAAGACTTTTCAGGGAAGTCCTGCCGATTCTGCGGCGCGACCGGTGTTTTCCTGGATGAACTCCACATCGAAGCGTCCGGCGTGACGGAGTATCAGTGCAACGACACGAGCCACTGCGCGGACCGGTTGGAGCGCCAGGGCGAAAAAGAGGTGCAGCATGCAACGATTTGAAGAGCGTCCCCTTCTGAAAGTGGAGAACCTGACCAAGCAGTACGGCCCGGGCTGCGGTGAATGCAGCCAGCCCGGAAGGCCGGGACTCATCAAGAACTACTGCCCGTCCTGCGGCACGGTCTACGCCTGCAGTGACGTCTCGCTCGACGTGTACCCGGGGGAGATTCTCGGGATCGTGGGCGAAAGCGGAAGCGGGAAGTCGACCCTGATGCAGTGCCTGTATTTTGACCAGGACGTCACAGCCGGCACGCTGACAATCGACGACCCGGAACTGGCCGGGGAGAACCTGTTCGACGTGTCTTCCCAGCGAAAGCGGTACATCCGCAACCACAAATACGGCATGGTCTACCAGAACCCGGTCAGGGGCCTCCGGATGGACTTTTCCGCCATCAGCAACATCGCGGAAAAACAGATCGCCGCGGGCGGACGTCATGTTGGGAACATGCAATCCGCCGGGGAGCGCCTCCTTGACGTTGTGAGCATCCCGCTATTCCGGATGAAGGAAGAGCCGCGGAACTTCTCCGGCGGCATGCAGCAGCGCGTCCAGATCGCCAAGGCCCTGTCGAACGATCCGCCGATCCTGTTCCTCGACGAGGTGACGACAGGCCTTGACCTGTCGGTACAGGCGGCCGTCATCGACCTGATCAAACAGATCCGGCGCGACCTCGGCATCTCGATGATTGTCGTGTCCCACGACCTGGCCGTCATCCGGATGCTTGCCGACCGGACACTCGTCATGCTGAACGGCCGGGTGATCGAATCCGGCCTGACCGACCAGATCCTTGAAGACCCCAATCACGCATATACCCAGCAGCTGGTTTACTCGCTGCTGTAGGGAGGACGAAGAGTATGCACATTCTGCATAACGGAAAGATCATTCTGGAAGACCGGATTCTTGAGGGAATGGCCGTGCTCGTCGATGGAGACCGGATCGCGGACATCGTTCCGGAGGAGGAAATCGTGCACTGGCCGGATGCGGAGCGACTCGATGCAAACGGCGGCTACATCACGCCGGGCTTCGTTGACATCCATTCCGACTACATCGAGACGATTGCTTCTCCCCGTCCGACAAGCATGATGGACTTTAACATGGCCCTGCGGGAAGCCGAGAAGATTCTCATCAACCACGGGATTACGACGATGTTCCATTCCCTGTCTTTCTACAAGGAAGACATGTTCAGCCATAAGCCGATCCGGCAGCCGGAGAACGTCCAGCGCCTTGTCGATGCGATCAGTTCGCTTCGGGACGGGCTCCACCTGATCCGCCACCGGCTCCACGCCCGGTTCGAAGTCGACAACATCGGAGAAGTGGACACGCTGATGCAAAACATCCAAGACGGGAAGGTGCACCTCCTGTCGTTCATGGACCACACGCCGGGGCAGGGCCAGTACCGGGACCTCGAGGTGTACCGGAACACCCTGAAGGGTTACCGGGACATCTCGGACGATGAAGTGGGTGTCCTGATCGCCGAACGCACGAGCCGCGAACAGATGACGATCGAGCGTATCCAGGAAGTCGCCGAAATCGCAATTGCCAGGGGCATCGCGATTGCCTCCCACGATGACGACCATGAGAAGAAGCTGGAGCTGGTCCGTTCGTACGGCACGACCATCAGTGAGTTCCCGATCACATTGGATGTCGCCAAAAAAGCGAATGAACTGGGGATGGCCACGATCGTCGGTGCGCCGAACGTGCTGATGGGCGGCTCGCATTCGGGCAATTTGTCGGCCGCGGAAGCGATCCGGGAAGGCTGCGCGGACATTCTGTGCAGCGACTACTATCCGGCGGCGCTCCTGCATTCGATCTTCAAGCTCCACGACGAGTGCGGCCTGCCTCTCCACGAAGGGTTCGCCAAGGTGACGATCCGACCGGCACAGGCCGTCAACATGGAACAGGAAATCGGTTCGGTCTGCCCGGGGAAAAAAGCGGATCTGCTCATCATCGAGCGGATGGACGACGGCTACCCGATGCTGAGCGCAACGATGGTCAACGGCGTGGTCGTCACCCGGACGAATTACCGGAAAAGCTGAGAGGAGGGGGACAACTTGGTCATGCTTGAAGTGAAAGATTTCGGCAAGCGGTTCACGAGCCATCATCTGAACGCCACGAGGAAAGCAGTGGATGGCATCAGCTTCAGCTTGGAGCAGGGCGGATTTATCGGCATCGTCGGCAAGAGCGGAAGCGGCAAGTCGACCATCCTGAAAAGCGTTTACCGCACTTATCTGCCCGATGAGGGGGAGATCTGGTTCGACTCGGAGCGGTTCGGCAAAATCGATCTGCTGAAGGCGGAAGAGCGACAGATCATCTGGCTGAGAAAGCATGAGATCGGCTACGTCTCACAGTTCCTGAACGTCATGCCGCGCACGACGGCGAGGGAACTCGTCGAGCAGGCGCTCCTCGGCATGGGTCAAACGCCCGGGGAGGCAAAACTCGAGGCCGAGCGGTCGCTTCGCAATTTCGATCTGGATGAGCGGCTGTGGGATACGTTTCCGAACACGTTCTCCGGCGGGGAAAAACTCCGGCTGAACATCGCCATCGCGACGGTGAAGAAGCCGCGCCTTCTGCTGCTGGATGAGCCGACCGCAAGCCTGGATTATCAATCCAAGCTGAAGGTCCGGGAAGTCATCGAGAAGCTGAAGGCGGACGGCACGACGCTCGTCGGCATCTTCCACGACCTGGAGTTCATGGAAGGACTGTGCGACTGCGTGTATGACATGAACGAAAAAGCCCTTCGCGGAATGCCGGAGGTGCAGCGATGAAAGCAGATCTTCATGTCCACAGCCGGTACTCGGATGGGGCCGATACAATCCGGGAGGTTCTGGAGCAGGCTGTTGCTGCAGGCATCACCCACATCAGCTTTGTCGACCACGACACGACTGCCGGCCTGGAAGAGGCGCTCGCCTTGGGTCGTGAATATGGAGTGACCGTCATCCCGGGAATTGAAATCTCTGCCTATGACTTCAGACGGAACCGCAAAGTCCATGTGCTCGGATACGATTACCGCTCCGATGCGCGGCACATCCATGCCCTTTGCCGGCCGCTTTTGGAACGGCGCCACCGGCACACGCTTGCACAGGCCGGGAAAATCCGTGAAACCGGCCTCCGGCTTGACGAGGAGCAGGTGCTCGCCATGGTTCCGGAAGGCGGCATCGTCTACAAGCAGCACCTCATGGACCTGCTGACGGCACAGCCTTTTGAATCCGCAGACTACCAGCAGCTTTACCGCTCCCTGTTCAAGGACGGAGGGCCGGCCTCGGGTGATATCCGGTACATCGACGTGTTCGATGCCGTTCGTGCCATCAAGGAAGACGGCGGCTTCGCGGTCATTGCGCATCCCGGTCAGCTGGATTCCTACGAGCTCATTCCGGAACTTGCAGAAATCGGCCTGGACGGCATCGAACGCCACCATCCGGACCATACGGCGGAAGACCATGAACGTGTCGACGGGCTGGTTGCTGAATACGGCTTGTTCACAACGGGTGGGTCTGACTATCACGGCCGGTACGGCACCCCTGTAAACATGGGGGAATTCACCAGTCCGGACAACGCGCTGTTAATGTCTTGTAAATATTCTTAAAACCGTCTAAAGAAGCGGCCCAACCCATAGCCGCGCAGCCCGCTTCCGTGCTTCAATGAAGCTGAACCACGCAGGATCTGCAGAATGAAAAAGCCAAAACATCTGGAAAAGGGGATCGAATGATGAAAAAACGACGATTCGGACTGCTGCTTGCGGCCGCAGCCACTGCCGCACTGATGGGAGCTTGTTCAGAAGGAGACGCGGAAAGCACCGGCAAGGGAGACGACGTGGTCGACATCGTCTGGTATCCGAACGAATCCGGGAATGACCTGAAGAGTGCGCGTGACGCGATCGGGGACGCGGTCGGCGAAGCCACCGGCAAAGAAGTCAAGCACCACTTGACGACGGACTACGCCATCGCCATCGAAACGATCGTCAACAACAACGCAGAGCTCGCTTTCATGGGCGCACAGGGCTATATCGAGGCCAAGGAAGGCAACGACGCCATCGAACCGCTGGCCGTCCCGACCGGCCCATCCGGTACGCTGGATGACGCCAAGTATCATTCCTGGATTGCAGTCGAAAAGGAAAATGCGGACGAATACAAGAACGGCGACAATTATACGATCGACCCGATCGAGGGAAAGTCATTCTCCTTCGTCTCGAACAGCTCGACTTCGGGCTTTGTCGTCCCTTCTTCCTCAATCCTGAATCACTTCTCCGACAAGGGGCTGAGTGAGGAAGACCTGATGGAGGGCGGCCCGTTCTTTGAACAGGTCCAGTTCGGCGGCTCCCACCAAGGCTCGGCAGTGAACCTGCTTAAAGGAACCGTTGAAGCGGCCGCATTCTGCGATACGTGCGTGGATAACTATGTGGAAGTGGCCGAAGGAGAGGCCAACATGCCGGGCTCCGTCTACCGGGTGAAGGATGGAGCGGCAGAGCCGTTCCACACCGTGCCCGGAGAAGAGTTTGTGCTCGTCAGCGTGACGCCTGTCCTGAACGCGCCGTTTGTCGCCAACACGGAAGTGCTGAGCGAAGAGGACTTCAATAAGATTCGCGATGTCTTCACTTCGGAGGAAATCGCCGACAATGAAGAAATCTTTGTGCCGGAAGACTCGGAAGCATCCGGCCTCTTCAAGAAGACGGAGGGGGAGCGCTTCGTGGAAGTGGAAGACAGCTGGTTCGATCCGATCCGCGAGCTTTCCAACTGAGTTGATTGGTTCCCGGCCCGCCGGAACGGCGTGTTGCCGGCCGGCCACTCCGCCAAGGCCATCTTATCAAGAAAAGGAGTTTTTTCAGTGCCATTACTGGAAGTGAACGGTCTGACGAAGTCCTACCAGACGGGCAATCCGATCCTGAAGGATATTTCGTTTTCAATTGAAGCAGGGGAGTTTATCGCAGTGATCGGCCCATCGGGAGCGGGTAAATCGACGATGCTGCGCTGCCTGAACCGGCTGGTCGACATCGGGGATGGCCAGGTGTTCTTTGACGGCAAGGATGTCGGCGCGCAGAACAAGAAAGGTCTGCGCGATGTCCGCAAAAACATCGGCATGGTGTTTCAGCACTACAATCTCGTTCCGAGACTGACAGTCATCGAAAACGTCCTGCACGGGCGTTTCGGGTACAAGTCGACCCTTCAGGGGGTCCTCGGGCGTTTTACGGAAGCGGAAAAGCGCAAGGCGTTCGATCTGCTCGAAAAACTTGGGATTGCCGAGCATGCCTACAAGCGGTGCGACCAGTTGAGCGGCGGCCAGCAGCAGCGAGTCGGCATTTGCCGGGCGCTGATCCAGGATCCGAAAATCATCCTCTGCGACGAGCCGATCGCCTCACTCGACCCGAACTCATCCAAGGTCATCATGGATCACCTGAAAACGATCTCCATCGAGTTCGGCATCACGTGCATCGTCAACCTCCACCAGGTGTATGTGGCGAAGGACTATGCCAACCGGATCATCGGGCTGAGGAAAGGCGAAGTCGTCTTTGATGGCCCGAGCCCTCTGCTCTCGCAACGCTTCACCGATGAAATCTACGGCATGAAGACTGCCGTGGAGATGCGCGAACTGATCACTGTCTGAGGAGCCTTCCGCAAATGAATGAAACCGTGCTGAAAAAACGAAAATTCCAGATGACGATGCTGTTCCTTGGAGTCATCGTCCTCACCTATCTGTCCGCATGGGTCACCGACTACGGCTTTGTCAGCAGCCTCGAGGCTGTGCCGGGGGCAATGGCGTGGATGGCCTCCAACATGCTCGTGAACGGGGAGGCGCTCGGCAAGCTGCCGGACATCATGGAGAAACTGCTCGAGACCGTCTTCATGTCGATTGCCGCCACGACGATTGCCGCCGCACTGTCGCTGTTCCTTGCGATCATGGGCTCGAAGACGACAATGGTGTACCGGGCGTTCGGCGCCGTGGCCCGCTTTGTCGCCTCTTTGTCGCGTAATATCCCGGTCGTGGCCTGGTCGCTCATTCTTCTCCTCTCTTTCGGCCAAAACTCGGTGACCGGGTTCCTCGCCCTGTTCGTCGGTACGGTCGGTTTTCTGACCCGCGCCTTTATCGAGACAATCGATGAAGCGGCGCTCGGGTCGGTCGAGGCGCTCCGGGCGACAGGCGCCACGTACTGGCAGATTGTCAGCAAGGCCGTCGTTCCGCAGGGGCTCCCTCAGATGGTCAGCTGGGTGCTGTTCATGATCGAGACGAACATCCGCAGCGCCACGCTCGTGGGCATCCTGACCGGCACTGGAATCGGCTATATGTTCGACATGTACTACAAGACGATGAACTACGAAGTGGTCGCGCTGATCACGATCACGATCGTGCTGGCGGTCATTCTGATCGAACTCCTCTCGACGAGAATCCGGAAGGTGATCCTGTAAATGCAGCAGATAACCCAACAACCGTCCGTCATCCGGCATACCCGGGCAGGCAAGATCAACATCCGCTCCGGCAACCGGGTCAGCCTGGTCCTCCGAGCGACGCTCTGGACGCTTGGCGCACTGACGGTTCTCGCCTTCTTCTTTTTTGACTACACCGGTTTCCGGCCGCTTCAGGCGATTCCGGAAACCCTCTATAACCTTCAAGCCATGTTCTTGGAGCCAAAGCTCAGCCACTTCGGCTGGGGTGAGGCGGCCATGCAGGTCGCCATCACGCTCGGGCTCGGCGCGCTCGCCACGGTGTTTGGCGCAGTCTTCGCCTTTTTCCTGGCATTGGGTGCAGCAGAGAATCTCAGCGTCCCGTGGCTGTCCAAGTCGGTCCGCGTCGTTGTCGCATTTGTCCGCGCGGTGCCGACAGTCCTCTGGGTCCTGATCTTCGCCATTGCGGCGGGGCTCGGCAGCG
Organism: Bhargavaea massiliensis; assembly: GCF_018390575.1. GTDB lineage: Bacteria > Bacillota > Bacilli > Bacillales_A > Planococcaceae > Bhargavaea > Bhargavaea massiliensis. The sequence continues at coordinate 201,964 of NZ_JAHBCJ010000001.1, read as the reverse complement.
AAGCGGCCGTCCTTGGGATGCTGTTCCACTCTGTCGCTTATCTTGTGAAGGCGTTCTCGGAAGCGTTTGAGGAGGTCGATCCGAAGATCCTGGAGGCGCTCCGTTCGACGGGTGCCGGCTGGTGGCAAACCGTCGTCCACGGCGTGCTGCCGTCCACGTTCACCTATCTCCTGTCCTGGACCTTCCTCCGTTTTGAGATCAACTTCTCGGTGGCCGTCGCGATGGGCGCGGCCGCCGGAGCCGGCGGCATCGGATTCGAGCTCTTCATGGCTTCCGGATTCTACTTCGACCTGCGTGAAGTCGGCGTGATCACGTATATGATCCTGGTTGTCGCCATCGTGCTCGAGGTGTTCTCGACACGCCTCAAGAGCCGTGTCTATTCGGCGGACTGATGAGGCGCCCTCCCTTCTCTTTATGGAGAGGGGATTTTTCCTTGGACTCCGTTATATTCCGACAGCCTTCGATTCATTTCCCGGGAAATATGTCGAGGGGTCCCGATAAAGACTGCGGTATAATGGGGTCACCAACAACAAAAGGAGTGCACGAACAATGGAAACGATCCGCTGGTCACAGCTTCAGCAAGGGGACTGGAACCTCATCATCGCCGCAACGGACAAAGGGCTCTGCTGGATCGGCTCGGAAGGGCGCGGCTTCGATGAGCTCGAGGAGTGGGCAGGCGCGCGCCGTCCCGGAGCTGAACTGGTCCGCGACGACGTGGCACTTGACCCGTACAGGATTCAGCTTGGGGAATATTTTGATGGCGGACGGACCGAGTTTGACGTACCCGCAGATCTTGGCGGCACTCCGTTCCAGCAGAAAGTCTGGCGGGCACTCCGGGAAATTCCGTGCGGTGAGACCGTGACATACTCTGATATCGCGGAGCGCATCGGGCGCCCGACCGCCGTCCGTGCCGTCGCCGCCGCCATCGGAGCCAACCCCGTGCTCATGCTCGTCCCATGCCACCGTGTGATCGGCAAAAACGGCAAGCTGACCGGATTCCGCGGCGGTTTGGAGATGAAAGAGCGGCTGCTTGCGCTGGAAACGGGGAAGTGACAGTCCGGATGTGAAAACGGCGTGAACCCGTGGAGATTCCGGTTGCCCGATTGCCGCGGTCCGTGGTATTCTGATTGCCCGCTCCCTTTTTGCTGTTCAGGAAGAAACAGGGGAATAAAACGATTCCAATTTCATCCTTTTCCCAATTATGGGGAAGGGGTTTTCTTTTGTCTCGGAATGGAAGAATAAATCTCATATCTTCAATTAAATTCCTGAATTTCTTCTTGCTTATGCCTTTTGGCGACAGTATGATAAAAAAATGTGATGGCCGGGCGCCGTTGCAACATTAAAAAAAGGAGAGTGGCTGGAATGGGTAAGTACACACGCGATGATATCTGGAAGTTTGTTGAGGAAGACAATGTAAATTTCATCCGTCTCCAATTCACCGACGTGCTCGGCACGATCAAAAATGTGGAGATCCCGGTCAGCCAGCTCGACAAGGCGCTCGACAACAAGATGATGTTCGACGGCTCTTCAATCGAAGGCTTTGTACGGATCGAGGAGTCCGATATGTACCTGATCCCGGACCTCGACACGTGGATGGTGTTTCCGTGGACGACCGGCAAGGGCAAGGTCGCGCGCCTGATCTGTGACATTTCCAAGGCGGACGGCACGCCGTTCGAGGGGGATCCGCGCAACAACCTGAAGCGCGTCCTGAAAGAGATGGAAGAGATGGGCTTTACCCACTTCAACCTCGGGCCGGAGCCGGAGTTTTTCCTGTTCAAGCTTGACCAGAACATGCAGCCGACGCTTGAGCTGAACGACAATGGCGGCTACTTCGACCTTGCACCGACCGATCTCGGCGAAAACTGCCGCCGGGACATCGTGCTCGAGCTTGAGGAAATGGGCTTCGAAATCGAGGCGTCCCACCACGAAGTGGCACCGGGCCAGCATGAAATCGACTTCAAGTATGCGGACGCACTTGCCGCATGTGACAATATCCAGACATTCAAGCTTGTTGTGAAAACAATCGCGCGCAAGCATGGCCTGCACGCCACCTTCATGCCGAAGCCGCTGTTCGGCGTGGCGGGCTCCGGCATGCACTGCAACATCTCGCTGTTCAAGGGCGAGGAGAACGCGTTCTTCGACGAGTCTGGCCAGATGAAACTGAGCGAGACCGCCTACAAGTTCATGGCGGGCGTCCTTGAACACGTCCGCAGCTTCACTGCGGTCACGAATCCGACCGTGAACTCGTACAAACGGCTCGTGCCGGGCTACGAGGCTCCTAGCTACGTGGCGTGGAGCGCCCAAAACCGCAGCCCGCTCGTCCGGATTCCGGCATCGCGCGGCCTGTCCACCCGGATCGAGGTGCGTTCCGTCGATCCGTCCGCGAACCCGTACCTGGCGCTAGCCGTCATTTTGAAGGCCGGCCTCGACGGCATCAAGCGGAACCTTGACGTTCCTGCGCCGGTCAACCGCAATCTGTATGAGATGACGCCCGAGGAACTGGAAGAAGCCGGTATCGGCACGCTGCCGACCGACCTCGACCATGCGCTCAACGCCCTGCAGGCCGACGAGACGATCATCGCCGCGCTCGGCAGCCATATCTACAACAACTACATGGCCGCCAAGCGCATGGAGTGGGAACAGTACCGCATGACGGTCCACCCTTGGGAACGCGAACAGTACATGAAGATGTACTGATACGCTACAATTAACCGCAGGAGGGATCGACATGAACGAAATATCGACGAAAGACTTGGAGGCGCGCCTCGAGGCAGGCGAGCAGCCGAACATGATCGACGTCCGCGAGCACGAGGAAGTTGCGGCCGGCATGATTCCCGGCGCGGTCCACATCCCGCTCATGGAACTGCCCGAGCGGCTTGGAGAACTGGATGAGGACAAGGAATACATCATCATTTGCCGCTCCGGCAACCGCAGTACGATGGCGTGCAACTTCCTCGGCGGCAACGGCTACAACGTAACGAATATGACCGGCGGAATGCTGGAATGGGAAGGCGAAGTCATCGCCTGACCGGATCGGATGACCGGCGCACCTTTTCATGGGTGCGCCGGTTTTCATATGGCCGGGCCGTCTTGGTGATCTTTCGCCGCCCCTTATTGATCTTTCACCCCAAATCCCCCGACCCGCCCGAAAAGAACCCGCACCGCCCGTCTCCGGTCCAAGCATAGCCGGTCCACCACCGGCGTATGATGATGAAAAAGGCGGTGACCGTTACGCATGGGGAAGTTGAAGAAGCGGGTAGTGGTTCTTGCATTTATCCTGATCGCGTCGGCGGCGTTCCTGGCATATGAAACGTTCGCGTCGGATCGCGACTTTTTCCTGCCGGAGCCGATGGGCGGGGTGAAAGTCGTGATTGATCCGGGACACGGCGGTCCGGACGGGGGCGCGTCTTCGGGAGAAATCATCGAGGGCGACATCAACCTGGCAATCGCGAAGGAGCTTGAGAAGCAGCTGAAGAAAAAGGGCGCGACCGTCATCATGACGCGGACGAAAAACGGCGACGCGCTCGCGGAGCGGGAGCCGGGAAAGGATTTCCCGTCAATCCGTGCGCGGAAGATGGCGGACCTGAAGCTCAGGGAACAGATTGCGCTTGATGAGGAGCCGGATATGTTCCTGAGCATCCACGGAAATGCGGTTCCGGAGGAAAAGTGGCGCGGGGCGCAGGTGTTTTACCATCAAGAAGGGCATCCGGGCAGCGAACTGCTCGCGAAGGCGGTGCAGGGTTCGATTGTCGAGAACGTAAAGAACACGGAGCGGGAGGCGCTTGCGGTCCGTCAGGTTTACTTGCTGAAGAAAGTGCCGACGCCGGCCGTCCTGATCGAAACCGGTTTCCTGAGCAACCCGGAAGAGCGTGGTCTGCTGACCGACCCGGGCTACCAGAAGAAGATGGCGTCCGCCATCGCGGACGGCGTATCGGATTATCTGTCGCAGGACGTCCAGTGAGCGGTCTGCTCGATTCGGCCTTTCCCTATGGTATAATGTAGGCAGAAATGACCGGATTGGGAGTGGCTGAAATTGATCAATGAACAACAAGTCCGGGAACTGGTCGGCGCGCTTGAGGACCCGTTCCTTCACCGTACACTGGACGAGACCGGCGGCATCGTCGAAGTCTCGATCAAAGAAGAAAAAGAGCACGTGAGCGTCAAGCTCGCGATTGCAAAGATCCAGAACGCCGAGCAGATGCAGCTTCAGATGAAAGTTGTCGACACGCTGAAGAAAGCAGGCGTGAAGACGGTCGGCATCCGTTTCGAAGAACTGCCGGCTGATAAGCTCGAGCAATTCCGCGGCACGGCGGACGTTGCAGAGGCGCAAGATATCCTGTCGCCGCTGAACAAGGTCCAAATCATCTCCGTCGCATCGGGCAAAGGCGGCGTCGGCAAGTCGACCGTTTCCGTCAACCTCGCCGTCGCACTCGCGCGCATGGGCAAGAAAGTCGGCCTCGTCGATGCCGATATCTATGGCTTCAGCGTCCCGAACATGATGGGCATCGAGCAGAACCCGGTCGTCCGCGGCAACTCGATTATCCCGGTCGAGCGTTTTGGCGTAAAGGTCATCTCGATGGACTTCTTCGTCGACCAGAACGCGCCGGTCGTCTGGCGCGGTCCGATGCTCGGCAAGGTGCTTGACCAGTTCTTCCGCGATGTGGAGTGGGGCGACCTAGACTTCCTCCTCCTCGACCTGCCTCCGGGCACGGGTGACGTCGCGCTCGACGTCCACCAGATGCTGCCGACTTCGAAGGAACTCATCGTCACGACGCCTCACCCGACGGCCGCGTTTGTTGCGGCTCGCGCGGGGGCGATGGCAATCAAGACCGAACACGAAATCCTCGGCGTCATCGAGAATATGTCGTGGTTCGAGTCCAAGTCGGGCGAGAAGGAATACATCTTCGGCAAGGGCGGCGGTCCGAAACTGGCCGAAGAACTCCGCACCGAACTGCTCGGCCAGATCCCGCTCGGCCAGCCGGACTGGGACGAAAACGACTTTGCTCCGTCCGTTTACGGCGAAGATCACCCGACGGGCAAGCTCTACGGCGAGATCGCCTCAGAAATCGTGGCAAAGCTCAGCAAGGACAGCGAGCCAGCACAAAACGAAGGCCCGGTCAGCCCGTTTGATCCTAGGAATAACTGATTGATCCAAGCCGCTGCATCCTCCGGGTGCGGCGGCTTTCCCATTCTGGGGGGATGCTCCGCCTTCGTCACTTTCGAGGCGAATCGTCACTTTCGGGAGCCTATTCGTCACTTTCAGGGGGTGAATCGTCACTTTCAGGACGTGATTCATCACTTTCGTTGCCACGGCTCTATCCTGAGGAGAGGAGCGGAGACGCCCGCCGTCGAATGGTTCGTCATGCGAGAAAGGGTGATCGACATGGAGATCCGGCCAATGGGAGAACGGGAAGCGAGGGAGATCACGGGTTGGGCGTATCCGCCTCCGTATGATTTCTACAATATGAACTGGGAAGGGGAAGAAGAGATCCAGGGGTATGAGGCTGTTTTCGATGACGGCAGCCTCATCGGTTTTTTCTGTACTGGAGCGGAAGCTCGCGTGCCGGCGGGCTAAGGGGCAGGCGCTTATCCGGAAGGAGACGGAATCATCGATATTGGTCTCGGGATGAAGCCGGAGCGAACGGGCCGCGGGGAAGGGATGGCATTTTTCACCCTCATCCTCGGCCAGTTGAGAGCGGACCGGTCACCCGCCTTCCGGCTCACTGTGGCTGACTTTAACGAACGTGCCATCCGGCTGTACCGGAAAGCCGGGTTTCGGGAGACCGCCTCCTTTACGCGGAATGATACGCGATTTCTTGTCATGGTGAAGAAAGAAATATAAATGGGGTTCCGGCAGCCCGGAACCCCGTTTTATTTGATCTCCAGTACCTGCCGGATCTGCCTGAAATGATGCTCATCGTGTTCAATCATTCCCCTGAAGTATTGACCGAGTGTCATCCGCGACTTCCCAATCCGGAACTCCCGGCCCCAGTCTTCGGCCGGCAAATCGCGGAGTGCGCTGATCAGTTGCCGGCGGACCGAGACGAATTCATCAATCGTGTCATCCCGGCTGCGACTGCCGCTTTCCCGCGCGGAGCGTGCATTCAGCGCATCAGCATCCGGTCCCTCCGGCAACGGATCATCCCCCAAGAAATACGGAAGCCGCAGCTCCAGGATAAATCGGTCCCACGGGGCAAAATGGCCGGCGACTTCCGCGACCGTCCACTTGCCGGGACCGAGCGGACGCCGCCACTCTTCTTCGGTCAGCATGCCGAGCGCCTGCATGAAACGGATGGATTCCTCGTTGTGCCACACGATTTCTGTTGCCTGCACGGTGCTTCCCCCCTTTGTCTCAATTATAAAGAAAACATTGAAAAAGGACGATTCCGATTTTCTCCGGAACGCCCTTTTCTTCGGTGTCAGGAGCCTCCGCCCCCGCCGCCCTCTTCTTCTTTTTTGCCGCCGCCCTCTTCACTCTTCCCGCCGCTTCCACTATCTCCGCCGCCTTCTTTCTTGCCAGCTTCCTCGATGAGCTTCTTCCATTTCGAGGCGAGAAGCGGGGAATTGATCGTCTCCTCGGCGACTTTCTTCATCTCTTCCCGCATGTCGGAAGACTTCATGACCTCACCGAGCGTCTTTTGCATCTCCGCCTGTCCGAACAGAGATTCCATGTCCTTGAGGAATTCCGGATCCTTCATGAGTTCCTTCATGACGTCCTTTTGTTGCTCCTGCATCGATTTGGCGATCGTTTCCTTGAACTTCGGGTCCTCGAATTGCTTTTTCCAGAACTCTTTCCCTTTGTCCGACAGCATCGTTTCCTCGATCGAGGTCTTTACTTCCTCCTGTTCGAGGGCGACCATATCCTTGAACTCCGGATCGGAGAGAAGGTCGCGGATCGCTTTTTTGCCGTCTTCGGTCTGAAGGGCATCGGTCACCATTTTTTTCGTCTCTTCATAGTTCGGAGCGGCCGGCCCGCCTCCGCATCCCGAAAGAAGGAGAAGAGCGAGTCCGGCCGGGAGGAACCGCTTCACGCGCATCAAATCCTTTCCCGCCATCGTTTCAATTATTGTTCACATTTCGGGGCAGGCTATGCATGCGTGAAATAGATTTTTTGGCTTATCGTTGGTACACTGAAGAATGGAAATGAAAAACGGAGGCTTAATCTGACGTGACAATACGTAACTGGTTTAAATTTTTCCTCAACGCACTCCTGATCGGGGGCGGAATCACCGGCCTCGTCGGTCTGATTGTGCGCTGGAACGATACGTTTTCTCCATTTATCCAGTCCGGGGAATATGGCGAATTCATCGCGGCTTTCCTCTGGATGGTCTTTCTCGGTTTCACGATGAGCGTCGTAGCACAGATGGGCTTTTTCGCCTATCTGACCGTCCACCAGTTCGGCGTGAACATTTTCCGCTCGCTGACCCTCTGGAATTGGGTTCAAATGCTCATCATCGCGGTCGTTTTGTTCGACCTCGTGTTTTTCCGCTTTGACATTACGCAAGGTGATGGAAGCAGGACCGCGCTTTACATGATGCTGCTTTTCTTCCTCATCGTCGTGCCTGCTCTGACCGCATGGCTGAAAGTGAAGATGACCGGCAAAAAACACGTCCTCATCTCGTCGCTTTTCTTTATGATCGTCATCACGACGCTGGAATGGCTTCCGGCGCTGATGGTCCGGAGCGGCAACATCGACCAGTGGGTCACCATCCTGTTGTTCCCGCTTCTGGCCGTTAATATGTACCAGCTGCTCATGCTGCCGAAATACAATGCCAAATCGGAAGAAGACATCAAAAAGCGGCAGGAGCGCCGCGAAGCCCGCAATCGGGCGGAAGGCACATCCGGCAATCCGAAACAAAAGAAAAAACGGACCGCCCAGTGATGGGGGACCGCGCTTGCACCCGGCCAACGCCGGGTGTTTTCTTGTTTACGGGAATTTCCTTTCTTTCGTCTCAACGCCGAACAGCACGTCTTCGATTGCCAGGAATTCATTGGCGGACAGAAGTTCGGAGACTTTTTTCAGATCTATCCGTTCTTCCTGGTGATGCTGGACGGACAAAATCAGCCCTTCCCGTTTTTTCGGCAGCTTGCCGCCGTCCCACCGCATCGTTGACCCAAGCGCATTCACCTCGGCCTCAAAAAGTTGTTTTTGGAGGGTTTTCGGAAACTCCTCGTCGGTTGTCCGGAAATAAAGCGGCTTGCGTCCGAAGTGTTCCACATACACGGCAATTTGCTCATCCAGCAGCTTCGGCTCATTTTCGTACCGTTCACCTTCGGTTCCGAGGAGGGCTACCGGGATGTTCCGCTCGATCATCAGCTCGACCAGCCCGGGAGACCGTTCCAGCCAGTCCGGATCGGCAAAAATGAGCGGATACGGCGCCTTTAGTTCCCCGAGCCACGCCTTCACCTCCGAATCGCCGAACGACAGGTCGACCGTCACCGCGGCACCGTGGCTGCCCTGCACGATGACATCCGGCTCCTGGGTGATATTGAAAACAGGAATGAGCGTCCCGCCGCCCGACGACCGGACAAGGACAAATGCGGTGAACAGGAAAAACAGCGTAAAAAGCAGCAACTTCTTCAATCGGGGGCGCCCCTTTCCATGTAACTCGCTCTTATCAGCTTATGCAGGGCAGGGGACGGGCATGAGCAAGATGGAAATGGGTATAGAAACCGGGAAATCCGGACAGACTGAAACAGGTTCCGTTAATCAATAAAATAGGGTTGAAACGTACCGGAGTCCTGTGTATAATGATATCTGTCGGTACGATATTTCAATATTCCGCAGTAGCTCAGTGGTAGAGCAATCGGCTGTTAACCGATCGGTCGTAGGTTCGAGTCCTACCTGCGGAGCCATTTTTATTTTATCCAATACATATGCTTCCATAGCTCAGTAGGCAGAGTGCTTCCATGGTAAGGAAGAGGTCGCCGGTTCGAGCCCGGCTGGAAGCTTACGCAAAAACGCTTGTCCCATAAGGGATTGAGCGTTTTTTGTTAATTGAGAAATAGATGACTTGTTGACACCTCAAAGGATTCTTAATTTGGACCGTCGAATTATGAAAGGAAAGTGATTTGTTCTTTTAAACAGAAAAGCAAATTCGATAATCAGATGCGGTAATTTTCATCTCGAATAAGAAATAGAACGCCATTCACACACTGTCTACCTGATGAAGAACGATGGTATCTCTCATTGGCTGCGCCTCACAAAGCATAGAGCAGTAAATACTGTCCACGGCCCATCCTTAAGAGGAGGGGGAATCCCGTCCTTTTTAACAAAGAGGTGTGAAGTATTGAGAAGAGGAGACGTTGTATTCGTCCAAGGCAAGGGGATCATCTCTCAAATCATTCATTATTTTGATAAAGGCAAGTTTAGTCATTGCGCAGTAGTAGCGTCACACGACATGGTTATTGAAGCAGATTACAATACAAGGGTCGCCCTAAGGAGATTTCAGGTAGATAAATACAACATCATTGAAGTGATCGATTTAGGTCTAACATGGGAACAGAGATCATCGGTATACAAATCAGCTATGGGTCACATCGGCAAGAGATATGACTACGTGCAATTGCTGTGGTATATGATCAGGAAGGTATTTAGAGTCAAAGGTCACAACAGACTGAATAATCCCAAGCACATGATCTGCTCAGAACTTGTTTTTTTAGTACTCGATGAGATCGGAGTACTTGACGACCTGGATATTAGAGATCGCTTTTTCCGAGGAATAGATCTTACCCCAAATGAATTGTATGACTTGGTTAGCTATGTGGCAAAAAGCAATCCCTTAAAAATCCCGACACGCAAGAATTTGAAGGGGATTAGGTGAGACGCTCCTTTCAAGGGGCGTTTTTTGGCAGCTGTACCAAAGAAGATTGCTTGGATATTGAGACGAAAAAAGCTCTGATAATCAGGCAGTTGTAAGTTGCATAAAAAGTAAATCCTATAGAGACATGGAAAGGAAGAGGTCGCCGGTTCGTTCACGGGCGGTAACTGACGTTGAAACGCTTAGCGATAGAGATAAAAAACGCTGCCCAGTCGGCAGCGTTTTGCTTATCGCTTCGTTTTGTTCAACACTTTAGTGTAAGCAACTACTTTGTATTCAAGCACCGTTTTGTTGACTTGCTTTCCCTGTTCCCCAAAATAGAAAGTTAATAGTTCTTTCGCTTCCTGGACATCGTCAAAAATAAATTCTGTATGAATCACTTCATACTCGAAACCACGCTCACTCCAAGGATCAACGGAACTGGTAATGTCATTCGGGGAGTATGAACAAAACTCATCATCCCCGTAATTATCAATGATGATGATCCGGCCGCCGTCTTTCACAACCCGTTCAACTTCACTGATACCTTTATCGATATCCTTAATCCCATCAAAGAAGAATGCCCAAGTCGAATACATCGCATCAAAGGTATTGGTATGGAAAGGGATAGATTGTGCCACGCCATTAGACCAGATTAGGTTCTTACTGCAATCAATCATTTTTTCGTCCGGTTCCATTGGGATGACAAGTCTTCCTTCACGGATTAGCTTTTCAGCCGTGAATCCGTTGCCTGCTCCCACATCTAAGACCAAACCATCCGGGAGCCGTTCATCCAGATACTTAATGACTTTCCCTTTTCTGTCCATGCATCTTCTTTCGATTTCAAATAGCTCAGGTTTGATTCCACCATAAAACGGGATGATCTTTGATGAAGTGTCGTTTTTCATGATTAGCCTCCTAAATATAAAATATGTTTAGAAGACCAGATAGCGTAGTCTATACAATTGTGTTCACTCCAATCATTAAATCCATGATAGCACGCCATTAGTATTTTTCGATTATTCAAACGGAGTTAAAATTCTATATGCCTGTTGGAAGTACTAAAATGCTTATCCCATTGAGGAATGAAATTTCTTCCTTGATTTTACCAATCACTGCCCTAATTGAAGAAAGTAGTCCCTTACGTCTTTTGGCAATTCATCTACCGCAAGAACTTCTAGCTTATTTGTACCAGGGGTAGTCATGATCACAAAAGTTTTTTCGTCATATTCAAAAAGAGAAAATTGCCCTATCGATTTTGGGGATTGATCCAAGTTCGAAATAAACGCAAAGTCTTCTTCTCGGAAATTCCCTTCGTATCCCTCTAGCATTAATTTTGTTGCCTCTTCGAAATCGTCTGCAAATGCGATGGCTTGGTAGAGTTCCAGCGAATTTTTAGGCGTATGGAAAGTCTCGTAATAGGTTGGCGCTCCTAGAATCAAAAAAACCAGGACCAAGAATAGCAGCCAACTTTTTAGCCATGTCTTCAGTGTCTTCGCCCCGGAATTCTCCACGCATGATTCCCCCTCTTATTTCACATCATCTCTACAGCAAATTCACGACAAGCAAGATGGTCACCAGGCTAATCCCCAAACCGATAACAATCGCTCTGGTTATTTTTTTGTTGTCGTTGGGTGCGGGGCGTAGAATCAATACAATCATGCAAAGCAGGATGGATAAGAAAGCAAAAGTTTTTGGTGTCATATGGTTAATTTTAGTTGATCTTCAACCTGCTGTCTATAATGCGTAATGCTCTCAAAGCCGGCGCTTACCGCTTTCCAGATTAGGGAATGAGAAAGGTGGAAACGCTTATTTCATACAGACAGCATGAGACAGGAGCAGTGATGAGATGGAGAATAATCTTACAAAAATAGATGAAATCAAAGATGAGTTGAATGCGAGGTTCCAGGAGCGCGAAGCGGAGATCGAGGCGATCCTTGTCGCGGCGCTGGCGCGGCAGCATATCCTCATGATCGGTCCTGCCGGTACGGCGAAATCCGCGCTGGTCATGGAACTTTCCAAGATGATCCGGGGCACGAAGTACTTCCAGTGGTTGCTGACGAGGTTCAGTACGCCGGAGGAGCTGTTCGGTCCGTTGTCGCTGAAGGACCTGGAGCAGGGCGTCTACAAGCGGAATACAAAAAATAAGATGCCGGAGGCGCATGTGGCGTTTCTGGATGAGATTTTCAAAGCGAACAGTGCGATCCTGAACAGCCTGCTGACCCTGCTGAACGAGCGGGTCTTTTACAATGACGGCGCTCCGGTTCAGGTGCCGCTCATGTCGGTGATCGGGGCGTCCAACGAATTTCCGGAGGACGGGGAGGGGCTTGAAGCCTTGTTCGACCGTTTCCTCCTCCGATTTGAAGTGGATTATATCGCCGATGAGGCGAATTTCATTGCGATGATGAAGGACTCGGGGCAACATCAGCAGATGCCGACGATGACACTGGAGGAACTGATCGACCTTCAGCACATGACAGATCAGGTAGCCATTCAGGACGACGTCTATACGGCGCTGCTGAAAATCCGGAACGAGCTGCGGGATGAAGGGATCCGCCCGTCCGACCGCCGCTTCAAGCAGTCGCTGTCCCTACTTCAGGCGAGGGCGCTGATCAACAAGCGCCAGACCGTATTGCCGGAAGACCTGATCCTCCTCGAACATTCCCTTTGGGAGACGACTGATCAGAAAGAAGCCGTCTGCGTCATCGTGCGCAGACATGCGCAGGATGCCCTGATCAAAACGCTTGATGCGATGAAAAATGAGGCCAAGGACATCTTTGGACGAGTCAGGAAGGACCCATCAGCGGAGTATGGAATGGAAGCCTCCCAGAAGCTGAAAAAGCTGGAGACGGACCTGGAAGGATTGAAGGCACGCCATCAAGGCCGAAATGAGGAAATCAATACAGTCCTCCTTAAAGTGAAATCGATGCAGCAGGAGCTCGCCGTGAACTCGATGTATGAAGGCGACAATGGCCAGGATACGTCCGGAATCTACTACAGAATGTGAGGCGATGCCGGATGAGTAAGCTGGACCTTGAAGAAAATAGCTCTGTCCTGAACACAGACGCCTTCGACAAGCGGCGGTTCAAGGAAATCATGGAGATGTCGAAGGGACTCCAAGAACTCAGGGAAGAAGCGGTCATGCCGACTTTCGAACCGCTGCTCGGAGACATTTGGGCTTCCCTGTACAAGATGAAGCCGGCACTCACGGAAGAGGAAGTGACCGGATCACTTGAGGCCAACAAACAGATCATGCAGGCGATCATGGCGGATCCGTCCTTTGAATCGTTCCGCCACTTCACCCGGTTAAATGATTGGGCCTCTGCAATCAGCACGGTGAAAACCGGCGAGAAAACCCACCAATGGCTCGTCCGGCAGACCGAAAAAGACCGGGGCCTGCGGAATCAGCTCCGGAATGTCCGGGAACAGTACAACCGGCAGCAAGACAAGCCAGATCCGGAAGCCCTAACGGAAAGCCTGGAAGAATTCAATGAGAAGCTCAAGCAGACGATCGAATTCAATCTTGAAAGCTTCCGGCAATCAATGGACCAGGCGCGGGACGAAGCCCAGCAGGCCGGAGAATGGCTGAAGTCACTCCTCGGCGGGAGCCGCGCGGGAAGCGGCGATGCGGAACTGAGAAAAGTCCCGCTCCGCGACAAGATCTACCTGGCGGAGAAAATCTCAACCGACCGCAGGCTGAAGGAGATTGCGGACTGGGCGGGACGGTTCAAGCAGGCGGCGCGGAAAAAGCAAAAGGCGAAAAAGACCGAGTCGGTGGCCAGGCAGGGCGTTACGACGGGAATTGACGTCGAGAACCTGCTGCCGGTCGAGCTCAGCCTGTATACACATCCGCTGACCAAAATGGATTTTCTCAGGCGATTCTCGGAAAGGCAGACGATGCAATTTGAACTCAAAGGCCCCGAACATCTCAATAAGGGCCCAATCGTCATTTGCCTGGACCAGTCGGACAGCATGAGGGAACTGGACACCCAGTCAAAGGGGTTCGTCCTTGCACTGATGTCTATCGCGAAAAGACAGAAGCGGGACTTATGCCTGATATTATTTTCATCGCAAGTCAGGCAATTTGAATTCAGCAAGGGCGACATCGGAGCGTCCCAAATCGTCAGGCTTGCCGAGGCCTTTCTCGGAGGCGGGACAAAGTTCGAACTCGCCCTTGAAGAAGCCCTGCAGGCGATCGGCGAAAGCCGATTTAAAGAGGCGGACCTCGTGTTTGTCACGGACGGTGAAGATGAAGTCACGGATGAATTTCTGGAGCGGTTCAACCAATTAAAACGCGAGAAGGCCTTTCAGGTGCTGTCCCTGCTGATCGGCACGGAGCCGGAATCAGTCGAAAGGTTCACCGACAGGATGGTACAAGTCAGTGATTTCAACGAAGAAGGCAGCTTTACTGCCTTTGAAGTATAAGCTGAACGAGTCTGCTCAGGTATGCCGTCCCCTCCTTTTGTAAATGCTGAAAAGGAACAACACAGAGGAGGAGACAGCATGCTGAAGCTTCAGACACAACTTGAAGGGCGAGAGGCATCTTACGGAATTGTGAGCGACTGCATTCGGGACCTTGGTTATCATATGGGCGGAAACTGGGACTATGACCACGGCTGCTTTGACCATATCCTTTGCCAGGAAGGCGGCGAAACCATCTATGTCCGGCTTCCCTTCGTCGTCGTGGACGGCCAGCTGGACCACCCGTTTGCCACCATCCGATTCGGCACGCCATACGTGATCAAGCATGTGGTGCATCTCGGACTGGAACATGACGGAAGTTCCCTGATGGATGCAACTGGTTTTAGCCAGTTCCAGAGTCCCGTGGACAAAGACGGGAACATCACGGATAAAAACAGGTGGATTCATGCGGGAGAAATGGCTGTCGAAGATCTCATGGACTGCATGCATTCGCAGGGATTGCTGAAAACAAGCTGAATACGAAAACGCCCGTCCCGAGTGGACAGGCGTTTTTTCGTGTTGGGACTGCGCCGGTGGTGTGCTTTCATTCTTCAATGTAAACACTGGCGCTCACGCAACCTAGGCTGAAGGAGGAGGGATATATTCCTTTGAGTTCACCATTTTGTTGTAGTCATCGATCATCTCCTGTAAGTCATTACGGTCAATCAGTTTAACGCGATTGGAGCGCGCAGAGATCTTTGCTTTCTTAGTGAAAAAGCGATTTGTGAGGACCACTTTCTTTTGAACCTTCCAATGGCCTGCCCCCCCACAAACTTCATTTACTGCTGCAACACCCACAGTTCGCCCCTCTCCATAACACTTTGCTTGGATTCCTGTTCTAATCCCGTCTTTTGCGACAATCAAGTCGATCCCAAAATCCGTATGAGGAGTCATTTCAACCCTATACCCTAAAGTTTGGTAAAGTTCCGAGAGGAAGACTTCAAATTCTATTCCTGTCATCTGATCAATATCCTCAAGGGAGCCATGACCGATCCTGATTCTCTTCTCAAATCTAAAGAGCGGCATAACCCTAAAGATGCCCCATACCATCGAAATCACCAATAAAAACAGAAGAGTTTCGATTATGAGTGTTGAGAACACGCTGATTAACTCTATTGCAAGAACAGGTAAAAAAACTGCAAATAGGTATCCGGGAGGTATATTGAATGTAAAAGTATTCGGGCTTTGTCTTTTTCTTTTACCTTTCTTTTTACCCATATCTAGACTCCTTTCCTTCCGTTGGGAATAGGGTGTCCAAAATGGATTGATAACTGCACAAGTAAAGTTCTGGAAAATGATCGCATGTGTTATAGGGGATTGATTGCCATCAAAAAAGACTCCGGTGCATTTCCGGAGTCACCTTATTATTGCAGGTTCAAATTAATTTAATTTTCCCGTCAAAATTACTCCACCAAAACTCCACCAAGCACCTGCTTGCCGTGCTGGTTGACGCAGCGGAATGTTGCGTGGATCGAGGTTTTCCGTTTGTCCTTCTTTTCCAGCTGTTCGATGGTGACGTCACAAACAATCGGATCTCCGGTGAATACGGGCCGGAAGAATTCGAAGTTCATCGTACGGGCTAACACATTATTGTCGCCGCCGACTTTTGTAGGCAGTGTCGCCGTCAGGCCGGACATGGTGGTTGCCTTCATCCTTCGAAACTTTCGTGAACAGCTCCACGTCTTCCTTCGTGAATGGCCGCTCGAAGCGGATGATATCTCCCGTTTTGATCCTCAATGCCGTTTCCCCAATTTCCCTCATGCATGATGCCCCCTACAGTTTGCTGGCGGTATTTTATAAGGTATTGCACAGTCCAGGCCGGTCCATTGCCAAGTGCTACATGTTTGCGAGACAATGTTGATAGACTATTCAAACAAAAAGTGAGGCAGGGGATATGAAAGTCATGGAATTGGACACGCCGGCACTGCTGATAGACCAAGAAATTCTTCTCGAAAATATCCGCTCGACGCAAGCATACGCAGATGCAAACGGGGTGAACTGCGGCCCCATACGAAGACGCATAAGATGCCATATGTGGCCAAGCTGCAAGAGAAAGCCGGCGCGACAGGCATCACAGTCGCCAAGACCGGCGAAGCGGAAGTGATGGCAGCGCGCGGACTGAATGACATTTTTATTGCCAATCAGGTCGTCGGCAAGACGAAGCTCGAGCGGGTCCGGAAACAGGCTGAGTCCATTGATGTCTCATTTGGGGTGGACAGCCCTGTCCAGATCAAACAGATCGAAGAGGTATTCCGGGGGGCGCAGAAGCCGGCGCAGGTGCTGGTGGAGATTGAAGTCGGCGAGAAGCGGTCGGGGGTCATCGAGGAAAGTGATTTCCGGACAATTTTGGAAGCGAACCGCACCACTGATCGCGTCCATTTCCGTGGGGTCTTTTCCCATGACGGGCATACGTACAAGGCGGAAAGCGCGGAACAGTACCGGGAACTGTTCGAGGAAGCGTCGGCCCGGACGCTGCGGTTCGCGAAGATTGCGCGGGAAGAGGGGATGGAGCCGGAAACCGTGAGCATCGGCTCGACTCCGCCGTTCCTGCTTGGTTTCGACATCCCTGAAGGCATCACGGAAATCCGTCCCGGTACGTATGTGTTCATGGACGCGTCGCAGTCGGGCGTGCTCGGTGACTATAGCCGCTACGCTGCCACGATCCTGACGACCGTCATCAGCAAGCCGACCCGCGAGCGCGCGTGATTCACCGACGTCGGGGCGAAGGGCATCACCGCCCAGACGGGGACCGCCGGCATCACTGCCACCAAGGGGCTCGGGAAAATCAAGGGGTTCGACGATGTGTATATCGATGGCGTCTTCGATGAGCATGCGATCGTTTATAACGAAAACTTCAGCCGCCAGGTCACAAACGGCGACAAAGTCCAAGTCATCCCGAACCATATCTGTCCGGTCTGTAACCTGCACGAACGCGCCTGGCTTGTCTCCGGGGACGGAGTTCTGAAGGACATTCCGGTTGAGGCAAGAGGAAAATTGACCTGACCCGACAAAGGACCTAAATTTCCGACTATTGGATCATTTAAAGAAAATCGAGTTGACCGATAAGGATACATGATGTAAGATATCAATCAAATCAAAATAATCTTATCCAGAGCGGCGGAGGGAACTGGCCCGATGAAGCCCGGCAACCTTCAGGCGATGCCTGAAAGGTGCCACATCCAGCCGGACATCCGTTTGTCCGGGAAGATAAGAGAGTACGGGACAGTCGGCCTCTCTGATCACTCAGGGAGGCTTTTAGAATCCCGTCAAAACTGAATAAACGAATTCTTATCAAGAGCGGCGGAGGGACTGGCCCGACGATGCCCGGCAACCACCAGATAATGTCTGGAAAGGTGCTAATTCCTGTGGGAAGCAATTCCCAAGAGATAAGAAGAGGACGGTACACCCGCGCTCTCTTCTTAGAAGAGGGCGTTTTTCAATGCAAAAGACAGCGGGATATATACGGATGAAGGGGAGAGGACAACATGAAAAACACGAAAATCAAACTGCTTGGACTGGCAGCGGCGGCACTATTGGCACTTGGAGGATGCTCATCTTCAAACGCGGAGGAAGACGGCAATCCGGAAAAGATCCGCGTGGACTACGCGCATTACTCTCCGACAAGTCTGGTCCTGAAAAAGTTCGGCTGGCTGGAAGAGGAATTTGAGGAAGACGGAATCAAGGTCGAGTGGGCGTTCAGTCAGGGCAGCAACAAGGCACTGGAATTCCTGAACAGCAACAGCGTCGACTTCGGGTCGGCGGCAGGAGCGGCATCGCTCATGTCGAAGGCGAACGGCGCACCGATTCGGAACGTCTACATCGCCTCGAAACCGGAATGGACGGCACTTGTGACAGATTCCGATTCCGGGATCGGAAGCGTGGAAGAACTGAAAGGCAAGAAAGTCGCGGCGACACTCGGTACGGACCCGTATATCTTCCTGCTGCGGGCGCTTGATGAAGCGGGCCTGTCAGCAGATGACGTAGAAATCGTAAATCTGCAGCACGGGGACGGCGCAAGTTCCCTCACGACGGGGGGTGTTGATGCCTGGGCGGGCCTTGACCCGCATATGGCACGACTTGAAGTGGAATCTGGTGCGGAACTGTTCTACCGCAATGAAGACTTCAACACCTACAGCTTCCTGAATGTCCGTGAAGAGTTCGCGGATAAGTACCCGGAACATGTCGAGCGGGTGATCGAAGCCTACGAGAAAGCGCGCCAGTGGGTGCTTGAGAACCCTGAAGAGGCGGCAGAGCTGCTTGCGGAAGAAGCGGAGATTCCTCTTGAAGTCGCGGAAATCCAGATGGAGCGCAATGACTTCTCCGAACCTGTTCCGGGAGATGCGCAGCGGGAAGCCCTGATCGAAGCCGGACGGATCCTTCAGGAAGGCGAAGTCATCAAGCCGGACACGGATGTGGAGAAGCTGACGGATGAACTGATCGACCCGGCATTTGCCGAAAAGGCGATCGGAGAGGAGTGACCGGAAAATGGTGAAACAGGCGATATCGATTCCCGGCATAAACCGGCAGACGAAGGATAAAGCGAACGCCAAAACGGGCGGTGTCCAGAAGGTATTGCTCGGCGGCATTCTGCCGCTCGCCCTCGTCATCGTATGGGAAGCGCTCA
Source organism: Bhargavaea massiliensis (assembly GCF_018390575.1). Taxonomy (GTDB): domain Bacteria; phylum Bacillota; class Bacilli; order Bacillales_A; family Planococcaceae; genus Bhargavaea; species Bhargavaea massiliensis. Next base: position 183,079 of record NZ_JAHBCJ010000001.1, on the reverse strand, counting down.
GCCGGGCGGGAGTTTTCCCGTCCTACCAGTTGCCGGCACCGAGCGTCATTTTGTCGACCATCACCGGGATGGCGCAGGACGGTTCCCTCTGGAGCCATGTCGGCATCACGGTCTACCGGGTGTTCGCAGGCTTCCTGATCGGGGCGCTTGTCGCGGTCGTGCTCGGCTCGGTCGTCGGGTTTTACAAAAAGGCGGAGCATGTGCTTGATCCGACGATCCAGGCTTTCCGTTCGATCCCGTCGCTGGCATGGGTGCCGCTGTTCATCCTCTGGATGGGAATCGGCGAGCCGTCTAAGGTGACGATGATCGCGGTCGGCGTGTTTTTCCCGGTTTACCTGAACACGGTGAGCGGCATCGCCGGCGTTGACCGGAAGCTGATCGAAGTCGGCCGCATGTACGGCCTGAATGCCTATCAGCTGGTTACGCGCGTCATCCTGCCGGCGGCGCTCCCGTCGTTCCTGACAGGGCTCCGGAGCGGACTCGGACTCGGCTGGATGTTCGTCGTCGCAGCGGAACTGATGGGCGCAAGCCAGGGGCTCGGCTACCTGCTCGTCGTCGGCCAGAACACGCTATCGCCGGAGATGATCATCGCGAGCATCATCCTGTTCGCCGTCATCGGCAAGCTGTCCGACTGGATCCTGAAAATCATCGAAGAGCGAGCCCTGCACTATCAGGATCGCGCGGTTAACTTATAAAAAGGGGGGCTCGGCCATGGCACTTGAACTGAAAAACGTCGGCCGCACATTCGACGGCCAGACAGCGGTGCGGAATGTCAACCTGTCCGCAGGGGAAGGCGAGATCATCGGACTTCTCGGCACGAGCGGCTGCGGGAAAAGCACGTTGCTCCGGGCGATTTCGGGACTGGATGGAAACTATGACGGAGAGATCCGCCTGAACGGCGAATTGGTGGACGGCGTGCAGGAGTCCGCCGGGTTTATCTTCCAGGAGCCGAGGCTATTCCCGTGGCTGACCGTTTTGGAGAACGTCACATTCGGATTGTCCAACAAGGCCGGGGACAAGGAGAGAAAAGGGCGTGAAATCCTCAGGAAAGTCGGGCTCGGAGACAGCGAAAATCTGTATCCGAAGGAACTGTCAGGCGGCATGGCGCAACGCGTCGCGATTGCCCGCGCGCTCGTCACTTCTCCGGAGGTCCTGCTTCTGGATGAACCGTTCAGTGCGCTGGACGCCTTCACGAAGATGCAGCTGCAGGACCTCCTGCTCGACATCTGGAAAGAGGCGGGCACAACGATGGTGCTCGTCACCCACGACATCGACGAAGCTTTGTATTTGTGCGACAGGATCGTCATCCTTCGCGGACGGCCGGGAGAGATCGTGAGTGAAATCAACGTCGGGGAGCCGCGTCCGAGACCGCGCGGCAGCACCCATCTTGCGGAACTGAAGACTGACATATTGGAGAGTCTGGACCTGAGCCGGTCCTGAGAGGAGGAAAACAGCATGACCATCGTAAAAGAAAAGGTCCTGGCACCGTTGCCGGGCAACTATAACCTGGAAAACTATGACGAGATCCGGAAGACATTCACCTGGGAGGACGCATCGGGCGAGCTGTTCTGGAAAGCCGGAAAGGTAAATGCGGCCTATGCCACGGTCGACCGACATGTCGACGAAGGCTACGGCGACAAAATCGCCCTCCACTACGCCAACGGGGACGAGCGGCGGTCCCTGACTTTTCGCGAGGTGAAGGAAAAGACGGACCACTATGCGCGGGTGCTGAAAAAGCACGGCGTCAAAAAAGGCGACCGGGTCTTCGTATTCCTGCCGAAAACGCCGGAGTGCTACATCGCGATCTTGTCGGTCATCAAAATCGGCGCCATCGCAGGGCCGCTGTTCGAAGCGTTCATGGAAGAAGCGGTAAAGGACCGGATCAACGACTGCAGCGGCACGCTGCTCATCACTGACCGGGAGCTCGGCAAGCGCGTTCCGCGGGAAGAGATCCCGTCGCTGCAAACGGTATTGTACGACGATGAAATCGAAGCGGAGGAAGTCGAAACGATACCGGGCGAGGAACTGACCGAGTGGGTCGGACCTGAAGACGGCATGCTGATCCACTACACGAGCGGTTCCACCGGCAAGCCGAAGGGCGTCCTGCACGCGCACCGCGCCGTGTCCCATCATTACGTCTCGGGCAAATGGGTGCTTGATGTGAAGGATGATGACGTCTACTGGTGCACCTCCCACCCGGGCTGGGTGACGGGCAGCGTATACGGCCTGTTCGCACCGTGGCTCAACCGCGCGACGGTCATCATCCAGGGCGGCCGATTTAAAGCCGAAGACTGGTACCGCCTCATCGAGGAATTCGGCGTGACGATCTGGTACAGCGCGCCTACTGCCTTCCGGATGCTGCTGTCAAAAGGGGATGCGCTCAAACAGTTCGATCTGTCCTCGCTCCGACACATCCTGAGCGTCGGGGAACCGCTGAATCCTGAAGTCATCCATTGGGCATGGAACGAACTCGGCGTCCGCATCCACGACACATGGTGGATGACCGAAACCGGAGGGCACCTGATCGTGAACCTGCCTGCCGAGCCGATCAAGCCCGGCTCGATGGGCCGTCCGTTCCCGGGCATCACCGTCGGCATCCTGGACGAAAACGGGCAGGAACTGCCGCGCGGCGAAGTCGGTCAGCTCGCAATCAAGACCCCATGGGCCGGCCTCATGAAGGAAATCTGGGGGAACAAAGACCGCTTCGACGCCTACTTTAAATACGAAGGCTGGTACCTGTCTGGCGACCTCGCTTATCAGGACGAGGACGACTACGTCTTCTTCCAGAGCCGGGACGACGACATGATCAACTCCTCCGGCGAACGCATCGGCCCGTTCGAAGTTGAAAGCAAACTGATCGAGCACCCGGCCGTCGCCGAAGCAGGCGTCATCGGCAAGCCCGACCCGGTTCGCGGAGAAATCGTCAAGGCATTCATCACGCTCCGCCCGGGCTTCCAAGAGTCGGCAGAGCTGCTCGAAGACATCCGTGTATTCGTCAAACAGGGCCTCGCCGCCCACGCCGCTCCGCGTGAGATTGAAGTCATCGCCGACCTGCCGAAAACCGTCATCTCCGGGAAGATCCTTCGCCGGGAACTGAAGGCGCTGGAAGTGAAGCGTGCCGAAGAAGCGGCAGCTGTCGTGGAGTGAAGGGTTAGCCGCATTCGTCACTTTCAAGAGGGGAATCGTCACTTTCAGGGCGTGAATCGTCACTTTCAAGAGGGGAATCGTCACTTTCACGGCACGATTCGTCACATTCATCAAAAGAGGCATCATCCGGTTCAGAATCCGGTTGATGCCTCTTCTTTATAATGAGCCGATCGCCTGCAAGATCCGTTCTCGAATCTCCCTGTATTCCGAGCTGTCCACCAATCTCACCATCGCTCTCCTTAATTCATCCGCATCCTCGATATTCCCGACAGGAACGGCGCGGGAGAAGATGCGGGTGTATTTTCTTCCTTCTTCGTAGGCCAGTGCCCGGACCGGAACGCCCTCTTCCTCGAGGAGTGACAGGAATTGATTTCTCTCCCCGGTTGGCAGGGGACCGACCTCGATGATCAGACGGAGCGCGGAATTCTTCAGCCGGAACCAGGCAATGAGCGGGTACCCGAGCCAGTAGTTCTCGGTCGGCTGGCAGCCTGCGGGAAAGCGGGTCCATTCCGTTTCGACGAAGTGTGGGAGGCGTTGGTGGATCTGATAGTGCCGGATGTCCTTGGCATCAAGCAGCTGACGGAAAGCCTGCTCGATCGGGGTGCCGCCCATCCTCCTGCTTTGCACACCTTCCTCGCCCAAGAGGACCGCTTCATTGGCGAGGCGAAGCAGGGATTGGAAGGCTTCTTTCTCATAAAGCCGTTCCATGACCCGCGCGAGCTCGCTGACGTCTTCCCATGACTCGGGCGCTTCCGCATCCATGTAGATGCGCGTGTACTGACTGCTTTCCCCATAAGCTTGCTCCCTGATGTCGAGTCCCCTTGCGGCAAGTCCCCGAAGCAGTCTGACGCGCAATTCGTGTTCGAGCGGACCGACTTCCATCCGCAATTTCAGCCGGTCGCCGGCCCGTTCAAACCAAGCGATCAGCCCTCTGTTCATCCACCAGCTTTTCCGAAGGTCAGTTTCCTTGTAGTACTCAAACCACGCCTGCTCGAGGAAATGTGGAACGCGGAAATGGGCGGTATATAGATGCTCCGGCCACTCCTGTTTTCGGGCGAACTTCAGGAACGCCTCTTTCAGGATGCTGTCCCCGACACTCTTGATGAAATCGACGGTCTCCTTATGACGCCGGTAAGTGCCGAACAGGATGGTTCCGTTCTGATCCGGGCCTTGCCTCAGCGAATGCAGGAGGTCGACCGCTTCCTTATGATTTCTGTACAAGTCCAGTCCTATCGCATTCAGCTTTTCATTCTCGACAAGCTGGTCTTCAAGAATGTCGGAGTAATATGAAAGGAAGCTATGTATGTGCGCATTCATATATTCTTTCCGGGTTTCAAGGAGTTGCTGCAGAATTGCAAGCACATCCGAATAACCGAGCATCAGATAATCCTCGTGTGTCGGCTCCTCATCCTGGAGAGTTAGGAAAACCGGAATGATCTTATATCCACCATAGACAGACCTGGCGTATTCGATATACTCTTCCAGCTGGCCTTCCGATTCGCCCGACCAATACTTGTTTTCGATCAGAAGGACGATTTTGTGGAGGGCAGACACGGCAAGCAGGTCGATCCTCTTCCGGTTTGAGGTCTGCAGCTCCTTGTAAACGGTGAGGTCATGGTAGGGATGGCCGGAAATCTCCAACACATCGTAATTGGAAAGCTTGTCCTCATCCTCTGTGTTCGCCGGGTTCGTAAACACTTTGGCGATGAACTTTTTCGCGAAAAAAGGACCAAGGTTGTGGTTCCCGGAGGGATCCATCAGCCAGCCCAGCACATTGGAATGGCGGATTTCATAGTTGTCGACCTGGAGAATCTTAAATGGGTTGAAGCGGTTGAAGTGATCGTCCAATACCGTGAAATCAGCGTCCTCCAACAGGGTGAGAACTTGCTGCGAGTGGTGGTTCATGGCTTGATTCCTCCTGATGGTTACTTAGCGGATGCCGTTCCATTCAGCATGAAACTCAGCCAGGAACGCCTCCATATACCGGTGCCTTTCTTCCGCGATCCGCCTGGCTTCATCCGTGTTCATCAGATTCTTTAGCTTCAGCAGCTTTTCATGGAAATGGGCGATGGACGTGCCTGTGTCGCGGTCCGGATCATGGAGCGCCTGTCCCCGGTTGCCGCCGAAGGCGAATGTCCGGGCGATGCCGATGGCGCCGATTGCATCCAGCCGGTCGGCGTCCTGGACGACCAGTCCCTCGAGTGTCGACGGCCGCTTCGCCCCATTTTTGCTGAAGGAGACTTCGCCGATGATCATGCAGATGGCTTCCGCCTGTGCGGGCGAAATCCCTTGCTCCTCCATGAATGCCCGGGCATTCGGCAGTCCGTCGCCGCCGCCGAACAGTTTCGGGTCGTCCGCATCATGGAGCATCGCGGCGAGCCCCACCAGTTCCCGGTCGGCACCTTCCGATTCCGCAATCCGCATCGCCATCCGGTACACCCGGAGCGTATGATGCACGTCGTGTCCGGTCGCATCCTCGCCGAACAGCCTGGTGATCCGTTTAAGAGCCGCTTCAAATAAAGCCGGATTCACTCAAATCCCCTCCTTGTGAGCAATTCATTCCATTTTATCATTCCGATGCGGTTAAGATGGAAGCAACAGGGAGGGATTTCGATGGAACGATTCCAGCGAGACATCAAAGACCATTGGCGGGTGCGCTACCAGAACCCCGGGTTCCCGCACGTCCAGCAGGGCTGGGTGCTGCCGCCGGGGCAGGAGGAGGCATTCGACCCGTTCATCATCATGGCCGACGACTGGTTTAAGCGGGGAACGTTCTCCGACCACCCGCACCGCGGTTTCCAGACGATCACGTACGTCATCGATGGCCGTCTCGAGCATATCGACAACGCCGGCGGCTACTCTGTGCTCGATGCGGGAGACGTGCAGTATATGAACGCCGGTTCCGGCGCCCGCCATGCCGAAGAGGCGTACGGGGACGACCTGATCCATACGCTGCAGCTCTGGCTGAACCTGCCGGAGCGGCTGAAGGAGTCTGATTCCTTCTATCAGAACATCCGCGTGGAAGAAGCGCCGGTTGTCCAAGTGGATGGGGGTGCAATCCGCGTTTATTCCGGTGATGTCGCCGGCTTGAAGGGACCGATGGAAAGCCTCGTGCCGATCACGATGGCGGAAGTCTCGCTCAGGGAAGGCGCCGAGTACACGCATGTGCTTCCTGAAAACCACAATGCTTTCCTATACGTGCTCGCAGGGGAACTGGCAGCGGGGGAATCCGGCACCGTCCTGTCCAAGACGGACGCCGCAACGCTTACCTTCAATGAAGAAGGGGAGGAGTCCGCGCCAAGCGAGCTGAAACTACGCGCCAACTCCAGGACACGCGTGCTGATTTATTCCGGCGTGCCGCTTCGCGAGAACGTCATTGCCCGGGGCCCGTTCGTCATGAACACCGAAGACGAGATCCGCCAGGCCTTCTTCGACTACCAGGCCGGCAAATTCGGCCCGCCCGCTGTTAAGTAAGAATAGGAAAGCCCCGCGGAACCGCGGGGCTTTTGTCGTGGGAGCGAATTGAGATATTGCTATCGCCGGGAGAAACGTTGAATATACTCCGCACCGTACACATAATAAAGCCACACCAAAAATAAATATTCCGACTTCAAAATATGGGTTGCATGGACAGTTTTTCTTTGCTAATATAAACGTTGTCCGATTGAGACACGGCCCCTTGGTCAAGCGGTTAAGACACCGCCCTTTCACGGCGGTAACACGGGTTCGAATCCCGTAGGGGTCATATGTTGGAGGGGTAGCGAAGTGGCTAAACGCGGCGGACTGTAAATCCGCTCCTTCGGGTTCGGCAGTTCGAATCTGCCCCCCTCCACCACTTTTCATGTTTAAATCACCCGTTTCCGGGTAACATTAAAAAGGCAGCACTTCATAGCGTTGGGGTATAGCCAAGCGGTAAGGCAACGGACTTTGACTCCGTCATTCGTTGGTTCGAATCCAGCTACCCCAGCCATTTTTTTATTTTCATGAGCCATTAGCTCAGTTGGTAGAGCATCTGACTTTTAATCAGAGGGTCGCAGGTTCGAGCCCTGCATGGCTCATACGGAACGCCTTCCCGGCAGCGGGAAGGCGTTTTTTCATTTCTTGAATCTCAATTATCCAGTCCGCCCAGTTTCCGCTCCTTGCGATCTTCCTCGTCTTCATCGCCGTCCCGCCTGACCTCCATGACCTCGTCGTTTTCTTTCATTTCCTTTGAGGCTTCTTCCATTTCTTCCATCTGTTCTTCAATCTCCTCCATTTCTTCCTGGTACTCCTCCTCAACCTTGGTGGTGGAGGGGATGAACGGCTCGTTGTTGTAGTCGACCCGCTTGCCGTAGCGTAGCATCTCGTAGATGATCATGCCGTTGTTCGGCATGCCGTTGACTGTTTTCATCGGTACGACGTCAAACAGGACATAATAGAACTGGTAAAACAGGAAGCGACTCCAGAACGTTTCATATTTGACGATAATGCCGTTGGCAAGCAGCGCATTCAGGATCAATGCAGGCACCATATTGACCAGGATCGGACCCGCGTAAATAAGCACGTAAATGAATTTGCCTTTGCGTTTCAGGTCATCATAGGAAAACCAGCTGTACAAGTGGTAATATCTGCGTACATCGAATATCCCGAACTTAAAGACCCGCGGGCCGGAACCGATCGTGAGGCGCGGATTTACCACGCCAAAAATCGCGCTCGTGATCACATAGCCCAATTCGCGAAGAAACACGACTGCCGGCAGGATGATAAATGCCGAGATGATCAATGAAATCAGATCCTGAAGGCCAAACACCGGCATCCTCCTTTCCACCCGAGGCATCTACCCCTTTGCTATACCCTTTAAACCGCGATGTATGACTGCCTCTTTATGGATAAAGCTGTACGGAAGCGGTCCGGCGAGATTTCGCCCGGCGCGTTGATATAATGGACATGGAAAGATGGAGAGGGGGATTCGACGTTGATTCTGAATAACGCGAAACTGTACGGCCGGGAAGGCCTATGGACGATCGATATTGAGGATGGCCGGATCCGGTCGGTGACCGCTGCCGGAGAGGCGGACGTGTTGGGCAAGGACGTCAGGGACCTGGAAGGAAAACTGGTCCTGCCGCCTTACGTGGAGCCGCACATCCACCTGGATTACGTTTTCACGGCAGGTACGCCGCGGTGGAGCAAGTCCGGATCGGTCTTTGAAGGGATCGAGATCTGGGCGGAGCGCAAGCAGATGCTGAATGAAACAAAGGACGACCTGAAAAAGCGCGCACTCCGGGCAATCGGGCTCCAGGTGAAAAACGGGATCCAGCATGTCCGGACGCATGTCGACGTCAGCGATCCGACGCTCAAGGGCATGGAAGCGCTGCTTGAAGTGAAGGAAGAAGTCAAACCGTGGGTGGACCTGCAGCTTGTGGCGTTCCCCCAGGAAGGGCTGTACACGAAGCCGGACGGCGAAGAGCTGCTGATCCGCGCAATCGAGATGGGCGCGGATGTCATCGGCGGCATCCCGCATTATGAGCTTACCCGTGAAGAGGGCGTGAAGTCGGTAATCCGCGCGCTTGACCTCGCGGAGGAATACGGCAAGCTCGTCGACATCCATTGCGACGAAATCGACGACGACCAGTCACGCTACCTGGAAGTGCTGGCGGGTGAAGCGCTCCGCCGCGGTATGGGAGACCGGGTAACCGCGAGCCACACGACCGCAATGGCTTCCTACAGCAACGCCTACACGTACAAGCTGTTCCAGACACTTAAAAAAGCAGGCATTCATTTCGTCTCGTTGCCGAAAGCGAACCTGCATCTGCAGGGCCGATTCGACGAGCACCCTGTGCGCCGCGGGGTGACGAGGGTCAAGGAGATGCTCGCGGAAGACATCAACGTCTGCTTCGGGCTCGATTCAATCGTGGATCCGTGGTACCCGCTCGGCAACGGCGAGCTGATGAGCGTCGTCGACACCGGCCTGCACGCCTGCCACATGACCGACTATGCGCATATCATCAAGGCGCTCGATCTGGTCAGCGTCAACGGGGCGAAGGCGCTCCACCTCGGTGACGATGAATATGGCGTGAAGGAAGGCAACCCGGCCAACCTGATCGTCATCGATGCCGACTCGGAGTATGAAGCGGTCCGCACACAGGCACCGGTTCTCCTGTCGGTCCGGAACGGCGAAATGATCGTGGAAACACAGCCGGCAGTGACGGAGACGACTTTCAGAACGGAATAAATGAAAACAGGGAGGTGGGCCCGTGCCGGTTCTCGGGCTAAACGGCGTCAGGCTCAGGCCGCTCGAGCGTGAAGATTTCGAAGCGCTCTGGGGGCTGTATTCGCCGGATATTTTCTTTTTTATGCTGAACCAGGTCGAGACGAAAGAGCGTTTCGACCAGTGGCTTGAAACGGGAATCACCGCGATGGAAACAGGGGAAAGCTGCCTGGCATTTGCAGTGGAAAACGAGGAGACCGGAGACATGATGGGCACGACACGAATCTTTGGCATCGACCCGTTCAACAAACTGTGCGAGATCGGGTCCACCTTCTACGGGAAGGCGTACCAGCGGACCCATGTGAACACCGTTTCGAAGTACCTGCTGCTCCGCCATTGCTTTGAAGAAATGGACATGATCCGCGTCCAGTTCAAGACCGACTCGGAAAACGTTCGATCGCAGAAAGCATTGGAGCGGATCGGGGCCAAGCTGGAAGGCGTCATGCGGAACGAACGCATCCGCTCCAATGGAAAACCGCGTGACGTCCACCTCTATTCGGTCATCGACCGCGAATGGCCGGAAGTGAAACGTCATCTGGAACGGCTGATGGACAGGGATTGAAGAATAAAAGCCGGCATGCCGTCCGCTACAGGAGGCATGCCGGTTTCATTTCCCGGTCAGGTCATTTAATTTGGCTTCGATTCTGTCCAGCTGTTCTTTCCGCTTTCTGTGGGAGCGGCTGAACAGCACAACAGCAGCGAGGATGCCTGCTACAACCGCCAGATAAAAAGTGACGGCTAAAAGGTCGCCCAGGTTGGTCAATGATCCCATCTCCTTTATCCTAATAGTTATAGCTTAACTTAGAAAAAGGACATGGAAAAGACCGGAAGAAATCAAGTGACGGAAGGAAGACATCCACAATGGATTTTAAAACAGTCATGCAGGAGCTTGAATCCCTGGGCAAGGAACGCACGAAAAAGATGTACATGTCCAACGGCGCGCATGAGCCGCTTTTCGGTGTGGCAACGGGTGCGATGAAACCGATGAAGAAAGAGATCAAGATCAACCAGCCCCTGGCGGAGCAACTGTACGCGACGGGCAATTATGACGCCATGTACTTTGCGGGGGTCATCGCCGACCCAAAAGTCATGACGGAAGCCGATTTTGACCGCTGGATGGATGCGGCGTATTTCTATATGCTGTCCGACTATGTGGTGGCCGTCACCCTGTCCGAGTCGCCTCTGGCACAGGACATCGCCGACAAATGGATTGCAAGCGGTGAGGAGCTGAGGATGTCGGCGGGCTGGAGCTGCTATTGCTGGCTGCTTGGCAGCCGCAAGGACGATGAATTTTCTGAGGACAAGCTTTCCTGGATGCTGGAGACGGTGAAGAACGAGATTCATGATGCGCCAGAGCGCACAAAATCGGCGATGAACAATTTCCTGTATACAGTCGGCATCTCTTACAGCCCGCTCAGTGAACAGGCGGTCGAAACGGCGCGTGAAGTCGGCACCGTCGAGATGAAGCGGCCCAACAAGAAAAGCAGCTTCCTGAATGCCTACGACAATATCCAGAAAGACCTGGACAAAGGAAGACTCGGCTTCAAGCGAAGATATGTCCGGTGCTAATGAAACCAAAAGCCTGTATCTGGGAGGAACCGCCTCCTCAGATACAGGCTTTTATTAGGCGTTCAGCTTCTCCCATTCGCTCAGCGTCATTCGCTCCGTCAGCTTGTTCGGGTTGTCCATCTTGCAGATAAACTCAAGGCTGTTGCCGTCCGGGTCGTTAAAGTGGATCTTGGCATGGGCGTATTCCGGCTGCGGCATCACGAAAGGTTCGTCCGGCCCGAAACCGAACGCTTCCCTCGGCTCGTATCCCCTGTCCCTGAGCCAGCTGACGGCACCTTTCAGCCCTTCGAGGGACACCTGGAAGGCGATGTGGCGGATGGAAGGGTGATAGTCCAGCTCCACCTTGTCGGTTTGCCAAAGCCCCAGCCAGCTTTTGCCCTTCTCGATCCATAGAAAAGCCAGCCCCTCTCCGTGGGTATGCGCAAGTTCAAGCCCGAGACCGGTGTAAAACTTAAGTGATCGTTCAAGATCACTGACCGGCAAATGGGCTTCATACAGTCCCCTGATCATCCTGGAAATCCCCCCTATTCCATACGGTATATGGTCATTATATCGAAACAGACTGATTCTTCCGATGAATAATTATCCTAAACTTTGTCCAGTTGAGCCATCTGCCATTTTAGATTCATAATAGTAGCCAGAGTCAGAAAAGGGGGATAAGCAACATGAACAGTCATAAAGAGATTTCAATCATCGGGGTTCCGGCGGATTTCGGCCAGAGCCGGCGCGGGGTCGATATGGGGCCGAGCGCGATCCGTTACGCGGGGGTCGTGGAGCGGATCGAAGCGTTGGGGCATATCGTAAGGGATGAAGGGGATATCCCGGTCGACATGGATGCGCCCCGCGAAGTGTCGGGCACGAACCTGAAAAACCTGAAGGCGGTCACCGAAGGGAACCGGAAGCTTGCCGGTAAAGTGTCGGAAACCGTCAGCGACGGGCGCTTTCCGCTTGTTCTCGGCGGCGACCACAGCATCGCAATCGGCACTTTGGCCGGTCTGAACGAGCATTACAGCAACCTTGGAGTCATCTGGTATGATGCGCATACCGACCTGAACACGGCAGAAACGTCGCCATCCGGTAATATCCACGGGATGCCGCTGGCCGTCGCAATGGGCCTCGGACACGGGGATCTGACCTCGATCGGCAACGGGCCGACAGTAAAGCCGGAAAATATCGTCGTCATCGGGGCGCGCTCGATTGATCCGGGAGAGCGCGAGCTCGTCAAGGAGAAGGGCATCCGCGTGTACACGATGCACGAAATCGACCGGGACGGCATGACGGCAATCATGGAGGACGCCATCCGCTACCTGGAAGAGCGCGGCGTGGACGGCGTGCATCTTTCGCTCGACCTGGACGGGCTCGACCCGCTTTACACACCGGGTGTCGGCACGCCGGTGCAGGGCGGCCTCAGCTACCGGGAAAGCCATCTGGCGATGGAGATGCTCCACTCAACGGGCCGGATCACATCGGCTGAATTTGTCGAGGTGAATCCGATTCTCGACGAGCGCAATAAAACAGCAGACGTCGCCGTCGGCCTGATGGGCTCCTTGTTCGGTGAAACCTTGATTTAAAGGCGTTATGGCCGGTTCCCGATGAAGGGGGCCGGTTTTATAGTTTTTCAACATTTTTAGATTTTCCTTTGATACAATGAAGTCAATAAGTGGAATTGTGACCATACGGATGAAAAGGGTAATCTGAATTCAAACTTTTTCACGGAAAAAGTGAAACCCTTTGACGCGCCCGTCCGTATACCAACTAGCCGCATGAAGCGGGGGGAAATCGAGAAGAATGGAAGACATCGTAAAAAAACGAATCAAACAAGTCCTGAAGGGGGACCAGTCGGCGTTCGAAGAAATCGTTTCCCTCTATCAGAACCGGCTGTACCAAGTATGCTATCGGATGCTGGGCAATCGGCATGAAGCCGAGGATATCGCGCAGGAAGCGTTCATCAGGGCGTACATCAACCTGCACACCTTCGACCAGAAGCGGAAGTTCTCGACGTGGCTGTACCGCATCGCGACCAATCTTTGCATCGACCGGATCCGCAAGAAAAAACCGGATACGTTCCTTGACGCTCCGGTGCCGGGGACGGACGGGCTGGATCACTATTCCAGGCTCGCCCACGATTCTCGGCTGCCGGAAGAGGAAGTCGAGAAGATGGAACAGCAGGAGCGGGTCCAGTACGAGATCAGCCGCCTGCCGGACAAATACCGGTCGGCGATCGTCCTGCGCTACATCGAGGAACTGCCGCTCCAGGAGATCAGCGAAATCCTTGATCTGCCGCTGGGCACAGTGAAGACACGCATACATAGGGGCCGAGAAGCCCTTAGGAAACAAATGAAGAAGTTGTAGGAGGGAATCGGGATGAAACCGTGTCCGGAAGAAATCGTCCAGTACATGCATGATTATCTGGACGGGGAAATCACCCGCCGGGACGAACAGATTCTGAAAGAGCATCTCGAGCAATGTCCGGCCTGCCAGGAACATATGGACCAGCTTAGCCGTTCGGTCGCGTTCCTGAAAAGCGCATCGCATATCGGGGCACCGGAAGGATTCAGCGACCGCATTATGGCGGCGCTTCCGAAAGAGCGCCAGGGAGCAGGCGTGCGCCGCTGGTTCGGCCGGCATCCGATGCTTGCCGCCGCGGCCATGTTCATGCTTCTCGCCGGGCTCGCCCTGTTCTCGAATTTTAATACATCCGACCAGCAGCTGGTCGTATCCACCCAGCCGAATCTTGTTGTCGAAGGAAACAAAGTCACTGTTCCGGAAGGCGAAACGGTCAAGGGGGATCTCGTCGTGAGAAACGGCGAGCTGCATATCGAAGGAGAAGTCGAGGGTGACGTCACCGTCATCAACGGCTCCAAATACATGGCCTCCACAGCTGTGGTCACCGGTCAGGTCGAAGAAATCAACCGGGCTTTTGAGTGGCTCTGGTACACGATCAAGTCTGGTGTCAAGGAGGGCCTCTCCGTCTTTGAGGGCCCGGACGCCGGTGACGAGGAAGAATAGAGGAAGCATCCGCTGAGGAGCGGATGCCCGGACTGCAGGCGAAGGGAATCCTTCTTTGCCTGCGGTTTTTTGATTGCGCCAATCAGAGAGGATTGATAGAAACTGAGGGGGTTCTTGGAACAGAACGGGATTGGAAGAGCGGCATCTTCCAATCCCGTTTTTTTATTTCGTGCAGCCTTTCCTGACAAGCGATATGGGCATCGAGACATTCTCCCGAACTGGGGAATATTCTCTGTGCGATTACCTCATTCATTGAAATGAAGAATCAAAGGCATTTGTCCAAAGTTAGATTTTCCCCTTTGAATATATTAAAGAAGTATAGGGAAAGGAGGGGAAATCATGAGCAAAGCCTGGATGAACGATTCCTTCTTCGAAGATTGGAACCGGGATAAAAACGAGCAGCGGAAACGGCGTCAAAAGCGTTCGTTCTTTGACGAGGAGGATGAGCGGCAAAATCGCAAAAATCGATCTGGCGACAATGAAGTCAAAGTTGAAATCAATATTAATGTTGTCAGCGACTCCGAGGTCAAGGTTCGTTTTCGCGATGAATCTGATTCCGATCAGGAAAAAAGAAAGAGATACGATTTCTAAAAGTCCTAAAAGGCTAGTGAGTACCAGTTCAATATGATACCCACTTCCTGCTCTTTGAGATGGAAAAATCCGCCGCCCCATTCCCGGGACGGCGGATTGATCATTTCACCATGTTTTCTGCGCCGATCTTGTCATACAGCCCGCTTTTTTTCAGCAGGATCTTCTTCTCTTCCGGGATGCCCTGGAAAAGAAGCCGGATTCCCTGCCGGTCTGCGAGGTCATGGGCAGCTGACAGGGCGGCAACGCCACCTGCATCCAGCGCGGAAAGCCCTTGGAGCCGGAGCATGAGGGCGTCGGAGGGGGTGTTGAGCTGTTTTTCGATTTCCCGTTCGAACTGCTGGGCGGTTCCGAAAAAGAGCGGGCCGTCGACGCGCACGGTGCGGAACACCGACCCCTTCGGGATGTTGCTGTAGATGTAATCGTCAGGCGTGGCTTCCCCGGGCTTCAGCAAAAGCTTTCCGCTCATTTTTCTCAGGAAAACGAGAACAGCGAGAATGAATCCGACCTGGACCCCGACAGTCAGATTGACGAAGACGGTGAGAAGGAACGTCACCCACAAAACGGCCGAGTCGCCGGTCCTCAGGTGTGAAATTTTTACGAATGACCGGAGCCCGCTCATATTCCAGGCGACAAGCATCAGAATCGGTGCCATGCTGGCGAGCGGGACATGCGAAGCGAAAGGCGCAAACATCAGCAGGACGAGCAGGACGAACAAACTTTGCACTACACCGGACAGCGGGCTCACGGCTCCGGCCCGGATGTTGGTCGCGGTGCGGGCGATGGCGCCGGTTGCCGGAATTCCGCCGAAAAGCGGAGCGGCCATGTTCGCGATGCCCTGTCCGAACAGCTCGCGGTTGGAAGCAGATTTTTTGCCGCCGGCCATGCTGTCGGCAACAACTGCGGACAGAAGCGACTCGATTGCGCCGAGCGCCGCGATGATCAGTGCCGGCTGCCACAGTTCAAGGATCTTTCCGCCGGTAATTGCCGGCAGGCGGAATTCAGGAAGCTGTTGCGGAATGCCGCCGTAGGCCGTGCCGATCGTCGGGAGCTGGCCGGGATAAAAAAGCACCGATACCAGTGTCGGGATCAAAAGGGCAGCAAGGAAAAGCGGAACGCGAGGCGCGATCCGGGGGAGAATGATGATGACGGCGAGTCCTATTGTCGCTGTTATGAATGCGTAGCCGTTGAGCGTGCCGATGTTGCGGAGGATCTCCCACATGTTCTCATGGAAGAACTCCCGGCGCTCCACGCCTTCGAGGCCGAGGAAGTTGCCGATCTGGCCGGTAAAGATTGTGACGGCGATCCCGGCAGTGAACCCGATTGTCACCGCCCTCGGGACGAAGTGGATCAGGTCACCGATTTTCAGGAAGGACATGATGACGAGGAAAATCCCCGCCATGAAGCCGGCGACCAGCAGATCCTCATAGCCGTATTCCAGGACAATGGCAAGCAGGATCGGGATGAACGCGCCCGTCGGTCCCGCAATCTGAAAGCGGGAACCGCCGAGAAGCGCCACAAGAAGCCCGGCGATCACGGTCGTATAGATTCCGTATTCCGGTTTAACGCCTGAAGCAATCGCGAACGCCATGCCGAGCGGGATGGCGACAATCCCGACCGTGATGCCGGCGAGGATGTCTTTCCTAGCCGTCCGGCCATTCAGCGACTCGAAACGGCCTAAATTCCTCATGTTGACTCACGCTCCAATGTTGATGTGGTCCGGTTGAAAAGAAAAACTCGGACCCTTCTATGTATCATTATAAGTCAAAATGAGGAAATATTGAAATATCGCATAGGAAAATAGTTTTACAGCCGGCGCGGGGACAGCAGCCGCGGATTCATTAAGACATTCTTCCGTATTTTCCGGCCCACCCGGGAATGGGCCTTTTCCGCCTGTCTCCCGGGTCACTGGTTCTTGCCGCCAAAAGTCTTCATCAGCCGAGCGGTGAAGCGGTCCGTTATGGTATACTAACCGATATGCAAGCGTTAAGAAAAGGCGGGGATGCCTGTGGCGTTTTTTGAGCGTTTTACGGACCTGACATGGGTGGAAGCACTGATCAATATCTTGGATATTCTCCTGGTCTGGTACGTTCTTTATAAACTGATAACCATCATCAAGGGCACGAAAGCCGTCCAGTTGCTGAAGGGCGTATTTGTCGTCGTTATCGCCTGGTTCGTCACGAAGGAACTCGGCCTGACGACAATGTACTGGATCATGGAGCAGGTGCTGACGTGGGGGTTCCTCGCGGTTATTATCATCTTCCAGCCGGAACTCAGGCGCGCGCTCGAGCAGATCGGGCGCGGGAAGCTGTTTTCCAGGGGCGGAATGGCCGTGGAAGAAGAGCGGGACCGCCTCGTCGGAGCCGTCACGAAATCGGTCGGCTATATGGCGAAGCGCCGGATCGGCGCATTGATCTCGATCGAACGGGAAACCGGGCTGTCGGAATACATCGAGACCGGGATTCCGATGCATTCCGATCTGACATCGGAGCTTCTCATCAACATTTTCATACCGAATACGCCGCTCCATGACGGAGCGGTCATCATCCAGCAGGACCGGATCGCGGCAGCGGCCTGCTACCTGCCTTTGTCCGAAAGCCCGTTCATCTCGAAGGAACTCGGCACGCGCCACCGCGCGGCACTGGGCCTGAGCGAGGTGACCGACGCCATCACGATCATCGTTTCCGAGGAGACCGGCGCGGTCAGCCTGACGCGCAACGGAGACCTTCACCGAAACCTGCCGCCTGAGGAATTCGAAACGCTGCTCCGGAAGATGTGGTTCGGCCCTGCGCCTGAACCGCAGGCCGCCTCGAAGCGGAAACGGGGAGGGAAGAAGAATGGATAAGTTCATGGACAATCCGTGGTTTATCCGCGGCATCGCCCTGTTCTTCGCCGTCCTGATGTTTCTCGTCGTGCAGTCGGACGAGGAGCAGGGAAGCCGCGCCGCCGGCGGAACGGATATCGCCGTCCTGCAGGATGTACCGCTTGAAGTGTATTATGATGATGAAAATACGGTCGTCACGGGCGCGCCCGAGACGGTCAGCGTAACCATCGAAGGGCCGGGCAACCTCGTCCGGACAACAAAGACGATCAAGGACTTCACGGTGTTCGTCGACCTCCGCACGCTCACGATGGGCGCGCATAAGGTCCGTGTACAAACTGAAAATCTGTCGGAAAAACTGCAAGTCTCCATCGAGCCCGAAACGGTCGATGTCGTCATTGAAGAGCGGATCAGCCGGGAGTTCCGGGTGGACCCGGAGATGAACGAAAGGCTGCTTGCAGAAAACTATATCATCAACTCGCTTGAGGTGGAGCCGGCGACCGTCATGGTCACGGGGGCCAAGAGCGTCATTGATTCCGTCAGCTTCGTCAAGGCGTCGGTCACGGCCGATTCCGGAGTGGACGGGCCTATCGAGCAACTGGCAAGCGTCCGCGTGCTCGACCGCGATCTGAACAAGCTGAACGTCGACATCGAGCCTGCCGAAGTGACGGTCAAAGCGGACATTTCCCAGTACTCCCGGTCCGTGCCGGTCACGCTGCAGCGATCCGGCACACCGGAGGAGGGTGTCACGATCAATTCCCTCAACACTGCGACGGAGACCGTCAAGCTGTTCGGTCCAAGAAATGTTCTCGATGAAATCGGCGAACTGACCGTCTCGGTCGATGTTTCGAAAGTGACCGCGAGCGGGAAGTTGACCGTGGAGCTCAAGAAACCGGCCGGCGTGACCAAAATATCACCGGGTTCGATTGATGTGGACGTCCAGGCGACGGTCAACGACAACGACGAGGAGACGGCGGAAGCGCCTGACGAGCCTGACGAGCCGGTTGCCGAGGCCGGTCCGCCGGAAGAAGAATCGGGAACGCCAAGCCAGGAAGGCGAATCGTCCGAAAGCGGCGAGACCGTACAAGGCAACGAATCCGGCGCAGAAGTACACAGCGGCACTGCCGATCAAGAGGCATCCGGCACCCTAGACGGACTGGCAGTGGAGGTCCGGGGCCTTGAGGAAGGGCAGACCGGAGAGGTGATCCAGCCGGAAGGGCCGCTCTCCCTCAAGATCCGGGGGCCGAAGAGTGCCGTGGACAGCGCCAAATCCGGCGACTTTACGCTATTTGTGAATGCAGGCGGCATCAATGAAGGCGAAGCATCACTCGTGGTCCAAGTGGACGGGCCAACCGGTATTAAAGCCGAACCGGCACCGGGCCGGGTCACTGTCCGCATTGCCGCCGCATGAATACAAACTGAACGTCAACAGTGAAGGAGAGAGTCATGATGGGAAAATACTTCGGAACAGACGGGGTGCGCGGTGTCGCCAATGAGGGCCTGACACCGGAACTCGCATTCAAGCTCGGCCGCTACGGCGGATATATCCTCACGAAACATGCATCCGGCAAACCGCAGGTCCTGATCGGACGCGACACGCGCGTCTCCGGCCATATGCTCGAAAACGCACTTGTCGCGGGACTTTTGTCGATCGGGGCGGATGTCATGCTGCTCGGCGTCATCAGCACGCCGGGCGTTGCCTACCTGACCCGTGCGATGAGCGCGGATGCGGGCGTCATGATTTCCGCATCACACAACCCGGTGGAAGACAACGGCATCAAGTTCTTCGGCGGTGACGGCTACAAGCTCAGCGACGAGCAGGAAGCAGAAATCGAAGAGCTGCTGGACAAGGAAACCGATGAACTGCCTCGCCCGACGGGTGCCAACCTGGGCACGGTCACCGATTACAAGGAGGGCGGGCAAAAGTACATCCAGTACCTCAAGCAGACGGTCGATGAAGACTTCACCGACATCCATGTCGCGCTTGACTGTGCGCACGGCGCGACATCGTCCCTCGCGACGCATCTGTTCGCCGACCTGGATGCGGATATCTCGTCGATGGGCTCTTCCCCTAACGGCCTGAACATCAACGATGGCTGCGGCTCGACCCACCCTGAAGTGCTCGCGAAATTTGTCGTGGACAAAGGCGCCGATATCGGCCTCGCCTTCGACGGTGACGGCGACCGCCTGATCGCCGTCGATGAAAACGGCGAGATCGTCAACGGCGACCAGATCCTGTTCATCCTGGCGCGCCACCTGAAAGAGGAAGGTCGCCTGGACAAGAATACAGTCGTTTCCACGATCATGAGCAATCTCGGATTCTACAAGGCGATCGGCGACAACGGCCTGGAAAGTGTAAAAACTGCCGTCGGCGACCGCTATGTCGTCGAAGAGATGAAGAAGAATGGCTACAACCTTGGCGGGGAGCAGTCCGGCCACATCATCATGCTGGACTACAACACGACCGGAGACGGCCTGCTGACCGCACTCCAGCTTGTAAACGTCCTGAAAATCACCGGGCGCACCCTGTCTGATCTTGCATCTGAAGTCAAGATGTTCCCTCAGGAACTCGTCAATGTACGGGTTACCGACAAGCATGCAGTCACGGACAATGCCAAAGTCGCGGCTGTCATCTCGGAAGTCGAGAAAGACATGGCCGGCAATGGCCGCGTCCTCGTCCGGCCTTCGGGCACCGAGCCGCTTGTACGCGTCATGGTCGAAGCACAGTCCGAGGAAGAAGCCTCCCGCTACGTCAACCGCATCGCGGAAGTGGTGCGCGCGGAAATGGGCACGGAAGCTTAATTGAATGATCCAGATCCGTCCGGAAGCCAAATCCGGACGGATCTTTTTTAATTCCGGGGGGAGCGGGTAAATAAGATGATAACAGGTGAATTTCCGGGAGGGAGGGATGACAGATGGCGCGGATCAGCTGGCTCGCATTCCCCGCGGCACTGTTGCTGATATTCGGGGCGTGCGGGCCGTCGGACATGAAGGAACCCGAAGTGCCTGGGGATACACAGAAACAGGGCGATCCTTCCCAAGTAAAGCAGGAAGTGCTGGCGGACGTGTGGGAAACCGTTGTGCAGAAGTCAGCTGCGGAGCCGAAACTTCCCCGGGATCTGGAGACCGGCGACCGGTACCTGACTGCCAGGGTGACTGCGGATGCCGACGGCTATAAAGTGGTTTATTACCTGATGGATGAGCCGGTTCCGCTGAACGACCCGGCGCTGAAGAAGGAAGCCCCTTATCTAACCGCGGGCGCCATCGTCCATGACTCCGCGGAAGGGGCCCACGCCGGCGTCAACTACGAGCCGGAAATGAAGACCGGGCAGCACACGGACCTTTGCCATGGCATCACCGGCTACACGGACGCCGGTGCAGGAAGCACACGGATCGTATGGCACGAAGGGAACTGGTCTTTCCTGGTACACCAGAGGAACGGTGAACGTGCGGGCGAAGAGATGAAGGAGCAGGCAACAGAGATGGTGGAGAAGCTTGAGAAACAGATGCTCCCGCCAACGCAGGAAGTCGGGGCCGGCACATTCGATATGACTGGAAACGGCGCATCGGCAAACTCCATCCGGTGGCAGGCGGAAAACATCGTCTATTCCATACATTTCGGAGAAGCGCTTGAGCTGATTGACATTGTGGCCAAGATGAATGAATAAAGGAAACCGCCTGATCGCAGTCGGGGGTGTAAGCCACCCGCTGCGTGAACAGGTTAATCCATTAGTAAAATCCGCCCGGGTCATCGCGATCCATGGCGGATTTTTTTATGGCGTTCGTTTTTACGGGTGGTGCTCACCCACGCCAGCGATAGCACTTTATTAGCTTTATATATTGTTGGCAAACGGCACGGACGGCTGCGGTAAGCGACAGAGTCCGGGCCGTTTGCGTGTTTGCTTTTTAAAAACATTTTCCTTGCATTGTGAATCAAACGCGAAGTTTTAAAATTGCTGCTCTTCCTGGCAAAACTCGCGGATCAGCCTCGAGGCTTTCGACTGGGAGATATCCAGGTCCTTTGCGACGCCCCGTGTCGTCCCGTGCTTGGCGTATGATCGCCGGATCAATGTGCGGGTCACTTCATTGACGGCATTGTCGAGCGAGTTGGGATGCATCAGTTCGGGCACTTCTTTGACACTGTCGGTGATGACCTGCGGGAGGTCGGATACTTCAATGATTGAATCGCTCGTGATGACAAGCCGCTCAATCAGGTTTTCCAGCTGGCGGATATTCCCCGGCCACGAATAGTGGAGAAGGACCTGCAGGCAGTTCTCCGAGATCACTTTGTTGACGTTGTATTTATTATTGAACGCATTCAGGAACCGGTAGGTCAGAGGGATAATGTCTTCCTTCCGCTCCGCCAAGGTCGGCATGTGAATATCGATGACATTCAGCCGGTAATACAGATCCTCCCGGAAGGTCTTGTTCTGGACCATCTTCTCCAGATCCTGATTGGTGGCCGCGATGATCCGGACATCCGCAGTTTTACTCGTGCTGCTGCCGATCGGGATGAATTGCTTGTCCTGGATGACTTGCAGCACCTTCGCCTGCAGCGGCAATGCCAGCTCCCCGATTTCATCCAAGAAGATGGTCCCTCCGTCAGCCGCTTCGAACAGACCCGTTTTGCCGCCTTTGTTGGCCCCCGTGAAGGAGCCTGCCGTGTAGCCGAACAGTTCGGATTCCAGAAGCTCTTCGGGGATGGCCGCACAGTTCACATTCAGGAAGGGGCCGTCCTTCCGCTTGCTGGTATCGTGCAGGTGGCGGGCGATGACCCCTTTGCCCGTTCCGGACTCTCCCCGGATCAGCACCGTGGAGTCGGTCGGAGCCACTTTCTCACAAAACTTCAGGATCTTCCTGACTTTTTCGTTGTTCGCGATCACGCTGTCGAGCGGGTTCTGGTGCTGGGTTCCTTCGTTCTCAAAAACCTCGGCCGTGAACATCCGGTTAAAGCCCTGCAGTTCGGTAGACGTGACCACGATGTAATCGATCTCCCCGGACTCGTCAAAAATCGGGACGCCAATGGACAGCAGCTCCGCGCCTATATAGGTCTGTTGCTTGAGGGAGACCGTCTCTTTTTTTTCAAACACCAAAGGAAGAATGGAGGGCGCCCAATAACCCTGGTCATACAGTTCGTGGTTCAGCTTGCCGAGAACTTCGTCTTTTTTCAGGCCATAATGCTTTTCGCAGTTTTTGTTTACATAGACAATCCGCGTATCACGATTGACGACATAAATTTCATCCGAAGAATAGTCCAGTATTTCCAGGATCGAATCGAACGTCAGGCCGACATTTTCCAACCGGATGCTTTCTTGCACGACACCAACCTCCTTTAAATGCATATGAGTCAATTTTGAATAAGTCAGTATTTTCAGTGAGTCAAACCGGACTCGATTATAGCATGCCCAAGGCCGAAAGACGAGATGATTCGTTAAATTTAGCACGCTATTGAACTTGGCACGCAAATTGCATATGAGTTGGATGACGTGAAAAGTTCTTGTCGCATCAAGAACATACCATCGTTCCCATTACGACGACAAGGAGGCAACCATATGAGTCAGGCATCTTCTGAAGTGACGGATATCACGATTATCGGCGGCGGTCCTGTAGGAATCTTCACCGCGTTTTATGCAGGGTTGCGCCAAACATCGGTGAAAATCATCGAAAGCCTGCCGCAATTGGGCGGGCAATTATCAGCGCTGTATCCGGAAAAATATATATATGACATTGCAGGTTTCCCGAAAGTGGGCGCACAGCAGCTGGTCGATCAGCTCGTCGAGCAGATGAACCAGTTTGAAACGACCGTCTGCCTCGGAGAGTCCGTGGAAGAGATTGAAAAAGACGAGGACGGCATTTTTAGGATGACGACCAACAAAGGCGTCCATTACACCAAGACAATCATTATCACGGCAGGGAACGGCGCGTTCCAGGCACGGAAGATGAATGTCGATGGAGAGGAAACATTCCAAGGGGCCAACCTCCATTACTTCGTCAATGACATGAACCGGTTCAAGGGGAAGAAGGTCGCCCTGTTCGGCGGAGGCGATTCGGCGGTCGACTGGGCGCTCATGCTGGAGCCGATTGCCGAAAAAGTGACCCTTGTCCATCGCCGGGACAAATTCCGGGCCCACGAACATAGCGTGGAGCTGTTGAAACAGTCAACCGTAGAAATTGTCACGCCGTATGTGCCCGTTGAGCTTTTCGGTGAAGAAAAGATTGAAAAAGTGATCATTCAAGAAACGAAAAATGAAGAGCGGCTGGAGATTGAAGTGGACGACGTGCTCGTGAACTACGGCTTCGTCTCGTCGCTCGGCCCGATCAAAGATTGGGGCCTGGAAATCGACAAAAACTCAATCGCTGTGAACTCAAAAATGGAAACCAATATTGAAGGCATTTACGCAGCAGGCGATATCTGCACGTATGACGGCAAAGTCAAGCTGATTGCCAGCGGGTTCGGCGAAGGGCCGATTGCGGTGAGCAATGCCAAAGTCTATATCGATCCATCCGCAAAAATCCAGCCGCTCCACAGCACGACTGTCATGGGCGAACAAGAAACAGCAACCAAAAAACAGGCTGTGAAGGTCTAGATCATAAGCAAGGAGGTTTTTCTGATGGCGGTATTCACCATGGTGGACCGGAGCACATGCATTGCGTGCGGCGCCTGCAATCCCAATGCACCGGATCTGTTTGACTACACAGACGACGGGTTCTCGTATTCGATTTTGGATGGCAATGAGGGCGTGACAGAAGTTCCCGAGGGTCTCATCGAAGACCTTGAGGACGCGATCGAGGGCTGCCCGACCGACTCAATCAAAATGAGCGACACGCCGTTTAACTGCCGGAAAGTCGAAGCGAGCTGAGAATCACCCATAACAACTTGAAGAGGAAAAGGGGAGACGGAAATGGCTTACAACAAAGTACAGAACGTGACAAACAGGACATTTGAAAGAACGATGACTTATGACATGTACACCGATCCGAAAGTGCTGGAAAAAGAAAGAGAATTGATCTTTGACAAGACGTGGCACCTGGTCGGCCATGTGAGCCAGGTTGAGAAGAAGGGGCAATTCTTCACGGCGGAAGTGATGGACGAACCGATCATCATCATGCGCGGAACGGACGAAGTGCTGCGCGCGTTCTATAATGTCTGCCCTCACCGTGCAACGAAGCTGGAACAGAATGAATCCGGCAAAAAGAAGATCCTCCAGTGCATGTACCATGGCTGGACATTCAAGACAGACGGCAAGCTGAACAAAGCACCGAACTTCCGCGGAGAAGAAGAGGCATGTGTCCAGGACGCCTGCCTGCGTTCCGTCAGAATGGAAGTTCTGGAATCGCTGATTTTCGTCAACCTCGACGACAATGCAAAGCCGTTGAGCGAGTCTTACGGCGACTTCTTTGAGCGCCTGAGCCAGTTTGAGTTCCTGAGTGACCTGAAGCGCACCCACCGGAAGACACGGATCTTCAAATCCAACTGGAAAGCGTTCATCGACAACTACCTGGAGTGCGATCACTGCCATGTCGCGCACCCAAGCTTCGTCGACACGCTCGACATGGATGACTACCAGATCTTTACGTGCGAAAACTATTCCTTCCAGGCGTCCATCGTGAAGCCGGACAAACAATACGGTGAAGTCGATCTGAACCAGTCCGAGATCCAGGGCGGATCGTTCTTCTGGCTCTGGCCGAACCTGATGCTGACGTTCTACCCGGGGCCGGGGAATATGGCATCGATTGAAATGATCCCGATTGACCATGAAACGACGATGGCCGTCTACACGTACTACTTCCGTGAGGACAGCCTCGACAAGATCTCCCAGGAAGAAAGGGATCTGATGGCATTCGCCGAACAAGTGCGTTCCGAGGATATTGAACTCGTTGAACTTGAGCAGATCGGCTTCCGTTCCCGCGCATTCCAGAAAGGCCGCTACTCGAAATCGGAGCAGGCAATCGTTCAATTCCATGAAATGGTACTGGAGGCCCTCGATGAATAAGACAGTAGAGCATACAGAGAAAAAGTATTTGATCATTAATGGCGAGAAAGTGGAGACGGCTGGCTACTCTCCGCTTTACTCTCCCTACTCCCGCGAGAAAATCGCCGATATCGCGGTTGCGGATGAGGAACTGGTGAAACAGGCGATCACCGCGGCTCACGAGGCGCAGGACGTCATCGGTGAAATGCCTGCCCACCAGCGCGCGCAGATTCTGGAGAACGTCGTGAGGATCCTGACGGAAAAGGCCGAGGAAGCCGCGACCATCATTTCCAAAGAGTCGGCCAAACCGATCGTGTTCGCGCGGGCGGAAGTGGCACGCACCATTGAAACGTATAAGTTCTCAGCCGAGGAAGCAAAGCGGATTCACGGGGAAACGATTCCGTTCGACGCGGCAAGCGGCGGAGTGGGCAGAGTCGGCTACACGTTAAAAGAGCCGATCGGCGTCATCGGCGCCATCACGCCGTTTAACTTCCCGCTGAACCTCGTCGCCCATAAAGTGGGACCTGCAATTGCGGCAGGGAACCCGATTGTGCTGAAGCCTGCTTCGCAGACGCCGCTTTCCGCCCTCTTTATCGCAGAAGTGTTCGAAGAAGCCGGCCTTCCGGCAGGAGTCTTGAATGTCGTGACAGGTCCGGGAAGTGTCGTGGGCGATGTGATCGTCGGAGACGACCGCGTAAAGATGGTGACGTTCACAGGAAGCCCCGGCGTCGGAATCGGCATCAGCAACAAGGCCGGCCTGAAAAAGACGACGCTGGAGCTTGGTTCGAACTCTGCATTGGTCATCGACAAAGACGTTGAGATCGATGAAGTCATCGGCCGATGTGTGATGGGGGCGTTTTCCAATCAGGGCCAGGTGTGCATCTCCCTGCAGCGCGTCTACGTGCACGAAGACCGTTACGAAGAGTTTGCCGAGAAGTTTGCTGCCGCAACAAATCAGCTGAAGCTCGGCGATCCGCTCGATCCGGACACATACGTTTCTTCGTTGATCTCGCCGCGTGAGCTGGAGCGGGCCGTTTCCTGGATTGAAGAAGCGGAAAAGGGCGGAGCGACGGTCGTCGCCGGCGGAAAAGCCCGCGATGGCGTGCTGGAACCGACGATTATCGCAAATGCGGATGCGTGCCTGAAAGTTTCCTGCCAGGAAGTGTTTGCGCCGATTGTTGTCCTGAACAAAGTGTCTTCTGTCGAAGAAGCGATTGAGCTCGTCAATGACTCCGAATTCGGATTGCAGGCAGGCATTTATACGAACAGCGTCAAGCACGCCCTTTACGCCACGAAAAAGCTTGAAGTGGGCGGCGTCATGATCAATGACGTGCCGACTTACCGGGTTGACCAGATGCCTTACGGCGGCTTGAAAAACAGCGGCACAGGCCGGGAAGGCATCAAGTATGCCGTCGAGGAAATGACCGAGCTGAAACTGATCGTCTGGAACCAGGGGGTGAACTAATTGTCGAAATCGTATAAAATTGCAGTGATCGCGGGGGATGGCATCGGCCCTGAAGTCATTGACCAGGGCATCAAAGTATTAAACAAAATCGCGGAGCTGGACGGCGGTTTCCAATTTGACTTTACCCACTTCCCGTGGGGATGCGAATATTACACCGAACATGGCCGGATGATGGCGGAAGACGGGATCGAACAGCTGAAAGCCTTTGATGCCATCTACCTGGGGGCGGTCGGCTTCCCGGGTGTTCCCGACCATATCTCCCTCTGGGACCTGCTGCTGATCATCCGAAAAAGCTTCGACCAGTACGTCAACATCCGTCCGGTCAAGCTGTTAAAAGGCGCTCACAGCACGCTCGCAGATGTCGAAAGAGAAGATGTCGACATGCTGTTCATCCGGGAAAACACGGAAGGGGAGTATTCCGGTGCGGGTGACTGGCTGTTCAAAGGGCAGGAAAACGAAGTGGTGCTCCAGAACGCTGTGTTTTCCCGGAAAGGGACGGAGCGGATCATCCGCTATGCATTCGAAACGGCGAAGAAGCAGGGGCGCAGCCTGACCAGCGTCAGCAAAGCGAATGCGCTGAACTACTCGATGGTCTTCTGGGATCAGGTGTTTGAGGAAGTAAGCGCGGAGTATCCGGAAGTGAAAACATCGTCTTACCTGGTGGACGCGGCGGCCATGCTCATGATCACCGATCCGAAAAGGTTTGAGGTGGTCGTGACATCGAACCTGTTCGGCGATATTCTAACGGACATCGGAGCTGCCCTGGCAGGAGGGATCGGGCTTGCCGCGGGGGCGAATGTCAACCCAGAGCGGGAGTTCCCGTCCATGTTTGAGCCGGTGCACGGTTCCGCGCCGGACATTGCCGGAAAGGGCATCGGGAATCCGCTGGCATCCATCTGGTCGGCGAGCCAGATGCTCGACCACCTCGGACACGAGAATTACGGCCGGCTTGTGGTGGATTCCATCGAAGAGCTGTTGGTCCGGAACACGGCACTGACGCCGGACATGAAAGGGACCGCTTCGACTTCGGAAGTCGGAGATGAAGTGGTTAGCATCATCGCAGAGTCGATATCGGCAAAGGTATAAATTTCTGCGATCGGCGTGAACTTTCACGCCGATTGCGCATTTTGCCGGATCCCTTTAATTGATTCGAATACGTCCATACCCTGACATGTGAAAACATAGGAGTGAATGCATGAGAGTCAATACAATTGACAAGCAGATACTTAGCATTGCATTAGCATTGGTGGCATTGTTGACTGTTCCGATCTTGATCAATCCCGAGAAAGGCACCGCGATTTTGAAAACGGTCCTGAACTCGATCACCTCCAATTTCGGTCCGCTGTATTTATGGGCCTGCCTGGGCATCTTCGGCTTTCTGATTTGGCTGGCGTTCGGCAAATACGGAAAAGTAAAACTGGGGAGCGGCGATCCCGAGTTTTCCACGTTCAGCTGGCTTGCGCTGATCTTCACTGCCGGAATCGGTTCCGGGATCATGTATTGGGGAATCATCGAGTGGGCGTACTACTATTCAAGCCCGCCATTCGGCCTCGAGCCATCCAGCGTGGATGCCGCCTCGTTTGCGCCGACTTACGGGATGTTCCACTGGGGCTTTTCGGCTTGGGCCATCTACTGTGTTCCGTCGATACCGATCGCTTACGCGGTCTATATCAAGAAATCCTCTTCATACAGGCTCAGTAATGCATGCCGCGGAATCATCGGCGATCATGCGGACGGCCTGATCGGCAAAATCATTGATGTATGCTTTATGTTTGGGCTCATCGGCGGAATCGGGACGTCCTTAGCTTTGGGGACACCACTTTTGGCCGAAGGAATCCATCATTTTACCGGAGTTGAGAAAACGCTTACACTCAATCTGGGAATTGTCGTTGCGCTGATGGTCTTTTTCTCGATTTGTCTTTATTTCGGATTGAAAAAAGGGCTGAAGCTGTTAAGTGACTGGAACCTGTATTTGTACGTGGCGATCGCCGTGTTCATCTTCATTTTCGGCCCGACGGCGTTTATCATTGCAAGTTTTACAGACAGCGTCGGGGTGCTGTTCCAAAACTTCTTCAGAATGAGCCTTTATACCGATCCTGTCGGAAAATCAGGCTTCAGTGAAGCGTGGACGCTGTTTTATTGGGGCTGGTGGTTTTCTTACGCACCGTTCACGGGCATGTTTGCGGCCCGGATTTCCAAGGGAAGAACGATCAAAGGGCTCATTCTCGGCCAGTTGTTGGGCGGCACGCTCGGTTGCTGGCTGGCGTTCTCGATCTTCGGGAACACGGGTATGTTTTTTGAGATGACCGGAATCGTTCCTGTAGTGGATATTCTTCAAAACCAAGGTGCCCCCGCCGCCATTCTTGCAACCTTGAACGCACTTCCTCTTGGAGGAGTCGTGATGTTCCTTTACCTGCTGGTTGCGGCAATCTTCCTGGCGACAACGGTTAACTCCGCGGCTTATACATTGTCGGATGTCGCCTCGAAAAACCTTCAGCCCGGGGAAGAACCGGCGCGCTGGTACCGGGTATTCTGGGGAATCCTTCTCACGAGCATATCGATTGTCCTCATGTATGGAGATGGATTGGAAGCTTTGCAGACGCTATCCATCATTACCGCGCTGCCGCTGGTGTTCGTCATGTTCCTGATGATCGGATCTTTCCTCAAATGGATCAGATCGGATTATGACGTAATCATGCAGGAACAGGAAAAAGCGGAACGGGCGGCCGTTTATTCCATTCCGGAACCCGGCCGGGCCAAAAGGAAACGCCCAAAAAAAGCGCCGGTAGTACCGAAAACCGGATTTGAAAATTAACGATTAACATGATCTCTGTCCATGAACGATGAACAGCACCTCCATTGCCTGCCGCAAAGCGGGCGATCGGGGTGCTATTTGATTTTCGGAACCGGTTGGAATGCTTCCGTACTGGGAAAGCTTTTTGATGGAGGCGAATCGCTTTTTATAAACTTTTGTTTAAAGAAAAAACAATTGACATAAAGCTGAACAAGAGTTTAAGATGTAAACAAATATAAATGAGGGGAGTGCCGCCGGATGAATGAGAAGGAAGCGGCCATTGTGGAGCTGATCCGACGGAATCCTTACCTCTCCCAGCAGGAGATGGCGGAGTCGCTCGGCATCTCAAGGCCTGCGCTGGCCAACTTGATTTCCGGGCTTATGCGGCGGGGCGTGATCAGGGGACGCGCATACATTCTTGCAGAGGAAAACCGCGTCGTGGCAATTGGCGGGGCGAACCTTGACCGCAAGTTTCATCTGAAGGCGCGGGCGCAGGCCGGTACCTCAAACCCGGCTTCGGTGACCGCGTCGGTCGGAGGCGTTGCGAGAAATGTTGCGGAGAACATCGGCCGGATGGGACATCCGGTCAGCCTCCTGACAGTCGCAGGCAACGACAGCGACTGGTTTCAGATCGAGCAGGAAACCGCGGGCCACGTCGACCTGTCACATGCCGCGCTGCTCCCGGAGAAAACGACCGGCTCTTATTCCGCCGTGCTGGACCCGGACGGGGAGATGGTCGTCGCGATGGCCGACATGGACGTCTATGAAGACCTGACCCCGCAGTATATCGACACCCATGCCCCGCTCCTGATCAATGCGGCGCTTGCCGTTGTTGACCTGAACTGCCCGAAGGAGACGGTCGCCCATATCAAGGAACTCACCCGCCGGAGCGGGAAGGAGCTTGCGATTGTTCCCGTGTCCTCGCCGAAGATGGACCGGATGCCGGATGATCTCGAAGGGGTCACCTGGCTGATCTGCAACCGCGACGAGGCGGAAGCCTATACCGGCATCCAGGTGGAAGACGAGTCTTCCTGGAAAAAAGCGGTCCGGCTTTTATTGGAAAAAGGGGCCGAAAACGCAGTCGTGACGGCCGGCGCGAAGGGCGTCATGGCAGGGAATGCCGACGGGATCCGCCACTACCCGGCGATCAGCGGTGTCCGCGTGGAAGATGTGACCGGAGCGGGCGATGCGTTCGTCTCGGGCGTGCTCCACGGGCATCTGTCCGGTTTCGGATTTGATGACAAGATTCGCTGCGGGCTGGTGAACGCGGCGAAAACATTGGCTTCTGGCGCGACCGTGCGCACGGAGCTCTCGGAAGAACAACTCAAAACTGAAATGGAGGAACTCCAATGAAACAATATCTCGAATTTTCCAAGGAAGTCAAAGAAGCGATTGAAGCAGGCAAGCCGATTGTGGCGCTAGAGTCGACGATCATCTCCCACGGCATGCCATACCCGCAAAACGTCCAGACCGCCCGTGAAGTCGAGCAGATCGTCCGTGACGGCGGCGCAGTACCGGCGACGATGGCGCTGATCGACGGCAAGATCAAGGTCGGCCTGTCCGATGACGAGCTTGAAATGTTCGGCAACGCGGACAATGTCGCGAAAGCATCCCGACGCGACATCGGCTACCTGCTCGCAACGAAGCAACTCGGAGCGACGACGGTTGCCGCGACAATGATCTGCGCGGACCTCGCCGGCATCCGGGTGTTCGTGACCGGCGGCATCGGCGGTGTTCACCGCGGCGCGGAAACAACGATGGACATTTCCGCGGACCTCGAGGAACTCGGCAAGACAAACGTCGCCGTCGTCTGCGCGGGCGCAAAGTCAATCCTGGACCTTGGCCTCACGCTTGAATACCTTGAGACAAAAGGCGTTCCGGTCGTCGGCTATGGCACGGACGAGCTTCCGGCGTTCTTCACCCGCAAAAGCGGCTTCCCGGTCAACTTCCGCTCCGACAGCGCGGAAGAAGTGGCGGGCATGCTGAAGGCGAAATGGGACCTCGGCCTCGAAGGCGGCGCGGTCATCGCGAATCCGATTCCGGAAGAGGATGAACTCGATGCGGAGTTCATCAACAGCATCATCGGGAACGCCCTGAAGGAAGCGGAAGCCAACGGCATTTCCGGCAAGGAAACGACTCCGTTCCTGCTCGGCAAAGTAAAAGAACTCACCGAAGGCAAGAGCCTGGTTGCCAACATCGCGCTCGTGAAGCACAACGCGAAGGTGGGCACCGGGATTGCGGTTGCGTTTAATGAATTAAATCAGTGATGGAATGAAAAGCCGCCTGTGATGGGCGGCTTTTTGGATTGTGGAGGGGAGTGCTCGATATATGCGGTGAAGTGCTCGATATATTTGGTAAAGTGCTCGATATGCATGGAGAAGTGCTCGAATCAATGATGGCGACGGCCATCACCTGCTTGCGCTTAAAGGTTTTTATGATCGGAAACATACTTTTATAGTTGCAATCAATGGTCAGCTGATTATAATAAAGGAATGAACGTTCATTCCGGTCTGGTTATCGGAGAGAACAGGAGGGGTCTTGTGGCGGATAATAAGCATGAAAGTATTCTGATGGCCGCGCAGAAGCTGTTTGCGGAGCGGGGCTATGACGGGACGACGGTGCCGATGATTGCCGAGGAAGCGAAGGTTGGCGCAGGGACGATCTACCGTTACTTTGAAAACAAACAGAAGCTGGTGAACGAGCTGTTCCGCGGATCTGTTGCCCGGTTTGCGGCCACGCTTCATGAAGGCTTCCCGGAGCAGAACGATTTCCGGGAGAGGTTCCGGCATGTGTTTTACCGGCTGGTCCGCTATTCCCGTGAACACCCGGAAGCGTTCCGGTTCATTAATGAGACGGCGAATGCCTACTTCCTGGATGAAGACAGCAAGTCGGATTTCGAAGGGTTTATGGACTTTATCGAGCGCCACCTCGATGAAGGGAAGAAAGCGGGGCTGTTGCGTGAACTGCCTGCACAGGCCTTTATCGCGATTGTCTACGGGACAGTTTTCCACTTGTCACGGATGTTCGAAGACGGGGCGCTTGAGCCGTCCGATGAACTGCTGGCCGGCATCGAGAAAAGTTGCTGGGACGCCGTCAGCGCGGACTGACGGCTTGGCCCGGAACAAGCGGAATGAATCTTCATTCCGCTATCCGCACTGAACGGAATGAACATTCACATGTTAATAAATGAAAGGTGATTTATGATGAAAACGAAGACATCCAGAATTGCAGCGCTCGTCCTCTGGCTGGCGGCCACGGTGCTGGCCGTCGTCACGATGCCGGACATGGAACAGCTGGTCCGGGAAAAAGGGCAGATTTCGATTCCCGAATCGTTCCAGAGCGTTGTCGCTGACGAGATGGCAAAAGACCTGAGCGGTGAAGGGGACCGGTATGAGCTGATCGCCGTCTTTAACAGCAACAATAAGAAAGAACTGAGCGATGCACAAAAGGAAGAAATTCGTTCGGTTATCGATGGGCTGGAGAAGGACCGGGGAAAACTCGGCATCACGGACCTCCTTACGCCGTTTGACAGCGAAGAGGCGGAAGCCCAGCTGGCATCCGAAGACGGGACGACATACCTGGCCCAGATCTCGGTCGACCAGAAGCAGGGGGAGCTCAAAGACGTCCGGGAAGATATCCGGGAAGCGGTGCAGGCGGAAGGCGTCAACACGTATTTGACCGGCGCGGGGCTGATCACCGATGATTTCTCGAGCTCGACGCAGGACGGCGTGAAAAAGACCGAGCTGATTGCGGTCGTCTTTATCGTCCTCATCCTGATCGCGGTGTTCCGCTCGCCGGTCGTGCCGTTTATCTCTCTGCTCGGCGTCGGGGTATCGTATCTCGTCTCGCTCGGCGTTGTTACGCAGCTGGTCGACAAGCTGGACTTCCCGTTTTCCAACTTCACGCAGGTGTTCCTTGTCGTGATCCTGTTCGGGATCGGGACGGACTATAACATCCTGCTGTTCACGCGCTTCAAGGAGGAACTGAGCCGCCAGGATAGCAAAGTTGCCGCCCTTCTTGAAACGTACAGGACTGCGGGGAAGACGGTGCTCTACAGCGGCGTGGCGGTCATGATCGGCGTGGCGGTGCTTGCGCTGGCCGAATTTTCGCTGTACCAGTCGACGTCTGCGATCGGCATCGGCGTCCTGGTGCTGCTGCTTGTCCTCATGACGCTGAACCCGTTTTTCATGGCTCTGCTCGGCCGGAAGATGTTCTGGCCGTCGAAGAATTTCGAAGGCCACGGAGACAGCAAGCTCTGGCATTTCCTGTCCAGGCAGTCGGTGCTCCGGCCGTTTCTCGCGCTGCTGTTCACGCTCGCGGTATGCGTGCCGTTCATTCTCCTGCATGACGGCGCGCTGAACTACAACGACCTGTACGAAGTGGACGATAAATACGAGTCCAAGCAGGGCATCAACGTGATTGAAGAGCATTTTGAACCGGGCTTTTCTTCTCCCGCGACCGTCATGATCCAGACAGATAAACCGATGGATTCGCAGGAAGCGCTCAAGACATTGGATGAGCTCGCCGGCAAAATCGGCAGGGTGGACGGCGTCTCCAAGGTGCTGTCCCCGACACGGCCGGCCGGCGAACGCATCGGGGAATTGTATATCGATGACCAATCGAAGACGCTGAACAATGGACTTGGCGATGCGAAATCGGGCGTCGAGGAAATCCGGGGCGGCCTTTCGGATGCGGAAGGGCAGGTCGGCAGCGGAGGCAGCACCGATCTGTCCAACGTCCAGCGCCTGATCGACGGCACAGGCGAGCTGAGGAGGGGAGCCGCGTCGCTCCAGGACGCCCTCGGCCAAGTGACGGCCGGGATGCAAAACGGGGCAGCCGGTGCCGGAGAGATCCGGCAGGGCCTGGCCACGGTCAATGAAAACGTCCGGACCCTCCAAAACGGTGTCGCCGAGCTTTACGACGGATACACGGCGATCGAATCGGGCCTCGGCTCGTTCACGCAGTCCTTTAACGGCATCCGCGAGGCGGTGGACGGCGCCCAGGGAGCGTTCGGCCAGATTGAGGCCTCGCTCACCGCACTGATCGAAAGCAATCCGGACATGGCGCAAGATCCGAATGTCCAGCAGGCGCTGGGAACAGCCAAGGCGGCTCAGGAAGAGCTGACCGGCCTGACCGCGCAGCTTGACCAGATGACGCCTCAATATGAGGGCGTGCTGGCGAAGTTCCGCGAAGCGAACGCCTCGCTCCAGTCCGTGGAAGACGGCCTGGCTGCCCTGCAGACAGGGGTCGTCCAGCTCCAGACGGGGGCATCCGAACTTGAATCGGGCCTGAGCGACGGGGCAACCGGCGCCGGGCTCATTGAGCAGGAATCCGGTGGCCTCGCGACAGGTCTGGACACGGTCAACGACGGCCAGCGGCAGCTGATGGCGGGCCTTTCCGACCTCCAGGAAAAGATGGGCAAGCTCCAGTCCGGACTTGCCGCGAGCACGGAAGGCCTCGGGCAGATCAGCGAAGGGCTGGAAGAGGCCCAGAGCTACCTCGGCGGCCTGAGCGACTCCGAAGCTTCCGGTACGTTCTATGTTCCGGAAGACGTCATGGAAGGCGAAGACTTCCAACAGGCGCTGGACATGTACATGTCCCCTGACCGGAAAACGGCAAAGATGACCGTCATCCTTGACGTGAATCCGTTCTCGGCGGAAGCGATGGATGTCGTGCAGGAAGTCCGGGACCAGGCGCAGTCCGCGGTGAAAGGGACGGACCTGGCGGATGCGGAGCTGGCCGTCGGCGGCAAGTCGTCGCAGAACGCGGATCTTCAGGAAATGTCGGCCGGCGACTTTAGCCGGACGGCGGCGATCATGCTGGTCGGCATTGCGATCGTGCTGATTTTCATCACGCGGTCCGTGTACCAGCCGATCTTCATCATTATTTCGCTCATCCTGTCGTACTTTACGGCACTCGGTGCCACTGAACTGCTGAGCGGCTGGCTCCTCGGAATGACCGAACTCGGCTGGAACGTACCGTTCTTCAGCTTCATCATGATCGTGGCGCTCGGTGTCGACTACAGCATCTTCCTCATGATGCGCTACAAGGAAACCGAAGGCGATCCAAAGCAAGCGATCGTTGACGCCGCCCGCCATATGGGCAGCGTCGTCATTTCGGCCGCGATCATCCTCGGCGGCACATTCGCCGCGCTGATCCCGTCCGGCATCCTGACGCTCATCCAGGTTGCGATCGTCGTCATCGTCGGGCTCGTCCTTTTGGCCTTCGTCATGATGCCGATCCTGCTTCCGGCACTGATCGCGCTGTCGAACAGGACGAAAGTAGAGAATTGATCAAGAAAGCCTCCGAACCGTTCGCGGTTTGGAGGCCTTTTGCTGTCTGAAGGAGAATGGGAACGGGAAAGAGAATGTTTAAGAAAAAGATTTCTGGGGGGATACCGATGAGCGGAAAGCTGGTGAGGGTCGGGACCGTCTACATTCCGGTGACGGATGTGGAACGTTCGGCCGGGTGGTATGCGGATCAGTTGGATGCAAAAGTCAGTTACCGGGACAAGGACAAAGCGATCGTCAATTTTGCGGGCATCAGCTTTTTTCTGGTGAAAGCGGCGGAAGGCGAGCGGTCGAATTTCACCGATATCCATGGGGAGGAGCGGTTTTCGCTGACCTTTGAAGTGGACGGCATTGAGGCGCTTGAAGACCTCCATGCGGAATTCACGGATCAGGGAATCCGGGTCGGCAACATCGAGAACAGGGGCCACGCCGGGCGGAACTTCGTGTTTTCCGACCCGGACGGCAACCGGTTCGATGTGTGGAGTGAACTGAGCCCGGTTTATGTCAGGCCCAACGCCTGATCAGTCCGCCGACTACCCAGCCGAACACGGCGTGGCCGAGCGTCCACCAGATCCAGGCTTCGCCGTCCGAGAAATCGGGCGGCTGTTCGGACAGGGCGGTCAGCGAAAACAGCAGCCCGCCGCCGATGGAATAGACCGCGACATATGGCAGTATCTGCTTTTCCATACCGAACGGCCTAAGCAGGAAATACAGCACGACCGCACTCGCTATGCAGGTGAGGGAATGGAAGGCGAGCCCGACGAGCCAGGCAGGCTGCCAGGTGTTCACCACCGGTATGTAGTCAAAGTTGAACAAAAGCACATAGGCCTGGCTCCCGGTCACCCATTGAATCACTTTCATGACCGCGATCAGCACCAAACCCGCGATAAAACCGATGAGCGCAAGTTTCCCGATGTTTTTCATTGTCCGCCACCCCGAAATCCTAAGAATAGTTTTCTATTCCCGGACCAGGGCCGGACAAACAGCATCGAAATGAAAATTGAGAGTCAATCAGGAAGGGAGCGGGAAGGATGGACCATCAGACAAAATGGCGGCTGGACGCCGCCCGTACGCTCGCGGAGAAACTGAAAGAGGCAGATGGCATCCGGGCGGTTGTGGCGGCTGGCTCTGCAGCGCGGAGCTATTCGGATGTGTATTCGGACCTGGAACTGATCGCCTACTGGGACCGGCCGCCGGGCATGGAGGAAAAACGGGCCATCGCCGGGGAGCTGGGTGCTGTCCACCGATATCCGAAGATCGATCATGGCCATGAGAGCGCCCTCGAGATCGAAGGATTTCCGGTGGACCTGTGGCATAAGTCTGTCTCGGAGGAAGAGGGCGTCCTGGACCGGGTGCTGAAAGGCTTCAGCACCGATCTCGGGGACAACAATGTGGCCGACACGGTCCGTACCGGCATCCCGCTGTACGGGGAGGAACTGATCCGGGAATGGCAAGCACGGACAGAAGAGTACCCAGATGAACTGGCCCGCCGCTTCCTGGACGGCTACCTGCCGCATTTCCACCTGCGACAGCTTCAATTTGCGGCCCGCCGCAATAACCCGGCCGCATTCTATAACATCCTCAGCAATATCCAGTCCAGCCTCTTTATCGTCCTGCTCGCGCTGAACGGCTCCTACTTCCCGACCTACAAGTGGATGTTCAAGCGGCTTCATGAGCTGCCGGCCAAGCCGGAAAACCTGGAATGGCGGCTGAGGGAGATGTACAAGGAGTCCCCGCCCAAAGCGGCCGGGAGAATGCGGGAAGTGCTCGAAGAGACGCTGGAGCTAGTGAAGGACCGGTACCCGGACCTCGACACCGAGTTTGCCAGATACGGCATTAACCAGCCGTTGCCGGAACGTTTTTCTGACAGTCCGTTTAAACCGGATCAACAGGGATAAGGAGAGGGTTCAAGTGTACAAGACCATCATTTTCGACGTTGATGGAACACTCATTGATACGGAAAAGGCCGTCCTGGGTTCGCTCCAGAAAATGCTGAAGGAAGAATACGGCAAACAGATGCCGCTGGAGGAGTTGACGTTTGTTCTCGGAATTCCGGGCTCCAGTTCTCTGCCCCAACTGGGGATCGGGGATATCAATCATGCGAACCAGCGCTGGAATCATTTCATGAAAGATTTCTATCAGGAAATTAAAGTGTTTGACGGCATGAAGGAAGTACTGGGGACCTTGGAGGACAGAGACCTGGTCCTGGGCATCGTAACATCAAAAACAAATCAGGAAATCATAGATGACTTCGAGCCGTTCGGACTTTCGGGTTATATGACGCACACCGTCTCTGCGGACGACACCGAAAAACACAAACCCGACCCGGATCCTTTATTGAAGTTTCTTGAGATTTCAGGCGCTGATCCGAAAACGGCAATCTACATAGGGGACACGGTCTACGATTATGCATGCGCAAGGGATGCGGGAATCGACTTTGGATTGGCCCTTTGGGGCTGCAAGAATTCGGAGGGGATTTCCGCGACATACAACTTTGAGAAACCCCAGGATGTGATTCGCCTACT
This sequence comes from Bhargavaea massiliensis, assembly GCF_018390575.1. GTDB lineage: Bacteria > Bacillota > Bacilli > Bacillales_A > Planococcaceae > Bhargavaea > Bhargavaea massiliensis. The sequence goes on along the minus strand of NZ_JAHBCJ010000001.1, from coordinate 144,651 downwards.
CGTATGAGCGAATTACGTCTTTGTCCAACCGGTAATCCTCATCTCCATATTCCTCTTCCTTTCTGTAAAGCCAACCAAGGACGGCTCCGTACAGCGCATGTCCCGCTAGCCACCAGGCGAGCGACACCCAGTCGGCAACTGCCGGAGTACGGCCAGACAAGGAAGTGACCGGCCAGATCAGGACACCGACCAGCGCATTCACGGTGACGAGCCAGACGATAACGCGGGAGCCGAGCATCCGCATCCGCCTGATCAGCCATAAAAGGATGGTAGCGAGAATAACAGAGACAATCAGATGGAAAAGGAATTCGACCGGAGCGGGGAAGGTGACCGCGTTCATGACCGGAATATAATCGACATTCATGAGGAGCGTATACACCCTCCGGCCGCTCTGCTCCTCGACTGCCCAGAGGAATGCCCCGAGCAGGATGCCGCTGAAGATTCCGGCCCCAATCCCATGCCACATCCACTTCCGTTTCATTCCGATCACCTCCCATCTTTCACCAATTGTACAGGATTAGGAGATAGAAGGAAATGGGAGAGGAAAGCGAGTGCTTCGAAATTGAGCGCGAGTGCATCCAAATTCATGGTGAGTAAATTGAAAGCTGCCGGGGGTCCATTAAAGTGGTTTATAAGGATGAGCCCTGTCTCGTCAGTCGGACCGACACCTAATTTGAAAGGGGAAAAACCATGCCGTCATGCATCTTTTGCGACATTATTAATGGTAAAGCTGACGCACGCATCATCTTTGAGGATGACCTCGTCTGTTGTTTCCTGGATAAGTTTCCGATCAACCCGGGGCATGTCCTGGTCGTGCCGAAGCGTCATGCGGCAGAGTTCACCGACGTGGATCCGGAAAGCCTGCAGGCGGTGATCCTTGCCGCACAGCAAGCCGCCGGCGCAATCGAATCCACCTTCAAGACAGACGGCATCACCGTCATGCAAAATAACGGGGCGTTCAAGGACGTGGAACATTATCATATGCACATTGTTCCGCGGTATAGAGGGGATGGCTTCGGCTGGACAGAGCCGGAGACCGACGTGTCATCGATTGATTTTGATTCGTTGGAGATAAAGATCAGAGAAGCGATGGCGGAATGGCCGATTGTTTCGTGACTGACGTTCTTCCTCCGGTTTCATCATTTGAGCTCTAGGTCTCGTCATTCACCGTCTCACTTTCGTCATTCAACCGATTAGTCTCGTCATTCGCGACGGATCCCATGGCGAATGACGAAACTAGGGGGCGGAATGACGAAACTGCCGTCCTGAATGACGAAACGGGCAGAAGGAGAATGACGAAATCGAAGGTCATTCTCCAATTAAACAAGCCGCCCGGCTCCAGCCGGACGGCTTTCCTCATTCCAATATCTTCGCCATGTAGTATTCATCCACATAGCGGCCGTCGATGACGAGCGAATCCCGCTTCACGCCTTCCACTTGGAATCCCATCTTCCGGTAAAGGGCGACGGCGGCCTCGTTCTCCGTCATGACGGTCAGCTCCAGGCGGCGGAGTCCGCGTTCACGGGCCCATCCGTCAAGCTGGCGTAAAAGTACGGTGCCGGTCCCTTTGCCGCGGGCGCGTTGATGGACGCCGATGACGACGTAGGCGCGGTGGCGGGTGCGTCCGGTTTCATCTCCGCGTGCGATCAGGTAGCCGGCGATGCCACCGGTGTCTTCCGCGACGAATAGGGCGGATGCGGGATTCTCCCGGAAATTTACGATCATCCGCTCCACTTGTTCCGGAGTGAGTCGGCGCTCACCCGGGCCGAACAGCATCATCCCGGAGTCTTCCGCACTTCTCATTGCTTCCAAAAGACCGTTCGCATCAGCCGGGACGGCCTCTCGTGTATTTCTGCTCACAGCCAATCATTCACATAGGCCAGCGGCCCGAGGACGGCTCCGGCAACGGCTCCGAAAAAGATGAAATAACCGGTATGGATGTCAGCGGGGCTGAACGATTTGTTTTCATTCTCCATGATCGGACGCCTCCGCTCAATCAAAGATGTACTTAAGCGCCTTGATCGCCTGGTCGCAGTTCTCCACGGTCGCGCTCGCCTTGCGGGAAAGTTCCTTCAGCGCGTGGATATGCTGCTCCGGACGGATAAGGATGAGCGGCTTGCCGAGTGCAACGGCGGCACTCGCATCCATCGCGGTGTTCCACTGCTTGTATTTCTCGCCGAACAGCGCGATGACGAGATCGGCTTTTTGCATGAGCACTTCTGTGCGCAAGTTGTTGAAACTCGATGCCGCCCAGTCTTTGTAGAACGGACCCGGCTGTTCCCCGATGATCTCTTCGCCGATGTTATCGGAGCGGTCGTGGTCCTCCTGGGGACCGACAAAGTCGACCGGCAGTTTCAGGGCAGCCGCCTTCTCTTTGATTTCATCGCGCCAGGACGAGTGGATCTCTCCAGCCAAATAAACAGTCAAACGCATGATTATCCCCTCCGCAGAAAATTCAGTCTGCTTTTATTGTATCATGAGTGGCCGGGCTAATGCTAAATTTGGCAGGCAAGGCATGTACCATCGGAAGCCGGCACTTCAAGAGGGAGGAACAGCGTCCGGTCGATCAGGTCGGCAAACAGGACAAGAAGGCCGCCGATCAGGGCGGCGGCAGGAAGCAATGCGCCGTATGTGCCTCCGACCAGCCTTCTCGCCATGTGGGGGCCATCAGCCTGACAAAGCCCATCGTCCCTCCAAAAGCGACGGCCGCATCGACAAGCGCGGTACTGATGACAAGCAGGAACAGTCGCTGCCTCTGTACACGGCTTCCGAGCCCGGTCGCCAACTGTTCTCCAAGCTCCTGGATATTGAGCAGGCGGCGTAATTGCGGCAAACAAGATGCTCGATGACCTGGATCAGACCATGAGTAAGCAAAAGTAAAAGTCGGCATGCACATGAAGAGCCCTTGGAAACGATATGCGTTTCCGAGGGCTTTTAATGTGCTCGGGGAAAGATGCGCCGCACTCCGGTAAAATCCTGAAGTTGGGGTAAAGATACGAAAGAGAGAACACCCGGAAGGAGGCGGAACCTATGAAAGTCGGCTATGCCTGCATCAATACCACATTAAAAGGCGGTTTCCGTACATGCCGGGTGGCGACGGTGGAGAAGGAGGGCGAGCGGATTCTCAAGGAGCTGACGCTCGCAAACCTGCGCCATACGAAGAAAATCATCGGGTGGAACATCGTCCACGGCATCGGTTTCTACCGGCTGAGCAGCGACCTGATCGTGCTCGCGACGCATCCGGTGAACACGTGGGACTGGGCGAACGATCCCGACGTGAAGGAAATCTGCGGGGAGATCAAAGCCCTCCGCGATAAATTTAATCTTCGCATCTCCATGCATCCCGGCCAATATTCGGTGCTGAACTCGCCCAACCCAGAGGTCGTCAGGAAGACGCATGAGGACCTCGCACACCACGCGACCCTCATGGAGCTGACCGGCGCGGAAGACATGATCCTCCACCTCGGCGGGAAATACGGCGACCCGGAAGCCGCGCTCGGACGCCTGATCGAGGAGACGGATCGGCTCCCGGAATGGATCCGCAAGAAACTGCGCTATGAGAACGACGACCGGACATATAATCTTGCAGACGTGCTGCACGTCTGCGAAGCAGCCGGCATTCCGGCCTGCTTCGACATCCACCATCACCGCTGCCACCCGGCTGAAGAACCGCTGGACGAACTGCTTCCGCGCGTTTGGAATACTTGGGAGCGGGTGGGCGTCCCGAAGATCCACATCAGCTCGGGACGCGACCGCCCCGACGACCGCCCGCACCATAACTACATCGTGCCGGAAGACCTCGACTGGCTGCTTGCAGAGCTGGACGGGAAGGACGTAGACATCATGGTCGAGGCGAAGATGAAGGAACAGGCGGCACTTGGCGTGATCGGGATGCTGAAGGAGCGGGGGATTGAGGTGGACGAGCCATAAAGAAAAGGACCATCGGCGGCCGATGGTCCTTTTGAATGCACTGAAACGGAGGGCGAGTGCTCCGATTTCCGGCCCGAGTGCTTCCAAGTTTGATGCGAGTGCCTCGATTGTCCATTTAAGTGCTTCCCAAATTGAAGAGAGTGCTCCCAAGTCATCATTAGTTGTTCAGTGGGACAGTAGATATCCGTCTGCACATCCTAAAACTGTCCCGCATCGTCCGGATCCTTCCGCTTAAATAAACTAATTAGAAAAGTAAATAGACTGAGGAGCGCAGTGATTCCGGTCGAAATCAGAATGCCGATATCCCGGTAGCTCCAGTACACCCCAGCCAATAGTACACCCATCAGGACAGTGTCCAGAAATTTAAAGCCTTTGTGGTCAAAGACGGTATCGAGGTCTTTTCCAATCGTCTTGTTTGAAATCTCCCGGACAATGCCGATCGCGAGCAGCACAAGAATGGCTTCCAGCTCTGAAGTGCGGACGAACACCGATACAATCGCGGTGACTGCCGACAGGTAAAAAAGAAGATTGAACGTGATTTTCCATTGATTGGCGGAGATGATCATGGCTTATCTCTCCTGCAGACACATACCATCTGTCCGCTTCCAGCCACAAAGGGACGCCCGCTCCAGTCGCCGTACATGCCCTCCAATTGGAAGCCATGCTGCCGGAGGAGCCGCTCCAGTTCGAGCGGATACGTATAGCGGAGCGAGATGGCATCCTGGCCGAGCGGTGTGCCGTCTTCGGCGAACCGCTCAGTCGTGCAATGAAGGATTTGTGTGATGGGTTCATAAGTCTCGGTGTGAACCTCGCGGATCTGGCGCCCATCAGTTTCCGATTGCTCTTCGTACCGGTCCGGTTCGGCGAGTTCCGATGGCACGGGGTTCCGCGTGTCGAAGATGAACCGGCCGCCCGGCTCAAGATGCCGCCGGACGCTTTTCATCATCCGGTCTTGGTCCTCATTCGTCAGGAAGTGCTGGAACGAGTTGCCCGCCATGACAATGAGGGGAGCGGAAACAGGCAGGTCAAGCTCCCGGCAGTCCTGCCGAAGGAAGCGGATAGGGAGACCCTGTTCCGCCGCTTTCTCCCGGGCACGTTCAAGCATTCCCTCATGCAGGTCGACGCCGGTCACTTCATACCCGGCTTCTGCGACTGGAAGCGTGATCCGCCCCGTACCGCAGGCGAGGTCGATGACTGCCGAGCCGGCGGGGGGCAGGTGCCCGAGGATGAACCGTACATCTGCGTCGTACCCACCGTATTCCCTGTCATATTGGAGCGGGTCATTATAGATCTCCAGGTTATCCGTTGTCTTCATAAGAGTGCCTCCCCCTATTGTTCCCTTTCCATTTTCGCAATGCAATTTTCGTATTTCATTTTCACCAGTAAGGTCCCGCAAGCCTTTCCGGTATCATTATAAATTTCTTTATCGACTTTGAGCTCTACGCTGCGGTCGGATTCGGGATAGCCTGGCTCTTCATTCGTGACGGAAAGGAGGCCTTCATCTGTCCATTGGACATTGAAGCGGCTATTGGCTTCCGCGTAGTAGACTGTCTTCGGCTTGCTGCCTTCCGCTGTAACATCCACCCAGACAGTGACCCCGCCGGCCGCTCCGTCATACGGACGATAGTAGGTGCTCGCCGTGTACCTGCCGGAAGGGGAGTCGAGCGGCTCCATGTAGGATTCACCTCCGCTCCGGTCAAACGGATGGAAATGTGTTTCATAAATAGAAAGACCGATGGCTGCTGCCGCGAGTCCCAGAAATGCGGCGAGCATCCCTTTTGTAACCTTCTTCCGCGCAAGCAGCCGGACCAGCAGCAAGATGCCGGCCAGAGCGGCACAAAGTACAAATAGTGAAATCAGCAGAAAACTCCCCATCTTTATCCCCCAAATCCCCCTGTTATTTCCACTATACTGTAAAATCAGAGTTTGATGTAGAGGAAATTGGAATCATTCTGACAAAAGCCCCCGCCGAATCGCTCCATTGCAATCCGACGGGGGCTCAGCAGCTTTCTAGGCTAGGTCAATCAAGGACCTTCCTGAACACATAACTGACCCGGTCATACTCCATCTTTTCTTCATAGAAACGGTGTGCATCCTCACGCTGCAGGCCCGAAGACAGGGCGACGCTTGTGTAGCTGTTCTCCTTCGCCCAGTCGTGAACGTAGTCCAGCAGCTTTTGACCGGATCCGCCGGAGCTGCGGTTCTGATCGGTGACCAGGTCGCACACCCAGACGAATCTGCCGTAGTAGAGCGTGATCATCGGTTTAAAGCCGATCACCGAAATAATTTCATTGCCGTCCTGAAGGGCCAGAATCCTGTAGCTATCCTTTTCCTTTGCTTCTTTCACAAGTTCAAGGTAGGTGGTTTCATCAAGATGCGTCCGCAATTGCTTCATGATCGGAAAAGCGGCCAGCAGCGCACTGGTTGACTCAAGTTCTTTAATGATCAGTGTGTCCATGTCTACATCCCCCTCGGTGGTCTTCTTTTCTTTTACGCGCTTTCCGCCTCGAAATATCCGGCTTTCTTCCGGTCAAACACTGACGCTGACAAGGCGCAGGCCAGGACAATGGCAAGCAGGGCGAAGCCGATCGCCGCCCCCTGAACGCTGAACCATTCCGCCAGCATGCCAAGCAGAAGTGTGAAGAGAATCTGCAGGACGTTCTGGAAGATGGACGCCAGACTGCCGACGCGTCCCATGAGCGCTGTCGGCACGTTGCGTTGGTAGAACGTGTCGTAGCCGGCATTGCTGAAGGCCATGAAGATGCCGAGCAGGACAAAAGCGATCATCGCGGTATAGAAACCGGCAGAGCTATAGAATGCCGCGTACGCGGCCATCGTCAGTATCGTTCCGAATCCTAGGTAGGTCTGCAGAGACAGCTTTTTCGCAAATGCAGCGGAAAGCGAAGCCCCGATCAGCGACCCGGCTCCAGCGATACTCACGAGCAGCCCGTACTTCTGGTCGCCGAGCGCCAGGTCCTGCTTGATGAACGTCACTTCCTGTGAGTCCAGAGCAAACGCCAGCATGAGCGCGGTCTGGAAAATCAAATAGATGCGGAAGAAGAACGGCTCCGACCGGATAAATCGGGCGACTTCGTCGAAATCATCACGCAGCATCCGCCACCCAAATCGTCCGGAAGGGGCACCCGTTTCTTTTGGTACCGGCAGAAGCGCGATGGCGGCAGCGCAGACGAAGAACGTCGCGCTGTTCAGGAAAACAGTCCAAGTCGTCCCGACAGTCATGATCAGCACACCCGCAAGCGCCGGACCGACGAGGAACGCTCCGGAATTCATCATGCCCATGAACGAATTGAACCGCTTGCGATCATGGTCCGGGACCAGCTTTGTGATGACGAACGTCGAACTCGGACCGAAAAATGTCCCGGTCGCATTTGTCAGGAAGACCAGCAGATAAACGACCCAGATCGACCCGGCGAATGGCATCATGAAGACAAGCAGTCCCCGGATGAGGTCGGAGGCAATCATGAGCCGCTTCTTGTCGGAGCGGTCAATCACTGATCCGGCGAACAGGCTTATGAGCACCCGGGCGGAAGGGCCGATGACGTAAAGGAGGGCGACTGCCGCCGCCGAACCGGTCATGTCAAACACGAGCAGATTCAGCGCGATCAAATAAATCCAGTTGCCGAACTGAGATACCCCGATGCCCCCGATCAGCAATCCGTATAGCGTACTCCGCCTCATCCGCATCCCCCCGGAAAAACGTGTTAACCCAACTATACTGCAAGGACAGAAGGATAAGGAAAGGGAATTGTTGCAATTTTAATACATTGGATAGCTTCCGAATGTGAAATCTGGGCGGCCGAATATGCAAACTCGCGGCTTCAAAGTGCAGACTCGTGGCCCTAATGTGCAATCTCAAGCGCCGAACGTGCAAACTCGCCCGTCAGCCCAAAAGCGTGCTGCTGCCCGACCAGGGTGCAGCACGTTTCTTGTGTGAAGAAAAAGTTTTTCGATTTCCAATCATTATTTATTGATATTCGATATACATTTATCTATAATCGAGAAGAATCAACGGAGAGAGGTGTGCTTGATGAAGAGGGGATCCACATTGTTCCTGAGGCTCACTTTGATTGTGATGGCTCTGCCGGTGCTTCCAGTCGTCCTCCAGCTTGGCATCGAAGTATCGCTTGCGCTGATCCGCGGGGAAGCACTGCCGTTTGCGGATTGGGGACTGTTCGCCGTATTGGCCGGTTCGGCGGTGCCTTATTTCGGCGTTGCGCGAGACATGGCGGATGCTGGGAATGATTGAACGTCAGGAGGCGTTCTCGGGGCCGTCTGTCCAGGCACTGGCAAACATCAGGCGCTGCGCAGCCGCAGTCGCCATCCTGTTTGCGCTCGGCCTACCCGTATTCGCCGCCCTCGCCCGGATCGAAGATGCCCCGGGTCTCGTCGTCCTCGGCATGGCCGTCGTCGGGATATCCGTTGTCATCGCCATATTCACGGCGGTGCTCAGGCATCTTCTGAAACAGGCCATCTCCATCCGGGCGGAAAATGAATTTACGGTCTGAATGCCAGACCATCAACAAGAAACGAGGTGCACAATATGAAAAAAGGTTCTACATTGCTTTTGAAGCTCGCGGTCATCGTGATGGGTATTCCGGTGCTCCTGATTGCGGTGCTGATCCTACCGAAAATTGTCCTGGAAGCAATGGGATTTATCGGCGAAGGGATGCAACTGCCCTGGATCGTCCTCGGCCTGATGGCCATCATGTACATTTCAGCCATCCCGTTTTACATGGCCCTTTACCAGGCACTGAAGCTCCTGGGCTACATCGACCGCAACGAGGCGTTCTCGGAGCTGTCGGTCGGGTCGCTCAAGAAAATCCGCAACTACGCCTTCACGATCAGCGGCCTGTATGCGGTCGCGCTGCCGTTCATCTTCATGATCGCAGAATGGGATGACGCCCCGGGCCTCGCTTTGATCGGCCTGGTCATCGTCGGCGCGTCGCTCGTGATCGCCGTCTTCGCCGCGGTGCTTCAGCGACTGCTGAAACAGGCAATCGACATCAAACAAGAAAACGAACTGACGGTCTGAGGAGGGGGAGCCAAATGCCAATCATCATTAATCTCGACGTCATGCTCGCCAAGCGCAAGATGAGCGTCACCGAACTCTCCGAAAAAGTCGGCGTCACGATGGCCAACCTGTCCATCCTGAAAAACGGCAAGGCCAAGGCCGTCCGCTTCTCGACACTCGAAGCCATCTGCAAAGCGCTCGACTGCCAGCCGGGGGATATTTTGGAGTATCGGGAAGAGGAATAGCCTGCAACAGGGGCGAATGTTTATGTTCACCGTGTAATTAAAAAGCAGGAGCGTGTCCACATGATCCCTTTCTTTGAATACAACTGGCAGGTTAGAGACGAATGGTTTGCCTGGTGCAGCCAGCTGCCTGAAGAAGAGCTGGTCGGCCCCAGGACCGGTGGGGTAGGCAGTATCTTAGAGACACTGTTTTATATCATTGACGTCGAATACAGTTGGATCCGCGGAATTCAGGGCAAAGAGGATATCGTGTTTGGCTATGCCGACTGCGATACACTTGAGAAAGTTCGGTCCCTTTCTGACCGGTGCAGAGGTGAGGTCACTGAATTTTTGAAGGGATATGGAGAAGGGCTGAATGAGAAAGTAGTACGGGTCCCGTGGGATGATGAGGAATATACTATGGATGAGGTGTTGCACCACCTCATTGCACATGAAATCCACCACACCGGACAGCTCTCGGTCTGGGCGAGGGAACTGGATCTCACTAATGTTTCTGCACATTATGTGGGACGCTCATTAAAGACGCACTTCTCCAATTAGGAGTGGATGTAGAAGGAAAGGGACCATCGATTGCCGATGGTCCCTTTTAGATGGATTGAGGTCGAATGACGAAACTGGCGCCGCGAATGACGAGACTGCGCACACGAATGATGAAACCGGGACTGCAAATGACGAAACTGCACACCCGAATGACGATACCAACACTTAAGACGATTCTCCCGACAATTGTTCCCGCCCGGACACCCGCGGAAACTTATTATCTGCATTGGCTCCGGCCACCCATCTTCACGCATCCCAGTCGGCTGCAGATGATCCCTTTATTGTCAATAAATTAAGGAAGTGTAGGATCTTTTTGGTATAATTGAGTGAAGGAGATGTTGTCTACTTGATACTTCGAAGTCCGGGGGGATTAAATGAACAAAGGATTAAAGATTGTGATCAACCTTAGTTTTGTGGGTTATTTAGTTGCGTTGGCTGTATTGCTGTTCTTAAGTTCCCGGGGATCCTTATGGTCTGGGTTAACGTGGACGGAGTATATTAGAAATTCATCTAATTTTGTACCGTTTAAAACGATAAACACCTATCTAACAGGGTTTATGGATGGCAGTATGAATAAGGATATCCCGGTGAAAAATCTCCTCGGCAACTTATTGCTGTTTTTGCCGATGGGAGTCTATCTGCCATATTACATAAACAAGGTCCGAGAGATCAAAGGCTTTTTGGTTTCGATGAGCATCTTGTTGATCATTGTCGAAGTGGTCCAATTGGTTACGAGAAGAGGAAGTTTCGATATTGATGATTTCATGCTTAACCTGCTGGGTGCTCTGATAGGGTTTGGGATCTTGAAAACAGTGATTGTTCAAAGGCTGATTAGAGTGCCATTAAGAGGCGGTCACTAACTGTATTTGCCGGTATAAGAATATGGAGTCGTTAACAGGAAAGGGATCATCCGGTGCGGATGATCCCTTTTACGTTATCCAGATGATTAGCGGTACGTATTCGAATGACGAAACCGGCGCCGCGAATGACGAGACTGCGCACACGAATGATGAAACCGGGACTGCAAATGACGAAACTGCACACCCGAATGACGAAATCGCACGTCTGAATGACGAAACCAACACTTAAGACGATTCTCCCGGCAATTGCTCCCGCCCGGACACCCGTGGAAACTCAATCACCTGGGCAGACGCAGGCCGCTCATACAAGCTCATCAGCTCAATCGGCGTCTTCCTGAGCCGGTAGCTCATCTTCACACGGTCCCAGTCGGCCCCGAACTTGATTTCGTACTCATCCCGGAGCGCGCGCATCATGAATTCCAGATACGTCATGTCGTTCCGATTTTCCCTTGAATACACCTTCTCCGGTGTGATGATCCGGATGCCCCGGGCCATCATCAGGCCCATCATCGTGTCCCAGTCGAACTTGATGCCAAGCCCGAACGAATGGACGTGCCTCGTGACGATCGCATCGAACTCGCCCATGTCGGCCCATCGGAGCAGTTCCATAGCGGCTTCGTTCCGCTTGTAGCTGCTCGCTTCATAAAACAGGTCATAGTCACAGCGCCCCTCGACCACGCGCAGGAGAAGTTCCTCGTTGTCATCGGCTGAGGCATGGAGCGGCGCGCGGCCCCAGTAGGTCGAACGGACATATACGGCAGCTTTCCGGATCGGCGGCAGTTGGATAGTCATGGCTGATCTCCTCCAATAGATTTTGAGATGAACCTAGTGTGGGAGATTCGACGTGGAAATATACACACCGTCGGAGGGAGGAAGAGGGGTCGCGAAGAAATATGGTAAAATTATGGAAAGGAGGCGTTTCCTTTGCTCAGATTCCTTTCTGCTTCAGTATCCGCAATCATATTCACGGCATTGCTGTGCTTGTTTCAATACACACCAAAAGACGAGGTGGAGCCCGGAGTCTATCATTTCGGACTGGGTGAACTGTTTATGATCTATCTGATTTACATCGCACCGATCTATTTAACGTTGGGAATCGGCGTGTCCTGGACGGCTGATCAGTACATCCGCGGCAAGTTCGGGAAACTGAGGGCATATGTTCTGAGTGGAGCCGGAATCACGGGAATGATCGCGATTCTGACGATGCAGGATGACTTCATTCTTCTGTCACTCCTGCTCTCTGGCCTGCTTGGAGCTGCCGCTGCGCTGGTTTACTGGCTGACCGAATTATGGGTGGGCCGGATATGTAAGAAGAGCCGACACGTGCATCGTGTTCGGGCATAGCCAGGTGAAGGAGAGATGAAAGTTGGACTTTCTAATCACAGTCGCTGCAATCGGAGGATTAGTTTTTGTGATTTTTTTAGTTGCTTACGCGAATGCAATAAAAAGTATAAACAAAACGAAATAATCTCTCACAACGTTCTCGGGAAACGAGAATGTAGTGTCATCATAAAAGCATTCGTGAACGACCATATGATCCTGTCACAATAATTCTATAACATGAAAACATCTCATTAAAAATTGTAATGAGGTGGCTTTTGATTAGTTATTGATCGCTTTACAAAATGCTAATTGGGGGATGGGAAATGGGAAGTCATTCTTTGTTAAAGGGTTATAAAGTCTCTGTAGCAACAAGTAGAGAATCAGACCAAATCATATGTCTTTTGAAAGATGTGGCGAAATGGCTCAAGGAACAGAAAGTTGACCAATGGGGATTCCTGGCCGGCGGAGGGGAAGACGAAGAAATCAAACAAGCCATAAATAAAGGAGAGACCTTTATCGTTAATAGGGATGGAGAGGCGGTGGCCACCTTTACATTGTGTCAGCAACAAAGTTGGTGGGACCAACATACTTGGGGGAAATTAAGTGATGAAGCCATTTACCTTCATCGGTTAGCGGTAAGGCCTTCGGAAATCGGATCCGGCTTGGGTATGATTGTTCTCCAGTGGTTGGAAACTGACCTTAAGGATCAGGGGAAGAGCACATTAAGATTGGATTGTGTAAGAGATAACTTCAAATTAAACAACTTTTATCTATCCAATGGTTTTAATAAAGTGGGTGAGACTGACGGACATTCTTTGTATCAAAAGAGTCTTTTATGATGTAAAGCAATCTCGAAAGCTTAATGTACAAGTACCGAAAGTGGAAAAAGGAAACTAAAAACAACTCCTAACGTCCAGATTTCCAACACACTTACAGTTGTTGTGTTGGTGGAGTACATAAAAAATGGGGATGAAGCGATGTGGATCATATTAGGGGTTCTTGCGATCGCCGCAACATTTACGAATCTTTATTTGTACCGAGCAGGGAAGGATTATAAGCTTGCCATGGCGATGGGGTTATCGCTCACGACATTCACCCTTTGTGCAGAATACAGCCTGGTATCCGATTGGGTGAAAGCGGAAGACTGGGCAGCGCTGATGGACGTCGTCCCTGGCATGGAGCGGGCGTTATGGGTACTGACCATCATTTCGATTTTGCTGAATATCTCACCGATTCTTTTGGAACGAAAAGTTAAGAGATCATGGGGGTGAGGGCATCAAGAAAGAGATCAAGATTGGTTATGGGGAACTGGATGCCAGGGGGAAGTTTATTCGAACGCTTTGGGGCGGCCCTTTAATCCTTGCGTTTCTGTATTGGGCAGTTGCAGAGGCGGAAGGCCATCCGGATCTCGATAATGTGTACTTTAGGTTCTGGATCCCATTTATAGCCACTCTGGCCACTCTCGGTGATATCGTGTACGAGTATTTAAAGTGGAAAATAGACGAGAAATCCAAACAATAAGAACCTGAGTCCAGGGTGAAGGGGAACTGCAATGAGGAAATACTCGGGTATCTTATCTATTGTCATTTTGGTAGTCACTTATATCAGTTTACAATCGCTTGTCGGGAAGGATATCGGGTCCTCATGGGTCTTTATTGTCTTGATTGGATACTCGTCAGCTGTTCTGGCTTCTTGGTATAGCGAAAGCGGTTTTTGGCGGAAAGTATCAGCCGCTATCTTGATTGTGCTTCCGGCAGGATTTCTGGTCATCATTGCGATATTTATGCTTGGACTGAATGGTTTTTAACCTCGCCCAACAGAGAATACTGGCGTCTTTTCCTATTTCCCCCCTCCGGCGAAGTTGTATAAAATGGGGAGAGGCTTTTCAAGGAGGACAACATGGAAACAGATTTAATATTGATCATCAAAATGATCGTGATCGGGCTTGTCCAGGGCTTTACCGAACCGATTCCGGTATCGTCCAGCGGGCACGTCATGGTGGCGAGTGAACTGCTCGGTCTGGGGGAGCAGGGCTTCACGTTTGCGATCCTGACCAATACTGCTTCGCTGCTGGCGATTTTGTTCATCTACCGTCACGACATTGCAAGGCTGGCGGTCAACTCATGGCAGTATCTTCAAACGAAAAATGACCGATATAAAAGTGACTTTCGCTTTGTCTGCTTTATCATCATCGGAACGATTCCGGCAGGGGCCCTCGGCTTTTTACTGAGCGACTACATTGTGGAAAACGTCAGCATGACAACGATTGCCATCATGCTGTTCGTCACGGGGATCGCCCTGTGGCTGATCCGCAACATGAAGGGCACCAAAGGCGAAAGCGACCTCACGGCAAAAGACGCCATCCTAGTCGGCCTGGGGCAGGCTGTTGCGCTGACACCGGGAATCAGCCGTTCCGGCGCGACGATCATCTCGGCAATCGCCGTCGGCATGAAGCAAGAGACCGCCCTCCGGTTCTCGTTCATGCTTTACATTCCCGTCAGCCTCGGCGGCCTCGTGCTGGGCGTGGGGGATTTCATGGATGAACCGAACAAAGCGGGCCTGATGATCCCTTACTTCGCCGCATTTGTCGCCACCCTGTTCATGACCTACTTTGCACTCAAGTGGTTCATGGGCGTCATGAAGAGCGGGAAGCTCGTGTACTTTACATACTACTGCTTTATCGCAGGGATTCTGCTGCTGATCTTTTTCTGATAGAAAATCAAAAAGGAAGTCTCTTCGAACGGCCTGATTATCAGGCGTTTCGGAGGGACTTCCTTTTCTTTAGGATTACTTCTTTTCCATGACGGCAAAATAGTTGTCTTCATTGTCGGCGAAGTTAAAGACCCTGCCGGACGGCATGTTAACAATCTCCCCGACGGTCGTCTTTTCCTTCAGTTCACGGTGCAACTGATCGAACTTGTCCGTAAAGAACATGAGGGAAGGCGTGTCCAGATTTAAGCCTGGTGACATCTTAGAAACAAACGCTTTGATGTGAGGGATGATGCTCGTTTCCGCGTCTTTGGTCGGCGCGATTTCAATCCATCTGAAGCCCTGCTGGTTGTCTTCTTCCGCAATCACGGCAAACCCGAGTTGCTCCGTCCAAAACTTCACCGACTCGTCCTGGTCATTGACATACAGCATAATCTGGCCGACTTTGCTGATCATCGATCGTTCACCCCTTAAATAGGAAGACTGTGGATGACATTCTGGATTGGAAAGTAAAATTCCTTCTTGTTAAATTTCCTGATACTGAAAGGGCTTCACCGGCCGCAAGTCGAATTGGTTACCAGGTAAGGACTGGCTTGGACAGGAGGGACAGCGTTGGGTATTGAGTTCGAAGTGGAACGGGATGTCCGTGTGCCGAAGGAGCGGCTGTATGACGCGCTGCTCGACCTGGAGGCCGCAGAGCATTGGATGCAGGGGCTCGTCGGGATTGAGCGGCAGGACTCAGGACCGATGCGGGAAGGCAGCACGTGGATCGAGACGAGGAAGATGTACGGATCAAAGGCATCCGAGCATTTCGAAGTCGTGGAACTCGTGCCCAACGAGAAGGTCGTAATCAGAGTCGATGGGACAAAAGGCATGACAGGAAAAGGGGAGTACCTCTTCACGTACCGGGTCGGCGGGACAGGAGACAAGTCCAACGTCCATCTGCACGGCGAGATCGGGGGGCTCACCGGCCTGACGAAGCTGTTCGGCAAGATGATGGCCGGCCCATTCAAGAAAGCCACCGCGAAAGACCTGGATGCGTTAAAAGCATATCTGGAATCCAACAAGAAATAGGAAGGGGAGAGCAAGATGGGGAAAGTCATACACTTCGAGATTCACGTCGACGATATGGAGCGGGCGAAAGAGTTCTACGGGGAGGTATTCGGCTGGACGTTCGAGGACTGGAGCGAATACGCCGGCATGCCGTACTTCGGGGCGGTGACCGGGGACAAGGACGAAATGGGCATCAACGGCGCCCTCATGCAGCGCCAAGGCCCGCCACCGGATTCCGGGCAGCCGCTCAACGGATTCGCCTGCACGATGGGCGTCGAAGATTACGACGCCACAGAGGAGAAGATTCTCTCAAACGGTGGCACCGTCGCCCTCCCGAAATACGCCCTCCCCGGCATGGCCTGGCAGGGCTACTACACCGATTCGGAAGGGAACCTCTTTGGGATTCATCAGACGGATGAGAATGCGAAGTAAAACAAAACCTCCGAGACAGTTGCGGTTTTCAAACCAAGGAAGGGTTTATATGGAGCAAGTAAATTTCTTCGAAAATAATATTGAACAAGCTGAAAAAGCATTTATGTCACACAAGAAAATTATAAGCGAACACTTGCCATTTGCAGATATCCAGCACGTCGGAAGTTCAGCCATACCCAGTTGCCTGACCAAAGGCGACATTGATATACAGGTGCGTGTTCCAACGGAAAAATTTCCATTGGCTGTTAAAGCTCTTGAGACGTTATATGACATCAACGAAGGCAGTTCAAAAACAGATGACTTCAGAGCGTTTCAAGACGATTCAGCCACCCCTCCATTGGGAGTACAATTAACTGTAATCAATTCGGAAGTTGATTTCTTCTGGAAGTTCAGGGATGTTTTACTGGAAAATAATAAATACCTAAAAGAATATGATGACCTAAAGAAAAGTCATGAAGGCAGCGAAATGGATAATTACCGACAAGCAAAAAACAAGTTTTTCGAAAAAATTATGGAAACACCGGAATTCAAAAGACTGTGATTAATAATACCCGGTGTCTATCAGCCGGAGAATGCGCAATAACGACAGATCACAAACCGCCGGAACCCGGCGGTTTTTCGCATTTCACATTTAACAATTGTTTATCCCCAGTTAACAATGTCTCAACAGACCCCGCCTATACTAAGGCATGTAGGCATGCCGGATCATGGAGGGACGATGAAACGGGAAGCAAGCCTGCGCAGCACGACATACATAGGAAAGAGGGTCTGATCATGAAGTGGAAATCGCTGGCCGGTATCATCGCCATTGCCTGTGCAGTCGTTCTGATGACAACCAGCCTCATCAGCCCTTCGGTAGAAGGGAAGACGAACGAGAACAAAAAGCTGCAGTTCAACGCTGACGGCAACTATAAGATTGTCCAGTTCAACGATATCCAGGATGACGAGGAGACCGATCCCCGGACAATCGAATTGATGAACACGGTATTGGATGAAGAAAAGCCGGATCTCGCCATCCTCAACGGGGACATGATGAACGGGGACCTCGACACGGAAGAAGAGGTCAAACAGGCCATCGAAAACATCGCGAAGCCCATGGAAGAGCGGGGCGTCCACTGGGTGGTGACATTCGGGAATCACGATGAAGACCACACGCCGAAGACCGGCATGACTGAAGCGGATCTGCTGGATGTCTACATGTCGTATGAACACAACGTAAACAAGCCGGGCCCGAACGGAGTCACGGGGACCGGCAATGCATCGATCGGGATCAAGAACTCCAAGAACACGGAGACGGCATTTAACGTCTGGCTGTTCGACAGCGGACGCTATGCTCCGGGCGAGATTGCAGGGCAGGATTTCGAAGGCTACCAGCAGTATGAGTGGCTCGGCCAAGACCAGGTCCAGTGGTACTACGAGACGTCGAAAAAGCTGGAGCAGACAACCGGACACAAAGTCCCGTCACTCGCCTTCATGCACATCCCGCTCCCGGAATTTGAATTCATGTGGTATGCCAGCCCATTCGAGCGGACAGAAGAAAGCCATCAGAAAGCAGTGGGAAAGCACAGCATCGTCGGCGAGAAAAACGAATGCGTCTGCACCGGGCCAGTTAACAGCGGCATGTTCGCAGCCATGCTCGAGCGCGGCGACGTGCAGGGCGTCTTCTCCGGTCATGACCACATCAACACCTACGTCGGCAACTACTACGGCATCCAACTCGGCTACGCAGGCAACGCCGGCTTCGGCACATACGGCCTCGGCGGCGAAGAAAACGACCGCCTCCGCGGCGCACGCATCTTCAACCTGGATGAAAATGCAGAAGGGGTCCTGGTCGACACCAAGATGGTATTCGCGAGGGACTTTGGGATTCAATAAATTCTGCTGGAACATGAAAACCGCCGGAACCCCGGCGGTTTTTCCCTTTGAACCTAAACGGGAGTAATGCGACAAGTGAGCACATCCCGCCCCCTCGACTGGAAAACATTTATAATAGAAGGTACAAAGCTGTAACAAGAGGAGGACCATCCAATGCCCATCCACAACAAACTCGTACGTGACCGGATCCCGGAGATCATCGAACTCGCCGGGAAGGAAGCAAAAACACGAATTCTGAATGATGATGAATATATGCAGGAACTCAGAAAGAAGATCGGTGAAGAATACGAGGAATACCTGGCAGCCGAGAATGCCGTCGCAGCCGTCGAGGAACTCGCCGACATGCTTGAACTCATCTACGCAACAGCCGCCGCACACGGAGCAACACCTCACCAGCTGGACATGATCCGGGAGGAAAAAGCCAAGAAGCGGGGCGCGTTTGATGAGAAGATTTATTTGATAGAGGTTAAGTAATTAAAAACAATTGATTATCTATAAGAAGAAGCCACGGCATATGCCATGGCTTCTTTTTATAACTCGTTAAATACCGTCAGTTCTTCTTTTGTTGTCATAGATGACATAGAAAATCTTATTGAGGACCGTATCTCTTCATGGGAATAACCAGCGGCAGCAAGTACATGTGAGGGCTTGCTAGAGCTACATGCAGAACCGGTTGATGCTGCTACATAAGGAGCAAGCTGCTTGAGCAGTAACTCATTGTTAATCCCTTTAAATTGGACATTAAGAATGCCTGGGATTTTGTCTTTAATGTCACTGTTAAATGAGATTGCATCACCAAATTTATTATTGAGTAACCCCGTTAAATATTCTTCATTCTCAATCAGTCGGCGAATATTATTTTTCAAATTCTGTTCAGTGACTTTGGCTGCTTTTCCCATACCAACAATGTTATGCACTGCTAGTGTTCCGCTCCGGATTTCTTTTTCTTGCCCACCACCATGTAGAAGCGGGGTAATGGGAGTTGGAATCCCGTATTGATCTTTTTTAATATACACAGCTCCAATCCCTTTAGGTCCATGGAATTTATGAGCTGAGCAAGACATAAAGCTGATTCCTGGATAGTCTTCTAAAGAGAAGTCTAGCTTACCAACTACTTGAGTTGCATCTGTATGAAAAAAGGTGCCACTTTGCAGACAAATGTTTGAGATCGCCTCTATATTATTAAGGGATCCCAGCTCATTATTCCCCCACATAATAGTAACGAGAATGGTGTCTTGGCATATTTCCTGTTCAACAGATTTGGGATCCACTCTACCATATCGATCTGTCTCTAAATACGTAACGCGATATCCTTTGCTTTCAAGAAATTCGCATGTCTCTAAGACAGAAGGATGCTCTGCGACAGATGTAATAATGTGATTGCCTTTCTCTGAATAAAAATCTGCGACACCTTTAATAATCATATTATTACTCTCTGTCGATCCACTAGTGAAAATAATTTCATCAGTGGATGTACCTAATAGTGAAGAAAGTTGAAGTCTGGATTCTTCTACTGCCTTTTTTGACGTATTGGCTTGCGCATAATATTTACTGGAGGGGTTACCATACTCCCTTAACAAAAATGGCAGCATTGCCTCGTAAACTTCTTCGTACATTTTTGTAGTAGCACTATTATCGAGATAGACCAATCGGCTGGCCTCCCATCTCAAGTAAATTCAACAATAGTTTCTCAAAGTTCCCTGCATACCGGTATTCGTTTTCTAGGAGCTCCATACCCCGTTCAATATGAGCGTTAAATAGTTCTGGGAAATATTCTTCTTCAGAAACATTTCGCTTTGAGTGCTGTTTAATCAGCGTTTTATAAACGAAGTCCATTTCTCCGGTTAAAGCATTCCTATGGATTTCCAGTCCATTGCGGTCAGGGGCGGCTTCAGGAATAGAAGGATCATTAAGCGAAAGAGCAACTGCAATTCTTGCTAAAACGTTCCAGGTCAAGCCGGTGTTAGCTTGAAGTGTTAAAAGCCGTTCGCCTGTCGCAGATGATGTTTTTAGACGAAAATTCATGGGCGTACAGTCCCTTCAGTGAGTAGCGGCAGATATTCATGAAGTATATTCGTAGATTGGTCTCCAACATTGAAATGAAGAGTATATTCTTTAGCCAAATGTGGTTGAAGAATTGAGAAATACTCTTGGTCAATTTCTGAATCAGTAGATAAGATAATTGACTGCGTCCCAGCATGAGGAAGAAAGTCCGTAAGCAAAGCTCTCTTATGAGACTTGTCCAGTCTGCCTAGAAGTGTATCGAAAATAAACGGTACTTCTCGTTGGGAGCTCTTGAAGACGGCCCAGATCAAAGCAATTAATAACATTTGCTTCTCACCAGATGAAAGTGTCATTTTATTTAGCGGACGGTTTTCAGCATCGAGTAAGTCTACTTCGTATGTTTGCGGGTCAATAGAGATTGAATAAATATAGTTCTTCTTTCTAAAAAGTTTATTCAACATTCTAAGAGCTTCTTGCTCAACTTGCTGCATCTTTTTCTGAAGTTGTAGCTTTCTAAAGCGCTCACTTAATTGAATGATTTTCTTAGCTTCTTTAAAAGAGGTATCTGTCTTCTTATCGACAAAAATAGCGTGTTCTAATTTCTCTATAGAAGCGTTTATTGTTACAAGTTCTTCATTAACTTGATTAAGTTTGTTAGATAGAGCCTCAATCTTTTCATCATTCAAGACAAGCTCTTTTTGTAATTGCTCAATCTGACTCAAGATCTTCTCGAATTCTGAAGTGGAGTCATTGATTTTTAGCTTTTCTCTAAGATTTCTTAAACGTTGTAGTTTAGAATTGCTGTCTTCAATCTTCTCCTTGATCGTTATAGGCGATTCACTAGTAACTTTAAGGTATGTCTGTTCAATCATACTGCTATCTGAGAAAGAAGCGTCATGAATTACTTTTTGGCTATTCTCTCTATTAATCGACGAAAGTAAAGAGTGTTTTAAAATCTTCTTGTTTTCAATGCTTGGATTTAGTTGGAGCTGAGAAATAACCGCTTCAAGTTCCTGTTCCCCGAGAAGGTTATCCAATTTATTCACAAAATGAATTGCTTCTTCATCTCTAATTTGTTTACGTGCATCGTTAAGGAATTTAAATGAGAGATGTAAAGGAAGCATATTGGAAGTATAAGATTTTATTTCTTCGGATATTTTCTTTCGCTCAATTTCTAGATTGTTAATTTCACGAATTAACCGTTCTCGTTCTGCTTTGACCAAGCCCCCATTTTGATCAAAATCACTTTTGTGTTGAGAAAGTTCTTCTTGCAATTTTTCTTTGTTTAATTGGGCTTCTTCTAACAGCTTTGTTAGAGAAGCTTGTTCCTGTCTCAGATTCTTCTGTCGATCTATGTAATTTTGGAGTTCACTTTGATTTTTATCATTTGTAGATAATGCTTGTTGTGAATAGAGGTCAAGGTCCTCTTCCAGTTTTTCGAAAAGATTAAGCTTGAATACAACTTTAGAAAGTGCGCTTAGATGAGTTGATAACTCATTGTTATTAACTATATTCGCTATTTCTTCACCGTCAAACAAACAAAAATCCAGTAATTGAGGGGGAAGAGATTCTTTTAATTGTGATTGGAACCTATGTGTTTCATCGTCGCCTAATATACGACCTGATTCCTCTACAATAAGAAATTCTTGTATTTTTCCTTCCCGGTATTTCCATGAACGTGTTAGTTTATAGTCCTTTATCTCATATTCCTCGTTCATGGTAATACTGACCGAAATACTAAAGGGCTTAATTATACGCGATTCTTTGGCTTTGTTATTGAGTATTTGGATAATGCGATTAAAATACTCTTTGTTGTCAGATTTATAACCATAACTAAAAGAACCAAACAAACCAATTTTGATTGAGTTTAATAGTGTTGTCTTGCCCGCACCGTTTTTTCCGCCGATCAAGATAACTCTACGAGCAGAGTCGCCCGTAAAGTCAAATTTGTTTTTGCCCGCATACGGGCCAATATTATTGAGTTCTATTGTATTAAATTTCATAATATCCCCTTAAAGATGCAAGTAATCTTGCGTGAGAGTTTTTCTGATTTCATCCATGAGGCCACGCCTTACCTTTAATCCGGAGTATGCCTTTTCAATAGAGACTAACTGCTTGATTACATTGATATCTAAATTGTATTCATCACACAGCAACTCAAGATCAGAGATCTGATCCTTTTCAAATATTGGCTTCTCAACGACATCCCAATCTTCTTCATAGCCCATAACTTCAGAATAAATGGATGGTAGAGAGTCTTCCCAGTCGCCATTTTTTAACCAGATTTTCCGTATCTCAATTAATTCCTCTTTCTTGATTAATTCAAAATGAGGGTCATCAGGATGTTGAACTTCTTTTTGAACTTTAAGGAGATTATTGAGTATTTCTTTTCTGGCTTCGAATGTGTAAGGACCTAAGCCTAACTGAGCATACTTAGTCAGCTCTTCACCGTCTAACCCTTCTTCTTTATAAGTAACGAGAAGCTTGTGATCACCCGCAGCACTTAAGTCAATATTATTTGCGTTAAGATAAGAATTTAACTCCGTGCGTTTAATAATTGAGTATTCTTCAAGTTTAATTAGATCTTTTCTTCGACTACCTTTTTTAGGAACGACTACATAATCAGTCCCATCGATTTCTTCAACCTTTACTTCATTAAAGTATACTTGGCCATGCATTCGATATTTCATTCGTCTCGTACGGTCGTCTCGAATACCTGTTAGCCAATTTCTAAAATCAAGCAATGGCTTCAGCCAATCGTGGCCATTTTGAATAAATCCGTTCAGCGCTTTGTCTTCGTTTACTACAGTGCAGACCCAGCAACCGAAGCGGCTGTTCCCGCAAGATCCTGCCTGGTCTTTAGTGGCTTTATCAATTACTAACGGACATTCACCGCTATTAGAGTCTTGGTATAAACTATATAGTTCATAATTATCATCGCCCCAAGGGGAAGGGTAGTTCAATAAGTAATCCCAGACATCATCAACGCTAAAATAGCGAATAGGAGCGTAAACGTAGGCATTAGCAAGAGTGGTATGTTTCATGAAAAGTTTACCAGAGATCGTGTGTGAACGAATCGTATTGCCCCTACTAACACTTTCATCTTCGCGGACACCTAGAATCATAATGACTTCTCCGAAATCAGAAACTTTATCAAGAACGAATTGGTTTGCAGGGTCGATCTTTAACCTATCTGTACACCATCGGAATTGCTGATTTGGACTTGGATAACCACGTCCAATAATGTTCACCCAAAAGGATTGATCGATCTTTGGTTTAACTTTGTGAGTCTCCAAGGGCAATCCGCGTTTTAGTGCTTCATCTTGAATTCGTCTTAGGGTTTGATTAATAGAATTGATAATTAAAGGAGTTTCAACCAAAGTATCCGAAGAGATGACATATACCTTTTTGTGCAGCTCATTTTTCGGTAAGTCGCATAAAGCATCAAAAATTAATTGGACAACAACCGTGGAATCTTTTCCTCCACTGTAACCCACAATCCAGGGGCGAGAGTCTTCCTTATAAGCTTTTTGGATTTCTTCAATAGCATTTCTTGCGAGTTCATTTTGTTTAGTCAGCATATTGCTGATGATCCCTTTACTCACGTGAGGCACCTCCAGGGAAAAACTTTTCTTCGAGAGCAATTTCATTATTAGACAGTGGAACGTTTAATAATTGTTTCATTCTGATTGTTGTAAGTAGGACAGTATTATTGTTCTTTTGAATTCGACCTGTATTATTAAATGCTCTATCTAACCAATCAGAGGTATTTGTTCTGCTCCAATCAAGTTTCTCGAGCTTTTCAACATACTTCTTCCAATCTTTGGGGTATCTTTGTTTTAAATCATTTCCCAATACACCTAGAGCTTCGATAAATACTCCGTGCCCGTTAATATAGTGGGTCCTTAAATCCCGAGGAGACAACTCTTTTGCTAAAACCATTTTCCATTCGGGGATGGCTTTGCATACTGAGATCCAAAAATCCTTTGCAAACTGTTCCTCTTCCGGTTGGAAAGATTCTCCTTTGGACTTTCCTAGTAATTTTAAATTGGCATTAAAAATATGATTGAGCGCAAAGACTTTGGGAGAATTTTTGGAAAGAGAAACCTTTTCTGTGTCGGTGTATCTCTGCAAAAGTGGTATGGAAGATACAATGTCTTTTGTAAGCATAGCAATTTCATCGCGGTGGTCATATAAGATCCCTATAGATGAAGTCGTATTAACAGCATGACGATTTAAATCAGAAAACATTTGCTGTGCATGCTTAAGGTCAACGTCCTTATAAAAGACGACTGATATAGATTCATCAGATAATTCTGGTGCAATCTTTAGTGCCTCTTCAATCGCAGCTCTACGGTGTTGCCCATCATTAATAAGGAAGCGAGCATCCATAGATATTTTCAGCTGACCAATGTCATGAGAAGGGCTACTTTGATAGGGCTCGAAAATTGCTTCCCCATCAATTGATGCAGTTATAGATGAGAATACATAATCCTCTTTGTTTTCTACAATATAGTTAGTAAGTTCAGGTATTCTAGCTTTGTTCAAAATCCGTTGTGCACGAAACTGGGCAGGTATTTCCTCTTCGTTAAACAAAAATAACCTTGGAATTAAACGAAGCGGGCACATTACAACATAATATTCCTTGCCGGCTTGCTTACCTCTAAGAGCTGGAAAGCTATAACAAAAGCTTGTATCCATATGTAAACACCTCTTAATACGTACGTAATATGTGGTTTGTGTTGATTATATCATGCTGATTTACGGTAAAAAAGCATAAACGTTTATTAAATGTAAAAGAAATTAATAGCCTATGTTAGGATACTAATAAGTGAGTTTACAGATAAATCTAATGATGGAGTGAGGCTTAATAAAATGGTTAATAGTAATAAACTTTTCTCTTTTCTCCAAGGGGAAGCTCCAGAAGCGGCTGTTGCTGCTACACAAATGGAGAACTACATTTATTCAGATCCAGCAGCGGCCGGAGGAAAGGCTAGAACAGCAGCAGAATTCATTCTGAAGCGTGTTTTTGAGATAGAGAAGATCGAAGATGCCGTTAAACCAACACTTAGTGAAATGATCTATTATCTTACTCGACATGAATACATTAAAAGAGACATTCAAATGGCATTGGACCATATCCGTAGGATGGGGAATAAAGCAATTCATGACAATAGGGGGCTAATTCTTGAGGGATTACATCTTCATAGAGACCTTTATAAAGTTGCGAAATGGTTCTATGAGACATATGTTACTCATGCCAATCCTGTGCCCGAATATAGGGAGCCAATGCCTGTCAAAGAAGATCCAATTAGAATTGATTTAGAAGAGATTTTAAGTGCATTAGAAGAGAGACAGAAACAAAAAGATATGGGTGAACCTAGAAAGAAAGATATCATAGCCGACACTGCCGATACTTTGACTCATGGCAGAACAGATATTGAAGAGACTCCACCATTAATGGCGGTAGAGGCAGAAGCTAATACTGAAACAAACTATGAAGAGGAGCAGTCAGATCAAAGCTCGGGCCAAAACAACTATACTTTGCGTGAGCTCATCTCTAGGCTAAAGGATTCTTCAAAAGAGGCTATAGAAAATGCAAATGGTTTAAGTGAATTTAAGAAGTATCTCCATGTTGATCGGGATATTCAAAAAGAACTAATACATTATATAAAGTCTGAAATTCCACCCAAACTAATTCTATTGAGTGGTGGGGTAGGAGACGGGAAATCGCATTTACTCGCATACTTAAAAAGTACATATCCTGAATATATGGATAAGTACTATATTCACAATGATGCAACAGAAAGTTTTTTGCCTGAAATGAATGCCCTTCAAACATTAGAAAATGTACTTCAATCATATAAGGGCCGGGCTATAAATACTTCCGAACATACCATTGTTGCAATCAATCTCGGTGTTTTGCATAACTTCATCGACAGCGCTAACAGCAAAGAATTTGATGCCTTAAACCAATTCGTTTTGGAGAGTAAAGTATTTGAAGATCATGTAGTACCTAAATATGAGAGTGAAGACGGCAGACTAGTTTTATTTAATCTTTCAGATACTCGTCCATACGAACTAACCCCTGAGGGTCCCTCATCAAGTTTCTACAAAGCAATATTTAAAAAGATTTTTAATCCCGAGACTACAAACCCATTCTTTGCAGCATACCAAGATGATCTCACTCAGAATAAGAGGACTATAATTCATCAGAACTTTGAGTTTCTGCAAAATGGACTAGTTCAAGACCGAATTATTAATTTGGTCATACAAGCAATTGTAAAGGATAAACTTGTTGTCTCAACTCGTACTTTTTTAAATTTCATTGCAGATATCATTATTGGCAGTGAAGATGAGGAAATGGATAATATCACACCGAACCTTCTCTTCAATAGTGAGGAACGCTCCGACTTGTTAAATTCAATAGGAAAATTCGATCCTTTAAACAGACGTACCGAACTGGTCGACCAGCTGCATTTAGATCTAAAAGTTAGTAACGAGTGGGAACATGTAATAGAAAAAGTTATAGGGAAAAATGTGGGGAGTCAATGGTTAGATTTAAGTTACCATGAAGGGGATATGCTTGAGGTTACTTTTAATAAGTATTTCACTACATTAATTCGTACTGCTTTTTTAATGAATAAAGATTTCTCTAAATTAGACACAGAAGACTCACTGGCAGATCCGATTTTTAATAGGTTTATGGTAACGCTGTACCATTTTAATATAGGGGATAGGAAGAGAGTTAAAGAGTTTTATAATGAATTTAAAAACTTGATGTTTAAATGGAAAGGGCAGCCTAAAAAAGGATTTATCCTAATTAACGAACCTGATGATCCTTTTAAGCTTGCACAACAATTCACTCCTAATCCAATTATTGAGCCATATAAAATTCCTCAGCAGACTCGAGACCGATTAACTTATTTCAAAGACAATATTATAGTGGTCTACTCTCAAGAACAGAATTCTTACTCAACAATCACTAGATTAGAAATAGACTACACTCTTTATGAATTGCTTTATAAAGTTTCAAGAGGTTATCGACCAACTGTAGCAGACGAAGAGATTGCAGTAAACTTTATGGAATTCATGGACCGTATGATGAATTACGGGAATAGAGAAAATGAAATATTAATTGATTTTACAGAGAAAAGTAAAATGTATAAATTACGACATGATAGTTTTGGAGACTTTATTTTTGAGAGGGAATGAAGATGAGTCAAATATTAGATATATCAACTTTGGAAAGGCTTTACCAAAAGAATCATTCGCGGGGCAAGATTGCTGAGGTACTGCCGTTTACAACTCATAACAAATATTCAAATGCACACTGGACACAAATGATTGGTGAACTCGTTCAGTTAATAACAGATATTAAAATCAACTACGACAAAATTCCTGCAGCTGAATTTGAGACTAACTATAATGACTTAAGCTTATTCATTGCACAACAAATTGACTATGAAGACGAAGATGCTTTGGAGGATTTAGCAACCTTCATTGATCGATATTTGTTTAATGGAACGGAAATAAAAACGGTTCATCCGTTTTTGTTCAATTTTATTGCCAGTCAAAAAAGTAAAAACGAGGAAGCGAAATACGCTAGCTTTGTTTTAGATGTATTTTATGATGAAAATAGTGGGCTTAAGGATTTCTTTACAAATAAAAAAACAACTGACGTTCTAAATGAGACAATTCTAAAGGCACTTGATGACCAAATCGTAGGTAATAGAAAAAAGAAGAATCGTGAGTTTGATCGACTACTTGGGAACATGGCAGATTTGTATAATGAAGATTTAAAATATCTAATGAAAAAAACAAAGTATTTTAATGAAGTATTTCCTCTATTTACTCATTACTATCTATTTTCCTACTGTTGTCAGGTGATATATAGATTCGGCGAGTATGAAAACGCTAAATACAAAGAAATTATACCCTTTTACTATTCCTTAGAATGGGAATCACTTCGTGGAAGCAGGCAGGCAGCAACCGGAGCTAACAGCTATAAAATTATACAAGATAGAGCAAAGTCACTTTTTCCTAATATGCACGCTCAATTCCAATTAAGCCATATAGCTCTTAATGAGCAGTTAACTGAAGATCTCCGCTATTTTGTCGCTTTCCCTGAACTGCATAAGGTATTGGAAGAGAAGGGTCTAAAAGATCAATTCCTGTTAGAAGCAAATACTTGGATAGAGAGATACTGCGAAATTTGGGGATTAGAAGTTCCTCAAACACCTCAAAGTCTTGAAGGGAATCATGGAGTTTATAGAGTATTAGCTTCTTGTATTAGTCAAGGAATGAACCAGACTGCCATTCAAAAATATTCGAAAAACATTGAAAGTCTTGGGAAAGGAACATTTTTAAAATCCAGGGGTAGTTTAGGGTATGTTTTCAATTTGTCGCATGAAATGGTCATGCTTTTAATTACGGTATGTGTGAAAGACGAACGAATCCCATTAAAAAGTCTTTATGAAAAGCTTGAGGCGAGAGGAATTGCTTTGGATTATAGCTCTAAAAGGGAACTTGTGAAAATGCTAGAATCTCATAACCTTTTAGACAAAAAAAGTGATAGTGGGGATGCTCAATATGTCAAACCAATACTATAACTATTTGGCTGATTTAATATATGGATATATGGAAGAGGAACTAATACCCGGAGACCGTTATTTCCTAAGGTTTGAACGGGAGGCCGAGATTAAGGATATGATTGAAGCTATCTCTTCCATGGAACAATCTAGAGTCTTTACTTTTCCACTAAAAGATGGTTCAGTCTATGAAACCACCTGTATAGATGTCAATGGAATTAAGTTAATAATTGCAAGTACAATTGGGGGCGTGACACCAGATTTCTTGGTAACGTTAAGGAACCTGGTAGGCGAACAAACAGGTGAGTTGTGGGAGAATACAGCCCTATTAAGCTTTTTGGTTGGTCAGTTAGATTCTATAGAGGGGGGCAGCCGGAACCTAGAGTTAGAAGGGTTGCCGCTTCATCCCAGATCGATCTTCGCTTCTCTTGAAGTCGAAATTAAGAACTCATCACTTCAGGCTTTCGAGAAAATCATTCTAAACAACAGTTTAGAAGTACTGGTGAAAGAAAACGAAATTCAAAGAGTCACATTTCTAGACTTTTTACCCCTGTTTGATGTGTTGAAAAAAGAATCTATTGACGATCAAGATTATAAAAAGTTCGGCCTGTTTAAGGATAGTGAATTAGATACGTATACCGGTAAAAGTCAAAGTACCAGGTTAGATGAAAATCGGAATTTTTTTAATAGAGTTAAAGAGGCGCATGAATATGGTCAGAACGAAGAGGCACTGCAAAACTTTTTCTCATCCAAAGGATCCTCAGAGCTTCTAAAGGACGATTGGTCTGCAATACCGTTCTCTGATGTTGCAAAATATCGAGAGGATTTCTTAAAAACAACAAAAAATAAACGAGCCCTTTACCAATCTTTTAGTACAAAGGAACAGCTGACAGTCTGGGATCGGCCTCAAACGGAAACAGCAGCAGGAAAAAGGACTAGACATATTCTTATTTTTAATCCTGAGAAGCTGGAAGAGATAAACTTCGAAGCTTCTTTTGATCTTCAAGGAGATATAAAATTCCGGAACCAATTTTTAGACAGAAAGTCCAAAGGCGTTGTTAATGCTTCTTCTAATAAGCTAAAGGGAAGCATCTCTAAAGCTGATCAGTTCCAATACTTAAGAATTCGTTATAAACACGATGATATGGCGGCATTAGGGGCTACATTATTTATTTTAGTATTGCCAATCCAGCCTGCTATCTTAGAACATGTCAAATCTAAATTCTTAATTAACTCTAAAACCCCAAATCAAGGCGCTTTAGTATTCGACTATGATGAGAAAGTATTAGTTGGCGCTGGAGATTCCTATAGCTCCAGGGAATGCGCGATAAAGGAAAATGAGCAGAATATCTCTGTTACAGAGAGTGATTTAATTGAGTTAGTACCTACAGTCGACGAACTACCGGATGATGGGAGATTAGTTACCTACATTGATTGTGAATCCGTTAAAATCCCACTGATATTTGAGAACGCAAACGATAGATCTGTACCTGTTAAAGGGTTTAAATTATGGCATGACATTAGGGAGAGCCAAACTGATGCTAAGTGGGATACGGGCAACGATCGAATTATATTCGGCCATCAGGAATATTACCTTGACCCTGAATATAAAACATACTGGTTATGGGAGAAGCATTGGTTAGATCAATTGCCGATCATGCATGCCAAGAGAGAGGGCGAAGATCTACTTAGAATAGATCTGGAAATTGGAGAAGATTTAAGAGAGGCATATAGCAGGTTTACGACTATTTTTGCTAAAAAAAATAATCAGAATAACGTGGTTGTTATCCCTAGTTTAACTGCTGTAGATGATGAATATCGCAAGCGGGGAGAGGAATACATTCAAGCTTACATTGGCGAGATCTCCGCTGTCGATAATAATAATATTTCCGGAAAGAAAAGAAGTGACCTCTTTAAACTTGGAACGATCATTTCGAATGATGGATTGATTTTCACCCCCTTCCATCCGCTTATGGTGGCGTTTAAGTTAGAGTTATATGATCAACTCAAACAAGACCAAGTCGATCGGCCAATTCTTAAAAGACTAACTCCAGAGTCACTAATTCCTTTTGTGTATTTTCCTAATGAGGGAGAAAATCAGCTGCTTAAATCTAGCTATACACATTCGGTTATGGAATGGTTATTCTTTGAACCTACAGAACACATTAGTGTGTCAGATGCAGGTCTTTATTTGGCTAAAGTAGTTTCTGATAAGTTGACACAGTTTAAAAAACATTTTGCATCGCTATTCATGGATCATTCAAAAGCGCCTTACAGAATAAACGTTATTGAAATTGAAAATGACGAGGAAGTTCTTAAGGGCCTAGTTAATTGGATGCTGTTAGAGCTGCGAGATAATGGGCTTGCATCGCTGCCTTACATGGAAGTAACGCTCTATCGAAGTGTTAGATTAGAATCAGCTTTTGACTTGTTCTCAAGGATGTCTGGAGCAAAAGAGATCGGGGACTATCTAGATGTTAAGTTTATAAAGGTGGACCAATACGACGAAGATGATATAGCAAGGCTGATTCAAGAGAGAATTAGTTACTTTAAAAAAGATAAGAGTGAGCCCTACAAATACGCACACGTTGCATTCTATAAAATGGACCCATCAAGCCATTTCGCAATACAGTCTAGCCAAGCAATGAATACTGGAATTGCATTGGAAGGCCTGTCAGCAGCTGTTCCGTCTATGTATGACCATGATAGTGGAGTTTATAAGAGTGGATTTGGATTAAAGGGCTATGATAGTAATCAGCTGAATTTGCTGCTAAATTTAACTGTCAGATTTAATGAGTTGGCAGCAAATTTAAGAAATGGTGGAAATGACACATATAGAGGTAATGAAGTCATTCTTTCTACTTCAAATACAATAGATAAAGAACAACTATCTGATGTACTGAAAACTGCACATTGGGTAACCCTAGTTGATCCAATAGTGGACCTGGACTTTTTTGATTTAATCAATGAAGCAGTCGTTATTCATTACAGTGATCAATACTCATCCT
Organism: Bhargavaea massiliensis; assembly: GCF_018390575.1. Lineage (GTDB taxonomy): Bacteria > Bacillota > Bacilli > Bacillales_A > Planococcaceae > Bhargavaea > Bhargavaea massiliensis. The sequence continues at coordinate 113,052 of NZ_JAHBCJ010000001.1, read as the reverse complement.
CTAGCCGTTTTGATGCGATTACTTTAACCAGTAGATCTAATCAATATTACAAAGTAATCAATGATTTCTTGAAAGAAAAGAATATTAAGGGTACTGAGCAAAAGGTAAGAGATGCGGTAAAAGCTTTTAATACATTTAATGGTGAGTGGTTGCTTCGTATTATAGGAAGCAAGGGGCATTATGATCGAGAAAAGCTTAGCATCATATCAGGAATCAAATACACTTTAGCATACTATAACCATGAAAATATTTTATGGGTCCCTATATCCTTAGAGGAGATCTTGAGGATAGCAGGGGCTGTGGGACTGAGCCAGACAGATGGTGTATTTAGTGCAAGGAATCTGGGGCTTAGCGGTGCACACAGTGACGACTTGTTACTGCTTGGCTTGGAGGTTAAAGATGAAGAGTACTACTTGCACTTCTATCCAGTGGAGGTCAAGATCGGCATTAATTCTTCGACTGTCATTGACAAGGCGACTACGCAAGTACTGAGCACCTATAAAGGGATTATGGAAGCTTTTGAAGGTGATGCATTCAAGGATAAATTTTATAAGAACTTCTTTATAGAATTACTGATGTCTGGTGCCCGAAGAATAGAAAATAGTCAATTATGGCCGGAAAAAGATTACAGTATAACAGATGAGATTAAAAAACATTTACTAAGAAATGAAATTACAATAGGGAAACATCTACTTCGTTATATTGGCAAGGGCGCTGTTTTGTCTTTTAAAAAGGAGCAAGCTTACCGTAGCGTAGAATTCTCAGGAGAAGTAATGCAAATTACTCTAACTGAAGAGGACGGTTATTATGGTGTTGTTCGAACAATAGATGAATTAATCACTTGGATTAACAGTGGGACTGGCGATTTCAGAAGAGAATCGCTTTTATCTCAGCAATACCTTGTAAGTGAGAAATACCACGGACTTGCTGAGAAGTGCGAAGAAAATAATAAACAGAAAACTCAGCAACACGAAGGGCGCTACCACGAGACTCAATCTCAGACAAGCACTCCAGAAGCTATGAAAAATGTCCCGTTAGATTCAAAACTACCGAATGATAAAGAAACAAAACAAAATGAGGATGATCCTGGTTCAGAAGCTAATTGGACTTTACCAGTAAATAATGAGATGCCTGAGATACATGGGAATGTGGAGAAACAAGATTCAGCTAAAGAGGAGCAGATCCCTCTCAATGCAATTGCAGACTTGGCCCAGAAGCGAGTAAAAATAGGTAAAGCTAATCATTCAAATCGAGAGATATATTGGGAGTTTGGTCATCCGCAGTTAGCCAACCGTCATCTTTTGATTTCTGGTGGGTCTGGCCAAGGTAAGACTTACTTTATGCAATGTCTATTGCTGGAACAATCAAAGCTTGGGTTGTCTAACATTGTGATTGACTACACGGAGGGCTTCTTGCCAAATCAATTAGAATCTGAATTCCAAGAGTTTCTCGGCGATAAGCTTAAACACAGACTAGTAGTTACAGAAAAGCTACCCCTTAATCCTTTTAGAAAGAGCGTTAGAGATGTTGGAGGATTTGAAATACCTGAAAGCAATACCGATGTAGCAGAACGAGTGAAAAGTGTATTCTCTGCCGTCTATAAAAACCTAGGGATTCAACAGCAAAATGCAATATATGAAGCAGTGCTGGAAGGGTTAGAAACATATGGCGATGGCATGAGTTTTGAAAAATTAAAGTCACTGCTGGACAGTGCTGGTTCAGGTCCTGCGAGAACTGCACTTTCGACTATTAGACCGTTGATTGATCGAAATGTATTTGACTTTGATTCTAAAATGGAATGGGATGAAATACTTAGTAAGCAAGGCGAGATATATGTAATACAGTTAACATCATTTAATAGAGATGTTCAATTGATTATTACAGAGTTCATCCTGTGGGATCTTTGGAATTACTCTGTTCAAAAGGGAAGCAAAGATAGACCAATGCCTGTGTTGATGGATGAAGCTCAAAACTTAGATTTTGGCCGTAATTCACCATCAGGTAGAATCCTAACAGAGGGCCGGAAATTCGGATGGTCTGCTTGGTATGCCACACAATTTCTTAAATCCCAGCTTGACGCAGACGAGCTCTCCAGGCTTCAGAATGCAGCTCAGAAGATCTACTTCAAGCCGCCAGAACAGGAGCTTTCGAATATTGCATCCGCTTTGTCAAAGGATGCGAGTGAAAAGAAGGATTGGGAATATCGGCTTTCGAATCTCAAAAAGGGACAATGTGTAGTCCATAGTCCAATTTTAAAGGACAACGGAGATCTTTCGGAATCTGTCCCAATTATTGTCGATATCGCACCGTTATCTGAAAGAATATAAAAATAGACTTGCGTCCATTTGATGTTGGTCGCAAGTCTATTTTTAATGTTTTATATAATTGAAAACCTAAAATCTTCAACAGAAGTTCGATCAGCATTAATACGTCCCAAAATCTCCAACCCAATTTCAATATAGCGAATCATATATTTAGGTATTTCGCTATCAGTTATTGCTTTTTGGTGTTTTTGGATGATTAAGTGTTTAAACAGAAGCAGACTTTCATTGCTAAAGATGGTCCATCTAAATTCCCATTCTCTCTTATACCCAGTATCCGTAGAAGGGTCTATAACAGGTCCTTCAGCAATTCCTTTGGCTAATGCAATTTCGAGTACTTGTTTTCGATCAAACTCCAAAGCAGCACGAAGGTTTTCGAGAATTTCTTTGTGATATAAACTTAGTTTTTCAGAACCAGATATCATTTTACTCCTCCGATTAAATTGAAATAGCCATCCCTAATTACGGTATACTTTTTAGTTTGATCATAATCTAGGAGATACTCCCGGGCAGTATATTGTTTCATCGTATTAATATAGTCATTGGTAATTTCAGTGTCGGTAGACAAGATAATAACTTGTTGACTAAGGTTGCTGTAGTAATGATTGATTAGCTGACTGCGGTGATGACTATCCAAACGTCCAAGCGGAGTATCAATTACAACAGGAAGATCCAAATTTGAAGTCTTAATCAAAGCCCAAATTAAAGCGGAGGAAATCATTTGCATTTCACCGGCTGAACGGTCTTGAATACTAATTTCCTGCATTTTATCGTTGTACAGACGGATGGAATAGGATTCGATGTCGAACTCAATCTTTCCGAACTCATCTTGTTTTCGGAACAAAGTTTTCAGCATAGATGAGAATTCCGCCTGAATCGTTTGGGCTTTTAGTTTTGTGTCTTCTCGTATGAATTCTTTTAAAGCTTCGATGGTTGCAGTAACTTGGTCCAATTGTTTCTTTAGTAATTCAAAATCACCAACACGATTTAAATCTAATCTGGAGATCTGATTTCGTAATTGTGTCTTTTTGCTATCTAGCTCGTTTGTTTTCTTTACCAAAGCCCTTTGACGTAAGCTCAGTTCTCCTTCTTCACTACTCAAATTGCTAATCTTGTTGTCTATGCCTCCGGTAGATTGTACTTCAGGAGCATTTTCTAATTCTTTCATAATGCGTTGATTTTCAAGTTTCGAGGAAGCGATTTGATTACGCAATGCAGAGAAATTACCTTTGTCATAACTAGTAATACTCATCAAGGTGTTGTAGTCATTTCTAGTTAAGTCGTGAAGTTCAGTTAGCTCCTCTACGTGTTCTTTTGAATCTGATTTATCCAACCAAATCTCCTCTCCAAGCCGAACAATCTGAGCCATTTGCTCATTTGAAAGGGGAGGGTTTATTTCTTTGTTTAATAATGTATCTATGAATTTTCTATAGGGCTTAAGAGATTGCTCCTTTAAAATCTTAAATTCCCTATGGTCTTTTTCATTTTTGAGTGCTGATTTTAGTTGTTTAATTTGTTCGCTCAAAATAATGTTTATTACGTTTTTTCCATAGTCATTAGATAACTTATTTGTTACTTGTTTTATATTTTCTTCATTTCGTATTAATTTTTTTACAATCTCTTCTCGAGATTGAGAATTGGAGAGGAGGATCTGCTGTCTTTGATTTGATAATTTCTCCTTTTCATCTCTTACACGACCGATTTTTTTTCTTAAAACAGTTAGTTTCTTATCATTCTTTTCAAGAATATCTTCAACTTCACTTAATTCTTCAATCAACTTACCGGCTTTTTGGCTCTTTAATGCTGTTGAAAGTTCCCGATCTATTTGACGATGTGCTTCATATAGGTCATCTAACAATTGGTCATATACATGCATCCCCGTAATTTTGTGGATAGAATCTCGCATTTCGTTGCTGCTTTGTCTTAGAATTACTTCTTTAACTTCTTCGCCATCAAAGATGAAGAATGGTGAAGCGTGAAATGGCATAATTCGATCGATAAGCTGATTATAGGCATCAGTATCTTCGACCTTGCGCTTTTTTACTCGTGAGGAACCTGCTGGTTTGATAAATAAGTCTCTCTCGAAATGCGTCATTACCTTTTGATTATTAAAATACCACTTAACCTGTAATTGCCATTCTTCTTTGTTGTCAGTTTCTAAGAAAAGAGACACTGAGCAAGTTTTTCCGCCCTCGGCATAGAATGTGTTATTCAACACGTTTGCAAACTTCTTTTTATATTGTTCGTCACTAATATCTCTGTTTCCATAAAGAACATCTTGTATTGCGTTTATAATAGTGGTTTTGCCTGCTCCGTTAAGTCCTCCAATGAGGATGATATTTTTTATAGGGCCTTCTTGATCAGAAGATTGAGGAATAGAGAAATTAATTTCTTGTACTCCGTAGTACGTTTTATAGTTTTGAAAAACTAACTTTTTAAACAGCATTTTACTTCTCCTCGTTGTTGTAGTAACTAATTAATTTCCTATATTCAAGTGTGCGTTCTTTTTTTGATTTGTTTTCATAAGAGTTTTTTGATGCTTCTTTAAGTAACTGTTTCATAAGTTCAGCTGGAACTTTATTCTTTTTGCAAATTGAATGTAATAGGAAAACTTCGCGATCCCTTAGCCTTACCATGTAGATTCCTCTCCAATTCTTTAGGGTACATAATTTAATTCCTTCTAATATACTCTATTTTATCTTAATGACTTAAAATATTGAATACAAGATGTCCAAGTAAAAGCGGCTCTCGATTCGAAGGGCTGCTTTTCGTATTCGTTAAGGCTGAATGCTCTTGTCATCATTTTTAAGGCAATGTTCATTCTCAAGAACTTAGAACCGCCGGGCATCCCTCTGCTTCAACCTCCTCGTCACCGAATAGTTGATAATAGTGAGTCCGCTCCGGCTTTCCCTCTTCCTTCACAGATCCGTTGGCTCCGAATCGGATTTTCTCCTGTGAAAGTTCCTGCACTTTGTTCCCGGCCTGATCTACATAAAAGGCTCTTAACCGGTAAGACCCCGAGTTTTCTTTGCTCACCCAGCCGAAGTCAATCGGGGAGGACGTATCGATAATCCCGTCATCAGGGACTCGGTACACGATTTCATTGCCTTCGATTCTCAGGGGCGGGGCGCCTTCCACCTCATAGTTGATCAGGACGCATCCTTCGAAGCCCATCGGCAGCAGGAAGGTCTCGTTAACTCCCGGTTCGCTGTCGATTGCCGATAAATAGAGCACGGAGGCTATAAATAGAACGGATACAATCATGCCTGCCCGCTTTGTCAGGCTTCCTTTTCGGTCGTTCCAAAGCCCGATGAACAAGACGTAGAAGAGGAACCCCAATACCGCCAGCGCCACACCATAAAATTCGATTCCGAAGATGGTCTTCGTGAGATAGCAGAAAAGCAGGGTCACGGCGAACCCCGACAGCAACGTGAGTACGTCGGGGTTCCGGAACTTATGAAGAAGCTGACGGACAACAAAACCGATTCCTGCGCTGGCTAGCACTATTAGCGCGACTTGGTACAGCATGGTTATATACAAATGAGCCCCTCCCGCTCCGTACGTCATTTTCCTGTCCTAACCATTTGATAACGTTAGGGCATCGTGGTTGGTTCCCATTCCAAAGCCCGAAAGCCCCCGGAATCCTAAGAGATCCGGGGGCTTGATGCTTCGGTATTTAATTATTCTTACTTGGCCGTCGCGGTTTCCTCCCCGGCCACTTCTTTCGTCGCTTTTGCGATGCCGATTCCCGTGTAGCCGAGGATGATCGCGAAGATGAAGCCGGTATAGCAGAGGATGGCCCACGGCGCGTAGCTGAAGGTGGAGACGCCGAGGGTGCCGGCCATAAAGACGCCTGCGGACGACCAGGGGATCAGCGGCACGACGACAGTGCCGGAGTCTTCAAGGGTCCTGGAGAGGTTCTTGGCGGCGAGGCCTTTGACCTTGTAGGTGTCTTTGTAGATTTCCCCCGGGACGATGATGGACAGGTAGGAGTTGCCGGTCACCAGTGCCATCGTGATGCACGAAAGGACGGTCGACAGGATCAGGTCCCCTGTGCGTTTGACGATTTTCATGAGGGCGTCGATGATGACTTCGAGCGCGCCCATCTTCGTCAGGATGCCTGCGAAGATAAAGGCGGCGAAGGCGATCAGGACGACGCCGGTCATGGACTGCATGCCGCCCTGGTTGACGAGGCGGGTGACCTCGAAGATGACGCCGGCCGGGTCGAATCCGTCCCGTTCAACCATCTCCACGGTGAATCCCGAAACGGTCGAAGCGAAGATGTTCGATGCGCTGACGCCCTGGACCAGCCAGGCAAGGACCGCTGCCACGATCGACGACAGGATGATGACCGGGAGGGTCGGGTACTTCTTGATCGAGCCGAAAAGGACGATGGCCGGCGGCAGCAGGAGAAGCCAGCTGAATGTGAACATCTCTTGGAGCTGCGCCAGCATGGTGATCATCGTCTCCGGTGTGCCGGCGTTGCCGGTGTCCAGATTGAATCCGGCGATCAGGTAGATGATCATCGCGATGAGAGCTGCAGGGATGGTCGTCCAGAGCATGTGCCTGATGTGTTCGTACAGTTCGCTACCCGCGGCGATCGGCGCGAGGTTGGTCGTGTCGGACAGCGGGGACAGCTTGTCCCCGAAGTAGGCGCCGGACACGATGGCCCCTGCGGTTGCGGCGAGGTTCGCGTCGAGTCCGGTGGCGATGCCCATAAGCGCCACGCCGACCGTTCCGGCGGAGCCCCAGGAGGTTCCGGTGACAATCGAGATCAGGGCGGAGACGATAAAGGCGATCACGATCAGGTAGGTCGGGTTGATGATTTCAATGCCGTAGTAGATGAGCATCGGGATGGTTCCGGCGATCATCCACGTCCCGATCAGGATGCCGATCGAGATGAGGATGAGGATCGATGGCATCGCCTGGCGGATCTTGTCCTGGATGCCTTCCATCATCTCATCCCATTTCAGGCCGACGCGGAGGGCCATGAGCCCGGCGTACAGGGATGCCAGGATCAGAAGCGGCTCAGGCGGGAACTTAAAGACGCCGTAGCCGATGGCGAGCAACAGCAGCATCACGACAATCGGGGAAAAAGCTTCAAACAGATTCGGTTTTCGAGCGGTCATCGGGTGCCTCCTGTAGTGGATGTGTCATAGGTGTCAGTGTTTCTCGAATGTGCCGAACACGATGATTTCGCCGTCTTCCATCAGGCGCCGTCCTTTGGCGAAGACGTCGCGCAGGGCGAGCGTGTCCTTGTCGAGAATGAGCAGGTCGGCATCGGCACCTTTCGCGACGATGCCTTTGCGATTCAGTTTCAGCGCGCGTGCAGTGTTGGAAGTGAAGAGCGGGAGGACTTCTTCGAGCGGGAGTCCGTGCTCGTTCACGCTTGAGACGAACTGCTCGTACAGCGTCCTCATGCTGGCGACGCCGAGGCGGGTCATCACGCCGGCATCGTTGAAGACGGGCAAGCTTCCATTGCCGTCGGACGAGACGGTCAGCTGGTTCATGTCGCCGCCGTTTTCCTTGTAGTAGCGGATCCATTCGCCGGTCTTGCCGTCTGCTGTAATGTCGACGAACGAGCCGCGTGCGGCCAGGCGGATTGCGTCATCGACGAGGCCCCGGCTGCGTGTAATGTGGGTCGCATAAAGCGTGGTCGGCGGAATCTCGTAATGGTCGAGCAGTTCATGCAGCTGGGATAGATAGGCCTTTCCCGGGCCGGTGTGGAAGTGGACGACGCCGGCTTTTCCGCTGAGGAGCCCTCCGACCCGTGCCTGTGCGGCGAGTTTCGAAAGTTCTTCGACCGTCGGCTGGCCGGAGCGGGAATCCGAGATGGCGATTTCGGCGATGCCGACCACTTTGTCGATCAGGATGATATCGTCTTTCGCGCTGCCGGTGATCGTCGGGGTGTCGACGTCATAGTTTCCGGTATATATGTAGGTGGTGACACCTTCCTCCTCGAGGCCACGGGCTTTTGCCAGAAGGGAGGTCATGTGCCGGGTCGTACCGTCGGTGCCGAGCAGGCCGACTGCGGTCGTGATGCCGCCGCTGATCATATCGCTCAGCTGCAGCTCAGGCGTGCGTGTGGCGAAGCCGCCTTCGCCGCCTCCACCGATAAAGTGGACATGGGGGTCGATCAGCCCGGGAATGACGAGATTCCCTTCGGCATCGATGATCGTCACTTCGGCGCCGGAGTTCTTGAGGGCGGCTTCGTCGATTTCTCCGATTTTAAGGACTTCATTGCCCGCGAACAGGATGGAATGGGTTCCGAGTGGTTCGGGAGCATAAATTTCAGCATTTTTGATGAACGTCAGCATGTCGCGTCAGCCTCCTTATTTGACTACTATATTCAAACTACTCTTTCGTGTCACTGAAATTATTAAAGTAATAATATTTAGAATACGGTTCTGTGTGTTTAGCTTGAATTTTCATGGGTTTGGTTACAGCTTTTGTTTAATTTGGATAACAAAAACACTGTCCCAGACTTTCAGCTTCCGCTGAATCTGAGACAGTGTGATCTTATGTCCGATTCCAAAACCTCATCGTCCCGATCGCCTTCACAAATTCCTCGCCGAAGTTCTGGGTGTTCGAGGCGAAGACGACGCCGGCCAGGTTGTTTTGCTGGGTGGCCTGGAGGAAGTGGTTCGCGCCCGAGGCGACGCCGATCGGCTTGAAATGCGTATAGGCGACGCGGATAAACTCGACGATGTCCCGGTCGAATTTCTCCTGGTTCCTCGCGCTTCCGCCGACGACGTAGACCGAGTCGACGAGGTACGGGCTGTAGGTGAGGAACGTTTCGTCCACTTTGAGCATCGTGCCGTCGGATGCATGGACCGGGTTGAGGGTGTCGGAGATGATGGCGACAAAGACGCCGTTTTGCTTCAGGGTCTCGAGAGTCCGGCCGACTTCCTGGCTGTCGTAGCCGTCGCCGATCAGGACGCCGACTTTCTGGGTGGCCGGGGATTTCGGTGTGCTGTACTGGCTGAGCGAGTTGTAGCGGGCCTCTGCACCGACCTGGGAATTGTTCGATCGCCGGACGCCGATGTTGTCGGCGACGACGGCGGCCATGCCTTCGTCGACTTTGGCGAGGATGTCGACGTTCTGTTCACGGACGGAGATGTTCCTGCACCGTCCGAGCTGGTAGCTGAGCGCCTCGATCGTGTGCTGCTTCTCGATCGGGGTGAGGGAGTTCCAAAAGATCCTCGGCTGCGAGAAGAAGTCATTGAACGACTCGCTCCGGGCCCGGATCTTGTGGCCCTCGACGTACTGAGGATAATACTCGTAGCCGCCTTCTTCTACCGGGACGGTGTAAGGGGTGTTGTCGGCGAGCGAGTTCTGGTGGTAGTTCACCTGATCCGTGTCGATCCGGTAGCGCATGTAGCCGCGCCGGGTGTTGTTCGTGAACGGACAGAGCGGCCGGTTGATCGGGAGGTCCTGGAAGTTGTTGCTGCCGAGCCGGTGGTACTGGGTGTCCTGGTAGGCCATGAGGCGGCCCTGAAGGACCGGGTCGTTCGAGAAGTCGATGCCCGGTACGACGTTGCCCGGGTTGAAGGCGACCTGCTCGGACTCGGCGTGCTCGTTCGAGATGTTGCGGTTCAGCGTCATCTTGCCGATCAGCTTGACCGGGACGATCTCCTCAGGCCAGAACTTCGCCGGGTCGAGCACGTCGAAGTCGAAGTTGAACTCGTCTTCCATCGAGATCAGCTGGACACCGAGCTCGTACTCCGGGTAGTAGCCCTTGTCGATCGCCTCGCGGAGGTCGCGGCGGTGGAAGTCCGGGTCGATCCCGCCGATCTTGATCGCTTCGTCCTGAAGCAGCGAGTGGACGCCGAGCACCGGCTTCCATACAAACCGGACGAATGTCGCAACGCCTTCCGCGTTCACGAACAGGTACGTGTTGATCGACCACGATTCCATCATCCGGTAGCTTCGGAGGATGCCGCGGTCAGACATGACCCACAGTGTCATGTGGAGGGCTTCCTGGTTGTTCGCGACGTAGTCCCAGAACCGGTCATGGGCGCCGGTCGCGGTCGGGATGCCATCGTCCTGCTTGGCCTGGTAGGCGTGGATCACATCGGGGAACTTCATGGCGTCCTGGTTGATGAGGACCGGCATCGCGATCGTCGTCAGGTCATAGTTGCCTTCCTCGGTGTAGAACTTCACTCCCTTGCATCGGAGGTCGCGGGCGGTGTCGTACGAGCCGCGAGGCCCCTGGACGGTGGAGAACCGGACGAACGTCGGCGTCTTTTTCCCGGGCTTCTGGAGAAACCCGGCCTTCGTGAACTCGGCCATCGACTCATAGCACTCGAACTCGCCGTACGCCCCGTAGCCCCGAGCGTGTACGACCCGCTCCGGGATTTCTTCCCGCAGGAAGTGGGTCATTTTCTCGAAGAATTGATAGTCCTGCCGGAGCGCCGGGCCGCGGACGCCTGCCTTCAGCTGCTCCGAGTCGCCTGCCCGCTTCACGGACGCGTTCGTCGTCATCGGATTGCCGGTGTTCCGGATGCGGTACTCGTCTAGTTGCCGCTGCTTGGGATTGTCGGGACCTTCGAACGCTTCCAGGCCTTTATAGTCGTCGCTGCCTTCGCCGCCCTGGCCTTCGTTTTCCGGCCCTGGTGGAAACTGATCCATGTCATCACCCGTCCTTTCGTTTTCCATTCGCCTGTAAATGTATGCTTGAGGGTAGGGGAACATTCCCTTCATGGGAAGGGTTGCCAAGCAACCGAGTGATGATTCAGGGAAAGGAGAAATGGGGAAGGTTCATAAAGTGGGAACGACATCGGGGCAGGAATCGCCGCAATGATTAGCCAGCTTCACAAAATTAGGAGGACATCACATGCCAGTGCTCTTGCAAGTCGATTTCAAAACAGAAGGCCCATTCGGCCGGGAAATGTCGGAAGCCTACACGGACCTCGCCCAAAGCATCACCGGCGAGCCGGGCTTCCTCTGGAAAATCTGGACGGAAAGCGAAGAAAACCGGGAAGCCGGCGGCATCTACCTGTTCGAGACGAAACAGCACGCCGAGGACTATCTCGCCATGCACACCGCCCGCCTCCAAAGCTTCGGCATCACCGGGATCCGCGGCCGGATTTTCGACGTAAATGGACCGCTGACCGAAATGACGTCCGGGCCGGTCGGGTGAAGGTTTAATGAACACGGCCTGCAGACAACCCAAATAGAACCAGTTGATCCCGGCAGGCTGCCGGGACCATTTTTATCTCCCGAAACTCACATTCTTTCCTGAGAAACACGGTTAACTCAAAGTATTTCAGTCCATCCTTCATCTATGAATCCATTCCTGGAGGGGAGGTGCGGAGGATGAGTGATTTTCTGAAGCGGTTATTCAATGGACAGAGCGGTCAGCCGGAAAAGGGAGGGGCGCAGGGCGCGGTTCCGAAAGAGCCATTATCCCTGGACCTCGATTTTAATACGAAGCGGTTCGAAGACCTGTTCCGCTATCCCCTCAACAGTGCCCTGAAAAGGCGGGAGCTTCGGATTCCGTCTGTTAACCGCAGGGCGGTCGTGTTGTTTGTCGACGGGGCCGCCGATTCGGACAAGATCGCCGAACAGGTCATCAAGCCTCTCATGGAGTGGGAAGCGGGCAGGGAATCGGCGGACCACCTGGTGGACGAACTCAAAAACAACGTCTTGACGATCTCCGGCAGGGAGACCGTCGAAGACCTCAACCAGGCGGTCGCCAAGCTGATCAACGGCAGCGCGGTGCTGTTGATCGACGGCGAGAACCAGGCGATTGCGGTGGACTCCGCCGGCTTTGAAAATCGCTCGGTTTCCGAACCGACCCGGGAGATCGTGATCAAAGGCCCGAAAAGCGCCTTCGTGGAATCGTCGGCCATCAACCACTCCCTCATCCGCAGGCAGGTAAAGGATCACCGGCTGATATCCGAGACGATGACCGTCGGAACCCAATCCCCGCAGAATATCTCTGTCTTGTACCTGAGCCACATTGCGGATCCTCAACTGGTGGAAAACGTGAAGGACAAGATTTCACAGACGGACAGGGACGCCATTCTGACGCTTTCCCAGATGGAAGAGCTGCTGGAGGAGCGTCCGTATTCGCTGTTTCCTTCCACCATGACGACCGAGCGGCCGGACCGGGCCGGTTCGTTCCTCTTGGAAGGGCATGTCGTGTTGCTGATGGATAACTCACCCGATGCGCTCATCGCCCCGATCACCTTTTGGTCGCTATACCATACGGCGGAGGACCAGTTCCTGCGCTGGGCCTATGGCAACTTCGCAAGGCTGATCCGCCTGTTTGCGCTGTTTTTCTCCTTGCTGATGCCAGCGATCTATCTGGCTGTCGTCACCTTCCACCCGGAAATGATTCCGACCGACCTGCTGCTGGCGATTGCGGCGTCCCGGGAGCGGGTCCCGTTTCCGACGCTGTTGGAGCTGCTCCTTCTGGAACTCACGTTTGAAATCCTGAGGGAAGCGGGCATCCGCGTACCGACTCCGCTCGGAACCACCATCGGGATCGTCGGGGCGCTGATCCTCGGACAGGCGGCCGTCCAGGCCAACCTGGTCAGCCCCCTGCTTGTCGTCGTCATCGCCATCACCGGCCTTTCATCGTTTGCGATTCCCGACGTCGGACTCAGTGTCATGACGCGCATCATCCGGTTTACACTTGTGTTTGCGGCCTATGCGATGGGGTTCATTGGGATCGCGCTTGCGCTTGCGCTCTTGCTGGCCTACGCCACGTCGATCAAGTCGTTCGGGGTGCCGTTTTTCGCGCCGCTTTCCCCCCATATGCCGTCTTCCCGGGACCTGTTGTTTCGGCCGATCATCCGGAAACAATGGCTCCGTCCTTTGTCCATGAAGCCGCGTGATGCCATCAGGTCGAAACCCGAGGGAGGGGACCGCCAATGATCCAAGTGTCCGACGGCAAGATCGGCACAAGGGAGTTTTTCTCTATCCTGTACGGGATGATGGCAATCCGCGTCACCGACTCAACGCCGAACCTGCTGCATGAAACGGGGCTCACGGCAGCCTGGATGATGCCGCTGATTTCCGCGGCGGTCCTGTTTGTGCCATTGATGATGATGCTTTCCCTCCTGAAGAAAGGCGATACCGATACCGACCTGCTCCAGCTGCTGACGGAATCGACCGGGAGCATTCTGGGACGCCTGATCACTTTTCTCATATTCGCGTCCGTCTTCTCGTCAACGGTGCTCAACGGCCGGAGCTACGGGGACATTGTCACGGTGATGTATTATCCTGATACCGCTTTGTTGATCGTCATGACGCTTCTGCTGGGTGCGGCGCTTTATATCTCGCACAGGGGGCTGGAGGCCATCGGCAGGACCGCCTTGCTGGTGGTCCCGGTCTTCATGGTGACCTCGGTGATTCTCGTCTTGGGAGTGGCCAGTCAGCTGAATTTTCTTTATCTCTTTCCGATTGCCGGCGCGGGAGGGTGGGAAGTCATCAAGGGCGGCGTAGGGTACAGTTCGTTTTTCGCGGACATCATCATCGTCGGGGTGCTGGCTTCCCGGGTGCGGACATTCGAGGCGTTCCGGAAAGCGTCCATCTGGGGGTTGTGGGTGCCGGCATTCAAGATGGCGCTTTTTTTGGCGGTCTTCGTCATGATATTCGACTACCCTGCCGTGAGGAACATTGCGTATCCGTATCACCATCTCACCCGGATGGCCATGATTGGGTCTCTGGCAAACCACGTGGAAGCCTTCTTCCTGGCGCTATGGTTTATCGGCGCCGCCATTCACTTTGCGACTTACCTGTACATTTCCGCTTATTTGCTCGGCAAATTGATCGGCTATCCGCCGTATAAACGGCTTCTTCTACCTCTGGCGGGTGCGGCTGTCGTTCTTGGGATGATGCCGGAAAACCATTTGCAGGGGGACCATCTCCGAAAACTGCTGCTCCAGTCCACATCCGTCTTTTTCCTCTTGTTGCCTGTGTTGTTATGGGGATTGGACCGGTTCAGAAAGAAGGGAAAGCGATGAGAAGGAACGGATGGAAGCTTGGAATGGTTTTGATGATCCTGCTGCTTGTGTCAGGGTGCGGGGAGCGCCGGGAATTGGAGACGTCGGCTTTTGTCTCGGTCATCGGACTGGACAAAGCGGAACAGGACCATCAGGTGAAGGTTACCTTCCAGGTCTCCAACCCCCAGGTCAATACGACACAATCAGCGGAAGCGCAGAAGGAACCGCCTTCGGACATTGTCACCATCACCTCGGTGGATCTGCTGTCCGCCAAGGAACTGGCGCAATCCTCCCTTTCCAGGGAGATCACGTTCTCCCATCTCCAGACGATCATCGTCGGGGAGGAACTCGCCAGAGACGACCTGTTCAAGCACATCATCGGCTCTGCGATCATTGATCCGGAAATGAGGCGCGAAACGATCATGATCGTCTCGAAAGAACGGGCGCAAGCGTTCATCCATGCCAACAAGCCGACGATGGAAACGCGTCCGCACAAGTACTACCAGTTCATGAAGGACAATTGGAAAAAGACGGGATTCTCCCCGGTTTCCAATTTGAATGCCTTTTTCCAGCGGACTGAGGGGGAACTGTTTCTGGCGGCTTATGCCACCGCGGAAAGAGATCCGATTGGGATCCGGCATGACGATGACTACTCGGCAGGCGAAGTGCCGCAAGATTCGGGAGATCCCGTGCAAATGATCGGCTCGGCCGTCATGCAGGAGGGCAAGATGGTCGGAATGTTAAACGGAGAGGAAACAAGAATCTCCCAACTGCTCAGGAGAAAGAACCTGATCGAGACCATGACGGCTGAATTTCCCGATCCATTAAATGAGAACTATCAGATCTCCCTCGTCCTGAACCAAAGCTCACACACCGAAATCGAGGTGGACACGGACCGGTCTCCGGTCAAAATTGACGTGAAGGTTCCGCTTCAAGTCAAAGTCAACTCCAACATCGCCCTTGAAGACTTCACTGCCAGCCAAAAAAGGCGGGATGCCCTGAGGGAAATGGTTAAAGAGAAGATGGAAGAGGCGTCCGATTCGCTGATCAAAAAGCTGCAGGAAGACTACACCGGGGAACCGTTCGTCTGGTACGCCACGGCCAGGAGAAACTTCTGGACCGTGAGCGGGTTTGAAAATTTTGAGTGGGGAGAGAAGTTCAAAGAGGCCGATGTCGATGTGCACTACGAGGTCTCGGTCACCAGCTTTGGCGAACAGCTCAGCCCGCCCGCCTTCAAAAAGTTTGAGGAAGACAAATGAAAAACAGAACCGCCGGAAGGGTTGAAGGCCCTCCGGCGGTTCTTGTTGTATGGCGGATTGGGTTACGGAGATACTAGATTAAGCGGATTACTGACCGCCGTTTTTCATTTGCTGCTGGGCTTGGGCGATCAGGCGCTTTGTGATTTCTCCGCCGACGGAACCGTTGGCACGCGCTGTCGAGTTTTCACCCAGTTGTACGCCGAATTCACGTGCAATCTCTTCCTTCATCTGATCGAGTGCCTGGCGTACGCCCGGTACAAGCAGCTTGTTGGAATTGTTGTTGTTGTTTGGCATGTCGTTTTCGCCTCCTTTGTGCAGTTAGAATAACCGCTGGAGGCGGAACAATTCGATGAGATATTTTCCAGTTCATCTGTGATACAGTAAGTTAAGGGTAATTTTAGGTGGAGAATCATGAAGGCATTAAGGATAGCGGGAACGTTTATTGCCATCATGTTCATTGGATATTTGGTGTTTACGATGATTCGGATGAACTTCCCGTCTAATCAGGCAATCGATGTCTCTGAATATGAGGATGGAAACTTAACCGAGGGAGAGATCCCGCGAGAAGTGAATGAAACGGGTCTCAGAAATGGGGAAAAGGCCCCTGATTTTCAATTGGAGAATCTGGCCGGAGAGACTGTCAGCTTGTCGGACTTCCGCGGCAAAAAAGTCATTCTTAATTTCTGGGCGACCTGGTGTCCTCCATGCAGGGAAGAAATGCCCGAGATGCAATCGTACTATGAAGAAAAAACGAATGATCGGTTTGAAATTATCGCCGTCAATGCGACAACGACCGAACAAAGTAGCGGATAGGCAGTGGAACCTTTCGCTGCGGAACTCGGTTTGACTTTCCCGATCTTGATGGATATGGAAGGAACAATTACAGATCAATTTGAAGTAATGTTTTTTCCGACGACCTACTTATTGGATGAAGATGGTGTGATCATCGAACGTATCGTGCTCCCGCTAAATGAGCAATTGCTTGCCGATAAGATAAAGTGAAAAAGCAGCAGGCATCGATTCATTGCCAGCTGCTTTCATTTTATCTTAGGGAAAAAACCGTTTCGCCAAGCACGTCTTCCGTTTCAAACGAACCGTCCTGAAGCTCACGGGCGACGAAGCTGTCCACTTCGGTTTGGGGAATTCCGTAGAGCACTTCGATCTCTTTGGAGAAAAGCCGCTTTTCTTTCCCCAGGACGGTCTGGAGGTTCGGCGTGTCCGCTGCTTTCGGCTCGCCTTCGGTGAGGACTTGTTTCAGGGCTTCTTCGTACGCCTCGAGCGGGCGGGCGCCGACGATTTTGACGCCCTGCTGGTTTTTGTTGACTAGAACGATCGTCGGGAAGCCGCGGGCACCGAGGCTTGCGGCTGTCCGGAAATCTTCTTCGAGCAGCTGCTGCGCTTCCGGTGTTTCGGATTCCTTCACGATGGCGTCTCCGTCAAGTCCGAGTCCGTCGACGATTTCCTTCAGGACGCCGGCGTCGGAAATGTTGCGGTTAAAGGCGAACAGCTCCTCGCGGGCGCGGCGGAGGAAGAGGGGTGCGAGAGACGGATCGTACTTCTGGACAACTTTGAACACGCGGGACGGGATGAATGACGATGTGACGGGATCTGTGTGCCAGAGCGAGCCGTCGATCGGCATCCGGCTGTGCTCGCCGACTTCCCGCCAGTGCGACGCGACGTCCTGCGGCCCTGAAATTCCGTTGGCGCGGTCGGCGAAACCGTCCCATTTCTCGAGCAGGCCGCCCATGACCGTGTGGATGTTCAGGTGGTCGCGGTACCGCTCCGTGAACGCGCGGAACTGCGGCTCAAGCGCCCAGCAGTGCGAGCAGATCGGGTCGGTCACATAGTACAGGTCGACTTTTTCCTTCGGCTTGCTGAAGTCGAGCATCTGGAAACCGGTCGCGTTCGCCTCTCCCGGATCGCCGCAAATGCCGGTCTCCATGTCGCAGATCAGGTTGTTCTTGTTCATCATTCTTCCTCCTTTGTTGGGCTGAGTTAGACGTCGAGATGCTGTTGGGCCCATTCCTGGATGGGCTTCAGGCTTTCGGCCAGTGACGCGCCTTTGTCGGTCAGGCGGTAGCGGATGCTGACCGATGGCTCGTGATGGACAGTCTTCTCGATGAGGCCGGCCTCTGCCAGTTCGGTGAGCTTGAGCGACAGCGCGCGGGGCGTCATGCCGATGAGGTCCTGCTTCATCTCCGAGAAGTGGGCGGCATGGTTCTCGCGTGACCACAGATAGTGGACCAGCTGCCCGTTCCACTTCTTGCCGAGGATCTGGAACGCGGCCTCCATATAGGGACAAGTCTGCAAGGGCACGCCTCCTTTTGTGTGTTTGTGATGTTGTATACTTAGTATATCAAGTATAAAAAATACATCAAAAGGTGTGATTGCGAAAGATCATTGTCGGTGGCGGGTGAGTTTGCACATTCGCCCCTTGAGACTGCACATTCACACTGCGAGACTGCACGTTCCTCTTGCGAAATTGCACGTTCACACCGCGAGATTGCACATACACAACAAAAGAAGCATGCAGCCCGGTCCGGGCGGCATGCTTTGTTTAACGCTTATTCGGTTGTGGCCGCGATGGCCGTGTCATTTGTATAGACGGCCTGCCGGTCGATGATCCGCCAGCTGGAGGCGTTCAGTCCCTGGACGGTGACGTCGTTGCCGTTTTCCCTGAGCTTCAGGACCGCCTTGTCGATGGCGCCGACCGCGGAGTCGTCCCATACATGGGAGTCGGTGAAGTCGATGCGGATGTCCTTATTCGTCTCGGTCAAGTCAATGCCGGCGAGGAAGTCCTCGACCGAGGCGAAGAACAGCTGGCCCTGGACGCTGTAGAGAATGCCGGCGTCCGTCAGCTTTTTCTCGACCTTAATCTTCGAGATCTTGACGACGAAGAGGATCGCACTCAGGATAACGCCGGCGATGACGCCTTTGGACAGGTCGTGTGTGGCCACGACGATTCCCATCGTGACGACCATGACCGCCGCGTCCGATTTGGGGGCTTTCCTGAGATAGGAGAACGAGCCCCAGTCGAACGTGCCGATCGACACCATGATCATGATGCCGACGAGGACTGGCATCGGAATCTGGACAACGAGATCGCCGAGTACGATAATCAGGAACATGAGTAGAAGACCCGCTGTCAGCGTGGACAGACGGCCGCGTCCGCCGCTTTTCACGTTGATGACCGATTGGCCGATCATCGCGCAACCCGCCATACCGCCGAAGAATCCGTTGATGAGGTTCGCGATGCCCTGGCCGCGCGCTTCTTTGTTTTTATTGCTTCCCGTATCGGTCATGTCGTCAACAATCTGGGAGGTGAGGAGCGACTCCAGCAGCCCGACGATCGCGAGCGCGAGTGAGTACGGGAAGATAATCGCGAGTGTCTCCAGGTTAAACGGAACGTTCGGGATCAGGAAGGACGGAAGCGTTTGCGAAATCGTGCCGAGGTCGCCGACCGTGCGCAGCTCGAACCCGGAGAAAATCGCCACCGCCGTCAGGGTGACGATTGCGATCAGCGGAGCGGGAACCGCGCGGAAAAATCTCGGGACGATATAGACAATCGCAAGGGTGATTGCCACGAATACATAGGTCATGTTGTTGATGCCGAGAAAATGCGGCACCTGTGCCATGAAGATCAGGATCGCCAATGAGTTGACGAAGCCGATCATGACGGCGCGCGGGATGAATTTCATCAGCTTCGCGATCTTCAGCACGCCGAAGAGGATCTGGATGACCCCGGTGAGGATCGTCGCGGCAAGCAGATAGTCCAGCCCGTGTTCTCGGACGAGCGACACCATGAGAAGCGCCATCGCACCGGTGGCAGCCGAGATCATGCCCGGACGGCCGCCGACGAAGGCGATGATGACCGCGATGCAGAAGGAGGCATATAAGCCGACCATCGGGTCCACGCCTGCTATGATGGAAAAGGCGATCGCCTCGGGGATCAGGGCAAGGGCGACGACGGTCCCCGCCAGGATATCCCCGCGGACGTTGCCGAACCATTCTTTCTTAAGAGTATCTATCAATCGGTACACCTCTTTATTATAATCTGACTGACATATTCTAACACCGTTCGTCCCAAAAGGGAACCCTTTTGGACCTTGTTTTGGTCTACAATAAGATGAAGCTATTCCGGAAAGGAAGTCTATCATGAACTACGCATATATCCGCTGCCTGCCATCGGACCGCGATATGGCGGCGCAAAAGGAGACGCTCGGCACCCATCCGGTCGATGAATGGGTGCAGGAAGAGGAGTACCAGGAAAACGAGGCACTGGATGCGCTATTGGAACGGCTCGGGGAAGGGGACGTGATCTACGTCCACTCGCTCGTCACGCTCGCCCACTCGCCGGCGCATCTTATGGCAGTGCTCGAACAGGTATCGGAGAAAAAAGCCGTTATCCGCTTCCACCGCGAGGAGTTCGACTCCGAACAGCCGCTGTCGCTCACCCTGGAGCAGATGGTCCGCATGTTTACGGAATTCCAGTCGGAAACGGTGAGCCTGGCGACCAGGACCGGCATCGACCGGGCACGCGAAAAAGGCGTCTCCACCGGACGGCCGCGGAAAAAGGACCAAAACGTCCGCGAAGCGCTCCGCATGTACCGCTCCAACCTATACACGCTCGCCGAAATCCGAGAGAAAACGAACATCTCGAAAACGACGCTCTATCGTTATCTCGCATTGGAGAAAGACGAATGAACCCATGCGCCCGGGCGCATGGGTTTCCGTGTGTATCATCGGTGAAAGATCAATAAGCTTCCGTGAAAGATCATTAACGGGGCGCGAAAGATCAATAACGTGCTGTGAAAGATCAGCAAGCCGGAATGCAGGCGGGGGTGAGATTGCATATTTCTCCCTCAAGATTGCACGTTCTCCCCGCGAGATTACACGTTCGCCCCACGAGACTGCACATTCAATATGAAAAAGAAGCATGCTGCCCGGCCTGGGCGGCATGCTTCTTTTCAATTTAAGACTGAACCGGCACAGTGCGGAATGCGCGCATCTGGCCGAGGATCAGCGCACCGACAGTCTGGACGGCGGATTTCGCGATCACTTGGCTGAGGATGGCGATCGGGACGGCTTCCCATGGGATGAATCCGGCGCCAATCGGGCTCATGCCGACGATGACGAAGACGGCCGAGTCGAGGATGCCGCCGACGATGCCGCTGTAGAACACGCGCCATGCGAACGGCACGTTCAGACGGGTGTAGATCTCTGTGTCCGCCGATTCGGCGACGATGAATGCGAGTGCCGAAGCCCCGACGATGGCGAGCGTATCCCCGAGGATAAAGGAGACGGCCGCGGACAGGACGAGTGCGATCCCGATAAACATGTACGTCTTCTTGCGGCCGTACTTGTTCTGGACAAGGTCGCGGAAGATGAATGTCGCTCCGGCAAACAGGGTGCCGACCGGGATGATGAAGATTCCGAATTCAAGCGGCATGAGTGCTGCCGTCGCGACGTTGGCGATCACAATGGAGATCAGGTAAAGGAAGATCCTCATGGCTGTGCCTCCTCCTCAGCCGATCCGTCCGAGGGGAGGACGGTTCCGCCCTTCTTCCCAACGTAGGTTTCAAGGCCTTTTCTGCGCAGGCGGCACGCCGGGCATTCGCCGCAGCCGTCGGCCTGGATGCCGTTGTAGCAGGTGAGTGTCTTTGTGCGGATGTAGTTCAGCTTACCCAGCCGGTCGGACAGTTCCCACACCTGCGATTTGTCGAGCCACATGAGCGGCGTGTGGATGACGAACGGCTCGTCCATCGCGAGGTTGAGCGTGACGTTCAGCGATTTCACGAAAGCGTCGCGGCAGTCCGGATAGCCGCTGAAGTCCGTCTCGGAGACGCCTGTGACGATATGCTTCGCGCCGACCTGGCGGGCCAGGATCCCGGCGAATGAAAAGAAAAGCAGATTCCGCCCCGGTACGAATGTGGACGGGAGCCCGCCGTCCTCGCCGTCCGCGACCTCGATTCCGGTGTCCGTCAGCGCATTTGGCGCGAGCTGGCCGATCAGCGACAGGTCGAGGACATGGTGTTTCACGCCGAGCTCCGCGGCGATGTCTGTTGCGCATTCCACTTCAAGGGCGTGGCGCTGTCCGTAGTCGAACGTCACGGCCTCCACTTCGGCGAAGTTTTCCAGTGCCCAGAACAGGCAGGTCGTGCTGTCCTGGCCGCCGCTGAACACGACGACCGCTTTTTCTTGGTTCATGGGTAATCTCCTTTGATTGAAAACAGGGGGGCTGTTTCCCTTAGTTTTTTAAAGAAGGTCGCTAAGAACTTCTTCCGGATCCGGTCAGCGGTTGTCGATCGTTTCGGGGTTCATGTCATGGTTCATCAGCCGGTAGCTGGCCATTTCCTCATACTTCGTTCCCGGGCGGCCGTAGTTGCACCACGGGTCGATCGAGATGCCGCCGCGCGGCGTGAACTTGCCCCACACCTCGATGTAGCGCGGATCAAGCAGCTTGATCAGGTCGTTCATGATGATGTTCACACAGTCCTCGTGGAAATCTCCGTGGTTGCGGAAGCTGAACAAATACAGCTTCAGCGACTTGCTTTCCACAAGCTTCTTGTCCGGGATGAAGGAAATATACATCGTCGCGAAATCCGGCTGACCCGTGATCGGGCACAAACTCGTGAACTCCGGGCAGTTGAACTTCACGAAATAGTCGCGGTTTGTATGGAGATTATCCACCGCCTCGAGCACTTCCGGGGCGTATTCAGTCGAGTATTGCGTATTCTGATTCCCCAGCAGGGTCAGATCGTTCAAACCTTGTTCTTGGCTTCGGCCAGACATATGAAAAAGCCTCCTTGTATCATGCGCCCGGCATGCACAAGAGAGGCTTGGAAAGCTCCATAAAAAAACAAAAAGCCGTGTCCGGCATGGACATGGCTGAATCGTCATGAACCATAGTTTTTTATAGAGGGTATCCGCTATGAACCTCTCCCCGTGAATCCGGGCATTAACTTGTCGTTATTAGGATATAGGAAATTGGGGGGAGGGTCAATGCCTGCTCAATCTTCCTGGGTCTCATCCATCCGCCACGGCAGCACAGCCTCGAACTCGAGCATGAGGCCGTCTTCTGCTCGGGAAAAGCCAATGGTGAAATCACCGATTGCAGCGGTGACGGATTCATTCCAATGGCCGTCCATAACTTCCGGGCCGTCGAGGAGTCGGCCTGCCAGCTGATAGTGCCCGATATACAGACGCTTGTCCGGGGTCTCCGCCGGGAAATCCGAGAGCAGGTCCGGTAGAGCAGGGGTGACGCCGAGTTCTTCAAACCAGGGAAAGCCGGAAAAGGCTTTTCTGAAGTTCCGGCAATACAGGCATCCGCAGGGTGGGCCGGCACTCAGGTAATGGTCTTGCGTGGCTTCGGGATCCGCTTCGATCCGCCATTTGGCGATCTGCACTGTTTTCATGAGACCACCTGCACCCTGCCTTCCGCCTCGCGCTCTTTCTGCATCTTTTTAAACTTCCGGTCGAGGAAGAAGTTGGCGAATGGCACGAATGCGGCTGCGACGCCAAGCACCGACCAGATGATGTTCCAGCGGACCACGATCTGCGCCAGGAGGAGGGCAAGAACGTACGTGACAAAGATGCCGCCGTGGATTGCGCCGACAATCGACACGGCCAGCGGCATGCCGGCCATATATTTCATCGGCATCGCGATAAATAGCAGGACCAACAGGGATACGCCGTCGGCGATCCCCAAGCCCCGCGCGAATTTCAGTGCAGTGATGGACAATGGAAACTCCGCCTTTCATTTGATTGTTTCCAGTATAAAAGAAACTGGCGCCGGCCGGCTCGTTCCAAGGCTCCCGTTTCTATGACGATTTAATGGCTGATTTCATTTCACAAGTTTGGGCACCCAGCGGATATAGACGAGTTCCCCGGCAAGCTCCACGATCGTCTGTGTCACGATGACGGCCGCGGCCAATGTGCTGACGTCACCGGGAAGCGCAAGGGCGAGGGGGAGGACGACGAGGGAATTTCGGGTGGCCCCGCTAAAAGCCAGCGCGCGGCCCGCCCCGGCATCAAGATGCATCCGTTTGGCGATGAATCGCGAGATCACCGGCATGACGATCATGAAAGCAATGTAGAGCGGGATGACGGTGACGAGCTGTGCGGCAAAGGCAGAGACCTTTCCGATCTGGGAGGCGACGACGGCAAAAAGAGTCAGCGCCATGAATGGGACGGGAAGCCATGCCGAGAGGTCGATCAGGCGGTCGCCTGCGGCAGACTTCCGTGCCAGGAACTGGACGGCGATGGCGATGCCTAGCGGGATTACGATCAGCCCGAAAAACGCATGGAGGAACGGGCCGGATTGCACGATGCCCGCCGCGGACGGCCCCATGAACAGCCAAAGATACACCGGCAACAAAAGCAGTTGCGTGATGAAGAGGACCGGTGTCGACATCAGGACGAGTTTTTCGTCTCCCTTGCCGAGCGCCGTGAACACGATGACGTAATCAATGCAGGGCGTCAGCAAAACGAGGAAAAAACCGAGCAGGAGCGGCGGGTGATCCGGAAGAAATCTTGAAAGGATCCACACCACGGCCGGGACGGCCATATAATTCGTGAGCAAAAGCGCCCCAAGGTACCGGCGGTCTGCGAAAGCTTGCTTAAGCGACACAAATGGAATTTGCGAAAACATGCTGTACATCAGGATCGCGATGATGATGGATATGGATGCGCCGATTTTGTCTGCAAGGCCCGGCGCCATGAATCCAAACCCGAATGCCGCGGCCAGAACAACGATATAAAGCAGCACCTGGTGATTCTCTAATTTTTCCCTATACAACATGATGATCCTCCAGTAACCATGTACTACGGCAACTGTATCATAAGAATTATTGGGCAGGAATGTATGCAATGGAGACCCAAAAAATGCCGCCGAATCCGGCGGCTTTACTATGCTTTTCGTACTCGAACCCAATCGTCTGGCGACACGCAGTCAGTCCGTCGCCCCGGCTGTTCGGCGGTTCATCATTTCACCGGACTGGACATCAAACCGTTCGATGGTCCGTTCCCCGGACTTGCGGTGGTAGACGACTTTTATGAGGCACGCCTCCTCCTGGCTGAATGCGTGGATGGTCACTCGCTTTGTTTCTTCAAAAATGTGTATGGGAACATAGCCGGACCGTGTTTCCAGCTTCTCCATCCAGTCCGCCAGCGGGCTGTCGGTCAGCTCGGCCAGAAACCTTGAGTCTCTCATTGACCGTCTTCCTTTCCATTTAAACTTTAGCAAACATATTGGTTTTTATTGAAATAAGGAAGGGTCAGTTTAATGAGAAGAGAGGTGGTCAGTTGCCTGGTGAATTCGCCTTAATCCCTTCACACTTTCCCTGTCTGAAAAGTGCTACACTAAAAGAAAAATCACCTTACTGGAGGAATGGGAATGAAGACGCTCTGGCACGGGGGGACGTTTGTCACGATGGAACGGGAAGGGCACGCGGTCGAGGCGGTGCTCGTGGAGGACGGCCGGATCATCGCGACCGGTACATATGAAGAGCTGAAAGACCAGGCGGAGCGGGAGGAACATGTCGGCGGGGCGGTTGTTTATCCGGGATTCGTCGATACGCATATGCACCTGATCGGGCACGGCCGGCAGCTGCTCAGCAACAATCTGTCCGCGGTGACATCGTCCGAGGAATTGCTCGCGATCATGCGGAAAGCGGCAGAATCGGTGCCGGACGGCGAGTGGGTGCTCGGAGGAGGCTGGGATGAGAACCTGTTCCCGGACCGGCATGTCCCGACGCTTGCGGAACTGGATGCCGTGACGGACAAGCCGATGATGCTGAAGCGGACGTGCCGCCACATGCTGCTCGCAAACTCGGCGGCTCTGCGGCTTGCGGGCGTTACAAAAGAGACGCCGGATCCGGAAGGCGGCGTCATCGTGCGTGATGCGGACGGACATCCGACCGGTTTCCTGAAGGAAGACGCGCAGGACCTCGTCGAGGCGATCGTCCCGCATCCGTCGGAAGAAGCGATCCGCGCCGCTCTTGAAGCGGCGGTCGATGACCTCGTGTCGATGGGGCTGACGGGGGGCCATACCGATGACCTCGGCTACTTTGGCGGATACGAGAATCCGATGAAAGCGTTCCATGAAGTGCTCGGTGAGGGCAAGCGGAAGTTCCGCGCCCATCTGCTGCGCCGCTCGACTGTCTTCGATGACATGATGAAAGCGGATGTGGCCTACACCGAATGGGCGGAGCCCGGCGCGATGAAGTTCTTTATCGACGGGGCGCTCGGCGGCAAGACCGCCGCGCTGTCGGAGGACTATTCGGATGATCCGGGCAACCGCGGCACGTTCGTCGTCACCCAGGAAGAGACGGAAGAGCTGGTGCGCCTCGCACGCAGCCACGGCGAGGCGATCGCGGTGCACGTGATCGGCGACGCGGCAGCGGAGATGGCGATCGAAGCAATCGAAAAGTACCCGTGCCCGGAAGGCAAGCGCGACCGTCTGATCCATGTGTGCGTGCTGCGCGAGGACCTGGTCGACCGGATGGAAAAGCTTCCGGTCATCCTCGACATCCAGCCGATCTTTGTCGGCTCCGACTTCCCGTGGGCGGCAGACCGCCTCGGCCCGGAGCGGCTTGAGTGGGCATACGCCTGGAAAAAGCTCATGGACCGCGGATTCATCTGCGGCGGCGGCTCCGACACGCCGGTCGACTCCCCGGATCCGCTCCTCGGCATCTACACCGCCGTCGCCCGCAAGCTTCCGGACGACCCGGTGGCAGGCGGCTACCTGCCGGAAGAAAAACTTTCCCGCTACGAGGCGCTCCGACTTTATACGACCGAAGCGGCGAAAGTGCTCGGCCAGGAAGACATCCGCGGCAAAATCGCCCCAGGCCACTTCGCCGACTTTACGGTCGTCGACGCCGATCTTGAGCGCGTCGCGGAAGATGACATCGTGAAGGCGGCTATCGTGATGACGGTGGTCGATGGGGACGTGCAGTTCAGGAAGTGAGCGGAGAGGGGATGGATCGTAACTTTCCCGGCGTGAATTGTAACATTCGTGAGCAGTATCGTAACTTTCCTTGCCGGAATCGTAACATTCACGGGCAGTTTAGAATTGCCTGAATCTCGTCATTCGCAAAAATCGTTCCACCCATCCAGACGGCCGGGCTCACCCACACCGGCCGCACAACATGAGGAGGGATGGCCATGGCTTCACTGGCACGCCCCATCCGCAATTATCTGCCGGGGCTGCTCGTCCTGGCGGGCGGCTTATATACAGTGTGTTACTACTATATGTACTGGCTCCGTGTGTACGGGGCGCTCTGCATTCCCGGCTACGGGGATCCGATCAAGGTGGAAGTGACGCGGGGGATCTGGATCCGGCTGGATGCGATCCTGTTTCCGACGGTGTTCGGGGTGATCCTGACGCTCCTCGGGGTTATGCTCATTTGGAAAAAGAAGTTCGGGGCAGCGGTCGTGGCGCTTGTGCTGAGCGCGACGGTCATCAACTGGCCGGCCTTTGTCCTCATTGCCGGCGGCGCCCTTCTCGGTCTGCTGTTTTGGCGGAAAACACTTTTGCCGGCCATCGATCTTCCCGATGAGACGATGGAATGGCTTGACGCGGAGGCGGGGGGGTCTGTTCTGAAGTCGTTCCGGCGCTTGCCGGCGGAGCGGCTCGTCTACTCGTTCCGCAATGAAGGTGGCGGCCACTTTGTTGTGAAAGAAACGGCGTCCCCGGTAGCTGCCGAACGGGAAGCGCAAGCCCTCGCTGAAGCCGCTGACCGTGGACTTCCCGCACCAAGGGCGATCGCCACGGACGGCCCGTTCCTCCTGATGTCCAAGCTGGACGGGTACCCATTTTTGCAGCCACTTGATTTTGAGGCTTGGATTGGTGAAATTGCGGGTATATTATCCACCACCCACCAGGCCCGCATTTCGGAGATGCAGGCGCCCCCAAGACCGTCTGAACCGGTTATTCCCGGCTGGGCAATCGACCGCGCCAACTGGGAGCGGGCCGCCCGGATCTTCCAGGAGGAAACCGCGGATGCAGCGCCGGCCTTTATCCACGGCAATTTTGAACCGGCCACTGTGCTGTTCCGGGATGGCCAGGCGACCGGCTTGGCCGGATGGGGGCATGCCGGAAGCGGGCCGGCACAGCTGGACGTCGGACGGATGCGGGTCGCGCTCGAGCTGATCCACGGCGGAAACGTGGCGGACCGGTTCCTGGGCACGTATAAAAACTTGTCGAAAGACCGAAGCTTCACCTACAGCAGGTATTGGGACCTACTGGCGGTATATGGCTGGCTCGGACAGGAACCGGCCGGCATCGCTTCCCACTGGAGACGGTTCGGAATCACGACCCTTTCGGAGGATGAAGTGAGACGCCGCCTTGAACGTTTTGTGAAAACCTTGGCAGACTAGGAGTGAGGCCATGAAGGATATCGGGATCCTTCTCCTGTTTATCATCCCCGGCGCGATCATTGCCGTGACGGGGGCCGGCGCCGAATCCATGGCGCTAAAGATCGGATCCATGCTGCTTGCCGCATTGCTCGTGGTCGTGGCGCTGGTCGCGGGGATTCAATCCGTCGCCCAAAGCAGGGAGAAATACGGAAAACGGTGAAAGAGTCCGACTATTTTGGTTATTTCTCCGGTGAATAGGGAATGCTTCACGATAAGTCGTTCCGCTGGTGCGGGGCGGCTTTGCTGTGCCGCGAAACAGCCGCCATCCTGCACGGATGGCGGCTGCTTTCATTTTTCATTTTGCTGGTTGTCTTTCTTGTTTTGCTGTTTGTCCGCGGCGTCCGCGCGGTTGAAGTCGTCCTGATACAGCACTTCCTGCGTGTCGGAGAGGCTGTTGTTTTTTTCGGTCATGCGCTCGTGAGGCTGTTTTTGATCATCTTTCATTCGGGAACCCTCCTTCCATGCTACTCTTAGTATTTCCGTTACAGAACTGCTTAAACGTGGTACAACGGAGTAAGGAAGGAGCGATTTTGAATGA
The DNA here is from genome assembly GCF_018390575.1 of Bhargavaea massiliensis. Classification (GTDB taxonomy): domain Bacteria; phylum Bacillota; class Bacilli; order Bacillales_A; family Planococcaceae; genus Bhargavaea; species Bhargavaea massiliensis. The sequence continues at coordinate 84,563 of NZ_JAHBCJ010000001.1, read as the reverse complement.
AAGACGGAAAAGCCCGCGCGGACGTGAAGCCCGGCCAGCGTGTGAAGATCGTGCTTAAAAAAGACCAGCGGACGGGCGTGCTGACCGAAGGGGTCGTGAAGGACCTCCTCACGAACTCCCCGACCCATCCCCACGGCATCAAGGTTCGCCTGGAGGACGGACAGGTCGGGCGCGTTAAGGAAATCATCGGATAAGGGAAGGGCGCATGCGGATTGCCGCATGCGTTTTTAATTCCTTAACAAACTCCTAAAACGCGCTTCATATGCCCTTCATACAGGATGGGTATGGTGGGGGCAGAAGGAGCGGGAGGAAGAGCGGATACAGGGAGGCGGCGCGATGAGACGGTTTTTGGTGATCGGGCTTGCGACGTTGTTCTTTTCGGGGTGCAGGATGGATGTGGCCGCGCCGGTGGAGCAGGCGCCGCCGGAGCAACGGGTGGAGGCGGCGGCCCTTCAGGCGGACGTGCTGCCGGAGGTGCCGGCCTACTACGGGGATTACCGGCCGAATCCGTCTTTCACCGATGACCGGCGGCTCAGGAATCCCGGTGAGGTCATGCGCGACAGCCGCGGTGAGATGGAAGTGCTGAAGGCGACCGGCGAGCAAAAGCGGGTGGGTGAGGGTCCCGCCGAGCTGACGGTCAGGGAAACGAAGATTCTCCGCTACGAGCCGGACTCACAGCCGGAATTTGCGTTCGTGAAACTGTTTGTTGAGGTGCGGAACAACGGGGACGAGCCGGTTCATGTGGAGCCGGTATCCGAGATGATTACCAATACGGGCGAGACGCTCCATTGGCAGGAAGAAATTTATCGAGAAGGGCTCGGCGGCATGATGGCACCCGGCGAGGTGAAGGCAGGGAACATCGGGTTTATTGTGGAGGACGCAGGTGCTCAAGTCCTGACCCTCCGTACCGGATCAGATGACGAGGTGGAAATCAGGTTCTAAAGGAAAATACCCGGAGGAGGCGCGATGGATGATTTTCAGGATAATGCGGTCATTTCCTTTTCGGCGGACGGCGCAGAAAGCTTGGGAACCGAACAGGCTCCGGAAAAAGAAAGTCGGCATTCCGATCAGGAGACGGAATACCCCATTTAACGAATGAAGGTAGGGAGGAATCTGGGATGAAACGAACTGCTCTTGTCATCGGACTCGCATCGCTCATTCTTACTGGCTGTTCATGGGAAATGGCAGAGGTGGAGCGGGTTCAAAACGTACACAAAGCGGAAGCGGCTGCACTGCCGGCAACTGAATGGAAGGAAGCGCCGCCTTATTACGAGGGCCACCCGGTCAACCCGCAAGTGACGGACGACAGGTTGCTCCAGCAGCCGGGCGGGACGGTCCTGGACGAACGCGGGGAGGCGGAACTGCTTAAAACAGGCGACGGGAAGCGGATCACGGCAGGCCCGGCCGAACTGACCGTCCGGGAAGCCAAGCTGTTTCATTACTATCCGGACGAGGAACTGATTGACTTCTACCATACATTTACCGATGAAATGGGCTTCCCGGTCGCCAAGATGTTTGTGGAAGTGAGGAATACCGGGAACCACCCGATCCACTTTGAACCCGCCGCTGTTCTGGAGACCGACACCGGTGAAAGCAAGCTTTGGGAGGATGACATCTATCTTGAGGGGCTCGGTGGTGAAGTCGGGCCTGGTGAGACGAAAAAGGGGAGTGTCGGATTTATCCTGGAAGATGGAAACGCCGAACGCCTGACCGTCAGGACTAGCGATGTTGTGGACGGGAGCGGCGAAAAACTCACCGGCGGCACAGAGTTTGAGATCCGGCTGGAATGAGGCGAAGGGGAATAGGAGCCCACAACGCATGCAGACGGCATGTGTTTTTTTATTGGGGTCGTTGGGGGATTAGAGGAGTGCGGTCATGCTGCGGTCGCGAATCTGCAGGCTGCGGCCGCGAAAACGTGGGTTGCAGTCGCGGAATCGTAAGTAGCGGTCGCGAAATCGCAAGCGTCGGACGCGAAACGACAGGTAGCGGCGCACCCAAAAAACGCATGCCAAAGGCGTGCGTGTTCAGCCCGGTTGCGTCCGGAATTTCCGCCCGGTGATCCAGTTTCCGATGATCCCGATCCACAGGACGCCCAGGAACCACCAGCGATAGTCATTGTAAAAGCCTCTTCCGATATCGAAAAACGCCAGCGCCACCGGAATCACGCCGATGATCATCAGCGCAAAAAAGAACTTGCTCAGTTTCTTCATAATTGCACCTGCTTTCAGGAAGTGGAACCGCACATAGATTTCTATGCGTGCTCACCGACCACCGCCCCATTATTCTACACGAAATGAGGATTGCAGGGCACCGCTGTTCATGCAATAATTGGAAATAAAAAGGGGGGTCGTTACATGAGACGGGCGGGGCAGGTGTTGGGATTGATCGGTATGATCGGATTTTTGCTGTTCCTGTCGGCACCTTTGGTGCTGATGGTGCTGTTCGCCGGCGGGCAGGCGTGGCTGCCGGTCACGGTGGCGGCTTTGCTTACGGTGATATTATGGTTCGCCTTCGCCATATTTGGAGTGAAACGGAAAACGTTCGTGTTCGGTATTCCTCTGGCGCTTCTCGCCATCGGGTTTCTCATCGCTGCGCCTTCGCTTTACAAACTGACAAAGCCGGTCGTGCAGGCAGACGGGGTGGACTTATACGAGTATGCGCCGTTTATGGACGGATCAAAGGCGGTTTCGTTGGAGGAACCGGCGTCCTTCGAGATGGAAGGCGACCTGCCCGTGATCGACGGCGCGACGGCGCTTTATCCGATGTACGCTGCGTTCGCGCAGGCGGTGTATCCGGAGAAGGACTACGATCCGTACATGAGTGAAGTGATGTCGAACCGGACCGGCCAGGCGTACGAAAGCCTGATCAATGGCGAAGTGGACCTGATCTTTGTCGCCGGACCATCGGAGGCCCAGCTGGAGCGTGCGAGGCAGGCCGGAAAGGAACTTAAACTCACACCGATCGGCAAGGAAGCGTTCGTCTTTTTCGTCAACAAAAGCAATCCGGTCAAAGGCCTCACACAGGAGGAAATCCGAGGCATCTACTCTGGAACAATCATCAACTGGAAGGAAGTCGGCGGCAAGAGCGAGGAAATCCGGGCCTACCAACGACCGCCGGACAGCGGGAGCCAGACGGCGCTTGAGGCGTTCATGGGGGACACGCCGATTATGGAGGCGCCGACCGAACAGACCGCGGACCTCATGAGCGGCATCATCGAAGACGTTGCCGACTACCGCAACTACGGCGGTGCGATCGGCTACACGTTCCGGTTTTATTCCCAATCGATGATCGGCAACCATGACGTCCGGCTGCTTGCGGTCGACGGCGTGGAGCCGACTGCGGACAACATCCGCTCCGGCGACTACCCGGTCGTCAGCGAACTGTACGCCATCACCGCCGGAACCGACAACCCGAACGTCCAGCCGTTCATCGAATGGATCCTGTCCGAGGAAGGGCAGGAGATTGTGGAGGAGACGGGGTATGTGGGGATTAATCAGTAAGCGTTCAGCCATGCCGGGGGCTGGCAGGTTTCCGTTTAAGGAGGTACCGCTATGTTATTAAGAAAAATACTTGCGATCGGGCTGCTGCTTCTTTTGGGTGCCTGCAGTCAGGAGGAAGCCTCCATCTACCCTGCGGATCTGACGGAGAGGGAGGAGGCCATCCTCAACATGGTGGCCGCTCAGTCATTTGTCTTCGACTTCGATTTTCCCGGTGACAACGGGGAGATTTCGGTATGGATCGAACACTATCAGTCCGGCTGGTTGGACAACGATCGATTCCTGGATGTCACGGCTCCGGTCGCTCAAAACGGGTTTGTCACTTTTGTCAGCACCATTCAGGACACGGACGGGAAACAATTGTTCCACCTTGGCATCAACAATAACGGAGACGCGATAGCTTCATCTTTGGCCATGGAGCCGGAACACTTAGAGGGGATGTCGGGCACTTGGGAAGCATTGCAGGTCGAGAGGAAGTGGGAAACCGACGAAGAAATGGTGTTGGCCTATATCGGCTTTTCTTCCGGCAGCCACATGAGCGGCCTTTCACTAGACTTTTTTGAAGACCCCGACAACCATCTGGATGAGTTGAAGCAATACGACGATGCCTATGTACTGAAAGCAAAAAGGGAAAAATGACCCCTGGCGAATCGGAAGCGCAGGTGGGGAAGACGAGAAAAGGAAAGCGGCTTTACTTTTTGCCACTTTCTTTTTACCGTTTCCTACGGTCAACCATCTTCCAGACCAAACACCCGATCAGCGCCCCGAACGTATTCAGGATGACATCATCCACATCCGTCGTGCGCCCGAGGAAATACTGGACCGCTTCCACACCCAAAGAAAGCAGCAGGCCGGCAAGCGTCGCTTTAAGGAGTATCTTGCTGCGGACGGTCCTTCGCGCGCCGAATAAAAATCCGAACGGCATGAACAGCAGGATATTCAGCCCGATGTTGCGCAGCAAGACACCCGGGCCTTCCACGTTCGCGATCATCTCCGCCATGCTCTGGAACGGAATCAGGTGGACGTTCTGCTCGCCTGCAGGGCCGATGTCTTCCGGGTACAGCGTGATGAACAGGATCGCCATGACGCTCAGCGCGAACAGCATATTCACGATTATCTGTTTTCGGTTCAGACCCGGGTTCCGTCGATATAGGACGTAAAAAACGGCACCTCCCACCACAGTTGTAAATAAGAACAGCGGTACCACGCCGCCGAATGCATTCCATAACAGCTCCATTTGCTTCACCTCTCTTAGATGAATTACCCGGAGCGACAAGGATGCAGGCTGGGAGAATCGGCTTATCCTGTCTAGGCACTATCGTCTTGATGATGGATGCGGTCAGGTTATCCGGGCTTCCTTTCCGAAGTTTGAACAGGCCCATCCGCCCTGTTGGCGGAAGAGTTCAGCGAACGCCGAGCGGTCCGCAGGCGGTCCATACTCCGACCAATCAAGAAGTGTGCGGACGACAGCCGCTCTGTCCGGAAAGTAGCGTGCAGCAACCACCGCCTGCTCGTTCAGACGGGTCGTCCAGATTTGGGAACGCGCCATGGTCATTGAGTAAAAGGTCCGGATCAGCTTTCGGGCGAAGCCCTGAACAATCCGGGTGGCCTTCCCGTCAGACGCAGCTTCGAGTTTCCTCAGCGTCCGGCGTAGCGATTCGCAAATGTCTCCATTGAACTGGATTGCGATCTCCGGCGTCAGTTTGTAGGGTCCGAACCGTTCTCCAAGGTCCTCTCCGTACACGCACACGCTCATTTCTCTCAGGAACGCATTTTCAAAGTAATTTGAAGGGTCAAGCGTGGTGTCATAATCCGCCATGGCCATCCCCACTTCCCGGACGAGTGAGCGATGACTGGCAGATTGGTCATCGGAGAGCTGCTTTAATTGGGCAGATTGGCCGGGGCCGAGCTTCCGTCGGAACAGGGCGATGAGGTCCGAATCGGATGTGGGTATAACCGCGTCCCCCCTGGCTACGCTGCCGTAGACATACACGCTATGGAGGAGATCGGGGAAAAGGTCCGTGAGTCGGTTTATGGTTTCCCGAATGCACGGCCAGTAGGCCACGCTGATCTTCCCGATGGCGGCCTCGCTTAAAATGAAGCCTTCCGCGTCCAGGTCATAGCCTGCCTTTAAATGGTCCATAGACAGTCCAATACCTCCTTTTGGCATCTGCATAAATCTGCTTTCTATGTAAATTACCCGTTTACCTCCCCGGGAGAAGGATTGCAGGGGGCAAAAGTGGAATAGCGTACGGGGAAGCAATTGAGGAGGGACAGTCATGGATCATTCATGGTGGAAAGCACTCGACATGGACTACCCGATCATCCAGGCGCCGATGGCCGGTTCGACGTCGCCGGAGTTTGTCGCGGCATGCCTGGATGCGGGGATCCTCGGTTCGCTCGGGGCGGGGTACATGACGGCAGAGGGAACGCGGGCGGCAATCCGGGAGATCCGGAATCTCTCCGATAAGCCGTTTAATGTGAATTTGTTTGTGCCGGAAAAGCTGGAGCGGGACGCCGGCGTGATTGGGGAGGCGCACCGGGCGCTGGCGCCTTACCGGAAGGAGCTCGGGTTGCCGGAGGAAATGCCTGACTTAAGCGAGAGCGAGTTTTCCCGCCAGGTCGGCGTCGTGATCGACGAACGCGTGGAAGTGGTGTCATTCACGTTCGGGCTGCCGGATGAGGACACCGTCCGGAGACTGAAGGATGCCGGAGCGTTTCTGATCGGCACGGCGACGACGCCTGAAGAGGCGGTGGAAGCGGAGCGGAGCGGGATGGACGCGGTCGTGCTGCAGGGGAAGGAAGCGGGGGGACACCGGGGCGCATTTATCGGGGAAGATCGCTTCCTGACGCTTCGCGAACTGCTCGCAGGCGCCAGACTGACGGTTCCGGTCATCGCCGCCGGAGGCATCCATGATGCGGGAACGGTCCGGGCGGCGCTGGATGCCGGCGCGTCCGCCGTCCAGGTCGGGACGGCGCTCCTCGTTACGGAGGAAAGCGGCGCAAACGCCCTACATAAGGAAGCGATTCTGAATTCATCCGAAGGCGAGACGGTCATCACAAACGCGTTCAGCGGGAAACATGCGCGCGGGCTCAACAACCGATTTATCGAGGAAATGGCAGAAGCCGCAATCGCGCCGTACCCGATCCAGAACGATCTGACGAAACCGATCCGCTCTGCCGCCGGCAAACAGGGAAAGACGGGTCTCCTGTCGCTCTGGTCGGGCGAGAGCGGATGGAAAGCCAGGCGCGGGAAGGTTTCGGAGATTGTCAGAAGGCTGATCGGAGAAGAGGAATGAAGCTCTTTGAATTTGACGTGACCAAAGCGAAGCGTGTTACGCACGGCGGATCCGATTTCACCATCCAGCCGTTTGTCCGCTCCGGGGGCCGCTGCCAAACCGCGTTAATGACACTCGGGAACAACGGTGTCATCGGGTATCATCAGGCTGCCGTGCCGCAGCTGCTGGTTGTGCTCGCTGGCAGCGGAACAGTCTGCAATGAAGAAAAGCGGCACGTCCCTGTCCGGGAAGGATCGGCCGTCTTTTGGGATAGGGGCGAGTGGCATGAGACCCGCTCGGCAAAGGGAATGACCGCCCTTGTCATCGAAGGGGAGGGCCTCAAGGAAAGCGACATTCTCCTATAAGATTGAATCCATCCTTCTGCGGGTCGTTGCCGCAGAAGGGTTTTTTATTGGATGGTTCTTTAACACGCCCTCAACAATCTTTCAACATTCGATTGTTACGCTCTCAGTTGAATGCATTTGAGTGGAGGGAACCGGAGTGAAGTTCAGGAATATCATGTGGACAGGTGTGGCCGCCGCCGGGCTGCTGATTGCGGGCGGACAAAGCTATAAGGTGCTCGGGGAGGAGCCGTCATTTTTCCAGTATCAGGGCGGTCATATGTCCGTGTCTCAGATCGGGCAGTATGACAGCGGCTCGGGGGAAGGCGGGACGGAGATCCTTGCCTATGATGAGAAGCTAAAGCGCGCGTTTGTGACGAACGGTGCGGAGTCGGCGATCGATGTGCTGTCATTCGAACGGCTGGATTCTGGTGAATTCAGCATGATGAAGCGGCTGGACCGCATCCATCTTGCTGAGTTCGATATCCGGGATGTGGACGACATCACGAGCGTGGCGGTCCATCCTGAACGTGATCTGGTCGCGCTGTCGGTCGTCAGCGATCCGAAGACCGATCCTGGCTACGTCGTTCTGCTGACGAAGGACGGAAAGTTCATCGATAAAATCGTGGTTGGTGCGCTGCCGGACATGGTGACGTTCACACCGGACGGCAAGAAACTGCTGGCCGCAAACGAAGGAGAGCCGGCAGATGATTATTCGGCCGATCCGAAAGGCAGCATCTCCGTCATCGACCTGGACAGGCTCACTTCAAAAACGCTGACGTTCGAAGGCGTGCCGCTGGATGACAAGGTCCGCGTCTCTTCCGAAGGGACCGTCCTGCAGCAGTTGGAGCCGGAGTACATCACCGTGTCCGACGACAGTAAAAAGGCGTTCGTGACTCTCCAGGAAAACAACGCCGTCGCGACGGTCGACCTGGAGTCCGACCGGATCATTGACGTCAAGGGGCTCGGCGCGAAGGACCACTCGCTCCCGGGCAATGAACTCGACGGGAAAGAAAATGGCGAGACGAAGCTGGAGCGGCTTCCGCTCCTCGGTCTTTATATGCCGGATGCGATCGATGCGTTCACAGCCGGCGGTAAGACCTACATCGTGACGCCGAACGAAGGCGACGCTAGGGACTACGATGCGTATTCCGAAGAAGCCGATATCGGCGACGTTGCGGACCGGATCAGGCTTAACGCGGATCATTACAAAGGCTTCAACCAGAAGCAGCTGGACCGCCTGACGGACAAGGGGCTGCTGGATGAATTGGCAGATACGAAAATTACGCTTGAAAACGGTTTGAACGGAGATGGCGAATACGAGGCGCTTTATACATACGGAGGCCGCAGCTTCTCCATCTTCGACGCCAAGACGATGGAACTCGTCTATGACAGTGGAAATGAGTTTGAAAAGATCACCTCAAAGGCGCTGCCGGAATTCTTCAATACGACAAACGATGAGATTGAGTATGACGGCCGCAGCTCTTCAAAAGGCCCGGAACCGGAAACCGTGGTGACCGGTGACATCAACGGCACGACCTATGCCTTCATCGCCCTCGAGCGCACAAGCGGCATCATGGTGTATGACCTGAGCCGTCCGGAAAAGCCGAGGTTCGTCACGTTCATCACGAGCCGTGACTTCAGTGAAGACGTGAAGGGAGACGTTTCTCCAGAAGGTCTTCAATTCATCCCGGCAGATACCAGCCCGACCGGAAAGCCGCTGCTTGCAGCGACACATGAAGTGTCGGGAACGGTTGCGGTCTATGAGTTTGAATCAAACAGAGGAAAGAAGAATTAAACTATAAAAACGAATCCTATCCCTGTTGCAGAAAGAAATCCGCAACGGGGGTTTTTCTGCCTGAATAAGCTAAAGCGCTTACATTTTTGAAATAAAACAATCTTATTGACGATGTTGAAATATCACACTATACTAACTCCAGTTAAACCTACTAACCTTATAGGGTTAATTGTGGTAGGGAGGTGCCAAATGATCAAGGTCACGGATCTGAAAAAAAGCTTTAACCGCACAGAAGTGCTGAAAGGCATAAATTTTGAAGTGAATGATGGGGAAGTGGTGGTCATTATCGGGCCATCGGGATCCGGCAAGTCTACAATGCTCCGCTGCCTGAACTTTCTCGAGCGTCCGGATTCCGGTCTGATCCAGATCGGCGATCAGACGGTTGATGCGTCCACGGCCAAGCGCTCGGATATCAACCGACTCCGGCTGCAGACATCCATGGTGTTCCAGCACTATAACTTGTTCAAGAACAAGACCGCCCTTGAAAATGTGGCGCATGCGCTGATCGTCTCCAAAAAGATGAAAAAGAGCGATGCGTTCGAAAAGAGCCGTGCTTTGCTGAAGGAAGTGGGGCTGTCGGATAAAGAGGACAACTACCCGGTCGCCCTGTCCGGCGGCCAGCAGCAGCGAGTCGGGATTGCCCGTGCGCTTGCAGTCAGCCCGTATGCCATCCTGTTCGATGAACCGACCAGCTCACTTGACCCCGAATGGGTGGGAGAAGTGCTCCGGGTCATTGCCCGCATTGCAGAAGAGCGGAAAACGATGGTGATCGTCACCCACGAAATGGAATTCGCCCGAGAAATCGCGGACCGAGTCGTGTTCATGGCGGATGGGTTCGTGGTCGAGGAAGGCGCGCCAGAAGACATTTTTGACCGTCCGAAAAACGAGCGGACGAAGAAATTCCTGCAAAGCTACAGAAACTCGGCTGCCCGCCGGGAGGCTGCCGTGCAGGCAACCGAACCATCCGGCAGCCCGGAGGCACCCTGATGTCCCAGTACGTTAATTTAATGGTTGGCGGTGTGTGTACATGGATTTCGACCTCGGTTACATGATTGCAATCATCCCGGAACTGCTTAAGTATTTGCCGATGACCCTTTACCTGGCGATAGTGTCCATGGTTATCGCGGTTATCATCGGCGTGGTCCTCGCATTGATTCTTGTGAATAAAACACCTGGGATTCTCCAGGTTGCCAAAGTGTACATCTCCTTTTTCCGGGGGACGCCTGCACTTGTCCAGCTGCTGCTGATCTACTTCGGATTGCCGCAGCTGTTCCCTGTGATGAATGAAATGACCGCCGCGACGGCCGCAATCATTGCATTCAGCCTGAACACCTCTGCCTATCTCGCCGAAATCTTCCGTGCTGGACTGCAATCGGTCGATAAGGGGCAGGCGGAGGCCGCAGTGTCGGTCGGCATGACGTATGCGCAGGCCATGAGGGGAATCGTCATTCCCCAGGCTGTGCGAAATGCAATACCGGCAACAGGTAATATTTTCATCGGCCTGATCAAAAACTCGTCGCTTGCGTTTACGATCGGCGTCACGGAACTGCTGGCGCAAGGGAAACTGATGGCGACGGCGAACCTGAGATTCTTCGAAGCTTACCTCGCCGTCGGCCTTATCTACTGGGCACTGACGATTTTGTACAACTGGCTCCAGCAATGGTATGAACACCGGATCGGCAAACCGTACCGGGTCTGAAACTAAAGGAGGATAACATCCAATGAGAACACTTAAATTGACACTGGTCCTGCTGGCGATCGCTGCCCTTCTTGCGGCATGCGGAAGCGGCGAGGCAAGCGAAAGCGGAGACTCCGATCAAAAGGTCGTCAAGGTCGGCGCGACACCTGACGGGTATCCGCAGTACTTCAAGGAAGACGGCGAACTCAAAGGCTTCAGCGTCGATGTCATCGAAGGGATCTATGAGGAACTGGGCTACGAAGTGCAGTGGGAATTGACAGACTGGACCGGCGTGCTCGCGAGCATGGAAACCGGCAAGATCGACACGGTCGCTAACTTTGCGGCCACGCCTGAGCGGGGCGAGAAGTACAACTTCTCCGATCCGTATTACAATTCCAAAGCCGTCCTGGCAACCGGCAAGGACCGGGAAGACATCTCGTTTGATGAACTGAAGAAAGGGCAGATTGCTGTAGCCATGGGAACCAACTATCCAAACGTCCTGACGGCGGCTTATCCGGACGAAGAGTTTGATTTTGTTACATACGAATCCGCTGATGTCATCTATAGTGATGTCGGCAGCGGAAAACTTGATGCTTTTGTCCACGGCAGGGAAATCCTCATGGCGCAGATCAATGATAAAGGCCTCCCGCTCCGTGTCGTAGGCGAACCGTTCGGCGACCAGCCGGTGGCGCTGCCGTTCAAGAAAACCGAAGAAGGCGACAAGATGATCGAAGAAGTCAACGGGGCGCTTGAGAAACTCCGCGAGGACGGAACGATCTCCGAGCTGTCGGAGAAATGGTACGGCATGGACCTGCTTGAAGATAACAAGAACTGAGGAAGAAGGGAATCAGACTTGACGAACAAACAGATCAACCTCGGCGTGTTGCTTTATGGACCGGGCGCCCATATGAATTCCTGGAAAGCACCGGACGTGCCCGCTGACGGCAGCATCAACCTCAATCATTACGTGAATATCACCAAGAAAGCGGAAGATGCCGGTTTTGCATTCGCGTTCATCGCGGACGGACTTTATATCGATGAGAAATCGATCCCGCATTTCCAGAACCGTTTTGAGCCGCTCACGCTTCTGTCCGCACTGGCCATGGTCACATCGAAAATCGGCCTTGTAGGCACGGTCTCGACGACATACAGCGAGCCGTTCAACATCGCCCGACAGTTCGCGTCACTCGACAAGCTCAGCGGCGGCCGCGCCGGCTGGAATGTCGTGACGTCCCCGCTCGAGGGCAGCGCGGAAAACTTCAACCGGGGAAATCACCCGGAGCATTCCCTCCGATATGAGATGGCTGCCGAGTATGTCGACGTCGTCCAGGGGCTGTGGGACTCGTGGGAAGACGATGCCTTCGTCCGGGATCGCGAAACCGGTCAATTCTCTGATTTCTCCAAGATGCACAGGCTCAACCATAAAGGCAAGTTCTTCAAGGCGCAGGGCCCGCTCAACATCCAGCGCTCCGAACAGGGCCAGCCGGTCATCTTCCAGGCCGGCGCCTCGAAGACCGGCCGGAACTTCGCCGCAAAATACGGGGAAGCGATCTTCACGGTCAGCGGACCGATCGAAAAGGCGAAGGCGCAATACCGGGAACTCAAACAGGCGGCTGTTGAAAAAGGGCGACGTGCGGAAGACCTCCTGATCTTCCCGTCACTGTCTCCGATCATCGGCCCGACCGAAGAAGCGGCTGAGCGGAAGTATGAGGAAATCAAGAACCTTCTTTCTGTCGAGGAAGCACTGACGTTCCTCAGCCGGTACTTTGACCACTTCGACTTCAGCGGGTTCCCGCTGGATGAGCCGTTCCCGGATATCGGAGACGTCGGCAAAAACGCCTTCCGGTCCACGACCGATGAGATCAAGCGGACTGCGAAGGAAGAAAACCTGACGCTCCGCGAAGTGGCGATGCGTGTTGCCACTCCGAAAGATCCGTTCTTCGGCTCGTACGAACAGGTCGCTGACCGCATGATCCAGTGGATCGACGAAGAGGCGGCGGACGGGTTCATGCTGAACCTCCAGGTGCTGGACGGCCAGTACGATGAATTCATCCATCACGTCCTCCCGATCCTCGAAGAAAAGGGATACTACAACCGCGCGGCGGGCGGCGGAACCTTGCGTGACGCGCTCGGCCTGCCATTCAAGGAAAACCGGCATCAGGCAAAGCCGTCAGAAGTTCACTAAAAAAGGCATACATCGCACTTATAAGAAAGGAAGATGCATCGTGTCAAAAGAAGATCTGTCCATTGTCGTCTGGTCCAAGCAAGGCTGCAGCTACTGCGGTGAAGTAAAGGAATACCTCGAGAAGAACGGTTATGACTACCGCACGGTCGATGTCACGGAGCATGACGACCGCCGGGACATTCTGGAAACGAAATACGGCGTGCGCCATGTGCCCGTCATCGAAATCGGTCGGGACAACCGGTATGAAGCGGTCACAGAAGTGGGCGTCGAGCACCTCGAGAGTGCACTCGGAAGGCTGTGAAGAAAGAAGGGATTGGAATGAGCGAGATCGTCATTTTGTCGGGAAGCCCTTCGGCAAATTCCCGTTCGGAAAAGGTCCTCCGTTATCTCGGCGGGCGCCTGGAACAGCGAGGGTTCTCCGTCACGCATATTTCAGTCAAGGACGTGCCGGCGGAAGACCTGATGTTCGGCAACTTCAAGAGCCCGGACGTAATCCGCATCGCTGAACAGATCGGGCAGGCAAAAGGCGTCATCGTCGGCACGCCGGTCTATAAGGCGTCTTATTCGGGTGTGCTGAAAGCACTGATCGACATCATGCCGCAGGATATCCTGGAAGACACGCCGGCGCTCCCGGTCATGACCGGCGGCAGCATGTCCCATCTGCTCGCACTGGAATACGCATTAAAGCCGCTGCTTGCCACACTGAAAGGTGTGAACCTGAAAGGCTTGTATTATATGGACAGCCAGCTGGATAAGTTGGCGGAGCAGCCAATCATAGATGAAGACGCCTTTTTGCGCACGGAAAAACAGCTGGACTATTTCATCCGGAAAGTCAGCCGGGAGCAGGCGGCCCGCGTGTATAGCTGAACCAAAAAGTATCCCTCTCAGCAGGATAGAATTCCTGCTGAGGGGGATTTTTATTGTTTATTTTACGATGGATACCGTAAGCCCATCCCCGATCGGAATCAGCAGGGACTCCAGTTTCGGGTGGTCCGCGAGTATCTTGTTAAAGGTTTTCATCGTCTCAGTGTGCCATGCTGGCTCTGCGGTTTCATGCGCCACGGTGCCGCGCGCGAGAACATTGTCACAGACGATCAGCGCGCCGTTTTCGGCGATCCGGATGCAGGCCTCCAGATAGTTCTCGTAGTTTTCCTTGTCGGCATCAATAAAGAAAAAGTCGAACGTCTCGTCTCGGTCGGCCAGTTGCTCCAGGCAGTCGAGCGCGGGTCCCGTCATGTAGGTGACCCGGTCACCGAAGCCGGCTTCGGTGAGGTTCCGGTGAGCCAGCTGGGCATAATCGTCGACGAGCTCAAGCGAAGTGAGCGTGCCGTCTTCCGCCATCCCCCTGGCGAGGCAGATGCCGCTGTAGCCGCCGAGCGCGCCGATTTCTAGGACACGTTTGGCACCGGAAATCGAGGCAAGCATCGTCAGCAGCTTTCCTGAAGCAGGCGGTACAGAAATCTGCCGCATGCCGTTTTCCTCGATGGAGGCAAGAACATCATCAAGCAGAGGATCGGGAGCCGTAAATACGGATTCGATGTATTGGTTGATCTTTTTCATGGCTCTCTCCTTTAAATCATCATGGTCGTTGTGTTCACCGGCAACCATTTCCCTATGATTGTATGACAAGGGGGCAATCTGTGGCCAACCATGCCGCTCCGTGCGGCCGCCGCTGGGACCAAGTAACCGGCGCCGGCCTAGGCTTGCCCAACACAAACACTCCCCTTCCCGGCGCAGACCAGCCCTGAAAGGGGAGTGTTTGTAAAGGATGTTCGTTTGTGAGCCATCAGTCCCTGTACGTCACAGCTGTGCCCGTCGCGATGCACATCATCATGCCCTCGCGGAGTGTTTCAAAGTCGAGGTCGACGCCAATCACCGCATTCGCGCCGAGGCGTTTTGCCGGTCCTCCATCTCCCGGAGTGCGATTTCCCTGCCTTCCGCCAGCTTGTTTTCATACGCCGAGCTGCGGCCGCCGATCACATCGGTCACCGATGCGAAAATGTCCCGGACGATATTCGCCCCCATGATCGCCTCTCCGACTACAATCCCGTGATACGTCTCGATCTTCTTGCCTTCCAAAGAATTCGTTGTCGTCACCAGCATGATGGATCCCTCCATTTTCTTGATAGCTGTTGTACGCTTCTCCGTCTGTGAATGTTTCAACTTCAGTAAATCTTCATGAATTCATGAGGGGAAACTTCACATCCGGAGCGTATGGTGGGAGGAGAGGGCGCGCCTGTCGGATAATCGAGACATTCGTCCGGCGTATTGAGACATTCACTTGCCGAATCGAGACATTCGAATAGCGTATCGGGACATTCACAAGGAGTATCGAGACATTTGAGCAGAGCGGCGGCTTTCCGCGTAACACTCGCGGGTCGTTCGGTAACACCCAACGGATGCTCCCTAAAAAATATTCCCCAACCTGGGGCTTTCGCCTGAAACATGAGGCACGGTTCGCCCGTATAGTGTAGTAACGGGATCGGCGGTCCCGGGGCGGAGTCGGTCTGGAGACTGAGACGGATTCCCGCCGGAGGCCGTTTTGGAAAAGGAGGGTCCGGTCCACAATGAAGATAACGAATGACAAGGCCGGGCCGGCATACCAAAGCGGGCCGGGGCCGGAAAACAGGGGGAACACCATCGTGCAGGAGATCTATATCGTACTGACCGATACGGGGACGGTGCTGTCAAAGATTATCCGCCGCTACACGGGCTGCCCGCTGAACCACGTCTCGATCGCCTTCGATGAGCGGCTCGGGGAGATGTACAGCTTCGGCCGCGTGCAGCAGCGCAATCCGTTCTCCGGCGGGTTTGTAAAAGAGCGGGCGGGAGAAGGGCTTTTAAAAGATGCACAGTGTGCAGTGTTCCGGTTCCGCGTAACGGAGGACGAGCTCCGGCAGATCCGCGGACGCATCCTGGAGATCGAGCGGGAACGGGATCGCTACACGTACAACTTCATCGGCCTGATCGGCGTGATCCTGAACCGGGAAATCTGCCGCAAGCGGGCGTACTTCTGCTCGCAGTTCGTCGTGGCCATGCTGGCGTCGGCGGGCGTTAAAATTACAGACGAGCCGGCGTGGCGGGCGCAGGCCCGTCATTTCACCCAGTCGAGCCAGCTGGAGCCGGTGTATGAGGGACCAATCCGCAATTTCGTGGCACCGGGGAATATCGTCACCATCAGCCCGCGCCGGGGGATCCGGGCACGCCTGCCGCGTGTCCCGTTCAGGCGGGCGGCATCGTGAAGGGCTGATTCCGGTATACTGAATCAAGGGTAGATGGGCTGCCAAGGTTGTTGCATGAACGTAATGAATGAGCGCCAGGAGACGGAAGAGTCCGTTCTCTGGCGCTTTATCAAATAAACAAACAGGATAGGGGGAGTCCGATGAAGTTGCTGCTGACGTCAAATGGCTTCTATACAGATGAGATCAAGAGGCGGTTTTTGGATCTGCTTGATGCGGACCCCCACTCCCTGGAAGCCGCCATCATCACGACGGCCTCGCCCCAGAAAGAACAGAACCGCTTTGCGAAAAAAGCGGCAAGTGATTTTGAGAAAATGGGTTTCCGGAAGGTGGACTGGGTGGATGTCGAATCGGAATCACCGAACGATCTTTTACAGAAAGACGTCATCTATATCAATGGCGGCAATCCGTTTCATCTGCTGGAGCAGGTGAGGAAAAGCGGGGCGGACCGGGTTCTGGTGGAACTTGCGCAGAAGGATGCGGTCATCGTGGGCGTCAGTGCCGGGGCGGTCCTTCTCGGCCCGGACATCAGGATCGTCCATCACTTCACGCCGCAGCTGAATGCGCGGAGTATCGAAGACTTTTCGGCACTGGGCCTGACGGACAAGCGGGTTTTCCCTCACTATGACCGGGAGGACCTATTCGGGGATGCAACGGGGAGGACGATCGGGGAGCGGATCCGTGAGTTTGAAACGATTGAATCATGCAGCGTCACGAGATTGAACGACGACGGTTATCTGGTGGTGGAAACATAAAAAAGCTCAGGGACAGCGTATCCCCTGAGCTTTTTTACATGATGATCAAAAAGAAGTTGTGGAACGAGTGAAGGATGATGACCGACCAGAGCGAACCGGTTTTCCTGAAAATCCACCCGAATACCAGGCCGACGAACAGGACGTACGCATGGCTGCCCGGATTAAAGAAGGTGCCCTGGTACAGCCAAATCGGATAATGGATGACCAGGAACAGGAGCGCCGCGGCCACATTCGCCTTCCAGAAGGGAAGCCGTTTCGCCAATGCCTGGAGAAACAGGCCACGGAAGACGATTTCCTCTGTGAGGCCGACTAGGAGAAAGACGTTCAGGAATCGATCGAACGAGACATTGAGATGAAAACCTCCGCCGGTCAACACATACGCCTGGAAGGTGAACCAGACTCCCAGCAGGGCGGACAGGCCGAAGCCCCAAAGGAGCCCCTGCCGGAGATTGGTGGTGAGCTTCAGGAAGTCTGCCGGGTCGCTTTTCAGGCGGTACCGGATCAGCAGCCAGACAGGAACGATCCAAATCACGATTTTGAGTGCCACTTTTGTCAGCGCTTCCGTTTTTTCCGGAAGTCCGCTCAAATACGGAGGAAGGACGATTTCCCGGAACGACCAGACGGCCAGGAAAAGAATGAAATAGATGCCAAGGGTCCTGTAGAAGCTGTCGGTTTTTTCTCCATAGCGGATGCTGTCCATGGTCGCGGTCGCCTCCTATTAGTGATCAGTCCGGACACTATTTTTCACCCGGAAAGCCGGCTTGACTTCTGCCACGAGCACGGCGACCAGGATCAGCGCTGCTCCGAACACCATCCGGCCGGTCATGACGTCATTGATGAACAGGACGGCAAGCACCGAGCCGAAAAACGATTCCAGTGACAAAATCACGGCCGCCTTTGTCGGTGTCGTGTAGCGGAACGCGAGGTTCTGGCAGACGTAGGCGATCGTCGTCGAGAAGACGGCGAGGTAGACGACAGACCAGATCGCTTCATTGGACGGACTTGCCGGGAAGCCTCCCTGGATAAGGACAGCCACCGTGCTGAGCAGAGCCGCCGTCGCGAACTGGACGATCGTCAGCGCCAAAGCATCCTCTTTTTTAACAAACATATTCGTATAGAAGATATCAAATGCGAACCCGACCGCGCACAGCAGGGTGAGCAGGTCGCCGATATTGATGGTGAACGAACCCTGCAGCGACAGGAACGCAATGCCGGTGAGCGCTATGACGGAAGCCATCAGCTCATGGCGGTCGATCCGCCGCCGGTACACGAGATAGGCGATCACCGGCACGATCACGACGTTGACCGCCGTCAGGAACGCGTTCTTGGAAGGCGTCGTATATTCGAGCCCGACAGTCTGCAGCGCAAAAGCCACAAACAGGATTGTCCCGAGCACCGCGCCTTTCCATAGCACGGACTTCGAGATCAGCCGGAGCTTCTTGTAGAAGAGGACTGTGATGATCAGCGTGCCCAGGAGGAACCTTCCGGCCATCACCTCATAAGCTGTCAGATGCTCGAGTGCAATTGCCGTCATGACAAAGCCGCTTCCCCAGACAATTGCGGTGATGAGAAGCAACATGTCCCCGATATACCGTTTCATGGCCGACCCTCCCCTTGATGTCATTCTTTTAATATATCATGTGGGTGAAGAATCGAGAGGGTCAAATTGCCTTAATATCCGACGGCAGGACTTATCCACGGTCGAATGAGAGCAGATGCATCCCCTATCCCCGGACTTATCCCAACATTCCACAGCCAAAATCCGATTTCGACGTCGAAACCGGGGATAACCCGGATATCCACAGCCGTTTTACAGGAGCGGAGAGAAGTTCTCCACAGGAGTTCGAATCAAAGATTGCCCTTGTTTTAATTTTCATGGCCGTCATTTCCAAGACTCGTGGGTAGTTAGTTCCAGCCAGGTTAACAGCTTTCCTATTTACCCAAGATCGAATACATACTTTTGTCCGATTAGAGAAACAGGGAATTTCTGAGAGAATTAATGACAATAGAGATTTCCGTTCCCGGGAGGTTGAATCAGTGAAGGTATTGGATGTACAGCAATTTCATGAGGGGCTACATCGGAATATAGAGAAGCTGAACCGCCTGGAAGAAGAGATACAGGGAATTAAACAGGCGGTGGAAGAACTTGTCTTGCTGGAAGATGCTTTAAAGGGAGAAGGCGGCAATGCCATTCGCTCGTTTTATCAGGAATGTCATTTGCCGCTGTTGAATTTCTTCATAAGTTTTAAAAGCCGTTTCGCTGATACTCTCCGGCGTATCGGAGAAGCACTGAATTCATTCGAGCCCGACCGGATGGGATACATCAGGCAGGAATTTCTCGAAGGAGATGTCCAGGCAGGGTTAGAGGAGATTCGAAGGATTACAGGAACCCTTACAGACGAGACGAACAGCATCATGGACAGTGTTGCAGATATTGTATCTCTTCCTCATCTCGATGACAGTGAAGTGCAGGAAGGTGTCAGATTCTCGGAGAGACAGAACGACTCTGCAATCGAGGGTCTAATGGAATTCGACCAGAGCCAGTCTGCGGCTTTATCTCTTGTTTCCATGGATTTGAAGAAGATGGAGCAGTGGATCATTGATGTCGAGAGTATGATGACCGAGGGATTGACAGGCGCCGATTTTCCAGCAGACTCCTGGAAAGCAATCACGGCCCGACATCCGCTGCGACTTTCCTTGACTGCGCACGACGCATCTGTTGATGGACTTACTAATATGTCAGGATCCAATCATCCAAACATGGTATTCGGAAAAAATTCCTATCAGCTAGCGGGCATAGCTGGCATTAATGCTTCGCCAGTTCTTGGAGCAACTGTTGGAGAATCGAATACATCCAATCTTTCACATACGGCTTCTGCTCAAGTGGAGAATTCAGAAGTAGGGAACAGTGTAGCGGATTTCTTCAAGGAAACAGGGAAAGATGCATTGGATGCAGGGAAATGGCTATTAAATGAATTCCTTCTGAATGATGTAAAAACGATTTTTGGCCAAGACGTCACTATAGGAGATAGGCTATTCGCAATGGGTTCATTCTTACCTGTTGGAAGGGTAGTAAAAGTTGCGAAGTTTGCAGATGGATTAGTAGACGCCAAGAAAGTGGGTAATGTTGCAGAAGATGGAAAAGGGCTTTCTTTGCCTAGAGGTTTGGAGTATAAAAACTATAGAGCTGTAGAGTATATTGGGAAAACAAAAGTTAATGGTGAAGTAAAGGATATTAGCAGGCGGATTTTTCAAAGGTTAGATATAGATTACAAAAAAGTTGACCCAGAGACTGGAAAGACAAATTATCAATTAATGAAAAGTGGAAGACCTCCAATTTGGAAAGATGGAACTAGAATAGAACTTCATCACTTAATTCAAAGGGAGCCTGGATCGATGGTAGAACTTCCCCAAAGTATGCATAAAGAATATGATAGAATATTGCATGGTTTAGTGGAAAATGGTGGGAGTTTTAGGAATGATCCTGTATTAAAAAAACAATATGAAAATTTTAGGACTAAATATTGGAGGTGGAGAGCTAAAGAAATAGATAAAAATGAAGAAGGAGGACATATTGAATGAATAAAGAGGAATTAATCGATTTTATTAAGAAAAATATGAACGATGACGACTTTACAGGTGGAGTAAATAATAAGCAGATTGAATATATTCAAGAGGCTTTGGAAATACCATTGCCCAAGAGTTATAAGTGGTTCTTAGCTAATTATGGATCTGGCGGTTTGTTCGGCGTTGCTATATTAGGAGTGGCTAAGTCAAATATAGCTACCGTTGTAAATGCAACAAAGAGTTATAGGGAAATAGGAATGAATAATGCTTTGGTTGTAATCGAGGACATCGGTGAATATGCTTATTGTTTGGATACAAGCAGAATGAAGCACGATGAGTGTCCGGTAATTGCATGGAATCGACAAGGAGGCCCGGATGATTATGATATAGCAGAGACCTTCTATGAGTTCATGTCAGAAAGATTATTGGATGCAAAAGAAGCTTGGGAAGAAGATTTTTGAGGTTGCTAAGCTTATGTTATTTTGAGTGTACCCAAGTTTCTTTTATAAAAGATACCTCCGGCTTGGGAGTAGACAGCGGGGAATGCATATCTAAGCAGTAATCAGTTTCGGTGATGAGGTTGTGGTCATAATGAAGAAACTCGAAGATCATCTTGCGGAAATTAAAACTGACATGGTCGCAGTTTGTTTGGAGTATGCGGATAATCAAGCAGAAGAAATATTTATTTATGGATCGTATGAGCCTAACATGTATGCTTTTGATGTCTTTTATAAAATTAACGGGCAGTTTGTTCACAGGGATCAATTAAATAATGCTGTTCAACAATCGGGTCTGCAAAAACACGAATATGATGTTTCCGATACTAGGCAGTTGGCCATACTGAAAATCGGCCGTGAGAATTTAAAAGCGATACGTAAAAAATGTGAAGAATATAATAGAGAAATGCCAACGGAAATTAAACTATATTATGACGTGAAAAAGAATCAACTTAAAGGACAATCTAAGTATGAATTAATGTATTCCCATAACGATGAATTATTGCCTAGCGATATTTTTGATGCATGGTTTGAAGAAGTGAAGAACCAAGAAACTGAGTGAAAAAGAAACCCGCAGGGACGTCTCTGCGGGTTTCTCGCCAGTTATTTGGGCACATTTATGCCTATGAAAAAAGGAAGTATATCTATCATGTTAAAGGTCAGAGATTATTGTCCACCAAAGTTCACCAAGGTTGAAGTGGATTTGTATATACCCATAACCATTGAACTCGGAACATGGAATGTTTCAGAAGAACCAACAACTTATTGGAGAACAGGGGACTTTAAAAAATCCTTAATTGAAATAGGAGTAGGGAAAGACTCAGGGGATATTCGATCGATTACATTAGCGGTATGTGAAAACGTGTATAAAGAAGACTATGAACACCTTTGTCTAAGTGATCCAGAGAGTATAGTGGGACTTCCTGTCATTCATTCCAATCAAGAAAATGATGAAATATACCATGACGAAAAAGGGACTTTGGAGGTTTTTCTGGGGGGAAGCACACTCTATATAAAGTTATCGGAAAATGAAGTTGTATCTTATATAAAGAGTGAACCTATCGAATTTGGGATTGATAATGAACACAGGATTTGTGGCATTTTAATAAAAGAGATTCATGAAAGAGAAAAAAGTATTTTAATTGAAGCCTTGGATCTCCAATTTGATTGACGTCAACCAGACCTCATTGTGATCGAAGAGCCAACTTCCATATGTAGAATCGATGCTGAAGTAAGGAGATTAATGTGAAAGCAAAACAAATCCAAAGAGATATTGAAGAAATACATTATTGGGATGCAAGGTTAATTCAAATGGACTGCTGTTTTTTTGGTGACGAGGTCGCAATTGTATTTGAAGATACGGATGACAACATTAAGATCCTTTTCACCGGTTGTTCCGCCTTTTCGTTTAAGACCCATGTAAACGACAGATTGGAACCCTTAAAAGAATTGGTGAAATCTCAAATTCCATACTTTATACAAGACATAAAGATTGAGGATATTCAAGTAGAAGATAAGTCTTTATTAAAATGCCAAATACAAATGCCTCCTTTAGATGTTGAGTTAGTCTGCACAAATATTCTTATTGAGAGAATCTCCACTGGCGAAGCTTTAGATGTGCCCATTGATTAACGGGAAATGAGCGGAACATCTCTCCGATAAGGAAAGTAAGGAGCTTATGATGACTATTCAAAAGTTCGGTAGTGCAACGCTGCAGGAAATCACTAAAATTGAAAAACAGTATAAAGTAAAACTGCCAAATGATTATGTGGAATTTTTGAAGGAATTCAATGGTGGCGTTATAGAAAAAAATGATGAGAACAAAATTTTTATAAAGGACACTTCTGCCTATATTCATGTTGACGTGTTGTATGGGATGCAGACTGATAGTAGAACATCTGATATTGAAACCTGGATGAACAAGTTTGATGATGAGTTACTGGAACATGCAATAATCATCGGTGACGACTTGATGCAGGGGTTCATTGTTCTGATTAGCGAGGGCGAATTTGAGGGCGTTTATTACTGGGATGACTCTTATCAATTTGATGAGTCTACGGATGAAGAGAACACCTATTGGATTGCAGATAGTTTCAGTTCGTTCGTAAAACAACTCATATAAAACGGGGAGATATTAGTGGGCAGGGCATTTGAAGATTACCTTTCTGAAGCACAGACTGATATGGTCGCAAGTTGTTTGGAGTATGTCGATGGGAAAGCAGATGACATCTATATTTACGGTTCTTATGAGCCTGACATGTACGCATTCAACGTTTTCTATAGAATTAATGGTGGTGAGGTAGTACGTAAACATCAATTAAACGAGGCAGTAGAATCAACTCAAAATCCAAAAGCGCAGGAGTATGATGTATCAAGGGAAAGAATGAGTGCATTAACAAGGATAGGAATGGATAACTTAGAATTAATTCATGAAAAGTGTCAGGAATTTAATAGAGAAATGCCGACAGAATTTAAATTGCATTATGATATAAAGCAAAACAAACTTGCAGGTAAATATCGATACGATTTAGCTTATTCAAATGATGACGAATTACTTCCTGCAGATATTTTTGACGCATGGTTTGAGGAAGTGAAAAACCAAGAAAACTGAGTGAAAAGAAACCTGCAGGCATGCCCTGCGGGTTTCTCGAAGTTATTCACGCTTGATTGGATCGGGAGGAGCCTATCGTGAGCAAAACATTTGAAGATTTCTTTTCACAACTACAAATGGATATGGTGGCTGTCTGTTTGGAATATGTAAATAATCAAGCGGACGATATCTATATATACGGGTCGTATGAACCTCAAATGTATTTTTTTGATGCTTTTTATAGGATGAATAAACAAGTTGTACATAAACATGAACTGAACAAGGTGAATGGCCAAAGATATGATGTTTCCGATGAGAGGCAGTGGGCATTACTTGATGCAGGTATAGAGGATTTAAAAGAAATTCACAAGAAACATAAGGAATTCAATCATGATATGCCAACAGAAATCAAGTTGCATTACGATGTGACCCAAAACAAACTTAGCGGAAAATATCGCTATGATCTGGTGTATTCAAATAGTGAAGAGTTGCTTCCGGACCATATCTTTGATGCGTGGTTTGAAGAAGTGAAACACCAAGAAAACTAAGTGAAAATAAAACCGCAGGGACTCCTTCCTGCGGGTATATTGCCTATTGCTCAGGCCGCCTTGGACTCATTACCAATGTACTTGAAGCTTATTTCCATCTGGGTCGTAAAAGTGGAAGAAGGCATGGCTGTGATCTTCTTTAATATCCTCGACCTTAACTTGATGATCAATCAAGTGTTGATGAAAATTGGATAATTCCGGGCTTGTAAAGCCGATGCTGAATTCTTGTTCATGGTCAAGCGTGAAATGTGCATATGTTTCATCTTCGGTAGGAACTAAGATCAGCAGGAAAGGTCCTTCGTTTACTTTTATAATTGCACGCTCATCCGTAGTGTTTAGCAGCTGGAGCCCTAATACATCCCTATACCATCGTGCGGACAGCTCTAAATCTTTTACGGGAATTCTAATGTAATGTACTTGTTCAATAAATGATTGACCCATAGCCTTCGCTCCTTTTTTCAAGCGGCATATTAAATTAGTTCCATTTCTATATACCTTGTTCCTTTAAAGGAACGATAAATTTACTATGACGGGCTTTAAGGATGGTGAATGATGAAAAGCTTTATATCTAAACTCGCAACACTTTTATGTACAGCGATATTTGGTGCCGTTTATTTTGCTGTCATTTTATTTCCTCCAATAGAGAATTTCATTACGGTTATTTATTACACTTGCATGATGTACCCGGTCATATTGTTATACATGTCACCGGGCATACTGGTTTCATACCTGGTTGATTTCATTAAAAAACGTACAGGCAAGACACATCTTCTTTATTCTGTAGGAATGTACCTGGTGATAAGTTTTATCCTTTTCTATGTGCCTTTTATATTGATTCAAAAGGGAACTTCCGTTCATGCGATGTTTTACTTTTTGGTGATCCCTGTTCTTTATGGTGTTTTGGAGCTCCCCATTAGAAAGAAGTTTTCAGTTGTTTAACCCGCAGGGAAGTTTCTCTGCGGTGGACATGCGAAATCAATTTTTCTCATTGGTTGAAGCCTTTTTGTTTCTTATATATCTATATATATTAATAGCCACATTGATAGGGAGAGTTATTGCAAGTGCTAGTACAAATGATGCAGTTTGAGGGAGAAACATTGATGGGCCAAATAAAAAGTTCAAGATTGCAACCACTCCCAATGCACCTAAAGCAACTAAAGTATATATCCAATTATATGTCCAATCCGTCTTTTTGTTAGGTTCCATGTTAACAATGCCCCCCTTTATCTAGAAGATTAACTTTTGAATCCGCTCTGACTAAAGCAATCATAATTCCAATTTTATCTATTTCATTTTATTATACTGAAGAAAATTGAAATTTATACCCGCAGGGACACCTCCCTGCGGGTTTGATAGGATAAGGAGAAGAATGATGCCTGGCGGAAGGCGGGAGGAGGCAAGCAGATGGAGAAGTTTCCGGTGGCAATGAAGTTCTGCCATCCTTGGCGGTCTTATCAGGAAGAGGTGTTGTCGGAACTTGATCAGCACCTGGACAACGGGCATCTCCATCTGGTCGCGCCGCCGGGTTCGGGGAAGACGGTGCTGGGGCTGGAGGTGATGCGTCGGATCGGCAGGCGGACGCTGATTGTCGCACCAACGATTGCGCTCCGTGAGCAGTGGGCGGACCGGCTCACCGAACTGTTCCTGGAGGGAGTGCGGCCGGACTGGCTGTCGTCTGATCTTTCGTCGCCGGCATTTGTGACGGTGACCACGTATCAGTCGCTTCATGCGCTGTTCAAGTCCGGAGGGGAAGGACCGCTGCTCTCCAAAGGTTTCGGGACGATCGTGTTGGATGAGGCGCATCACCTGCGGACTTCCTGGTGGAAGACGATGATGGACATCAAGGAGGGGCTGGGAAACCCGGCGGTTGTCGCACTGACCGCGACGCCTCCTTATGACGAGTCGCCTGCCGGCTGGCAGCGGTACGTTTCACTGTGCGGAACGATCGATCTCGAAATCCCGGTCGCCTCGCTCGTAAAGGCGGGCGACCTCTGTCCGCACCAAGATTATATCCGGTTCACGGTTCCATCGGCCGAAGAGCTCTCGGAGATTTTGGCGTTCCGGGAACGGACGGATGAATTCCTGGATGAGCTGCGGGAAGACGGGGAATTCATCCGCTATCTCGAGCAGCACCGGTGGATCGCGCAGACTGATGCCCATGTCGAGGAAATCCTCGGGATGCCCGGGGTATTTTCGGCGATGCTGATGATATTGAAGGAAAGCGGTTCGGAGGCATACCGGGAGGCGCTGCCGCTAATCGGCATGCCGGAGGAGACGATGCCGGCGCTTGACCGGAGCTGGATGGAAGAGCTGCTGACGGGGCTGTTGTTCAGGCTGGGGGACGAAGAAAAGGAAACGGTCAAACGTCTGCGTAAGGGGTTGTCCCGGATCGGGGCGATTCACCGGCGCTCCGTTTACCTGACGTCCACGCCGGCGATCAGCCGCGCGCTTGTCCAGAGCCAATCGAAGCTCAAGGCGGTTGCGGAAACCGTCCGTCTTGAAAAAGCGGTCTTGGGTGACCGGCTGCGCATGGTCATCCTGACCGATTACATACGGGCGGATGACATGCCGTCAGCGCCCGGCGATGAAAAGCCACTGACCCGGATCGGCGCGGTTCCGGTGTTCGAGATGCTGCGGCGGAAGTTGGGCGACCAAGTGAAGCCTGCCATTCTCACGGGATCGATTGCGGTTGTGCCGGCGTCTGCAGCGTCAAGGCTGGAAGGAGCGGTTCCGCTTCCGCATGATCCGTCGTTCGTGCGGATCCCGGTGAACGATGCGAACCGACAGGGAATGGTCGCGGCTTTGACCGCGCTGCTTGAAAAAGGCGAAATCGATGTGCTCACCGGGACGGCGGCTCTCCTCGGCGAGGGCTGGGACGCGCCATGCGTGAATTCGCTCATCATGGCGTCCTATGTCGGTTCGTACATGCTGTCCAATCAGATGCGCGGCCGGGCGATCCGCCGCAATCCGGCAGACCGGGACAAGACGGCGTCAATCTGGCATCTCGTCACCGTCGACCGCGACGCGAAGGACGGCGGTGATGACTGGCAGTCGCTCGTCCGACGGTTCCGCTCTCTAGCCGGATCGGGATCGGAGCGGAATGTGATCGAGACGGGAATCGGCCGGCTGGCTGTAGGGGAGCCACCGTTTTCAATGGAAGAGATCGACCGGCTCAATACGGAAATGGAGTGCCGGGTCCGTTCGCGGGAATCGCTCCGGGAACGGTGGATGCGTGCGGTTGATTCCGGCAGCCGGATGGTGGAGGAGGTGGTCCTGCCGCGGCGCTCCGTTCCGAGGCCTTTTTATCTCGACAATACATTGAAGGGGCTTTTGTATGTGGCGGGATTTACCGCCGCCGGTGCGGCATGGGACGCGGGCGGCTGGATCCGCCAGCTGACCGACACGCCGTTCGGTGAATCCACTCTTTGGGGCGGGCTTGCCGGACTTGCGGTCGCCGCGCCGTCATTCTGGCGTGCTGGCCGGCTGTACCTGCGGCATCCGTCCGTCGAGTCGAGTCTGAAGGAGATCGCGGAAGCGCTGTATGCCGCGATGCACCGGAGCGGGATGTTGGCCGAGCCGATAGAAGAGGATGCCATCCGGGTCACTGATGACGGGCAGGGCTATTACACATGCTGGCTCACGGTGGGCACGACCCATGAAAAGACCCGGTTCATGAACGCACTCGCCGAACTGCTCGGCCCCATTGGGAATCCGCGCTATCTGATCGTCAGGCGCTCCCGCCGTTTCGGAAAGCGGACCGATATCCATGTCGTTCCCGAAGAACTTGGACGGAAAAAGGAGACAGCGAAGTTGTTCTTGGAAGAATGGAAAAAGCGCGTCGGCCGGTGCGAGCTGATCTACACGCGGACACCGGAAGGCAGGAAACAACTGCTTGAAGCCAGAATGCGCGCGCTGTCTGCAGAATTCGTCCCGGAACCCGAACGCATCAGCGGCTGGCGCTAAAGTTATCCACGGATGGACGGAAGCCTGCATAACCTGAATCACCGGCTTATCCCCCTCCTCCACAGAAAAATCCGACTTTTGCACCCGAATCCGGGGATAACCCGGTTATCCACAGGCTTTTTCGTGTATTCGGGGTCCGCCCTTCCACAAAAATCCCTGCAGCTAGCGGACGCTCCCGTGGAGATATCGGCCACTTTCATCGGGATATCGAGCAGTTGCGCGCCGATATCGGCCACATTCCGCGGGATATCACTCACTCGCCCCAGATGAGGGCCGGAGAATCCAGAAGAAGATCAACGGCACCATCGCCCATTACACTTATGACGGAGGGGTCAAGTTGTCCATGCATAAGATAAATGAGGATCTATCATTAAAGTTAATAGAATTAAGTGATAGCGAAAGCGTATTTGAATTAACAGATAGGTCAAGAGATCACTTGAGAAAATGGCTGCCTTGGTTGGATTCTACTACAAAGATCGGTGACACCACAGAATTTATAAAAGGATGTTTAAAGGGGTTTGAAGAAAACAAGAGCTTGACTTCGGTCATTTTGTTTAAAGGAGAAATTGTTGGAGTTGCAGGCTACAACAACATTAATTGGTCAAATAAAACTGCATATATCGGGTATTGGCTTGGAGAAGGATTTCAGGGAAATGGAATCATGACCGAGGTGGCTAAGGCGTTGACCGATTATGCTTTTGACGAATTGGGTCTCAACAAGGTTGAAATCAGGGCTGCTGTCGGCAATAGGAAAAGCAGGACGATCCCTGAACGATTAAACTTTGTAAATGAAGGATGTATTCGACAAGCGGAGTGGCTATATGACCATTATGTAGATCATGTTGTATATGGGATATTGGCTGAAGAGTGGAAGGGGAATTAGGTTTCATCGAATCGGTGCAATTGAAAAGAAACAGGAGATACAAAAGATACGTTTTTGTATCTTTTTTGTTTTGTATGACTCTCACTGAAAGGGCCAGAGCTAAAGTTATCCACGGATGGCCGGGAGCCTGAATAATTAGAATCCCCGGCTTATCCCCGTCCTCCACAGAAAAATCCGACTTCTACACCGGAATCCGGGGATAACCCGGTTATCCACAGGCTGTTTCCCGGAAGCGGGGTCCGGTCTTCCACAAAAGTCCCTGCAGCTCCCGTAGAGATATCGGCCACTTTCAGTGGAATATCGAGCAGTTGCGCGCCGATATCGGCCACTTTCCTCAGGATATCACTCACTCCACCTCACACCAACAGCAGTGCATCCAGATCCACGATTTCAATCTCTTTCTGCCCATTCTGCCGAATCCATCCTGCATCCTCGAACTCCGCAAACTTGCGGCTGATCGTTTCTGGCGTCGTGCCGAGATGGGATGCCAGGTCCTTGCGTGTCATCGGCAGACGGACGACCGAAGAATTCGCCGCGTCCGCACGCTTTGCCAGGTACATCGCGATCCGTGTGTCGGCGGGTTCCGTCGCAAAGCTCGCGGCCTGTTTTTCCGACTGGCCGAGGCGCCTGGCGAATTCATCCATGATGCGGAGCGAGATGGTCGGGTATTTCAGGAGAAACGCTTGCAGGTCCCCGCGCCCGAGCGTGCAAAGCTCCGTGTTTTCAAGCGCCTCCGCGTAGGAATCATGGACCGTCTCGTTAAAGACGGCAAGCTCCCCGGTAAAGTCTCCCGGGCCAAGGATGCGGACGAGCTGCTCCTTGCCGTTTTCCGACAAGCGGTAAATCTTCACCCGGCCTTTATGGACGATGTAGAGCCGGTCGGAAGTTTCCCCCGCCGAGTAAATGGTCTCCCTGCGCTTCACTTGTCTTGGGACGACTGTCCGGACAATCTCCCGGAGTTCCCGGTCTTCCAGATGATTAAAAATCGGCACGATCGAGATGCACATCTCGTGGCCGTGACTTGCATCGGCGTGCGCACAGGAGGCACACTGTATCGGATTCTGTTCCATTGGGACCCGCTCCTTTCCTCTGCCTCGTATTTTTCCATACCCGATTTCTATCCCAACAGTGGTTTCGTCATTCGTCTCCGCCGTCTCGTCATTCCCGCCGCTGGTTTCGTCATTCATCACCATAGTTTCACCATTCGCACGCACAATCCCGCCACTCACAAACGCCCCGCCGTCATTCAGGCGGGGCATTAAAACTTCGGTCACTCCGCCACAGCCGACTGCGGCCCAAACGGCTCAACGCCCTCCGGCTTCCGCTTTCTCTTACCGCCATTATACCGGACAAGCCGGATGGCGTTCAGGATGACGATCAGGACGCTGAGTTCGTGGATCAGCATGCCGGATGCGAGGAAGATCTTGCCGAGCAGGACGCCTGCGAGCAGCAGGAAGACGGTGCCGACGGCGAACCAGGTGTTCTGCTTCATGTTGCGGACGGTGGCTTTGGCGAGCGAGCGGGCGTGTGCGAATTGGTCGAGACGGTCGGCCATGAGCACGACGTCCGCGGTTTCCATGGAGACATCCGTGCCGCCGGCGCCCATCGCGATGCCGATGTCAGCCGTTGCAATGGCCGGTGCGTCGTTGACCCCGTCGCCGGCCATCGCGACCCGGCGCCCGTTGTCTTTCTGCTTTTTCACGAATGCCACTTTGTCTTCCGGGAGAAGTTCGGCGTGCACTTCATCCAGGCCGAGCTGTCTGCCGACGAGCGCCGCGGCGTGGCGGTTGTCTCCTGTGAGCATGATGATCTGCTTGACGCCGCTTGCGCGGAGCCGGCGGATGGCGTCTTTGGCTTCCGGGCGGATACGGTCGGCGATGGAGATCAGGCCGCGGAGCTGTCCGTCGACCGCAGCGAAGATGGCGGTGTTGCCGGCTTTCTCACGCGCAGTGGCCGCAGCTTCCACTTCCGGTGTAACTCCGATGCCGTTTTCGGCCATCAGTTTCCTCGTTCCGGCAATGACTCGCTGTCCGCCGACCGTCGCCGCGAGCCCGTGCCCCTTGATGATTTCAACTTCTTCCGGCTGTTCCAATCCGATCATGCCACGGTTCCCGGCTTCTTCCACGATCGTGCGTCCCAGGTGGTGTTCCGAAGCGGTTTCCGCAGCAGCAATCAACCGCAGCAGTTCGTCCGCATCCCTGCCGAATGCATCGACCGCCGTTACTTCAGGCCGTCCTTTCGTCAGCGTGCCGGTTTTGTCGAACACGACCGTATCGATCTTCGCGAGGGCTTCGACCGACTCGCCGCCCTTGAACAGGACGCCGTTTTTGGCGCCGTTGCCGATGCCTGCGACGATCGAGACCGGAGCGGAGATGACAAGGGCACCTGGGCAGGCGATCACGAGGAATGTGAGCGTCAGTTCAATGTTGCGCGTGAACAGGTAAACGATGACCGACAAAACGACGATTCCCGGTGTGTAGATGTTCGCGAACTTCTCCAGAAACTGCTGGGTCTTTGTTTTTGAATCCTGGGCTTCTTCTACGAGCTCGATAATCCGCGCGAATGTCGTGTCATCACCGGTCTTTTCCGCGATGACTTCCAGATAGCCGCTGTCGACGATCGTGCCGCTAAAGACGGTGTCACCGTCCGTCTTCGCCGCGGGTACCGATTCTCCTGTGATCGCCGCTTCGTTCAGGTGCGCCCGCCCGCCGGCGACCCGTCCGTCGACCGGGACTTTGCCGCCTGTGCGGATGAGGACCCGGTCGCCCGCTTCCACTTCATCAGCAGGAATGACCATTTCACGGCCATCCCGCACGACGGTCGCTTCCTGCGGCGCCAAGTCGATCAGATCTTTCAGCGATTTGCGTGTTTTCTCAAGTGTCCGGGCTTCCAGATAAGCCCCGAACAGGAAGAGGAACGTGACGGCTGCCGACTCGACGTATTCGCCGATGAACAGCGCCCCGACGACGGCGATCGTGACGAGCAGCTCGATGCTGAAGGCCTTCATGCGAATAGCCTGCAGCGCTTTCAGGGCGATCGGGACGCCGGCGATGACGGTCGAGACAATCAGTGTATACGACTTGAGTTCCTGTAAGCCGGTCAGGTGAAAGAGGATGGCCAGGACCAGGAGGCCGCCGGTGACGGCCGTGATCCATGCCTTTTGTTTGCCTGTCATATTCGTTCACACCTTTCTTTTTAAGGGCAATCTACGACACTTTCTTCGACAGGATCGGATAGCCAAGTTTTGTGACTGTGCGTTCGATTTCCTCTGCGTTGACTTTTGCATCATCGAATCTTGCCTTTACCTTGCCGGAGTTGAACAGCACCTTTGCCTGTTCCACACCATCCATCTTGACGAGTGCGCCTTCGATTTTTTTGATGCAGCTTGGGCAAGTGAGGGCTTCCATTTGCAGGATGACTTGTTTCATTTCGATTCCTCCCTGTTTGTTGTTGTCTTCATTATCGGATGGATGGGTGGTTCAGTCCTTGACGCCCGTCAAGAGTGTGGGTTTATTTTTCCCGGTAAGCGTTTTAGGTGTGAGGAAGGGGAATACGGAAAGTAATGGACTGGAAGGAGGGGTGCGGATGGATACCGAACAGCAGCGGTTCTTGGAGATGAAGCGGCGAGTCTATAAAATCGTTCTTCCGGTGCTGGCGGCCTCGCTCGGCTTGAGCCTGTTCCTTTCGGAAAACGAGGGGCTGCTCCTGACGATCAATCTCATGCTGTTGGTCGGCATGCTGTTCGCCTGGCTGGTTCTGTCGACGAAACTTCCGCTTCGGGTCATTGAATGGTTCATGCTTCCCCTTGCCGGCATCTATCTGCTCACGATGGTGATTCAGGGAGTCTACACGCAGATGCTGGAGTACGGGGATTCGTCGCTCGGTGACTTTATCATCTGGATGCCGCTGATTTCCTTGCTGATGTTCCTTCTCTTTGACCGGATTCCCGCGCTGATTGCGAACCTGGTCCTATTCGGTGTTTTGCTGATTCCGTCAATTCCGGCATTCCCGCGTCTTCAATCGGAGCAGGTCGAGTCACTAATCCTGTTTTATGCGGGGATGGCGGTCTATACGAGCCTAGCTTATTTTCTTCACCAGCTATACAGAAGGCGCGCCGAACAAAACGCCATGCTGCGGTTTGCCTACATCGACGCGCTTACGGGGATTGCAAACCGGCACCGGATCGACAACTGGCTGAGGAAAAAGGTCGAGCTTGGAGAACAGACCGGGAAACTCTTTTCGGTCCTGTTTTTCGACCTCGATCATTTCAAAGACATCAATGACATCTATGGGCACAAAACGGGCGATGATGTTCTCCGGCAATTGGCAGTAGTGGTGCAAAAGGAACTGGACCACGGCGACCTGTTCGGCCGGTGGGGCGGAGAGGAGTTCATTATCCTGACCGACACGGGCGAGCCGGAATCCTTCCGGCTTGCGGAGCGGTTGCGGAGAGTGGTGGAAGATCACGACTTTGGAATCGCGGGCCGGGTGACCGCCAGTTTTGGCCTGTCCGTCAACCGCCCGGGCGACACTGCGGAATCGGTCGTTCTCCGGGCGGACGAGCGTATGTACCAATCCAAGCAGGCTGGCCGTAACCGGGTGACCGGTCGGACGATGGTGAGCGGAGAGGACTGAACGATAGGGCGGAGACTGACGTGGAAGGAGGGGGGAGGATGGGCAGTGAGCAAAAGCGGTTTGATGAACAGAAGCGGCGGGTCTACCTGTTTGTCCTGCCGATTATCGCTGCGTCTCTCGGGCTGAACCTCCTTATCACGGAGGAGGTCCGTCTTGTGCAGGTGATCAACATCATCCTGCTTCTCGGAATCATCGTCTGCTGGGGGCTTTTCTGGACCAGGCTGCCGCTGACCGTACCGGAGCTTACCATCCTTGCGCTTTCCCTTCTTTATCTGCTTACCGCCATTTTGAGCTCGTTGTTTGTTGATATGCTGGCTCAGGGCAAGCCCCGTGTCGGGGATTTCATTCTTTATATGCCGCTTGTCGTGGTCTTGGGCTTTCTCATCCTGGAGCGGAAGCAGGCGGTGGTTGCCAGCTTTACCCTCCTTCTCTTGATGATCGCTCCGGCCATCCCGGTATGGGGAAGCCTCACAAACAGCCAGATTGAATCGCTGATCACGCTGTATGTCAGCCTGTTCGTCTATACGTTCCTGGCGTATTTTCTGCACATTCTCTACAGAAGAAGGGCGGAGCAGCGCGCGATTGCCCGATTCGCCTACATTGACGCCCTTACCGGGGCGGCGAACCGCCACAGGATCGATGAATGGCTGGCGGAAAAGGTGGAACAGGCGGACCGGGAAGGCACCGAGTTCTCGGTCATCCTGTTTGACATGGACCATTTTAAACAAGTGAATGACCGATACGGGCACAAAACAGGGGATGACGTGCTGCGGCAGATGGCCGACATCGTCCGGATGCAGTTGGGTCCGGGGGAACTGTTCGGCCGGTGGGGCGGCGAGGAATTCATCATTATTACGGATGAGGAGCTGCCAGGCGCGGTGGCACTCGCGGGGCGTCTTTGCGAAGCGATCGGTTCACACCATTTCGGGAAGGCCGGCAAGGTGACCGCCAGCTTCGGCGTCGCGGGCGAGCTGCCGGGAGACACGCCGGAGCGGCTGCTGAACCGGGCGGATGAGCGGATGTACCATTCCAAGCGGACGGGCCGGAATCGGGTGACCGGAGAGACGGCAGTAGAGTGAAAAGACGTAAAATGTCTTTGTAAGCATTTATTAATGTTCGTCTTTCGGTTATAATTGTGTCAGATCAGCCGAAAGAGGTGGACTGTGTGAAGCGGATTTACGAAGGCAAGACAAAGGATGTCTACGAGCTGGAGGACGGGACAATCCAGCTGAAGTTCAAGGATGACGTGACCGGTGAGGACGGTGTATTCGACCCCGGCGCCAACACGGTCGGCCTGACAATAGAGGGTGCCGGGCGCGCCGGCCTCCGCATGACAGAATACTTTTTCGGAAAGCTTGCAGAGGCCGGTGTTCCGACCCACTTTATCGCAGCGGATCTGGACAACCAGACCATGAACGTCCGCAAGGCGGATGTGTTCGGCAAGGGGCTGGAAGTCATCTGCCGCTATCGCGCAGTCGGAAGCTTCCTGCGCCGCTACGGAGCCTATGCGGAAGAGGGACAGGCGCTTGATGCGTTCGTCGAGGTGACGATCAAGGATGATGAGCGCCAGGATCCGCCGATCAGCAAGGATGCCCTCGTCGAGCTGGGCATCCTGGATGCCAGGGAATATGACACGCTCAAACAGCTGACCAAACAGATTTCCGGCATCGTGAAGGTTGAGCTCGCCGACCGGGGACTGGAACTGTATGACATCAAGCTTGAATTCGGCCGCGACGCAGAAACCGGCGATATCCTCCTGATCGACGAGATCTCCGGAGGCAACATGCGTGTCTACAAAGACGGCGAATACATCGAACCGCTCCAGCTCGAACAACTGCTGTTCGGGTGAGAAACAACAAAGAAGCACCTGTCCCGGAAAATGGGCAGGTGCTTTAATATTGGAAGGGTTACATCGTCGGGCTCCGTCAATGGTGCGGATCCGTCCCGAACTTCTCCTCCAGCCGGCGGAGGCAGTCCCCGAATTCCGGATAGGGACGGAAAACGGCAAGGACGCCCCGGATTGCGGTGACATCGGCACTTGGTCCTGCATCGGCCTGTGTCCCCAGAAAGTCAAGGCTCGATGACAGGTACTGGGCGGTCGCGCGGGGAAGCGCCAGGCCGGACAGGATGGTGCGCATCCCATCAATGATGCCTGCCGCATCCGTCTCCTCCTCGCCTTCCGGGAAAAAGGAGAACAGTGTCCGCATCGTTTCGTCGTCAAGAAGCGGCCGGTAGGTTCCGGCAAGAAATTCCTCTGCCGCCTGGCCGGTCATCCGGACGATGAGTTCGGCCAGCGCCTCCGGATAAAGGGCCTGGGGATTCGAGATGAACTGCTGCATATAGTTGTTTTTGATGCCTTCCGTGATGACGGAGATGTCGTGGATAAATGGGCGGATCGCCTGGCCGTACATCGCGGTAAGCTGTTCCCGGTACCATTCGGCCTGTGACACCCGGAGTTCTTCGATAAAGCGGATCAGTTCCGGATTCAGGCTGTAGGCCTGGTCACGGACAACCATCGCAATAAAGTCGGTGTGGCGCTGGATCTGGGAGATCTGGACCTCGGTCTGGCGCAGGAAGTTCTCCTTGGCGGACAGCGCGGGGTCGACGGCATTCTCCATTTCCTCCTGGATCAGTGAGGTGTAATACCTGAAGATCTCCACTTGGAGAGCATCCTTTGATTTGAAGTGTAGATAGAAGGCGCCTTTTGAGATTCCGGCATGGGCGGCGATCTCCTGGATCGAGGTGCCGTGGAACCCTTTTTCCGTGAAAAGGGCGATTGCCGCCTCGATGATGCGCTTCTTGGTTTCGTTCATGGGCTTGGTCCTCCTTTGACCGGACGGTCAGTGACTCCAGTATAGCAGAATAAAAATGGATAAAGTGTGACAACTGACTCATATCATTGTATCCGGCGGGTGTTTCCTTTATCCTAATAGAGGTAAACTGACCGGTCAGTCACAGGAACGGAGGAAAGCAGGATTGAAAAAGATCATCAACTTTTCCATCAACAATAAGTTCGCCATCTGGCTTCTGACGATCATGGCCATTGCGGCGGGGATCTATTCCGCCGCCACCATGAAGCAGGAGTCGATGCCGGACATCACGGTACCGGTCGTATCGGTCATGACCGTCTATCCGGGGGCATCCCCGGATGAGGTTGCAGATTTGGTCACCGTCCCGGTAGAGCAGAGTTTAAGGAACGTCGAGGGCGTGAAGTCGATTCTCTCGTCCTCGATGGAAAACATCTCGTCCATCCAGCTCGAATTTGACTTCGAGAAGGATATGGACCGGGCGGTCACGGAAGTGGAGGGCGTCCTGAAAAACGTCTCACTTCCGGATGACGCACAGGATCCGGCCATCTCCCGGATCAGCATCAATGCCTTCCCGGTCGTCGCCCTCAGCATCACCGGCAACGGCCAGGACCTCGATGAACTGACGGAAATCGCCGTCAAGGACATTGTCCCGGCGATGGAAGAAGTTGAAGGGGTCGGGAACGTACAGGCAAGCGGCCAGAAGTCAAAAGAAGTCCGGATCGACTTTGACGCTGCCAAACTTGCCTCGGCCGGCCTTGACCGGGAAACGGTCACGGGCATCATCCAAGGCTCCAATATCGCCTTCCCGCTCGGGCTGAACCGGCTTGACGGCTCCATGAAGAACGTCGTCATCGACGGATCGATCGCTTCGCTCGAGGCGCTGGAAAATCTGCAGATTCCGGCGGTCCCTTCCCAGGGGGCAGGCCAGCCGGGCGCTGATGCGGCCATGGGCGGACAGGGAGCTGTTGCGGGCCAGAACGCGCCGGGAGCGGGTTCGGCCCAAGGCGGACAGGATGCCGGTGAAAGCCGGGCAACGCCGGATGCCGGTGTCGGGGCCATGTCGCCGGCTGCCATGGCCGGCCTGCCGACGGTCGCCCTGTCTGATGTGGCGGCCATCGAGGTCATCAATGAATCCGCATCCATCTCCCGCACGAACGGGAAAGACTCGATCGGCATCCAAATCGTCAAGAGCCCGGACGCCAACACGGTCGATGTCGTCAACGGAGTAAAAGATGAAGCGAAAAAGCTGGAGAAAGACTATGGCGTCGACATTGCCATTACGTTTGACCAGGGGGAGCCGATTGAGCAGTCAGTCGAAACGATGCTGTCGAAAGCGCTGTTCGGCGCACTTTTCGCAATCATCATCATCCTGCTGTTCCTGAGAAGCATCAAGACCACATTCATCGCGGTCATTTCAATTCCGCTGTCGCTTCTCCTCGCGCTGCTTGTCCTGAACTCGATGGACATCACGCTCAACATCATGACGCTCGGAGCGCTCACCGTCGCAATCGGGCGGGTCATCGACGACTCGATTGTCGTCGTCGAGAACATCTATCGGAGGATGCACCTGCCGGATGAGCCGCTTAAGGGGAAAAAATTGATCCTGGAAGCGACAAAGGAAATGTTTGTCCCGATCGCGTCCTCGACGATCGTCACTATCGCAGTGTTCCTGCCGCTCGCGCTCGTCTCCGGCCAGGTCGGGGAACTGTTCCTGCCGTTCGCGCTCGCAGTCGTGTTTGCGCTGCTCGCCTCGCTTCTCGTTGCGATCACGGTCGTGCCGATGCTGTCCCATTCGCTTTTCAAGAAGCAGCTTTACGGCAGCAATACCGGTGCTGCACGCAAGATCGAGAAGCCGGGCCGCCTTGCACAGTGGTATAAGGGTGTCCTGGAATGGGCACTCAATCATAAATGGATCACATCCGGCATTTCGGTCCTGCTTTTGGTGGGGAGCTTCCTGCTCGTGCCGCTGATCGGCGTCACGTTCCTGCCTGAAGAAGAACAGAAAGTGGTCATGGCGACCTACAACCCGGAAGCTGGACAGCCAAAGGAAGAAACGCTTGAAATCGTCTCCCGCGCCGAAGAGCTCCTGGAAGAGCGTAAGGGCGTCACATCCTACCAGTTCTCTATCGAGGAGGCCGGCGGAATGGGCATGATGATGGGCGGAAGCGCGAACTCCGCGCTGTTCTTCATCGAATACGACTCCGACTTCGAAAACTTCTCGGAAGAGCCGAAAAAGCTCATTGAGACGCTGAATGAAGAATCCGGGAAAGGGGAATGGGGCTCGATGGACTTTACGTCCATGAGCGGCGGCTTTGAACTGTTCGTCTACGCGGACAACGAGGACGACCTGAAAGCCGCATCCGACCGGGTGGAGGACATCTTGAACAACACGGCCGGCCTGGAAGCGGTCGAAAGCGACTTGACGGAAGCGTACGATCAGTACACCTTCGTCACCGACCAGCAGCGCCTCGCCGAACTCGGCCTGACGACAGCGCAGATCGGTATGGCACTGAATGAAGGCGCACAGGGAGCGGCCCTCACCTCGGTGAAGCACGAAGGAGACACGCTTGACGTCTTTGTCGCCGTTGAAGAAAAGGAATTTGAAACGTTTGATGCGCTTGAAACGACCGAAATCCCGACCGCTCTCGGCGGCACGGTCGAGCTTGGGGAAATTGCTGAAGTCGAAGAAGGCGAAGCACCGACGACGGTGACCCGCCGGAACGGCAAGCTGTACACGACCGTCTCCGCGGAAGTGACCGGCAAGGACTCCACAGCCATCTCCCGTGAAGTCCAGGAAGAAGTGGATAAGATGGATCTTCCGGCAGGGGCCACAGTCGAATTCGGCGGCGTCACCGAGCAGATCAACGAATCGTTCACGCAGCTCGGCCTCGCCATGCTCGCGGCGATTGCGATCGTCTACTTCGTCCTTGTTGTGACATTCGGCGGCGCGCTCGCACCTTTCGCCATCTTGTTCTCTTTGCCATTTGCACTGATCGGAAGCTTTGTGGCGCTCTGGATCGCGGACGAACCGATCTCGGTATCCGTCATGATCGGCGCGCTCATGCTGATCGGGATTGTTGTCACAAACGCAATCGTCCTCATCGACCGCGTCATCCACAAGGAAAACGAAGGCGAAACGACGCGCCAGGCACTGCTTGAAGCCGGCGCCACCCGCCTCCGCCCGATCTTGATGACCGCGCTCGCTACCGTCTTCGCCTTGATCCCGCTCGCCATCGGAGCAGAAGGCGGCGGCATGATCTCTAAAGGGCTTGGCATTACTGTCATCGGCGGCCTCGTCAGCTCCACCCTGCTGACGCTGCTGATCGTGCCGATTGTCTACGAAGTGCTCGCCAAATTCCGCAAAAAACCGATGGTCGAACCTGAATAAGTAGTGTGAGAGCACCTGTCCCTTTCAGGGGGCGGGTGCTTTTTTGATTTTGGGGCGTGGAGTTGCCACGTGGGCTAGGAAGTTGCCACATGGGTTGCGGAGTTGCCACATGGGCTAGGAAGTTGCCACATGGGTTGCGGAGTTGCCACATGGGTTGCGGAGTTGCCACATGGGCTGGGAAGTTGCCCCATGGGTTGCGGAGTTGCCACATGGGCTGGGAAGTTGCCCCATGGGTTGCGGAGTTGCCACATGGGTTGCGGAGTTGCCACATGGGTTGGGAAGTTGCCCCATGGGCTGGGAAGTTGCCACATAGGTGCGGATTTACCACATAAGGCGCCGCCATACTCCAAACTTGCGTCCCATACTCCGAATGGCGACGCCATACTCCAACTTCCACCCCATGCCCCGGAATTCCACTGCCGCCGTCGCCGCAGTGCCCGGCCCGATGAATACCTTTTCCGCGCCTTGACCATCCTCCAAAGGAAGGAGGATGATTGGAATGAAGAAATGGATATACGGAGCGGCTGCAGCAGCCGTGGTCCTTTCCGGATGCGGGATGCAGATGGGGAAGGAAGAGAAGATTCCGGTGATGAGCGAGGGGGTGAGCAGCGCCATTGAATCGGACCTGATCAATGCTGAAGGGAAGACGGTCGGAACGATCCTCCTCACGGGTGACAAGCAGGGGACCGGCATCCGCATCACCGCGGAGGGACTCGAACCCGGAACCAAGGCGATTCATGTGCACGAAAAAGGCGAC
Source organism: Bhargavaea massiliensis (assembly GCF_018390575.1). GTDB lineage: Bacteria > Bacillota > Bacilli > Bacillales_A > Planococcaceae > Bhargavaea > Bhargavaea massiliensis. The sequence continues at coordinate 44,154 of NZ_JAHBCJ010000001.1, read as the reverse complement.
TGCACGCCGCCTGACTTCGAGTCTGCGGGCTCCCACTTTAATCCGGAAAATAAGCAGCATGGGTTTGAAAACCCGAAAGGTTTCCATGCCGGAGATCTGCCGAACATCGAAGTGGACGAAGAAGGCAAGGTCGATCTCGAAACGGTTTCACAGTATATTTCCCTGAAGGAAGGCCACCCGGGTTACTTGCTGGATGAGGATGGCAGTGCGGTCGTTGTCCATGAAGGACCGGATGACTACAAGACTGATCCTGCCGGCAAATCCGGTGCCCGCATCGCGTGTGCGGCATTCAATAAGAAGTGAGGAAGACCCGCTGTCCACACAGCGGGTCTTCTTTATGCGAGTGAACTGAAAGTCATCCCGAGTGCCGCGAAAAACAAAACGAGTGCCTCGAAACGCCACCCGAGCGCATTTATTCACAAAAAAGCCCCCACGCCAATGGCATGCGGGTCCTTAAACTCATTTGAAAAGAAAGTTCTCCGTGTAGTATGGCTGGTCTTCTTCGTTGAAGGCGACACCCACGCCGAGCATGCGGAAGTCTTCGTTCAGGATGTTTTTTCGGTGGCCGAGCGAGTTCATGAGGCCTTCGTGGGCGAAGATGCTGCTCGGCTGGCCGTAGGCGAGGTTCTCGCCGGCACCCCGGAACTGGATGCCGTCTTCGGCCATGCGATCGAACGGCGATTGGCCTTGCTGGTTTTCATGGGCGAAGTAGTCATTCACCGCCATGTCCTCGCTGTGCTTGACCGCCGTGGCGGCGGTGCGCCCGTCCCAGTCAAGGACGCCGTAGCCGTGCGCCACGCGCGCGGCGTTCGTCAGGTCGAACAACTGGCGCTCGAATCCTTCCTTCAGTTCGGGATCCGCGGCACCGTAAAGCGCGCCGTGATCCTGCTCAAGCTCTTTTTCGATGATCTGGACGGCGGTGACGGTATCGTTCCGGTGGAGATCATAAAAGATGGTGACATAACTGTTGTCGATCTCGAACACATCATACTCGCCATTGCTCTGGATGAGGAATGCACTACGCCCTTTGACGATGCGGTCGAGCGGGCGGCCGTATTCCGCCCGGACGGAAGCTTTCTGGGAGCCGTAGGCGATATCGCTCGTGGAAGAGATAATGTCCTGGTTGGTATACAACCCGTTTACGCGGCCTTCCCCGTCGAACGACACCATGGCGAAGTTGTGGTAGCCGTCATGGTAGGCGTGCCATTCGGTGCCGTATTCGTTCATCGTGGAGCGGGCGGGTTCACCGAGTTCTTCCTGGACAAGCTCACGGGTGTCCCCGATCCCGATATTGTGCACGGTGATTGGGACGGACTCCGGCCGCTCGAGCTCCGGCTTTTCGGCCTCCGCGCCGGAAGACTGCCGGGCGCGCTCGTCCTTAACGGATTGCTCCAACTTCGCATACAGCGAATTGGCGCCTTCATTCAGCTTGCCAAGGGCCGAATCGACCGCGGGCTGCCCGCCGATGTTTGCAATCAGCTCGTCTGCCCGGTCGAGAAATGACAGATCAACGACACGGGACAGCGGTTCTTCCCAGAGAGGGCGGGCGAAAAAGACCAGGACGGCAAAAAGGATCAGTCCGAACAACCGTCTCACCATGCACAATCACCTCCTTTATCTTTCCATTTTACCACCTGGACACCTTGTTCATGCATAAAGACACATTTAATCAGTCAGCCGGGCTCCAAAAACAACCTTCTATAAATAAGGACAGAAACAATAAAGAGGATGTTCCTTTCAATAGAAAACAAAAAGACCCGGTTGGGGTCTTGGCAAAAGGAAGGACAGTCAAAGCCGTCCGGAATATTCTTCTGTAAGGAAACCGCGCACTTGGTCCAGCGGGATATCCGCACGGACGACGCCTGCCGCTCCTACCGCGACTTCATACTCATCGAAATAAATGGAGAGCCGGTCATTGCGGATCGCCCATTTCCAGGAGGTCGGGTCGTTCAGCGCGATTGCAAGCAAGTCGTTGAAGAGTTTGTCTTTCAGCGGCTTCTGCTCCTGCAGGTGCTCTTTCACCATCTTCTGAAGAATCCGGCCATCATGTTCGAGATCGAACAGGTCCGCCAGTTCAACGATTCGGCCCTCGGAGGGATCGATGTTGAACGTCTTGATTTTCATCGTGCCGTTTTCTCCTCCGGTGTACTGATACGACGTGTAGAGCAGGCTGTAGAGACTGCCGTTATGGGGCAGCTTTTCCGCCGTCAGCCTGAGATGCGCGCGCTCGCCGTCTTCGAGTTGTGTTTTATATTCGTCGACGCTGCCTTCAAAAAGATCTTTCTGCTCGTCGATCCACTTGGTGATCGGCTTCTCCACTTCCTGATGATCTGCCGTCACCGTATTAATGTCCATCGTATACCATTTTGTCTGTTCAGTAACCGTCTGAAGCTGAAGGCCGGGAGTTTCCGTTAGTTCCTTCGTTACGGCCGCGTCCGCGATTGCCGAATCTTCGCCGATCGCATCCGGCTCACCGGATTGCGAAAAGGCGATTCCGAGCAAGGCGGTAAGAGCCAGCACGGCCAAAAGGGTCCATGCTGGCCAGCCGGGCCGCTTCATTCGCGTTTTCATAAATGTAAATCAGCCCTTCTATTTTTTGGCCGCCTGTTTTTTATATGTTCTGGCGACCCCCCTAATAACTCGTACAGTATACCACTGATTTGTGCATGAAGGGAGGGAAAATGACAAAAGTATGCATCGATACGGGTTTTGTGAAAATAATGCAAAGGGAAATGCGGTTCTTGTCAACCTCCGGACCGGACAATTATTGGCGCCCGGAACACTTTTCCCGAAATAAAAAAGGCTTTCCTTTAACGGGAAAGCCCTTCATGACCATTTTAAGGTTTCAGGACAACTTTTGTGCATTCATCCCCATGTTCATAGAACGTCTTATACGCAATAGGCGCTTCGTCGAGCGGGACGATGTGGGAGATGATTTCGGTCGGGTCGAATTGTTTTTCCGTGATCATCTTGAACAGCTCCGGCATGAGGTGGGGCACAGGTGCCTGGCCGGTCTTGATCGTAATGTTGCGCTCAAAGAATCGCCCGAGCGGGAAGGCGTTGTACCACAGGCCGTAGACGCCGGTCAGCTGGACGGTGCCGAAGCGCCGTACGGCTCGATGGGCGGTGCGGAGCGCGGTGAGGGAGCCGCCGTGAAGTTTCATTTTATGCTGCACCTTTTCCGGAACGGTCTTTTCTCCGTCCATCCCGACGCAGTCGATGACGACATCGGCGCCGCCGGATGTGAGTTCCTTAAGATAGTTGCCGGTCTCTTCCGGTTCACGGTAGGTGACCGTCTCGACTTTATTCATTTCCCTTGCCTTGGCCAGGCGGTAAGGGACATGGTCAACCGCAATCACTCGTTTGGCACCCATCATCCAGGCGAACTTCTGGGTCATGAGGCCGATCGGTCCGCTTCCCAGGACAATGACCGTGTCGCCCTTTTTTACGCCGGAATGGAGCACGCTCCAATAGGCGGTCGGAAGTACATCAGACATGAAGAGGACCGCTTCATCCGGCACTTCCGCCGATTCCGGGATGACGAACGGCAGAAAGTTGCCGAACGGAACGCGCATGTACTCGGCCTGCCCGCCAGGATGGTTGCCGAACATCTCGGTATAGCCGAAGTAGCCGCCGAAGTCTGTGCCCGGCGTCGGGTTGCTGTCGGGGTGTTCGCACTGGCTTTCTAAATCATGCGTGCAGTACCAGCATTCGCCGCAGGCAACGTTGAACGGGATGACGACCCGGTCGCCCTTTTTGACTTTCGTAACGGCGGGGCCGACTTCCTCGACGATGCCCATCGGCTCATGGCCGATGACGAATCCGGGACGGGTCATCATCGAGCCTGCATAGATGTGCAGATCCGATCCGCAGATGGCGGTGGAGGTAACCCGGATGATGATGTCATCCTCTTTTTCGATTTTTGGGGCTTCCACATTTTTGACCTGGATGTCTTTTGTGCCTTGGAATGTCACTGCTCTCATTCGTCAAACTCCTCCTTTGGGGATGTCTCCCTTATAGTTTCCGCTTTCCGGTCCGGGTAAACGCCGGGGGTGCGAAGGAGCGGGCGGACAGGTATACTTGGAACATGAAAACCCGCAAATTGCGGGCTGAGGAGGAAAACGCATGATTTTCGGAATGGACAGTGTCCCGATGTGGTTTTACGTTCTCGCAATCTGCGTGGTGATCCTGTTCATCCTCTTCGCCGAGTGGTGGACGAGGTGACCGGTGTGAAAGTCCGGGCTCCAAAACTGATGAGGGAATTGCCCGAAACTACCTGGGAAGACGCATTCGATGAAGAAGATTCGTCCATCCGCACATCCTGCGTGGAGGGCGGACAGGCAAGTGCCGGCGGCCGGGTCATCTTCGACGGTGTCTTGTTCAGGAAAACCGATTTCCGCGGATTCAGAGCGCCCGCCTCAGAACTGATGGATGTTGTGTTCGATGGCTGCGACTTGTCGAACGCGGACTTTTCCCGGTCTTCGCTTCACCGCTGTGAATTCCGGGGATCGAAACTCACCGGTGCCGTCTTCAGTGAGTCGATGCTCCGCGATGTGCGCTTCACGGATTGTGCAGGTCGCTACTCGAGCTTTAACTTCTCGAAGCTGCTTAGTGTCGCATTCGATGGCTGCGAGCTCGAGTCGGCCGATTTCGTCGACTGTTCGATGAAGGCCGTGGCACTCGGCAAAAACCGGCTCGACGACATCAGCTTTCTTGATACGGATCTTAACGGCATCGATCTGACAAAAGCGGAATTCAGCCGGATCACCGTGACACCGGGAAAACTTGCGGGGTGTAAGGTGACGCGCGAACAGGCAATCGGCTTTGCCCGCACGTTCGGAATCGTCGTGGAAGAAGAGTAGGCAACTAGCGAAGTCCCTGCGGGTGAAACGGACACCCGGGGGAATGCTGGATAGAACAGAAAGAGATAAGGAAGGTGTTTAGCATGCTCAGTTTTCAAGAAAAAGAGGCCATCATCGCGAAATTCCCGGAATTGACCCGGAAGGAAGTATCGATGGGGCGAGTAAATTACCATTTCGATGAATCGCTCCATGAGAAGAAAATCGTCGTGCGCCACCTGCACGAAAACGGCAACGGCTTTGTCTACGTCGGCCAGTTGCCACAATTCGAAGCGGACAAAAAAGGGTTTATCAACATCCGTGACTTCTCGGCGGACGAGCTGGAAGAAGTGATCGCGGGATCGATCCGCTACCTCTCAACCGACCCTGCGGGAGAACCGGTCAATGAAGCATGGGTGAACCGTGAAGGCACCGAACTCCATCTGAAAGAGGAGAACGGCTACTTCAACCTGTACTACGGAGAGAACCTCGAAGAAGGGTTCGACTCCGCGAAGGAAGCCCGCTTGTACCTGAAGGAAGACGGCTTCCGCCTGAAATCGGGAGGCGCCGAGTAATGGACGGCAAGAAGTTTATCTTCGTCTTCCTTACGATTTTCATCCTCGTCGTGGTCGGCGTGTTGCTCAGTTTCTGGGTGTTCTACCAGGTGGACCAGTGAGCGGCGGACACTGTCCGTTCTGCGCCCTTTCCCTGATGGAAGGGAAGGAAATTGTACTGGAAAACAACCTATGCCGCTTCCTCATGATGCCGCAGGAAGTGCTGAAAGGCTCCGGGGTGATCGTACCCATTGAGCACCGTGAGACGGTATTCGAGCTTACGCCCGAGGAATGGCGGTCAACACAAGACCTGCTAACAGAGGCGAAGGCGATGATTGACCGGGAATTCTCGCCGGAAGGGTACAACATCGGCTGGAATGCCGGCGAGACCGGGGGCCAGCACATCCCGCACGCCCACCTTCATGTCATTCCGAGATTTGCTGATGAACCCTACGCCGGAAAAGGAATCCGGCACTGGCTGAAAAGCCGGGACAACAAGAGACCAGGACCATGAGAGCCTTTCATCATAATGGGCGCTTCCGTATCCCCGGAAGCGTCTTTTTAAGAGAGAAATACTGGGGGGAGAACGATGGACAACACCTCGAGGAAAACAGGATTTTTCCTTGTCATCACGGGAGCGACACTGTGGGGCATCGGCGGTACCGTCGCCCAAAAGCTGTTCCAGCAGTACGGAATCGACGTCAACTGGCTCGTCACGACCAGGCTTCTCATTGCCGGGCTGCTTCTATTAGCCATCCAGTTTCTGATGAAGGACCGGTCCCAGATTTTTGGCGTCTGGAAAGAAAAGCGGACAGGGGTCCAACTGATCGTGTTCGGGCTTCTTGGCATGCTGGCGGTCCAGTATACCTACATGGCCTCCATCAGACACGGCAATGCCGCGGTGGCGACATTGCTCCAGTACTTGGCGCCGGTCATGATCATCTTTTACTTGGTCCTCCGCAGGCAGGCTGTATTCCGCCGGGTAGATCTGGCAACAGTCATTCTCGCGCTGGGCGGCTGTTTTCTCCTGCTGACGAACGGCTCGCTTTCCGGCCTGTCCGTTCCGGCGCCCGCCGTCATCTGGGGTGTGCTGTCAGGAGTGTCTTTGGCCTTTTACACGCTGTACGCCATTCCGCTTCTCGCCAGGTTTGATTCACTGGTCATTGTCGGCTGGGCGATGATCATCGGTGGATTTGCGCTGAGTTTCGTTCATCCCCCGTGGAAGATCGACTTGTCGGGCCTGGACGCGGAGGCGATCGGCTACATTGCGTTTGTCATCATCTTCGGCACGATGATCGCCTTCTGGTTTTATATTGAAAGCCTTCAGAGCCTGGCGCCGAAGGAAACGAGTTTGCTTGGCAGCCTGGAGCCGCTGGCGGCAGTCCTGACGACTGTATTCTGGCTGGGCGTACCGTTCGGTTTTTATCAGTGGCTGGGCACGTCCTGCATCATCGCCATGATTCTGATGCTGGCTCTCTTGAAAAAACAAGATTCTATAAATAGTGAGTGAGACAGTTGCGCCCGAAGGGGGGGCAACTGTCTTTTTTTAATAAATGGTGAAACAATGTTGAAGCATTCGTAATGCCTGTGTCATAAAATAGGATTTTCCTGTATCCTTTAGAGAGACTTAGCATTACCTGAAAGGAAGTTTCTTGTGATTAAACGATTAAAGTTTCCGGCATGGGTCGTCATCGGTACGGCGATGATCTTGATTGTAGCCGGGGTGATCCAGCTTTCTGGTTCGGCGGATCTCCGCAAGTCGGCAGAAACCGTAACAACTATTAGTAAGTATCCGGGACTTGACCTCCATACGCTGACCAAGGAAACGGATCACTATACATATTCCATCAGCCAGCCTGAAACGGAGCATCAGGTCATCAATGAGTCGATCGACCGGTGGATCAACAGGGAAACAGAAGCGTTTCTCAAGGAAGTCGGGAAATACAAAGAGGACCCGGACGACTCCATGAGGGGACATCTCAACATTCAAGTTGAAACAAACCGGATGTCGGAACACTTCTATAGCCTGGTGTTCCGCTCTTATTCGATCACCGGGGGTGCCAACGGCCAGAACAAGGTGAACGTTTTTAACCTGGACATGTCGAACGGTCGGCTCCTCGAACTGGGCGACGTTCTGGAGCTGGACGGGGAGAGCATTGAGCAGATAAAGGAAATCATCTGGGAAGGGCTTCAAAGCAATCATGAATGGCAGCTTTATGTGGACCAAACCCTTTTCAATGAAGTAATGGGCAATCCGGACAACTGGAAATGGTCAATCGACAATGAGCATTTCACCTTGTACTGGGACGAATATGAAATCGCGGCGGGCGCCGCCGGGGAAGTGGAGCTGGACGTCCCGGTCGAGAAAATCGCAGTTTTTCTGAAAAAGAGCATCCAATCGTATTTGGCGATGCCCGAAGAGAAGGTCCGGGAACTGGACGCGATCCGGGAGCGCGAACAGCTGAAGCTTGACCCGGACGGAAAGTACATTGCACTGACATTCGATGATGGACCAAGCGCCACCGTCACGCCGAAAATCTTGCGGGCACTCAAGGAGCACAACGCCAAAGCGACCTTTTTCATGCTGGGAAGCCAGGCGGAGTACTACCCGGGACTTGTCAGAGAAGTGGCGGGGGCCGGTCATGAGATCGGCAACCATTCCGGAAGCCATCCGGATCTGTCCAAGGCAGACGCTGCAAAAATCCTTGACGAAATTGCGGGCACGACCAAGCGGATCAAAGACGCGGCAGGAGTGGACGTCAACCATTTCAGGCCTCCGTACGGCGCGTACAACGAGGGCGTCATTGACTACATGAACGAGACCGGGCAGTCAATCATCCTCTGGTCGGTAGATTCGCTGGACTGGAAACACCGGGATCCCGACACCATCCGGCAGACGATTCTCCAGCAGGCATCACCCGGGGCAATTGTTCTGATGCATGATATCCACCCGACGACCGCCGATTCACTGCCGGGCCTCCTTAGCGCTCTTGAACAGGAGGGGTATGAGTTCGTGACGGTCTCCCAGCTGCTGGAATGGAAAGGACAGGCCGGAGTCGGGCCGTACTTCGGCAGCAGGTGAGCTTCAGGAAAATACCAAATGCGGCTGTTCCAATGGGAGACAGCCGCATTTTCATACCATGATTTATTATTAAAACGGTTTAGCGCGAATGGAGGGAGTACTTGAAAACACGGTGGATACTGATAGGCGTATTACACCCGTTGCCTCAATAGTGATCACCAAAACAAAAAGGCGGCCGCCCACTTGGAGCAGCCGCTTTTTCCATTCCTCTATTGTTTTTTAATGCTAATTCCCGCCCTTGTACGGCCCTTTACGGAACGGCATCCACCAGTTCCATTTGCCGAACAGCTTCATGAGGCTCGGGACGAGGAGGAGGCGGATGATCGTTGCGTCGATGGCGACGGCGATCGCGATGCCGACGCCGATCTGCTTGACAGGCATGACTTCCGTGAACGCGAATGCGCCGGTGAGCACGATCATGATCAGTGCCGCGGACGTGATGATCTTGCTTGTCGCGGCAAGCCCTTCGACGGTCGCGCGGTCGTTGTCGTAGTCCTTCGTGTATTCCTCCTGGATGCGCGAGATAAGGAATACTTCGTAGTCCATGCTCAGTCCGAAGACGAGGCTGAAGACGAGCACCGGGATGATCAGGGCGATCGTGCCGGCTTCCAGGCCGAAGTGGCCGTACTGGAAGATATAGACGAGCGCGCCGAATGCCGCGGACAGGCCGATGACGTTCATGATGATCGCCTTCAGCGGAATCAGGACGGAGCGGAACGCAATCATCAGGATGATGTACGTCGATACGATGATGATCACGAGCACATAGGCGATCTTGTCCCAGATCTCATCGAAGATCTCCTGGTTGAATTTCGGATAACCGCCGATAGACAGATTCCATTCGGTCTCCTTTTCCGCCCAGTCGCGCGCCCAATCCTGGGCTTCTGCCGACGCGCCTTCCGGCTTCAGCGTGACCGGGACGAGAAGCGAGTCTCCTTCGATGAAGGAATCGAGGAGCGGCTCGACAGCTGCGGCCGTTTCCGGCATCTGGGTGGCCTGCAGCCATGTGTCGGCATCTTCGATTTCTCCTTCGGTGAAGATGGTGGAAACTTCATCGATGCGGCTGTCATCGAGGAGGGCATCCTGCAGCTTCTCGATTTCTCGGATGCCGTCTTCGTCTTCCCAGCCGCCCTCGCGCTCTGCGATCAGGTAGGCCGTGGAATTGGACAGGCCAAACTCATCCTCGATTTTTTCAAATGCTTGGCGCGTGTCATTGGAAGCCGGGAGTGAGTCCATCTCCGGAATGGTCAACTCCATGTCTTTCACCGGAATCATGCAGACGCCCAAGATGATAAGGGCGCCGATCGTGACGAGTACCGGTCGCCTGATGACGCGTTCCGCAAACTTGCGCCAGCCGCTCGCACCTTCCTCTTTCACCTTGAGGATCGTCCACTTGTTCAGCCGGTCGCCGAGAACAAGCAGAACGGCCGGAAGCAGGGTGAGTGACGACAGGACGGCCAGCGAGACGACCGCCATGCCGCCGACACCGATGTTCTTGAACAGGTCGATCTGGATGATGAACAGGGCGCCGAGCCCGATGAACACACAAAACGCGGAAAACAGGACGGATCGTCCCGCGGTGAGGATCGTTGTCCGGACTGCTCCCTCGACCGACTGCTTTTTCCGCTCCTCGCGGTAACGGTTGATGAACAGGAGCGAGAAGTCGATGCTGAGAGCGAGGCCCAGCATCGGCACGATATTCAGCATGAAGATCGACAGGTCCATCGATTGTCCGATCAGTGTCATCGTGCCGAATGTCGTGATGATCGTGGCGATCCCGACAAAGAACGGAACAAGTGCCGCGACGACCGAACCGAATGCGAGAAGCAAGACGACAAGCGCGATTGGCAGTCCGATCGCTTCCGCTTTGACCAGGTCGCGCTGGCTCGCTTTATTGATGTCTTCGCTGATTGCGGTGCCGCCGGTGAGGACGGCTCCATCATGGTCGGCGGTTTCCTGGATGGCCGACACCGCTGCGCTCATGTCCGTGTCTTCTTCAAAGTGAAGGAGGGCATAGGAGAGGTTCTCGGTGTAGAGGGAGTCGTCGTCCAATGGAGATATAATTTCTTCTGCGAGCCCCAGATCCTCCACATCCGAGACAGCAGTCCCGATTTCCTCATCGCTCATGTCCTCGAAGACGAGGAACATCGTCTCCGCCGGCAGGCCGAACTCCTCGGTCAGCCGGTCGGCCACTTGTTCGTATTCGCCGTCCATCCGGAAACCGTCCCCTTCGAGGACCCCCGGCAGCTTGATGGCCTGGAACGCCATGAAGGCGGCAATCACGATCCAGAGCGCAATGATCCACTTCGGGAACCGGATGACGAGATTCGCTAACGTGCGCAAAAGGCTTCTTCCTTTCAGGTCAATCATAGAATGTTTTTCTCCAATAGTTTACATGAGAGGAAGAGGATTTGTCGTGCGGGAAGAGCGGGGGGTTAGAAAGCGGATGAAGGTATATCGTAACCGTGGCAGTCGGGGTTCTGATCTTTCATGAGGTGTTATTGATCTTTCGTAGCGTGTAGTTGATCTTTCGTGCGGTGATGGTGATCTTTCGTAGGTTTCTCCGTTCCTGCAACAAAAAAACGCACCCCGTTTCCGGGATGCGTCTGCGAATCATGATTATTGTGGGGTGCCGGCCAGGATGCGCTCTTCCACCTGATTGGCCACATCTTCGACCGAGATGCCGAGGGCCATCGAAAGCTCCCTGAACAAAATCGATTGGACATGGTTCAGGAGTTTGCGGTCCTGGTCATAGATTTTCTGATCAGTGTTGAGTTTTTTGTCCATGAGTGCGCCGGTGACTTCTGCAATCTTCTGGCGTTCGCCCGACTGTACAAGGCTCTGGTAAGCGCGCGCCCGCTGTTTCGGGTTTTCCACCCATTCAATGCCCGGGCTACCGAACACGTCCATCAGTTCCTCGGCTTCCTTGCGGTTCATTGTCCGCATGAGCCGTTTTTTCTTGCCGTCCACCGGCGTGCTGATCTTCAGCGTCTGTTCTCCAATCGGATGGAGTACATAGTAAAGCCGGGTCTCGCCAAACAGATCCTTCTTGCAAATGTCATCGATTTTGCACAGTCCGTGCTCGGAATAGATGACGACATCACCGATCTCAAACATCCGCATGGCCTCCTCATGGCATATTGTCAACTAAGTTTACATTCATTGTACCCTTATCTAGCTGTATTGTCAAATCGGTTGACAATCAGACCGATGCTTGTCATGATAATCCCGTTAAGAAACGGATATAGAGAGGAAGGGTCAGGATGCAGGAAATGAGCGGCCTGGACTTGATTGATTTGCTTGGAGAGCGCCATTTCGGGCTTCGGCGGATTGCAGAGGAACTGTGGAATGAGCGCGGAGACATGGCAATTTCCAACTCGGAATGGTTTGTCATGGCAAGGATCGGCGGCGGGGAGCCAACAATTGCTGAAGTGAGCCGGCAGGTCGACATCACCCGCCAGGCGACCCACAAGCTGATCCGCAAAATGTTGGAAAAGGGGCTTGTCGCAGTGTCTGACGATGAGCGGAATAGAAAAGTAAAGCGCGTCCGCCTGACGGAACTCGGGCATGAGTGCTATGAGAATAATGAAAAGCTGAAAGCGGAACTGGAGACCCGGATCGCCGAGGCGATTGGAACCGACAAGGTTGCGGCGCTCAAGGAGATTCTGGCTATGGATTGGGGACTGAAAAACAGGGAATTGTAAAGGGGAGAGTCAAAGAAAGCAGGAGGGAATCCAGGTGAAGAATCTGTCGACAGCCGAAAAGATTCTTTTCGGGATTGCTTTGGTGATTTTTGTGGCTTCAATTTTTAACCGAGGTCTGTTCCGCTTTATGTTCCTTGCGTTTGCGCTTGCCTTCGTCTACCGGGTCATCCGGCCGAAGGAAGGGGAAAAGCGGGGATGGAACCTGCTGATCGTGGCGTTGCTGCTGATGGGGTTCCTGCTCGCCAATCCGTGGTAAACCAAAAAAACGCCGTCTCCCGGAGGAGACGGCGTTTTAGTTGTCGTTAAATGGATTACATTTTTACGACGTTCGCAGCTTGAAGACCACGTGGGCCTTCTTCGATTTCAAATTCTACTTCTTGACCTTCATCAAGGGACTTGAACCCGTCTTGCTGGATAGCGGAGAAGTGTACGAATACATCGTCGCCATCTTCGCGCTCGATGAAACCGAAGCCCTTTTCTGCGTTAAACCATTTTACTTTACCTTGTTCCATGTTTGTTTCCTCCTTGCATGCCATTTGGCACACGTGTGTTACTATCCTTGCTCAAGTCTTGATGTGTCAGGATGAAGCGAATTCCACCCGAACGTCATTGCCGAACAAAAATAATTCTTCTACATCATAACAGCCTATCCAGATCATTGCAAGTGAAATGCCGAAGAGTTTTGAGAAGACAGACCTCTGTCTTCTCGTATCAGCTTTTGTGAAATTTTTGAAACCATTCAAATCCTTGTTTCGTATAGAAGGTAAGCAAACAGAGGGGGTGGAGAAAATGGTCGTGTTCGGGCTGCCGGTGGAGCAGCTGTATCTGATTGTTCTGATCGTTGCCGGGCTTGCAACAGTGCTGTACCTGTTTTTCGGGGATGTTGCGGACGGTGCGGGAGAAGCATTGCCTTTCCTTAATCCGGCGGTGATCCTGGCATTCATTACATTTTTGTCGGCTTCCGGGTTCATCTTTGAGAACGTGACGGGGTTGGGAAGTGTCACAATCCTGGCGGTCTCGGCCGGAGTCTCGGCGGTGCTGTCGTTTCTTCTTTATTTCTTTGTTCTCCTGCCGCTCCGGTCTGCTGAGGCGTCGACCGCCTATACCGAGGAGTCGCTCCTCGGCCAGGTCGGCCGCGTAATCACGCCGGTTCCGGAAGACGGGTTCGGCGAGGTCGTCATCGAAACGGTGAACGGACTCATTTCAAAGCGGGCGGCAGGTCTGGAAAATGCCGCGATCGACTACGACAGGGAAGTGCTGATCATTGAGATCCGGGAAGGCACGCTCATCGTGAAGGAGTACGAACCGTTTCGGTTCAAAGAGCTTTCCTGAATCTTTCTCCACCACTTGTTCGCATGTTTGATTTTTATTAAAAGGGGGCTGTAAAAATGGTTTGGATTGCAATTGGGATTGTCGCATTCGTGCTTCTGGCCATTATCGGCGTTTATGTGACGCGCTACCGCACTGCAGGACCGGATGAAGCGCTGATTGTCACGGGAAGTTATCTGGGTTCGAAAAATGTGCACACGGATGAATCGGGGAACAAGATCAAGATCATCCGCGGCGGCGGAACGTTTGTCTTCCCGGTATTCCAGCAGGCGGAACCGCTCAGCTTGCTGTCGAGCAAGCTTGAGGTGACCACTCCGGAAGTGTACACCGAGCAGGGCGTGCCTGTCATGGCGGACGGCACGGCGATCATCAAGATCGGCGGCTCGATCTCCGAAATAGCAACGGCCGCCGAGCAGTTTCTCGGTAAGGCAAAGGAAGACCGTGAGAACGAAGCGAAGGAAGTGCTGGAAGGCCACCTCCGTTCGATTCTCGGATCGATGACTGTCGAGGAAATCTACAAGAACCGCGATAAATTCTCCCAGGAAGTGCAGCGCGTCGCTTCGCATGATCTCGCGAAAATGGGGCTTGTCATCGTTTCCTTTACGATTAAAGACGTCCGTGATAAAAACGGCTACCTCGACTCGCTCGGGAAGCCGCGGATCGCCCAGGTCAAACGCGATGCAGACATCGCGACGGCGGAAGCGGAAAAGGAAACGCGGATCAAGCGCGCTGAGGCCGACAAAGAAGCGAAGCAGGCGGAACTGTTCCGCGCGACCGAAATCGCCGAGTCCGAGAAGGATAATCAGCTGAAGGTCGCGGAATACCGCCGCGAGCAGGACGTAGCGAAAGCGCGCGCCGACCAGGCGTACGAACTGGAATCCGCCCGCGCCAAGCAGGAAGTCACCGAGCAGGAGATGCAGGTGCGCATCATCGAGCGTCAAAAACAGATTGAACTCGAGGAAAAGGAAATCCAGCGCCGTGAGCGCCAGTACGACTCCGAAGTCAAGAAAAAGGCGGACGCCGACCGCTACGCCGTCGAGCAGAGCGCGGCCGCGGACAAGGCGAAGCAGCTTGCCGAAGCGGACGCTGAGAAATATCGCATCGAAGCCCGCGCGAAAGCTGACGCAGAAAAGATCCGGCTGGACGGGATTGCCAAGGCCGAATCCGAGCGCGCGCAAGGTGAATCGGAAGCGGACGTTATCCGCCTGAAGGGTCTTGCCGAGGCGGAAGCCAAACGCAAGATTGCCGAAGCATTCGAACAGTACGGCCAGGCCGCGGTGCTCGATATGATCGTCCGGATGCTTCCGGAATACGCGAAAAACGTCGCGACTCCGCTCAGCAACATCGACAAGCTGACGGTCGTCGACACGGGTGGCGGGGAAGGCGGCGGCGCCAACCGCGTCGCGGGCTATGCCACCGGTCTTATGACGAGCCTTCAGGAATCACTCAAGGCAAGCTCCGGCATCGACGTGAAGGAAATGCTCGAGAACTATTCCGGCAAGCACAACCTGCGCCCGAGCCTCGACGACATCGCGTTTGAAATGAAGGAAAAGCGGGAGAAGAAAGAAGCATCTGTGCCTGAAGCAGCGGAAGAGGAATCCCCGACGGAAGACGTGGAGCAAGTGGAAGTTTGATGAAATGAATCAACCCGGATCCTGGCCTTGTAGGAGGCTTGGGATCCGGGTTCATCTTATCCCCTGATCTTCAGGATAGGGATAGCGGATAAAAGCGGGGATGGCGACCACCGCCATCAGGGAGATGAGCATGCCGATCAATGGAATGCTTGTAATGATCGCTTGGCCTTCTTGTCAGAGAACGCTCTGAATGATCGGGGGGAGCAGGATGACCACTGCAAGTGAAATGACGAAAGCGGCAGTCCGTTTCTTTTTAAGAGAGGTCATGAGCAGGATGATTCCGGTGACCATCAATGTCACAAGCGCAAGGCCGGAGGCAAAGTAACCTTGTTCAGAAGAAATCGGGACGCTGATCATGCTGGCGTCCGAGCCGGCAAAGTAACCAAGGCGAGTGAGGAGAATGTTCAGGCTGATGCCGGTCGCCAAAAGCACGACGGATACAGCTAGAAGACGGCGGTTGGAAATCATCGGCAGTCCTCCTTTTTTATCTATTTTACCCAACTGTGCTGAAGTGCGCTATTCAAAAATCAGGTTCTGAATGGCATGAAAGTGCGTATATTATATAGAAGATTTGCCTTAGATGCCCGCCAATCGAGGAGGTTTAATAGGAGCGTTTGAAAAAAGTTATTGCGGTGGTATACTGAAAACAAAGGGATCAGATGCATGAAAAAGCCACCCGGCTGCAACCGGATGGCCCAGCGAACGGTGCAACTGAGGCCTGCCCGTAATAAGGATCATCCAAAAAATGACCTCACCTATCGAGCGGCGAACTCAGCAGGGGGTCATTTTTTGTTCGTTGATTCCATAATTGCCACGCATAGTGCCGCGAAAGTGACTGCGAACATTAGCGCTTCATATATGGACAAAGGCCTCACCCCCTCTCGCGGGGAGTGGGCAGACCACCCTTTGCAAACCGTATCGCTGTCCATTTAGTTTAACATGCCACGAACCATCCGCCCCTGCTCCGGAAGAATCATTTTCGGACAGGGGCTTTTTTGATGAGTACCTTAGTCTGGCGGTCGCTTTGTTTTCCTGCGAACACCCACGCGCGCTGGATCAGGAAACCGCCAATGAACAGGCCGAAGTCGACGAGCACTTTGAGGATCGTTTCATTGATGAACCTGAACAGGAAGTGAAGAATGGTGACAAGAGCGGCGGAAGCGGCCATGTTGAAAAGAACGAGTGCCGCGTATTTCAGGAACAAATTTTCGATCCGGACTTAAAGACGAGGCGCCGGTTGACGGTGTAGTTGAACACCGCGGACATGGTCCGGGCAATGACGGTCGCAAACGTGATGTACATGACCGGCGAGTCTTCTTCAAGCCATCTCGAGAACACCCAGAACAGGCCGATGTCGATGGTAAATGAGGCGACGGCCGACAGCGTGAACCAGCTGAAGGTGCGGTACGTCTCTTTCCGGATTCTCTTCATGGCCGCACCTCCTTTTTATATGTCCCATACCCTTACGGCTGTCGGGTGAATCGGGGCGGGGATGTGTAAATTAGGGGGAACGTGTAGACTCGTAAGCCGAACGTGTAAACTCGGTGCACCAATGTGTAATCTCAAGGGCTAAATGTGCAATCTCGGGACCTGACCATGTAAACTCACGGGCGACGGCGCACTCTCTTCCAATCAATGAGACCACTCGCCTTCCCACCTTAAGAAAATCTTCACTTTCCCCCTCCGTAATCCTTCAGATTCTCCCCCTATACTGGAATCACCAACCACTTATTGGAGGAATGAACATGATAGAAGTAAAGGGGCTGTCCCATTCGTTCCGGGTCGGCAAGAAAGGAAGGGAGACGGAAGTGCCCGTCTTAAAAGAACTGTCATTAAAAGCTCAAGACGGGGAGATCGTGTCAATCGTCGGACGGAGCGGGTCCGGGAAGTCGACGCTTCTTCACATCCTGGCCGGATTCCTGCAGCCGGATGCGGGACGGGTGCTTGTGGACGGCGCGGATCTCACCTCCATGAACGAGGCGCAGCGGGCGGCATTCCGGCTCGACCGGTTTGGGTTCGTCTTTCAGAACTTCCAGCTGATGCCCGGGCTGACGGCGTTTGAGAACATCGAACTGCCATTGATACTAAAGGGCGTGCCGGCACGGGAACGGAAGCGGAAAGTGGAGGAACTGATGGAGAGCACTGGCCTGACAGCAATCCGCGGGCATTATCCGAACGAGCTGTCGGGCGGCCAGCAGCAGCGGGTCGGGATTGCCCGGGCTCTCATCACCGAGCCGCCGGTCATTTTCGCAGATGAGCCGACTGGCAGCCTCGACTCCGAGACCGAACAGGATATCCTGAACCTAATTTTGTCGCTCAACCGGAAATACGGCATCACGTTCGTTATTATCACGCATGACGACGAGGTTGCGGCCATCGCGAACCGCCAGTACCGCATGCACGACGGAGAGCTTACGGAAGGGGGCCTCCGCCATGTCGTTTAAGGACCAGGTCGCGTTTGTCCGCCAACATATCCGGCGAAACCGGCTGCGCGTGTTTATGACGGTGCTGGCCGCGACGATGGGCACGGCGTTCCTGATCGTCCTCGCATCAGTCGGATTCGGGCTGCAGAAGACGATCAAGGATGACATCCTGTCGAACCAGATGGTGACTCAGATCGAAGTGTACAGCGAAAACATGACAGACGCGAAAGCCGATGCGATGAAGGAGATCGGCCATGTCGAGGCGGTCGTCCACCGCAAGCAGCTCGCACCGGCGGCTGTTGGAGAAATAGGAGCCCATAGAGGGCATCTCAATACGTACTTCACCGACTTTAAAGACGAACAGGCCTCCGGCTTCAGGCTGGCAGAAGGGCGGTTCCCGGAAAAACCGGGCGAGGTGATCGTCGGATCCCAGTTTGCCGCGCAACTGATTGATGAAAGCGTGGAAGTGGAAGAAGGCGAAGAACCGGCTTCCTATGAAGGGAACGTCATCGGGCAAACATTCACGTTCTCATTCGAAGGCGGTAATGATGAAAGCGCACCGGCAACATGGCCATTCACCATCGTTGGAGTCAAAGAAGCGCCGGGCAAGGACTGGGCATTTGACGGGTACCTGTACCTGGATGAATCCTTTATGGAAGAAATGGGATCGGCATACGCGGCGGCTTCTGCGGGTCGGCCTGAAGAGGAAGGCATGCCGTTCACGAATAGCTCGGTGAATGTGTATGCAGATGACTTGGCCAATGTAAAGGCCATTACACAGGCGCTGAAGAATGACGGGTACGCGGTCTATTCGGTTTCTGAGGAGATCGAGCAGATCGATGTGTTCTTCCTTGCTCTGAAAGCGGGTCTTATTTTTGTCGGGACGATCGCAATCCTGATTGCCTCGATCGGCATCTTCAACACGATGACGATGGCAGTAACGGAACGGACCCGCGAGATCGGCGTCATGAAAGCGCTCGGTGCAGACCCGAAACTGATCCGGCGGCTGTTCCTGATGGAAAGTGCATGGATCGGGCTAATCGGCACGGTTATTGCGGTGGTAATCTCTTATGGCGTGAGTTTTGCGGCGAATGCGATTCTCCCGATCATTGTTGACGCCGCGCTCGGTGGGAAGACGGGGGATTCATTCGAGGTAACCTTCTCCGTCATCCCGTGGCAGCTTGTCCTGATTGCATCCGCCATCTCGTTGACCGTCGCCATGATCTCCGGCTGGCGTCCGGCGCGCAAAGCGACGAAGACGGATGTCATCGGTGCGCTGCGGCATGAGCTTTGAGTGGTTACCCCATAACTAAAAGGCATCCGCGCCGTGCCGGATGCCATTTCCTATGTAAGAGCCTGCCCGCCGTTTACGGTCGGGCGGCCTGTTTTATCCTATTCGGAACAGGCGGCCGCGATGCGTCCTCACCCGGTAATAAACGGCTGCGGTGAGGGCTCCCACTCCACCAAGCAGAAGGATGCCGAACAGGTCGACGCCCAGGTTGGCAGTGGACTCGATGTTCGGGGCATTCATCACTATATAGATCAGTGCACCGAAAAGGGCACCGTAGAAGATAAAATTGCCGAGGGACGCGCGCGGGTCGTAGTTGATCAGCATCTCTCCGAACAGGCAGCCAATGAGCGCGAACGGGATGCCAAACAGGAGAAGATAATAAAAGAAGAAATCAAGCTCGACCGTTTCTCCGTGGAAGGCAGAAAATGCGAAGGCAATCAGCAGAATTGCGCTGCTCATGGTCAGATACGAAGCGAGAAAGGCGGCAAACAACCTCATTTGGCCTCCGGCTCCGGACCTATGCCGCAAAGGCAGCTGTTTTTAGTGTCCATGTACAATACGCCTTCCGGATCTTCAATGGCGGATTTGACTATTTCCAAATGTGTCCTCCTGCAAATCAGTGATTGTTGCAAAAAGAATAACAGAACTTACAAAAAGCTTCCACCGTGCTTGGCCTGCCCGGCGTGCCTTCTATTGTGTCTTGCCCGGAAATGTAGCAAAATAGAGAAGGATTGAATTTCAGCAGACCCGAAAGGATGAGGAATGATGGAATACCGCATTGAACGCGATACGATCGGCGAGATCCAGGTGCCTGCGGACAAGCTTTGGGGCGCACAGACGCAGCGGAGCAAGCAGAACTTCAAAATCGGCTGGGAGAAAATGCCGATGGAAGTCGTCCGTGCATTCGCCCACCTGAAAAAGGCAGCAGCGATCACAAGCAACGAGCTCGGCAACCTGTCTGACGCAAAGGCGAAAGCGATTGCGGCTGCAGCCGACGAAGTGATCGAAGGCAAGCTCGACGACAACTTCCCGCTCGTTGTCTGGCAGACCGGTTCCGGCACGCAGTCGAACATGAACATGAACGAAGTGCTTGCTCACCGCGGCAACCAGCTGCTTGAAGAGTGGGGCGAGGAAGACCGTCTCCACCCGAACGATGACATCAACAAGTCCCAGTCGTCGAACGATACATATCCGACGGCGCTCCACGTTTCCGCAGTCGTTGCCGTTCTGAACGACCTTCTTCCGGCGATCGACAAGCTGAAAGAGACGCTTGAAGACAAGTCGAAGCAGTTCGACGACATCATCAAGATCGGCCGTACGCACCTGCAGGACGCAACACCGCTTACACTCGGCCAGGAAATCAGCGGCTGGGTGCGCATGCTTGAAAAAGACCGCGTCATGATTGAAACTGCAGTCGAACAAATGAAAGAACTTGCAATCGGCGGCACCGCTGTCGGTACGGGCCTGAACGCACCTGCAGGATTCGGCGACAAAGTCGCGGCACAGATCTCCAAGCAGGTGGGAATCGAGTTCACGTCCGCTGAAAACAAATTCCACGCGCTTACTAGCTATGATGAAGCTGTCTTCACACACGGCGCGATCAAAGCACTAGCGGCGGACCTCATGAAGATCGCGAACGACGTGCGCTGGCTCGCCAGTGGACCGCGTTCCGGCATCGGCGAAATCACGATCCCTGCCAACGAGCCGGGCAGCTCGATCATGCCGGGCAAGGTCAACCCGACTCAGAGCGAGGCGCTGACAATGGTCGTCGCCCAAGTCATGGGGAATGACGCGACCATCGGATTCGCGGCGAGCCAGGGCAACTTCGAACTGAACGTCTTCAAGCCGGTCATCGCCTACAACTTCCTCCAGTCTGTACGCCTGCTGACTGACGGGATCATCAGCTTCAACGACAACTGCGCGGTCGGCATCGAGCCGAACCACGAGAAGATCCAGGAGCTCCTGGACAACTCGCTTATGCTCGTGACGGCGCTGAACCCGCACATCGGCTATGAAAATGCGGCGAAAATCGCGAAGACCGCCCACGCGGAAGGCTCGACTCTGAAAGAAGCGACGATCAAGTCCGGCCTTCTGACAGAAGAGCAGTTTGATGAATACGTCGTTCCGTCGAAAATGATCGGACGATAATGGACTGATGCAGCCGGGGACTCGGGTTCCCGGCTGTTTTCTATTTTAAAGGGTCGGGAGGCCGGTTTCGTCATTCGCGGCTGCAGTCTCGTCATTCAAGCCTGCGGTTTCGTCATTCATCACCCAATCTTGCGCGAATGACGAAACTGGGGAGCTGAATGATGAAACCGGAAGGCCGAATGACGAAACCAAACCGGTGAATGACAAAACCAGATCTTCCGAAAGTACGGGAATGGGCGCTGATCAGCGTTGTCACCTTTTGCTCACAGCATCCCTCTGCAGAATCCGGTATAGTGGTACGCAAAGGAGTGATTCCATATGAAAAAACGGATCATCTATATACTTGCAGCGTTTGGGCTGGTTCTGTCTGCATGCGGAAACGATGCGGCGGGGGAGGCCGATGGCCATGAGGACGAAGCAGCACATGAAGGGCACGACCATGCGGCTCCGGCCGACCGGGAAGTAAAGGAAGGACAGACCGTTCTGCCGAATGGCGACCTGCAGGAAGTGACGGCATCCGCGGAGGAACTGCCTTCATTCCTCGATGACAAGCCGGAAGACATGCAGCTTGTCTACAAGGTGGCGGGTTCTGCGACGGAAATTCTCGAATGGATGCCATGCTATTGCGGCTGCGGGGATAGCGCCGGACATAAAAGCAACATGAACTGCTTTATCTCGGAGGTTCGTGAAGACGGGTCGGTTGTCTGGGATGACCACGGCACGCGCTGCCTCGTCTGCCTGGAAATCGCGGTGGAATCCGTGAAGATGGCACAGGACGGCAAGTCGCTCAAGGAAATCCGCGAGACGATCGATAAAACGTATAACGAAGGCTATGCAGAGCCAACCCCGACGCCGATGCCGGCGTGAGGGGGAAGCGGGGCGGATTCGCCCCGCTTTTTATATGGAGAAAAAAGAAGCCGCCGCAAATATGGGCTTTGCGGTCGCGAACCCGGCACATGCGGTCGCGAATTCCCGCTAATCCAATCACCCCCCTGATCACCCGCACCATATGCTACACTCTCCCTAAAGGGGGTCATACGATGAACAACCAACCATTTTTCGCTTCGTGGAGTGGGGGCAAGGATTCGGCTCTTGCGCTGTACCGGGCGATCCAAAACAGCGGGAGGCCGGAGCGGCTGCTGACGATGTTCGACGGTGAGGGGGACCGGTCGAAATCGCATGCGGTGAGCGAGGGGGTCATCCGCGCGCAGGCGGATGCGGTGGGCATTCCGCTGGTGATCCGGCGATCGGGATGGACAGATTATAAGGAGCAGTTCCTATCGGGATTGGATGAGATAAAGTCGGCTGGCATTGCAACAGGCGTGTTCGGTGATATCGACCTGGAGGATCACCGCAAGTGGGTGGCCGATACCTGTGAGGAGAAAGGCATCGAAGCGGTGCATCCGCTCTGGGGCATGAGCCGTACGGAAGTGGTCCGTTCCTTCCTCGACGCCGGCTTTCGGGCGACGGTCGTTGTCGGGCATGATGCGCGGTTTCCGGCCGGATGGGTCGGCCGGGCATTTGACCACGAACTGATCGGCGACATGGAAAGCCGAGGTATCGATCCGTGCGGGGAGGCGGGCGAGTTCCATACGCTCGTGACGGACGGTCCTCTCTTTAAAGAACCGCTCCGTCTCAAGCAGACCGATCTTCTGAAGCGTGACGGCTATTCCTTTGCGCGAATGGAGCTTGAGAAATGAAAGCGGCGTTCGATGCGTTCGAGCGGGAGGATTGGACGGAAGCGGAGCGCCTTTACCGCACACAGATTGCCAATCCGGAACAAGAAGAAGACGCGATGTATATGCTCGCGTTCACGTTGGCGATGAAAAATGAATTTACAGAGGCCCGCACTCTTTATAAAGAGCTCCTCCGCAGGGCGGAACGTCAGAATCACGATGAGTCCGCTGCCACCGCGATGCACCAGCTCGCAATGGTCTGCCGGATGGAAGGGGACGCGGCAGCCGCAAGAAAGTGGCTGGAGCGGGAGCGCACCCTCCGCCGCGACCGGCTTCAGGATGACCACGCCGGCCATTCAGCCAACGCCTATGAATTCGGCGAAGCGGCACTGATCGAAGGGAAGCTTGAGGAAGCGATCGGGGCTTTCCGGCTGGCACTCCGTGAGGGGAAAAAAGCCGGAGACGACATGTGCATCGCCTGCTCCTGGCGGGGAATCGGCCAGGCAAGCGTCCGGTTCGGGCATGATCCTGGCCCTGCCTACGAACAGAGCATCGGCGCCTTCCGGAGAGCCGGCGATTTCAAGGGCGAAGCAGAAGTCCGCCGCCTGCTGGAACAACAGTCCGGATAAAGGGAAAAATAAAAAAAGCACCGGATATCGGCGCTTTGCCCGGGCAAGCCGCCCGGCGCGGAGAGATCAGATGACTGTATAATCTTTCGGACGAACAGTCCGCTGCGTCCGGATGAATGACATCGCGTCCAACAGTTCGTTTTTCGACAACCGCCGGCCGTCCAGGCATAGCTCGTATTTATCGAGCATGTCGCCGGCCGCCTCCTTGATCTCCACGGAGACGGGTTCTCTGGCCAGCAAATAGTCGGTGGTCACTTGGAAGTAGTCTGCAAGGGCAATCAGCTGGGGATAGGTCGGCAGTTTCTTGTCGAGTTCAAACGTCCAGATCAGGCTTTTGGCGACGCCGATCGTCTCGGCCAACTGCTCGGGGGACACGTCATGCTGGATCCGGAGGGCTTTTAGCCGCTCGCCGAATGTGAGGGATTCGTTCAATGCTAACACCTTTCTATTCGAGAAATTAGAAAATTTAAATTCCTCTGATAGCATATCATATATCGCGGGAAAAAGAAAACGACACCCCATTTGGGTTGTCGTTTTTTGCAGATTTATGCCATTTCCGAGAGAACGCCTTTTACAAGGCCGGAGAATTTCGTCTTGACCTGAGCAGCGACCTCGATCACTTCGTCGTGGCTGAGCGGCTGGTCCAGGATGCCGGCCGCCATGTTCGTCAGGCAGGAAATGCCAAGTACGCGCATTCCGCCGTGCGCTGCGACAATCACTTCCGGAACGGTCGACATGCCGACCGCGTCGGCGCCGAGTGTGCGCATCATGCGGATTTCTGCAGGTGTTTCATACGTAGGACCGCTCCACCAGGCGTAGACGCCTTCGCGCAGGGTGAAACCGAGGCTCTCCGCAACGCTGAACGCCTTTATCTGCAATTCCTTGCTATACACTTGCGTCAGGTCCGGGAAGCGCGTGCCGAGTTCATCGTGGTTCGGTCCAATCAGTGGATTCGTTCCTGTCAGGTTCAGGTGGTCGGTGATCAGCATGAGGTCTCCGGGATTGTAGTCCTTGTTCACCGAGCCGCATGCGTTCGTGATGATCAGGTCTTCGATGCCGAGCGCTTTCATGACGCGCACCGGGAACGTGACTTCTTCGAGCGAATAGCCCTCGTAGTAGTGGTAGCGGCCCTTCATTGCTGCAACCGTCTTGCCGTTCAGCTTGCCGATGACCAGCTCGTTGGCGTGGCCGACGGCTGAAGAAGTTGCGAAATGCGGGATTTCCGCATATGGGATGCTGACGGCGTCTTCAATCTCATCGGCAAGCGATCCGAGGCCGGAGCCGAGGATCAGCCCGACCGTCGGGCGGTGGTCCGTTTTTTCTTGGATAAATGAAGTGGCTTCCCAGATATTATTGAACAGAGTCATCTGAATCTCTCCTTGTCTTTCGTTGGCCTGTGAGGCCCGTTCTGATTGCATTCATACCCGCACCCGCATTGGGGAAATCCTTACCCGAGGACGGGGATGAGTTCTTCCTTTAATTCCCGCTCCATGAACGGTTCGGCTCCGAGCATGTCCCGGAATGCCTTATATCGGGATACTCTCCCGGCATCGGCCGTCCGCCCGGTCTTGTAAGCGCGGATCATGATGTTTTTTGGCGTGTTCGCCATGTCGATGAATTCGAGCAGTTGCGCGTCGTAGCCAAGCAGGCTGAGCAACTCGGCGCGGATCGAGTCGGTTGCCAGTGCCGCGAAACGCTCTTTGACGAGCCCGTGCTGGAGCAGGATGCCCAGTTCCGGCGCATCCAGCTGGCTGAACAATTCATGCTGGCAGCACGGAACACTTAAGATGACATCCGCCCCCCAGCGCACCGCGCGGGCAAGTGCCATGTCGGTCGCCACGTCACAGGCGTGAAGCGTCACGACCATGTCGACGGCGGTCTCGTCATTATAATCGTTGATGTCGCCTACAAGGAACTCCAGGTCGTCTCCGTAGCCGAGGTCGCCGGCAATCTGCCGGCACTCCTCGATGACTTCCTTTTTCAGGTCGAGGCCGGTCACCCGGACATCTAGCTTTTTTTCGATCCTCAAGTAATGGTAAAGGGCGAACGTCAGATAAGACTTGCCCGAGCCGAAGTCGAGGATCCGGATCGTCCGGTCCGTCGGCAGGTGGGCAAGGCTGTCGGAAATGTATTCGGTAAACCGGTTGATTTGCCTGAACTTGTCCGCCTTGCCCTTTTTCACTTTCCCGTCCCCTGTCTGTACGCCAAGACGCATAAGGAACGGATAAGGCGTCCCTTCCTCGAAGATATAGCGTTTTTTACGGTTATGAGAGAGGTCCGGTTCCGCTTTTGTTTCGGACTGGCCGGTCTTCCAGGAAACCTTCAGTTTCTTTGAGAGCCGGATCTGCACTTCTTCATCGGTGAAGGTTGCCTGCATCTGGCGGAACGTGCGTAGCAGGCTGTCGAGGACAGGGAGTACTTGTCCGGCCGGCACGTTTTCGTGCTTCAGGATCCGTTCGTACTGATATTCGAGCTGGATATGGAGCTCACCGCGAAGCTCGACAGGCTTCAGCCTGATGCGCTTCAGCTCTTCAGACTTTAGGCGGGGCTGGCTGATGGTTGCCTTGACCAGCGTGCCGTTTGCCATGCGGGAAGCGAGCGCATCCATCATCTCATCAAACTCCATCGGTTGTCCTCCTTTCTGATTGTGCTCACTGCTTGAATAGATTTCGCATTATTCGAATCGGAAACCTTGCTTGGCAAGGAATTCCTTCAGATGCATACGGCGCGGCTCCTTCAGGAATGCCGCCATGTCCCCGGACCAGGTGGCGTCCTTCCGGTTGCTGCCGCGGCTCAGGTAATAGTCGTTCATTGTCCGGTCGTATTCCGGAAGCTGCTCTTCATACTTTTCACTATTGTACTCATTCTCATGCAGCACGGCACTTACCGGGAGGCGCGGCTTCACTTCGTTGCGGAACTTCGGCACGCCGATCGTCATGCCATAAAGCGGCGCGACGCCTTCCGGCAGGCCGAGGACTTCGCTGATTTCTTCGGGCGCATTGCGGACACCGCCGATATAGCAGATTCCGTAGCCTTCCGATTCAGCGGCGACGGCGACGTTCTGCGCAAACAATGCAGTGTCCGTAACTCCCACGACAAGCGCTTCGGCGTTGGAATAAACGATCTTTTCGCCTTGCAGGGATGCCGCGGCTTCCAGGCGGCGGAAGTCCATGCAGAAAACAAGAGCCGCCCCGGCAGTCAGGAACTGCTTCGGGTTTTTCGAAAGCCCGGCAAGTGCTTCGCGTTTTGCAGGATCGGTCACATGGATCACCGAGTACGCCTGGACAAAATGGGAGCTCGCCGCATGTTGGCCGGCGCTGACAAGACGCTCAACCGTTTCCCGGCTGAGGGGTACATCCTCGTAATCACGGACGGACGAGTGGGAGGCAAGAAGATCGATGACCAATTTATAAAGACCCCTTTCAAGTTTACGTATTCATGCGTACACCTTAGCTTATCAAAAGAGTTTTAGGGTAAACAATTTCAGAGGTCTGTACAATGCGGAAATACATAACTGAAAGGGGAGAAACTGAACATGAACACTTTATTTGAAAACGTGTCACTGACGGCGATGATTTTGTTTATCCTGCTTGTCATTGTGCCGATCGTGACACTGGTCTGGCTGTTTTTCTATGACCGCGGCCAAAAACAGCACTCGATTCTGCGGAATTTTCCGATTCTCGGGCGTGTCCGGTACTTTCTTGAGAAGACGGGCCCGGAGTTCAGGCAGTACCTGTTCTCCGATGACAACAGCGGCAAGCCGTTTAGCCGTGAGGAGTACTTGCACATGGTGCTTCCCGGTAAATACAAAAGCTCGCTCATCGGTTTCGGCTCGAAACGGGATTTCGAGGAACCCGGCTATTATATCCGGAATGCCATGTTCACGAAACAGAATGAAGAAATGCGTGTCGACAACTCTGATCTGGTCGACACCCGCCACTATGTGATTGACGACGAAGGCTTGTTTACGCGCCGAGAGCATATGGAAGACATTCCGGCGCTGCCTTGGCTGTTGCCTCCGGATGACGCGGTCGTGATCGGTCCGGATTGCCGGGAGCCGTTCCATGTACGGAGCCTGCTCGGCCAGTCGGCGATGAGCTTCGGGTCGCTCGGGAAAAATGCCATCACTGCGCTGTCAAAGGGGATCGGCATGGCAAAAGGTGCCTGGATGAACACGGGAGAGGGCGGCCTGTCGGATTACCACTTGTCGGGCGGACCGGAAATCATCGCGCAGATCAGCTCCGGCCTGTTCGGCTACCGGACGCCGGACGGGGAGTTCGACATCGAAAAGGTCAGGGAGAAAGCGGCCATTCCGAATGTCCGTGCGTTTGAGCTGAAGCTCGCACAGGGTGCGAAGATGCGCGGCGGCCACGTGGAAGGCGAAAAGGTGACCGAGGAGATTGCGAAGATCCGGACCGTCGAGCCGTATACGACGATCAACAGTCCGAACCGCTTCCGCGAGTTCGATGACTATCCATCGATGTTCGAGTTTATCGAACAGATCCGGAAGGCCGGCGGAAAGCCCGTCGGCATCAAGGTGGTCATCGGCAGCAAAAGCGAAGCTGATGAACTGTCAAACTGGATGAAGAAAACCGGAAAAGGCCCTGACTTTATATCGGTCGACGGCTCGGAGGGCGGTTCCGGCGCGACTTACCAAGACCTGGCGGACAGTCTCGGTCTGCCGATCAAGACGGCGCTTACGATTTTGGACGATTCGCTGCGTGAACACGGCGTGCGGGACCGGGTGAAAATCATTGCATCCGGCAAGATCACCACGCCCGACAAAGCGGCCATTGCCCTCGCGCTCGGGGCAGATCTCGTACAGGTCGCCCGCGGGTTCATGATCTCCGTCGGCTGTATTATGGCACTGAAATGCCATACAAATGAATGCCCGGCAGGTGTCGCGACAACCGACGAAGATCTTCAGCGAGCGTTGGTCGTGGATGAGAAAAAGTACCGCGTGACGAATTACATCCTGACCATGCGCGAAGGGCTCTTCCGCATCGCGGCGGCAGCCGGCCTTGATTCTCCGACAAAGCTGGACCGCAGCCACCTTGTGTATATGGATGAAAGGGGCCGCGCGCATCCCGTTCATTCCAATAACGAACATTTGAGTGTGCGATGACCGACCAACACGCTGTCCCTGAGGGGCGGCGTGTATTTTTTTGACATAATAAAGTTTCTAAACCGTCGGAAAAATGTGTTAACATACAACTGAAAACGATTTCAAAAGGGGGCGTTTGGATGGCACTGCTCAATAAAACCGTCGGAGAGGTGGTCCGGGAGAAGGCGCGGGAGTTCCCGGACGTGGAGGCCTACGTGTATCCGGAACACGGAATCCGAAAAACATATCGGGAATTCGACGAAGAAACGGACCGCCTGGCGAAGGCTTATCTCGGGATGGGAATCAAAAAGGGGGAACATGTGGCGATCTGGAGCGACAACAAGCGCCAGTGGTTCCTGAGCCAGTTTGCGACCGGCAAGATGGGGGCCGTGCTCGTGACGGTGAACACCAACTATCAGGCGGCGGAACTCGAGTACCTGCTGAAGCAGTCCGAGTCGACGACGCTCATTCTGGACGAAGGGTTCAAGGGGACGAGCTATATCGACATCGTCCGGCAGGTATGTCCGGAGGCCGAGGACTCGGAAAAGGGCGAGGTTTCGTGCAAGAACCTGCCGCATCTGAAACGGATTATCCTCATGACGGAGCGCGACGAGCCGGGAATGTTCAAATGGTCCGAATTCGAGGCGAAGGCCGAGGGGATTTCGGACGGGGAATTGGAAGAAGTGTTCCGCTCGCTGGATCCGGAAGACGCCATCAATATGCAGTACACATCGGGCACGACCGGCTTTCCGAAGGGCGTCATGCTGACGCATAATAACATCGTCAACAACGCGCAGCTGATCGGCGACCGGATGAAGCTGACCGAAAAAGACCGGCTGTGCATCCCGGTGCCGTTTTTCCACTGCTTCGGCTGCGTTCTCAGCACACTGACAGCGGTCACGCACGCTTCGACCTCTGTCATCATCGAGCAATTCAACCCGCTCACCGTGCTGAAGGCCGTCCAGGATGAGAAGTGCACGGCGCTCAATGGGGTGCCTACGATGTTCATTGCAGAGCTTCAGCATCCGGAGTTCAAAAACTTCGACACGTCGAGCCTCCGGACCGGGATCATGGCCGGCTCCACGTGCCCGATCGAGGTCATGAAGCAGGTCATCAACGAAATGGGGGCTGATGAAATCACAATCTGCTACGGTCAGACGGAGTCATCGCCGGTCATTACGCAGACGACGACGGATGACCCGATCGAGAAGCGCGTGGCGACCGTCGGCAAGCCGCATCCGTACGTCGAAGTGAAGATCATCGACCCGGTGACCGGCAAGGAAGTGCCTCAGGGCGAACCGGGCGAGTTGTGCACACGCGGCTACCACGTCATGAAGGGCTACTATAACAATGAAGAAGCGACCCGCCAGGCGATCGATGAGGACGGCTGGCTCCACACCGGTGACATCGCCGTCATGGACGAAGACGGTTATATCGACATTACGGGCCGAATCAAGGACATGGTGATCCGGGGCGGGGAAAATATCTATCCGCGTGAAATCGAAGAATTTCTCTATACCCATCCCTCTGTGAGTGACGTCCAGGTGGTCGGCGTGCCGGATCCGAAATACGGCGAAGAGCTGATGGCCTGGATTATCCTGAAGCCGGGAGCAGAGGAGGCGGAGGAGTCGATCCGCGAATTCTGCAAAGGGAAGATTTCATACCACAAGATTCCGCGCTACATCGAGTTTATCGACGAGTACCCGATGACCGCATCGGGCAAGATCCAGAAATTTAAGCTCCGCGAAATGTCCGAACAACGCACCGGCATCGGAGCGCAATAATGGAAAGACCGTCCCGGCATGGAGCCGGGACGGTCTTTTCGATGGGGCGAGGGGCGGGGTGCCCGTCGGAGCGGGAAACAGCAATGTCTGAATGAAGTGAACACGGCACATCAATCATAAAGAGTGTCTTCGAGTTCCCCGTCACCCTTATAGATTTTCAGAATGCCATTATTGTCGTTGACCCGCGGCTTGGCTGTTTCAAGAAGATCGTCTTTCGTACCCTCCCGCAGGATGGCCCTGTCGCTGCCTTTTTTTCGGAGCACCCATTCCTCTCCGTCTTCCCTTACCTCGTACACCGGCCTGTCGTCGTCGCCGTGCACGTATTCCCGTGCGCGTTCCAGCGCAATCGGGATGGCGCGGCTGTCCTCATAGCCGTCACGCACGAGGGCGTTGGCAATCTCGATCGCTTTTTCCCTGACCGGCCCGTCCAGGTTCTTGAACGAGTCCGGGTAATCCTGTCCGTTCCACGGCATTCCGGATCGCCTCCTTATAGATAAGAAAATTCCCCCGGACGCGAAGTTTAAACTAATCTAGATCCGCAAAAACAGCACGTGCCCTTATTGTCCGACACGGCATTTGTCACCGCCGGTCGATTTCCCGGGAAATAATGAAGAATCATGCGGGCTCCATTCTTCTGTTTCGCCACGAAAATTTTATTTTCTTCCTTTCTCATTTCTCCAAATTGGCAGTCATATAGGATCGGCTGTTGTGATAGGATGAATTACAGAAAGGAAGTGAACATTTTGTCAGATACTACGTTTAAATTAATCGCAATCATTATCTACATGGCAGCGATGCTGCTGATCGGCTGGTATGCCTATAGGAAAACTGCCAACCTGACGGACTACATGCTCGGCGGGCGCTCGCTGGGACCTGCAGTCACTGCGCTCAGTGCCGGTGCTGCTGATATGTCCGGTTGGCTGCTCATGGGGTTTCCGGGAGCCATCTACCTCGCCGGGCTGGGGGAAGCCTGGATCGGGATCGGCCTGACCATCGGTGCTTACCTGAACTGGTTGTATGTCGCACCCAGGCTCCGCGTCTACACACAGGTATCAAGCAACTCGATTACGATTCCAAGCTATCTTCAAAGCCGGCTCAAGGACCGCTCGCCGTTTCTGCGGATTGCATCCGGCCTGATCATCCTGATTTTCTTCACATTTTATGTGTCTTCCGGAATGGTTGCCGGCGGCGTCTTTTTCAAAAGTTCATTCGGCCTTGACTATCATACCGGACTGATCATCGTCTCTCTTGTCGTACTTGCCTACACCCTGTTCGGCGGCTTCCTTGCCGTCAGCTACACGGACTTTGTGCAGGGCCTCATCATGTTCCTTGCACTGATTATGGTTCCGGTCGTCGGAATTTTCCTGACGGGAGGGCCGGCTGAGACAATCAGTACGATCCGTGAAGCTGAACCGTTTCATCTGAGCCTGATTGGAGGCACGACCACAGCCGTTATTATCTCCTCCCTCGCCTGGGGGCTCGGCTACTTTGGTCAGCCGCATATCATCGTACGCTTCATGGCGATCAGTTCCGTCAGGGAAACCCGTTCCGCCCGCCGGATCGGAATCGGCTGGATGCTGCTCAGCCTGGTCGGCGCCACTCTGACCGCACTCGTCGGTTACGCGTATTTCCAACAGAACCCGCATCTGTCACTGACCGATCCGGAAGCCATCTTTATCGAGATGGGACAGGTGATTTTCCATCCGTTTATTGCAGGGGTCATTTTGTCCGCCGTGCTTGCGGCGATCATGAGTACCATTTCATCGCAGCTGATCGTCACTTCTTCGGCACTCATCGAAGACCTGTACAAGGCGATCATCAAATCGGACGCGGATGACAAGACGTATGTCCTGTATGGCCGGCTGGCCGTCCTTTTCGTGGCGATTGTGGCATTTATCTTGTCATGGGAGCAGAACGATACCATTCTGAAGCTTGTGTCGTTTGCATGGGCAGGTTTTGGAGCGGCGTTCGGCCCGGTGATCCTTCTATCGCTCTATTGGCGCAAGCTCACCTCCCAGGGGGCGCTGTGGGCAATGATTACCGGTGCGATTGTCGTCATCATCTGGGGGAACGTCAAGGTGCTGACCGGTACCCTCTATGAAATCGTCCCGGGATTCGCCCTTAGCCTGCTTGTGGCAATTCTCGTCAGCAACTTGACTTATCGTCCGAACAAAGAAATCGAGCAGGAGTTTACAGAGTCTCTCGAGATGCTCGAGCGGGAGCGCAAGTAAGTATTTAATATTTAATGAGGAGCGATTGGAGCTCCGGATGTTCAACAGGAAAATCCGATCCCGCAAAAAGCAGGATCGGATTTTCTTTAATGTTTGGATCGCTCCACTTTTTCTTTTTTCGACAGGTTCTCAAGGCGCTGGAATTGCCGGAGGTCCCGCTGTTGGATTGGCAACGGTTCTCTTTTCAGCAGGATGATCATGGAGAACATGAGCATGATGAGGATGATGCCAAACGGCAGTGCCGAGGCGAGCGAAGCGGTTTCCAATCCGTTGATGCCGCCGGTAAAGAGCAGGACACCGGCAATGGAGCCCATGAGGATTCCCCAGATCAGCTTGGCTGGCATTTTCGGGTTCAGCGAGCCGCCCGAAGTCATGCTGGCAAGGATATAGGTGGCCGAGTCGGCTGAAGTGACGATGAAAGTGAAAATCAGCAGGATGGCGAGGACGGAGAGCAGTCCCGGGAAAGGAAGCGTCTGCTCGAACGTCGTGAACAGGGCGGATGTGACGTCCTGATTGACCATCTCCGCAATGTTGGTGCCTTTGTTCAAATCGTTGTAGATGGCCGTGCCTCCGAACACAGCCATCCAGAACATGGCGATTGCCGGCGGAATGATCAGTGTGCCGATAATGAATTCCCTGATGGTCCGGCCACGCGATACTCGCGCGACAAATGCCCCGATGAATGGTGACCAGGCCATGACCCAAGCCCAGTAGAAGACGGTCCATTCCTGGACCCAGAGCCGGTCTTTATAAGGCTCGAGACGAAGGCTATACTGGACAAAGTTGGCGATGTAATCACCAAGCCCCACCACAAAGGTCTCAAGGATGAAGACGGTCGGCCCCGCAAAGAAGGTGAACAGCAGGAGACCAAGTGCCAGGCCCAGGTTGAGGTTGCTGAGATAGCGGATTCCGCGATGCAATCCCGTTGTGGAGGACATCAGGTAGGCGACCATCATGACAGCGATGATGCCGAGCTGGACATACGGGGAAATCTTGATGCCGGCGACGGCATGAAGCCCGCCGTTCATCTGAAGCACCCCAAGACCGATTGAAGTGGCCATCCCCATGATTGTCGCGATGACGGCAAGGATATCGATCGCATTCTTCACAGGTTTCGATGACCCGACGATCGGCTCGAGCGCTGTGGAGATGAGGCCATTCTTCCTTTTCCTGAATTGCAGGAAGGCGATGACAAGGCCGGTAAGGGTGAACATGACCCATTGGTGCATGCCCCAGTGGAACATGGAATAGCCCATTGCGTTCCGGGCGGTGTCCTCTGTCATCGGTTCCAGGTCGGTAAAAGCCGGCCTGAACATATGGCTCATCGGCTCGGCCACGCCCCAGAAAACAAGCCCCGCTCCGAAGCCGGCCGAGAAAAGCATGGCGGTCCAGGTGAAAAATGAGAATTCCGGTTTTTCGTCGTCCGCTCCAAGCCGGATACTGCCATACTTGCTCAGTGCGACCCCAAGCAAAAAGATGATAAAGATAAAGACTGCCAGCAGGTAGAACCAGCTGAATGTGTCAATCGTAAAGTCATAGACAACGGAGGCAACCGAAGCAAATGCATTCGGTGCAACCGCTCCCACCAAAACAAGTGCCAGGATAAAAAGTGCGGATACAAGAAAGACTGGATTTTTCCAGTTTGATCTGTCCATGTTCCTCTCCTTCAGTAATTTGGTTTTATTATGTAAAGGTTACATAATAGATGTATACCCGAGGGTACCGAAGTTGAACGGGGGCTTCAAGGCTAAAACGGGAAATGACAAAAAAGTTGGGTCTAAATGACTAAATTTGTCGGAAAACACAGAAAGGGGAGAGTCATTTGAAACTTGACCACGTTGTTTATCTCAGCAATAAGACGCCGGCAGAGGATGCGGCAGCCTGGCAGGAGCGGGGAATGGACGGGGCACCGGGCGGGCGACATGAGCAGTGGGGAACACAAAACGCGCTTTACTACGCCCGCAATGCCTATATCGAATCACTGTCTGTAGAAAAACCGGAAATTGCAGAGAGGAGCGACCAACCACTGGCGCGACTGCTCGTTCATGACTTGGAGGCATACGGTCCCGGATGGGGGACGGTCTGTCTGCGGCCGGGAAATCTATATGAGTTTGAGAGGAAACTGAATGAAAAAGGCTACCGGACGACGGGCGTGCAGGACGCTTCCCGGCGGACGGCATCGGGTGATTTGCTGGAATGGCAGCTGCTCTTCATTGATGAGAACATTGGGGAGGATCTGCCGAATCCGTTTTTTATCGACTGGGGAATGGAAGATGGAGCGCGTATGGAGCAATTGCTGTCTTCAGGTACGATGCCTGAAGAAAATTTGGCATCCTGCATCAGGGAAGCTGTGTTCAGGGTCCGTGATCCGGAGGCGACCGCAGGCCGGTGGGCCGAGATGCTCGGACTGGGCCAGCCGGCAGGCAACAGGCTGGCGCTCGGCAATGCTGAACTTGTCTTTGTGGAAGGTGAAGGGCCCGAGCGCCTCGCTGATGTCGCCATCACTCATGAAGACACGCGCTGAAGTTCTGCGGGACGGGTATACTAAGGACAGGCAGCCTTAACTGGAGGGATTTCAATGGAAGAAATACAGGAACGCGCCGTGCTCGTCGGCATCCGGCTCGACAACGATGAGCAGTTCGATTATTCGATGGAGGAACTGGCAAGCCTCGCGGAGGCCTGCGGCGTGGAAGTCTCAGGAATGATCACACAAAACCTTGAGCGTCCGAATCCGAGCCACTACATCGGCTCCGGGAAGGTAGGGGAGATCCTCACCTTCCATGACGCGACGGACTCCAACCTCGTCATCTTTAACGATGAGCTGTCTCCTTCACAGATCAGGAACCTGGAAACAGAACTTGATACGAAGGTGATTGACCGGACGATGCTTATTCTGGACATATTCGCAAGAAGGGCGAAAACCCGTGAGGCCCAGCTTCAGGTGGAACTGGCGCAGCTGCAGTATATGCTGCCGAGACTTGTCGGCCTGCGTGCGTCGCTCAGCCGGCAGGCCGGCTCTACAGGCGGCGGCGTGGCGACGCGGGGGCCCGGTGAAACAAAGCTTGAGCTTGACCGCCGGAGAATTGAGGACCAGATCGCGCGGCTTCGCCGCGAACTTGAATCAGTGAAAAGCCATCGTGAGACGCAGCGGAAGCGGCGGGTAAAACGGGACGTTCCGGTCGTCTCGCTTGTCGGCTATACAAACGCGGGCAAGTCGACAATCATGAACACGATGCTTGCAGGCATCGGGGACGGTGCCGGCCGCCAAGTCCTCGAGCGGGACATGCTGTTTGCGACATTGGATACATCGGTCCGGAATATCCATCTGCAGGACAACCGGGAGTTCCTGCTGACAGACACGGTCGGGTTTGTCGGGAAGTTGCCGCACCACTTGGTGAAGGCGTTCCGCTCGACACTCGAAGAAGCGGCGGATGCCGACCTGCTTCTCCATGTCGTCGACGTATCGCACCCCGAACACCGTTACATGATGGACGTCACCGAGGATACGCTAGCCGACATCGGAATCGAAGGAATCCCGGAAGTGCATGTCTACAACAAGTCTGACCTGGCAGACCTCGAGCATCCGAGAAAACAGGGGAACAGCATCTGGATCTCTGCGAAGGAATCAGGGGATATCCGCGAGTTGACCGAGTTGATCGCTTCAAAGGTCTTCGGCGACTACGGGCGGGCGAAGCTGCTGATCCCGTTCGACCGGGGGGATGTCGTCTCGTACCTGAATGAGCATGCGGATGTGAAAGAAACCGAGTATACGGAAGACGGCACCCTCATGGATGTTGAAATCCGAGAGGCCGACCGGAATCGGTTTGAGGAATTTTTTGCTCCGCCTGAGAAGTGATTTGTGCCATCGCATCAAAAAACTCCCTTCCGCGAAAGCGGGAGGGAGTTTTCGCTCTTTAATCAGACAGCGTGACGTCTTTTAGCTGATAATAACCGCTCGGGTCAACGCTGAATCCTTCAACACCGTTGGCGACACCGGCCAGGTATTCCTGGTGGTGGATGTATGAAATCGGGGCTTCCTCGATCAGGATCTGCTGAAGCTGGTCGTAAATTTCTTTGCGTTTTGCTTCATCGATTTCTGCACGGCCGGCATCAAGGAGCTTGTCGACTTCCCGATTACCGTAGAATGCCTTGTTTGCTCCCGTCCCTTTCTGGGTTGAGTGGAAAAGGGAGTAGAGCCCGTTGTCCGCGTCACCCGTCGCGTTGGACCAGCCCAGCTGATACATGTCCTGGTCCCCGGCGGTCAGCGTTTCGAGATAGCTGCCGAATTCCATCTGTTCGACTTTAACGTCGATATTCAGCTCTTTCAGCTTCTGTTGGAGCAGGACCGCGATATCGATCCGCTGCGGGTTGTCGTTCGTGATGAGTGTCGTGGAAAAGCCGTCGGCATATCCGGCTTCTTCAAGGAGTTGTTTGGCTTTTTCCGGGTTGTATCCGAGCCCTTCGATGCTTTCGTTGTATGCGAAAGTGCCAGGTGCAAGCGGGCCTTTGGCCGGCACGCCATGTCCGTCATAGATGCCGTTTACGATTTCTTCATTGTCGATCATCATCGAGATTGCCTGGCGGACACGGACATCGTTGAACGGTTCTTTTTCCGTATTGAACCCGACAAACGAGAGGGCGCGGGAAAGCTGCTTGTTGACTGTCGCGTAATCGCCGCTTTCAATTTGGGTGACTTCGTTTGGCTGGAGCGGATCGATGATATGGGCGTTGCCGGTTTCGAGTTCTGCGAGACGCGTGGCGCTTTCCGGAATCACGTTGAACGTGACGGAGTCGACGTTCGGTGCGCCATCCCAGTAGTCCTCGTTTTTGACGAGCTTGACCGCAACACCCGGCTCCCAGCTTTCAAACATGAAGAAACCTGTGCCGACCGGGTGCTCATTAATGGCTGATCCGGGCTCTTCACCATTCTCCATTGCCGCATAGTCTTCATCGATCAGCTTGGGGCTGATGATGGCGCCGCCGGAGTGGGACAGGTGGGAGAGGAGAGGCGAAAACGGATAGGCTGTCTTGATCTGGACGGTATGATCGTCGATGACTTCGACACTCTCGATCATTTCATACAGATAGGCCTTGCCGGATGCGACATCCGGGTCACGGACGCGGTCGAAGGTTTTCTTGACCGCGTCCGCGGTGAAGTCCGTACCGTCGTGGAACTTGACGCCTTCGCGGAGCTTGAACTCCCACGTCGTTTCATCAATCGTTTCCCATTCTGTTGCGAGGCTCGGGACAATTTCATTTTCGCTGTTCAGTTCAACTAGGGTGTCGAACAGATTGTTATGGATATTATTGGACGGAACATCGTTCGAGCCCTGCGGATCCAGTGTCGATGCGTCGGACAGGACTGCGAGGATCAGGTCGCCTCCTGACGCTGTCTCGCCTTCGCCGTTTCCGGTATCACTGCCGGTGTCTTCCTGGCCTCCGCCAGCACATGCCGCGAGAAGCATGGACAGCATAAGTGTCAGGATCAGGAGCAGCTGTGTGCTTTTTCTCATGGTGCTTATCCCCCTTTTCTTACCGCAGATTATGTCTAGTGCGATATTTCAGAAATATATCACATAATATCTAGGGGAACAATAGGGATTCGTGAATGTTTTGCTGCCAAGCGGCCCCTTTAACCAAACAAAAAGATCCTTCCCGCATTTGCGGGAAGAATCTTTTCGGATTACTCGGACAGGGTGACGTTCTTGAGCTGGTAGATACCGGAAGTATCGATATCAAAGCCTTTGACGTTGTTTGCGAGTCCTGTCAGGTATTCCTGGTGGTGGATGTAGATCATTGGCGCATCTTCGATCAAGTGTTCCTGAACCTTGTTGTAGATGTCCTGACGGGCTTCAGGATCTGTTTCCTGGCGGCCTTCGTCAAGAAGCTTGTCGACTTCAGGGTTTTCGTAGAACGAACGGTTGCCCGGGTCACCCTTCTGGGACGAGTGGAAGAGGGCATACATGCCGTAGTCCGCGTCGCCTGTCGGGTTGGACCAGCCGAGGATGAACATGTCGTGCTCGCCTGCAGCTGTCTGGTCGAGGTACGTTCCGAACTCCATCTGTTCGATCTTGACTTCGATGCCGACTTCCTTCAGTTCCTGCTGGAGAAGGACCGCTGCGTCAACACGCTGCGGGTTGTCGTTTGTCCAGATCGTAGTAGAGAAACCGTCAGCGTAGCCTGCTTCTTCAAGCAGCTTTTTCGCTTCTTCGACGTTGTACTCGATCGGCTTGGCGTCTTCATTGTAACCGAAGATTCCAGGAGCCAGAGGGCCTTTTGCCGGGATTCCGAAGCCTTCGTAAACGCCGGAGATGATGTCTTCCTTGTTCACGAGCATGGAAATCGCCTGGCGGACGCGAACGTCGTTGAACGGCTCTTTTTCCGTGTTGAAGCCGATGTAAGAAAGGCTCGAAGATGGCTTCTGGTGGACTGTTCCGCTGCCGGAGTCGTTGATCTGCTGAACTTCGTTAGGCTGAACCGGGTCGATGATGTGTGCGTTGCCAGTTTCAAGCTCAGCTACGCGTGTTGCTGCTTCAGGGACGACCTTGAAGGTAACGGAGTCGACCTTGGCCGGTTCGTTCCAGTAGTCTTCGTTTTTCACAAGCTTGATCTCGGAGCCCGGGTTCCAGCTTTCAAATTTGAAGTAGCCGGTACCTATAGGGTTCTCGGAGATCACGGAGCCCGGCTCTTCGCCGTTTTCCATTGCCGCATAGTCTTCTTCAATGGACTTAGGGCTGATGATGCTGCCTCCGTTATGGGACAGGTGAGCAAGAAGCGGTGCGAACGGGTACGCTGTCTTGATCTGGACAGTTTGGTCGTCGACAACATCTACGCTCTCGATCATCTCGAAAAGGAAATAGCGAGGAGAGGCGACTTCAGGGTCGCGTATGCGGTCAAGGCTCTTCTTGACTGCCTCTGCGTTGAACTCTTCGCCATCGTGGAAGGTGACGCCTTCCTGGAGTTTGAACTCCCAAGTTGTATCGTCGATTGCGTTCCATTCCGTCGCGAGGCCAGGCTCGATCTCGTTGTTGTCGTTGCGGTTGACGAGTGTTTCAAAGATATTTGCCTGGATATTGGAGGACGGAACATCGTTTGATCCGGCCGGATCAAGCGATGAAGCATCGGAAAGGACTGCGAGAATGAGGTCGCCGCCTTCGCCGCCGCCTTCAGTTGTGCCCTCTTCGCCCTGGCTGCCGTCATCACTTCCGCTGTCGGAAGCGCTGTCATTTCCGCCGCCGGCACATGCCGCGAGGAACATGGAGACGACCAGCATCAGGATCAAGAGCAACAATGAGCTGCGCTTATTCTTCATGCATATTCTCCCCCTATTTTGTTTTTGATATTGCGCAATCGACCGCAATATTCAGAAAGAATATACCATACCAAATAGTTTGTGACAATAGCCGTTCGTTGAAAATGCCGGAAGGGTGATATAAATGTATAGAGTCTTTTGCGCTTCAGCCCGGCAGTGAAAAAAAGAGAAATTGAAAGTATTGAAAATTGTATGATTTTTGTATTTTTCGGTTTTCAAATATTGTATGTCGAATTTGCACTATTCATGGTAAACTATCGATTACACATATTGAGAAAAAGGCGGCATTTAATTGCCGTTATGGGGAAAGAGGGATTATTATGTCTGAGCAAACAGCCAAAGCCACTACAAGTGAAAGGGCTTACAATCCTCGCCTCGAACTCTATAAGGGCTTTTGGAGGCGGTTCAAAAAGAACAAGTCAGCCCTTGTAGGCGGGATTGTGGTGCTGTTTTTCATCTTGGTGGCCATCTTCGGACCGATGCTGGTGAGCACAAACCCGAATGCCACGGACATCGCCAATAAGCTCCAGCCTCCGTCTGCTGAGCACTGGTTCGGTACAGACAACTACGGGCGTGACATTTTCTCGCGGATCGTCCATGGGACAGGGCTTACGCTCATCGTAGGTTTTGTCTCGGTTATGATCGGCGGTATTGTCGGTGTTCTGTTCGGGATCATTTCCGGCTACTACGGCGGCAAGGTTGATACGATCATCATGCGCCTGATGGATATCCTGCTCGCCTTCCCGGGGATTCTCCTTGCGCTTGCCATTGTGAGTGTACTCGGCGGCAGCCTCCAGAACATGATCATCGCAATCGGGATTTTCTCGGTTCCTACCTTTGCACGGATTGTGCGAGGATCGACGCTGTCGGTCAGGAAGCTTGAATACATCGATGCCATGAGGGCGCTTGGTGCATCCGATTTCAGGATTATCTTCAAGCATATTTTGCCGAACGTCCTGTCTCCGATCATTGTCCAGGCGACACTCCGGATTGCGACTGCGGTCCTGACGGCGAGCGGCCTGTCATTCCTCGGCCTCGGCGCGCAGCCGCCGACGCCGGAATGGGGCGCGATGCTGTCGGCAGGACGGTCATACATGGCGGAGTCGCCGCACATGATTCTCATTCCGGGACTTGCCATCGTTCTCGTCGTTCTTGCATTTAACATCTTTGGCGACGGACTGCGCGATGCGCTTGATCCGAAGGCGAACAAATAAGGAGGGAGAAGCGAAATGCTTAAATACATCATCCGGCGGGTCCTTCAGACCATCCCGGTGCTTATCGGTGTCTCCATTCTCGTCTTCTCCCTGATGCACCTGATCCCGGGCAACCCAGCCCAGATCATTGCGGGAGAAGGCGCTTCGGAGCAGACAGTCAGGCAGATCGAGGAACGCCTCGGCCTGAATGACCCGATTCATATCCAATACTTTAACTATATGAGTGGCGTCCTTCAGGGCGACCTCGGAAATTCTGTCCGGAGCGGCCGCGCCGTATCGGATGAGATTTCAGCGCGTTTCTGGGTCACGGTGGAATTATCATTCTATGCCACGGTCCTCGCCGTCTTCCTCGGACTGATGGCGGGGATCATATCGGCAGTCCGCCGCTATACGGTGGCAGACACAGCCATCATGATCGTGGCGCTGTTCGGGCTGTCCATGCCGAACTTCTGGCTCGGCCTGGTCCTCATCGATTGGTTCGCCATCGGGGGAGACTGGTTGCCGGAATGGGCGAAACTGCGTCCTTCAGGATGGGGGGACAGCTGGCGGCAAGTCATTTTGCCTGTCATTACGCTCGGGACAGGGGGCGCCGCGATTATCGCCCGCATGACCCGGTCTTCGATGCTTGAAGTCATCAACCAGGACTATATCCGGACAGCGCGGGCAAAAGGTCTGACCGACCGCATCGTCACATACCGGCACGCACTCAAAAATGCGCTGATCCCGGTCGTGACGGTTGTCGGACTTGAATTCGGCGGATTCCTCGGCGGCGCAGTCCTGACAGAGACCATCTTCGCCATCAACGGCATGGGCCGCCTGACGGTACAGGCCATCACCCAGCGGGACTTCCCGATTGTCCAGGGTGCTGTGCTCGTTCTCTCAGTCCTGTTCGTCTTCGTTAACCTGATCGTCGACATCTCATATAAACTGCTCAACAAGCGGATCGACCTGAACTGATCGGTCCCGGCCACGGCCCAAGGAGGAAAGATCAATTGGAAGAAACGATTTTGGACGTGCGCGGCCTGCGCACCTCTTTCTTCACGGACGAGGGGGAAGTCAAAGCCGTCGACGGCGTGAGCTTCTCCGTCCCGAAAGGTAAAACACTAGGAATCGTAGGCGAGTCGGGGTCCGGCAAGAGTATCACTTCTCTGTCGATCCTCCGGCTTCTCGCGGAAAACGGCAAGGTGGTCGACGGCGAGATCCGCTATAAAGGCGAGAACATCCTGGATTTCTCGGAAAAGAAGATGCGGAGCCTCCGGGGAAATCAGATTTCGATGATTTTCCAGGAGCCGATGACCTCGCTGAACCCGGTCTTCACGGTCGGCCAGCAGATTTCGGAATCCCTTACGACCCACCAGGGCATGAACAAAAAACAGGCAATGGCCAAATCGGTGGACCTGCTGAAGCTGGTCGGCATCCCGTCTCCGGAAAAGCGCGTCACTCAATATCCTTATGAATTGTCAGGCGGTATGCGCCAGCGTGTCATGATTGCGATGGCCCTGGCCTGCAACCCGGAGGTCCTTGTGGCCGACGAGCCGACAACCGCGCTCGACGTGACGATCCAGGCACAGATCCTCGGCCTGATCAGAGATCTCCAGAACCGTCTTGGCATGTCCGTGATCCTCATCACCCACGACCTTGGCGTGGTTGCGGAAACATGCGACTATGTCGCCGTCATGTACGCCGGACAGGTAGTTGAATACAGCGACGTGAGGACACTGTTCCGCAAGCCGCGCCATCCGTATACGGTCGGGCTGCTGAAATCACTGCCTCGTCCTGACGCGGATCAGGAAAAACTGGTTCCGATCCATGGCATGGTTCCGTCGCCGTTCAACATGCCGAAAGGCTGCCGGTTCGCGCCGCGCTGCCCGGCGGCGACAGACCTTTGCCGCGAAAAACTGCCGGAATTGTTTGATGATGGGGAAGGCAACCAGGTCCGCTGCTGGATTTACGATGAGGAATGGCCGGGGCCGAAGGAGGTGGATGTCTTTGGAGAAAAGAGAATTGCTCAAGGTTGACGGTCTCAAGCAGCATTTCCCGATCAAGGGCGGCTTTTTCGGCCGCACGGTCAACCATGTCAAAGCGGTTGACGATATCAGCTTCACCGTCTACGAGGGGGAGACCGTCAGTATCGTCGGAGAATCAGGATGCGGAAAGTCCACAACCGGACGCGCCATCCTCCGTCTTGAGGAGCCGTCCGACGGCAAGGTGTACTTCGAAGGCACCGATCTCGCTTCCTTGTCGAAGTCGGAAATGCGGAAATATCGGAAGGATCTTCAGATTATCTTCCAAGACCCGTACGCATCGATCAACCCGCGCCAATCGATTTCGGATGTCCTGAATGAAGCGATGGAGATCCAGAATGTGCTGCCGAGGAAAGAGCGCCGCAAGCGGATCATTGAACTGCTTGAAACCGTCGGCCTGAACGGCAGCCAGGCTGACCGTTACCCGCATGAGTTCTCGGGCGGCCAGCGCCAGCGGATCGGCATCGCCCGCGCGCTGTCGGTGAACCCGAAGCTCATCATCTGCGACGAAGCCGTATCGGCGCTCGATGTCTCCATCCAGGCACAAGTATTGAATCTGCTGGAAGAGCTGCAGGATGAGTACGGACTGACCTATCTGTTCATTTCCCATGACCTCGGCGTTGTCCGCCACATCTCGGACCGCGTGATCGTTATGTATCTCGGGAAGATCGTGGAGATCGGGGACAAAATTTCGATCTTCGACAGCCCAAAACACCCGTACACGAAGGCGCTCCTGTCGGCGATTCCCGTTCCGGATCCGGATCGGGAGCGGGAACACATCGTTCTTCGCGGCGACGTCCCATCGCCGATTGACCCGCCATCGGGTTGCCGCTTCCACACTCGCTGCCCGTTCGCGCAGGAAAAGTGCCGGGTGGACGTGCCGGAGCTTGTCACGCACGACGGCATGAAACCGGGCCACGAAGCCGCCTGCCACTTTGTCGAAGAAATCGAAAGCGGCCAGCTTAAACCGAACTACATGGAAAAAACAACTTTCTAATTATAAATAGAAGAAACTCCAAACCCGCTGCCGGAAAGGCAGCGGGTTTTCTTTTGGGAAGAAGGAGAGTTGCAACAAGGGGAGTGGAGTTGCAACAAGGGGTGAGGAGTTGCAACAAGGGGCGCGGAGTTGCAACAAGGGGCGCGGAGTTGCAACAAGGGGCGCGGAGTTGCAACAAGG
>NZ_JAHBCJ010000018.1 GCF_018390575.1 Bhargavaea massiliensis | reverse complement strand
ATCGGGCATTTACTGTGAACTTGACAGAGAAAGTCGGAAATAATCTATGGTATCGCGGTGTCATTGACGGGAAGAATGCTTGGATTCATGAGTCAGGACTAATTCAAAATATAGAAGTGGATGAGCAAAAGACGAGTCGTCTGGGGCACCTGAGAAGCTCCGGTGTCCGGATCTACAAGAGCTATGCAAGTCAGTCAGAT
This sequence comes from Bhargavaea massiliensis, assembly GCF_018390575.1. Taxonomy (GTDB): domain Bacteria; phylum Bacillota; class Bacilli; order Bacillales_A; family Planococcaceae; genus Bhargavaea; species Bhargavaea massiliensis. Next base: position 481 of record NZ_JAHBCJ010000018.1, on the reverse strand, counting down.
TACATGAATGCAGGATCAACCTATACGAATGAAGTCTACTACATTAAAAAGCAGGCTACATATCAGAATACCCTTTACTATTTGATAAGCCGTAATGCAAGCAGTACAAAAGGTGTTATAGGGTGGGTGAAGGCATCAGACATGTCAACCCATCCGCATGTCGGGGTAGATAAGAATGCAAAGGTCTTTTATATCAAGGGGACAGGGCATGCTTATAACAAGGCATGGGGTGGACGAAAAAATATATCTTACGAAAACTTATCGAAAATAAAAGATCGGGCATTTACTGTGAACTTGACAGAGAAAGTCGGAAATAATCTATGGTATCGCGGTGTCATTGACGGGAAGAATGCTTGGATTCATGAGTCAGGACTAATTCAAAATATAGAAGTGGATGAGCAAAAGACGAGTCGTCTGGGGCACCTGAGAAGCTCCGGTGTCCGGATCTACAAGAGCTATGCAAGTCAGTCAGATTACATGA
>NZ_JAHBCJ010000015.1 GCF_018390575.1 Bhargavaea massiliensis | reverse complement strand
ACTCATTTCATCAGCGTTTTGCTGTTCAGTTTTCAAGGTTCATCGTGCTCGCCGCGGTGTATCTCTTTGCGACAGCTTAATTATAATAACACGTCTCACTTCGGATGTCAACAAAGAATAACTAACTTTTTAATTCTTTTTTCTCCCCGAAAAAAGCGACTTCTCCAATATACGCCGGTTGCAGATGAAAGTCAAGCGCCGGTCTGCAATTCCGCTCTTCCTCCTATAAAAGGACGGAGAGCGCGCAGACCGACGCAACACCGGGAATACCCAGTATGGCGATCATAAGTCCCGACATCAGATTCACCGGCACAAAGAACCCGAGAAGCCCCAGTCCGACATTCAGCAGGAACAGGACCAGGAAAGCTGCGGCAAGCCGGAACCAGAAAACAGACAGTTTTTCCGCGGCTGTGTAAAGGATCCGCTTGTTGCGGACCAGGACGAGGAGGAGGAACAGTCCGGCCGCAATGCCGATGACGAGTTTCAAACCGATCGCATCCTTTTTCCGTTTTTCACTCCGTATCCACTGTATGCCACCAGGATGCTTCCTATTCAAAAAAATAACGGCGGCAGAGGCCGACCGTCATTGCCTGAGGGAGATGTTCCGCCTTCTCGCCTCTTTATATAGATAGAAATGCCGGGCTTCGGCCATCAGCCGCTGGGTGCGGGCAAGGCCTTCCTCGTCAAATCGCGAAGCCTGGCGCTCAATCTCCTTTGCCCGCATCCATTCCTCATGTGTTTCCTTAAGAAGCCGGATCAGGCGTTCATCATACTCGCGCTTTAGTTTCTTTCTCCGGCCGAACATCGGGAGCCACTCCTTCTTTACTTGTTATCAGAGTTCCCTGCGGCCCTCAAGCGCCTTGGACAGCGTAACTTCATCCGCGTATTCGAGATCGCCGCCGACGGGAAGCCCGTGCGCAATCCGAGTCGTCCGGATGCCGGAAGGCTTGATAAGCCGGGAAATGTACATGGCTGTTGCCTCCCCTTCGATTGTCGGGTTGGTGGCAAGGATCACTTCCTGTATGGTGTCATCCTGGAGACGCTTCAGCAAGTCCGGAATATTGATGTCTTCCGGCCCAATGCCGTCCATCGGCGAAATTGCACCGTGGAGGACGTGGTACAGACCGTTGAAGTCGCGCATTTTCTCCATGGCAATGACATCCTTTGGCTCCTGGACCACACAGACCATCGAGCGGTTACGGGATTCGTCTTTACAGATCCGGCACGGATCCGTGTCCGTGATATGCCCGCAGACCGAACAGAACGTCAGGTCGCGCTTTGCATCGACAAGCGCCTTTGAAAACTCGAGCACCGTGTCTTCTTTCATATCCAACACATGAAAAGCAAGCCGGGCGGCCGTCTTCGGCCCAATCCCCGGCAGCTTCATAAAGCTGTCGATCAGCTTGGAAATCGGTTCAGGATAATGCAATCCGGTTCCATCCTCTCATGAAATATAAGAGACGGGCCGCCGCTTATTGCGTGCCGGCCCGTCCGCTCGACGGAAATCTCAGAACATACCCGGGAGGTTGAGGCCCTTCGTGAACTGGCCCATTGTCGAGTTGGTCAGTTCATCGGCCTGCTTGAGTGCATCGTTGGTCGCGATGACGATCAGGTCCTGCAGCATTTCCACGTCTTCCGGATCTGCTACGGATGGATCGACCGTCACTTCCAGCACTTCCTTATGGCCGGAAACGACCACTTTGACCATGCCGCCGCCGGCTGTGCCCTCGAGGCGCTTTTCGCCGAGTTCTTCCTGTGCTTCCGCCATCTGTTTCTGCATCTTCTGCATCTGTTTCATCATACCTTGCATATTGCCCATGCCACGCATCTGTTTTCCTCCTCAATATTTAAGTAATGATCAGTCATCATACACGTTGACGGCTTCTTTGCCGAACAGTTTTTCAGCTTCCCCGACGAGCGGATCCTGTACCGGAGCCCCTGCCTCCTCCAGGAACGAGAGCGCCTCTTGGGCGGCTTGCTCGTCCGGATGACCCGGCTCCGCCTTGCTTTCTTCGGAGGACGGCTTCTGGAGTCCGTTCTCGCGGATAAACGCTTCACGGATCCTCAGCCAGTCTTCTTCCGGCACAAAGATAGGATCATAGGCGTTGCCGGCCCGGGCGGACAGCCCCTGGGAAAGCGACGCCAAAAATTCAGGATTGCTTGCGGCCATGCCGCAATGAATTGCGTATTTGAATTTTAACACAAACGCCTTGTCCGACGCCGCTACCGGCTCGGCATCATTCAGAAGAGCCGCCTGGGATTTCTGCATATCGTTCAGAATGGACGCCCAGTTCGACTTGATGGAACGGATATCCTCTTTTGTGGCATTTGCCAGAACATCGCGGATTCTGCCTTCCTGCACCTGGAAGCCGTTTTTCGACTTTGGTGCGGGGCGCCGCCGCTCCTGAACCGGCCCTTCCGCGCCTGCCGGAACGCCCTGCTGGAGGCGGCGCGTCAGATCGGAGACCGTCTGCTCGAGCCGGCTGACCTGGCGCTGCAGTTCCTCCATGCCTTCGACGCTTCCTCCAGAAGCGGGTACCGCGGCAGAGACGGTCGTTCCGTCTGCCTGAATCATCCGCAGGAAAGCCGCTTCAAGGTATACTTTTGCATGGTTCGAGAAACGCATCTCCTGCTGGGTTTCGGACAGGATGCTGATAAACGCATACAGCCGGCCTTCCGGCAGAGACTCCGCAAGCGGCTTGAACCCATCCGGCTCCGAAATGATTTCGAGAAGATCCGGCATGCCCGGTGCAGACTTCATGACGAGAAGATCCCGGAAGAATGTGATGAGATCCTCCGTGAGCCGGACCACATCTTTTCCTTCGGAAACGAGCCGCTCCAACAGTGATAGCGCACCCGCTGCGTCCTTGCCGGAAAGCGCCCCGGCGATTTCCCGGAACAGCTCCTCGCCGATCGAGCCGGTGACCATGACCGCATCATCCGCCGTGACATCATCGCCGCCGAACGACACGGCCTGGTCCAGCATGCTGAGCGCATCACGCATACCACCCGCGGCAGCCTGTGCGATGACCTTCAGCGCCGGCTCCTCGTACCGGATGCCGCTGTCCTCCAGCACCTGCTCCATCCGGTCCTTCAGGTCCGCGCGCGATAGCGGCTTGAAGTCAAAGCGCTGGCACCGCGAAATAATGGTCGGGGGCAGCTTGTGGGGTTCAGTCGTTGCCAGGATGAAGACGACGTGTGCCGGCGGCTCCTCCAGCGTTTTAAGGAGGGCATTAAATGCACTGTTCGAGAGCATGTGCACCTCGTCGATAATATACACTTTAAATCTTGAATTGGACGGGGCAAACCGCACCTTCTCGATAATCTCCCTGATCTCTTCGACGCGGGAGTTGGAGGCGGCATCGAACTCGATGACGTCCGTATCCGAACCGTCTGTGATCCCGCGGCAGGAGTCGCAGTTATTGCACGGCTCGTCCGTCGGTGCCTGGACGCAGTTCAGTGCCTTCGCGAAGATTTTCGCCGCACTGGTCTTTCCGGTTCCGCGGGGTCCCGAAAACAGGTAGGCGTGGGTCGTCTTGTCCTGGAGGAGGGCATTCTGCAGTGTCCGCCTGACGTGCTGCTGTCCGCTCATCTCTCCGAATGTCTGAGGCCTGTAGGCCCTGTAGAATGCCTGGTACATGTGCAACTCCCCTCCTTCCCGGACACAATTTCATATGCCCCAATTATACCATACAGGTGTCCCCTGCGCCCCTATCTTCTCCCGGCTGAAGCAGAGGGTTCCCCTTCAGGAAGACCGGTGAATTTCTGGGCACACAAAAGGCCCGTCCTCATCCGGACGGGCCGATTACATGTCTATGAAAATGCCGTGCACCTTTCTTCGACCGATGCACACAAGCGTTACTCCTGTCGTTGGCTCGGTTTAGGCTGCCCCGCGGCACATGGGGTGACCCACTTAATGCTGCTTCCTTCCGGACCTGACATGGTTCGTGGGGCCCCATTGCGCAGGACCCAAACGTCTTCACTACGTGCAGAAGGCAGGCCTTGCATGACAAGCGGCCTCGGAAAGGGATTCAGTCCCGCTGGAGCGGATTGCGGGTTACAGGACACCGCTACCTTCCCACCTAGCACGGCGAGATTTATTATACGACCTTGAGAGAAAAAAATCAACCCAAACCTTTCGTTGCCGTTGACAGCGGGGGAGCATCATGATAAATTATTTCCGTGACATGGAGGAGTACCCAAGTCTGGCTGAAGGGGTCGGTCTTGAAAACCGGGAGGCGGGTAACACCGCGCGGGGGTTCGAATCCCTCCTCCTCCGCCATTTCACAAACACACGCATAAAGTTGAGATAGAAAAAATCCGTTGCATCTGCAGCGATTTTTTCTCCCTATACATGATTGAAAATTTGAAAGAACCGAAACAAACCTACAAATGAAGCCGCCGGCATCCGATGCCGGCGGCTTTCACATTTTTCCCGCTCCTTCTTACAGGCCAAACTGCCGGATGATCGCATCCGAGATCATGTCGGACATTTGGAGGGCTGCTGTCTCTATCCGGTCATAGACCTCGACTTCCAGCTCAAAGTTTTCAATGATCATACATACGGCTTCAAGTTTAGTCAGGGCAAGGTGTTCGTAAAACATTGCCTTCACTTCTTCCTTGCCGATATACGGGTTTGCATGGCTGAGAAAGTCTGTGATTTCATCGGCGTTCCGGTACCAATCCTGTTCAATCTGCTCCGCTTTTTCCATTTCTCCGGCCTTGGCCGCCTTGACCAGATCGGCTGCAATGGTGAGATGCTCCCTGATAAGCGAAGCATACCGTTCCCCTGCCTGTTCCCCGTAATACGGCTTGATCGCATTTCCCATGTCTTCGGCATTCCGGAGAAGCCGGTTGACGGTGAATTCCAAATCCGGCAGATCAAAGACGAGGCTGATGATGGTCATTCGCGTCCAGGCAATGTGCTGTTCCCAGAGAAGCCGCATATCAGCCTTTAGTCTGGCGGCTTCTGCAGAAACCATGCGTCCTGTTCCCGGCAAATGCATGGGCAACATCGGCACGGCCACAAAGCCGACTGGCTGAAGCCCCGTCATACCGGGTCCCGGAAAGTGATACCTTGTCACAGTAGATTCACCCCAAACGTCTCAGATGGGCTATCTTATTCTTCCCGAATCCCGATGGTGAACATGGAAAGGGCCTGCCGGTCACCGGCAGGCCCTCAGTCATCCTTTTATATCCGCCGCACTCCCGTGGAAGTGCATCCAAGCTTCCAGGATTCCCCCCGCACACGGGCGTGTGGCCCGGAACAGGGTTTCATGATTTTCCGCTTCCAACAGTTCCGGCCGTGCGTTCGAAACGATCACCGACGGATAGCCGAGCATGAGCATGTCCAGATCATTGCCGGAATCCCCGGCGACCAGGACGCAGGCGTTTTCTTCCGCGAACTTGCCGATCACGTAGCGGAGTGCTGCCCCCTTTCCGCCGTTCTCGGGCAGTATGTCGACATCGCGGCCGGAACTGAAAACGAACGTATGGGGGATGCCTTCCGCGGAAAGCGCGTACTTCAGCTTTTCTGCAGGCTCCCCGCCGTCAGAATAGAAAGAGACCCGCCTTGTATCCGGCAGCTCCTGCAGTCGGATACCGGGAACTCCCCCTGCAGTCCGCAGCACAGCCTGAGGATCCCAGTTTTCCGTCATCCGCTGCTTCCAACCAAGATCTTCGACAAGCTCCGGCCCGGCAAAGACGGATGTGCCGACATCGGTAACAAGAATATCCGGAAGCGGAAGCCCCTCCCCGCGGATCAGATCCATCGCGGAAGCCCGGTGGCGCCCTGTCACATAGGCAAGCGCAACACGCTCGGGCAATGAGTCATAGTAATCAAGCAGTTCGCGGAGGCCCGCCTCGTCACCGACGAACGTGCCGTCCAGGTCAGTCGCCAACAAATACCGGATCTTCTGCACGGTACAACACCTCATAGATTTCATGGATATCAGCCGCAATCGCCGGCCAGTTAAATACTTTTCTTGCGCGTTTCAGCGCCTGCCTGCCGAGACGTTCCGCAAATTCAGGATCTCCGGCAATGCGCCTCAGGCCCCGGGACAATTCCGCCGGATTTTTGGCTGAGACGAGGAGGCCGGTCCTGCCGTCCTGCACGACGTCCTGGAGCCCGCCGACCTCAGAGGCGATCACTGGCGTCCCGCAAGCCTGGGCTTCCGCGGCCACCATGCCAAACGATTCATAGTAGGACGGGACAATCACAGCCGTCGCGCGGCCAAACAGATCGGCAAGTTCTTCTTGGCTGAGCGGACCGAGGAAAGTCACCCGGTCTTCCATCCCGGCAACCGCCGATCGGAGCTGAGCTTTCAGAGGAAGACCGCTTTTCGGATCGATGTCCTCCTCCGCACCGCCGGCAAGAATGAGCCTCGCGTCTCTTCCATGGCGGAGATAGATCCGGAATGCGCGCAGAAGTGTCAGGATGCCCTTTGTCTGCTCGAATCGCCCGGCATAGACGAACAGGGGCGATTCCCCTTTGTCCGCGGCTGAAGACATGCGCTCAAATGACCGGTCGACTCCTATTGAGACCACTGACACGCTTGAGCGCATTCCGGCAAAGTCCAAAATAATGTCTTTTTCAGTCGGCGTTGTGGCAATGACCCGGTCCGCCCGCCCAAGGATTTCTTTTTCTGCCTTGAGCCTCTCCTTCTCCACCAGGCCGGTCGCCTTCGCTTTGGCGATACCAAGCGAGTGGGAAGTGTGGACGATCCTTGTGCCGCGGTCATTCCGGATCATGAGGCCAAGCAGGCCGGAAAGCCAGTAGTGGGTATGGACGACGTCATAATCGTCCAGGTCCAGGATTGTTTTCATCTCTTTATAGAAGGCGGGGAGAAGGTCCAGCATGTCGGACTTCGGCACAAATTCTTTGCGGCCGGCTGCAATCCGGATCACCCGGCAGCCTTCGCCGAACCGCTCGATCCGCGGTGTCTCCGGATCATTCCAGTGCGTAGCGACATCGACGTGCAGACCGCGTTCTGCAAGCGCCTCTGCAAGCTGACGGACATAGTTGTTCTGGCCGCCCGACTGCTTTCCTCCCAGTTTTGCCAGAGGATCTCCGTGGTCTGAAATAAACAATACTTTTTTACACATAACCAGTTGGACAACCCCTTTCCTGCTTATCTCCCCTCTGAAAAACGCAGAGTAGTAGATAACTATACCCTTCTTCACTTATAACCAAACATTTTCTGGTACATTTCTATTGAATTTAGGTAATGTTAAGAAAGTGTTAAGTAGGATAGGAGAGAACCGGGTAATATTAAGGTAATATTAAGATGAACAGAGAGAAAGGCGTGATGTTATGGGATTGAAACAGGAAAAGTGGTACCGCCCGGCGGAAACAGCGGTAAAGGTGGCGGCAGCCCGTGCCCTTGCTTCCCTTCTTCCCCGACCGAAGCGGGACATTGTTTTGGTCGGAGGGAACCTGGGTGAGAAATATGAAGACAACGCCTCGGTTTTCCATGACTATCTGATGCGTGAACGGCCGGACCTGGACGTTTACTGGATGTATGATCCTTCAACCGACTATGTCCGAAGGGAAGGTATTCCAAATGCCGTTCCCCTCGGCACCTTCCAAAATTACCTGCTGTTTTTCCGGGCTGCCTATACCTTCCACGGTCATTCCCTCCTCTACGATATTGCACCCGGCATTGACCGGTATGTCCACATGAACAACAAGACCGTCATGACCCATATCAGCCACGGAATCGAAGGGTTCAAGAAAATCCTGATCCTCCCGGAAGACAGGCCGCTCCTCAGGCGCACCAACTATTTTAACTGCGCCTCGCCTTATGAAAAGCGCATCAAACAGTACGGCTGGGGGGTGCCGGAGGAAAAACTGATCACGACAGGCATGGCCCGATTCGACCGTCTCAAGCCGGATAGCCCGGCTCCGGAAGTGAAGAACATCCTTGTCATGATGACCTGGCGGGAGTGGTTGTTCGGCCTGTCCGACCAAGCTTTCATGGAAAGCGAGTACTTCAGGAGGACGACCGGCCTGCTGAACGATCCGGCGTTTCTCCGGCTGGTCCGCGACCGGGACCTGAAAGTGAAGGTCGCGCTCCATCCCTTCATGAAGCGGTTCGAACGATTTTTCAAAGGGTTCCCGGGATCGGAACAGATCCGTTTTTATTCGTTTGACGAAGTCTCGATTAAAGAAGAGGTCATTCGGGCGGACATGCTCCTGACCGACTACACGAGCGTTTCGTGGGATTTTCTCTATCAGAACAAACCGATCATCTTCTATATGTTTGACCAGGAAGAGATGGAACAGCATCGCGGTACTTATCTTGATCTTGACAGTGAGCTGTACGGCTACAAGGCAAAGAGCCTGGCAGAAGTGGCCGGTCTGCTCGACCGCATCACTGCCGGCGACAATATGAATCCGTTTTACCCAAAGTCCGGCGAGTATTTTAAGTACTTTGACAATGAAAACTGCCGCAGGCTGGCGGACCGTGTCATCGGTCCGGCCCGCTCGACCGAGAAACTCAAAGTCCGCACGAAAACCGTTCCTGCGGAATCTTAAAAGGAGCAGGTCCCGATCAAGGGCCTGCTCCTTTTCCTATTTCTCTTCACTTCCCGACTGCCGGCTATAATTCCGGAGAATCATGCCGTTTGTGCGATGCATGCCGAACCGCTCATAAAATGGCACAACGTCATCATCACAGCAGACATCAATCATATAAAGATGGTTTAATTCGCCGGTCATCCTGCGTACGAGTTCCCGGCCGATACCGGCACCTTGGTATTCGGGCAGCACTTCCAAAAACGGAATGTAAGCCGACAGAACGCCATCGCTCACTGCGGTGATGAACCCGACGACCCGGCCGGCTTTCCGGTCAACAGCCAGCACCCTGCGGCTGCTGTCCCGGAGCATCCTCAAATGGGTCTTCTCGGAAGGCGGGTCCGGCCATCCGACGAAAAAGCCCTCCAGCATGCCGGCAGTGATCCCTTCAGCATCTGTCCTATATTCCAATTCCGATCTGCTCCGCTCCCTTCTTGTTTCCGGTTAAAAGAGCGGATGATCAAAAGTAAAGCAGCATTCAGTGCCCTCCGTTCGTGTTTACACGGTGACCGCTGCAGCACCGGTGGATGAAGCCCGCACAGCAATCGGGCGATATGACAGGAACTTCCCGGCAAGCCGCTCCGCAATCACGTTTTCAGAGCCGGCCCCCGTCAGGACGAATACCGACGGACCTGCACCGCTCACCGCCGTGCCGTATGCACCGGCTTCTCGTGCAAAACAGCGGATCTGATCGAAATCAGGGAACAGCCGGGTCCGGTACGGCTCATGGAACACGTCCCGCTCCATCATGCGGCCGGCAAGCTCCCAGTCGTTCACGGCGATCGCCGCCGCCATCACACCGTTAGCGGCACTGCCGCATACCGCGTCGGCGTGCCGGAGGGTGTCCGGGAGGAGGCCGCGGGATTCTTCCGTCGCGAGCGGCCGGTCCGGGACAAGGATCACCGCTCCGACATGAGGATGCGGGATATGGACCGTTTCCAGTTCTCCGTCCCGGTAACGGGAAAATACCGCTCCCCCCATGATCGCCGCGACGACGTTGTCGGCATGGCCCTCGATGCCACTGCCGATCCTGGCCTTTTCTTCCACAGACAGCCCGAGCACATACAGGTGATCAGCCGCCTCAATTCCTGCGGCGACAGCGGTCGCACTGCTACCGAGCCCTTTGCCGAGCGGGATGTCCGAACGTACGGTGAGCCGGCAAGGCGCTGCCTCCGCACCGCACTGCCGGGCCGTTTCCTGCATCGTCCGGACAATCAGGTTTTCTTCCCCGCCTGCAAGGCCCGAGTATTCTTCCCCTTCGTAGACCACTTCCCATGCATCGGCCTTTTCCACTTCAACTTCCATATAAAGAGTGAGCGCAAGTGCCGCACAGTCAAATCCCGGCCCCAGGTTCGCCGTCGTGGCCGGCACCCGGATGGCGAGCGTCGGCCGGCCCATCAGCGTGCCTCCGCCTTGATGCCGCTTATGAAGGTCTCGAATTCTTCCTGTGTGATCGGCTTGCTGTCCTCGTTGGCCAGAATCGCGGTGTCCGGGTCCTTCAGCCCGTTGCCTGTCAGGACACCAACAACCGTTGCTCCCCGCTTCAGGCCGCCGGACTCCAGCTGCTTTTTGATTCCTGCGATTGTCGCGCACGATGCCGGTTCGGCGAACACGCCTTCGCGTGATGCGATCATCTTATAGGCTTCGAGGATCTCTTCATCGGTCACGGCAAGAATGTTTCCGTTCGATTCCGCAAGCGCCGCTTCCGCTAGCTGCCAGCTGGCCGGATTCCCGATACGGATGGCGGTCGCGATCGTCTCCGGCTGCTCGACCGGCGCTCCGTTTACAATCGGCGCTGCGCCTGCTGCCTGGACGCCGAGCAATTGCGGCCGGTCCGTGCCCCGCTTCTCGGAATACTCTTTGAATCCTTTCCACGCAGCAGAGATGTTCCCCGCATTGCCTACCGGGAGCGCGAAAACATCCGGCACCTTGCCGAGCTGCTCGATCGCCTCGAATGCAATCGTCTTCTGGCCCTCCAGGCGGTACGGGTTAACCGAGTTCACGACCGCGATGTCGTCGCCTCCCGTTTCCCGGACCATGCGGAGCGCTTCGTCAAAATTCCCTTCGATTTCGAGGATTTCGGCTCCGTACATCTTTGCCTGCGCCAGTTTTCCAAGTGCAATTTTGCCCTCCGGTATGACCACGACCGTACGCATGCCGGCACGGGCGCCATATGCCGCAGCCGATGCGGAGGTATTGCCTGTGGACGCACAGATCAGGGCCGACTTGCCCTCTTCCTTCGCCTTGGCGACAGCCATGACCATCCCGCGGTCTTTGAATGAGCCCGTCGGGTTGGCCCCCTCCGTCTTTACATACAGGTCGATGTCCCATTCCCGGGAAAGATTGTCCAGCCGGATCAGCGGCGTGTTCCCTTCCTGCAAGGTGAGGGAAGGCGTGTCTTCCGTAACCGGCAGCCACTCCCGATATTCCTCGATCAGGCCCTTCCAGCGCTTCGCAGATTTGTTGTTGGTTTCCATGTTGACGCCACCTCCGGTTGAATGTACACTTTGAAAAAACATCTGTTCACTGCATAAGGACATTATAGTCCCGGAGGTTGACAGAAACAACCCCTGCGTACTATATTTTAAAACAATTCATTCTGTTATGAAATGAAATTTAAAGAGATGGGGTCTGATGAGATGAAAGTTTGCAAATTTGGTGGTACTTCGGTCGCGTCGGCGGAGCAGATTATGAAAGTGGCCGGCATCATCTCATCCGACCGCACCCGGCGCATCGTCGTCGTCTCGGCTCCCGGGAAGCGGTATCCGGAAGACCGTAAAGTGACCGACATGCTGATCCGCCTGGCTGACGCTGCTCTGGACAATAAAGATACCGAACCGCTTCTTGCCGATGTGGTCGGCCGCTTCCGGCTGATCGCGGAAGGACTCGGCGTTGGCGGGGAATTCGTCTCGACAGTCGAGGAAGACCTGCGGACAAGGCTCGCGGCGGACCGGCCGCATGCAGGCCGGTTCATGGATCTGATGAAGGCTGCGGGCGAGGACAACAACGCCCGGCTCGTCGCAGCCTACCTGACCCAGATCGGCATCGAAGCGGTCTACATGTCGCCGATGGAAGCCGGCCTCATTGTGGAAGGGCCTGCAGGGGACGGCATGGCCAATCCGGAATGCTATGCCCGGCTTTCGAAACTCAAGAAAGAATCCCGTGTCATCGTCTTTCCAGGCTTTTTTGGCTATACGAAAGACGGCGTGCTTTGCACGTTCGGCCGTGGAGGTTCCGATATCACAGGCGCCATCCTCGCGGCCTCGACAGGTGCGGCCATGTATGAGAACTTTACCGACGTGGACGGCGTATTTGCCGCCAATCCGAATGTCGTCGACAATCCTGCACTGATCGGCAAGATGACTTACCGGGAAATGCGGGAACTTGCGTACAACGGATTCACTGTCCTGCATGACGAGTCACTAATGCCGGCTTTTACCCATTCCGTGCCCGTCAACATCAAAAACACGAACAACCCGGCAGCCCCGGGCACGCTGATCGTGAAAGAACGCGAATGCAAAACCCAGCCGGTCATCGGCATCGCGGCGGACAGCGGATTCAGCACGCTGTATGTCGACAAGTACTTGATGAACCGGGAGATGGGCTTTGGCCGCCGCCTGCTCGGCATCCTGGAGGACGAGCAGATTTCCTTTGAGCATACCCCGACCGGAATCGACAACATGTCCGTCATCATCCGGAACAAGTTCCTGTCGCCTGAAAAGGAAGAACGCATCCTGCGCCGTTGCTTTGACGAGTTGAAAGTGGATGACGCCCACATCAGCTCCGATTACTCGATGATCGTGCTTGTCGGTGAGACGATGCGCTATTCCAAGGGACTTGCCGCACGTGCCGCTATGGCGCTTGCCGGTTCCGGAACGAACATTGAAATGATCAACCAGGGATCTTCAGAAGTTTCCATCGTCTTCGGCGTAAAAAAAGAAGATGAAAAAAAGGCGCTCCGGGCGGTGTACAACGAATTCTTCGTTCCCGCGCACGCCCATACCTTTTGATCCGAATGCCAAAAAGCACCGCCCTTCCGGGTAAATCCGGAAGGACGGTGCTTTTTCTCTTTTATTTCTCCAACAGATTGGCTTGTTTCATAAAGAAGGCCATGCGCTCCACAATGTCTTCGGTCGCGTCCGGATCCTTCAGAAGATCATAGTCTTTGATGTCGAGGCGAAGGACCGGGCAGGCGTTGAACGAATCGATCCACCGCGTATACCGCTCGTACATTTCCTCCCAATAGGCCACCGGGGTCGCCTGCTCCATCGGGCGCCCCCTCTCTTTGATCCGCTCGAGGATATGATCGAAGGACCCTTCCAGGTAAATCAGCAGGTCCGGGTGAGGAAAATACGGCGTCATGACCATCGCTTCGAACAGGTCTGTGTACGTGCCATAATCAACGGGATCCATCGTCCCCTTCTCGTAGTGCATGCGGGCGAAGATGCCGGTGTCCTCATAGATTGACCGGTCCTGGACGAACCCGCCGCCATACTCGAACATCCGCTTCTGCTCCTTGAAGCGCTCCGCGAGGAAATACACCTGGAGATGAAAGGCCCATTTCTCGAAGTCGTCATAGAACCGTTCGAGATAAGGATTGGAGTCCACTTTCTCATACGAGGTCCGGAAATTCAGCGCATCCGCAAGCGCGCGGGTCATCGTCGACTTTCCGACGCCGACCGTCCCGGCCACCGTGATAACGGCATGCTTCGGGATGTTGTATTTTTCTCTGAGGTTCATTCTGTGACTTCCTTTCCGATCACCTGGTCAATCTGCTTTAATATGTACTTCCGGTCCTCCGCATTATGGACAAAGTCATACTGGTCTCCGCTAAAGCGCAGCACCGGAATTTCCGGATGCGCCGCCTCAAACCGGTCAATGAAAACTTCGTAATCCGCCGCAAGCTGCTTCATATATTCCGGGTCCATGTTTTTCTCGAATTCCCGTCCGCGCATGGCAATGCGCTTCATCAGTGTGTCCAGCCCCGCATGGAGGTAGACGATGACATTCGGCATCGGCATGTCGGCCGTCAAAATGCTGTAGATCTGCTCATATTTCTCATACTCGCCGGGTTTCAGCGTTCTTCCCGCAAAAATGAGGTTCTTGAATATATGATAATCCGCGACGACGGGCCGGCGGTCTTCCAGCACCTTTTTCACGTCACTAAGCTGTTTATACCGGTTGCACAAGAAGAACATCTCCGTCTGGAAGCTCCATTCGTCGATGTCTTCATAAAATTTATTGAGGAACGGATTTTCATCCACGATTTCCTTCAGCAGCCGGAATCGGTGCGTTTCCGCGATTTCGCCGGCGAGCGATGTCTTGCCGACACCGATCGGCCCTTCGACCGCGATAAACGGAACATGCATCCGGATTCCCTCCCTTTCTTGAATTGACACTTCATTTTATCACAGGCGGCGGGACGGGCATACGAAAAAAACCGGGTCCATCTCCGCCAGAAGATGGAAGCCGGCTCAGAGTTGTTTCACGTGGAACATTTCGTCGAGAAGACGCCAATTTTGCGGAAACGGGAATGACAGATGCCAATAGGAGATGCCCCTGAGGCCCAATTCCTTGATAAGGTCGAATTTTGCCTTGATGGAGCGGGCATCCTCAAACCAGACGACATGCTCTTTCCCGTCACGCCAGTAATTGAAAAACGGTGCCTGCGATGTTTCATCATACTGGATGGCCGCATTGCGTTCCCTGGCCCGCACTAAGGCAGCCTGCGGGCTCAGGCCCTGTGCGGGCGGGTTCCCAGGCTCGAACGGCAGTGTCCAATCATACCCGTACAGGTTCTGCCCCATCAGGATTTTGTTTGCCGGGATGACGGTCACTGCATATTCCAGCACGTCACGGACAGGCCCGATCGGCGACACGGCCATTGGAGGACCACCGCTATAGCCCCATTCATAAGTCATGATAACAACGAAATCCACGATAGACCCGATCGCCCCGTAGTCATGCCCCTCATACCAGACACCCGGCTGGTCGGCACTCGTCTTTGGTGCAAGTGCGGCCGAAAGCGTCAGGCCCGGATCCAGCTGTCCCTTCAGTTTCCGGAGAAAAGCTGTGTACGCATCGCGGTTTTCCCGCCCGAGATATTCAAAGTCGATATGAACATCTTTCGCACCCTTTTCCCGGGCAAGTGCATTGATTTCACCGATCAGCCGGTCCTGTGCAGCCTCGCTTGCAAAGATTGCTTCCGCAACTTCCCGGCTGAATGCGCCTTCCTCGAGGTTCATGACCACGATCGCCGTTTCTGCCCCGGCTGCTTCTGCCGCCTCTCCGACTCCTCCCCAATCAAACCGAACAAGTGAGCCGTCCCGCCGGACCTCGTACCCTGTCGGCATGACATAGGTCAGGAGCCCTTCCCTTTTCCGGATTTCTTGGACCAGACTAGCTGGGGGTGTTTGCGTGTACCACTCCGCATATCCGTTCACCGTGATTTCCGGCCGATCTTCCGGCGGCGTCTGCGAGATGACCAGTGCCTGGCCGATGACGAGGACATCGGGGTCCGGCAGTTCGTTGGCTGAAGCGATGTCCGCCGCCGGCACTCCGTACTGCCTGGCGATTGTGTAAAGGCTATCCCCTTGCCTGACAACATGAATCATTGATTTCCCTCCTTGGGCAGTCCGGTCCATCATATGCCGATAAAGGAAAAAGCGTGATACACTAAGGTAAATTCAGTTGTTCAGGAGGTTCCGGGATGGATAGGAACGAACCGTTAGTGAATGGCGCCGAGGTGTCTGAACATGACCTTCGGTTCATGGAGCTTGCCATTCGGGAAGCAAAAAAAGCCGAAGCGATCGGCGAAGTCCCGATCGGGGCCGTCATTATCCGGGACGGCGAAGTAATTGCCGCCTCTCATAACCTGCGGGAGCGCGACCAGGAAGCGACCGCCCACGCAGAACTTGCGGCGATCACCGAGGCTTGCAGGGAAACCGGCAGCTGGCGCCTTGAAGATACCGTGCTTTATGTCACCCTCGAGCCGTGCCCGATGTGCGCGGGCGCCATCCTGCAGTCCCGCATCCCCCGGGTGGTCTACGGCGCGAGAGACCCGAAGGCCGGTTGCGTTGACTCGCTTTACCGCCTGCTCGATGATCCGCGTTTTAACCACAGATGCGACGTCACCGAAGGGGTACTCGGCGAAGAATGCAGCGCCCTCCTCACGAACTTTTTTCGCGGCATCCGGGAACGCAGGAAAGCGGAGAAGCAGGCTAAGAGAGAAAGGGAAATTGAGCAAGGAGAATAACAGGCTGCGCTTGGAGCATCAAAGTCGCCGTGCAAGCTATTTCATCTCAAGATCAGGCCTTCCCTGGCGATCATCAACCTAATGTTACCCTCAATCATGCTTTATGTTAGCTGTTTTTCTTAGGAGAACAGACAAAAATCCCCGCAGCCCTCTTAAAGATGGCTGCGGGGATTTCCACTTACTTTGCTTCGATTTTCTCTTTTCCGCCCATGTAAGGACGGAGTGCTTCAGGTATGATCACGGAACCGTCTTCCTGCTGGTAGTTCTCAAGGATCGCGGCGACAGTGCGGCCGATGGCAAGACCGCTGCCGTTGAGCGTGTGGACGAATTCCGGCTTCGCACCCTGTTCGCGCCGGAAGCGGATATTCGCGCGGCGCGCCTGGAAGTCCTCGAAGTTCGAGCAGGACGAGATTTCACGGTAGACGCCCTGTGTCGGAATCCACACTTCGATGTCGTACTTTTTCGCGGCGGTGAAGCCGAGGTCCGCAGTGCACATCTTCAGTACACGGTACGGCAGTCCGAGAAGCTGCAGAACCTTCTCCGCATGGCCCGTCAGCTTCTCAAGCTTCTCATAGGAATCTTCCGGTTTGGCAAAGTGGACGAGCTCCACCTTGTTGAACTGGTGCATCCGGATAAGTCCGCGGGTATCGCGGCCGGCAGAACCGGCTTCCGATCGGAAACATGCGCTGTAGGCGGCATAGGAGAGCGGCAGGTCGGTCCCGCTCAGAATTTCGTCACGGTGGTAGTTCGTCACCGGAACCTCAGCCGTCGGGATGAGAAAGTAGTCCTCCTCTTCGATCAGGAATGCATCCTCCTCGAACTTCGGCAGTTGCCCGGTGCCGGTCAGGCTTGTGCGGTTGACCAAGAATGGCGTCAGCATTTCCTCGTAGCCGTGCTCTTCCGTATGGAGGTCGAGCATGAATGCGGCAAGCGCGCGCTCCAGCTTTGCCCCTGCGCCTTTGTAGAATACGAACCGGCTGCCCGTCGTCTTCGCTGCACGCTCGAAGTCAAGGATGCCGAGATCCGTGCCGACTTCCCAATGCGGCTTCGCTTCAAAACCGAAATCCGGCAGTTCGCCCCACTTGCGGACTTCGACGTTATCATCTTCGCTTTCGCCGACCGGCACGCTTTCGTGCGGGATGTTCGGCACGCGCATCATGATATAGTTCAGATCTTCCTCGACGGAATTCAGCTCCGCATCCAGTTCCTTGATGCGGTCGCCGAGCTCGCGTGTCTTCTTGATTGCCTCGTCGGCGTTTTCCTTGTTGCGCTTCATCTCGGCAATTTTCTGGGACGACTCATTCCGCTCCGCCTTCAGCTCCTCCACCTGCGTGATCAGCTCGCGGCGCTTTGTATCGAGTTCGCCGAAGCGCTCGAAATCGCCCAGGTCCTCCCCGCGCTTTGAAAGTTTCTCCCTGACTTCCTCGTAATGAGCCCTTACATATTTGATATCCAGCATGTTGGCCGCCTCCTATCTATTCTTTTTCCGGCGATGAGGGAAATCCGGGCACATAAAAAGCCCCCGTCCCTTATAAAAAGGGACGAGAGCCACCCGCGTTGCCACCCTGATTGGCCGCAGATTGCGGCCCGCTCAATGGAATAACGGTCCATGCGCCGGCCGGGCCTACTGCCTGTTTCAGCCCGGCTGCTCAGGGACGGATTCACGGACACCCTGCCGGCTCGCACCACCCGCCGGCTCTCTGAAAAAAGTGTTACCCGCTACTGCTTCCCCTCATCGTCTCAAGTGTGAAATTATCCTCACTGTACTATAAACAGGGGGAAATGGCAAGCCGGACTCAGTAGACCCCGACCGCGCTGAATGCCTGCTTTACGGCAGCGACTTCCGTGCTGGACGCACCATACAGATCGGTTGCCGCGCGTATGGCCGAGGCGCGGAAATGGCTGTAGTTTGATGTAGGCGTCAGGTACTGCGTAAGCGTGCGGTACATGACCTTGCCCACTTTGGCGTTGCCGATGCCGTTGACCTTCACGCCGTAGTGCGTGCCGCCGTTGGCGAGTAGATACGCCATCTTGTTGCCGATCCCGGAATTGATGTGCACGCCGCCGTTATCCTGCGTGCCGATGTAGCGCTTGGAATAGTGGTCCGGGTCTCCGGCAAGTGTCGGATCCGCCATTGAACGGAGTGCGTCACCCGGCGTGCCCGGCGTGTAGATGTCCTCACCCATCAGCCAGTCGGGATTGTTGTTGAAATGGTACTCGGTGAGCGTGCCGAAAATGTCCGACATTGACTCATTGATCGCCCCCGACTCGTTCTGGTAGATCAGGTCGGCGGAAAAGTCGGTCACGGCATGCGTCAATTCGTGTGCGACCACGTCAAGCGAACCCGAGAATGCCAGGAAGTTGTAGCCGTCCCCGTCACCGTAGATCATCTGGGAACCTGTCCATCCGGCGTTATTGTAGCTGCGCCCGTAGTGGACAGTCGACACGAGTTCCGCGCCGGCATTGTCATAGCTGTTGCGGTTATGGACATTGCGGAAGTAGTCGTATGTCCATGCGGCATACGTATGGGCATCTACGGCTGCCCGGTCGTAGGAAGCTGCAAAGCGGTTGTCGGCGTCCAGCCAGAGGGTTCCCGGGATACGCGTCTGGTTCCGGCCATCGTACGTATAGACGCCTTTGCCGCGCGTGGCATCATACAAATAGTAACCGTTTGTTGTGCTAAAGGTCTTGAATGTCTTTGAGTCTCCGAGAACGCCCGTCCCGGAGCCTGTCACGACCGTACCGCTGATTGTACCCGTGCTGCCACCTTTTGCTTCATGCATTTCGTTCAGGCTCCGGATAATCTCTCCTGTCTTGGCATCGACAAAGACGAGAAAATTACCGGGAGCCGGATCAAGCACTTCAAACCGCATCTGGTAGGCATAGCGCGGCTGTCCGTCCAGCGCATAGATGACCAGGTTGGGACGCTCTTCGTTCTCAAACTTGTCGACCTTGTCGCCGAGCTTTTTTTCCACTGCTTCCTTGCCGATTTTATAGGCGTCCGCCTTTGTGACCTTATTCTTGCCGGCAAGTGTCGACTTTTTATCCAGATTCGGAACTGCCGTTCCCGAAACGGCAGTCAGCACGCCGTTTTTGTCCACATGTGCAGTCAATACAGAGCCGAAGACCGGCGTTCCCATATGCTTCTGCTGAAGACGGACGTGAGTGTAGCCGAGCTCGTCCTTTTCCTCGGATAGGACTTCAAATGAGGAGGCCGCTTCCCCGCTATAGCCGAACAGCCCTTTTTCCTTCTTGAGGTAATCATGGACGATGGATGCCGCCGGCTTCGCAGATGGCTTGGTCAGTTCCCCCGAGACGAGATTCGGAACGTTCAGATCTTCATTTTTTGAAATGGTGACGCCATGCCCGTTTGCCGATGCCGATCCGACTGTGAGTGACAGCGCCATCAGGGCTGCCGCTCCGATTCCTGCAAGCTTTCGTTTGTTCACTCCCTCTTCACTCCCCTTATATTCGGATGTCCCCGTTATGTACGGTAGAAATCTATCATAAGAGATGTTCTGAATAATTTGAATAGGTTGTTGAAACTCTTTTTCCTCTTATGACTGGCGTTCTTCTAATTTCATAATAAATGGTAATAAGATAAGGATATTTTCACCCATAGTCTTCCAAATCTGCTCATTCTTCCATCACTTTCAGGAGTGGGAGGGTGGGAATCCCTATAAAAAAACACGGCCGGAAAAAATCTGTTCCGGCCGTGCCCTCCTATTCAAATTCCGCGCGCGCTCATCCGCTCGCCGGCTGCAAGCTCACCGATTTCAAGCCCTTTCATAGGGGTTCCAATGTCTTTTGACAGTTCCCCGATAAGCGCATAGTCCTTGTAGTTCCGTGTCGCCTGTACGATGGCCTCGGCAAACTTCTGAGGGTTGTCCGACTTGAAAATGCCGGAGCCGACAAAGACACCGTCCGCGCCCAGTTCCATCATGAGCGCCGCATCTGCAGGCGTCGCTACTCCGCCTGCAGCGTAATTTGTCACCGGCAACCGCTTTTTCTCCCGGATTGTGAGAAGCACGTCATATGGTGCGCCCAGATCCCGGGCTTCCACCATCAGCTCATCATCGTTCATATGGACGATACGGTTGACCTGGGCATTCACCTTTCTCAGGTGGCGGACTGCCTCGACAATGTTGCCGGTACCCGGCTCTCCTTTGGTCCGGAGCATCTGCGCCCCTTCCCCGAGACGCCGTGCGGCTTCCCCGAGATCACGCGCACCGCAGACAAACGGCACGCTGAAGCTGCTTTTCAGAAGATGGAATTCATCGTCAGCTGGCGTCAGCACCTCACTTTCGTCGATGTAATCGACACCCAGCGCCTCAAGTACGCGCGCCTCCGAGATGTGTCCGATTCTTGCCTTGGCCATGACGGGAATGGATACTGCGTTTTTGACTTCCTCGATGATGCGCGGGTCCGCCATGCGGGCGACACCGCCTGCCGCGCGGATGTCGGACGGCACACGCTCCAGAGCCATGACTGCCACCGCTCCTGCCGCCTCTGCCACTTTTGCCTGTTCTGCATTGATGACGTCCATGATGACGCCGCCGTATTGGAATTGCATGCTTGATCGTCTCCCCTTATCGTTATGTTCTGTCTATTCAATTCAAGTATAATAGGGTTTGACCACATTAAAATATCCAGTTATCTTTAATTTGATAAGGCCAGATTTAACGAAAGGGTGATGAAGATGCTAATTGTCCCGATCCGGAGGGATGGCGACGGACCGATATATGCACAAATCTATGAAGGGATCCGGCGCATGATTTTGGATGGTTCTCTTACAGTCGGCACAAAGCTGCCTTCCAAGCGGAAGTTTGCAGAACACCTCGGCGTCAGCAACACGACGGTCGAGCTCGCTTACGAGCAGCTTCTGGCAGAAGGGTATATTACCTCCAGGCCGAGAAGCGGTTTTTACATTCAGGATATCGGCGAACTCGCTTATGCGCAGCCGGCGGAAAATCAAAAAGCAGCCACACCCCGCCAGCAAGCTAAAACCGAATATAAATATGATTTTTCCCCCGGACGCATTGACACCGGGGCATTTCCGTTTGACGAGTGGAGGCGGCAAGCCAAAAACCTGATTGATTCCGCATCTGCCGAGTTTCTGCTGCTTGGTCACCCGCACGGTGATCCGGAGCTTCGGCGAGAGATTGCGACATACCTGAATCACTCACGCGGGGTGCGTTGCACACCTGAACAGATCATCATCGGATCGGGAACGGAACAGCTGATGCCGCTCATCATCCGTCTGCTCGGCCCGTTCACAGTGTACGCCGTGGAGAATCCCGGCTATCCGCTGACACACCACTTGTTCCGCCAAAACGATCGGATGACCGTCCCCATCCCTGTAGACGGAGAAGGCATCGATGTCGGAGTTCTGGAGGACTCGGCTGCGGATGCCGTATACGTTACGCCGGCCCACCAATTCCCGACAGGCGCGGTCTTGTCCGTAAAGCGCAGAAGCCGTCTTTTCAGCTGGGCTGCCGCAAAGCCCGGACGCATCATCATAGAAGACGACTATGACAGCGAATTCCGCTACGGGGGTATCCCGGTTCCGGCACTTCAGGGAATGGACCGCCACGGCCGTGTCCTTTACCTCAGCACGTTCTCAAAATCACTCATGCCGTCTCTCCGGGTTGCCTACATGGTACTGCCGGAGCCACTCTTGGAGCGCTACGACGAACTGTTTTCCCTTTATTCATCAACCGTTCCACGGCTTGACCAGCAAATGCTTGCAGGCTTCATGGCGGACGGCTCTTTTTCACGGCACCTGAACCGGATGCGGAAAGTGTACAGACGCAAGTATGTGGCCCTCACAACTGCCCTGGGGCGGTTTGCTGGCTCCGTAAGCCATGAGCAAAGCCAGGCGGGCATGCATCTCCGCCTCACCGTCAAAAGCTGCAGGAGCGCCGCAGAGCTCGTCCGTCTGGCTGCTGATGCCGGTATCCGTGTCCAGTCCGCTGCCGCCTACTCCATCACCAAAATGGAAGGAGAGGGACTTCCGGAGATTGTGATCGGCTTCGGAAGCATTCCTGAAACCGATATCCCGGAAGCTATTTCCCTCCTCATGGAATCCTGGAGCATCAAAAAAGACGGAACAGCCTGA
The DNA here is from genome assembly GCF_018390575.1 of Bhargavaea massiliensis. Lineage (GTDB taxonomy): Bacteria > Bacillota > Bacilli > Bacillales_A > Planococcaceae > Bhargavaea > Bhargavaea massiliensis. Next base: position 3,885 of record NZ_JAHBCJ010000015.1, on the reverse strand, counting down.
TTGGGCCGTTCCGTCTTTTCATTATGGGCAGAGGATCAGAAAAGACCCTTTACCCATCCAGTAGCTTTGCCCCAGATTCCGGAGAAAAAGTCGCCGATTGCCTGGAGGGTGAGCGAGAACCAGCCCGCTTTCTCGACTGTTTCCTTTGTAACAACGTCAAACGAGGCAGGACTCCCGTTGACATTGCCATAGACCGGCTGCCCGTCGGCATGGACGATATTCGCCTTCCCGACGACCGTGCCTTCCTTGACTGGCGCCTCAAGCTTGCCGTTCTTCAACTTCGATTCATCCGCTGTGAATTCCGCCGTGTACTTGTCTTTCTCGGAAGTCTTCACAAGCATCGTGACCGGCTTCTTGAGTCCGATCCTCACTTCTTTTTCCTTGCCCTTGCTCAATGGAAGTGTTTCATTCCCTTTGAACTGATGGTCCGCCGGCAAGATTTCTTCTTTCACGAACTGGTTAAAACCATAATCGAACAAAGAGCGGGCCGCATCAAAGCGGGCTTTGTAAGAACCGTTGCCGTTCTCATCCACTGCCTTCATGACCACGGCGATCAGGCGGGTTTCACCGCGCTTTGCTGTTCCCGTGAATGCATGGCCGGCAAGGTCGGTAGTGCCGGTTTTCAGACCGTCTACGCCTTCATATTCATAAATGAGACCGGGCAGCATGAAGTTCCAGTTGTCCATCTGGATGGCATCCGATGTTCCTTCGCGGAACACCTTCTTCGGGATGCTTGTCGTATCCAGGACTTCCGGATAGTCATTCAGGAGATGGTAGGCGAGGAGTGCCACCGATTTTGCCGGCATGACGTTTTCATCATTTTCTCCCGTGCCTTTCGGGTGCATGCCCTGCAAATAGGAGTTGTTCAGGCCCGTCGAGTTGACGAACTTGTAATCTTTCAGGCCCAGTTCTTCGGCTTTTTCATCCATCAGTTTGATGAACTCGGTTTCTGAACCCGCCAATGTTTCCGCAATGCCGATCGTGGCCCCGTTAGCCGAGTAGATGGCAAGTGCCTCATATAGTTCCTGAATGGAGTACGTCTCGCCGTTACGGAGCGGGACGTTGCTCAGTCGCCGGTCCTGAGAGACGGCATAGGCATAATCCGACACGGTATATTGCTGGTCCCAGGTGATCCGGCCTTCCTCGATCGCCTCAAACAGCAGATACTCCGTCATCATCTTCGACATACTGGCAATTCCGAGCGTGGCATCCTCATTTTTCCCGTATAGAATCTGGCCTGTGTCAGCATCGACCAGAATGGCAGCGTCCACGCGCAAACCGAGATCCTCTGCCGCAGAAGCAGTGCCGGGCACAGAAAATATGGTCATCATAAGAACAGGCACGACCAGCAGGATCGCGAGCGTTCTCTTTAACATGTGATTCAATGTGGTCCCTCCGAAAACTTATTTCAACCGCTTTATTTTAACATAGAACAGACTGGGCCGCTTGCCGGTTCACGAAAAAAATGCCTTTCCGCCCAATAAGGGACGAAAAGGCTGAAGGTTATATTACAATGAATAGTTAGGTGCTTCTTTTGTAATTTGAACGTCGTGAGGATGGCTTTCACGGAGGCCGGCTCCCGTCATGCGGATCAGCTGAGACTCTTCGCGAAGCGTCTCGAGATCTTTCGCACCCGCATAGCCCATTCCGGCGCGGATGCCGCCGACAAGCTGGTGAATCGTGTCGGCAAGCGGCCCTTTGTACGGCAGGCGTCCTTCGATGCCTTCCGGTACAAGTTTCTTCGCGTCTTCCTGGAAATAGCGGTCCTTAGAACCCTGCTCCATGGCCCCGACGGATCCCATTCCGCGGTATACCTTGAAGCGGCGGCCCTGGAAGATTTCCGTTTCGCCAGGGCTTTCGGTCGTTCCGGCAAGGAGGCTGCCCAGCATGACGACATGTCCGCCGGCTGCCAGCGCCTTGACGATATCGCCGGAATACTTGATGCCGCCGTCTGCAATGATTGCTTTGCCGTGCTTGCGTGCTTCTGTAGCACAGTCATAGACTGCCGTAATCTGAGGAACGCCGACTCCTGCCACCACACGGGTTGTGCAGATGGATCCAGGTCCGATGCCGACCTTCACGACATCCGCTCCCGCTTCATAGAGGGCGCGTGCACCTTCGGCTGTTGCCACGTTGCCTGCCACAATATCAAGTTCCGGGTAAGTTTCACGGATCTGCCTGACCGTATCGATGACGCCTTTGGAGTGTCCGTGTGCCGTATCGATGACGATCAGGTCAACTTCGGCTTTGACGAGTTTCTCAAGGCGAAGCATCGTATCGGACGTCACACCGACTGCAGCTCCAACCAGCAGACGGCCCTGAGAGTCTTTTGCAGCTTTAGGGAACTCAATCACTTTCTCAATATCCTTGATGGTGATGAGTCCTTTCAGAATGCCGTCTTCATCGGCAATCGGAAGTTTTTCGATTTTGTATTTCTGGAGAATCTTTTCCGCTTCCGCAAGCGTCGTTCCAACCGGTGCGGTCACCAGATTTTCCTTCGTCATGAAGTCACTGATTGTTCCGGAATAATCTTCGATAAACCGCATGTCACGGTTCGTGATGATTCCGACCAGCTTCAGTTCTTCTTCATTGTTGACAATCGGCACGCCGGAGATCCGATATTTGCCCATAAGATGCTCCGCATCAAATACCTGATGCTCGGGTGTCAGGTAAAACGGATTCGTAATCACGCCATTTTCGGAGCGCTTGACTTGTTCCACCTGCTCCGCCTGCTCCTCGATGCTCATGTTCTTATGGATGATTCCGATGCCGCCCTGGCGTGCCATTGATATGGCCATCTTCGCCTCAGTGACCGTATCCATGCCGGCGCTGATGATCGGGAGGCTAAGCTTGATTTTATCCGTCAACTGAACAGAGAGATCCACTTCCTTCGGCAATACTTCTGATGCTGCCGGAACAAGCAATACATCGTCAAAAGTCAGGCCCTCTTTGGCAAACTTGTTCTCCCACATGTCGTTTTACGCCCCCATATCGCTGAATATTATTGTTAGGTTATCAACGTGAAATTGGGCTGTCAAGAAACATCCGGAAGTAAAATTATTCCCATTATTCGATTAGTTGATTCTTGAGGTTATCACGAATTTTTTCCGGCTTCGTCTGCGGGGCGTAACGCTCTATCGGGCGTCCGTCACGTCCTATGAGGAATTTCGTGAAATTCCACTTTACTTCTCCGCCGAGAATGCCCTTCGTTTCATTTGTGAGGTACTTGAAAAGGGGAGTTATATATTTGCCTTTCACATCGACTTTGGCATACATCGGGAACGATACGCCGTAGTTCCTTCTGCAGAATTCCATCGTTTCCTCGATGTTGTCAAACTCCTGATTCATGAACTGATCGCTCGGAAAACCGAGAATCGTAAATCCCTGATCCTTGTATTCCTCGTAGAGTGCCTGTAGGCCATCAAACTGATTTGCAAAGCCGCATTTGCTTGCCGTATTTACGATCAGGACAACTTGTCCTTTGTAGTCCGAGAGTGCCTGTTTAGTGCCGTCAGTCTTTTCTGCCTCAAAGTCATAGATTGTTGCTGGCATTCGTGTCACTCCTTTCATTTACTTTTAACTTACCGTGGAGCGTGCCGGGCGGCAAAGGAAAACCCTTTTGGCAGACTTTAAGCGCCCCGAAAACGCTTCTATCCTTCTATATGAATTTCCTGTTATTGAATGACCGAAACCCATAGAGATGGTTTATCAGTATGTAGGCGCACATAGGAATCTATGTGCGCTCAGACTGTAGACAAAGTGAGTATATTACTCCTTTGTCTGCAGTTTTTTCTTTCCCATAAAATCCTACGGATTTCCGCTGCGGGCCCTTGTTGGCCAACGCTGTCGCTTTTGGCCACAGACGCCGTTCTTCGTGACGGCGTC
>NZ_JAHBCJ010000014.1 GCF_018390575.1 Bhargavaea massiliensis | reverse complement strand
GAAAAGAAAAAACTGCAGACAAAGGAGTAATATACTCACTTTGTCTACAGTCTGAACCGGAAAGCATCCATGCTTTCCGGTTTTGTCGTGCGCCCATTTGCCGCATGCTTGGGGAATTGCCACATGGGGTACCGGTTTGCTCCATGGCCTCTGGATCTGCCACATCGAATGTCCATTTGCCGTAGGGCCTCCGATATAGCCACATGGGGCGTCCATTACACCATGGGGTCCGGATTTGCACCGAGTGCTGCCCGCATTTTGCCTTGATGCACCAGTAGTCTAATCGGCATCCTTCCAAATTCCCCTTGCACAACTCCGTTTCCTATGAAACAATATCTGTATACTTGAATAGGCAATCCTTCGGGGCAGGGTGAAATTCCCGGCCGGCGGTGATGGGCACATGCCCTCAGTCCGTGACCCGTATTCGTACGGTGGACCCGGTGCAACTCCGGGACCGACAGTGACAGTCTGGATGGGAGAAGGAGCCGCGTCTGAACACACCTGTGTCCGACGTTTATTTAGCTATGTTTATTTGCCCCGTATCGTTTTTTGATGCGGGGCTTTTGCGTGCTTGTGGCACAATGGCTGATTTGGATAAAAGCGAAAGGAGCCCTGTTTTTGACTGATGATTCCCATAAGATTCTGAGGCTATTGGTCACTGGAGCCTGTCCGGCCCCAGGACCGTTCCCAGGCTTCGTTGGGCCCAGGCCTGTCGGAAAATTAGATGTTTATTGCAAGCGGACAATTGTCAACAATCGTCTGTCCGAATTCTCTAGCTGCTTAGTAACCCTTTTACAAAAAATCATTCTGCCGTTTCAGCCGATGGCAGGATGTCAGCCCATGTCGGGCTCAGCCGCCGCATCAAACAAGCATAGCAAAGTAAAGTTCCTGCTCAGAAGTCTTCTTGTTCTGACCGGGAATGTGACCAACCTTCAAAAATACCCTCTCCTGACCTCCCGTCTGCCCCGCGGAGGAATCATCCCATTCAAGTCAATGAGCATCCGGATCTGCTGATGCCGGTTCCATCCAACACCATATAAAATCGCAATGCGGAGCTGGCCGGCCGGACGCTCTGCGGCACCAGCCTGCCAATCGGAGACAGAAACAGTCCCGCTTTTCTTCAAGGTTGCCTGCAGTTCGGCCGTACGTTGCCATTCATCGCATTGCGGAAGAAAGGAAGATCTCATGTTCACCGGAATTATTGAAGAAATAGGTACTGTCCGGTCGGTGACACCCGGGCAGGATGCCGCAACGCTTGAGATCGGTGCATCCGTTGTTCTGGACGATGTCCGGCTCGGCGACAGCATCGCGGTCAACGGAGTATGCGTGACCGTGACGGAATTCACCCGGGACACATTCAAGGCGGACCTGATGCCGGAAACGTTGAAAGCAACGTCGCTTGCCTCAGTTAAACGCGGAACCCGCGTGAACCTGGAACGTGCACTTAGGGCCGACGGGCGCCTTGGCGGGCACATCGTCTCTGGGCATGTCGACTGCACAGCGAAAATCCGTACCATGCGGACTGAAGGCAACGCGATATACATGGAACTCGCCGTTCCGGCAGAGTACTTGATCTATCTAGTCCATAAAGGATCCGTCGCACTGGACGGAACCTCGCTGACTGTATTTGCCGTCGGACAGGATTCGATCACTGTGTCGCTCGTCCCACATACGCGGGCCGCGACAATCCTGGGAGAGAAAAAAAATGGTGACCTGGTGAATCTGGAATGCGACGTCCTTGCGAAATATGCGGAACGGATGCTGCAGCCATCCGCCAATCGGGCGAGTGGACTGTCTCTCAACACGCTCAAGGAACACGGCTTTGCCTGATGAAGGGGGAGGAAAAGATGTTTTCATCGATTGAAGAAGCGCTGGAAGACTTGAAAGCAGGCCGGCCCGTGATTGTAACGGATGACGAGGACCGTGAAAACGAAGGGGATCTGGTCTCCATAGCAGAGCTGACAGATGCAGAAACCGTTAACTTTATGGCGAAATACGGCCGGGGACTCATCTGCATGCCAATCACTGAAGAAAAGGCGAAGGCCCTGCAAATTCCCCTGATGGTTGCAGAGAATACCGATTCTTATGGAACGGCTTTTACGGTCAGCATCGACCACATCAGTACGACAACAGGCATCAGCGCAGGGGAGCGGGCCGAAACGATCCGGCGCGCAATGGATCACGATGCCGAACCGGGGGACTTCCGGCGTCCGGGCCACATTTTCCCGCTTATCGCAAAATCAGGCGGAGTCCTGCAGCGCCCCGGCCATACGGAAGCGGCAGTTGACTTGGCCAGGCTCGCCGGTCATGCGCCGGGTGGTGTCATTTGCGAAATTATGAATGACGACGGCACCATGGCGCGCCTTCCCGAGCTCTCGGTGATGGCAGAGAAGTTCGGACTCAAGCTGATCACGATCGAGCAACTGACCGAATACCGAAAAACGCATGACCAATTGGTTACCCGGGAAGCGGAAATCCGGATGCCAACCGACTTTGGAGAGTTCCGGATGATCGGCTATACGGATCGGCTGACCGGTCAGGAGCATGTAGCAATGATCAAGGGGGAAATCAGGGCAGAGAACCCTGTCCCCGTGCGCATCCACTCGGAGTGCATGACCGGAGACGTGTTCGGCTCCCGCAGGTGCGACTGCGGCCCTCAGCTCCATGCCGCTCTCCACCAGATGGAGGAAGAAGGGGAAGGGGTCCTGCTCTACATGAGACAGGAAGGCCGCGGCATCGGCCTGATCAATAAGCTGAAGGCCTATCAACTGCAGGAAGAAGGGCTGGATACCGTCGAAGCCAACGAAAGGCTCGGCTTCCCGGATGACATGAGGGATTATGCCATTGCCGCTCAAATGCTGAAAGACCTCGGCGCCTGGAACATTCGCCTCATGACGAATAACCCGAGAAAGCTGGAAGGACTCAACACATACGGAATCCGCATTATGGAGCGGCTTCCGATCGAGATAGAACCCGTTCAAGAGAATCATCACTACCTGAATACAAAAATGGAAAAGCTGGGGCATCTGCTCCACGTCTAAGGAGGACATGGAAATGGTTAACGTACTGGAAGGAAATCTCGTAGGAACAGGTCTTAAAATCGGAATCGTCGCCGGGCGGTTCAATGAATTCATCACGGGAAGGCTGGTCGAAGGCGCGCTGGACACCCTCCGCCGCCACGGAGTCAACGAGGAAGACATCGATGTGGCGAAAGTGCCGGGCGCTTTTGAAATCCCGCTTGCCGCACAAAAACTGGCCGAATCAGGCAAATATGACGCCGTCATCACACTCGGTGCTGTGATCCGCGGCGCAACGGCACATTTTGACTATGTATGCAATGAAGCTGCAAAAGGCGTCGCAAAAGCGGCTGCCGACACTGGCATCCCGGTCCTGTTCGGTGTCATTACCACCGATACGATCGAGCAAGCCATCGAGCGCGCTGGCACAAAAGCAGGAAACAAAGGCGCCGAGTCCGCAACAGCCGCCATTGAAATGGCGAACTTGCTGAGGCAACTGGGCTAAACGAAGCACCTGGTGTGTTTATTAATGAGGTTGAAGGACCACCCTTTTTCATGCGCAAACTTCCCGGTTTCGCATGCAAATAGGGTGGCCTTTTTTCATGCGTAAACCGATTATTTTCACGACGGCTGCGCGATTCGCGACCGCAACTCCGGAATTCACGTCATCCCATTCCAAAACCGGATATTACAAAACTATTACGAGTATGTTCGTTAAGACATGTATTGAATTTCCATTACAAAAGTTTGGTTTTTTGGCATCAGCCAATTTATTTATTGGTTGATCGATTGCTGGGATGGGAATTAAGTCCGTCTTTGAACAGACCGAATAGCGCTTTCTGACCATTCGACTGACCTCAAGGTATCATTCCCTGGTAACCTTTATCGCTGCAATCCTCCCAAATCATCATTTTCCATATTAAAGCAAAATATGCATCTATGCATATCCGAAAGGCCCATCTCTAACTCAGCGCTACCATAGGAAATCTTGGCATTTCCTGTATAAAAATCTTGTGGAAATTCGTGACTTTTCTCCCGGATGTCAACGGTTCTATTGAATCATTTCCATTTAACCCCTCGTGACAATTCAAAAATATCAGTTTTTTAGTTGTATAGTAGTGCTAACAGCAAAGAGGCAAGACGGCATCATGACTGGATCACTCACGATTGGAAAGGAGGAGTGGGGCATGGGCCGTCTTTTTTCTTCCCGGGGAATGGGCGGCCTGAACAGGACCGGGCAACACCATTCGAAGGGGAGGAAACGAAATGCCGGGATCGAAGAAGAAAACCACGAAGCTACTGAGCATGGCCGCCACGGTGCTGATGGTCTCATCACTCATCACTCCGGGCCTCGTATCCGCAGAAAAGCGGACGAGTGTGTCGGCGGTCAATACGGCCAAGGAAGCGCAGGCTAAACTCAGCGACCGGCTGCTCACTGAGTTCAAAGACGATGAGAAAGTCACGTTCCTCATCAAGTTCAAGGACAAAGCCGATACGGTGAAGGCGGCGTCCGCCGCCAGGAAAGCAGCCGAGAAAGCCGATCTGTCTTCGCACCAGACCAAGCTGGCGACACGTTCAGCCGTCGTCTCCGAACTGAAGGCGACAGCGCAGACATCGCAAGAGGACGTCAGAAAGTACCTGACTGCGCTCGAGAAGAGCGGTGAAGCAAAAAATATCCGCCCGTACCACATCGTCAACGGGATGGCGGTAACAGCAACCAAAGAAGTGGCGGAAAAACTGGCCGGTTTCTCTGAAGTGGAGAAGATTCTTCCGGATGAAAACCGCCAGTTGTTTGTGACAAAGACGCCGGAAGCGGAATCTCCAAAGTCTAAAATTGCAAACGTCGAGTGGAATGTCGAGAGGGTCAAGGCACCTGAAGCATGGAACCTCGGTATTGACGGCACCGGTACGGTAGTCGCCAGCATCGACACCGGCGTCCAGTGGGACCACCCGGCACTCAAACAACAGTACCGCGGCTACAATGCGGCGACCGGCGAAACGAACCACGACTATAACTGGTTCGATGCGACGGTCGGCAATACGACGCCTTATGACGACCAGGGCCACGGCACGCACGTGACGGGTACAATGGTCGGTGCTGAGCCGAACGGCAGCAACCAGGTCGGAGTCGCGCCTGGCGCGAAGTGGATTGCCGTAAAGGCATTTACGTCGGCTGGCGGAACGGACAGTGACCTTCTTGCAGCGGCACAGTGGATTCTTGCGCCAACCGACTCCGAAGGCAATGCCCGCGTTGACATGGCACCGGATGTCGTCAACAACTCATGGGGAGGCGGACCGGGGCTTGATGAATGGTATCTGGAAGTCGTCCAGAACTGGCGCGCGGCTCAGATCTTCCCTGAGTTCTCCGCGGGGAATACGACACTCTTCAACCCGGGCGGTCCGGGATCAGTGGCAGCGCCTGCCAACTATCGTGAATCGTTCGCAACAGGCGCGACCGACATCAACAACAAAGTCGCAGGCTTCTCACTCCGCGGTCCGTCCCCATACGACGAGATCAAGCCGGACATCTCTGCTCCTGGCGTGAACATCCGCTCGGCGGTCCCGGGAAGCGGTTATGAAGGAGGATGGAACGGAACTTCGATGGCCGGACCTGCAGTTTCCGCAGTGGCGGCGATGCTCCGACAGGTGGATGCGGACATCACGGTCGATGAAATGGAGCAGATCCTCACCGACACGGCGGTTCCTCTGACCGATAGCCAGTACCCGACGGTTCCGAACCACGGCTACGGCTATGGACTCGTGGACGCGATGGCTGCCGTATCGTCACTCATGTCGGGCATCGGCACAATCGAAGGACATGTCATGAAGGAAGGCGATGATGAAGAAGCACCTGAGTTCAGCCATACGGCACCTGCTGAGACATATGCCGGCATGGACCTGACTCTTGCTGTCGACATCACTGATAACATCTCGGTCAGCTCTGCAGTCATCAATTACACGGATGCAGAAGGCAATGCCCACTCCGAAGAGCTTGTCCGCACAGCGGGCAGCTTCACGGACGGTACCTATGCCATCACGGTACCGGGCGAGCACATCGGCGGCGAGCAGTTCACCTATTCGTTTACGATCAATGACTTCGGAAATAACGAAGTGACTTCCGACGAGTATTCCGTGGAGGTCAAGCCGGGCATCACAACCGGCTACTCGACAGATTTCGAAGCGGACGCGACCGGCTGGGTCTCGTTCGGTGAAGAAAACAGCTGGGAGCAGGGTGTACCAACTTCCGGTCCGGGCAATGCGGCGTCCGGAGAGAACGTCTACGCCACTAACCTGGCAGGTCAATATGCCAACCGCATGAATGCGACGCTGGTCATGCCTCCTGTTGATCTTCCGGAAGGCAACAGCTACCTGCAGTTCAAGCATTGGCATAACTTTGAACAGTCCACATCCACGGGACGCGCATGGGACTACGGCCATGTGGTCATTTCCACGGATTATGAGAACTGGACACAGCTCCATATGGTTCAAGGTCAGTCCGACGGCTGGACGGATGTTGAAGTGGACCTTTCCGAGTATGCCGGACAGCGCGTCTATATCGGCTTCAACGCCTACTCGGACGGCAGCGTGACACGTGACGGATGGTACCTCGACGATGTCGCCCTTTCGGAAACATCCGAGTCCACATCCGCAGCTGTAAAAGGGAACAATGGCAAAGCAAAGGGCAAGAACAAAGCCGGCAACAACGGCAATCAGCTTGGCTTGATCAAAAAGGAAAATGAGGCGCTGAAAAAAGGCGATCCGATCGATCCGACGACGATCAAGCCGGTCATGCCGAAAAATGAAGTAAAACCTGTAGAAGACGGTCAGAAGCCGGCACCGATGCTGCTTCCGCTGAATGCCCAGGTGAGTGTGCTTGAAACCGGTTCTTCTGTTTACACCGACCCGGCAGACGGTACGTATTCAATGCGCACGGCAGCGGGCGATTATACGCTGGTAGCTGAATCATACGGATACCGTTCTGAGAATCAGAGCGTATCTGTCGGTGCAGACGAAACGGCAACTGCCAACTTCGTCCTCGAAGAAATTCCGATGAACACAGTCTCCGGTACCATCACGGATTCCGCGGACGGTTCGCCGGTTGAAGGCGCTACTGTCATCCTAGTAGAAGATGCGAACATCGCCCCGGTTACGACCGATGCAGATGGCCGCTACCAGATCGAAGCCTACGAAGGCGATTACACCTTGAAGATTGTCGCTTCCGGCTATCACGGCACTGAAGTGACAGTCACTGTCGGCAGCGAGCCGGCTGTTCAAGACATTGCACTCGAGCCGTTCTACACGGTACCTGGCGGTGAAATCGGATACGACGATGGAACAGGAGAGAATGCCCGTGCATTCTACGATGCCGGAAACGGCTGGGCAGTCAAGATGACCCTTCCTGACGGGGAAGAGCAAGGCATCGTCTCCGCAGGTGTCTTCCGATTCTGGGATACTTCCTGGCCGGTACCGGGCGGAACAGACTTTGCAGTTGAAGTCTGGGATGCATCAGGCGCTGACGGGGCTCCTGGCAAGAAACTTGCCGGACCGTTCGAAGCGACGGCTCTCCGCAATGGCGAATGGACGGTTGTGGACCTGAAGGAGCACGGCATCAGTGTCGGAAAAGATTTCTATATGGTTTACATCCAATCTCGCGCCAACCCGAACACTCCGGGACTCGCTACGGATGAAGACGGACCGAATGCCAAACGCAGCTACCAGTTTGTCGGCGGCGCATGGTCTCCCGCTCCGGCTGTAGAGGGCAACTACATGATTCGCGCGCGTGTGGATTATGAAGTGACGACTCCGGCCATCACGAGCCACAAGGACGGCCTGCTGACAAACGAGGCAAGCATCACCATTGAGGGGACCGCTTCGGCTACAACCGATATCCGCCTCGACAACAATGGCGAGGAAGTCGGCACAGCGACAGTCGGCGCTGACGGCAAGTTCTCGTTTGATGCGACATTGGCTGAAGGGGACAATACTTTCACAGCCACATCCCTTCTTGACGGACGTGAGACCGGCAAATCTGCCCCGGTCACCATCACGCTTGATACGGCCAAGCCGGAAATCACGATCGACAGCCCGGCAGACGGGGATAAGACGAACAAAGAAACGGTCACTGTACAAGGAACCGTTACCGATCCGAATCTGGACTGGGTGAAAGTCAATGGCCAGAAAGCGGATGTCCGCGACGGAAAATACTCCAAGCGGATTCTCCTCGACAACGGGGAAAACGTGATCCGTGTAGTGGCGCAGGATACAGCTGGAAACAAAGTGACGAAGCGTGTCACAATCCAGGCGAACTATGAAGTACCAGCCATTGAAAATCTGGCACCTGCCGAAGACGTGCACCTTAAAACGGGCCAGTCGTTCAAGTTTGAGTTCGACAGCACACCGGGCCTCAAGGCAAGCTACGTCATCCATATGCCACTGACAAACCTGCCTTCCTCCAACCCGACGGAACTTCCGATGATGGAAACTTCGCCGGGCCACTATGTCGGATACTGGACGGTGCCGGCCGACATGAAGGCGAACGGAGCGCAGCTTGAAGTGAAGATCAAAGACAACTTCGGGAATGAAGCACGCAAAACGGCAGACGGCAAGATCTATATCAACATCGATTAAAAAATGAGTGGGGCTGTCCAGAAAGTCAGTGAAAACTGATTTCTGTGACACCCCTTTTTGAATGTCCATTTTTAATTGAAATGGAAATATTCGCTGCCTTTTGAGGATGGAGTTACCACACAACACACCCGGGGTGATCACTCGCAGCACATAGGTCACCACTCATCCTCGATTGAACGGATTTCAGTAGGGGCGAGGCGGGGCCTTCCTTTATTAAGAATGGTATTTATCATTCGAATCACTGGGTCGAAGTTTCGAAGCACTCGCGGAAAATTTGAAAGTACTGGCGCTCCCGTTAGAAGCACTCGCCCTCACCGAGGCAAATCCACTCCTAAAGGAGCGCCGTCCGCGGCCGGCGATTGGGCTGCCGCAGAAACCATTCGCAAGATTGCATGGCTCCCTTCGGCAATGTGGCACACGAAGTAACCACTCACTCCCGCTTTTTCTGCTTGCGGGAGAACGAAACGATTAAGTTAAATGCCGAATTGACCTTTATGAATGACGAATCCAAGAAGGGGAAGGCCAGTAATGGGAAGATCGTGAAAACGAGAACCGGACCGGATCAGCTTAAATGAATAAAGCACAGAAAAGCGATCTGTCCGACCAAAGAACGATGTTTATTCACGAGTAATGAGAGTTTGGGAAAAACTTCACAAAGGGTCGCGAATTTACCTACAATTTAACCATGCCCGAAAGCCCTAAAAAAAGTTTGACAAATTGGTGAATAGGATACAAAATACTTATAAGCCTCAAAACTCGGCTTTGCCGGGACCATTTTACAAGGAGTGGAAACCGTTCATGCAGTGCTATCGTGTTGCACCGGACAAGGAAGCTTCTCGCTGGATGATTACCAAGGGAACTCAGGATTTGGAAGAACTGTTTATTTATAAGGATGAAGCGATTGCGGAAGCGATCATGCTGGCAAAAGCAAATAGCCCAAGCAAGATCGAGATTTGTGATGAAGCACACGAGGTGGTCGACAAACGCAAGTATTAATCATGTCTTTATCTTTTTGAATTATTTATCCTTCCGACCACCCGGCCGGAGAGCAGTGGAATTCTGCTCTCCGGTTTTTCTTCACAAAAAAATCAAAACAAAAACACGGAGAGGAAGGACCCTCAACCGTGTTTTTGACAATAGCGTTCATTAATTGTTATTATTGTCGTTATTGTTGTTGCGGGCATTGCCGCCTTTTTCGCCGATTTCTTCGTAGAAGCTGCGGTCATGGTTCTTGGAAGTGGCTTCCCCGCCTTTACGTCCGATTTCTTCGTAGAACTCCTGGCCATGGTTTTCCGCAGTCGCTTCTCCACCTTTGCGGCCTGCTTCTTCAACTGTCATTTTGCCATTGTTGTTGTTTTTATCGTTTTTAGCCATGTGAATCCTCCTTTAAATAGAATCGCGTCTGGTAGGGTAGTGCTGAATCAGTTGTTGTTATTGTTGTTATTATTGTTGCGGGCATTGCCGCCTTTTTCGCCGATTTCTTCATAGAACTCCCGGTCGTGATTTTCGGAAGTGGCTTCTCCGCCTTTTTTGCCGATTTCAGCGTAGAAGTCGCTGTCGTGGCTTTCTGCCGTGGCTTCTCCGCCTTTTTGCCCGATTTCTTCGTAGAACTCGCTGCCATGGTTTTCTGCAGTTGATTCTCCGCCCTTACGTCCGATTTCTTCATAGAAGTCACGGTCGTGATTGCGGGAAGTTGCTTCGCCGCCCATGCGGCCTGCTTCCTCTACCGACATCTTGTTGTTGTTTTTGTTGTTGTTGTCTGCCATGTTGCATTCCTCCTCAAATTTTTGTTATTGGAAAGAAGCTATCGCAGCCTCACCCTCTGTATTTCCGCTTCTGGTGCTTCTAAACTATAGAAGAAGAACCGTAATATTTGTAATATATTTAATTCGATTGTCATATACTATAACAACAGAATGCACGTTGGTTTGCAGCGTATTGAACGTCTTGAAACAACGCTATTTTCAACAAGATACAATTTTCTTATGCTCCTAAATTGAAAGCCAGTTCTTCCTTGGTCTTTTGTAAAAGACTTTATATCGAAATAATGTTAAACTAAACAAAAAGAAATTCTAAAAATGGGGAAATGAATAGTGAAACGACATCAAATAGAGACGATCATCCGTGAGACGATGATCCGTGTCGGAGTAACGCGTGAAGTCCGTTTGGAGAAGAACGGCATCAACATGACCTATCACTTTATCCATGACTATATCACGTATGATTCCGACCGGATTCCTGAGGCAGTCGCTGAGCAGGAGCACCCGGTTTCTCTTGAAACATATGTGGCCGCGATCACGATGCATGAACTCGGCCATGCGCTGGACCGCAGGGCACTCATTGCGGGGCTATCACTTTCACGTGAAGTTTATCAGATGAAAGCGACGACGCCCCAAAAAGTCTTGGAGCGGAATGCTGAATATCGGGCAAAAGTCATTCTTGAAGAAGAACGGAACCTGCTCGCCGAAAAAACGGCCTGGGAAAATGCCGCGGAGCTGAACCGGAATTACCAGCTTATCAGCGAACAAGATTTCGAAGCGATCAAGCGCCAGTCACTGTCCACCTATGAACGCCGCTTGGCAGGCAAAGTCAAAGTACTGCGCGCTGCAGCCGGGGAAGACGTGGGAGAATAATTGCGTTATTTATATAAGTCGCCGAAAGCACCATTCCATAAATTGGGATGGTGCTTTTTCCATGGAATGAATAGTTGTTCCGGATATTGCCAAATCTTGTCGGATTCCTTACAATAAATGTACTTAACTATTAATTGGAGGGATCCATTTGGCGTATATGATCCCGGAAACAATCCGCTCATCGGCTACTGCAGGCGAGCGTCTGCTTTTCCGTACGATGAAGCAAGTTCTTCCAGACGATGTCATCGTTTATTATGAACCGGAAATCCATGGCCGCCGACCCGACTTTGTGCTGATCAGTCCTGAGTTCGGGATGGCTGTACTCGAAGTAAAAGACTACACACGAAACACGCTCTATCACCTGAATAAGGATGAGTGGACGTTGCTGACGTCCGGCGGCACCCACGCGACCGTAAAAAATCCGGCGCTGCAGGCGAAAGAATATATGTTCCATATTAAAAATGTCTTGGAAAAGGACAAGTCGCTTGTTCACCTTGAGGGAAAGTACCAGTTCCGTTTAAAGTTCCCTTGCGGATACGGCACAGTATTCACAAGGCTGCATGAAAAGGATATGGTGCAGGATCATCTCTATACCGTCCTGGATCCGGAGAGGACATTCACGAGAGATGCCATTGACCCGGATCATGAAGGGTTTTCCGAGGAGCAATTCATCGAAAAGATCTGCGGCCTGTCTTCGATGACATTTCCGCTCCGTGAACCGTTGGGGCGGGAGGAGATTGACGCTATCCGGTATCATTTGTTCCCGGAAGTGCGGATCAGTGCGGAATTCCGGGAACCGGTCCCTTATCAGGATCAGTTGCTGCTCTCGCTGCGTGATTTGAAGGCGATGGATCTGCATCAGGAAAATCTGGCGAAACAGCTGGGCGACAAAAATCGGCTCATCCGCGGAGTGGCGGGCAGCGGGAAAACGCTCATATTGGCAAGCCGTGCCAAACTCCTGTCAAAAGAGCGTCCGGATTGGAAGATTCTCATCCTTTGCTACAACATCTCGCTTGCCCGTTCCATCGAATCGCTGGTCAGAAGGATGATGAACGAGCCGGACAGCCTGTTTGATTTTGATTTTGCTTCGGGACAGAATCGGAAAACGACCGGAACAGGGAATATCATCGTCCGCAATTTCCATGCTTGGCTCAGGAATGACCTGAAAATCAGCGAAAAGAAATTGCCATTCTACTTAGCGAAGCTGGAGCAGGGAGAAGCTGTGCTTCCCTCCTACGACGCGATTCTCATTGACGAGGGCCAGGATTTTGAACCGGAGTGGTTCAAATTGGTCAGCAGCCTGCTCAATCCGGAAACCAAGTCGCTGCTTCTGGTGGAAGACCGGGCGCAGTCGATCTACAAGCGTAAACGCTCCTATATTCAGGACACGGGGCTGGATTTCCGCGGCCGCTCAAAGGTGCTGAATATCAATTACCGTAACACTGCGCAGATTGTTGCGTTTGCCTGGGATTTTTACCGCGCCCATTCCACATTGCAAAATAAAGTGGTCACAAAAGAATTCGAAGGAGAAATCATAGCCCCTCAGAGTACAAATCGGAAAGGCTACGAGCCGGGCATTGTCCGGAAAAAGGACTTTTTAGAAGAGGCGGCTTACGTCGCCAAGCAGATCCGGCTTCTTCATGAGCAGCGCAGTGTTCCGCTTTCCGGCATGCTGGTCCTCTACCGGGTCCGGAGATGGAACGGCCATGATTATGTGGAAGTGCTGCAAAAAGCGCTCAAGAAGGAAGGGCTTCCTTATTATTGGCTGACCGAAACACCGGAATCCAAGCGAAATTATGACCGCAACGCCGAATCGGTCACAATCAGTACAATCGACAGCAGCAAGGGGCTGGACTTCCGTGCCGTCTTTATCGTTCACTTGGATATGCTGCCGTTCCCGCTGGAGAAGGATGAGGAGCGGGAAGCATCCCTTCTATACATCGCGATGACCCGGGCGCAGGAATACTTGTGTCTCACTTATTCAGGGGAATCGGCATATACCGGCTACTTTGCCTCCATCGCTGAAGAGCGGAAAAAGAAACTCCTCCAAGAAAAATTAAGCTGAGAACATCAATTTAAAGAAAACCGGAACATCGCCCCGGCATGCAACTTTACGCATGTCCGGGGCGTTTCTTTATGAAGATTGCTCATTGGCCGGTGAATTTGGGTAATACCATATAGAATACTGCTTTAATTGGAGGGTCGGTCGATGGACAGTGTCATGAAATGGTTTGAAAAGTTCCTTCCGTATTTGGACGGGCTGAATATAGAAGATGTTGAAGCGCAGGAAACGGAATGCTCGCCGGGGAACTGGATGCTTAGCAGGAAAAATGGAGATCCTGTTAGTGAACTTCACTTGGACAGCAGGGGAGATATCCGGTATTTCCAGAACATCCATGCGGAAGAGCGGACTCCGGTTGTCGTCCTGTCTCCTCCCGGAATACGGGATCGTGCCGGTCAGTTCATCGCTGAAGTATTCGGGTCGGTTGCGGAAGGCCTCCAGTTCTCATCGGTCGTCGATCTGGAAAATGTGTATACAATCGATTTTGTCAGAGTGGACGAAGATGGTCTGGAACTCCCGAACTCGGGTGTCAGCCTCGCCTTTCAGAAAGACGGGATTTTGTATGAACTGGTCAGCTATCTCGGTCCGCTCGTATTAATCGACGAGCAAAAAACGATCAGTTCGGAGGCAGCTCTCGATCTGTACATGGCCAACCTCTCAGCGGAGCTGAAGATCAGCTTATACGATTCGGAAATTTATGTTGACGGCGATGATGAATTCCACCTCATCTATGACTTCCTCACCGGTTCACCGGACGAAGTCAAAATGGATGGCACGGTCATCTCGCTTGCGGAGGACCTGGGTATCCGGCCGCCGGACCATGAGCCGCTCGGCAAGGGAACACTTGAAGCGGAAAGCCGTTCCTGTGCTGATTACAGAATTGCGCTCGATACGGCAATCAAAACATTGTTTAGGAAGTTCCCCGGCGCAGAACAGCGATTTCTCCTGAGAAAAGAAAACGGCAACTCGAATGTTGAAGACAAACCGACATTCACATTTGTTTTCGACAGACACCAGTACGGCATCCAAGTCGAAGATGAAGGTGTGGAAATCGAGGTTGACCGGAATACCGCAAAGGTGGTCCGGTTTGATATTAGTGAGGCGGCCGGAAAAGATTTCAGCCATCTTTTGAGAGAGCGGCCGATCAGCATGCGGGCGGCAAAGGCGCTGTTCGTCTCGGATATCAGCATGCGCCCGGTGAGGACGAGAAATGAGGCTGCGGGTGGCGTGCCGGTTTATGAACTCGTGTATATCCCTGTTTTCCCGGATCCCGGCGGTCACGTCCACGCAATCGACGCCCATTCGCTCGACAAGTGGACAGTTGATACCGGCGCGCTTCTGGAAGGATAGTTTGCGCTTTCAATCGCTTTCTAAAATTGTATAATGGATATCGTATCAGGCAAGACGAATCATATTACAGGAAGTCGGGATCCAAATAGAATGATGGAAAATAAACATGTAACAGTCAGACAAGCAACCGAAACCTTTTCGCTCGAAGTGCTGGGAGGCGAAGAGGAGCTCGGACGGGTCATTGCCAAACCACAGGTCCGGCGCCCCGGCCTGGAGTTCTTAAATCATTTCAGCTTTATCGCAAAAGGGCATGTGCAGATCTTGGGCCGCAATGAGATCAGCTATCTGCGGACATTGGATGCAGATGAGGCGAGGCACCGGATCGGGAACATGGTGACGTATGATCCGCCGTGCGTCGTGATCACATCCAACCAGCAAGAGCCGGATGGACTGCTGCTGCACTGTGGAGAAGCGCATATTCCGGTGCTGAGGACGCCCGATTCGATGACCGATTTTGTTCAGAAGCTGAACCGGTTTCTGCTGAATCAGCTGGCGGAGGAAATCGCGATCCACGGGGTCTGTGTGAACGTATCCGGCATCGGCGTTCTTCTGCGGGGGAAATCCGGCGTCGGAAAAAGTGAAACAGCGCATACGCTGATCGGCCGCGGGCACCGGCTCGTGAGCGATGACATTGTCGTATTGAGGAAGCTCAGCCCGCAGACGCTTCTCGGCACGCATGATGGCAGCAACAAGGAATTCCTTGCGCTCCGGAGCGTCGGCCTGCTGAATGTGGTCCGGATGTACGGAAGGACGTCTTTCCAGGAAGAGACGCGGATCGCACTGGATATCGAACTGATCGAGTGGAAAAAAGACGCGCTCAACAACGAACTCGAAGTCGATGTGAAGTATAAGGAATATATGGGCGTCAAAATCCCGCACATCCAGATCCAACTGCAGCCGGGACGTGACGTTGCCGGCCTGATTGAAGCCGCTGCGAACAACTGGTATCTCCGTATGCAAGGCTACAGTGCGGCCGAAGAATTCAGGCACCGCCTTGAGGAAGCCTTCCATGACGAGGAAGAAGAATAAGTGATCCGGGCAAAGAGCCCTTCCGGCGGCTTTCTTCTGCATCTATCGCTGATGCAGGAGAAAGCCGCTTTCTTTCTGATGTTGGGACACCGGTACGAATAGGGTAGTATAATGGGAGGAACAAGTTTCCATGAGGAGGTGGGGGGCAGTGAACGACCAATCCCGATACCGTCAATTAGCCAATTTGACCAAAATGATTAATACGAAACTCAACCTGAAAGAGATGCTGTCCGCCGTAACGGATGCAATTTCCCATGAAGTCTTCCAGTGTGACTCTGTCGGAATCTATCTGCCTCAGGATGACGGAACCTTCCGGGGATTCACCGGAAAGCCGGATGTCCTGAATGGCATGACACTTGATATGCATGTGATCAGCCCGGAGGATGATGCGCTTGTCCGGGAAGTGACGAAAACCAATCGGGCCGTCTACATACCTGATACGCGGGCGGATGAGCGGCCGAGCGGATGGGCAGTCGACTCGTTCCACATCCGTTCCCTTCTCGGAATGCCGATTTCTTATGGGGACGAGCTGTACGGACTCGTCTTCCTGTTTAACTATGGGCAGCCGATGAATATTACCTGTGAGCAGCGGGAAACCGTCGAAGCGTTCGTCAACATGGCGGCCGTTGCCATCCGCAACGCCAACGACCTGATCCGCAAAGAAAATCTGATCCGAGACAAACAGATGCTCCTCGACGCGAACAGCGAACTTTCACGGGCGGAAACGATGGACCAGGCAGTCCAGACTTGTTTCCGGTATGTCGGCGAATTGCTCCATAACGATGACCCGGCTGTGCATCTGCTGGACCCGGTCGCGGGGAAAAAGATCAAGCCGGCCAGGCTGTCCAAGAACAGCGATATGAATGAGGAACAATGGCTTGAAATGCACCAGGCACAGCTGGATGACCTCCTTGAAGATAAAATGTATCAGGATGCGATCCGCACGCGCAGTCCGGTTTATATCCCGGATGTGACCAAAGACAGCCGGCCCAACCAGGAAATATGCCGTTCCTTCGGAATTACCGGAATGGTGATTTTCCCGATGATCGCAATGAACGAGATTCTGGGATTCATCGCTGTGCCGAACCGTTCCGGAAAGGTCGTCGAGTATCCGGAAGCGACCATTGAACTTGCCCAGTCGGTGGTTGACATGACGGCTTCCACTTTGTCGAACCTTCTATATATCGAGAAGCAGGAGATGATCATCAACCGGCGGACAAGGGAAGTTACAGTGAAGAATGAAGAACTTCAGCGTGTTATCACCGAATTGGAATCGCTATCAAGGGAAAAAGAGCTGATCCTTAAATCGGCAGGTGAAGGGATATTCGGCATCGGCCTGGACGGCATGATCACGTTCAGCAATCCGGCCGCTTTAAAAATGCTCGGTTACTCCCGCCCCGAAGAACTGGAAGGCGAGCCATTTGATAAGATTTTTCACGGAGAAGACAGGAGCGGCAGGGAGCTTCCGCGCCATAATGACGAAGTCGGCGTTTTCCACAGAAAAGACGGCTCCGTCTTCCCGGTCGAGTATGACATTTCGTTTATCCAGGAAGACGATCAGGTTTTCGGTCAAGTGGTCATCTTCAAGGATATTACCGAACGGCGTTATCTGGAGGAAGAGATCAAGTACTACGCTTATTATGACAGCCTGACCAATCTGCCGAACCGGCTGCAGATGAAAGAACGGCTGGATGAGGCCTTGCTGAATGCCTCAAAGGACAACGAGAAAGTGGCCGTTCTGTTTCTTGATCTCGACCGTTTCAAACTCGTCAATGACACGCTCGGGCACAGTTTCGGCGATTTGCTTCTGAAAGAAGTGGCGCATCGGCTGAGTGAAGCAATCCCTGTGAACGGCATTGTTTCGAGACAGGGCGGCGATGAGTTCATGATCATCCTTCTTGATGTCAAAAACAGAAATGAAGTGATCCGTGCCGTCGGGAAAATCAACAAGGCCTTTGCAAAACCGATCCTGATCGACGACCATGAACTGTTCATCAAAAATTCAATCGGCATCAGCATGTTTCCGGAAGACGGCGATACCGCCGAGCAGCTGATCAAAAATGCCGACGCGGCGATGTATCATTCCAAGGAAGTGGCGGGCGGTAGCTATCATTTCTATGATAAAAAAATCGGCAAGCGGACGATACAAAACGTCAAATACGAAAACGCGCTGTACCGCGCGCTGGAGCGGGATGAGTTTACGCTGTATTACCAGCCGCAGATTGATTTTTGCAACAACCGGCTGTTCGGAGTCGAGGCGCTGATCCGATGGAATCATCCGGAAGAAGGTCTGGTTCCGCCGGACATCTTCATCCCGCTTGCCGAACAGACAGGACTCATCGTCCAGATTGGCGAATGGGTACTGCGTGAGGCCGTTTTCCAGCTTAAAAAATGGCACGACCTGGGATTCACAGACCTGAATATGGCCGTAAACTTATCGGCCGCCCAGTTTGAGCAGGGCAATCTGAACCGGAGCGTCAAACAGGTGCTGGCGGAAACGGGAATCCGTCCCGATCAGCTTCATCTTGAACTGACGGAAAACCAGATCATGCGTAATACGGACCTGGCCATCTCCACGATGAACAAACTGAAGGAACTGGGTGTCCAATTGGATATTGATGATTTCGGAACAGGATACTCATCGCTCAGTTATCTCCAAAGGTTCCCGATATCCACGCTCAAGATCGACCGGACATTCATACGTGATATTCTCCATGATGATGACGACCGTTCGCTGACAGATACAATCATCACAATGGCAAAAAACATGGGCCTTGAGGTGATTGCGGAAGGCGTGGAGACGGCTGAGCAGGCCGCCCACCTCGCTTCCCGCGACTGTACGCTCATGCAAGGGTACTATTTCAGTCCGCCGATACCAGCCAAAAAGCTTGAAAATGACTTCTTGACCAACAATTAAGGGGGAAAGTCCGATGAAGGCAGGCATTGCAGTTCTTGAGTTTCTGAAAAACGTTGGAATTGACCGGATATTCGGCATACCGGCAGGCAGTGTGAACGTGCTGTTTGACGGGATAAATGATTATGCCGACATCCGTCCGATCATCACGAAACATGAGGGCGCTGCAGGTTATATGGCGGCGGGATTTGCAAAGTATACGGGAGGCCCCGCAGTTGCCATCGGCTCCAGCGGACCCGGGGCGATGAACATGGTCACGCCTGCGGCAAACGCCATGCGGGAACAGCTTCCGGTTCTGTTTTTGACAGGGGCAGTGCCGAGCAGCACAGTCGGAATGAACTCATCACAAGAACTTGATGCCGCTCCAGTCTTCGCCCCGATCACCAAGTACTCCAAACTCGTCGAGCGCGGTGAAGACTTGGTGAGTGAAGTGGCAAAGGCACTGGAAATTGCTTTGGGCGGTGTGCCGGGGCCCGTACATATCGCCATGCCGCTTGATGTGCAGATGGCGGAAATCGATCCGGCCACGATTCCGGATGCAATCCGGCCAGCTCAGATAAAACCGGATTACGCAGCGGCCGGGCAAGCTGCACGGCAGATTAAAACGAATGATTCAGGCCTGATTTTCTGCGGGCAGGGAGTCAGGGGAATGGTGCCGGAAGTGATGCGGCTTTCGGAGCGGCTCGGCTGGCCGGTCGTCTCGACACCTGTTGCAAAGGGGCTGTTTAAGGATGCGCACCCCAATTTCGCGGGCGTGTACGGTTTTGCTGGGCACGAAACAACGGGCAAGCTTGTCCAGGAAGGCGACTTCGACACATTGCTGGTTCTTGGGTCAAGCCTCGGGGAGACGGCTACGAGCAACTATAATGCTGGTCTGGCCAAGGGCCGCTTTGTCATCCAATTTGATCGTGATGAAACCGTGTTCGGCAGAAAGTACCCGGTGGATCTGCCTGTCCTGGGGAATCTCTCCGATACGCTTCCGGCTATCCTGACAGAGCTGAACGTCCTCGGTACCGCTGAGAAATCTGTTAAGGTGCCTTACAACCCGGAGCGGCTAAAACCCGGGAAAGAATTCACGACGAAAAACGTCGTTCTGAAACTCCAGCAGCTGCTTCCCGAGCAGACAAGGTACGCAGTCGATATCACCGAGACCGAAGCTTATGTCATCCATGACCTGAACGTCCTTTCGCCGGATGCCTTCGACATCAACGTCCACTTCGGGGCAATGGGAAGCGGCCTGTCCGTCGGAATTGCCGCCAAAATGGCGGATCCGGAACGCCCGACGGTGATCATCACCGGCGACGGTTGCTTCCATATGCATGGGCTGGAGATCCTGACTGCGAAGGAATACGGCGTGCCTGTCCTGTTCATTGTCATGAACAATTCCCGGCTGGGTTTGGTTTATCACGGGCACAGCCTGCAGTTCAAGCGGGTCCATGAAACCTTCTCAACCCAGCCGATGGACTTCGCGAAAATGGCTGAAGGCCTTGGCATACCGGCCGCCCGTGTGGAGTCGATGGACGATCTGAACTCGGAAACCATCGGGAAACTGATGGATGAAGACGGACCGGCACTCCTCGAAATTGTCCTCATCGACGACACCCCGCCGCCGATGGGCGACCGTGTCAAATTCCTGGCCGGATTTGCGGAGTGAGCCGGGAATGACGGCCGGCTCCGTTTGGTTACATTGAGACGTTGCCATACCCGTATTTCATACACCCGAAAAACGAAAAAGCCCGGATCCGCTTTTGGATCCGGGCTTTCTCATGTCATTATTCATAAGGATGCTCTTCAAAGTATTCGGTGATCGTCCGGATGGTCAGCGTTTTAAAGTCGTCCGACACCGGCTTGCCTTCCGGGTCTGCATAGAAAGCATGGCCGTTGCGATCTACATAACCAATCCCGATCAGGCGCTCCAGAAGCTTATCCGGGAGATGTTCATTGCCGTTCACCATCATGAATTCCTCGGTTGGCGCTACGAGAACATCCAGATCCTCGTAGCCGCCGGTGATCATAACGAGATCACCGTCATGGCGTTTGACCCAATTTTCCTTGGAGCGGATGGAAATGGGGGCTTCTTCAATGGAGACAATCCCATTCAGGTTGGTGCCGAACAGATGCAGAAGGAGCGGACAAAGATGATCGGCAGTGAGAGAGGGCAGTTTTTTCAGTTCTGCCGCAAGAATTTCCCGGTTGGAGAGACCTTTCCGTTTGCCCCTGAGAACGGGAACACGATCATAGTCAAACCCGAACAAATCCTGCACGATGTCATGGACAGCATCTGCCGGCTCCCGGTCGGCGATTGCCGCAAGACGTTTCTCCATTTCGTCAATCCGGTTTAATTTTCTTTCTGCCACTTCATCCACCATCCTGAACGACTTTTGTTTCGTTTTATTATGACACAATCAGACATATTTTGTCGGCTTAGTTTTGTAAATGTTAAACTAAGTTCATTGTTAGAGAGAAGGAGCAGGCGCTGTGAACGAAAACGATGAACATTTTTATGCATTTCTGAAACATCGGCATCTCGCACTCGTGGCGGGGGAGCTGGAACAGTCGGTTTATACAAGTCCCAGGACAATGCTGACGCATGCACGGGTGCTGATCGATTCGGTCCTGCAGCTGGTCATGAAGGAGGAGGGGATTCCGGACGTACAGCACAAATCCCTGAAGGAACGTCTCGACGAAATCGACTGCCAGGGGTTGCTGACCGACGAAGTGAGGGATGCCCTTCACGACATCCGCATGGCGGGCAACCGCGCTGCCCATCAGCCGAGGGCATTCCGGGTGACCGAATCGCTCGCGGCGTGGGAACAGCTGTATATCGTCATGAAATGGTACATAGAGGTTTACGGAAATCCGACATTCACTTTCCCGGAATACCGTGACCCTTCACCGCCAAAGGAACGGGCTTTTGAACTGCCGGAGCTGGAGTCCCGCCTGGCCCGCTTGGAAGAACTGCTGAAAGAGACGTTGAGCGGTGAAGTGAAAGTAAACGCAACTGAGAAAGCACCAGCAGCCATGATCTCCCAGGAGCAGCCATTTGATGAGTCCCCCGGCTACACGACTGTCCGGCAGATCCACTATGGTGATAGAACTCTAGACGTCCCATATTTTCTCCGCGATGCTTTCCTCCTGCCACAGCGATTCGAAAAGTCGGTCCGTTTTCTTGTTAAACTCCACGGAGCCGAAGAAGCACGGATCATGAGCGAGCTGCCGGCTGATCTTGCTGGCCTTCATCTTTCGGTTACCCGGTACACAGAGAAAAATGATGAGCAGTTTTTCGGGGAGCTGGCAGAATTCATCGAAGAGGAAAAAGCCCGTCGCCGGATCCGCATCGAACGGCCGGGAGAGCTGTTCCTTTTCCATAAAGGCGACGCGATCATTGTAACGGAGGCGCTCGCACAAGCTGAGCTGAACAAGGAGAACTTCCCTTTGCTCACGCCGGGGTTTATCCGCCAGCTGAGAGAATCGGGTATCCGGCAGGCCGGCCAGCTACCGCAGGAACTCGTCATCCTCGCCAAGTACAAAAATGTCGGGGCAGGGACGATTGAAAAGCTGTTCGAAGACCTAAAAAACACCCAGAAAGAAACTGCACCAGTATAACGATGAGGCCCCCGACAACCCGTCGGGGGCTTTTTTTCATCGTACCTTGAAAGCAGAGGGAATGGTAAACTGATGGAAAGCATCGCCAAAGCTGTGGGGATTGAGGGGGATTGTCATGGAGGATCGGATCAGAGTTTTAAAAGAACGATATGAACGGCTTTACCCGG
Organism: Bhargavaea massiliensis; assembly: GCF_018390575.1. Classification (GTDB taxonomy): domain Bacteria; phylum Bacillota; class Bacilli; order Bacillales_A; family Planococcaceae; genus Bhargavaea; species Bhargavaea massiliensis. The sequence continues at coordinate 6,211 of NZ_JAHBCJ010000014.1, read as the reverse complement.
ATGAAGGAACGAGCAAGCGAAAACTCAGGAAAGCGGAAAAACACCTTGAAGTCAGTCTCCCGCAGGACTTCCGGGAGATCGCATCATTCTTTGGAGGGGGACTTCTCGGGGGCATTGACCATTTCCGATTCGATATGGATGTGATGGATAAACCGGATATCGGAAATGACACGGTCAGATTCAGGAAATACCGTTCTTTGCCTGATAAATTCATCGTTCTTACTGAAGATGGAGACAGACTGATTTTGCTGGGCACAGAGACCATTCCGTCGGTTTTTTGGATCGAAAAAGACGACATCCGGAAGTTGAAGAAACAGCAGCCCGTCGAAGTGGAGGAAAGCTGGGAAACCTATGCGGATTTTTTTGAGGAACAGCTGCTGAAGGAAGAGAAAGCTCTCGCGGGCGGTGCCGCCAGCCTTTCGAAAGACGGGATCGTCCGTGATTTCCTGAGAGACAGAGCGTATTATCAACGCTTTATCGCCTATGAAGAGGAACGTATTTCGGAGTTCACAAGTCTGATCAAGCAAGTAATCAGGGAACGGGGAGAGGAGGATGAAGGTGTGCAGTACGGCTATGGTGTGGTCGCCCTTTTTTACCGCACTAAGCTGCTCGCCCTCTATTCAGCGGGATATCCACTGGATGAGATCAAAGCGTTTCTCCCGGAAGTCGTCGGCTGGATGGAGAAAATGGACGATGGCCGTTATGGCTACGACCACTACCGGGATTGCGTCCTCTTTTTGTCTTTAGCCACCCTGCTGGAAGTGGATGAAGACCTGTTTGGCCGGATCAGCCAATTTGCCTCTGTTTATCAAGAGAAGGATGCGCTGATCGACTTTCTGTTGAGTGGGGGCATCCAAAAGCCCGCAAGACGTGATTTCCTTTTTAAGCGACCTTATCGGCATCTGGAACGGGTACTGTTTGCGGAAGACAAGCACCAGAGTATTTGGGGACTGAAGGTTTACTTAAAGAAATACTGGTATGAGGAACACGATGAGGCCGCGTGGCATGATCTGCATCTTCACAGTGACGAAATCTATTATGGCTATTGGAGCTTTGAAAGTGCGGCGATCGTGAAGATCTTGGGGCTTGACGACAGCGAACTGTCGGGACGGCGGTATTATCCGTCTTTTTAGGTACCGCATTGTTAAAGAAAGATAATAGTATTATGTAAACACAATAAGCGCCGAAGAAGGAATACCAGGTGCTCTTATCGAATTGGGAAATTAGCAGATCGGCATTCCATACAGGGAGGGATTAAGATGGATGAACAGTACCCGGTGCTGAAAGGCGCCGAACCTTATTATGCAGAAGGCGGAAAGAAAGGGATCCTGGTCTCGCATGGATTCACGGGCTCCACACAAAGCATGCGACCGCTCGCCGAAGCGTTGTCGGAAGCGGGGTATACGGTTTGCCTTCCGCGCCTGAAAGGGCACGGCACCCATTACGAGGACATGGAGCGCACGAGCCGGCATGACTGGGTGGATTCGGTCGAGGAAGGCTACCGCTGGCTGAAGGAACGTTGCGACACCATTTACATGGCGGGCCTGTCGATGGGCGGAACACTGACGCTTTATATGGCGGAGCGGCATCCCGACATCCGGGCGATCGCGCTTATCAACGCAGCCATCGACATGCCGGCACTCAAGGAAGTCGGCGATCCTGAAGAGATCCGCTTCCTTGACGCGATCGGATCGGATATCAAGAAGCCGGACGTCACTGAACTGGCTTATGAAAAGACACCGGTCAAATCGGTTAAAGAAATCCTCGCTTTAATGGAAGAAGTGCGAACAAGCCTGAGTGATGTCAAGTGCCCGGCGCTCATCCTCGTATCTGAAGAAGACCACGTCGTCCCTCCGGACAACTCCGAGATAATCAGTAAAGAGATTTCATCTGCCGAAAAAGAAACTGTACGACTTGAAGAAAGTTACCATGTGGCCACATTGGACAATGACCAACAGAAAATCATCGATCATATCATCCGTTTTTTCAAGAAGTATTCTTGAAAAACCCCTCTCAACACACTATAGACAGAAGAAGTTGCACAACATGAAAACTTCTTCTGTTGATATGGTACGATAGTAACCGATTGGAATAGGACCGGGCACTAGTGTTCTGCCGGCATATTTGAAGATCACGGAACAGTCCGCCCGGTACCGGCATCAGGATGGGCTGTTTACATAAGTTAATCGTAGGTCTCGTGGGAGTGGATTTAACGTGAAGAAAACAGCAATTTTATTGACACTGGCATTCCTGCTGGCCGGATGCAGTGAGCAAGCGGGCAAGAACGAGACACCTGCGGAGGTACACGAGGAAGCAACTGAACAGAAAAAAGCCACGCCTGTCGAGATGCAGCTTCTTAAGGCTGATGAAGAAAACGGCGTGACACTGGAAAATGAGATGTACCAGCAACTTGACGATTTCCTTAATGACAATCCCAACATCGGGGTGGCAGATGACTTTAGCGTTCACCCGCTGACCTTGGCGAACCAGTCGGATGCCGGCCAGGTGATGTTCTTCCTCGGTATCAACCGTCTTGACCAACCGATTAAAAACATTACATTCGACTATTCCCTAGGCATGGATACGGCCGAAGGGGTCAAGTATGCCCTGAAAAATGAGCGGGTTGAGCTGCTGGAGCCGTTTGCCGGAACCATCCAGCCCGGACATGCCATTCCGTTCACTGTTCCCATCACGCCTGAAGGTGCTGAACGGCTCCAGTCCATCACCGAGGACAACAAAGTCGTCGAACTCGAGAACGCGGATTTTGAACTGGTAAAGTAACCAACGGATTTTTGAAAGCCGTAAATCCGTACAACACGAAAGCGGTGGCATCGGAAGTGAACTTCCTATTCAAGAAAAACTGGACGATCGTCAAAGAAATCGCCTGTGAAGCAAAACGGAACTGGGGCATCTTTATAAATCAAAAGGAACGCAAGGACAAGTTCAAAGCGTTCTCCATGGTGTACTTCCCGTCTGTCTTCCTGTTGGCGTTTTTGGCGAGCTGGTACGTGGCCCTAATGTTTATCATTGTGGGAACAGTGATGGGAATCTTCCTCGGAACTACGGAAAGCCCATATCTTTTCCTGTTACTGTTGCTGCCGTTTGTCGGTATGCTGACGCTCAAGCTGGCCCAAGTCTACTGGACATCGTTCTACCCGGCTTACCGGAAGGAATTCTTCAAAAAGATGAATCTCGGAACTGATTCTGCACAGCAATGAAAGGCACCCGGTGGGGTGTTTTTTATATTCAGAGAGAGACCTGCCTGTTGTAAATGGACCTCACAACGACTTCGAGCATTTGATCGGTCCACTCATTTTTCAAGTGAGGCAGGAGCAGCCGGTTTCCGAACGAGCAACCCCATGAGACAGAGCCGATAGTGAAACAAAAGTATTCCGTGGAAAAGGACAATCATTACTGCTACCAACAACGTCGGATCCACGAACAAGTGAAGCAGGAAGATATTCGCCACTATTGGGCTTAGAATAGCGATTGACAAAGGCACGAACTGATTGGCAAGCAAGAGGATTCCGCAGACGACTTCGAGAGTTTTCTCGATAAATAGAAGATAATCAAACATAAACAGCGCCATGGCTTCCGGACTGGTCGCAATAAATGGGTCATATCCAAAAAAGACGACATACCCGTTAATCCCCGCACCAAGAAAGATGCCCCCTAACAGCCATCTGTAAAGATGAATTAACCGACGGTTCATGACATCGCTCCTGCCTTTGCAGTTACAGGATTAACCTCCTAAAATCCATATGGGCACTTTAATCAATAGTTGTAGCTGCCTGTCCTATATTTTCCATGTTAGTATATAGGTAACTATTAAGGTTGTCGAAATGTCTTATAATACGGGGTGTAGACAATTGATCGTTTACGAAGCTACAAAAAAGGAGTTCCTCCATGACGTCTTTACTGATGAATTGGTCAATAGCATTTGTTCAAGATTCAATGAAAAAATTGGCAAAGTAAATGAGGCGGAAATCCGCTCCTGGGACAATTCAATGCAGTATATGTATCGGGTTCTTCACGATGACTCTATACCTGATAATTCAGGAGTTGCGATTGAATTTCGTATTCCTTATACATCTAAAAGAGTAGACTTTCTAATATCCGGGAGGACCGGTTCTCACGATTCAGTAATAATTATCGAGTTAAAGCAATGGGGAGAGGTTCAGAAGGTAGAAGGAAAAGAGGCAATCGTTAAGACATTAATTAACCGGGGTTTACGGGAAACTGCACACCCCTCTTATCAGGCTTGGTCCTATGCCGCATTAATTGAAGATTACAATCGGAACGTCCAAGATCAAAACATACAATTGAAGCCCTGTGCTTATGTTCATAACTATATCCGAAAAGATAAAGGTGACCAGTTAACTGACCCGATTTATAAATTCTACCTTGAGAAAGCACCTGTATTCTCAAAGGGAGATGCACCAAAACTTCGAGAATTTATAAAGAGGTATATCAAAACTGGAGATGACAAAGAGCTCCTATATAACATTGAAAGCGGTAGAATCCGGCCATCTAAGTCGTTGCAAGATTCTCTAGTGCAAATGTTGAAGGGAAATCGGGAGTTCATTATGATCGATGAACAGAAAGTCGTCTATGAAGAGGCGATTGCTCTTGCAAACAAAGCTCTTGAAACAGGACGCAAGCAAGTGTTGGTTGTCAGCGGCGGACCCGGGACTGGGAAGTCAGTGCTAGCAATTAATATGCTGGTGGAATTGACGCGGAGAGGATTGGTGGCCCAGTACGTCACAAAAAATTCCGCTCCTCGACATGTTTATGCAACGAAATTGAAAGGTGATTTCAGGAAAACGAGGATTGATAATCTTTTTAAAGGGTCAGGTAGCTACACGCAATCAAAGCCGAATGAAATTGATGCACTTATAATTGATGAAGCGCATCGGCTAAATGAAAAATCCGGCCTATTTCAGAATCTTGGTGAGAACCAGATCAAAGAGATTATCAATGCGACTAAGTTCTCGATCTTTTTTATTGATGAAAAGCAACGTGTCACATTAAAAGACGTTGGTTCTATCGATCATATCAAATATTTTTCTGATGACCTTGCGGCGGAAATTACACAGATGGAGTTAACATCACAATTTCGGTGTGATGGTTCAGACGCCTACCTGGCCTGGTTAGATGACGTACTTCAAATTAGAGAGACAGCAAATTATGATTTCTATGGTCTGGATTATGATTTTCAGGTTTATGATGATCCGAACACTCTTTTCGAGGAGATTGTCCGCTTGAATCATAGAAGTAATAAATCTCGGCTCGTATCAGGGTACTGTTGGAATTGGGAAAATAAGAATGATCCGGAGCATAAAGATATTGTTATTTCCGAATATGATTTCAGCATCAGCTGGAATTTGGGAAACACAGAAACCTGGGCGATTGATGATCAATCCGTTTATCAGGCTGGTTGTATCCATACCTGCCAGGGGCTGGAATTTGAATATGTCGGTGTAATTGTTGGGGGCGATTTGACTTACAAGGATGGTCAAGTTGTTACCGACTTTACAAAGCGTGCGAAAACAGACCAATCTCTTCGTGGGATTAAAAAAATGATGAAGCTCGAACCGGAGAAAGCGAAAAGAATGGCTGATGAGATTATCCGGAATACTTATAGAACATTAATGACTCGAGGACAGCGAGGCTGCTTTATTCATTGCACAGATCCGGATTTAAATGTTTATTTCAAAGAAAGGCTAGAGAGAACCCGTAGTTATCGAACTAGTATAGGAATAGATGGGATTCGAGTCGCCGAAAATCGAAGTAATTACGATCCGAAGGTTTAAAGGTGACACTATAGAAGAACAGAGTAGTGTAACTTCACAAAAACAGAATAGAGCAATCCGGTGCCGCATGCATCGGATTTTTTGATGTCGGGATAGAATATCTGTCTGCTATAAGAACCGTATAAATAGGAAGTGGAAGATGCATTGTTTCGATATGATGAGATTTAGGTGATTAAGTATTTTGACTATGGGGATTGGGGTTGCGTGTTTAAGATTAGCGGTGTATAGTTATCAACGTTGCGTTTCCAAGTAACGCGGCGAACAGAAAGATGAGAAATAGTTGTTGACGCAATCAGTTCGGCATGTTATATTAATACCAGTCGCTGAAAAACACAACGACAATTAATGAACCTTGAAAACTGAACAGCAAAACGCTGATGAAATGAGTTCCCGATCCC
>NZ_JAHBCJ010000013.1 GCF_018390575.1 Bhargavaea massiliensis | reverse complement strand
ATGTCCGATATCATTTGTTCCGTTCTCACCCGACGGGGTCGGGGATCGGGAACTCGTTTCATCAGCGTTTTGCTGTTCAGTTTTCAAGGTTCATGGTGTTGTTGTCGTTGTTTGACAGCGACCTCACTAATATAACACGCTGCACCATGCAAGTCAACAACTTTTTTAAGCTTATTTCATTTCCTTTGCTGCGGCGTCCGTATCGGAAACGCAACGTTGATAACTATACCACCGCAATATGAACTGCGCAAGCCCAATATTTATAGTCGGAATCTTTCATTTCACCGGGCAATTCAGTACACCTTCCTCTTCCCGGACAATATAAAAGACGCCTGTCTTCCCACAGAGGGAAAACAGGCGCAAACCACTCAGTCTTTCTTGCGCATCTGCGGGAACAGCAGGACGTCACGGATCGACGGGGAGTCGGTCAGCAGCATGATCAGCCGGTCGATGCCGATGCCGAGTCCGCCTGTCGGCGGCATGCCGTACTCGAGCGCTTCAATGAAGTCGTCATCCATCTCATGCGCCTCATCGTTGCCCTGCTCCTTCTCGACCATCTGCGCCTCGAAGCGCTCGCGCTGGTCGATCGGGTCGTTCAGCTCAGTAAATGCGTTTGCGTGCTCCCGGCGCACGATGAACAGCTCGAAGCGGTCCGTGAACCGCTCGTCATCCGGGTTCTTTTTCGCGAGCGGGGAAATCTCGACCGGATGGCCGTAGACGAATGTCGGCTGGACAAGCTCTTCCTCGACTTTCTGCTCAAAGAACTCATTCAGGATGTGGCCGACTTCCATTGTCGGCTTCACTTCGACGCCGTGCTCTTTAGCAAGTGCGTGCGCCTCTTCCTGTGTCATCTGCTTCCAGAAGTCGACGCCCGTGAACTCCTTGACGATATCCGCCATGTGGACCCGTTTCCAGCCCGGTGACAGATCGATCTCTTCACCGGCATAGGTCACTTTTGTCGTGCCGAGCACTTCCTGCGCAGCATTGGAGATGATATTTTCCGTCAGTTCCATGATGTCTCTGTAGTCGGCATACGCCTCGTACAGCTCGAGCATCGTGAATTCCGGGTTGTGGCGTGTCGAGATGCCTTCATTACGGAAGACGCGTCCGATCTCATACACCTTTTCCAGTCCGCCGACGATGAGGCGCTTCAGATGCAGCTCGATCGCAATCCTCATATAGAGTTCCATGTCGAGAGCATTGTGGTGGGTGATGAACGGACGGGCCGCCGCACCGCCCGCGATGCTGTGCAGCATCGGGGTCTCGACTTCCAGATAGCCCTGGCCGTCCAGGTAGTGGCGGATCGAGCGGATAATCTTGCTTCGGGTAATGAAAGTCTCTTTGCTTTCCTCCGAAGTGATCAGGTCCAGGTAGCGCTGGCGGTAGCGCTGTTCGACATCCTTGAGGCCGTGGAACTTGTCCGGCAGCGGGCGGAGTGCCTTTGTCAGGAACGTGAAGCTGTTTGCCCGGACGGACAGTTCGCCGACCTTCGTCCTGAACACTGTGCCGGTCACGCCGATGATATCACCGAGGTCCGCTCCGGTGAACAGCTCATAGGCATCCTCGCCGATATCGTCTTTGCGGACATAGATCTGGATCTGCCCGTCCAGGTCCTGGACATGCGCAAATCCGGCCTTGCCCTTGCCGCGCTTGGTCATGATCCGTCCTGCAATTGACACTTCATGCGACTCTGCTTCCAGTTCCTCTTTTGTTTTCTCCCCGAAGTCTTCTTTAATACACGAAGTGAGGTGTGTCCGCTCAAAGCGGGAACCGAACGGATCCAATCCCTTTTCCCTTATCTCCGTCATTTTCTCGCGTCTGACCACGAGCTGATCATTTAATTCGTCAAGGTGCGACATGCTTTCCTCTCCTTTGTCAGTCCGTACACAGGGTTTACAGTCATGCGTTCATTGTACACAATCCATGCCGTTTCTTCACATTTATTTACCCCGAAAGAAGTCTCCCGGTGTTTCCTCATATAGAAAAGCCGCCACAAAAGTGGCAGCCCCATTCCATCAGACGGCGCTTGCGGCAGCCGGTTCGCTTTCCATTTCCTGCGCAAACCCGAGAAGAAGCGCCTTCAGCTCGTCCCCTGTCTCCGCCTGGTTGATCCCCTTGCGGATCCCCGCATTTGCCCGGATGCCCTTCAGGTACCATGATGCATGCTTGCGCATCTCGCGCACCGCGACGTATTCGCCTTTCAGGTTCACAAGGCGGTCGAAATGCAGCAGGCAGACGTCGATCTTCTCCTTCACCGACGGCATCCCGATCAGCTCCCCAGTTTCGAGGTACTTGACCGTACGGTAGATCATCCACGGGTCGCCGAGGGCCGCGCGGCCGATCATGACGCCGTCGACGCCCGTCTCATCCAGCATGCGCCCGGCATCCTGCGGCGTCTCGACGTCGCCGTTGCCGATCACCGGAATATTCACCGCTTCCTTCATCTTGCGGATCCAGCTCCAGTTTGCCTTGCCTTCGTACAATTGCACGCGCGTGCGGCCATGGACGGCAATGGCCGCTCCTCCGGCTGCTTCGACGGCTTTGGCGTTTTCGACTCCATAGAGATGGTCCTCATCCCAGCCGATGCGCATCTTGACGCTGACCGGCTTGTCCACGGCACTCACGACTGCAGACACCATTTCGTGGATCTTATCCGGGTCGAGCAGCCACTTGGCCCCCGCCTCGCACCGGATGATCTTATTGACCGGGCAGCCCATATTGATATCGATGATGTCGGCATTCGAATACTGGTCGACATACCTGGCCGCCTCGACGAGATTTTCCTTGTCGCCTCCAAAAATCTGCAGCGAAAGCGGATATTCGCGCTCATCGATGTACAGCATCTCCATCGTCTTCTCATTCCGCTGGTTGATGCCCTTGTCGCTGATCATCTCGGCGTAGACGAGACCCGCGCCGAACTCCTTGACCGTCAGCCGGAACGCGGAGTTGCAGACGCCCGCCATCGGAGCGAGGACCACACGGTTGTCCATCGTGATGCCCCCGATCTTGAACGGCTTGCGTGTTTCGTTCATTTCATTTCCTCCTGCCTATCCCCCAATTCGGGGCAACTGCTGTATGGAAACCGGATCACTTGCCTTCCAGGAAAGCGGCCGGTCCTTGAATCGTTTTATAAAGCCGGATCCCGTCCTCGAGGTCGACTCCGGGAAAACCCGGGAAGCGTCTCTTGAGCGTAGCCAGAATTCCCGGATCCGTCTCAAGGAGCGGCACGAGAACGAACGCCCGCTCATGCATGCGCGGATGAGGGACGGTCAGTTTCTCCGTTTCCATATTTTCATCATTGAACAGCAGAATGTCAAGGTCGCACACCCTCGGCCCCCAGCGCACCGTTCTCACACGGCCGATCTCCGCCTCGATCCCGAGGCACGCATCCAGGAGCTCCTCCGCCGGGAGCGAAGTTCTGAGCCGGAATACCATATTGAGAAACGGCGCCTGGTCCTCAAACCCGACCGGATCGGTCTCATAGATGGAAGAAAGGCGGTCCAGTTCCGTGCCGGGAAGGCTGTTTAGCCTGACAGCCGCTTCGCGCAGGTAAGCCTCGCGGTCCCCCATATTGGAACCGGCGGACAGATAGGCTGTGTTCATGAGAACCGCCCTCTGGCAACATCCACTTCGACCGCGCGGTAATGGCCCGGGATCGGAGGGTCGGGCTTGATGACGCGCACCCGGCATCCTTCGACCTTGTCCCCGAAGCCCGTCAGGATTGCCGAAGCGATCCGCTCCGCGACAGCCTCGATCAGCTTCACAGGTTCGCCTTCCACAATCTCCTTCACGACCGCATACGCCTCCGCGTAGTTCACGGTCTTGTCCAGGTCATCCGTGAGCCCCGCTTCTTCCAGGCTGACGGCAAGGGACAGCGTCACCGTGAACCGCTGGCCGATCTTCGTTTCTTCCGGCAGCGCGCCGTGGTAGCCGTAGAATTGCATCTCATGCAAGTGAATGTAGTCCATCACAAGTCTCCTTTGTATGCCGACTTGCCCGTCAGCACGTCCATCATCCTTGTCATGCGGGTGATTTCCTTCACGTCATGGACACGCACCATATGGCAGCCCTTGCCGACTCCGTAGCAGACCGTCGCACCCGTGCCTTCCATCCGTTCATCCACCGGAAGGTCCAGGATGTTGCCGATCATGCGCTTGCGGGATGTGGCGAGCAGCACAGGGTAGCCCATCGCGACGAGATTGTCCAGATGCTGCATCATGAGGATGTTTTCATTTGTCGACTTGGCAAAGCCGATCCCCGGGTCCAGCCAGATGTTGCGGTCGCTGATGCCGGCATCTTTTGCGATTCTGATGCTTTCTTCCAGATCCGCCTTGGCGTCCGGCCAGAAATCATTGTAATCCGCCTCTTCCCGGTTGTGCATGAGGATGATCGGCACGTCCCGGTCAGCGGCAAGTCTGGCGATGTCCGGCTCCCGCTTGGCTCCCCAGATGTCGTTGATGATATGTGCACCCGCAACGAGCGCACCCTTGGCCACTTCCGCCTTGTACGTGTCGACCGACAGGCAGATGCCTTCCTCGTCCTTTAGCCGTTCAATCACCGGGACGATCCGGGACAGTTCCTCATCCACCGAGATAACGGTATGCCCCGGCCTCGTCGACTCTCCGCCGATGTCAATGATCTTCGCTCCTTCATCCCTCATCTGAAGCGCCTTTCGGACCGCGTCTTCTGTCCCGTTATGGCGCCCCCCGTCGGAAAAAGAGTCGGGCGTCACATTCAGGATGCCCATGACCACCGTTTCTTTATTGAAGTCCATGGACGCGCCGCCGATCTGATAGCGACCGTCGCTGCCGTTTAAGCTCATGCTGCCATACCTCCAGTTTACTGCGGCTCCCTGCCGCTCTTCCCCTCATCTTACAGCGGACCGGTGGTGTTTTTCCATAGAGAAGCCGGGAAAACACGCAAAAGAAAAAGAGGGCCTGGGCCCCCTTTTCGGAATTAATCATGTTGATCAGTCGAACTGGTAGAGCGGTGTGCTCAGGTAGCGCTCGCCGTTGGACGGAAGGATGGCAACGACTGTCTTGCCTTTGCCGAGCTTTTTCGCCGTTTCAAGCGCTGCGTAGATGGCTGCGCCGGAAGAGACGCCGCCGAGGATGCCTTCCTGCCGTGCGGCCTTACGTGCCGTGTCATAGGCATCCTCATCGGATACCTGAATGATTTCGTCATAAATATCTGTGTCGAGAACCTTTGGAACGAAACCGGCACCAATCCCCTGGATTTTGTGCGGGCCGGACTGGCCGCCGGAAAGGACCGGGGACTTTTCTGGCTCAACCGCGATGATCTTCACTTCAGGGAAGCGTTCTTTCAAGACGCCGCCCGCACCGGTGATGGTTCCGCCTGTGCCGATGCCGGAGATGAATGCATCGACCTGGTCAAGGGAATCCGCGATTTCCGGCCCTGTCGTCAGGCGGTGGACTTCCGGGTTTGAGAAGTTTTCGAACTGCTGGGGAAGGAACCAGCCATTCTGTTCGGCCAGTTCATTGGCTTTGGCGATGGCGCCTTTCATGCCATCCGCGCCAGGTGTAAGCACGAGTTCCGCACCATACGCGCGCAGGAGGTTCCGACGTTCCATGCTCATCGTGTCCGGCATGACGATGACGGTCTTGTAACCTTTTGCCGCCGCGACCATCGCAAGGCCGATTCCCGTGTTTCCGCTTGTCGGCTCGATGATCGTGCCGCCTTCCTTCAGCTTGCCTTCTTTTACCGCCTGCTCGACCATCGCCAGCGCAATCCGGTCCTTGACGCTGCTGCCCGGGTTGAAGTACTCCAGCTTCAGATAGATGTCTGCATCATTTTCCCCCGTCAGGCGGTTTACCTTGACGAGCGGAGTCTGATGGATGAGATCTGTAATCGAATTTCCTACTCGCGTTTTCATCCCGATCACTCCAATCCCTATCATTCCAATAGGCTTTATTTCTTACATGATACCAATGTATGCGCGAAGGTGTCAATCAGTACATTTCCACGTTCTGCCCCTCAGCTCCTGCGTATTGGGTATCCTTTAATGAAAATTTCTCGGATTGCCGCAATGGGTTGTTTTGAAGCCGGGTGCATATTCTGCCGCATCTTCTTCATTTGCTCCCAAGGTTTCTTCAGTGGGCCGGCTGATTTCAGGCCGAACATTTGCACTAAACAAAAAAGCACGCCCTCAGGCATGCTTTGGCAATTTCTTATTCTTTGCCGTATATCCATTCCGCTCCGAATTCTTCCCAGAATGCTTCCGGGGTGACGGATTGCGGAAGCTGCTCGATGGCAAGCTCGCGGCGGATCTGATCTTTGACCTCCTTGAACTTGAACAGGCGGCCTTCGGCGGTATCCGTCACTTTCACAAGCGCGACCTCCCCGTCCGCCAATGCAATCGGGCCGGCGGTTTCACCGGCCTTCATGCCGCTGACGGCCTTGATGATGGCCGGATCGACGTTTTCCGAAGACTCGCTGATGTAGCCGAGTTCACCGCCGAGGCTTCCTGATACGCGGTCGATCGAACGCTCACGTGCCAGCGCTTCAAACGACGAGCCGCTGTCCAGTTCACCAAGTGCGTTCTCGGCCTCTGACTGGTCCTTCAGAATGATTGCTGCCGTTCTGTAAGACGGCTTCACATCATACAGCGATTCGTTTTTCTCGTAGTAGTCTTTGACCGCCTCGTCATCGATGATGATATCTTTCGTCAGCACCTTCTCGAAAATCAGCTGCATCTTCACCTGATTGCGAAGCGGATCCCCCGTCAGTTCACCGGTTCCTTCGCCTCCTGCACGCAGCATGGCGATTTCCAGGTCAATCTCATCATCGGAAACTTTGATGCCGTATTCTTTCGCGGCTGCTTCCATCACTTTCTGGTTGACGAGCTCACGGAGCGCCTCGCGGCCGACCCGTTCTTCCATGGCCGCCACCCACTCCTTGTTCGTGATCGTTTCCTTCCCGACTGACGCCACCTGCTCGCCGGTGCCGGCGGATTTCACACTGCCGCCGTCCTTTGTCATCCAGAGCGTGAACCAGAGCAGGTTGCCCGCAAGAAGGATCCCGAGGACGGCCAGGACAGGCTTTGTCTTCAGGCGGCGCTTGCGGATCGCCTGTCCGGTCTCAGTCCGTGTCCTTCTCATCGCTCAAAAATCCTCTCAGCTCATCTTCGGAGAACTGGTACTTTTCAAGGCAGAAATGGCACTGTGCCTCGGCTCCGTGGTCTTCTTTGATCATTTCGAGGATTTCCCGCTCCCCGAGACCTTTGATTGCATTGCCGAACCGCTCTTTGGAGCAGTCGCAGTCGAAAGAAACCGGCATCGTATCGATAAACCGGACATTATCAGTACCAAGCACTTCCTGAAGAACCTCTTCAGGGGTCAGGCCGTCTTCAATCTGCCGTGATACCGGACGCGCTTTCGCGATCCGCTCCTCGAGCAGGGTGATTGTTTCGTCGGAAGCACCGGGCATGACCTGGATGATGAAGCCCCCGGCTGCCTTGACGGTATTATCAGGATTGACAAGGACGCCAAGCGCAACGGCGGATGGCACTTGTTCGGAAACGGTCAGATACTGCGTGAAGTCTTCGGCAATTTCACCTGAAACAATCGGCACCTGGCCTGTAAAGTGATCGCGGAGGCCAAGATCCTTCACAACGGAAAACATCCCGTTCGTCCCGACGGCACGCCGGACATCAAGTTTGCTCTGGCTGTTCAGATCAAAGTGGACGTATGGATCAGAAATATATCCGCGGACATGGCCGTTTGCGTCAGCATCAGCCAGGATGGCCCCCGCCGGGCCTCCTCCTTCAACCTTGACAGTCAGCTTGCCGTCGCCTTTCAGCATTGAGCCGAGCATGACGGTGCCTGTCAATGTCCGGCCAAGTGCGGCTGTCGCAGTCGGCCAGGCCTGGTGGCGGCGCTGTGCTTCCCCTACGGTATCCGTCGTCCGCGCGCCAATCACGCGGATCGTTCCATCAAAAGCAAGGCCTTTCACGATGTAATCAGACAATATGGTCCATCCCCTTCATTCATTGATTGCGGTCGTAAATCAGCTTGAGGCCCTTGAGTGTCAGATGCCCGTCAACGATGTCGATGGCATCTGTTTCGCTGGCGATAAGCGGTGCAAGACCGCCTGTCGCGATGACTGTCGGGTTTGTTCCGGCCATTTCCTTGATGCGTGCAATCAGGCCTTCCACTTGGCCGACATAGCCGTAGACAATTCCGGCCTGCATGGCTGCGACCGTGTTTTTCCCCAGGACATTTTCCGGGCGGACGAGTTCCACGCGCGGGAGCTTGGATGCGCGCTCGAATAGCGCTTCGGTCGAAATTCCGATCCCCGGCGCGATGACACCGCCCATGTATTCCTTTTTGTCGTTGATGTAGCAGAGGGTTGTCGCGGTTCCGAAGTCGACGATGATGAGCGGGTTGCCGTACTCATGGATGCCGGCGACTGCATTGACAATCCGGTCTGCGCCGACCTCCCGCGGATTTTCGTATTTGATGTTCAGGCCGGTCTTGACACCGGGCCCGACAACGACCGGTGTCAGTCCAAAGTACTTTTCGCACATATGCTCAAGCGCGAACATGATCGGCGGCACGACCGATGAGATGATGATCCCATCGATTGCCTTCATGTCGAGGCCAGCATGATTAAACAGCGACTTTACCTGCATGCCGAACTCATCTTCCGTCTTTCGGCGGTCGGTGCCCATCCGCCACTGATAGATTAGTTCGTCCCCTTTGTATACACCAAGGACAATATTTGTATTCCCGGTATCCATTACCAGAATCATGGCCATTCCTCACTTATTCATTCGAGTGTCCGTAACATCATATCACAACCCCAGCCGGCAAAAAAAGCCGGCGCCCCTGAAATAGGGGCACCGGTCTGATTGGCTTATTCGATTCCAGGTCCCTTCCGGTCTTCGCGGATCGGGCTCTGGGGTGCCTCGGTGTTTGTACCGTCTTCCTGCGGGAGGTCACCCGAGGAAGGATCGTACGGTGCGCCTGTCGAGTCTGGCGTTGATTCAGTGGTTTCAAGCTCTTGCTCTTCTTCAAGCGGCTCCGGAAGCCTGCCATGATCTTCGAGGTGCTTGATATCCCGCGCATCCAGCGTCTCTTTCTTGAGAAGCGTATTTGCGATCAGGTCAAGCAGTTCGCGGCGCTCGGTCAGGATCTGCTTTGTGCGCTGGTATTGCTCTTTTATCATATCCATCATTTCTTGGTCGATTTCGTAGGCGATCTTATCGGAGTAGTTCTGCTCCGAGCCGATGTCCCGGCCAAGGAAGACGTTGCCGCCCTGGCTCTGGCCGTATTGCATCGGGCCCAACTTGTCGCTCATGCCGTACTCGGTGACCATTTGGCGGACAATGCTTGTCGCACGCTGGAAGTCATTGTGCGCACCGGTCGAGACTTCTCCGAAGACAATCTCTTCCGCCGCACGGCCGCCGAGGAGGCCGGATATTTTATCAAGGAGTTCCGGCTTGGTCATGAAGTAACGGTCTTCCTTAGGAAGCATGACTGCATATCCGCCTGCCTGGCCGCGAGGGACGATGGTTACTTTGTGGACCATTTCCGCTTCGTCGAGCGTCAGGCCGATGACCACGTGGCCGGCTTCGTGGAATGCCACGATGCGGCGTTCCTTCTCGGAGATGACACGGCTCTTCTTGGCCGGTCCCGCGATTACGCGGTCCGTCGCCTCGTCGATATCGGTCATGTCGATCTTTTTCTTGTTGCGGCGTGCAGCGACTAGAGCCGCCTCGTTGAGGAGGTTCTCGAGATCCGCCCCGGAGAAGCCCGGAGTACGGGCCGCAATCGCCTTCAGGTCGACGGAATCAGCAAGCGGCTTGTTGCGCGCATGGACTTTCAGGACCGCTTCGCGTCCCTTTACGTCCGGACGGCCGACCGTGATTTGGCGGTCGAAGCGTCCCGGGCGGAGAAGGGCCGGGTCCAGGATGTCCGGGCGGTTCGTCGCGGCGATAATGATGATGCCTTCGTTTTCACCGAAGCCGTCCATTTCGACGAGAAGCTGGTTCAGTGTCTGCTCGCGCTCATCGTGGCCGCCGCCGAGCCCGGCGCCGCGCTGGCGCCCGACCGCGTCGATCTCATCAATGAAGATGATACAAGGCGCGTTTTTCTTCGCGTTCTCGAACAGGTCGCGCACTCGGGATGCCCCGACACCGACGAACATCTCAACGAAGTCCGAACCGGAAATCGAGAAGAACGGCACGCCGGCTTCTCCGGCAACCGCACGTGCGAGGAGTGTCTTACCGGTACCCGGAGGCCCGACAAGGAGGATCCCTTTAGGAATGCGCGCACCGATGTTGTCGAACTTGGAAGGGTCCTTCAGGAAGTCGACAACCTCGATCAGTTCGGCTTTTTCCTCATCGGCGCCTGCTACGTCATCAAACGTGACTTTCTTCTTTTCTTCGTTATACAGTTTGGCTTTGCTCTTTCCGAAGTTCATGACCCGGTTGCCGCCGCCCTGTGCCTGATTCAGGAGGAAGAAGAAAAGGATGATGATGATGATGAACGGAATGAGCCCTGTCAGGAACTGGACCCAGCCGCTTGATTGAGGTGCGGGCAGGAAGGTGATCTTGGTGGCGGACTGGTCCGCCACGCGGTCGATCTCATTCATGAGCTGCTCGTTGTCCGGCGGGATATTGACGATGAAGGTTTCGCCTTCCTTGGCATCATTCATCGTTCCCCGGACTTCATATACCAGCTGGTTCGGCTGGATGGTCGCCTCATTGATGTCCCCTTCGGACAGAGCCGTCAGGAACTCGTTGTACGTCAGGTTTTTCGTTTGTGTATTCGGGTTATTGAACGAACCAAAGATCCCCATGATTACGAGGAAAATCAGGCCGTACAAGATGGTATACCTTAATATTCGGTTCATCCCGAGCCTCCTCACCAATAAAAGAAAACTATAGTAAATCTTATCATAGGACTTGACCGCCGCCAAAATAAAAGGCTTTGGCTGGAAATGGTCCGAGGAACAGATCCAAAACCCTTTTCTGCAGATTTCCCTTTTACTTAGCGGCCAACTGCATCAAAACGAGTAAATTTCTTTTTTAAGAACTCCGATGTACGGAAGGTTCCGGTATTTTTCCGCATAGTCAAGACCGTAGCCGACGACAAATGCATCAGGAACTTCAAATCCGACCATGTCTGCCTTCAGGTCCACTTTGCGGCCCGTCGGCTTGTCAAGCAGGGTGACGATCTTGATGGAGTTCGCCTTCCGGTATTTGAGGAGGTCAATCAGGTAACTGAGTGTCTTCCCGCTGTCGATGATGTCTTCGATGATCAGGACGTCGCGTCCCTCGACGCTCGTATTCAGATCTTTGACGATTTTCACTTCACCGGAAGATACGGTCGCATTGCCGTAGCTCGAGACATCCATGAAGTCGATCTCGATATAGCCGTCAAAACGCTTGATCAGATCGCTCATGAACGGGAGCGCGCCCTTCAGCACACCGATCGCGAGCGGAAACTTTCCTTCGTACTCTTTTGTGAGCGCCGCTCCAAGCTCGGAAATCTTCTCCTGGAGTTCCTCCTCCGAGATGAGAATCTGTTCAATATCGTTTCCAATCATGTGGTTTCCTCCTGTGCGTGGTCCGCGCGATCTGCAATCGGCGCTTGCTCCACGATGAATATGTACGGGCCGCCCGTGCGGCCGTCCCGGGTGAATCCTTTGCCGTACCGGACGCCCGGGACCGCAACAACGCGTCCGTCCGCCGCGGTGACGACCGGCCACGTTGCCCTCAGGCTCCGCGGAATCTTGCCGTCGATGAAGATCCGTGACACTTTCTTTGGTTCAGCCATGCCCGGAAGAAGGATCCGGTCGCCCGCTTGCGGCATGCGCACGGAGAGCGGCGGCATGGCCGCCTCCTCTCCGAAATACAGAACCTCCCGGCCGGGCGCGGGTTCCGGCTCGCGGACCGTTTCCCGGTCCGACCAGAATAACCGCATCCCGCATCCCGACGTTATCCAGCTGCCGGACGGCAGCGGCGTTTCCCCGAACTTCCCGGGCGATCCCTGCCCGGCCTTCCGGAATACAGCTTTTCCGTATTCCCGCTCCAGCCGGAAACCGTCCGGGAGATCGACAGAACCGCTCCCTTCCGTCCGCATCAGCTGGCTGAGGATCAGAGATTCCAGCCGCCCGCCGGAAGGGTACCGGCCCGAAAGGTATAGATAGTCTAATAGTATGGGAATCACGCGCCTTTGTAAAGCGGAGGGCACGCGGGAAAAAGCTTCTGTCTCCACGGCCAATCCGCCGTCCTGAAGGGGTACGGAAATCTGCTCCCAAACTTCCCGTGCCTTCCCGGCAAGATAGGCCTCGTCCTCCCTCCGTGCCAGGTCCCACTCGGCGACACGACGTGCCGCTCCGGGGTTTTCCTCCCGGATTAGGGGAACGACGCGGTGGCGGAACCGGTTCCGTGTATAATCCGGCTTCAGATTGCTCGGATCCACCCTGCTGGGGAGGCCATGTGCTTCCAGGTACTCCATGACTTCCCTTCTTTCACTTAAAAGAAACGGCCGGATGAGAAGTCTTTCTCCGAATTTTCGGGACGCCGGAATACCCGGAGCCGCGTCAGCCGTACCGCGGGCGAGCCGCATCAGCACCGTCTCGAGCACATCGTCAGCATGGTGAGCCGTCGCGAGCACATTGTACCGTTCCCGTTCCATGACCTTACCGAAGTACCGATACCGCTGCGCACGGCAGACATCCTGCACATTGCCTCCCTCATGCCGGACAATCTCCCCGACGGGGATCGCTGTTCCATGGAAAGGCACGCCAAGCCCGGCGCACATGGCGCAGACAAAGCGTGCGTCTTCCGCTGACTCTTCACCGCGGAGCATATGGTCGACATGAGCCGCTCCGATCGTAAAGCCGAAGCTTTCCCCGAGTCGTTTCATCACATGGAGGAGCGCGACGGAATCAGGGCCGCCGGAGCAGGCGACAAGGACGCGGGAGCCTTCCGGGATCCACCCATTCTCCCTGATCAGATCTGCCGCCTGCCTTTCCAGTTGATCCGTCATCTGCATCCCTCCTCCCGTTTCCTTTCATCTTACCACCGTTTCCTTCCCGGTAACCGTCGAATACGGCGTGAATATTGACCATTTCTGGACCGTATGCTCGATCTTGATGACGATCACCGTCCTGTCGTCGGACGGAAGCCGGAATTTGCGTCCCATTTCCTGCATGATATAATCCGCCATCCCGTCCGTGCCCAGATTTTCGCAGCGCGACAGCACCGCCCCCAGCATGGTCTCCTGCTGTTCCGGGGCGACCGACGGCGAGAACATGCCGTCCGTCATCATGACGATGACGTCACCCGCTTTCAGGCCATGGCGCTTCGCATCCACCGAGAAGGACGGCAGGAAGCCGAACGGCACCGCTGCGCTCTCGAGCTTGAACAGTTTCCCGCCCCGGCTGATGTAGGTCGACATCGACCCGGCCTTGTATGACCAGAGACGCCCGTCCTGCAGGTCGATCAGCGCCAGGTCGACCGTCGCGTACATGTCATCCCCGCCTTTGAGCGACATGACGTAATGAAGGGTGTGCATGGCGGTTTCCGGGTCCATCCGGCGGTTCAGGCATTCCCTCATGAGCCGGATCACCTTCCTGCTCTCCCGGTAGGCCTGCGCATCCGAGCCCATGCCATCCGACAGGATCACCGCGGCAAGGCCGTCATGCAGATGGAACACCTCATGCGAGTCGCCGGCGTGGAACGTGCCGTCTTTTGAGGAAGACACGACTGAATAGTCCATCGTGAAGCGGACGGCGGAGACGAATGTCACCTGAAGGTGCGGGAACGGATCCTCCAGGAACACCGACTTTTCCACTTCGAACGGCTCGCCGTACATGTCGTTCAGCACCGGCATGATGAGCCGCTCCGCGACCATGCGCTCGGTTTCCCACTCGCTTTTGCGGTCCGGAAGCGAGCAGACGATTTTGCGGGCGCCGCGCTCCTCGGACAAGATATCCACCTGGAAATGCGGGATTTCCATCCGGTGCAGGCGGGCGGACAATTCCTCTTCTTCGGGGCGGAACGTCTTGATTTCCTCTTTCATATTCATCATCATGTCGTTCAGGTGACGGCTCATATCGCGCAGTTGCAGCGCAAGCATCTTCCGTCCGTGATGAAGCTGATTGTTCAGGACGGCCTGGGAATAATCTTCCTCGAGTTCCTGCATGAGCCCTGTGGACCTCACACACTTGTAACCGATCCGCTCCTCCACACGGATCCTCGGGCCGCGTTTTGGCGAGGCCTGGGCTTTCATCCAGTCATCAAGAAGCGGTGCGATGCCGTCCTCGGGATCTGCCCAGCACTTCTCGTATCGGAAGCAAGACTGGCAGATGGCAGGCGGACGGCGTTGCCCTTCGTCTTCATGGCTGCCATTGTGGTCGCTGACGAGCTGCGACATGAAGTGCGCAAACTGATGGAAATCGTGCAGCTGGCTGTCCATCTTTTCCTCGAGCCAGACCCTCCGGCGCTCCGACTGGCCGGTTCGGTCCGGATTCACCCGGCTCCGCACAAATGCGAGCGAGCTGGACGGAACGCACAGGAACAGGAGCGTGGCGAGCGCCATCGACATAAAGTGGACGTCATCAAGCGGCAGCGTCTCGTCATACATATAGAAGAACACTGAGGCGAGCGGTGCAGCGGCCGCAATGCCGAGCTTCCCGGCCTTTGCCGCGATGCCCGCACAAAAGCCGGTCAGCGCATAGAGCGCAATCATTCCGCTGAATTCAAGATCAGAGACGCTGACAATGGTTCCAATCACTGTTGCCGCCGCCGTGCCCGCTGCCAGCCCCCCGACTGACACCGAAAACAGCACGGCAAGATGGATCAGCACGGCCGGAAGTGAAAACTGGCCATAAATCATCCCGCCCATTCCCGTAATCATGAGCGCTCCGACGAGGAACGCGGCCCCCGTCCGCTCCGCCGTCCAGCGTTCATGCAGAAAACGGTGCGCCGGTGTAAACACCGCAAACAGGAACACCGCCATAAATGCCGTCAGCAACGCTTCGCAGGCAATGAGGAACCAGACATCGCCTGCCACCTGGCCGCCATAAGAGGCCAGCTGCCAGACTGACTGGATTGCGAGCACAACCAGACCGAGCGTCACCGGAACCGATTTCCGGAAAACCCGGAAACGGATGATCGAATGGAAAAGCAAGATCTGCAGGATATGAATCGCCGCCTGTCCCGGCCCGAGCATCAGGCTGCCAAGCCCCCCGCCGATGATGACGAGCGGCAGGTAGTTCCGGTAACGGATCGCCGCCAGTGCCCAAACCGGCAACAGGAACGGTACCGCCGCCTCGAACAGGACCGCCCTGGAAAGGAAAAAAGAAGCTGCCAGGAAAAACAGCGAGAACCCGATCTTCACCTTGCGCCTGGCCACAGCCTCCGCCCATCGCCTAAACGGCATGCCTGCATTTTGCCATGCCTCATTCCCCAATAATCTCATGATTCGATTCCCCCTCGTCTTTGAATCAAGTGTCCTGAGTATACCGGGGTGATTCACTGAAGTTTGTCTGTTCCTGGCAACCGTGCCGGAGAAACTTTCGACGGAATCAGCCTCGTTTTTGGAATCTTCCTATTTTGCAGATGATGGCGGGAAAACGGCGAATCACGCGACAGGATTTTTGATGTTCTTGTGCAAAAAAGGATTGACACCGTCCCTACGGCTCTGTATGATATGGTAGTGTCGCAAACACGGCGGTGTAGCTCAGCTGGCTAGAGCGTACGGTTCATACCCGTAAGGTCGGGGGTTCGATCCCCTCCGCCGCTATATGGAAACCGGCCCTTCCCCATTCGGGGGAGGGCCGGTTTTTTGCGTCCGCACACGCCGGACAGCCTGTTTCATGCGGAATATTGGCGGATCATGGGCTGCATGGAGGTCGCTTCGGCTTAACGATCCTGGCTGATTGGCATCTCCCGCTTGAGTCGGGATTTGTCCAGAATAGCAAAAGGCGGCCTGCGGTTTATATCCGTCAGGCCGCCGAAGCGTTCCCGGGCTGTGTCCCGGGCATCTATATCAGAGATTTTTTTCGATCGAAGCAGTCAGCAAGTCAGCCTCTTCTCGCACCCCGGCCGCCGCGCTTGGATTCCGTCGCGCGCTTTAGGGTGGACAGACGATCTTCACTGTCCTTCAGGAACCGTGCCATCTTCTGCTCGAAGTTTTCTTTGCCTCCGCGGTTATCGCCGCCGCCCCGGTTGCCGCCTCGCGGACGGAATGGACGCTCCGGGCGCTGAGGACGTTCGGATTCCGGCTTCGCTTTCCGGATCGACAGGCCGATTTTCCCGTCATTGCCGACATTCATCACTTTAACTTCTACGGTATCGCCGACCTTGAGCAACTCATTGATGTCCTTGACGTAGTGGTCTGCGACCTCACTGATGTGGACCAGGCCCGTCTTTCCGTTAGGCAGCTCAACGAATGCCCCGAAGTTGGTGATTCCTGTTACTTTTCCCTGTACCTTGCTGCCGACTTCAATTGACATAAAAAAAATGCTCCTCCTTAAAGATTAAGCGGGCTGTTCGTACAGCCATGCATACATATTCCGGGTCTTGACAGACCAAGTCCCTTGACCTAATTATAACCAACAATCAAAGAGTGTCAATGAATCGGGCATATTTCTTGTACCGGGCGGAGTTTCAGAGGATCCTGCCCTCCGGCAGCCTCCATTTAAAAACAGCAGCGGCTCTCCGGACATTACCGGGCCGCTGCTGCCCCCTTTTATAGAAGACGATTTACTCCTCGGAGTCTCCGTCTTTTTTCTCTTTGTCTTTTTCTTTCTTCTCCTCATCCGGGAGAGTAAAGATGATCTCGCCTTCCTCGGACAGGAGGTATTCCTTCCTGGCGAGCTTGGCGATGTATTCCGGGTCGTCCAGTTTTTCAAGTTCGAGTTCCAGGGCCGCGCCTTCTTCCTGGAGTTTCTCCAGTTCTGCGAGTGCGGCTTTTTTCTCTTCCTGCTTGGCGGCAATGGCCTGGTTTTTTTCGACGAGCGACCAGGTCATCCATCCGAACGTCAGTGCCGCAATGACGGCAAAGACGGCAAGTCTCCGGTAGAGCCGGATTTTCCGCGCTTTCTTGATCTGTTCCTTGCGTTCCCGGGCCCGGACATACTCGGTCTGGATCGGTGTGACGGGCCCGTGACTGTTTGCCTGCCTGTTTTTCTGTTCCATCCTCGGTCCCCCTGCCTGCGTCGGAGCGCATGATTTATCCATTATACCTCATGCGGACCTCTTTTTTAAGGGGCGCCCGGGGAACTTGCGGCGAACTTTTCTTGACAGATTCCCCGCTTTTCTGCGGATTGCCCGGATCGGCTTTTGAAACGGGCGCAGCAGCAGCCGGACCAGAAAAAGAATGAGGCGGACCGGGATGCCGACGATGAAGGCGGCGATTCTCCAGATGACGCCTATAAGCAACAGGACCGGCCGGATGACCAGCACGGTGATCAGCCTACCGGCAAAACGGAACGGCCGGTGGAGCGCCGATTCGTAGAGCAGCACGCCGGCCAGCTGGGCAAGCAGGTCATAAAGCCTCCATTCGCCGGAGCGCACGGCGAACAAGACAGAAAACGCGAATAACCCCAAAAGCGGCCACGCCATCAGCTCGATGGCGGTGCCGGCCCGGGTGCCGCCGCCAGCCGTCCGGATCATGTCGATGGCGGCAGCGGCGAGAATGCCTGTCCCGACCATGGCCAGCAGGCTGAGCAGCTGATGGGAAACGATCATCCGAATAACTTGGTGAGGATATTCCGCGAATGACCGTCTTCATCTTCGTATTGGAGCACTTTGACGGTGCCCTCGAGGGTGAGGAGGCCCTTGTCCACATCGAGATGGACGATCCGGAGCCCGTCTCCCCGGATCTGGAGCTGCCCCTGCGAGGTGCGCACGATAAACTCTTCCTGGTCAAATCGGTCGATCGCCTTTACTGACGTCAGGTCCATCCTCTTGCGGTTGCGCAGCGACACGTGGTGGTCGCCTGATGGAATCTGGTAGGCGGTGCCCGGATTGTCCGTCTGTTCGATCTGCATCTGTTCGTTCCCCCTTTTCGCTTGTCCTTGTCCGTTCAACGCATTGTATGAGCGGAGGCGGGGAAACATGACCCGGAAGAATGGCAATAGGAAAACGGCCCAGTGCGATTGGTGCGCTCCGGGCCGTTTTGTGTCAGTCCTCGTCGTCGATGAATTCGGGTTCGACTTTGTCGAGTTTTTCTTCTTTTAGGATAGTGAACATGTTACCGGCTTCGTCTTTTTTGACGGAGTCCTTCAGCATGTCCACACGGGCGGTGACAAGCTTCTGGCCAAATCGGATGGCGAGCTCATCGCCCTCTTTCACGACGGTTGATGCCTTGGCCTTTTTGCCGTTGATCGTGATCCGCCCCTGGTCCGCCACTTCTTTTGCGAGCGTGCGCCGCTTGATGAGGCGGGACACTTTCAGGAATTTATCGAGTCTCATTTACATCCTCTCCAATCGTTTCGCTTCATTCCAGAACGCGTCGAGTTCATCGAGCGTATAGTCTTCAAAACGGCCCCGGCCTTCCCGGACCCGTTTTTCGACATGGGAAAAGCGCCTTCTGAACTTGCGGTTGGCGCCGGTCATCGCCTCTTCCGGTGAGACCTTGTAGTAACGGGCGAGATTGACGAGCGTAAACAGTACGTCGCCGAATTCATCAGTCCGTTCGCCCTCTCCCCCATTCTCCGCTGCAAGGCGGAATTCCTGCCATTCCTCTTCGAACTTCTCCCAGGCGCCTTCCGCATCCGGCCAGCTGAACCCATGCCTGGCGGCTTCCTTCTGGTAGTTGTATGACGTGAGGAGCGAGGAGGCGTAGCGCTCCTGTCCGTCCAGGACCGATCCGGACGCTGCGCCTTTTTCTTTTTCCTTGATCGCCTGCCAGTGGGTCACGACGGCATCGGAGTCTGCGGCATCGGCGTCGCCGAACACATGCGGATGCCGGCGGATCATTTTTTCCGCCACCGTCTCCAGTACATCTTCCATCTGGAAGTAGCCGTCGTCCTCACCGATCTGCGCATGAAGGAACACTTGGAGAAGCACGTCGCCCAGTTCATTGATGATGGCGTCATCGTCCCCGTCATCAATCGCCTGGACAAGTTCATGCGCTTCCTCGATCATGAATTTCCGGAGCGACTCGTGCGTCTGTTCGCGGTCCCAAGGGCAGCCGTCCGGACTTCTCAGGATGCCGATGATCTCGCGGAAGGCGTCCCATTCCTTCAGCCGCTCTTCAAGCCGGACGGCAGGGGGGATGTAGACCGTCATCAGATTGCTGGTCTCCACAGTCCGGTCCAGCTCATAAAGCGGGACGGTGACAAGCTTTTCTTCGGGCGATCCGGCTGCCGTGACAATTGTCACCGGATGGTCGTCCGGATACTTTTCCATGAGCGTGAGCTTCACGTCTGACGCGCTGAACGTGTCGTACACCTGAGCGATCAGGACATGCTGGTTCATCTTCAAGTCGTCCCGGTGCATCTCCGTGCCGTCGAGCAGCTGGAAACCGTCGATTGGGTCGATCCTGAGCGCGCTGAATACCGGGTCAAGAAAGCTCTGGCCGCCTTCGATATGAAGGCGGGCCTTCCCTTCCCGCTCCGCCCCGACCAGATACTGGACAGTCTGTTCGGCAACGAGCGGATGGCCGGGCACGGCGTACATGACCGGTTCTTTTTCGGCCATCGCCAGGAGCGTATCCGCGATTTCGCGGTACACCGGCGGGAATGTTTCATGTTTCCGGTAGACGTCATCGAATGTGCGGAACCGGATGCCTTCCGCCTCCAGCTCTGCAATGACGGGATGGTCCGCGGTCCGGACATGGACAAGCCCCGCGTTTTTCAGTTTCCGGTAGACGCCGAGCGGCAGCCCGTCAAGGCCGGACGCACCGAGGCCGATCACGGTAATTTCATTCATGGGATCACTTCCTATCGGATTTATTTAAAATCAGCTGCAGGACGGCAAGCCAGCGCCCGAACGGGATCAGGTACCATTCCCGCTCCGACAGCACACGTGCCTTCGCGATGACTGCAAGAAACACTGCCGCACCGATTGTGACGCCTGTAAGAGCGGTGAGTGTCGCACCGATCCTGGCGGGTAACGCATCAAACAGCCAGATGTCTGCCAGGAGCATCCACGGGACAAGGACGGCCGCCATCATGAGCGACGCCACCGCGATCATCCGGTAAAACCGCCCGTCGGCCAGACGCACCGGCCACACTTTCTTAAAGTAAATCAGAATTCCCGCGGCGGCCGCGGCAAATCCGGCAGTCCCCGCGATCGAGGCGCCGAGTATGCCGAACGGAGGCACAAGTAACCAATTGGCCGCCGCCTTGAGCGCAAGGCCCGAAAGAAGCAGGAGCGCCGGCACTTTCACCCGGCCGAGTCCCTGTAGCACCGCCACGAGCGGCAGGATCAGCGACAGCTCGAATATCTGGATGCAGAACACCATGATGGCGGCAGACCCGCTTCGCGTCTCGAACAGCATTTCATTGACATACGGAAGGACGAGGATCAGCCCGAGCGCCGCCGCCCAGCCGAACAGGAAGGCGAGCCTCCAGGCAAGGCGGACAAACGGCTCCGCGGTCCGTCCGCCTTTTTTAGCCGTATGGGCCGCGACAAGCGGAACAATTGAAAGCGACAGCGTCGAAGCGAGCAAAATGCCCATCTGGACAAGCGGCTGGCCGCGGTCATAGACGCCCTTCGATTCCATCGCCCTCTCCCGTTCCATTGTTTCCGCCAATAGGCTGAACACTGTGAACGAATCGACCATCTGGAAAAACAGCAAAATCAGCGAGCTCAGGCTTGCGGCCAGGCTAATCGCCGTCAGCTCTTTGATGATGGGCCAGGCTCTGACCGATGCGGAGCGGTCCCGGAAGTCCGGGCGCCCTGTCCACTTCCTGAACAGGGCAAACAGGAGAAGTACGCCAGCCGCCTCGCCTGCGACCGCTCCCCACATGGCCATCTCCCCCGCCATGTACAGCGAGGCGCCGGCCGAGACGACAATCAGGGTGCCCGCCAGGATGACCGTCACACGGACCGCCTGCTCCACCACTTGGGCACCCGCGACAGGTGCCATGCGGCCTTCCGACTGGTAGACGCCCTTCAGGAGGGCGAGCAGCGGCATAAACAAAATGACGAGCGAACCGGCGCGCAAAAGCGGGGCCAGCTGCCGGTCGCCCATCCACCCGGTGATGGTGTCCGCGCCAAAAAACAGCACAAGGAAACTTGCGCCGGACACTACAGCGAGACAGGCCAGCGCAATCCTCATGACGGCGCCGCTTTCCGCACGGTCCCGGTCCGCCATCACTTTGGAGACGGCGACCGCGAACCCCGCCGACGTCCATACCGTGATGATGCCGATAAACGGGTACACCTGCTGATAAATATAAAATCCTTTGTCGCCGACCAGGTTCTGGAACGGGATGCGATAGACAGCGCTCAGGATCTTGACGATGATGCCGGCCGCGGCCAGGAGCGCGGCGCCTTTCATGAAGGTCTTCATATTCCATTGCTGCTGCATGCTTCAGGCTTCCTTCTTTCCAAGAATATCCCCATTATAGCACGGTGGCCATGCGGGGCTGCCGTGGGCTGGATTGTCGAGTGCTTCAGAATTTTGGGTGAGTGCTTTCAATCGGAGAGTGAGTGCTTTCAAAATGGGCGTGAGTGCTTTATTGCCTCCTGATCATGCAGTGACTCCCAATATCCGCTCCGGTAAGCCACACAAAAAAGGCCGCCGCTCCGCCGATTGTTTCCGGCAAGTGCGGCGGCCCTTTGGCCATTCTATTGGGGGCATCCCCCGGGTCTTGCATTCGTTGGCGATTAAGGCTCCATCTGCTTGGCGAGGAAGTGGGCTGCGGTTTCCGCTGCCTTCACTTCCGGGTCGCCGATGAAATGGACCTTCGACAGCAGATAGACCGCGCCGATCGGGTCCCCGCCCGAGACGATCGGACAAATGCACGATGACTTGATCTGTTCGGTGACGCCGGGCACCCATTCCAGGGACTTTTCATTTTTCTCCGTGACGATCGAGCGTCCGAGCATGATTTCCTCCAGCTCACCGGAGATCCGCTTGCCCAGATAATCCTTTTTCGGGAGGCCGGCTGCCGCGATCATTTCATCACGGTCGCTGATGAGCGCCGGTGTTCCCAATGTTTCGTACAGCGTCTCTGCATATTCCTGGGCAAAGCTGCCCAGCTCACTGATCGGGGAATACTTTTTCAGGATGACTTCCCCGTCCCGGTCAGTGAAGATTTCAAGCGGGTCGCCTTCCCGTATGCGCATCGTGCGCCGGATTTCCTTCGGGATGACAATACGGCCAAGGTCGTCGATCCGTCTGACGATACCAGTTGCTCTCATTCGTGATGCCTCGCTTTCGACGTTCGGATAGTTCTGCGCGCGCTTAGTATGCATCACGATTAGCCAATTTATGCAATCTGGCCCTCTTGGCAGGTCAGGCTTCCTGTTTTTTCGCATCCGGCAATATTTTCATGACGCCTTCAAGCACGTCAAACAGCGTCTTTTTGCCGGTTTTCGACCCGTCGACGGTGAGCAGAAGCCGACCGTCTTCTATGTGGAAGCCGACCGCGCGTCCGAACTGCAGCGTGTCCTCCATGATTTTCGCGCCGTCCGCCCGTTGTGTCCCTGCTTCCGTGAACGAAATGATCACCCGGTCGCCCTGCTGCTTGATCGACTCGACGCCGGCTTCCCGCGCCCATACCTTCATCAGGGCAATTTTCAGGAGCTGCTCGGCTTCCAGGGGCAGGTCTCCGAAACGGTCGGCCATCTCGTCGACCAGTTCCGAATAATCCTCTTCGGTCCCGACCGCCTTGACGCGCTTGTACATCTGGATTTTCTGGAAGCCGTCGGGGATGAAGCTGTCCGGGAAGTATGCATCGATGTGGAGCGTCACCTCGACATCCGGCACGTCTTCTTCCTTGCCGTTGCCGCGCTTTTCCTCGATGGCCTCTTCGAGCATCTTCGAATACATATCGAATCCGACCGAATCGATGAACCCGTGCTGCTGGGCGCCGAGCAGATTCCCCGCCCCGCGGATCGACAGGTCGCGCATCGCGATCTTGAAGCCGGATCCGAGTTCGGTGAATTCCTTGATCGCCTGCAGGCGGTTTTCCGCGACATCGGAAAGAACCTTGTTCCGCTGATAAAGGAAATACGCATACGCGACGCGGTTCGACCGGCCGACCCTTCCCCTCAGCTGATACAGCTGGGCGAGTCCCATCCGGTCGGCGTCGTGGACGATGAGCGTATTGACGTTCGGGATGTCGACGCCCGTTTCGATGATCGTCGTCGTCACAAGGACGTCGTACTCCCCTTCCAGGAAAGCGAGGATGACCGCTTCAAGCTCCGTCTCGGACATGCGGCCGTGCGCGGTCGCAATCCGGGCCTCCGGCACGAGCATCTGGATCTCCTCGGCTTTGCGCGCCATGTCCTCGACCCTGTTATACAGATAAAACACCTGGCCGCCGCGTGCCATCTCGCGCTCGATCGCCTCCCGTACGAGCGGGCCGCTGTACTCCATGACATAGGTCTGGACCGGGAACCGGTTTGCAGGAGGCGTTTCAAGAACGGACAGATCGCGGACGCCGATCATTGACATATGGAGCGTGCGCGGAATCGGTGTCGCCGTCAGTGTCAGGACGTCGACATTCGCCTTCATCTGCTTGATGCGCTCTTTGTGCGTGACGCCGAAGCGCTGCTCCTCATCGACGATGAGGAGTCCGAGGTCGCGGTACTCCACATCCTTCGAAAGGAGGCGGTGCGTTCCGACGACAACATCAACCGTGCCGTCCTTCAGGCCTTTGACGGTTTCCTGATGTTCTCTTCTCGTGCCGAACCGGCTCAGCATGCGGACTTCGACCGGGAATCCGGCAAACCGTTCCTTCATCGTTTCGAAGTGCTGCTGGGCGAGGATGGTCGTCGGGACAAGGAAGGCGACTTGCTTGCCGTCACCGACCGCTTTGAAAGCGGCCCGGATCGCGACCTCGGTCTTGCCGTATCCGACATCGCCGCACAAAAGCCGGTCCATCGGGCGCTCGCGCTCCATGTCCCGCTTGATTTCCTCAACCGAGCGGAGCTGATCATCTGTTTCGTCATACGGGAATGACGCCTCGAACGAATGCATCAGGTCATCATCAGGCGAGAAAGCAAAACCTTTTTCCGCCTCGCGCTTGGCATAAAGCTTGATGAGGTCGTCGGCAATGTCCTTGACGGCCTTTGATACTTTGCTTTTCGTCTTTTTCCATTCGGTGCCGCCGAGCTTGTGGATTTTCGGCTCTTTGTCCTCGGACCCGACATATTTCTGGATCTGGTCGATCTGGTCGATCGGCACGTACAGCTTGTCGTCGCCGCGATAGTTGATATGGAGATAGTCCTTGTGCGTACCGCCCACGTCAAGCGTCTCGATGCCGATGTACTTCCCGATGCCGTGCTGGATGTGGACGACATAGTCACCCGGCTTGATTTCCGAATAGCTTTTGATCCGCTCGGCGTTCGACAGCTTCTGGGCGCGCGCTTTTCTGCGGGAACGCTGCTTGAACAGTTCGCTGTCCGTCACGACGGCAATCTGCCGGAGCGGCAGCTCAAATCCGTCCGACAGGTCCCCTTCGATCACATGTATGCCGGGCCCCGGGACCGTACCCTCCTTCGGAATATCCGCTTCCATGCCGTAGTCTTCGAGGATGGAGCGGACTTTCTCCATGCGCTCCCGGTCTCCGGCAAGAAGCAACACCGTAAAACCGCCGGCCTGCCAGCGTTCCGCTTCCGACTTCAGAAGGTTCATCTGGCCGTGGAATTGCTGCATCGGCTTGCAAGAAACCTGAATGGTGTCCTTAAGGACAAGTCCCGGCAGTGAACGCGAGAACAGCGACAGATACACTTTCTTTTGCCCGGCCATCGCGTCGATCTCCTTGAATGTGTGGCTGAGCCGCGCGTCATGGACCAGCTTCCCGGAAGCAATCATTTCGGTATGCCATTCGCCCTCCTGCCGCTCCAGCGACTCGGCCACTTCGATGATCCGGCCGGCCTCGTTATAAAACAGGATGCCCTCTTCCGGGAAATAATCGCCGAGGAAGGCCGTTTCTCCGGCAAGCGATGCATACTTCATGACACCCTCCGGGATCTCTCCGTCCTTCATGAGAGAGATGTCCGCCCCGATGTTCTCGAGAAGCGCCTCGCGTGCTGCCTCGTCACTCACTTTCTTAAGACTTGCGGCAAGTGACTCTTCAAGGCGTTGGGCCGTGACGGCAAGCCGCTCCGTGGACCAGCTGAACTCATGGGCAGGAAGAATCCGGACCGTTTCCAGCCGTCCCGTTGAGCGCTGGTCTTCTGCCGAGAAAGTTCGGATCGAATCGATTTCCGTATCAAACAGCTCGATCCGGACAGGTTCCTCGCGGTCAAGCGGATAGATATCGAGGATCCCGCCCCTGAGTGCAAACTCCCCCGGGGAGGTGACCATCGGCTGGCGGGAGAATCCCATGGCGACAAGGCTTGCCGCCCAGTCCGCAGGAACGATCTCATCGCCCAATTCTGCGGTAAGAGCGGCGTTTTTCCAGTCGTCCGGTGTAGGGAGCAGCTTGCGGAGTCCTGCAATCGGCGTGACGAATATGCCGGAACCGTCCCGCATGAGATGGTCCAGCGCCTCGATGCGCTGTGCCCGGAGTTCCGGGCTTGCGACTGACAGCTCAGCCGCTGTCAGTTCATCCGCCGGATACAAGCGGACCGACTCCTCTCCCGAGAGCCTCACCAGGTCCTCATACGTGCGCTGCGCCTGCAGCATATTCGGTTCGACGACGAGAACAGGCCGTCCTGTTTCCTTTGCCGCCAGCGCAAACAGGGCGGCACGTGCGCCGCCCGCAAGGCCCGTGACCAGCTGCCGGTCGCGGCCTTCCTTCAGATCGCCGAGGAGGTCCGCAATCTCCCCTCCTCCGGCCAGTACATCGAGTAACTCTTCCATGGGTTCCATCCTTTCAAAAAGAAACATTCTGTATCTATGAGATTCCCCTTACTCGGGAATATAGTCCGATTCCGGGATGCACGGCACTGGCCCCGAATGCAGAAAAAGCCTTGGACACCTTCATCGGGTGCCAAAGCAAGGGCATCATTGCAGCCATTTCTGCAGGGAATAATAATCGGGAAACCGGTCAAGCGACTGCTCACAATCTTTGCAGATGCACTGGACGGTCGCGTCCCCGTCTTCCCCTTCCAGGATGAATTCTTCCGCTTCCTCTTCACCGAGCCGGAGCAGCGTCCTCGCTTCGTCGGCCGAGCCGAACGGAAGCCGGCCGATTTCCGTTTCACAGTGGCGGCAACGGTACCGGATCGCCATGCATGCGCCCCCTTCCTTTCCCATCAGTATAGACAGGGGCGGGGGAGGCTATGCCTCACTTGGCGTTGAATTCATTCATGACGTCGATGAACGGGCGTCCGAGGGCAGCCTCGCAGGCATCCGCCGCGCGTTCCGCGGCTTCCCTCATGACCGGCGCTTCTTCCTCAGAGAACCTTCCGAGCACCCAATCCGTGATGGCCATCGGGACATCCGGCCGGCCGATTCCGATCCGGATCCGGTCGAAGTCGCGCGTTCCGATGTGCTGGACGATCGACTTCATTCCGTTGTGTCCGCCCGGGCTGCCCTTCTGGCGGAGCCGGAGCCTGCCCGGCGGAAGATCAAGGTCATCATAGATGACGATCAGGTCCTCTTCCGGCACATCGAAATAGTCCATCATCGGGCGGACACATTCCCCCGAGAGGTTCATGTACGTAAGCGGCTTGACGAGCAGCGCCTTGCCTTCCGGGCGATGCACCGTCGCATACATGCCGTTGAATTTGGTCTGGTTGAGCGGGGCGTTCCATCGGTCAGCCAGCACATCGATGGCGTGGAAACCGATATTGTGGCGGGTCTGTTCGTACTGCCTGCCCGGATTGCCGAGCCCGACGATAAGTTTCATGGACATCTTCCTCTTGGCAATGATGCTTCCCATTTTACCATGATTCAGAAAGGCAGGCAGGCAAAAAGGATTGCCCGCGGACGGGCAATCCTTTTAAAGCGGTTATTCGGTTTCCTGAGGGGCTTCATCCGGGCCGCCGCCGGCTTCCGCACTTGGTGCGGCTTCCGTGTCGTCTGCATCGGCATCTGCCTGCTCAGTGCGGGGCGCAGTGATTGTGACGAGCACTTTATCATCCTCGTCGACGACATCCACGCCCCATTTCGACTTGACGTCGCCGACCGTGAGGGAATCTCCGACCGCCAGTTCGGAAACGTCGACTTCAAGAGATTCCGGCATGTCGGAAGGCTTGGCCGAAATGTTGACCGTCCAGAACGGCTGGTTGAGGACACCGCCTTCTTTGACGCCCGGCGCCACATCATCCCCTGTCAGGGTGATGTTCACTTCCGCCTCCATTTCCGTATTCATGTCGATGGCGAGGAAGTCAGCGTGCTTGAACTCGCCTTTCATCACGTCCATCTGATAATCATGGAGTACCGCATTGACTTTTTTGCCTTCAACCTCCAGCTGGAACACGGCGTTGCGGCCCTCGTCGCGCAGTGTCATGAACAATTCGTTCTCGCGGACCGCGACCGGTACGCTTTCCAGTTTATACCCGTAAACCACTGCCGGCACATACCCGCTGTTCCGGAGTTCTGTCAGCCTGGAACGTCCGGATTTTTCACGTTTTTCTGCCTTGATTGTCGTCGCCATCTGCAGTCACCATCCATATTATTATTTCGTCATAAGTAGTGTTTACCCAGTTTTAAAATTTTCAAACATCCCAATCATAGGGAGATGCTCGAAATCTATCTGAAAGTGGTTGATACCCTGCTGTTGATGGGTGATATCTGGGCTAAAGTGAATGATATTCTGCCAAATGTACGCTGGCTTCCGGTATTGCTCCAAATCAAAAAAGGCCGCCCAAAGGTGGCCTCAGACTGTAGACAAAGTGAGTATATTACTCCTTTGTCTGCAGTTTTTTCTTTTCCATAAAATCCTCCGGATTTCCGCTGCGGGCCCTCGCTTACCGCGGGCGTTGCCTTAGCCTCCTCGAGCTTCGCTCTGCGGGGTCTTCGGCTAACGCTTTTCCCGCAGGTGTCTCGGGCCCTCCGCTTCAATCCGCCATATGGCTTATTGAGGCAAACGGTACCTGTTTATATAATCGAGTTAACAGACTACAAAACGGGTGATGAACATGTTGTCAAAATCGAATGGAGCCAATCGCGACCAACTAGAAATGATCTCACAAGAAGAATGCCTATATCTGTCCAAACGGACAGGAACTCCGGTATTCGACCACCAATAAGCAAGGCTACCGGGAATACAAGTCAAATGAGCCAAATGCGCAGGTTGTCCGTTGCTTGCTCAGTGCACTCAAAGCCAGAACCATGTAAAAGTCATCACCCGGCATATCTGGCAGGACTACCTCGATCAGGCAGAAGCCATTCGGCTCATCCCGGAAAACAAAGAAATCTATGCAAGGCGGAAAGAGACCGTGGAGCGTGGTTTCGGAGATGCCAAGGAAAAGTGTGGCATGCGATGGACAACCCTTGCGGGAAGGCAAAAATGTCCATGCAGGCGATGCTTACTTTTGCTGCCTTGAATCTGAAGAGATTGGCCTGCTGGACCTGGAGTCACCGGAACCGACCTAACGGTCGGTCATTCCAAGGAAAATTCAGGAGCAATACACGCAAAATATCAGCATGAATGACAAAACGTACCCAGATAGATTTCTTCTGGGTACGTTTAGTCTACAGTCTGAGGCCGCCCAATGGCGGCCTTTCCGTTGTTTATCAGTTAAACAGTGTGCTGACGGATTTGTTTTCGAATACGCGGACGATGGCGTCAGCGAGAAGCGGCGCGACAGACATCTCTTTGATCTTCGGAGAATGTTTTTCTTCCGGAAGGTTGATCGAGTTCGTGATGACCAGTTCCTTGATCTTCGAATTGTTGATGCGCTCTATGGCAGGGCCGGACAGAACCGGGTGCGTGCAGCATGCATACACTTCGGTCGCGCCGTTTTCCACGAGGGCATTTGCCGCAATCGTGATCGTGCCTGCGGTATCGATGATGTCGTCGATCAAGATCGCTTTCTTGCCTTCGACGTTCCCGACGATGTTCATCACTTCCGCGACGTTCGGGCGCGGGCGGCGCTTGTCGATAATCGCGATCGGTGCCTTCAGACGGTCGGCCATCTTGCGGGCGCGCGTCACGCCGCCGTGGTCAGGCGATACGATGACGAGCTCTTCACCCGGGATGTTCTTCTCCATGAAGTAGTCGGAGAGGATCGGAACCGCAACCAGGTGGTCGATGAGAATATCGAAGAAGCCCTGAATTTGCGGCGCGTGCAGGTCAAGCGCGATGACACGGTTGGCACCGGCCGTCTCCAGCAGGTTCGCCACAAGTTTCGCGGTGATCGGCTCACGGGCACGGGCTTTACGGTCTTGTCGCGCATAGCCGTAATACGGCATGACGACGTTGATCGTACGTGCGGATGCCCGCTTGACCGCGTCGACCATGATGAGCAGTTCCATAAGATTCTCGTTGACGGGAGCCGAGGTCGACTGGATGATGAAGACGTCGCAGCCTCGGATACTCTCTTCTATGTTGATCTGTACCTCGCCGTCGCTGAAGCGGTTGACCGAGCATGCGCCGAGCGGAACGCCGATTTCGTCGGCGACTTCTTTGGCCAGGGGCTCGTTTGAGTTCAGGGAGAAAATCTTCAGTTTATGGTCCGGATAATGGTTCGTCATTTTTTGGATTGCTCCTCCGATCGCTTTTTGTTCATTTTTTCAACATAACCTTCCTTATTCTCCTGCCTGGAGCGCGCGATTGCAAGGGCATTTTCAGGAACATTTTTTGTCACTGTGGAACCGGCGGCGACGTAAGCGCCTTTTCCGACTGTCACAGGTGCGATCAGATTGGAATTGCAGCCGACAAACGCATCGTCTTCGACCGTTGTGCGGAACTTGTTGACCCCATCGTAATTCACGGTGATCGTGCCGCAGCCCATGTTGACGCGCTCGCCGATATCCGTATCTCCGATGTAGCTGAGGTGGGAGACTTTGCTGCCTTCCCCGAGATTCGACTTTTTCACCTCGACAAAGTTGCCGATCTTCACGCTGTTGCCGAGATCGGACTCCGGACGGATATGGGCGAACGGCCCGACAGCCGTGTCCTCTCCGATCTTGCTCGACATGACGACGGACTGGCGGATCACCGTCCGGTCGCCGATGACGCTATCACTGATCTGGCTGTCCGGTCCGATCAGGCAGTCTTCCCCGATGACCGTGCGGCCTTCAATGACCGTGCCGGGCATGAGGACGGTGTCACGGCCGATTTCGGCGTCCGCGCTGATGTACGTGTTGGCCGGGTCTTGGATCGTGACGCCGCCCCGCATATGCTTCTCGGCGATCCTGCGGCGCATCACGCGCTCCGCTTCCGCGAGCACGACTCGGTCGTTGACGCCGAGCGTTTCTTCAAAATCGTCCGTCGCGTAGGCGGCGATCGTTTCGCCTTCCGACTGGAGGATGCCGAAGACGTCCGGCAGATAGTATTCGCCCTGCGCGTTGTCGTTTCCGACTTTCCGGAGCGTTTCGAACAGGGTTTTATTGTCGAAGCAATAAGTGCCGGTGTTGATCTCCCTCACCTGCTGTTCTTCCGGGCTGGCGTCTTTTTGCTCGACGCTGCGGAGGAAGTTTCCGTTTTCGTCGCGGATGACCCGTCCGTAGCCCGTCGGGTCGTCAGCGAACGCGGTGAGGATCGTGGCTTTTGCTTTTGTTTCGTTGTGGTGGTCAATCAGCGCCTTCATCGTTTCCGGCGTGATCAGCGGCGTGTCTCCGCACACGACGATCGTCGTGCCTTCCAGGCCGCCCAGGTTCTGTTCCGCCTGAAGAACGGCATGACCGGTTCCCAGCTGCTTTTCCTGCAGGACAAACTCGCTGCGATCGCCGACTTCTTCCTCGACCTTCTCCGCACCGAATCCGACGATTGTGACGACGCGGTCTGCGCCGACTTCCCGGACATTGTCGACAACATGGCTGACCATTGGCTTACCGCATACCGGGTGGAGCACTTTATAGAGCTTCGATTTCATGCGTGTTCCCTGGCCGGCTGCCAGGATTACGGCATATGTATTCGTCATCAGGCAGTTCCCCTAACTTTTTTTCTTGGATTTCCCTCTAACGATAGACGAAAACGGCCCATTTTTCAACAATTTACAGGGCATAGGCTTGACATCCCCGATTCCGGGTGTTCCGAATCGGCAACCTGCATCCGGCAGGATAAAATGCGGTCTTCCCCAAAAAAGCAGCCGCTCCCGGGATGGCAGCGGCTGCTTGAATCGGTTCACCTTTCGGATGCATATCGGTGAACCTCGGCGGACATGGCCGCGACATAGTCGCTGCCGCCGTCGTCTTCGACGTTTTCCACCATCATTGCCAGGATGAATAAAGGATTTTCGGCATGATAGGAAACAAAGTATCCATTTTCCTTGCCCCGTTCCTCACCGGCAGCCTTCAGCTCGGCAGTGCCGGTCTTGCCGGCGATCGGAACGTCCGCGATATTCGCAGATTGGGCGAAACCGTCCAGAACGACGCTTCGCAGTGTGGAACGGATCGTTTCTGCCTGTGCCGGGTCGAGCAGGCCCTCTTTCCAGACCTGTCCGTCTTCTTCGTCAAACAGCAACGTCGGCTTGTGCATCGTGCCGCCTGTCAGAAACGGCTCATACATGGAGGCGAGGTGCAGGATGTTCGTCAGCATCTGGCCCTGGCCGAATGACGTATCGGCCAGTTGGCCCTCCGATCCGACCGTGCCGTCGTTGGAGATCTGCGAGGCCTTCAGCTCCATCGCCTCAAGAGGGATCGGCTCGCCGAATCCGAACTGCTTCAGCCCGTCGGTGAAGGTGTCCCTGCCCATCGCGAGCGCCTGTTGCGCGAAGTAAATGTTGTCTGAATAAACCATCGCGCGGTTCAGGTCAATCGGATTCGGAGCCTCCGGATGCAGGCGGGACACCCGGTATGCTCCCCAGGAAGCATCTTTCTGCCAGGTCTTGCCGGTAATCGTGAGCCCTTCCGCAGGATCGAGCGTACCGGCTTTCATGCCGATGGCTGCGGTGACCGGCTTCAGTGTCGAGCCCGGTGCATAGCTTTGTGCAAAGCGGTTAAACAGGGGCGCCTTTTCGTCTTCCTCCAGCTCGCGGTATCGGTCACCGCTCATGCCGGTGATGAATTCGTTCGGGTCATAGGCCGGGGAACTGACGAGCATCAGCACTTCTCCGGTTTCAGGGACGACGGAAGCGGCTGTGCCCGGCTCTCCTTTCATCGCATCGTAAGCCGTTTTCTGCAGTTCGGCATCGAGAGTCAGTTTGATGGTCTCCCCGTCTTCAGGCGCGCGTTCAGTGACGGTCACCGGTTCCATCCCTTCCTGCGCTTTCAGGATGGTGATCTTCATTCCATCCCGGCCGCGGAGCCGGTCCTCCAGCAGACTTTCCAGGCCCCTCCGGCCGATCTGGTCATTTTCCGAGTAGCCCTTGTCCTTCAGCTTTTCCAGCTGTTCAGCGGAAATCGCGCCGATATAGCCGGTCAGGTGGGCCAGTGCCGGACCATAAGGATATTCCCGCATCGCGGTTTCCTGCGCCGCGACACCCGGAATTTCAAGCAGTTGCTCCAGACGGTCGGTGTCGTTTTTCGCCGTCTTCCCGATCGGAACAAACAGCTCCGGCTTGACCCATGCCGCATTCAGGCTCTTGTCGATCGCTTCAGCCGTTGTTCCGAGCAGCTCAGCGATATCCGGCTTTCTAGCTTCATCCAGTTTTTCGGGAACGATGCCCACCTGATAGCCGGTCCCGTTTTTCGCAATCGGGATCCCCGCCCTGTCGACAATCTCTCCCCGCTTTGCTTTGGTGCGCGATAAATCGATTTCATCGCCCGGTTCGAGATCAGGGAAGATATAGGAAGGATCCCATTCGACAAACCAGGTCTTTTCTTTTTCCTGCTCCTCATGGCGGAGCCTAATCGGCTTGTCGAACTCGACCGGACCGGCAAGCGTCTCCATCTTGACCCGGATATCGAATTCGGCTGGCTGTTCTTTGTCCCATTCGGCATCTTCGCCGGGTTTTTCATAGGAGACTTCCAAATCGTTGATACCGAGGTCCTCCATCAGTTTTTCCTGGCGCTCTACAAACTCTTCCTCCGAAAAGTCCTTTTTCGCCTTCTCGGTCAGGTAACCGTCGTACATGACGGCAAAGCCACCTTTGTTCCAATGACTGATATACTCCTCCAGCCGGTCTTCAGGTGTCGGCTTGTCCCGGCATCCTGCCAGGAAGACCAGCAGGAAAATGGCGGTGATAAACAGAGTTTTTTTCATGTTGACCCTCCCCCGTCCTTTCAGTTTAACAATAAATTGAAAAAGGCGACAGGCACAGGACATGAAAAAACCGTCACCGGTTACGGGACGGCTGGTCGGGGCCGGTTAAGCGCCGGCGCCTTCGAGTTGCGGTTCTTCTTTTGTCAGGTGATAGGCACCCAGCACGGCGTCCTGGATCATTTGGCGCGTGTCCGAATTGATCGGATGGGCCACATCGCGGAACTCGCCGTCGGGGGTCCGCTTGCTCGGCATGGCGACAAACAGGCCATCATTGCCGTCGATGACCCGGATATCATGGACCACGAACGCCTCATCAATCGTGATGGAAGCAATGGCCCGCATCCGGCCATCAGTCTCTACCCTACGAAGTCTCACATCAGTTACTTCCACTTTCTCACCACCTTCAGCACCTTCTTGGTTGTTTATATTCAATATAAATGGTAAATCCCCTTCTTACAATACAAAATTTTTGAACTATTCAAAGTTAGGGATGTTCATGCAACAGTTTCCGAATAAATTGGGAGATTTCCGCATAATAAAACGGCAGCTCCGTATATAGAGAGCTGCCGTGTCTATGAAAGTTTTACTTTGCGAGGGCGACCGCTTCGATTTCGACGAGGACGTCTTTTGGAAGGCGGGCAACTTCCACGCAGGAGCGTGCCGGCTTGTGGTCGCCGAAGTAAGAGGCATAGATGTCGTTGATCGTGCCAAAATCATTCATATCCTTGATGAAAACGGTGGCCTTGATGACGCGGTCAAGCGAAGACCCGCCGGCTTCCAGAACAGCGGAAAGGTTTTTGAACACCTGGTGTGTCTGTTCCTCAACGCCGCCTTCCACCAGGCTGCCTTCCGGCGTAAGCGGGATCTGGCCGGATGTGTAAACGATGCCGCCTGTTACAATGCCCTGCGAGTAAGGGCCGATTGCTGCAGGCGCCTTGTCTGTCTGGATCAAGTTCATATCAGTTTCCACCTTCCCTGAAATAGTTGCCTTCCACAAGTTTGATCGTGCGTTTTTTCTCATTGACTTCGCGCAGCCTCACGAGAGACACATAGTCTTCCACGAGCCGCTCTTCCTGCATGTCCTCCGACTCGACCAGGACCGCGACACCCGCCGGCTCACAATCAAACTCGGCGAGGAGGTTTTTCATGCCGTTCATCGTTCCGCCGACTTTCATGAAGTCATCGGTGAGAAGCACACGCTGGCCGCCCTGCATGCTGCGCTTGGAGAGGACCATCGTCTGGATGCGCCGGCTCGAGCCGGAAACATAGTTGATGCTGACCGTAGACCCTTCTGTTACTTTGCTGTCACGCCTGACGACAACGACAGGGATGTTCAGATGTCGTGCGATTGCATGGGCGATCGGAATGCCTTTGGTCGCGACAGTCATGATGGCATCAATTTCCGAATCCTTGTAGCGGGCAGCGAACAGCCGGCCGATCCGGTCCATGAGTCCGGGATTGCCGAGCAGATCCGTCATAAACAGATACCCGCCCGGAAGCAGCCGGCCGGGATCACTGAGTGCATCCATGAAATCACGGATAATCTCCTGTGCCTCTTCCCTGCTTGCATCCGGGATGTACTTCACGCCGCCGGCCGCGCCCGGCACGGTGATGAGCCGGCCGGTTCCCCGCTCCTCGAACGTCCCTTTGACAATGGCGAGATCCTCACTGATCGATGATTTCGCCGCGTCGTACGCGGAGGCAAAATGCGTGAGCGGGATGAGCGTATGCGGATGGCTGAGCAAATATTGGGTCATGTCGACAAGCCGTTCACTGCGCTTCCACTTCAAAATGTCCACCTCTGTGCTTATGTCTGAACCGGAACTGGCCGGCTTTTCACAAAATCCGAATAATTTACCTTCACATTAACATAAACATCCGGATTTAATCAAGCCGGGCACTGTTCCGTCCGCCCAGCATACGGACCGCGTGGACTTCAGGACAAAAGCCGTTGAGACCGTTGACGATGCGGGCGACGCGCGCCTCCTGAGAAACGAGCCCAAAGACGGTCGGCCCGCTGCCGCTCATGAGAACGGCATCAGCTCCAAATCGCTCCATTCCGTCCTTGAGCATGGCAACTTCCCGGTGCATCTCCATCGTAACCGGCTCGAGTACATTGCCCAGGTTGCGGCAGACCTCTTTGTAATCTGCTTCCCGGAGTGCCGCCTCCATCGCCGAGATGTTCGGATGGCGGGCATTGGACAGGTCGAACTTACCGTAAATGTCTGCCGTCGACACACCGATGTCCGGCTTCGCCAAGATCACCCAGCAATTCGGCGGGGCCGGCAGGTGGCGGATTTTCTCTCC
Organism: Bhargavaea massiliensis; assembly: GCF_018390575.1. Classification (GTDB taxonomy): domain Bacteria; phylum Bacillota; class Bacilli; order Bacillales_A; family Planococcaceae; genus Bhargavaea; species Bhargavaea massiliensis. The sequence continues at coordinate 15,571 of NZ_JAHBCJ010000013.1, read as the reverse complement.
GCGTCCCGTTGCAAATGCGGTCCCGCCATACACACAAAACGGTACATCGGATCCGATTTCCGCCCCGATTTCCGCCAGTTCGTCCAGCGACAAACCGAGTTTCCAAAACCGGTTGAGTCCGCGGAGCGCTGCAGCGGCGTCACTGCTCCCGCCCGCAAGTCCTGCTGCGACGGGAATGCGCTTGTCCAGCGTAAACGTCACGCCATCACGGATGCCCGTACGCTTGCGGAGAAGTTCCGCTGCCTGATAAACCAGGTTGCGCCGATCATCCGGCACATAGCGGTCGGAGGACTTGATGATAATCTTTCCGTCCTTGGCGCCTTCAATGGCCAGCCTGTCATACAGGTCGACCGTCGTCATAATCATTTCGACCTCGTGGTAGCCGTCCGGGCGCTTGCCGAGGACGTCGAGGGTCAGGTTAATCTTCGCCGGTGCTTTTTCATGGATCATGAAGGCACCTCCCCAAAATTCAATGCCCCTATTTTACCATAGGGAGAGACAATGAAAAAAGCAGACGGAAAAATTCCGTCTGCCGGTGTCAGCCGTTTTTGGATTTCGGGTTACAGAAGCGTTACTTTCGGCCTTCGCCGATGCCCCGTTCCGCCATCTCGATCGCCCGCTTCACCATGTTACCGGCGTCACGTGCTTTGATGCCTCCCCAACCTTCCTGCTGCACAACATCGTAAAATCCAAGTTCCTTCGCGATCTCTTCCTTCAGACGCTGGGACATTACTCCGCCGTTTCTAGCCATTCGGTTTTTCCTCCTCGTTCGGCTGACACATGTAGTATGGCCCGAAATGAAAAAAGAACCCGGTCAAAACCTTCCAAAAGGTTTTGGCCGGGCAAAAACGGGATAAATAATTGCATTACTTCACGACGAAATCCATTTTCTCTGAGCCATTGATGAATGTCAGTTCCACGGCCTCCGTCAAAAGATCGGTATAACTGTAGGAGACCCGCTCGAACGAATGCTCCTCCTGGTCGAGCTCAATGACAAAGACGGCATGATACGTTTCCCGAAGGACACCGGCACGCTCAATCGTCTTTTTCCGGCCGCCATTCGCCTTAAGTTGCAAACGCTGACCTAAATGAGAATCGAGCGCCTTCTTGATATCAGCTAATGTTTTTGGCATTATCGCTTACACCTCACTGTATGTAAGGATAACACATTTCAAAGTTTCTGTCAATTAAATTTAAAATTTTATCAATGCGCTCTTCGTATGTCAATGTTTTTTCTTCTGTATTTTCTTCTTTTTATCGTTTTGAAAATTTTTTGTAACAATTATTCACCAAATTCCGGATACAGCGCATCTGCGAGCCGGCCGAATTCTTCGAGGGTCAGTGTTTCCCCGCGGCGACCCGGATCGATCTCGGCTTGGCCGAGTGCTTCCAAAATTTCCGGCTTGTGCTTCTTGCCGTCCGGCAGAGACGTCTGCAGGTTGTTCAGGATCGTTTTCCGTCGCTGGACAAATGAGCCCCTCGTCACTTTAAACAGGAAGCCTTCGTCTTTTACAGCGACGGGAGGCGCGCTCCTGCGCTTCAGGTGGACGACGGCTGATGCGACATTGGGCTGCGGCATAAAGACGGTCTTCGGGACCGTCATGACCGTCTGGGCTTCGGTATAGTATTCGATAGCAATCGACAGGGAGCCATACTCCTTCGTACCCGGCTTCGCACTGATCCGGTCCGCCACTTCCTTCTGCATCATGACGGTAAACGAATCAATCGGCAACCGGTCCTCCAGCAGTTTCATAAGAATCGGCGTCGTCACGTAATAGGGAAGGTTCGCAACCACGGCAATATGCGGGAAGCCGGCAAACTCCTCGCCGATCACGGCCGCAACGTCCGCCACCAGGATATCCTGGTGGATGACCTTCACATTGTCATACGGCGATAGCGTGTCGTCCAGCACCGGAAGCAGGCGCTGATCAATTTCAAATGCAACGACCTTCCCGGAATTTCTGGCAAGGTGCTCTGTGAGCGCACCGATTCCGGGACCGATTTCGATGGCTCCCGATTTATCGGTCAGGCCGGCAAATGACACAATCTTGTGCAGGATATTCGGATCGATCAGGAAGTTCTGTCCGAGGCTCTTTTTAAATGAAAACCCGTACTTATCGAGGATCTCCTTCGTCCGTCCGGGTGTGGCAATGTCTCTATGCATGGATGTCTCCTTCTTCGTCAATGGCTTGGACAGCGGCGAGGAACTCCTCCCGGCTGATCCGGAACATGGAGAGGCGCTTGGCAAGCTGCTTTCCATTGGTCTGCCCGATCTGCAGCAGGAGGCCGATGCGCTCGCGCCTGCGTCTTGCGTCCGGGTGGCCGACAAGCCTCAGACTGACCAGCTCGGCATCGCTCACAGGCGGCTCTGCACCGCTTTGGTGCACCGGTGTGCGGACGGCGGCAAGTGCTGCCCGGATATCCTCATCCGCGGCATGCTCGATGCCAACTTTCCGGCCGTTTTCTGATATAGACTGTGCCTTCGGCAGAAAAGCATGCTTCACGCCCGGCACATGCTCCTCGATGATTGCTCGGATGCGCCGGCCCGGATAATCCGGATCTGTGAAAACGATGACACCCCGTTTTTCCTGTGCATGCCGGATCTTCATAAGCGTCTCCCTGGAGACGGCCGAGCCGTTCGTCTCAATCGTATCCGCCCCGGTCGCGCGCCGGACGGCGATTGTATCCGACTTGCCCTCCACGACGATGATTTCTTCGATAGTCACTGATAATCCCATTCTTTCGTTCATTTCCTCCAATTTTAACGGCATGCGGACAGATTGTACAGAAAGCCGGTACCGTTGCATGTCCTTAGGGTCCCACGCACTGCTAACATAAGCACTGACAAAGGTCTCATCTGGTTTGTCAATCGGCCCTTATGTCCTCCCTGCAATCCTTCATCACCCTTTGATCAGTCTTAAGTTAATCTAATCTCACCCTGAACCATGCTTTGTTAACGAGTTGGCGCAAACAGGAGAACGACCGGCTGCAAACGGTATTGCAATTTCCGAAGCCGCCTTCTTGCATTTGCTGCTTCCTTATTTTAAATCTGTCCCCATATTGCAACTCTGCAGTCCATGCTTCATTACCGTATCCCATATTGCAACAAGCAAATAAAAGATCCGCGGCACCAGGCCGCGGATCCGTTCATCCTCAGTTAAGGATTTTGATTTTCACTTTTTTGCGGCCGAAGCTGTAGGCCTGGTCTTTTGTCGGGACGAAGATATCAATCTTATTGCCTTTGATTGCGCCGCCGGTATCGCCCGCAATGGCCGTACCGTAGCCCTCAACCCAGACCTTGGAGCCGAGCGGAATAACGCTCGGATCGACTGCAATTACTTTTGCTCCCGGATTGGCCTTCAGGTTGATGCCTGTTGCCGTAATACCGGAGCAGCCGTTGCAGGATGCCGTGTAGGCGGTCGCCGTCACATAAAATTCCTTGCCGCCGGCCGGTTCCTCGTTGCGCGGTGCCGATGCCTGAACCACCTTGCCGGACGACTTCGGAGCAGCCTGTTGTTTGGATGTGTTCGAGGCTACTGCCTTTTTGGTCGTATTCGAAGCTACTGCCTTTGCAGGTGCTGGGGCTTTCGTGCCGACAGCGACTACTTTATTGATCGGCTTTTTGACCACTTTCTCGTCCTGTAGCTTGCGCTTGACTTCTTTGCCGTCTTCTTTGATGACTTCATACGTCCGTTCCACTTTACCTTGCTCACCATTCTGGACGACTTTCTCTTTGCCTTTCAGCAGGCTGTTGTCTTTTTTCGTCTGTACAGTGAAGTCCGTCGACTCTTCCACTACATCGGTGACCTTTTCTACCCGGACGACCTTTACGCTTGAGCCCGGCTTGACGATTTCATCCATGCCCTGTTCCACGCGGTCGTTCTTACCGAGCTTGATGCCCTGCTTGCTTAAAAAGTCAGCGACCGTAGTCGAAGTGGTCCAGATCTTGCTTTCCTGGCCCCCGTCGATCATGGCAACTTCATATGCCTTCTCAATATTGACGGTATCTGTATCGCCGATTTCGCTTCCGCGTGCCGGCGTGACGGCATCATGCTCACTGAGTTCGATGCCGGCATCAGCCAGAAGCGCATCAACATCCTCTTTCGTCGACCAGACTTTGCTTTCTTCACCGTCTATGCTGATCGTAAACTGTCTGGCTTTTTTCCACTCGATGGACGCGCCGTCCTCGAGTTGCTCATCCTTGGCCGGGGAGAGGTCGTCATGTTCCCCCACTGCAATCTCCTGCTCATCCAGAAGCTCGCCGACTGTATCCGCATGAGTGCGGAATTCCGTCTGTTCGCCGCCTTCGGAAAGGGTGACGTTCTTTTTGGTCCCCTCGTAAACTGCATATGTGATGACGCCCGCGAACAGTGCGATCGTCAAAATGGACATGATGATCTTCTTGCCTGTCATGAACCTGGAATTCTCTTGTTCCTTAGAATTTGTAGACACTAAAAAACTCCTCCTTATCACCCGAGTGATTATAGCGGCCCGTTTTCCGGCTTGTCAACCGAACCGGTTTTTTCCTGTGCCGCAGCACGGGTGAAGTGTGGGCCCGTTTTGGCCTCTTTATTCGCGAATCTCAAATATTTTCAATGCGTTTTCGGTAGTCTTTCGGGCTACTTCCTCAAATGGAATTTCCTTGAGTAGCGCGATCTGTTCGGCAACGAGCCGAACATAGGACGGCTCATTGCGCTTGCCCCGGTAAGGATGGGGCGCAAGATATGGCGCGTCTGTCTCGACGAGCAGATGATCAAGCGGAATTTCCTTTGCCACTTCTTTCGGCTGCCTGGCATTTTTGAACGTCACCGGCCCGCCGAGGGAGATCATGAAATTCATTTCTACGCATTCTTTTGCTGTTTCCGGGCTGCCGCTGAAGCAGTGCATGATGCCGCCCGTTTCTGCTGCATTTTCTTCTCTTAGGATACGGACCACATCGCCTGTCGCATCGCGATTATGGATGACGACCGGAAGCTTGAGCTTCTTCGCGAGCGCGATTTGCCTGCGGAACAGCTCCTGCTGAACATCCTTCGGCGATTTGTCCCAATGATAGTCGAGCCCGGTCTCCCCGATGCCGACAACTTTCGGGTGCTCGGCAGCGATTTCTTCGATCCACCGGAGGTCTTCCTCTGTACAGTCGACTGCATCCACCGGATGCCATCCGATCACCAGGTAAATGAACGGGTACGTTTCTGCGAGCTCGAGCGCGCGACGGATAGTCTGCCGGTCAAATCCGACAACGACCATTTTTTCGACGCCCGCATCGAGCGCACGGCGGATCACCTCATCGACATCCTCCTCGTATTGGTCTGCATTCAAATGGACATGTGTGTCAATCAGCATGCGATTCACTCTCCCAATGTATTGTTCAAGTCTATACATAAATCCTTTTTCAAATTTCACAGTTCTATTACATTTAGATTACAAATTAGATTTAGTTAAATGACAAGACTCTATCTCAAGACTTATAAAGTTGTACGGGAAGTCACGAAAAAAGTCAAAGAAACCGAGTTCCATTAACAGCAAAAAGGAAAACCGGAGGACTAAAGTCCTCCGGTTTCTATTTTCTCAGGTCAATATAAATGTTACAGAACATCCGAAATCAACGGATTTGGGAGCCATTCGGCAACGCAGGATCAACTGATGCGAGTTTGAGGATCCCATCCTGCTCTCCAGCAAGGATCATTCCCTGTGAAAGTTCACCTCGGAGTTTCGCAGGTTTCAGGTTCGCGACGACAATCACTTTCTCGCCGACAAGCGATTCCGGTTCATAGAACTTTGCGATGCCCGAGACGACCTGCCGGGTTTCATAGCCAAGGTCCAGCTGAAGTTTCAGCAGCTTGTCCGCCTTCGGCACTTTCTCGCAAGCCGTCACTGTCGCCACACGAAGGTCGACTTTTGTGAAATCGTCGATTGTGATTTCCGGTACGTCCGGCTTTTCAGGAGATTGCGGGACGCTGTCTTCTCCGGCAGCAGCTTCTTCCTCCTGCGGCTGGACTGATTTTTGCATCTCTCCCCGGATGTAGGCGATTTCCACTTCCGGGTCCAGGCGCGGGAACACAGGCGTCCCTTTTTCGGCCACTTTCATGCCTTCCTTGATTGCACCGGCTTCCAGCGTGTCCCAGGCAAGTGCCTCTTCCCCGAGGCCAAGCTGATTGACAATCTGCTTTGGCGATTTTGTCATGAACGGCTGGAGAAGGACCGCGATTTCGTGAAGGCTTGCCACAAGATGATGCATGACGGAATCCAGCTCACCCTTTTTCGACTCGTCTTTTGCTAGCGTCCAAGGCTGGGTTTCGTCAATATATTTGTTCGTACGGGAAACAAGCGCCCAGATGTCCGACAGGACGACGCTAAATTGCATGTTCTCCATGCCCTGCTCATATTTCCGCACCGTCTTTTCCATCACCTGTCTCAGCGGCTCGTCGAATTCAGTCGAACTTTCCGGATGCGACGGAACGATTCCGCCGCAATACTTGTTGACCATCGACACCGTGCGGTTCAGCAGGTTGCCGAGGTCATTCGCCAGGTCGTAGTTCATGCGCTCGACAAATGCTTCCGGCGAAAACACGCCGTCAGATCCGAATGGCAGCTCACGAAGAAGGAAGTAGCGCGTCGCATCAAGGCCGTAACGCTCGATAAGCATCTCCGGATAAACGACATTGCCCTTCGACTTCGACATTTTTCCATCCTTCATCATGATGAACCCGTGCGCGAACACTTTCTTCGGCAATGGCAGATCAAGCGCCATGAGGAAGATCGGCCAATAAATCGTGTGGAAGCGTACAATATCCTTCCCGACGACATGAACGTCAGCCGGCCAGTATTTGCGGAACAGCGATTCGTCCTCCGTTCCGTAACCGAGCGATGTGATATAGTTCGACAGCGCATCGACCCACACATAGATGACGTGTTTCGGATCACCCGGCACATGGATACCCCAGTCAAACGACGTGCGGGAAATGGAAAGGTCTTCGAGCCCCGGCTTGATGAAGTTGTTGATCATTTCATTTTTACGGGATTCCGGCTGGATGAAATCGGGATTCTCTTCATAATACTTGAGTAGGCGGTCCGCATACTTCTTCATATTGAAGAAATAGGACTCTTCCTTCACCTTATGGACGGGGCGGCCGCAGTCCGGGCAGTTTCCGTCCTCCAGCTGTGCTTCGGTAAAGTACGATTCGCAAGGCGTGCAGTACCAGCCTTCATATTCGCCTTTATAAATATCCCCGTTATCGAGGAATTTTTTGAAGATCTTTTCAACGCCCTTTTTGTGGCGTTCTTCGGTCGTCCGGATAAAGTCATCATAGGAGATGTCCATCATGCCCCACAGCTTCTTCGCGCCTTCGGCTATTTCATCGACATACGCTTGCGGAGCCATGCCGGCCTCTTCGGCTTTTTGCTGGATCTTCTGTCCATGCTCATCCATCCCCGTCAGCAAGCGGACGTCATAGCCGCGGAGCCGCTTGTAGCGTGACATCGTGTCGGATGCCACTGTCGTGTACGCAGTACCGATGTGGAACTTGCCGCTCGGGTAATAAATCGGCGTCGTCAAGTAAAAAGTTTTCTGTTCACTCATGCCTTGGCCTCCATGAATACGCATTTCCTCCATTCTACCGGATGCCACCCTTCACTTCAATGCAGGCAAGCCGGCAGGACAATTTCCATTAATCATTATTCACCTGTTAGCACTTTTTTGAGTACGTTCTAACAAAACACTTTATTTATCGCCCGAAATGGTATAAATTTGACTTAGGCCGGAAAAAATATTGTTTTTACAAAACTTTTTGGCCTTGTAAATTGACGGTATTGGCATTAGTTGGTATGATGGATTTAGTCAATTAGCATGTCGAATCTTGACGAAAATAAGATAGAACTCGAAAGGGGCAATACTGGATGAAATCGACGGGTATTGTACGTAAAGTCGATGAACTTGGACGGGTAGTCATTCCAATCGAACTCCGCCGCACACTCGGCATCAAGGAAAAAGACGCATTGGAGATTTACGTGGATGACGACCGGATTATCCTGAAAAAATACATGCCAAACATGACTTGTGCCATCACAGGCGATGTGTCCGATGACAATTTCCGCCTGATTGACGGAAAACTGATTCTCAGCGAAGAAGGCGCGAAAAAGCTCGTTGACGAAATTTCAGAACGTCTCGGCCAAAAGCAGCACGTATAAAACGACCTTACAGACCGCCCGGAACTTTCCGGGCGGTTTTATTGTTATGCGGAAGGATCCGCTTTTTACTCAAGAGTATCTTCCTATTAAATAGTCGGTTTCAGGAATCGTTTTCTTTCACTAATCGCACTCGGGATATCCGACAAAGAAGTACATAAAAAACCATCAGGCCTTATATTATTCGGCCTGATGGTTTCGTTTGGGTCCGTACCCGTGCATTATTTCAGATGATACGCCTGATAAATATCCCGCTTCGGTTCTCCGCGTTCTTTTGCCGCGATTTTGATGGCTTCCTTCGGCGGAACACCTTCCCGCTCCATCACGGCCTCTACATGGGCCTTTTGCGTCAGGCCGGCCCACCACTCCGACTGTTCTTCGGCATGCCGGATGGTTTTCAAATCCGCGCCTTCGACGACGATGCAGAATTCTCCCTTGAGGTCTGTTGATTCTGCATAAGCCACCGCCTCACTGGCGGTGCCGCGCAGAATCTCTTCGAACTTCTTTGTCAGTTCCCGGACGAGCACGACCCGTCGCTCCGATCCGAAGGCAGCCTCGAGATCACGGAGTGAATCCTTTAGCCGGTGTGGTGATTCGTAGAAAATCACCGTCTCCCCACGCACGGCCATTTTTCCGAACAGGTCCCGCCTGTCGTTTTTCTTTCGTGGCGGAAAGCCGTGGAACAGAAACGGCTGTGCCGGAAGACCTGAAGCGATCAGTGCAGACAGCGCCGCATTGGCTCCCGGCACCGGGACAACGGCATATCCCTCACTGATTGCCCGGGCCGCAATGTCCGCTCCGGGATCCGAAATGCATGGCATGCCCGCATCACTTACGAGGGCCACGTCTTCCCCTCCTGCCAGCGCGGATAAAATCCGGTCCCCGCCTTCTTTCAGATTATGTTCGTGATAGCTCAGAAGCGGTGTCTGGATATCAAAGTGGTTCAGAAGTTTCTTCGTATTTCGCGTATCTTCTGCAGCAATCACCGCTGATTCCTTCAGGATCCGGATCGCCCGGAATGTGATGTCCTCGAGGTTGCCGATCGGTGTCCCGACAAGATAAAGTTTTCCGCCAGGGTCCTGTACGCTCTTCTGGGACTTCATGGACGCCCGCCTCCATTCCGCTTCATGTAGTCGATCTTTTCAACCCGCCTGAGCTGCTTGAACGCGTACTCGGCCCGCATCGCTTCCTGCTTGGTTTCAAATGTTTCATTGAAGACGCAACGGACCGGCCGCCGGGGCTTTGTATATTTCGCGCCTTTCCCTTCATTGTGCACCTTTACCCGACGCTCCAGGTTATTGGTATAACCCGCATAATAGGTCCCGTCCGAACACTCGAGCACATAGAGCACATGCTCCCCTTCATTCACCCGGTCCATACAGCATCTCCCGTATTTCCGGCGTATAGGCTCCGTCATCCTCATAGACATAAAGCGGCGGAAGGATCTTCAGGTCCGGCTTGCCGTCCTTTGTTCCCTCGATCAGGAGGGTGTTGGCCTCCCTGCCGCTCTTCGGATAAACGAACCGGATCCGCTTCGGCTCCAGGCGATGCTGCCTCATCGAAGTGATGATGTCGAGCAGCCTTCCCGGACGGTGGACAAATGCCGCTTTGCCGCCCTGTTTCAGTAAGGCGCTCGCATTTTCCACGGCCTGGTCCAACGTCAGATACAATTCATGCCGGGCGATTGCGACTTCCTCCAGCATGTTGCGGTCGCTCAGCTCATGTGCGGGAAAGTAAGGAGGATTGCATGTCACCGTATCGTGCTTTTCATGCCCGAGTATGTCCGCAATCCCCTTTACGTCCCCTGTGACGATGCGAATCCGGTCCTCCATGCCGTTCAGCGCGACACTGCGCTCCGCCATGTTTGACAGCCTTGGCTGGAGTTCCACCCCGGTAATCGGCGCATTCGACCGCGCGCTCAGAAACAGCGGAATCGCCCCATTGCCCGTGCAAAGGTCGATGATGCTCCCGGATTTGCGGATCGGTACATAGGCGAATTTCGCCAGCAATACAGCATCCAGGGAAAATGAAAACACCTGGGGGCTCTGAATGATTTTCAGCCCTTCCGCGAGCAGATCATCCAGCCGTTCATCTTCGTTCAGTTCTATATTCATGCCTTTTATCCTCCGTGAAACAGTTTCTGGGCAGAAGCCATTGAAGCCCAAAGAAAAGACCGTATTCCGCCAATAGCGGAACCGGTCTTTATCCATTCTGCTTGTTCAAGAATGAGAGGCAGAACAGGCAGTCCTCGCCCTTCCGCGAACTTCCAAAGTGGACGTTGCAGACGTGGAACCCTTCATTATAAAGGCGGGCGAGGTTGTCATGTCCTTCCCCGATCTCCGCCGATTTCGGCTGATGTTTTTTTCCGGGCTTCCGGCCCCTGTCCTCCAGCTGCTTTTCGATCTCTTCCAGGCGGTTGCGCAGATGATGGTTTTCGATCTGGAGAGCGTGGTTCTCCTCCATCATCTGTGCGACCGACTCCTTCAGTTCCGCATACTGGCGATTGGCCGAATCAAGGTGTTGCCCGAATTCCATGACCTTGTCCAAGAAGTTCCGGTCCATCAATGCTCACACCCCATATTGATTGCGTCAAACCGATTGCAAGATTTCGTCCATCGAATAATCGATCACTTTCTTTTCACCGGACAGCTCTACCTGCAGCATGCGCTCAAGCAAGTTGAGCCCGACGACTCTTCCGGCACCATCCGGCGTAGTGATGCGGGTGCCGACGTCCGGCATGAGGCGCTTTGCTTCCTCATATTCGTCATTTTCGTATTTCAGGCAGCACATCAGCCGGCCGCACAGTCCGGATATTTTGGACGGATTCAGCGACAGGTTCTGATCCTTTGCCATCTTGATCGAGACAGGCTCGAAGTCCCCGAGGAACGTCGAGCAGCAGAGCATACGCCCGCAAGGACCGATGCCGCCGAGCATCTTTGCCTCATCCCTCACTCCGATCTGGCGCAGTTCGATCCTGGTCCGGAACACTGATGCAAGATCTTTGACGAGATTCCGGAAATCGACACGGCCGTCTGCCGTGAAATAGAAAATGATTTTATTTCGGTCAAATGTGTATTCGACGTCGACCAGCTTCATCTCCAGCCCGTGATCTTCGATTTTACCGGCCGCGATGTCGAATGTCCGCTTAGCTTCTTCCTCGTTTTCCCGGACGGAAGCGCGGTCCTGTTCTGTCGCCGGGCGGACAATCATTTTGAGCGGCAGGACGATATCATCGCCGCTCATCTGCCTTGGCGGAATGACGACCTTGCCGTACTCGACGCCCCGCGCCGTTTCGACAATAACGTATTCGCCTTTTTCCAGGCTGTATTCGCCCGGATCGAAATAATATATTTTACCCGCTTTTTTAAAGCGGACGCCTACTACATTATAGAGCATGTTGACCCTCCTGCATGTTGAGCACCAGTTGTTCCATTAGAAGCGTGCGGTTCATATTGCTTTGGAGGTTGCGCTTGGCCTTCAGGATGGCTTCGAGAATCGAAGCGAGCCGGCTGAACGTCAGCCGCAGCGCCATCTCTTCCCATCTGGCCCGGTTTTCCGGATAGGCAAGCGGCGTGGAGAGTCCCGCCTTCACCGCGGAAATATCACGGTAGGCGAACAGGAGCAGATCCAGCCCCTGTTCGGTCTCGTCCTTCTCCTTGAAGAGCGGACCCCAGTCCGTCTGGATGAACAGCAGGGCTTCCTGGATACTTTTGTCCGATGCTTCCACCAATTTTATCACTGTCTTACGGGCCTGTCCAAACTGCTCATCCGCCGAAAGCGCAAGTGCCTCTCCCGGATCGGCCGTGATCATCGTGACGGTCGACGCCATCGTGCGGGTGACGCCGCCTTCCGCAACCAACTGCTCCAATACCGCCTCTCTCGGCGGTGGCTGGAGGTGGATCTCCTGGCAGCGGGACCGGATCGTCGGAAGGATGGCCGACACACGGTCTGTGAGCAGGATTGCGGTCACTTCCCCTTCCGGTTCCTCGAGGAATTTCAGGAGTGTGTTGGCAGCGGAAATATTCATTCGGTCCGCTTGATGCAAAATGTAGATTTTGCGGCCTTCCTCAAGACCGGTCTTGTTCAGCTTGTAGATCAGGTCGGAAATCTGTCCTTTTTTGATGTCTTGTCCATCCGGATGAATTTGAGTGACGTTTGGATGGTTGTCCTCCCGTATTCTCCGGCAGTTGCGGCATTCGCCGCACGGCATGCCGTCCGCGGGTCCGTGGCAGAGGAGCAGCTGGGTGAAAAAGCGGGCGAGCAGCTCTTTCCCGGCACCCTTCACGCCATCAAACAAATAAGCGTGGGCAACGCGTCCGGAAGCCGCGGATCCCCCCAGCAGAGAGGCCGCTTTAGGTTGCCGCTTCATGATGCTATTATCGGTGTCCACCGGCGTCCTTCCTCCCTGTTAGAAAAATCCCGTGTCCGAAAATCTCACGGGCACGGGTGGTCGTCTTAAAATCAGAAATGATGGAACTGCTCGATCGGCAGTACGAAAACTGTTGCGCCGCCGACTTCCACTTCAACGGGGTACGGAATGTAAGAATCCGCATTCCCGCCCATCGGGGATACAGGTGCGACCATCTGGTCACGGGAACGGCAGTTCTCCCGGATGATGCCAAGCAGTTTCGGCACCAGCGGGTCATCTGTACCAATCAGGAAAGTCGTGTTGCCCGAGCGCAGGAAACCGCCGGTACTGGCCAGCTTCGTGGCACGGAAGTCATTTTTTGTCAGAGCGGCGGATAAACGGTTGCTGTCCTGGTCTTGCACGACCGCTACAACCAATTTCATGTGGATCACTCCTCGCCAGCTTTTATATAAGTATAGCACAAACGGTCTTTACTTCATGCGACTTTTTATTGAGTCCCAGGCAACTTCTGCGGTGTCGGTGAGACTTCCGGTTGCGTCGATCAAGACCACACGCTCCGGCTCACTTTCCGCGATTTTCAGGTACTCGTCACGCACTTTTTTGTGGAAGTCGAGCCCTTCCGCATCGAGACGGTTCACCTCGTGGCCCCTTCCTTCGCTGATCCGCCGGATGCCGACTTCAGCTGGCACATCAAGAAGGATGGTCAGGTCGGGCATCGTGTTCCCGATTGCAAACCGGTTGATCGAGCGGACCTCCTCCGTACCGATCCCCCGGGCTGCCCCCTGATAGGCGATTGAGCTGTCGATGAACCGGTCGCAGAGAACCACTTTTCCTGCCTCCAGAGCGGGGATGATCCTTTCGATCAGATGCTGGCGCCGCGCCGCCGCGTAAAGCAGCGCCTCGGTCCGGGCTTCCATCTCTGTGTGGTCATTATCCAGGATGATTTCCCGGATCTTCTCTGAAATCCGGATGCCTCCGGGCTCGCGTGTCCGCAGAAACTCGGTCCCCGACTCTTCGAATCGTTGCGCCAAAATCTCGAGGACGGAAGTTTTTCCTGCCCCATCCGGCCCTTCAAGTGTGATGAATAAACCATTTGTCTTCATGTATATTATGCCTCCGGTGACTGTCGTGAGACCAAAATTTGTTGTATATGCAGCCGGTGCGTTCCCTGGAAAGCCGTGCCGGCCGCCAGATAATGATGCAAAGTCCGGATTTTCTCCCTGGTGATGGGTTCTTCCGGCAGGAGCAGCGGGATGCCCGGCGGATAGGGGATAACGGATGCGGCGGAAAGACGCCCTTCCGATTCCCGGAAGTCAATCCACTCGGTTGAGTTTCCTGGCTGGACAGCGGGCGGACCATCAGCCGCTGTGACGGCCGGCTGTGAAAACGGTTCATCGAGCTCTTTCGCTTCTTTTCCGGGTCCGAGTGACTTTACGGCTCTCGCGGCTGCAGCAAGCGTTTCCCCCAGGTGAACATCCTGTCCCTTTTTCAGGAGGGGCAGCACAAGCAGCGTCTGATACGGATCTGAAAGTTCGGTGTGGACACCTTGATGGGCCAGCGCTTCCGCAAGTGAATTCCCCGAATGTCCGTCCGCGCGAAGAAGCAGCTTGAGCGGATCATCCGGCCGGATGACAGACAGACCTTTTACTTCGTCCAATCCCATGATCAGCGTCTTTCTATAGTCAAGAAATGCCTTCACGTCTTCTTCTGTGAAGGTTGCGATATAATGCCGCGCATCGTCCAGCGATGCCATCATCGGGTAAGATGGACTGCTGGACTGCAGCATGCCCAAGTAATAATCGATGCGCTGTGCATCGAGCAGCGATCCGTGAGCAACATGCAGAAATGAGGCCATGGTCATTGCAGGAAGCGTCTTATGTGCCGACTGGACGACCACGTCCGCCCCCTGGGCAAGCGATGGTTCAGGAAACGGCGCGCCAATCCTGAAATGCGCCCCATGCGCCTCATCTACGAGAAGCGGAATGCCCGCATCATGGCAGATGTCCGCAATGTTACTGAGATGCGGGGATACCTTGCCGTAATAGGTCGGGTTGGTCAAGATCACCGCTTTTGCCTCGGGGTACATCTCGATCGCTTCGCGGATTAGCTCCGCTTCCGCGTGTCCGGGAGACCGGGTTTCCGCATCCCATGCCGGATCGACATACACCGGACGCGCCCCCGCAAGCACCAAACCGTTAAAAATAGATTTATGCGCATTGCGTTGCACAATGACCCTGTCTCCGGGACGGCAGGCGGCAAGTATCATTGCCAGGTTACCGGCCGTCGAGCCATTGATGAGGAAAAAACTCCGGTGCGCGCCGTAAGCAGCGGCCAGAAGTTCCTGCGCCTCCCGGATCGGCCCTTCCGGAGCATGGAGGTCATCCAGTCCCGGCAGCTCCGTCACATCCCAGGACATCATTCCTCTGACGGCTTCCGGCAATCCTGTCAGATTTCCGTTTTTGTGGCCGGGCACATGAAATGACAACGGGTCGCTTTTTGCGAATTGCTCCAGCATGTGCACGACCGGCCGCCGCGACTGACTGCTCATTGCATAAACTCCTTTATCCGTTCAATGGGTCCATTATAACACGCACGGGACGACGGATGACGGATAGCCTTGGGTTTGATATGCAGGTGCAGGTATTAGGGAAGCCCTTCTTTTAAGCAGATCATATAGCGCTACTATTAGCGCTTAGTCAATGGGCCAGTAAGGAGAATGGCATACGGGTCCGATTTCCGGCAGGAGGAAGGTGAAAGGAACGATGCTTAACACTCAGTTGACCTTTACTTAACACTCAGAAAGCCTTAGTTAACACTCGACGGAGTTTGATGGGAGAATCATGGGAGAAAGGGAAGATTCCTATGTGCACTTGTTCGGGTTCTATGTGCGGTCGTGCTCTTTATGAATGGGCAGAAGATAGGCATCCAAGAAAACAAAACAGCCATTTTTCCGCACAAAAAAACCGCCTCCATCAGGAGACGGCTTTGTGCCCAGCGACGTCCTACTCTTGCAGGGGG
>NZ_JAHBCJ010000012.1 GCF_018390575.1 Bhargavaea massiliensis | reverse complement strand
GGCGTCTGTGGCCAAAAGCGACAGCGTTGGCCAACAAAGCTCTTCCTGCTACCAAGACTCAGTTTTGGTAAGCAAGGGTCCGCAGCGGAAATCCGAAGGATTTTCAGGAAAAGAGAAAACTGCAGACAAAGGAGCATTACACTCACTTTGTCTACAGTCTGAGAAGCCCATCTGCAGGGCTTCTTTTTACTTTTTATACGTGTTGGAGTTCTGTATTCACTTCAGCCGGCTCTTTCTTGCCGCCGGTCCCGCCGCCTCCCTCATCAATCTTCGCGATTGTAAAACCGGTAAACGCGTAGATGATGGAGATAATCGGACACAGCAGGTTCACCAGGGCATATGGACCGTATTCAACGACACCGACTCCGAGTGTTCCGAAGATAAACACGCCGCACGTATTCCACGGGATAAAGACCGAAGTGAGTGTCCCGCCGTCTTCAAGCGCTCTCGAAAGGTTTTTCGAAGCGAGCCCCATCTTCCGGTATGTGTTTGCGAACATCCGGGAAGGAACCACAATCGAGATGTACTGCTCGGCGCAAGTAGCATTCGTAATGAAAGCGGCACTGATCGTGGAAGCAATGAGCGATCCTGTGTTCCGGACAAGTTTCATCACTTGGTTCATGATGGACTTGAGCATGCCCGAGTACTCCAGGATTCCGCCGAACGTCATCGCCACAATGGTCATGCTGACCGTATACATCATCGAATCCAGGCCTCCGCCATTAAACAGATCATCGACAAGTGCATTGCCGGTTTCGATTGCGTAGCCTTCCTGCAATGCGGTCAGTGCCACCGTGACCGTGTCTCCCTGAACGAACAGCTGGGAGAGGAATCCGAGTACCGCTCCGACGACAAGCGCCGGAATGGCCGGAACCTTCATCGCCACCATTCCGATGACCAGAACCGGAATGAGCAGGAGCCAAGGCGAGATCAGGAAATTTTCCTGCATGACGGAGGCAGTCGTTGCAATTTGTTCAGCATCGATGTTCCCGCTTACATTTTGGCCAAGGAGCGCATACACCCCGAGGGCAATGACTAGAGCAGGGATCGTGGTCCACAACATGTGCTTAATATGGTCAAACAGATCCGTATCCGTGAGCCCGGAAGCAAGGTTGGTCGTATCCGAAAGCGGAGACAGCTTGTCACCAAAATAGGCACCCGAAATGACCGCGCCTGCCACCATCCCCGGAGAAATCCCCATGGCCATCCCGATGCCCATCCCCGCCACACCGATTGTTCCCATCGTAGACCAGGAGCTTCCGATCGCAATGGAAGCAATAGCACAGATCAGGCAGATAGCGACCAGGAAAAACGAAGGATTCAGAAGTTGAAGCCCATAGAAGATCATGGAAGCGACGATTCCGCCGCCCATCCAGGAACCGATGATCAACCCGACAAGGATAATGATAACAACCGCCGGAAGTGCAAGACGGATCCCCTTGTACATCATTTCCTCAATTTCTTTCCACTTAAATCCGCCTTTAAGCGCGACAAGCGCCGCTGTAACGGTTCCGACGATCAACGGAATATGCGGTCCCTGTTCAAGGCCGACAACGGTGTAAAGCATGACACCGATCATGATTATTAAAGGTAGCAGAGCCCAGAAGATGCCGAATTCCCGCTGCTTGCTGCCTTGATCTTGCTTATTCTCAATAGAATTCATAATTCTGAACCCCCCTCAGAAAAAATATGAAAGCGCTGTATCGATCATAGTCGAAAAATTTTTAATGGTAAAGGCAAAATTCATGGTAAAATGTCAGGAAATTTTGCATCATCGGAGTATTCCACCCCCATTCGCAAACTCCATATGCACGATCTGAATTTCCCCCTTTGTTCTGACTGACGTTTCATGTATAATAAGAAAGGTCGTTATATCATGTCCTGGTAGCTCAGCAGGATAGAGCAACAGCCTCCTAAGCTGTAGGTCGGGAGTTCGAATCTCCCCTGGGACGCTAATCGTTAAAAGCCCGTCATAGTCTGCGTTGAATCCAAACGTGACTATGGCGGGTTTTTCTATTGAAGGTCGCCGCAGGTCATCAGGAGTGGTATTTATTTGATCCCATATGAGAGCAACTGTCATCTTAACGAGCTCTACGCAGATTGAAGCGAAGGGTCGGAGACACCTGCGGGAAAAGCGTTAGCCGAAGACCCCCGCAGGATGTTGCGCAATGCTTCGTAACGCTTGCGCTTTTGCGCGCAGAAGATCTTCCGCTACGCGATGCGCACAGACGCCAGTCATTAATTGCCTGCCGCTTAACGCTGCGCTTTTGCACGCAGATGCGAATCTGCGTGTTGTCATCGGCTAAGGCAACGCCCGCGGACTAGCGGAGCGTTGAGCGACAAGGGCTCGCAGCGGAAATCCGCTGGATTTTCAGGAATAAAAAACTGCAGACAAAGGAGTATTACACTCACTTTGTCTACAGTCTGAAGGCGCCGGTCTTCATGGATCGGCGCCTTTTCCATATTATCAACTGGTCAGGAAACATGTTGGTCGAACTTCTGATATCTGTTCAGCAAGTTATCCAGCATCTGGCTGCATTCGACGGTTTTCGGATGAGTGAGCCCGAATTGTCGCGCTTTCCAGTACATGATCATCCTCCGGCAGTAAATCCGATTTTTCAAAATCTTCTTCGACACATCCATGTTCAATTTGCCTCCATGTTTTGTATGATTATGATGGTTTAAAGCAGCTTGTTCATCATACAACGCGATTTGTGCAATGTTTGTCGAAAAACAGCAGGATTGTGAAATTCAATAAAAGTTCACAATTACAAAGTCTAAACAGCCAAGACTGCAGCACAACAAAGCCGAAACAGGTCAATAGACCCGTTTCGGCTTTGTCCCAATATCCGGGCTTCTAATCGCCTTCCAACATCCTGCAAGATCACTTTGCGTCAGGGAATGTTCTTCTTACCAGATCGCTGAATTCGTCAAAGAATCCTTCCACAGGATCGCCCTGTTCGATTCTTTTTCCATAATCCTCGAATTGCCTCGTGAAGTCCGGGTCAGCCGAAACGTACACATTTTCCGTGTCCGGCTTGGCTGCCTTTACTTCATCGCTGATTTTCGTTTTCAGGTCATCGGTCTCTTCAGTTCCTTCAGCAAGATTGACGGCCACATACGCATTATTTGCTGACATTAGGACGGTTGCACCTTCCACGCCTTCAACAGTGGACACCCGGTCAGCTATTTCCTGGTCGTGTTCAAGGTTGTTTGCGTCCCCTTCTCCGCCATTGTTGCCGTTTTGCCCGCCATTATTTTCATCCATTGCGCCATTGTCCGGGTTGCTGCCGTTCTGGTCATTGTTTGTGTCCATGCCGACATCGTTTTCTTCATGGCCATTTGACGTTGTGGACGGATCCTCGTTATTGCCTCCACATGCCGCAAGACCGAGCACGAGTGTGAGGGAAGCAAGACCCAAAAGAAACTTGTTCATGTTTTTCCTCCTTTCCTTTTTGTCTATGATGGCTTTTTCCTCCCCGATTATGTAGCGGATTTTAATTTCCTTTACGCAACCTCAAATGAAAGCGTTTTTAGTAGTAGATACTTTTCAAATCGCCTTGAAATTCAAAAATGTCCATGTATAATTTTCTGTATTATTCATCTTTGGCAAGCTGCAACAGGAAAAGGAGTGGGTCACTTTGGCTGTACAATCAACTGAACTGATTTTGGATGAACTAAAACAACTACTCGGTGTCGAGCGCGCTACGGCTAATGACACCGTCCGTGATCTGCATGGGAGGGATGAATCCTACCATGCCGTCCGGCCGGCGGACATTGTGGTTTTCCCGGAGACGACGGATGAAGTGAGTTCAATCGTCAAGATAGCGGCCAAGCACAAAATACCGATTGTTCCCTTCGGCCTCGGCTCCAGCCTCGAAGGCCATGTGATCCCTTACAATGGCGGCATTACCATCGACTTTTCTTTAATGAACAAGATTTTGGAAATCCGTGAAGATGACTTTCTTGTGAAGGTTCAGCCGGGAGTCACGAGAACCCAGCTAAATAAAGAACTGAAAAGACGGGGCCTCTTCTTTTCCGTCGACCCTGGTGCCGATGCCACACTCGGCGGCATGGCGGCAACGAATGCCAGCGGCACAACGACAGTGAAATATGGTGTCATGCGTGACCAGGTACGTGACCTTGAAGTGGTTCTTGCAGACGGAACGGTCATCCATACCGGGAGCCTTGCGGCCAAGTCGGCCTCAGGCCTTCATCTGAACGGCCTGTTCATCGGTTCTGAAGGAACACTCGGCTGCTTTACCGAGCTGACCCTCCGCGTGTACGGAATCCCGGAGCAGATTGCCGCGGCAAGAGCTTCCTTTCCGACGATCGATAACGCAGTGACCGCAGTCGTCTCAATCCAGCAGGCCGGTGTGCCGATCTCCCGTGTGGAACTGGTCGACGAACCATCGATGCAGCAGGTCAACCGTCATGCCGGAACCCATTATCCGGTGAAGCCAACCCTTTTTCTCGAGTTCAGCGGCAACGAGGCCGGACTCCGGCAGGACATCGAGTTTACAGAGGAAATTGTCTCCGACCTCGGCTGCGAAAACCTGGAGTTCGAAATGGACCAGGAAGGCATGAACCGGCTGTGGGAAGCCCGTCATCACCTTGCCTATTCCTATATCCACAGCCACCCGGGACGCAAAATGATGGTCACGGACGTCTGTGTTCCGATTTCCGAACTGGCCGGAGCGGTGCACCACGCACGGGAAACAGTGGACAAGCTGGGCCTGATCGGCGGCATTACCGGCCATGTGGGTGACGGGAACTTCCATATCATTCTCATGATTGATATGAACAATCCGGAGGAAGTTATGAAATCCGAACAATTGAACGAAGCCATCGTCGGTTATGCGCTGGACCGTAACGGCACTTGTACCGGTGAGCATGGCGTCGGCGTCGGAAAACTGAAATACCAGGCTCGTGAGCATGGGGCTGCTTTGGCAGTCATGGAAACGATCAAGCGGGCGCTCGACCCGGACAATCTGATGAATCCGGGCAAGCTGTTCAGCCCATTTAAGGAGGATGTTTAAATGAGGGCCCTTGAATCCATCAGCGCATTTGCCGGCCGGAACTTCGCCTTCTTTGTCATTGCAGCGGCTGTTATTGCATTTTTGGTACCGGATCCGTTTCTTCCCTTTGGCGCTTACATCACCATCCTTCTTGGAGTCGTCATGTTCGGCATGGGGCTCACCCTTAAGCCGGTAGATTTCAAGCTCGTCGTCACAAATCCGATTCCGGTCATTACCGGCGTGCTGCTTCAATACACGGTCATGCCGCTAACTGCTTTTGTCATTGCCACGCTCCTGCAGCTGCCGGCAGAGCTTGCAGCCGGACTCGTTCTTCTCGGATGCGTGCCTGGCGGAACAGCTTCCAACGTGATGGTCTATCTCGCCAAGGGGAACGTGGCGCTGTCCGTCGCAATGACCTCATTTTCGACGCTATTGGCGCCGATAGCGACTCCCGCTATCCTCCTGCTTCTCGCGGGGCAATGGCTCCCTGTCGATGCAAAGTCGATGTTCATGTCCATTGTCCAAGTGATCATCGTCCCGATTGCTCTCGGTCTGATCGTCCGGCGTTTTCTTCCGGGACTCGTCCAGAAAAGTATCGCAGTCGTTCCGCTGATTTCGGTTTTCGCTATCCTGGTCATCGTCATGGCCGTCACGGCAGCCAATGCAGGAAACGTCACGTCCTCCGGATTCATTGTCTTCATTGCGGTATTCCTTCATAACAGTGCCGGCCTGTTGTTTGGCTACCTGCTTGCCCGTGCATTCGGTTTGAATGAAAACGACCGCCGTGCGATTTCGCTCGAAGTCGGAATGCAAAACTCCGGATTGGGCGTCGCGCTCGCAACCGCCCACTTCAGCCCGCTTGCAGCGCTCCCGAGTGTATGGGGAGCCATCTGGCACAACATTTCCGGACCTATCCTGGCCACGATATGGTCGAAAAAGGACGCACCGGAACCCGATCCGATCGTTCCTGCAGATGCTGTCGCCAAATAAACAAACAGACCCACTGCCGCTCAGGCAGTGGGTCTTTGCGTTAATCCATCATTTCGGCAAGCAGTTCGTAGGAACGGATCCGCTTGTCGGTATCGTAGGCGACGGTGTTGACGATGAGTTCGTCCGCCTGCGTCTCTTCAATGAGCCGGAGCAGTCCTTCCCGGACCTTGTCTTTCGTGCCGAACAGCGTAGTCCGAGGATCGAGGGTCTGCATGACATACTGGCGCTCATACGGCGTCCAAAGCTGTTCGATATCCTCTACCGGCGGCTGCATCTTTCCGCGGCTGTTCCGGATGATGGAGAGGAACTGCTGCATATGCGTCGTGATCAGGTACTCCGCCTCTTCCTGCGTGTCGGCAATGAGGACATTGACGCCCGGCATGGCGTGAGGCTTTTCCATTTTCCCGGATGGCTCGAATCCGCTCCGGTACAGATCAAGCGCGGCATCCATATAACCCGGTGCAAAGTGGCTGGCAAACGAAAACGGCAGGCCTTTCCTTGCAGCCAGCTGGGCGCTGAAGCCGCTCGAGCCCAGCAGCCAGATCGGAATATCCTGTCCGTCACCAGGGAATGCCCGAACAGGCATGTCCTCCCCGCCTTCAAAGTAAGCTTCAAGTTCCGCCACATCACGAGGGAACTCGTCCGGCCCGCCTTTTAAATTCCGGCGGAGCGCCCACATCGTCTGCTGGTCGGTTCCGGGCGCACGTCCGAGACCAAGGTCGATTCGGCCCGGATACATCGCATCGAGCGTTCCGAACTGCTCGGCAATGATCAGAGGCGCGTGGTTCGGCAACATGACCCCGCCGGAGCCGACGCGGATCTCCTTCGACTCCGAGGCAAGACGGCCAATCAGTACGGCTGTTGCAGAACTCGCGATGCCTTCAAAATTATGGTGCTCGGCGAGCCAATAACGGTTGAAGCCGAGCTCATCCGCACGGCGGATCAGCTTCGCGCTGTTTTCTATTGCATCAGCCGGCGTGTCCTCTTCGCGGACCTGTACCAGGTCGAGGACAGACAGCGGAATGCCTTCGAATTTCTTCGCATTTTCTCGGATCAATTTCATCGGATCAACTCCCTCTCTCCTTTTTATCTTACCTCCCTGCCCCGTAGAGATGCCAAGAAACTGCTTAACAAGAAAATAACAATATTATGTAAACAATCCTCCTTCCAATGACAGGAAGGAGGATCATGATCTCCGTATTATAAGGCCCGCCGGGTCACTTTCTTGCCATCACAGGAAAAGCAAATCTTTCTTCCTTCCACGACCGTTTCGAGGTGGACAGTCCGTCCCCAGAGAACGTGCAGATGCGGCAGCACGTGTTCCAGATAAGGCAGATCGAGCTCGGTTCCCTCGTACCGGTGGGCCAGGTACAGTTCACCGTTTCGGAGGTAATCGCCATCCTCCACGACGATGTAAGGGAAGCCGCCGTTTACTCTTGAGGAAATAAGCCGTTCACGCACTTTCTCAAAATCTTTTTCCGTGATCCGATATTCCTGCCCGCGCTTGCCGAACAGATACAGGTCTTCCTGCTCCGCCAGTTCCTTTGTCAGGTAATTGCGGATAAACGACGTGTCCGACTCGATTTCCCGGACTTCATACAGCTTTTCTCTCCCGCTGCCGGGCCGGACGCCCCTCCGTTTCATCTGATCGTCCGGTTGGTCATACCTGCGCTCGATGTCTTCGAAAATTCGCAGGCCGAGCGTGTATGGGTTAATCGAGGTCGCGGACGGCTGAATGACCCCGGCATTCAGCTTGGAGAATTCGATCGTCTCGGCAGGGGTCAGGTCGAGCTCCCGCATGATGCGCTGGTGCCAGAAAGTCGCCCAGCCTTCATTCATGATTTTCGTTTCCAGCTGCGGCCAGAAGTAAAGCATTTCTTCCCTCATCATCGTGAGGATATCGCGCTGCCAGCCTTCCAGGTCCCGCCCGTGCTCCTGGATAAAATGAAGAATGTCCTTTTCCGGATTTTCAGGGGTTCTCTTTCTTGCCGGGGTTTCCTGGCGGGCGTCCTTCCCCGTTGTCCGGTCTAGTGCCCAGAGATCGTCATATGGGGTGGCCCGCAGCTCCGGAACTTCGTTCGGATCTTTTTCGTCACTCGCAATGATGAGCGACGGATCGACATGTTCCTGGACGGCCAGCACCGCATCGAGGAACCTCTCCACACGGTCTTTGCCGTACGTCACTTCATAATCCGCGATCCGGTCCGCCGTCGCAGACATGCTTTCGACCATATCGCCGCGCGTATTGGCAAAACGTACATTGTTTTTGAAGAAATCACTGTGCGCCAACACGTGGGCGACGATCAGCTTATTCTGGACAAGCGAGTTGGAATCAAGGAGAAACGCGTAGCACGGATCCGAATTGATGACGAGTTCGTAGATTTTGCTGAGTCCGAGATCATACTGCAGCTTCATCTTGTGGAACTGCTTGCCGAAGCTCCAGTGGCTGAAACGGGTCGGCATTCCATATGCGCCAAATGTATAGATGATATCAGCAGGGCAGATTTCATAGCGCATCGGATAAAAGTCGAGTCCGAATCCTTCCGCGACCTCTGTGATTTCCGCGATCGCACGCTCCAATGCTTTGACATCAGTCATGATCCGATCGCCTCCCCTTTCCGGAAGAAGCTTTTCAGCGCATGGTACACATCCGCTTTTTCCTTCAGGACATAGTGCCTGAACTTCGGATCGTCCACCGTGCGGAGCGCCGTCAGCATGGTCGAGTATCGGCTGTGTTCATTCACTTCTCCATAGCCGAACATGCGGGAGACCTCCAACAGCTCTCCGACCAGGCGCAGCACTTCTTTGTTGTCCGAGGTCATATTCTCGCCGTCGGAGAAATGGAACGGATAAATGTTATAGCGGGCCGGGCTGTACTTCTCGCCGATCAGCTCCATTGCCATCCGGTAGGCCGACGAGCACCGCGTGCCGCCGCTTTCCGCCTTTGTGAAGAATTCCTCCTCGGTCACCACCTTGGCCTCGGTCTGGTGGGAAATGAACTCAATGTCGACCGAACTGTATCGGGTCCGGAGAAAACGGGTCAGCCAGAAAAAGAAGCTTCTCGCCATATATTTTTCGAATGCGCCCATCGAGGCACTGGTATCCATCATGGCAATCACGACGGCACGGGATTCCGGCCGTTTTTCGTCTTCCCAGGTCTTAAATCGGAGATCATCATCCAATATCGGCATGATCCCGCTGCGTCCTTCCATCGCATTCCGCTTTAATGCGGATACGATCGTCCGTTTTTTATCAATATTTCCGATGAGACCTTTTTTCCGGATATCGTTGAAGGTAATGCGCTCAGTAATGATGTCCGCCTGTTCCTTGCGCTCCAAGTTCGGCAGCTCCATTTCAGAGAAAAGTGCTTCCTGCAGTTCCGCTACCGAGACTTCCGCTTCGTAGACATCCTCCCCCGGTGCGTCCCCTGCTTCCTTGCCTTTGCCCTGTCCAGAACGTCCGCTGCCGTCTTTTGCGATGACATCGCCGACCTGGCTGTCTCCCTTTCCCTGGCCGACGTGTTCCGACTTGGAATGGTTGTAGCGGATTTTATATTCATCGAGCGAGCGGATTGGAATTTTCACAACCTTACGCCCGTCCGACATCACGATATTCTCTTCACTGATCAGATCAGGCAGATTATCCCGGATTGCCCTTTTCACCTTGTCCATGTGACGTTTCTGGTCCTCGTGGCCTTTCCGGTGGAGGCTCCAATCATCCTGCGACACGACAAACCGGCCATATTTGTTCATGCTCCACCCGCCTCTCTTCTTTGAGTTTCCATTATCTTATGCAGTACGGAGCGGACGCTTGACAATGTTCTGAATTATGAAAGAATATAATGAAATTTCGGGCAACTGCCGGGGCAATCGGAAAGACAAAAAGCAGGAGCACCGCCCAAATCCCCGGTCCGGCGGGCCCCTGCCAAACATCTCAGTTTCGTTGGTTCAACAGGTCAATCAGATTACTCCGAAGCAGGAATCATCTGTTCAATAGACTTCCGACATACCTGAGCAGCTCGTTTGCGGAGGTGCTGTTGTATCCATGTTCGTCGATGAGCCGCCCGACAACTTCGTTGACTTTCTTGAGCTGCGCTTCGTCCGGCGTGGCAGACGAGGTGGTGATCTTCACGACATCCTTCAGGTCGGCAAACAGCTTTTTCTGGATGGCCTCCCGCAGGCGGTCATGGGAGTTGTAGTCGAACCGCTTGCCCTTTCTCGCATAGGCGGAAATCCGGATGAGAATTTCTTCACGGAACGCCTTTTTCGCATTTTCCGAAATGCCGATCTGCTCCTCGATCGAACGCATCAGCTTTTCATCCGGCGGAAGTTCCTCTCCTGTGAGCGGGTCGCGCAGCTTGTTTTTATTACAGAACGCCTCGACATGATCCAGGTAATTATCCATCAGCGTCTTTGCGGACTCTTCATAGGAATAAACAAACGCCTTCTGGACTTCCTTTTTCGCAATATCGTCATATTCCCTGCGCGCAATGCCGATATACTCCATGTATCGGGTACGGTCTTCGTCACTGATTGATGCGTGGTCGGCAAGGCCGTCTTTGAGTGAACGCAGCACATCAAGCGCATTGATCGCCGGAACGTCTTTCCGGATGATGGCGGACGAGATCCGGTTGATGACATACCGCGGATCGATCCCGCTCATGCCTTCGTCCGAAAACTCTTTTTTGAGCTCATTTACATCGACCGTACTGAAGCCCTCGACGTTTTCACCGTCGTAGAGACGCATTTTCTTCACGATGTCGGCACCCTGCTTTCTGGACGGCTTCAGCCGGGTGAGCACCGAGAAGATGGCTGCGACCTTGAGTGCATGCGGTGCGATATGCACATGGGCCATGTCGCTGTCAGAAATCATCTTCCGGTAAATGCGTTCTTCCTCAGACACCTTCAGGTTGTACGGTACCGGCATGACGATGATCCGGGAATGCAGCGCTTCGTTCTTTTTGTCTGCAATGAACGACCGGTATTCGGTCTCGTTCGTATGGGCGACAATCAGCTCATCCGCGCTGATGAGCGCGAACCTGCCCGCCTTGAAGTTTCCTTCCTGAGTGAGCGACAGCAGATGCCAGAGGAATTTTTCATCCAGCTTCAGCATCTCCTGGAATTCCATCAGTCCCCGGTTCGCCTTGTTCAGTTCACCGTCAAACCGGTACGCACGCGGATCCGATTCGGATCCGAACTCTGCGATGGTCGAAAAGTCGATGCTGCCGGTCAGGTCCGCGATGTCCTGGGATTTCGGATCGGACGGCGTGAACGTTCCGATGCCGACCCGCTTATCTTCTGAAAGGAAAATTCGCTCGACAGGCATGTCTTCGATCCGCCCGCCGTACTCCCGCTCCAGCCGCATCGAATTCAGTGGCGAAAGCGTCCCTTCAATCCGGATTCCGTAAGCCCGGCGGAAATCTTCACGGAGGTGAATCGGGATCAGATGAAGCGGGTCTTCATGCATCGGGCAGCCCTTGATGGCATACACCGCCCCCTCGTCTGTCCGCGAGTATGCTTCCAGCCCCCGTTTTAAAAGAGTCACAATCGTAGATTTACCGCCGCTGACGGGTCCCATCAAAAGCAGGATCCGCTTGCGCACATCGAGCCGCTTTGCAGCGGGATGGAAATACTCCTCCACAAGCCGCTCCACCGATTCCTCGAGACCGAAGATCTGCTCACCGAAAAACCCGTACCTGCGGACTCCTTCAACTTCCGTGATTCCATGGCTCTTGATCATATTGTAAACACGCGAGTGTGCATTCTGCGCCACTTCCGGCCGTTCCTTGACAATCTCCAGATATTCCGCGAATGTCCCTTCCCACTTTAGACGGTCCTCTTCTTCACGATGTCGTTTTGCCTTCTCCAGGATGTCCAACTGATCGCCTCCAGTCAGTGCTTCGTTTCTTACAACGTATGCGGCGGACGGGCCGTTGATGATGCCGGCGCGGAACTGGGGATTGTTGTAGTGAAATGATGGAGGGCGGACGCGAATCCCCGTGTTGCGGTCGCGAAATCATCGGGTGCGGTCGCGAATCCCCGTGCTGCGGTCGCGAATCCAATCAAAAAGAAAAAACCGGGCGCCGGCCCGGTTTCATCTATTACTCATATTCTTTTTCAATTGCCTGATCGCTGCGCATCGTATCGATATGGCGGACGTAAGATTCAATTTGTTCCCGTTTTGGCTCAAGGAACGGCGGGAGGGCAAGCTTTTCGCCGAGGGTTTCATATGGCTCGTCGTCCATGAAGCCCGGTCCGTCAGTTGCGAATTCGAACAGAATGCCCGGAGCGACGCGCGCGTAAAGGGACTCGAAATAGAAGCGGTCCACATAGCCGGAAGTGCTGAAGCCCATGCTTTCCATGTGGTTAATCCAGTCTTCGAGCACGGAGCGGTCTTCAACCCGGAAGGCGCTGTGATGGATTGTTCCGAAGCCTTGCATCCCTCGCGGAAGAACAGCATTGTGCTCAATGATGACCCGGGCGCCATTGCCGCCTTCGCCGACTTCGAACAGGTAAACGGATCCGTCTTTGGCGACTTCCCGGAAACCGAGCGCTTTTTCCATGACCTGTTTCATATAGTCGATGTTGCTGACGCGCAAGATGATCGGCCCGAGCCCAGTGATGGCGTATTCAAGCGGAATCGGCCCTTTCTGCCATGGAATACCCGCGGCCACTCCCGTATCCCCTTCGTCAGAAATGAGCTGATACAACTGACCGTCAAAGTCAGTGAACGGCAGGACGTTGCGGTCGAACTGCTGCCTGATGCCGTCGTGCTTGATCTCAAGACGGTCAAAGCGCTTGACCCAGTAGTCGAGTGCCGCGTCATCCGGCACGCGGAACGAAGTTCTGTGGATCTCATCAGTTCCGTGGGTCCCCTTCGGAATCCCCTGAAAATCAAAGAATGTCATGTCGGTACCGGCACTGCCCCGATCATCTGCGAAAAACAGATGGTACGTGCTAATATCGTCCTGGTTTACGGTTTTTTTCACAAGGCGCATTCCGAGCACGTATGTGAAAAACTCATAGTTCTTTTCCGCTGAGCTCGTGATTGCGGTTACGTGGTGCATTCCTTTCAAACTTTCCATATTGGTTGCCTCCAATGATTTTTATCTTGAATTCAAGATAAGTATACGCTGTTTGTTCCGGTTACTCAATTCTTTTGCCCAAAATATTGAACTTTAACCGTTCTTCCGTCATCATTAACGGTATGACCACTACAGAAATGAAGGATCATCATATGGAAGAAAACCTAATCAACCCACTTGAGGCTGCTTCCGCCCTTGAGGAGGAGAATGTCACCCGGATCCAGTTGGAGGGCAAAGAAATTATCCTGATCGGCACGGCACACGTTTCAAAACTTAGCGCCCAGCAGGTAAAGGACGTCATCGACCGGGAACAGCCCGACACCGTAGCAGTCGAGCTGGACAAACAGCGTTTCGACGCCATCACAAACGGCAACCGCTGGGAGGACATGGACATCTTCAAAGTCATCAAGGAAAAGAAAGCGACACTCCTTCTGATGAACCTGGCCATCTCCTCCTTCCAGAACCGGATGGCGAAGCAGTTCGACGTCAAACCGGGCGCGGAGATGATCCAGGGAATCGAATCCGCGAAGGAAACCGGCGCGAAGCTCGTCCTTGCCGACCGCAACATCCAGACCACGTTTTCCCGCATCTGGGGCAACCTTGGCCCAGGCGGCAAGGCCCAACTGCTCACCTCGGTCATTGCGAGCATCTTCAGCCGGGATGACATCACCGAGGAAGAAATGGAGAAAATGAAGTCACAGGACACACTTAATGCCGTTCTGGCGGAATTTACCGAAGCGTTCCCCCGGCTGAAAACTCCGCTCATCGACGAGCGCGATCAGTACCTTGCCGAGAAAATCCGTACGGCACCGGGCAAAAAAATCGTCGCCGTGCTGGGGGCGGCACACGTCCCCGGGATCACAAAAGAGATTCACCGAAAACACGATTTGAAAAAACTGACCGAAAAACCGCCAAAACCGGTTTGGCCGAAAGTTGTCGGCTGGGCAATTCCGATCCTTATTATTGGAATCATCGCCTACACCTTCATGCAAAACAGCGATGTCGCCACGAGCCAGATGCTCAGCTGGCTGCTGTGGAACGGCTCCCTTGCGGCTCTTGGAACGATCCTTGCCAAAGGGCATCCGCTCGCTGTGCTTACCGCATTTGCCGCTGCACCGTTCACTTCCCTGAACCCGCTGCTTGCGGTCGGCTGGTTCTCGGGTCTCGTGCAGGCTTACTTTACCCGTCCGAGTGTAAAAGACTTCCAAAAGCTTGCGGATGATGTGTTGAGCGTGAAGGGCTTCTGGCAAAACAAAGCCACACGTGTACTGCTCGTCGTCGTCCTCGGAAACATCGGCAGCTCTCTCGGCACCTTTATCGGAGGGGCCGACGTCATCCGGTCGTTTTTCCAGCATATCTTTTAAACAGCACACCCCGTACAGGCATATTCCTGTACGGGGTATAGTGATCATGGGGGGAGATGGCTGAGTGTTACTAAAGCGGGCCCGAGTGTTACGAAAAAGTCCGGGAGTGTTACCGAACGGGCGCTGAGTGTTACAACTACAAACTGAACCGAAAAAAGCGGCACCGGGTACTTGCTCACCCGGTGCCGCTTCTTCTTTTCCATTACACTTCCGCACTCTGAAACTCACGGATCGCTTCCAGAAACGGCTCTCCGTACTTCGCCAGCTTATTCTCCCCGACGCCGTGGACATCGAGGAAGCTATTCTCATCAACCGGTTTCCGTGCGCACATGTCTTTCAGGGACTTGTCCGAGAAGATGACGTACGGCGGGACTCCTGCTTCGTCAGCGAGGGATTTCCGAAGATCACGCAGCTTCTCAAACAGCGGGTCGGCATCCCCGATTGCTACGCTCACGACCGCCTGTTTGCGCGTGACACGCTCCTTGCCCGTGAGGACATCCTTGCCTGTTGCGGTGACAAAGATCGTCGGGAACTCTCCCTGGCTCACGCCGATCAGATCGCGTGAAATCATAAAGTCGATGAGATTCGTCGCTTCCTTCATGCTATAGTCGCCCTTCAGGATACCGTAGGTCGACAATTCGTCGAATCCGCGATCCTTCACCATCTTGTCGGCTGAACCGCAGAGCACTTTGGCGGTGATTGCCTTGCCCCAGCGCTGCCCCATCCGGATGATGCAGGAAAGGACTTTCTGGGCATCTTCCGTCACATCGATCTTTTCCCGGTCATCGGTGCAGTTGCCGCAGCGTCCGCAGGTAGTTGTATCCGAATCGCCGAAGTGACGCACGATGTACTGTTGGAGGCAGTCCTCGGTATGGCAGTAGTCCACCATCGCCTGCAGCTTCTCGAGCTCTCGGGGAATGCCGTCGCGGTCGTCGGTCTGATCAATCAGGAAGCGCTGTGTCTGGACGTCCTGCGGGGAATACAGCAGGATGCATTCACTCGGCAGCCCGTCACGGCCGGCACGCCCCGCCTCCTGATAATAGCTTTCCATATTTTTCGGAACCTGATAATGGATACAGTAACGGATGTTCGATTTGTCGATTCCCATGCCGAACGCGTTCGTCGCGATCATGATCCGTGCTTCATCATTTAAAAATGCCTCCTGCGCATCTCGGCGCTCTTCCTCGGAAAGCCCGGCGTGATAGCGAGCCACCGGAAGACCGGCTTTTTTCATGTTTTCATATAGGGAATCAACCGTTTTTCGTGTAGCCGCATAAATGATTCCGGCTTCCACGCTGTTTTTCTTCAGGAAATCCTTGACGAATTTGCCCCGGTCCTGTCCCCGTACAACCGAGAAGGAAAGGTTTTCCCGCTCAAATCCGGTCAGGACTGTATTGGACTCCGGTATATTCAGCTGCCGGCAGATGTCCGCCCGTACTTCGGGGGTCGCCGTTGCGGTAAGCGCGAGGATCACCGGGCGTTCGGGCAGCGCCTCCACCACACTGCCGATCAGCCGGTAGCTCGGACGGAAGTCGTGGCCCCATTGCGATATGCAGTGTGCCTCGTCAACCGCCACCATCGGGATATCCATCCTGACCAGATCCTGGAGGAAGAAGTCCGACTCGAATCGCTCGGGTGCGACGTAAAGCAGCTTATAAGCCCCCGCCCTCGCCCGCTCCATCGTATATCGGAATTCATCCAGCGACAGTGTGCTGTTGATGTATGCTGCGGGGATGCCGATCTCGTTCAGGGCATCGACCTGGTCCTTCATCAGCGAGATAAGTGGTGAGATGACGAGCGTCGTGCCTTCCCGGACAAGCGCAGGAATCTGGTAGCATACCGATTTCCCGCCGCCGGTCGGCATCACACATAGGGTGTCTTCGGCGGTCAGCACCTGGCCGATCACCCGCTCCTGTCCCGGCCGGAAAGACGGATAGCCAAAATACGTTTTCAGTTGTTCATGCGCCTGCTCAAGCATGGTTGACACTCCAATCATGAAGGACGCCGTCCGGCTTCCTCAAGAAACCGGCGGACGTCCTTTCTGCTTTTCAATATGATGACTTGTTTGTCAGGGCCGAGGTTCTCCAGTTTCCTGAGTACCCCCGGCCGCTTGTTTTTCCGATAATTCCATACCCATTTGACGAATTCAAAATCGAGGCGATCCGGGCAGTCCTTCTGCATGTCAGGCCTTGTTTTTCCGTGATACCGGACCCGGCGACGAATAATTCCATACATGCAGACGCGCCGAGGCATATCCATGAAAATGACCGTATCGGCCGCCTGCAGCCTGAGATCCATCGTCGCCCCGTAATTGCCGTCGACAATCCAGCGCTCCCGGTCGAAGAGACCCCGCTGGATCTCCTTTTGTTCATCCCGCGTCGTGGGCATCCACCCCGGCTTCCACAGCAGTGCATCCAGATGGTGGACCTCGATTCCCAGCCGTTCCCCCAATTGGCGGGCGAGCGTCGACTTCCCCGCTCCGCCCGGCCCGATCAGCATGATCCGTTCCATGGCGATCCCCCGATCCTTCGGTGTGATTCTCATTATAACGCATCGGCCGCCAGGTTCCCATTCCCCTATTTGATGTGAGAGATTTGGGGCTTGGAAGATGAGTTCGCGGCGGCAAGCCCGCATTTCGCGACCGCACCTCGTGATTTCGCGACCGCAAGTTATCATTTCACGGCCGCAACCACTGAATTCGCGGCTTCACCCTTATTCCGCGCCGCAGCCTTCCATAAAAAAAATGCACCGGCAGCGGCCGGTGCTTATCTTTGTCTTAATGAACAATCCCGCTCCGGTCTTCCGAGAGCCTGGCGATTGTGGCTTCATATTCTTCAGCGAGCTTCTCCACAATTTCCGCGACGGTTTCGCGTTCCGTGACATTGGTGACTCCCTGTCCGGCAGACCAGGCATCCCGCCAGGCCTTGATTTCGTCTTCGCCGGAAAAGTCGAGCTTGCCCGTGGTCCCTTTCAGATTTTCCGGATCCAGTCCCTGCCTGATCAGAGACGGGATCAGGAAGTTGGCCGGCACTCCACTGATGGCATCCGTGTAAATGATATCCTCCACCGTTGAATCGATCACCATCTGCTTGTAGTCTTCGAACGCGCCGCTTTCCGCCGCTGCGAGGAAGCGGGTGCCGAGATAGGCGTAATCCGCGCCCATCGCACGTACCGCTGCCACGTCCGCCCCTGAAGACATCGCACCCGAAAGGATGATTGTCCCGTCGTAGAATTTCTTCACCGCCGAGACAAAAGCGAACGGATTCAGAAGGCCGCCATGGCCTCCCGCTCCCGCACAGACGAGAATCAGGCCGTCAACACCGGTCTGGGCCGCTTTTTTCGCATGCCTGACGTTCGCGACGTCCGAGTAAACCTTGCCGCCGTATGCATGCACCACTTCAACGACTTCGCCCGGGTGGCCGAGAGAAGTGATGACGATCGGCGGTTCGTATTTCCTGATCAGTTCCAGGTCATCATCGTAACGCTGATTCGCTTTTTTATGGCAGATAAAGTTGACCCCCCAAGGCATGTCATCCAGTCCATCCTTCACCTGCTGCAGCCATTCGGCGCACTTCGAGACCGGCCGCGCATTCAGCAGCGGGAATGTCCCGATGACCCCCGCTTTCCCGGATTCAATCACCATTTCCGGATTGGACACCAAAAACATCGGCGCCACGATCACCGGCAGTTTCACCATATCCCCCACCCCTTTAACAATCGATTGAAAACATTGACTCTTCCTTCATTTTCAACTTTCGTGGAAAGGCTGTCAAGGATAAATGAATGAACATTCATTCTTTATTGCGCAAGACTCTATTTCTATCGACAATAAATTGTAAGATATAACTCAACACTTTTCCCTACAAAGGAATAAAGAATTCCGCTATAATGGGCTTATTCTGACTTAGGAGTTGACGGTCTTGAAGCCGATTTCCAAACTATCTACCAAAGTGTTTCTTGTCGCATTGCTAATCGTCGCGGCAGTCGGTGGTGCCGGGTGGTTCTGGTATGACAGTACCCGGCCTGCCGAGGTCCCGTTCGCCAAGATCCAGGAACTGGTCCAATCTGACGCCGGCGCGATGATGCTCACCGAATCGGCTTCCGGAACGCTGACACTCAAGACACCAGACGGAACGTATCGCACGAATGTGCCGCCGAACAGCCAAAGCGTCGAACAGCTGGTTGTGAACCATGCGGTAAATTATGAGTACTCCAAACAAAGCACGGCAGACCGGCTGCTCCTCGCAGGGATTTTCGGTGCCATCGCAGTGACGTTTTTCATCCTTTACCGGAAGGGCAAGCTCGGCACGGCTTCATCGATGAAGCAGAGTGCGGCAAAATCCGCTCCGCTCCCGGATGTCACGCTTGACGACATCGGCGGCATCCCGGATGAGATGAAAGACGAAATCGGCCAGGCGCTTGCCGTCCTGAAGGATCCGAAAGCAGCGGAGGAAGTCGGCCTGACGCCTCCACGGGGCATCTTGCTCTATGGACCTCCGGGTACCGGGAAAACGCTACTCGCACAAGCCATTGCCCGGGAAATTGGAGCCACCTTCTTCTCCTCAAGCGGTGCCGCATTTACAGAAATGTTCGTCGGCGTCGGGGCGTCACGCGTACGCACCCTTTTCCAGAACGCCCGCAAACAGCGGCCGGCTGTCATCTTCATCGATGAGGTCGACGCGCTTGCCGGAAAACGGAAGCAGCACGGCGGCGAGGAATCGGAAAAGACCCTTACCGAACTTCTGGTCCAATTGGACGGCGGCAACGACAATGACGGTATCCTCTTTATCGCGGCGACAAACCGGAAAGACATGCTGGACGACGCATTTGTGCGTCCCGGCAGAATCGACTTCGAGTTCCAGGTTCCGCTTCCGGATACACAAGGACGCCGTGAGATCATCGACATCCATACAAAAGGAAAAGTTTTTGCGCCGGAAGTGGCCGCGTCATTTGACGCGCTGGCGGAAAGCACATCCGGCTTTTCAGGCGCCGAGCTGAGCTCCCTGTTCGAGATGGCGAGCCGGCGGGCACTGCGGGACGGCCGGACCGAAATCGCAAAGCCGGACCTGGACTTTGCCATCGACCGGACCATACTCGGCAGTACGGCACGGTCGCTGAACGACCCTCAAACAAAACGCCGCGTCGCCATCCACGAGGCCGGACACGCACTTGTCCAGGCACTCACGAACCCGGGATCAGTCCGGAAAGCGACAATCATTCCGCGCGGCATGGCGCTCGGCTATGTCGCCCCACTGCAAAAGGAACTTCATCTGTCGACCGTGAGCGAGCAGCTCGACCGAGTCGCGATGATCCTTGCCGGCGGCGTCGCCGAACGGATTCACCTCGGCGAGCACAGCATCGGCGTCGGAGGCGACGTTCAGCAGGCAAAGCATCTGCTCGAGGAAATGGTGGACACCGGCCTTCTCCAGGAAGGGTTCCAACTCACATTCAACAACAATGAAAAAGAAGCGCGCATGCAGGAACTGTTCAACGAGGCGCTTGAGATGGCTGAACTGCTTATCAAGAGCCACCCATCAGAATACGCACGGCTCGTCGATGCGCTCATGACAAAAGAAACGATTGACGGCGATGAGATCCAGGAAATTGTCGGATACAAGAAAGTAATCCGCGACGACTTGGTTGCCTTTGAAGCATAAATGTACGCCTCCCGGTGACGGGAGGCGTCAGACTGCAGACAAAGTGAGTATATTACTCCTTTGTCTGCAGTTTTTTCTTTTCCATAAAATCCTCCGGATTTCCGCTGCAGGCCCTCACTTACCGCGGGCGTTGCCTTAGACTCCTCGAGCTTCGCTCTGCGGGGTCTTCGGCTAACGCTTTTCCCGCAGGTGTCTCGGGCTCTCCGCTTCAATCCGCCATATGGCTTATTGAGGCAAACCGTACCTGTTTATATAATCGAATTAACAGACTACAAAACGGGTGATGAATATGCTGTCGAAATCGAATGGAACCAATCGCAATTCGCCTATTCCTGTCACGCAGCCACTGACCGGAGAAAGTCGGAAAACCGCTTGCCGTTGCTGCAGACGCTGGATACAAAACACCTCATATCGCCAAGGTCATGATCGATGATGGAATCCGCCCTTGCCTGCCTTACACCAGGCCGCGCGGTAAAGAAGGATATCTGAGAAAGAGTGAGTTCCATTACGATTCCGAAAGGAATGTCTAAATCTGTCCAAACAGACAGGAACTCCGGTATTCGACCACCAATAAGCACGGCTACCGAGAATATAAGTCGAACGGAGCCAAGTGTGCAGGTTGTCCGCTGCTTGCTCAGTGCACTCAAAGCCAGAATCATGTAAAAGTCATCACCCGGCATATCTGGCAGGACTACCTCGATCAGGCAGAAGCCATTCGGCTCACCTCGGAAAACAAAGAAATCTATGCAAGGCGGAAAGAGACCGTGGAACGCGGTTTTGGAGATGCCAAGGAGAAGTGTGTGCGATGGACAACCCTTCGCGGGAAGGAAAAAATGTCCATGCAGGCGATGCTTACTTTTGCTGCCCTAAATCTGAAGAGATTGGCCTGCTGGACTTGGGAGTCACCGGAACCGGCCTGACGGCCGGTCATTGCAAGGGGGGATGGGGGAAAACATGCGAAATAACCACGAAAATGACAAAACGGACCCAAAAAGATCTTTTGGGTCCGTTTTGTCTACAGTCTGACGCCTCCCGATGACGGGAGGCGTTTTGCATTGCAGTTGTGTTCAGTCCATGTCCTTATGCCTGAACGGACACTTTCCCTTAATCGGTACCACATCGTCGCCGATAAAAAACTGCTTCCATTCGTTGTGTGTGGGATCTCCGAAGTGGCTGATGTCCGGATGCTTCGGCAGGTTGTCCCATTTCTCTACGCGCTCACGGACTTTGTCGCGTGAGTTGATGCCGCCGGGCTCGGTCCCTTCCAGCCCCTTGAAGATTTTCCTCGGCTGGAACCCGAGAACCATCGCATTGCCAAGGTCACGGGTCTTCCGCTGCTTATAGGCCGGTGCATTGCCGAAGACGAAGATCGGCTCACCGCCGAAGCGAAAATCCCATAAATAATGGTCCGGATCCCTCGGTGCGTCCTCGGGCCATTCGACCGGATCCTGTTCGTGCAAGTACTGGAGAATCTCCCAAAACTCATTCCGGTAATCCTCCAAGGTGCCCTCTTCCTCGAAGGGCTCAACAAACACGAAGAACCCATATCTCTTGTGCTTCGGATTCTCAAAAAGCTTCAGAAATTCCGTCAGCGCCTGAGGCAGGTTGGACCAGTCCTCCCGTTCAATATAGGCATACCGCAACTCCCCGCCGAGTTGGGCGGCCATCCCGAAGTAGCAGGGAAACGTCTTGTCCGTCACGGTTTTCCGGAACGTATCGTATTCACGCAACAGCCACTCAGGAAGATCGTCCCTGGTACTGAAATCTTCTTTGACAAGCATCTTATTTTCTAGTGTTTTCATGAAGACCCCTCCAAATGATATCTATTCTATTATGCCCTTTTTGATTCCAATGAAACGGTTTGATAGGAATTGGATGGGGATGCGCAGAACTACTATAGGTGATTGATGAAGGAGGTTGCAAATGAAAGGCAGGATCGTAACCAGATTGTTTAAGTTGGTAGGAAAAAAAGGGAAAGGTCCTTTTGCGGACTTTGGCACGATTGTTCCCAGCCTTGCCCGCGAATTCATGTCCCAGTCAGAAGAAATCCGATCTGCCGGGAGCAAAGAAATCGCTGTATTCGAACCGAAGAAAAGCAGTGACCACCTGGAAGGGGAATTTTGCGTTGGCCTGCTGGTGAAGTGTCCCGTCCAGACCGTGCCAATCGGAATGACTTACATGGAGGTTGGCGGCAATTACGCCACGGCCAGAGGAAAGATGGAAGGATTGACGGAACTGCACGCCAGTTTGCAGAAATGGACAGCCGGCAACGGGTGCCAGATCAACCTTACGGACTCTATAATTGAGGTCTATCACCCTACAGAAGCCGGCGAAGAAGTCGAAATCTTCTTGCCGATTTTAAGCGACAGCACTAACATCTCTTAACCCATTCAGTTCAGTGGTACAAACATAAGAAACAGCAATCGATTTAGCAAAGATTTCAACATGGGAATCACACCTTATTCAGCACCCTAATCAGGGTGCTTTTTCTTTTATTTTACTGCCAAATAAACTTAATGCTTTTAACACCCTAATTAGCAAGTGTTTTGACGAACGCACAAAAATTATACGTTCGAAAATCGTGCTGACACGTTGCTGAAACGTATTAATAATTCTTTCCTAATTGGAGATAGTAATTAGAAAAGAGGTGAAATTATCTTGAAAAAAATGCATGTGCTGATATTAATCATATCTTTATTTACTTTGGTATCATTTGGAGCTTATGCACAGCCTAAAAATTGTCCTGTATTAAGTGAATTAGAGAAAACATCGCTTAAGGATAAAAAAGAGGTAATAGAAGCGTTAAATACTTTAATACCAAAAACTTATGGAACTGGATTAGATGATTTACCTGACCTATATACTAAGTGGAATGTAGTAACTGCCAAACCTTTCCCTAAAACAGTTGGTAATAAAATAGAAGAAGGCTATTTTGGAATGGCTAAAACCTTTTGTGGCAAAGAAATTGCTGAAAAGTCATGGCTTGTGCGTTTAGATTTCCCCAAAGCACCTGGAGCTGACTTAGCCCAAGGTCAAATATTTTTAGCTAAGAGTAAGGAAAAAGGATGGTTTGTTTGGTTTCGATACCATTAAACTGCTATTCCTCCTTAAACTAACGGGTTCTTTATTAAAATGGACGTCAAAATACAATGAGCTTGGAGATACATTTTCCAGCTCATTTTTATGTGCATTTTTTTAACACAGCCATAAGAAAGTAGGGAAACCACTTGCGTGGCTTCCCTACTTTCTTAAATGGTCAATTACGGACGGCCGCTTCTTCACGGATTTCCGTGACCCAGTTAAACAGATCTTCTTTCACGCCGCTCTGCAGGCCTGTCAGCTCTTCGTAAAGCTTGGTCGACAGTTCGCCGGCCTGGCCGCCGTTGATGGTGAAGGCTTCGCCTTTCCAGCTGAATTCCCCGATCGGAGAAATCACGGCCGCTGTTCCTGTACCGAATGCTTCCTCGAGGCGTCCTTCCTGCTGGGCGGTTTTAATTTCCTCCATCGAGATGCGGCGCTCGGTCACCTGAATGCCCCAGTGCTTCAGCATCTCAATGATCGACTTGCGAGTGATGCCGCCGAGGATGCTGCCGTTGAGTGCAGGTGTGATGACCTCGCCGTCAATTTTGAAGAATACGTTCATGCTGCCGACTTCTTCGACATACTTCTTCTCCACACCGTCAAGCCAGAGCACCTGGGAGTAACCCATCTTCTCCGCCACCGCCTGCGCCTTGAGTGAAGCAGCGTAGTTTCCTGCCGTTTTCGCGGCCCCCGTGCCGCCGGCCACCGCACGAACATATTCGTTCTCGACAAGGATCTTGACGGGAGCGATCCCTTCCTTGTAGTACATCCCGACCGGAGACAGGATGATAATGAACTGATACGTTAGCGAAGGTGCGACACCCAGATGCGGCTCGGTCGCAATCATGTACGGGCGGATATAAAGGGATGTCCCCTCGGCTTCCGGCACCCAGTCCCTGTCCACCTTAATAAGCGTCTTTAGTGCCTCAAGTGCATGTTCCTCATCGATCTGAGGCATGCACAGGCGGTCGCAAGATTCATTCATCCGGCGGAAGTTTTCTTCCGGGCGGAAAAGGCGGATCGCTCCGTCTTTTGCGCGGTATGCTTTCAGGCCTTCGAATACGGTCTGTCCGTAATGGAAGATGGTTGCAGACGGATCGAGCGTAATCGGCTCGTACGGGACGATACGGTGATCGTGCCAGCCAATTCCTTCCGTATAGTCCGCAATGAACATATGGTCTGTGAAGTTGCGCCCGAAAGCAATGCCGTCCGTGGATGGCTTAGTTTTTCGCTCCTGGCTCTCATTGATGCTGATCTGCATGTTCTCCATCAAACATCTTCCTCCTTGATATTCAAGGTACGCGATATATCGTATACTCATGAAAAAGAAATATTGACCTTATTATACATATTTTCAGACAGGTTTAAATACTTTTGCACAAAATATTTATTTCACAAAAGTGTGTCATCCTAAATATCCATAAAAAAACGTTTTATCGCTGCTTTATCCGCCATGGTGCTTAATTGCACAGAGGAGCTGACGGAAACGCATTTTATTGCAAAATGCCCAAAGCTAATTACGGCCGCTAAGAGTTGCACGAAAAAACCGGCACCCACACGGGACCGGTCAGTTCTCCATTATGCAACTGCAATCTTTTCGGCCATTTGTTCACTCGGTAAGACAAGCTTCGGGAAGCGTTCGTAGACCGGCTCAAGTTTGGCCACAATTTCTTCGATTTCGGCCGGATCGCTAAACGGATAATGGAAGTAGTATGATCCCCGCTCGGTTTCAAGCAGGACTTCGAATACCTGCATGACCTGTTTCCTGACCGAGTCCTCATCACCCATCAGCACTTCTTCTGCTTCGAACCCATTTTCAGTCGCTTGGCTCACGAACAGGTTCCCCGGATGCGCCTCCGCATCGAATCCCATCGCGGCATCAACAAATTCATCGATGGTTTTCAAAGTTTTCAACCACATCCCCTCCCGTTTCATACAATATTCCCATTAAACCAGATAAAAAACCGATAAAAACAGGATTTTTAGAAAGTGTCAGATTGAAGGAAACCTTGCCGGCGAGGAAGATGGCCATCATGCCATAAAAGAGGACCGTTCCGACGGTCCTCAAGCAGTTAGACTTCCGCACCTACAGGCGCTTTGTTGACCAGCATCCTGAGAGTGCCTGCAATGACAGTCTCACCGTTCTGGTTGATGATCTCCGTATTGCAGACAACGACCCCTGTCCCGCTTTTTCCTTCCTGCTTGTCGGCGGCTGTCAACCTGACTTTCACCGTGTCGCCAATGAATG
Organism: Bhargavaea massiliensis; assembly: GCF_018390575.1. Classification (GTDB taxonomy): domain Bacteria; phylum Bacillota; class Bacilli; order Bacillales_A; family Planococcaceae; genus Bhargavaea; species Bhargavaea massiliensis. The sequence continues at coordinate 31,177 of NZ_JAHBCJ010000012.1, read as the reverse complement.
TCGGGCGGACAAACCGGATTTTATCCATGCCGTAAAATGCGGCGATGATTCCGGGTGTGAAATTCATCAGGCCGGTTGCAACGGACAAAACGAGCATGCCATGGGCAATCGGCTTTCCGAACAGGGTGCTTTTAGCATATTCACGGTCAAGATGAAGCGGATAGAAATCCCCGCTGACCCCGGCAAAATTCACGATGTCCGCTTCGGTAATCGTGCGGCCTCCAGACATCCATTCTTCTCCGACTTCCACTTCTCCGTAGTATTTATTAAACATTTCATTCTCTCCCTTCAGGAATTCACTTGCGGTTCACGCAAGTGCTTGTATGTGTCCCGCAGAAGGTACTTCTGTACCTTGCCGGATGCGGTCCTCGGCAGCTCATCCAAGAAAACGAACGAGCGCGGTTTTTTATACCGGGCCAGTTTGCCTTCGATGAAATCAAGGAGCTCCTTTTCTGTTATGGACCGGCCGGGCTTTTTCACGATAACCGCACAGACCGTCTCGATAAATTTCGGGTCTGGTATGCCGATGACCGCCACGTCCCGGACAGCCTCGTGCCGGATCAGCACGTCCTCCACTTCCACCGGATAAATGTTTTCCCCGCCGCTCCGAATCATGTCTTTTTTGCGGCCGGAAATGGTTAGGAACCCCTCTGCATCAATGACCCCCAGGTCTCCCGTATGGCACCAGCCATCCACAAACGTCTTGGCGGTGGCTTCCGGCTTGTTCCAGTATTCCGAGACGACCGCCGGACCTTTCGTGCAGATCTCACCGATCTCACCGGCCGGAAGCGCCCGGCCCTGGTCATCGGCCACTTTCACCTCGGTGAACGGCATCGGTTTGCCGGCGGTGTAGCCTTTACTTTTTGCATCTGCCGGGTCGAGTGATACGGCAATCGGCGTTCCTTCCGTCAGTCCGTACACCTGCACAAGCCCGATCTGCGGGAATAGCTCATACAAGCGGTCAATTGCCCAGGAAATGATGGGGTCGCCTCCTGAATAAATTGTCTTGAGAGAATCCAGCTGATAGGACTCTACATCGTTCAGCTTGAGCATTTCGTAAATCATGAATGGGAACAAGAATATGTCAGATACCTGTTTTTCCCCAATCACTTCAAGCGTCCGCCTGATATCGAAGTTTCCGCTCTTGGATATCACGACCGTTCCGCCGGACAGAATGACAGCCAGCGCCACGTCTTCCATTGCTCCTACATGATAAAGGGGCCCGGTGGTCATGCCGACGGTGTTGCCGTTAAAGTTCCATTTCAGTGACTGTATCGCGGCGAACCAAACGGTGTTCTGGTGCGTCCATAGCGCGCCCTTGGGGCGGCCTGTCGTGCCGGATGTGTACATTAGCATGACCGGATCCGTTTCCTCGAGTTTCGGGCGGCGGGTCAGCACCTTGTCCCCTTTTTCAAGGATATCCCAGCTTTCTGCCCAGTCAGGCGTGGCACCGCCGTCCCCGCCGCAGCAGATGAAGCATTCCACGGACGTCCGGTCCATGAGCGGCTCCAGGCGCTCCGCAAGTGGTCCGTCAAAGCAAAGCACTTTCGAACCGGAGTCATTCAGGATGTAGTCCAGTTCCTCAGTCTCCAGACGGAAATTGATCCTGACCGCAATCCCGCCGATTTTGGCAACCGCAAAGTAGATGGCAAAGTACTCCAGTGAATTGAACATCAGAATGCCAACGCGGTCTCCTTGTCGGACGCCTTTGTCCAGAAGTGCATTGGCATACCGGTTGGCGGTCTCATTGAGCATTCCATAAGTCCAGGTTTCCCCTGTTTCAAGTGCCAGTGCTTCCTTGTCAGACCTGAGTGTCTGCAGATGGGGCTCTACCCGGTCCAGCAAATATCCGACATCCATGTGCGACCCCTCCTATCAGTTATTTCTCAGCCTTCCATCGCCTTAAGAGGTGGCTGGTCCATTTCCGCTGCTTCCTGCGGCTGCGTCAACAGGGAGACGACGACAAAGCCGAGAATCGAAATGACCAGCGAGATGGCTCCGACGACGACTCCTTCGGGAAGCAGGATGATGCCATACTTTTTCAGGATTTCAAAAGTGAAGTTCAGGAATACCCCCAGAATGATGCTGGTGACTGCTCCCTGTTTGGTTGCCCGCTTCCATACGAGACCAAGCACGACTGCGGGGAATACGGCTGCGGCGAAGGTGCCCCAGCCGAACACGCCGAGGAGCGCAACGAGCGTATCCATATAGAAAGAGAACAGGGTGGAGATGACGAGCAGCGCCATGACGACAATCCGGTTCCAGAGAAGCTCATTTTTGACTTCCTTTCCGAATGCGCGGGGAATATCCCGGACAAGACTCGCCGCACCCAGCGTGACGAAACCTGATCCTGTGGACATGATTGCAGCAAGGAGTCCTGCCAGGACAAGGCCTCCGATGACTGAAGGTGTAAATGCGGTGACAAAAACAACCAGTGAATCATCTGCGGACGCAATGTCCGGGAATCGTCCCTGTATCTGAAGCGAGCGAGCAGTCAGTCCGATGCTGACAACAAGAAGCACGGTGATTGCGTAAGCCAGCCCCGCGGTGAACGCGCCCCAGCGCAATTCTTTAACACTCTTGATCATGAGGAATTTGTTGATGAAGTGGGGCTGTCCAGCTGCCCCGAGACTGAACAGGAGAAACCAGCATGCGATTGTGATCAGAGAAAAATTGCCGAAGGGAGAAGCAAGAAGCGGGTCGGATGACTGCAGGGTTTCCGTGATGTTTTGCATGCCGCCGCCAACATTCAGTGCAAAAAAGAAAATGACAATCGAGACGGCGATCATAATCACACCCTGGAATAGGTCGGTATAAACAGAAGCGATAATTCCTCCGCCAACCGAGTAAAACGCAAGAATCCCAAGTCCGATCAGCGCCCCGACAGCCGGCGATACACCAAAGATCGAGTGCATGATGACACCCATCGCCTGCACCTGCGTGCCAAGATACCCGATAACACCGAGCGTGATCGCGAATCCGAGCCACCCCCGGACGGAGCGGCTGTTGTACCGTTTTTCCACTACGTCTCCGAGCGTGAAAACATCCCCCTGTTCACCCATCATCCAGATTCGTTTGCCGACCAGGAACCAAGTGAGGGCGAATCCGAGTGGAGCTGCGATCAGGACGCCTGCGGCAAAGCCCATTCCCCCGGTAAAGGTCTGTCCTGCCCCTCCGAGAAGGCCGAATCCACTCTGGATGGATGTGAATGCAGCGATGGCCATGACGAACATGCCAAGGCTCCTGCCTGCTACGAGGAAGTCACTGGCAGTCTTTGTCCTGCGTGTAGCCCAGACACCGATCAAGATACAGATCAACAGATAAACCGCGACAATACTGATAATCGTCCCGTTCATTCAGCAGCCTCCCCAGTCCTGAATTCTCTGTCCATTTCCTCCATGTCATCCGGATCAAAAATCAGAGCATAAATCAGAGAGGCAATGACGGCTAGCGGCAGGATGCCCAGCAGGTAAAGGGCCAGGGCAGGAGTCATGCCAAGAATATAGTGACTTCCTCCGGCCGGATCACTGCGCGTGATTACGTCGAGAGTGACAAACAACGCCAGATACCCCCCGGCAATCACTGTCGGGACCCAGATCATTCCTGGCTTTTCCCTGACCGCCCGCCACATGCCGACGGTAATGGCAACTCCAATGACAATCACATACGGATAAAGAATTAGTCTCCAAGATTCCATGAACATGCCGACCAGTGACAATGCGATAAGTCCGGAAAACAAGTACATCATACGGTCCGAAACGTACAAAATGAAAACCTCCCTTAATCTATGATTCGGCGAACCCGCCGGTAAAGCCAGAGAAAGCGTTTTCAATTGTCTGAATGAATAAAATATATTGAATGAAATCTTTTCTGTCAATCAAGCATCACTAATAATATTCTGCTATCATCTACTCCATTTCGTTTAGGAGGTTTCCAGAAATAATATTAATAAACGTTTATCCTGGTGTTTCACTCAGTTATTTACTGAAAATACTATTCAAAGATACAAATTCGGATAATCATAAATTTATTATTAATTGTTCCAAAAACCGTCGGACCACGACAAAAAAGAGAATCCCGCTCAGCGAAATCCTCCTGCTTCTCTACATATTAAAAGAGAAAACCGGAGCCTCTTGGGCTCCGGTTTAAGCTTCCATAAAGAACTGTTTTGCCTTTTCGACAAACGGCTGGTCTTCCGGAAGCAAGTCGTCTTCATAAAAGATTGCGTCGACCGGGCAGACCGCTGTGCAGGCTCCGCAGTCAATGCAGAGATCCGGATCGATAAAGAATTGGTCTTCCCCTTCGATGATGCAATCTACCGGACATACGTCCACGCATTCACCGGCCTTTTCGCCGATGCACGCTGCCGTAATCACGTGTGTCATCTTCATCACTCCTTACCTATTCAAGTTACCATATTTCCCGCAGTTTAGCTCCAAAAAACATGAACTTGTCAAAATTTCTCCCGTTTCGCCACGACTTAAACGGGAAGTACATAGGTGTACAGAAATTCCGGCTCAAAACAGGAGGGATGGCAACTGGCTCACGAACAGTATCAGGAGCTTTTGAAGACGCTGCACGAGTGCATGGAAGCCTGCAACCACTGCTTTGATGCATGCCTGAAGGAAGAGGATATGAAGATGATGGCGGAGTGTATCCGGCTTGACCGTGAATGCGCAGATATGTGCGGATTCCTGGAAGCGGCGATCAGCCGGAACTCGCCGTTCATCAGGCAACTCGCGCAAGTTTGTGCGGAGATCTGCGAAGCCTGTGCCGAAGAGTGCAGGAAACATGACCACGAACATTGCCAGAAGTGTGCAGAAGCATGCATGAAGTGCGCTGAAGCTTGCCGGAATGTCACATAAGCCATTGGGTACAATCACATGTTGAGGAGCGACTGCAGGCGGGGAACCCGGTTCCCTGCCTGTTCCTCATTGTACATACGATTTCTGGAAAGCGGGTACGCTATCAGAAGCACACCAATTAAGGGAGGAAGCGTTTATGTCTTATAAGAAAACCTTCATTCCCGCCAGCGCGCTGATCCTGCTTTTATCCGCCTGCGGGGCTAATGACGGACAGGACAGTGCACAGCCGGAAGAAGACCCGACCAGCCAGGAACAGCAATACGACCGCGATGAATCCAATGATCCGTATGACATGCACCAATCGGATGACCGTTCACATATGCACGGCATGCATGGAGGTTCCGGCAAGCTCCCTGAAGGCCTGAAAGAGTCTCAAAATGCGAAGTTCCCTGCCGGTGCTGAAGTGACGATGCATGCCGATCATATGCCCGGTATGGACGGAGTGAAAGCGACCGTCACCGGCGCCTATGACACTACCGTTTATTCGGTCACCTACACGCCTGTCGACGGGGGCAAGCCGGTCAAGGCTCACAGATGGGTGATTCACGAAGAACTGGAGGATCCGGGTGATGCACCGCTCAAGGAAGGCACAGCCGTCACGTTAAAGGCAGATCATATGCCGGGCATGAAAGGGGCGGAAGCGATTATCGAGTCCGCCAAGCAAACAACCGTTTATATGGTTGATTTTGTGTCTGGAGAAAACGGCGAAACCGTGGAGAATCATAAATGGGTCATTGAAACGGAACTGTCCGGAGCAGAATAAGGCCTGAAAAAAAGCAAAGGCACTCCCTTTGCTTTTTTGGTGTTTAATTCATCTCAGCCGGTGAGCCGATGACGACTTTTGCAGCGGCAAGTTCAACCGGATTGGCAATGGAATCTCCGACCGGGCAATGGGCCTCAAGAAATTCTTTGAACGCCTGAACTTTTTCCTCTGCGGCATCCGTTTCAATATAAAACACCGGCGTGATGTTCTGGAATCCGGCACGGACGTCTGATTTCGCGAGGAAGCCGTCGATGTCCAGCTCCCCTTCCAGATCCACACGGAAGCTTTTCAGGTCGATATCGAACTTTTTGGCATATGTCCTGGCGACAATCGCCTGGCAAGCCCCCAGTGCCGACAGCAGAAGTTCCACAGGATTCATCCCCTGGTCAGTCCCTCCGAGCGCCTCCGGTTCGTCAATGACCACCTGATGCCCACGCGCCTCGACTTCCACCCGTACATTTTCTTTTAGTGTTGCCGTTGCTTGCACGTTCATGATCGCCATCTCGTTTTCTCCCCTTTAATGATCTAATCCAAGTTATTCGATAAGGATTGTTTTCTATATTATCATAATCTTTCATTTCGTCAAACATCTTTCCGAAATGATTGTCCGGATTTATTTTAGGGAACAAGATCACCAACAGCAAATCAAAGCGGGTGTTCAAATGGAACTATATACAATCGGACATTCAACGCATAACGAAGAGGAGTTTTTGAAATTGCTTCATGATGCAGGTGTGGAACTGCTTGTAGACGTACGGGCTTTTCCCGGCAGCCGGAAATTCCCCTGGTTCCATACAGACCGGATGAAGGCGTGGCTCCCGGAAAACGGAGTCGGCTACTTACATATCCGCGAACTGGGAGGCCGTCGGCGAAAATCTAAAACGGTCGGTGATGAAGTCAATGCTGGCTGGAACAACCGTTCCTTCCACAACTATGCCGACTACACCCAGGAAGACGATTTTAAAGAAGGCCTTAAAACGCTTCAGGAAGCGGCGGCGGGACGGCGGGCGGCAGTCTGCTGTTCGGAACGGCACCCCGCTCGCTGTCATCGCATGCTCATCAGCAATTACGTCTCCCTTCATGGCAACGACGTCTATCACATTCTGGACGGCAAAGAAGGAAAAACCATCGTCGAGCCGCATCAGCCGGGCCGCTGGGGCGCGGAGCCGTTCAGGCGGGAGGACGGCGAAGTTGTTTATCCAGCACTCAATGAACAAGAAGCCGATGCGGACTGACGCATCGGCTTCTTGCTTTATTCTGATCGTTTCGTCTCCATCAACGTTGCCATACGGCCGGCTTCAACGTTGCCTTCGTTGCGCAAACCTTCGATGACTCTCCTGTAGTCGGTGCTGTTCCGGTTCTGGCTTAGTTTATAGGCCGCCTGGATTTCATTTACCTTGATCTTAAAGCCGACGACAGCGTTTTTTTGTTTTTTCGTTTCTTCGGACAGGGTTTCCCACAGGACGGGCTTTTCACGGTGACGCTCGTATTTCCTCATCAGCAACGCCAGTTCTTCCTCCAGTTCCTTTTCATCCATCAGTTGTACCCCGCCATAAAGATGTACTGCCTGGTAGTTCCAGGTGGACACATTTTCATGGGTATACCACGATGACGAGACATAGACATGCGGACCCTGGATCATTACGAGCGCTTCCTGCCCCTCAATGTTTTTCCACTGGGGATTCGCCTTCGCGAAATGCCCGGTGACCATCCACTCTCCCCCGATACGGCGGAACTGGAAAGGCAGATGAGTCGCGACCGGCCTTCCTTCATGTACAGTTACAATCGACCCGAATGCGTTCTCCTCGACAAATCCTCTGATTTCTTCAAAGTCCGTGACCTCAAATAACTTCGGTATGAACATCAAAATCCCCCTTAATCCAACTGCTTCTCCAGGATGAGGTCGGTCTGTTCGTCATCCCCCATGAAAAACGAATGCGCGCCTGTGCGGATAAAGCCCAGCTTCTCATAAAATGCGATGGCATTCTGGTTGTCTTCCCAGACACCAAGCCAGACTTTTGTTTTCCCTTCTTTTCTGGCCATATCCAATGCATGATTAAACAGGATTTTACCGAGACCCTGTTGCTGGAATCTGCTGCTGATATAGATCCTTTCTACTTCAAACGAATGATCCCCCTGCCCCTCGGTTTGGGCGTGTCCTGTATTGACCTTCAGATAGCCGGCGGTTTCCCCGTCCTTCTCAATGAAGAAAAACCTCGACTCCCGATGAGCCAGTTCCTCCTTCAGGCGCTCCGGATCAAACGCCCGCTCCAGATACGTGTTCAGATTTTCTGGTGAATTCTGATCCTCGAACGTTTCTCTGAACGTTTCGAAGCTGATGTTCCGGAGCGCTTCAAGATCTTCAATTCCACATTGTCTGATTTCTACAGTCATGGCTGCTCCCCCTCGCTTCAATAGCTTCTCTGGTTTCCTTTTTTCACGTATTCCCAGTCTTTCTCCACATTTGTTCTGACCCGCCGGAGCAGCCGGAGGAGAATGTCCGCTTCATCTTCTGAAAATCCTTCAAGCGCAACCGAATTGGAGTGCGCGTGCTCCCTCATGATGTACGGATATATTTCGAGTCCCTTCTCCGTCGGAAAAAGTTTCTTGATTCTCCGGTTGTCCTGAGCGTCCCTTTTTTCAATGAGCCTCTTTTCCTCCAGCTTCATAATGGCACGTGCAGCCGTCGTACGGTCGACTTTGATCATCTCGGCAAGCTTTTCCTGGATGATGCCCGGATGCTCGCAAATCCTTGCCAAGTACAGATACTGGCCCTTAGACAGATCGATCTCCTTGAACTCGATGTTGCTGATTGAATCCAGGGACCTTGCTATCATTCCAATTTCCCGGAGCAACTCCATGCAATACCTCCTTGTTGCATTTGCAACATATTACTTATGTACACTTTACTTTTAAATAAGTGTAAATGCAACATATATTCTCACATACTAAAACCGATGTCCGGTTCACATCGGCTCGATTGCTGATTCATTGAAAGGTTCCGGATACCGGACAACCCCGGCAACGTGTTTCAAGGCCCCTTTCTGTAATTCCAAAGCCATAAACGCATTGTCCGGAACATCGAACGGCGGGCGAATCCCCCACTCCGTTGCTTTCCTGAAACCAAATCTCGGGTAGAAATCAGGATGTCCGAGAACGATGACCGAACCGTATCCGAGTTCCTTCGCTTTGGCCAATGCAGTCCGGATCAACCGGCTACCGATACCCTGTCTCTGATTGGCCGGAAGGACGGATACCGGTGCCATCGCCAAGGAGTCTTCAGCATTCGCTGCGTCCACGATCGAAATTCTGGTCATCAGTATATGTCCTATGATTTGTCCCGTCACATCTTCCGCCACGATCGACAACTCAGGAATATAGGCATCCGATACCCGAAGCCGCCCGACGAGAACATATTCGTTCTGGTCGCTCATTTCGGCATCCTTGAAGGCTTGTGCCACTACTTGCCTGATTGATTCAAAATCACTCGGAACACTTTGTCTGATTGTTATCTCCATTTCACATTCCTCCTGCAATTATAGAGGTAGATTCACACACGAACAACAGGCTTTCGTGTGCAAACTCGTGAGGTCGCTGTTCACACCTCTTATGTTAAAAAACCTTGCAAACTATACCTTATATACGATAATGCTCTGTGAAAGGTTTCACATTTAAACCCTACTCCCGAGAAAAGCGATCCGCCTTTTATAGGCGAACCGCTTTAATCATGCCCGCTCAAGCTTTGTCAGGCGCCGTTTTTCACTTTTATCGACAATCGATGCCCCAACCAAATCTCCGGTGACATTCGTTGCCGTCGCGCCCATTCCAAGAATCGCATCAATACCCGCAACAAGTGCCACAACTTCAATAGGCAGGCCTGCCTGTGTGAGAACGATTGAAAGGGCGATGAGCCCGGCGCCGGGGACCCCTGCGGTACCTACGGAAGCGAGTGTGCCGGTCACGATAATGCCAAGAATAGCCGCAAAGCTCAGATCAAGCCCCATGATGTCTGCTGCAAATACAACCGATGCACCGAGCCGGATTGCCGCTCCGTCCATATTGACAGTCGCCCCGAGCGGCAAGGAAAACGATGCAACTTCATTACTGATGCCGGCACGCTGGGCCGCCTTCATGGTGACGGGAAGCGTACCCAGGCTGGATGACGTCATAAATGCCGTGCCGATTGCATCCTTCACATTTCTGAAGAACTCACCGATCCGTACGCCAAAAAGCTTCATGATGACAAAGTAGACCAGGATGAATTGCAGCACAATCCCCCCGTAGATGACAACTGTCAGCTTGCCGAGGGAAACCAGGGTCTGCAGCCCCTGTGACCCGATTGCCGATGCTGCGATGGCGAAGATGCCGATTGGCGCGTACTGCAGGATCCCGTTCAACACCCGGAAGGTCACTTCACTCAGGCTTACCGTCAAATCACCAAGGAAATGGCCCATTTTCCGGACCCGTTCCTCTCCTGAATGCAACATCGAAGAAATGGATAATCCCACAACGACCGATATGAAAATCAGGCCGAGGATGTCCGCGTTTGCCAACGCAGAAAATAGGTTGTCCGGGACAATCCCGAGCAAGGTGTCCACGACGGACGGCCGCTCCGGCACATCCACTTTGGCATTCGGCAGTGTCAGCCCGACACCAGGCCTGATCAACAGCGCCAGCAGGAGACCGAATATAATGGCGATTCCGGTTGTGATAAAGTAAAAGGTAAATACTTTACCGCCGATCCGCCCGAGCTTTGCCGGATTCAGCTGGTCCACCGCCGCAATCAGCGTGAATACCACGAGCGGAATCACAATCAGATTCAGCAGCCGCAGCAAAAGCTCCCCGAGAGGCGACAGCACGCCCGCCGACTCTCCGAAAATCAATCCGACGACGATGCCGAGCAGAAAGCCAACGGACATTTTCATCATGAACGACTGGTCCCTGTAAAATCTCCAGATAGCCCCCAATTTCAGACCTCCCCGCATCTTTCTTCCGGCTGGCCGGATATGTATCCCTTCTTAAATCATCCCCTTCTTTGGAGGGTATAAAACAACAGGAAAAACAGTGATCTGTAAACAACAGGCGATCTCTTCATCCGAAATGAAAAAGCCCGGGAAGCACCAGTTGTTCGGGCTATGACCTATGGGTACACTCATAACGCCTTGCGTAACACTCACCGGCTGTTCGGCAACACTCGAGCACGCTTGCGTAACACTCACATCTCTCGATATCTGCTCTCTTCATCAGCATTTCTACGAATCACAATCACGGCATCAGGTACGGAGGCGATCTGCCTCCGTCGGATTCCTGAGAATCAGACTCGGAACCTTCCATATAAGTGGGCGTCCTACAACACATCACCACGGGAAGACAGGAGGCACCCCTCACCATGATCAGCATGACATCCAGGCAGGCGCAGTCCCGACTCGTCGACCTTCTCTTTTTCTTGCTCGGCAGCCTATACGTGGCCGGCATCGCAGCGTTACTCATTTATGTAATCAGCAAAATGATTTCCTATTTCTAAAACAAGAGCCCATGCCCCCGGCATCGGCTCTTTTCGATATTGCGTTCTGTTTGCGGAAAATGAAAGGTCTGTGATTCGTGCCGATGCATCATCAGCAATGGCCCGTTTTTCCACATGTTTCAGTTTCGGCACTTCTCCTTCCGCTCCCCGATTGGGTGTACACCTGCATTTCCCTCCGGCCTGGAGTTCCCTTTTCTTCTTATTCAAAACATCCGTTCCCTCTTTCACTGCAGAGCCTGGAAGACTGAAGCCCCGTCCGTCCGGCTTGCCGGGGCTGTGCGGAGAATACGCTTGTACTGCGATTATCCGGCACTCTTCCTGAGTGGTTACCCTACGTGCACGATTGATGACCTACCCTGAGGTAAGATGCTTGTTCGCGGGCATGGCTACGTTCGGGACTGGCTGACAACCTCCAGACTTCGCCACTGCCGGGTGTATATATAAAAATGCCCGGGAATCGTTGGCTTCCCGGGCATGGTTCTTATGATTCGGTTCCGTATTTACTATCCAGTTCCTCATACTTCGCTGCATAATCATCCGTAATCTTATCGAGCTGCTCCTGTTTATCAGAAATTCCCTTGGACAGTTCAGCTATCTTTTGTTCAATGTCTTCCCCGGGCTCTGCGGTCAGTTCCAGTACTTCGGAAAGCTTTCCTAAGTAGTCAATCTGCAAGGCCAGTTCCTGATCTTTCAGCCCGTTCAGCTCCTTGAGCTCTTCGTGGGTCAGACGGCCCTGCCAATCTTTCGACAATTCCTTGGATTCTTCAAGCAGCGGGAGCATTTCTGTTTTCAGGTACTGATTGGCCTGCTCGGGATTGTCCAGAATAGCATTCAACTGATTGGTCATCATGATCAGTTCCATGGAATTCTGGTAGATCGGAGTGCTTCCCTTTTCTTTGTATTCCTTGTATTCAGCAGCAATTCCCGGACCGCCGCAAGCCGCCAGTGCGAACACCAGCAACAGCCCCATCAGCCGGATCAGATTTTTCATGATGCATCCTCCAGTTCACCGATCTCTTACTCGCGGTGCCGCCATACGGCCCGGTTCATTGTTCATTGACGAGTGCATCGATTTGCCGGTCCATTTCCACGCCGGTTCGTTCTATTTTTTCCTGCAGCTCCATGTTCTCCTCATGGATCTTAACAGCCTTTTGGTAAGTTTCTTCAGTCACTGTATCAACATTCGCCGTATCAACATCGATTGCCGATAACTCAGCGCTCTTATGAAGGGAATCGAGCGTCAGATTCAAGTACTCGATCGTGGTATCGTTCAGTTCCCTAATCTCTTCATTTACTAGTCCATCATGGGCATCAGAAGCAATTTTTCGGGATTCTTCCATAAAGGGAATCACTTCTTCCTCCATATAGCGGTGGGCTTCCTCGGGTTGTTCGATGATGGATGTATAGTGATTGAGCATTTCTGCAATCTTAAATGATCGCTCATCCAGAGGCTCAAAAACGTTCTTCCGATATTCTTCAAATTCTTTTTCCACACTGATATTCTGTGATTCTGCTCCGTTTACGTTGTTGCAGGCGACGAGTATACATGCCAATATAGCCATGAAGGTGAATTTCAGAAATAATGCTTGCTTGTTCATACTCAACCCACCCTCTACACTATTCCTTCTCAATCTAACACCTTTCAAGGAGGATATTCCCCTTTTAACACAGACCTTCACATTAAGAACCATAGTTTCGGAGATAACGGAATCTTTTCTTTGCTGCAATTCCCGGACCACCGCAATCCTCCAGTTCACCGTTCTTGAAATTGCAGTGCCGACATACGGCCCGATTCATTGTTCATTGGCGAGTGCATCGATTTGCCGGTCCATTTCCACGCCGGTTCGTTCTATTTTTTCCTGCAGTTCCATGTTCTCCTCATGTAACTTGACAGCTTTTTGGTATGTTTCTTCTGTCACTGTATCAAGATCATATGCCAGCAAGTCCGCAGACTTTTGAAGGGAATCAACCGTCAGATCCAAATACTCAATAGTGGTCTCGTTCAGTTCCCGTATTTCTTCATTCACCAGTCCATCGTGGGCATCAGAAGCGATTTTTCTGGATTCTTCTGAGAAAGGAATCACTTCTTCTTCCAGATAGCTATGGGCTTCCTCGGTTTGTTCAATGATGGATGCATAGTGGTTGAACATTTCCGCATACTCGAAGGAACGTTCTTCCAGTGGTTCAATAACTGCTTTTCTGTAATTCTCAAATTCTTTATCAACACTTATGTTTTTTGATTCCACTCCGTTGCCGCTGTTGCAGGCAGCAAGGAATACAGCCAACAGACCCACCAGGAACAACTTCGATAAAAATCGTTTCATTACTTTCACTCCTAAACTTCGGCGATTTCATCCTGTATATCTTAATACAGTGTGATGGTTCCGTCCGTATTGAGCCGGAACAGTTTGACGCCCGACGGTTTTTTACCGTCTTCGCTGATGGTCAGGAGAACTTCCTTTTCACCTGCTGACGGACCTGGTGCACTTTTGATTTTTTCCCATCCGGGAATCTGGTTTTGCGCAAACTGAGAGGCTGAGCTTTTGATCACTTCAGACGTGTCCTGTCCAGGCAGCCGTTTCAGATACTCGTCAAAACCGTCCATACCCTTGATTTTTCCGATGCCACTCCCGATTTGCTCATCGACGGCACTCTCCAGCGTCCGCTTGGCAAGACTTCCGAGCACCTCATTGAGTTTGCCGTGCTCTACGTTTTGAATTGAGTAATGAACATCGGGATTATCCGGGAATATCACGAGTTCCTGACCGACCACACTGTAATTGATTGGGACTTCGTTTACCGTTGTTGTGTTGATATCCACTCCATCTGTAAATTCAAGTTTGTTGAGGTCCAAGCCCATTCCCTTCACAGATCCTTCCGGCTGATTTCCCTTGAGCGCAAAATCATTCACTGCCTGTTTCGCTTCTTCCGGCGAATCTTTACTGAAGTTCGGGTCTGTATTATTCTGTGTCCAGTTCCAGAGATCGCTGAAAGTAACTTCATCGTGATCTTTTTGCTTAAGAGTGTTCAGCTCACCGGTATACCACTCCTTGATGGAGAGTACCCCGTCCTTTCCAAGTGTCATGCTCACCCGGCGATCATACTGGACACCATCACCGGACAGATAAACAATGACCTGTTTGGTTCCCGCTTTAGGAACATCGGCAGAAATGATTTCACCCCAAAGCGGGATCTTCTTCTGGATGTTTTCTGAAATCTCTTCTTTGACGATTTCTCCTGACTTTTTCCCTGTGAATGGAATTTCCGGAGACCCCTCAATTTTCCCTGTGACTGTAGTTGAGCCAGGCAGTTTACTGCCTAACTTGCCGAGAAACCTATCCCCAGCTTCCATAGCAACGTTTTTCGCGGTGGTTGCCATAGCTTCCTCGAGTAGCGTGACTTCTGCATTCTGAATCGAGTACCAAAGGTTCGGATTATCCCTAAATATGACCAACTTTTCATTAATGATGGCATAGTGCAGGGGAACGCCCCTCAAATTGTATGTTTCAATTGAAATACCGTCCATTGCATCAATAGCGGCCAGGTCGATCTCTTTCCCTCGTGCCACCTGGTGAGGACCTCGGATAAACTCCTCCCCCCGGGATTCCAAATCAGACTCAATTATCCTTTCTAGCTCTTCATAACGTCGCTCGTAACCACGGAGCATCTCATAAACGAATTCATCGGATTTTCCGCTCTGGATGAGGTGTGGGCCAAATATCGCCCAGAAACTTGAGAAGAACATTGAAAATCTAACGGAGAACTCCTTGAAGTGCTCCATCGCCAGATTTACGCGCAGCTTTTGATATCCGCTGAAATCCTGAACCTGGAGATCATATGTCTCAATCCGGAATGACGAATCTCCAAAGATACCGGACAAGTCTTTCAAGTAGCCGTCCATCAGATCTAAATCAGCGTCAAGTGCGGACAGTTCCCCGGTCTGGCTATGATTATATGTATTTAGATCTTGGCTGGTTTGAAGGATATGCCGTTTTGCGTCACGGACACCCTCCCGAAATGCATCGTCCTTTAGCCTCGGCAAGCTGATGATGTCGCTCACCGCATCCATGTAGCTGTTCCCTTCGTCGACCAGAGCTGCCGTTACACTTTCCGACTTTGTTACTCCATTCATCAGCGGCCCCTCAAGAAACGATTCCAGAATATATCCGTCATGGGCAGGCTCAAGGGCTGATGTCGCCTGTTTCAGGTTTTGCAAAAGTCCTTCATACTTTTCCAGTGTCAGTGACCTGTAGGCAATCAGAGGAAGATGCCATTCCCGATAAAAACGGCGTATGGCGTTCCCGCCTTCTCCCGTGAACGAATCTCCGAGATCGGTGAATGACGCAACCGCTCTTTCAAGCTCCTTTAATTGTGCCGTCTGAGACTCGATCTGTCGGACAACCGCATCGATTCCTTCCAGCAGCGAGCTTACCTCCAGCGTTTTCATGTCTTCACCCCCTTAATTCGCATCCATTGAAATGGACAGCTGATGATCTGTTTCATCAAGCATATCCGCTGATTCCCTGACCGACTCGTGATTAAGCCTCAGGATCCTCTTGAATTCCTCCCCCTGCTGTTCAAGGATAAGGTTGAGCTGGTTGATCTTCTCAATAAGATCCAGCACATTGTCTCCCGCAAGATCCTTGGGAAGAGCGGGGTCCAGAGATTCGGTCATGCTTTCCATGTTTGAAACCGACTGCCTGACGGTTTCAAATTCGACCTTGATCTGATTAGTCAATGACATCAGTCCTTTCCTGCACGAATAGCAGCCAGCCTTGTCCGCTCCGCTGCGATGCTGGCTTCAAGCGCCATGATTTCCAGTTTGATTTGGGCAATCTTTTCACTGAGCATCTGTCTGGAAAGGGTGAGCTGGACACTGGAAATATCGTCGTATTGCACAGCCATTACGTCACGATATTCAAGAAACTTATCCGAAAGCATTCCTTTCCATGTTTTTGCCGTTAGCTCCGGCTCCTCCAAAAGACTTCTGTTTTGCGAGAAGTCTCCGTCCAAATTACCCAGATTCACCGCACAGACAGTCAGTCTTCTCAACTGTTCTTTCTTCAGTTGGAGTTGTGCGATCAAAGCAGCTAACAAGGCCATCGGACGAAATCTCCTTTTCTAATCAAAGTTACTTTTATCATAGCAAATTGGAAAGACTGGAAATATAGGAATAACGGCAGGTGCTTAA
Source organism: Bhargavaea massiliensis (assembly GCF_018390575.1). Classification (GTDB taxonomy): domain Bacteria; phylum Bacillota; class Bacilli; order Bacillales_A; family Planococcaceae; genus Bhargavaea; species Bhargavaea massiliensis. Next base: position 14,834 of record NZ_JAHBCJ010000012.1, on the reverse strand, counting down.
AGACCCTCATCAATTTGGCAGGTCCAGGTTGGTAACCCATATAAAAAAGAGAGAAAGGAAACTGTTTTCCTTTCTCTCTGGATACGTTCAAGATACCCTATAGTTTCGGCTTAATCAGAAAATACTCATTTTCCATTCTTGCGCAATTTGTTTTAGCAGCATGCTTCCGGCCACGCTGTTTCCGACTTCGTTGATGGCCGGCCCGTAGATGCCGATTCCGCAGCCGTTCGGGAATGGCGAATCTGGGGATCCGGCATGCGAAGGAACAGAGGCCATGATGCCGCCTGAGACACCGCTTTTAGCCGGCAGGCCGACAAAAGCGGCGAATTTACCGGAGGCGTCATACATTCCGCACGTCACCATGATCGCTTTGGTAATTTTCGCGATTTCCACCGGGAAGATCTGTTCCTTGAGGATCGGATGGTATCCGTCATGGGCCAGCACAAGACCGATCATCGCAATGTCCGTCGCAGTGACATCGATTGAGCACTGTTTCAAATAAACTTCCAGCGCCTCGTCAACCGAGCATTCCAGAAAACCGTTTTCCTGAAGATAATAAGCGAGGGCCCGGTTGCGGTGCGCGGTTTGCCATTCCGACTGGAATACTTCCTCGTTGATCGTGGGACGTGTTCCCGTCATTCTGCTGATCAAAGTCATGAACGACTCCACTTTTTCTTGAGGGGTCCGGTCGCCGAGCAGGGAAGCCACAGTCAAGGCTCCCGCGTTGATCATCGGGTTAAATGGTTTGCCTGGCTTATGGACTTCCAGCCGGATGATTGAGTTGAATGCGTCACCGGTCGGTTCGACGTCCACCCGGTCCAAGACATAAGGCGTACCAAAGTCGATGCAGGCCGCCATGAAGCTGATGACTTTTGAAATGCTTTGAAGTGTAAAGCGCTCCCCGCAATCTCCGGACTGGAGGACCATTCCATCCGGTCCCACCATGACCACTCCCAGTTGTGAAGGGTCGGCTTTTGCGAGGGCGGGAATATAAGAGGCGCACTTGCCTTCCGCCGTAAAGAAACGATCATGCTCCACCCATTTGTCCAGCTGGGCCGCATAGCGCTGCAGTTCGTGCGTTGTTTCTTGATTGGCCGGAAAGGTTTCTTTTACCATGGACATGCCGGTCTCTCCTTTCTGTGTTGGCAAAAGAAATGATGAAAATCGTGTTCTCATCATTTCTTACCGTGATTGATTACGTCCTATCCCATTGTCTAGGTGGTGTTTTATCTTCAGGGATCAAAGAGAGATATGCTTCTCCGTCCAGACGTTCTTTCCATTCGGCGGTCGCCCTCTCGATGATCGCCGGGTTTTCCATTGCATCGACTGCTGTGCAGGCGATCACTTTGGCTGCCTGGAGCATCCCTTTATGGGCGATCGGCATTGCCCCCTGCGAGACGACCTGCCAGGTGTGGAGCGGAGTTCCTAATGCGAAGCAGGCGGTGAGGCACTGCATCGTCGGCACTACCCAGCTGACATCTCCGACATCGGTCGATCCGGACAGCGCAACTTCTTCCGCGAACGGCGGAAGAAGGTCTGCGATGGCCCGGCCTTTCATCATTTTGGCTGTTTCCCGGTCCAGGCCGGCCAGGTCTGCTTCGATATCTTCCTCCGATAGCGTGGCCTGGATCCCTTCTGCGAAACGGTAATCCTGTTCGTCGTAGGCCGGGATACCGATTGCGGCCAAGTGTTTATACATGGTTTCCGCAAGGACGGTGTTCGGCACCAAGTCTGAGGCAGCTCCTTCAAACACTGCCTCCACCGATGTGCCGGTCATGAGCGCTGCCCCCTCAGCGATGTTGTGGACGCGTTCTGTCAGTTCTTGAACCGCCTTTTTTCTCGGTGCCCGGATCAGGTAAAGCACTTCCGCATGGGATTGGACGACGTTCGGCGAATGACCTCCGGTATCCGTGATCGCATAATGGATGCGGGCTTCAGGAATCATGTGTTCCCTCAAGTAATTGACACCGACGTTCATCAGTTCTACAGCATCCAATGCGCTCCGCCCAAGATGGGGAGCGGCCGCGGCATGCGCGCTCTTGCCTTTGAATCTGAACCTGACGGAGTAGTTGGCGAGTGTGCTGACATGCCAGATGCTCGGTTTCGTCATCGGGTGCCAGGAAAAGGCGAGATCGACATCTTCAAACAATCCTTCGCGGACCATATACGCCTTGCCCGATCCGTTTTCCTCCGCGGGACAGCCGTAATAGCGGATCGTCCCTTTCAACCCGGTCTCCTGCATATATTCTTTGACTGCGACTGCAGCGGCCAGTGATCCTGTGCCGAGAAGGTTATGTCCGCATCCGTGGCCGTTCCCTCCGTCATTCACAGGGGCATGTTCCGTCAGGCCCTTTTTCTGGCTGAGACCGGCGAGAGCATCAAATTCTCCCAGGACGGCGATCACCGGTTTTCCGCTGCCGAAGCTTGCAACAAACCCGGTGTCCAGGCCTGCCACTTTCCGTTCAACATCAAATCCCTCATTTTCCAGCGCGGATGCAAGGGCTTCAGATGACTCCCGTTCGGCAAAGTACAGTTCCGGCGTCTCCCAGACCCGGTCACTCAGATTGATAAACAAATCCCGTTTTTCTTCAATCAGCGATGAGATGGTTTTTTGAACTCCCATTTGAAGTGCCTCCTTTAAAATGTTCTTCCCGGATCAGGAAGCGGCTGCTTCCGTTTTCGCCCGGTCGAACAATTCCCCTTTGTTGCGCATGGTGAGGATGGCTACGATGCAGATCAGTGCGAAGGTGATCAGCATCCAAAATGCCGCATTGAACGAACCGTCAAATGCATCCACAACGAATCCGATGGCCATCGGTGTCGCAAATCCGGCCAGCTGACCGCCGGTGTTGGCAATACCCATTGCCGTTCCGGTAACCGATGTCGGCAACTGCTTCAGAATAATGACCGGCAGGACCGTGATGACAAATGCGATAAAGAGGTTGACGATCGTCTGGTAAGTGATGAACGCCGTGACACTTGGCGCGGTGAACATCAGGTAAAGCATCAGTCCGATCATCGCACACGAGACGGCAGCGACAATTTTCTCCCGTCCCTGCGGCAGTTTATCAATCACATAGCCGCTCAGGAAAACACCGAGAAGCATCGTGACCCCAGGGATCGTCTGTACCCAGCCGATCGACACCAGGTCGAGGCCACGGTCTTGCACGAGGTAAGATGGAATCCAGGTAGCCAAGCCCCAGTTCACGGCATAGATGCAGAAGTAGGCGATTACCATATTCCAGATCATCGGCGTCTTCATGAGTGAAGCGACCAATCCCTTTTCCGCCGGATTGGCAGCACGGGCGAGTTTTTCTTCAGGGTTGTCTTCAGGCAATCTGACAAACTTCCAATAAAGAAAGGCGATGACAAATCCCATGGCACCGAAAATGATAAATGTCGTCCGCCAGCCGATGGCAGTCAGCAGAAATGCCGACAAAACCGGTACGATCAGCGCGACAATCCCACCGGAAGACAGCATGAGCGACATGGCTCTGCCCCGTTCCGCTACAGGGAATGTAGTCGAAATGATCTTGGAGCTGGACGGCTGGAATCCACCTTCTCCGATTCCGAACAGGAACCGGATGAGAACCATGGAAGCAAGCGACCAGGCCGCTCCCGTGAGCCCAGTGAAGATTGACCAGAGAATCACGGATGCAAGCAGGACTTTCCTTGCTCCAAACTTGTCAGCCAGCAAGCCGCCCGGCATCTGCATAATGGCATAGCCGAGGAAGAAGCTGCTGAGAATGATCCCGGTTGATGAAGCGCTCAGGCTTAGATCTTCCGTGATCTGAAGGACGGCATAGTTCATGATGTACCGATCCAGATTGCCCAGGCACCAGCCGAGGAAAAGCAGGATCAGAATGGTGTTTCGTTCGCGTTTGGGCAGCATGCTCTCAACTCCTAGTCTCTTAGGTGTGGATGTGTGGTTTCGTCGTTGAACGCATATTCATCGTGCTTGATGAAACGCTTCCATGTTATCCAACAACATTGAAGCGTTTTCAATAAGGAGAGGTTTTTTTGTTTAACGAACATATAACGAAACTTTCGTTTATAAGTCTATAATAGTTTAGGCTATAGTTCAATATTTTTTTCAACGAAAAAAGCACCCTGATCAGGATGCTTTAAAGTGCGCTAAATTAACCTGTAAAGTTTAACCGGCCTCCCGCGTGTGTGCTGGGCTTCTTCGCCAATGTTTTCGGCCAATCCGGCTTCGCACAGTTCTGCGACAATGCGCTGGGCATTCCGTTCGCTCATCTGCAGATGAGCAGCCAAATCCTTGGTGGTAAACTGCTTCCATCCCATTTTCTGGACGAGGGCATCCACCTTTTTATAGGATTTGACGCTGATCGTTCCTTCCTTGAGTTTATCCATAACTTCCTGATCGGCTGTCCGGTAGGAGTAGGTCAGCTCTTCTTGTTCACCTGCCGATTCAATGATGGTTCCATCATCCTGTATGATGACAATCGGCTGCCCGGAATCCTGCTTTGACTTCTGAAGCGCCCGGTGGGCATGGATTTCCGCCGATAGCACCGTTGTGCCAAAGCCGATTCCGACAGAGACAGGGGTATCCGCTTCCAGCGCCAAATAACGGGCTTTGTCCCTTAAAGCCTGAAGCTCCCGTTCGATGGCGCCGCGGGAACTGAAAATGGAGTACCTGCCTCCCCCTTCATCGACAAGCGTTCCATCAATTTTCTCGCACAGCTGGAGCAGCGTTTCCTTGAGGCGGAGTTCCAGATACTGCACTTGATAGGTTCTTTCCATTTTCTCTTTCAGCAGATCAAAGTCCTTGATCTCAATTTTCTCAATGCCGATCTGAGTATCTTTATAATAGGAAGACTTTACTTTCTCCAAGAAAATTCTTAGGGTATGAAAGATTTCAATGCGGGTCGGAGACATCAGCCCCACCGGAACGCCTTCGCGGGACAGCGCATCGCGAACTGCCGGATAGCAGGTCAGCACGCCATCCACCTTTCCTTCTTTCCATAAATTCATATGGAACTCAAGCAACTCTATGGACTCAGTCTCAGCTTCAATGGTCTTCACAAACAGCTGATGGATTGTATTTTTCAGTGTTTCCAGGCTCTCGCCTTCTCCGATATTCGTGGCGGGGATCATGTCGATGCTGATGCGCTCCAACAATTCGCCTTGAGTGTACACGAGTTCCATGAAACTCTTGTAGATGCTGGTTTCCGTCGAATAGATGTAAACCAGCTTATCATCGGAAGGCAGGATTTTTTTGGCCGCCTGATAGGGGATGAATCCCGACATCAGCCAGTAATCCACCTGCCTGTCGTGCCGGCTCACGATATCCGCCACTTCCCTCACCTCTTCATAGGGATGCGGGATGAGTTCAATCTCCTGTTCAATTTCCTTGGTGACCCCGATGATCCGCTCAACTGACGGAGCCGGGCCGACCACACCGATTCGAAACATGATTGGATTCCTACCTTCTGCCCTGGCTGCTCTCGTATGATGTAAGAAAAGTATAACATACCCTTCCCGGCCGCTCCGCCGCTTCCCGTGTAAGTTGACATCCTGTCATTCCGGTGACTGCAAGCGATCCAACCCCTTAGGACTTTGATACGTCCTTCAACCAATTATCCTAAATGACGGGAGGCACCCAGCACCATGATCGGAGTGACATCCAGACAGACACAGTCCAGCTTTGTCGACCTTCTCTTTTTCCTGCTCGGCAGCCTGTACCTGATCGGCATTGCTGCGGCATTCATCTATGTCGTCAGCAAAATGGTCCACCACTTCTAAGACAAGAGCCGATGCCCCGGGCACCGGCTCTTGTCGCAAATCATTTCCCGTATTTCTGTTCCAAATCGTCCACTTTGGTATTGTATTCTGTGGTATTCGTATCAATCTGCTCCTGCAGCTGCATGATCTCTGCATAGACCGCTTTGGACTCCTCATATGATTCATCGCTGACCGGCGGGATGTGCAGTTCAAGGAACTCCGATTGCTTATTGAACGAATCAATCATCAGATCCAGTTGATCAATCGTAACCTGATTCACTTCTTTAATTTCCTCGTTGATCAGGCCGTCCTGCAGTTCTTCGGCCAACCCCTGTGTTTCTTCAATATGGGGAATCATCTCGTCGGTGATATAGTCACGGGCCTTTTCCGGCTCAGGAATCATGGCGTTAAGATGGCCACCCATTTCAGCGAGTTCCAAAGATCGCTCATGGAGCGGCTCGATCCCTTCCGTCCGATATTGATCGAACTCTTCAGCGGGATTCAAGCCGGAGCTAGTTCCGGAACTGCTGCAGGCGGCAAGGAACATTAAAGCCATCATGAGCAAACTGAGCAAAAAGCTTCTTCGGTTCATTTCATACTACCTCACTCCAACATTGGACTTATCTTTTATTGAGAACCTTTATTCTTCCGCTAACGCATCTACCCGCTTTTCATATTCAGCTGATGTACGATCGATCTCTTCTTGTAACTCCATGAGCTCAGCATAGATTTTTTCTGTTTTTTCGTAAGCAGCCTTCTCGTCCTCGATTGGTGGAATATTCATTTCAGTCATGGCTGCTGTCTTCGCAAACGATTTTAGTGTCAGCTCCAGGTTTTCAATCAAGATTTCATTTAACTCTTGAATCTCCGGATTAACCAGCCCATCCTGTGCTTCCAAAGCCAAGTCCCTAGTTTCTGTTGCATATGGAATCAATTCATCATTGATATAGTTATATGCTTCTTCCGTCTCTTCGAGCAACATGGTATATCGACCGCCCATTTCTGCCGTTTTGATAGCCCGGTCATTTAAAGGTTCAATCACTTCTGCACGGTATTTTTCAAACTCTTTATCTAAACTCATTTGATCTGAAGCGGATGAATTACATGCCGCTAATGACATGATCAGTAAGACAATCATCATCATACTTAGACGGATTTTTTTCATTTTAACACCCTCCATAAAGTAGGATTTGAAAATATCTTTATTCACTTTCAAAATAATTGCTGCTGTTCTATCATACCAAAGCAAAAGTGCAAGAAGGATGAGAATAAAGCCTCACTCCATATCTTACGCCTTTCGGTTTATTTTTTTCTACAAGCAATATCCCAAGGAAGAATAGTTTTGGAATTCTAACCAAAGCAAATGTCTGGAAGAATGAGGACAATGTCTCGGGATAGAAGATCTATACCTCACAAAAGTGCTTGCCCAATAGTGTTCAAATGAAACAAGCCGTTGCTTGTGCAACGGCTTGCTTCAGTCACTGATTATCAATTGTAATATTATTATCTCCGGCAAGCCGGCAGGCGAGCTGTAAATTCAGAAGGATTTCAGGATCAGCCAGATCGGCATCCAATAGACGTGAGATTTGCTTGATCCTGTACTGGAGGGTATTCGTATGGATATGAAGCTCTTTTGCAGCATGGCCAGGACGTTGCAGATTCCTGCAGTAAGCTTGCAATGTCTTTACAAGCTCCAAACAGATGGAATATTTAAATTGAGTGTTTCTCAAAATAAAAAAGACACCCTGGACAGGGTGCCTTTTGAAAAACGCTTCAGTATTTATGCAGGATTGCCAAAAATGTTTTTGCCGTATTCAGCATAGCCGATTCATCAAAGTCGAATTTTGCATGGTGGTGAGGATATGCTTCCCCTTCGGGACGGGCCCCCGCGAAAAAGAAGGAACCGGGAACATGTTGTGTGTAGTAGGAAAAGTCCTCTCCCGGCATTACCGGCGGCGTTTCCAATACATCCTCCTCCGAGAAGAGAGTCAACATGGCTTTTTTCACAACCTTCGTTTCTTCGGGATGGTTCCACAGCGCATCATATCCGCTTTCCAGTTCGACCTCAGCACGGGCGTCCAAAGCATCCGCAACGCTGGAAGCAATTTTTATGAGCTTCTCCCGAGCCATTTTCCTGGTTTCCGGAGCATAGGAGCGAATTGTTCCAGTCAGCACCGCCTCACCGGGAATCACATTGTTGGCATCCCCTGCATGGATGGATCCGACAGATACGACCAGTTGCTCCAGAGGATCTGTGCTCCGGCTGACAATCGTCTGCAGGGCCGTCACGATATGGGAAGCCACAACGATCGGGTCGACTGCTTCATGCGGACCCGCCCCGTAACCGCCTTTTCCATTAACTGCGATTCTGAATGTATCCACCGCAGCCTGGATATAGCCTTCCCGGTAATACATCCTGCCGGACGGCATCATGCTCTGAAGGTGGCAGCCGTAAATCGCATCCACACCTTCAAGGCAGCCGTCTTTGATCATCGCCATCGCGCCCCCCGGATAAAGCTCTTCGCCGAATTGATGGATCAGAACCACGTCGTGGCGGATTCGATCCTTGTTCTCGACCAGGCTTTTTGCAAATCCGAGAAGTGCCGCAGTATGCCCGTCATGTCCGCAGGCATGGGACACTCCCGGGATCTTTGACTTGTATGGGACAACTTTTTCGTCCTGAATCGGAAGTGCATCAAAGTCGGCCCTGAAAGCGATGGTCTTGACGGGATCTGGCACACGGAATGTGGCCACAACCCCCCGCCCGCCGACTTCTGTCCGGACACCCAATCCGAGTTTCCGGTAATATTCAGCAATCAGCTTTGGAGTCTCCACTTCCTTGTAGGACAGTTCCGGGTGTTGGTGCAGGTGCCTTCTGATTTCCGTCATTTCAGACGACAGGCTCTCGAGAGTTGCCAGACATGACTGGAGATCTTCATCAAACGACGGCTTCAAGTTTGTTTGCGGACTCATGAACACACTCTCCCTCTTTGTATACGGAATGGATTTTGCGGAACGCACTGATATCGGATTCAGGGTCTTCGTTAAGAATGACAAAGTCTGCTACTTTTCCTTTTTCAAGCGATCCGACCGTTTGATCGACGGTCAGCGTTTTTGCTGCCTGCAGAGTCGCAGCATTTATGATGTCCTTCACTTCCATGCCATACTCGTGCATCAGTTCCAGCTCTTTTGCAAAGTCTCCGTGCACATTGAATGGTGTTCCGGCATCGGTGCCTGCTGCAATCCGAACTCCTGCGGCGAGCGCTTTTTTGAAGCTTTCCTGATGGATTTTAAAGCAATCAACTGCTTTTTTGACGGCATGTGCCGGAATACCACCAGACTCTCCATGCTGGACGATGTAATAAGGCGCGGCAAGCGTCGGCACGAGTACCGTATTGTGTTTGATCATAAGTTCTATCGTTTCGTCATCGAGGAAAATCCCGTGTTCAATCGTGGTGATCTCGGCCCGTACTGCATTTTGAATGCCTGCCGTTCCTTGTGCATGTGCCGCGGAAGTCTTGCCGGCATGTAGTGCCTCCTCGACGGCAGCCCTCATTTCCTTTTCCGATAATTGTGGGGATCCCGGGTCAACTCCCGGGGTCATCACGCCACCCGTTGCCATCAGCTTGATGACATCCGCTCCGGCCTTAAGCGTATCCCTGGCCGCTTTTCTGACGCCGTCCTCTCCATCCGCTTCAGTGGAGAACGGGTATCCGTGACCGCCAGTCATCACGATGGCTTGTCCGGATCCATATACATTTGGGCCTGCCATCATATCATCCGCGATTGAGTTTCGGTAATCCAGGTCGATATGCCATTTGGAGCCAAGGTTCCGGACACTTGTAACACCCGATTTCAGCTGCTTTTGGGCATTTAAATGATGGCGATATGCCGACAGCGCAGGCGTGTCGCCGGCCACCTGTGCAAATGGGTCACCCACTCCGTCCATCCCAAGATGGACGTGCATATCGAACAGGCCCGGAATGACGGTCTTACCTGTTCCGTCGATAACGGTATCAGTCTGCAGGCGGTCTGCCTCGTCACCGGCAGCCAGAATCACCTTTCCCTCAACTGCGATCGAAGTGTTTAACTGTTTTTCCCCATTACCAGTATACAAAGTAACGTTCTGTATTTTTAATACCATTCAAAAGCCCCCTTAGAAGATGTTATGGCAGCATGATTCCGCCGCCTGGTCCAAGCGGTAAGCCGAGCAGGAACCAGATCGAGAACAGGATAACCCAGAAGATTGCAAATGCGATAGAGTACGGCAGAAGCGTCGCAATCAGTGTTCCGATTCCGATGTTTTTGTCGTATTTCTTAGCGAACGTCAAGAGAATAGCAAAGTAAGCTAGCATCGGTGTAATCGGGTTTGTGATCGAGTCAGCCACCCTATAGGCAACCTGTGTCACGGCCGGGTCATAGCCCATGAGCATGAACATAGGGACAAACACCGGAGCAAGCAACGCCCACTTCGCCGAGGCACTTGCAATCAGCAGGTTGATCAACGCTGCAATAACAATGAAGCCGAGGAAGAGCGACAATCCTTCGAAGCCGATTCCTTGCAGGAATGCAGCTCCCTTAATGGCGATAATAGGACCCAGATTGCTCATTCCGAAAAATGAAATCATCTGGGCAGCTACAAACGCAAGCACGATATACCCGCCCATTCCGGCCATGGCCTTGCCCAGATGTTCGGCCACATCTTTATCGTTCTTCAGTGAACCGGAGGCAAAACCATAGGCGAGTGCAGGAAGAAGGAAGCCGAATAGCATAATCGGAACAATCCCTGTCATGAACGGTGAAACGATGACTCCGTTCGTTTCAGGATCGCGCAGAATGGCGTTATCCGGAACAACGAGCCAAAGAATGAGTGCAGAGTAAGCTGCAAGGGTAATTCCAGCCCAGAGCAGGCCACGTTTTTCTTCAGGAGTGGTCTTTTCGAGCTTTTCTACCTCACCTTGAAAGGTCCCTAGCCTCGGCTCGACAATTTTGGTCGTAACAAAGGCAGCAACCGGAATAAGGACAAACGTCGACGCAATCAGGAAATACCAGTTAATGGCCGGGTTCCCGACGTAAGACGGATCGATCATCTGCGCACTCGACTGTGTAAAACCAAAGATCAGAGGATCCAGCATGGAGACAATTAGGTTGGCACTAAATGCACCCGTAACAGTTGCATAGCCAGCGACAAGTCCCGCAATCGGGTTACGGCCGAGCGCAGCAAAGATCATAGCCGCAATCGGAGGAAGGACAACCTGAGCCGCATCAGCAGCTGTGTTACCGAGAACCGCAATCAGCAGAATCGTCGGCAAGATGATTTTCACCGGCGCGTTCAGGATCGTCGTCTTCATAAACGTTGTCACCAGACCAGTAGACTCCGCGAGACCGACCCCAAGCATGACGACGAGAACCAGTCCGAGCGGCGGGAATCCGGTAAAGTTCGGGACGAGCGTGGTGACAATGCTTCTGATTCCTTCTGCATTCAGCAGGTTCACGACCTTAATTGTCTCACCAGTGCCCGGATGGACTGCGGAAGTACCCAGTACTGCGAAAATAGCAGAGGCAATAAGGATCAAAACAGTAAAGATGGCAAAAAGCGTGACAGGATCAGGCAACTTGTTACCTGCCTTCTCCACCCCATTCAGCATTCTCTGGAAAAAGCTCGGTTTTTTCGGCTGGCGGAGTTCTTCTACGCCTGCAAGTTTAGTCATAGCAACTATCCCCCTTGATAGATGAATTGTTTAAATATTAACTCAACTATTCAATAAGAGATATGGGGAATGGCCCAAAGATGCTCTGGCCGGATTGTGGAAAGCAACAAAAACCAGGAAAAAGCCGGCCCCCGAAGATGGGTACCAGCTTTCTTGGAATATCACGCAAAGATGGACTCTGGATTCGTCATTCGATATTCCTGCATTGGCGGTCCGAATTTCGCTATTCAGCCAGGTTCTGGCAACGAATGACGAAAATTTTGTGTTGAATGACGAAATGAAACGGGCGTATGACGAAACCACTCATCCCTAATTGATCATCCATTGCAAGAGGCTGTACATCAAAGGAATCGTCAACATGCAAAGAATGGTCGAGTAAATCACACCATATGAGGCGAAAACAGCGTCTGCCCCAAACTTCTGGGCATACACCGTAGTGGTCGTGGCGCTCGGCATGCCGGCAGTCAGCACGGCAACGAGAAGAAGCAGGTCAGGAACTTGAAGAAATAGAAAAACCAGCAGAGTCGATGGGAGTACCAGCAACTTCATGATGGAAGCGATCCAAAGATAAAGGTTGCTGCTGTATCGCCTGAAATCAGCCATCTTCGTGTCCGCAAGCAAACTACCGATCAGGATCATCGACAACGGAACCGTCATTTGCCCCACGTCCTCAAACGTCCTCAACAGCATGTCCGGCCAGTTTAATGGGAGAAACAACATGACCAATCCGATCAGCGTGGCAAGAATGCCGGGATTCAGGAACAGCCTCCGCCAATCAACTGCCGCTTCATGCCGGGTGAACAGATAGATCCCGTAGGACCAGATGAGTACCAGGTAAAAGATGTTGAACAGAGTCAGGTAGATCACTCCCTGCTCACCCATAAGCAAATAACTCACAGCAAACCCGATGAATCCCTGATTGCCGAAAACGATGAGACTCTCATACACGCTCTTCTGTCCATCAGGGAGTGCAGCCCGCTTCCTCAGCCAAGCACCGGCTACAATGGAAACCGTCATGACAAAGACCGACATGGCGACGAGCCAACCGAATTCCACCAACAGCTCCATAGAAAACGTTGTATTTAGTGAGTACAAAATCAGCGCCGGCAATGTAACGTACAGCATCAGCTGCGTAATCACGGAATTAGCAAAGCTGCTGAGAATATTCACTTTCCTCACAATAAAACCGATTACAGCCATTAGATAAAGCGGGATCATCGTCAGGATAAATGCGGAAGCGGACAGGCGCCCTCCCCCTTTCTTCATCCTGTAGGCTATGGGATAACCGGTGAATGGGTTCCATGCCGAATGCCCTCTGTACTCATAAATCTGCAAGGAGAAGAATCCGATAAAGAAGGGGGTTCTTGTAAAAATAACCCGTTCAGTTGAGTGGTGCAAACAGGCGAATTAGCACCACAAATAACACTGTTTTTAACAAGACATTAACATCTTTATTTGCACCCATATGGGTGTTTTTTATTGCTGTATTCTAGAAATTACACATAAAAATGAGTTGGGGAATGTAGCTCTTAGCTCATTGTAATTTTACTTCCGTTCAGTTAGTTGAACAATAAATTTAGAATTGGCGGTAATAGTAACAGGATAATTGAACTTAAAATAAGTTTTTGAGAAACTTTTTTTGGTAGTCTATTTCTACCCTTCCCATTATACCATCCGCTAAATTGCAACTTGTTTCTGTAAAGCACAAAAATCAGAATAAATATGGAGAAAAAACCCATCCAACTATATTTTCCAGTATTTATACCAATTTCTAGATATGCATTTTTTAATAAATAAACCAAAGTGCCACCCACAATAGCACATATAACGATAATTCGTATTAACTCTAATAAGACTCTCATGATACACTCCTAACTTTTTCTACATAGAATAAACTTTAAGATTTTTCCCTAACTTTTCTGATGGTTTAGGAGTAAACCCTTTAACAACTTATTCTAATTTTAACTCAAATACAAAAAATGTTCATTTCATATCCTTAGGAGTTTTAGCAACGGTTTTAGCAATCGAATTAGCATCAAAATTAACAATCATTTCAACGTGATTTCCAACAGTATTTCAGCACCATTTTTTCACATTGCAACAGCTATTGTAAGTCTGTTGATTTCATTGCTGATTTACACGTTAAAATGACAAGGAAGCTCGATGTATCAATAAAAACAGCCTCCAAAATCAATGTTAGTTTGGAGGCTGTTTGCGGGTTTAAAACTTCTTTTGTACCACTGAACTGAACGGGTTATTGTAAAAAGCACCTCCCCATTCTATAATGACAGTAAGTTTATTTCTGGATTTGCAACATATATGTAAAAGGACCGCATACTGCTGGAACAGTAAGCGGTCTGTAATAGCAGGCTCCCTTCATCGGGGTCGGCGTCAAAGGAGTTAATCCATCCGTTATGAGCCGTCAACTCAAGGATGGATTATTTTTTTATGGTGAAACGACAGAATCGCCACGATCAATGCCCCGAACGAAACCATGAGCACCAATCCTTCTGAGACTGCCATACGACCATCTCCACTCTACCGGAGGATAGCCGACCATCCTTGAGTCACCTATTCTATTACGCAATCATATACCACACATACGTTCGTATTGAATTGGATTGTCGGTTTTATTAACCCGCCTTCTTCTCCAATAAAATATGAATCAGTTGTGCCCGGTCGACAAGGCGGACACCATTGCTCAATGCGAGCTCTTTTGCAGCCTTTGTGTACTGACTGTTGGTCACCACCCAGGCATCATCGGCCTTGTAGTGACTTTTCGCCGCAACAATCTCTTGTATAGCCTTGATGCCGACATTCTTCTTCCACCGTTTTGCCTGCACGACAATCCGTCGGCCATCTCGCTCCATGACAAGATCGGCACCAAAATCATTCTGATACGGAGTGCGGCGAACCTTATAATCCCTTGCTTCATAACGGAGCTTCAGGAACTGTTCGAACTCCTTGCCGCTCATTTCATCCACCTGGCGGATGCCGGATGCATTCAGCTTCCGTTCTCTCATCAAACCAAGCGAAAAGAAGATCAACAACAAACCGATCAAACCGCCAAAAAATATAAAAGCTGCGGCTTCAAAGGATTGTGTGTTTATGTAAGTCAGGCCACCGGCCGCAAACAGCAGGCCGGTCAGCCCATTGTATAATTGGTCACTCTTTTTCCGAGTCATCTCGCATTCCTTTCTTCCTTTATATTCAAGTGAATTTGTAAAAAGTCTCAACGTGGGCATGCACTACTATATTTTAAAACGCTGGTTTTCCAAAAATACAGCATGGTAAAAATCATAAAATAAAAAACCGCCTCCATTAGGAGACGGCTTTGTGCCCAGCGACGTCCTACTCTTGCAGGGGGAAGCCCCCGAC
>NZ_JAHBCJ010000011.1 GCF_018390575.1 Bhargavaea massiliensis | reverse complement strand
GGACTTGCCACATGGCACACGGACTTGCCACATGGCCCACGGACTTGCCACATGGCGCACGGACTTGCCACATGGCACACGGACTTGCCACATGGCCCACGGACTTGCCACATGGGCACACGAACTTGCCACATGGGCACCCGGACTTGCCACATGGCACACGAACTTGCCACATGGCACACGAACTTGCCACATGGCGCACAAACTTGCCACAAGACGTGCCGACTTGAAACATGTCTCCTGCAAGCAGCATTCTACAACCTATCACAAAGTTTTCCGAGATAGTTGTGGCGGCAGTCTTGCTTTGATAGAATGGGTATAGTTGAGAATGTATCAGGAGGTGGAAAAATGCACACACTGCTCATGACGCTGTTGCTGATCGTAGCGATCGCGCTGATTGTCGTCGTCCTGTTGCAATCCGGGAAAAGTGCTGGTCTTTCCGGAGCCATCTCCGGTGGAGCGGAGCAATTGTTCGGCAAGCAGAAGGCGCGGGGCCTCGACCTCGTCTTTCATCGCGTGACGATTATTCTGTCGGTCCTTTTCTTCGTGCTTGCCATTGCCGTCACGAAGTTTTGAATTTAAACCACCCGCCCGGCCGCATGCGCGGTTGGGCGTTTTTACATAGGAGGCGAAAACATCATGAAAAAAGTGAAACTGACCCCTCCAAAGCCGTTTTTCTTTAAACACGGACCGAGGGCTGTGCTGCTCTTGCACGGTTTCCGGGGAAGCTCGGCGGATGTCCGTATGCTCGGGCGGTTTCTCGAGAAGCATGACTACACCTGCATGGCGCCGCATTACTCCGGCCACGGAGTGGAGCCCGAGGAACTGCTGGAAACCTGGCCGTCCGACTGGTGGGCCGATGTGGAAGCTGCTTACGGGCGGCTGAAAGAGGAAGGCTATGAAGAAATCGCAGTGGTGGGATTATCCCTCGGAGGTGTGTTCACCCTCAAATTAGGGTATAACTATCCCGTAAAAGGGCTTGTAACCATGTGCGCACCCATGATCATGAAAAACACGGATATTATGTTTGAGGGTGTGCTCCAATATGCGGCGGAATTTAAGAAGTATGAAGGGAAAGAACCGGATCAGATCGAAGAGGAAGTTGAACAGATCCGGCAAAAGGGGATGGCATCTCTTCCGGCACTCAGGGATTTTGTCCATGACGTGCGGGAACATGTCGACATGGTGTATGCACCTGTTTTCGTGGTCCAGGCGGAGCAGGACAGGGTCATCGATCCTAAATCCGCCGATATTATCTATGAAACCGTCGGATCCCCCCTGAAGAAAATTAAAAAATATCCGGAGTCGGGCCATGTGATTACGCTCGGGCCGGAAAAAGAACAGCTCCACGGGGATATCCTTGAATTTCTGGAGTCACTGGATTGGAGCAAATAAAATCGCCGGATACAGACAGGCCATTGCAGGAGGGATATTGTGGAAGATTATTTAAAGGAATTGCGTGATCGGATTCTTTCGTTCATGCGGGAAGACAGCTACAAACCGCTTACTGTACAGGAAATCCAGGAAGAACTGGATCTGACGGGTGCAGGTGAGTTCAAGGAGCTCGTGAAGGTTCTTGTGGAACTCGAGGAAAAGGGTGACGTGATCCGTTCGCGTTCGGACCGTTACGGCGTGCCGGAGCGGATGGACATCATCCGGGGCCGTTTTATCGGACATGCCAAAGGCTTCGGCTTTGTCGTGCCGGAAGAAGAAGGCATGGATGATATCTTCATTCCGCCGAACGAAACGAACACGGCGATGAATGGCGATACTGTCCTGATCAAAATCATGAAAGAATCAGGCGGCGACAGGCAGGAAGGATCGGTCATCCGGATTGCGGAACGGAAAAACACCAAAGTCGTCGGAACGTTCCAGGCACACCGCGGCTTTGGTTTCGTCATCGCGGATGACAAGAAGCTTCCAATGGACGTGTTCGTATCGAAAGAAAATACGCTCGGCGCGGTCGATGGCCACAAGGTTGTCGTGGAAATCACGGAATGGCCGAGTGAGCGTAAATCCGCCGAAGGCATCGTCGTCCAGGTACTGGGTCACAAAAATGATCCGGGCGTCGACATTCTCTCGATCATCTATAAATATGGCATCGAGATCGACTTCCCAGACGAAGTCATTGAGCACGCCAACCGTGTTCCGGACGAAATCCGTGAACAGGACTTGTTCAAGCGCCGGGACCTCCGCGGAGAGCAGATCGTCACAATTGACGGGGCAGAAGCGAAGGACCTTGACGATGCCGTCACAGTGACCAAAAACAGCGACGGCACATATAAGCTCGGCGTCCACATCGCCGATGTCAGCTACTATGTGACAGAGAATTCTCCAATCGATGAAGAGGCGCGCGAGCGCGGAACGAGTGTTTACCTGACCGACAGAGTCATCCCGATGATTCCTCATCGCCTGTCGAACGGCATCTGCTCGCTGAACCCGAATGTCGACCGCCTCACGCTCAGCTGCGAAATGGTCATCGACAGCAAGGGCAAAGTCGTGTCACACGAAATTTTCCAGAGCGTCATCCGCACGGTGGAGCGGATGACTTACCATGATGTTTATAAGATCATCGAAGAAAAAGACGAGGAGCTTCGTGCGCGCTATGAACCGCTTGTGCCGATGTTCGAGCACATGGCGGAACTGGCTGCCATCCTGCGTCAGCGCAGGTTCGACCGCGGCGCGATTGACTTCGACTTCAAGGAGTCGAAAATCATCGTTGATGAAGAAGGATGGCCAACCGATGTGGTCGTACGCGAACGGACGGTTGCGGAAAAGCTGATCGAAGAGTTCATGTTGGTCGCGAACGAAACGATCGCAGAACATTTCCACTGGCTCAGAGTCCCATTCATCTACCGGATCCACGAAGATCCGAAATCCGAAAAGCTCGAGCGGTTCTTTGAATTCATTACGAACTTTGGCCTGCTTGTACGGGGCACGGCAAACAAAGTCCACCCGCGTGCGCTTCAGGAAATCCTGGAGTCGATTTCCGGAGAGCCGGAAGAACCGGTCGTCTCGACGATGCTCCTGCGCTCAATGCAGCAGGCGAGGTACTCCGAGCTGAGCCTGGGCCACTTCGGCCTGTCCAGCGAGTTCTATACCCACTTCACATCGCCGATCCGGCGGTATCCTGACCTGCTCGTCCACCGGCTGATCCGGACGTATCTGATCGAGGCGGACACTTCACCGGCAACAGTGGCAAAGTGGAAAGGTGAAATTCCTGAAATCGCGGAGCACTCTTCTGACATGGAACGTCGTGCGGTCGATGCGGAGCGGGATACGGAAGCGCTCAAGAAGGCTCAGTTCATGGTCGACAAGGTCGGCGAAGAGTTCGAGGGCATCATTTCCTCCGTCACAAACTTCGGCCTGTTCGTAGAGCTGGAAAACACAATTGAAGGACTTGTCCATGTCTCTTACATGACCGACGACTATTATTGGTTCGATGAGCGCAATTTGATGATGGTCGGCGAGCATACGGCCAAGCAGTTCCGGATAGGGGATAAAGTGAAAGTCCGTGTCATCTCGGTCAAGCCGGAAGAGTCGGCGATCGACTTTGAGCTGGCCGACATGGACAGCTCAAATGCCCCAGTACGCCGGACGCGCAAAGACACGCCGAAGGTCATCCGGACAAAAGGTGACACAAGAGGCGGCGGCAAAGGCCGCGGCGAAGGCGGACGCGACTCTGGCGGAAACCGCGGTGGTGGCCGTAACAGCGGTGGCCGAAATGGCGGCGCCCGCGGCGGCAGCCGAAGCGGTGGCTCCGGAAGGCCGTCCGGACAGGGCGGTTCCGGCGGCAAAAACCGCTCCCGCAGTGGCGGCGACAGCAGAGGCGGACGCGGAAATGCACCGCGCGGCGGCAACCGTCAAAAATAACATCAGATAACCCAAGACACCGGACGGCATCCTGCCGTCCCGTTGTCCGTTATAGAGGGGGAAAACCGATGGTTAAAACAAATGACCAACGTGTCCTGGCGCAAAACAAAAAAGCCGGTCACGATTACTTTATCGAAGATACAATTGAAGCGGGCATTGTCCTGCAGGGTACCGAAATCAAATCCATCCGGAATGGCAAAGTCCAACTGCGTGATGCTTTTATCCGCATCCGGAACAACGAGGCATGGATATCAAACATGCACGTCAGCCCCTATGAACAGGGGAACCGCTACAATCACGATCCGCTCCGGGCAAGGAAACTGCTGCTTCACAAAAAGCAGATCAACCAGCTGATCGGCAAGACAAAGGAAGAGGGATTCTCGATCATCCCGCTAAAGATGTATATCAAGAACGGTTATGCAAAAGTCCTCATCGGAGTGGCGAAGGGCAAGAAGAAGTATGACAAGCGGGAAGACCTGAAAAAGAAAGAACACAAGCGCGAGATGGAGCGTGCATTCAAGGCAAAGCAGCAATATTGAATGCGCTCCTCCTGCAAGCGGAGAAGCAGTATTGAATGCCCTTCGCTTGCAAACGGGCACGAAATAACCTATAATAAGGTTACAGATTGCCAGTGTACCGAGTTTCAGTGATCCTATTCAGGATTTCCACTCTTCCCATGCGGGGACGTTTTGGATTCGACAGGGATGGTCTGAGCTCCGGTTGCGCGTCGGAGGGTCGGCTTCGTATCAACGACATTTAACAACAACTGGCAAAACTAACAACAACCTCGCTTTCGCAGCGTAAGCTGCTGAAACGGTCCTCCGGTTCCATCGCCCATGTGGCATCTGAGGACTCACTTATCAGTGGGATACGACGTCTGTCCGCCGCCTGAGGCTGACGTAAGAGATTAACAGGATAGCGCGCAGGACGCCTGCTGACCGGCAGAATGCCGCGCGAACTTCAATAGATCAGCTACACGCGTAGAAGCCGGAGTATTGGAGTCTCTGGACGCGGGTTCGAATCCCGCCGTCTCCACCATACATATCTATGGTGGTACCATAACGATTCAAGCCCCCTCATGACTGAGGGGGCTTTTGCATGCCTGCGGGTTCAGCAGGAGAACGAACGGATTTCGTCCAGGTCGATCCCGAAATACTCCCAGCGGCGCTGCCTGGATCTCCAGCGGTAACCGGCAACCGAGCGCCGGCCGACAAAAGTCGGATAAAACCAGAAACGCTGTCCGTTCTCAAGTCGTACCTGAGTCACGCGGTTGAGGCACCTTCGGATGGCACCGGGATCCACTGCCTGCGGCACTATAGGAGGCTGTGGCGGCCTTCCGGGTCTTCCGGGTTGGCCGGGTCTCCCTGGCCTTCCAGGCTGTCCGGGGAACCCGGGGAACCCAGGTACGCCTCTGCCACCACCATCATCCCAGTCACCCCACGGCAGCCAATCCATTGGAGATTCCCACATGTCTCCTCCTCCGGGTCTGTTAACCATGATTCCACTCCTTCCGGCAATCTTCCGTATCCTATGCAGGAAGCTGGGGAAGGACCGGGCACCGGGAGGGAAAACCTAACCTCCTCCGATAAATAAGAACCGCGCATTCAAATATATCCCGCTAAAATCGATTGCCGGATACATGGATGAATAAAAAAAGCCCCCATTAGGGGAGTGACACTGAAAACTTCTTGCAAAACAACATCCGTATTTATCGGACGGCTTTCTCAGGATTGTTCCTGGCTTTTTCCGCGGCTGTAAGATTCATTCTTACCCGACGTCTGCTTTCCGATTGAAACGGCGTGGAGCATCTTCAGAACAGGTTTGATCAGCAGCAGGACGCTGCCAATCAGGAATAGAATGGTTCCGGCGACCATGGCGCTTTTAAAAAAGAAGCAAATGCTGCCGGCAATGAACAGAATACCTGTCAATATTTCATTGGCCAGGGAGATGACCTTATAGTTTTTGTTGAAGAAGACCGCATATTTGCTCATTGGCAAGTCCAATTCTTTATACTTGTCCAAATTCTTCAAGAACGGCAAACAACCCCTCCTTAAATGGAACACGAATCAGTTTCGGATCCTTGTCTATCTGCTTTCCGCACCGTTTAAAACCGGTAGCTCCTCTTTTATCACATACCCTCAGTAGATTCACTAAAACAGCAGTTGCTTTGCGCTGCTGGAAAGTCTTAGTCAGTTGAACAAAACAAAAACAGGGCCCTCTTACGGAGGACCCTGTGTCTTTTAAGACCGCGTTCTTCTTTTCAATTCTTCCGATTTAAGCAGCCGTTGGTGTTCGTTTGACATTGACTTGGTCAGAGACACCATCATCAGCAACATGATAACGGAAAACGGCAAGGCCGCGATGATCAGTGAATTTTGGAGGGCTGTCAGGCCATTGGCATACAGTAAGATAATCGCAATGGTCGCTTGCAGGCCTCCCCACGTCAACTTGACCGCGTTTGACGGTGTCAGAGAGCCATAAGTTGTCTGCATGCCCAGAACGAACGTGGCAGAATCGGCTGAGGTGATAAAGAAGATGGACACCAGAAGGATGGCTAATATGGACAGAACCCAGAACATCGGCAGCTGTTCAAAGACGCCGAACAATGTCTCTTCTGTCAGCAGGCCTGTCAGGTCCGTGCCAGAATTTTGTACGTCAATTGCCGTTACACCGAACACCGAGAACCAGAAAAAGCTCACCAGTGTAGGGAGGAGCAGGACGCCCGTCAGAAACTCCCTGATGGTCCGGCCCCGTGACACCCGTGCGATAAAGATGCCGACGAATGGCGACCAGGAGATCCACCATGCCCAGTAGAAAATGGTCCAACCGTCAATCCATTCCCGCGCCTCCGAATCAAGCGGTGCCGAACGGAAGCTCATGCGCGGCAGGTTCTGAATATACGAACCGATCGAATCTGTAAACATGTTCATGATGAGCAGTGTCGGACCGACTGTGAGAATGAGGACCAGAAGAATCACAGCCAGGATCAGGTTCGTATTGGAAAGGATTTTGATCCCTTTTCCCAGGCCGGACCATGCAGAAATTGTGAACAGGATGGTGACGATAACAATGATGATCGTCTGGACACCCAGGCTGATGGGGATGTCCCACAGATAGGACAGCCCGCCATTGATTTGGATGGCCCCGAATCCAAGCGTTGTGGCAACACCAAACACAGTCGCGAATACTGCCAGCACGTCAATCAGTTTGCCGAGTGGCCCATTCATCCGCTCCTCACCGAAAATCGGGCGCAAAGTGGAAGAAATCAGGCCGGGATAGCCTCGGCGGAACTGGAAATAGGCAAGTGCCAGTGCGACCAGTCCATAGACGGCCCATGCATGGATTCCCCAATGGAAGAATGTGTAGCGCATCGACTCAATAAACGCTTCACGTGTTCCCGGTTCCTCCGTTGCAGGGTCGATGGCATAGTGGGATAGTGGCTCTGCCGCACCCCAGAAGACGAGTCCGATTCCCATGCCGGCTGAAAACAGCATCGCAAACCAGCTGATTGTCGAGAACTCCGGTCGGTCCTCGGGTTTGCCCAACCGCATTTTTCCAAGAGGACTGACGATCATGGCGAGACAGAAAATGACGATGACCGTCACAATCAGCAGATAATACCATCCGAAAGAGGATGTGATAAATGCAGTCATAGAGCTGGTGACCTGCTCGAAGCTGTTCGGAGCGAAGGTGCCGTAGCCTACTGCGAGGATTACGAGTGCAACTGCAATCCAAAAAACACTGGATACTTTCTTCAATATCATCCCTCCAATTTAATTCGATTTTCGGGAAAGTGCACACAGTGACCGACCTTAACGCAACTTTCCGGGTACTGTCAAGGATGCGGCTTGCCCGGATTGGCAAGACACGCCTGTACGGTCATCATGGACTTGCGGATTCCGGATGAAACCGGACTGATAGAAAATTGTCCGGGCATCCGTCACCACACTCGGTTTTTCGGTTCCATGAATCATCATCTTCCAATACCCTAAAACGGTGTTATGAAACGATTGCCCTTTCACCGGGTAAACGGCTGACTTGTTAGTCAGACAGGAAAATACCAAAGAATAATGAAAGCGCTGCCAATCTTCGTTAAGATGTAGGAAGAAGGGGCTGATGTGATGATCACACTGACCGGGAACGGGTTGACCCTCGGGTGTCTAAAACGGATTGTCATCGGCAGAGAGAAAGTGGGCCTTTGTCTGGAAGCGATGAAAAAAGTGAGACAAAGCAGGGGTGCCGTTGAACAAATCATTGCAGATGGAAGAACGGCCTACGGCATAAATACCGGTTTCGGCAAGTTCAGCGATGTGAAAATCAATTCCGAGCACACGGAAGCGCTTCAACTTCACCTGATCCGGTCCCATGCGTGCGGGCTTGGCGAACCCTTTCCCGAGGAAGTGGCCCGTGCAATGGCTGTCCTCCGAATGAATGCTCTTTTAAAGGGGCACTCGGGCATCCGGCCGGTTGTACTGGAGCGGTTGTGCGACATGGTGAACCTCGGAATTTCGGCGGTTATTCCAAGCCAGGGTTCTCTCGGTGCGTCGGGGGACTTGGCACCACTCGCGCACCTGGCACTTGGACTGATCGGGGAAGGAGAGGTCACGCTGGACGGAACTGTCATGCCTGCCGGCCAGGCGTGGGAAAAGAAAGGTATTCCGCCGGTCCGCCTGCGTGCGAAGGAGGGGCTTGCCCTCATTAATGGAACCCAGGCGATGACGGCTTGCGGAGCACTCGCTTTCCTTGAAGCCGAACAGCTTGCCTTGCAATCGGAGTGGATAGCTGGACTGACTATCGAGGCGCTCAGGGGAATCACAGATGCTTTCCATCCGGCCGTCCATGCGGCAAGAGGGTATCCGGAGCAGGCCGCGGTGGCGGATCGCATGAGAGATTGGCTCCATGGAAGCCGGCTAACCACTCGCCAGGGAGAATTGCGCGTCCAGGATGCCTATTCGATCCGCTGCATCCCGCAAGTGCACGGGGCGACGTGGCAGGTACTGGGCTACGTCCGGGAAAAGCTCGAGATTGAAATGAATGCGGCGACGGACAATCCGCTTATTTTTGACGATGGGGAGACCGTCATCTCCGGAGGAAATTTCCACGGACAGCCGGTGGCGTTCGCGATGGATTTTCTGAAGATCGGCATGTCCGAGCTTGCCAATATTTCCGAACGGCGCACCGAGCGTCTCGTCAATCCTCAGCTAAATGCGGGGCTGCCGCCGTTTCTCAGCCCGGAACCGGGGCTTCAATCGGGTGCCATGATTCTTCAGTATGCCGCGGCGAGCATCGTATCGGAGAACAAGACGCTGGCCCATCCGGCTTCCGTCGATTCCATACCTTCTTCGGCCAACCAGGAAGACCATGTCAGCATGGGGACGATTGCCGCGAGAAACGCCGCCACGATTGTAGGGAATGTGAGGCGTGTGCTGGCCGTTGAGGCTTTTTGCGCGTTCCAGGCTTGTGGCATCCGCGGGGATGAAAAGTTGTCTCCGGCACTCCGGGAGAAATGGGAGGTCCTATCGGCGAAGATTCCGCCAATTACGGAAGACCGCATATTCAGCCGCGACATCGCCGCGGTGGAGCAATTGCTTTTTGAGGAAGCCAGGAATTCGGCCATATTTCCGGCACAGCTGACGGATCATGAGTTATGATGGAATGAACGCAGTGAGGAAAAGGTGATGGCATGAACACGATGGAGAAATGGGAAGCTTCAAGCAGTAAGGAAACGGAGCGGCCGAAGCTGCTATTGATTGACGGCATGGCGGTTCTGTTCCGCGCATTTTTTGCCACGTCCGTACACGGGCGATTTATGAGGAATGAAGAAGGGATTCCGACAAATGCGGTCCAGGGATTTCTTGGGCATGCACTTACAGCGCAGTCCATGTTCCGGCCGACGCATATCGCCGTCTGCTGGGACATGGGGGCCTATACTTTCCGGAATGACTTGTACGAAGGCTATAAGGCGAACCGCCCGGAGCCCCCGGAAGAGATGAAGCCACAGTTTAATCTTGGCAGGGAGTCTGCCTACCTGCTCGGCTGGAAAAGCTATGGCATGAATGGTGTGGAAGCGGACGACCTGATCGGGTCGCTGATTACACGGTGGAAAGACGAAGCGGACATCCTGGTCGTCTCCGGTGACCGTGACCTGTTGCAACTGCTTGCCCCCGGTGTCCGGATCGCTTTCATGAAAAAGGGGCACACCGTATTCGATATCTATACAGATGAGCGCTTCCGGGAGGAATACGGATTTGAACCCGGTCAATTCGTCGATCTGAAGGCGTTCATGGGTGACTCCAGTGACGGGTATCCCGGAGTCAGGGGAATCGGGCCGAAGACGGCCACGAAACTGATCCGGGAGTATGGTTCCGTAGCAGGAGTGCTTCAGCATCTTGATAATCTGAAACCAGCTGTCCGGAAAAGAATCACCGAACAGCTGGATATGCTTCACCTGTCCCGTGAATTGGCCGAGATCGACTGCCATGTGGTGTTCGATGCAGATTTCGATGAGCTGGAGGTGCCGGTGTATGGCCCGGATGCCGCGCGGGCACTTGAGGTGGAAGGATACCCGACCGCCGCCAAGCGGCTCCTGAATCTTTTTCCGGGATCCGGAGAACAGGAAGAATGGCCGTTCTCCTAAAACCGGAAACGAGAAAACCGCCGCAGACCATAAGCGGCGGTTTTCACATGTCATTTCGAACAGGGGTCATTTTTGTATAGGCGTCATCCGGACAAAGGTCAGGATCGGCCGGTTTCGGGAGTAGGATACCCTGCGAATCCGGCTGGGCCGCCCGCGGCGCCCGTTATCATGAACGACGAGCACCGTATCGCCGCCTTCCTCGCTGAAGCCGACAACCGGTACCCAGTGGTAGGCGAAGGTGTAGGTTCCGAACCAGCGGAATGAGAACCACTTGTCGAATTTCGCTGCGACCGGGCGTCCATCCAGAATTTCTTTTTTCAAATCTCCGATTGAACACTTTTGTACGGACCAACCACTTCCGAGAATACGGGAAGCGCCAAAGATGAACTTCCGGACGGACAGTCCAAGGGGCGTACCGCCGAATGACCGGTAAAGATCGGACGCGGTCATCGGACAAGCACCCAGAAGGTGGCCGATCATCGTATATGCAGTTACCGGCCCGCATGCTGAGTTTTGCTGCGACGGAGCGATATCCGGATCATATTGCGACTTTCCCCTGAATGACTCAATCAGACCCATGCCGTTCCTCCTCCATCTTAACATTTAGCCTGATTATAACGCATGATCAGGGCATACAAAAAAGGAAGGCGGTTGCCTTCCTTTCGGGTCAAGCCTGATAGCTGTCGAGGAATGTGGTCACCTGGTCCGGTGTTTTGGCATTCGCACTGTGGAGATGGGCCTTTTTCTCTCCGTTTTTGAACACGAGAAGGCTCGGAATTCCCATCACTTCATACTTGTCCGCAACTTCCGGAAGGGCATCGCGGTCCACTTCATACCAGGTAAACTGATTGTACTTTTCTTCAATCGGCCCGATGAACATGTCCATCCGCCGGCAGTCCGGGCACCAGCTTGCGTCAAACTTGATCAGTGACTGTTCCGGATTGTTGATGATTTCATTGAATTGCTCAGTTGTTGTAATTTTTTTCAACTCTTATCCCTCCCATAGGGATAGTGTACACGTTCCCGCAGGGCGATGGGTAGCCACTTGTTTCAGACGACCGGAGGCGTGGTGCCCTCGAATTTTTGGATGACTTTTTCATAGTCCTCCCGTTTGGCGGCGTCAGGCGATATCCAGCCATGTCTCGTAATCAAGTCGCGCAGGTTTCTCCGGGTGCTGTTGGATTTCTGCAGGAAACTGGAGAGGAGAGACCCGAGCTTGCTGCTGTACGTTTCGTTTTCAGCCTCGATATAAAGACGGCAAAGCTGTTCTTCTATACTGAGCAGGAGGATCGCCATTTCTTTGTCGTCCAAAGAACCATCACTTTGTTCTTGCTGCCTAGAAGAGGAACCTGCGGATTTCTGTTCATCTTTTACTTCTGTTGCCTGCTCAGAATTCTGATCCGCTTCCTTGCCGGTTTCTTTTTCCGTCATTGCGCCTGCTCCCTCTCTTTCTTCAGAAATTCCAGAATCTCACTGGCCTGTTTCAGATGATCCTTTTGGATACTCCCGAATTCTTTTTTCAAATCAGGCAGTTTGGTTGATGCAGCAGCCGCTCCGTACATTTTTGCACATAGCTTGCTGAGCTCCATGATTCCCGCCAGATCCCCGATATTCCGGGGGGTGACCGTATCGGACTTGAAAAGCTCGGGTCCCGGGTTGGATTCGTTCCCGTTTTTAATGGCCGGCTTGGAGAAGATGCCCATGTCAGGTCCTCCTCTGATGCATGATTTAAAGGTAGGATGCCCCGAAAAAACAAGAAGATGAGCGGAAATTCATTTTTTTCTGTTGGCATGTTGCACATTGTGGTGAAATATTCTAAACTATGAATAAAGCAGTTGCCTATTTTTTTGGCAACAAAATGAATGAGCATTCATTCAAGTTAGAAGGAGGCAATCACGTGGCTCACCAAATCAATCAGGCCGCCGTTATCGGTTCCGGGGTTATGGGCTCCGGCATCGCGGCCCATCTCGCAAACATCGGCATACCTGTTCTTCTGCTGGACATTGTGCCGAACAAGCTGACAGCCGAAGAGGAAGCAAAGGGGCTTACACTCGAAGACCGCAAAGTCCGAAACCGGCTGACGGACCAGGCACTCAAAAACATGAAAAAGCAAAAGCCGGCACCGCTTGCATCCAAAGAAAGCCTGTCAAGGATCTCGACGGGCAACTTGGAAGACGACCTCGATCAGCTGAAGCAAGCAGACTGGATCATCGAAGTGGTCGTTGAAAATCTGGAGATCAAGAAAGCGCTTTACGAAAAAATCGAAGGGGTCCGTTCGGAGCATGCGATCGTTTCCTCGAACACCTCCGGCATCAGCATCGAAGCGATGGCGGAAGGGCGGTCGGAAGGATTCCGCAAGCATTTTCTCGGCACCCACTTCTTTAACCCGCCGCGCTACCTGAAACTGCTCGAAGTCATTCCGACTAAAGATACTGCGCCGGAAGTTCTCGATTTTATGGTCCGGTTCGGGGAAGACCGACTCGGCAAGGGGGTCGTCATCGCGAAGGATACGCCGAACTTCATCGGCAACCGGATTGGGACATACGGCCTTCTCGTCACACTCCGTGAAATGATGGAACGCGGCTACTCGGTCGGTGAAGTTGACTCGGTCACTGGGACGCTGATCGGCCGTCCGAAGTCGGCCACGTTCCGCACACTGGATGTGGTCGGTCTCGATACGTTCGTCCATGTCGCGAAAAACGTATTCGACCAGACGGAAGGCGAGGAAAAGGAAGTGTTCCGCACACCGGATTTCCTCGTGAAGATGGTCGAAAATGGATGGCTGGGCGCCAAAGCAAAGCAGGGCTTTTATCTGAAGGAAGGCAAAGAGATCAGCGAGATCGATCCCGCCACGCTCGAATACTCGCCGCAGAAAAAACTGAAAGCGCCTTCCATTGAAATAGCGAAGCAGCAAAAGGGCGATGACAGGCTGAAGACGCTCGTTTACGCCAAAGACCGCGCAGGTGAACTACTTTGGAACATCCTGGCGCCGGCACTCCTGTATTCCGCCGAGAAGGCCGGGGAGATTGCCGACGACATCGCCTCGATTGACAACGCGATGAAGTGGGGCTTCGGCTGGAAGCAGGGACCGTTTGAGCTATGGGATGCAATCGGTGTTGAAAAGTCGGTCAAGCGCATGAAGGAAGAAGGCAGGGAGATACCTGAATTTGTCCAGAAGCTGCTTGATTCCGGAAACGCTTCATTCTATCAGGATGAAGAAGGGACCCTGAGCTATTTCGACGGGGAAGGCTACTCCCCTGTACAGGTCAATGCCAAAGAGATCGACCTGAAAAAGTGGAAAGCCCGGAACGGAGTCATCAAGAAAAACAGCGGCGCAAGCCTGATCGACCTCGGTGACGGTATCGCGCTGCTTGAGTTCACCTCACAGGCGAACTCACTCGGCCCGGATGTGATCAAGATGCTCCTCGACTCCCTTGAGGAAGTCGAGAACAATGAGCAATATAAGGGGCTTGTCATCGCCAACCAGGGCAAAAACTTCTCGGTTGGTGCGAACCTCGGCATGATTCTCATGGAAGCGCAGGATGACAACATCTTCGAGTTAGACTTCATGATCAAGTCCTTCCAGGATGCCATGATGAAAGTCCGTTATTCGAAAAAGCCGGTTGTCGTCGCACCGCACGGCATGACGCTTGGCGGCGGCGCGGAAATCACGCTGCCTGCTGCGCATATCCAGGCGACGATGGAGACATATATCGGCCTCGTTGAAACCGGCGTCGGCCTGATTCCGGGCGGAGGCGGCAATATCAGCCTTTACCGCAAACATCTTGAAGGAATGCCGAATGGTGTCAAAGCTGACTATGTCGACATCGCGGCAAAAGTGTTTGAAACGATTGCCATGGCGAAGGTTTCGACATCCGGAGAGGAAGCGCGGGAAAACAATTTCCTCGGCAAGGCTGACGGCGTCAGTGCAAACCGGGACCATCAAATCCATGACGCGAAGCAGGCCGTGCTTGCCCTCTACGAAGCGGGATACACACCGCCTTCCAAGCGGACGGTCCCTGTTGCGGGCGAGCCGGGTTACGCCGCGATGATTGTCGGTGCGGAAGGCATGCACTTGTCAGGATACATCAGTGACCACGACCTGAAGATCGCAAAGAAGCTCGCTCACGTCCTGTCCGGCGGCAAAGTGCCGTACGGTACTGAAGTGGATGAACAATACATGCTCGACCTTGAGCGGAAAGCGTTCCTGCAGCTTGTTGCAGAACCGAAATCCCAGCAGCGGATGCAGCACATGCTCGTAAAAGGCAAGCCGCTCCGCAACTGAGCGGACGGCAGACGGAGGAGGATGAACGATGCGTGAAGCAGTAATTGTGGCCGGCGCAAGGACGCCGGTCGGAAAAGCAAAGAAAGGATCACTGGCAACGGTCCGCCCGGACGACTTTGCCGCGCTGACGGTGAAAGAGACGCTCCGGCGAGCCGGAGGCTATGATGGGCCGATTGATGACTTTATCGTGGGATGCGCGATGCCTGAGGCGGAACAGGGCATGAACGTTGCCCGCCTGATCGGCGGACTTGCCGGACTGCCGGATACCGTGCCGGCCGTAACGGTCAACCGGTTCTGCTCGTCCGGTCTTCAGACAATCGCAACCGGTGCTCACCAGATCATGCTCGGCCATGCGGATACCGTTCTGGCGGGCGGCACCGAATCGATGAGCATGGTGCCGATGATGGGCAATACGATCCGCCCGAACGCGATGCTCGCGGAAACGGCGCCTGAATATTACATGGGCATGGGCCATACCGCGGAGCAGGTCGCGATGAAATACGGCGTAAGCCGGGAAGACCAGGATGCATTCGCGGTCCGGTCCCACGAGCGTGCCGCTGACGCCATCCGGGAGGGCAGGTTCAAGGATGAGATCGTGCCTGTCGAAGTGACACGCCGTGCAGTCGGTCCGGACGGCAAGCTGAAGGAAGAAAGCTTTACCTTTGATATGGATGAAGGCGTACGTGAAGGTACCAACATGGATACCCTCGCGAAGCTGCGCCCGGCGTTCAATGTGAAAGGGACCGTCACGGCGGGGAACGCTTCCCAGACTTCGGACGGAGCAGGTACGGTCCTCATCATGGACCGTGAAAAGGCGGAAGCGGAAGGCTTGAAGCCGATCGCCAAGTTCCGCTCGTTCGCAGTAGGCGGCGTTCCACCGGAAGTGATGGGCATCGGCCCGATCGAAGCCGTGCCGAAAGCGCTCAAGCTCGCCGGCCTGTCAGTTGAAGACATCAATCTGTGGGAGTTGAACGAAGCATTCGCCTCGCAGTCGATCCAGGTCATCCGCCATCTCGGCCTGGACGAAGACATCGTCAACGTCAACGGCGGCGCCATCGCGCTCGGGCACCCGCTTGGCGCAACAGGCACAATCCTGACGCTCAGGCTCATGAACGAGCTCAAGCGCCGCAACGAACAGTTCGGTGTCGTCACGATGTGCATCGGCGGAGGAATGGGAGCCGCCGGCGTATTCGAAATGTTGAATTAAAAGCGGAGAGCGGTTGGTCACTGGCGACAGGCATAAGACGGCCTGCGCAGTGAGGCCTGCCTCACGGAGCGGGACGGCTTATGACCCGAGCCAGTACCGCTCGGAGCTGGATAGATTAAGTGCGGAGGGCCTGTCGCCCGCAGCCGGATAGCGTAAAAGCGGAGAGCGGTTGGTCACTGGCTTATGACCCGAGCCAGTACCGCCTGATGCGAATGGATAAATAAAAAATCATTAAGAACAGGGAGGAAACGAATATGGCTGAAACAAAAGACAAGGCGCTCGTCAAAGGCGGCGCATTCCTCATTGAGGACATCGACGCGGATCAGGTGTTCACGCCGGAGGACTTCACGGAAGAACACAAGATGATCGCAAAGACTACAGAGGAGTACGTCAAAAACGAAGTGCTTCCGGTCATCGATAAGCTGGAAAACCATGAATTCGAAAATTCTGTGCGCCTCCTGAAATCAGCAGGGGAACTCGGTCTTCTCGGAGCTGATATTCCGGAAGAATATGACGGCTTCGGATTAGATAAAATCTCATCCGCGCTGATCACCGAAAAAATGTCCGTCGCCGGCGGCTTTTCCATCACCCATGGTGCGCATGTTGGCATCGGAACGCTTCCGATCGTCCTCTTCGGCAATGAAGAGCAAAAGCAGAAATACCTGCCGCCTTCTGTTACGGCAGAGAAAATCTTCGCATATGCACTTACCGAACCGGGATCCGGATCGGACGCACTCGGAGCGCGCACAACAGCGAAGCTGAACGAGGCGGGCACACACTATATCCTTAACGGTGAAAAACAGTGGATCACAAACTCCGGCTTCGCGGATGTGTTCGTCGTCTATGCCAAGATAGACAGCGAACACTTCACGGCCTTCATCGTCGAGAAAGATTATCCGGGGGTTTCCGTTGGCGCGGAAGAAAAGAAAATGGGAATCAAATCTTCTTCGACACGGACACTGATCCTTGAAGATGCGGAAGTTCCTGTCGAAAACCTGCTTGGCGAAAAGGGCCGGGGCCATGTAATCGCATTTAACATCCTGAACATCGGGCGCTATAAGCTCGGAGTCGGCGGAGTCGGCGGTTCCAAGCGCGCCCTCGAGCTTGCGATCAAATACACAAATGAGCGCCAGCAGTTCAAGCGCAGCATTGCATCCTTTAACCTGACGAAAGAGAAGATCGCAACGCTTGCATCCGAACTGTTTGCCACGGAAAGCCTGATCTACCGCACGGTAGGCTATTTTGACGACCGCATGGGACAGTTGAGCGAAGAAGAGCAAAAAGACGGCCGCAAAATTGCCGAGGCCATTGCGGAATATGCCATCGAATGTTCCATCAACAAAGTCGTCGGATCCGAAACGCTCGACCATGTCGTCGATGAGGCTGTCCAGCTGCACGGCGGCTACGGCTACATGCAGGAATATGAAGTCGAACGTGCTTACCGCGACTCCCGCATCAACCGGATCTTCGAAGGCACGAACGAGATCAACCGTCTGCTCGTGCCGGGCACGTTCCTGAAAAAGGCGATGAAAGGGGAGCTTCCGCTTCTCCAGAAGGCTCAGTCGCTTCAGGAAGAGCTGCTGATGATGATGCCGGAAGAACCGGGCGACGAAGCGCTTGCACAGGAGAAGTTCCTCGTGAAGAACGCGAAGAAAATCGGCCTTCTTGCTGCCGGCATGGCCGCACAGCGTTTTGGCACGAAGCTTGAAGACGAGCAGGAAGTTCTCGTCAACATCGCGAACATCGCCAATGACGTCTTTGCGATGGAATCTGCTTTGCTCCGTACGGAAAAGGCGATCCGCCGCGACGGCGAAGAAAAAGCCCGGCAGAAAATCCTCTATACGGAAGTGTTCTGCCAAGAAGCGATGCAGCGCATCGAACAGGAAGCAAAAGAAGTGCTCGTCGCCTCTGTCGAGGGAGACAACCAGCGCATGATGCTGTCTGCCCTCCGCAAACTCACCCGCTACACGCCGAAGAACCTGATCCCTCTGAAGCGCGAAGCGGCAGACAAACTGAACGAAGCCCTGAAATACACAGTCTGATCCGGTTATTCCGAAA
Source organism: Bhargavaea massiliensis (assembly GCF_018390575.1). Classification (GTDB taxonomy): domain Bacteria; phylum Bacillota; class Bacilli; order Bacillales_A; family Planococcaceae; genus Bhargavaea; species Bhargavaea massiliensis. The sequence continues at coordinate 55,806 of NZ_JAHBCJ010000011.1, read as the reverse complement.
TGCCCGGCCTGCTTCAAGCAGAACGGGCTTTCTTTTTGTTATACTTGTCCCAAGATAAGAAACAGGGAGGCAAGGTTATGGCAGTCACCTACTACGGATATCCAAAATGCACCACATGCCGAAAGGCGAAAAAATGGCTGGATCAACATGGCGTGGCCTATGATGAGTTCGATATCAAAGAAGACCCGCCCTCTGAGGAGCAACTCCGTGAAATCATCGCGGCCAGCGGTCTCGAACTGAAAAAGTTCTTCAACACAAGCGGGAAAGTCTACCGCGAAAACGGACTTAAAGACCGTCTGCCGGAATTGTCGGCAGAAGAGCAAATCCGGCTTCTTGCAGCAGACGGGATGCTTCTCAAACGCCCGATCGTCTATGATGGCGAAAAGGCGACCGTCGGATTCCGTGAAGAGGAATTTGAATCCGCGTGGAGTTAAGCGACTATTGAGTTTCCTGCCGCCGTATGGCAAACTGAAATGGGTGGATAATTTATTGCTGGAGGGGTCAGAATGAGCACACCAACAGAACTTCGCTATTCCGAAGAACACGAATGGGTTAAAACAGAAGACGGCAAGGCCCGCATCGGGATCACACACTTTGCACAGGCTGAACTCGGCGACATCGTATTTGTCGAGCTGCCTGAAGTCGGCGCAGAAATTAAAGCGGACGAGCCTTTCGGCAGTGTTGAATCCGTGAAGACGGTTTCTGAGCTATATGCACCAATCAGCGGCACAGTGGTAGAAGTAAACGAAGATCTGGAGGACAATCCTGAATTCGTGAATGAATCCCCTTATGAAAAGGCATGGATGGTCATCGTTGAACCGTCTGATTCTTCCGAAATCGACAAGCTCATGTCCGCCGAACAATACGATCAAATGACGCAGGGCTGACCTGCATTCAGGAAACGCCGGCATCTTCCGGCGTTTTTTGCATCTTCTAATACAAAGGACCGCGACCGGAATCGGCGCCTGTTCCGGATGCGGCCTGACATTAAATGGTGTGCTCGCGGAGGGATCAGGATGACCGACAAAGTGATCGTCGTCGAAGGCAGCTCAGACAGGAAACGCCTGGCACCGCTTCTGGACGAACCGGTGGACATTATCTGCACAAACGGGACGGCAAGCCCCACAAGGATAGAAGAACTTCTGGAACCCTATGAGGGCGCCGATATATTCGCGTTTTTCGACGCGGACCGTTCCGGGGAAAAGCTTCGTGCGCTCCTCAGGCGGGAGTATCCGGAAGCCCGCCATTTGTACACGGATCGTGTCTACCGGGAGGTGGCGACGACGCCGCTCCGGGTGCTGGCCGAGGAACTGCTGTCTGCAAACATCGAGATTAAGACTGAATTTCTGCTGTAAAGGATGAGCAAGGTGGAAGAATGGAATCTGCAGCATTTTGAAGAAGCATCAAGTAGCACGGACACAGCCGCCTTTTATTTGTATACACCCCTTTGCGGAACGTGCCAGGTCGCATCGAAGATGATGGATGTCGTGGAAAAACTCCTCCCCGAAGTCAGCCTCGGCAAGGCGGACCTCAATTATCATAAGGAGGTGGCTGCCAAGTATGGTGTGGAAAGTGTTCCGTGCCTCCTGGTCGCAAAAGAGGGACGGCCGGTCGAGAAAATCTATGCATTCCGGTCGGTCCCGCATCTGTATGAAAAATTAAGTTGACGCAAAAAGTCGACTGTGATATAGTTTCATCCATCAGTCATCTGCTGTGCGGATGGACATAAACGAATACGGAATACTCTTATTGAGAGAGGCGGAGGGACGTGCCCGATGAAGCCCGGCAACCGTCACGGAGACGTGAAATGGTGCCAAATCACTCAAAGCGCAAGCGCTTTGGCAGATGAGAGGAAATGCGCCGGCCGGAGACGGGTCGGTTGCGCGACCTGTCTGCCCTTGAGCAGACGGGTCTTTTTAATGCAGAGGTGACCAAATGATTAAGCTAGAACAACTAACCAAGCAGTTCAGCCTTTCCAATCGGACACTCAAGGCCGTCGACGCAGTTGACCTTGAGATCAGGGAAGGCGAGATATTCGGCATTATCGGCTACAGCGGTGCCGGAAAAAGCACGCTGATCCGAATGCTGAACGGCCTGGAAAAGCCGACAGGCGGCCGGGTGACGGTAAACGGCATGGAGATGTCGTCAATCTCCGGAGCGGATCTCAGAAAGGCACGGCAGAAAGTCAGCATGATCTTCCAGCACTTCAACTTGCTCTGGTCCCGCACCGTCGCGGAGAATATCGCTTTTCCTCTGGAAATTGCCGGCGTTGGCAAGTCGGAGCGGGAGCAGAGGGTACGTGAGCTGATCCGCCTGGTCGGCCTCGAAGGAAGGGAAGACGCTTATCCCTCCGAGCTATCCGGCGGACAGAAGCAGCGAGTCGGAATCGCGCGGGCGCTTGCCAATGAACCTGACGTCCTTCTTTGCGACGAAGCCACCTCGGCGCTGGACCCGGAAACGACCGATTCAATTCTGGACCTGCTGACGGACATCAATAAGCGGCTGAACCTGACAATTGTGCTCATCACGCATGAAATGCACGTCATCCGGAAGATCTGCCACCGGGTTGCGGTCATGGAGGCGGGACGAGTCGTCGAGATGGGGGATGTGCTTCAGGTGTTCCGCTCTCCAAAACAGCCGATCACAAAGCGGTTCGTGTCACAGGTGACCGAATCACAGGATGCGAAACAGGCGATCGGGCAGCTGGTTCAGGAAAATCCTGATGGAACACTGATTCGGCTTGGCTTTGTCGGTGAACGGACAGGCGAGCCGGTGCTGGCCCGGCTGATCCGCACATTCGACATTGACGTGAATATCCTGCAGGCAAATGTTTCGCAGACGCACGGCGGGACATTCGGCTCCATCATCCTGAATCTTGTGGGCGATGATCGGGCAGTTTCAGAGGCAGTGGAATTCCTGCACTCCAAAGGCGTGGAAACAGAGGTGATTGATCGTGACTGAACAACTGTTTCCGAACGTGGACTGGGAGAAAATGTGGGAGGCCACGCTTGAGACGCTTTATATGACAGCGGTAGCCACGCTGTTCACCTTCCTGATCGGACTTGTGCTCGGTATCTTGCTTTTCCTTACGGGACCCAGAGGAATCTACCAGAACCGGATCTCGAACCTGATTACGGCGGCATTCGTCAACATTTTTCGCTCGATTCCGTTTATCATCCTGATTATCTTGCTGATTCCGCTCACAAAATTCCTGCTTGGCTCGATTCGGGGTCCGAATGCGGCACTGCCGGCACTAATCATCGGATCTGCCCCGTTTTACGGCCGGATGGTCCAGATTGCACTAGCAGAAATTGATAAGGGCGTGATCGAGGCGGCCCGTTCGATGGGGGCCACCACCTGGACGATTATCCGGAAGGTCCTTTTGCCGGAATCCATGCCGGCACTGATCTCTGGAATCACCGTGACGGCCATCGCACTTGTCGGCTATACGGCGATGGCCGGGATCATCGGGGCAGGCGGCCTGGGGAACCTCGCTTATCTCGACGGTTTCCAGAGAAGCCGGACCGACGTCACGCTTGTCGCGACCATCATGATCCTCATCATCGTTTTCGCCATCCAGTGGATCGGGGACATCTTGGTCAAGCGGGTGGACAAACGCTGATACAGAACCGTTTACAATCAAAACAAATTAAGGGGGAACTACTCATGAAAAAATTTGCAGCAGGACTATTTTTGGCAACAGGCACACTTGCTCTCGCCGCATGCGGCAGCGGCGGAGATAACTCAACATCGGGTTCATCCGAAGCCGGAGAAAGCGGAGAAGAGACGAAAGAGCTCGTTGTCGGCGCCTCCAACGTACCGCATGCCCTCATCCTGGAAGAAGCAAAGCCGCTTCTCGAGGAAAAAGGCATCGAGCTGGAAATTGAAACGTACCAGGATTACGTGCTACCGAACGAGGACCTGGAATCGGAAGAAATTGACGCGAACTACTTCCAGCACATCCCTTACCTTGAATCCCAGATGGCTGACCATGGGTATGACTTTGTGAATGCAGGCGGCATCCACATCGAGCCGATCGGAATCTATTCCAAAAAGTACGATTCCCTTGATGATCTGCCTGATGGCGCAACGATCCTGATGAGCAACTCGGTCGCAGACCACGGCCGGATTCTCTCCATGCTGGAAGCCCAAGGCCTCATCAAACTTGATGAAGGGGTCGACAAGACCAAGGCAGAGGTCAAGGACATTGCCGAAAATCCGAAAAACCTTGAATTTGACGCAGACTACGAAGCGTCCTTCCTTCCCCAGCTCTACAATCAGGATGAAGGGGATGCGATCCTCATCAACTCCAACTATGCTATCGATGCAGGGCTCAACCCGCTTGAAGACGCGATTGCACTTGAAGATTCCGAATCCCCTTACGTCAATGTGATAGCTGTCCGAAGCGGAGATGAAGGAAAAGAGGAAATCAAGGCACTCGTAGACGTGCTCCGTTCCGAAGAAATCCAAGACTTCATCGTTGAAGAGTGGGGCGGCTCAGTTGTCCCGGTCGACGGAGAATAATTTGCCAATGTAATGGGCACATAACAGGCCGCCGAGTCTGTGATTCTGAACGAGAATCACGGAACGGCGGCCTTTTCTTGCCTGCCTGTCATTTCCTGTTGTATCCGCTCACAAGACAATGTATTCTGAATATGTGACTAGGCCTTCTAACGGATGGGGGAGTGTGGTAAAGTGGTCACATCAAAAAAACAAGTGTCTTTTTAGGGGGAACATACATCATGAAGAAAATCGGTCTGCTTGGCCGGATTGTCATCGCCATTGCGCTGGCGGTCGGTATCGGATCGCTCCTCACCAAGATTCCGGAAAAGTACGGGCTCTGGTTCGTGGAGCTCGGAGCAACATTTAATATGCTTTTCGGCGGATTCCTCAGTTTTGTTGTCCCGTTGATTATTATCGGATTCATCGCACCCGGCATCGCCAAACTCGGAAAAGGATCTGCAAAGATGCTCGGGCTATCGACAGGGCTGGCCTACCTTTCCACAATCGTGGCCGGGATCCTGGCGTTTTTTGTAGCATCCAGCCTTCTACCCGGACTGATCGGAAACCCGTCAGCCGACCAGATCAGTGATCCTTCGGAAGCATTGGCCTCGGCACTTTTCGAGCTTGAAATCACACCGATCATGGGGGTTCTCACAGCCCTGATCTTCGCTTTCCTGATGGGAATCGGGATGGCTGCAACAGGCAGCAAGACGTTGTTCTCAGTTTTCGACGAATTTCAGCAGCTCATCGAGAAGACGATCAGCAGCGTCATCATCCCGCTGCTTCCTATTCACATCTTTGGCGTCTTCCTCAATATGACCTATGCAGGACAGGTGGCCAGCGTCCTCTCGGTGTTTGCAATGGTGTTCGTGCTGATCATCGTCATGCATCTGATCATGCTGCTTCTCCAGTACTCCGCAGCCGGAGCACTTGCACATCGCAATCCGCTATGGCTTCTAAAAACGATGGCTCCGGCGTACTTCACGGCGCTCGGCACTCAATCATCTGCGGCGACAATCCCGGTCACTGTCCGCCAAGCCCGCAAAACAGGCGCATCCGATAAAGTAGTCGATTTCACGGTGCCTCTGTTTGCCAACATCCACCTTTCCGGAAGCACCATTACGCTGACAACCTGTGCAATCGGTGTCATGCTCATGAACGGTATGCCTGTCTCCATTGGGCCGATGGTCCAGTTTATCGCGGTTCTCGGTGTGACCATGATTGCCGCACCGGGCGTACCCGGCGGAGCGGTCATGGCGGCACTCGGCCTCCTTTCGTCGATGCTCGGTTTCACGGAGCCGATGATTGCGCTGATGATTGCCCTTTATATGGCGCAGGACAGCTTTGGCACAGCTACAAACGTAACCGGTGACGGCGCACTCGCTATCATCACCGACCGCTTTGCAGCCTCGGCTGAAGCAGCTCCTGTAACACCGGCAGGAACAAAAACAGTCTGATTTTCCCTGTTTGGACGCTTCCTGATCGGGTAGACTAAAAGGGAAATCAAACCGGCCAAAGCCGGCAAAACCGAAAGGAATGGTTCATTATCGACCCCATGAGGCTCGAGTACACGGACAGGATGGCACAATGTTTCCGGAGTGCACACGGCATCGGCTATGAGGATTACCGCACAAATCCTAAGCTGCAGCTGGAAGTGGAAAAACAGCGGGAGCGGGAATATGCTCTTAGCCAAAGCTTCGGCATGCGGCCGGAGACGGGCAGCCATCACCGACAATGACCGACCAATAATGAACCCGTACAAAAGGACCGGCGCTTTAAGCGGCGGTCCTTTTGTTAACCTGATTTCCATTCTCAATCGGATGTTGATAATTGAAAATGACTTTCATTAATGGACGGTGCGGCCAAGGTTCCTATTAATTATAGGGTTTCTGCGATTATCGGGGAGTTTCGTGGAACCCGTCTAAATGATTTGCAAGCGTCCCTGGTTTCAGTTAAGATTAGAATGATGATAAATAAGGATGGCGCTGCCATACCATACTGGAGGTATTCGGATGTCTACTCTCGAAATCAAAGGTCTGCACGTCGAAATCGAAGGCAAAGAAATTCTGAAGGGCGTCGACCTGACAATCAATACAAACGAAATCCATGCTGTCATGGGACCGAACGGGACGGGTAAATCCACGCTCGCTTCGGCTATCATGGGGCATCCTAAATATGAGATCACTGCCGGAACAGTCACACTTGACGGCGAAGACGTCCTTGAAATGGAAGTGGACGAGCGCGCCAAAGCGGGTCTTTTCCTCGCGATGCAGTACCCGAGTGAAATATCCGGCGTGACCAATGCCGACTTCCTCCGTTCTGCCATCAATGCCCAGCGTGAAGAAGGCGATGAAGTTTCCCTCATGAAATTCATTCGCGAGCTCGACAGCAAGATGGACACTCTCGAAATGGATCAGGATATGGCACAGCGCTACCTGAACGAAGGTTTTTCCGGCGGTGAGAAAAAGCGCAACGAAATCCTTCAGCTCATGATGCTGAAGCCTAAATTCGCAGTTCTCGATGAGATCGACTCCGGCCTCGATATCGATGCGCTGAAAGTCGTATCCAACGGCATCAACGAAATGCGCGGAGAAAACTTCGGCTGCCTGATCATTACCCACTACCAGCGTCTTCTAAACTACATCACTCCAGATCACGTCCATGTCATGATGCAGGGCCGTGTAGTCAAATCCGGCGGTCCGGAACTTGCCCAGAAGCTTGAAGCACAGGGCTATGACTGGATCAAAGAAGAACTGGGCATCGAAGATGAAACAGTTGGACAAGAAGCTTAACGGAAGGGGACGAACGAAATGACGGTTGAAACGAAATTGGCATTGACCGGCGAGGACGTGCGTTCCTATTCGGAATCGAACCGTGAACCGGAATGGCTCGCGTCAAAGCGCTCCGAAGCCTATCAACTTGCTGAAACACTCCAGCTGCCGAAGCCGGACAAAACAAAGATCCATAACTGGAACTTCACCGAGTTTCCGGTCCACGCAGTGAAAGACGAGCCGCTGACGGGGCTTGCGGAACTTCCGCAGGAAGCGCGTGCGCTCATTGATAGCGAGAAACAGAAAAATATCTATGTCCAGCGGAACAATACGCCGGCCTACCTTAAAATGTCGGACGAGCTGAAAGAGCAGGGCGTCATTCTGACCGACATCTTCACGGCTGCTCGTGAACATTCCGAACTGGTGCAGAAATACTTCATGAACGATACAGTCAAGGTTGACGAGCACAAGCTCACGGCTCTGCATGCCGCATTCATGAACGGCGGCGTCTTCGTCTATGTTCCGAAAGGCGTTGAAGTGAAGGAGCCGGTACAGGTTCTGTTCCTGCATGAGGGTGAAGACGTTTCCCTCTTCAACCACGCAATCATCGTGGCTGAAGACAACAGCTCACTCACGTACGTTGAGAACTACCTGTCGCTTTCGAAAGACTCGAAAGGACTTGTCAACATCATCTCCGAGGTCATCGCAAAAGATGGCGCGAAAATCACTTACGGCGCAGTGGATGTGCTCGCTGACGGCTTTACGTCCTACATCAACCGCCGCGGTGTTGCCGGCCGTGACGCTACAATCGAATGGGCGCTCGGGCTGATGAACGACTGTGATACGATTTACGAGAACGTGACCCACCTCGTTGGTGATGGCTCGGTCAGCCATTCCAAGTCCGTTCTGGTCGGGCGCGGAACACAAAAGCAGAACGTCACGGCTAAGACCGTACACTGGGGCAAGGGCGCAGAAGGATTCATCCTTCAGCATGGCGTCATGAAGGATGAGGCATCGACCATCTTCAACGGAATCGGAAAGATTGAGCACGGTGCATCGAAGTCGGATGCCGTACAGGAATCCCGTGTTCTCATGCTGAGCGAAAAGGCCCGCGGTGACGCGAACCCGATCCTTCTGATCGATGAGGATGACGTTACGGCCGGACACGCAGCTTCGGTAGGACGCGTCGATCCGCTCCAGCTCTATTATTTGATGAGCCGCGGCATCTCCCGTGTCGAGGCGGAACGCCTGATTGTCCATGGCTTCCTTGCACCTGTCGTCTCACAGCTTCCGATTGAAGGCGTCAAGAAACAGCTGTCGGAGGTTATTGAAAGGAAAGTGCGCTGATGATCACAAAAGAGATCAAAAAACGCTTCCCGATTCTCGACCAGGAAGTAAACGGCCATCCGCTTGTCTATCTTGACAGTGCGGCCACTTCACAGAAACCGGATGTCGTGATCGAAGCGGTCAAACGCTACTACGAAAACGACAACTCCAACGTTCACCGCGGTGTTCACACACTGGGCAATCGGGCGACCGATGAATATGAAGGGGCGCGCCAGAAAGTGGCCGACTTCATCAATGCATCGTCAGTCCAGGAAGTGATCTTCACCCGCGGAACGACGACCTCGATCAACATTGTCGCGCAAAGCTACGGACGGGCGAATGTGTCGGAAGGGGACGAAATCGTCATTACGATGATGGAGCACCACTCCAACATCATTCCGTGGCAGCAACTGGCCAAGGAAACGGGTGCAACACTGAAATACGTCGACCTCGAAGACGATGGTACCCTCTCGCTCGATAAAGTCCGGGCGACGATCACCGACAAGACGAAAATCGTCTCGGTGATGTATGTCTCAAACGTGCTTGGCACGAAAAACCCGATCAAGGAGATTGCGGAAATCGCCCATAGGCACGGGGCAGTGATGGTGGTGGACGGCGCACAGGCCGCTCCTCATCTGAAGGTTGATGTCCAGGATCTGGATTGCGACTTCTTCGCTTTCTCCGGCCATAAGATGTGCGCCCCGACGGGCATCGGTGTCCTGTACGGCAAAAAGGCCCTTCTTGAAGATATGGAGCCGGTTGAATTCGGCGGCGAAATGATCGACTTTGTCGGCCTTTACGAATCGACATGGAAAGAACTTCCGTGGAAATTCGAGGGCGGGACGCCGATCATCGCGGGGGCCATCGGACTCGGTGCGGCAATCGATTTTCTTCAGGAACTCGGACTCGATAACATCGACCGCCACGAAAAGCATCTTGCAGCTTATGCCATGGAAAAGATGTCGGAAATCGATGGGCTGACGATCTACGGTCCTGCCGACCCGGATCTCCGTGCCGGCATCGTGACTTTCAATCTCGACGGAGTGCATCCGCATGACGTCGCGACGGTTCTTGATATGAACGGGATCGCCGTGCGTGCCGGCCATCACTGCGCACAGCCGCTCATGAAGCGCCTGGATGCGACCGCGACGGCGCGGGCAAGCTTCTACGTGTATAACTCGGAAGAAGATGTCGACCGCCTCGCAGATGGGCTCCGCATTGCAAAGGAGTATTTCTCTGATGTCATCCATTAATCTCGACCAGCTGTACAGGCGGGTCATCATGGACCACTACAAAAATCCACGCAACAAAGGGGAACTCGCCGACGGAGGCCTCACGATCGACATGAACAACCCGACTTGCGGAGACCGGATCCACCTGACGATGCAGGTGGAAGACGGGACCGTGAAAGACGCTAAGTTTGATGGCGAAGGGTGCTCGATCTCAATGGCATCCGCGTCGATGATGACGCAGGCGATCAAAGGAAAATCCGTCGAGGATGCAGTCAAGATGTCCAAGACGTTTTCCGACATGATGCTGGGCAAAGACCTGGACGATAGCCTGGATCTCGGGGACATTGAGGCGCTTTCGGGCGTCTCCCAGTTCCCGGCCCGCATCAAATGTGCGACCCTTGCATGGAAGGCAATGGAAAAAGGCGTCGGCGACGACGTCAATCCAAACTGAACGGAGGAACAGTAATGGCTAAAAACATGCCGGAAATCGGCGATTATAAATACGGCTTCCACGATAAAGACGTATCGGTTTTCCGTTCGAAGCGCGGTCTGACAAAAGAAATTGTCGAAGAAATCTCCAGGATGAAAGAAGAGCCTCAGTGGATGCTCGACTTCCGCCTGAAGTCACTCGACATTTTCTACAAGAAGCCGATGCCGATGTGGGGCGGCGATCTCAGCGAGCTGAACTTTGATGAGATCACATACTACGTCAAGCCGTCGGAAGCGACTGAGCGCTCTTGGGATGAAGTTCCTGAGGAGATCAAGCGTACGTTTGACAAGCTTGGAATTCCGGAAGCGGAACAAAAGTACCTTGCTGGTGTTTCCGCACAGTACGAATCCGAAGTTGTTTACCACAACATGAAGGAAGACCTTGAAGATTTGGGCATCGTGTTCAAAGACACGGATTCCGCACTCCGCGAAAACGAAGAACTCTTCAAAAAGTACTGGGCAACGGTCATCCCGGCGTCGGACAACAAGTTCTCGGCGCTGAACTCGGCCGTTTGGTCGGGCGGTTCGTTCATCTATGTCCCGCCGGGTGTGAAAGTGGATACGCCGCTTCAGGCATACTTCCGCATCAACTCCGAAAACATGGGGCAGTTTGAGCGTACGCTCATCATTGTCGATGAAGGCGCAAGCGTCCACTATGTAGAAGGCTGCACGGCACCTGTCTACACGACGAACTCCCTCCACTCGGCGGTTGTTGAGATCATCATCAAGAAAGACGCATATTGCCGATACACGACAATCCAGAACTGGGCGAACAACGTCTATAACCTCGTCACGAAGCGCGCAGTCGCTGAAGAAAACGCGACGATGGAATGGGTGGACGGCAACATCGGCTCCAAGCTGACGATGAAGTATCCGGCAATTTTCCTCAAAGGCGAAGGCGCACGCGGCATGACGCTGTCCATCGCACTTGCAGGTAAAGGCCAGCACCAGGATGCAGGCGCGAAGATGATGCACCTCGCACCAAATACGTCTTCGACAATCGTCTCAAAGTCGATCTCGAAGCAGGGAGGCAAGGTTTCGTACCGCGGAATCGTGCATTTCGGCCGCAAGGCGTCCGGGGCGCGTTCCAATATTGAGTGCGACACGCTCATCATGGACAACCAGTCCACGTCCGACACGATCCCGTACAACGAGATCCTGAACGACAACATCTCCCTCGAGCACGAAGCAAAAGTCTCGAAGGTATCCGAAGAGCAGCTCTTCTACCTCATGAGCCGCGGCATCTCCGAAGAAGAAGCAACGGAAATGATCGTCATGGGCTTTATCGAGCCATTCACAAAAGAACTTCCGATGGAATACGCGGTCGAAATGAACCGCCTCATCAAGTTTGAAATGGAAGGTTCGATCGGTTAATCGCTAGCCAAACCATATACAGCAAGGGGTTTCGGGGTGCTGCTGTTGCCTCGAAACCCTTTTATGTGTGTAAAATGTTTGTTTTAAATTGAAGCTGCATTTTTTCCGGAGTAAAGGGGCTGTCCAAAAAGTCATTCCCGATAAAGAAAAGCAAAAAGCATGGACTCTGGTTGCTTTCGGGTCCAACCGCCTCCTCCGGCTTACAGGCGTGCGGGGTCTCGGCCGGTCGGCTTTCCCGCAGGAGTCGCCCGGTGTCCTTGCTTTTTGCTGTCTTACGGGGTGTTCTGTGCTTTTGGGACAGCCTCTTTTCAATTTGTCCAGGTACGTATCGGACTTGGTGTCCGAAATTTTATGAAAAAGAAAAAACTGCTGACAAAGGAGTCATATACTATCTTTGTCTACAGTCTGAAACCCTTGCCGGTACTTCAGGCAAGGGTTTTTTATGTACGAACTCAGTCTTGTCTATCTATCCAGATAGCACTGAATCTCAATTTTTGACTGATTCATGCTTATCAACATGGACCACTTTAATTTTCTTGGATACGCGCGTTTTATAGATTACTGCCAGCATCATAAACCAGACGGGCGTCACCATCAGTGAGATACGGGTATCTTCCGCAATTCCGAGGACGACCAGGACAAAAGCCAGGAAAGCAAGGATCAGATAGTTGGCAAACGGGTAAAGCGGCATCTTGAATTTGTTTGCCTTTGCCAATTCCGGCCTGGTTTTACGGTATTTCAGATGGCTGAGAACAGTGATTCCCCAGATGAAAATAAAGCAGACGGTCGAAATGCTTGTAATCAGTGTGAACACACCTTCAGGTATGATGTAATTCAAAATGACGGAAATCAGGATCACACCCGCCGAGAAGAACAATGCGGCAGACGGAACTTTGCGCCGGTCCAGTTTTGCGAACCGCCCCGGTGCATCTTGTTCCTTCGCAAGGGAATAAAGCATCCGGCTTGTACTGAAAATGGCACTGTTACAAGCCGAGGCAGCGGAAGTCAGTACGACAAAATTGACGATTGCGGCAGCCGCCGCAATCCCGACGGCGACAAACACTTGGACAAACGGGCTTGCAGCAGGGTTGATCGCGTCCCAAGGATATACGCTCATGATGACGAACAGCGCCCCGATATAGAAAATAAGGATACGGATCGGAATGCTGTTGATTGCTTTTGGAAGTACCTTTTCCGGATTTTCCGTCTCTCCGGCAGTGAGTCCGACAAGTTCAATCCCGACAAAAGCGAACACGACCATCTGGAATGAGAGGATAAAGCCGCTGATGCCGTTCGGGAACAATCCTCCGTTATTCCAGATATTCGAGAATGCAGCCGTACCTGAGTCGGTGGAGAAGCCATTGATCACCATGAAAATACCGACCACGATTAGTCCGATGATCGCAATGATCTTAATCAGCGCAAACCAAAATTCCATTTCCCCGAAAAGCTTCACGGTCGCCAGGTTCATGAATAGCAAGATGACGAGTGCGATAAGACCCGGCATCCATTGCGGCATTCCCGGAAACCAATACTGCGAATAGATTCCGATGGCTGTCAGGTCAGCCATGGCAATACAAATCCAACAGAACCAATAGGTCCATCCGGTAATAAACGCTGCCATTTCACCGAAATAATCCTTAACAAAATCCACAAAAGAATGATAGTCCAAATTGCTCATCAGAAGTTCGCCGAGCGCGCGCATGATCAGGAATAAAATGATGCCGGTGATCAGATAGGACAGGAGGATGGACGGTCCCGCCAAATGGATGGACTTTCCCGCGCCAAGGAATAACCCGGTGCCAATCGCTCCGCCGATGGCAATGAGTTGCACGTGTCTGTTTTTCAAACCGCGTTCCAATGTCTGTTCCTGCATGTCGATCTCCTCCCAAACCTCCAGTAAAAAAGAAAAGGACATAAGAACGTGAATTCCCGTCTTTGTCCGATTTATAAAAAGCTGATTTTTATATTGAACTCACTTGCTCAGTAAGGGGATTGAGCAGTTACCCTTCATGCCGAACCCTAGTGCAATATTGCGAGCATAAAAATAATAGTGGGATTGTTTATATTCGGATAATAATTTGTTGGGAGCTGTTTGTCAATCGGCTTTTCGGATCAGTTCCATACCAACTAAATCATTTGCTTAATCACAGCCTGCTTGCGGTAAGGGATAAAAGACAAAGGAGAGAGACAAAGTGACCTGTACCCGATCCACTGGCCAAACCCGAAGAAAGGCAAGTACGTGGAGGCATGGCAGGCTCTGATCGAGGCGAAAAAGCGCGGGTTGGTCCGTTCGATCGGCATCAGCAACTTCCAGCCGGAACCTATGGAGCAATTGGAAAAGAAAACAGTCGAGCTGCCGGTGGTCAATCAGATCGGGATGCATCCGTTCTTTAATCAGGCAGACCAGCGAAAAGGGCATGAGGAGCGTGGAATCGTTGGAGTCCGCTGTTCCGCGGACATCGGTGTCCCCGCCAGAGTCCCTGCTTTTTGCTATTTATTTGCGGGGATTGACTTTTGGACAGCCCCTTTTCCTTGTAACCCTGCTTTCCCGCTCTCCGATACGGGTATTGTGATAAGATAAATCATATGAAAATAGGATGAAGGGAGAGGGAGGCCCATGATCAGGGTTGGCCTGACCGGATGGGGCGACCACCCGGATGTTTACAGCCCCACCTCCAAGAAAACGGAAAAGCTGAAAGACTACAGCGGTCATTTCAAGGTCGTTGAGCTGGACTCGACCTTTTACGCCATCCAGCCGGAGCGGAATATCCGGAAATGGATCAGCGAGACGCCGGATGATTTCGGTTTTGTCGTAAAGGCGTATCAGGGAATGACGGGCCACCACCGCGGCCGCCTACCCTATGAATCGGAAGAGGAGATGTTCCGGCTTTTTCGGCTGTCTGTCAGTCCGATGCTCGAGGCCGGCAAGCTGCCGATGATCCTCGCCCAGTACCCGCCCTGGTTTGACTGCACAAAAGAGAATGTCGGGGTCCTGAGGAAGATGAGGGAGTATCTAGAGGGACTTGATGTGGCCGTGGAGTTCCGTCATCAGTCCTGGTATTCTGAAAAATACCGTGAAGGCACCATCGACTTTCTCCGGGAGCAGCGGTTCATCCACTCCGTATGCGATGAACCCCAGGCCGGTGAGGGCAGCATCCCATTTGTTCCGGAAGCCACACGACAAGACAAGACACTCGTCCGGCTGCACGGGCGCAACACGGCAGGGTGGACGGCAAACGGGCGTGATGACAAGAAGTGGCGGGAAGTCCGCTATCTGTATGACTATAACGACATTGAACTGACAGGGTTGGCTGAAGGGATTTCCGGCATCGCCTCCGAGGATGTCTATGTCGTCTTCAACAACAACTCTGGCGGCCATGCCGCGGAAAATGCCAAGAGGTTTATGGGGATTTCAGGAATTGAAACGGTCCGGCCGGGTGTGCAGCAACTGGATCTGTTCGGCGGGGAGGAACTCTGATGGAATTCGTCATCCTGGCCGTGACGGGGCTGTTTGCCGGCATCGTCGGGGCACTCGTCGGCCTGGGCGGCGGCGTCGTCCTGGTCCCGGCCGCTCTTTACTTTGGCATCACCCTCGGCTGGGTTCCGGGGCTGACCCCGCAAAAAATCGTCGGACTGTCCGTCATTATGATGATTTTCATCGGGCTGTCTTCGACACTCTCTTATATGAAGTCGCGCACGGTGGATTACCGGAGCGGCCTAATCTTCTTTTCGGGCAGCATCCCGGGGACGATCCTCGGGGCCTACGTGAATAAAGGGCTGGACTTGCCGTCGTTTAATCTGTATTTCGGCATTTTGCTCATTTTTCTCTCCATGCTTTTGCTCGTGAGGAAACACCTGAAACCGGTCAGGTGGTTTGTCGAGCACGGGAGGACCCGCACGTTCAGGGACCCGGAAGGCATTGTCCATCAATACGGATATCCCGTCTGGTTTGCGGTCATGCTGACTTTTGGAGTCGGCTTTGCCTCGGGCCTCTTTGGCATCGGCGGCGGCTCGATCATTGTCCCGGCGATGATTTTGCTGTTCCTGTTTCCGCCTCATGTGGCGGTGGGAACATCGATGTTCATGGTCTTCCTGTCCGCGATCGTCAATGCGGCAAGCCATATCACACTCGGCAATGTCCCGTGGCTTTACACGCTTCCTGTCGTGCCTGCCGCATATGCAGGGGCTAAAATCGGAGCAGCCCTGAACAAACGCCTGAACTCTGAAGCACTGGTGACCGCACTCCGGATCATTCTCCTGATTACGGGAATCCGGTCCATCTATGAAGGAATATGGGGCTGATTGCACGTTGAAGGAAATCATTCATATTTATCACACGAACGACCTCCACAGCCATTTTGAACATTGGCCGAGAATCCGGGACTTCCTCCTGAAGCGAAAGGCGATCCATCGGGAACGGGGAGAGGCTTGCTACCTGTTTGATATCGGTGATCATATGGACCGTTCCCATCCTTACACAGACGCAACAAGAGGGAAGGGGAACGTGCTGATGCTGAATGAAGTCGGCTACGATGCCGTTACGATCGGCAACAATGAAGGCATCACCCTGTCTCCGGGGGAACTTTCCGCTCTTTATGAGGAAGCGGATTTTCCCGTCGTGCTGTCCAATTTGTTTACAGAAGAAGGAAAACAGCCTGGCTGGACGGTACCGGAAGCCTACCTGACGACCAAGTCCGGCATCCGGATCGGCCTGATCGCCGCCACAGCCGATTTCAGCACGTCCTATGAGCGTCTGGGCTGGAAGGTGACCGGTCCTCGCTCCTCGCTTGAGGCGGCAGCTCCGCGTGTCACCGGGCAGTCTGATATCCTGGTCTGCCTGTCACATATGGGGTCATCAGAAGATGATCGTCTTGCAGAGCATACGGACGGTCAAATTGATGTCATCATCGGCGGACATACCCACCATTTGTATCCGGACGGCAGAGAAGTCGGCGGGACACTAATTGCCGCAGCAGGAAAATGGGGACACTATGTCGGAGAGATCGTACTGACATTCGATCACGCCAAAGCCAAGGTCGTCGGTGCAACGGCGAGGGTCCACGATACGGAGACACTTCCCATCCCCGAAGACGACAAAAGCTTTGACAGACAGTTGAGGGAGAAAGCGGCCGAGCTGTTGTCCGCAACCGTGTTCCTGAATCCGGCAGAACTGAGGGGCGGATGGGAAGGCCCGACACCGCTTTCCGGCTTGTTCGCCGAAGCTCTCCTTTCCCATACTGGTGCAGACTGTGCCATGTTCAATTCAGGAATTTTCCTCGGCGGCCTGCCAGAGGGCAATGTTTCCGGAATGGACTTGCATCGACTCCTGCCTCATCCCATCAACCCGTGTGTGATCATGCTGACCGGCAAAGAACTCGAGGAGGCATACGAGCTGAGCCTGAACTCCGAATGGCCGGAAATCCGGCTGAAGGGCCTCGGGTTCCGCGGCGAAAAGATGGGTGCCATGATTCATCACGGGATCAGTCGCGCTGAAAACGGAAAGTTGCTAGTTGCAGGTAACCCTGCAGAGCCTGCCAGGGCATACAGGCTCGCTACCTTGGATCTGTTCACATACGGATTTTTCTTCCCTGCTTTCAAGCAGGCCGGGAAAGAATACTTCATGCCGGAATTTATCAGGGACGTTCTTGCAGGGCATGCCATCCGAAAGTTCAGAACCCCGTCCTCATAAATCCATCCCTCTCCCCGTAAGATGGGGCAGGGGGATTATTTATTGAAATTTCCATATGCGCGCAGGAGGAGGCTGCGACCCGGAGCGGGAAAGAGAAGGCTCCTGCCGCTTCTCCTCCCGGCCGGAATCATCCTGATGGCGGTGTTGTTTTATGCCATCAATGCCCGGCTTGGGCCGGCGCTTACTGATTATGCGGAAGTGCAGACCCAAAAAATCGCCTCAGAGGTGATTGCGAAGGCGA
The DNA here is from genome assembly GCF_018390575.1 of Bhargavaea massiliensis. Lineage (GTDB taxonomy): Bacteria > Bacillota > Bacilli > Bacillales_A > Planococcaceae > Bhargavaea > Bhargavaea massiliensis. Next base: position 38,178 of record NZ_JAHBCJ010000011.1, on the reverse strand, counting down.
TTGATGCCCGGACTGCCAATGTGCTCGACATCAACGATATTATTGAATATGTTCCGTCCGAACAATCAGAAGTGGTAACGGCAAAATTGAATACGGAAATCATCAACCGGTTCATTGCGGAAACCCACGGACTTGTATCGGATCATCTGGAAATGGCAGAAGCGGGAGAACTGAACACTTTGCCGAAGCTCGAGAACATCGAGTATGATGTGGAGACGATGAAGGACAGGGATGGGATTGTGTTCTTCGTACCTCTCGGGCAGGCAATTGGCATGCCGATTTTGGGGAATCTTGGGCCGAAGATTCCGATCCGGTTCCATGTAATCGGTGACGTGCATGCCAATCCGAAAACAGAAATCCGTGAGTTCGGCATCAACAATGCCCTTGTTCAAGTGGATGCGATCATCCAGGTAAATGTCCAAATTATCGTGCCGTTTGCGTCCAAGAAGTCGAGAGTCGAGCAGCGGATTCCGATTGCCATCGGGCTTGTGCAGGGACAGGTGCCGCATATCTTCAACAAAGGTGAAAATGTGGATCCGCCATCAATTGAAGTGCCGATTCCTCTACCGGAAGATTAAGTTGCCATTGCAAACTTCGGTTCCATCTGATATGATCGGTGTCAAGATATAAATAGATTCGATTGGGTAGAGGCCGCAATCGCTTATGAGTAGCACACGTGAGTTTGACAACGATGACCGTGCGTAAAAGGAAGCATTGCCGAAGTGGACCGGAGCAGTCAGTGAAGGTCCGCTGGGGCCATTCCGAACAGGGATGGCACTGTCATGCGGAAAGATCCGTATGGAGAGCTACAGATCGTACGTTGTGATGTTTCATTTCAACTGACGAACGTAGTGACGGCCGGCTTCCCTTTGCGCAAACAGCGCAGGGTGCCGGCCGTTTTTGCTTTTGCGCAAAGGCTTTTACCCCTTCAGAAAATGGAGGAATGAAATCATGTCAGGTACTATTTTCTCAATCTTGCCCCCGCTGATCGCCATCGTCATGGTGCTGATTACGAAACGTGTGCTTCTTTCGCTCGGCACAGGGATCATCGCTGGTGCATTGATCGTGGCTTCGTTCAGCCCGCTGGAATCCCTCAAGGCATTTTGGACAGCACTGACGATCACCTTCTGGGATGGCGGTCTGAACACGTATAACATCTTTATTACATTGTTTGTCATCTTGCTCGGCGTGCTTACAGCATTTGTGAGCCTTTCCGGGGGAAGCAGGGCATTTGCCGAATGGGCGACAAAGCGTATCCGGACACGCCGGGGTGCAAGGCTGCTCCCCGTTTTCCTCGGTATCCTGATTTTCGTGGATGATTACTTTAATGCGCTGGCCGTCGGACAGATTGCGCGTCCTGTCACCGACAGCCACAGGATATCAAGGGCAAAGCTTGCATATTTCATCGACTCGACATCTGCCCCGGTCTGTGCAATCGCCCCGATCTCAAGCTGGGGCGCTTACCTGATTGGTGTGATCGGAACGATTCTTGCAGGCGCATCCGTTGTTTCGTATTCTGCACTCGAGGCATTCCTGCTCATGATCCCGATGAACTTTTATGTGTTTGCCACACTGGTATTCGTCTTTTTCGCTGCACTCACCAACTTCGACTTCGGCGAAATGCGCAAGCATGAGCGCCGGGCGGTGGAAGAAGGAGAACTGTTTGATCCGAACAAGGAAGTGCCGGGAGAGCTCAAGGAAGAGTTCCCTGTCCACAACAACGGACGTGTCATTGACCTCATTCTTCCTATTGTCACACTCGTTGCGGTGACATTCGGCGGAATGATGCTGTCGGGCTACCGGGGAAGCATGTCGGAATATGGCCGTGCGGACATCTGGACCATCTTCGAGATGACCGATGTGCCGCTGGCTCTTCTCTCGGGAGGCCTCTCCGGTGTTGCCGTGGCGCTGATCCTCTTCTTGACCCAACCGGGGAAAGGGGAATTCCGGAAATCGGAGTTTATTGCACCCGCATTTATAAGCGGTATAAAGGCAATGATGCCGGCTGTATCCATCCTAATTCTCGCATGGGCACTTACGTATCTGATCGGAGAACTTGAAACAGGCGCTTTCCTTTCCGGTGTCGTAGAACGTGCAAATATTCCTGCGGAACTCCTGCCGGCGCTCATGTTTGTTCTGGCAGGAATCATGGCCTTTTCCACAGGGACATCCTGGGGATCGTTCGGCATCCTTCTCCCGATTGCAGGAGAAGTCATGCTGAATGCCGCGCCTGAGATGCTGATTGCATCGCTTGCAGCGGTGCTTGGAGGCGCCGTGTTCGGCGACCACTGCTCGCCAATCTCCGATTCGACGATCATGTCGTCGACCGGAGCGGGTTCCAACCATATCGACCACGTCGCCACCCAGTTGCCGTATGCTTTGGTAAGTGCCGCCATCGCAGCAGTCGGTTATGTGGTCCTGGGTCTTACCGATTCACTTGCGCTGGGCCTTGTGACCGTAGCGCTCCTGCTGGCGGCCGTCATTACCTTCTGGATGATGAAAGGACGCGCAGCCACGCCCGCCGTTCATGAACATACAGGGAACTAAGACAAAAGACAGGGGTTCCCCCCTGTCTTTTGTTATGTCAATGAAACTTGTCGAAAAAGAAAAAAGACTTTGACTTCATATTTCAGGGTCGTTATACTTACAATAGAATTAAAGAATTCTGAAAACAATAAATCTTTCCGTTTGTTTAAAATGCAGGGGGATGGACGGGAAGAAACATCAAGGGGGATCAATATGGGACAGCGTTCACAATGGGGGACGAGGGCCGGCTTTATTCTGGCCGCGGTGGGGTCCGCGGTAGGCCTGGGGAACATCTGGCGTTTTCCTTACGTCGCCTATGAAAATGGCGGCGGGGCATTTTTCATTCCTTACTTATTTGCGCTTCTGACGGCCGGAATCCCGATACTGATCATGGAGTTTACAATCGGGCAGAAGTATCGCGGTTCAGCACCACTCTCATTCTTCCGGATGGAAGGGAAAAAAGCCGAATGGCTCGGATGGTGGGGAGTATTTGTCGCCTTTGTCATCTCCACCTATTATTCGGTCATCATCGCATGGGCGATGAAGTACACGGTCTATTCATTTAACCTTCAGTGGGGAGATGATACCACCGGCTTCCTGTTCGGAGACGTTCTGAACCTGGCGGACACACCGGGACAGGTCGGCGGGTTTGTGCCGGGTGTCCTCATTCCGCACATCCTTGTGTGGATCATTGTATTCGGCATCCTGTTTGCAGGCGTCAAAAAGGGGATCGAACTGGCGAACCGGATCTTCATCCCGGCACTTGTCATCGTGTTCCTGTTGATCGTCATCCGGGCGGTCACACTTCCTGGCGCATTGACCGGGCTGGAGGCATTCTTTAAGCCGGATCTCAGCCAGCTGGCAAATGGCACTGTCTGGGTGGCGGCCTACGGCCATATCTTCTTCAGTTTATCCATCGCATTCGCGATCATGATCACGTATTCAAGCTACCTCCCGAAGAAATCGGATATTACGAACAACGCCTTCATTACCGGCTTTGCAAACTCCGGCTTTGAGCTGCTTGCCGGGATCGGCGTCTTTGCCGCACTCGGTTTTATGGCTGTGCAAAACAACGTGGCCGTCGACGAAGTGGCCACGGCAGGAGTTGGGCTTGCCTTTGCGGTGTTCCCGCAGATCATCAACGAGTTCCCAGGCATGAATGCCCTGTTCGGTGTCCTGTTCTTCCTGTCGCTTGTCCTGGCAGGGCTCACATCACTCATCTCAATTTGTGAGACGTATGTAGCGGGTCTTTCCGAGAAACTGGGGATTTCGCGGAATAAAGCAGTCCTCTTCGGAGCAGGCCTTGCCTCGCTGATCTCCCTGCTGTTCTCGACCCGAGGAGGACTTTACTTCCTTGATGCTGCCGACTACTTCATCAACCAATTCGGCGTTGCCTTCATCGGACTGGTCGAAGTCATTGCGGTCGCATGGATCTTCCGGAAGCTCGATACATTCAAGGAACACGCCAACCCGATGTCCGACATCCAGATTGGAGGCTGGTGGAAGTTTTCTCTGAAAGTCATCACACCGCTCGTGCTCGGCTACATGATGTTCGATCTGTTCCGGACGAACCTCGGCAAGCGCTTCGAAACGGAAACCGGCAACTACGAGGGGTATTCGGATGCCTTCATCATGGGAGCGGGATGGTCGGTGGCCATCGCAGCACTTGTACTCGGCGTCCTGTTCACCCTGATCAAGTGGAACAGACATGCACTTGAGCCATATGACAGAGACTAATCATAAGGGGGAAGTTCCATGAGCGGATCGGCGATCTTCATGATGATACTTGGCATTCTGATCATCTGGGGCGGCCTCGCGGCAAGTATTGCGAACGCAGTCTCCAAAGCCAAAAAACGATAAAATGGAAGCGTCCCTGCACGGGGCGCTTTTTTCGTGCCTCCGCCGCCGTCAACTTGCAATGGCTGTTGTCCCGGCTTGTCCATTGTGTTACATTGAAAACAGTGAGCATTTTCAATACAGAGAGAATGGAGCCGATGGCGATGACATCATGCAAGCCGGGAAACGAGCACATCCGAAAGCCGGATTGGCTGAAAATCAAGCTGAATACCAATGAGAACTATGTCGACCTTAAAAAGATGATGCGCGAAAAAGGGCTGCATACCGTCTGTGAAGAGGCGCGCTGTCCGAACATTCATGAGTGCTGGGGTGAGCGCAGGACAGCCACCTTCATGATTCTTGGTGCCGTTTGCACGAGGGCCTGCCGCTTTTGTGCAGTCAAGACCGGCTTGCCGAATGAACTTGACCTGGCCGAGCCGGAACGCGTTGCAGATTCCGTCGCGCTGATGAACCTCAAGCACGCCGTGATCACGATGGTGGCACGCGATGATCAGCGTGACGGGGGAGCAGGCGTCATGGCCGAAACCATTCGCGCGATCCGCCGCAAAAACCCGTTTACGACAGTTGAAGTGCTGCCTTCCGACCTTGCAGGTGACTATGACAGCCTGAAGACACTGATGGACGCCAAGCCGGATATCCTCAACCATAACATCGAGACGGTCCGCCGCATGACGAAGCGCGTCCGAGCACGGGCGACGTACGACCGTTCCCTTGAGTTCCTGCGCAGGGCCAAGGAGATGCAGCCGGAGATTCCGACGAAATCCTCCCTGATGGTCGGCTTGGGCGAGACTTGGGAAGAAATTATCGAGACGATGGACGACCTCCGTGCGAACAATGTGGACATCATGACGATCGGCCAGTATCTGCAGCCTACGAAAAAGCATATCGCCGTGCAGAAATACTACACCCCGCAGGAGTTCGGTGAGCTTAGGGAAATTGCGATGTCCAAAGGCTTCTCCCACTGTGAAGCCGGTCCTCTTGTACGCAGCAGCTACCACGCGGATGAGCAGGTCAATGCGGCCGCCCGCGAACGGCAACGCCGCGGCGAAAGTGAACTTGCCGTCCAATCCTGAAAGAAGGAACGAACATGATCAAGATTGAAAATACGGAGTACGAAGTGGTCGAGGACTATCGGAACGCTCTGCAGGAAGAAGCGCTGGAGTCACGCTATAGTGAAATCCTTACTAAGTACGACTACATTGTCGGTGACTGGGGCTATGGCCAGCTCCGTCTTCGCGGATTCTTCGATGATCGCAATCCGAAAGCGACTATCGCTACAAAAATCAGCACGCTTGAGGACTATCTGTACGAGCACTGCAACTTCGGCTGTGCCTACTTTGTCCTTAAGAAAGCTCCGAAGGCAAAAGGCAACCCGAAAAAACAGGATGGCCGTCCAGAGATTGAACAGGAAGACCCGCAAAACGGAGAATAAGCCGTTGCGGGTTTTCGTCGTCTTGAATTGACAGGAGGAATCAGCATGTATTTCATCGACCGAAATAAAGTGGAGAAGACCGCATCACATATGGAGCATCTTTTTGAAGTATACGACAGCCGCTCCGATTGGTCTGGAAGCCATGCGGGAAAGCTTGCGTTGGAACGCATCGCGCATAATCTCATCGAATCAGTGATCGATATCGGCAACACGCTCATTGACGGGTTCATCATGCGGGATCCCGGAAGCTATGAAGACATCATCGATATTCTGCTTGATGAAAAAGTGATTGAAGCAGATATGGAGGCACCCATAAAAGAGCTGATCGGCCTGAGGAAAATGGTTGTCCGTGAATTTATGAATGTCGACGCAGCTGAGACAGAGCGTGTCCTCAACGTAACAATGCCAGCTCTCCGGCGCTTCCCGGACAGCACGCGCCGCTACCTGGCTGAGGAACTTGGCCCGGTTTCCGCGTTTCTTCCGGAGGACAATAAATGAGGGAGTACCGTGCCTGGTGCTTTGATTTGGATGGTACGGTTTACCGAGGAGAAGAACCGATCCCGGAAACGGTCCGCTTTATCCGGAAGCTTAGGGAGAAAGGGTGCGGCATATTTTTTGTGACCAACAACTCCGCACTTACGCCCGAACGGCAGTCCGAGAAACTGGCGCGGATGGGCATCACTGCCGCGCCTGAGGAAGTCATGACCTCATCGGTTGCAACAGCTGACCATCTGCTGAAAAATCACGGCACGCTTTCGGTCTGCATGATCGGGGAAGAAGGTCTCCGGACGGCATTGGAATCGGCAGGCCATCAGATTGTTCGGGAAGCTCCCGATGCCGTTGTGGTCGGCATCGACCGTGAAATCAACTACAGGAAGCTTGCCGATGCATCGCTCGCAGTTTCCGGAGGAGCAACTTTTGTGGCCACAAATAGCGATAAGGCCTATCCGACCGAACGGGGCCTGGTACCCGGAAACGGCGCTTTTGCCGGTCTTATCGAGCTTGCGACCGGAGTCAGTCCGTTTTATATCGGCAAGCCGGCTGTACCGATGCTGGTGACACTTGCCGAAAGGCACGGGCTTTCAAAGGAAGAGATGGTCATAGTCGGGGACAACTATGAAACCGACATCATGGCGGGTATCCGCTTCGGCATTGATACCGTTCATGTGGATACAGGCGTCACAAGGGTGGCGGATCTCGTGAATTACGGGGAGCAGCCGACCTATAGCCTGAGCACGCTGGACGACTGGGAGGATAACTAAAAAGCGCCATGCCGTCAGGCATGGCGCTTTTATCTATGTGGGACTGCATTAAAACAGCGGGTTCTCTTCTATAAAACGGTAGATGTTTTCCTTGAGTTCATCCGGTGTCTCGCCTTCGACGATCTCGCCGTTGACGACCGCATAAAGCGATTCGGCACATTGCGAGCAGAAGCTGAGGCAGCCGTATTCGAGGACATCGAGATTCGGATCCTGTTCGAGTTCCTCGAATGTTTTCTGTGAACCGCAGGCCATGTTGCTCATGCAGAATTCTACAATCGGATTCACTGACATTCACCTCTCCTACCGGGAAATCGTACTCCTTTTTCACGGGCCCGTCAATTAAACGGCTTATTGTGAAACCTCTCACATTCAGATATAATGACGATGGAAAGCAAGAACTGAGAATGAATACGTAACTTTCATAAAGGAGATTACCATGAAGAAACTAGTCCTGTTAGGCGGCGGCTATGGAAACATGAGAATTCTGCTCCGCTTCCTGCCCAATCAACTTCCCGAGGACCGGGAAATCATCCTGATCGACCGGACGCCGTTTCACAGTTTGAAGACCGAATTTTACGCGCTGGCGGCAGGGACGGTGCCGGACGCGGAAGTCCGTGTCGACTTCCCTGAACACCAACGCCTGCGCACGGTCACGGCAGAAGTCGTGGACATCAACATGGATGAAAAGTGTGTCTATCTCGACAACGGCGACAGCATCCAGTATGACGACCTCGTCATCGGGCTAGGATGCGACGATAACTATCATGATGTGCCGGGGGCCGCAGAAAATACACACAGTATCCAGACAATCGGCAAGTCCCGTGATACATACCGTGAAGTCCTCGGGTTGCCCGGCGGGGCGACAGTAGCCATTGTCGGCGCCGGCCTGAGCGGCATCGAGATCGCAAGTGAACTCCGGGAAAGCAGACCGGACCTGAATATCAAGCTGTTCGACCGCAGCCCCCGGATTCTCCGCGACTTCCCGGAACGACTCAGCAATTACGTACAGCGCTGGTTTGATGACAACAACGTTGAAGTCATCAGCAATTCCAACATTACAAAGGTAGAGCCCCATCTGCTTTATAACCACGAAAATTCAATTCCGGCAGATGCAGTCGTCTGGACTGCAGGTATCCGTCCGGTCGAAATCGTACGTAATCTGGATGTCGAGAAAGCAGGAGGTGGCCGTGTCGTCCTCACACCGCACCATAACATCCCCGATTATGAAAACGTCTATGTCGTCGGCGACTGTGCGGCACTCCCTCACGCGCCGAGCGCCTATTTGGCCGAAGAGCAAGGCGAGCAGATCGTCAAAGTGCTGAAAATGCGATGGAACGGTGAAACCCTGCCGGAGAACATGCCGGAAATCAAGCTTCAGGGTATCGTCGGTTCCCTCGGCAAGAAAAAAGGCTTCGCCTTCCTCGCTGACCGCACCGTCACCGGCCGCATCGCCCGGCTTCTCAAATCCGGTATTCTCTGGATGTACAAGTGGCATAATGGTTGATTGTTTCATCGGAATCGCGGAATCGCGGTTCCGATTTTTGAATTGAAAAAAGAAGGATTATGCAGGAGAAGTCTCTTCTATCTGAATCCTCCTGATTTCCGCTGCTGTGCTCAGAAGCGCAAGCGTTGAACGGCATTGCTCTGCGGGGTCTTCCGCTAACTCTTTTCCCGCGGGAGTCTTGGGCCCTCCGCTACAATCCGATTATAAAACTCGCACAAAAGAATCATTAATAGAGACAAAAAGTGCAGACAAAGGAGCACCACGCCCACTTTGTCTGCAGTCTATTGATCATTATTCTCGGGGACTCTCAAGCTTCCACCGTAAACCCATGTTTTTCAAGTTCTCTGAACACCGGCTTCAATTGGATATAGCCCTCGCCGACCACTTCTCCGCCAATCATGACAAGCGGATAGAAAAACTCATCATCCTTGATCCTTGCAGCAATGTCGGCACGTACAGGATCCTCGATCGGCTGTTCGATATCGATATAATCAATCCGGAACGGCTGCCCCGGATACTTCCTCGAAATGGCAGCTTCCAGCCATTCATAGGTATCTTTTGAAGAAGGTGCGTTCACGCAGCTTGCACAGATGACATCGGCACCGTATACTTCGATATTGATCCCTTTTTCGTTCAATTAATATCCCCCCGGTTTCCTTTATGGATTTTCTGTCTTGAACACATTATAATGAAATCAGTGAAAGGAGTCGAATTGAAGTGACAGAAACAGCGATGATGGATAGTGTACAAGAAGTCCTGGATAAACTGCGTCCGTTCCTTCTCCGCGATGGAGGCGACTGCGAACTCGTTGACGTCGAGGACGGCATCGTGAAACTCCGCCTGCTTGGTGCGTGCGGAACCTGCCCAAGTTCGACAATTACGCTCAAAGCCGGTATCGAGCGCGCGCTCGTCGAAGAAGTGCCGGGCGTCGTCGAAGTCGAACAGGTCTTTTGATCCCAAGGATCCGCCATGGCGGATCCTTTTCAATAAGTAGGCCCGCATTTGAACCGGCGGGCAATAACCGGTAAGATGGAAGAAAAGGAGTGAGGAAAGATGACACAAGTGGTGGAACTGACGGAAGCTGCGGCCTATCAGGTAAAGGAAATGATGGTCAACAATGAAGAGGAAGGTTCTTACCTTCGTGTCGGGGTCAACGGCGGCGGATGCAGCGGACTGACCTACGGCCTCAACTTCACGAGAGAGCGTAATGAGGAGGATGAATTCCTCGAGCTGCACGGAATCCCGATTGTCGTCTCCAAAGAGGATGCGGGCATCCTGAACGGCACGACAATTGATTACAAGCAGTCCCTCATGGGCGGCGGCTTCACCATCACCAACCCGAACGCCATCGCGTCCTGCGGCTGCGGCACATCGTTCAGGACGGCGAAGACAGTTGGCACGCCAGATAAATGCTGATTAAGAGACCGGATTTCCGGTCTTTTTTATTTGCCAACCTGCTCTTGAATTACCCTATACAAAGGACTAAACTAAGAGTTGAAGGATTTTGTCGATTACGGCGCAATGCCGTGACAATCACGGCGTTGTGGCCGTCCTGCATGTATAGACATATTTCATAAAGGTGGTTGGAATTGAAGTGAAGAGACCTACAGTTCTGGTGCTCGGAGGCGGATACGGCGGGCTGTCAACAGTCGTCAACCTCCAAAAGAAGATCGGCACAGATGACATGGACATCGTCCTCGTGAACAAAAATGATTACCACTACGAATCGACCTGGCTTCACGAAGCGGCTGCCGGAACCCTTAAGCCGGAAGATGTACGCTACGATATCAAGCGCGTCATCAACGAAAACAAGGTGAAATTCATCAAGGCGACGGTCGAATCCATCGATGTCGACAATAAAAAAGTCGGAACCGATGCAGGCGAACTCAAGTATGACTATCTTGTCATCGCACTCGGCTTTGAAGGCGAAACCTTCGGAATCGAAGGCCTGGACAAGTACGCGCTCAGCATCGCGGATGTCAATGCCGCGCGTCATATCCGCGAGCATATCGAGTATCAATTCGCGACATGGTCGCTGGAAGATGAAAAAGACGATTCCCGCCTGACGATCATCGTTGGCGGTGCAGGTTTCACAGGCATCGAGTTCCTGGGTGAACTCGGTAATCGTGTGCCCGAGCTTTGCGAAGAGTTCGACGTGCCACGGGAAAAAGTCCGCGTCATCTGCGTGGAAGCCGCGCCAATGGTCCTTCCGGGCTTTGACCCGCAACTCGTGGACTATGCAACTTCTTACCTGAAATCAAAAGGAATCGAATTCTCCATCGGCACACCAGTCGTGGAAGCGACTCCTGAAGGCGTCAAAATCAAGACCGGCGAAGACAAGTTTGAATTCATTAAAGCCGGCACGGTTGTCTGGGCTGCAGGAGTCCGCGGCAACCGCCTGATCGAGGAAACATCGATCGATAGCAAACGTGCCCGTGTGGCCGTACGGGAGGACATGCGGGCACCGGGTTATGACGATGTCTTCATCGTAGGCGACTGCGCTTTCCTCATGAATGAGGAAGCGGGACGTCCTTACCCGCCGACAGCTCAAATCGCCATGCAGCAGGGCGTTCAGGTTGCGGAAAATATAATCAGCCTTGCCAAGGGCGGCAAAACGAAGAAATTCGTTCCAGACTTGAAAGGTACAGTGTGCTCGCTCGGTGAAGACGATGCAATCGGCAACGTATTCGACGGCAAGCTGGTAACAGGCAAAAAAGCCAGCTTCCTTAAGAAGATGATCGACAACCGTGCGCTCTATCTGATCGGCGGACCATCACTCGTCATCAAGAAAGGTAAATTCGACGTTCTTTGATGAGTGCCAGGGCGGCGGTCCTTCTCTTGGACGGGCCGCCCGTTTTGTTGCGTAAAGAAAACTCCCCGATACGGATCCGGAATGTTCACGGATCTGTTCGGGGAGATTTTTTCAATCGGCCACCCTAAAAACGGCCGGGATGACAGGAGGAAAAATGTATGGGGAAAGAACGGGGGAAAGTCTGGCTCGGTGCGGCGGGTATCGTCATGAACGGAAACGGGGAATGGCTGGTCGTGAAAAAGGCGTATGGCGGTCTGAAGGGAAAATGGTCATTCCCTGCCGGTTTCGTCGAGCCCGGGGAGCGGGCCGATGAAGCGGCCATCCGCGAGGTGGAGGAAGAAACCGGTATCCGTACCAAACTTACCGGCATGGCCGGTTTCCGGACCGGTGTGCTCAAAGGGGAAGTGAGCGACAACATGGCGCTGTTTCTGCTCCGGCCGGTTTCGGAAACGCAACCGGTCATCCCTCAGGAACGGGAAATTATTGAAGCCGGATGGATGACGCCCGGCGAGCTGGCGGCGTCCCCCGATTCATCGCTTCTGATCCACGAAATTGCAGGAGAAGCCATTGACGGCGGATTGCCGGAAGTCCCTGGGGCATGGCCGGGAGATATCTTCGGATACACCAGCTACAAATTCTTCTTCCGCAAAGGCAACAGCAATCCTGATTTCTGACAGATTGGTGAACGGGAACCGGCCTGTTGAAAGCGGAACCCCGTTCCGGTAAACTGATGGAGGGAAATCGGAGGTTAGCGAATTGGACGGATCATTATCCATTGTAGAAGTTATGCTGTCGTTCCTGCTGTTCATGGTCATGTTCTTCGGGATCGGCTTTCTTCTGAATATGCTGCTGCGCATGACATGGCTGATGGCAATCATCTACCCGATCGTCGTCATCCTGATCGTGGATGAGGTGCGGGTGTTGGATTACATCACCAGTCCGGGCATGGCGTTCAGCAGCCTTGGAGACAAACTCGTCTCCCTTCATGCAGCTGATATCGTCATTTTGATCGGCGGTCTTGTCGGCGCCATCATCGCGGGAATCGCCATGATCATTCTCCGGAGAATGGGCTACAGGATGTTCTGACAAAAACAAAAAGCGTTCCGCTTTCAAGCGGGACGCTTTTTGTTTGGCTGGCCAATCAGAGAATGAATGCATACAGAAGGCTGGATAAGAGAATGCCGGTTAGTGCACCGGCGTACACTTCACTCGGTTTGTGTCCGAGCAGGGTTTTCAATTCCTCGATTTTCTGCTGTTCGTCCTTCTGCGGCCAATCCCTGGTTGTCTGGATGAAGTTCCTGAAATCCGTCCGCATCTGATTGATGACGACTGCCTGCTGTCCGGCCTGGAAGCGGACTCCTGATGCATCGAACATCACAATGATGGCAAACACGGCAGCGACCGCAAAGATGGAAGAATCAAAGCCGTGCTCGAACCCGATGGCCGTTGCCAACGAAGAGACTGCGGCGGAATGGGAACTTGGCATGCCGCCCGTGGAAGTGGAAAGTTTCCAATCCACTTGCCGTGTGGCCAGGTAGTGGATCGGAATCTTAACGAACTGGGCGAAGAAGATGCTGAATATCGCCACCCAGAGCGGAGCATTATGCAAAATGGCCATCAGCGGCACAACCTTTCGGACAGAAGATAAATAAAATTATAACACATTCCCCGGGCCAGCTGACCTGGCCTTCGGCATTCCGGTATAATAGGAACGAAAGCTGGATGGAGGGATTAAGATGGAAGTCAACGTGCAGAAAAACAGCCTGGAGGGCATCACGGCAGATGTCCTGATTGTGGGCGTGCCGAAACATCCCGAACATGTGGAAGGCTGGGATCAGCTGGATGCTTTGTTCGGAGGGGTTCTGACAGGATGGATCCGCTCCGGCGATGTCGCATTCGGGCGTCATGAATACAGCCGAGTGCCGGCCATGCCTGATTCAGGATTCACTCGTGTCCTTTTCGCCGGGCTCGGTAACGACAAAACGCTGAATGCGGACGATCTCAGAAAAGTGTTTGCCGGTGCAGGCAAGGAGCTCCGCAAGATAAAAGCGGAAACCGCAGCCATCTGGACGTCTTCTTTTACTTTGGGAGACTTCGAGGATGCGGACATCGCTTTTGCGGCTGCAGAAGGGCTTGGGCTCGGTACTTACGCATTTGAAGATTATAAGACCGGCTCCAATGAGAAGCAGGTGGAACTGCGTGAAGTAACAATTCTGACTGATGCGGAAGAAGGGGTAATCAAGCCCGCATTCGGTGTCGGACGGGTCTATGCAGACGCCGTCAATGAGGCAAGGGACCTTGTAAACACGCCTGGCAACATCCTTACGGCAACTGCAATGGCTGATTACGCTGTGCGCCTGGCAGAGCAGTACGGCTTCACCATCGAGGTGCTCGGCCGCTCCGAGATGGAAGAGCTCGGCATGGGCGCCATCCTGGCAGTGAATCAAGGCTCTGTTGAAGAACCGCGCCTGATTGTCATAAAATACACAGGAACAGAAAAGTGGGAAGACGTGGTCGGCCTCGTCGGCAAAGGGATCACGTTCGACACTGGCGGCTATTCGATCAAAACAAAAACCGGCATCGTCGGCATGAAAGGCGATATGGGCGGAGCGGCTGCCGTGCTGGGTGCCATGCGCATCATCGGTGAACTTCGTCCGAAAAAGAACGTGGTCGCTGTGATCGCTTCGACGGATAATATGATTTCCGGCAGTGCGTTCAAGCCGGATGACGTCATCACCTCACTCAGCGGCAAGACGATTGAAGTGCTGAACACTGATGCCGAGGGTCGCCTTGTCCTGGCTGATGCCGTCACTTATGCCAAGCAGTCGGGAGCGGATTACCTGGTGGACGTCGCGACGCTCACAGGAGGCGTCATCACCGCTCTAGGGTATGACAAAACGGGCGCTCTCACCAATAATGAAGGATTCTTTGAGACGTTCCTGGAAGCCGCATCCGAGACCGGCGAGTTTGTCTGGAGGCTGCCGCTGACGGAAAGCGACAAAAAACGGATTCGCAAAAGTGATGTGGCCGATCTCAACAACTCACCGGGAAGCGACGGCCACATGATTTTTGGTGGAGGATTTGTCGGAGAGTTCGCAGAAGACACCCCGTGGATTCACTTGGATATCGCGGGAACGTCCGGAGCGTCGTCCGCGCACGAACTCGGACCAAAAGGCGGAACGGGCGTCATGGTCCGCACTCTTGCCACGCTTGTTGATCTGATGGCGGAAGAAGCAGGAGAATAACGCCCAGGCCCGGCCGGGCTTCCGGCATAGGATAGCGGAGAAAGGGGGAAGGCAAATGCCTCGCTACCGACGCTATCCTTACCGGAGAGGAGGAGACGATTTGTTCTTCGGTCCGTTCCTTGGCGGGTTTGCCGGCAGTCTGCTCGGTGACGTCCTGTTCTACGGAGGGCGCCGCTATCCGTATTATCCTTATTCCTACCCTTACTCTTATCCTTATTACTATCCGTACGGGTACCCGTACCGGCCGTATTACTGGTAACAAACAGAAAAAGCTTCTGCGGAACTACATCCGCAGAAGCTTTTTTATTTTCCTTCGAAACGCCGGAGGTCTTCTCCGAGCTCGTCTTTTACGGTCAGTTCACTTGGCTTAACGCCTGAGAAATAGGCTGCCCGGCCCATCATATGTGCCCCTACAGGTGCGGTGATGAATAGGAAGAGGATCCCGAGCAAAATCCTGGGATTAAAGTGATCTTCGATCAGCCAGAAATGGAGGAAGACAGAAATCAGGATGCCGAGCACACCGACTGTCGAGCTTTTCGAAGCGGCATGCGCTCGTGTATAGGGGTCGGGAAAACGGTTGAGACCGATTGCCGTCACCAGCGTAAATACGACTCCCACCACCAATGGAACAGCAATCAGTATATTAATCAGAATCTCCACGGTCGAAAACCTCCCCTTTCTCTATGAACTTGGAGAAGGCGACAGTGCCGAGAAACGACAGGATGGCGAGAAGCAGGATCACTTCCAGATAGAAGTTCGTCCCGACCAGGATCGACAGCAGGCCGACTACTGAGATGAGTGTGACCCCCATGGCATCCAATGCGATGACCCGGTCCGGGGCTGTGGGGCCTTTGATCAGCCGATACAAGAACATCGCCATGGAAATAACGATCAGCACTAGAGACGCCCAGAATAGAATCATCAAGGTCTGCTCACCTCCATAATGGCTTTTTCAAACGAATCCCGGATGTCTGTGACGGCTTCCTCGACGTCATCGATGTGGATGGCGTGCACATATAGCATCTTTTTATCTTCGGATACATTCATGACCACCGTTCCCGGGGTAAGCGTGATCAGTGCGGATAGAAGGGTGATTTCCCAATCACTGGACAGCTTGGTCGGGTATCTGAAAATGGCGGGCTGGATATCTAGCTTCGGCTTGATGACGAGCATAAACACCTGGATGTTCGCCAGCCAGAGTTCTTTTAGGAACAGCAGGGCCAGCTTGATAATCGCCCACACTCTCCGTATATAAAGAGGTCCCGTAAAGAACCTCCGCATCATCATGATCAGCAGAAGGCCCAGCAGCCAGCCGATGATGAAGGTCGATGCTTCAAACGAGTTAAGGATGAACATCCATGTAAATGCCAGGATGAAATTCAGTAAAATTTGAAAGGCCATGATCCATCTACTCCTTTAACACCGCATCGATGTAGATCGATGGCTGGTGGAGGATTTCCGCGGCATCGAACATGACCGGGCGCAGCCATTCCGTTCCGACGCCATAGAAGACAGTCAGAGCAGTGATCATAGCGGCAGGGACGAACAGTCCGCGGTAGATCTGTTTGCTCGTTGCTTTGACCGGCTTCGGTTCGCCCCAGAATGCATGGATGAAGATCCGGATGACCGACAGCAGGACGATCAGACTTGAGGCGAGTATGATGATTCCGCCCCAGAGGTTGTCCGCCTCAAATGCGCCCTGAACAATCAGTAGCTTTCCGAAGAAGCCGCTGAGCGGAGGAATCCCTGCCAGCCCAAAAGCGGCGATCAGCCAGGTCCAGGCCAGCGCAGGGTAGGTTTTCATCAGCCCGCCCATTTCCCTGAGATTGGATGTTCCGGTGACGGCGATGATCACTCCGATCAGCATGAACAGCCCGGCTTTGATGAACATGTCGTGGATGAGATAGAAGACCGCGCCTTCCAGCCCCGCCATGTTCATTTGGGCGACACCGAACAGGATGACACCGACAGCGATGATAATGTTGTAGATGACAATCTGTTTCAGGTCAAAGTACGCAAGTGCACCGATACATCCAGCCACAATGGTGAGGATCGACAGGATCATGAGCATCTCATGGGTGAAGCCCGGATCATGCGGGAACAGAAGAGTCACGGTCCGCATGATGGCATAGACACCGACTTTGGTCAGGAGCGCTCCAAAAAGAGCTAGCACCGGTACCGGCGGGGCTGCATAGGAACTTGGCAGCCAGAAGTACAGCGGGAAAATCGCGCCCTTCAGTCCGAAGACCAGGATCAGCATGACGGCGATGACCGTCAGGATGCCCGATTGTCCGATATCAGTGATTTTCGCGGCGATGTCCGCCATGTTGAGTGTTCCGGTGACGGAGTACAGCATTGCGACCGTCGTCACGAAGAAAGCGGATGAGACGATGTTGACGAGTATGTATTTGATCGATTCCCGGAGCTGGCGCTTTTCGCCCCCCAGGACAATCAGGACATAGGACGCCATGAGCAGGACTTCGAAAAAGACGAACAGGTTGAAGATATCACCCGTCGTGAAAGCCCCGTTCACACCGGTGAGCATGAACATCATCGCCGGGTAGTAAAAATGTTTTTCTCGCCCTTCACCGATGGACCTGAAGCTGTAGAACACGATCGCCAGAGTGATCAGGTTCGAAGTCAGGACAAGAGCCGCGGAGAGTGGGTCAGATACCATCGTAATGCCAAACGGGGCAGGCCAGCTGCCGAGCGTCACGGCCTGGACACCGTCCCGCATGACCGTAATCAGGAGAAAGATCGATGCGATCACTGATGCAATCATCCCTACGGCCGTCACCGCACGCTGTGCGGACACGCGTTTTGGGAAGAACATAAGAATCATGGCTGTCAGGAACGGGATCAGGACCGGAAATAACAGGAGGTTAATCATGTTCGTCATTTCCTTTCAGTAGAGTCATATTGTCCGTCTCAAGTTCCTGATAGGCACGATAGGCCATAACCAGAAACACGGCTGTCACCCCGAAACTGATGACGATCGCAGTCAGGATCAGAGCCTGCGGCAGCGGATCGACAAAATCCGTCACGCCGTCCGCCAGTACGGGAGGAGCGGACCCTGAGAAACCGCCCATCGTCAGGATGAGAAGGTGGGCGCCGTGGCTCAGCAGCCCCGTCCCGATCACGACCCTGATGAGGCTCCGGGAGAGGATCAGGTAGACGGCTGCCATAAATAAAAATCCGATGATGACCGACATGAGAATTTCCATTTTAGTCATCACTTCCAATCGAAAGAATAATGTTCATCGTCGCGCCGACGACGACCAGGTAGACACCCAGGTCAAACAGCATCGCCGAATGCAGGGAAGTCTCGCCGAAAAGCGGCAGGTTAAAGTAATCATAGGCGTGTGTGAAGAATGGGACATTAAAAAGAATTGATGCAGCAGCTGTTCCGAGTGCGAGCAGCAGTCCGATCGCGATAATCACCGTATAGTTGAACGGCAATGCCTTCCTGACAGTCCGGATATCGAAAGCCAGCAGCAGAAGGACAATGGCCGAAGCAGTCAGCAGTCCGCCGACAAATCCTCCGCCGGGTGTATAGTGCCCCGCAAAGAAAATGTGGATCGCGAAAAGGAAGATGATGAAAAACACGACTTTAGTGGTTGTCTGTATGATGACATCACTGCTTTTCATGCTGATCCCCCTTTCTGGTCAGACGGAGCTTGATCATGCCCAGGATTCCGATTGCGGCTATGGACAGCACGGCGATTTCAAACAGGGTATCAAAGCCCCGGTAATCAACGAGAATTACGTTGACGATATTGCCGCCGCCGGCTTCTGAATAGACAGTGTCTTTATAGAACTGGGAAATGGAAGGCAGGGCCTTTTGCGAAGCCGCAGACATGGCAAGCAAAGCCATCATGAGGCCGACTCCGGCCGCGATGATCGCATTGCCGACACGGAATTTCCGCTTTTCGTCATGGCGGCTCATTTTCGGCAAGTGGTAGAACGCCAGCAGATAAAGTGCGACCGATACCGTCTCGATGACAAGCTGTGTCAGGGCAAGATCGGGCGCCTTGAAGATGACGAACAGGAGAGCGACCACGTAGCCTGCAGCTCCCAGGGCCAAGATCGCGGTCAGCCGCTTCCTGGCGATCAGTGTGGTCACCACTGAAGCGACCAGTACTGCGAGCAGTCCGATTTCGACAGGCCCGATCGGCGCTGTCCCTTCGAACGAGATGGCAAAGGCATCCTTGACGATCATCGATCCGAGAACAATGATTACGATCCCGGCGAACATGTAAATCAGATAACTCCTGATCAGTCCGTTCATATAGGATCGGGACAGCCGGTTCATGCCGCCTTCCGCCAGGACCATCGACGAATCATACAGCTTGTTCAGCGTCAGATGTTCGGGGAATGCCCGGTAAAGTCCCTGCCACTTCGGAAGAAGCCAGTAAAGGACCAGGCCGGCGATGACAATGCCGATCGTCATCATCAATTCCGGCGTGACATGTCCATGCCATGCAGCGACATGGACATCGACATCTGCCGGAGAGCCGTACATGAATGGCTGCACGGCAACAACCGCAGGTTTGACGATCCAGTCCCCGATCATGTTCGGAATAAAGAAGATTGCTACGACGATCAGGCCCAGCACTGCAGGGGAAACGAGCATTCCTGGCGGTGCCTCATGAGCCGCCTTTGGCAGATGATCCGGCTTGTGCTTTCCTGTGAACGTACGGAATACAAAATAGAAACTGTAAATGAACGTGAATACGCTCGCAATCCAGGCTGCAACCAGCAGCACGGTTCCCCATGAAGCCGGCGTGAACAGGTCGAGTTCGCCGAGGCTGAGCATTCCAGTCAGGAACATCTCCTTACTGAGGAATCCGCCAAAAGGAGGAAGGCCCGCCATGGACAGTGAACCGATCAGTGCGAGAGTGAACGTTACCGGCATCAGAGCCATGAGTCCGCCGAGTTTTCGGATGTCACGAGTACCGGTCTCATGATCGATAATGCCGGCGACCATGAACAGGCTGCCCTTGAATGCGGCATGGTTCACGAGATGGAAAATCGCGGCGAATCCGGCATACTTGAACATGGTCTCTGTTGCCCCTTCTACATGGAATGCAGCTGCGGCTGCGCCGAGAAGGGACATGATCAGCCCTAGCTGGCTGACAGTCGAGAAGGCCAAAATCCCTTTGAGGTCCGTTTGCTTAACGGCAAAGAAGGATCCCCAGAACAGGGTGAGCACACCAATCGAGGTGACCAGCCACACCCAGATCTCGGATGCAGCAAAAATCGGTGTAAAGCGCGCAACCAGATAAAGTCCCGCTTTGACCATGGTTGCGGAGTGGAGATACGCACTGACCGGAGTAGGCGCTTCCATTGCGTCCGGCAGCCAGATGTAAAACGGGAACTGGGCAGATTTGGTGAACGCCCCCAGAAGGACAAGTACCAGCGCCCAGATGAAAAGAGAATGTTCTGCCAATTCAGGGGCCATTGAGATGAGTTCCCGGACGGAGAACGTCCCTCCCATGATGTAGAGAAGAATGAAGCCCCCGAGCATCATGAGGCCGCCGAATACGGTGATCATCATCGACTTAAGCGCACCAAAACGGGAACGGTCCCGCGTGTACCAATAACCGATAAGCAGGAATGACGAAATCGAAGTCAGTTCCCAGAAACCGTAGAGGGCGATCATATTGTCTGACTGTACGACACCGAGCATCGCTGTCATGAACATAAGCAGGTAAACATAGAAATTGCCAAGCCGCTCTTTCGTCTTATCGAGATAAAAAATCGAATAGAGGACGACCAGGGACCCGATCCCTGTAATAAGGAGGGAGAAGAGAAGGCTGAGGCCGTCTATGTAGGAAGTGAGTGAAATACCGTATGACGGAATCCATGACAGTTCCCCGATGTGGACACCGCCATCTTTCACTTGGGGCAGGAAGCCCAGATAATAAACAAACAGCAAAACCGGCACGGCGAGCACAAACCATCCGGTATGAATTCCGCGCAACCGGCGGGCCAACAGAGGGACCAAGAGAGCAGCCGCGACCGGTGCGAATAACAGCAGCACGGATATCAAGAAGGATCCTCCTTTCAAATATGGGTTTCCGGCATAAAAAGGTTTCCGGTGGATAGGTAACAGGACTAATTATAACTCAATCGTAAAGCGGTTGCATTGAAGAAACTGGTATACACCAATCATTTTATCAGAGCATCCTGAAGATCTTCCTATTTAAAAAAGGCTTGAAAAATCCACGGTGAAAACTTTTTGAACATCGTGGAACAAATAGGGGCTGTCCGAAAAGTCGGATTCAGCACATGATATAGCAAACGGCACGGACGCCGGGAGACACCTGCGGGAAAAGCCGGGCTGTCGAGACCCGCTTTACGCGGGGCTCGGCGCCGGTCCGCGGTAAGCGACCAGAGTCCGTGCCGTTTGCTGTTTTTATCATATTAATGACTTATTGGACAGCCCCTTTAAGGGAAGTTTTTAGTGCGAATGCAACATCTCCTGACGTTCCAGCACATCTTCGAAATCTTCCGAAGGACGCTTGCGCGTGAAGTACAGGGAGACGAGAGCGATCAGGAAAAGGGCGGCTGTCACATAGAACACGGAGGAAATACCGATAAAACCGCTCACGATTCCCCCGAACATCGGGCCGACGATGTTTCCGAAAAAGCGGAAACTGGTATTATAACCGAGCACCTCGCCCTGAATATCCACAGGTGCTTCCCGCCGGATCAGAGCGGTGGTGACCGGGATAAGACCGCCGACCGCAATTCCGAACAGAAGGCGCAGGACGATCAGCTGCGAAAGGTTCGTGACAAGCGCCTGCGGAACCATGAACACGAACGTCAAGAGCAACAGCACGGACAGCACCCGCTCATAACCGTAATTATCCCCGAGCTGCCCCCATTTCCTCGCGAAAAGCAGATTGCCGACGCCAGCTGCGCTGAATGTAAGGCCTGCCAGAAAGGCGACTTGACTGGCCTCTGTCAGTTCTGCGACATAGAGGGAGAGAAGAGGCTGGATGCTGAAGTTTCCGATTTGGATCAGCGCCGTGATAATCATGACATTGAGCATCAGCCTGTGGTTGAGGATGGAGCGGACGATGGTGTTCCGGGAATAGACGTGGTCGCGATCCTTTTTTTCTTTTTTCTGTTCTTTGATCCCGAATGCCACGATGAGTGCAGAAATGAAGATCGCGGCGGAAGAGATGATGAAGGCCAGTTCAAACCCGAACGAATCCGCCAGCAGGCCTCCGAGAGCTGGACCGAAAAGTGTGCCGGATACGCTGCCCATCTGAAGGGTGCCGAGCGTCTTTCCGGCTTGGCCCTTCGCGGTCTGTGAACTGATGAAGGCGAGGGAAGTCGGAATGAAACCTGTCACGATGCCCATCGCCAAACGGAGAAAGAGGAACGTGTACACGTCATCAACGAACCCCATCATGAACATAAACGCCGAAATCCCGAAGGCATTGATCATCAGAATCGGCTTAAAACCGTATTTATCGCCGATCCGCCCCCAAATCGGCGACATGATAAATGCCGACACGAAGGTCGCGCCAAAGATCAGTCCCGCCCATTTCTGTACATAGGCGTCGGAGTGTTCGCCGAACGTTTCGATGTAAAGGGAGAGGAACGGCATGATCATCGTCATCGTGCCCGCGACCAGGAAGTTGGTCACCAGAATGATGATAAAGTTTCGTTTTTGTATTGACATCTACCGAACATCCTTTTTATACCTTAGTATGCCCATTATAAAGCATTTCGTAACCCGAAAAAAGTGTCATGACTTATTCATCGTTTTCCTTCCGGACAGTATGTTACACTTATGGAGATACTGAACCTCCTGTGCTGACCGGCACTTGGAGAAAAGGAGAGATTCGATGTTTCCTCAGCTGGTGAACGAAGCTGCAGAAAATGAAGCACTTGCGATCATTCATACAAACCATGGCCCGCTCAAGGTAAAGCTGTTCCCGGAACAGGCACCGAAGACGGTCGAGAACTTCCTCACACATGCCGAGAATGGTTATTACGACGGCATCATCTTCCACCGTATTATCCCGGATTTCATGATCCAGGGCGGAGACCCGACCGGAACGGGAATGGGCGGAGAAAGCATCTACGGTTCCACTTTTGAAGATGAATTTTCGCCGGAGCTGTTTAACCTCCGCGGAGCACTGTCGATGGCCAATGCGGGCCCTGGCACGAACGGCAGCCAGTTCTTTATTGTCCAGGCAAAGCGTGTCCCTTCCCAGATGCTCAGCCAGCTTGAAGGGGCGGGTTTCCCAAAAGAGATCATCGAAGCCTATGCAGAAAAAGGCGGCACGCCTTGGCTTGACCAGCGCCATACCGTTTTCGGACAGGTGGTCGAAGGCCTTGAGGTTGTCGATGCCATTGCGGACGTTGAGACTGGCGCACAGGACAAGCCGGTTGAGGATGTCGTTATCGAGTCCATCGAAATTCTGAAAAAGTAACCCCGAACCCGGAATCCACATCAAGGAAGTGAATCATCATGGAAGCGGTTCTACTCATGCCGTTCCTCTATTTTCCGGAAGACAAGACCCTTTACATCCCGGCAGTTGCGGCATTGCTCGTCTGCTTGTTCCTTTGCTACCTGGCTTTCCGATGGATCAGAAAAAAGTCAGCTGAACAGGAAGAAGCGACACGTGAACTCGAGCAACGCATCTTGGCCGAACGGAATGCCAAACAGCCGCCCTCCCAGTGAGGCCGGCTGTTTTTGTGTTTGCCGTTTGTTCGGCTCAGCGGATTTCTCCCTTTCTTTTTTCTATGGCTGTGCTATTATAGCTAATAACGAGTCAGAGAACTGAAAAAAAGGTGAGTACTGTTGGAGACCATCGAAATCAATCATTTTGCGGCGGATCTTCTCGATCGTTGGGACCCGTTCAATCACGGGCCGGGTGCATATGAGACCGAGATAGCCGAAGTGATCACAGCTCTTCATGACGCCGTCCATCCGTCTGAACTGGCGGAACGGATCCGCCTGATCTATGAGCAATCCTATGAACTTTGGATCCCTCACGAGGCCTGCATGGACATTTCCTATAAGCTGATTGCCCTCAAATACGGGGCAGGATGTCCGCTATAAATAAAAAACCGCCAAATCGGCGGTTTTTTTAATGCAAACAGTTATCCCCATATGGTCGAGATAAAAATCAATGCTATGGCCAGCGGGCAGATATAGCGGACCAGAAAGCGCCAGGCAGATGCCTGGAAACCCGATCCGCCCAGTTCTTCCTCGGTGATCTGACGGGACAAGTAGTAACCAGCGAACAGGGCGATGAGGAATGCGCCGATCGGCATGCCGAACTTGGAGACAATTGTGTCTGCCAGATCAAAGAACGTCAGGCCGAATACCTTTGTGTCTGACAGGATACCGAAGGAAAGTGCGCTTGGAATACCGACTAGAAAGACAATCAGTCCGTAAAGGAAGGCGGCTCCCTTGCGCCGTTCGTACTTATTGCGGATTCCGATCGAAACGGTGATTTCAAGCATTGCGATACTGGACGTAAGTGTCGCGAACAGCATCAGGATGAAGAAAAGAAGCATGAACAGGAAGCCGAACGGCATCGATTCGAAGATGGCCGGCAGGATGACGAAGACCAGTCCGGGGCCTTCTGCAGGCGATGCACCAAAAGCGAAGACGGCGGGGAAGATGACCAGGCCTGCCAGGATGGAGATGACGATGTTGAGGAGCGTCACACTCCAGCCTGACTTCACCAGATTTTCATCTTTCGGCAAATAGGAGGCATAGGTGATCATGCTGCCGATCCCGACGCTCAGCGAGAAGAACGCTTGTCCGAGCGCCAGAAGGGCCGTCTCGCCGTTTAAATAAGACAAGTCCGGCACGAACATGAAACGGATGCCTTCCATTGCACCGTCCAGAGTAAGAGAGCGAACCGCCAGGATGATAAAGAAGATAAACAGCATCGGCATCATCCACTTGCTGGCACGCTCGATTCCCCCTTTGATTCCGCGCGACACGATCCAGATGGTCAGGAACATAAAGACCGCCTGTGCGAGGAGTGCCTCTCCCGGCCGGGCGATAATCGATTCAAACAGCGCCCCGAAGTCCTGAGGGGCTCCTCCTCCAAATAGATAAGCTGCTGAACGGACCAGGTACGAGAGGATCCAGCCGCCGACCACACTGTAAAAGGACAGCACGATGATGGAAAGGACAAAGCCGAGGAAGCCGAAAATCGGCCAGGCTGTACCGGGTGCAAGCCGGCGGAATGCGGTGACTACGTCAGCTTGTCCGCGCCGGCCGATCAGAAATTCTCCTATAAGAATCGGAAGGCCAATCAAAATGGTGCTAAGAATGAATAGCATGATGAATATGCTGCCACCATTCGTGCCGGCCATATACGGAAACTTCCAGATGGCGCCGAGCCCGATGGCACTGCCGGCCGCCGCCAGGATGAATCCGATTTTAGAAGTCCAATTTTCTCGATTTGACATATATAGATGATCCCTCCGAAAACTGATTCCCTCATTGTACAACATGTTGCCCAAAAAAGAAGTCCATCCTTATCATTAATTAAAAATGAAATAGGAATATTAGTTGAATTTGGTATTATAAAGGAAGAGAAAAGAAAAGGGTGTGTAAAATGGGGGGAGAAGAAAAAAGTCCCAAGGCGCTAGCGGGGGAGACAGATCTGCCGGATGTGCTCGAGGAAAGTGTCCGGCGATTTCTTCATCAGACAGGGGCCCCGTTTGAGAAGATCGGGGAAATCGCGGAGAGGGCAATCCGGGAGGCACTGGCAGGGCAGAGAGATGAAGCGGACCCTACGATACTTCTGTTCCGAATTGCCGCGGGAATGATTGAAGGAGATCCAGGAGGGGAACAGCGGGTTCATCTTTTTCGATTTGAAGAAGATGAACTTCTGCACCAGCAGATCCTCGGGCTTCCCAGCAGGGTCAGATTGCCGTTTGTCCTAATGAATCTGCATGATTTCAATCCTGAAGAGGCAGGTTTAATATGCAGGATGACCGTCAACGAGACGTTAAAAGCGGCGGAAAAGGGATCCAGAATGCTCGCGGAAGCCGCCCCGAACCGTGATCTTGCACGCCAGCTTGGCCTGATCCGGAGAGCATACAGCCGGATACAATATCCTAAACCCGTTTCCGAACAGCCGGAGACGTCCGACTTGGGCAAGCAAGTCACGGACGGACCTCAGGGAAAACGTTTGTGGACGGCAGGGGCCGGGCTTCTCGCGGCAGTCGGACTCCTGATTGCCGCGGCATTCATCTTCCCATCCTGGACTGCGCCGGCTGATACTGCATATATCAAGAAGCTTGAACTGCAGTTTGATGAAGAGAAAGCACGGTTTCAGGAAAAGGTTGGCGCTACGGATATGGAGATGCAAGGTTTTTTTACAATCGATGAAGCGCAATATGAGTTTAAATCACTAATCTCCGAGTTTAAACGCGATATTGAGGACGGGAATGCACCGAAGAAAAAAGAGGTGGAGCTGGCTGTCGGTGAACAGATGAGTGTGTTCGGCCTGCCGTCTGAGATGATTACAGATCTCCGGGACCGGCCGCTCACCGATGATAAAGCCGGAAGCCGGACGTTTCTGCAAAGATTCAGAAACCGGAAACATGAACTGACGATGATTTTTGCCACTCGCTTCATGGAGCATCAGGATATTCTTAAAGATGCTGTGAAGGAAGACAAATTTGATGCCGAAACGTTTTTCGGCAATGCCGGGGGTTATCCCAAAACGCTCCGCCACGCTGTCCGACTAATGGAAAAGGAAGGGTTCGGGCTGTCCGGCGGGGTCTGGGTAACAGATGACCAAGTCTATCCGTTGCCGGGGAAAATACCGAAATTGGGGGAGGACTCTCAAAAGCTGGAAGAGTCTGTGGCCAGATTGGCGGTGCTTGAAGAAACCTTGGAACCTGCGCTGTATTCCTTGGAACTTTCCCCTGAAACAATTGCCGAAGCGCTGGCCGGCCTGGAACAGTTGGCCGCCGACCGGGACGCCGGCGATCAATGGACACTGCCCGAAGAGCTCGCTGTAAATTATTTTAGAGAGTTCGTTTTCGGAGGAAGCACTGGCCGGGTCTTCGGAGACGATGGAACAGTCGTGCCAAAACGAAGGGCCATCTGGAGACAGATCGCCTTAAATGCCGGAACCCCATCAGGAAAGTTGATGGACCCGGTAGTTCGTGAGATGGAACAAACAGGATGGAAACGGTCGGCTTCCTATAATGTCCTGACGCCGGAGGAGTACCAATACGCTCTGATGAGCGCCCGAGATGGGGTGGAGCGTGAACCCGAACATGAAGTTTTTCAAAGCGCATTTTTGCCGGATTCAGAATACATGGTTCGGGCAGAAACCTTATACCGGGATCTGTCAGAAGGGGGGGATCGCTCTCTTCTTGAAGGGGAACCGCAGGTGATGATTGTACTGGTAGCGCTTCTAGCCGCCGACCGTCAAGACGAGCCAATGATGGCCATGCTTTCTGCAGAAGGAAACCCTGATGCCGTGGCAATGCTGGCGGAAAAAGGGACTACACGCGTTTTGGAAGGCGGCTCCGTAGACTACCAGAATTCCGCAATTGAGCACCATGAAACCGGAATACGTGCACCTGTCTATGTTTACTTCGGGCCTACAAACGAGCATAAAATCTGGTTGACATACACTCCTGACGGCCTCTGGCTTATAGACCATCAAGACACCCAATGATCCGGACCCCTTTTTGCCGTAAGCCCTTTCGTATGGTATAATTTACAATGGCCAAATGGCAGATTCGTAAATCAAATCGATTGGGAGCGGTTTTTATGGCAAGCGACTATAAAACAGGAGATGTGGTGACCGGGAAGGTTGCCGGCATCCAGCCATACGGGGCATTTATCGCCCTGGACAAGGAAACACAAGGCCTTGTTCACATTTCGGAAATCACTTACGGTTATGTAAAGGACGTCAATGATTTTCTGACGGTCGGGGATGAAGTGAAAGTCAAAGTGTTGGATGTCGATAAGGATGCAGGAAAAATCAGCCTTTCGCTCCGTGCGCTTCAGGAGCGCCCGCAGACACGCCGGGAAGACCGCCCGAGAAAATCCCTGCAGGACCGTATTGACGAACGTGAACCGGACGGGTTCAATACGCTCCGCGATAAACTTCAGGATTGGATCCGGCAGTCCGGACAATAAAAAATAAAGCAAGGAAGCCTGACCGGCAGAAGCCGGAGGATTCCTTGCTTTTTTTAATTCCGGAAGTAGCACGAATTTGCCCTTACTGGCCGTTCCGGATTTTCTTCAGATGGTATTGGAGATTTTGGCGGCTCATGCCGAGTGCCTGCGCCGCTTTCGTGACATTTCCTTCGAATACATTCATTACTTTGGACAGATAATACTCTTCAGCTTCGCGCAAATAAGTGTCCAGTGGCATAAACTCCTGCCCTTCACTCAACACAAAATCTTGGGGCCGCTTGGCAGGGGAGAATTCCTCCTGCACCTTCAGCTTGAAATGATGGGGCAGCAGATCTTGGGTAATCTCGGTTTCCGTCGTCAGGAGTGAAGTGATTTCTTCAAGAAGCAGTTCGACTTCCTTCAGGTTACCTGGCCATGTATAAGAATCGAATGTTTCCCGGACCGCAGGCGAAAGGCCCTTTACCGCCGAACCGAAACGCTGTCGGTGACGCTCCAGAAATTCATCGATGAACGGCCACAGGTCATCCATCCGTTTTCTGAGCGGAGGGATATAGATTGTGATGGATGAAAAGAAATAGTAAAGGCCTTTCAGAAGGGAGCCATTCGCGATCAGATCAAATGCATCTCCTCCGATGCTCGCGATGTATTGTCTGGAATCCTCCCCGAGCGCTTCGAGTTCCCTTAGCAGTTCTTCCTGCAGTTTTAGGGGCATCAGGTCAAGCCGGTCGCAAAAGACGGTGCAGGTCTCTTCCTTGCTGATGGCTTTCATCGTCCGGTGTATGTCGGCCGAGTCCAAACCGGGGCAGAAGAGGGTATAGTACGGACTCCCTGCATGCGACGAACCATTATGCATCGCACCTGCAAGAAGGTCCTTACCGGTGCCTGTTTCCCCGGCCAATAAAACAGGAAGCTGCGCATCGGCCGCTTTTTTGGCTGTGGCGATCACGGATTTCATCGCGTCGCTTTCAGCCGTGATGGAAGCGAACGTAATAGTTTCATCGTACGTCCGGAGCGGCTGATGGACGAATTTCTCCAGTGCGGTCACGTCGCGTGCCAGTTCGACTGCACCGATCATCCCCTCCGGTCCGAAAACGGGATACGTGTCATTCACGGTGGTGATTTCCTGCCCGTTCCGGTTCCAGTAGGTCTGTTTAACATTCCGGACGGGCTCCCCGCTCCGGATGACTTTCATGAGCGTGCTCTCTTCCTGGCCGAAGCGGAACATATCCAGCACACTCCGGTCTGTCAGTTCGTCCAGGTCAAGTCCTTCGATCTGTTTCATTTTCTCATTGTAGATGACGGTCCTTCCATTCATATCGACGGCGTGGATGCCTAGCGCTGCATGCTCCACGGCGAATTTGTAGAAGGGCCAAAGCGTGTCATTTTGGGTAGCCATGGTCCACCTCAAATTAGTTTTTTGCGTTTTTCAGAGATTAAGACTTGAAATTCGCAATGATCTTTTGCATTATTATAAGTGTGAAACGAAATGAGAGCAAATTTTTTTAGCATCTCGAACATCAAATGGAGGAGGAGTTCAATTGATTCCTTACAAACACGAGCCACTCACAGACTTTTCGAACGAAGAGAACCGGCATGCATATGAGCAAGGGTTCAGCGTAGTCAAGGAGTACCTGGGTCAGGATATTCCGCTTGTTATCGGGGGCGAACGCATCTACACCGACGATAAAATGGAAAACTTCAACCCTTCCAACCGTGAAGAACTCATTGGATATGTATCGAAAGCGACACAGGAACACGCCGAAAAGGCGATGGAGGTCGCACAGGAAACATTCAAGACTTGGCGCAAGGTTAAGCCTGAGGTCCGAGCAGATATCCTTTTCCGTGCAGCAGCAATTGCACGCCGCCGCAAGTTCGAACTTTCCGCACTTCTGTCCAAGGAAGCGGGCAAGCCTTGGCCGGAAGCGGATGCTGACGTGGCTGAAGGAATCGACTTCCTCGAATACTACGGCCGCCAGATGATTGCCATGAAAGACGGCGTACCTGTTGCACAGCGTCCTGGTGAAGACAACCGCTTCAGCTACATCCCGCTTGGAGTCGGCGTCGTCATCTCACCTTGGAACTTCGCATTTGCTATCATGGCCGGCACAGCGGTTGCTGCTGCAGTTACAGGGAACACGGTTCTCCTCAAGCCTGCATCAAACACATCCGTCATTGCCTATAAATTTGTCGAGCTTATGGAACAGGCAGGCCTCCCTGCAGGCGTCATCAACTTTGTTCCTGGATCCAGCCGTGATATAGGGGACTACCTCGTCGATCACCCGAAAACACGCTTCATCAGCTTTACAGGCTCCCGTGATGTTGGCGTTCGCATCTTCGAGCGCGCGGCGAAAGTCCAGGAAGGCCAGATTTGGCTCAAGCGCGTCATTGCTGAGATGGGCGGCAAGGACACAATCGTCGTTGACAATGATGCAGACCTCGAATTGGCGGCGCAGTCGATCGTCAAATCCGCATTCGGCTTCAGCGGACAGAAGTGCTCGGCGTGCTCGCGCGCAGTCATCGTGGAAGACGTCTATGACCAAGTGCTTGACCGCGTGACGGAGCTGACAAAAGAACTCACTGTCGGCGACCCGGAAGACTACGACAACTTCATGGGGCCGGTCATCGACAAAGCCTCCTATGACAAGATTCTCGAATATGTAGAGATCGGCAAGCAAGAAGGCCGTCTTGTTCTCGGCGGAACTGGTGACGACTCCAAGGGGTACTTTGTTAATCCGACAATCTTCGCAGATGTCGATCCGGAAGCACGCATCATGAAGGAAGAAATCTTCGGGCCTGTTGTTGCGTTTGCAAAGGCGAAAGACTTCGACGAAGCGATCGATATTGCGAACAACACGGACTACGGCCTCACGGGAGCGGTCATCTCCAATAACCGTTTCCACCTCGAAAAAGCGCGTGAAGATTTCCATGTAGGAAACCTTTACTTCAACCGCGGCTGCACGGCTGCAGTTGTCGGCTACCAGCCATTCGGCGGATTCAATATGTCCGGAACCGACTCCAAAGCCGGCGGACCTGACTATCTGGCGCTGCACATGCAGGCAAAGACCGTTTCGGAAATGCACTGATACCCTAATAAAACTGATTTTGTTTAATGATTCAAGGCGGACCGCTCATCATGAGTCCGCCTTTTACATGAGGGAGGATGAGAAGGATGACAAAAACACAGCAGATTATCGAACAGACGGACAAGTATGGTGCGAAAAACTATAACCCGCTGCCGATCGTCATTTCAGAAGCAAAAGGGGTATGGGTAAAGGATCCTGAAGGAAAT
This sequence comes from Bhargavaea massiliensis, assembly GCF_018390575.1. Classification (GTDB taxonomy): domain Bacteria; phylum Bacillota; class Bacilli; order Bacillales_A; family Planococcaceae; genus Bhargavaea; species Bhargavaea massiliensis. Next base: position 7,095 of record NZ_JAHBCJ010000011.1, on the reverse strand, counting down.
GAATATATGGATATGCTTTCCGCTTATTCCGCGGTAAACCAGGGTCACCGCCACCCGAAAATCATCCAGGCGCTGAAGGATCAGGCAGACAAAGTGACGCTGACGTCACGTGCGTTCCATAATGATCAGCTGGCTCCTTGGTATGAAAAAGTCAGCAGCCTCACCGGAAAAGGCATGGTCCTGCCGATGAACACGGGGGCGGAAGCAGTGGAAACTGCTTTCAAGGCGGCTCGCCGCTGGGCTTACGATGTGAAAGGCGTCCAACAAGGCAAGGCGGAAATCATCGTCTGCAACGGCAACTTCCATGGCCGTACGATGACTGCTGTATCGATGTCATCCGACCCTGAATATCAGCGCGGTTTCGGTCCGATGCTGCCGGGCATCGTCCATATTGATTATGGCGATCTCGAAGCTCTGAAAAACGCTGTAAACGAAAATACCGCTGCTATTATCCTCGAGCCGATCCAGGGCGAGGCAGGCATTATCATTCCGCGGGAAGGGTTCTTGAAAGAAGCTCGCGAATTCTGCCGGGAAAACAATGTTCTCTTTATCGCGGACGAAATCCAGGCCGGTCTTGCACGAACAGGCAAAATGTTCGCATGCGAGTGGGAAGGTGTCGACCCTGATATGTATATCCTCGGAAAGGCACTTGGGGGCGGTGTATTCCCGATTTCCTGTGTAGCGGCCGACAAGGATGTCCTCGGTGTGTTTAATCCGGGCTCCCATGGCTCGACATTCGGCGGGAACCCGATGGCCTGCGCGGTTTCGATCGCATCCATCGAGGTGCTTGAAGAAGAGAATCTTGCGGATAAAGCGCTCGAACTCGGTGAATACTTTATGGCCGAACTGCGCAAAATCGACAACACGGACATCAAGGAAGTCCGCGGACGCGGACTCTTTATCGGAGTCGAGCTTCATACCGAAGCCCGTCCATACTGCGAGAAGCTGAAAGAACTCGGTCTGCTTTGCAAGGAAACGCATGATACGGTCATCCGTTTTGCTCCGCCGCTCGTCATTTCCAAAGATGAGCTTGACTGGGCACTCGGCAAAATCCGTGAAGTATTTGCGGCTTAATCTGTTATGTAAGAACTGTGAACTTGAGTCGACATTGAACCGTTGATTTATGTTACAATGTTGCCGAGCATCCTAATATGATTTAAAGAGGCGAATCAATACCATGAGCGAGAACACAAATCTTGTTACCTCAACACAAAAAGTAATACATGAAGCGCTGGATAAATTGGGCTATGATGAGGGCATGTACGAGCTGCTGAAAGAGCCGATCCGCATGACCGAAGTCCGGATCCCGATCCGCATGGACGACGGAAAAGTCAAGGTCTTTACGGGTTACCGCGCACAGCATAACGATGCGGTCGGACCGACAAAAGGCGGCGTACGATTCCACCCGGGCGTGACGGCTGATGAAGTACGTGCGCTGTCGATGTGGATGACGATGAAGGCCGGTATCGTTGACCTGCCGTATGGCGGAGGAAAGGGCGGCATCATCTGTGATCCACGTGAAATGTCCATGGGCGAACTCGAGCGCCTGAGCCGCGGATATGTCCGCGCGCTCAGCCAGATCATGGGGCCTGCAAAGGATATCCCTGCACCGGACGTCATGACTAACGCACAGATCATGGCATGGATGATGGATGAGTACAGCCGGATTGACGAGTTTAACTCCCCGGGCTTCATCACGGGCAAGCCGATCGTACTTGGCGGTTCGCAGGGGCGTGACCGTGCAACTGCAGAAGGCGTCATCATCTCGATCCGTGAAGCGGCGAAGCGTGTCGGCATCGAAGTCGAAGGCGCACGTGTCATCATTCAAGGCTTCGGCAATGCCGGAAGCTACCTGTCCAAGTTCCTCCACGATGCCGGCGCGAAAGTGATCGCGATTTCAGATGCGTACGGAGCGCTTCATAACCCGGACGGCCTGGATATCGATTACCTTCTGGACCGCCGTGACAGCTTCGGTACGGTGACCACTCTGTTTGAAGACACGATTACGAACGACGAGATGTTCAAGCTCGACTGCGACATTCTTGTTCCGGCTGCGCTGGAGAACCAGCTTCATGAAGGCAATGCTCACGACATCAAGGCTAAAATCGTCGTTGAAGCGGCCAACGGGGCTTCCACTTCCGAAGCTACGAAGATCATGACGGAACGCGGCATCTTCCTCGTACCGGACGTTCTTGCAAGCGCCGGCGGTGTCACGGTCTCCTACTTCGAATGGGTCCAGAACAACCAGGGCTACTACTGGACTGAGGAAGAGATCCATGAGAAGCTTTACCAGAAGATGACCGAGGCATTTGAAAATGTCTATAACACAGCCAAATCCCGCAACATCGATATGCGTCTCGCTGCATACATGGTCGGCATCCGCAGAACCGCAGAAGCTGCCCGTTTCCGCGGCTGGGCGTGAGGTAACAAGGCAGGACCGTCCCCGAATCGGGGACGGTCCTTTTTTCATTTCTCTTCCATCATTCCTGCCGGCGGACGCGTCTGCCATTCATACTCGTCCTTCTCAATCCTCTGGTGCCGCTCCGGCTCATCCCTGAACAGGTAGCTGAGGCTCACAAGTCCTGCAAGCGCGATGATTCCATAAATCAGCCGTGCAATCAGGGTATCCCTGCCGCCTGCCAGATCGGCGACAACATCAAATCCCATCAGCGCTTGCAGCCCCCAGTTGAGGGCTCCAATGATGGTGAGGGCAAGAGCGATTTTACGGAAAGCTTCCATAATGAGGCCACCTCCTCATTTCGTAGGATGGCCGTACGGAACCAATTTTATGCGCCGGATAGATGGCGGAATAATGGAAAACATCGGCTTCTCGTGCGAAAATATAACCTGAGGAGGCGAAGAGATGAACTCATTCACATTTCAAAACCCGACAAAGCTGATTTTCGGGGAAGGCCAGATCGAAACACTGAAAAATGAATTGCCACAGTACGGAAAGAAAGTACTGCTCGTCTACGGTGGAGGCAGCATCAAGCGCAATGGGGTCTACGATGATGTGATGCGAGTGCTTGGAGAGATTGGTGCCGAGGTCCACGAGTTGCCGGGTGTCGAACCGAATCCCCGCGTGACAACAGCTGCAAAAGGTGCTGCCATTTGTAAAGAGCAGGGGATTGACATTGTACTTGCAGTGGGTGGAGGTTCGGTGATCGACTGCTCCAAACTGATTGCTAGCGCCGCAAAATATGACGGTGATGCATGGGATCTTGTCACACGAAAGGCCATCGCCAAAGAGGCGTTGCCGATCGGCGTCGTCCTCACGCTTGCTGCAACAGGATCCGAGATGAACGCAGGCTCGGTCATCACGAATGAAGAGACACAGGAAAAGTACGGCTGGGGCGGGCCGCTGAACTTCCCGAAGTTCTCCATCTTGGATCCTGCCTATACGAAAAGTGTGCCAGAAGACCAGACTGTCTACGGAATCGTGGATATGATGTCCCACATCTTCGAACAGTACTTCAATAATGCGATCAATACGCCCGTACAGGATGAAATGTGCGAAGGGGTTTTGAGAGCGATCATCCGCACGGCACCGGAACTGATGGAGGTTCCGGAGAACACCGAACTCCGTGGCACCATCATGTTCGCTGGGACAATTGCGCTCAACAAGTTCCTTGAAATGGGCTACAGGGGAGATTGGGGAACGCATAACATCGAGCATGCGGTTTCTGCCATCTACGACATTCCTCATGCAGGCGGACTGGCAATCCTCTTCCCTGAATGGATGAAATACAATATCCGCAAGGGAACCCGGCCTGAGCGTTTTGCCCAGCTGGCGGTCAATGTGTTCGGCGTCGATCCGGAGGGGAAGACAACAGAGGAAACTGCGCTTGAAGGTGTTGACCGGCTCCGCAGTTTTTGGACGTCCATCGGTGCGCCGGAGCGTCTTGCCGACTATGATATCGATGACAAAAACATTAGCCTGATGGCTGAGAAATCTTATTCAGGCACCCCGGTTGGCCAATTTGCTGCACTTGAAAAAAATGAAGTTGAAACCATCCTGATTAACAGCCTGTAATTAAAAAGAGATGCCGGGTCCATGGACCCGGCATCTCTTTTGTTTAATGCAGTTTTTTTAGATCTTCCGGTTTCGGATGAACCCCCAGGCCGCCACGTTTCCAAGTTTTAATTCCGTCATCCTCATCAAACGAGATGGTGACATCTGCAACATTTCTCTGGCTTGCGATCAGATCGAGGAGTCGGTCACGGATGTCATCCACCTTGTCAAAAGAGAGTGTCTTGTCGATTTCAGCAACGATTTCAACGTGAAGCGATTCGCCTTCCTTGATCACTTCGACTTTCTGAAGGTCCCGAATATCTTTATCTTCTGCCAGAAGATAGGCAATGTGGTTCAACATCTCTTCGTCAGTTTCTCCAATTGCGCCGCGGGCGTTTTCCAGGAAGATGATGCCGACCACATAAAACATCATGGCTCCGATCAAGACGGAGGCGACACCTTCTGTCCAGTTGAGTCCGAAGAGCTTTGCCAGTACAACTGCAATGAGGGCAAGAAGACCTCCAGCGGTTGCAACAGTATCTTCCATGAAAACCAGCTTAGTTGCGGGTCGGGCATACTTCAGGTTAGCAAAGCTGGATGTGACCGGGGCAAGCGGACCGCCCTTGATGCCGGCATCATGCAGGATTTCCTTGCCTGCCTTATACAGAACAAAGAATTCAAGTAGTGTGGCGACCAGGAGAATGGTGAAGCTGATCCAGAAACCGGTGGATTCTCCCGGGTGGAAGATATGGTGCCAACCTTCTTTGACCGTCTCATAGGCCATGATACCGACGATGACAACGGCAAACAGGCAAACCAGGTTAACGATCCTGCCGAATCCATTAGGGAAGCGCGGAGTCGGTGCCTTCTTTGAAAGCGCTGAGCCGACGTAGACAAAGTACTGGTTGGCCGCATCGCCGAATGAGTGCATCGTTTCGGCAAAGAGCGCCACATTACCCGTGAAAAGGAAGCCTGCGCCTTTCATTAGGGCGATAAAGGTATTGACGACGGCTGCGAGAAGGGAAGGCTTATTCCCCTGCTTCAGAAGTTTCCAAAATTCTTTCATTGTGCACCTCCGGTTATTGTGTTGCGGTCAGTTCTGCGGTCTGGATATAATCCAGTTCATGCAGCCAGCCATAAATTTCGGATGAGTTCACTTTCGGCTGCACGGACAGTCTCAGCTCCACTTCGTGGGAGTTCTCTGGGAATCCTTCATCATTCAGCATCTTCATCCGGACATTTTCCGGATCAGCGCTGTGTTCACGCAGACAGCGGATCAGCTGTTCGATGTTTTCCATCCCGGTAATGGTCGTGACGAGCGTATACTCTTTGACCCGCAGTCTTTTCGGTCCCACGATATTCATGAGTGGAGGGAGGAACTCTACTCCGATCATGACAATGGCGACGGCCACGGCCGCTTCGATGTAGAAACCTGCCCCTACAGCAATCCCGATGCCGGCGGCTCCCCAGATCATTGCTGCGGTTGTCAGCCCGGTGATATTGTCGTTATCCCGCTTAAGGATGACGCCTGCACCGAGAAAACCGATACCGCTGACGATTTGAGCAGCAAGCCGCAGCGGGTCCATCGTAATATTAATATCATCGCGTGCGGGTGTGGAGTAGGCGGTCTCGATCGAAATGATGGTCAGGAGGCAGCTGAACGTCGCGATGACGACGCTGGTTTTGAGTCCGACCGGCTTTCGCTTTAGTTCCCGCTCAATGCCGATGACCAGGCTGAGCAGCCCCGAAAAGCCCAGTTTAAAGAGGACACCGGTCCCGAGCGGAGGTGAACCGAGCAAGTAATCCATATGATTCCCCCTTTTCCGTCAGCTATGGGCAGACGGAGCCAATTCTGTTAGGCTATAATCTGTATTCACTTCCTGGGCAACGGTGAAACGCCGGAAGAGACATTATATATAAGAGAGAAGATGCAAAAAGTGGACAAACCATCAATCCATCCTTACATACCGATCATGATCGGCGTCATTACCTTGGCTTTCTCGGCCATTTTTGTGAAGTTGGTCTCTGCGGATGCGGGCGTGACTGCCTTTTACCGGATGCTATTTTCAGTTCTTGTTATGGCGCCGGCCTTTCTGCTTAAATATAGGCATGAAGTAAAGCTTATTTCGAGAAGAGACTGGATTTTTTCAGTGATTGCAGGTGTTTTTTTGGCGTTTCATTTTATTCTATGGTTTGAATCGCTGAATTACACATCGGTGGCAAGCTCAACGGTCCTGGTAACACTCCAGCCGATTTTTGCTTTTGCGGGTACCTATTTTTTCTTTAAAGAGAAGCTTACAGCCAAGACCATTTTGTCTGGACTGATTGCCATTGGGGGGAGTGTCCTTATCAGCTGGGGGGATTTCCGGCTTGGAGGGGAAGCTTTTTTTGGTGATATGCTGGCGTTGGCTGCCTGCGCTCTCATCACCGGGTATCTGTTGTTCGGCCAGGACGTCAGGCAGAGGATTTCCCTCATTACCTATACATTCATCGTTTACAGCGTGAGTACCGCAGCGATTTTCTTCTATGTGATTGCCGTAGGGGAGCAGTTCGGTCCTTACCCGGCAACGGACTGGTTTTGGTTCGCGATGCTCGCTATCCTGCCTAACTTGTTCGGCCATACTTTATTTAATTGGTCGCTCCGCTATGTAAGCACGAATGTCATTTCGATTGCCATCCTGTTTGAGCCGGTAGGAGCGGCCGTGCTGGCGTACTACATCTTCAACGAGGTCCTGATTACGACGCAGATCGTGGGCGGACTCATCGTATTGGCCGGGATCACATTGTTTGTATTGGACGGGCGGAAAATCAGAAAACTCTTTCTTGGGAAAAGGGCTTGATTTCCGCCGGCCCTATCATGTATAGTTATTCTTGTCCTTAAGGGGCAGGCCAAGTGGCTAAAAAAACTTCTTGACACTCAGTAAACAGAGTGTTATGATAGAAAAGTCGCCAACAGCCGAGAGGTAAAAACGGCGGGCGCAATGAACCTTGAAAACTGAACAGCAAAACGCTGATGAAATGAGTTCCAGATCCCCGACCCCGTCGGGTGAGAACGGAACAAATGATATCGGACATATCACTTG
>NZ_JAHBCJ010000010.1 GCF_018390575.1 Bhargavaea massiliensis | reverse complement strand
CGTGTTACCGCCGTGAAAGGGCGGTGTCTTAACCGCTTGACCAAGGGGCCATATTCAATGTCTCAAGAACCCTCAGCCGTTCAGGCTTTCGTGTGATCTCTTGTCGACTTGTCCTATTATAGGGGGCATACGAAAATACGTCAACACTTTTCGCCAACTTTTTTATAAAAACATCAAAACCCTTGCCACTCAACGGCTTTCACCGCCCGGCAAGGGTTTCATTCTTCAACTCTCTTCGACTTTTAGAATGCGGCCCTGACATTTTCCGCAACGGTAACGGTCCGTATTCATCCGGATCTTCCGCATGTAGGACTGGCCGCAATCGGCGCAGCGGTACAGATGCCTCGCTTTCCTCCTGGCCGGTTCCCTGATGACGGAACAGTGCCTGGGCGCACCGGTCTGTCTGAGCAGTTCCCTGAAGTCCCGGTCACGGTGCTGGTATCCCTTTCCTTCTATATGAAGGTGATAGTGGCAAAGCTCGTGCTTGATGATGCCGACGAGCTCATCCATTCCGTACTTCCTGTAGGCTTCCGGATTAATTTCAATGTCGTGGTCATGGAGACGGTACCTGCCGCCCGTGGTCCGGAGTCTCGGGTTAAAGTAAACTCTGTGCCGGAACGGACGCCCGAACGAATCCCGGGAGATCGATTCGGTCAGAAGCTGGAGTTCCCTGTCATCCACGGCGTCTCCCGCTCCCCTTCTTTTCTGCGGGATCGATCATCGTCAGTGAGATTTTCGAGGCGGCCGGATCGACCGATTCAATCCATAACGCTACAGTATCTCCCGGCTGCACGATCTCTGCCGGATCGTTCACGCGTACGGGCGCCATTTTGGATATATGGACAAGTCCGTCTTTTTCTGCCCCGACATCGACAAAAGCGCCATATGGCTGCAGTCTCCGTACCTTCCCCTTCACCTGGGTCCCAGGCTCCAGGTCGGTTAGCTTTTTGACGCTTCGCTTCCGATCCTTCAACTGGCGCTTCCGCTCCTCTGCCAGCTTCTTCTTTTCCTCTTCCTGCGCCGGACTGAGCATGGTGAGGGATATCCGCCCTTTTTCCTGATCCACCTCATCGACGATGACTGTGACGACATCTCCGGGAGCCATCATGTCCAGCGGGTGGCGTACCCGTTCTGTGCTCATCTTGGTCACATGCAGCAGACCGTCCTCGCCAACGCCAATATCGACGAATGCTCCGAAGTCGACGACATTACGGACTGTCCCTTCCATCTCCATGCCGCGCCTCAGATCTTTGAGCGTCAGCACTTCCTTCCTTAGAAGGGGCTGCGGGAATTCATCGCGGGGATCCCGGTTCGGGCGGCTCAGCGTCTCGATAATGTCCCGGACGGTCACTTCCCCCGCTCCTGCAGTCGTTGCCACTTCTTTTGCATCCAGCCGGGCGAGCGCTACAGTTGCATGCTCCGTGCCAATTTCCTTTTTGTCCAATCCGGCCGCATTCAGAATCTCTTCAGCGAGACTGTAGCTTTCCGGATGGACTCCAGTGGCATCCAGCGGGTTTTTGGCTCCGGGAACGCGCAGGAATCCGACCGCCTGCTCATATGTCTTTGCGCCGAGCCGCGGAACTTTCTTTAACTGCGCCCGGGAGTTGAAGCGCCCGAGTTCGTCACGGGCCGCAACGATGTTGTCTGCAACCGTGCGGGACAGTCCCGACACGTGCTGAAGCAGCGACGCGGACGCCGTATTCACATCGACACCAACCCGGTTCACCGCGGTCTCAACGACAAAGTCCAGCTGCTCCCCGAGATTTTTTTGGGAGACATCATGCTGATATTGGCCGACACCGACAGACTTCGGCTCGATCTTCACCAGCTCGGACAATGGGTCCTGGAGGCGGCGCGCAATCGACACGGCGCTCCGCTGTTCAACCTGGAGTTCCGGGAATTCTCGGCGCGCTTCTTCCGATGCGGAATAAACACTCGCTCCCGCTTCGTTGACGATGACATAGGACGCTCCACCGTCCGTCTCTTTCAGGCAATCCGCGATGAACTGCTCGGTTTCGCGGGATGCCGTTCCATTGCCTATCGCGATGATGGAGACCGGGTACTTGCGGAGAAGCGTGAGCACTTTCTTTTTCGCGCCTTCCGTGTCAGAAGATGTATGCGGATAGATGACGCCCAGTTCAAGCAGCCGGCCGGTATCGCTCACGACAGCCAACTTGCAGCCGGTCCGGTAGGCAGGGTCTACGCCAAGTACAGTCTTGCCCCTCATCGGAGGCTGGAGCAACAGCCGTTTCAGGTTCTCCGAGAAAATGCGAATTGCCTGTTGTTCCGCCTTCTCAGTCAGTTCACCCCGGATTTCGCGTTCAATTGACGGAAGAAGCAGGCGCTTGAAGGCGTCTGCCGCCGCCGCTGCCACTTCCGCTTCGGCAGGAGAACCCGGTCTCCGCACGTAGGAACGTCGGATGTCTTCAATCAGACGCTCTTCCGGGACCGAGAGCGATACTTTTAGCACGCCCGTCTTCTCGCCGCGGTTCACGGCAAGGACGCGGTGTGGTTTGATCTGCCTGATCGGCTCTTCATATTCATAGTACATCTCAAAGACGCCTTTCGGATCCTCGGCATCTTTTTTCCGTGAGGTGACGATCAGTCCGTCGCGCCGGATGGCGTTGCGGATCCTGTCGCGGACCGAGGCATCATCAGAGATACGCTCCGCAATGATGTCCTTCGCGCCGCCAAGGGCCGCCTCTGAATCCGGAACCTCTCGTTCGGCGTCGATAAAACCGCCGGCCAAATCCTCCGGACGCTCTTTCGTATCAGATAGAAGCAGATCGGCAAGCGGCTCCAACCCACGCTCTTTCGCAACTGTCGCCCTGGTTTTCCTCTTTTTCTGATAAGGACGGTACAGGTCCTCCACCCGTTGCAGCACGTCGGCGCTCCGTATTGATTTTTCCAGGTCACTGTCCAATTTCCCCTGTTCGGAAATGATCCGGATAACTTCCTCTTTCCGCTCCTCAAGCTGGGCAAGATAGCGGTGGGCGTCCTCGACCGCCTTGATCTGCACTTCGTCGAGCTCTCCGGTCGCTTCTTTCCGGTAGCGGGCGATAAACGGTACGGTCTTGCCCTCGCCGAGCAGGCCGATGACCGCCTGCGCCTGCGCCGGGCGCACACCTGCACGCACCGCCGCTTTTTGGATCAGTTCTTGTTCCTGCATGTTTCTCACCCTTTCGTTCGGTTCCCTTTACCTTTTCACTTTATCATAAATGGCAACGTACACCGTGAACCGTCTTGACTACAGAGAAAAACAAAAAAACCCGCTCCGCGGATTTAGCGGAGCAGGCTTCCTGCGATATAGGTGGCATCGTCGCCGTGTCTGAGGGTTTCATACACTTTCTTGTAAAGGTCATACGGCCCGGCGCTGTTCTGCATGAAGGCCTTCGGGCTGCGGATGTCCACACCATCGGAATGGAGAAGGAAAAGGTCCCCCGGTCCGTAATCGTAGCCCTGTGTGCGAAGCTTCTGCGGGCGCCCGGACAAGTAGCCCATCACTGGGAGCGGATAAATCATCTTATCGTCAGAGCGGCGGTAAAGATAAAACCGCACGTTTCCCACACAGCTGTATTCGATCGTCGACGTATGGAAGTTCGCCTTGATGATTGCAACGGCCGCTCCGCGCTTCTGGTGCATGTGCGTATTGCACCGGCTCAGAAGCTGGTCGATCGATTCGTCATGATGGCGTTCCAGAACTTCCGGAACGATTTTTGCAGATTCCCTCGCGATCGGACCGTTTCCGAGACCATCCGCAATCGCGCACAGGAAATAATCCTCATTGGTGAAGGTAAAATACACATCACCCGATTCATGGTTTCCCGCCTTGGCTTCCTGGTAGATGTACGCCTCCACTCGGTCGTCCTTCACCGTCTTCAAGACGACCCACCACCTGCCGCCGCAATCGCTTCCTGGAGCTTTTTGATGGCCTTTCGCTGAAGTCTGGATACGTGCATCTGCGAAATGCCGAGGCGTTCTCCCGCCTCCTTCTGGCTCATCTGTTCGATATATGTAAACTGGATGATTTGCTTTTCGCGCTCGGACAGGACATTGAGCGCTTCAGCCACGATCAGACGCTGGTCCGTCATTTCGTAGCCGTCATCCGTGTCGCCGATGATATCGAACAGCGTGACGGTACTGCCGTCGGAATCCGCTTCAAGCGAGTGGTCCATGGACAGAGCCTGATAGCTTCGTCCCATCTCCATCGCTTCAAGGACATCGTCCTCTTCCACTTCCAGATAATCTGCAATCTCCTGCACTTTCGGTGAGCGCTGGAGTTCATTGGTCAGCGTCTCTGCAGCGGACTTGATTTTCGGCCCGAGTTCCTTGATTCTGCGCGGCACATGCACTGCCCACGTCTTGTCGCGGAGGAACCTCTTGATCTCGCCGATAATCGTCGGAACGGCGAATGCCTCGAAGCTGCGGCCGAAATCGGGATCGTAGCGGCGGATTGCACCAAGCAGACCAAGCATGCCGACCTGCACGATATCTTCGTGGTATGATTTCCCGTTGGAATATTTGCGGGCGATCGACTGGACAAGCCGCTCATAGTGGAGAACGAGATTCGTCTGCGCCTCTTCATCGCCGCTTTCCTGGAAAGCCCTGATCCAGTCAAGCACCTGTTCTTTTGATTTGGAATCAGGAGGAGACTGTTTCGACATCCTTTTCCACCTGCTCTCCGCCGAGATATTTAGTCATGAAGACCGTGACCCCTTCATCGTGGTGGATTTTAATCTCGTCCATCAGCGTTTCGATCAGATAGAGGCCGAGACCCCCTTCCCGGAGGAACATGCCCTCTTCGTGATCATGGTAAGGTCCCACGCTCTTTTTGGTTTCTTCGAAATCGAAGCTCTGACCATGGTCGGCCACCATGATCTCCATCCGGTCTTCATAGAGTGCGCACCCGACGACGACTTCGCCTTCCTCGTCGTCCTTGTATGCGTGCTGCACCGCATTCGTGATGGCCTCGCTCGATGCGATCTTCATGTCCTCGATGTCATCGTAGGTAAAGCCGAGCCGGCTTGCGAGGCCGGAGATCGTAAGCCGCGCCACGCCTACATATTGGGCCTTGGCCGGCACTCGGATCTCAACGTAATCATACGGTTGCATCATTGAACCCACCTTTATCTTCTTTATGTCCTTCGATATCCATGACCTCGTCGAGACCAGTTATATCGAACAACCGCTTGAGGCGCGGTGAGAGCCCGGTGATTTTCACATGTCCGCCGCTTTCCTTCACTTGTTTGAAGTAGCCGACAAACACGCCGAGACCTGTGCTGTCCATGTATTCCACGTCTGAAAGATCAATGACGGCTTCCACGCCCTGTTGGACAGTAAGCTCAGAAAGCTTCTCGCGGAGGACGGGCGCCGTGAATGCATCGATCTCACCGACCACTTTAAAATGCTGTACGCTGTTTTCTTCACGCAAATCGACTTGTAGATTCATTTCCACACCTCTTCTTTTATTTCTCAATCCTATAATCCCAAAACCATAACTTCGTCTGAACACAACATCAAGGCTTTACCCGCCCTGGAGAAATCCAAACATCCATTACTCTTTTTTCAAGATTACGAGCGAGAAATCGTCCTGGAGACGGAATCCTTGCATACGGTCCAATTCAGCGAAAACATGTTCTGCCATTTCCTGTGCGGACTGGTCCTTGACGCTGCTGATGATTTCAAGGATGGTTTCCTTTTCAACAAAGCCTTCCGGCGTCCGCGCTTCGGTCACCCCATCGGTCATAATGGCGATGAAATCATCACGTTCGAGGACAACGCTCCCCTCCTCATAGCGGGCATCCGGCGAAACACCGAGAAGAAGCCCTTTGGCATCAAGCTCCACAAACCGGTTTTCCGATGCCCGGTAATGGAGTGCCGGCTCGTGCCCGGCAGACGCATAGGAGAAGGTGGAGCTTTTTGCATCGTAGAGACCGTACATCATGGTCACAAACATCGAGTCATTGACGCTTTTTTCAACAATGCGGTTGATGACCGAAAGAACGCCGGACGGGCCTTCGGTCGAATGCCGGACACTGTCCATGCCGAACTTGACCATCGACATGCATAAGGCGGCCGGAATACCCTTGCCCATCACATCAGCGACAGCCACGCCCGCCTCGTCCTTATCATTTCCGACAAAGTAGATATAATCCCCGCTCATTGTCCGCGAAGGCACGGTCACATAGCCGAAGTCCATTCCCTCGACTGCCGGCATCTTTGTTTTCAAAAGCGTTTCCTGAACTTTTGCAGCCACTTCCATCTCCAGTTGCATCTCTTCCTGTCGCTTGACGAGAGATTGGTGTTCCTTCAGCGCGAGACCGTATCGGATCATCATTTCGATGAGGAAGTCGAAAGAATGCCAGACTTTCGACGGAAGGCCCGGCAACACATCCTTGAGTGCGGATTTATGTATGCTGATGACCTCCTCCGGCGAGATGTCCCGTTCGATCAATTTTCGGCTGAACGCTTCTCCCATATATAAGTTCTGTTCAGACTGGTCCTCAAGATACTGCCTCAAAATCTCTTTATATTCGTTTTCCGTCTGCTGAGGCATCTCTATTCATCCCCCTGTCAGCGGAGCCATTTGATTGCAGTGATTTTCGTGCCCTTACCCCGTTCGGTGTCTACCCGGAAGTCATCCATCAGACGCTTGACTCCCGGCATCCCGGCGCCGAGACCGCCGGAAGTCGAGTAACCGTCTTCCATTACTTTTCTTACATCGGGGATGCCCGGACCCTCGTCGGAAGCGATAATGGCGATTCCGAACAGGCCATCTTCATTCAGGCGCTCGATCTCAATCTTTCCGGCTCCTGCATATAAATAAATATTTCTTGCGAGTTCACTGATTGCCGTAGTGATACGGGCCTGGTCGACGGTGCCGAAGCCTACTTTCTTCGCTTCGTTCCGGCCCAGCTGCCGCGCTGCGACAATGTCCCATTCAGTATGGATATCGACTGAAGACCGGTACGCCATCGTTAAGCCTCCAATTCTTGTTGCAATTTGTCCATTCCGTTTTCGAGATCAAGGGCCGTCATGACATTCTCCAAACGGATCCCGAGTTCGATGAGCGTAATGGCAACGGCCGGCTGAATACCTGTGATGACGACTTTGGCACCCATGAGGCCTGACATGCTGATCACGTCGCCGAGCACCTTCGCGATGAAGGAGTCGATGAAGTCGATCGGCGTCAAGTCAATCACGACGCCCTTGGCCGACGTGTCATGCAGCTTTTTCAAAAGGTCTTCCTGGAATTGAATCGCAGTCTGGTCGTCCAGTTCCCATTGGAGCGAAACGATCAGAATTTCATTGAGCTTCAGGATCGGGATACGCATGTTCACTGTTCATCCACCTCCACGATTTTTCTGTTTGTCAGCGCGAGCGCTTCCTGCATGCCGCGCTGCAGCGTGCTGGTCGTCGTAAAGTCTTCGAGGCTGATGCCGAGCGCCACAATCGTCTGCGCAATTTCCGGACGGATGCCGACAAGCATGCAGCGCGCGCCGACGAGGCGGACCGCATCCGCCGCCTGGATGATATGATGGGCGACCATCGTATCGACGACCGGCACGCCTGTGATATCAAGCAGCACCACTTCCGCGCGGTGGCGGACAACTCCATCCAGGAGGTTTTCCATAATGAGTTTGGCGCGTTCCGTATCGATTGTGCCGACAAGAGGCATGACGGAAATCTTGTCGAATACCGGAATCAGCGATGCAGACAGTTCCTGCAGGGCAATTTTCTGGAGATTGACCGTGCGCTCCCACGTGCGGGAATACATTTCGACGACTTCCTGGCGGAGCGGTTTGATCCAGTTGTTCAGGATATCAAAATACTCGGCCACGTTGCTGTCATCAAGGATATTGGCCTGCCGGAGAAGATCATAGAGCGTATCCGAGAAGTTCTCAATCGCCTTCATGACGAGCGAAATCGACCAGCCGAGGCGGACGATGCGCTCAGAAAAATTATGGAGCTTCTCTTCATACTGCCCGGTCTCCTCGGTCAGGCTGGATACGACAAGTTCCGCGAAATCCCGGCTTGTCCGCTCGATGACCTCTTCCGGCATAATATGAAAGAACTTTTCACCATGTTCGTCTTTCATGCGAGTTTTCCAACTGTCGATGATCTCCTCAAGATGAGTCTCGACAAACTGAGGAACTTTTCTATACATGGCTCTGGTGGCCCCCTTCTACGGACTGTTCTTTACATTGTATCGAAAATACAGCAGGAACACACTTATTTTGTGAGTTATGAAGACTCATATGAAAGCAGAGGTTCGGATGCGGCATAAAAACACAGCTATATGTCCTCTTCCCGGACGTCACACCTACTGTTAGTATCGCACAGAAGCATCAATCAATTGCATTCCAAATGAAGGAATGGAAGTATTGTTGCGGCTGACCGAGATTAAACACGGTCCGATTAACAGAGGCGTATGGCTTAATCAGCAATTTCTGCCCTGCCACAATTTAAGTTTACAAATATATCTCAACAAAAAACCGCCCGGTATGCCGGGCGGCGTTTTTTGTTTATGTATACTAAAATTTTACCAGTCCGAGGCTGATTTCAAGCGCCTCTTCCACCTGCCGCATCATTTCTTCATCCAAATGCGTAATCTTGTCGGAAAGGCGGGATTTGTCAATTGTCCGGACTTGCTCAAGCAAGACGACGGAGTTTTTGTCCAATCCGTACCGTGCCGCATCGATTTCCACATGGGTGGGCAGTTTGGCTTTCTGTATCTGGGCCGTGATGGCTGCGACGATCACAGTGGGGCTGAACCGATTGCCGATATCGTTCTGAATAACCAGGACGGGTCTTTTCCCGCCCTGCTCAGAACCTTTCACCGGCGACAGATCTGCAAAGAAAATGTCCCCGCGTTTTATGGCCAAAATCTCATCCTCCGATTACGAGTTGCGCCACGCGTGCTCCGCTTCGTATTCCGCGTACAAACATTCGGAAGCGATCGAAAGATTGATCTGCGACATCTCCACGTAGCCTTTGACGATGGCTTCCCGTATAAGATTTGGTTGTTCCTTCCGTGTCCTCCGGGTCGTCGTCAGGTAGACGTACCCGTCTTGTTCCGCTCGGTCGTAGGCGACGGATTCCCCGTCACACGGAAGCATCCTTTTCGGGATCTTCACCACGACTTCTTTTGTCTCTTTCTCTGCCACAGCAAACACCTCCGACGCAGCCATTCAACAAATTTCTATCCCATCATAACATTGGACAGACCTGTTGAAAAGACACGTTCGGAAAGAATGCGACAAAGTTCCGCCTGAACCTGATGAATCTGTCGGATCTTGTCGGGCCGTGGTTGGGGTTAGTATTCCCCGCATCCTTGCAAATAAACTCTCGGAATCCGCTTCGACAGGGTGACAACGACTTCATAGGGAATGGTCCCGAGCCGATCCGCCCATTCGTCAGGCCGGATCTCTTCATCGCCCTGTTTCCCCAGGAGGATAACAGGTTCGCCGGGTGCCATTTCGCGGGGCAGCCGGACCATGCACTGGTCCATGCAGACGCGGCCGACCACCGGGCAGCGGCGGCCGCCGATCAGCACGTCCTGTCCGCCGAGGCCCCGGAGAAACCCGTCCGCATAACCGATCGGGATGGTCCCGACCCATTCATCGCCCATCGCCTGATAGGTCGCTCCGTAACTGACCGTGTCTCCCCGGCCGATCCGCTTTACATGGACGAGTTCGGTCGAGAGCGTCAGCGCAGGACTGAGCGGGAAGGGCAGGCGCTCCCCGACAAAGCCGGACGGGGCGATGCCGTACATGGAGATGCCGAGGCGCACCGCATCGAACTTGCATTCCGGATGTATGAATGCGGCCGCGCTGTTTGACGCGTGTACCAGGCGCGGCCGCTCCGGAAGCAGCGCCACAGCTTCACGGAACCCGGCTGCCTGCTTTCTCCACACGTCATTGTCCGGCTCGTCTGCCGTCGCGAAATGGGTGAAGACGCCGTCCACCATGATTTTTGCAGCCCTGGCGGTCCTGTACATCCGGAGCAGGTCTTCTCCGCTCCGGACGCCGAGCCTGCCCATTCCGGTGTCGACCTTCAGGTGAACCCGGAGCGGACGGCCGAAATCAGGTGCTTCACCGGCGACCTTCTCCATCCAGGCCGGCGAATCCGCGGTGATGATGATGCCCAATTCCGCGGCGACCCGCGCGAACGGAACAGGGGAGGCGCCCAAAAGCAGAATGTCCGCTTTCAGGCCCGCCTCCCTGAGTTCCACCGCTTCATCCGGAGTGGCGACCGCGAGCATCATTGCCCCCGCATCAAGCGCCGCCTCCGCGACCCGGACCGCGCCGTGGCCGTAGCCGTCCGCCTTGACGACGGCGATCACGCCGGTGTCCGGGCCGGTCATGCGCGCCGTATTCCGGACATTTTCCCGGATCGCCTCCAGATTGATGGCCGCAACTGTCGGCCGTCCCCATTTCGTCTGTTCCATTTCCCCGTTCTCCCTTCCGAATTGCCGGATAGATTTGTCTCTTTTTTCATTATCCGCCCGGAGGGAGAACACCGTCAATACTCCCGGATCACTTCTGTTCAGCTTCGATCATCGATGTCGCGACTTCCACCATTTCTTCGCGGCTCAGGCCGTTCGAGGCGAGGAAGTAGGATACGCCGCCCTGTTCCCAGCTGACCGAGTTGTCGGTGATTGCGCCGATCGTGAAGCCGAGGTGTGCCGGGTCCCCTTCCGCGAATACCGGAACGAGCGCTTCCTGCGGGGACTTCGCCTGCTGCTGGACGATGACGAACTCTTTCTCGCCGCTGTAAGTCAGGTAGACCCGCTTGTCGTCTCCGCTGCCCACGACTTCCTCTTCCACGTCGACGCCTTCCCACTTGAGGAGCGGATAGGATGTGCGGAATTCCTCACCATCCAATTCGGCACCCGCTTCTTCATCTCCTTCTTCTTTGCCGTCTTCGGTGCCTTCTTCCTGGCCATCTTCGGTGCCTTCTTTATCAGCCGCACCGTCTGTTTCTTCCGTGGTGCCTTCCTGGTCTTCTCCATCCGCGTTTTCTTCCGTTGCATCGGTGTCATCCGCGGATCCTTCCGCGCCTTCCGGTGCCTTTGAGTGTTTTTCCACCGCATAATCGCCGGCACTGCGCTCCGTGCCAAGGGAAATTTTCTCAAACGTGATCTTCATCTGTTCTTCTTTGTTTTCATTCAGCACCGACACCTTCACAGGGAGGAGCGATTTCTTGTCGATGTGGATACGCTGATAAGGCAGCATCTTCCGGTGGTTGTTCCGTGTGACCGTCTCGAAGACGTATTCCTTGTCTTCTTCCTTCATCACCGCATCCTTGTCCGCCCGGATGTCCTCCGCAAGCGCACCGATCAGGTAAGCCTGGCTGTTTTTCTCCGGCCAGTCGCTCTGGAACTTGTACGTTTTGCCGATTGACGGCGTGACGACAAATACCCCGTCCTTGTTGCGGAGGATCATCTGGGACTCCTTGGAGCCCTGCTGGGCCACATTGACCCGGTAGTAGTCCGGCTTTGTGTGCCACACTTCCACGTCATACAGCCTTGGCTCATCGCCGGTCTTGATCTCCATGACGGCGGTGAGTTCATACCCCTTGGCATCCGTCCATTTGCCGCTCAGCTTTTTCATGACGTCTTCCTTCGACTGTGATCCGCATGCCGCCAGCAGCATGACGAGCACGATGAGCATTCCTGCGAATATCCGGCTCCGCAATTCCTTCACCCTTTCTCATTTCGCTCCTGTGGAACATCCTATGAGAGAGGGTCCGGGTTTATTCGGACAGGGCTGCCGGGAATCCGGTGAGGATAACCTGGGCGGCAGCGTATTCACGCGTGTGGGTGATCGATACGAATCCCGGCGCCGGCTCCCCCTTGAAATAAAGAACAGGCTTGCCTGTCCCGTCCGGCAATATGCTGATGTCGCCGAATGCGCATGACTCGCCGATTCCGGTGCCGAGCGCTTTGGCGAAAGCCTCTTTGGCGGCAAACCGGCCTGCCAGGTATTCTGTCCGCCTTGTGTCGCCGAGCTGTTCGTACCTCTCCAATTCCTCTTTGCCAAGGATTCTTTTTCTGAAGCGGCTGTTCCGCCTGTCCGCCTGACGGATCCTGTCCATCTCCACGATGTCGAGCCCGATTCCGGTGATCATCTGTTTTCCCCGCTTTCTGGACCGCGCCAAACGCGGTATACTGTTCATATGTAAATTGAGGTGAAACCATGTTTATCAGAAGAGAAAGCTTCTCCGAGTACATCCGGTTCTACCCGGTCGTCTCGGCGCTGATCGCGATCAACGTGATCATCTACATCCTGACCATCCTCCCCGGTATCGGTGACCTGATCATGTTTTACGGCATGGGCATCAACCGGCTGATTGCGGAAGGCGATTGGTGGAGATTCGTCACGCCGATGTTCCTGCACGCCGGTCTCATGCATGTCCTGTTCAATATGTTCGCCCTGTTTTTGTTCGGTCCCGAGCTCGAGAGGCTCGCAGGGAAAGTACGGTTTTTGAACTTATTTTTCCTCGCGGGCCTGTTCGGAAACGTGGCCTCTTACTTCCTGCATGACGGCTCTTACGCCTATGTGGGGGCAAGCGGCGCCATCTACGGGATCTTCGGGGCGTTCGGTGCATTCGTATACCATACCAAAGGCGCATTCCCGCAGATCCGCCAGATTATCCTGCCGATCATCGTCATCAGTGTGGTCATGACATTCCTGACCCCGAACATCAACGTTACCGCCCATCTGACAGGCCTGGCCGTCGGTTTCCTCGTCGGCCTCAGCTACTTCCACCCGAAGAATATCACAAGCTGGCGCAAGAAGCGCCGGTGACGTGCCTGAACCCCGCTGCTGCGGGGTTTTTTGCCCATGGCGCCAGCGGTCCGTTAAACCCGACTTTCCCTGTTGACAATATTTAAGGCTCTGCTATACTGTTCATCAAGCTGAAAAATTCATAATTTTGTTTCTTATCAAGAGAGGTGGAGGGACTTGGCCCTGCGAAGCCTCAGCAACCAGCAGACTCCGGTTTGCACGGTGCTAATTCCAGAGGGGCGGTTCAGCCCTGGAGATGAGAAAACAGTCAGGCAAAATAGATGCGCATGCACTCCTGCCAGGCTCTTCTCTCATTGTTTCCACGGGAGAAGAGCCTTTTTCATTCCCCAGCCGCTCCGGAAAACATGTTCAGCGTGTACGTCCATTCATAATCCCTAGTTCACTGACAGATTTACCAGAAGAAAGGATGATCACCATGTCCGAAATCGTTATCATTTCAGGCAGTCCGAATGTAGCGTCCCGTTCCGAGCGTGTGCTCGGTTATATCGGCGGGTTGCTTGAAGACAAGCATTTTACCGTCACGCACCTGAGTGTGCGGGATATCCCCGCCGCAGTCCTTTTCTCAGCCGATTTCAGTCATCCGTCCGTCACTGACGCAGCCGCGAGAATCCGCGGGGCAAAAGGGGTCATCGTCGGTTCCCCCGTTTACAAGGCGGCGTACTCCGGTGTCCTGAAAGCCTTCATCGATCTCTTGCCCCAGGATGTGCTCGAGTCGAAGCCCGTCCTCCCGCTCATGACCGGCGGCAGCCCGGGCCATCTGCTGGCACTCGACTATGCGCTGAAGCCGCTCCTTTCCACGCTGAAGGGCCATGCCCTCAAGGGAATCTATCTCACGGATGATGTGATCGACAAAAACCTCGACATCCCCGTTCTTGACGGAGATTGCCTCAGCCGCCTTGAAAAGCAGACTGCCTACTTTGCCGAGCTCGTACGCAGGCAGCACAGCCGGACCCACGCCTGAGCCACTATGAAAGGATGATGACCATGACGAAAAAACGCATTTACCTGAACGCATTCGAGATGAACACACCCGGCCACCAGTCCCCCGGCCTGTGGGCGCATCCGGATGACCAGTCCCACCGGTACAAGGACAGCGACTACTGGATCGAGCTTGCCCGCATTCTGGAAGAGGCGCGCTATGACGCCGTGTTCCTCGCCGATGTGCTCGGCACATACGATGTTTACGGAGGATCACGCGATGCAGCCGTTCGCCAAGGCGCACAGTCGCCTGTCAATGACCCGAGTCTTGTCGTCCCCCTCATGGCCGCCGTCACCAACCATCTCGGGTTTGGCGTCACCGCATCCGTCAGCCACGAACATCCATATACATTTGCACGCCGCATGTCGACACTCGACCATCTGACAAAGGGCCGGGTCGGCTGGAACATTGTCACCTCCTACCTGAAGAGTGCAGCGCTGAACATGGGGCTGGACGGGCAGATTTCCCATGACGAGCGCTATAATATCGCGGAAGAGTACCTGGAAGTGTGCTACAAACTGTGGGAAGGCAGCTGGGAGGACGGTGCGGTGAAGGTGGACAAAGAAAACCGCGTGTATACGGATCCTTCAAAAGTGCACGACATCAGCCATGAGGGCAAGTACTTCAAGGTGCCGGGCGCCCATCTGTCCGAGCCGTCCCCGCAGCGGACACCGGTGCTGTTCCAGGCCGGCGCATCGTCGAAAGGCCGGGCGTTCGCCGGCAGGCATACCGAACTTGCCTTTATCGGCGCACCGACGAAAACCGCGGCTCGGCAAACCGTCAAACGGCTCCGGGAAGCGGCGGCGGAAGCCGGGCGAGATCCGGATGAGGTCAAGATCCTGACCCTCATCACGCCGGTCATCGGCCGGACCGAGGAAGAAGCGCGTGCAAAGCTTGAAGAGTATCAGTCCTACATCTCTGACGAGGGCGCGCTTGCCCTGTTCGGCGGCTGGACAGGGGTCGACCTGTCGGGCGCCGATCTCGATGCCGGCGTCGATTACGTCGAGAATGACGCCATCCGCTCCACTCTGGAGACATTCACGAAAATCGATCCTGAACGCAACTGGACAATCCGGGAGATCATCAAATCGATCGGCGTAGGCGGCATGGGAACCGCGGTCGTCGGCACACCGGAGCAGGTTGCGGATGAGCTTGAAGCATGGGCGGACGAGACCGGCGTCGACGGCTTCAACATCGCCTATGCCCTCGCACACAGGACCTTCAAGGAATTCGGTGAATGGGTCATCCCGATCCTCCAGGAACGCGGGCGCGTGCCGAAAGAATACGGAGGCACCTCCCTCCGCGACAATCTGTTCGGCCGCGGCGATCGCCTACCCGCCCATCATCCCGGCAAGCAGTACAAATTGAATCCGGAGACCGTTTAATTGAAAGCCCCGAACCGGCGCATGGTTCGGGGCTTTGCGTTGTTCGGAATAGGGAGTCTCTGCAGACAAAAGACGAGATTCTCAGCTCGAATGACGGGACTCGTTGGCCGAATGACGAAACTCCCGTCCTGAATACGGAAACTGCAGTGCCGGATGTTTATAGCCCGGCTTCAATCAGCTTCCGCATCTGCCGGACCGTCTCCAGGTGTAGGGCTTCATGATAAAACGAGAACAGCAGCGTCTCGCCGGTCATGCGGAACGTGAGGCCCATCCGGTTCGTGAATGGTTCGGGCAACGGCTCGTCCAGCCTGCCTGTTCGGAGCTTCTGGAGCCGCTCCGTCTGGGTGTCCAGCGCTTCCCGGATCTCAATGAGTGTCGGGGGCGTGCCCTTCCATTCCGACGGCCTCGTGCCCGCCGCAAAGTAAATCCCGTATTTCTCCGGGAGCTCCATTTCCTCGCCTGCCACTTCCAGGGCGAGCCGTTCCTGAATAAATAGGATGTGACCAAAGTTCCAGTGAATATGATTGGGATAGCCACCCGGAACAATTCCCGCGATTTCCTCGGGCGTATCGTCCAGGCATTTCAGCGTCAGTTCACGGACCGTCTGCATATGGCGGAAAATCAGATCTTCCATCCCGAACCCTCCTGTCCAAAAAGGCCGCCCGGATCAGGGGCGGCCTGCCTGTATGGATTTTATTCGCCCTGCGGAGCGGGAGTTCCTTCAACCGTTGCGTGTTTATCTGCGCGACTCCGTGGGTCATACCAGTCCATCAGCCGGTCGGCATCCGCCTCGTCGATATGGCGGACCGGCGCTTTGCTCGGCATGACACCGGATTTGAACGATGCGGTGACGGTCGCGACATTCCGCCGTTTCTGGAAGATCGTCTGGCGTTCCTGCATCGACTGGACGCGCTTTCGGAACACATAGACCGTATGCAAGGTGAATTCGCGCCACCGGACGGTGAGCTGGTGTCCCGTGATGGCCCAGCCCGCGGATCGGTGCTGCCAGAGCCCCATCAGGATGATTACAGGAACGATCAGCAGCGCAAGCAGGCCGTACGGGAAGAGGAAATAACCGGCTGCCGCGACCAGCGGGATGACCCAGAAAAAGTCCAGACGGTAATAAAACGGACGGGACCGTACAGGGACTCGGTTCAGTTCCGCGGACGTATTGACTTCCGGGAACAGCTCGGCAAGCAGGCGGTTTACTTCGCGCTTGCTCACGAGCGGGAACAGCCCGATGGCCGATCCCCCCTCCTGGGCACTGCCCCCTGCACTATGGACCTTGACCGAGACGTATCCGAGCAGCTTCTGGAACGGGTTCTCACTTACACGAACCGCCTGGATGCGCTTGAGCGGGACGGTGACGCGCTTTTTCTCAAGAAGCCCCCTTGAGATGAAGAGATCATCCCCGTCGAACGAAACGGTGAATCCGTAGAATCCGAGATACGTCCAGGCAACCGACAGTATCCAGCCGGCCAGCATCAGGGCAAGGACCACCGCAACAACCATGAACACGCCAAACCGGATAAACGCAACCAGTTCATCGTAGATGGCTTCGTACGGAAGGATGTCGGAGAACTGCGACAGGAAAATCGCGATCCCCGAGAAGATGAGCCCGATCCTGCCGGAAAACGTCGCCAGGAGGAAGATCTCTTTCCTTCCCATCCTGAACAGGGTTTTCGTTTCTTCTTCAGGCTCTTCGGCAGGAGCGGCTCCGACCGCTTCCCCGTCAGTTTCCGAAAGCTCCTGCACGCCCGCCCGGCGGCGGCGCTTCGCTTCGGAGATGACTGCGCTCACCCGGTCGGCCTCCGCGCGTGTCACAGCAGTCAGGTCGGCCTCCGATCCTTCCAGGACGGACGAGTTGCCCGCTGTCTCAATCTTCACCTTGACGAGACCGAACGGCCGGTGGAGGATGCCTTCAGTATAGTCGACGCTCTGGATGCGCTCAAACGGGATATAGCGCTTTTTCTTCACGAACAGCCCGTGCTCGATCCGGAGCTCCCCGTCTTCAAACCAGTAGACGAACCGTTTCCACTTGATAAAACCGGCAACCGCCGTAAAGACGACAAACGCGCCAAAAATCAGGAGGGTGAGGTTATCCAGCCAGAAATTCCCCGACCGCTCACGTCCGATGCCGTTCGCCACGACAATGACAACGAGCGGGATAACCGCTTCCTTCAGCGTCTTCAGGAGCTCGATGACGGCGGTGATCCAGTGCAGCCTGTTTTTCTCAGACATCATCTTCCGCCACCCTTGCGAGCACCGAGATCCTGCCTCTCAGCTCATCAGCCTCATCCATCTGGAGCGCGGGAATCTCATGATTGGTCGCAGCCGTCGACACCGTGATGCCGGAAAGGCCGTATTTTCTGAGGATCGGTCCCTGGCTCGTGTCGACATGCTGAACACGGACCATCGGCACGAGCGTCCGTTTCACAATGAACAGGCCGTGCTGCAGCTCAATTTCCGTCTCCCGCACCTCATAGCGCCAGCGCTGCCATCGGATTTTCGGAAACAGGAAAATGAGCAGATAGGCCGCAAGCACGACAGTCGCGCCAGACACAATATAGATCCATACCGGCCCTTCGAATATGTATGCCAATACGCTTGCCGCGATTGCCGGGAGGAGGACGATCATTGTATAGAAGACCCCGTGGATCCTCCAGACGGTCAGGCCCTTTTCGGAAATGCGGTTCGCCGGTTCTTTTCTCATCCGATTCACCCCTTTTGATCTCTTTCTATTGTATACGGAAACACACCGGAAACGTTTCATTAATTCGAATTAATAAATGGGCGGAGCTGAAAAGCGATTCATCATTCTCAAAGGGTGATTCGTCATTCTCAGAGGGCGAATCGTCACTCTCAGAGAGTGATTCGTCATTCTCAGAGGACGTATCGCCACTCCTACTCCCAGCAAGCAAATCGTCACTCTCAAAGGATGATTCGTCACTCTCAAGGAGCGAATCGTCATTCCCAGAGGACGTATCGTCACTCCTACACTCAGAGAGCGAATCGTCACTCTCAAAGAATTCATCACTTCCACCCCAACGCAAAAAGAACCCGGAAAGGCCATCTTGGCTTTCCGGGTTCTTGTATATGTCTTATCGGTTGCGCGGGCGTCCGCCGGGGCGGCGTCCGTCGCGACGGCGGCTGCTGTCGCGGTTGTAGCCACCGCTGCGGCCTTTGTAGCCGCCGCCACCGCTGCTGCGGCCGCCACGGTTTCCACCGCGGAACGGAAGCGGCTTTTCTTCCGTGATCTTGACCGGTGTGCCGTCCGGCTCGCGGGTAAGCGATTTGATCGCTGCTGCGACAAGGTCAATGGCATCGCTGTCCTGCAGCATTTCTTCTGCGAGGATGCGATAGTCGTTGAGCTCGTTTTTCTCGACGAGTTCCTTCAGCTGGCTGACGGCAAGCTTCTGCTGGCCGGCCAGCGCCTCGTCCTCGGATGGCGGACGAAGTGGCGTCATCCGCTTTTTCGTCGTTTCCTCGACCGTGCGGAGGTAACCCATCTCACGCGGTGTCACGAATGTGACGGCAACCCCGCTCTTGCCCGCACGGCCCGTACGGCCGATGCGGTGGACATAGCTTTCAGGGTCCTGCGGAATATCGAAGTTGTAGACGTGCGTGACGCCCGAGATGTCGAGTCCGCGGGCCGCGACGTCCGTAGCGACGAGGATATCGATTTTGCCTTCTTTGAACTGGCGGAGGACCGACAGGCGCTTTGCCTGTGTCAGGTCGCCGTGGATGCCTTCTGCGAGGTAGCCGCGGAGGTTGAGCGCCTGTGCCACTTCATCGACGCGGCGCTTTGTGCGGCCGAAGATGATCGCGAGTTCAGGCGTGTGAACGTTCAGCAGACGTGTAAGGGCATCGAACTTCTCGCGTTCCTGTGCCTTCACGAAGAACTGCTCAATGTTCTCGACCGTCATTTCCTTGGCCTTGACGCGCACTTCCGCTGGCGAATGCATGTAGCTGTCCGCGATTTTGCGGATCGGACCAGGCATCGTCGCAGAGAAGAGGAGCGTCTGACGCTCGGACGGGACGTTCTCAAGGATCGCGTTGATGTCCTCGATAAAGCCCATGTTCAGCATTTCATCCGCTTCGTCAAGGACGAGCGTTTCCACACCGTGAAGTTTCATCGTGCCGCGTTTGATGTGGTCGAGGATCCGTCCCGGCGTACCGACGACGATCTGCGGGCGGTTGCGGAGGGCACGGATCTGGCGGCCGATTTCCTGTCCGCCGTAGACGGAGAGGATACGTGCGCGCTTGCCGTAGCCGATGCGGTAGATCTCTTCGGAGACCTGGATCGCAAGTTCACGTGTCGGCGCGATGATCAGCGCCTGGATGTCCGGATTCTGTGTATCGATCTTCTCGATGATCGGAACGCCGAATGCCGTCGTCTTGCCCGTGCCGGTCTGTGCCTGGCCGATGACGTCCTTGCCGTCGAGGGCGAGCGGAATCGTCTCTTCCTGGATGGCTGTCGCTTCTTCAAACCCCATGCGCTCGAGTGATAGCTGAGTGGTCTCGCTGATGTTCAGTTCAGAAAACTTTGTCAAATGTGTCAATCTCCTTATCCTTCATGTGATCATTGGATCCATTTTCAAATGAAGTCCGGCATGCCGTGCCGTTTCGGAGTTTTCAGTGTTGCCCGCCGGTCCATCCGGGAAGGCAGTGCGCTCGAAAAGTTCCGGTTGCTGCCGGGCGGTCCGACCGGAGAGGAACACGCCCTTCAACCGAACCGTTTCAAAAAAAACAACTCTTCCTCAATGTGCGAAGAGTTCCCGTTCAAATGTATCCAATAGTTAGCAGTATAACATGGCACGGCTCTTCTTGCAATGAAACCGGCGCGGGCCAGTGCCCGCGGGTTCATTTATAGATTGTCCGCCAATTCGCCGATGATACGTTCAAGCGCCATTCCACGGGAGCCTTTCAGCAAAATCAGCGGTGCATGGCCGAGCCTGCTTTGCAGCATCCCGGTGATGGGAGCCAAGTCTTCTCCGCTCCAGACCAAACGATCCGACGGGAATTTTCTTTCAAGCTTCCGGAAGAGATCCTCCATCCGAGGACCATATAGGCAGACGCCGTCAAAGTCCGCCGGGTCCAGTTCTTCGGCAAGCCCTTCGTGGGCAGGTACTTCCAGTGCGCCTAGCTCCAGCATGTCGCCGAGCACGACCCACTTCTCACTTCGCAAAGTCGAGCTTCTGACAAATCCGAGTGCGGCGCGCACGGATGTCGGCGCCGCGTTGTAGGCGTCGTTGATGAAAAGCGATCCGTGCGGCCCTTCCACCGTCTGCATGCGCATGCCGGTCAGCTCGACGGACTTGAGCGCTTCCCGGATCTGGTCATCGGTAAGCCCGGCTTCCCGGCCGATCAGAATTGCGGCAAGTGCGTTTTTCGCCTGGTGCGCGCCGAGGACGGGAATCATGAACTCGCCCTCCGTGAGCCCTGATGTCCGGAATACGCTTCCCGCTTCCGACGGTTCCACCGACAGGAGGCGGAGGCTGCAAGTCTCCCCCTCCCCAAACGGAACGCCCGCGCCTTCCGGCAGTGTTTCCACATGCGGGGCGAGCAGCGGCTCGTCGCCGTCGTAGAACAATTTCCCGCCCTGCCGGAGGCCGTCCGTAATTTCGGATTTTGCTTTTGCAATTCCTTCCCGGGAGCCGAGGTCCTGCATATGCGCCTCGCCGATGTTCGTGATGACGGCATACTTCGGACGGGCCAGCTCGGACAGGAAGGAGATCTCCCCGAATCCGCTCATGCCCATTTCGAGCACCGCGTACTCGGTGTCTTCCGGGAGCGACAGGATCGTCAGCGGGAGGCCGAGCTGGTTGTTGTAGTTGCCTTCGGTCTTGCGTACGCGGAAGTACGGCGAAAGTGTGCCCGCGACAAGATCTTTTGTCGATGTCTTACCGTTCGAGCCGGTGATGCCGATGATGACGGCATCCAGTTCCTCGCGGTATCGGCGCGCCATCTGCTGGAGCGCCTGTTCCGGGTCTGCGACGACGAGAACGGGCACGTCCTCGGGTGCTCCCGGAACCCCCTTTTGCCAGAGGGTGGCCGCAGCCCCCTTGTCGAATGCCTGCCGGACAAACCGGTGGCCGTCCGCCTGCTCTCCCTTGAACGGAATGAACAGGTCACCTTTTTTCAGCGTCCGTGTATCGATCGATACGCCAGTGACGGCAGCCTCGCCGCCTGTTGGATGCGGCAGGCCGAGCCAGTCCGCAATTTCATTCAATTTTCGTTTCATAGAAAGGATTCCCTCAATCTTTGTTCGTATTCAGTGACTGTTTTTCCTGAAAGCGTTCAAGTGCCAGCCGGATCAGTTCTTCAAGCAGTTCCGGATACGTCATGCCGGAGTTTTGCCAGAGTAGCGGGAACATGCTGGTCGGCGTGAATCCCGGCATCGTGTTGACTTCGTTGATGAGCACTTCGCCTTCGTTTGTCAGGAAAAAGTCGGCCCGCACAAGTCCCGAGCAGTCGAGCACCTTGAACGCCGCTTTTGCCGCATGCTCCATTTCTTCGGCCGCTTTTTCCGGCACGTCCGCCGGAATGGTCAGGACCGTGTTCCCGTCCATGTATTTGGATTCGTAATCGTAGAAATCAGAAGCGGAGCTGATCTCGCCGACGACCGAGCATTTCGGCTCGTCGTTGCCGAGAAGGCCCATTTCGATTTCGCGCGCATCGACACCTTGTTCGATGATGACTTTGCGGTCATAGCGCAGCGCTTCCTCAATGGCTCCGATCAGGCTTTCCCGGTCGGCCGCCTTCGAGATGCCGACGCTCGAGCCGAGATTTGCGGGCTTTACGAACACCGGCCAGCCAAGCCTCGACTCGGACTCAGCCAGGATGCCGTCCCGATTTTTGTTCCATTCGCTGCGGATAAAGTGGACATACGGCACCTGGTTCAGCCCGGCTTGGGCAAACAGCTGCTTCATGACGACTTTGTCCATACCGGCGGCGGATGCGAGCACCCCATTCCCGACATATGGAAGATCCAGAACTTCCAGGAGACCCTGGACCGTGCCGTCTTCCCCGTTCGGCCCGTGAAGGAGCGGGATGACGACCGGCGGCGCATCCGGCGTCTGCGCGGCGAGCGCGGCGATGCCGTCCGTAAGCCGGGCCGGCGCATTCGTGCCGTTTTCCCCGATCATCAGGTCGGTGACATGTTCGGCCGGCCCCTCAAGCAGCGGCCCCGGGCGCCATTCGCCCTCCGGCGTGATAAATACCGGTGTGACTTCATACCGGCCAAAATCAAGTGCGTGAGTGACGGCGCGTGCGGTCGATAGCGATACTTCGTGTTCCGCGGACTTGCCGCCATATAAAAGAAAGATGCGATTCTTCATGGTTAACCTCCACGTCTCGGATACTATCAGTGTAGCATGCAGGAGCCATCCCGTTACAGAAGCCCGGCGAAAAAACATGCTTGTGAAATCTAAATGAAACATTTTCCAGACCGGCGCGTCCTTTAAAGACGGAAGTCAGACAGGCATTCGGCACCTGCATGGGGTATAATGGTGCGTATTGCCGAATCCATTCTGTGAAACTTTGAAACGACCGGGTGATCAATTATGAAACTGAATAATCGGGCGTCAGATCGCTTTGACTGGACGCTGGCGTTTATCTTGCTTTTGTTTCTTATCGTCAGCACCGTCGCCATTGCATCCGCGCAGACGACCGGCCAATATAATACGAATTTTGTCCCTTCCCAGATCCAGTGGTATGTCGTCGGGGCAGCCATCATCGCCGTCATGATGTATTTCGATCCGGAGCAGTATAAGAAAGCTGCCTGGATTATTTACGGGGGCGGGGTTTTCCTCTTGTTCCTTCTCTTTATCCTTCCAGAAGGAATGGATCTTGTTGCCCGGCGAAACAATGCGAAAAGCTGGTTCCACCTGCCGGGGCTCGGCAGCATCCAGCCCGCTGAATTCATGAAGACCTTCTATATCATCGGGGCGGCGCGCCTCATCACCATGCATAATGAGAAACACCTGAATCGCACGACCCAGACCGATCTGATGCTGTTGGGCAAGATCGCGGCTGCCCTCATTGTCCCGCTGTTCTTTATTCTGGAACAGCCGGACCTCGGGACGGCGCTCGTCTTTATCGCGATCACGGCGGCGCTCGTCCTCGTCTCCGGCATCACCTGGAAAATCATCGTACCGCTTTACGCGGGAACAGCCGCCTTCGGAACGCTTCTGATCTGGATGGCCGTCTATATGCAGGACTTCCTCGTGAAGACGTTTGGCTTCAGCGCATACCAGTTCGCAAGAATTTATTCCTGGCTGGATCCGTATACGTATTCAAGCGATGAGGGACGCCACCTCATCACGTCACTGAATGCAATTGGTTCCGGCATGATCAGCGGCAAGGGGTTCCAGGGCCGTGAAGTTTACGTGCCGGAAGCCCATACCGACTTTATCTTCTCTGTGATCGGGGAGGATTGGGGATTCATAGGCGCAAGCCTGGTCATCAGCCTGTACTTTGTCCTAATCTATCACCTGACCCGGACAACGCTCCAGCTGAAGGATCCGTTCTCGACGTATGTGTGCACCGGGATTATCGCCATGATCACGTTCCACGTGTTCCAGAACATCGGCATGACGATCCAGCTCCTGCCGATCACGGGGATCCCGCTCCCGCTCATCAGCTACGGCGGAAGTTCCATCATGGGCAATATGCTCGCCCTGGGGCTCGTGTTCAGCATGAATTTCCACCACCGGACTTATATGTTCTCGGCGGATCCTGAAGAATAAACATCAAACAAAAGCTCCCGCCTCTGTTACAGAGGCGGGAGCTTTTTGAAGCTTAGGTCGTGGGTGCCTGGGAGCCAGAGGGCGGCGCAAGGGCTTTCAGCAAATCGAGGCGCGACTTGGTCAGCGTCACCGGAATGCCTAATGCTGTAATCCGCTCTGCGATCGTCTTGACGTCCTTTTTCTGGGCCATCCGTTCCACCTCTTCCTTCCTTCAATATGACGCGGCAAGCGGGGCAAAGTTGCGGGAAAATGGATGATACCGGACGTTCTATATACACATCCTTACTATACCACCCGTGCTGTAAGTCAAATCTTTCAATACTGTTACAATTGTTGCCTTTCGGTAAACGTTTTATTCTGAAAAAAGAGGCGCAAAAAGTTTGATTGCATACCCTATGATGGTATACTGGATGCAACAAAGGAGGCGGTGCCCATTGACGACGGAGCCAATGGAAAGCTCGGTCCATGAAGAGTCCTGCCGGAAAAGCCACCAGACGCCCGAGGTGAAGAAAAATCTTGCCACCCGGCTGAACCGGATCGAGGGACAAGTGCGCGGCATCCGGGGAATGATCGAGCGGGACGTTTACTGTGATGATGTCATCACCCAGCTGGCTGCGACACAGTCCGCCCTCAACAGCGTGGCTCGGATTCTGCTCGATGGACACCTGAAAGGATGTGTCCGTGACCGGCTTCTTGAAGGGGACGACGAAGTCCTTGATGAACTGACCGTCACCATCCAAAAACTGATGAGAAAATAAGGAGGAGATTCATAATGGCAACCAATCTCGTACTTCAGGTGGAAGGCATGAGCTGCAACCACTGCGTGAACTCCGTAGAGAACGCAGTCCGCGGCCTGAATGGAGCAGATACCGTTAAAGTCAACCTTGAGGCAGGTACTGTTGAGGTGGCATACAACGAAGACCTTGTGAACGACCAGCAGATCAAGAATGCGATCGAGGAACAGGGCTACGACGTAAAGTGATCGGCGGCTGCGGGAAACCGCAGCTTTTTCCGGGGAGTCTTCATACCCCCCACCCCTATGAAAGGATGAATGGCCATGAGCAATGATAAGCGTGAACTTGCCATCACCGGCATGACGTGCGCTGCCTGTGCGAACCGGGTCGAGAAGGGCCTTGGGCGGATGGAAGGTGTAGAGTCCGCGACGGTCAACTTTGCAACCGAGAAGGCAACCGTCGAATTCGACAGCAGCAAAACTGACATTCCTTCCATCGAAGAGAAAATCCGCAATCTCGGCTACGATGTGGCCAAACAGGATGCCGAGCTGGAGATTATGGGCATGACGTGCGCGGCCTGCTCGGCACGGATCGAGAAAGTGGTCGGGAAGATGCCGGGCGTCTCCCAGGCAAATGTCAACCTGGCACTCGAGACCGGCCATGTCACCTACGACCCGGCACAGCTAAATCCGGAAGCGATCATTGAACGCATCCGGAAAATCGGATATGACGCCAGACTGAAGCAGGAGGACGATGGTGCCCCGGACCACCGGAAAGAGGAGATCCGCAAAAAAACCAGGTTGTTCATCATCTCGGCAGCCCTTTCCCTCCCGCTCCTCTGGACGATGGTCGCCCACTTTTCGTTTACCGAGTGGATGTACGTGCCGGCCTTTCTGATGAATCCATATGTGCAGTGGGCGCTTGCGACTCCGGTCCAGTTCTGGATCGGATGGACGTTTTATAAAGGCGCATACCACTCGCTCCGGAGCGGCAGCGCGAATATGGACGTACTTGTCGCGCTCGGCACATCAGCAGCCTACTTCTACAGTGTATACCTCGTTCTGGCCCACGCCGGAAGCGGACACATCCCCGGGTTATATTTTGAAACAAGTGCTGTCCTGATCACACTGATTCTTCTTGGCAAAGTGTTCGAAGCACGGGCGAAGGGCCGTTCTTCGGATGCAATCCAGAAGCTGATGGGTCTCCAGCCGCAGACCGCTACGGTCGAGCGGGACGGCCGGATGGAAGAGATTCCGGTGGCGGATGTCACCGAAGGCGATGTTCTCGTTATCCGGCCCGGCGATTCAATTCCGGTCGACGCCCTCGTTTTGTCCGGCAGTTCAGCCTTTGACGAATCGATGCTGACGGGCGAGAGCCTTCCCGTCGACAAGTCGGAAGGCGACACGCTGTTCGCCGCGACGGTGAACGGCAACGGTTCACTCCGTGCAAAAGCCATCAGCGTCGGCAAAGATACGGTGCTCGCTTCAATCATACGTACAGTGGAAGAAGCGCAAGGATCAAAAGCGCCGATCCAGCGGCTCGCCGATAGGATTTCAGGCATTTTCGTTCCGATCGTCGTCGGCATCGCCGCCGTCACATTCCTCGTCTGGTATTTGATTGTTGACCCGGGCAACTTCGCCCAGTCGCTGGAAAGCATGATCGCCGTTCTCGTCATCGCCTGCCCTTGCGCGCTGGGTCTTGCGACACCGACATCAATCATGGCCGGTTCCGGCCGCTCCGCCGAACAGGGCATATTGTTCAAGACAGCGGAAGCCATTGAGGGGACGAAACATATCGACACCGTCGTCCTCGACAAGACGGGCACCGTGACTAAAGGCAAACCGGAAGTGACCGACTTTCTCACGGCGGACGGCATGGATTACGAAGAGCTTATCCGGGCCGCTGCCGCGGCCGAGAAAGAATCGGAGCACCCGGTCGCAGCCGCCATCACTGCATTCGGCGAAGAGCGTACGTCCGCCCTGCCACAGGCCACCGGCTTCTCCGCGATCCCCGGACACGGAATCGGGGTCCGAGTCGGTGACAGCGACATTCTTCTCGGCAACCGGAAGCTGCTGGAAGACCGCGGCATTCCGGTTGACCCGTCAATTGCCGATATCGGTGCGCTTGAAGACGAAGGCAAGACCGTCATGTTCATGGCAGCGGACGGGCAACACGCTGCTGTCATTGCAGTCGCCGACACACTGAAGGACACTTCCGCGGAAGCCGTGCGGGAACTGAAGGAATCCGGCATCGACGTCATCATGCTGACCGGCGACCAGCCGCGCACAGCGGAAGCGATCGCCCGCACAGCCGGCATCGACCATGTCATCGCCGGCGTCCTCCCCGAGAAAAAAGCGGCCGTCGTCAAAGAACTTCAGGAAAAAGGCCGGAAAGTCGCCATGGTCGGCGACGGCATCAACGACGCTCCGGCACTGGCCACCGCCGATATCGGCATGGCAATGGGCACCGGCACCGCCATCGCGATGGAGGCAGCGGATGTCACTCTCATGCACGGCGACCTGAAGCGGGTCTCCGACACGCTCCGCATGAGCCAACTGACCGTACGCAACATCAAACAGAACCTGTTCTGGGCACTTGCCTACAACTCCGTCGGCATCCCGATCGCCGCCGCAGGATTCCTCGCCCCATGGGTCGCCGGCGCCGCGATGGCGTTCAGCTCGGTATCGGTCGTCCTGAATGCACTCAGGCTGCAGCGCGTGAAGTTAAGGAATTGATAAAGGTGTGATGCCGCTCTCTTGGCTGGAGGGCGGCTTTAATTGTGAGGAGAAAGGGGACTTTGCGCGCGAATCCAAGAGGTTCGCGTACGAAAATCCATGCCGTCCTTTAGTTCCAAATGTTAAAAATTTCGTCGCTGCCCCAAATACCGTCTGCATTTGTCACTTCCCCTCTCCCCGGAGTAGAATGAAGGCATTATATGTTTTCTTGAAGGCAGGTCTTTTTAATGCAAAAGTCAATTCTCCTCCTGATGTCGGTCCAATTTCTCGTTTATTTAGGGTTCGGGATCATCATCCCTGTGCTGCCTGAGGTCGTGGTGGCGCAAGGCTTCAATGAGATGCATGTCGGCGGGCTTCTGACTGTCTATGCGCTGGCATCGTTCTTT
Source organism: Bhargavaea massiliensis (assembly GCF_018390575.1). Lineage (GTDB taxonomy): Bacteria > Bacillota > Bacilli > Bacillales_A > Planococcaceae > Bhargavaea > Bhargavaea massiliensis. The sequence continues at coordinate 62,452 of NZ_JAHBCJ010000010.1, read as the reverse complement.
ACCGCGCCGCTTTGGGGAGCCTATTCCGACCGGACAGGCCGGAAGAAACTGATCGCGATCGGACTCGCCGGATTCAGCCTGAGCTTTTTCCTGTTTGCGGCGTTCACCGATTCTCTTGCAATGATGTATGTGTCCCGCGTAATCGGCGGGCTGTTCTCTGGCGCACTGTACACCGCGGTCACCGGCTTTGTCGCCGACCTGACTGATGAAGAAAACCGGAACAAGTACATGGGTCTTCTCGGCATGTCGATCGGGCTCGGCTTTATTTTCGGCCCGGCGATCGGCGGCATTCTTGGCGACATCCGCCTGTCGCTTCCGTTCACCGCGTCCGGCACGCTTGTCCTCATCCTGCTCGTTTACGCCATGATTGTCCTGAAGGAGCCGGAACGCAAAGGGCAAGCGAATAAGCGCTCGATTGTTCCCGAAGGGGCCGGCAAGATGTGGGGATACCGGGTCCGCTACCTGTTCCTCATGTCGTTCATGGTGACGTTCCTCCTGGCTGGAATCGAGGCGACGTTCCAGCTGTTCCAGATGCACAAAATTGAAATTACACCAAAACAGATCGGCTACTTGTTTCTCTTTAGCGGACTGGTCGATGCGGCCATCCAGGGCGGTGTCGTCCGCCGGGTGAAAAACGGCATGGAGACAAAGGTCATCCTGATTGCCCAGCTCGTGACCGCAGCCGGGCTTGCCCTTATGGTGTTTACCGGCAGCCTGTTCTGGGCGGGCCTTTCCCTCTGCGTGTTCACAGCAGGAAATGCCCTTGTGCGCACGGTCCTCGTGTCACTTACGACAAAGGAATCCGGCGGGCGCTACGGGACCGCTGCAGGCATGAGCTATTCAATGGACAACGTGGGGCGCATCGCGGGTCCGCTCCTTTTCGCCTGGCTGTTCACACAGATGCCGGACGGTGTCTACTGGATTTCGGCTGCACTTGCCGTGTTATCGGTTGGGCTGATTTTCCTCTACCGGAAGTCGGACAAATCGCTGCGCGAAACCGCTGTATCATAATTTGGAAAAACCGCCTTCGGATCAGGGATCCAAAGGCGGTTTCGCTATTGACGGGACTTTGTCACTCCACTATCCGGTAACGGTTCGGGCCTTCCTGCTTCGCGTCATACATCGCGCGGTCAGCAAGTTTCAGGAGGGCATCTGTGGATAGCCGGCCCGGACCGGCAAAAGCGATGCCGATGCTTGTGCTGATGGGGATGACGTGTCCGCCGGCGACAATCGGTTCCCTGAGCGCGGCGACGATCCGGCAGGCAAGCGTTTCGGCTTCCTCGCGGGTCGTGCAGTCTGTGATGAGGATGACGAATTCATCCCCACCGAAGCGGGCGGCCAGCACATGGTCCGCCGCACTTTCAATCCGGTGGCTAAACGCCCGGATGACATCATCACCGACGTTGTGGCCCCATTTGTCGTTGACCGCTTTAAAACGGTCCAGATCCATCAGGGCGACGGCGAACCGCTTCCCGGTCTTTTTATACTCGGCGATCCGGTCCGCCAGGCGGTTCAGGAACAGCCGGCGGTTCGGCAGGCCGGTCAGCTGGTCGTGGTAGGCATAATGTTCGAGGCGCTCTTCCTCCGCCTTCTGCCGGCTGATATCCCTGACGACAACCACCATATGCTGAAATTCCCCGTGCGGCCCCCGTACAGCGGAAGCGTTCAGCTCGGACCAGATCCAGCCCCCATTTCGATGGAGAACCCTGAGACGGATCTGAAAAACGTGACGGCCTTCGAGAATCTCCTCGTATCCTCTGACCAGGTCCGGGAAGTCATCAGGGTGGACAAGGTCTCCAGTCTCTTTCCCGATAACAACTGCCGGGTCATAGCCGTATTGGGCCCTTGTGGATGGTGAGGCATATAACAACCGCCAACTGCCGTCGATCGTGACAATGACGTCACTCACACTTTCTGTGATGATCTTAAATTGGTTCTGGCTTTCCATATAAAGATGGGCCAATTTATCAAGTTCACGCATTTCCTTCAGGTTTGCGTAATAGCCGATCGGCTTGCCGGCAGGTGCGACGGGGGTGAATTTCAGGAGGCATCCGACAGGCTGTCCATTCTCCGGCTGAACGTCGATACGGACATCCTGCAAATTACCTTCCGCGGCCAGGGAGAAAGCAGCCTCCGCAAGACTGCGGGATTGGTCCGAAACAAGGTTCGAAAACGGTCTTCCGTGGAGGGCTTCGCCTGATACCACAAACAACCGGAGAGCAGCAGGGTTCGCCCCTGTGACCTGTCCCGACGGGTCAAGCTCCAGGACAGCATCGCCGTTGTCTTCAAAAAGCGCCCGGAAGCGGGAAGTGCTCTCTTCCAGACGATGAATGATTTCCCGGCGCATCAATTCGTTTTGCTTCCGGCCGGTGATGTCTTTGACAAGTGCGACAACATAGGGGGCCTCCCCTTCATCAAGCAGAGGCGTGAGCATGACTTCCGAATACCGCTTTCCGCCATCCGAATCGATGTACGCATCCTCATAAACCGCCTGTCCGCTGCTTTGCACAACTTCTATGTAGCGCTTTACCATCTTCTCTCCAATCTCTTTGCCGAAAACCTCACTGATCGTCCTGCCGATATGCTCATCGCCAAATCCGAGCTCTTCCCTTACTTTCCGGTTGAACCATACATACACGAATTCACCGCTCCGGCCGGCTTTCATGATGAACAGCATTTCACCAAGCCCGTCCGCGAGCACCCGTTCCATCAAACTGAGTTGTATCCTGCCCATCGATGATCCCCCATCCCGGTCATACTTTACGCCCATTATAGAGGAAAATCCTGCTAAACAAAACCGGACGGGTGATGAGCTCCCGTCCGGTCTGCCGCTTCGTATTTATTTTGCTGCAGGCGCCGGATTCTCCGTCCCTTTCTGATGTCTGTTAGCCAGTTCAGGGTGTGCTTTCCGGACTACGGACGGGCGGGCCAACGTCAGGACAACCGCAATCAGCACGGTTGCCGAGACGAGGAGGATCCACTCGGCAGGAAGCAGGTCGTACAGGAAGCCGTACAGTACCGTGCCAAGTGGCATGAGTGCCATCGCCATCGTCTCGAGGATCGCGAACACTCGGCCTTTGTAATCGTCATCCACGCCTTTTTGCATCATGACCTGGATCGGTGTGTTGACGAGGATCATGACCAGCCCGAATGCGAACATGACGGACGCGTAGAAGATGAAGAGCCCTGTGTACGGGAGGCTGACCAGAAGCGGCAGTGCGACAGACGCCATGATCAGCCCCATCGTCACGATGCCCCACTTGGAGACGAGCAGCGGATACTTCACTTCTTTCCTGACACTCAGGTAAATCGACATGAGAAGCATTCCGACCGCAAACGCCCCTTCCGTCATGCCGAAGTGCTCCGAGGCCATTTTCATCTTTTCAATGAGAATGTAGGAATAGCCGACCTGGAATGCCCCGAACAGAAAGTTGATGAACAGCGAGATCCAAATGATCGACAGGATGATCGGCTGTGTTTTCAGGTAAGCGAGTCCCGCTTTCATGCTCTGCAGGAGCGGCTCCTTTGCTGCCCCTTCCCCGGTCGCTTCTCCCGCGTCAGCTTTACGGTTAAAGAGCCGGAAGTTCATCGTCGCTTCCAGGGCAAGCGCGACCGCTTCGGCCGCCATGAACAGGATGAGGAACAGCTTCATTGAAACCGTGCCGTAAAGCAATCCGCCGACGGCAGGCGCACCGATCGCGGCGATGGAAATCGACATCTGATTCAGCGACATCGCCTTCTGGATACGTTCCTCATCCACCAGGCCGGTGATGGCCGCGGAAAATGACACCCCTGAAAACGATGCGGCAAGCGAAATGACGGCAGTCGTGATATAGATGGCCGGGAGTGAGAGCCCGTAAATCAGGCTGACCGCAAGCAATCCGCCGACCGACAGCACAATGGCTCCCTGGGCTGTGAGGACAATCGTCTTTTTCGGCCATCGGTCCGCAGCATAGCCGGCGAACGGTGCCGCAATTGTCCGGGGCAAAATGCTGCAGATCAGGTTCATCGCAAAGCTTGTCGCGGACCCTGTGAGCTGAAGAATGTAGAAACTGATGGCAAACGTATAGACCTGGGCACCAAATGCGGAAATCAGCTTGCTCGCCGTGAACGTCCAGATATGATAAGTGGCGCGACGGCGTTTCATGGCCTGATCCATTTTCTGCGCTCCTCACTAAATGAATTGTCTAAATCTTAGCACTGTGTTTTTGCAGAAACAAGAAATAGTTAAATCTAATTAAACTTTATGGCCAAAAAAATAAGTTATAGCCAGCGACGCGGTTTCATGACCTCTGCACCAGACTGATCCGGCTTTTGAAACACCGGCTTTCTCCGTGGTTCTGCGTGTCTGCTCTTCTGTCCCGATGTTAAAATGAATTTGCTTGCAATTACCCTCAAAAGAAGTAACGTTGCCTGGCGCAGACTCATGGTTTGTTCCATGCTGTTTTCCTCCCTGTTTAATTTAATTAAACAAATCATAACATGCTCCCTCTTCACAAGCAAGGAATTGTTTAATACAATTAAACTATGGACGATGATTGGAGGTGTTCCCTTTTTGGACACATTGGGTGAACGAATTCGCCGGCTGCGAAAAAACCGGAAGATGACTCTGCAGGAACTGGCCGGCGACAAAATGTCGAAGGGAATGCTTTCCCTGATTGAAAACAACAAGGCCAGACCATCGATGGAGAGCCTGACACATATTGCTGAACAGCTGAACGTATCCGCCTCCGCCCTGCTTGAACAAAGCAGCCGCGAGGAGCTGAGGGAGCTGTTGGATCAGGCAGAGGAATACAACTCAGTCAGGCTGATCGATGACTGGGCGAAGGAAGCCAGACAGCGCCTCGTAAATCTTATCAGACCCCATATGGGCCAAATGGGAGAAGGCTACGAATCCGGCCGGCTGCTCGAAATGTACGGTCGGTCCCTCCATTACCTGGAAGAGGCCGGATGGGAAGAACCGATCGACCGGGCAGCCGACATCTATGATTCGCTGAACATCATCCCAAGACGCGCCGCAATCGGGATGTTTCGCGCCCAGGTGCACTTTACGGAGCGTGACTATGACCGTGCGCTCGAGGTGATGCTCAAAGAGCGGAAAGCGATCGAAGAAAAGAGACTGTTCATCGAACCGATGACCCGTCTTGACTTTGATTACCTGCAGGCCGTCCTTCTTTATGCAGTCGGCCAAACGGAAGAAGCAATGGCTGTCATGGAAAGCGCCCTTGCGTTTTCCCGGGAGAATGATCTTTACTACCATATGAGCGACTGGTACCGCCTGGCTTCGATCCATGCGCTGATGGCAGGAATGGCAGATGAATATGAGCGTTTCCGAAAAAAGCTTCGCCAATACGCAGAGTTTGCAGATGACAAGGAAGCCGGCGGTTTCTTGGCGTTTCTCGATGTCCATGAACTGAACTCATTCCGGAATGACCATGCCTCAGCACACCGCCAGATCAAGGGTTGGCCGGAAGATAAGGTTGCCGCCCTGTCGGACCCGCTCCACTCGCCGTACCTGTCACTTGAAGTCGGGAAGGCCCTATCCGGACTGGGCCGCCACCAGGAAGCGCTCGAGGCGTTTGAACGGGCACTCGTCCCGCGGGAGTATATCCACCATCCGATCGACCTGTCAATCTTCATGGAGGGGGAAGCCTATAAAGCGGAATCCCTCTGGGCCACCGGCAAAACGGGCGAAGCGCTGGACCTGATCCGTGATGTCCATGAGCGTATCGCTTTCCTTCCCGGGACTCCATACAAAGACCGGGTGGAGCAGGTACATACAAAGCTGAACAGCCTATAAAAAAGATGCCGTCCTTTTAACGGGACGGCATCTTCTTAGATTTAAGCGTCAATTGGCTGGGTGCGGAGGTCGCCGTTGTAGACATCCCGGTCGACTTCTTTGTTCACGGTGGCCGCCGTGACGCCCGCGGTCATCGAGCCGCTGACGTTAAGGGCGGTCCGGCCCATGTCGATAAGCGGCTCGACAGAGATGAGCACACCGGCAAGCGCGACCGGCAGATTCATCGCCGACAAAACGAGGATCGCGGCAAAGGTGGCACCGCCGCCGACGCCCGCTACGCCGAACGAGCTGATTGCGACAACCGCAATGAGCGTCGCGATAAAGCCGGGATCAAGCGGATTGATGCCGACAGACGGCGCGATCATGACGGCAAGCATCGCCGGATAAATCCCCGCGCAGCCATTCTGCCCGATCGACAGGCCGAATGATCCCGCGAAGTTCGCGGTCGCATCCGGAAGGCCGAGACGGTCCGTCTGCGTTTTGATGTTGAGCGGCAGCGTACCCGCGCTGGAACGGGAAGTGAACGCGAAAAGAAGCGTCTCAGACGTTTTCTTCAGGTACGTGATCGGGTTAAGACCGTTAAGCGTAATGATGACCAGATGAACCAGGAACATGGCGATCAGCGCCACATAAGATGCGATGACGAACTTGCCGAGGTTGGCGATCGCCCCGAAATCGGACGTTGCGACCGTGCGGGCCATGATTGCAAGGATGCCGTACGGCGTCAGGCGGAGGATGAGCTTGACGACACGCATGACAAGCGCATAAATCGCATCGATGCCTTTTTTCACCATTGCGGCGTTTTCCGGCTCTTTTCGTCCGATACCGAGATAGGCAACGCCCAGGAACGCGGCAAAGATGACAACACCGATCGTGGAAGTCGGACGGGCGCCCGTCAAGTCAAGAAACGGGTTGGCCGGAATCAGCTCGGTGATCTGCTGTGGCAGGGTCTTGTCGGCCACTTCCGTCGAGCGCTGCTCCAGGTCCGCCCCGCGCTCCACTTCGGCCGTGCCTTGCACAAGGTCGGATGCATCCAGGTTAAAGGCAAGTGCCGAGCCGATGCCGATAGCGGCTGCGAGTGCGGTCGTGCCGACCAGCATGCCGAGCACCAGGCCTGCCGTCTTCCCGAAGTTTTTGCCTGTAGTCACTTTGGTGAACGCGGCCAAAATCGAAATGAAGACGAGCGGCATGACAATCATCTGAAGAAAACGGACATAGCCCGTGCCGAGTATGTTGAACCAGTCAACGGAATCGGCCAGAACTTCCGACTCGGTTCCGTAGATGAGGTGCAGTGCAAGGCCGAAAAGAATGCCGAGCCCGAGGCCCGCAAAGACGCGGTTCGAGAACGAGACATGCCGGCGCTGCATATAAAACAGGACACCGACGAGAACGAGCATGGCGGCAATGTTGATAACGACCAGCCAAGTATTCATAATTACTCCCCCAATGATTATCATGATGTTCCCCCGCGGAGGAATCGTTTTTCAAAAGCACAAGCATTAGAATAAAATGTTTAATCCTATAAGTCAAGTAGGTTTTATCAGCATCCTCTATCTCCATTCGTGTTTTCGGCGACCTAACGGTATACTGTCCTTAGACAGATCATACGCAACTGGAGGTTTTCATGGCACAGTTCATCACGTACGCGACGGCCGCGGTCTTCATCCTGAACATCTTTCTCGCGATTGCCCTGATTTTCCTCGAGCGGCGCGATCCGACTTCCACCTGGGCCTGGCTTCTGGTCCTGTTCTTCATCCCTATTTTCGGATTCTTCATTTATCTGATGTTCGGCAGGCAGCTGCGGAAAAAGCAGCTGTTCCGCTGGGAAGACAGGAACAAAATCGGGATTGAGCAACTTGTCAATTACCAGATCGAGGCGATCGAGGACGGCACGTTCGACTTCAGGCTGGACGACACCGCCCATTACCGGGACATGGTGTACCTGCATCTCAGGAACAACCACGCCCTCCTGACACAGGACAACGATGTGGAGATTTTCAATGACGGCGGGAGAAAATTCGAGGCGCTTTTGGATGACCTCGAACACGCCAAAGATCATATCCATATCCAATACTATATTTTCAGGCTCGATAATCTGGGACAGCGCATCCTGGATACTCTCATCCGGAAAGCAAAAAGCGGAGTCAAAGTACGGGTTCTCTTCGATGATATCGGCTCACGAGGGCTCAGAAAACGGCATTTTCGTGATCTGATGGCGGTGGGCGGCGAAGTGGAGGCCTTTTTCCCTGCGATCCTGCCGCTCATCAACCCCCGTATGAACTACCGGAACCACCGTAAGATCGCGATCATCGACGGCCGCGTCGGCTATGTGGGCGGCTTCAATGTCGGGGATGAGTATCTCGGACTGAACCGCAGGTTCGGTTACTGGCGCGATACACACCTCAGGATCGAGGGCAGCGCCGTCCATCCGCTCCAGACGCGGTTCATCCTGGACTGGAACCAGGCTTCCGCCTCCCATGACATCGAGTACCATGAGCGCTATTTCCCGGCCATCCCCAGGAAAGGTTCCGTCGGCCTGCAGATTGTATCAAGCGGCCCGGATGAACAATGGGAGCAGATCAAGGACGGCTACCTGAAGATGATCCATCTGGCGAAAAAGTACATTTACATCCAGACGCCGTACTTTATCCCGGATGCCAGTTTCCTAGATGCCCTGCGGATCGCCTGCTTGTCGGGCATCGATGTCCGCATCATGATCCCGAACAAGCCAGACCACATGTTTGTCTACTGGGCGACCTATTCGCATGTCGGCATCCTGCTCCGCGCGGGCGCCAAAGTCTATATTTATGAAAATGGCTTTATCCATGCAAAAATGATCGTGGTCGATGATGAGGTAGCGACTGTTGGAACCGCCAACATCGACGTCCGCAGCTTTAAGCTGAATTTCGAGATCAACGCATTTCTCTATGACCGGGAAAAATCCCATGAACTCGCAGAACTGTTTGAACAGGATATGCGGCTTTCAACAGAATTGACTTTTGAAGCCTACGAGAACCGGACCACCAATATCCGGTTCAAGGAATCCGTTTCCCGCCTCCTGTCGCCGATCTTATAATGGCAGCAAAAAGCCCTCCCGCACGGTGAGTTCCGTGCGGGAGGGCTTCTTCTGCCATACTTTCTTTCAGGCTACCTCACTTCAAAGCCTCTCGCCTTATTTCTCCGGCTCAGACGGCTCAGACGGCTTGGCGTGGCCGTCCTTCACAAGCAGGTATTCTTCCAGGGTGATGCCGAGCGAGTGGATCCGGCCTGCCACTTCCTTGCCCACGTAACGGTAGTGCCACGACTCATACATGTAGCCGGTGATGTCTTCCTTTCCTTCCGGATAACGGAGGACAAAGCCGTATCGGTGGGCATTGGCGAAAAGCCACTGTCCCGCCGGCGTATCGCCAAACGATTCGCGGGCGTAATGCTGAGGCTGTGTCGCCTCCCCAATGTCAAAAGCGAGGCCGGTCTGGTGTTCCGAATACCCGGGACGCGCGCTGTAGCGGTCCGCTGCCTCTACGCCGTCACGCTCGACGTACCGGTCGTACAGCTCCTGTTGCCGCTCGAACGTCCTGAACGTGCTGAAAGCGTCCAGGTCAAACCCTTCCAGCAGCGCCTCCGCAGCCATTTCCTCGAATGCCTCACGCGCTTCGGGGCTTTCACCTGGTGCAAAGCTCGAAGGAAGAGGGTACTTTTTGTTCGCCAGAAGGATGCCATCAATATAGGTCGGTTCTGCCGGGAGTTCACGGCCCTCGAGGTATGTACCGATGCCTTCAAGCGGATCTGCCTCCGGATGCTCCGTCGCGTCGCCGCTTGCAGGCAACCGGCCTTCTTCCGCATCGTCCTCTTCGGCCGTACTCGCACCGCTGTCCGCTTCTTTGGTCTCGGCGGGATCCGTTTCCTGCTCCTGATCCGGCGTTTCTCCTCCGAGCGCACCCTTGATTTTGTCAGCATCCCAGCCGTTCATGCCGGCATACACTGCTGCTCCGCCAATCAGTAATACGACTGTCGCGATGACAGCAATCCAGACACCTTTCCGCTCGCTTTTCTGTTTCCGTCCGTCCATTCTGCGCATTCTTGGTGACCCTTCTTTCATGGAATTTCCGTTGGTCTATCGTATCATATCCGGCGCTGTTCCGCGCCGGTCTCTGTTATGCTATGATGCTTTTGTGACCAATCTATTAAGTGCGGAGGAATCCAATATGAAATCTCGCTGGCTCTCCTTGAATTTCTTCGCGTTCTTCTTTACTTGGGGGGTCTTCCTCCCCTATTGGACGGGCTGGCTCGTCTCCGCCAAAGGCCTCACCGTTTTCCAGGCGGGCGCTGTCATGGGAACAGGAATGTTCATCAGGGCGTTCTCGACGCTATTCCTGTTCCCTGCGGCGGCAAGGCGCTTCCCGATCGCCGGCGTGATGAAGGCTGGCGTCGTCCTGTCATTCATCATTGCCCTGCTCTACATACCGGCAGGCTCCTATACGGCAATCCTTGTCGTCACCGCCGCGCTTAATGTGGTCTATCCGAATCTGCTCCCGGCGATGGAGACAAGCGCCTCGATCCTGATCCAGAAAGACCGGATCAATTACAGCCGAAGCCGTGCTTACGGCTCCGCCGGCTATATGGTTGCCGTTCTGATCATCGGGGCGGTCACTGCCCTGTTCGGTAATGAGGCGATTCTCTGGACGATGTTCGCGGGGCTCCTTCTCATGCTGGGCACTCAATATACGGCTGTCCCTGTATCGCTCGGCCACGGAGAGCCCGGGAAGCCGCCGCAAAAGCGATCCGGTGCGTTCCGCGAACTCGTCCGCAACCGCGGTTTCCTGATCGTCCTCACCGTCTCGGTGCTGCTGCAGGGCGCGCACGCATCCTATTACAACTACGGCTTCGTATACCTGGAAGACCTTGGCGTTGCAAGTTTCACAATCGGCCTCGTGCTGAATGTCGCGATTCTGTTTGAAATTCTGTTTTTCGGCATCGCGGACCGGCTGTTCGGAAACACACCGGCTTCCCGGATGTTCCTGCTGGCCGCAGCAGGCTCGACGCTCCGCTGGGTGCTGATCTTCCTGATGCCGACCGTATGGATGTTCACCCTCACACAGGTGCTGCATGCAGCTTCGTTCGGCATCGCGCATGTCGCATTTATCCGCTATATCTCCGAAAAATTGCCGACCCGCCTGATTGCTCCCGCCCAGGCATTGTACGCCGCATTTGCCATGAGCCTGAGCACCGCCTTTCTCACCTTGCTCGGCGGCGCTCTCTACGAAGTCAAACCGGGCCTGTCGTTCCTCGGCATGGTCATTTGCACGGTCCCGGCCGCACTGATCGTCTTTTCAACAAAGAAACGCTTCTCCTACTAACGGCCTATTTTATCAGACCACGGACAATTACCCGGTGCTTTGTCCGTATAGTCTGGTAAAAGAGGGCAAAGGAGCATATTAATGAAACCGATTTCAATCCAGGATATTCTCCAACTGATGGAAAGGCTGGATGCTTTGCTCGCAGAACGGGAGCGCCTCATCCCGGCAGGGGGAAGCAAGACAGAAAACGCGCTCGGTCAAAAATGACCGGCGCGTTTTTCTTTGTGCCGTCAGAACAATAGCATGACCGCCAGAACGATAAACAGGATACCGAAAAATCCGGCCAGCAGGTTCATCCATTTCGCTTCCCTCATCATGCCCCGCTCCCTGAATCCTGCGGCGCGTGCTGTATTGGTCAGGACGAACAGGAGCGCCATCGACAGGCCCGCCGCATGCATCGCCTGGCGGATAATGAACACCAGGGTCAGGATGAATACCACCGCAATCCCGATTCCAAACATCCACCGTTTTTTCTTGGACATCCCCTTCATCCCCTTTTCCTTGTTCTACTCTAAAGTGGAAAACGGCAGTGTCCCGGCCTCGAATGAGACTCCCGGGCCACTGCCGCTTGTTCTGAATAGCCGGATGGTTACCCGGTTTATTGCTCCACTGCCTTTTCCGGATTTTCATAGTAGAACTTCCGCCCGATATACGTCTGGATCACAAGGATCGCACCGCTGACCGCCCAGTAGAGAGGCAGTGCGGACATCGCCGTAAAGGAGATGAACGTGATCATGATCGGGGACATGTAGATGAACATTTTCATCTGCTTTTGCTGCTGTTCAGGCATCGTCCAGAGCGAGACGCGTGCCTGCAGGAGATAGACGACCCCTGCAATCAAGGCCATGATCATATCCGGGGAGCCGAGGTTGAACCAGAGGAACTGGTGGGACTTGACGTCCTCGGAATACAGGATGGCAAAGTAAAGGCCCATGATGATCGGCATCTGAAGCAGGACCGGCAGGCAGCCCATGTTCAGCGGGTTGACACCGTGCTTCTGGTAAAGCCCCATCATTTCCTGTTGGAGCTTCATCTGCTCGTCCTTGTCCTTTGTTTCCTTAATGCGCTTCTGGATGTCTTCCATCTCAGGACGGAGAGCATCCATCTTCACCTTCATCGCCTGCTGGGTCTTGTAGTTCTTCAGCATGAGCGGCATGAGGATCAGACGGATGATAACTGTGATGGCGATGATCGCCAGTCCGTAGTTGCCGTTAAAGAAGGTCCCCAGGGATTCAAGAGACCAGTCCATCGGCCGGACGAAAAGACTATAAAACGTGCCTTCCTTGTTCTCGACGCTGGAGCATCCGCCAAGGAGCAACGCTGCAGCTGCCAATGTCAGGATCAGCCCGATGCGCTTATTCAATCGATTCACCTACAACTTTTTTAGACTATAGAGTAGTATACACCACCCGTTGCAGGATTTTCAATTTATGTTCCGGTCTCTTCGATGCTTCCGGGCACGATCGAGGAGAAGTAATCGATGTCTTTGCGCTCCCTGAACTGCTTGGGCGTCACATTTGTATACTTTTTGAACGTCCTTGTAAAGTAGCTCTGGTTGCAGAAGCTGAAGCGGTCCGACACTTCCGAGATTTTCATGTCCGTGTTGCGCAGGAAAAACTGGGATTCCTCGATTTTCCGCATATTGATATAGTCGATCAGCGTCAGCCCGGCATGTTCGCGGAAAATGCGTGAGAGGTGGCTCGTGCTGATTCCGGCGCGCTTCGCCAGCTGATCGACGGTGATCGGATCTTCGATTGAGGCATCGATGAATTGGATGATGTCGTTGACGATCGGGTGGGACAGTTCCGGCTTATCGCGGCCTTCCAGGACGTGAATGAAGAATTCGACGAGGTCGTTGGTTGTCTCCGTGATGTCCATGTTGCCCGCCTTGCGGTCCACGATGCGCATTGCGGTGATGTTCGTCGCCACTGCCCACTCAGGAGGGAATTTCGGCACCATGAGGAAGCGGGCGGTCAGCGCGGCGAAGATGATGTAGTAGTTGGACACATCTTTCACCCAGCGGTCCCCGGCGATGTCTTTGACCATCATGATAATCCGGTTCAGCTGATCCTTGGCCCTGGCACGGTCCCCTTCGGCTACCGCTTCAAGCAAGTCTTTCTCAAGATGATAGAAATCCTCGCTGCGTTCATACGCCTTCAATACCTCGACCCGGTCCATGAACAGGTTGGCCATGTATTGCAGACCCGGGTCCTTCATCCTGATGCACCTCTATTCCTCATGTTCATTCTCCTTCCGTTGGTTCCGGCGCCAAGATCCTCAGATGACGGTGCAGGACTCTGATCCCGATCGGAGTCTTTCCGCCTTCGTCACCGTCTATATTGCAGGCAAGCGGCTCATCCGTCTCGATTCGTACACGGGCTGTCCGGATTTTCTCGACCGCTCCCTCTTCCTCCAGCTTTCCCAGTAGAAGAGAGGCGGACATCTTTAAAAATCCGGGCAACTTGGTGCGCTTGATCACTGTCAGATGGAGCAGCCCGTCATCCGTCCTGGCATCGGGATTCATCTTCTCGAAACCGCCCACCGAATTGGTCAGGGCGACCAAAATCAGCGAGGCCTGTCCGGTCCACTTGCCCCGATCATGAGTGATGGTGAATCGGTTCCCTTCATCGGCCAGCAGCGTCTGCAGACCGTGTGCAGCGTAGGCGAGCGGGCCAAAACGCGTCTTTTCCCCTGCCGGAACGTCCATCACACCCTCAGCCAGGCTGCCTGCTGCAAGGACGTTCATAAAATAACGGCCGCCGGCAAGGCCGATATCGGTCGGCCTTGCCACGAATTCAGGCAATCGGCGGATCGCTTCCTCAGGGTCCATAGGAATCGACAGTGCCCTTGCAAAATCATTTACCGTACCGAGCGGGATGAGGGCAAAATCCGGACGGATCTCTTCTTCGGCCAGTCCGTTTATTGCTTCGTTCACCGTGCCATCGCCGCCCATTGCAACAACCAGGGCACTTCCGCTCTCCGCGGCTTCCCTGGCGAAGGCAGTCGCATCGCCCTCCTTCTCCGTGGCCCTGACTTCGACGGAATAGCCCATTTCCTCCAGCACTTGTACACACTGTCCGCTGTAGGATTCCGCCAGTTCCTTTCCCGAAGAGGGATTCAGGATAAAGACCGCCTTCCCTTTTTCCATGACGCACGTCCTTCCGATTTTCTTAAATACTAATTCTATACCCAAACACGGTTATTTTTCACACATTTATGCAAAAAAATGCCCATCCGTGATCGGATGGGCACCCGGCAGGGCCTGTTTTAAAGTTTTTCGGTGTCGATGCGGTTTTCCGTTGTGACAGAATCTGTGTCTTCATTGAGCTGCTCAGCCGCTGCCTCATCATTGCTTCCGAGACTGGATTTTTGCTGACCCGCGGGCTCGCCGGTTTTTTTCTTGTGGTACAGACCGTCTTCGTCCGGATTCTTTTTCATGTTCTTTTTGTCCTCTACTTCCTGGTTATAGTAGTGGACGCTTGTCTGTGCCCCTTCGGCCACCATGTCGTTATCCTGGAAGTCATAGGGATCGGAAAGACCTGCTTTCGTATCCTCGTAATTGCGGTTCACCTTTTGGGATTCTACGAAAGAATCCATTTTCGTCTTCAGGTTATTGAAGGCGACCATTGCCTTGTCACGATTCTCCTTCTTGCTGAAATACGCGTAGGCACCAGCCGCGAGGCCTGCCAGTAAGAGATTATTCTTTTTTGCCATGTCAATCATCCTCCAGTCCAGTTTTCAGTCTTGAATGGGTTTGTCAGTAAAGTATACCCCTTCACTGCCGCCGGAAACCACGAGCCGCATATCCACATGGGGGATTCCGTCTTCTCCGTACGGTTCGGAAACCGCACGGAATCCGCAAGATGCGTAAAATTCTTTCAGATGATACTGGGCTGAAAGATGCACCGGGATATCGCCGTACCGCTCCGCGGCAGCCTCTTTTGCCTTTTCGACAAGTGCACGCGCAATCCCTTTTCCCCTATGGGATTTCCTGACGACGACGCGGCCGATCGCCGGGTCTTGATGGACGGCACCAGGCATGAGCACCCTTGCGTAGGCGGCAAGCGTCTCGCCCTCCCATCCGGCAAGATGAAGGGCAGCCGGATCATGCCCATCGATTTCCGGGTACGGGCATGCCTGCTCGACGACGAACACATCGACACGCAGTTTGAGGATTTCATAGAGTTCATCTGCAGTGAGTTCCGAGAAATTTTTTAGGGTCCACTTCATCTGTGTCACTTCTTTCATTTCAATTTGATTACATTATTCCACAACATATATCGGAGGGGCGATTTATTTGTTATAGTGGATGGAAATCTATTGCCGAGGTGACCTTTTCCATGATCCGTTTGATGACACGACATGATATCGAGACCGTCCGGCAGATCGCAGCGGTCAGCTACGATGATACGTATGAGGGCATTCTTCCGGAAGATGTCCAGGAGTCCTTCCTCACACGCGCTTACGCTTCCCCGATGATGATGAAACGGCTGGAAAAGACGACGATGCTGATAGCGGAACATGAAGGGCGCCCGGTCGGATTTGCCATCTTCACCCGGGTGGATGAAGACGGCGATGCGGAACTGACTGATATGTACCTGTTGCCGGATTACAAGGGCATGGGATTCGGCACGGCACTTCTTGGAGCCGGCATCTCCACCCTCGAAGACGGCCACCAACTGTTCGTCTACGTTGACAGCCTGAACGAAGGGGCCCGCCTGTTCTATGAAAAACAGGGGTTCGAACTTCTTGAAGAATTCGATGAGCTGTTCGAAGGATACCCGACAACCACGGCACAATATGTCTATTACCTCAAAGCACCCGCTCTTGTATGAGCGGGTGCTTTTTTGTTCACTCAACTATAAACCCGATGAAAAGCCCCGGTCGGAGGACCGGGGCTTCGGAGTCGACGCGCAATCGATCAGAGCGGGCGCATCGGGTCGTTGTCGTAGGACGCTTTATTGTCATGCGGTTTGCGCACGAAGCACATGATGCCCGCGATGTAGAGCAGAATCGACGTGAGGGAAAGGATTCCCGCAAGCAAGCCTGCGATGATGAACAGGATCCCGCTCAGCTTCGCATTTTTGTTGAGCTGGATAAGCGCGACAACGATCAGCACCGAACTGATGACGAGAGCGGCGATAAAGAACCAGCCAAAGCTGACCATCCAATCCATGACCATGTACATCATGTCGATGATCGCCTGCGCATCCGTTTCGGTAAGGGTCGGGTCATTCCAGATTTCCGCTTCGAATTCCTGCTGGAACTGTGGATCGTTCGTGAGCATTTTCATGAAGTTGTTCAGAACGATCGTCAGAATGATGCCGAGCACGTTGAATACCAGGCCGATGATTCCGAGCACCCGCTCGACGGTCCGCTTGAATGGGCGGTTTAAAGAATTGCGTTCCATTTGGTGACACCTCTTTTGTTTTCTTTTATTCTACTTTCTTCTTACGTTTCAAACTACAGAGGGTTTCAACTTTTTTAAGTGAAATTGCACTTGGAAGGTTTACCCAGACATTTAGCGGGGTAATTTCAAACTATCAAATCACTTCAAAAGGGGGAGACGAACCTATGGAAAAGAAGCTCATCTTCAGTCAGTCCGATGCCATGTACGCCATCGCCGGATCGTCTGTTCTCACTGCACTCCTGCTCTTTATCACATTCTGAGGGAGGACAACATGACGATCAGCCGACGACAAACATAAAAAGCAATCCGCCCCGATCAAACGGAACGGATTGCTTTTTTCGTGTGCTTATTTTGCTTTGACGTCATCATATTCCCCATAGCGGTCGAAGGCCGTCACGACGTATGAACACACTGCTTCCATTTTGTAATTTTTTTCGCGGGCGTAGTCGGCTGCCCGGTCGAGCAGTTTTTTCGCGACACCGCCTCCGCGAAGGGACGGATCGACAAATGTATGGTCCATGACCATGACATCCCCCATCATCGTCCAAGTGATTTCCGCGTCACGCTTGCCGTTTTCCTCGTGCACGAATGCATAGGCATCGCTGCCCAGTTCCTTCAGTTCAAATTCCATGGTCCAACTCCCCTTTCCCCTTTGGTGTACCCGGAACAGCGCTCAGTCAAGCTCAAGCGGTTTGAGCGCAGCCTCGATCTCCCGCCGGCGCGGCTCCAGAAATGGAGGAAGAGCCAATGTCTCGCCAAGAGAGTCCATCGGTTCATCCGAGTCAAAGCCCGGTTCATCCGTCGCCAGCTCAAACAGGATGCCGTTCGGCTCGCGGAAATAAATCGACCGGAAATAGTACCGGTCCACCTTGCCGCTCGTCTGGAACCCCGCATTGCGGAGATGCTCCTCCCACCGGTCATACTCTTCGAAAGTCGGGACGCGGAACGCCACATGGTGGACGCTGCCTTTGCCCGGGCGTTCCGGCGGCAGGTCCGGACGCGTCTCAAGATGCACTTCCGCGCCCGCTCCGCCTGCTCCGGTCTCGTAGACGATCATGTCCGGCATGCCAAGAATATCGGACGGGTAGGTCCCCGCTTTCCTGAAGTTCAGCACTTCCGTCAGAACGGTTTCCGTCCGTTCCGGGTGACGTACCGTCAATTTTACAGGACCGAGACCGACAATCGCAAATTCTTCAGGAATATCTGGCTTTCCCCAAGGTATGCCGTACGGGACACCCGAACCGTCATCTGCAACGAGCATCAGCCTGGATCCTTCCCGGTCGGTAAAGGCCAGCGTCTTCCGCCCGTTGCGTTCCCGGATGTCTTCGTGGTCCACACCCAGTTCATCAAACCGCCCGATCCAAAAACCGAGTGCCGCTTCAGACCTGACCCGGAAACCGGTGCTGCTGATGGAAGAGACTCCCGGATAAGTGCGGCCTGCCATCGGGATTTCAAAATAGGTCATATCCGTCCCCGGCGTACCGACCGCATCGGCATAAAACAGATGATACATCGAGGGGCTGTCCTGGTTGACCGTCTTTTTGACGAGACGCATGCCGAGTACCCTGGTGAAGAAGTCGTGGTTTGCGGCTCCGCTGGCCGTAATGGCCGAAACATGGTGGATTCCTCCGAGTTGCATCAGTTCTCATCTCCTATATTATCTCGAATTCAAGACTATTTTGGTATCCTTATCTTATACCCTCTGAATCCATTTTGCAATCAGCAGCCCTGCCCATGTCGCCATCTGGCGGGAATCCAGAAGAAACCAAGTCCTGGCTCTCGAGACACGAATCGTCATTCTCGGAGGGTGAATCGTCATTCTCAAAGGGTGAATCGTCACTCTCAGAGGGTGAATCGTCACACTCGAGACACGTATCGTCACTCTCGCGCCTGGACTCGCCATTTCATGATTAACGAGAAAAAACGGATGCAGCGGCAGCAAGGCCGTGCATCCGTTTTTGATTAGCCGAACAGCGAGCGGACCGAGTCGATCAGGTTGTTGAAGAAGTCTTTGACTTTCTGCCAGAAGCCTTCATCGTTCACCGTCTCGCGGATTTTGTCGCCGTATTTATCATTGAAATCCTGAGCAAATTGTCCGAGCTGATCGGACCACTTGCTGAAGTCGATATCCAGCTGGCGGATGCGGTCCATCAAGTCGACCAGCAGCTGGCGGTCTTCCGGACTGAGTTCGATCTGGAGCTTGTCGAGCTGCTCGGTGACGATCCGCTCGACGTCTTCCTTCGTCGCCGGGTTCTGTTCGGCGATCTGCTGCTTCAGCTCGGTGAGGAGCTCCGTCACCTTCTGTTCGTCGACACCGGACTTTTCGGCAAGCTCCGTCGCGACGGTGAGCTCGTCGTTTGCAACGTCGGTCCGCTCCGTATCGAGCGTGCCGCCGCTTGCCTCATACGCCTTGTAGATGCCAGCCAGCGCGGAGTGGCCCGTAACCGGCTTCGGTGCCGCGACATCGACATTGGCATCTTCGATACCGGCTGTCAGCATTGCATTCGCATACATATCCGATGTAACCTGGGTGATGTTCTCAGGGGTGACAATCTGGATGACGAGGCCGCTCCCCGGCTCTGTCACCGTAATTTTTGCGGACGAATACATCCGGGCCCTCGAATTGGAGCCCTGGATGTACTTGCCGAGGTCCTGGCCGGAAACCGTGATTTCCTCGACTTCCGCTTCTTCTTCAACTTTCAGGCTGGACTTCACGCCCGCCTTCTGGTCGGCGGTCAGATCCGCGCCGTATACGACAATCGGCACACCGAGCCGCTCATCGACCGCCGGCGCCGCGGATATGGCAGGACCCGCCAACACTGAAAGGACCAATGCCACAATTGCGGGCAATGCCCATCTTCTCTTCTGATTCATCAAGTTTTCCCCTTTCCTGGATGCAAAAGAACTCCCCACCCATATGAACGGGCGGAGAGGGTAAAAAGTTTCACGAATCCCGCTGGTTATCCTTCAAATAGGTCCAGCCGTCTTCCTGCTTGATTTTGCGTTCTTTCAGCAGTTTGCCGATTGCCCGCTTAAATGACGCTTTGCTCATGTCGAACATTTCGCTGATCTCTTCGGGAGCCGACTTGTCGGTGAACGGCATCTTCCCGCCGGCCCCGTTCAGATAACGGAGCACCGTTTCCGCATCATCGCCGATCCGCTCCTCTTTCCGCGGGAGAAGGGAACCGTTCAGAGAGCCGTCTTCCCGGATGCCCACCACCCGCACCTCGACTTCCTGCCCGAGCCGAGGCTCGAACTTCATCTCCGTATGGTGGACGAAGATCCGGTACTTTTGCGGCTCGCTCAGCATGAATGCGCCGACCGGAAGCAGCCGGTACGCCCGGGCTTTGAGATTTTTATTGAAAAGAGAGGCCGGGGCATCGACATACTCATCCTTGATGCGTTCCTCGGTGATCAGCCGTCCGAACAGGTTGCCGCCCTTGTCCGTGCGCAGCGTCATGTACAGACAGTCACCGGGCTCCGGCCAGAGCTCCCTGAGCTGCGGCATGTCCTTCGGGTTGACGATGACTTCGACGGAGGAACCGATGTCCGTTCGGATGCCATCGCGCCCGTCCGTGTCGATCACTTCCGCCCAGCCGTACGAACCGGCTTCCATCCGGGGCAGCCGGCTCGTCGCGACCAGGTTGCCGCGGCGGTCCGGGTGGAGAAATACTTTCAGCCTGTCCCCTTCATTGAGATCTTCCGGCGCTTCTGATGCGTTCATATTAAATTCCTGCCCGTCGCAGGACAGTACCCAGCGGGAGCCTTCCCGCCGTTCCGCGAGCGCCTCGATAATTCGCCCGGATTCCGCCTTTGCCATATTTATCTCTCCCTTTCTTCTTCCGCACCGCCTGCCGCACGATACCGCTCCAACTTGCCTAGAATTGCCGGATGGTCTTCGAGGACCTGCACAAGTTCGGTGATGCGGTCAATCGCGTCCCAGCTCAGGTGATGTTCAATTCCTTCGACATCATTGTAGACGTGCTTCTCGTCCACACCGATCAGCCGGAGAAAGCGTTCGAGCAACTCATGGCGGCCGGCCAGCTTCCGGCCGAATGCTTCGCCCTTTGAAGTTAATATTAACCCTTTATAGCGTTCATAAACTAAGTAGCCTTCCCGGTCAAGCTTCCTCGCCATCTTCGTCACCGATGACGGCAGGACTTCCAGCGCTTCCGCGACATCGGAAACGCGCGCCTCCCCGGTAGCGGCCGACTTAAGCCAGATTTGCTCAAGATAGTCTTCCATACTCGGCGTCGCCATGCCAGATCCGCCCCTTCCATTGCCTGTCCGTCCATTATAGCACGGAGCCGTCCCGGTTTATCCGGGAACGCCGGAGGGTAGGATTTGGTTAACAGACAAGACGGAAAGCGGGTGACGTCATGGGCAAAATCCTTTGGTGGATCATACTGATTCTGATCGCATTCTGGCTGATTGGCTTCCTGCTCGATATTTTCGGCGGGCTGATTCACATCGTCCTCATCATTGCCGGGATCATCTTCATCTTCCAGCTGCTCACCGGCAGGAATAAACATTAACTAAAGGGATGCCGCATGCAAGTCGAGCGGCATCCCTTTAGTTTCGTGGTGGGGCGTGCAAAGGCGGTTTTCTTTACACTCGGCGGGGGTGCTTAACACCCGGAGAGTTTTTTACACTCACCAAAAAGCCGGCGGTCATACTTACTTCACTTTGGCATACACGCATGTGTCGCGGAGGCTGCCGTCCGCGGCGACATCGTCATTTTTCAGGATGCCTTCGAGTTCAAAGCCCAGTTTTTCCGGGATGGCCCTGCTCCTCACATTCTTTGTGTCGCACCGGATTTCGACCCTGCGGGCGCCAAGCGTCTCCGCGGCGAACTGCGTGATCCGTTCCACGGCTTCGGTGATATAGCCGTGGCCCGTGTAGCGGGTATCGATCCAGTAGCCGATCTCGAATTTCGGGACGTCCCAGTTGATCCGGTGCAGGCCGGACGAGCCGATGAACGCGCCGTCTTCCCGCCGGTAAAGATGCAGGCGCAGATCTTTCCGGGTGATAAAATCGGCCACCGCCCCCCTCAGGCTGTCCTCCACGCCTTCCAGCGTCGGCTTGTCCTTGGCGAATGGGAGCCATTCCTTCAGTTCCGGATGGGAATAGGTAAGCGCGTCATACACATCGGCCGCATCCTCCACGCGGGGTGCGCGGATCAGGAGCCGGTCCGAGCGGAACTCTTCCGGGAAGCCCGGCGGACGGCCCTGGTTATCGGTAGTTGCCGCAATCTCCCGGTCGTTCCACTCAACGGGGGTCGTCTTGCCGCTCTCGAAGTCCTCACGCGTGATGCCGTACGTGACGGCATCGTAGTAGGAATCCTCTTTCGGAGAGTACCATGACCTGCGGAGATGGCCTTCTTTTACGAAACCCGCCCTCTCGAACGTTTTCCTCATCGCGGCGTTGTCTTGGCGGGTGTGCCCTTCCAGCCGGATCTTCTTGTCCGGCAGGCTGAACACATAGTCGCAGATCAGGCGGAGCGCCCTCGGGCCAAATCCTCTGCCGCGCGCCCGTTCCGCAATCCGCAAATCAAACATCGGAATCTCGTCCTGCATGTCATACAGCTTGACGATGCCGACCTTCTCCCGGTCATCGGTCTCCACCCAGAACGTCTTTACCTCATCCGATTCGTAGCCGCCGTCGTCGATCGCCTTTTCGATCATCTCCCGGGCGGGATGCGGAATGCCATGATACGGCCAGCTGCTCTCCGTCATGAAGTGGATGAGTTCTTCCTGTTCCTGCATCGTCCATTCCGTCAGTTTCATCCGTGTCCCCCCTTGCCGCATTGCCGTGTCCCGTTCGGAGAGTCTGGGGACACGGAGTATCAGCTGCTCCGGTCCAAACCGGAGCAGTCCGACAATTTTAAGTGCTACTGCAAACATAGCCGTTTCTTTGATTATACACAACGTTTTCCGGCTTAGCTTCTATTCGTTATTCACACACACTGTTGAAAACCTTTTTCTTTTGAGTCAAAAGGTTTTCAAACGGAATGGAGGGAATATAGTATTAAAGTAAGAACGTTTCCCCGCGCCCGTCTGGCCGGGCGTCTGGGCGGATCGCTTCCGCCCATTCCGGAAACCGAAGGAGGACACCGGACGAATGTACGAAAAAATTATCGTTGCAGTGGACGGCTCTGCGCACTCAGGCCGAGCGGCCAAGCATGGTGCCACCATCGCGGAAGCGACAGGCGCGTCCGTCGACCTGCTTTATGTCGTGGATCATGACCGGTCGCGGCCGCCGGAATTTGAACATGTCACAAAAGAAGAGCTGGAATCACGCATCCGAGACCAACTATCCGAGGTTTTCGACGTTTTCAGCGACAAGGGAATCCGGCCCGGACTGCAGATTCAGTTCGGCGAACCCGGACCTGCCATCGTCAAATTCATCAATTCCGCCGGCTATGACCTGGCCATCGTAGGGAGCCGCGGCTTAAATGCTTTCCAGGAGATGGTCCTCGGCAGCGTCAGCCACAAAGTCGCCAAGCGCGCCGAATGCCCCGTCTTGCTCGTGAAGTGAGCCGTCCCAAAAAGCGGGACGGCTTTTTCATGTGCCCATTCGCGATTGAACTTTGAGATAATGGAAAACAGAGCAAGTACACAAGGGGGATCCGGCAAATGAAAAAAGGAAAATGGAATGCCATCACCGACGTCGAAGGGGTGTCGGTCGGCCACGTGACGCTTGATCAGCTCGGTGACGGGGACGATTATTTCTGCACCGGGGTGACGGCCATCCTCCCGCACGGAGGCAACTGGTTCGAGGAAAAGCCGGCCGCCGCCTCGTTTGTATTGAACGGCTTCGGAAAAACGGCGGGCCTCGTCCAGGTCGAGGAACTCGGCGTATTGGAATCCCCGATCATGCTGACAAACACATTCAGTGTGGGCGCAGTGCTTGAAGGAACGCTCCAATACATGCTGGACGAAAACCCGGCAATCGGGGATTCCACCAGTTCACTCAATATCGTCGTCGGCGAGTGCAACGACAGTTACCTGAACTCGATGCGGAAGATGGCCGTGCGGCCGGATGACGCTATCCGGGCGATCCGTGAGGCTTCCGGAGGCGAACTGTCGCAAGGCGCGGTCGGTGCCGGCAAGGGCATGATCTGCTACGGGGCGAAAGGCGGAATCGGCAGTTCATCACGGATCGTGGAGGCCGTCAGCCGGTCGTTTACCGTCGGCACGCTCGTCCTCACCAACTTCGGCCGCGGCCATGAGTGCCGCTTCCCGGGCTGGGTTACGCCGGAAGAGCCGGCCCCCGAAACACCGGTTGCCGAAGAAGAAAAGCGCCCGGACGGCTCGGTCATCATCGTCGTCGCGACCGATGCCCCGCTGGACGCCCGGCAGCTAAAGCGGATTGCCAAGCGCGCCGCGATCGGGCTCGGCCGGACAGGCACCCACATCCACAACGGGAGCGGCGACATCATCATCGCTTTCTCCAACGGTCTGCTGACCCCGCACGGCGGCAAAGACATGACCGTCACACGGGAAATTATCAAAGACGACCACCCGATTATGAATGATCTGTTCGAAGCGGTGATCGCTTCGACCGAGGAAGCCGTCCTGCAGTCGCTCCTACACGCGGAGACGACAACCGGCAGGAAAGGGAGAGTAGTCCGGAAAGCGGAGTTCCGGTAAAGCGGTCCTTGCCATGAAAAAGAGAACTTCCTGGTTATGGAAGTTCTCTTTTTCTATCTGCTAAAGCTGAGTCTTCCCATTCACCGCACCACCTTCAGCTGAAGGCTCCCGCCCCTCAGAAAACGGACACTTGGTCGAACGGCCGCTGCTCCCCGTTCACCCGGACGTCGATCGTGTCTTGTTTAGCGTTCGTCTTCAGTTGGTAGACATGGGTTTCCGTAACTTCCTGTTTGCTGCCGGACTCGTCCAGCTTGATGATGACCAAATTGTCTTTGATCTCATAGTCTGCCGTCACAGCCTGCTCCGATTGGAAAACGATGTAGGTCTGGTCTTCCGAAGATAGCAGCTGAAGGTGCAGAGCCGGGTCGACGTGTTTCCACACATCTCCCGTAATCTGAGTGACTTCGCTGAAGCTCGTGACTTCCGGGTCGCTGCAGCCTGACAGGAGCCCCGCGGCAATGATTGCACGAACTATAAACCTTCTCACTATATTCCCCTCTCTCCGGATGATCCGTCTGCTTATTTCAAGTTCGGGTGCCTTATTTCAAGTCGGTGACCCTTATTGCAAGTCGGACCTCCTTGTGGCAACTACCGACCCCTTGTTGCAACTCCCGGTTCCTTATTGCAAGTCGGAGCTCCTTGTGGCAAATCAGATCCCCATGCGGCAAATCAGTGCGCCAGATTGCAAATCCGCACGCCTTGTAACACCACGCCCCATTCTCCAACTCACCCCTTCACGGCACGAGCTTCAGCTCATCACCTTCCGCGGTCCCGTCGATCCGGGTTTCGTGATAATCGCCTTTTACCCAGTCGTCCACCTGGTCATGGAACCAATCGGATTTTACATGGCCGCTCTGGCCGGGTCCGACGATATGCCAGGTGCGCGAGAGGTCGGAGAGGTCGGCGACGAACCGCCAGGATGCGCCGTGGTCGGCCGTGCCGTCGTAGTTGAATCCGGCGGCCTGGACGGTGATGTGCGAGCCGCTCACCGGTGTGGGCGGCGGGTTCAGGTATCGTTCCAAGATCGGCGATGCGCCGCCGACCGGGTGGGGGAAGACGAGCTGGTGGTAGTCGCCCCACCTCCAGTTATCCGTGTCATCGCCATAGGCATCCGCGATGGACAAGACTGCGCGTTTGAACGAGTCGGTGACCCATGCATCGACTCCCCCGTATCCGCTCACCCAGGCACCGGGATTTCCCGCATAGGCCTGCCGCATCATTTCATCGGTGATGTGGTTCTTGCCCGGCATGAGGTCATAGACATCCCCTGGCATGGAGGGACGCAGCATGGTCCTCGGCAATTGCTGGATCCAGCGGTGGAAAATGAGCGGTGCCCCCAGCTCCTTGTCGTCCTCGAGGTTCCAGTCTTCAAGCATCCGGACGGCAGATGCGTATTCTTCCGCTGCGCCCGTCGCTTTCAGCGAGCCGACCATGTCATCCAGGAACTCCCGTGCATAGAGGTTTTTCACATCCATCTGCAGGGCCATCATGTCCTCTGGTGTCAGGCCATCCCCTTCCCGAAGCACTTCCGCAATCCGCTCATATCGGTAAGGCTGTGCCCAGAAGTTGGTGATGTGGTATGGATAGTCTGCACCGATGACCCGGTTGTTCGCGGTGGCGATAAACCCTTCTTCAGGATTCACGGAACGCGGCAGCTCTTCATACGGAATATAGCCCTCCCAGCCATATTCCGTCGAATCGCCCGGAACCGGCAGCTGGCCGTCCCCTTTTTTGCGGATCGGGATGTTGCCGTTCGCCTTGTAGGCGATGGTTCCGTCCTTCGCGGCAAAGACAAAGTTCTGCGCCGGCGCATTAAAGTTTTCCAGCGCTTTTTCGAACTGTTCCCAGTCGGACGCTTTATTGTACGTCAGCACGGCTTCCAGCTCCCGGGTCGGCTCAAGCGCTGTCCACTGCATCGACAGCACTGCGCCTGCACCCGTGTCCTTAAGCATGATATCTGAAATCACCGGGCCGTGCCGTGTCGTCACGACTCGGAAGTCCACTGTCTCCCCGTCCTTCACCCGGATCGGTTCTTCACGGACATCCGCCTGCTCCCACTTTCCGTCATAAAGAAACTTCGTCGGGTCGTCCGGGTTCGGCTGTTCGATATACAAGTCTTGGACGTCCGGCCCGACATTCGTCACACCCCAGGCGACATCCTCGTTGTGGCCGAGGATGATGCCCGGAACGCCGCCGAAAATAACGCCGGCGACATTCTGCTCCGGCGACTCCAGGTGCATCTCATACCAGATGGACGGTGTCGTCAGGCCGAGATGCGGGTCGTCTGCAAGAATTGGCTTGCCGGATGCCGTCTTGTCCCCGGAGACGACCCAGTTGTTGCTGCCGTTGAACTCCGGCGGAATCAGTGAAGCATCAAATGCCCCGGCGACTTGGACCGGGTTTGCCCGGTTCGCTTCAATGATGGAAGGCGCATCCTCCGGATAATGGATGAACAGCTCTTCCATCTTTTCACCATCAAAGTTGTTCACCGCCCAGTGACGGAATGCCAGCGCCTGCCAGTGACCCCCGAGATCATACGCCATGAACTTCCCGATCGTCAGGGAATCCAGCGGCGTCCACTCCTCCGGCTCGTATCCGAGCAGGCTGAACTCGTATGGCAGCTTGCCTTCTTCTTTTGCCTGAACGATATAGGCGTTCACCCCTTCAGCGAACCAGCTGAGCACCTGTTTGGCTTCCTCTCCGTATCCCTCGTGTGACTGTTCTGCCGCATGACGGAGGCTGAACGTCCGGAACAGCTTGTCAGACGGGACGGCTGCCTCTCCGACCACTTCCGCCAGCCTGCCGGATGCCTGCCGGCGTGCCAGATCCATCTGGAACAGCCGGTCCTGCGCCTGGACAAAGCCCTGTGCCCGGTACAGGTCGGCGTCGGATTCAGCCCGGATATGCGGCACGCCCTTTCCGTCCCGGACGACCGTCACTTCCGACTGGAGCACCGGGACACGGAGCTCGCCTTCGGTGACCGGCGCGGATCGCCCTATGTAAACGCTTACGAAAATCAGTGCACCAACCCCCAGTGCCACGGCCGCCCCCGCCGCATACAGGACAAAACGCAGCCACTTCGGCCACTTTCTCATTCCATCATCCCCCCTGACCTTTTGATTCTCCCCTTTCCTGAAAAATCCTTCCTGGCCGCCGGGCACCTGCAAGAAAAAGCAGATCCGATAGGCTTTCAGCCTTCGGATCTGCTTTCTTTTTCCTGTTTCAGTTTTTCCCTGGCTTCAGCCAGTTCGTCCCCTTTTGAAATATCCGCCAGCCTGACGCCGGACCTGTGCGCAGCACGGATAATGACGTGGCCGGCTACCGGTGCAGTCAGGAAGACGAAGATGATTCCTAGCAGGAGCCTGACGCCGATAAAGCGCTCGACCGCCCAAAAATATAGGAAGGCTCCCAGAAGCGAAAGCAGGACGGCCAGCGTCGAGCTTTTTGTTGCCGCATGGGAGCGCGTATACACATCCGGCAGACGGATCAGCCCGATCGCACTGACTACACTCATCACGCCGCCGGTAACCATGAGGATGGCCGCAACGTATTCAACGATTGTGTCTGCGTTCAACGATGATCCCCCTCTCTATGTACTTCGAGAAGGCGATCGTCCCGATAAAGCTCAGGATGCCGAGGATCAGGATCACTTCCATGAAGGCCTTGGTCAGAAGGATGCAGGACACGACCGCAATCGCCGCCAGCAGGTTTACGCCGATCATGTCGAGCGCGATGACGCGGTCCGGCTTTGACGGCCCTTTGATGATCCGGTAGACCGAGATCAGAATCGTGAATGAGAACAGCACGAGCGAGATGAGCATGAGGGTCTGTACCATTATCGCGTCACCTCCATGATCGCTTGTTCAAAGTTTTTCAGCTGGCTGATCAATGCTTCCTTCGACGTATCCAGGTCCATCGCGTGGATATAGAGCCCCTTCCCGTCTTCGGTCACTTCCATGACGACCGAGCCAGGGGTGAGTGTCAGCAGAAGGGACAGCATCGTCACTTCCACATCGCTCTCAAGGATGGTGTCGTAGCGAAAAATTCCCGGGCGGATCTTGAGTTGCGGACTCAGGATCTGCACAATGACGGACAGGCTCGATTTGACCAGTTCCCGGATAAAGATAAAGACAAGCTTAATGATTGCGAACAGCTTGCGCAAGTAAAACTGCGTCCCGAAAAACCTGTGCATGAAGAAGACGATGAAGATTCCGACGATGAATCCCGCGATGAACGTCGTCGCCCGCAACTTGTCCTCATCCAGAAGCAACATCCAGAGAAAAGCAATGAACAGGTTCAGGAGAAACTGGGCGGCAGTCGCACCGAAACCGCCGTCACCGGCAAACTTGTTCATGACTCCACCTCCCCGAGGACCGCGTCAATATACAGTTCGGGATTGGCCATTACGCGTGCCGCATCGGAAACGAACGGCTCAAGCGCGTGCGCCCCGACACCGATTCCCACTGTCAGAACTCCGAGGAGCGCGATGGGAACGAGCCGCCTTGCCGGATAGGGACGCTGGTCTTCCCGGTTGATGATTGTCTCTCCCCAGAAGCAGTTCATGAAGATGCGGAGCATCGAATAGAGAACGACCAGGCTTGAGGCGAACCCGGCAAAGAGCAGGAAGTAATTCCCGCCTCCGACGGCACCAAGGCCGATATACATCTTGCCGATGAATCCGCTGAGCGGCGGGACTCCGGCAAGTCCGAGGGTCGTCAGGAAAAGCAGCCATCCGAGCACCGGATAGTTCCGGATCAGCCCGCTCATCCCGGTAATTTTAGTTTTGCCGGTCAGGTAGACCATCGCCCCCACGATCAGGAACAGGAGCGCCTTGATGACCATGTCATGGATCAGGTAGAAAACCGATCCCTTGAACGCATCTTCATTAAAGACCGCAAGGCCGATGATCATGAATCCGACCGCGATAATGACGTTGTACGAGGCGATCTGGCGGATGTCGGTATAGGCGATGGCACCGAGGCAGCCGCCGATAAGTGTCACGACAGCCATCGTGCCGACTATCGTTCCGATGATGAATTCATCATGATAAAACATGAGTGTAAACGTCCTGAACAAGGCATATACGCCGACTTTTGTCAGAAGAGCCGCGAACAGTGCCGCAATCGGTCCCGGCGGTGAACTGTATGAACCCGGCAGCCAGAAGTAAAGGAAAAGCCCCGCCTTCAGCGCAAACACAATCAGGAACACGACCGAAATGGCGCTGAGGAGCGGCCCCTGCCCGACTTCCGCGATCCGGACAGAGATGTGGGCCATGTTGAGCGTGCCGACCGTCCCGTACAGAAATGCAAGGGCCACGAGGAAGAACCAGGAGGAAACCACGTTGATCGCAATGTACTTCATCGATTCCGCGAGACGGACCTTGCCGCCTCCGAGCGTGATCAGCACATACGATGCAAGCAGCATGACTTCAAAACAGACAAACAGGTTGAACATATCTCCTGTCAGGAAAGAACCGTTCACCCCCGCGACGAGAAAGAACGCAAACGGATAAAAGAACATGTTTTCCATGCGCCTTTCCGTCGCGGTGAAGGAATAGGCGATAATCAGTGCCGAAACAACCGAGGCCGTCAGCACCATCAAGGCGGAAAACGAATCCCCGACAAACAGAATGCCGAACGGCGGCTCCCATCCGCCGAAGTCCAGGCGGATAATCCCGTCTTCACGGATGACAAGCAGGATGCGCACCGAGACGGCGACCAGTGACAGGAGCGACAGGATACTGACAATCTTCTGCGCCTTGATGGAAGGACGCAGGAAAAACAGCACAAACCCGGTGAGCAACGGAATCAGCATCGGGAGGACAAGAATATTATTCACGGTCAATCCTCCTGATGGTGTTCATATTGTCGGATCCGCTTTCCTCGTATGTCCGGTAGGCCAGCACGAGAAGAAGCGCAGTGGTCGCAAAGCTGATGACGATTGCCGTCAGGATCAGCGCCTGCGGCAGCGCATCGGCATACGGCCCTTCTGACTCCCTGAGGAGCGGCACCTTGCCTTCGCCGGCACCGCCCATCGTGATGAGGAGAAGGTGGACGGCATGCGAAAGGATCGCCGTGCCGAGGATGATGCGGATCATATTGCGGGACAGCAGCAGGTAGACCGCCACAGTCACAAGGATGCCCACCAGTATGGTCATATGGAATTCCATCTGCTACACGTCCTTACTGATACTCAGGATGATGGTGACGACCGTTCCGATTACGGTAAGCGCGACACCCGCCTCAAAAATCGTCACGGTGGCAAGCTCGGTCAGCCCGAAGATCGGCAAATCAAAATAACCGAAGCCCTGCGATAGGAAGGGCCTGCCCAGCACGGCTGCCGCAGTCCCCGACAGGAGGGACACCATGGCGCCGAATGCCGCAATCTTGCGGAAGTCGAATGGTACCCCCTGATGGACGGTCTCGATATCGAAGACGACGTACAGGAGGACGAGCGCCGAAGACAGGACGAGCCCCCCGACAAAGCCCCCGCCTGGGTTATGGTGGCCCGACAAGAACAGTTCGACGCCGAAGGTCAGGATGATAAAGACGACAACACGGGTGACCGTCCGCAGGATCACATCATTTTCCTTCAACGTCATCCCCTCCTTTCTTCGGCTTGAGGGCGATCAGCGTATAGACCCCGATGCCCGCGATAAAGAGGACCACGACTTCGAGCATCGTATCAAATGCACGGAAGTCCCCGAGGATGGCGTTGACGATGTTGCTTCCGCCGGCCAGCTTATACGAATCCTCAAAGTAAACAGAAATGGATTCGTACACATCGTACCCCTGTACAGTCAGCCCGAAAGCCGTGACAAGCACGCCGGCACCGACTGCAATAATTCCGTTGACGACCTTTGTCCGGAGCGGTGAGTCCTCGGGCTTCCATTCCGGAAGGAAGTGGAAGCACAGGAGGAACAGCACTGTCGTCACCGTCTCGATGACCGTCTGGGTAAGCGCCAGATCCGGCGCCCGGAAAAAGACGAAGAAGATGGCGACAGAGTAGCCGAGGACTCCGTTCAAGAGCGTCGCCGTGATGCGGGACCTCGCAAACAGCATCGCAATTGCCGCAAACGCCATGATGATGACGAAAGCGATCTCGAAGATTCCGACGGGGCCTCTGCTGAAGTCCGGTTCGAAAGCGCCCGTCAGGAATAGCATTCCGCCAACCGTGACGAGGAAGAACAGGTAGATGAAAGCGAAATAGTCACGGCTCCTGCCTGTCATATACAGATCCGTCACGATGGTGGAGGCGGCTTCGCCGGTCTGGAGCAAACCGCGGTAGATGGAGTCCATTGTCCACCGGAAAGGCGCGACACGGTAGATCCGCTTCCAGTGACGGAACGTGATGAACAGCAGCAGGCCGAGAGCGATGACGCCGAATGTCATGACAAGCGGCAGATTAACACCGTGCCACGCCTCAATCTTGGGGACAAGATTTGCCTCCTGTGAAAGTGCCGGGAACATCACCTGCATGGCCGGACCGATCACATACTTGCCGACCACGTTCGGGAAGAAGAAGATCAGGATGACAAGCGCCGCAAGAATACCGGGCGCGACCAGCATCCCTTTAGGTGCCTCATGCGGCACCCGGTCGATCTTCTCCGGCTGGACAGGGCCGAGAAATGTCCGGTACACGATGATCGTGCAGTAGATAAACGTGAACACACTGGCCAGCCAGCCGACTACCGGGAAAAGCACCTCGGCACCGCCGGCAAACGGTTGTCCGGACGCGATATCCACTGCAGCGCCAAAGAACATCTCCTTGCTTAGGAAACCGTTGAACGGCGGCAGTCCTGCCATGGAAAAGCTGCCGATGACCGCAAATGTGAACGTCACCGGCATAAACGACATGAGCCCTCCGAGACGGCGGATGTCCCGCGTGCCGATTTCATGGTCGACAATCCCGATGACCATGAAGAGCAGCCCCTTGAACGTCGAGTGATTCAGCATATAAAACAGCGCGGCAAACCCTGCAGCCGCATAAACAGCCGGATCACCCGCCGCACTTGCAGACAGTGCCGCAGAGCCGAAACCGAGAAGGCTCATGATCAGGCCGAGCTGGCTGATGGTGGAATAAGCAAGGAGGGCTTTCAGGTCGTTTTGCTTCATGGCATTGAACGCCCCCCACAGGAGCGTCACGATACCGGCTATGCTCAGTGACCAGAACCAGGATTCCATGCCGCCGAAAAGCGGCGTGAACAGGGCAACCAGATAGATTCCGGCCTTGACCATGGTCGCGGAGTGAAGGTAGGCACTGACCGGGGTCGGTGCCTCCATTGCGTCCGGCAGCCAAATATGGAACGGAAACTGGACTGACTTGGTAAACGCCCCGAGCAGGATCAGGAACATGGCAGGGACAATCATCGGTTCACCGGCAAGCGCATCACGCATCCCGATGATTTCACTGATGCTGAATGTGCCCGTCGTGAAATAAAGCATCAGGAAGCCGGCAAGCAATGAAAACCCGCCCATGACCGTGATGAGCATCGCCTTCTGCGCCCCGTACCGGGAGCCCTTCCGGTGGTACCAGAACGCGATCAGCAGGAAGGAAGAAATACTCGTAAGTTCCCAGAACGTATAAAGGAGCATCAGGTTGTCCGAAAAGACGACGCCGAGCATGGCGCCCATGAACAGGAGCAGATAGACATAGAAGTGGCCGAGCGATTCCCTCGGCGAGAGGTAATAAATAGAATAAAGGGCGACAAGTGTGCCGACCCCCGTGATGAGGAGCGCGAAAATCATGCCGAGACCGTCGACACGGACGGCCAGGTCGATTCCCGCATCCGGTATCCATGGATAGGAGGCCGAAACAATCTCTCCGTCGGCAACCCGCGGGATCAGCCGGATGAGGGCGGCAAACAAAATGAGCGGCACCGCCATGACATACCAGCCGATCAGGCGGTCGCCGATCAGACGGTGCGTTGCAGGCAAAAGCGCTGCCATGATGAATGGGAGAAAAATGATGAAAACAGCGTACATGAGAACCTCCAATCAGCGTGGTGAACCCCCACCAGGCAAGCCGCCTTGACGGAATGACCGGCAGGGCGCATAATATGGGGCAACAGCGTCCGGACCCCTTCTGGAGACCATGGACAGCAGTTATGTATAAAGAACATGCGAAACACAGCTGCCACATTTCACGGCACTGATTTCCCGCTTAAAGTATACAGGAAATCCGACCCTTTCGCACATCATGCCACCTGTCGCCGGTGTTGTTGTATTTTCCGCGATGATGTCTTATAATGTGTTGGTTTTCGAATGAGGGACCGGGCAAGTGCTCCCGGAATCCCAGTTATTATGAACTAGAGGTGACTCACCGTCATGTTGAAAAAGCCGGGAATGGATGAGTGCATTCTTGTTTGCGTCTATTATGGCCC
Organism: Bhargavaea massiliensis; assembly: GCF_018390575.1. Lineage (GTDB taxonomy): Bacteria > Bacillota > Bacilli > Bacillales_A > Planococcaceae > Bhargavaea > Bhargavaea massiliensis. Next base: position 28,851 of record NZ_JAHBCJ010000010.1, on the reverse strand, counting down.
GAACGGAGAACGGCTGATCCGCAGAGGACACAAAATGGCCAGCATGCTCAATTGCCCGTTTTATATTCTGTCGGTCGATCCGCTTCCGTTCGACCAGTTTGATGCAGACAAGTCGGAGTACGTGGAGCGATGGCAGGAACTCGCGGACGAACTCGGTGCGCAGGCGTTCATCCTCCGGGATAACGAGCGCCTCCCGTCCGCAAAGGCCATCAAGGAAGTGGCATACGATAAAAATGTGACCCAGATCGTCATCGGACAGACCGCCCAAAGCCGGTGGGAGGAGATCACCAGGGGATCGTTCATCAACGTCCTGCTGCGGGAAATCCCGTTTGCCGACCTGCACGTCGTCTCTGTCGCGCGGAACATCAAATCTGTTGAAGAGGATATGTACGAGAAAGGGGTACGTGCGTATCTTGTAGAGGATGGCGATGGCTACCGCGTCAGCTTCACCCAGTCGAAAGGCTGCGAATTCGAGGGGATTTTCTTCAAAGAGATGGGTACCGATTTTAACAACGGCATTTTCAAGTTCATGCACGACAGCAAAATGTGCCAGGTGCATGTAAGTGATGACCGCATTGAAGAAACAGGAACCGTCGAACGCATGGTGGAGGAAAAACACGTCCAATAATGAAAAGCGGCTGTCCATAATGGGCAGCCGCAAACATTTGAAAAAGGAGCGCGTACATGTGTCCGTGCTCCTTTTCCTGTATTATGATTCTTCTCCGACAATCTTCACTTCCAGCTCCAGGTCGACGCCGAAGTTGTCTTTGACAGCTTCCCGCACCATTTCAATTGTCCGGATATAGTCGGTTGCCGTTGCACCGTTTTTGTTTACGATGAAGCCTGCGTGCTTGGTCGACACTTCGGCTCCGCCGAATCCTTTGCCCTGCAGGCCGGAGTCCTGGATCAGCTTGCCGGCAAAGTAGCCGGGAGGACGCTTGAAGACGCTCCCTGCCGACGGATACTCAAGCGGCTGCTTGGATTCACGCTGATGTGTCAGATCGGCCACCTTCGCATCGATCTCTTCCTGGTCGCCTTCTTCAAGGACGAATTCCGCGGACAGGACATAATAGCCCTTTTTCGCGATGATACTCGTCCGGTATCCCAGCTCCAGTTCTTCCTTCGACAGCACCAGGCGCTCGCCCTCCGGCGTCAGGATCGTGCAGCGGTGGATGATGTCTTTGATTTCGCCGCCGTATGCCCCGGCGTTCATGACCATCGCTCCGCCGACGGAGCCCGGGATGCCGCAGGCGAATTCAAAGCCGGTCAGTCCGCGCTTTGCGGATTGCCTGGAAACAGCTTTGATGTCCGCACCGCTTTCGGCGTAAACTGACGTTCCATCAAAGCGCACCTCATTCAGATTCGACAAGTTCAGCACGATGCCTCGGACACCGCCATCACGAACGACCATGTTCGACCCGTTCCCAAGCAGGAGCACCGGAATATCGTGTTCAAATGCGTAGCGTACAACCGCCTGGACGCTTTCCTCGGTTTCCGGATCGCAGAACAGGTCCGCCTGGCCGCCCATGCGGGTCATCGTATGATTCGAAAGCGGTTCATCTATTTTTACGTGTTTACCGCCGATGAGTTTGACTAGGTCATCGGCCCATTGCTGTTTGCTCATAAATTGCCATTCCTTTCAGAGGCTCTCCGCCTGGCAGCGGCGGGACTCTTACTTTCAAATACTCATTCACAATTATATAGTATGCTGTCTGCCCGTCGTTTTGACAAGCCACACCATATCGGGTTGAGTTGAAGTCAAAACAGTTGACCCTTTCAGACTATTGGCTTAAATTCAGAGTATTATTGTACCTTTAAAAGGAGGAGTTCCATTGGCAAAGACGAAATGGCAGATTGACGCGGCGCACTCTCACGTGACCTTTGTGGTGAAACACATGATGATTTCGAAGGTCCGGGGATCGTTCGGAAATTTTGGCGCCGATATTGAAGCAGACCCGGAGGACTTGACCGGTGCTTCCCTCAAGTTCACGATTGATGTGAATTCGATCGATACGGACAGTGAAGACCGCGACAATCACCTGCGGTCTGCCGACTTCTTCGACACGGAGAACCATCCGGAAATCACTTTCGTGTCCACCGACATCCGGCCCGACGGGGACGGCGAGTACAAAGTGACCGGTGACCTGACCATCAAGGGAGAGACCAAGTCCGTCACGCTTGAAGCCGAGTATGAGGGCCGCGCCAAAAACCCTTGGGGCCAGGAAGTCGTCGCATTCTCCGTGGACGGCAAGATCAACCGCAAGGACTTCGGCCTGACCTGGAACCAGGCTTTGGAGACCGGCGGCGTCCTCGTCGGCGAAGATGTGAAGATCCACCTTGACCTTGAAGCCACTGAAGAACAGCCCCAAACAGAAGAAGCAGAAGAAGAAAGCCTCGAATCCTGATCGTTTCGGCTGCCCATGCACGGGCAGCCGTTTTTTTTTGCATCAGAAAAGCCGCATCTCCAGGTTAGGATGCGGCAGGACAATCATTTCATGATTCTTCTTCTGCAACTTTTCGGAGTGCCTGCTCAAACACTTCATCAGGCTGCGCGCCGGAGACCGCATATTTCCGGTTGATAACGAAAAACGGGACGCCCTGTACGCCGAGCTGGCGTGCTTCTTCAATATCCGCCCGGACATCTTCTTCGTAGCGGCCGGATCCGAGAGCGGCTTCCGCTTCCTTTCGATCCAGGCCCGTCTCTTCCGCAATATCCGCCAGAACCTCTTTACGACCGATCTCGCGGTTCTCGATAAAGTACGCACGAAGCAGATTCTCTGACATCTCAGATGCCTTTCCCTGCTCTTCCGCCCATTTTGCGAGCCGATGCGCGCTGAAGGTATTGGCAGGGCGCATTTTGGAGAAGTTGTACTCGAGTCCGACTTCTTTGGCAGCCGCGGTGACATTGGCCGTCATGCCTTCTGCCTCTGCTTCGGTCGTGCCGTATTTGCGGGCAAGCACGGAAACCATTGACTCCTCGGATGTTTCCGGGGATTGCGGATCCAGCTCGTAGCTTTTGAAGACGACCTCCGCCCTATTCCCAAGACCCGTCTTCTCAAGGGCGTTTTCAAGTTTCCGTTTGCCGATATAGCAGAACGGGCAAACATAATCAGACCATACTTCTATTTTCACGTCACCGATCCCCTTCCCTATTGACTGCCTTCATTGTAGGGGGGACGCTGAGCACCCGACAAGGAATATGCCCCGGCACGATAGCGGGGCACGACTACCAGTGATTGGAGGATTTCTCATCATGAATGAATCGCTTTGGCTTGACACAGGGTATCCGCGCGACAAGTTTCCTCAAGCATCCGGCTCGCTCCGCTGTGATGTGTGCATCATCGGCGGGGGCATTGGTGGCATTGCTGCAGCCGAGCAGTTGGCAAAGGCCGGAAAGGACGTCGTCGTCCTTGAGAAGGACCGCATTTTCGGCTCCACGACAAGCCATTCGACCGGAAAGGTGACCGCCCAGCACGACATCATTTATTCCAAGCTGATCAAGCAGTTCGACCTGGAGACGGCACGGACCTATTACCAGGCGAACGAACGCGCCGTCCGCCGGGCACGGGAAATTGCCCGGGACGATGAAGCCCGCCCGCTCGATTCCATCCTGTATGCCCGCACCCCCCTCGGTACCGAAAACCTCCGGAAGGAATGGGAAGCGTATAAGGAGATCGGCATCCAGGGCGCTTTTGTCAATGAGACCGAGCTGCCGTTTACCGTGGAAAGCGCGCTTTCGATGCACGACGAACTGCAGATCCATCCACTCCGGTTCGGACAGCGGCTGGCACGGATGGCAGCGGAAGCCGGTGCACGTATTTATGAAGACTCCGCAGTAAGGAAGATGAATTTCAAGAAGCGGTACGTGGAGCTTGAAAATGATGCCCATGTCACTTTCAGCGAACTGATCCTCTGCACCCACTATCCGCTCGTCGGATTTCAGAATCTGAACATCATGAAACTCCAGGTCAGCCGCTCCTACGTGGTTGCCGCGAAATCCGAGACCGAGCTGAAAAACCAGTATCTCGGCGTGGATGCCGACTCCCTGTCGATCCGCACAGCGGGAATTGACGGCCAGGCCTACCTCATGGTCTCCGGCAGCAGCCATCTGGCGGGGATGAAGGAAGAAACCGGAGAGAATTACGGCGAACTTTCAGAGCATATGCGGAAACAGTTTGGCGTGACCGATATTTCACACCGCTGGTCGGCCCAAGATCCGCAGACGCCGGATTATATACCGTTCGTCGGCCGGATCACAGAGGACTTGCCGCACATCTTCGTCAGCACCGGCTTCCGGAAATGGGGACTGTCCGGGTCTCTTGCGGGATCCGAAGTGCTCCGCGACCTGATCGTCGGCCGGCAGAACGATGCCATTGAACTGTACAGTCCGGCCAGAACCGGTTTCGGCGCGAAACTTCTGCAAGCCGTCAAAATCAACGGACTGGTAACAGGCGAATTGGCTGCGGGATACACTGTCCGGCTGGATACGCCGACATGCACGCATATGGGCTGCAAAACCCGATGGAACGAGGGCGACCGCACGTGGGACTGCCCGTGCCACGGCTCCAGGTTCCGCGAAGACGGCTCGGTGTTGGAAGGCCCTGCGACAAAACCTCTCAAACTGTAAATGGTGTCCGCCTCCGGCTTGTCCGGAGGTTTTTCATCGGAGATGGATGGCTGATCCCCCAACCAAATCACCCGGCCCATTCATCCTGGGCCGGGTGATGAGTGTTATTGGTGTACCGGAGTCTTGAAGTTGCTGCCGGAGATTTCGCTGACTCTCTGGACGATGACAAAAGCTTCGGGATCTGTCTCACGGATTGCCGTCCGGACATCCGCCAACTCGAGCCGGTCTACCACAACATAGAGGATCTTCTTCGAATCATTGGTAAACGCGCCCTCCCCATTCAGGAACGTCACGCCGCGTCCGACATTTTCGATCAGGCTCTTTGCCAATTCCTCCGCATGATCGGAAATGACCATGACCGACAGGGACTCTTCCGTACCCTCGACGACCATATCGATCACCTTTGAGGCGATAAAATAAGTGATCATCGAGTAAAACGTCGTTTCCCATGTGAAGACGAGCAGACCCGCAAGGATAAAGATGAAGACGTTCATGATCATGACCGTCTGCCCGACGGAAATCGGGCGCCGCTTGCTGATCAGGATGGCGAGGATTTCGGTGCCGTCCAGCGCCCCGCCCATGCGCATGACGAGCCCGACCCCGAAACCGAGGATCACCGCACCGATCACCGTCGCGAGAAACAGGTCATCCGTTACGACGTCGAACCTGTGCAGATAACCGGTTGCCACAGACAGCACGATGATGCCGTATAGCGCATTGACGGTGAACCGCATGCCCATCCGCCTGTATCCGAGAATGATGAACGGAATGTTCAGGATGATGATGAAAATACTTAAGCTGAGAGGCGTCAGCTCCGACAAAATGATCGACAGCCCGATCACCCCGCCGTCCAGGATATTGTTCGGAACGAGAAAGAGTTCAAGCCCGATGGCCGCAATGATTGCACCTGCCGTAATCAGGAACAGCTGGAGCGGTATGGACTCGGACAGAAACTTACGCTTTGAACCTGGCATCTTTCAAACTCCTTTTCTGAGGCATTGGCCCTTATTAAAGTATGAAGAAAAGTGGTATCGGGATGCAACTGGTTTGGAGGATACCTGAAAAAGCAAAAGCCCCGGCACTGCCGGGGCTTTTCGGAAATCCTTATTTCGACAAGGCTTCTGTCAGGACCGGGACAATCTGCTTTTTGCGGGAAACGATGCCCTTCAGCACAGCCAGGTTGTCTTCCATCGGAACATTGAATGCGCCGCATGCCGCCTGGGCTTCTCCGCCAAGGACAAGGACGGTCGAATCATTGTTCAGGATGTCCGTGATCGCAAGCATGTAAAGGCCCAGCTCTCGCTCTGCAATGACACGATAGAGCAAGTCTTCCAGCTCTTTCTTGCGGGAGAGGACGTCGTTGATGTCTACGGTATTGACCTGGGCGATGACGACTTTCTTGCCGCCCATCTCAAATTCCTTTGCATCCATGTTGACGAGTTCCTCGAGCGTCTTCTTGCTGAGGTCGGCACCCGCCTTCAGCATGGCGAGCCCGTATTCCTCGGCATCGACACCAGCGATTTCCGCCAGCTCAACCGCTGCTTTGCGGTCTTCGCCAGTGAATGTCGGCGACTTGAAGAGCAGCGAGTCGGAGATGATCGCCGATAGCATGAGACCCGCAATGTTCGCAGGAATCTCGATACCGTTTTCTTTGTAAAGCTTGTTTAGGATGGTCGCTGTGCAGCCGACTGGTTCCGCGCGGTAGTAGAGCGGATCAGCCGTCTGGAAGTTCGCAATCCGGTGGTGGTCGATCACCTCAAGGATTTTCACATCCGTGATGTCATCCGCGCTCTGCTGGAATTCGTTGTGGTCGACGAGGATGACGCCGTCCGCTTCTTCAGCAACATTTTTCACGAGACGCGGTGCTTCGAAGCCGAACTTCTCCAGCGCATAAGCTGTCTCATCATTGACTTCACCGAGGCGGACCGCTTCCGCTTCCATGCCGAGTTCGTTTTTCAGATGCGCATAGGCAATTGCTGCTGTGATTGAGTCTGTGTCCGGGTTTTTATGCCCGAAAACCAATACTTTAGACATTTGTATTTCACTCCTGACCGTCTGGTTCGAATTTTCCTTCCTAATTCTATCATATCTCCCGCGCTGACAATAACGCCGCGAGGTCTTGTTTGTTGATCAGAAAATCGGCGAGCGTATATTGGTCCAGCACCGCCAGATAGGCCATCAGTGCCTGGTTCAGTGCTCCGCGCAGACCGCAGACCGGGCTGAGCACGCACTGGTTCGCCGTGGAGCTGAAGCACTCAACAATGTTGAAGTCGTCTTCGGTCTGGCGAACGACCGTCCCGATATTGATCTCCTCGGGCGGCACAGCCAGCCGTACACCGCCACCGCGGCCGCGGACAGTTTCCACATACCCCAATTGGCCGAGCTTGTGTGTGATTTTCATCAAATGGTTCTTGGAAATTCCGTAAGCATCCGAAATGCCTTGGATGGTAGACAATTCGCCGTCTTTTTTCGCGCCGAGATACATGAGGACGCGGAGCGCATAGTCAGTGTACATCGTCATTCTCATGCATAGTCACTCGCCTTTCCTCCCATATTATAAAGGCTTGTTCAGCTGGAATGAAAGCAAATCGTTTTCTTTAAATTTTGACAAGGTATTGAATGGAATGTGACGGAATTCTGACATGCCCTTAAAGATGTATTTTATATATTGCTTTAGAAATTGCACAGGAATATGATTGAGACAGATCAAGAACAACCATTCCAAACAACCGAAAGGGAGTTGTAAACATGCTGTCCCAACAGACAATCGACATCGTGAAGTCCACCGTCCCTGTACTTGAGCAACACGGCAAAACAATTACTACAGTTTTCTATAAGAACATGTTTGAAGCTCATCCCGAACTCCTGAATATCTTCAACCACGCCAACCAATCCCGCGGCCGCCAGCAGACGGCGCTCGCCAACACGGTGCTTGCCGCAGCAAAGTATATCGACAATCTCGAAGCGATCGTACCGGCAGTTGTGCAGATTGCGCACAAGCACCGCGGCCTCGATGTCCGCCCGGAACACTATCCGATCGTCGGCCATCATCTTCTCGGCGCGATCAAAGAAGTGCTCGGCGACGCATCCACACCTGAGATACTCAACGCCTGGGGCGAAGCTTACGGTGTCATCGCGGATGCCTTCATCGGTGTCGAAAAAACCATGTACGAAGATGCGGCCAATGCCGAAAACGGTTGGGACGGCTTCAAGGACTTTGTCGTCGCGAAGAAAGTGGAAGAAAGCGACGTCATCACCTCCTTCTATCTGAAGCCGGCGGACGGCAAGGGTGTCCCGACCTACAAACCGGGCCAGTACCTGACCGTCCGCGTCACCATCCCCGGCGAAAAGTATCTGATGATCCGCCAGTACAGCCTGTCCCGCGCGCCTCAGGAAGACATGTTCCGCATTTCCGTCAAGCGTGAAGACGAATGCAACCCTGAAGGCAAGGTCTCGACGTTCCTCCACCGCAGCGTGAATGTCGGCAACACGATTGAAGCCAGCGTCCCTGCGGGAGACTTCTTCCTCGATACAGAGTCAACGACTCCGGTCACACTCATCAGCGGCGGCGTCGGCCTCACACCGATGCTTGCGATGTTCGATTACATCACCAGCAACCAGCCGGAACGCGAAGCGGCATTTATTCACTCTGCCCGCAATCCGCAGCTCCAGGCATTTGACGGCGACCTCCGCGAAATGGCGGCCGGTAACGACAATGCGACTTACTCGGTCCGCTACTCCGACACGGAAGGTTTCCTGGACCGCGACTTCCTCCGCGGCCGCGTCATCGAAGGCAGCGACATCTATCTGTGCGGCCCGGCACCGTTCATGAATGCGATGATTCACGAACTCAGGGCGATCGGCGTGCCGGTCGAAAAGATCCACTATGAATTCTTTGGCCCTGCCGCTGAACTTGAAGCCATCACAGCATAACTTTAGAGCGTGCGAAACCCCGACCGGAAAGTCCGGTCGGGGTTTTTAGTGTGCTCAGGTTGTTTGCTTAACACTTGGCGAGGTTTACTTAACACTCGGCCTCCAGCCTCATCATTTTGCAGGTTTAAGCGTACGCCGTCTCCATTTCCCGGATATACCCGATCGAATGGCGGTTGAACTCGTCCGGCTGGTCGATATTGCAGACATGCCCTGAGTTCCTGATCGTAATCAGGCGGAATTGATCACTGCGCTGCACCACTTCCTTGACGGGCGGGATAAACAGATAGTCTTCTTCCCCCATCAGGAACAGTGTCGGCACGCCGGTCGTGGTTGACTGCAGTCGCGCCAGATAAGGATTAATCAGCTTGGTGAGCGAGAACCACTTCACAAACTCCTTCTGGCACATCTTCTTCGCCTGGTTGACGAACGCGAGCCGGGATTCCTCGTGTTCCTTCCTCGGCATGATGATGTAGGCGAAAAGTTTGTAAAGCAGCATGTACGGAACGAACCGTTTGAATGTATTGCCCGCCCAAAGCAGGAGCTTCGTGCGGATGTCCAGCCCGATGACCGCTCCGCCAAGAATCAGCGACTTGACCCGGTCCGGATGCCATTCCGCGAGCGTCTGGGCGACGATGGTTCCCAGCGACATTCCGATCATATGCGACTCCTTAATGCCGAGCGTATCCAGAACTTCGATGACATCATCCGCCACTTCACGGAACGAGTCGCCCTTCTCCCATTGTCCCCGTTCGGAGCGGCCATGGCCCCTGAGGTCAAGTAGCAGGACGTTGTGTGCTTTACGGAATTCCTTGATCTGCTTGAACCAGACGGACGAACTGCCGCCCGCCCCGTGGATAAATGTCACCCACGGATAATCGTCACCCTTGATGTAAGTCTTGTAGTGGAGCATGGGGATCTTCCCTTCAATGCGGTTGCTACCATTTAACCATGATTCTGAATGCTTTTCACAGGATAACAATCTCGAATTGGATTTTACTGTCATAACTTTGAAGATTGATCGACAATTTTGGTGTCACCCTCTTTTACTACCCGGCGTTCTATTAGTGAAAACCAGCTGCGGAAGCCCCTTGTGCAATTACCGGGTACCCATGTTCATTACTCTATTCACCATAACAAAACGCGCCCTGATTAAGGCGCGTTCCATGGTTATTCCCCAGATTCCGAAAAGCGCTCGATCCGCTCCCGGATTTCATCCCGGACACGGCGGAAGACGGCGTGTCTTTCTTCTTCAGTTCCTTCCGCGCGTGCCGGGTCGTCAAATCCCCAGTGATCGAGGACGGCATCGGATGGGACAGCCGGACAATTGTCATGGGCATCCCCGCATAGGGTGATGACATAGTCGGCGCGCTTCAGGAGATCGGCGCTGATCGTCTCGGACTGCTGAGCCGAGATGTCGATGCCGGCATCCTTCATCGCCCGGACTGCTTCAGGGTTCAGGCCATGCGCCTCAATGCCGGCGGAACGGACGTCAAAGCGGTCACCAAGAATCGCCTTGCCGAATCCTTCTGCCATCTGGCTGCGGCACGAATTGCCCGTGCAAAGAAAATAAATGAGCTTTTTTTCCACTTCCATCACCTCAGTTAAGAACTTCCAACCACAGATACAAGCCGGTCAGTGTAATAAGCAGGACGGGAACCGTCAGAACGATTCCGACCTTGAAATAGTATCCCCAAGAGATTTTGACCCCTTTCAAAGACAACACGTGCAGCCAGAGTAGCGTCGCAAGCGAGCCGATTGGCGTCATCTTTGGACCCAGGTCGGAGCCGATGACGTTTGCATAGATCAGCGCTTCCCTTACGCGGACCGGCACATCCGCATCCTGGATGGCGAGCGCGTCGATCATGACGGTCGGCATATTGTTCATCACCGACGACAAAATCGCCGCGATGAATCCCATGCCGACAGTTGCCGCATACAGGCCGTGGCTCGCCGTCCACTCGATGAGAGAAGCGAGCACATCCGTCAGCCCGGCATTCCGGAGACCGTAAACGACCACATACATCCCAATCGAGAAGAACACGATTGCCCATGGCGCGCCTTTAACAACCGCCTTTTCATCCACCGCCTTGCTTGGCGCGGAAATGGCAAGGAACAGGATGGCGACGATTCCAGCAATGATCGAGACCGGGACACCGAGCGCTTCACTCAGGAAATAGCCGGCGAGGAGCACCGCGATGACCACCCAGGAGAGGCGGAACAGCTTCATGTCCCGGATGGCCGAACGGGGTTCCGCCAGTTTGGATGCGTCAAACCGTTTCGGGATGCTTTTGCCGAAGTACAGATAAAGCACAAGCATGCTTGCTGCCAGGCTGAACAGGTTCGGCACGAACATGCGCGAGGCATACTCGGAAAAACCGATGCCGAAAAAGTCGGCTGATACGATGTTCACCAGGTTCGAGATGACAAGCGGAAGCGAAGTGGTATCCGCAATAAATCCGGATGCCATGATAAACGGCAAAATCAGCTTATCCTTGAAATCAAGCGCGCGCATCATGGCAAGGACGATCGGCGTGATAATGAGCGCCGCTCCGTCATTGGCGAACAGCGCTGCGACAATTGCGCCAAGGAGCGTGACGAGGAAAAACATCCTTAGTCCGCTTCCCTTGGCAAATCGCGCCATATGGAGCGCCGCCCATTCAAAGAAGCCGATTTCATCGAGAATCAATGAGATCAGGATGAGGGCGACAAATGTGAGCGTCGCGTTCCAGACGATGCCGGTCACATCCCACACGTCCTGCAGGCTGACAACACCGGCAAGCAGTGCGACCGCCGCTCCTGCTATCGCCGACCAGCCAATCGACAGCCCCCTCGGCTGCCAGATCACGAATACGAGCGTAACGAGAAAAATCAGTGCCGCGAGCCAGGCCATCATGAGTCACAGCATCCTTTCTCGCCGGTTGCTTCCAGGTCGGCGACCGTCCGCTCCGGTGCCGTCACCCGAGAAAGCAGGCCGGTCAGAATATCGTGCAGCGGATGCGTCCGGTCAAGCGACCAGAACGTCCAGCGCCCGCGCTTTTCTCCCGTCACGAGGCCCGCTTCTTTTAGCCGCTTCAGATGCTGGCTCACCGCCGGCTGCGTCAGCCCGACAAGTGGCGTCAGGTCGCAGACGCAGACCGGGCCGGAGATAAGCTGCTGCAGTATTTTCAGCCGCGTGCCGTCGCCCGCCGCTTTCATGAATGTTTCAAGTTCCGATAACTCCACCGGAATCCCTCCAATAACAGAATACCGGTTCATTGTATTTGTATCAGAACATATAAGTCAACACTTATTTATTACCGAAGAGAGCGCACTTAGGTTTCTATGTGCGCTTGCAGCAGTCCTATGCGCGTTCCACCGGGTCCTATGCGCGCTCATCCCTTTTCTATGCGCGCTTCAACAGGTTCTATACGCGCTCCCGCTTTTCTCCCATCAAAAAAGCGCGCCGCAGAGGGCGCGCTTTACAATCAGATTTTATTTCCCTTCCAGCACCCGCAGTGATTCACGGTTGAATGCCGGAATGTCGTCAGGCTGGCGGCTCGTGACGAGCTGGTCCTGGCAAACGACGACTTCGGAGTCTTCAAAGTTTGCCCCGGCGTACTTCATGTCCTGGGCAATCGATTTGTAGCCGGTCGCCTTACGCCCTTCAAGCGCCTTTGCCGTAATCAGCAGCTGAGGCCCGTGGCAGATGGCGAGTACCGGTTTTTTAGCGTCCATGAACTCTTTCGCGAAGCTGACAAAACGCTCGTCCGCGCGAAGCTGGTCCGGCGAGAAGCCGCCCGGGATAAAGAGCGCGTCGTAGTCGGCAGCGCTGACTTCGCCGATTCCCTTGTCGACAGTGACCTTTTCCTGTCCCTGCTTGCCTTCCACTGTCTTGCCGGCTTCCTTTTCGATGGTGATCACTTCATGGCCGGCATCTTTGAACGCTTTTGCCGGCTCCGTGTATTCGCTGTCCTCAAACATGTCCGTGATGACTGTTGCGATTTTAGCCAATCTGATCACTCCTTTATGAATGTCCCTTTCTACTTTTCCCGCCTCATCCACTTTTAAACATCAGCGATACTTCGAGACGAACGGATTGCCCTCTTCGAAAAATCGCCACGGGTAGTCGACGGCCTCACCTGTGTTCTGTATGCCGACCCGGGGGCCTACCTTCAACTCTCCTCCAAGTCCCGGTCCGGGCGCGATAAAAAGCGGCTCCTCATACCAGAGGCCGCCGTACGATTCCATCGTGACGCCAAGCGCCTTCGACAGTTTTCCGGGACCATTTGTGAGGTCGGGAATCTTGAAATGCCAGCCTCGCCGTTCCTGCATGAGTTCCAGGCCCTCCACCGGTTCCGCTCCCCGGATCAGGACCGCATGCGGGGTTCCTTCTTCTCCGGCGACGACGTTCATGAGCGTGTGGGTGTGCATTTGATACGTATAGATCCGGCCGGGATCAGCGAACATCACTTCCGTCCGCTTGGTCCGGCGGTTGTTGAAACTGTGCGCCGCGCGGTCTTCCGGGCCGTGGTAGGCCTCCGTCTCAACGATCCGTGCGGCGGCAAGTCCCTCGGGTGTCTCATGGACGATGTACTGCCCGAGCAGAGCGGGCGCCAGGTCCAGGACAGGCTGGTTGAAAAAATCAGGATTGATCGGCTTGTACATCCGTCCCCCTCCTTTCTTTAAACCGAAACATTCTTCCATTCATTGTCTACCCGATATCGGTTATACTCAAATCAAACAGATTTAACAGGGGGAAACACCACTATGAAAACTCTCACCGAGGAGATCCTCGCTTTCAATAAAGCCCGCGGTTGGACGGAAGGAAACCGGGATGCCCGGAACCTGGCCACATCCGTCTCAATCGAAGCCTCCGAACTTCTTGAACATTTCCAGTGGCTCTCTGGCGAGCAAGCTGTCGCCCAAAACCGGGAAGGCATCATGGAAGAAGCTGCGGATGTTTATATTTATCTTCTTCAGCTTGCTGAAGTGGCCGGTTTCGACCTGGACGAAGCGGCTCATGCCAAAATCCGAAAAAACGCCCTCAAGTATCCGGTCCCGGCAGGTGAGCACAAATGAAACAGATTAAGTTCCTTCTGCTCCTCGCCGCAGCCGGTGCACTCCTTCTGCTGTTCCGGCCTGAAGGCAGAGGCGGCAAGGCATCCGCCGACGTCGTAACCGTCGAATCGGTCGACCCTTTGAAAAATCCGGGCCAGCCTGTCGCGGACTACCTCGTCTACCGGGCGTTTACAACAGGCGAAGCGCGCATGGCCGTCACCGGCAGCAGCGTCACGAAAGGCTCCGGCGCGTCGAACCAATCAAAAACATGGCGTGCACTCACGCAGGCTCACCTGCGAACCGTCTACCCGTCGCTCAACACCCTGAAAATTGAAAACCACGGGCACTCCGGCTACACATCCGTCCGTCTGCTTGAAGACGAGGTGACCGGACCGGTCATCGCAGGACGCCCGGATGTCCTCATTATCGAAACGTCCGTAATCAATAATCATAATAAGAATGTCACACTTGAAGACACTTATGCATCACTGGAACAGCTGCACGCACTATACTCACAAACGCTGCCGGAAGCCCGGATCCTGTTCATCTCGCCGAACCCGACCACCGAGAACAAGTTCGGGCCGCCGGTGAATACTCTTGGACTGCGATTTACCGACTATGTGTACGGCACGCAGGCCTTTATCGAGGACAAAGGCTGGGCATACATCAACATCCACGACGACATGCTTGCGCTCATGGAACAGCGGGGCATCAAGCTGACGGAAACGCTCAAGGACGGCATTCATCCGAACGACCTCGGATACCGGATCTGGGCGGACGTCATCTGGCCGCATCTTTCGGCCAAGTAAAGGTTTACGGGGGAATTTAAACTGGGGGGATTCAAGATGGACCTGCATTCACTGAAGCAAGACCTCGCGCTGCGCAACAAAAACGGCCTGCCGTTTCTGCTTTCCGGAATGGTTGTCTGGACGCTGATCACCATCGCTTTTTTATTGCCGATCGAACTGCGGCTCCAGAACATCGCCCTGCTTGCACTGACCGGCCTGCTGTTCCCGGTGGCCGTCGGGCTCGCCGGCCTGCTGAAAGCTGACTGGAAGTCTGAGGATAATCCGCTCGGAAGCCTGGGCCTTGTGTGCAACCTTGCCCAGTTTGCCTATTTTCCGCTCGTCTTCTGGGCATTCGGAAGCCGGCCAGAGGCAATGGTGTTCATCTTTGCAGTGATCGCAGGGGCACACTTTCTCCCCTACGGCTGGCTGTACGATACGAAATCCTATTACCTTATGGCGCCCGTCATGGCCATCGTGTCCACTCTTGTCGGATGGGCGGCCGCTCCGGAAAACCTGTGGGCCGTCCCGCTAGCCTTCCTCATCCTTCTTGCTGTGCTTAACGGGTGGCTGTATGCAGATTACAAAAAGAAATCCGGCGTCGCCGGAATGAAGAAAAGAGCCGCCTGAATCGGCTCTTTTTGGACGGGGGAACAAGCGGATGGACATTCGACTGGAACCGCTCCGGCGTGAAGATGCCGGGCCGCATTGGCGATGCTCCTTGATCTAAGTCTGCTTCTGATGCCCTGAGTCTGATTTTCCGTCTTTTTGGATCCGGATTCCATAACTTGGAAAACCCCCTTTCCGACTTTTACGGAAAGGGGGTTTTTTCATTCAAGTTCGATCTGCTTCGTCTCCGTGCCGAGAATCAGCACGGCCGCGACTCCGATCAGCACGGCACCGGTGAAGATGGCGAAGATCAGGCCCAGTCCGACGCCGGCGCCTGCAAGCGATCCGACGAGCAGCGGGCCGAATATGCCGCCGATCCGTCCGACAGCGGCCGCAGTCCCTGTACCGGTTCCGCGGATGACGGTCGGGTACTGTTCAGGCGAGTAGGCGTATAGCGCGCCCCAGGCCCCAAGGTTGAAGAAGCTGAGGAAGGCACCGGCCGTGAGCAGCAGCCAGGTTGTCTCAGCGCCTCCAAATATAAGCGCGCTGACGGCCGTCCCGATCATGAAGACGCTCAGGACAAACTTGCGGCCGACCTTTTCAATCAGCCAGGCTGCGGTAAAGTAGCCCGGCAGCTGGGCGAGTGTCATGAGAAGCACATAACCGAAGCTATGGATCAGATCGAAGCCCTTCATGACCATGACGCTCGGCAGCCAGAGGAACATGCCGTAGTACGAGAAGACAACTGTAAACCAGACGATCCAGAGCATGACGGTCGCCCGGCGGTATTTTGCCGAGAACAGCGCCTTCATGTTTTCTGCGATCGTCCCCCGCTTTTCCTTCTTGGCCGTGAATTCCGGCGAGTCCGGAAGATGGATCCGGAGATAGATGGCGTAAAGCGCCGGCAATGCCGTAAGGATCAGAGCAATGCGCCAGCCGTATTCCGGAATGATAAAGTAGGAAATCAGGGCAGCGATCAGCCAGCCGCCCGCCCAGAAGCTTTCAAGAAGGACGACAACACGGCCCCGCTCCTTCGCCCCGACACTTTCGGCAACCAGCGTGGAGGCGACGGGGAGTTCTCCGCCGAGTCCCGCCCCGACAATAAAGCGCAAAACAAGGAAGGCAGCGAGGCCCGTCGTTGCTGCAGACAACCCGCTTGCAAGCGAAAACAGCACAAGCGTCAGGATAAAGACCTTCTTCCGGCCGATTCGGTCAGCCAGAATGCCGAATGCGAATGCGCCGACCGCCATGCCGATCGAGTTGACGCTCCCGATCCAACCCATTTCTCCAGGCGTTAGCGCCCAGTCGGCCGCCAGCGCTGCGATGACGAATGACAGGATGCCGACATCCATCGCATCAAACATCCAGGCAAGGCCGGCAGTGCCGAGCAATCTGTTTCTTGAAATGGCAGGCTTTTTCGCCTGCCGGTCAGTATAGGTAGCCATTTATCTTCACCTGTCTTTACATCTGTATAGTTTTGATGACTTCATAACTATACAATGTGCAAGACAGTTTGACAATATCCATTAAGAAACAAGTACCAGGCTAATGGCCATCACCGCCATGCCGGCAATCATGCCGTAAATCGACAAATGCGCTTCGTCGAATTTCTGCGCCGCAGGAAGCAGTTCATCCACGGAGATGAATACCATGATTCCCGCCACCGCAGCGAAGATGACGCCAAACATGATGCCGTTCAGGAACGGCATGAGAATCAGGAAGGCGATCACCGCTCCCGCAGGTTCCGCCAGGCCGGACAAAAAGCTCAGCCTAAATGCCTGCTTCCGGTCTCCTGTTGCAAAATACATTGGCACGGATACCGCGATACCTTCCGGAATGTTGTGGATGGCAACTGCAATGGCAATGGCTACACCGAGTGTCGGGTCCTGGAGCGCTGACGTAAACGTCGCAATCCCCTCAGGGAAGTTGTGGATCGCGATGGCCAGCGCAGTGAATATCCCCATCTTTTTTAGCCTTGCATATTCATCATTCGTCGGGCCAGATCCGATATCCTCAACACTCTTCACTTCATGCGGGTTGCCCGTTGATGGGATAAAGTGGTCGATGAGCGCAATGACCAGCATCCCGCCGAAAAAACCGGCGAGCGTTGCCCAGTACCCAGGGGTATCCCCAAGCTCATAGGTCAGCTCGTCTTTCGCTTTGACGAAGATTTCGACAAGCGAAACGTAAATCATGACGCCTGCCGAGAAACCGAGTGAGGCTGACAGGAATTTTGTATTCGTCCGGGAAGTAAAGAACGCAAGCAGGCTCCCGATCCCCGTCGCCAATCCCGCAAACAGGGTCAGGCCGAACGCGAGCCATATATTTCCTTCCATTCAACCATCCACTTTCTGCTCTAAGATGATGCTATTATATGCTAAAAAGTTTCCCTTGTGCAACTTATTCGAAGGGAAGTTTTCAAAATTTCTACTCAAATGTGCCGAACCCGTTTTGCTATCCCGACTGTCTGCGGGGACGATTCCAAAGTTTCGCAGAGCGAGTACTCCCTTCATTCAGTCTGCATACAAAAAACCGCGCAAATGCGCGGATCCAAAAGGTCAGTCTGACTGCCATGCAGACAAATACTTTTCTTCAAATCTCCACGGCGGCAGCGGTGCATCATAATAATAACCTTGCATGCCGCAGCACCCTATATCCAAAAGAAACTGGCGCTGCGCCTCGGTCTCGACACCTTCAGCGATCAGTTCACAATCGAGGCCTTCCGCAAGCGACACGATCGACTTCAGGATCGCTTCCGATTTACTGACCATGCCGATGCCGGATACGAAAAACCGGTCGATCTTGATTTTGTCGACCGGAAAATTGGTCAGATAGGACAGACCTGAAAATCCGGTGCCGAAGTCGTCAATCGCGACAGATATTCCTTTGCTTCGGCACTTTCTCAGATTAGAGAGGACCAGATCTGAGCAGAGGATTTCTTTCCATTCAGTAATTTCGATTTCAAACCGGTCCGGAGGAAGATCCCACTTTCTGAGCATTCTCATGATGGTCCCGAAGAATCGCTTGTCATCCAATAGGTGTGATGTTACGTTCACGGCAATCCTCGGGACACTGCCGTAAGCCTCGGCCCAATGTTTCCCTTCCCCCAAAACGAGATTGAGCAGGTGAATCGTCAGTTCCCTGATCTTCCCGCTTTCTTCCGCAATCGGAATGAACTCGCTTGGGGGAAGGGGACCGAGCTCCGGATGGTTCCACCTCGACAGTGTTTCGATTCCGAGCAGCTGTCCGCTTTTTCCGTCCAGCTGGGGCTGGACAACACAGGTGAACCCTTTTTCCTTGAAGTTCCCTGAGAACAGGTCATCCTCAATCACCCGTCTGCGCTCGAGTCTTTTCTTCATTTCATCATGGAACATCTGGAAGCAATTGCCCCTCTTAGTCTTCGATTCATGCATAGCATGATCCGCTCTGCTGAGAAGCTCGGCTGTCGTCGTCCCGTCTTCCGGATAGCGGCTGATCCCCACACTTGCAGAAGCGGAAAAGCTTACATGGTCGTTCAGTCTCACGGAAGTTGCAGTTTGCCTGAACATTTCCCGGATCCATTGCTTTAAGTCTTCCGGATCCGTCCGGTGGGTGTGAAAGATGAACTCGTCCGCGCCAATCCTTGTGACGACCTCACCGTCTTCCAGAAGGCTCTTAAGCCGCTCCGCAATTTCCAGGATATAACGGTCTCCCGCTTGATGTCCGTGAAGGTCGTTGAGCTGGCGGAAACTGTCGATGTCAAAGAGGACGATGGAAAACGGCTTCCTCTCACCGATGCTTTTTTTAATCAGCTCAATCGCAGAACTGCGATTCGGGAGTCCGGTCAGATTGTCCCTGTAAGCGAGCATTTCCAGCCTTGTTTCCGCTTGCTTATAGCGGCTGATGTCATGGAACAAGACCGCAATCCGGCCGTCACCGATTTCCTGGGCGTCCACTTGCAGCCAGAGGCCCGCGGGCCGGTAATAGATTTCTTTCGTTTCAGCGACACCCGTTTCACGGATCCGGTCGTACATCTCTTTCAGGCCGGCAGGCACCGCATAAGGGAACTCTGCCCAGGCATTTCTTCCGGCCAAGTCTTTCCCTTCACGGCCCAGCAGGCGTGCTGCCTTTTCGTTCATATAAATAAAGTCCGAATTCCTATCCAAGACATAGAAGGCACTGGCCAATCCGCTCATGATGCGGATAGCGTCCTGCTCGCTCAGAGGACCGCCGGGCGCATGCATTTCGCTTCTGCTGTTCCCCCGTCTCGACATCTGCTTCCACCTCCTTTACAGGATGCGTTCAAGTTTAATGGCCAGAGTGCCTCTGAAGTGCCCTACCGATCGCCTGCCAGTCTTCCTCCACCTTTTCTCGCAGCGATGGGTTATAAAACACGGAGGCCGGATGGAATGTCGGAACAATTGTCCTGACGTCCTCAGTCAGGCTGTATGTCCGATCCTCCGGGTTCGCCAAATACTGGACAGGGGCCTCGATCAGCTGTCCGTGCACGTCCGAGACTTTGTAGCTTTTGCCGAGCAGCCGCTGCAGGCCGATGTTGCCGAGCGTGACGACGAGCTTCGGCCGTACGTCCCGCATTTCCGCATCCAGGAGCGGTGCGTGGGCGAGGATCTCCTTTGCCGTGGGCGCCCGGTTATACTTTCGCTCAGTGAGCGTGCCGTCTCGCTCCTTTTTCGTACCCCAGCGATACGGGCGGCTGCGCACGGCACTCGTGATATAAACATCTTCGCGCCGCAACCCGATTGAAGCGAGGGACTTCATGAGCTCCTTGCCTGCCCGGCCGATAAATGGAATACCGTCCACCAGCTCAAATTCCCCCGGCGCCTCCCCGACGAGCATCAGTTCCGGTTCTTCGGGACCCTGTCCATAGACAAAGCCTTCCACCGGTGCTTCGCCCATTCGCCGGCGTCCGAGTTCTGCAAGCTCTTCGCTGATTCTGTACATCATCCATCACTTCTTTCCTGCTGTTCCTTATCTATACCACATGAAAGGCGTCCCTAACAATCGGGGATTGCGCCAGTCAAGCTTGGAGGCGATCCCTATTCCAGAATGTAAATAGGATCACCAGCAGGAGCAGGTAGGCTGTGCCGGCTGCCCATCCCGCCAGCACGTCCGTTGCAAAATGCCGCCCGAGCGCAATGCGGGATACGCCCATGCCGGCTATCAGAACACCGGCAGTGACCGGAATCACTCTGCGCAAAAAGCCGGATCGGAGCCGCCGCATCACAACCATTCCAATTGAGCTCACATAGAGGAATCCCATCTGCGCATGGCCTGAAGGAAAACTGTAGCTTTCCAATTGTCCGGGCATATCCGGACGGGGTCTTGCAAACCACTCCTTCAGCCCCTCATTCACCGCGTACCCCACGCCCACGGCTAAAACGATAAACAGCGCATCGCGTGGCGAACGGTTGAGCAGAAGCAGGAAGACGGCAACCAGGGATACAACGGCGATGGTAGAAGGATTGCCTAAAAAACTGAATCCCTTCAAGAATGCAGCGCCTCCCAGTCCATTGGATAAGGACCTATCCAATGCCTGCATCGGCGCAGAATCATAAAACAAGGCCAGCAGGATAAACAGAACCGCGGCACCAAGTGCGGCTCCGGCTTTTATTTTGTTGCTTTTCATCTCAACGCCTCCAGCGTGTACAAACTCTTTTCTCATTTTATCACTGAAGGCCACGTACATACCCGAAGGAACAAAAGATACAGCCGGGAGACGGACCTGCACAGATTAATCGGCAAACAAAAACACCCTGCGCTTGGCAGGGTGTTTGGGA
Source organism: Bhargavaea massiliensis (assembly GCF_018390575.1). Lineage (GTDB taxonomy): Bacteria > Bacillota > Bacilli > Bacillales_A > Planococcaceae > Bhargavaea > Bhargavaea massiliensis. The sequence goes on along the minus strand of NZ_JAHBCJ010000010.1, from coordinate 8,083 downwards.
GGAACCGATCAGAAGCTGGCTTCGATTTCGGAGATCATCTCTTTCATCGATTGAAGGCCGCCCCCGGAGAGGTACCAGTATTCACCGTTCAGGTAATGGATGTTGTCATTTTTGTAAGCATTCGTCTTCTTGACAAGATCATTCTCGAACGATTCTTTAACGCTTGAATCCTCGCCGATTGCAGCGTCACGGTCGATGACGTAGAGGATGTCAGGGTTTGTGTCGAGGATATATTCGAATGTGATGTTCTGGCCGTGCGTCGAAGCTTCGATTCCTTCATCAGCCGGTTCCACACCGAAGACATCATGGATCAGGCCGAAGCGGGATGCCGGGCCGTATGCACTAACCTTGCTTTGTGTACCGAGAACGATCAGAGCTTTTTCTTCAGATGCAGCAGTCTTTTCCTGAATGGCAGCTATACGGCTGTCGATGTCTTCAAGTTCCGTGTTCATCTCATCTTCTTTGCCGAAGATCTCAGCGACGGTGTTCATGTTTTCCTTGAAGGATTCCACGTAGTCTGTTGTATCAATCGGGATATAGACAGTTGGTGCAATTTCCTCAAACTGGTCATACAGCTGCGCCTGACGGCCGGAGATAAAGATGACATCCGGCTGAAGCTCATGGATGGCTTCGAAATCCGGTTCTTTCAGGCTGCCCACGTTCGTGTACTCATCCGATTCGTACTGCTCCAGGTAACCCGGTACATTTGCCTGCGGGAGACCTGTGACTTCTACGCCGAGTTCATCAAGCGTATCAAGGATACCGAAGTCAAAGACGACGACTTTCTCAGGCGTGCCTTCGATCGTTGCTTGGCCGAGCTCGTGCTCGATTGTCACGGACTTGCTGTCTTCGGTTGTTTCTTCAGTGGCTTCACCGGATGTGCTGCCTTTGCTTTCTTCGGTTTCTTTGGCAGTGTCGCTGCCGCAGGCACCCAAGAACAGGATAAATGCCATCAGCATTGCGATAAACGTGAACTTTTTCATATAGGATCCCTCGTCTTTCCTATTCGATTATGTGTGGTCAGGAATTAAAGTATACGCAGATCCGGCAGTTGCTCATCTGCTTGATCGGAATGTCCATGTCATAGATTTCTTTCAGCGACTCGGAATTGATGATGTCCTCGGTCGGGCCGTCTTTGATGACTCGCCCGTCCTTCAGCGCCACGATCCGGTCGGAGTAGACCGATGCGAAGTTGATGTCATGAAGGACGATGACGACAGTCTTGCCGAGCTCATCCACGAGGCGGCGGAGAATCTTCATGATCTGGACAGAATGCTTCATGTCGAGGTTGTTGAGTGGTTCATCGAGAAGGACGTATTCGGTATCCTGGGCGATGACCATCGAGATGAACGCCCGCTGGCGCTGGCCTCCGGACAGCTCATCCAGATAATTGTCCTCCAAATCCCCGAGCTCCATGTACTCGATCGCCTGATCGATCACACGGATGTCTTCCTCATTCAGCCGCCCCCGTGAATGCGGGAATCGTCCGAATGAGACGAGTTCGCGGACCGTGAGACGGACATTCATGTAATTGGATTGTTTCAGGATCGAAACACGCTTGGCGAAGTCGTTCGACTTCATCTTGCGCACGTCATCCTTGTCGACCAGCACTTCTCCGGTGTCTGCATCCAGCAGGCGGCTTACCATGGAGAGCAGGGTGGACTTGCCCGCCCCGTTCGGCCCGATGAACGAAGTGATCTGGCCGCGCTGAATGTTGACCGAAACCTTTTCGACGACGGCTTTTTTCCCATAAAACTTGGACAGCTCACGGACTTGGATCATGCGGATCGACTCTCCTTAAGTAGTAGATAGATAAAGTACACGCCGCCGGCGAACTCGATGACGACACTCAGAGTGGTCGAGAAGGTGAAGACACGCTCGACGACCCACTGTCCCCCGATGAGGAGGATCAGGCTCAGGCCGGCTGCAGCCGTAATCGTGATGGAATGCTTATAAGACTTGATGAATTGGTAGCTCAGATTGGCGACGATCAGACCGAAGAAAGTGATCGGACCGACCAATGCCGTAGACACGGCGATCAGCACTGCGGATAGGATCAGGGTGCTGCGCACCATTCTGTCATACGGTACGCCCAGGTTCATGGAGATATCCCGGCCAAGCGAGATTACATCCATGATCCTGAGCTGGCGCCAACCGATGGTGATGCAAGCGGCGACAACCGCGATCGAGAGCCAGACCAAGTCTGAATTGACGTTGTTGAAGCTGGCGAACATCGCATCCTGGACAGTCAGGAACTCATTCGGATCGATCAGCACCTGGAGGAATGTCGAGATGCTGCTGAAAAATGTCCCGACGATAATTCCAACCAGAAGGAGGAAGTAAACCGGCCGGTTCCCCTTTTTAAAGAGGAGCTGGTAGAGCAGCAAAGCGAAAATGATCATCGCTATGACCGACAGCAGGAAATTCACCTGCTTGTTGACGACCGTGATATGGGTCGAGCCCAGGAAAAAGATGATGAGTGTCTGGATCAGCATATAGAGCGAGTCCAGCCCCATGATGCTCGGTGTCAAAATCCGGTTCTGGGTGATCGTCTGGAAGACGACCGTTGCGTAGGCGATCGCGATGCCGGTCACGGCCATCGCCGCAACCTTCACGCCCCTTCTCGGGAGGGCGTAGTCGTAACTGCCATTCAAGTCATGGAACAGATACAGACCGACAAAAAGCGCCGCCAGCGCGTACAGGATGATGAGTTTAATGGAATCACGCATAGGCTTTCCTCCTGAACAGCAGGTAAAGGAAGATGCCGCTGCCGATGACCCCGACCATCAGACTGATGGAAATTTCATATGGATAGATCAGCACACGTCCGAGAATGTCACAGACAAGCAGGAATATCGAGCCCATGAGCGCCGTGTGCGGCAAAGTCTTCTCTAGGTTGTCTCCTTTCATGATGGAGACGATGTTGGGGATAATGAGTCCGAGAAACGGAATCATGCCGACCGTGAGGACAACCGTTACAGTAATCAATGCAACCAGGATCAGACCGAAGTTCACAACAAATCTGTAGTTGAGGCCAAGGTTCCTGGAGAAATCCTCCCCCATCCCGGCAACGGTAAACCGGTTGGCATACAGGTAGGCCAGGACCAGGATCGGAACGCTGATGTACAAAAGCTCATAGCGTCCCGACATGATCATGGAGAAATCACCCTGCAGCCAGGAGGAGATGTTCTGGATCACATTCGACCGATAGGCGAAGAATGTCGTCAGGGACGACAAGATGTTCCCGAACATCAGCCCCACCAGCGGGATGAAGATCGCATCTTTAAACTTGATGCGCTCCAGGATCTGCATGAACAAGAGTGTCCCGGCAAGGGCGAATGCAAACGAAATGGCCATTTGCTCGAGCATCGTCGCATTCGTGAACAGGAGCATGGATACAAGGATCCCAAGACGGGTCGCATCCAGTGTCCCTGCCGTTGTCGGTGAAACAAACTTGTTTCGGCTCAACTGCTGCATGATCATGCCGGCGACACTCATGCCCGCCCCTGCAAGCAGGATGGCGACAAGCCGCGGCACACGGCTGATCAAAAATATTTGGGTTTCTTCGGAACTCCAATCCAAGAGGTCCATTGGTGTGATGCTGCTCGCCCCGACGAACAAAGATAAGAACGACAGGATGACGAGCCCCGCAATCAAATAACGTGTCTTCATGGCTATCCCCGATGCACTGCGATTTGAAAGGCTATTGAGAATGTTCTGTTGAAAATCATTCTCAGCACCCTTGCAATTGCTATTATAGCATGGGTTATCATGAAGTCAAAGAGTAAATGAAAATGATTATCATTTAGTTTAGAATGATTATCGTCTAGAATCTGCACTTCCGGTTTGCGGCTTTTTCAGACCACCTTTTCCACCTCCATGGATCGCTTTTCTTCATCTTCCATGACAAACTAAAAAACCGCAGCCGTGCTGAAGGCTGCGGTTTTACTGTTCGATTATTGTTGCGGAAGTTCCACTGCGGAGTCGATGACTTCCTGGGGAATTTCGATTTTCTCGATTCCATTGATGTTCGAGTAAGCGGTTTTCGTATCGATGTCGATATTGACCGTCTCACCCTGGTCTTCCATTGACATCGACATGATCATGTTCATCGCTGTCATATTGAAGGTTTCCTTATCCACGAACATCTCGTACTGCATTTCGTTGATGTTCATGTTTTCGAGTGCCTTCTGTTCTTCTTCGCCCATCTGTTCAAGTGCTTCGGGCGGAAGCTGTTCCTGGAGCGTCTGCTTAATCAGCTCATTGAATTTTTCTCCGTCGGCCGTCAGCTTCAGGATATACTCGCTCTCGTTTTGCTCGAACTTCATATCTTCTGCATATTCCTGGAGCTGCTCAAGCTGCTCGGAAGGATCCGGCTGCTGCTGGGTCAGCTGGTCAAGCCCCGGGACGGCTCCAGTCATCTTGATCCACTGTTCTCCCTGGGGATCGCGCATGTACATCGTCCCGTCCTCGGTCATGTAGACATCGATTTCCATTGACATCTCTTCCCCACCCGCGGCACTCATGGTCATTGTCCCCTTCTGATGCATTGCAAGTGGGTCCAAAGTCATTTCCATCTCCATGTTGGTGTTTGTGTTCATCTCCACTTCTTGGGAGGGAACCGTGATTTTCTGGTCCATCTTCACAGTGGCTTCCGAGCTTTTCATTTCCTGTGAAGCTTTTAGCGCGTTTTCATAGACTTCCTCTGCCGTCAGGTCGCTCTGCTTTTCTTCCGGTGTGCCTTCCGTTGGCTTGGCCGTCTCATTGCATGCCGCCAGGCCAAGTGTCAGAGTTCCGGCCGCCATGGCCATCAAGAGTTTCTTCATATAAAATTACCGCCTCTCTGGATTTGGGTACAGTCCGTAATACGGCAAACTTCGTGGAATAGTTCCGTTTTCTTGCAGAAACCCGACGAAAGACCCAATCCTCTTCCGGATTCTACTTGGTTCGGCTATAATGGCGGAAGTCAAATCACCCATTGGAGGATTTTATGCTCAAGCAATTCTTTTCCTATTATAAACCGCATAAGCGGCTGTTCGTCATTGACTTCTCAAGCGCCGTGTTCGTGGCATTGCTCGAGCTTGCATTTCCAGTTGCCGTACAGTGGTTCATTGACGAACTGCTTCCGACCGGGGACTGGGGCCGGATCGTCTGGGTCAGCCTCCTGCTGCTCGGCATCTACCTTCTCAGCACGTTCCTGCAGTTTATCGTCTCCTACCTCGGCCATAAGCTAGGGGTGAACATCGAGACCGATATGCGGCAGCAGCTTTTCGACCATGTGCAACGGCAGTCGTTCCGCTTTTTCGATAACACGAAGACCGGCCATATCATGAGCCGGATCACCAATGACCTGTTCGACATCGGAGAGCTTGCCCACCACGGGCCGGAGGATATTTTCATCGCCATCATGACGATTGTCGGTGCGTTCTCGATCATGTATACGATCAATCCGGAGCTGGCGCTGATCACCATCATCATGATCCCGTTCCTTGTCGCGGTCATCACATTCTGCAATACGAAGATGAACAAGGCTTGGCAAAACATGTACAGCCGGATAGCCGACGTAAATGCCCGTGTCGAAGACAGCGTGTCGGGGGTTCGAGTCGTGCAGTCGTTCACGAACGAGGCGTTCGAGATGAAGCGGTTCAGGAAAGACAACGGAAGTTTCAGGCACGCCAAGATCGCAGCCTATAAAGTCATGGCCTGGACCCATTCCAGCATGTATATGCTGACGCGCCTTGTCACGCTGCTCGTCCTCGTCGTCGGCGCCTGGTTTTCCTTTAACGACCGGCTCTCCTACGGTGAACTCGTGAGTTTCGTGCTGTTCGTCAACGTTTTGATTAAACCGGTTGATAAAATAGCCGCGCTTCTCGAGATGTACCCGAAGGGAATGGCCGGATTCCGGCGGTTCCAGGAGCTGCTGGATGAAGAGCCGGAAGTGCTCGACCATCCGGATGCCGTAGAGGTCTCCCATCTGAACGGCAATATCCGCTTTGACCGGGTGTCGTTCCGCTATGACGGATCCAAGCCGGTGCTGAATGACATCAGTTTGTCGATCCGCTCCGGGCAGACGGTCGCCTTTGTCGGTCCGTCCGGCGCAGGCAAGACGACCATCTGCTCGTTGATTCCGCGATTCTATGATGTCAACGGCGGCTCGATTTCCATCGACGGCATTGATGTGCGGGATATGACGATGAAGTCGCTGCGCTCCCAAATCGGTATCGTTCAGCAAGATGTGTTTCTCTTCACCGGGACCATTTTCGAGAACATCGCCTACGGCAAGCTCGACGCGACTGAAGAAGAAGTTTACGAGGCTGCCCGTAAGGCCCATCTCGAGGAGTTCATTTCGGATCTTCCTGACGGATACGAAACGCAGATCGGCGAGCGCGGCCTCAAGCTTTCCGGCGGCCAGAAACAACGGCTTGCCATCGCCCGCATGTTCCTGAAGAACCCGCCGATCCTCATCCTGGATGAGGCCACTTCCGCACTCGACACCGAGACCGAGCGTATCATCCAGCAGTCCCTCGAGGAACTGTCCGAAAACCGGACGACCCTCGTCATCGCCCACCGTCTTGCCACCATCCGAAACGCAGACCGTGTCGTTGTCGTGACAAAGGACGGCATTGCGGAAGACGGAAGCTATGAGGAACTTGTAAGGAACGGCGGCATCTTCGCGAACCTGCACAATATTCAGTTCCAGGAAGCCTGATTCAATCCCCTGCCCGTTGTGGCAGGGGATTTTTCTAATAGAATTATTCTAATTCGGGTGGTATACTATTCCGGTTATCAGTTTACAGGAGGTCCTGAACGTGAACACCACCCGCACGTCCGACAGAAAACGGACGATTTTATATGTAACCATCTTCCTTCTCGTCGCGGTTATCGGGCTTGCGTATGTGAAATGGATTCCATATGTCGATAAAAGCATGACCGCCATCACGACACAGTCAATCGGCGATTCGATCCTCGGGGACCCGGCTGATGCCGGAACATTCTCCTGGGAAAGCACCTGGTCATACACGGTCACATACTTTCTTGCCGTCTGGAAAGCGGCTGTACTCGGAATCGTGCTCGGCTCGCTCGTCCAAGTGCTCATCCCTGCCGACTGGCTGATGCGCACACTCGGCAAGACTTCCTTCGGCAGCACGGCCATCGGCGGACTGACGAGCCTTCCGGGGATGATGTGCACGTGCTGCGCGGCACCTGTCGCAGCAGGACTGAGGAAAAAGAATGTCTCAATCGGAGCGGCCCTCGCTTTCTGGCTCGGCAACCCTGTGCTGAATCCGGCGGTACTCGTCTTCATGACGTTCGTCCTTTCCTGGGAATTCACGCTGCTCCGGGCCATCTTTGGCATCGCGCTCGTCTTCGGCATCAGCTACCTGGCGAACCGGTTTGCCCCGCAGCCGGCTCCTGAGGAACTCGCCCGCAAGGTGGAAAAAGTGGAAACGGTGATTTCTCCGGAAGAAGGCAGCTTCCTTTCCCGCTGGCTCAAGAGCATGGGCCGGATGGCACTTTTCATCATCCCGGCTTACTTTATCTCGGTCCTGCTTATTGCGGCTGTGCGCCCGTGGCTCTTCCCGCTGCTTGACGGCGCATCCGGCAATACACTGCTCATGATCCTGCTTTTCGCAATCGGCGGAATGCTGTTCGTCATCCCGACCGCCGCGGAAATCCCGATCATCCAAGCCTTCATGTCCGCCGGGCTTGGTACCGGACCTGCCGCCGCCCTGCTCATCACCCTGCCGGCCATCAGCCTGCCATCGCTGATCCTCGTCGCAGGCGCGTTCCCGAGGAAAGTCCTCTGGTTCGTCTCCGGAGCCGTCATCCTTCTCGGTGTCCTCTGCGGCCTGGTCGGCATGTGGGTCCTGTGATCATGTTTGTGAACCCCCTCTCCGGTGACGGAGAGGGGGTTTTTGATTGGCGGATCATATTGCTGTAAGCCCGATTCGTATGCTGTAAGTACAATACTCATGCTGTAAGTGCGATTCACTTGTTTCAACTCCGCGCCCCTTGTTGCAACTCCACACTCCTTGTTGCAACTCCGCGCCCCTTGTTGCAACTCCTCACCCCTTGTTGCAACTCC